>NZ_JAUSVH010000001.1:2500-2217500 GCF_030814575.1 Mesorhizobium sp. YL-MeA3-2017 | reverse complement strand
ACGGTCCTAAGGTAGCGAAATTCCTTGTCGGGTAAGTTCCGACCTGCACGAATGGCGTAACGACTTCCCCGCTGTCTCCAGCATAGACTCAGTGAAATTGAATTCCCCGTGAAGATGCGGGGTTCCTGCGGTTAGACGGAAAGACCCCGTGCACCTTTACTATAGCTTTACATTGGCATTCGTAGTGGCATGTGTAGGATAGGTGGTAGGCTTTGAAGCCAGGGCGCCAGCCTTGGTGGAGCCACCCTTGAAATACCACCCTTATTACTATGGATGTCTAACCGCGGCCCGTTATCCGGGTCCGGGACAATGTATGGTGGGTAGTTTGACTGGGGCGGTCGCCTCCTAAAGAGTAACGGAGGCGCGCGATGGTGGGCTCAGAACGGTCGGAAATCGTTCGCTGAGTGCAATGGCATAAGCCTGCCTGACTGCGAGACTGACAAGTCGAGCAGAGACGAAAGTCGGTCATAGTGATCCGGTGGTCCCGCGTGGAAGGGCCATCGCTCAACGGATAAAAGGTACGCCGGGGATAACAGGCTGATGACCCCCAAGAGTCCATATCGACGGGGTTGTTTGGCACCTCGATGTCGACTCATCGCATCCTGGGGCTGGAGCAGGTCCCAAGGGTATGGCTGTTCGCCATTTAAAGCGGTACGTGAGTTGGGTTCAGAACGTCGTGAGACAGTTCGGTCCCTATCTGCCGTGGGTGTAGGAATATTGAAAGGATCTGTCCCTAGTACGAGAGGACCGGGATGGACGGATCTCTGGTGGACCTGTTGTGGCGCCAGCCGCATAGCAGGGTAGCTATATCCGGACGGGATAACCGCTGAAGGCATCTAAGCGGGAAACCCACCTTGAAACGAGTATTCCCTGAGAACCGTGGAAGACGACCACGTTGATAGGCCGGGTGTGGAAGAGCGGCAACGCTTGAAGCTTACCGGTACTAATAGTTCGATCGGCTTGATCGTTCTCATTCCTAATGTTCATCAAACCAGCGCTCACGCATGAGCGGCCCTTACAGGGCCTATGCTCCGCGGGGGCGCCGGAAAACCGGCGACGCGCAGTCGCGCTTGCGGGCCTTGCCCGGAAGAAACTGCAGTCGCCAGGCACAAAACAGCTTCTCGAATAACGTGCGTTTTGCCGACCTGGTGGTTATGGCGGAGCGGCTGCACCCGATCCCATTCCGAACTCGGCCGTGAAACGCTCCAGCGCTGATGGTACTTCGTCTCAAGACGCGGGAGAGTAGGTCGCTGCCAGGTCTGCCAAACGCACGTTAAATCTTCTCCTTACGATACGGCCCGCCAACGGGATCACGGGCCGCGAAAGCGGCCCTTTCATTTGGCGGATCGGTGGATTTTATGTAGGCAAATGCTTACATAAACTCGGTTGACGCGGGATGGAGCAGCCCGGTAGCTCGTCAGGCTCATAACCTGAAGGTCGTAGGTTCAAATCCTACTCCCGCAACCAAATCAAAAACCCGGCGATCAGCCGGGTTTTTTGCGTTCAGGGCGTGCCAACGCTGCCGGCAGCAGGCAAACGGCCGCCGCGAGGCCCCAAGCCGGCCCCGTCACATCCTACGCAGACTGACAGCAGGCTGATGGTCCCAGCTTCAAATCGTTCGTCGGCTTCAATCGACAGGCAATGGTCGAGCGAGCGGCTCCGCCGACCGCTCCTCACCCATAAATCAATCGTGTGTTTCTCCGTCGTAGACAGTAGCCTGCATTGAAGGTCGCTGCAGGAATGCGCGGTACCATTTCGAAAGCCGAGGCCTTCCTGTCTCGAAATCCGGCAGTTTGCGGAATGCCAGCCAGTCGAGAGCGGTGGCGATTGCGATATGTCCGATATGGAGCGGCTCATCGAGCACGCCATCCCGCTCGAGATAATCGTAGGATTCGACCAGCTTCGTTGTCATGCCTTCGGCTAAGGGCGGGTAGCGCAAATGTTCCGGCCGCCGTGTCGTTTCCCAGCGCAGCGCGATACCCGCTTCGCATAGTCCCTGGGCGATCGCCTGCATACGCAAGGCGACCCAGCGCCTCGGTCCGTCGGCGGGTATCAGCTGGCGCTGCCCGGCGAGCGTGTTCAGATAGTCGCAGATCACGACCGAATCGAAGATTGCCTCGCTGTCCTCCAGTACGAGAACCGGAACCTTGCCCAACGGGTTGACGGCAAAGACCGCATCGTTGCGATTGGTCGGACTGGTTTCATGGTGGATGACACGCAGCCGCCCGGCAAGACCGGCTTCATGGGCAAAGACCAGGACCTTGCGCGCGTAAGGGGAGTGGGTCTGATAAAGAAGATCCATCGTTGGCCCAATTTCGTGTTTGAACAGACTGGTGCGGGCGCGGACGGCCATCTGCCGGTTTCTGCCGGCAAAATTTCATGGCGCTCGCTTCCATCGCATTGGCGCAATGATAGTGCTTCGACGCAGAGTAAGCGGCTACATTTCTAGAGCCCGGGCGAGCGAAACTTGCGCTGGAAGCTGGCCGCCCGCGTTTCTGTTTCTTGCTGGCAAAAAAGCGGTCGCGCCTTACGCGATGACGAGTTGGGGCGGCATGTGCAGATAGCGCGCGGCCTTGCGCTTGGCTGCTATATCCTTCCAGACGAGTTCGACCTGATCGGCATCCAAGCCTATAGCCTGGGCGACTTCGGCCGCGGGCACCTGATGGTCGAGACCATAGAGGCAAAGATCCATCTTGTCGTAAGGCAGGACGAAATAGAACTCCTCCTGCGTCTGCGGCAGGGAATAGGTGTCGGTGGTCGGCGGCCGGGCGCGTATCTCGGCCGGAACGCCGAGATATTCGGCGAGCCGGTAGACCTGTGTCTTGTAAAGATGCGCGATCGGCTTGATGTCGGCGGCGCCGTCGCCATTCTTGACGAAGAAGCCCTGGTCGTATTCCAAGAGGTTCGGGGTGCCGAGCACCGCATAGTTCAGCCGGTCGGCGTGGTAATATTCGAGCTGCTTGCGCGTGCGCTGCTTCATATTGGTCGCCGCGACGATGCCGAGATAGACCTCCACCGGCAGGCGCAGCTTGCGTTCGGTGCCGTCGGGCGCCCGCACGACCAGAGACGACAGATTGTAGCCGCCGGTGGTCAGTCCATTGTCGAACACGACTTTGGAGGCCCAGCCCGGGCCGTAATTCGGCTCCACTTCGCGGATGAAGGCATCGCGACGCGCATAACAGCCCATGGCGCTCAGCATCGGCGCCATGTCCTCGACGGTGCGATCGATGCCGAATGTATCGGCCACCTGGGAGCCAAGCCGCAGGCTCTCCGGGTCAGAATCGCTTTCCGGCATCAGCACGGCAAAGACGTTCGAAGCTCCAAGCGCCCTCGCGGCAAGGCCGGCGCAGACGCTGGAATCGATGCCGCCCGACAGGCCGATGACAAGACCGCGTCGGCGCATACCCTTGCGTAGGCTTTCACGCATTGCCTTGGCGATACGTTCCGTTTCGGCTGCCGGATCGAAGTCGAGAACGGCTGCGGAGAAGTGCTTGGTCACTCAGGTAGGCCCTCGCTGGCGGTCGGCATCGTCGCGGCGAGACGCCGGCTAAGCTTTCCGGTTTCGGTCTTTGGCAGTTCGACGACGAATTCGACGGATTTGGGAACCATGTAGTCCTCGAGAAGGCTAGCGCAGTGGCGCAACACGTCGCGTTCGCTGATCGAACCGGGTTCGGCCGGCACGACCAGTGCCTTGATCGCCTGGCCTAGAACGGGGTCCGGAACCCCGACAACAAGCGCTTCGACGATACCCGGCAAGGTATGAAGGACCGCTTCGACTTCCTTGGGCGATACTTTTTCGCCGCGCGATTTGATGATGTCGTCGCGTCGGGACACAAAGGTCAGGAACCCTTGCGCATCGGCGGTGAAGAGGTCGCCGGTGTGAAGCCTCAGGCCTCCGGTCTCCGGGTCGGGGCGCAAAGCTGCGGCTGTCGCCTGCGGCGCCTCCCAATAACCTTGCATGACGTTCGGTCCGCTGATCACCAACTCACCGACAGCGCCGGGTGCGGTTCGCCTGCCGGTGTCATCGACCACATAGGCCTTTGCTCCGGGGATGGCGATCCCCACGGAACCTGGCCGTTGTTCCAACTGACTAGGTGGCAGGAAAGAAGCGCGAATGCATTCCGTCTGGCCGTACATCGAATAAAAGCGCGCGTCGGGCAGAATTGTCCTTAGCCGGTGAATATGATCGACCGGCAGCGGAGCCGCCGCGCTGGTCACATAACGCAGGCTCGAAAACAATACAGGATCAAGCTCGCGCATCTGCAGCATCATCGCGACCATCGACGGCACCAGCGGGAAACCGGTTGCGCGTTCTGCCTGCAGGCGTTCAAAAACCGCGTAAGGGAACGCGAAGGATTTTTCGAGGACAAGCGTTCCGCCGCAGACAACAGCCGTCATCAATTGCGTCAGGCCATAACCGAACGACAGCGGCAATACGCTGAGGATGACGTCGTCTTGCGTGTTTTCCAGATAGGAAACGATCGAGCCAGTTGCGGCGTCGAGATTGACATGCGTCATCATCACACCCTTGGGCTCGCCAGTGGAGCCCGAGGTGTAGAGGATTGCTGCTAGATCCTTGTCCGCTCGATGCTCGCTCCCGTCAGGCAACGGTTCGGCAAGCAGGCAGTCAGACAGCGGGGTCGCGTCTGGCAGAGCCGCGTGCGGCGTCGTCAGCACGATGTGCGCGGAGTTGACGATGAGTGGCGTAGATTCCGCCACGACGGGAGCCAGTCGCCCCTGTGCCAGAATGACGGAGGCCCGGCAATGATTGGCGACGAAGGCAATGCGGGCGGCCTTTGCCGTCGGATGGACAGGCACGAGTACGGCGCCTGCCGTCCATATCGCGAAAGCCGCGATCACGGCCTCCTGGCTGTTGTCCATGAACACGATGACGCGGTCGCCCTTGCAGACGTGCGCGGCGTGGAGCGACGACGCCAGGCGACGCGCCGACTGCCAGAGTTCGGCGTAGCTCAGCCTGCTGTCGTTGCAAACAAGCGCCGTATGCTGGCCTCGATCAGCCGATCTTGCGTGAAGATGCTCTTCGAGGCGCATTGCAATCCCGCCGCCTAGCTTGCCTGCTTTCGGCCGACATAGCCGACGATGCGGGCGACGGAATCGAGGTTGGCCGGTACGATTTCCCGGTCTTCGACCTTCATTTCGAACCGCTTCTCGATGAAGCCGACCAGTTCGAGAATGCCGGTCGAATCGACAAGATCGTTGTCGATCAGGGACATTTCGTCCGGAAGCGGCTGGCTTTCGTCGCCGAACAGGAAGTTCTCGAAGATGAAGGCCCGTATCGTTGCCTTGATGTCGTCCGCCATGTTCTTGGTTCCGCTGTTATCTGCTCGTCTTAGCGTGTGAGAAATGTATCCAACCAGAGTTGGGTCGAGACAATCCCGATAAAGGCCGTGTCGTCGCGAAAACTGCTCGCTCCCTGGCGAAGCATCTTGCTCTTCAGTTTTTCCACGGCCGGGGCATTGAACAGGCCGCCTTTTCCAACCGTCTTTTCCGACAGAAGGTCCTCCAGATAGTCCGGCGGCGCTGCGGCGAAGGCCTGGCTGTCGGGCGCGCGATAAGGTTGCTTCGGTCTCTCGATGATCGGCTCCGGCACCAGGCCTTTCGCGGCCTGTTTGAGAATATGCTTCTCCCTGAGGCCATGCAGCTTCATGTCCGGGGGCAGGGCGGCAGCAAAGTCGATGAGGCGCGGGTCGAGGAAAGGAAAACGGCCTTCAACGCCGTTCGCCATCATCATACGATCGCCCTGCGCGGAAAGGATATATCCCGGCAGCAGGAAGCTGGTCTCGAGATATTGCGCCTGGTGCAACGGATGCCAGCGCGGGAAGTCCGCCGGCAGCATTGCCGCCAGTTCCGCCGTTGCATCATAGGTGCCGAGCTGTTCCTTGAGGCTGGTGGAAAAGAAGAGCTTGGCCGATCCGGTGGAGCGAAAGCGCGGTCGGTGCGAATAGAGCGGATCATCGATCTTGTCGTCGCCGGCGCCGAAGAACTTCGCCAGATATTCCGGCGATTGCCGCTTCAAGCCTGGCAAATAGGGATAGAGGCGCTGGAACAGCAACGGACGCAGACGCGACTGCGGTTGCCTGCCGCAGAAACGGCGCAGCTTTGCCTCGCGGAAAATATCATAGCCGGCAAACAGTTCATCGGCGCCCTCGCCAGTCAGCACGGTCTTCAGACCGTGGTCATGCACCAGTGCCGACAATTTTCCCAATGGCGCCGGCGCCGTGCGCAGGATCGGCCGCTCGACATGCCTGACCACGTCCGGGAACAGGCGTCCAATATCGTTGGCGGTGCAACGAACCGCATGGTGTTCAACGCCGAGCGTCGCCGCCATCATCGCCTGCCAGCGGCTTTCGTCGTGCTCCTGGGTATCGAAGCCGAGCGAGAATGTCCTGAGATTGCCGGGCACGGCGCGTGCGGCCAGCGCCGAAATCAGGGAGGAATCCAGTCCGCCCGACAAATAGGAGCCGACAGGCACGTCGGCTCGAAGGCGAATGCGCGTGGCGTCGTCGAGCAGTGCCCGCAGTTCTTCGACGGCATCCGGCTTGTGCTGGACATCGCCCGCGTCAGGGAAACTCTGCCGCCACCAGGGGCGTATTTCCGTTCGGCCGCGCTCGATCAGCATCAGATGGCCGGGCGGCAATTCGGAAATGCCGCGGAAGATCGTTCGTGGTGCCAATGGCGTCCACAGGGTGAAGATCTGATCCAGCGCGTACGGATCGAGCTCTGCCGCGATGCCGGGTACGGTGAGAAGCGCCTTGATCTCGGAAGCGAAGAACAAGGTGTCGCCGCGCTTGGCATGGAAGAGCGGGCGAACACCCATGCGGTCGCGCGCCAGCACCATGCGCCGGAGTTTCGTATCCCAGAGCGCGAAGGCGAAATCGCCGTTGAGCTCGTGCAGGCAGTCGAGCCCCATTTCGTCGTAGAGGTGCAGGATCACCTCGGTATCCGATTGGGTGCGGAAGCGCCGCCCGCCGGCGATCAGCCGGGCGCGCAATTCGACATAGTTGAAGATCTCGCCATTGTAGGAAATGACCAGATTGTCGGACCCGTCCAGCATCGGCTGATGGCCGTCCGCCAGGCCGACGATCGACAGGCGGCGATGCGTCAATCCGATGTCGCGGTCGGTATAAATGCCGCTGTCGTCCGGGCCCCGATGCGCCAGGGCGTCGGCCATGCCGGACAGAAGCGGCACCGCGTCCGCCGGCGCCACGCCATCACCGAAATAGCCCGCTATACCGCACATGGAACCGCCGTCATGCGAAACGATCGCCGATCAGGCGTGTCCAGCCTTCGCCGGCAAGCCCGTTGATGAAGGCGCGTCCGCCATTGAACGCGTCGACCAGTTCCGGATGCCGCGAGTGGACGATGGTGGAGGCCGCGTGAACGAAAGCGATCTTGCGCCCCATCATGGCCGTCAGGAGCTGAGGCTGGGCACGGCCACGCAGCGCAGCCATGTCGCGGGAATCGGCGTGGCGCAGCATGCGGTCGATGACGATCGCCTCGCGGCCGGGAAGCGACATGATCTGCACGACCCTGCCGATACGACCCTTGTCGCCGTAGTAGAGGAACAGGCCGACGGGCGCGCCTGTGCGGGAACGGACGACACGCAGAACCCGCTCGCCATGCAGCGCCTTGTCGCGTGCCTGCGCCAGCATGTAGCGCAGGCGGTCGGCGTTCCAGTTTGGACGCAGCGCGAACTGGCGCAGGAAACCTGGAATGAGTTCCGCCGCCTCATCTTCGCTCGCATCGGCATCGCTAAAAGAGTCGGCGCGGCTGGCCAGCGGCACATAGCCGGCCCAACTGGCCTTGCCACGGCGCGCCAGCGCATCGAAAGGGCGCATCAGCGGGGAAACGAGCCGAGCCACCGGCAATTGCTCGCCGGCGAGTTCCGAAACGAAGGATGCCGGCCGCAGGATGCGCAGCCATTCAAGGCTGTAGGCCGGCAGGATGTTTCCGTCCACCGTCTGCCAGAGCGCGGTGGAAAGATCGTTGGAGGTCTCGGTGAAGGAAAGATCCTGAGGGCCGGAAAGCACGTCTCTCAACAGCCGGGCGCCGGCGAAGGGGTCGTCACCATGCGCGTCGACCATGAACGTTCCGCAGACGGCGGCACGCAGCGGTTTGCCCGCATGTTCCATGGCAAGCGGAAAGACACCCAGGAACCCGCTGACGGTGCCATCGTCGCGCACATGCACCTTCGAAGCCAGTTCCGGATCGTAGTTGGGGCCTTCCAGGAAGAGTGTCCTGAGATAATCGGCGAGCGCGTTTGGCTCCACGCCGTTCCGGCGCAACAGGCGCTGGAACAGCGAGGCAACAGCCGGCAGATCCTGGGCCGTGACCGGCCTGATCTCAGGCATGATGCTTGCCTCGGCCAATCTTGAACACGTCTACGCTTCCACTCTCGAACGCCGTTTGGGCACGAGCGGGTGATAGCAGGCACATCTAACCAAATTATTGGTGATATGGGGGTTCCGGCTGTCCAAGGCATGCTGATGCAAAGCTTGGCGAATGGATGCTTAACGCCGGAAGCGTTTCGCCGGACAGGGCCGGTTAGCCCCTATGACATCGAACCGGAATTGCCGTGAACAGGGGTCGTTCGGCCGACCGGCATCTGTTTGCACGGGCCGGCCTTGCAGATCGGGCCTTTGGCGGGTTCTATTCGAAGAAGACGCTGATCGTGCCGTAAGCACCGAAATCGGCGACGATGGTGTCGCCATGGCGTGCCTCCACCGGGCGGACGAAGGAACCGGAGAGAACGACCTCGCCGGCGGCGATCTCCATTCCATAGGCATGAAGGCGGTTGGCCAGCCAGACGATGCCCATGGCCGGATGGTTCAGCACGCCGGCGCCCAGGCCGGTTTCCTCCACCTCGGCATTGCGCGAGACGATGGCGCCGATCCAGCGCATGTCGGCCTCCTGCGGGCGGATCGGCCTTCCACCCAGCACGATGCCGGCATTGGCGGCATTGTCGGAAATGGTATCGAAGAAGGTACGGACCTTGCCGGTCTCCTTGTTGACGCGCTCGATGCGCGTATCGAGGATTTCGAGCGCCGGCGTGATGTAGTCGGTGGCGTTCAACACATCGAAGATGGTGGCGTTCGGGCCGCGCAGCGGCGCCTTCATGACGAAGGCGATCTCGGCCTCGATGCGCGGCTGGATGAAGCGATTGGCCGGTACCGTGCCGCCGTCGGCGAAGAACATGTCGTCGAAGAGAATGCCGGAATCCGGGATGTCGATGTTGAGCGCCGATTGCATGGCCTTGGAGGTCAGGCCGATCTTCCAGCCCTTCGCAATGGCGCCGGCATCGCGCTTCTTCTTCACCAGCGCCGCCTGCACCTTATAGGCGTCGTCCATCGTCGCCTTCGGGAAATCGAGGCTGAGCAGGCGGATCTGGCGCCGGTTGCGCTCGGCCGCGAACAGGCGCTGCGCGGCATCCTCGATTTCGGCGGGGGTCATGGTCGTCGCGCTCACTCGTCAACAACTCCGTTGCGCAGGATGCCGATGCCGTCGGCCTCGACTTCGATCACGTCGCCCGGCTTCAGCCAGATCGGCGGATCGAAACGGGCGCCGGCGCCGGTCGGCGTGCCGGTGACGATGACATCGCCGGGCACCAGCGTCGTGAAGGTCGAAATATAGGCGATGATCTTGCGAAAGGAGAAGATCATGCGGCTGGTGCGATCGCTCTGGCGGACCTCGCCATTGACGCGGGTCTGCAGCTTGATGTCGGCGATCTGCGCCTCGCCGGTGAAGGGCACGAGCCAGGGGCCGATCGAGCCGGTGCGGTCGAAGTTCTTGCCCTGGGTGACGTTGAACTTGGCGTGTCTCACCCAGTCGCGAATGGTGCCTTCGTTGCACAGCGAAAGTGCCGCGATATGGTCGAGCGCGGCGGCTTCAGAAATGCGGCGGCCGCCCTTGCCGATGACGATGACGATTTCGCCCTCATAGTCGAGCTGCGGCGATTCCGGTGGCCGCACCAGATTGGCGCCGTGGCCGACGAAGGAACGCGGAAAGCGGATGAACAGCGAAGGGTTCGAAGGTGCGGCCTGGCCGTCCTTGTACTCCTCGTTGCGGTCGGGAAAATTGACGCCGACGCAGATGATTTTCTCCGGCATTGGTACCGGGATTTCATAGGCGATGTCGGACAGGCCGAAATCGACCGGCAATCCCGCTGCTTCTTCCGCCAGCCGCCGCAGGGCGCCGGCCTCGATGACCTCCCGCAGGGTCGGCCATTGGCCGCCATGGCGACCGGAAAGATCGATGGCGCCGGTATCGGTGATGGCGCCGTAGCGTGTCTTGCCGCCGGCGGTGAAGGTGGCGATGCGTGCCAATGCGCTCATGCCCGGTTCCTCGTGGATATCAGTATCGGCCGCAGGCCGGTCACGGAGCGATGATGGGCGAAGCGGCGAGATCGGGCTCGCGCGGCTCGACGCCGGCGAAAACGCTGCCTTCCTCGAACCAGGAACGTGGTGCCGGCGCGCCCCACAGCGTCTGTCGCTGCGGGTCCTTCAAATCCCATTTGATCGGCTCGAGATCCGGGTCGACCGTCTGGTAGTCCGAGCAATAGATCTCGATACGGTGGTTGTCGGGGTCGCGGACGTAGAGGAAAAAGGCATTGGAAATGCCATGCCGGCCCGGGCCGCGCTCGATATTGGCCAGCCAGCCGGTGGTGGCCATCAGGTCGAGCAGGTCGATGATGTTGAGCGGCGTCGGCACCCAGAAGGCGACGTGGTGCAGGCGCGGGCCGCGACCGTTGGTGAAGGCGATGTCGTGCACGCCGCCCTTGCGATGCGTCCAGGCCGCCCACAATTTGCCGGTCTCGGCATCTTCCGTGTATTCGGTCACGCGGAAGCCGAGCTCGTTGTAGAAGGCCACCGATTCATCGACATTCGGCGAATAGCAGTTGAAGTGGTCGATGCGCAGCGGCTTCACACCCTTGTAGAGCGCGTATTTCTGGTGGATCGGCGGCAGGCGGTCCATCTTGGAATAGAATTCGAGCGGAATGCCGTGCGGATCGCGTGTGCGGAAAGTGCGTGACTGGTATGGGCGCTCGACCCATTCCACCGGCAGGCCCTTGCCCTTGAAGAAGTGTTCCGCCTTGTCGAGGTCTTCCTCGCTATAAAGCTTGAAGCCGAGGTCGCGGGCCTCCGCCTTGTCGGCCCTCCTCAAAACGATGCAGTGATGGCCGCGCTCTTCCAGCGCGCGCAGGTAGATTGCGTCCTTGCTTTCGTCGGTCACCTGCAGGCCGAGCGTATCGACATAGAACGCGCGCGATTTCGCCAGATCCGTGACTGCGAGTTCGACATGGCTCAGCCGCACGATGTTGAAGGCGGGATAGAGATTGGGTTGCGGCAAAGACATCAGGTTCCTCCTCATATGTCGCGGCGCGGTTTTCACCGCGCTGCACGGCGTCAGCCGCCAAGCTTCTGGATGGCGTGCGGCTTGGTCGCGAAAGCGATGTTCTTGGTTTCCATGTAGAAATCGAACGACCAGTCGCCGCCGTCGCGGCCGATGCCGGAATTCTTCACACCGCCGAACGGCGTCGGCAAGTGACGCACATTTTCCGAATTCACCCAAATCATGCCGGCTTCCAGCGCTTCGGTGAAGCGGAAGGCGCGCGTCACATCCGACGTCCACAGATAGCCGGTGAGACCGTACTGCGTGTCGTTGGCGATCTCCAGCGCCTCCGCCTCGTCCTTGAACGGGATGGCGGTCAGCACCGGTCCGAAAACCTCCTCGCGTGCAATGCGCATGGTGTTGTTGGCGCCGGTGAAGAGGGTGGGGGCAACATAACAACCGCCACCCGGGCCATCGAACTTGGTGCCGCCGGCGGCGACGGTGACGCCCTCCGACTTGGCGATCTCGATATAGGACAGCACCTTCTTTTCGTGCACCGGATGGATCAGCGGGCCGACCACGGTCTCGGGATCGAGCGGGTGGCCAATCTTGATGCGTTTCGCCTTCTCGGCAACGAGGGCCGTGAACTTGTCGTGGATCGAGGCCTCGACCAGCAGGCGCGAGGACGACGTGCAGCGCTCGCCATTCAGCGAATAGATCATGAAGACGGCGGCGTCGGCGGCGCGTTCGAGATCGGCATCGGCGAAGACGACGACAGGGTTCTTGCCGCCCAGTTCGAAATGCACGCGTTTCAGCGTATCGGCGCCCTGCTTCATGATCATGGAGCCGGTGCGGCTTTCGCCGACGAAGCCGATCGCCTTGATGTCGGGATGCTCGGTCAGCGCCTTGCCGGCTTCCTCGCCGAGGCCATTGACGAGGTTCCAGACGCCCTTGGGCAGCCCTGCTTCCTCGGCGATCTCGACCAGCAACCGCGCGCTCAGCGGCGAGAATTCGGCCGGCTTGTGGACGATCGTGCAGCCGGCGGCGAGCGCCGGCGCGATCTTCCATGTCGACAGCATGAAGGGCGTATTCCAGGGGGTGATGATACCCACCGGGCCGATCGGCACGCGCGTGGTCATGTTGACCTGGCCGGGGCCTTGTATGGTGTTGCCGTCGCGCGCCTGCGGGGCGCGGTCGGCATAGAAGCGGAAGTTCTCGGCGCCGCGCAGTGCCGCCTTGGCCATGAATTTCAGCGACTGGCCGGTGTCCATGCACTCGACGAAGGCGATTTCCTCGGCGCGCGCCACGATGGCGTCGGCGATCTTGTGCAGGAGTTTCTTGCGCGCATCGCCGGATAGCGCGGCCCATTCGCGGAAAGCGGCCTTGGCTGCCTTGGCGGCGCGGTCGATGTCGGCCGCCTTGCCCTGCGCCACCTTGGCGAGCGGTTTCAGGTCGACAGGAGAAATCGTCTCGAAAGTCGCACCGTCGGCGGCCGGCACTGCCTCGCCGGCGATATGGTTCAGCACGCCGTCGCGCGTGAAGCGCTCAAGATAGCCGCTTGCCTTGCGCAGATTGTCGTCCAGTGCGCTCATGCCCTTGTCCTCGTCACTTGCCGCGCAGCCGCGGGTGGATGGCGTTCTTTTTCCAGCTCAGCTCAGCGTCGATCTCGCGGATTTCCAGCGACAAAGCGAAATGCGGGGTCGCAAAAAGCTCGGCCAGCCGTGCCGAGACGGCGGCAAAGATCGCCTCGCCGGCGCTTTTCTTTTCCTCCGCGCTGCGGCCCTTGCCGATGCGCAGGTTCATGTCGATGAAGCCGTTTTGCGGCAGTCGGTCGGCGATCGCATAGGATTGCGCCCGGAAAGCGCGAACGCGAATGGCGCCGATCTCGAACAATCCTGTTTCCAGCATCGTGTCGGCCACGAGCGCGCAAAGGCCGTCCATGTCGACGGCCGCGTCGAGGTTTGCTGAGTATTCGATGGCCATGTGAGGCAAGGCGTTCCTCCACCGGACAGCCGGCTCTTTGTAATTAACATGTGAATTACATCTTGACGAATGAAAGTCAAGCGCTGTTGAATGGCGTCGCTGTCTGTATGGTGCGGGATTGCCGGTTGCGGCAAAATCGCGGATATAGCGCGATAGCCGGCTTGCGGACTGCCTGCGCCGGCTGTGAGACAAACCGGGATTCGAGCGGAGATTTGCTTTTGCTGCCGCCTTCCACACGACGCTCCTTGCCCATGGCGCTGTTGCGCGCCCGCGAAGTCATCATGGCGCATTTCCGGCCCATGCTTGCCCGGCACGATATTACCGAGCAGCAATGGCGCGTGCTGCGGGTGTTGGCGGAGGCGGGGCCGCTTGAGGCGACCGAACTCGCCAACCGCGCCTCGATCCTGCCGCCCAGCCTCACGCGCATCATCAAGGCGCTGGAAGAACGCCGGCTGATGACACGCAACAAGGTCAAGGACGACGGCAGGCGCGCGCTCCTGGCGATCACCGGCAGCGGTGTGGCGCTGATCGAGGATTTGGCGCCTGAACGCGTCGCCATCTACGACGCCATCGAGAAACGTTTCGGCGGCGAGGAGCACGAGAAGCTGCTCGATATGCTGGAAAGCCTGATCCAGTCGGAGAGCAGCGAAAACTGAGCTTTCCCCGTCGGCTGGGAAGGCCGGTGAGGCGCGCACGCCGTCCGGCCCTGCGCTGTCGCTTCGGGCGTTCGTCGCTCGACAAGCCAAGCAATTGGCTTGTCGTCGGCCGGCGGCCGACCGCTTCTCACCCACCAAAACTGCCAAGCGCTGCTGGCTGGGTGTAGTTGCGGTCGACATAGAGCAGAGCCGCCTCGCCGCTGCCGTGACGGATGTCGATCACGCGGCCGAACATGACATTGTGCGTGCCGACCTTGTTCACGCCGTCGATCTCGCAATCGAAGGATACAATGGCATCGAGCAATGCCGGCATTCCGGAAGGCATGGTTTGCCAGCTTGCCGCCTGGTAACGCTCGCCCATGTCGCGGATGGCGCCGGCGAATTTGCCGGCGAGATGTGTATGCGCCTGCGTCAGCACATTGACGCAGAAGCGTCGGTTGTCGAGGAACATTCCCGTCTGCGCCGACCGCTCGTTCATGCAGACGAGCAAGGTGGGCGGATCGTCGGAAACGCTGCACATGGCGGTCGCGGTAAAGCCGCCGCGTCCCGCCGGCCCGTCCGTGGTGATGATGTTGACGGGTGCGCACACACGCGCCATCGCGTCGCGAAACTCGAGCCTGGAGACCTGGGGCTGCATGGCCGGGCCTCATCTTTCGCCGTCGGAGAATGGCGGCAGCCAGGTGTTTCCGGTCCAGCCTTTCTCGTCATAGTCGGCCATGCAGGTGTCGACCAGTTCTTCCATCGCCCTCAGCCGGCCGCCGCGTTCGGCCCCTTTCAACACCTGCAGCCGCACCTCTTCCTGCGCGCCGGCGTAGTTCAGCTCGTAGAGCGCGTGGCGGCCACCGAACTCGGTGCCCGTCGCGTCCCACAACAGCTTCATGATCTTGATGCGCTCGATATGGCCCATGTCGTTGGAACCACGCACATATTGCGCCAGATAGCGGTCGATCTCGGGGTTGTCGAAATCCTTGGCGGATGAAGGCAGATAGATCAGCCCGGATGCGACGACCTTGCGCACCGTCTCGATGACGCGCGGATAGGCCTCCGACATGAAGGTGCGGTAGGCGAGCGCCGCCTCCATGTTCGGCAGCACGGCGCCGCCCGCCCAGGGGATCGGGTTGTAGGCCATCGCGTTGGAGAAACTCCAGAACATGTGCCGCAGCGCGATGACTTCGCCAAGTGCGGCCTGGTTGCCGCGGAAGGCGTCGCCGCCGGTGGCACGCAGCGCCTTGGCGAGCAGGCCGGCGAGAAAATCGAGTTTCACGGCAAAGCGCGTGCAGCCCTGGAAACAGTAGCCATGCATGAAGCCGGAGGCCGGGTGGAAGGAGAGTATCTTCTGCGCGTCGCGCAGAACCAGAACGTCCTCCCAGGGAATGAAGACGTTGTCGAGGACCAAGATGGCGTCGTTCTCGTCGAAGCGGGACGACAGCGGATAATCGAAGGGGTGACCGACCGTGTTTCCGGTCTGCTCATAGGAAACGCGGCAGAACATTTTTACGCCCGGCGCATTCATCGGCACGATGAACATCACCGACAGCGACGGGTCCTCCGTGACCGTGGCGGAACTCTGCGCCAGGAAATTATAGTGGGTCAGCGCCGACGAGGTCGCCACCACCTTGGCGCCCGAAACCCAGATACCGGCATCGGTTTCCTTGGTGATGTGGACGAACACGTCCTTCACCTGCTCGGCCGGCTTGTGGCGGTCGATCGGCGGATTGACGATGGCGTGGTTCATGAACAGCACGGCTTCCTGCGCGCGTTTGTGCCAGCTGCGCGCATTGTCCTTGAACGGACCGTACCATTCCGCATTGGCGCCGAGCGTGTTCATGAGCGCCGCCTTGTAGTCGGCGGTGCGGCCCATCCAGCCATAGGTCATGCGGGCCCAATGGGCGATCGCGTCCTGCTGTTCGACGAGATCGGCCGGCGAGTGGGCGACGCGGAAATATTTGTGGGTGTAGCCGCCCGAGCCGGTGTCGGTCGGCGATGTGAGTGTGCGCTGCTGGGCGGGATCGTGCAGGGCATCGTAGAGCCGGGCGAGCGAGCGGGCAGAGTTGCGCATCGCCGGATGCGTGGTCACGTCGGCGATACGCTCGCCATTGATATAGACCTCGCGGCCGTCGCGCAGGCTTTCCAGATATTCGGCACCCGTGAAAGGCCGTGTCTTGTCGGCCCGGTAATCTTCCGCTCGCATGTAGTCCTCCCTGAATGTGACGAGAGTAGCCGTGCGCGCGACGATGGTTTATGGATAAAAGCCGAAAACCGCTTGGACTTTTTCGGGCGAAATGAGCCACGCATTCATTCCGGAATTTTTTGTCTATGGCGAACCGACGCATGCTCTCGACGTCGGCTTCTTCCATGTCGAAACCGTCCGGGCGCGCGAAGGGGTGCATCACGGCCGGGTGCAGCCGCACAAGCATCCGCAGCTGGGCCAGATCACCTACTGGACGAGCGGGCGCGGCACCTACCGGATCGAAGACGAGATATGGAGCTTTTCCGCTCCAACCGTGAGTTTCGTGCCGAGTGGCGTCGTTCATGGCTTCGAGATCGAGCCTGGCACGGATGCCGTCGTCATATCGATGGCTGACGACGCCCTGGCCATGCTCGCCGAACACACGCTGCTGCCTTTGGATACGCCGGTGCTGATCTGCGGTCGCGGCGAAGAGGTGCGCTGGCGGAGACTGCGAGACGCAATCCAGGCCGTTCAGACCGAATATGTCGAAGCCTTGCCCGGCATGGACAAAATTCTGCCGCCGCTGGTCGCGGTGGCGTTGTCCGGCATCGCGCGGCTCGGCACCGAACCGCAGCCGATCGAGCTGCCAGCCGTGGCGGCGCTCGCTGCGAAATTGCGCCGGCTGATCGATCGCAGCTTCCGGGAAGACTGGCCCGTGGAGCGCTATGTGGAGGCGCTCGGCACCACGCGGCATCTCCTCGACAAGGCTGCCCGGCAGGTCGTGGGCACGGGCGTGCGCCAGGCAATCAGCGAGCGGCGCCTGGTGGAAGCCAAGAGGCTGCTCGCTTTTACGGTCCGCTCGGTCGAGGACATCGCTTTCGAGGCCGGGTTCAACGATCCGGCCTACTTCTCGCGTTTCTTCCGCCATGCCACCGGTGTGTCGCCGGCGGCGTGGCGCAAAGGGCGCATGGGCGGCGGGTGATGCGCTAACTCAAGGTGCTGGAGCGCCGGCCTCAGGACGGCTGTCCGGCGTCTCGATAAACACGTGCCCGAAATTTTTCTTCGCGCCGTTTGTCCACGGCTGCGCCACCGGCGCGATAATTTGCTGCCCTTGAAGGAGCGGCGATGGACTGGGATGTTGCAATCGAGCGAAACCGGGAGGCGTTGAAGCGCATCCTCGCGATGCTTGTTGCGATGGTGGGACTGGCCGATGGCGAAACGACCCTGCCGCGCCGTTCCCACCGCGCCATTCTCGCTTTGCTGCGTCCGGTCGAGGCGGCCGCGCGCCGGCTGGTCATTGTGGTTGCGCGAGATTTGGTCGTGTCGCCGCGTCCGCGCAAGGTGAAGCCTCTACCCGACACGGTCTTCGTCCGGACCGGCAAAGGTACCGGCATCGTCCTGCCTTACGGCGTCAAGCCGTCGGCTATCCTGCCAAACCTTGTCTTGCGGCGTGCGGCGCCCCGCACGGTCGCCCTTCCGCTGCTCGATCCGCTGCCCAAATGGCCCGGTGGCCGCCACCGGCAGGTTGGCGGCGTGCCGCGTATCCTGGCACCCGGCTACAGCGAGCCGCGTTTCATCCCGGGTCGCTGTCGGCTTTCGCCCGATGACCGCATCGACGCGACGCGTCTCGCGCTCCGTCTCCAGGCGGTCGGACGCGCGCTGGACGATCTGCCGCGGGAGGCTCGGCGCTTCGCTCGCTGGCGCCGCCGCGCCGCCGCTGCGGGTGCGCAAAATCTGGAATCCGGCGCGGCGGGAAAGGTCCGTCGCGTCTGGCCGCTGCGCCCCGGTTGCCCGCCCGGCAGTTGCCGCGGCCCCGCGCACCAGGTCCACGAAGTTCTCGCCGATCTGCAATATTTCGCCTTCCGCGCACTGGAGCGGCGCGACAGTTCGTGACGGCGCGGATGTCCCGGGAACAGGAAGTCGAGGCGGTGCCGACAGGTGGCAGCGCCCCTTTTTCCATGCCTATCCGGCAGCACTCGCGGCGGTCAGGCCGGCATCCAGGCCTTCGGCGATCTTGGCGACATCGGCGGCGGTGATGACGAGCGGCGGCGACAGGATGATCATGTTGCCCGACACGCGCAGCATGACGCCGGCTTCGTAGGCGCCGTCGGCGACCTTGGCCATCGTCTTCTTGTCGACCGGCTTCTTGGAAGCACGATCGGACACCAGCTCCAGCGCAGCCATCAGGCCGGTGCCGCGCACATCGCCGACCAGCGCGTGCTTGGTCTTCAGCGCTTCCAGCGCCTTGCTAAGTTCGACGCCGCGCGCCGCCGCGTTCTCGTTGACGCCAAGGCGCTTGGTTTCGGCAAGGGCGGCAAGCCCGGCCGCGCAGCCGACAGGATGACCCGAATAGGTGTAGCCATGGCCGATGGCGCCGAAGCTGGTCTTGTCGGCCTCGAACACGTCGGCAACTTTCTGGCCGATGAGCGTGGCGCCGAGCGGGAAGTAGCCGCAGGTGATCGCCTTGGCGATGGTCATGAAGTCCGGTTTCACGTTCCACAGCCGCGAGCCCGACCAGGCGCCGGTGCGTCCGAAAGCCGTCACCACTTCGTCGGCGATCAGCAGGATATCGTGCCGGTCGCAGATCTCACGCACCAGCGGCATGAAGGTCTCCGGCGGCACGATGACGCCGCCCGCACCCAGCACCGGTTCCATGATGAAGGCAGCGATGGTGTCGGCGCCCTGGAAGGCAATCTCGTCCTCGATGGCGCGGGCGCAGAGTTTCGCCAGCCTGACCGGATCGGTTTCGTCATACGGGTTGCGATAGGCCCAGGGTGCCGGCGTGTGGAAGCAGCCCGGCAGCAGCGGCTCGTAGTTGCGGCGGAAATTGGCATTGCCATTGACCGAGGCGCCGCCAAAATGCGTGCCGTGATACCCTTTCTTCAATGCCAGGAACTTGGTGCGATCGCCCTGGCCACGGATCTTCCAGTGCTGGCGGGCAAGCCGCAGCGCCGTCTCGACGGAATCCGATCCGCCCGAGGTGAAGAAGGTGCGCACCATGCCTTCCGGCGCGAACCATTGCGACAATTCATAGGCCAGTTCGATCGACGGGCCGGTCGAGGTGCCACGGAAGCCGGAATAGTAGGGCAGGGCGTCAAGCTGGGCAGCGATCGCCTGCTTGATCGGGTCGCAATTGTAGCCAAGGTTGACGTTCCACAGGCCACCAACGGCGTCGAGCACGGTGCGGCCCTCGATGTCGGTCACATGCACGCCTTCGCCCTTCATGATCACCTTGGGCGGCGATGCCCGCATCTCGGCGGGATGAGCCATCGGGTGCCAGATCGGCTTGGCGTTGTTCTCGGCGAAGAAATTGGTGTCGCGCATCTGAAGTCTCCGATTCTAAAGGGTGAGGCCGAAATGGCCGAGCGCTTCGGCATAAGATCGGGCCGGGCTGGCCACGTCGAAATGAACGGGGCGCATGCCGGCGACGACCGCGCCATCGACGTTGCGTTTCTGGTCGTCGACGAAAACGCAGGCACTGGTGGGCAGGCCAAGCGCTTCGGCGACTGATTGGTAGGCGCGAAGATCCGGTTTCAGGATCTTCGTATAGGTTGCGTCGACGATGGTCTCGAACAGCGACAGCAGCGGCAGCCGGCCGCGGAAATCGGCGCCGTAGAACAGGTCGAGTTCGTTGGAGAGAATGGCCAGCCTCACGCCGGCGGCATGGGCCTTGCGGATGGCGCGATCGGCTTCGGGCCGCACCACCGCTTCGGGATCGGCGCCGCGCGCGCGGCGCACGAAGGTTTCCATCGTGTCCCATTCCTCGCCGACGAGTTGGCCAACCTCGCGCGTGCGGGTCTTCCAATAGTCGCGTTCGCTGATCTCGTCCGCCTGCATCGAGCGCCAGAGCGGATCGGAGGCGAGATCGAACGGCCCCTGCCAGGTGAGCGTGCCGGACCGGAGGCCGAGCGCCCGCTCCGTGAGTTCGTGTGTCTCGAACAGTGTCCTCGTGACGACGCCACCGAAATCGAGCACCAGCGCCTGCGGGCGCATGGCGGTCACGACGCCTGCCTCTGGCTCAGGCCGGGAGCGATGATGCCCTCGGCTACCCAGCGGTCGAAGATGGCGAGCGCCGTGCTGGCAAATTCCGGATCGTTGATATGGCCCTGGATTTCATGAAGCTCGACCGGCGCGGATACGGCATGGCGCATCTCGTCGGTGAAGGCTGCCAGCGCTTCGGGTTCATGCAGCGGCTCGCCGTCGCGGTCCCATTGCTGGATGCCGCCGGCCGGCAGGATGAAGGCGACCGGCGCTGTCGCCGTCGCGAGCTTTGCGCCGATAGCCCGGGCGATCGCCCGTCTTGCCTCGCCGCCGGACGTTACCGATGCCAGCAGCCGGTTGTGCGCGTGATAGGGCCGTTCGGCGAGCGTGTCTGGCACCGGCTTCCACGCCGGAAAATCGATCATGTCGATGGCGCCGGGCGCAACGATCTGCGGGATGGCCGCGCGGCCGGCGTTCTCCAGCCGGTCGACCCCGGACGACACGACGCTGTCGCTCAGATGGTTGGCCACTTCCTGCAGGCTGAAATCGAGGACCGCGACGAACTGCTTGCCAGCGGCGAGCGATTCCATGGCACGGCCGCCCATGCCGGTGGTGTGGAAGATGACGGTTTCGTAGCCGCGCTTCTCGAGTTCGGGCCGCAATGTCTTCATGTAGGAGAGGCAGGTTGTGCCGAGCGACGAGATTGCCACCGTCGGCAGGCCCTTGCGTGGTCTTTCGCTGGCGAGAGCGGCGCCGACCACCGCGCCCGAAGCCTGTGACAGCACGGCCTTGCAGGTGTCGTTCAGCCCGTAGAGGCCACCGGCCCACAGGATCATCATCAGGTCGGGAGCAACCCGCTCTGGCGGGATGAGGTGAGAGAAGGCGATGGTCGAGACGATGAATTTCGGAACGCCGATCGGCAGGGCAAGCGCGATGTCGAGGGCGAGGTCCGTGCCCATCGTGCCGCCGATGGCGATGAACCCGTCGATTTCACCGCTGTCGTTCAAGTTGCGCGCTAGGGTCGAAGCCCCTCTTGCCATCAGCTCCATGGCGCTGTTTTCGTCGCCCGACTGCGCGATTGCCTCGATCGTGGTGCCGATGGCCGCGGCCACGGCATGCTTGTCGTATTCGGGCCGGTAGGGCGGGTCGCCGAGCACACTGACATCGAGCATGACGGGATCGCCACCGGCCGCGCGAATGCGTGAGGCCATGTATTGCAGTTCGTCCGCCTTCGTGTCGCCTGTTCCGCACAGAAGGATCTTCGGGGGTCGCTTGGAGGTCATTCGTTCCGCTCTGGTTGTTCTTATTCGTTGGCCGCTTTGGCCCGGCGCCCGGTCAGGCGTTCGCTGATTTCGGCCGCGGCCCGCATCACGGCGAGACCAAGGGTTTCGACATCGCCGGGCTGAACGCGGGTGCGCGGCGCGGCAATCGCGATGGCGCCGATGGCGAGGCCACGCGCGCCGAGGATGGGGGCGGCGACGCTGGTGACGCCGTCCTCGTAACCCTGCGCGCCGATCGAATAGCCGCGTGCCCGCGCTGCCGTGATCAGGTCGCGAACCGAAGCCGCATCGGTCACCGTGTGCGGCGTGTAGCTCTCGAGCTCGCCCGACAGAGCGGCGGCCACGGTCTTCGCTTGTGAGAAAGCCAGGAAGGCAATGCCGGAAGCCGTGGCGTGCAGTGGCAGGATTTCGCCAAGCGGCACCGCGATGCGGTTGGCCTTGGGCGATTCGACCACATAGATCGAAACCAGGCCCCGGCTCGAATGTTCCGAGAAGTGAACGGTTTCGCCTGTCCTGGCGGCCAGTTCCTCGGCGATCGGCGTCGCCGTGCGCAGGAACGGGAATTGTGTTTCGCGCAGCAGCGCCAGGCGAGCGATGCCGACGCCGAGCCGGTAGAGCCGGCTTTCGGCATCCTGCTCCACCAATCCCTGCTCGATGAGGGCGACAAGCAGGCGCCGTGTCGTCGCCTTGTCGAACCCAGCCACGCGGGCGAGGTCGGCAAGGGCGCGCTCCGGCTCGCCTCTCCCCAACACATCGAGCAATGCCACGGCCTTGGCCACTGTGCTCATTGCGTGCCTGCTCCTCCAACAGATACTTAACGCGCGAATTAACTTGACAGGTAGCACGCGACTTTGCAAGTCTATTATCGAAATGCCGTTTTGAATAATGAAACGAAATAAAGCCGCCTCGGCGCTCCGGCATTTCCGAGAAGTTGTCACCCGCTTGGCGGGAATGGAGGAGGAACCTATGACGACTGCAGTGGAGACCGGTGAAGTAAACCGGCTGAGGAAGAACAGTCTCGGCGTCGGCGCCGTGACATTTCTAGTAGTTTCCGCCGCCGCGCCGCTCACCGCGGTTGCCGGTGGCGTGCCGCTTTCGATGATGATGGGCAATGGCGCCGGCATTCCCGGCACCTTCCTGATCGTCACCGCCGTACTGCTCATCTTCGCGGTGGGTTATGTCGCCATGGCCCGCCATGTCGCCAATGCCGGTGCCTTCTACGCCTACACGGCCAAAGGCCTGGGCGGTGCGCTCGGCGGCGCCGCGGCGCTCATCGCCATCCTCAGCTACAACGCCATGCAGATCGGCGTCTTCGGCATGTTCGGCGCGGCGACCGCCGGCCTGTTCGCCGGCTGGGGCATCAACCTGCCCTGGTGGGTCTGGTGTTTTATCGGCGTCGGGCTCGTCGGCATACTCGGCTATCGCCGGGTCGATCTGTCGGCCAAGATCCTGACGGTGCTGGTCCTGCTCGAATATCTGGTCGTGCTTGTGGTTGACCTCGCGATCCTGTTCAAGGGCGGCGATGCCGGGCTCAGCATGGCCTCGTTCACGCCGACCCAGGTCCTCAGCGGCGCACCGGCCATCGGCCTCCTGTTCTGCTTCGCTGCCTTCATCGGCGTCGAGGCGACGACCATCTATTCCGAGGAAGCGCGCGAGCCGCACCGCACCGTTCCGCGCGCCACCTACATCTCCATCCTCGTCATCGGCCTCTTCTACATGTTCACCAGCTGGCTGATGGTGAATGGCGAAGGCGTCGACAAGCTGGTGCCGTCGCTGAAGGCGCTCAGCGATCCGACCACCTTCCTGTTCGGCCTTTCGGACCGTTACGTCGGCTCCGGGCTGACCCAGTTGATGAGCATCCTGTTCGTGTCGAGCCTGTTTGCCGGGGTCGTCGCCTTCCACAACGGCGTCGCCCGCTATTTCTATGTCGCCGGCCGCGAGAAGCTGTTGCCGGAAAGCCTCGGCGTCACCCATCCGCTGTTCAAGAGCCCGCATGTCGGCTCGCTGATCCAGACGGCACTGGCCTTCGCGGTTATCGCCCTGTTCGCCGCGACCGGTCAGGATCCCGTGCTCGCGCTGTTTTCCTGGCTCACCAATGTCGGCACGCTTGGCGTGATTACGCTGATGGCGCTGACCTCGTTCTCGGTCTTCGCCTTCTTCGGCCGCAATCCTTCGCTGGAGGGCAATGTGTTCAAGGCAAAGGTTGCGCCGATCGTTGCCGGCCTGGTGCTTGCCTACATCATCGTCCAGATCGTGCTCAACTTCGGCAACCTGTCGGGCGCTTCCGGCACGCTCTCCTGGTTCCTGCCGTCGCTGGTGCTGATCGCCGCCGTGATCGGCATTGCCCTGGCATTGTCGCTGAAAAGCAAGGATCCGGCAGCGTTCGCCCAGCTTGGCAATGAGGTGAAGGATTAACGGGCATTCGGAGAGGCGGCGATACGCTGCCTCTCCCTATTCCAGGGGCACGTCATGACCTATGCAGACAGCATAACCGTCGAGGCGCTCGAAGCCGATCCTTATCCGATCTATGCGGAACTGCGCCGCAGCCAGCCGGTTGCCTTCGTGCCGGCGGTCAATCTCTGGTTCGTCACGCGCTGGAAAGATGTGGAGACGGTCGGCAAGACCCCCGACATCTTCTCCAATGTCGTCGGCACCTCGCCGGTCGAACGCTCCTTCGGCAAGCCGACCATTCTCACCACCGACGGAGAGGTCCATAGGGATCTGCGGACCGGCGTCGATCCCAAATATCGTCCACGCACCGTCGCCGGCTATGCCGGCGATCTCGTGCGCAACATCGCCGACCCCATTCTGGATGAACTGGCCAGGCAGGGTTCGGCCGAACTGATGGCCGACTATTTCGAACCGGTCTCGACGCTGGCCCTTGCCCATTCGCTGGGCTTGTATGACGTCGACGCGCCTACTTTGCGCCGTTGGTTCTACGGACTGGCGCAAGGGGCCATCAATTTCGAGAACGACCCCAAACGGCAGGCCATTGCCGATGCCATCAGCGCCGAAGTTGGCGCGGCCGTGCGGCCGACGCTGGAGCGGCTGGCGCACGAGCCGGACGGATCGGCCTTTTCGCATATGCTGCATGACGGCATGCCGGCTGGAGAGACACGGTCGATCGATTTCCTGATGCCGACCATCAAGGTCATCCTGCTGGGTGGCATGCAGGAACCGGGACATGGCGCCGGGTCGGTGTTGGCTGGCCTTCTGACGCATCCCGACCAGATGCGGGCGGTGTTGGCCGATCCGGAAACACTGGTGCCGAAGGCGGTCGACGAAGGCTTGCGGTGGGTCGCTCCGATCGGCACGCAGACCAAGCAAACGACACGCGCGGTCGAGCTTGGCGGCGCGACGATCCCGGCCGGCGCGCCTGTCGCGGCGCTGGTTTCTTCGGCCAGCCGCGACGAAAGCCGCTTTCCCGATCCCGACCGCTTCGACATCCATCGTGACCAGGGCAACCACGCCGCCTTCGGCTTCGGCCATCATTTCTGTTCGGGCCGTTTCTTCGCGCGCGAGCAGATGTGCCTGGCGCTGGCATTGCTGCTCGCCCGGTTCCCGAATATTCGGCTGGCGATGGATGAAGGCCCCGTGTTCCGGGGTTGGGAATTCCGCGCGCCGACGGCGCTTCATGTGACACTCGGAGACAAGACCTGATGGACCAGGCCACGATCGACACGCTGCGGCAGAAGCCCGTCGTAGCGCAAAGGCTCTTCATTGGCGGCGATTTCGCCGATAGCCGGGACGGGGCGACCCTGCCCGTCATCTCGCCGATCGACGGAACGGTACTGACGTCGATCGCCGACGCGGGAGCCCACGATGTCGATCGCGCGGTGGCGGCCGCGCGCGCTGCCTTCGAAAAGGGAAGCTGGTCGCGTGCGGCTCCGGCGGTGCGCAAGAAGGTGCTGTTGCGCCTGGCCGATCTGATCGAAAAACATGCGCTTGAACTGGCCGTGCTCGGCGTGCGCGACAACGGCACCGAGATCGGCATGGCCTACAAGGCCGAGCCTTTGTCGGCGGCGGCAACGTTCCGCTACTATGCGGAGGCCATCGACAAGGTCTATGGCGAGATCGCGCCGACGGCGCCAGATGTGCTGGGCCTCATCCATCGCGAGCCGCTCGGCGTCGTTGCCGCCATCGTGCCGTGGAATTTTCCGATGATGATCGGCGCCTGGAAAGTGGCGCCGGCACTCGCCGCCGGCAATTGTGTGGTGCTGAAGCCGGCCGAAGTGGCATCGCTGACACTGCTGCGCCTAGGCGAACTGGCCGCCGAGGCCGGCCTGCCGGAAGGCGTGCTCAATGTCGTTACCGGCCGCGGCACGGTCACCGGCGAGGCGCTTGGCCTGCACATGGATGTCGACGCCATCGCCTTCACCGGCTCCGGTCCGGTCGGCCGGCGGCTGCTCGACTATTCGGCCCGTTCGAATCTCAAGCGAGTCCATCTCGAGCTCGGCGGCAAATCGCCCAACATCGTCTTTGCAGATGCACCGGACCTCGACATTGCCGCCAAGGTTTCGGCCAACGGTATTTTCCGCAACGCCGGCCAGGTCTGCGTGGCCGGCTCGCGCCTGCTGGTGCAATCCTCGATCTACGATGCCTTCGTTGAGAAACTGGTCGCTGCGACCGCCAAGATGAAGGTGGGTGACCCGCTCGACGTGAAGTCGGACATCGGTGCGGTTAGCAGCATGGAACAGCTCAAGAAGGATCTGGGCCATGTGGCGACGGCGCTGGATGAGGGCGCGGGACTGGTCTCCGGCGGCCGGCGTATCCGCGAGGAGACCGGCGGCTACTATATGGAGCCGACCATCTTCGGTGACGTCGGTCCCGATATGACTGTCGCCCGCGAGGAAGTGTTCGGTCCCGTGCTTGCCGTGCAGCGGTTCAACGACGAGGCGGAAGCCGTGCGGCTCGCCAATGGAACGGTCTACGGGCTTGCCTCGGCGGTCTGGACGTCGAACCTCGCCAAGGCGCATCGCATGGTGCGCGCCGTCCGCGCCGGGGTGGTGCACGTCAACACCTATGGCGGGGCGGACCTGACCGTGCCGCTCGGCGGTTTCGGCCAGTCCGGTTTCGGGCGGGACAAGTCGCTGCACGCCTTCGACAAATATTCGGACCTGAAGACCGCCTGGATTTCGCTGGCGTAGGGGGCTGGCGGCGCAAGCGCGGTCCTTCGGGATCGCGCTTGCGAATGTTCTTGATTTGTTCTAGTCTGCGTGCTTTCGATTTTCAGGGAGTGCGCATCATGACCACTCAGCTTGAATTCGACCTCGGCGGACCCTATCCGCCACGGCCGCGAAAACCCGAACGACTCATCTTCATGCTGCTTCTGGAAGTCGCCAGTGCCGCATCGGCTGTCGGGGTAGCCTCAGGGCTGCTCGACCAATACGGTATCCAGGCGAAATTGCTGAGATATGGACGCCTGCATATCTCACTTCATCTGGTAGGAGACTTCAGACGGCTGCGCGACAAGTTCATCTTTGCTGCATCGCGCGCGGCAGATTCGATAAAATTGCAGCCCTTCGAAGTTTGCTTCGACCACGTCGTTACTTTTCCCCATAGCAGGCCCGGGAACCGCGCGACTGTCTTGCTCGGAGGCAGCCCAGAGCTTGTCGACCTACAACGTCATCTCGGTGATGCGATGATACGCAATGGCCTGAAAGCGAACCTGGGTTTCAACCCACATGTCACGCTCTTCTACAGTGGCCTCGCGGTGCCATTGCAGCGGGTTCGGCCTGTCCGTTTCGTCATCAAAGATTTCCTCCTTGTGCATAGCGAGCTTTGGTTGTCGAAATACAATATCCTCAGCCGATGGACGTGAAGCCGCCTATAGCCTTTGGTTCGATGGCTTCCTAAGCTCGTCCGCGCTATGTGATGCGCCGGACGTTGCATTGCCATCGCGGAGGAGAGGATGGATTTTTCGACGGTCGACCGCAGCTATGCGAAGGCGCGCGCGGAATTTCGCTTGCCCGCGCCGGAGCATTTCAACTTCGCCTTCGACGTGATCGATGACTGGGCCCAGCGTGACGACCGCACGGCGGTGATCGCCGTCTCGCGAGATGGCGAGGCGATCCAGCGCATTTCCTATTCGCAGCTTTCGCAAGGCTCGAACCGCCTTGCCAATGCATTGCGCCAGCTGGGCGTCGTGGCCGGGGACTTTGCCTGCGTCGTCATCGGCCGCGTGCCGGCCTGGTACACGGTTCTGTTCGGCTGCATGAAGGCGGGCGTGGTTTCGATGCCCGGCACCAACCTGCTCACCGCGCATGACCTCGCCTACCGGATCAACCATTCCAAGGCCACGGCGGTCATCGTCACCTCCGAGCACTGCGCCAAGGTCGACCAGATCCGTGCCGAATGCCCGACGCTGCGGACTTTCATCGTCGTCGACGGCGAACGCGAAGGCTGGCTGTCGCTCGACAAGCTGCTCGCCGAGGCGTCGCCGCAACTGGACCGCTCGGCATTTCCGCCGACACGTTCCACCGACATGATGATGGCCTATTTCACCTCCGGCACCACCTCGCTGCCGAAGATGGTGCCACGCGACCACGGCTATGCGCTGGCGCATGTGGCGACCGGGTTGTTCTGGATGGATCTCAGGCCCGGCGACGTGCACTGGTCGCTCACCGATACGGGCTGGGCCAAGGCCGCCTGGGGCATCCTGTTTCCGCAATTGATGCTCGGCACGCCGGCCGTGCTTTACAATGGCGACGGCGCCTTCGATGCCGACATGCATCTGAAGCTGATCGGCAAGCTCAAGGTCTCGACCTTCTGCGCACCGCCCACCGTCTACCGGCTGTTCGCGCAGCAGGATCTGAAACGCTACGATCTTTCCAGCCTGCGCCGCTCGCTGGGTGCCGGCGAGCCGCTTAATCCCGAGGTGATGCGCATCTGGAAGGAGGCGACCGGCACCACCATCGCCGACGGTTATGGCCAGACCGAGACCATCAACATCGTCGCCAATTTCCCGGGCGAGGAGGTGCGTTTCGGTTCGATGGGCAAGCCGGTGCCGGGCTACGATGTCGATGTCGTCGACGATGACGGCAAACGATTGCCCGACGAGGAGGTCGGCCATATCGCGGTCAGGATCACCGATCCTTATCCGGGCGGCCTGTTCCACGGCTACTACACCGGCAAGGCACTCGACACCGCCTCGTTCCGCCATGGCTGGTATTATACGGGCGACACCGCCCGGAGAGACAAGGATGGCTATCTCTGGTTCGTCGGCCGTTCCGACGACCTGATCTCGTCGGCCGGCTATCGCATCAGCCCGTTCGAGGTCGAAAGCGCGCTGATCGAACACAAGGCGGTCGCCGAAAGCGCGGTGGTGGGCAAGCCGGACCCGACGCGCGGGCAGATCGTCAAGGCCTATGTCATCCTCGCCAAGGGTTTTGCGCCGTCGGACGAGTTGGCGCGCGACATCCAGGATTTCTGCCGTAACCTCACCGCGCCCTACAAATATCCGCGCGAGATCGAGTTCGTCGACGCGCTGCCCAAGACTATCTCCGGCAAGATCCGCCGGGTGGAGCTCAGGCAAGCCAGCAAGAAATAGGCGGCAAGGCCGGCTCAGGCCGCGTCGCGATTGGTCAGCGCGATGTGGCAGCAGCCGCTGCCATGACCGGGCGTCCAGGTGACGTTGTCGAAGCGCACGCCCGTCGCCTCGAACAGGCCGCGGTCGAAGGCGCCGGCTATACGGCAGAGCGTCGCCAGCCGTTCCTCGCCGACGCCGGCTTCCACCCAGGCGTCTTTCAGCGGACAGCGCTTCACCTTGAAGGCGATGCGGTCCGCCGCGCGCTCGATATCGGTCGGATACATCCTCCCGTCATCCGGGCTGACCGCCAGAAAGGCCTCGCCGATGGCGCGCGCATCGTTGGGACCGAAGCGTGAGAAAGCTGTCGTTGCAACTTCCTGGCCACGTTTTTCGATGGCGCGAACCATGATCGCCTCGGCCTGTTCGGCGTCCAATTCGGCCGTCAGTTCTTCCAACATCAGCCGGTAGAGATCGGCACGGTTGCGGAAGGCGGAATCGAGCTCGCGCGCGAGTTTCTCCGCTCTGGCGTCGGGGTCGGTCATGAGGCGTCCTGCGTGGCTTTTCTGGTCAACTTCGGCGCGGCGGCAACAAGCGCCTTGCCTATGTTGGAGTGCGGATTGTCGATGACGGCACGAGCGTCGCCCTGCTCGGCGATGCGCCCGCCATCCAGAAGGATGATGCGATGCGCGAAGGCACGCACCACGCCAAGGTCGTGGGAAACGAACAGATAGGCGATGCGTTCCTCGCGTTGCAGATCGAGCAGCAATTCGAGGATCTGGCCACGCACTGAAACGTCCAGCGCCGAGACGGCTTCGTCCAGCACGATCAGCGACGGTTTGGTGGCTATGGCGCGCGCGATCGCCACGCGCTGGCGCTGGCCGCCGGAAATCTCATGAATGTGTAGATGAGCCAGATCGGGCGACAGGCCGACACGCTCGAGCAGGGCGGCGATGCGGTTTGGCCGCTCGCTGCGGCCAGCAAGTCCATGGATGCGCAACGGGTCATCCAGCACGCGCGCCACCGTGGCGCGGGGGTTGAGCGCGGCGAGCGGGTCCTGGAACACCATTTGCAGCCGCGCCCGCCTCGCGCGCAGCGCCGCTCCACGCAGGGCCAGGAAATCCTCGCCCTCGAATGTTACCTGGCCGGCATCCGGCTCGATCAGCCGCAGGATCAGTCGCGCGATGGTCGATTTGCCGGAGCCCGAGGGGCCGGCGAGCGCCAGCGTCTCGCCCGGAGCAATCGAGAAGGAAATATCGTCGGCGGCGGCGACGCTTACTGCCCCGCGTCGGAACCGTTTGCTCAGGCCCGAGACGACAAGCAGCGGCTCAGACATGGCCATGCTCCGTCGTCGGGATCATCGGCGTCGCGTCGAGCCCGATATGGGCGGCGAGCAGCTTTTTCGTATAGGCATGCGCAGGTGCCTGGATGACCGCGTCCGCGCTTCCCAGTTCGACCATCTTGCCATTGCTGAAGACGGCGATCCGGTCTGCCAGTTCGGCGGCGAGCGCGATGTCGTGGCTGACGAACAGCAGCGCCATGCCATCCTCGCTCACCAATTGCCGGATCAGTGCAACGATCTCGGCCTGGACGATGGTGTCGAGCGCGCTGGTTGCTTCGTCGGCGATCAGCAATTTGGGGCTGGCGGCGATTGCTGCGGCAATCGCAACCCGCTGCTTCTGGCCGCCGGACAGCTGGTGCGGAAAGGCGTGCAGCACCGTTTCCGGGTTTGGCAATTTCACCCGGCGCAAGAGGTCGAGCGCGCGGTTTTCGGCATCCGCCCATGACAGGCCAAGATGCGCGCGGGCCACCTCCGCCACCTGCCGGCCGATCGCCATCACCGGGTCGAGACTGGCGGCGGCGTCCTGGAAAACGAAGCCGATGTCGCGGCCGCCAGTCGGCACGCGTGACTGCCCCGACCACAGGATCGCACCGTCCACTTTTGCCGTGAGCGGCAACAACCCGGCAATGGCCAGCGCCAGCGTGCTCTTGCCGGAACCGCTTTCGCCGATGATGGCCAGCCGCTCGCCGGCGGCGATGTCGAGATCGATGCCGGCAAGCGAGGGCGCACCGTCGCGCCGGTAGCTGACCGACAGGTCGCGGATCGAGACGAGCGGGGCGGTCACGACAGGCCCTTCCTGACGGCCGTGCCTTCGACAATGCCTTCCCCGGCGAGGTAGACGCCAAGCACGGTCAGCACCAAGGCGATGCCAGGGACGATCGACAGAAAGGGAGCCGAGCGCAGAACCGTGCGGCCCTCGGCGATCATGCCGCCCCAGGTGACGCGGTTGGGGTCGCCTAGGCCGAGGAAGGACAAGGCAGCCTCGATGAGGATTGCCGACGCGACGATCACCGACGACAGCGCCAGCACCGGCGGCAGGGCATTGGGAAGGACTTCGCGCAGCGCGATCTCCAGCGGGCGCATGCCGATGACACGCGCGCCGGCGACGAAATCGCGTTCGCGGATCGACAGAACCTCGGCGCGGGCGACGCGCGCCGGGCCGGTCCAGGCCGACAGCGCGATGGCGATGACGACGACGGCCAGCGACGGCCCGACGACGCTGACGAAGGCCAGGGCCAGCAGGAAGGAAGGCACGGTCTGGAAGGCGTCGGTGATGCGCATCAGCGCTTCGTCGACGATACCGCCGGCAAAGCCGGCCAAGGTGCCGATCACCGCGCCGACGGCAATCGCCGCCGCCGCCGCGGCAAGCCCGACGGCCAGCGACGTGCGAGCGCCGTGGAAGAGTTCCGCCATCACGTCTCGCCCCAGCCTGTCGGTGCCGAGCGGCAGCGCCCAATCCTGGAAAGGCGGCAGCAACGGTGCGCCCTTGATGGCCAGCGGATCGCCCGGAAACAGCAGCGGCGCCGTCAGCGCCATCGTTGCCAGCAGCGCCAGGATGCCGAGCCCAACCAACGCTTCCGGTGTGTTCGCCAGCCGCCTCATGCACCAGCCTCGCTGGCACCGACGCGCGGATCGAGGAAGGCATAGGCGATGTCGACCAGAAGGTTGATGAGAATGACCAGAACGGCACTCACCAGAATGATGCCGAGCAACAGCGGCGTGTCGCGCAATGCCACCGCCTCCTGCGCCAGCTTGCCGAGGCCGGGCACCGAAAAGATGCTTTCGATGACGACGCTGCCGCCCAGCATCTGGGCGGACTGCAGGCCGAGCATGGTGACCAGCGGCAGCAACGCATTGCGCGCGACATGGGCGAGCACGATGCGCCGGCGGGAAAGTCCTCTGGCGCGGGCGGCGCGCACGAAATCCAGCCGCCACACCTCTGCCATGCCGGCGCGCATCATTCTCAGGTAAAGCGCCAGATAGATGAGCCCGAGCGACGTCACCGGCAGAACGAGGTGGTTGGTTATGTCGGCGGCGCGGGCGAAACCGGTCTTGCCGGAAGCCACCGTCTCGAAGCCGGCGATCGGGAACCAGCGCAGATCGACGGCAAAGACGATGACCAGCACCAGCGCCAGCCAGAAACCGGGCACCGCATAAAGGGCGAGCGAAGCGGTCGACAGAAAACGGTCTAGAAAACTGCCGGGCCGTGCGCCGGCATAGATGCCCAACGCCGAACCGAGGCCGAAGGACAGGGCGGTGGCGCTGCCCATCAGCAGCAACGTCACCGGCAAACGTTCGAAAATGACGTCGCGGATCGGTCGCGAGAAGGCGACCGAGTGGCCGAGGTCGAAATGCAGTAACGCCCAAAGATAACTGGCAAGCCGCGTCACAGCGGACTGGTCGAGGCCCCATTGCTGGCGCAGCGCTTCGACCAATCCAGCGTCGCCGCCGGTCGAAACGACATAGGCATCGACCGCGTCGCCGGGAGCCGCCTCAAGCAGCAGGAAGGTGCCGACAACAACGATCAGAAGCACGAAGACGGAGCCGACGAGGCGTCGGCGCAAGAGAAGCAGGGCACGGTTCATGGGTGCAAAGACACCGAGGTCACAGCCGCCGAGCTTATCCGCGAGCGGCTGCCGACCTCAAGCGCCGATGGGACCTACTTCGCCACCCAGGCGTCCGCCCAGTTGGACACAGCCCAGCGCGGATTGTCGGCGATGTTGCCGACACTTTCATTGGCGACCGAGATGAAGGTCCAGTCGGCAACGTTGATGAAGGGCAGATCCTCGGCCACCTTCTTCTGGAATTCCTTGTAGAGGTCGGTACGCGCCTTGGTGTCCAGTGTTCCGGCCGCCTTGGCGATAAGCGCGTCGATCCCGGCATTCTTGTAGCCGCCCTGGTTGGAGAAGGGCACGCCGTCGGGAATGCCGCTCTGCGCCAGGATGGTGGTGGAGATCGCCGGGTCGCCGCGGAACACCGGCGGGCCCACCGCGAGATCGAAGGCGTGGTCGGTGTAGACCGCCTTGATATGCGCGGCGGAATCGTTGTTGACCAGTTCCGCGTCAATGCCGATGGCGGCGAGTGCCTGGCGCAGATAGTCGCCGAATTGCTTGGTCTCGTTGAAATAGGGTGCTGGCAGAAGCTTCAGCTTGAAGCGGGTGCCGTCGGCGCCGCGCTTGTAGCCGGCCTCGTCGAGCAGCGCGTTGGCCTTGGCGACATCGAAGGCGTAGGCCGGCACTTCGGCGGTGTAGAACTGCTTATCGTTCTTCGGCACCGGCCCGCTGGCGGTCTCGGCATAGCCGAGGAAAACCGTCTTGACGACGAAGTCCTTGTCGATGGCGTGCGCGATGGCCTGTCGTACCTTGAGGTCGGCCAGTTCCTTGCGGCGATGGTTGATTTCCACCACCAACTGATAGGTCAGCCCCTCGTAGCCCTTGGTGACGACCTTGAGGCCCGGCACCTTGGCAATGCGGGCAAGATCGGCCAGCGGCACTGCCGAGAAGGCGGCGAGCTGGATCTGCTCGGCTTCCAGCGCGTTGGCGGCCGCCGAGCGGTCCGGCAGCACTAGATAGACGATCTCGTCCAGATAAGGCTCGCTCTTGCCCCAATAGCTGTCGTTCCTGGTCAGCCGGTAGTATTGGCCGGCCTTGTATTCGGCGAATTTGAACGGGCCGGTGCCGACCGGCGCGGCATTGGCCGGGTTCTCCTCGATCTTGCCGTTCTCATAGATGTGCTTGGGCACGACGCTGGTCAGCGCCGGCAGCGCGTTGCGGATCAGCTGGAACGGCGTCGGTTTGGCGAATTTGAAGACGGCGGTGTGTTCGTCCGGCGTTTCGACAGCTTCCAGATCCTTGAAGACGACGCGGCCGAGGTTCTGCAGCGGTTTCCATATCTGCAGCGCGGAGAAGGCGACGTCGGCCGAGGTGAACGGCTTGCCGTCGTGCCAGGTCACGCCTTCGCGCAATTTGAAGGTGGCCGATTTTCCGTCTTCCGAGCCCTCCCAGCTGACGGCGAGGCGAGGGCTTAGCCCATCCTTGCCTTCATAGTCGGCTTCGGCGAGCGGCTCGACGATCTTGGACGAAATGAAGAAGACGCCGTTGGAGGCGACGATCGCCGGGTTCAGGTTGCGCGGCTCGGAATCGGCGGCAACCGTCAGGCGTCCGCCCTTCTTCGGCTCCTGCGCCCAGCCGATCGTCGGCAGGGCCGTGGAGGCGAGCAGCAGGGCCGCGCCTGAAAGCACCGAACGCCTGGTGATGCTGAAATCCGACATGACTGAACTCCCCGCCAAACCGCCCACTGCCGTGAGCTTGCAAATTCCGGACGAGCTCCCGATCCGCCCATCCCAACGGCGCGGATTATGGACTTTGTCCGGCGTTTCGCCAGAGAAGGAATTGGCGCAAACGGCCCTGGCGTTGAAATTTCCATCCGCTGGACCAGCGTGGATGTCGGCAAGGGACGTTGCGGTTTGGTGGGCTGCGTGAGACAGCAGACCCAGCCAATTCGTCAAAACGAGGTGCCGTGTCGATGTCTTCCGTCCGCGACCGTCTTGAAGCCGTTCTTTCGCGTTTGGCCGCCCGCGCCGCCGACGAGCGCGTATTCACCAGGCTTTATCCCGAGGCCGCGCGCGCGGCCGCCGATGCGGCGGATGCTCGGCGCAAGGCTGGTGTATCGCTCGGCCCGCTCGACGGCACGATCGTCTCGATCAAGGATTTGCTCGATGTCGCTGGCGAGCCGACGCTGGCCGGCTCGCTGCTCCGGCGCACTGCCGCCGCCGCCGAACGCGATGCGTCCGTCGTGCAGCGCCTGCGTCAGGCCGGCGCGGTCATCATCGGCAAGACCAACATGACCGAGTTCGCCTTCACCGCGCTCGGGCTGAACCCGCATTACGGCACGCCGGGCAATGCCGCTGACCCGGCGCGTGTTCCCGGCGGGTCTTCCTCCGGCGCCGGCGTGTCGGTGGGCGAAGGCACCAGTGTCATTTCCATCGGTTCCGACACCGGCGGCTCGATCCGCATTCCCGCCGCTCTGAATGGCGTCGTCGGCTTCAAGCCGACCGCGCGCCGCGTACCCTTGGAAGGTGCCTTTCCGCTGTCCTTCGCGCTGGATTCGCTCGGGCCGCTGGCGCGCACGGTTGCCGATTGCGCGGCTGCCGACGCAATTATGGCTGGCGAGGAGCCAACGCCGCTCGTTCCCGCCCGGCTTGACGGCCTGCGCGTCGGCATTCCGCGCGGGCATCTCTTCCGTGACACCGAAGAGCCGATCGCGCAGGCGTTCGAGGCGACTGTCGGCAAGTTGGAGCGATCCGGCGCGCGGATCTTCGACATTGCCATCGACGACCTCATCGATGCGATGAACGAGGCGACCCAATATGGCTCCATCGCCGGCATGGAAGGTGCCGCCATTCATGCCGACTGGCTGGCGGCCGGCACCGACGTTCCAGTCGATCCGCATGTCAGCTTGCCGTTGGCGCGCTACGCCAAGGCACCCGTGCCGATCTATATCCGCACCATGCGCAGCCGCGCCGAACACATTGTCGAGATGGATCGCAGGGCCGAGGATTTCGATGTGCTGGCGCTGCCGACCGTGCCGGTCGCGGCACCCTTGATCGAAGCGGTGATGGCCGATCCAAAGTTCGACGATCGCATGGAAGGGCTTTTGCTGCGCAACACCGAGGTCTTCAACTATTTCGACCAGTGCGCAATCTCACTGCCCATGCCGGGCACGGGGCTGCCGTCCGGCCTGATGCTGGTCGCCCGCAATGGGGATGACCGCCGTCTCCTGGCGATCGCAGCCTCGGTGGAGGCTTTGCTCAAAGCCTGAACAGGACGAGACGAAAGCCAATTGTTGGAAAGGCCCGCGCCTCATATGGCGCGGGCCTTTTTCATGGCTACTTGCCGCCGCGGCGTCTCAAGCCGTCGAAATAGACGATGACGATGATCAGCGCGCCGGTGATGACGCGCTGCCAGAAGGCGTTGACGTTGAGCAGGTTGGCGCCGTTGTTGATGGTGGCGAGGATGAAAGCGCCGAGCAGCGGCCCGTGCACCGAGCCGATGGCGCCGAACAGCGAGGTGCCGCCGATCACCGACGACGCGATGGCCTGCAGCTCCCAGCCTTCGGCCTGGGTCGGATTGCCGATGCCGATGCGGGAAGCCAGCAGCACGCCGACAAAGGCCGCGCACAGGCCCGACAGCGTGTAGGCCATATAGATGGTGCGCTGGACATTGACGCCGGAAAGCCGCGCTGCCTCGGCATTGGAGCCGACCGAGAACAGGTAGCGGCCCCATCTGGTGTGGTGCAGGAAGACATAGGCCGGCACGCCGACCAGGATCACCATCCAGAACAAATTGGGGATGCCGACAAAGGAGCCGCGCGAGAATTCCTGGAAGGCGTCGTTGTTGATCGAGATCGAATTGCCATTGGTCATCAAGAGGCCGATGCCGCGTAGTGACGTGAGCGTGGCCAGCGTGATGATGAAGGGCGGCAGGCCCATCTTGACGATGCCGAAACCGTGGAAGAGGCCGATGGCCACGCCGATGAGCAGCGTGATCAGGATGGCGAGGAACACCGGCAGCCCGGAATTGATCAGCATCGCCGTCGTCACCGTGGCGAAACCCACCACCGCGCCGACGGAAAGATCGATGCCGCCGGTGATGATGACGAAGGTCTGGCCGACCGCCAGGATGGCGATCATCGAGCCCTGGCGCAGCAGGTTGGAGATGTTGTTGGCAGTGGCGAAGCTCGATGTCGAGAAGGACAGCAGAACCCACAACAGCACCAGCAGCGCCAGCAGCGTCAGGCCAAACAACGCATTGTAGTTGCGTTTCGGCTTTTCAGCGGGGATCGCCTCGGTGCTCATATTTGTCCTCCCGGTTTTTCTTGTTTCTCGGCCAATGCCTCGGTCAGGATGTCCTCATGGCTGGCCGTGTGGAATCCGTGCGTGCCGACCAGCTTGCCACGGCGGAAAACGTGCAGCGTGTCGGCCAATTCATATACTTCGGGCAGATAGGACGAGATCAGGATGATGCCGGCGCCTTTCGACAACAGCGTCGAGAACAGCCGGTAGATCTCCGCCTTGGTGCCGACATCGACGCCGACCGTCGGCTCGTCGAAGATGAACAGCTTGGCGCCGTGGTTCAGCCACTTGCCGATGACGATCTTCTGCTGGTTGCCACCGGACAGGCTGGAGGCGAGCGCCTGCCGCCCAGGTGTCTTGATGCGCAGGCCGGCGATCTGCTGCTCGGCATGTTTGGCCTCCTCGCTGCCCGAGATCAGCAGGTTCTTGCTGATGCGCTTGTAGATCGGCAGGTTGAGGTTCAGGCCGACCGGCAGGTTGAGGCACAAGCCCTGGTCGCGACGGCTTTCCGGCGCCAGCGCCATGCCGAGCTTGATCGCATCGTTCTCGGAGCGGACATTGACCTCCTTGCCGTCCCAAAGGATGGTGCCGGAGGATTTCGGATGGCGACCGTAGACGGCGGTGACGAACTCGCTACGTCCGGCACCGACGAGACCGTAGAGGCCGACGATCTCGCCCTCCCGCACGGTCATGGAGACATTCTCGAAACCCTTGCCGGAAAGCTGTCTGGTTTCGAGGATCACCCTGCCGGCAGGGAACTGGTCCTTGTGGTAGATCTGTTCGATGGTGCGGTTGATCATCATCCGCACCAACTCGGCTTCGTCGGTTTTCTTGATGTCGCGGGTGCCGACATAGGTGCCGTCGCGCAGCACCGATACGCGGTCGGCGAGTTCGAAAACCTCTTCCATGCGGTGGCTGATATAGATGATGGTCACGCCTTCCGCCTTGAGGCGGCGGATCAGCGCGAAAAGCTGGTCGGCCTCCTTGCGGGTCAGGTAGGCGGTGGGTTCGTCGAAGATCAGGAATTTGGTGCCACGCACGGTGGCGCGGGCGGCGGCGATCAGCTGCTGCTGGCCGATGGTAAGACCGCCCAGCACGACATGGGCCGGCAGGTTGAAACCGAGATCGCTGATGATCTTCTGCGCGTCGCGGACCATCGCGCGCTGCTGCAGGAGGCCGTAGCGGACATTCTCTTCGCCAAGGAACATGTTGGCCGCGACGGTGAGATGGCGGCACAGCACCACTTCCTGGTGCACGGCGTTGATGCCAAGGGCCATCGCTTCATGCGGCGTGGCAAGCGCCACGGGTGCGCCTTCCCAGATCACGTCTCCGGAGGTGCGCGGCATAACGCCGGTCAGGAGCTTGATGAGCGTCGATTTGCCGGCGCCGTTCTCGCCGACGATGGCGTGAATCTCGCCCGCCCTGAAAGCCAGGTCGATCGGCTTCAGCGCGTGGGTGCCGGGATATCGCTTTTCCAGACCGCGCAGTTCCAGGATCACCTTGCCCGGTTCCAGTTCCGGGGCAGGATGCTGGTGCAATGCCGCTGACGTCATGACAATCCTCCCGATTGGCACGCTAAGGGTAGCCTAACGCATGGACCGTGAGCCGGAACAGGTTTTTCGCAGGCCCTTGGCAAAATTGTAGCTCGGCTACGAAGCCCGGCCTCTGCGACGGGCAATCCCGGTTGGAAGTTGCGCGTCCGAAGTCTTCTTGACCTCCGGCGCGTGTTTCCGGGGCCGCGACGGCCCCGGAAACGACCCGAGAGCCTATTTCAGCTTCGGATTGAGGAGCGCGTCGATCTTGGGCTCCTTCATGTTCGCCTTGGTGACGAGGTTGGCGCCGGTGTCGACGAAAGCCTCGACCTTCTCGCCCTTGGAGGCGGCGAGCGCGGTCTTGATGCCGTCATAACCCATCCGGTACGGATCCTGCACGACGAGGCCGGAGATGACGCCGTCATTGAGGAACTTGATCAGCTTCTCGTCGCTGTCGAAGCCGATCAGGCCGACCTTGCCGGAAAGCTTGTTCTCGGCGATCGCCTGGCCAACGCCCTGCGCCATGATCAGGTTGGACGCGAAGATGCCCTTCAGGTCCGGATTGGCGGTGATCAGGTCGGTCGCGATGTTGAGGCCGGTGGTTGCCTGGCCGTCGGCATATTTGTCGGCGACCACCGTGAGGCCGGGATACTTGGCCTTGACCTGCGCGAGGAAGCCCTCGCGGCGCTGCTCAAGCGAGCCGGCGCCGGGCAGTGCGGTGATGATCGCCACCTTGCCTTCGACCTTGCCGCCATTGGCCGCGCCGATTGCCGCGGCAAGGCCGTCTGCCGCCACCTGGCCGCCGACCTTGTTGTCGGTGGTCAGGAACGAGGTGAAGGCCTTCGAGTCGGCCGAGGAGTCGATGCCGATGATCTTCACCTTCTTGGCGGCTTCGTCGATCGGCTTGCCGAGCGCCTTGGCCTCGGTCGGGGCGATCACGACGGCGGCCGGATTGCCGGCAACGGCGTTTTCGAGGATCGAAATCTGGCCGTTGACGTCGGTTTCGGCCTGCGCGCCGAGCTCCGGCACGTTGACGCCGAGGTCCTTACCGGCCTTGCGGGCACCGGCCATGACGATCTGCCAATAGAAGGAGGTGGTGTCCTTCACGATGATCGGAATGGTGGTTTCGGCAGCGGTTGCCGGCACCGTGTGGAATGCACCGGCCAGCATCGACGCGGCGGCAAGCGCCACGACTGTCCGGCGGTTGATCATGCTTTTCACGAATTTCATAGGCTTCCTCCCAAAGTCGCCCGGTCGATTACGCGAAGTCCTTGCTGGATAGGCGATGTCCAATCAGGACTTTATCGATAAAAAACAGCAATTGGTTTTTAGTGGATCAGAACTGTTCTTGCAAGCATGGCGCCTCCCTTAACCCGTTCCGCACCGCTTCCATTTTGATATGAAGCATCAATTCCAAATCAAGGTCAATGCGGAATGCTTATTCCAATTCAGGTCCGCGGCCCAGCGGTCTTCTGCATGAATGCTCAGCCGCCGTCCGAATGAAGCACCCCCTTCTTCAGCAGGATGTTGGCATAGGCGGCGCGCTCGCCGCTCGCCACGATATAGGCGGCCTTGGCCGCGCGTTCGTAGAAAGCAAAACGCTCGAGCGGCGCGACGACGAAGGCACCCGCCAGCCGGTCGACGATGCCCTGGTAGGACCGGCAGATGATGGGAAGGCGGTCAGGGTCTTCCACCACCGCCATGCGGAAAGCGGCGGCCGGCGCGTAGGTGTCGAGCGGCATGTGGGTGAGGATCGCCTCCAGCAGTTCCTCGCCGCCAAGCCCGTCGGCGCGCACGACCTTCGGTCCCAGCGTGCTTGCCGGAAAATTGCCGTCGGCGATGACGATCTCGTCGCCATGACCCATGGTGCGCAATGCATACAGCAGGTCCGGTCCCAGAAGCGGGTGAATGCCGCGCAGCATCAGGCGATCTCCATGGCAATGCCTGTCCGCATGGCGGGACGGCGGGTCTTCGATGCTACGCCATCCATCCGGGCGCGGGGCAAAAATCGTCTCATTCGCGCACGGCTCCCGTCAGCGGCGATTGCACCGTCACATGCGGGCGGTAGGCCTCGAAGTCTTGCCGGGGAACGTCGATCCCGAGCAGTTCCATATTGCGCTTCAGGCTGGATGCCTTGGCGGTGCCGATCAGCACTGTCGCCACCGCCGGGTCATGCAGGGGAAATTGCAGCGCCGCCGTCGCCAGCGGATAGCCGGCCTTGCTGGCGATCGTTTCCATCGCCGAGACCTTCGACAGGATGTCCGGCGATGCCGGGCCGTAGTCGAAATTCGCGCCCGCTTTGGCGCCGGTTGCCAGGATGCCGGAGTTGAAGACGCCGCCGATAACCAGCGAGGTGCCGGCTTCGCGGCACAGCGGCAGAAGTTCGGCCTCGGCTGAACGGTCGAGCAGCGAATAGCGCCCGGCCAGGAGGATGCAGTCCTGCGGCGCGCGGCGCATCACTTCCAGGCAGATCTCGACCTCGTTGACACCAAGCCCGTAGGCGGAAATGACACCGGCCGATTTCAGCTCCTCCAGTGCCTTGATGCCGCCGCCCAGCAACTGGCTGAGATGTACCTTGGTCAGCTCGACGCCATGCGTGTAGACGCCGATGTCGTGGACATAGAGGATGTCGATGCGGTTCAGGCCGAGCCGCGCATAGCTGAATTCGACCGAACGCATGATGCCGTCATAGCTGTAGTCATAGTCAAGCTTGAAGGGCAGCGGGTCAACGAAGCCCAGTTTCGGCACCTGGTCCTCGGGCACCGGTTTCAGCAGCCGGCCGACCTTGGTGGACAGCACGTAGCTGTCGCGTGGCTTGGTGCGCAGATAGTCGCCGAAGCGACGTTCCGACAGGCCGAAACCGTAATGTGGCGCGGTGTCGTAATAGCGGATGCCATAAGACCACGCGGTGTCGAGGACCGCCTCCGCGTCCGTATTCGGCACCGCCTGGTAGAGATTGCCCAACGAGGCGCCGCCGAAACTGATTTCGGTGACATCAAGCCTGGTGTTGCCGATACGGCGGGTCTTCATGCACGAGCTCCCATTCGTGGCCGTTGATCGGCCATCCGCTGCTTGTCGAAGCCTACAATGTCGCGCCGAGATGCCAGGGCACGAATTCATTGTCGCCGTAGCCGAATTCCTCGCTCTTGGTCTTCTTGCCCGAAGCTGTCTCGATGATCAGCTCGAAGATTTCACGACCCATCGCGGCGATGGTCTTGTCGCCCGAGGCGATGACGCCGCAATTGACGTCCATATCCTCTTCCATGGCCGTAAAGAGCGTCGTGTTGGTGGCGACCTTGATCGACGGTGTCGGGTGGCTGCCGAAGCAGGAGCCGCGCCCGGTGGTGAAGACGATCACATTGGCGCCGCCCGCCACTTGGCCCGTTGCCGAGACCGGATCGTAGCCGGGCGTGTCCATGAAGACGAGGCCGTTGCCGGTGACCTTTTCCGCATAGGCGAAGACGCCGTTGAGCGGCGTCTGGCCGCCCTTGGCGACGGCGCCGAGAGACTTTTCGAGAATGGTGGTCAGCCCGCCGCGCTTGTTGCCGGGCGAGGGGTTGTTGTCGATCGAGGCGCCATGCATGGCGGTGTGGTTCTCCCACCACTTGATCAACCCGTCGAGCTTGGTGGCGATCTCGGGCGTCGCCGCGCGATAGGCAAGCAGATGCTCGGCACCATAAATCTCGGTGGTTTCGGAAAGGATGCCGATGCCGCCGACACCGGCAAGCAGATCGACAGCCGCGCCCAGCGCCGGATTGGCGGTGATGCCGGACATGCCGTCCGAGCCGCCGCATTGCAGGCCGACGACGATCTCGGAGACAGGGATGGGCTCGCGTTTCAGCTTGCCGACTTCCTCGGCGATCTCGGTCAGCACACCCATCGCCTTCTCGACCGACTTGCGCGAGCCGCCGGCGTCCTGGATGTTGAAATGGCGCTTGCCGGCGGCGACGCCTTTCTGGCCGTAGAGAGTCAGCTGGTTGACCTCGCAGCCGAGCCCGACCATCAGCACGCCGCCGAAATTGGGATGCCGCGCATAGCCGGCCAGCGTGCGGTGCAGAACCATCATACCGTCGCCGGTGGCGCTCATGCCGCAGCCCTGGCCGTGCACGATCGGCACGAAACCGTCGATGCCGGGATAGAGCGGCAGCAGGCGGCGGTTGGCTTGGTCGGCGATGGCGTGGCAGACGGTGGCCGAACAATTGACGCTGGCGACGATGCCGACGAAGTTACGGGTTCCGGCCCGGCCGTCGGCGCGGCGATAGCCCATGAAGGTGCGGGTCTTGTCGGCGTCGGTAGCCTCCAGCGGGGCCGAAGGCGGCACCACCGGCATGCGGCCGGACTCGAACACCAGATTGTGCGAATGCACATGCTCGCCCGCCGCGATGTCGCGCGTCGCACGGCCAATGGCCTGGGCGTATTTGACGACGGCGGCACCGGCCGGGATCGGCCGGATCGCAACCTTGTGGCCGGATTCGATCGCGTCCGCGGTGACGCCACCACCCGGCAGCGGCGTATCCTTCTCCAGCCGGCCATTGGCGACGACGACATTGTCGGAAGGCGAGAGCACGATCAAGTTGGCGGCGGTCAAGGCATCGGTTCCTGGGGTTGTCCTGGGTCGCAGCCGGATTGACAGCGGCAATCCCGCAGCTAATGTCTTTTATCGTAAAAAAACATTTGAGCGTCAATTGGCATTTTCGATTGGAGCGCGCAAAGGACGTTCCAACAGTTTGACTCGGCACATGATCCTTTCCGAAAATCGCTTCCGGTTTTCGGGGTCATGCGCTGGAGCGCTTGCCAGACAGGCGGTGAGGCAGGATGTCGAAGAACAACAACGTCTACAAGGATGCGTATAACCGCTGCCTTCGGCTCCTTGAGGAGAACAGCAACCTGCCGTCGGAGCCGGAGCTTGGTGCCACGCTCAGCGTCAGCCGCACCACGGTGCGCGGCATCCTCGCCCGCATGGCCGAAAACGGGTTGATCGCCTGGGACAAGCGCGCCAAGAAGGTGCTGCGCAGCCCTCGGCCGGACGACTTCTTTCCCGAGCAGGAAACCGACTCGCTGTCGCAGATCATCGAGCGTTCCTTCATGCGGCGCCTGCTGGCCGAGGACGCCGAGGCCGGCATGCAGATCAACGAATTGGAACTCGCCCGCGACATCGGCGTCGGCACTTCCAGCGTGCGCGAATTCCTGATCCGTTTCAGCCGCTTCGGCCTGATCGAGAAGCGCCCCAACAGCCATTGGGTGCTGAAGGGGTTCACCCGCGCCTTCGCGCTGGAGCTGGCCGATATCCGCGAGATGTTCGAACTGCGCTCGGCCGCTGCCTTCGTCGCTCTGCCTGACGACAACCCCGTCTGGAGTGATCTTGAGCAACTGGAAATCGAGCACCATGCGCTGGAGCGCGACATCGCCGTGCGCTACCCGGAATTTTCCGAGCTGGACGAGCGCTTCCACCGGCTGATCCACAGCGCGTCGCGCAACCGTTTCATCGTCGATTTCTACGACGTCATCGCCATGATCTTCCACTACCACTATCAGTGGAACAAGGCCGGCCAGCGCAGCCGCAACGAGGCGGCGGTGGGCGAACACCTGACCTATATCGCGGCGCTGAAATCGCGCGATCCGGTCAAGGTCGCGGCCGCCTGCCGCCAGCATTTGAAATCGGCGCGCCAGACCTTGCTGGATTCCACGCCGGAGGGCCGCCAAAGCGGAGGCTGAAGGCCTTGTTGCGCGGTGCGGGCTTGTTGCCGCAGCAGCAATTTGGAGATTTTCCCGATCTCCGGCCCATGATAGGTCTTTGAGCATCGGACAGGGAGGGCGCATCAGCGTGATCGCCAGGCGCAGCAGATGGAGCATGCCGACGGCCTTTGCCGTCGCGTGGGTGCTTGTCCTGCAATCGCTGCTCGGTGCTTTCGCCGCCGGCGCCGGCCCCAATCCAGCCCAGCTCGACGCTTTCGGCAATGTCATCTGTACGCATGACGGCACGGCCCAGCTGCCGCCGGGCGACCAGCCGCAACAGCATCAGCAATCCTGCTGCGTGCTTGGCTGCACCATGTTCTCGACGGCCTTCGGTGCTCCGCCCGAAACCGTCGCGCTGTTCAACGATCTTGCCCTGGTGGCCAGCGCCGTCGTGTTTCCGACGGCCGTCGTCTTCGGTTTCGACCGCGATTGGTCGCCCGGCAATCCGCGCGCGCCCCCGGTCGTGGCCTGATCGCTATCGTGGCACCACGGCATGACAGCCGCCGCCACGCTTCCCCTGCAATAGTTATTTTTCGTATCCGGCAACGGTGCGAGTTTCCTTCATGGAGCATTCCCATGCGTATTTTCGACCGCGCCCGCGCGCGCACCCTGTCTCATCGCCAGTCGGCCTCGCTCTTGCATTCCTTTGGGGATCGCCTCGGCATCGCCATCTTCGCCTTCGCCCTGCTGTTTGCCGGTGTCCACATGGCGGCGGCGCATGAGTTCAAGGCGGGCAGCCTCGAGATCGAACATCCGTGGTCGCGCGCCACACCCGCCGGCGCCAAGGTGGCCGGTGGCTATTTCACCGTAACCAACAGCGGCAGCCAGCCGGACAGGCTGGTCTCGATTTCTTCCGACATTTCCGAAAAGTCCGAGCTGCATGAAATGACGGTCAAGGACGGCGTCATGACCATGCGCAAGGTGGATGGCGGCGTGGAAATTCCGGCCAACGGCACGCTGAAGCTTGCCCCCGGCGGCTACCACCTGATGTTCATCGGCCTGAAGAAGCAGCCGAAACAGGGCGAAAAGTTCGCTGCCACGCTGACCTTCGAAAAGGCCGGTCCGGTTGCGGTCGAATTCGCCGTCGAGGCGATGGGCGCCAATGGGATGAAGATGGAAGAGCACGCCAACTGACCGGTTGGGTGATCGCCATTCTTCGAGAGGAATATCCATGTTCAGAACCATAACACTCGCCGGTTTTTTCGCCGGCTTCGGCACGGTCGCTGCCTTCGCCCATGTCTCGCTGGAGACCAAGGAAGCACCGGTCGATTCCACCTATAAGGCGGTCTTCCGCGTGCCGCATGGCTGCGACGGCAAGGCGACCACGGCCGTCCGCATCAAGATCCCCGAAGGGGCGATCGACGCCAAGCCGATGCCGAAGGCCGGCTGGAAACTGGAAACGGTGAAAGGCAAATACACCAAGTCCTACACGCTGTGGGGCGAAGCGGTCTCCGAAGGCGTGCTCGAGGTCAACTGGAGCGGCGGCAACCTGCCGGACGAATTCTACGACGAATTCGTGCTGAGGCTGCGGCTGACGGGCGACCTGCCGGTGGGCGAGACGTTGCGTTTCCCGGTCGTGCAGGAATGCGAGGGTGGTGCTGCCGCGCGCTGGATCGAGATTCCGGCCGTCGGTCAGGACGAGGACGCGCTTGAGCATCCCGCTCCCGGCATCAAGCTGTTGCCGAAAAAGTGACGGCGGGCGGCGCGCTGGCAACGGCGCGCCGCTTCCAGCCCAATGGGGTCGGGACGATGACACGGTTGGTTTTTCCGCGAGGCTTCGCCAGCATCATCCGCATGCTTGCGGCGGTCGCCATGCTGGCTGGCTGGCTGATCGGGCAGGGCGTCAGCCCCGCGCTGGCGCATGCCTCGCTGGTCAAGGCCGAGCCGGCGGACGGCGCCATGCTGGCGCAAAGCCCGGCCAGCTTCTCGCTCAGTTTCAGCGAGCCGGTCTCGCCGCTGGTCCTGACGCTGGTGCGTTCCGACGGGACGCCGGTGCGGCTGACTTCGTTCCGTGGCAACGGCCAGACCATCGAGATCGACAATCCGCAGACGCTTGCGCAAGGAACGCATGTGCTGAGCTGGCGGGTGATCTCGGCCGACGGCCATCCGGTCGGCGGCTCGTTGTTGTTTTCCGTCGGCGCGGTCAGCGCGGCGCCCGTGGTCGCCGATATCGTCGATGCCCGGCTGCACCCAGCCATCTGGGCCGCCAAGGTCGTACTCTATCTCGGCCTGTTTCTCGGCATCGGCGGCGCCTTCGCCATCTCCTGGCTGGCGGGCGGCAGCCGCAACGGCGAGCGCTTCGTTGCGGTGATGCTGCTCGTTGGGCTGGCGGCCGCGCCACTGTCGCTCGGCCTGCAGGGGCTCGACGCGCTCGGCGCTCCGCTCGAACAGATCGCGCAGACAATCGTCTGGCGCACCGCTTTCGGCACCAGCTTCGCCTGGGCGGTGCTCATCGGTATCATCGCGCTCGGGCTCGGGCTTCTGTCGCTCGCCCTGCCGCGCGGCGACGACAAGCCGTTCTCGGCGGCCGCACTCATCGCGGTCGGCGTTGCCCTGGCGGCGAGCGGTCACGCCAGTGCCGCGGCACCGCAATGGCTGACACGTCCCATGGTCTTCCTGCACGGCGTCGGCATTGCGGGCTGGGCCGGCGCGCTGGTGCCGCTCGCGGTTGCACTTTGGCGGGACCGTCTCAATGCAAAGCCGTTCCTGTTGCGCTTTTCCCGCGTGATTGTGCCGGTGGTGGCGGTGCTGGCGGCGGCGGGCGTCGTGCTCGCCGTGGTCCAGGTGCGGACGCCGTCGGCGCTGGTCGATACCGCCTATGGCAGGCTCCTGCTGATCAAGCTGGCGCTGCTGGCCGTTTTGTTCGCTCTGGCTGGCGCGAACCGCTGGCGGTGGACGGCGCTGGCAATGGCCGGCGAGGGCGGTGCCGCCAAGGCGCTCGCCCGCTCGGTCGTGATCGAGACCATGATCGTGGTGGCGATCTTCGGCGTTGCCGCCGGCTGGCGCTTCACGCCGCCGCCGCGCGCGCTGGCGATTGCCGCCGCCGAGCCGGTCGCCACCCATATGATGACGCTGCAGGCGATGGCCGACGTCACCGTCACTCCCGGCCATGCCGGCCCCGTCTCGATCAGCATCATGGTCATGACCGGCGATTTCGGACCGCTCGACGCCAAGGAGGTGACGCTGGTGCTGTCGCGGCCCGAGGCCGGCATCGAGCCGATCAAGCGCGCCGCGATGAAGCCCGGCGACGGAACCTGGCGGGTCGACGGCCTCGTCGTGCCGTTCGCCGGCCGCTGGACCGTGCGTATCGACATCCTGGTTTCCGATTTCGAGATGGTGAAACTGGAAGGGCCGATCGATATCCGTCCCTAGAGCGCCGCGCGTCCGAACGGACGCGCAAAGGACGCTCTAGCACTTTGAAGCTGCGCATCGTGCTTACCGAAAATCGATTCCCGATTTTCGGTAAGCACGATGCTCTAACCGACGTGTCCGTGACCCTAATCGATTGAAGTATCGGCGGACTACGACGGCAGGCTTGTTGACGAAGCCGGCCCGGAAGGCCAATCATACCTGACCCAAGACGGCATGATTGAAATTCGCAGACAGGAACGGACAGTATGGAAAAAGCCGAAATCGGCCTGATCGGCCTCGGTACGATGGGCTCCAACCTCGCCCTCAACATCGCCGAGAAAGGCCACCGCATCGCGGTCTACAACCGTACCCCGTCGCGCACCGACGATTTCATCGCCAAGGCGGGCGATCTCGCCGGCCGTATCGTGCCCTGCGAGAGCCTGGCCGATCTCGCCGCCGCCATCCGCCCGCCACGGCCGATCATCATCATGGTGCTGGCCGGCAGCCCTGTCGACGAGCAGATCGCGGCCTTGCGCGGCGAACTTGCCGCCAACGACATCATCATCGACGCCGGCAACGCCAATTTCCGCGACACCATGCGCCGCTTCAAGGAGCTGGAAGGCTCGGGCCTGACCTTCATCGGCATGGGCGTGTCCGGCGGCGAGGAAGGCGCGCGCCACGGGCCGTCGATCATGGTCGGCGGCAAGGAAGAATCCTGGCGCCGCGTCGAAGGCGTGCTCACCGCCATTTCCGCCAAGTTCAAGGGCGAGCCCTGCGCGGCCTGGCTCGGCCCGGACGGCGCCGGCCATTTCGTCAAGACGATCCACAACGGCATTGAATATGCCGACATGCAGATGATCGCCGAGATCTACGGCATCCTGCGCGACGGGCTGGGCATGGCGGCCAAGGAGATCGCGCCGGTGTTCGCCGAATGGAACAAGGGCAGGCTCAATTCCTACCTGATCGAGATCACCGCCGAGGTGCTGAAGGCCGACGATGCGAAGACCGGCAAGCCGGTTGTGGACATCATCCTCGACCGCGCCGGCCAGAAGGGCACCGGCAAATGGTCGGTCATCGAGGCGCAGCAGCTCGGCATTCCGGCAACCGCGATCGAGGCAGCGGTGGCGGCGCGCGTTCTGTCGTCGATCAAGAACGAGCGGCTGGCGGCGGAAAAGGTCTATGGCGGCGGCGTCGCCAGGATCGCGGCACCGCGCGATGAACTGCTCAAGGATCTGGAACTGGCGCTGTTCGCCGGCAAGATCGCCGCCTATGCGCAGGGTTTCGCGGTGATGGCTGGCGCCTCGAAGGAATTCGGCTGGAACCTGCCGATGCCGACCATCGCCAAGATCTGGCGGGCGGGCTGCATCATCCGCTCGCAGATGCTGGACACCATGGCCGAAGCCTTCGGATCGGGCGACGCGGCGACAAACCTTCTGATGGCGCCGGCCTTCGTGACGATGATGCAGCAGGCGCATCCCGCCTTGCGCCGCGTCGTGGCCCGCGCTGTCGAGGCCGGTGCGCCGGTGCCGGCGCTGTCGTCGGCGCTCGCCTATTTCGACAGCTACCGCCAGGGCAGGGGCACGTCCAACCTGATCCAGGCGCAGCGCGATTTCTTCGGCGCGCATGGTTTCGAGCGCATCGACGAGGCGGGTGCTTTCCACGGGCCGTGGGGCTGAGGCGCGCCGCGTCGCCGCCACGCCCTGCTTTCGCAGTCTGGCCATTGTCAAAAAACACTCCCCTTGCGGGAGGCGGGAAGCGGGGCGCCGGGTCGGTGCCTCTCTGTAATAGTACGTGGCGCCTTCCGGGCGCCCCGCCAGTGTTCTTGCCCCGGACCGACCTCGCCGTCCTTCGCGACGGCAGACTTCGGGCCTCGAAGCCGCCATTTTCGGCGGCCGGGTTTTTCCAGGGCCCGGACTTAGGGCTCGTCACCAGACAGCGCCACCGTTAGCGCTGCCAGTCCGGCACCGGCGCCCTCCCTGATACCCGGTGCGCACCAGGTTCCCGTGAGGGCGATGGGCTGATTGTCGTGCAAGCCCCGAACGTGTGGGCAAATCCGGGCGTGGTTTTCGTGCGGTTTTCGGCAAGGGATTGAACGGACAGCGTTCTTTCTTTGAGCTTGCGTCTTCCTCCACGCATCCAATCCACATCTTGCGCCGCGCCGACGCGTCATCGTTCAGGCATGGATTCCCGGCACGCTCCGCTCGTTCCTCGCTCACGCGGTCGGGAATGACGGGCTGCATGGATCGCTCTTCGAAATCCACTGGCAGCTGTATGGATTGCCTTGCCCTTGCGAGGGACGAGGGTGTCGTTGGTTGCTGGCGAGCAGTGGCTTCGCGATGCACCGGAGTTGAGCTATCGTTCGCTGGCTTCGGGTTTGGGGGGAACATGCGGGCAAGCTGGCTTTTAGCGTCTATCCTGATTTGCTGGGCGTTCGCGGCACAGGCTGCGAGCAAAACCGACAAGGAACCTGTTGGCGACGATGTGACCAAGCTCATCAAGGAGTTCATCGAGCGCGACTTTTATAAACCGGTCGATTTTCCGTCGTTCGCCGGCAAGCATCCGACAAATGCGGATATCGACAAGGCTTTGGCCGATCTGCACGCATCTCATACGCACCGCTTCATGCCCGGAACCGTCGATTATTATGAGGTGGCGGGTATCTACGGGCCTTGGAAAAGTATCTACCAGTCGGTGTTCCCACCAGACGGCGAAGCCAAATACGACGGTATCGCGTTTAACACGGCCATCATTGACGGCAAGCGTTTCGTCACCGACGTGTATGATGGAGCAGCGGCACAGAAAGCTGGAATTCTCGTCGGCGACGAGCTTCTGGCTGTCGATGGCAAGCCTTTCGACGAGATCGGGTCATTTAAGGGTAAGGCGGGGAAAGTCGTGGCTGTCACGGTGAGGCGCGCCGCCAATGCGCAGCCCATGAATATACCGGTGACGGTCACTTCAATCCAACCCGTCAGGATGTATTTCGACGCTTTGAGAGCCAGCGGTCGGATCGTAGAAAATAGCGGCTATGAGATAGGCTATCTAAGGCTTTGGACACTTGCATCCCGGCAGACCAATGACGCTGTGGAAGCGATGCTGCGTGATGGGATTTTGAGCGGCGCTCAAGGTTTGATCCTTGATCTACGGGGGCGCTGGGGTGGGTTTTCGAGCGAACTTCCGACAATGCTACTGGAGGATTTTTCGGATATATCCATCACGATGCGAGATGGGCAAAGTTTCCCGTGGCAAACGGCGTGGCGCAAGCCAATTGTTGTCCTCGTCGACGAGGGAACACGCAGTAATAGCGAGGTGTTGGCCTGCGCAATCAAAAGGCGCGGCTTTACCCTCATTGGCAAGAAAACCGCAGGGGCTGTGTTGGGTGGACGCGCCTATTTGCTCCCGGACAATAGTCTTTTGATGTTGGCCGCCGGGACGGTCCGAGTTGACGACGAGGTTCTTGAGGGCAAAGGCGTGATGCCAGACGAGATTGTGGAGACGCTCGTTCCCTATGCGATGGGAGACGATCCGCAACTCCACGCCGCGATAGGGGAAATGACGAGACAGCTTTCCGGCGTCAGTCCTTGGCGCCGGTTCCTGCCCCCGGAGCGAAGACGCTGCGCGATGGAAACTAGCACGACATCGAACTGAACAAGCGCTACCTCGGCGCAATCACCTCGGTCGGCACCACCAGTCGCTGCATCGGCGGGGCGGCCATGTCGGCGATGCGGCGCATGACGGCGGTGGCGAGATCGCTGCCGGCGAGGCGGAAATCCTCGTGCACGACATGGATTTCCGGCCGCACCAATTGCAGCAGGTTGAAGGATTCCTTGGCGACGAGGTCAACGTCGCGGCCGAGCTTGAAGCCGGCCGCCTCGATGCCGGCGATCAGCGCGAAGGTCGGCCCGCCGGCGCCGCAGACGATGCCGTCCGGCCAGGCCGTGCGGCGCATCAATTTGATCGTGTGGCTGCGGATCTCGTCGATGGTGTTGTCGCTGGCGACCGCCGAGAACGGCGCCTCGCTTTGGCCGTGCTCGGCCATCTCGTCGATGAAGCCGTCGCGCATGTGACGGTGATAGTTGAGCGCGGGGGGCGGCGCCAACAGCGCCAGGCGCTTGCGGCCGAGTTCGGCCAGCCGCCGCACCGCCAGCCGCGCGAAGGCGTAATTGTCGAAGTCGTGATAGGGATGCTCGATGCCCATCGAGGTGCGGCCGTGGGCGGCGAAGGGGAAACCGCGCTCGGTCAGATAACGCACGCGCGGGTCCTGCGGCTCGGTGCGCGAGATGATGATGCCGTCGGCAGAACCGGTCTCCACCACGTAGCGGATCGGCTCCATCGGGTCGTTGTTGTGCGAATAGGGCGTGACGACCAGGTGGTAGGGCGTCGCCGCCAGCTGCTCGGAAATGCCGTAGATGAAATCGGATAGGAAGCCGCCGATCTGCTCTGAGGTGTTGAGCACGACCGAGATGACATTGGTCTTGCCGGTTCGCAGGCGCACGCCGGCGCGGTTCGGGCGGTAGCCGATCTGGCGGGCAACGAGCTGTACGCGCTTGCGCGTCTCGGCGCCGATCTCCGGTGCGTCCTTCAGTGCCCGCGACACGGTGGTGACGCCAAGGCCGGTCATGAAGGCGAGCGTCTTCAGCGTCGGCCGGCCGGCCTCCGTCTCGTCCTCGTCTCTATTGCGGCTCGATCTGTCCATGGCCCTGCCCGCAGCGCGCATATCAGCCGCCGATGACGACGACAATCGTCGAATGTGTCGCCTGGCCCTGCGCACCGTTGAAACACTAATATACTGAAACGTTACAGATATTCCAGATGGTGACTGGCCGACGGGGCGGTTTCCGGTTCGCAAGGGCCCTGGAATGGCGTCGTTTGCACCGCAATAACCGATATTGCGCCGCGAAATCGATTGAATGCTCCATAAATGTCGAATTTTGTCGATCTTCGAAAAATAGTCCGGCAGCGTCGACCGGCGGGTATTGCCATGGCGGCGCAATTGCCTTATCGAAAATCTGTAACGTTTCAGATTTTGGGAGGAATCGAAATGAGACAGATGATGACGGCGGCCGCGCTGGCCGCCGCAACCGCGCTCAGCTGCGCCGGAACTGCTTACGCGACGGATCTCGAAGTAACCCATTGGTGGACGTCGGGCGGCGAGGCCGCGGCCGTCGCCGAACTCGCCAAGGCATTCGACGCGACCGGCAACAAATGGGTGGACGGTGCGATCGCCGGCTCCGGCGGCACGGCGCGCCCGATCATGATTTCCCGCATCACCGGCGGCGACCCGATGGGCGCCACGCAGTTCAACCACGGCCGCCAGGCCGAGGAATTGATCCAGGCCGGGCTGATGCGCGACCTGACCGATGTCGCCACCAAGGAAAAGTGGACCGAAGTGGTGCGGCCGAAGAGCCTGCTCGATTCCTGCACGGTCGGCGGCAAGATCTATTGCGTGCCGGTCAACATCCACTCCTGGCAGTGGCTGTGGCTGTCCAACGAGGCCTTCGCCAAGGCCGGCGTGCCGGTGCCGAAGAACTGGGACGAATATGTCGCCGCCGCGCCCGCGCTGGAAAAGGCCGGCATCGTGCCGCTCGCCGTGGGCGGCCAGGCCTGGCAGGCGGCCGGAGCGTTCGACGTGCTGATGATGGCGGTGGGCGGCACCGACGCCTTCCTCAAGGTGAACAAGGACAAGGACGCCACCTTCGCGGCCGGGCCCGAGATCGCCAAGGTGTTCAAGGCGGCCGACGCCGCCCGCAAGATGGCCAAGAACACCAATGTGCAGGACTGGAACCAGGCGACCAACATGGTCATCACCGGCAAGGCCGGCGGCCAGATCATGGGCGACTGGGCGCAGGGCGAATTCCAGGTGGCCGGCAAGGTCGCCGGCAAGGACTACACCTGCCTTCCCGGGCTTGGCATGAACGCCACCATCGCCACCGCGGGCGATGCCTTCTACTTCCCGCTTTTGAAGGACGCCGACAAGGCCAAGGCGCAGGAAGTGCTGGCCGAGACGTTGCTCGACCCCAAGACGCAGGTCGCCTTCAACCTGAAGAAGGGTTCGCTGCCGGTGCGCGGCGACGTCGACCTCACGGCCGCCAACGACTGCATGAAGAAGGGGCTCGACATCCTCGCCAAGGGCAGCGTCATCCAGTGGACCGACCAGCTTTTGTCGCAGGACACGCAGAAGCAGAAGGAGGACCTGTTCTCCGAATTCTTCGCCAAGCAGGACCTGACCGTCGAGGAGGCGCAGAAGCGCTTCGCCGCCATCATCGCCAAGGCGGACTGATCCTGGTGCGCCCCATCCTCCCGGTTTCCGGTTCCGCCGCCATCGTGGCGGGGCCGGAACACCTAGAGGCTCGACAGACCCATGGCGGGTGACATCATGGCCAGCGCAACCAAGCGACCGAGCAGACTGTTCCGCAACCTCAGCGCCAAGATCGCCTCGGTGCCGATGGTGCTCACCGCACTGGTCATCTTCGTCGGCGGCACGGCGTGGACGGTGTTCTACTCCTTCACCAATTCCAAGCTGTTGCCGCGGCTGACCTTTGTCGGGCTCGACCAGTATGAGCGGCTGTGGGCGACACCGCGCTGGCTGGTGTCGATCGAGAACCTGGCGATCTACGGCGTGCTGTCGCTGATCTTCTCGCTGGTCATCGGCTTCGTGCTGGCGGCGCTGCTCGACCAGAAGATCCGCTTCGAGGACACGCTGCGCACCATCTTCCTCTATCCCTTCGCGCTGTCCTTCGTCGTCACCGGCGTGGTCTGGCAATGGCTGCTCAATCCGGATTTCGGCGTGCAGGCGGTGGTGCGCTCGCTCGGCTGGACAAGCTTCACCTTCGACCCGCTCTATAATTCCAGCATCGTCATCTACGGCGTCCTGATCGCCGCGCTGTGGCAAGGCACCGGCTTCGTCATGTGCCTGATGCTGGCCGGGCTGCGCGGCATCGACGAGGACATCTGGAAGGCGGCGCGGGTGGACGGCATCCCGGCCTGGAAGACCTATCTGTTCATCGTCCTGCCGATGATGCGGCCGGTGCTCATCACCACGCTGGTTATTATCGCGGCCGGCATCGTCAAGGTCTACGACCTCGTGGTGGCGCAGACCAGCGGCGGGCCGGGCATCGCTTCCGAGGTGCCGGCCAAATATGTCTATGACTACATGTTCTTCGCGCAGAATCTCGGCCAGGGCTTCGCCGCCTCGACGATGATGCTGCTGTCGGTCGCCATCGTCATCGTGCCTTGGGTCTATCTCGAATTCGGGCGGAGGCGCTGACCATGGCTGTGTCCGCCACTCTGCCGGCAGCCGAGGGTCCGCGCGGACCCAAACCCCGGCACGCCTTCTCGCGCCGCAACATCTTTCTCTACGGCACGCTGTTCGTGGTGGCCGCCTATTACCTTTTGCCGCTCTACGTGATGGTGGTGACGTCGCTGAAGGGCATGCCGGAAATCAGGCTCGGCAACATCTTCTCGCCACCGCTGGAGATCACCTTCGAGCCCTGGGCGAAGGCGTGGGCCAGCGCCTGCACCGGCCTCAACTGCGATGGGCTTTCGCGCGGTTTCTGGAATTCGGTGCGCATCACCGTGCCCTCGGTGATCCTGTCGATCGCCATCGCCTCGGTCAACGGCTACGCGCTCGCCAACTGGCGCTTCAAGGGCTCGGAGCTGTTCTTCACCATCCTGATCGTCGGCGCCTTCATCCCCTATCAGGTGATGCTCTACCCGATCGTCATCATCCTGCGCGAAATCGGCCTCTATGGCAGCCTGACCGGGCTGGTGCTGGTGCATTCCATCTTCGGCATGCCGATCCTGACGCTTCTCTTCCGCAACTATTTCGCTTCGTTGCCGGAGGAACTGTTCAAGGCCGCGCGCGTCGATGGCGCCGGCTTCTGGAGCATCTACCTGCGCATCATGTTGCCGATGTCGGTGCCGATCTTCGTCGTCGCCATGATCCTGCAGATCACCGGCATCTGGAACGATTTCCTGTTCGGCGTCGTCTACACGCGGCCCGACACCTATCCGATGACGGTGCAGCTCAACAACATCGTCAATTCGGTGCAGGGCGTGAAGGAATACAACGTCAACATGGCCGCCACGCTGCTCACCGGCCTGGTGCCGCTGATCGTCTATTTCGTCTCCGGCAAATTGTTCGTGCGCGGCATCGCGGCCGGCGCGGTGAAAGGCTGAGCATGGACGCAACCGCCAACACCAGCGTTTCCATCCAGGAGCTGTCGCTGAATTTCGGCACGGTTTCGGTGCTGCAATCGCTCAATCTCGACATCGCCGAGGGCGAGTTCATCGTGCTGCTCGGACCGTCGGGCTGCGGCAAGTCCACGCTGCTCAACTGCATCGCCGGCCTGCTCGACATTTCCGACGGCCGCATCTTCATCAAGGGCAAGAACGTCACCTGGGAGGAGCCGAAGGACCGCGGCATCGGCATGGTGTTCCAGTCCTATGCGCTCTACCCGCAGATGAGCGTGGAGAAGAACCTCTCCTTCGGGTTGAAGGTCGCCGGCACGCCGAAGGAAGAGATCGGCAAGCGCATCGCGCGGGCCGCCGAAATCCTGCAGATCGAGCCGCTTTTGCAACGCAAGCCGGCGGCATTGTCCGGCGGCCAGCGCCAGCGGGTGGCGATCGGCCGGGCGCTGGTGCGCGACGTCGACGTGTTCCTGTTCGACGAGCCGCTGTCGAACCTCGACGCCAAGCTGCGCTCGGAACTGCGCGTCGAGATCAAGCGCCTGCACCAGCGGCTGGCCAACACCATGATCTACGTCACCCACGACCAGATCGAGGCGATGACGCTGGCCGACCGCATCGCCGTCATGCGCGGCGGGGTGATCCAGCAGCTCGACGCGCCGCAGGCGATCTACAACCGCCCGGTCAACCGCTTCGTCGCCGGCTTCATCGGCTCGCCCGGCATGAATTTCGTCGACGGCAGGCTGGAGGACGGCGACGGCGGCTGGCGCTTCACCTCAGGCGATTTGACGGTGCCGCTCTCCACCTACGCCTTCGACCGCCAGCCGGTTGCCGGGCCGGCGGTGCTCGGCATCAGGCCGGAGCATATCGGCCTCAATTCCGGCTCGGGCTGGCCGTTTTCGGCCAAGGCCAATGTCGATGTCGTCGAGCCGATGGGTTCCGACACGCTGGTCTGGGGACGGCTCGGCGCGCAGAGCCTTTCCGTGCGCGTGCCCTCCGAGCGGGCGCCGCGGACCGGCGAACAGGTCGAGATCGGCTTCGATCCGTTGCGCGCCTCGCTGTTCGGCGAAGACGGCAACCGGCTCTGACCCTCGAGACCTCAAAAATCCACCCCGACAAGCAGACCCCCCAGCAGAATGGACAGGAAAATGGACTGGTCATTTCAACTCTACAGCGCCCGCAACTTCCAGCCCTGGGACAAGGTGCTGAAACTGCTCGGCAGCCTGGGCTACGCGCAGGTCGAAGGTTTTGGCGGGGTCTATGACGACCCCAAGGCCTTCCGCGCCGAGCTCGACAAGAACAAGCTTGCCATGCCGACCGGGCATTTTTCGATCGAGGCGCTGGAGCATGATTTCGAGGGCGTGCGCAAAACGGCCGACACGCTCGGCATCAAGCTGCTGATCTGCCCCTATCTGGTGGCGGAGGCGCGTCCGGCCGACACCGCCGGCTGGCGCGGTTTCGGCGAGCGGTTGGCCAAGGTCGGCGAGGCGGCCAAGAAGGCCGGCTACACCTTCGCCTGGCACAATCACGACTTCGAATTCAAGGCATTGCCGGACGGCTCGATCCCGCAGGAGCACATCCTCTCGGCGGCGCCCAATATCGGCTGGGAGATGGATGTCGCCTGGGTAGTGCGCGGCGGCGCCGACCCGCTGCCCTGGATCGAACGGCATGGCCGGCGCATCGCCGCCGTCCACGTCAAGGACATCGCCAAGCCCGGCCAGGGACTGGACGAGGATGGCTGGTCGGATGTCGGCCACGGCACCATCGACTGGTCGAAGCTGACCAAGGCGCTGAAGCAACGCAGTGCCGCCAAATATTTCATCATGGAACAGGACAACCCGAACGACATCGAGCGTTTCGCGCGCCGGTCGATCGAAGCGGCCAGGGCTTTCTAGGAGAACGACGATGGCAAAGAAACTGGGGATCGGCGTCATCGGCGCCGGCAACATTTCGGCGGCCTATTTCAGGCTGGCGCCGCTGTTTCGCGGCATCGAGATGCGGGCCTGCGCCGACATCAACATGGATGCCGCCAAGGCGCGGGCGAAGGAATTCAAGCTGCGCGCCGCGACGGTGGACGAATTGCTGAAGGCCGACGACATCGACATCGTCGTCAACCTGACCATTCCGGCCGTCCATTACGAGGTGTCCAGGCGGGTGCTCGATGCCGGCAAGCATGTCTATTCGGAAAAGCCGTTCGTGCTGTCGCTGCAGGAGGGGCTGGACCTGCGCAAGCGGGCGGCGAAGAAGGGCCTGCGCATCGGCTCGGCGCCGGACACCTTCCTTGGCGGCGCGCATCAGCTGGTGCGCAGCCTGATCGACGAGGGCAAGGTCGGCGAGATCACCGGCGGCACCTGCACGGTGATGAGCCACGGCATGGAGCACTGGCACCCGAATCCGGACTTCTTCTTCCAGCCGGGCGCCGGCCCGGTGCTCGACATCGGCCCTTATTACGTCACCAACCTGATCCAGCTGATCGGCCCGGTCAGGCGGGTCGCGGCGCTGGCCTCGATACCGGCCAAGCAGCGCACCATTTCGTCCAAGCCGCGCGCCGGCGAAAAGATACCGGTCAACACGCCGACCACCATCCACGGCCTTTTGGAATTCGCCAATGGCGCGGTGGTGACGCTGAACACCAGCTGGGACGTGTGGAGCCACGGCCACGCGCCGATGGAGCTTTATGGCGAAAGAGGCACGGTCTTCGTGCCGGACCCGAACTTCTTCGGCGGCGAGGTCGTCTACACCAAGGAAGACAAGCCGGTGAAGGGGCTGCCGAAATGGCCGCATCCCTTCGGCGTCGCCAATGAAAAGCACGGACATGGCATGATGGCCAATTATCGCACGGCGGGTCTGGCCGACATGGCGCTGGCGATAACCGAGGGCCGCCCGCATCGCTGCTCGATGGAACTGGCGCTGCATGCGGTGGATGTGATGACCAGCCTGCTGAAATCCGGCGAAACCGGCAAGTTCGTGACCATGCAGACGACCTGCGAGCGGCCGGCGGCGCTCGGCGTCAAGGAAGCCAAGGCGCTGCTGGCCAAGAAGTAGAATTCCTCGGGACGGCAGTTTGTCTGAGCCGCCGATTGAACTATAGCTGCGTCCTTCGGGGTTCGCCTCGAAGGACGCATTCGTTTGCGGAACATCCTATCCAAGGAACCATGATGCCATACGCTCCCGCCGCCGACCGCTATCAGTCGATGATCTACAACCGCTGCGGCCGTACCGGCCTGAAGCTGCCAGCGATTTCGCTGGGGCTCTGGCACAATTTCGGCGAAGACACGCCGCACCGGGTCAAGCGCGCCATCTGCCAGAAGGCGTTCGATCTCGGCATCACCCATTTCGACCTTGCCAACAATTACGGCCCGCCGCCCGGCTCGGCCGAGGTTGCCTTTGGCGAGATCCTGCGCGGCGATTTCGCCGGCTATCGCGACGAGCTCATCATCTCGACCAAGGCCGGTTACGAAATGTGGGACGGGCCCTATGGCGAGTGGGGCAGCCGCAAATATGTGCTGGCCAGCCTCGACCAGAGCCTGAAACGGATGGGGCTCGACTATGTCGACATCTTCTATTCGCACCGCTTCGACCCGGAGACGCCGCTGGAAGAGACGATGGGCGCGCTGGACCACGCCGTGCGTTCGGGCAAGGCGCTTTACGCCGGCATCTCGTCCTACAATTCGCAGCGCACCCGCGAGGCGGCCGACATCCTCAAGCGACTTGGCACGCCCTGCATCATCCACCAGCCCAGCTATTCGATGCTGAACCGCTGGGTGGAGGAAGACGGGCTGCTCGACGCGCTGGACGGGCTTGGCATCGGCTCGATTGTGTTCTCGCCGCTGGCGCAGGGCATGCTGACCGACAAATATCTCGGCGGCGTGCCCGAGGGCAGCCGCGCCACGCAGGGCAAGTCGCTGCGCCAGTCCTTCCTGGACGAGCCGACGCTGGCCAACATCCGCGGCCTCAACGCGATTGCGCAAAAGCGCGGCCAGACGCTGGCGCAGATGGCGCTGGCCTGGGTGCTGCGCGGCGGCCGCGTCACCTCCGCACTGATCGGCGCCAGCCGGCCGGAGCAGGTCGAGGATTGCGTCGGCGCGCTGAAGAACCTCGAATTCAGCGAAGCCGAGCTTGGCGAGATCGACCGCTTCGCGCGCGAGGCCAACATCAATCTGTGGGCGGCTTCGTCGGAACGGGCGGGCGCGGCCAGGAAGTGATGGGATAGCGGGGGGCGGCTTCTCTGCCCCGCACTTCCTCATGTTCAGAGCCGTCGCTCCCCTCGCCGAAAAACAGGCCGGTGGCAAAATCGGCGATTCATGCTTATTTCTGGGGCAGACGGCTGGCCGGTCCATACGGCACGCCGCCGGAAAGAGTATCGAGGGTGGGATGATGACGGCAAAAAGCGTGCTGACCAAGAACCAGCAGAGCGTGCTGGAAAAGCTGGAAGCGGCGAATGCGCCACTGAGCGCCTACACGCTGCTCGACCAGCTGCGCGAACGCGGTTTTCGCGCGCCGCTGCAGGTCTACCGCGCGCTCGATACGCTGATGAAGGAAGGCTACGTGCACCGGCTGGAAAGCCTGAACGCCTTCGTCGCCTGCGCCGACCCGCACGATCATGGCCATGCGCATGGCCACAGCCATGGCATGACCGCTTTCGCCATCTGCGACAGCTGCGGCCAGGTCACCGAATTCTGCGACGAGAAGATCGGCGAAAAGCTGAGCGACTGGGTTGGTTCGTCCGGCTTCGTCGCCAAGAAGGCGGTGATCGAGTTCCGCGGCACCTGCGCCAAATGCCGGACCGACGCGGCGGCGTAGTCCCTTCGATCGCAGCGACCATTCTCCCGGCTGGTCAGTCGACGCCGGCATGCTCCAGATATTGCGGCAAATCGTCGGTGATGGTGAACCAGGGCGCCTTCGAACCGACGAAGATGTGATGGTCCGGGCGGATCGACGGCGCGTCGATCAGCGTGCCCATCGCGACATGAGCATAGGCGTTGTCGTGCACCACCGAATAGAGCAGCGAACCGCATTGCGCACAGTGGCGGTCATGGGCGGCGTTTCTGTCGCCGAAGATCAGGAGCTTGTCCTCGCCCCTGGTCAGGCGCAGCTTGTCGACCTCGATGCCTGCGAAGGGCTTGAAGGCGGCGCCCGTCGCGCGCCGGCAGCCCGAGCAGTGGCAGTTGGCGGCGTAGCCGAACGCGTCCTCGACCTCGTAACCGACGGCTCCGCAGAAGCAGCCGCCGGCAAGCAGTCGGGCTTTTCCTTCCGACCGGTCCATCGCGCCGGCCTTAGTGCGCCTCGTCCCAGTTGTTGGCGGCGCGGGCGTCGACCTGCAGCGGCACCGACAGCGAGACGGCCGGCATGGCGGCGTTTTCCATGATGTCGCGCACGACCGGGATGGTCGCCGCGACTTCCGCCTCGACGGTTTCGAAGATCAGTTCGTCATGCACCTGCAAGAGCATGCGGGCTGACAATTTCGCCTTGGCCAGCGCATCGTCCATGCGCACCATGGCGCGGCGGATGATGTCGGCTGCGGTGCCCTGCAGACGCGCATTGATCGAGGCGCGCTCGTTGAAGGCGCGCACCGAAGGATTGGACGAGCGGATTTCGGGATAGTGGATGCGGCGGCCGAACACCGTCTCCACATAACCGTGCTCGCGCGCATATTCCTTGGTGGTGTCGATATAGTCGCGGATGCCGGGGAAGCGCTCGAAATATTTCTTGATGTAGGCGCCGGCCTCCTCGCGCGGGATCGACAGTTGGTTAGCCAGCCCAAAGGCCGAGATGCCGTAGATGATGCCGAAATTGATGGCCTTGGCGCGGCGGCGCACTTCGGACGGCATGCCTTCCACCGGCACGTTGAACATTTCCGACGCGGTGACGGCATGGATGTCGACGCCGTCGGCGAAGGCCTGCTTCAGCTGCGGGATCTCGGCAACATGGGCAAGCACGCGCAGCTCGATCTGGCTGTAGTCGGCCGAGATCAGCTTGTTGCCCTTGTCGGCGATGAAGGCGGTGCGGATCTTGCGGCCCTCGGCGGTGCGCACCGGAATGTTCTGCAGGTTCGGATCGGACGACGACAGGCGCCCCGTCGACGTCGCGGCGAGCGCATAGGAGGTGTGGACGCGCTTGGTGTCGGGGTTGATGAAGCCGGGCAGGGCGTCGGTATAGGTCGACTTCAGCTTGGTGAGCTGGCGCCAGTCGACGATCTTGCGCGGCAGTTCGTGGCCTTCGGCGGCGAGGTCTTCGAGCACCTGCGCCGAGGTCGACCACTGGCCGGTCTTGGTCTTGGTGCCGCCGGGCAAGCCCATGCGGCCGAACAGGATGTCGCCGAGCTGCTTGGGCGAGCCAATGTTAAAGCGCTCGCCGGCGAGCACATTGATCTCGTCCTCCAGCCGCGCGGCGCCCTGCGCCAGCTCGCCGGACAGGCGCGACAGGATCTGGCGGTCGACCGAGATGCCGCGCTGTTCCATCTTGGCCAGCACCGGCACCAGCGGCCGCTCCAGCCGTTCATAGACCGACACCATGCCTTTGGCGGCGAGGCGCGGCTTCAGCACCTCCCAGAGCCGGAAGGTGACGTCGGCGTCCTCGGCGGCGTAGGCGGTCGCCCGGTCGATGTCGACCTGGTCGAAGCCGACGAAATTCTTGCCGGAGCCGGCGACATCCTTGAAGTGGATCGTCTTGTGGCCGAGCCACTTCTCCGACAGCGCGTCCATGCCGTGGCCTCCGGAGGTGCCGGCGTCGAGCACGTAGGAAATCAGCATGGTGTCGTCATAGGGCGCGACGTCGATGCCGTGCCGGTTCATGATGACGAGGTCGTATTTCAGGTTCTGCGCGATCTTGAGGACCGAGCGGTCCTCCAGTAGCGGTTTCAGCGCGGCCAGCGCGTCGCGGATCGGGATCTGGTTCTCGACCAGTCCGCCGCCGAGCAGGTCGTCGCGTCCGCTCTTGTGGTTGAGTGGCACATAGGCGGCACGGCCGGCGCGGGTGGCGAGCGAGAAGCCGACCAGCTCGGCCTGCATCGGGTCGAGCGAGGTGGTCTCGGTGTCGAAGGCGACAACGCCTGCTTCCGTGGCTTCCGCCACCCAGGCCTTGAGCGTGGCGACGTCGCGGATCGCGGTGTAGGCGGTGGTGTCGATCTTTGCGGCGACGGCGGCCTCGGCGCGCTGGGCCGAAAGTTGCGAGGGCGTGTCCTGCCCCTCACCCTTACCCTCTCCCCGTAAGGACGGGGAGAGGGGGGCGCCAGCGCTGGTGCTTCCCCCTTCTCCCCGTTCTTTACGGGGAGAAGGTCCGGCAGGGGATGAGGGGCCGCCCGCCGAGCCGACATCCGGGCCATGCACGTCGGGACCGAGTTCGACGGCAACAGTTGCCGCCTCGATCTCGCCGGCCTCGGTGCCGGTCGCTTCGGCGACGCGGCGGGTCAGCGTTGAAAATTCCATGGCCTTGAGGAAGGCGATGAGTTTCGGTCCGTCCGGCTCCTGCAGCACGAATGCGTCGAGGCCCTCGGTCACCGGCACGTCGATCTTCAGCGTGACGAGATCGCGCGAAATGCGCGCCTTGTCGGCATTGTCGATGATCGACTGGCGGCGCTTGTCCTGCTTGATCTCGCCGGCGCGGGCGAGCAGCGTATCGAGGTCGCCGAACTGTTCCAGAAGCTGCGCGGCTGTCTTCGGGCCGATGCCGGGCACGCCCGGCACGTTGTCGACCGAGTCGCCGGTCAGCGCCTGCAGGTCGATCATCTTTTCCGGCGGCACGCCCCATTTCTCGATCACTTCGGGAATGCCGATCTGGCGGTCCTTCATCGGGTCGTACATGCCGACGGCGGGACCGACGAGCTGCATCAGGTCCTTGTCGGACGAGACGATGGTGGCGTCGCCGCCGGCCTCGCGGGCGAGGCGGGCATAGGTGGCGATGAGGTCGTCGGCCTCGAAGCCTTCCATCTCGATGCAGGGCAGGTTGAAGGCGCGCGTCGCCTGGCGGATCAGCCCGAACTGCGGGATCAGATCTTCCGGCGGCGCCGAGCGGTTGGCCTTGTATTCAGGATAGAGCTCGTTGCGGAAGGTCTTGGACGAATAGTCGAAAATGACGGCGAAATGGGTCGGCACGATGCCGACGTCGGTGTTGCGCGCATCCAGCATCAGCTTCCACAACATGTTGCAGAAACCGGACACGGCGCCCACCGGCAGGCCGTCGGATTTGCGGGTCAGCGGCGGCAGCGCGTGATAGGCGCGGAAGATGTAGCCGGAGCCGTCGACAAGGAAGAGATGATCGCCTTTTTTCATGGCCGATACGGGTAGCCCGGCAATGGGCGGCTGTCCATGGTTTAGGCCACCGTGCCGCCGTCTCCTGACAAGTCGTTGGCCCGTGTCGGGTTGCAGGCGCCTAGAGAGGCGCAAATCGCTTGGAGATGGTCTCGGGTCCGTCGCGATAGTCGGTGAAGCCGATCCCCTGGTAGAATGCCTGGCCGCCGGTATTTTCCTTGCGGATGGTCGCATCGATGAAGCTGACGCCGGCCATCTTCGCGGCCTCCGACGTGTGGGCGAACAATGCCCGTCCAGCGCCTCTCTTGTGGGCATGAGGATCCACGAAGGTCGCGACAATCCCCCAGTCGGCCGGCAACCGGTCGCCCGGCCAATCGGGGTCGGACCATTCGAGCGACTGGAACCCTAGCAACTGCGACCCTTCGAGCGCCACGAAGCAGCTGATTCCGAGCTGTGGCGAGATGAAGTAATCGACGATGCGCTGCTCGTCGAAATGCCCACGGTGCGCCGTTGTCCCACCGATTTCGACGATTTCGTTCAGGATTCGCGCCATCGCGCCCGCGTCTTGCGGCAGGGCGGCTCGGACATGCAGGGGCATGGATCGGTCATTCCATCTTGATTTGCCGGCCATTTTGATTTGCCGGCCATAGTGATTGCTGGATTGTCGGAAGTTAGGTGCCCCACGCCCCTTCTGCAAAGGGTGGGATGCTCACAACTGACATTGGTCGGCGGATGGTGAAGGTCGATCGCCGCTGGCGGATCATGTCGAAGATATTCTCGAGGTTCTCAACAAGGATCCGGCGACGACCTTCGTGATTATCGACGAGGTCATAAACGAGGTCGAAACGAGGTATTGGGGGCATCGGCGGCCTGCCCGTCGAACAACACCGACAAAAGATTGCCGGCAATCCACCAAAGGGTTGAGACCCTGTTCCAGACCTAGCCGTGCGGCCGTTGCCGGCACAACAACGGCGGACCTGGCACCGGCCCGAAAGGCCGATCACCACCCCTCACGGGCATGTTACAAAAGTGTAATGTTGGCGCCCTTGAATCGCCATGTTCGCGACCACAAATATGACCCATCGGCAGTTTTCGCCGAAGTCCGGAACAAGGCCCGTCCCCCGCCTATGCCGGACACCTGCGGCAGCCTTTCCCCCTCTCCGGGCTGCCGCATTGTTTCGAGTAGCGCCGCCGTGGTTCCCCCTCCACCACGGCGGCACTTTTTTGGGAGCAGGATCATCCCCGACACAGCCCAGAAAACCGCGACCGGGAAAACCCCGAAGGCCGCAAAACGGCGCGCCCTGCTGCTCGTCAACGCCAAGGCGCGGCGCGGAGACATGCCGCTCGACGGTATTCTCGACCGCTTGCGGGCCGGTGGGCTGGACGTGACGGTGGAGCCGTTCTCGGCACTGCCTGAACTTGCCCGCGACATCACCCGGCTGCGCGAACAGGCCGACTGCATCATCATCTGCGGCGGCGACGGCACCGTCTCGTCCGGCGCCATGGCGGTGATGGAAAGCGGCCTGCCGATGGGCATACTGCCGATGGGCACCGCCAACGACCTTGCCCGCACGCTCGGCCTGCCGATGGACATCATGCAGGCGACGGACGTCATCGTGAAAGGCTACCAGCGCCGCATCGACCTCGGCTCGGTCAACGGCCATGCCTTCTTCAACGTCGCTAGCATCGGGCTCTCCACGCAGCTCGCGCAAGGGCTGCGGCCTGAATTGAAGAAGCGTTGGGGACGGCTCGGCTACGCCATTGCCGCGGCGCGCGTGCTCTACAAGGCGCGGCCCTTCACCGCCTGGATCCGCGAGAAGGGCGAGATGGTCAAGGTGAAGACCTTCCAGATCGCCGTCGGCAACGGCCGCCATTATGGCGGCGGCAATGTCGTGGAGGCGAGTGCCGCCATCGACGACGGCTTCCTCGATCTCTACAGCCTGGAAATGCGCAATGTGTGGAAGCTGGCGCTGTTGCTGCGCTCGTTCCGCTCGGGCACGCATGGCGCCTGGAACGAGGTGCGGACGGCGCGCTGCGTGCAGTTCGATGTCACCACCCGTACGCCGCAGCCGGTGAACACCGACGGCGAGATCGTGACGTCGACGCCGGCCTCCTTCCTCGTGCATCCGGAAGCGATCGCGGTCTATGCGCCGGAAGGCACCGACGACTGACAGACTGCCTTGAAATCGATGATGCCGGGCTGCAAATGGCAAGCCGCTGCGCTCCGATGCTCACGTACTGAAAGTACGCTCCGCTTCGGTGCTCGCGCCTCGCCATTTTCGCCTCGGCCTGATCGATTTCCACGCAGTCTTCCAAATTTTCAAACTCCTTCGAAATTGCAGCGGAGACGGAACGGTGAGCCAGAGGGTCGCTGGCGGTTTCCTTCCACAGGCTCTTCCATTAGGGTCGCCGCGGAATCGTCCTTGATTGATCGGAAGGCCCGCAATGACCGCTCTCAGCCCCGTCCTCGACCGTCTCGACAAAAGCCTCGACCAGAGCCTGGCGCGGCTGTTCGATCTGTTGAAGATCAAGTCGATCTCGACCGATCCGGCTTTTTCGGCCGACTGCCGCAAGGCGGCGGAGTGGCTGGTGGCGGACCTCAAGACCATCGGCTTCGACGCCGCGGTGCGCGACACGCCCGGCCATCCCATGGTGGTCGCCCATCACGACGGCCCGGCCGGCGCGCCGCATGTGCTGTTCTACGGCCATTACGACGTGCAGCCGGTCGACCCGCTCAATCTCTGGCACGACGATCCGTTCGATCCCAAGATCAAGGAGACCGAGCCCGGCCGCAAGGTCATCACCGGCCGTGGGTCGGCCGACGACAAGGGCCAGTTGATGACCTTCGTGGAAGCCTGCCGCGCCTGGAAGGCCGAGCACGGTTCGCTGCCCTGCCGCGTCACCATCCTGTTCGAGGGCGAGGAGGAAAGCGGCTCGCCGTCGCTGAAGCCGTTCCTCGATGCCAACGCCAAGGAACTGAAGGCCGATTTCGCGCTGGTCTGCGATACCGGCATGTGGGACGAGACCACGCCGGCGATCACGACGACGCTGCGCGGCCTCGTCGGCGAGGAGATCACCGTCAAGGCCGCCAATCGCGACCTGCATTCGGGAGAATATGGCGGTGCCGCCGCCAATCCGATCCGCATCCTGGCCAGGATCCTGGCCGACATCCATGACGAGACCGGTCGTGTCACCATTCCCGGCTTCTATGACGGCGTCGAGGAGACGCCGTCGCAGGTGCTGAAATCGTGGGAGCAACTGGGCGAGACCACCGAGACTTTCCTTGGCCCGATCGGCCTGTCGGTTCCGTCGGGCGAAAAAGGCCGCTCGGTGCTGGAACTGGTTTGGGCGCGCCCGACCGCCGAGTTCAACGGCATCACCGGCGGCTACACCGGCAAGGGCTTCAAGACGGTGATCGCGGCGGAAGCCTCGGCCAAGGTGTCCTTCCGCCTCGTGCACAAGCAGAATCCCGACAAGATCCGCGCCGCCTTCCGCAAATTCGTCGAGGAGCGGCTGCCCGCCGACTGCTCCGTCGAGTTTCATCCGCATGGCGGCTCGCCGGCAATCCAGCTTTCCTACGAATCGCCCTTCCTGACCAAGGCCAAGGACGCGCTGTCGGACGAATGGCCGAAGCCGGCCGTCATGATCGGCAGCGGCGGTTCGATCCCGGTGGTCGGCGACTTCCAGACCTTCCTCGGCATGGAATCGCTGCTGGTCGGTTTCGGCCTGTCGGACGATCGCATCCATTCACCCAACGAGAAGTACGAGATGAGCTCCTTCCACAAGGGGCAGCGCTCCTGGGCGCGCATCCTCGACGCACTGACCCGCTGAGCAGACCGACCATGAGCAACATCCGTTTTCACAAAAACGACCTGCCCGACCTTGCCCATTACGATGTCGACGCGGTCGCCATCGACACCGAGACGCTGGGGCTGAACCCGCATCGCGACCGGCTCTGCGTGGTGCAGATTTCGCCCGGCGACGGCTCCGCCGACGTCATCCAGATCGCGGCCGGCCAGAAGAAGGCGCCGAACCTCACCGCGCTCCTGAAGAACCGCAAGATCACCAAGCTGTTCCATTTCGGCCGCTTCGACCTTGCCGTGCTCTACAACGCCTTCGGCGTCATGCCCGAGCCGGTGTTCTGCACCAAGATCGCGTCCAGGCTGGTGCGTACCTACACCGACCGCCATGGCCTGAAGGACATCTGCCAGGAACTGCTCGGCGTCGGCTTGTCGAAGCAGCAGCAGTCTTCCGACTGGGCGGCCGAGACGCTGTCGCCGGAACAGCTCGAATATGCCGCTTCCGACGTGCTTTACCTGCACCGGCTGCGCGACGTGCTGGCCGGGCGGCTGGCGCGCGACGGCCGGACCAGGGAGGCCGAAGCCTGCTTCCGCTTCCTGCCGACCCGTGCCAAACTGGACCTGATGGGCTGGGACGAAGAGGATATCTTCGCCCACAGCTGACCGGCGCGGGCTGTCCATGCCGGTGCCGGGCTGATGGAGGCTTGACGATGGCTGCCAGACAACCGATCGCGACCGCGCCCAAGGACGGCTCCAAGGTCACCGTCTACTGGACGGACGGCAACGGCGTGATGAACGAGTCGATCGCGCAATACCGCTCCGCCGAGCGGTTGAAGGCGCTTGGCGGCGATGTCGATCCCAACGATATTGGCTGGTGGGCGGCGATCGACGGCCATACCCAGAAGAAGATCGACCCAACGAGCTGGCGCCCGGCTTCGGGCGACGATGACGACGACAGCTGAGGTTGTCCGCGCTTTTTGAGCTTCGAACGCCCCGAGCTCCGCGAGGGGCAGGATTGCATCTTGCTCCTAGCCCTCGGCATAGCCTCGGGCGTTCGAACCCTTTGAAAGGTCCACTGGACCTTTCAATTCGCCTCCGGCGAACCGGGTTCTCACCCCGCAAGGGGAGAAGGGGCGCCACCCCATGCTTGGCTTTTCCCCGCAGGTTGAATTATCGTTCCGGCATTGCAACCGGGGCCTGATTCGCAGCTTCGGCGCGTTTCAGCCCATGTTCCGGAGGGAATGTCATGGGTGTCGAAAGTCTGATTGTCTTCCTCGTCATCGGCGCGGTCGCCGGCTGGCTGGCCGGCCTGATCGTCAAGGGCTTCGGCTTCGGCCTGATCGGCAACATCGTCGTCGGTATCGTCGGCGCCTTCATCGCCGGCTGGCTGTTTCCGAGACTGGGCATCAGCCTGGGCGGCGGCATCATCGCCTCGATCATCCACGCCGCCATCGGCGCGATCATCCTTCTGGTGCTGATCCGGCTGGTCAAGCAGGCTTGACCAGGTCCAGCAGGCTTGACCGGGTCAACTAGGCTCGACGTACCCAACACGGCCTGACGCGCCAGTCGCGCAGGCCGATCGCTTCCAGGAAGCGCGCTTCCTGGAAATGCTCTTCAGCAAAACCGGCTGTCCCCGTGGCAGGCAGGCCCGACCCCTCAGGCGCTGCGGCGCATCGGCCGTTCGTGGCTGTGGTCGACCGCGTATGGGCCCATTCTGTCATCGACGACCATGCCGCTGATGCGGATGAAGCCGGCGAAAGATCTGCGGGCGTCGTCAGCGCTCAGCTGACCGGCCTCGGCGGCGAGGCAGCAGTTCAGCGCGCAATTGTAGACCGGCCCGCGGCGACCCGCCGGCCACGCCCGCAGAAACGCGGTCGCTTCCTCGACACTGTCAATTTCCTTCATCGGATGACCCGGGCCGTGCGAAAGGCGGACCGGCACGACAAACTGCAGGCGGTTCATGGACTACCTCCCAAACAGTCAGAACGTTTTGATTAGGGCCACTATACTCCAGCATGAGGGCCGAACAAAGGCTCCGTGTCGCAAGAGTGATGTGTGGATTTAAAAATTGAACGGCCCGTCGCAGGGGGTGTTGCGGCGGGCCGTTGCAGAGCATGGAGGGACATGCCTGACTTCGAGTGGGATGAGAATCCCCAGGAAGCGCCCACTAACGGTGGCGGTCGAACAAGGTTCCGATACGTTCGATCACGAAAGAGTTATATAGTCTGTTTTTGCAGAGTAGTTGACGGCTGCCGTCTGCGGTTCCGGCATGAAAAACCCGCCCCGGCGAACCGGGACGGGCGGCAAACGTCTTGAATGTTCTCTAGATGATCGCGTCAGCAGCCGGCGCAGGCTCCTTTGCTGGGGGTGCCGACAGGGCCCTGGCCGCTGGGCTTGCCGGAGCTGGACGTGCCCGTATGCGAGCGCGTGCCCTTGGAACCCGCGGTGAGCAGGACATCGCCCTGTCCGGTCGCTTGCACCGACGGTTTCGGTCCATTGCCCATCATCGGCGCGGCGGCGAAAGCTGCTCCCGACAGCATCAGCGACGCGATGGCCGCAGCCATAATCGTCTTCATGATCTTTCCCTTCATCACTTGGCCCAGGGCCATCCATGGCGCTGAGCAGGCGCCGATGGCGCCGTGTCGCGCCCGCGCCTTCGACGCGACACCGGCGCCTTCAATGAACGGCCTATGAGGCCGGGCACATACGGCAAATGACGTATTTTTGGGCAACGCCCGCGCCTGGTCGGCCGTGTGGTTACCAGACGATAAAGAGCCGGAAGGACGGTGGATTGTTTGTTCCCGCCGGCGCCAGGGTCGAAGTTCTGCCGGCATTCAACAGGTGGTTTGACCTTAACCCTTTGATTTTCCTTTGTTTCGATTTTTAGGCTCTTAACGCGCCCTTAAACCGCCGTATCTACTCTGCAACGGGAGCGCCATCGGCATCGGGACTATCGGCAGCGCATGGCGGACCGCAGGGACAGACGCATCGAACCCAGCTTCGAGGGGACGGCGAAAACGCCTGCCTCGGCTGGTTTTTCGGTCGGTGAAGAGGATCGCGTCGTGCCGGGAAACCGGAAATCCTCCAAAAAGCGTGGCAGCGCCAAGGCGAAGGCGGCCCGTGGCGGCCGGCGCAAGCGCGGCCGCATGGGGCTGTTGGCCAGGCTCGTCTACTGGTGTTTCGTGCTGGCCATCTGGGGCGGCATCGCCGGTGCCGGCATCGTCATCTATTACGGCGCCAAGATGCCGGCGGCGACGACCTGGAGCGTGCCGGACCGCGCCCCCAACATCAAGATCGTCGATGTCGAGGGCCAGCTTGTCGCCAACCGCGGCATGAGCGGCGGCGAGGCCGTCGGCCTCAACGAGATGTCGCGTTATATTCCCGAGGCCGTCATCGCCATCGAGGACCGGCGCTTCTATTCGCATTACGGCATCGACCCGATCGGCTTTTCCCGCGCCGTGTTCACCAACCTTCTCGGCGGGCGTCTGCGCCAGGGCGGTTCGACGCTGACCCAGCAGCTTGCCAAGAATCTGTTCCTGACGCCGGACCGCACCTTGGAGCGCAAGGTGCAGGAGGTGCTTCTGGCGATCTGGCTGGAGCACAAGCACACCAAGGACCAGATCCTCGAAATGTACCTGAACCGGGTCTATTTCGGCTCCGGAGCGCATGGCGTCGAGGCGGCGTCGCGCCGTTATTTCGGCAAGAGCGCCCGCGACGTGACCCTGTCGGAAGCAGCACTCCTGGCCGGCCTGCTCAAGGCGCCGTCGCGCTTTTCGCCGGCGCGCGACCCGAAGGCAGCCGAGGGCAGGGCGCAGGTCGTGCTGGGCGTGATGCGCGACGAAGGCATGATCAGCGACAAGGAGCTGAAGACGGCGATGGCGGCACCCGCGGTGCGCGCGCCGTCCTACTGGACCGGATCCGAAAACTATGTCGCCGACACCGTGGTGGAGGAACTGCCGGACCTGATCGGCGACGTGCGTGGCGACGTCGTGGTCGAAACCACGATCGACATGAACTTGCAGAAGCTCGCCGAGAAATCGATCCGCGAGCTGATCGACGCCAATGGCAAGAAGCTCAATGTCAGCCAGGGCGCGCTGGTGTCGATCGACAATTCGGGCGCGGTGCGCGCCATGGTCGGCGGCTACGACTACGCGACCAGCCAGTTCAACCGCGCCTCGGAAGCGCGCCGCCAGCCGGGTTCAGCCTTCAAGCCCTTCGTCTACATGACGGCGCTGGAGGCCGGCCGCACGCCCGACAGCGTCCGCAACGACGCGCCGATCCGCATCGGCAACTGGTCGCCCGACAATTTCAAGGGCAAATATTACGGCAAGGTCACGCTGGCGACGGCATTGGCGAAGTCGCTCAACTCGGTCGCGGCGCAGCTCACCATGGAAGTCGGGCCGAACGCCGTCATCGACACGGCGCATCGCATGGGCATCCAGTCCGACCTGCAGAACAACACGGCGATCGCGCTCGGCACCTCGGAAGTGACGCCGCTGGAACTGACCTCGGCCTATGTGCCTTTCGCCAATGGCGGCTACCGGCCGGACGTGCATTTCGTGCGCCGCATCACCGACGGCAACGGCAAGGTGCTCTACCAGGCCAAGGAAGCGACCGCGCCGCGCGTGGCCCGCACCGAGATCATCGGCATGATGAATTCGATGATGTCGGGTACGGTCGAGGTCGGCACCGCCAAAAAGGCGGCTTTCGGCTGGCCGTCGGCCGGCAAGACCGGCACCAGCCAGAATTCGCGCGACGCTTGGTTCGTCGGCTATACGGCCAACCTGACCACGGGTGTCTGGTTCGGCAACGATGACGGAACGGCGATGAAGAACGTCACCGGCGGCGCGCTGCCGGCGCAGGCCTGGCACGAATTCATGATGGCCGCGCATGAGGGCGTGCCGGTGAAGCCGCTGCCCGGCACCTGGCGCTCGACGCCGTCCGACGCGATCGTGCAGGACGACATCCCGCTCAACATCGAACCGCCGGCGCCGATACCCGGTCAGGCGGTGCCGACGGCTTCGGCCTCCCAGCCGCAGCGGGCGGTGCGCCAGGCCGGCCAGCGGAACGGCGTTGCCATGCCAAGCGACGACGGCAGCACCGCTTCGATCGATCATCCGGTGCCGCCGGGCGATGTCGGCGGGCCGACGAAGAAGCGCGGAACCTCGATCCTCGACATATTGGGCGGCGGCTGAGGCGCCGCCGGCGGGCAGCTCCTTCGGAGTGCCTTTGCTCTAGCGGGCAGTCCCTTCACGGCCGCTCAGCCTGGCCAGTATCGACACGAGCTGCGGCGCCATCAGGCCGATTTCGTCGAGATGCATGCTGGAGAGCGAGAGCAGGCGCTTTTCGCCCTCCGGCGTCAGCGACAACAGCACGCGCCGGCCGTCATTCGGATCCTGCCGGCGCTTGACCAGGCCCGCTTCCTCCAGCCGGTTGGCGAGTTCGGCGGCGGTGTGATGACGCACCAACAGCCGTGTCGCCAGCTCGCCCACGGACAGGCCGTCGCCTTCGCCCAGCCCCTTGATGGTGAGGATGGCCTGATGCTGCTGGGCGGTCAGGCCGGCCTCGCCGGCCGCCGTTTCGCTGAAGGCCAGGAACTTTCGGATCGCATAGCGGAATTCGGCCAGCGAACGATAGTCGACCTCGCCCGGGTCGGCCGGATTGGGCCGTACGGAGCCCGGCTCGGTTTTTTTGATCACCGGATCGTTTCCTTTCCTGAAATTATATCGTAGTGCGATATAAACTCATCAGCGATTGAAGCCCATATGCCTATATCCACCCAGACCGACAAGCCAGCCGAAGCCACGCGCGCCCGGCCGCTCCCGCCTTCGGCCCAGCACGCCCTGCCGCGACCCGGCGACTTCACCGCCGACACGCGCGTGCTGATGCTGATGGCGGTCGCTGTCGTCGTCGGCACGGCGGCGGTCGGCACGGCCTGGGTTCTGCTCAGGCTGATCACGCTCTGCACCAACATCGCCTATTACGGTCGGCTGTCACTGGAAGCGTTGCCGATCTCCGGTTCGCCGCTCGGCTGGGGGATGGTGGTCGTGCCGGTGGTCGGCTGCCTGATCATCGGCCTGATGGCGCGGTTCGGCTCGGAAAAGATCCGCGGCCACGGCATACCCGAGGCGATCGAGGCTATCCTGATCGGCAAGAGCCGCATCAGCGCCAAGGTCGCGGTGCTGAAGCCGCTGTCCTCGGCGATCTCGATCGGCACCGGCGGCCCGTTCGGCGCGGAAGGCCCGATCATCATGACCGGCGGCGCCGTCGGCTCGCTGATCGCGCAGACGATCCATTTGAGTTCCGGCGAACGCAAGGCGCTCTTGGTGGCGGGCGCCGCTGCCGGCATGACCGCGATCTTCGGCACGCCGCTTGCCGCCGTGCTTCTGGCGGTGGAGTTGCTCCTGTTCGAATGGAAACCGCGCAGCTTCCTGCCCGTCGTCGTTGCCGCGGCGGTGGCGGCAGCCGAACGCACGCTGCTGCTCGACCCGGCGCCGCTGTTTGCCTATGCCGGCCAGATGGCGCCCTCGGTGCCGGCCTTCCTGTCGTGGATGTCCGTCGGGCTGATCATGGGGCTGGGCTCCGGCCTGCTGACAGCGATGGTCTATGGCTCGGAGGACCTGTTCCAGAAACTTCCGATCCATTGGATGTGGTGGCCGATGATCGGTGGCCTCGTCGTCGGCATCGGCGGGCTGATCGAGCCGTCGGCGCTCGGCGTCGGCTACGACAACATCCGCCATCTCCTGTCCGGCGACCTCGTCTTCAAGGCGGCGCTGCTGCTTCTGGTGGTGAAAGCCATCATCTGGGCGGTGGCGCTGGGGTCCGGCACGTCGGGCGGCGTGCTGGCGCCATTGCTGATCTTCGGCGGCGCGCTCGGCGCCTTGCTGACGCCGATGCTGCCGCAGGCCGATGTCGGTTTCTGGGCGTTGCTCGGCATGGCTGCCATGATGGGCGGTACCATGCGCGCGCCGCTGACGGCAACGCTGTTCGGCGTCGAGCTGACGGGCGACCAGCACGCGCTGCTGCCTCTGTTGATTGCCTGCGCCATCGCCTACGCCACCACGGTGCTGCTGCTCAAGCGTTCGATCCTGACGGAGAAGATCGCCCGGCGCGGCCTGCACATCACGCGCGAATACCAGGCCGATCCCTTCGAGCAGACCTGGGTCAAGGACGTGATGGTGAAGGAACCGGACGCGGTCGACGCGTCATGGAGCGTCGGCCAGACGATCGATTATTTCATGAGCACCGAGCACCGCCACAAGAGCTATCCCGTCGTCACCGAGGACGGCGTCGTCATCGCCATGGTCTCACGCGGCGACGTGCTGGCCTGGTTTGGCCAAAATCAGGCGCCCGATCGCGAGGCGATCCTCGAGGACGTGCTCGACCCGAACCTTTTGTTCGGCAGCCCGAACGAACTGGTCGGCCATCTCGCCGACCGCATGGCCGAAAGCGGCATCGGCCGGGTTCCGGTAGTGGATGCCGCGGGCAGGCTGGTCGGCCTCGTCGCCCGCAAGGATCTTTTGGCGGCACGGGCGCGCCGCACCGCCGAGGAGCGCGACCGCGCCAGGCTGCTTGTGGGACAGCGGAAGGTCGGCCGGGTCGAGAAGGCAAAGACGGTCAGGCCTTAGACGCAGGTCCCTTCTCCCCTTGTGGGAGAAGGTGGCCGAGCCGAAGGCGAGGTCGGATGAGGGGTGCTGGACGGAGTACAACCTTACTCATTCGCAAACCAACATCGGGTGGGATGCTAGACGGTGCATGGCCCCATTTCTTCCAACACCCCTCATCCGTCTCGGCGCTACGCGCCGATCCACCTTCTCCCGCAAGGGGAGAAGGGACGCGCTGCCACATCTGCCACGACATGCGGCAGCCCGCTTTGAGGGGAGGAGGAGCGAGCCTGGACAGATCGTCCATAGCAAGCTCTAGCTGGCGATTATCGGCTCGCCCGCCGGCCGGCTCGGCTCCGGTTTCAGCACCGCCTCGACGATGCCGCGTGCGATCTCGCGCTCGCCCATGATGACGGTGGTGGCGCCGAGGCCCTGCAGATGTTCCACCTCGGCGTCGGAATGGGCACGGGCGACGATGTCGATGTCGGCATTGGCGGCACGGGCCAGAAGCGCGATGCGGCCGGCTTCGAAGGCGTTGGGAATGGCGAGGATCAGCCGCTTGGCGCGTGCCGCATTGGCGGCGGCGAAAACATCTTCCTTGGCGGCATTGCCGACCACGGTCTCGACGCCGTCCGCCTTCAGCCGCGTCACGGTCTTGTCGGCATCCTCGATGACCAGGAACGGCTCGTTGGCCTCTCTCAGGGCGACGCCGACCAGGCTGCCGACCCGGCCATAACCGATCAGGATGGTGTGGCCGGTTAGGGTGGTCGGCGGGGGAGGGCCATCCTCCTCCGGCTTTTCGCCGGTGGTGGCGACCTGTCCCGGCGTTGTCGCCGGGCCGATCGGTGTCGAAGCCGCCGCCGCGCCTTCCGCGCCGCGCCGCTGCTCAAGCCAGGGCCGCAGCCGGTCGACGAGGAAGAACATCACAGGATTGAGGATGATGGACAGGATCGCGCCGACCAGGATGAGATCCCGGCCTTCCTCCGGCAAGAGCTTCAGGCCGACGCCGAGCTCGGCCAGGATGAAGGAGAATTCGCCGATCTGCGCGAGACTGGCGGAAATGATCAGCGCGGTGGCGATCGGGTAGCCGAACAGGATGACGATGGCGAAGGCGGCCAGCGATTTGCCGATGACGATGATGAACAGCGTCGCCAGCACCGGTCCGATGTGCTGCATGATGCTGAACGGATCGAACATCATGCCGACCGAGACGAAGAACAGCACCGAGAAGGCATCGCGCAGCGGCAGCGATTCCTCCGCCGCGCGGTGGCTGAGCTCGGACTCGCTCATCACCATGCCGGCGAAGAAGGCGCCGAGCGCCAGCGACACGCCGAACAGCTTGGCCGCGCCGAAGGCGACGCCGAGCGCCACCGCCAGCACGGCGAGGCGGAACAATTCGCGCGAGCCGGTGTGGGCGACATAGTGCAGGATCCAAGGGATGACCCGGCGCCCGACCACCAGCATCAGAACGACAAAGGCGACGACCTTGGCCAGCGTGACGCCGACAACGCCCCAGACACCGTAATCGGCTGCCAGCCCGTAGAAGCCGCCGGGTGCGGGCGCCTGCTCGACGCCGCCGAGCACACCGGCCAGCGCCGGCAGGAGCACCAGCGCCAGCACCATGGCGAGGTCCTCGACGATCAGCCAGCCGACGGCGATGCGGCCGCGCTCGGTCTCGACCAGCCGCCGTTCCTGAAGCGCGCGCAACAGCACCACGGTGCTGGCCACCGAAAGCGCCAGGCCGAAGACAAGGCCGGCGCCGAGCGACCAGCCGAGTATCCAGGCCAGACCCCAGCCGAGCAGGGTGGCGAAGCCGATCTGCACCACGGCGCCGGGCACGGCGATGGCGCGTACGGACAAAAGGTCCTTCAGCGAAAAATGCAGGCCGACGCCAAACATCAGCAGAATAATGCCGATCTCGGCCAGTTCCAGCGCCAGCCCCTGGTCGGCGACGAAACCGGGCGTGTTCGGGCCGACAAGGATACCGGCCAGCAGATAGCCGACCAATGGCGGGATGCGGAAACGATTGGCTATGGCGCCAAAGACGAATGCCAACCCCAGACCGACGACGATGGTAGCGATAAGGGGGGTGTCATGCGGCATGGACGATGGAGCGCCTTTCGAAATTTGACGATGTCGGATGAGCGCCGCCCTGAGCCGCCGCCTTTTTCCATAATGGGGACGGGGGCGGTGCCGTGCAACCCGCGTGGCCTCAGAAAATGCATGTGGCGTGACGTTTGCCGGCGCTGCCGGTCGCACGAGGTGGCGCCCCTTAATTCTACTAAATAGATAGAAATTAGAAAAATCTGTTTTGCGGCGAGGGCTCGCCACCGCTAAACATGCCGCTTATCGGGGGAGAGGCAGGCTCGGGCGCGCCGCTATTGTCGCGCGCTAGAAAATTATTCTCCGGCCCCTTGAGCTTTCAGAAAAGCGATTGCCTTCAATTGCCGGGTGCGCGAGTGCGTTCCTTCTGAACTTTTCCGGTTGCGGTTAGAAATGCCAGACTGTTCAGGGTCTTACCGCAATGCCGCATACCGTGCCCAAGCTTAATGCCTTTCCCGTTTTCATGCGGGTGGAAGGGCAAGCCGTGGTCATCGTCGGCGGCGGCGAAGAGGCGCTGGCCAAGGCGCGGCTGATCGGCCAGTCGAGCGCCAGCTTGCGCATCGTGGCGGACCGTGCCGAGCCGGCGCTGCTTGCCTGGATCTCCGAAAACGGCGCTTCCCGCATCGCCGATACCTATCGCAGCGAACACCTGGCGGGTGCGGTGCTGGTTTTTGCAGCGACCGGCGACGAGGCGTTCGACCGGCGCATTGCGCAGGATGCGCGGGCCAAAAACATTCCCGTCAACGCGGTCGACCGGCCGGAACTGTGCGATTTCTTCACGCCGGCGCTGGTCAACCGCGCGCCCGTCGCGGTCGCCATCGGCACCGAAGGAGCCGGTCCGGTGCTGGCGCAGATGATCCGCGCACGCATCGATCAATTGCTTTCACCGTCGCTCGGTCCGCTGGCCGCCCTTGCCGCCACCTTCCGCGGCGCCGCCGAAAAGCTCCTGCCCAAGGGCAATCGCCGCCGGCGGTTCTGGGCGGATTTCTTCGCCGGCTCGCCGGCGCGCGCGGCGGAAGCCGGCGATTTGTCGGCCGCGCATGATGCCGCCTCGAAACTGCTGCTCTCCAATACCGCCTTCAGCGGCCACATTGCGCTGGTCGGCGCCGGTCCGGGCGCGGAAGACCTTTTGACCCTGCGCGCCCAGCGTCTGTTGATGGAAGCCGACGTCATCGTGTTCGACGCGCTGGTGCCGGAAGCGGTGGTGGCCATGGGCCGCCGCGACGCCGAGCGCCTGCCGGTCGGCAAGCGCAAGGGCTGCCATTCCAAGTCGCAGTCGGAAATCAACGCGCTGCTGGTTTCGCTTGGCCGCGAAGGCCGGCGCGTGGTGCGCCTGAAATCGGGCGATCCGCTGGTGTTCGGCCGCGCCGGCGAGGAGATGGCGGCGTTGCGCGAGGCCGGCATTTCCTACGAGGTCGTGCCGGGCGTGACCGCCGCCTTCGCCGCCGCCGCCGATTTCGAACTGCCGCTGACTCTGCGCGGCGTCACTTCCTCGATGGTCTTCACCACCGGTCACGACCTCAAGGGCGGCTCGCTGCCGGACTGGGCGAAGCTCGCCATCTCCGGCGCCACCGTCGCCGTCTATATGGGCCGCACCGTTGCTGCCGACGTCGCCGGGCGGCTGATCGAAGCCGGGTTGTCGCCTGACACCGCCGTCGCCGTGGTCGAGAACGCCAGCCTTGTCGGGCGCCGCCGCTTCCATGGCACTCTGGCCGACCTGCCTTCGCTGGAGGCGCGTAGCGACCTGACCGGCCCGGTCATGACCATTATCGGCGACGCGGTTGCCGGCGCCAATTTCGAGCGTTCCGAGCCGCTTGCCGCCCACAGACACAACGAGGCGGTGCTGGCTGCCGTCGAAGGAGCCGTATCATGAAGATCCTGACCGCGAACCGCCTCACCGACGGCGAGGCCGTCTGGTATGCCGGCGGCGCCTGGGCCGAGACGATCGACAAGTCGGAAGTGGCTGGCGACAAGACGGCCGAGGAGCGGCTGGAAGCGATCGGCGCCGCCGCCTTCGCCGCCAACGAGGTTGTCGACGTCAACCTGATCGACGTCGACGTCGTCGACGGCGTTATCGAACCGCTGCGCCTGCGCGAACGGATCCGCGCGACCGGCCCCACCAACCGCAACGATCTCGGCAAACAGGCCCGCCCGAACGCGGCCTGACCACGACAAGCGGGTGCTTCGGCACTCGGAGGATTAAGACATGTACCGTTACGACGAGTTCGACCATCAGTTCGTGCAGGCCCGCGTCGCGCAGTTCACCGACCAGGTCGAGCGCCGCCTTGCAGGCGAGATCACCGAGGATCAGTTCCGGCCGCTGCGCCTGATGAACGGCGTCTATCTGCAGCTGCATGCCTATATGCTGCGCATCGCCGTGCCCTATGGCACGCTGTCGTCGAAGCAGATGAGGATGCTGGCCCACATCGCGCGCAAATACGACAAGGGCTACGGCCATTTCACCACGCGCCAGAACATCCAGTTCAACTGGCCGGCGCTGTCCGATATCCCGGCGATCCTGGCCGACCTCGCCTCGGTCGAGATGCACGCGATCCAGACCAGCGGCAACTGCATCCGCAACGTCACCGCCGACCATTTCGCCGGCGCCGCCGCCGACGAGGCCGCCGATCCGCGCCCCTATGCCGAGATCCTTCGGCAATGGTCGTCCGTGCATCCGGAATTCTCCTACCTGCCGCGCAAGTTCAAGATCGCGGTGACGGGTGCCGAGCGCGACCGCGCCGCCATCCAGACGCACGATATCGGCCTGCATCTGAAGAAGAACGCGGCCGGCGAGCTCGGTTTTGCCGTCTATGTCGGCGGCGGCCAGGGCCGCACGCCGATGGTGGCCAAGAAGATCAACGACTTCCTCCCCGAGGAGCATCTTCTGTCCTACTGCACGGCGATCCTGCGCGTGTACAATCTGCACGGACGCCGCGACAACAAATACAAGGCGCGCATCAAGATCCTGGTGCACGAGACCGGCGTCGAGGAATTCACGCGTCAGGTCGAGGCCGAATGGGCCGAGCTGAAGGATGGCGAGCTGACGCTGCCGGAAGCCGACATCAAGGCGATCGACGCCTATTTCGCGCCGCCGGTGCTGCCGGCGCGGCCGGAAGGCGACCAGGCGGTCAAGCTGGCAAGGCTGGATTCGCGCAGCTTCGGCGAATGGCTCGACCAGAACGTCGTCACCCACCGCAATCCCGACTATGCGGCGGTGACGATCTCGCTCAAAGGCATCGGCGAAGTACCGGGCGATGCCTCCGACAGCCAGATGGACGCGGTGGCCGACCTTGCCGAGACCTATGCGTTCGACGAGGTGCGCGTCAGCCACGAGCAGAACCTGATCCTGCCGCATGTGGCGCGGGCCGACCTGAAGGCGATCTATGACCAGCTGGTCGAGATCGGTCTGGCGACCGCCAATTCCGACCTGATCTCCGACATCATCGCCTGCCCGGGTCTCGATTATTGCGCGCTGGCCAATGCCCGCTCGATCATCGTGGCGCAGAACATCTCCAAGCGTTTCGCGTCGCTGGAGCGGCAGCGCGACATCGGCGAATTGAAGCTGAAGATTTCTGGTTGCATCAATGCCTGCGGCCACCACCATGTCGGCCATATCGGCATTCTCGGCGTCGAGAAGAAGGGCGCGGAGCTTTACCAGGTGACGCTCGGCGGCTCGGCCGACGAACACACGACGGTTGGCGAAATCATCGGCCGCGGTTTTGGTCCGGACGAGATTACCGACGCCATCGAGACGGTGGTGGAGACCTATCTCTCGATCCGCCTCGACGCCAAGGAAAAATTTCTCGATGCCTATCGCCGCGTCGGGCCGGCGCCGTTCAAGGAGGCGCTTTATGCTGGCGAAGCCAAGGCCGCTTGACCAGGCCGCTCCCGCCGAGGGCGGGGTGGCGGCGCAAGCCGCCGCGTTCGACGCGCTGTACGGCCATCTTGATGCGCGCGCCGTGATCGAGCGGTCGGCGCGGGAGCTTTTCGCGGACGGCATCGCCGCCGTGTCCTCCTTCGGCGCGGATTCGGCCGTGCTGCTGCACATGATCGCCGCTGTCGACCGGCACATGCCGGTGATCTTCCTCGACACCGGTAAGCATTTCGAGGAAACGCTCGATTATCGCGACGCGCTCGCCGCCGATTTCGGCCTGACCAACATCCAGGTGGTGTCGCCCGAGGCGGCGGCACTTGCCCGTATCGACCCGACCGGCAGGCTGCACGAGACCGACACAGACGCCTGCTGCGACGTGCGCAAGGTGGAGCCGATGGCGCGCGGCGTCGAGCCGTACCGGGCATGGTTCACCGGCCGCAAGCGCTTCCAGGCGTCGACCCGCGCCGCGCTGCCGGTGTTCGAGGCGGTCGGCTCGCGCATCCGCATCAACCCGCTGGCGCGTTGGACCACCGCCGACCAGGCCGACTATATGCGCCAGCATGCGCTGCGCGAAAATCCGCTGGTCGCCTACGGCTATCTGTCGATCGGCTGCTTCCCGTGCACGCAGCCGGTGCAGCCGGGCGAGGACGCGCGCTCCGGCCGCTGGGCGGGCCACGCCAAGACCGAGTGCGGCATTCATCTCTCCGGACTGGAGAAGTCGCTGACGGATGCGTCGCTTTAGCTCCAACCCCTTCTCCCCGTTCACGGGGAGAAGGTGGTCCGAAGGACCGGATGAGGGGCGGCGCCAACCTTCGCAATGTCACCGATGCCCCTCACCTGCCTGCCGGCATCCTCTCCCCGTGAACGGGGAGAGGAGACTCCACTGGAAACTAGTCCGAGAATAAGCCATATGCTCGCCTTCATGACCGAGATCAAATCCGAGGCCGGCGCCGCGCCGGCGCCGCGTCTGTGGACCCCGAAGGGGTTCCGCGAGGACGATTGGACCCATGCCGAAACCGCCGACGCGCTTTCCGGCAACGGTCGTTTCATCCTGCCGCTGCAGGCGTTCCTCGATCTGGACCCGCAGGTGCGGAAATCGGCCAAGGAGCGCCTCGGCGTCGCCTTGCTGCCGGGCGACCAGCTGGACAAGATCGTCGGCCTCCTCGACCAGCTTTCGCTGGTGGCGCTGGCCTTCCCGGCCTTCAGCGACGGGCGCTCCTTCTCCAAGGCCGAATTGTTGCGCAGCCGCCATGGTTTCGAGGGCGCGGTCAGGGCGACCGGCCAGGTGCTGGTTGACCAGCTGCCGCACATGCTGCGTGTCGGCTTCGACGAGTTCGAGGTGACGAACCCGGTGCTCTTGAAGCGCCTGGAAGAAGGCCGCCTCGACGGCCTGCCGCTCTACTACCAGCCGGCGGCGCAGGCTTCCGCGCCGGCGGGCGGTTACAGCTGGCGCCGCAGGCCGAACTGAGAAATTTTTGAAATCGATGATGCCGGGCTGCAAGTGACGGCAGTCGCGCGCGGATTGCACCCTTCGCCGACGTTCCGGCATGGATTCCCGACACTCTCCGCTCCCTGCGGTCGCTCACGAGGTCGGGAATGACGGAGTTTCTTTTTCTCGCCTCACTACTCATCAGCCTGGATGTTCTCAGCCGCGAAGGCCGTGCGATACGGACGGGTGCGCCGTGCTGGCACCAACCGTGCTGACATCAAACGCCGACGTGGACAGTTAGCACGGGTCACAAATACAGCTCCGTCATTCCCGACCTCGTGAGCGACCGAAGGGAGCGGAGAGTGTCGGGAATCCATGCCGGAACGCCGGCGAAAGCCGCTGCGATGCAGGAGGCGACGGCAAAACCGGGTGGAGCCTTCGACCTCCAGCGTCCATGCGATGACCTGCCGCCACAAGCGACGGTGGGCCACCGAGCGGACCGGCCCAAAGTCCAACCCCGGTAGCGGGTTGCATCTCTTTACAACCCTGGCGTTTGGGTCTTCTCTTTGGCTTCCGGACGGAAATATCCGCCGGCAGCCCGGGGAGGCCAGCATGAAGTTCGACTATGTCATCGCCGGCGGCGGCTCGGCGGGCTCGGTGATCGCGGCGCGGCTTTCGGAGGACCCGGCGGTGAGCGTTTGCCTGCTGGAGGCTGGCGGCGAAGGCAAGGATATGCTGATCCGGGCGCCGGCTGGCGTCGTGGCGCTGTTGCCGGGGCGGCCGAAAATCAAGAACTGGGCGTTCGAGACGGTGCCGCAGCCGGGCCTCAACGGGCGCAAGGGCTACCAGCCGCGCGGCAAGGCGCTGGGCGGGTCGAGCGCGATCAACGCCATGCTCTATATTCGCGGCCACCGTCGCGACTATGACGACTGGGCCGAGGCCGGCTGCACCGGTTGGTCGTGGGACGAGGTGCTGCCCTATTTCAAGCGCGCCGAGGGTAACCAGCGCGGCACTGACGCGCTGCATGGCGGCGAGGGGCCGCTGCGGGTGGGCGAGCAGCAAAGCCCGCGCCCGCTCAGCCGTGCCTTCGTCGCCGCCTGCGGCGAAAACCAGATCCGGCTGAACGAGGATTTCAACGGCGAGGAGCAGGAAGGTGCGGGGCTCTACCAGGTCACGCAGTTCTGGGGCGAGAGGCGCAACGGCGAGCGCTGTTCGGCGGCTGCCGCCTATCTGCACCCGGCGATGGGGCGCAAGAACCTGACGGTGGTGACCGGCGCGCACGCCACCGGCATCGTGCTGGACGGCAAGCGGGCGATCGGGGTGCGCTACCGCACCGCCAATGGCGAAGCCTTTGCCCAGGCCGCCCGCGAAGTGGTGGTGTCGGGCGGCGCCTTCGGCTCGCCGCAACTGCTTCTGCTTTCCGGCATCGGCCCGGCCGGCGAACTGGCGGCGCGGGGCGTGGCTTCGGCGCACGATTTGCCTGGTGTCGGCAAGAACCTGCAGGACCATCTCGATTTCATCATCTCCTGGAAATCCCGTGAGACCGACATGTTCGGCCTCGGCGCCAAGGGCACGGTCAATCTGGTGAAAAACATCCTGCAATGGCGCAGGGACGGCACCGGCATGATCGCCACGCCCTATGCCGAGGGCGGCGCCTTCCTGAAGTCCGACCCGTCGCAGGAGCGGCCGGACCTGCAATTGCATTTCGTCATCGCCATCGTCGACGATCACGGCCGCAAGCTGCATATGGGTTACGGCTTCTCATGCCATGTCTGCGTGCTGAGGCCACATTCGCGCGGCGAGGTGACGCTGGCCAGCGCCGATCCGCTGGCCGCGCCAAGCATCGATCCGCGCTATCTCTCGGACGAGCGCGACGCGGCGCTGCTGCTCAAGGGAACAAAGATGATGCGCTCCATCCTGGCCGCGCCGGCGCTTGCCAGATATCGCGACAAGGAACTCTATTCGGCAGGCGCGACCAGCGATGCAGAGCTGATGAGCCACATCCGCGCTCGCGCCGACACTATCTATCACCCGGTCGGCACCTGCCGCATGGGCACGGACGACATGGCCGTGGTCGATCCGCAATTGCGCGTCAGAGGGCTTTCCGGCCTGCGCGTCGTCGACGCTTCGGTGATGCCGACGCTGATCGGCGGCAACACCAATGCGCCGACCATCATGATCGCCGAGAAGGCGGCGGACATGATGAAGGCCGCGGCCGCCTGAAGCGGTCGCATCATCGGTTCGCCGGTTCGAGGCGAGGGCGTTCTCTCAGCGCTGATGCTGGGCGCGGCTTTCCTGCGCGTCGAGCCGCTCCAGAAGCGTGCGGAGCGGTTCGGGAATCTCGTTCACGACCCTGAAGGCCGGCAGCGCATGCAGGAAACGCTGCGTCGAACGGTCCGTGAACTGCCGCCTGATCTGGGTCGTCAGCTGGTCGCGTTTGGCTGCGTTGGTGCGTGGCATGGTCTCAAATCCCTAAAGCGCCGCGCGTCCAATTGGACGTGCAAAGGACGCTCTAACACTTTGTATCTGCTGCATCGTGCCTACCGAAAATCGATTCCGATTTTCTGGCCGATGCAGTAGTCGACCTTGAAACTTCCCCGCCACTGAATCGTTCCTGGACAGCGACAATTTGGCAAGCGCCGAACGGGAATAGGGTAAAATTTGACTTAAATCGTCGTATCCCCCGATACCCGGCCTGCCGGCGCGTTCGGTCTTTGCCCTTGATTTTTCAGCGGCAAACCTCGATATCGGGCACAAATCCAGAACCAATCGACATGACGGGAAACGGCGATGAGCGACCAGGCAAAAGACCAACGCGCGCCTGAGGATATTGAGGCGGCGGAAGCCGAGGCGGAACGCACCGAAGGCGGCGTCGAAGGCGACTATGAAGCCCTGGTGCGCCTCATCAAGGAAAACGAAGAGCTGAAGGACCGGGCGCTGCGCACCGCGGCCGAGATGGAGAACCTGCGCCGGCGCACCGCGCGCGACGTGCAGGATGCGCGCAGCTATGCGATCGCCAATTTCGCGCGCGACATGCTGTCGGTTTCCGACAATCTCGCCCGCACGCTGGAAGCGATCCCGGCGGAAGCCAAGGCCTCCGGCGATGCCGGGTTCAAGGCGCTGATCGAAGGCGTCGACATCACCGAGCGCGCCATGCTCGGCGCGCTGGAACGCCACGGGGTCAAGAGGCTGGAGCCGCAGGGCGAAAAGTTCGACCCGAACTTCCACCAGGCGATGTTCGAAGTGCCGAACCCGGCCGTGCCGGCCAACACCGTCGTGCAGGTGGTGCAGCCGGGTTATTCGATCGGCGAACGCGTGCTGCGTCCGGCCATGGTCGGCGTGTCCAAGGGCGGCCCCAAGCTGGTCGCCGAGCCGACCGAACCGGGCCCGGTCAATGAGCAGGCCGAGAAGGATGCTTGATCAGGCATAATTGGCAGTCGGCAATCGGCAGTCGGAACAAGCGGTAGGCATTGATTTCCGCCTGTCGGGGCGGGGCGCTTGCGTCGGCTCAGCATCGCGGTATGTTTTTCCGACTGCCGACTGCCGACTGCCGACTGCCGACTGCCGACTGCCGACTGCCGACTGCCGACTGCCGACTGCCGACTGCCGACCTCATCTAATCCGCCGGCTCCCGATGCCCATCATCACTTTCATCGACTATGCCGGCGTCGCGGTGTTCGCGGCGACCGGGGCATTGGCGGCCTCGCGCAAGCAACTCGACATCGTCGGCTTCGTTTTCCTGGCGGCGGTGACCGGGGTCGGCGGCGGCACCTTCCGCGACCTCATTCTCGGTGTGCCGGTGTTCTGGATCGGCAACCGCGACTATGTGCTGATCTGCACGCTGGTCGCCCTGGTCGTGTTCTTCGGCGCGCACCGGGTCGAGTCCCGCTACAAGCTGCTTCTGTGGCTGGATGCGATCGGCCTTGCCGTCTTTGCCGTGATGGGCGCCGCCAAGGGCATGGCGATCACCGGCTCACCGGCGGTGTCGATCGTCATGGGCATGCTGACGGCGTGTTTCGGCGGCATCCTGCGCGATCTTTTGGCCGGTGAGCCCTCGGTGCTGCTCAGGCCGGAAGTCTATGTGACGGCGGCGATCGTCGGCGCCTGTGTCTACACAGCCTGCGACCTCATCCTCCTGCCAGCGCAGATTTCCTATCCCGCCGGTTTCCTGGCGGCGCTCGCGATCCGTGGCGGCGCGCTGAAGTTCGGCTGGTCGTTTCCACCCTATAAGAGCCGGCCGGGGCGGCGCCCGGAAGACATTCCGTAGGCGAAGCGCTCCTTCTCCCGCAAGGAGCAAGGAAAGGTCGCGGCTGCGCGGCGATGCCGGCTGATCAGGGCGCTTCCGATGTCTTTTCCCGCCCGGCCAGCCAGGCCTTGGCCTGCGTCTTCGTTGCCCGGCTCAGCCAGCTGCGCTCGAGGCGATGGCGCAGCTCGTCGTCGGAGATGACATCCATGCGCATCAGCAGCGCCGGCCAGCCCTTGTAGTGGTCGGTCTCGAAATAGAGGTCGGGTGCCGCTTCCAGCAACATCTGCTTCTCGTCGAGCGGGCACATCAGCACCGCCGTTTGCCCGTCCTTGACGCGGGTGAGCAGCTTCTTGCCGGCCTTCAGCGCCGGCGTGCCGTAGGAGGTGGTCTCGACGATATCGGGCAGGCCGCGCGCGGCATCTTTCAATCGCTGGAAAACGGCAAGCAGGCCTGTTTCCATGGCTTTTGCTAGGCGGCGAAACGCTGCCCTTCGCCGCCGTAATAATTCACGTAGCGGGCGCCGATTTCGCGGACGGGCAGCACGATGAAGATGTCGACGGTCTTGAAGTCGTGGTCGATGACGCAGCCGTCGCCGATGCGGGCGCCGACCCTGAGATAACCCTTGACCAGCGGCGGCATGGCCGCGATCGCCGCCTTGGCGCTGACCGCCTCGATCGGCATCAGGTCCATCGAGCAATAGCGGCCGGCATTGGCGCTGATGTCCCAGGCCGGGGTGGTGCGGCAGTGATGCGCCAGATAGGTCAGCGCCTCGGCATGCGCCGCCGGCACGGTGCCGTGGAAGGAGGCGCAGCCGGTCAGAACGCCGATGTCGTAATGGGTGAAATAGGCCCACAGGCCCTGCCACAGCGCCTCGATGGTGCGCTTGGAGCGGTATTCAGGCAGAACGCAGGAGCGGCCGAGTTCCAGGAAACGCTGGCCGGGATGCCTGGCGATCAGCCGCCTGAGCTCGAATTCGTCCTCGGAATAGAAACCGCCGGCGCGCACCGCCGTCTCCTGGCGCAGCAGCCGGTAGGTGCCGACGATGCGGCGATGGTCGGGACCGGGAAGGGTGTTGTCGAACACGAGCAGATGGTCGCAGACCGGATCGAAACGGTCGGCGTCGCGGCGTTCCAAAGACTGCAGGCGGCTCTTGCGAGCGCCAAGCTCGTCATAGAAAACGCGGTAGCGGATTTCCTGCGCGGCGGCGATTTCGGCTTCGTCGCGGGCCAGCCTGACTTCGAGGCTGCCGATCTTGCCCAGGGTGCCGGTGATCGATTCGATCGTCCTCATCCTCTGGATAGCGGTGCCCCCGGTGTTTCCCTGCATCTCACCTTGCGGCATCGCTGTATGCACGAGTGATTCTCCTTCGAGCCATCCCTCTTGGCGTCGGGATACGATGTAGGTGCTACAGGATTGTGACAGTACCGTGATACATAGTGAGGAGCAAGGGGAAGAGCGCAGCTCATCACCTGCCTAGCCGGCTTACCTAGGGGCAGAACAGGCCGCAATCACGCGGCAATCTGGCTTTCCACCGCGTGTACCAAAGCCTGTGGATCGAGCGGTTTGGTGACGAAACCGGAGGCGCCGTGGGCAAGAACGGCGTGTCGGGTTTTTTCCTGGCTGTCGGCCGACAGCACCATGATCGGCACCGGCGCGACGCCGGTGGCTTCCTCGTGGCGGCGAATCGCGGCGATGGCGTCCATGCCGTCCATCAGCGGCATGTGCAGGTCCATCAGCACCACGTCGTAACGCCTGGCGGCGCTTTCGGTGGCAATGGCGTCGACCGCGGCCTTGCCGTTGTTGACGATATCGACCCGATGGCCGGCCTTCTGCAAGCTGGCGCGGGCGAGCATGGCATTGATGTCGTTGTCCTCGGCGATCAGCACCGACAGGCTGCCATTGCCGTGCGTGCGTGCGAGCGCCTGCGGTGTCTTGTCCGGGCCGGGCAGAGGCCCGCCGACCGCGGCCTTGCCGGCCAGCAGCACGCGCAGCAGGGTTTCGCCGCGCACCGGCCGCGCCAGGAAGGTGGCATAGCCGGCGGCGCGGAACTCGACCAGGGCGCCGCGGTCGGACGGCGCGATCAGCGTCACCGCCTCGCAGGCCATGAAGCCGGTCTGGCGCAGGCGTTTCAAGACGCGGCAGTCGCTGTCTTCCAGCCGGGCGTCGACGAGCAGCAGGTTGCAGAAGCCGGCGAAGGGCAGCGCCTGAGCGGCATTGGCGACGATTTCGGCGTGGCCGCCATGGGCGCGGATGGTGCGGGCGATGGCCTCGGCCTCGACTGTATTTTCCGAAACGATGACGGCGTGACGCTCCGCCAGGGCGTTCGTCCTGTCTTCCGGCGGCTCGATCGCGGCCCGCGCCGGCAGTTCGAAGATGAATTCCGAGCCCTCGCCGGGGGCGCTCGAGACCGTGATCGTGCCGTTCATCGCCGCCACCAGCCGCCTGGAGATGGCAAGCCCCAGCCCGGCGCCGCCGTGCTTGCGCGTCGACGTGCCGTCGGCCTGCTCGAAATCCTCGAAGATGCGGTCCATGTCGGCTTCGCTGAGGCCGGGACCGGTGTCGGTGATCGAGAAGCGTACGCGGTCGCCGTCGTCGCCGCGGCGGCGCGAAACGCTGACCAGCACGCCGCCCGCTTCGGTGAATTTAACGGCATTGCCGATGAGGTTGAGCAGCACCTGCCGCACCCGTCCGGGGTCGGCGGTGATGATCTGCGGCACGTCCGGTTCGACATGGCAGGCAAGGCCAATGCCCTTGCCGAAGGCGCGGGCGGCCAGGAGTTCGACGACATTGTCGGCGATCTCGCGCGGCGACATCGGCTGCGGTTCGGGCGCGAAACGGCCGGCCTCGATCTTGGAATAGTCGAGCAGGTCCTCGATCAGCGCCAGCAGCGCGCTGGCCGAGGTGGAGACGGCACCGACATAGGTGCGCTGCTCGGGCGTCAGCCTGGTGTCGGCGAGCAGCTTGGCCATGCCCATGATGCCGTTCATCGGCGTGCGGATCTCGTGGCTGACGGTGGCGAGAAAGCGCGATTTCGCCTGGCTGGCATATTCGGCGCGCTCGCGGGCGTTGATCAGCGAGGATTCGGCCTGCTTGCGGGCGGTGATGTCGCGCGCGATTGCCCGGTGCGAGACCTCGGCGCTGTCCTTGTCGCGCATCGACAGTTCGATCCACGAGAACCAGCGCGGCCCATTAGGCGTGCGGATGGCGACGTCGGTCGAGCTCAGGCAGTCGCGGTCGGAAAAGGCGGCGTCGGGCACGACGCCGATGTCGATGCCGAGTTCGGCCAGCGTCATGCCGGCCAGATCGAAGCGGTCGTGACCGACCAGTTCGGCAAAGACCCGGTTGGCGTAGACGATGCGGCCGTCGCGGTCGCGATGGACGACGAGGTCGCCGAGAGCATCGATCAGGCCGCGAAAGCGCTCTTCGCTTTCCTGCATCTCCCACATGCGGTCGGCCATGATCTCGATTTCGGCGCGGCTGCGGGCCGCGTTGTCGTCGAGGATGGAGGCGATGTTCTGCTCCTTGCGCTGCGTGCGCATGAACAGGGCAAGTCCGGCGAGGCCCGTCGCCAGCATGCCAAGGGCGATGAAGGGCGGCGCGCCGGTCAGTTCGGACAGGCCGGCAAGGACGACGAGCATGACGATGATGGCGAAGGGCAGGCCTTCGTGCAGCGTCCTGTCCGGAAGTTTCGGCGCCAATGGCGGGGTTTGCGCCAGCACACGGCGCGCGGCGGCAGGTTCGGCGGCCTCGTCGGCGCGCTTCTCCACCACCCGTCTTGCAGCAGTCTTGTCCCCGATCATGCAGCTATCTTAGCCACAGATAAATTATGGAAGGCTGCGCCGGACTGTTCGAATTTTAGCAATCGCGCGGATTTTTGGGCTGGCGCCCGGCAAGCGCGAAATTACTGCCCGGCATCGTCGTAAAGGCGTCGGCTTTGCTCGATGCGGGGCAAGTTGTCCCTGATCCAAAAGTTCAGGCCCTCGAGGGCGGACAATACGCCGATACCCATCTCGGTCAGCTCATATTCCACGCGCGGCGGCACCTCGGGAAAATAGTGGCGCAGCACAAGGCCATCCCGTTCCAGATTGCGCAGCGTAAGCGTCAGCATGCGCTGGGTAATTCCGTCGACTTCGCCCTTGAGCGCTGAGAAGCGGAGCCTGCTCCCAGGCGCGAGCGAGAGGCGCCAGATGACCTGGACAGTCCATTTGTCGCCGAGCCGCGTGCAGATTCCATTCGACGGATACGGCTTGAAGTGGCGTTCACTCTCCGCAACCCCGTCGGACCTGCCCTGGATCGGTTTGTCCAAGCGTATCATCCTTGTGCCCTAGGCTGGAAAATGTGCCGTCTTCCAGCAGCGTTCCCGCAGTATATATGGATAGCCCTTGTTCAACACGAGGGTTCCCGAATGACGAATGGCAAGCTTCCAATCCTGGTGTTCGGCGCAACGGGCCGGCAGGGAGGGTCGGTCGTCGAGGCCCTGTTGCGGGCACGATGGCCTGTTCGGGCGTTTGTGCGGGACGCAGGAGCGCCAAAGTCGATGGCGCTTCATGATGCCGGTGTCGAACTCGTGCAGGGATCGTTCGATGACACCGCAGCGATCCGTGCCGCGATGAGGGGCACCTATGGCGTCTTCAGCGTGTTGCCGGGCAATCTGGTGGAGGAAGGAGAGGTGCGCGCCGGAAGCGCGATCGCGGACTTGGCAGTCGAGAGCGGCGTTGCGCACTTTGTCTATTCCTCGGGCGCCAGCGCGGGCGAGAAGCTGACGGGTGTGGCGCGTTTCGACGCCAAACCGCGCATCGAGGCGCATATCCGCGGCCTGCCGATCACCGCAACCATCATCAGGCCCATGATCTTCATGGAGATGCTGGTGAGACCCGGGTTCGGGCTGGACGAGGGGCGCTACACATTTTTCCTCAGACCGGACCAATCGATGCAGCTCATCGCCGTGGAAGACATCGGCAAGTTCGTGGCCGCTGTTTTCGCCGACAAGACGCGGTTCGGCGGCAAGACACTAAAGATCGCGGGCGACAGCATTACCGGCAATGATCTGGAGGCCATCTTTACGCAAGCCGCGGGCCGACCGATCGCCTATGGGCGCTTTTCCGAAGAGGTTCTCTCAGCCAATCCAGATCTTGGGCACATGGCCGCGGGCCTGGACGCGGGGCCGCTTGCGGATCACGTCGACCTGAACGTCATGCGTGCGATCAACCCGGAAGTTCTCTCGTTCCGGTCCTGGTTTTCCGGGAGCGGACGCAAGACCTTTGACGAAATCCTCAGGCAGGCAGCAGGCTGAACCGGTCCAACGGACGCGCTACATATCCACCACGACACGCCCGCGAATCTTGCCGTCGACGATGTCGGTGGCGGCGGCGACGATGCCGTCGAAGCCGATGGTGGTGGACAGCGCCTTGAGCTTGGCCAGGTCCAGGTCGCGGCCGATGCGTTGCCACGCCTGCCGGCGGATTTCGCGGGGCGCCATGACGGAATCGATGCCGAGCAGGGAGACGCCGCGCAGGATGAAGGGCGCGACCGACGAAGGCAGGTCCATGCCGCCGGCGAGGCCGCAGGCGGCGACCGCGCCGCCATAGGCGGTCATCGACAGGACATTGGCGAGCGTGGTGGAGCCGACGGCGTCGATGCCGCCCGCCCAGCGCTCCTTGGCGAGCGGCTTGACCGCTCCGGTCAGCTCGTCGCGGGCGATGATTTCGGCCGCGCCCAGCTCGCGGAGATAGGCTTCTTCCTGAGGGCGGCCGGTCGAGGCGACGACGTGGTAGCCGAGTTTGGAGAGGATCGCGACGGCAACGGAACCGACACCGCCGGCGGCACCCGTGACGATGACGGGACCGCGTTGCGGGGTAATGCCGTGGCGTTCCAGCGCCATCACCGAAAGCATCGCCGTGTAGCCGGCGGTCCCGACCGCCATCGCATCATGCGCCGACATGCCGTCCGGCAGCGGCACCAGCCACTCGCCCTTGACGCGGGCGCGCCCGGCATAGGCGCCGTAGTGGGTTTCGCCGACGCCCCAGCCGTTGAGGATGACATGATCGCCCTTGCGCCATTCGTCATGGTCGGAAGACAGCACCGTGCCGGCGAAGTCGATGCCGGGCACCAGCGGCCAGCGGCGCACCACGGGCGCCTTGCCGGTGATCGCCAGCCCGTCCTTGTAGTTCACCGTGGTCGCCTCGACCGCGACGGTGACGTCACCGTCCATCAGGTCGGTCTCGGTCATTTCGGTCACCGCGACGGACTGCTTCTTGTCGTCGTCGCGCGAGATCAGGATGGCTTTGAAAGTGTCCGGCACTGGCTTCTCCCCGATCGCGGAACGAGGGGCAGGCTACTTCGAAATCGACCCCGGTCAATCGTCCGAAGGTCGCGGTTGCCTGCGCCAGGTGATGAATTCGTCGAGCACGACGGCGGCGGCGCCGACCGAGATAAAGACATCGGCCAGGTTGAAAACGGCGAAGGACCAGACCGGCGTGTGGAACAGGATGTAGTCGATGACGTGACCGTAGACGGTGCGGTCGATGACATTGCCCAGCGCGCCGCCGACGATGAAAGCGAAGCCGATGCGGGCGAGAACCTGGTTCGGCGGGGTCTTCACCGCCAGATAGAGCACGAAGGCGACGACGGCCGCCGCCACCGCGATCAGGCCGGTGTCGCTCAAGGACGAGAACATCGAAAAGGCGATGCCGGTGTTGTAGGTGCGAAACAGCGCCAGGAACGGCACCAGGTCGATCTTTTCCTGGAAGGGCAGGCCGGTTTCGACCAGCTGCTTGATCCATTGGTCGAGCGCGATGGCGACGATGGTCAGCACGGCATAAGGCGTCAGCGATTTCAGGACCTGTCCTCCAGCGTGAGCGCGCCGCGGCGGATCTCGAACAGCATCACGCCGGTGGCGACCGCCAGGTTGAGCGAATCGGCGCGGCCCGCCTGCGGGATGCGCAGCAGCCGGTCGCAGCTGGCGGCGAGATCGTCCGGCAGGCCCTGCTGCTCGTTGCCCATCAAAAGCAGCACCGGCTTGTTCGAGAAATCGACCGAGCGGTAGTCGACGGCGCCTTTGAGATGCGTGCCGGCGACGAGGCCCGGAAAGCCCTTGCGCCAAACGAGGAAGGCGTCGGGCGTCGTCTTGACGACCGGGACGGCGAACACCGAACCCATGGTGGCGCGCACGGTTTCGACCGCGAACGGGTCGGTGGTGTCGCCGATCAAGATGACACCCTTGGCGCCGACAGCATCGACGGTGCGCATCACGGTGCCGAGATTGCCGGGGTCGCGCACGCGGTCGAGCGCCACCCAGACATCGCCGTTCTTCGGGCGGACGTCCTTCAGGGGCAGGTATTTCTGCGAAAAGACGCCGACCACAGCCTGCGGATTGTCGCGGCGGGTGATGGCCGACAGCACTTTTTCCGAGACCTCGAGCACGTCACCGCTGGCCGCCACGGTGCGCGAAGCAACTTTCTCGACCGCCTGGTTGCCGAGCGCGGACTTGGCGAAGATCAGCGTCTTGATCGTCCAGCCGAGGTCCAGCGCGTCGATGACCAGCTTCAGGCCTTCGGCGATGAAGGCATTCTGCTGGTCGCGGAATTTCTTCAGCGCCAGCGCCTTGATGTCCTTGACCAGCGGGTTGGCCAGGCTCGTCACTTCCTTGACGCGGCCGGGTGCTCCGGTGCGGTGTTCGCTCATTTGGCCACCCAGCGCGAGAAGAGGGATGTCGAAAGCGCGCGTCCGGCCGATTGCTCGCGGATGATCAGTTCGCCCGATTCGATCGTGCCGCCCATGCCGGCAAAGGTGTCGCGCATCAGAGCGTGGATGGCGAAGAAGGAAGCGCGGATCGAATAGGCGGTGAGCACCACCGCCAAAGGCTTCGGCGTCAGGATGGAACGGCAGATGTCGGTCAGCGCCGGCAAATGCTCGAACAATTGCCAGACCTCGCCCTTCGGCCCGCGGCCATAGGCGGGAGGGTCGAACAGGATGATGTCGTAGCGGCTGCCGCGCCGTTCCTCGCGCTCGGCGAATTTCATCGCGTCCTCGACGATCCAGCGGATCGGCTTGTTGGCAAGGCCGGCCATCTCCTGGTTCTCGCGGGCCCAGCCGATGGCCTTCTTGGAGGCGTCGACATGGGTCACCTCGGCGCCGGCACGTGCCGCCACCAGCGAGGCAAGGCCGGTGTAGCCGAACAGGTTCAGCACCTTGACCGGGCGCCTGGCGCTCTCGATGAGAGCGGCCATGTGGTCCCAGTGCGAGGCCTGCTCGGGGAAGACGCCGACATGGCGGAAGGAGGTGAAGCGGCCGAGATAGTCGATGCCGTCATGCTTCATCGGCCAGGTTTCGCCGAGCGGCTGACCGGGGAAACGCCAGCGGCCCATGCCTTCCTCGTCGGTATCGCCAGTGAAGATGGCGTCGGCGTGGTTCCAGTCCTTCGCCGGCAACGCCGGCTGCCAGATCGCCTGACCCTCCGGGCGAACGATGCGGTAGGGGCCGTATTGCTCCAGCTTCTGGCCGTTGCCGCTGTCGAGCAGCGCGTAGTCGGCATTGGGGGCCACTTCGAGGATCAGCGGCAGTTTTTCCGCCGGCAAGGCGCCGGCGCGGCGTGTCAGCACGCGCGGCGCGGTTTCCACGTTGGGTTCGAGCTGCGGTTCGGCAGGGCGATGTTCGCCTTTGGGCTCGGGCGGCCTTGCCGTCCTGCGTTCCGGTGCCTTTGCCGGGCGGTTCTCGAAGCGCTCGGCCTTGGTCTCGGGCCGCTGTGTCCGCTTCTGCTCCGATCCCCGGCCGGCCTTGTCGGCCGGCTTGCCGTCGCGGCGCTTGTCCTGCGCGCGCGGCGTCGACGCGCCGCCTTGCTGGCGGCCCGATTTGTCCCGGCGTTTGTCGCGCGTGAATTTCAAAAAGGACGCTCCGCGTTTCGCGCTGCTTTTGGCATAGGGGCCGGGGCCGCGCAACATGGTGGACCGGTGCGGTTGGACGCACTTCATCATCGCCACGCTGCGGAAGACCGCCCTGGCCATTGTCAAAGAGTACTCCCGTTGCGGGAGGTGGGAAGCGGGGCGCCGGGTCGGTGCCTCTCTGTAATAGTACGTGGCGCCTTCCGGGCGCCCCGCCGGTGTTCTTGCCCCGGACCGACCTCGCCGCCATTCATGACGGCAGACTTCGGACCTCAAGCCGCCATTTGCGGCGGCCGGGTTTTTCCAGGGCCCGGACTTAGGGCTCGTCACCAGACACCGCCACCGTTAGCGCTGCCAGTCCGGCACCGACGTCCTCCCTGATACCCGGTGCGCACCAGGTTCCCGTTGAGGACGGCTTTCAGGCGCAATGATGCCGCAGGCCGAAAGGGTGTGAATTCGGATGCAGCGGATTTTTCGTGCGAGAACAGAACGGCTATTGAAAGAAAAGGATTATTTCTTTCGATCGTTCTTCCTGATCGCCGCTGGCATCCACATCGCTGTCATGTCGCCAGGCTTCCGCGCGACTGCCGTCCGGCATAATCTCCGGCCATCATGTCGCGCTCCGAACGCCTGCTCGATCTCGTCCAGACGCTGCGCCGCCACCGGCGGCCGGTGAGCGGGCAAACGCTTGCCTCCGAACTCGGCATATCGATCCGCACGCTCTATCGCGACATCGCCACGCTGCAGGGGCAGGGCGCACCGATCGAGGGCGAGGCGGGACTGGGTTACGCGCTGAAACCCGGCTTCATGCTGCCACCGCTGATGTTCACCGACGAGGAGATCGAGGCGATCGTGCTGGGTTCGCGCTGGGTGGCCAAGCAGCCCGACAACCGGCTGTCGAGGGCCGCAGCTGACGCGCTGGCCAAGATCGCCGCCGTATTGCCGGACGATCTGCGCGAGGATCTCGATGCGAGCACGCTTCTGGTCGGCCCGCGCGTCGAGGCAAGCGAAGGCATCGATCTGGGCGCCGTGCGCCAGGCGATCCGCGACGAGCGCAAACTTGCCATCCTCTACAACGACGCGGCCGGCGCCGGCAGCGAGCGCGTGGTGTGGCCGTTCGCACTAGGGTTCTTCGACAAGGTGCGGGTGATGGTGGCCTGGTGCGAGATGCGGCAGGGGTTCCGGCATTTCCGCACCGACCGCATCGCGCGGCTGGACATCACCGGTACGCGCTATCCGAGGCGTCGGCAGACCCTGCTCAAGGAATGGCGGGCGACGCTCGATGAGGCGCCGAGGCCCTGAATGGCTACTGCCAGAATCTGACAGCGGTGCTCGCTAAGGTCTCTCCATCGCAACACGGAGAGCCACCATGCAAAGCCCCAATTTCGTCATCCTCTATGTCGACCAGCCGCAGGCGAGCGGCGCCTTCTATCATGCCTTGTTCAATCGCCAGCCGGTGGAATCCTCGCCGACCTTCGTGTTGTTCGTGCTGGACAATGGCTTCAAGCTCGGCCTGTGGTCGCGCCACACGGCGGAACCCAAGGTCACGGCGATGGCCGGCGGCGGCGAGATCGTCTTCCAGCTCGACACGCCGGATGCCGTCGATGCCGCCCACGCCGACTGGGCAAAGCGCGGGCTCTCCATCCTGCAGACGCCGACCGATATGGATTTCGGCCGCACCTTCGTCGCGCTCGATCCCGACAAGCACAGGTTGCGCGTCTACTGGCTGAACGACGCGGAAGGCGGCCAGTCATGACCAGATTTTGGCTGGCGGTAGCCTCGGCGCAGCATGTGCGCCGGGGCCGGACGGAAGGTTTCATGCAGGTGAACCACGGCAAGGCGGCACCGCTGCGCCGCATCAGGCCGGGCGATGGCATCGTGTATTACTCGCCGAGCACGGTTCTCGGCGAGAAGGACGGCCTGCGCACCTTCACCGCCATCGGCATCGTGCGCGACGGTGTGCCCTATCAGGGCGTCATGGCTGGCGGTTTCGAGCCGTTCCGCCGCGATGTCGCCTGGTCGGTGGCGGGCGAGGCGCCGATCGCGCCGCTGCTCGGCCGGCTGGAGTTGAGCGCCGGCAAACCCAACTGGGGGTATCAACTCCGTTTCGGGCTGATCGAGCTCAGTGAGCACGATTACCGGCTGATCGGCGCGGCGATGGGCGTTGTCGCCGCCATAGCGGAACAGGCCGCCTGAACCCACCAGGCCCCGGCGGATCGGCGAGACAAGCTGCCGGGGCGTTTCCATATGCGGATGTTTTGCCTGCGCGGCGGACTATTCGATCAGGATGCGGGCTTCTCGCGCCGCCTCCACGAAGGTCTCGCGGGCGTCCTCGACGGTCGTCATGCCGTTGACGGCGGCCAGGCAGGCGCGTTTCGCATCAAGATGCTTGCGCGTGCCGGCGCCGGGCCAATGATTGGCGAGCAGGTCGTTGGCCTGCCGCGCGTTGGAAACGTGACGTATGTCGCCCAGCACGCCGACGGCCACCGGCACGACCTTGGAAAACCAGCCTTCGTTCATTTCTCCGGTCCTTGGCTGTTGATGCCGGCAACAAACGCGCCGGCTGGCAGCGGGTTTCCGGAAATCGAAGGCGATAACCGAAGAGTGATCGAGGATCAGGATTTCAGTGTCTGATCCAAAAGTCGCCATGCCGGGCTGCAAATGGCGCTTTCCTGCGCTTCGGTGCTCACGGACTTCAAGTACGCTCCGCTCCGATGCTCGAAAACCACCATTTTCGCTCCGGCCTGACAATTTTTGATTCAGACACTCAAGGCTTTGTAGACGGCGATGCCGGCGGCGAGGTCTTCCAGCGCGGCGCCCACCGACTTGAACAGCGTGATTTCGTCGGCGCTTTGGCGGCCCTTCTTCTGGCCGCGCGCCAGTTCGTGCAGGTCGGCGACGATGGCGTCGGCCTTGAGCACGCCGGAAGCGAGCGGCTGGACGATGTCACCGGCTTCCTTGGTGGCGCCGGCGCGTGTGTCGACATAGACGCGGGCGCGGGTGATGGCGGCATCGTCGGCCTCGCGCATGGTCGGCGTGAAGCCGCCGACGAGGTCGACATGGGCGCCGGTTTTCAGTTGCGCGCCCCTGACCAGTGGTTCGTTGGAAATGGTGGCGGAGGAGACGATGTCGGCCTCGGCCATTTCGGCACCCAGATCACCGGCCGCCTCGGCCGGCAGGCCTTCGGCGCGAAGTGCGGCTGCAACCTTCTCGGCGTTGGCCGGCGTGCGGTTCCAGATGCGGATCGATTTGATGGGGCGCACCGCCGAATGCGCCTTAACCAGGAAGGGCGACAGCGCGCCGGCGCCGATCACCAAGAGGCGCGAGGCGTCTTCGCGGGCAAGATAAGAGGCGGCGAGCGCCGAGGCGCAGGCGGTGCGCCACTGCGTCAGGCGCTGACCGTCGATCAGCGCCTGCGGCTCGCCGGTCTTGCCGTCGAGCAGCAGATAGAGCCCCATCACCGCCGGCTTGGCGATGGCGTTGTTGTCAGGCGAGACGGTGACGATCTTGACGCCGATATGGCCGTCCTTCGAGGTGCCGGCCGCATTGAGGTCGGTCCAGGCCGGCATCAAAAGAAGGGTAGAGGCGGCGCCGTCCGGCCGCTCGACCGTATGGTGATGACGCACCGGCTGCACGGCGCCGTCGCGGAAGGCGGTGCGCAGCGTCTCGACCAGGCCGGAAAAGGTCAGCGCGCGATCGACCTCGGCGGCCGAGATGGTCAGCATGGAAAACTCCGTTATGTGATGCCCGGTTCAGGCGGTCGGCTTGGGCAGGTTGGGGGCCTGCGATGTCGCCTGCGATGGCGGCTGCTGCGTGCGGGCGATGGCCTGGCGCAGGTTCTCGGCTTCCGCGCCATGGCGCCTCGCCGCCTTGCGATAGCGGCCCTGCCGGATCCAGGTCGCCGCCGAACCGGCGACGATCCCGATGGCCAGGGCCAGGAACAGCATGACGAATAGCGGCAGCGTCAGCGTCAGCGCCGGATTGCCGGGATTGAACGGGTCCATCGTGAAGGCCACCAGCTCGCGGTTCGCCACGGCCAGCGCGATCAGCACGATGGCCAGCGGAACGAAAATGACAATGACCACGAAGCGGTTGAACATGGTGTTTCCCGTCGAAGGCTTGGTACGGCGCTGCCGGTGCGGTGCTGGCGGCTATTTGTCGCCGTTCAGCTTTTCGCGCAATTCCTTGCCGGTCTTGAAGAACGGCACCCACTTCTCCTCGACCTCCACCGATTCGCCGGTGCGCGGGTTCCTGCCGGTGCGGGCGGGCCGGTTCTTGACCGAGAAAGCGCCGAAGCCGCGCAACTCCACCCGGTTGCCTTCGGCGAGCGCGTCGGTGATTTCGTCGAACACTGCGCCGACGATATTTTCCACGTCGCGCAGGAAGAGATGCGGATTGCGCGTTGCGATGATTTGGACGAGTTCGGACTTGATCATGCGGACGGTCCCCGTAAAGGCATGGCGGCCAATTTTATGCAGATGATTTTATTTGCTTTTTGACTTATGCCCCACGCCTATTCAAGGGTGCCAGACCGAAACGAGACCGTCAAGGAACAAGCGGTCGGCGCCGATCTCGCGCAGCACTTCGCCGCTCTCCTGCGGCAAGCCGAGCGCCATGCCGATTTGACGCATCAGCGCGCTGGAAAACAGGAAAGAGCCGGTGCGTTCGGTGTTTTTCCACTCCACCACCTTCAATTTCTGGTCGACACCCTTGGTGCCGAGCCATTTTACCGCCTCTTCCTCGCCGCCGAGCGCATCGACCAGCTTGTTGGCGACGGCCTGGCGACCGGTGAAAATCGAGCCGTCGGCGAGCGCCAGCGCCTGGTCGCGCGGCAGGTTGCGGCGTTCGGCGACGATGTCGACGAACCAGTTGTAGCTGTCCATGATCAGCTTGCGCACCATGGCGCGGGCTTCCTCGGTGGTCGGTTCGAAGGGCGAGGGCGACGCCTTCAGCGGCGAGGATTTCACTTCCTCGAGCTTGACGCCGATCTTGTCCATCAGTCCGGTGACGTCGGGATACTGGATCAGCACGCCGATCGAGCCGACGATCGAGGTCTGGTGCGCGACGATGTAGTCGGAGGCGCTGGCGATCATGTAGCCGGCGGAGGCGGCCAGCGTGCCGACTTCGGTGACCACCGGCTTTTCGGCGGCAAGCTTGCGCACGGCGTTGAAGATGGTCTCGCCGCCGACAGTGGTGCCACCGGGCGAATTGACCAGCAAGATCACGCCCTTGACGTTCGCAGCCTTGCGCACCGCCTCGATGCGGCGGAGCAACTCGTCGTTCTGGGTGATGGTACCTTCGATCCTGATCTTGGCGATCTGGTCGACGCGGGTGCCGCCGATGTCGTCGCCGAAGAACCACGCCGACAAGGCGGCAAGGCCGACCAGCAACACGGCAAGGGCGGCGATGCGCCAGAAGGTCAGTTTGCGCCGCAGGCGGCGGCGGTCGATCAGGTCGTCGGCTCTCAGGGTCATGTCAGCCTCACTCTTGGGCGCAGGCTGACGCTTTTAATGCAAGGGCCAGTCGAGGGCTACCGCTTTTGGCGCGATCGAGACGATGGCTTGAAGTGTGAGAAGCAACGCATACGAGGCGCGGCGATCGGCGCAGGGTAGGACGCAACAACGCGTCGAATCGGGGCTGGAACGAAGGCATGGCGATGAAAATGACAAAGTGTTAGTCTTGGCGGGCACCCTGGCGATCTGTATGCGCTGCAGGGAACGTCATATTTTTTGCGATATTTCTTTGCATGCGCTTGCTTGGGCGCGGCCTCGCCCCAAATAAGGGCGACGGTTCGGCGGGCGAGAGGACCAGAAGGTACACATGTTGGCACGAACGACCGATCCGGAGGGCAAGGACGATACTGCTCTCTTGCCGGAGCACGACCCCTCGGGCCACGTCGCCATGGAGCCCGCGCGTGTCGAGGCTTTCGGCAACGCCCAGCGCCATTCGCGCCGCGTGCGCGTGCTCAAGCTGGCTCTGCCGATCCTGGCCGGCATCATTGCCGTGGCATTTCCCGTCTATTCCTATCTGGTGAAGCCGGCGCAGCCGCCGGTAAAAGCCGATGGCAGCGCGTTTTCCAACGGCAAGCTGGTGATGGCCAATCCCAAGCTGGACGGTTTCACCAAGGAGAACCTGCCTTATTCGATGACGGCGCTGCGGGCGATCCAGGACGTTGCCAAGGAGAGCATCATCGGCCTGGAAGGCATCGACGCCAAGCTGCCGCTCGATGCCAGCACCTCGGCCGTGGTCGGGGCGGCGAAGGGGGTCTACAACCGCGACGCCAACACGCTGCAGCTGGAAAAGGACATCACCGTGACCACCACCAGCGGAATGGTGGTGAAGTTGAAATCGGCCTTCCTTGACATGGCGAAAGGCAATATGAAGACGAACGACCCGGTCGATATCGTCACGCGCGGATCGCACATCATGTCCGACACCATGTCGGTGGAGAGCGGCGGCAAGGTGCTGGTTTTCGAAAAACGGGTGCGTGTCAACCTGGAGCCTGGCGTGCTGAAGACGACCAGCGACAAGAGCGGAGAGCCGAATGCGGCCCAATAAGATGACATGGCTCGCCGTGGCGGCGTTGCTGGCGGCCGCGCCGGCCTTTGCCCAGACCGCGCAGACCAATATGTCCGGCCTCAAGCTCTCCGGTGACAAGCCGATCCAGATCGAGAGCGACAAACTGGAAGTACGGCAGGAAGAAAACCTCGCCATTTTCACCGGCAATGTCAGCGTCGTGCAGGGGCCGACGCTGCTGAAGGCCGGCCTTCTCAAGGTCTACTACATCAAGGATGCCGCCGCCGGTAAGAATGGCGCCAAGAGCACGAGCACAAGCGCGTCCATGGCCGGTCCGGCACTCGGCGGTTCCACCAATATCGATCATCTTGAGGTCGACGGCACGGTCTATCTGAAGTCGGACGACCAGGTTGCCACCGGCGATCGCGGCACTTTCGACATGAAGAGCCAGGTGCTGGTGCTGACCGGCTCCAAGGTGGTGCTGACCCAGGGCGACAACATCCTCACCGGCTGCAAGCTGACGGTCCAGATGAAATCCGGCCTCGCCAATGTGGACGGTTGCGCCAAGAGCGGTTCCAGCGGTCGCGTCATGATGTCGATCAGCCCGGATTCGACGAAGAACCCGGATGCAGCGAAGAAACCTTGACTGACACAGTGATGCGGCTCTTCAAACAAACCGACGCGAAACCCGCGGCGCCGGCCATCGTCGGTGGCGAGAAGGTCAAGCTGAAGGGCACGCTGATGGCCCGCGGCCTGTCCAAGAGCTACAAGGGCCGCAAAGTGGTGAACGGGGTGTCGATCGGCGTGCGCGCCGGCGAGGCCGTTGGCCTGCTCGGTCCCAATGGCGCCGGCAAGACCACCTGCTTTTACATGGTGACCGGGCTGGTGCCGGTCGACGAAGGCACGATCGAGATCGATGGCTTCGACGTCACCTCCATGCCGATGTACCGCCGGGCGAGGCTCGGCATCGGTTATCTGCCGCAGGAAGCCTCGATCTTCCGGGGCCTGAATGTCGAGCAGAACATCCGCGCCGTGCTGGAAGTCGTGGAAAAGAGCCGCAAGACGCGCGAGCGCGAGCTCGATGCGCTGCTCGAGGAATTTCACATCACCCATCTGCGCAAGGCGCCTTCAATGGCCCTATCGGGCGGCGAGCGGCGCCGCCTCGAGATTGCCCGCGCGCTGGCCAGCCGTCCGGCCTACATGCTGCTGGACGAGCCTTTCGCGGGCATCGATCCGATCGCGGTGGCCGATATCCAGCAGCTGGTGCGCCATCTGACGGCGCGCGGCATCGGCGTTCTGATCACCGACCACAATGTGCGCGAAACGCTGGGCCTCATCGACCGCGCCTACATCATCCATGCCGGCGAGGTGTTGACCCACGGCAAGGCCGAGGAAATCGTCGCGAACCCCGATGTGCGGCGGCTCTATCTCGGCGAAGCCTTCACGCTCTGATCCTTTTCCAAGTCGATCGCGGTTGTCACGGTCTGTGCGCGATCGATTGCCGGCAGCCGCCTAATGTTCCGGCACTTTGACATTGCGAGGCCATCCGAGCCTTGACAAGCAAAAGCCGGGCCAGTTCATAGTCGGTCGGAAAAATTTCCTCGAAGCGAGGTCCAGACCCTCAATCATGGCGCTGGCGGTCAAACTACAGCTCAGACAGTCGCAGTCGCTGGTGATGACGCCGCAGCTGATGCAGTCGATCCGGCTGTTGCAGCTCACCCATGTCGAACTGGAACGCTTCATCGACGAGGAGATCGAGCGCAACCCGCTGATCGATCGTGTCGACCCGCAGCCGGACGCCGCGGCCGCTCCTTCGCCGCCGGAAGAAGGCGCGTCGAAACCGGCGGACGCCGATGAATGGTTCGAAGCGGAAACCGCCTGGAGCTCCGAGGCGATCTCCGACAAGCTCGACACGTCGCTGGAAAACCTTTTTCCCGACGATCCCGGCACCAGCGAGCGGGTCGGGCCCGACCTTTCCCAGCAATGGAAGTCGGCGCCGGGCAATGGCGGCGGTGTCTCCGACACGTTCGACATGGAGGACATGGCGGCAGCCGCGGTGACGTTGCGCGACCATGTCGGCGAACAGATCGCCTTCGCCTTCACCGATGCCGGCGAACGGCTGATCGCGGCGGAACTGGCCGACGGGCTGGACGAGGCGGGCTATCTGCGCGCCGAACTGGCAGAGATCGCCGAGCGCCTCGGCACCGACACGGAGTCGGTCGAAAAGGTTCTGGAGACCTGCCGCACTTTCGATCCCGCCGGCCTGTTCGCCCGCGACCTTGCCGAATGCCTGTCGCTGCAGCTGGCCACCCGCGACCGACTCGACCCGGCGATGAAGGCGCTGGTTGCCAATCTGGAGCTGTTGGCGCGTCGCGATTTCCAGACGCTGAAGCGGCTCTGCGGCGTGGACGAGGAGGACCTGCTCGACATGCTGGCCGAAATCCGTGCGCTCGACCCGAGGCCGGGCCTGGCCTTCTCCGGCGGGGCCAGCGACGCCATCGTCGCCGATGTCGAGGTGCGGCCCGCCGCCGATGGCAGCTGGGCGGTCGAACTCAATGCCGAGACCCTGCCGCGCGTGCTGGTCGACCAGATCTATTTCAGCCAGGTGTTCGGGCAGGCCAAGAACCAGGCGGAGAAGGATTTCCTCTCCGAGTGCCTGCAAAACGCCAATTGGCTGACCCGCAGCCTGGACCAGCGCGCCAAGACCATCCTCAAGGTGGCCTCCGAGATCGTGCGCCAGCAGGATGCGTTCCTCGTCCTTGGCGTGCGTCACCTGCGGCCGCTCAACCTCAAGACGGTGGCCGATGCCATCGGCATGCATGAATCGACGGTCAGCCGGGTGACCGCCAACAAATACATGCTGACCCCGCGCGGCGTGTTCGAACTGCGTTATTTTTTCACCGCTTCAATCGCGGCGGCCGACGGCGGGGCGGCACATTCTTCGGAAGCGGTGCGCGATCGCATCCGCCAGATGATCGAGGATGAGACGTCGCAGGATGTGCTCTCCGACGACACCATCGTCGATCTTCTGAAGGCGGACGGCGTCGACGTCGCCCGCCGCACGGTAGCCAAGTATCGGGAAGGAATGAACATTCCGTCGTCGGTGCAGCGGCGGCGCGAAAAACGCGCGCGCGCCGGCGCCGCGCGCTGAGAAGGCGCGGATTTCCACAGTTTTTCGTTTCGTTGACAAGCGCCGGGGAGTTGGCTAGAAGCCCGGCCGCATGAGACGGGCCGTGGCCCGGAAGTGGTTGGCCCGTCGCGAAGTTGACCTGGGGGCGGTCAAGGAACGGTCCATGACCAGCAACAAGGTTCGGTACAAAATCGGGCGCGAAGGGCGCCGCGAAGCTTGTTTGCGCGGACCACAGGTATAAACTCCAAACAGTGTGAAGCCTGGGCAGGAAAGGTCAATTATCAAATGACGCTGCGCATATCGGGGAAACACATGGACATCGGCGATGCGTTCCGTACGCGCATCACCGATCGTATCGGAGAGGCAATCGGAAAATATTTCGACCGCGGTTTCTCGGGACATGTGACGGTGGTGAAGGCAGGTTCGCGTTACACTGCCGATTGCATGATCCGGCTCGATTCCGGCGTGGCCCTGCAGGCTACCGGCGACGGGCAGGAACCGACCGCGGCCTTTGAAGCAGCCGCCGACCGGCTGGAGACCCGGCTGCGCCGCTACAAGCGCCGGCTGAAGTCGCACGCGTCGGGCGCCGCCAACGGCGATGCCACCGATATCGCCTATGCGGTGGTGGCGCCGCTGGCCGACGACGACGAGGAAATTCCGGAAAACTATGCTCCCGCCATCGTGGCGGAATCGACGCTGGCGCTGAAGACCATGTCGGTCGCCTCGGCGGTCATCGAACTGGACACCAAGGACACCCCTGTCTTCGTCTTCCGCAATGCCGGAAACGAGCAGCTTAATATCGTCTACCGCCGGCCGGACGGAAACATTGGCTGGATCGACCCCTCGACGACCAAGGTCGCGCAGGGATAACGACCACGGCCGCGCCGAGGCGCGGCCTGGGCGGCCGGACGAACAAGGGATTTTTCAGCATGGATCTGAGTGATCTGATCGACGTTTCGGCGATTATGCCGGCGTTGAAGGCGAACTCGAAGAAGCAGTTGTTGCAGCTGCTGGCAGAGCGCGCCGCCACGATTTCCGGCATTCCGGAGCGCGAGGTCTTCGACATCATCCTGCAGCGCGAGCGGCTGGGTTCCACCGGCGTCGGCAATGGCATCGCCATCCCGCACGGCAAGCTTGCGGGCGTGAAGCGGATCGCCGGCGTGTTCGCCAGGCTGGAGACACCCGTTGATTTTGAATCGCTGGACGATCAGCCGGTCGATCTGGTCTTCCTGCTGCTGGCGCCGGAAGGCGCTGGCGCCGACCACCTCAAGGCGCTGTCGCGCATCGCGCGCCTGCTGCGCGACGCCGACACCGTTGCCAAAATACGCGGCACGCGCGACGCCAACGCCATCCATGCGTTGCTTTCGCAGACGCCGGCGTCGCACGCGGCCTGATATCCGGGAAAATTAAAGCTTCCACGGGCCGCCTCTGGCGGCCCTTTTCATGTCCGTGGAGTTGCCGTCGTCAGTGGATGGCGACGGTGGTCAGATCGTTCTCCATCGCGCCGGCAAGCGCGCGGTCACGGGCGTCCGACAACAGGATCGGCTGACCGTTGGCACCGAACAGCGCCCACAGTTCCATGCCGGGCTGGATCTCCTCGAGGCCGGGGAAGCGGCCGCGCAGATCGTCACTCGACACTTTCCTGAGATAAGCGACCGAACCTTCGCCCAGATGGGCGAATTCGCCGTTGGTCATGGTCTGTCTTTCGAGAGTTCTAGGCATTTCGAGCCTCCTTTCAGCGAGGCGCCGGTCCACGGCCACCGCGCATGAGAGCCATCGGCAAAGTCAGTCTTTCACCGATATGTTTATTTTCCGTACCAGCCTTTCGGCTTCCGGCCGGTCGAGGTCGATCGACAGAAGGCCGTTCTTCAGCTCCGCCGCCAATACGCGCATCCCATCCGCCAGCACGAAACAACGCTGGAATTGACGGGCTGCGATACCCCGGTGGAGGTATTCGCGTTCCGTCTCGTCGGTCTGACGTCCTCTGACCACCAGCTGATTTTCCTCGGTGGTCACATCGAGGTCTTCTTCCGCGAAGCCGGCGACAGCCAGCGTGATGCGCAGCCTTTCGGACGCATCATCGGTGCCGCGAAGCCGTTCGATGTTGTAGGGCGGATAGCTGTCGCCGGATTTCGCCAGGCGTTCCAGCGTCTTTTCCATCGCATCGAAGCCCAGAAGAAGCGGGCTGGAAAAGGTCGTCATACGACTCATTACGTTTTGTCCTCCAAGAGCGACATGAACCGGAAAAACCCGACTGGCATTTCCCCGGTCTGTGTTGATATGGTCCGCCGCGCGGGCAAGTTCAAGCCATCAAAAAATACCCGCTAGCCAAGGACACAAAATGCCCGAAAAGCGCAAGATCATCATCGATACCGACCCCGGCCAGGACGATGCCGTCGCCATATTGCTGGCGCTGGGCAGCCCGGAACTGGATGTCGTCGGCATCACCGCGGTCGCCGGCAACGTGCCGCTGCGCCTCACCGAAAAGAATGCCCTCAAGATCTGCGAACTGGCCGGTCGCCCCGACATCAAGGTTTTCTCGGGCGCGATCCGGCCGCTGGTGCGGCCGCTGGTCACCGCTGAGCATGTGCATGGCAAGACCGGCCTCGACGGCCCGGACCTGCCGGAGCCGACCATGAAGCTGCAGGGCCAGCATGCCGTCGACTTCATCGTCGAGACGGTGATGCGCGAAGAGCCGGGCACCGTTACGCTTTGCCCGCTCGGTCCGCTGACCAACATCGCGCTGGCGCTGGTGCGCGAGCCGCGCATCGCCCCGCGCATCAAGGAAATCGTGCTGATGGGCGGTGGGTTCTTCGAGGGCGGCAACGTGACGCCGACCGCCGAGTTCAACATCTATGTCGACCCGCATGCCGCCGATGTGGTGTTCCGTTCGGGCGTGCCGATCGTGGTGATGCCGCTCGACGTCACCCACAAGGCGCTGACCACGGCCAAGCGTGTCGAGGCCTTCCGCAAGATGGGCACCAAGGTGGGCAATGCCACAGCTGCGCTGCTCGATTTCTTCGAACGCTTCGACGAGGAGAAATACGGCACCGACGGCGGCCCGCTGCACGACCCGTGCGTGATCGCCTATCTGCTCAAGCCGGCGCTGTTCAAGGGCCGCCATTGCAATGTGACGGTCGAAACCGGCTCGGAACTGACCATGGGCATGACGGTGATCGACTGGTGGGGCGTCACCGACCGGCCGAAGAACGCGACGGTCATGCGCGACATCGACGCCGACGGTTTCTTCGCGCTGTTGACGGAGAGGCTGGGCCGGCTTTGAGCATTCCTTCTCCCCGTTTACGGGGAGAAGGTGCCGGCAGGCGGATGAGGGGCGGTACCCACACTCATCGTGATTGCGAATAAGGCTGGCGCTGCCCCTCACCCGGCCCTTCGGGCCACCCTCTCCCCGCAAGCGGGGAGAGGGGAAGCACGCGTCATTACCTTGCCCGCGTGAAGGCCAGCCACAGGCCGCCGCCGACGAGGAAGCCGCCGCTGATGCGGGAGAGCAGCTTGATGCGGTGCGCCGAGAGCAGGCGTCCCGCGCGGCCGGCGGCCAGCGCATAACAGCTGTCCGATACGGCGGCGAAGGCGAGCGCGGTCAGGCCCATCACCGTCATCTGCAGGGCGAAATGCCCGCTCGGATCGATGAACTGCGGGAAGAAGGCGCCGAAGAAGACCAGCGTCTTGGGATTGGAGACCGCGACCAGCACGCCCTGCAGCACGAAGCCGCCGCGCGGTTTGCGGGCCGAACCGTCCGGGTTCAGGCTGCCCTTGTTGCGGAACATCTGGATGCCCATCCAGATCAGGTAGGCGGCGCCGATGAGGCGCACCCATTCGAACCAGTGGCCCATGCCGGCGATCAGCGAGGTGAGCCCGATGGCGACGACGCCGATGGTGATGGCCAGTCCGATCTGGGTGCCCAGCACATTGGCGAGCCCGGCGCGGGTGCCATGGCGGATCGAGTTGGCGATAATCAGCGTCACCGTCGGTCCCGGCACCAGAACGATGACGATGCAGGCCACGACATAGGCGGCGTAGAGCGTAAGCGACATAGTTGACCTCCCGGTTCGAATGCCGGCCTTGGCCGGCGCGCAGATCAATGCATGCCGGCTTGACGCGTGCAAGGGGAGGGCGCGGTCAGGCCCGGGGCGACGCGCCGGTCTTCCAGGGCAGGACGGCTTCGTAGGCGGCCGCCGCCTGAAGCACGGCGAGATCGCCGCGCGGCCTGCCGATCAATTGCATGCCCATGGGCCTGCCCTTGGCGTCGAAGCCTGCCGGCACGTTCACGGCCGGGCAGCCGCCCAGCGTCGCCGCCGCGGTGACCTGCATCCAGCGGTGGTAGCTGTCCATCGCCTTACCGGCGACTTCGCTGGGCCAATGGACCGAGACGTCGAAGGGAAAGACCTGGGCCGTCGGCAGCGCCAAAAGGTCGAAACGTTCGAACAGCGACAGGAGCGTGCGGTGCCAGGCGGTGCGCCGCATCGCCGCCGCGTGGATCTGCGGCGCGGTCAGCCGGGCAGCACCTTCCGCCTCCCACACGGCTTCAGGCTTCAGCAAGGCGCGTTTGGCCGGGTCGTCATAGAGCATTTTCAGCGCGCAACCGCTCGACGACTGGCGCAGCGTGACGAAGGCCTGCCACAGCGCCTCGAAATCGAAATCCGGCAGCAGCGGCTCGACCGCGAAACCAATATCGCCGAGCCGCCCCAGCGCGGCCTCGCAGAGGTCGAGGATGCCGTCTTCCATCGGCAGGTGGCCACCGAGATTGCCCAGCCAGCCGATGCGGCCGCCGGCTACCGGCGCATCGTCCAGCCCGGCGAGGAAAGAGCCTTGCGGATCGTGCGACAGCGGCGCGCGCGGATGGTGGCCGGCCTGCACGTCGAGCAGCAGTGCCATGTCGCGCACGCTGCGGCCCATCGGGCCCTCGACGCCCATCTGCGCGTGAAAGACCTCGAAGCCGGGGCCGCCGGGCACCAGCCCCTGCGAGGGGCGGAAGCCGAAGACATTGTTGTAGGCGGCCGGATTGCGCAGCGAGCCGCCGAAATCGCTGCCGTCGGCCAGAGGCACCAGGTCGAGCGCCAGGGCGACGGCCGCGCCGCCGCTCGAGCCGCCCGCCGTCCAGGCGGAGTCGAAGGCGTTGAGCGTCGGCCCGAAGACGGGATTGTAGGTGTTGGAGCCGAGACCGAATTCGGGAACGTTGGTCTTGCCGATGACGATGGCGCCGGCCTTGCGCATGCGCTCGACGAAGAATTCGTCCTCCTCGGGCACGAGGTCGGCGAAGATCGGTGAGCCGAAGGTGGTCTTGAGGCCCTTGGTCAGGGCCAGATCCTTGACCGCGATGGGCAGACCGAAGAGCGGGCCCGTCGCACCACCGGCGGCGAGATGCGCGTCGGCGGCGTCGGCCTCGGCCAGGATGTCGCTGCGCTGACGCAGCGAGACGATGGCGTTGACCTGTCGGTTGACCGCCTCGATGCGGTCGAGGAAGGCTGTCGCCACCTCGCGCACCGAAAGCTGTTTTTCGCGGATCGCCTCGGCAAGATCCACGGCGCTCATGCCGCAGATGTGGCCGGCCGGCGAAATGGCGTGACGGCTGGTCGGACGTTCGCTGCTCATATCAGGCGCTGGCCGGGCCAAGAGCTGCTTCCACTTCGGCCGCCAGCGGGATCGCCGGCTGGGCGCCCGGCTTCAGGCAGGCGAGCGAACCGGCGGCGGCGGCGCGCGCCAGAGCGGTCTTCAATGGCAGGCCGGATTCCAGTCCCGCCGCCAGATAGCCGCAAAAAGTGTCGCCGGCGCCGACCGTGTCGACCGGAACGATCTTGAGGGCAGGGACCTTCAGGAATTCGTCGCCGGTGGCGGCCAGAACGCCTTCGCCCCCCAGCGTGACGACGATGGTGCGGCCGGTCTTCTTGGCATAGGCGCGCATGCGTTCGCCACGGTCGGTGCCGGTCAGCCCGAGGGGCTCGCAATAGAGGTCGAACTCGGTCTCGTTGGCGACGACATAGTCGGCCTTGCCGAGCAGCCTGGCCGCCTCGATGCGGGCCGGGGCCGTGTTGAGCACGGTGATCGCTCCAGCTTTGCGCGCGGCGTCCAGGGCGGCATCCACGGTATCGAGCGGTATCTCGTGCTGTAAAAGCACGACGTCGCCCTTGCCAAGCCGGGCCTTGGCGACATCGCCCGGCACGACGGTATTGTTGGCGCCGGCCACCACGGCGATCATGTTCTCGCCATCGCCGCCGACCAGGATGTGGGCCGTGCCGGTGGAACTGTGTGTCTCGGCGACGGCGGAAAGGTCGACCTTGCCGGCCTTCAGCAGGGCCAGTGCCTCGCCGGCGAAGGCGTCCTTGCCGACAGCGCCCACCATGCGCACCCCGGCGCCGGCGCGCGCGGCGGCCAGCGCCTGGTTAGCGCCCTTGCCGCCCGGCGCGGTGGTGAAGCTGGTGCCCGGCACCGTCTCGCCCGGGCCCGGCAGGCGGTCGACGGTGGCTATAAGGTCGAGGTTGATGGAACCGATGGTGATGATCAAGGCGGGCCGTCCCTCTTATGTCGGCTTGTTTTGCGGCGGACCCTACTGCATCGGCCAGAAAATCGGAATCGATTTTCGGTAGGCACGATGCAGCAGACTCAAAGTGCTAGAGCGTCCTTTGCGCGTCCAATCGGACGCGCGGCGCTCTAGCGTTTCTCCAAAGCGAATGAAACAGCTTTGCCGGCTGGCGCATGACCCGTCTCGCTGTGGTCCGGCAGATGGCGGATCCGGATAGGCCACCGGGACCGGCGGGCTTGCCTGGGTTCAGGCGGAGGGGTAGAATAATCAAGTAATTTCAAATATTTATGTTTATCCATCAGGAAAATTGAACAATGCGGCCGCGACATCTCCTGTTGGCTCTGGGCATCGTCTTCATCTGGGGCGTCAATTTCGCCATCATCAAGCTCGGGCTCAGGCAGGTCTCGCCGCTGGCGCTCGGCGTCGCGCGTTTCTTCCTGGCGGCATTTCCCTGGGTGTTCTTCATTCCTCGCCCCAAGGTGCCGCTCGGCATGATCGCGCTCTACGGTTTCCTGATCTTTGCGCTGCAGTTCGGTTTCCTGTTCACCGGCATGAAGCTGGGTATGAGCGCGGGGCTGTCGTCGCTCATCCTGCAGTTGCAGGTGTTCTTCACCATCGGCCTTTCGGTGCTGATGCTCGGCGAACGTCCGACGGGCTGGCAACTGGCGGGCGCGGTGCTTGCCTTTGCCGGGGTCGGTGTGGTTGCGCTGAATGTCGGCGGCGACGTGACGGTTGTCGGACTTATCCTGCTTGTGGCGGCAGCTGCTTCCTGGGGTGGTGGTAACATTGTCTCGAAGCGGATTTCGCAGCGCTCAAGTACGTCCAACGTGCTTGGACTGGTGGTGTGGGGCAGCCTGTTCGCGCTGCCGGTGCTGCTGGCAGTGGCACTGGTGCTCGATCCGGAGCATCTCGTCTCGAGCTTCACCAGCCTCGATTGGGTGTCGATCGGTTCGATCGCTTATATCGTCTATCTGTCGACGCTGCTTGGGTTCGCGGTCTGGGCTGGGCTGCTTGCGCGCTACCCTGTTTCCACGGTGGCACCGTTCACGCTTCTGGTGCCGGTGTTCGGTTTCCTCGGCTCGACCGTCCTGCTCGGCGAACCGCTGCAAGGCTGGAAGCTCGGCGCTTCCAGCCTTGTCATTGCCGGGCTGTGTATCAATCTGTTCGGGTCGCGGTTCGCGTCTAGAGCGCCGCGTGTCCGTTCGGACACGCAAAGGACGCTCTAGCACTTTGAATTGGCGCATGATCCTTTCCGAAAATCCGAACCGATTTTCGGGGTCATGCGCTAGAGCACACCCGCCGAAAGCTGACCTGCTTCCCAGCCCAGAATAGCCCGCTTGCGGGTCAGGCCCCAGTGGTAGCCGGTGAGCGCGCCGGATTTGCCGAGCGCACGGTGGCACGGCACCACGAAGGAAAGCGGATTGGCGCCGACCGCCGCTCCCACCGCCCGGCTCGCCGTCGGCTGGCCGATCTCGGCGGCGATCGCCGAATAGGTGCAGGCCTTGCCCATCGGGATGCGCAGCAGGGCTTCCCAGACCCGGAGCTGGAAATCCGAGCCGATCATCACCACGCGCAGCGGCTGGTCGGACCGCCAGTGGGCCGGGTCGAAGATGCGTGCGGCGTAAGGGGCCGTGGCGCTGATGTCCTCGACATAGGTGGCGTTCGGCCAGCGGCTCGACATGTCGCGGAAAGCCGACTGTTCGTTGCCGGCGTCGTTGAAGGCAAGGCCGGCCAGACCACGATCGGTGACCATGATCAGGGCAACGCCGAAGGGCGAGATGTGGTAGCCGTAGCGGATGGTCAGGCCTTCACCGCGTGTCTTGTAGTTGCCCGGCGACATCGCCTCGTGGGTGACGAACAGGTCGTGCAGGCGGCCGGGGCCAGACATGCCGACCTCGAAGGAGGCTTCGAGCAACGGCATGCCGGAATCGAGCAGCCGACGGGCATGATCGAGCGTCACCGCCTGCAGGAAAGCCTTGGGCGACAGTCCGGCCCAGCGCGTGAACAGCTTCTGCAAGCCGGTCGGGGTCTCGCCGACCTCCTCGGCCAGGACTTCCAGCGAAGGCTGGTCGCGATAATCGAGGCTGATCTTCTCGATGGCACGGCGCACGACCTCGTAGTCGCTGCCTTCCGGCGTGATGTCCTTTTCAAGGGTCGGGGCGATCTTCATCGGCATTCTGGTATTCATAGCGAGCTGAGCGTTCATGGCAATTTCTCCTTGAACGCGAATATCGGCGCTTGAAGGAGCGGTCTCCACCCGTTTCCTGCGAAGATCAGCGTGCCTTGACGGTGGCAAGCGCCCGGGTGAAGGCGGTGGCGAAGCTTTCGCGGTCATCGGGATTGAGGAAACTACCGATCGGTACGCGCTCGCCGCGCGATTCCACCGTCATGGCGGTGATGCCTATCTCACTGTGGCGGGCGACCGAGAAGCGCGACCAGAACGGGTTGAAATGATGTTCTTCCGTTCTGCCCGAAGGGGCGGTCTTGCGGATGTCGAGCGCGGTGCGCGACACCGAGACTTCCTCGCGGGCCCTGGCGGCGCGATAGTTCAGGCGAAAGGCGACATAGACCGCCAGCACGTCGAGGCCGAAGAAGCCGAAGATCGGCCAAGCGCCGTAGGACAGGAAGATGATGCCTGTCACCGCCCAGCCGAACAGCAACGCGCCGATCAGGATCATGAAGCCGGTGCGACCGAGCGAGCGGTGCGGCATCAGCAGGGCCTGGAAGACCGGCTCGTCCGCGGCGAAAGTGGCGTTTGTGTCGCTCATCGCCCGATATTATAGGAAGGCGATGGTTGCCCCCAAGTCCAAAGATCGCCGCACCCGCGAAAATCCATCCGTGCCGCTGCGCAATGGCGCCGCGCATGCGCTCGCGAAGAAGAAGGCATCGCGTGCCAGGTCTGCCTATACGCCGGCCGAGGTGCACGAGATTTTTCGCCGCTTTGCCGTGCAGCGGCCCGAGCCGAAGGGCGAGCTGGAACACGTCAACGCCTTTACGCTGCTGGTGGCCGTGGTGCTGTCGGCGCAGGCGACCGACGCCGGCGTCAACAAGGCGACACGGGCCCTGTTCAAGGTGGCTGACACGCCGCAGAAGATGCTGGCGCTCGGCGAGGAAAGGGTGGGGGAATACATCCGCACAATCGGCCTCTGGCGCAACAAGGCCAAGAACGTGATCGCGCTGTCGCAGGCGTTGATCGCCGACCACGGCGGCACGGTGCCGGACAATCGCGACGAATTGGTGAAGTTGCCTGGCGTCGGCAGGAAAACCGCCAATGTCGTGCTCAACATGGCTTTCGGGCAGCACACGATGGCGGTGGACACGCATATCCTGCGCATCGGCAACCGACTGGGGCTGGCGCCGGGCAAGACGCCGGAACAGGTCGAAGACGAGCTCGTCCGCATCATTCCGGACGAATATATGCGCCACGCGCATCACTGGCTGATCCTGCATGGGCGCTATGTCTGCAAGGCGCGCAAACCGGATTGCCAGGCCTGCGTAATCGCCGACATCTGCAAGGCGGCGGAAAAGACAAACACAATTCCCGCGCCGCTCATCGAATTGGCGCCACTCGAAGCGGCCAGCGACGTCCTTTAGAGTGGTCTGCTAGAGGCCGTAGCCGCGCGCCATGGCGGCGGCAAAGGCGGGGATCGCCAGGAAAAGCAGCGCCTCCAGCCAGATATAGCGGCGCACCGCGGCCAGTTCGGTCTCCGGCACCTGGTAGGATGCGTTGGCCTTGGCCTGGCGGCTCCAGGCAATGAAACGCATGGTGGGCACGATGGAGAGCAGGCCGACGGCCGCGAAGATCGCCATCTTGGTCCAGAACACCCAATTGTAGACGTAGAATTCCCATCCTTTCAGGCCGTGGAAGACACGGCCGACGCCGACGAGGATGATCAGGACGGCGAGCAGGCCGTAGTGTCGGTCGATCAGGGCAAGCCGGCGGATGGTGCCGGGTGTGATTTCGTTGCGTAGCAGCACGAATTCCGCCGCGATCACCCCGGCCAGCGAAAAAGCCAGCAGATGGTGGAAAATGGCCAGAACAAGGTCGGTCGTTTCCATGTGCGCTTCTCCGGTGTGCGGCGGTCATTTCATACAATGCCGGCGGCGAAGTTCCCAGCCCATCCGCTCAGCCTGTCGCGCGTCCATTCGGACGCTTTAAGGATGCCCAGGCATTTTCGAATCCGCGCATCGCGCTTCATGCGTGGTCCCGTCTTTCCGCTGGCAGGACTAGTCACAAAAGCTGGCCCTTGCCCGGTATGAGCGGGCTGATATTTGCGGCGACCCCATAGAGAGAATTGCCATGACCGCCCCAGCCTTCAAGACCGCGCCCATCATCGAAACGCAACGGACGATCCTGCGGGCGCACGGGCTGGACGATTTCGACACCTATGCCGAGATGTGGTCGGAGCCGGCGGTATGCCGGTTCATCGGCGGCAGGGCGCGCACCCGCGAGGAAAGCTGGCAGCGGTTCCTGCGCCATGCCGGCCTGTGGTCGCTGATCGGCTACGGTTATTGGGCGGTCGAGGACAAGGCGACAGGGCGTTTCATCGGCGAGGCCGGCTTCCAGGACATGAAGCGCGAAATCCAGCCCTCGCTGGAAGGTCTTCCGGAAATCGGCTGGGTTCTGGCTTCTGCCGCGCATGGCAAGGGCATTGCCAGCGAGATCGTTGGTGAAATGACGGCCTGGGCCGACAATGTTCTAGGGGCGCAGAGAACCGTCTGCATCATCGATCCCGAGAATGTTGCCTCGCTGAACGTCGCGCGCAAGACTGCTTACAACGAGGTGCTGCGCACGACCTACCATGAAAAGCCGACAATCTTGCTTGAGCGACCGAAAGCCGGCGGTCTGAACAGCGTTTGATACAACGCTCTTGCTCAAAGAGCGGCGGGCAAGGTCAATGTCCTGAGCAGCGTCGACAGTTCGGGTTCGTCGATCAGGGTCGCGGCGTCCTCGGGCTTCAGCCAGGCGCGCTGGCGGCTGCGTGCCTCCGGCCAGTTGGCCAGTTCCCCGGTGACGGCGAGCAGATAGACGGTGACGTCGACCCGCGCGAAGGTTCGCGCAAGCCGCTTCCAGTAGGAATAGCTGCCGGCCGGCTCCTTCAGCGTCTTGCCGACGACGCCCGCTTCTTCCATCGCCTCGATGGTGGCGGCCTTGCGTCCGCTCTTGCCGGGCATCGGCCAGCCCTTCGGCAGGATGAAACGCCTGGTCTGGCGCGAGGTGACCAGCATCACCTCAAGGCTGCCGTCCTCGCCGCGCCGAAACGGAATGGCGGCGACCTGGCGGATCGTCTTGCCCTTTTTGGCTTTCCGAACCGCCTGCTTCTTCGGTGAGGGTTTGGCGAGCGGCTGCTTCTCGACAGGCGTCTTCAGGGGCGCCTTCTTCTTGGGCGCGGCCTTGCGTTCAATGCTCTTTTTCTTGGGTGTCGCCATCGCACGTCCGGTCCAATCCGCCGTGCAGGACGAGGCGGGACCTCAAATTAACACAAAGGCCCGGCGAGCGAATGGATGCTTTGCCGTAGCACACACTTATCGTAGACGGCTAATAAAACGAAAATACATCCTGTCAACGACAGCCACCAACCGCACCGCCGCCATTCAGCGATTGCTGGCAAGGTTGCCGGATCGCTGGCGCGGCATTTTGGGACGGCGTCGTAACCTGCCGGTCGAGCTCGCGGTAGATCTGCTGTTGCTGCTGGAACTGCTGCCGCTGGATCTCGCTTCGCAATGCATCCGCGTCCGCCTGGCCGAATGAGTTGATGCCGGGCCGTACGGGGGCCATCGTTTGAGCCATAGCGATGGTCATGGGAATAAGCGAAACCGTCAGCGCCAAGCCGAACCAGATTGCGATGCCGTGAAGCCGTTTCATTGTCTACTGCCGGGTTGTCCGAGCCGATGCTCATTTCTCCCCTATATAGTGCAGGCGGCGGCCGGGTCCATGGTTGCGGGTCTTGTCGTGCTCCTTGCAGGCGGACGGGTGGGATAGTGCCAACGATTTCCTAGCCCTGGAAAATGAAAAGGGCCGCCCGAAGGCGGCCCCGATCTCTTGGTGCAACAGGCCTCGGGCCCGATCAGCCGCCGTTGCCGCTGCCAGCGTTCTTCAGCGTGCCGGCGATGGTGTTGAACTTGGCATTGATGGTGTTGCCGAGGAAGCCGGCGCCAGCAACGATCGCCAGAGCGATCAGGGCGGCGATCAGGCCGTATTCAATGGCGGTTGCGCCCGACTCGTCCTTGACGAAGCGCGAAAGAAGATTGGTCATGATGGTATCCTTTGCCCGGTTGTAACTTTTGTTCGACGGTCTCTTTGCGAACCGTGGCCCATCATGCGGGTGAGCGATTTCAGACAGGTTAAGGTGGATGGTAAACAAATAGTGGCTCTGGCGGTTGCTTAACAAACACAAAACATAGATCGGAAAATTTCCGTATAATTGTCCCATTACTCTCATTGCCGGAGAATGGGCCTCTCTCCCTGCTTGGATTTGGCAAGGATATCAAAGATCAGGATGGCGCTTCGCGATCCTGGCCAATCTCGAAGCGGTGCCGGCCGGTTTCGCTGCGTGAGACGTCACAACAGCTTCATTCAGCCAAAATAGGGTTCCTTGAATTTTGCTGCACTGCAAAAGGAACGGGGCAATGGTGGACGTCACATCAAGTCAAATGGGTATTCCGAGGCCCGAGCATCCGCTCGAAGGGCCGAGCAAGGCCGGCAAATGGTTCATGCCGGTCTTCCTGGCGATCGTACTCGGCGGCCTCATCTATATCGGTTATGCGCTCAGCCAGGAGCTTACCAGCGCGATTGCCGTGCCGTGGATCCTGCTCGGGCTCGCGTTGCTGATCGCGCTCGGCTTCGAATTCGTTAACGGTTTCCACGACACCGCCAATGCGGTCGCGACCGTCATCTACACCCATTCCATGCCGGCCGAGTTCGCCGTCATGTGGTCCGGTTTCTTCAACTTCCTTGGCGTGCTCACCGCCAGCGGTGCCGTTGCCTTCGGCATCATTTCGCTGCTTCCGGTCGAGCTCATCCTGCAGGTCGGCTCCAGCGCGGGTCTGGCCATGGTGTTCTCGCTGCTGACCGCGGCGATCATCTGGAACCTCGGCACCTGGTATCTTGGTCTGCCGTCGTCCAGTTCGCACACCCTGATCGGCTCGATCGTCGGTGTCGGCCTCGCCAACCAGTTCCTGGCGCCGGCCGGTAGCGCCACAAGCGGCGTCGACTGGTCGAAAGCCATAGAAGTCGGCATGGCGCTGCTGGTTTCGCCGCTGGTCGGTTTCGGCATGGCGGCACTCCTCCTGCTTGCGATGAAGCTGTTCATCAAGAACAAGGCGCTCTATGAGGCGCCGTCGGGCAATGCGCCGCCGCCGCTGTGGATCCGCGCGCTGCTGATCTTCACCTGCACCGGCGTTTCCTTCGCCCACGGTTCCAATGACGGCCAGAAGGGCATGGGTCTGATCATGCTGATCCTGATCGGCGTGGTGCCGACCGCCTTTGCGCTCAATCGCACGCCCGATGTCAACTATCTCGAAGCCTACAAATCCGCGGCCGCGCAGGTGGATACCGTGCTCGGCAAATATGTGAAGCCGGGTGTGGTGGTGACCGACGCCAAGGCGGTGGTCAGCGAGGCGGTGCGCACCAAGACCTGGACGGACCAGACGACGCCGGCGCTGCAGGCGTTCATCCATCAGACGAATGAACTGGTGTCGCCTTATCCTTCGGTCGAGAAACTGCCGATCGAACTGGTCAGCAATGCGCGCAATGACATCTATCTCATCGGCGAGGCGCTGAAGCTGATCGACAAGAAGAAGCTTCTGCCGATGGAGGGCGAGGATCTCAAGGCGGTCACCAACTATCATAAGGCCGTCGACAACGCGACGAAGTTCATCCCGCTCTGGGTCAAGATCGCCATCGCGCTGGCGCTGGGGCTTGGCACGATGGTCGGCTGGAAGCGCATCGTCGTCACCGTCGGCGAGAAGATCGGAAAGACGCATCTGACCTATGGCCAGGGTGCCGCCGCCGAACTCGTCGCCATGGGCACGATCGGCGCCGCCGACGCCTTCGGCCTGCCGGTGTCGACCACGCATGTGCTGTCGTCGGGCGTTGCCGGCACGATGGCGGCAAACGGTTCGGGCCTGCAGTGGTCGACCGTGCGCAACATGCTGCTCGCCTGGGTGCTGACCTTGCCGGCCTCGATCGCGCTCGCCTTCGGGCTGTTCGTGGTGATGCGCAAGCTGTTTTGAGGGCGGGTTCTTTTCTCACAAAGGGAAGCCGGCGCGCGGGTCGCGCCGGCTTCTGCCGAACAAGGCTCGGTGACGCCAATGAATGAAACCTTGCGTTTGAACCTTCTGGGAACAGGCGATGCGGAGCAGGTGCCGGGCCTGATCTGCGCCTATCGTGGATTTCCCGGTCAACCAGCCGCTCAGCTTCACCCGCAAGAGATCGACGCGGCCCTCGCGGCCGAGGATGGCTGGGTGTGGCTGCATGTCGATCTGGTCGACCAGCGCGCGCACGGCTGGGTTGCCCACCGCTGCGCACTTCCGCCGGCGGCGCGCGCGATCCTGGAAGGACATGACGACAGTCTGGTCCTCGGGCATGAAGACGGCATGATGCATGGCATAGCCGCCGACATGCACAAGGACATAGAACGACCGTCGAGCACGATCGGCCGGCTGCATTTCGCTGTGACCGAACGTCTGCTGGTCACCGGCAGGCGCCATCCGCTGGAGGCGGTGGACAAGGTGCGGCGCTCGCTTGCCGGCGGCTTCGCGCCGGCGACGGCCTTCGAGCTGTTCGAGGCCATCGTCACGACCTTCTGCAAGAACACAGGGTTGCGGCTGGTCGACGCGACAAAAAAGCTCGACGAGGTCGAGGACAATCTGGTCACCGAACGGCTGAGCGACGAGCGCCGCCGTCTCAAGGAATTGCGGCGGCTGGCGGTGTCGCTGCACCGGCCGGTGGCCGGCATGGTCGCGCTGTTCGAGGATGAGGACCGCGACGACTGGAAACTATCGAAGGCCGCGCATGCCGCATTGCAGCGCCTGGCCGCGCGGCTGGAACGGCTCGACCGCGAAATCGTCATGATCAACGACCGGGCGCGTTTGCTGCAGGAGGAGATGGCGGCGGAGCTGGCGGACGAATCCAACCGCAGCCTGAAGGCAATGGCGGTGATGAGCGCCTTGTTGCTGCCGGGTACGCTGGTTGTCGGCGTTTTCGGCATGAATACGGCCGGCCTGCCGTTCACCCATGGCGACAGCGGCTTCATCTGGGCCGTTGCGCTGGTTATCGGTGCGACCGGGCTTTTCTACTGGCTGCTGCGTCGCGCCGGCATCAGCCTGCGTTTCTGACCGTCAGGCGAGACATCACCCTAGGTCGGGTCCTCGCGATGCAGGTCATGGATGGCGACGCCTTCGGCATTGGTCGGCGGGGTCAGCCATTGCTGATGGCGCAAGGTGCGCTGCGTGTCCTCCAGGCCCATGTCCCAATGCTCGCGCATCGAGGTGCCTGAGAACTCATAGTCCTTGGCGTGCCCCTCATAACCCTTGTGCTGGTAGATGAGGTGGATGATGTTGACGACGCCGGCGTCGGAATAATCGGCGATCAGCCGTTCTTCGTCGGCGGAGCGCGACTCCGCCGGCACACGTTTGAGTGCTTCGAGGAGCTGCATCTTCAGATCGTGGATGCGTTTGAAATTGTCGGTGTTCTGGCGCGTGCGGCTGGAATACATGATGTCCTTGTGGCGCGACAACACGTCGGCCATGCCGCGCGGCAGCGCGCCGCGCGCTGAGAACAGGTCGACCTGAAACACCAGCGAGCTGCGGTCTTCTTCCTGGTCGAGCAGATATTGCAGCGGCGTGTTGGAGACGATGCCGCCGTCCCAGTAATATTCGCCCTCGATGCGCACCGCCGGGAAGGCGGGCGGAAGCGCGCCCGAAGCCATGATGTGTTCGGGCCCGATGCGGACCTTGTCGGTGTCGAAATAGACGAAATTGCCGGTGCGCACGTTGACGGCGCCGACGCTCAGACGCTTGCGGCCGTCGTTGAGCACGTCGAAGTCGATCAGCTGCTCCAGCGTGTCCTTCAATTCGGCCGTGTCGTAGAAGCTGGTGGCGCCTTCGGCCCCGGACTGCTCCAGCCATGGATTGGGGAAGCGTGGCTTGAAGAAGCCGGGCTGGCCCATGGTCATCGTCATCCACGAACTGGTGCGGTTGCGGATGTCGCGATAGATGTCGCCTTCCGGCGTGTAGGCCCAGATCTTGCGGCCGGAAATCGTCTGCCAGAACTGCTCCAGCCGCTGCAGGCGCCGGCTCGGCTCGTTGCCCGCGATGATGGATGCATTGATGGCGCCGATGGAGACGCCCGACAGCCATGCCGGCTCGCAGCCGGCCTCCGACAGCGCCTGATAGACGCCGGCCTGATAGGCGCCGAGCGCGCCGCCGCCTTGCAGCACCAGCGCAACCCGGTCGTATTGCGAAGCGATTTCCTGAATGGTGGCGACGTTCGCCTTGGCTCTGTAACGGTCCAGCACGGTCAACTCCGGCAAAGAAAGGGGATGGTCAGCGTGTGCCGGCGAGATAGTCGTACACGACCTCGCCGAGGCCGAGCGTGAGATCGGCGGTGAAATGCAGCGCCGACACCACTTCCAGCACCGGCAGGCGAGCGACATCGGCCATCACATGCGGCCGCAGGTCGAGCGCGGCGGGACCCGCCCAAGCTTCCTTCAGCGTGATGTCGGTGAGGTGGTAGCGCACCAGTTCGCAGATGCGCGGCGTGCCGTCGACATGCGGGATGATCTTGACGAGAAAGTTAGGCGCGGTCAGCGCCGCCATCACCTGATCCTGGTCGGCGGCGCGGTGCTTGTAACCCATCGTGCCGGTGGCGCAGAGCACCGAGCCATAGTGTAGCGTGCCGACGACGACCTCGCCTTCATTGACGATCTTGGGATTGGCGAGCTTCTTCGGAAACCCCCACAATTCGCGGCCGCCGGCGATCGGCGCATCGTCGTCCAGATACATGGAATGGACGTAGACGCCGTGCTGGCCGTCGAAACGGACCGGAATGACCTGGCCGCTCTCGGTATAGTCGCCGAAGCCGGTCGAGTCCGGCATGCGGATGAATTCGTATTTCACCAGCGGATCGCCATCGATCTCGAGCGGCGCCGGCACGGCCGCCTCCAGCGCCTCGCGCGTGGTGCGGTAAGTGATGATGACATATTCGCGGTCGAAGAAACGATAGGGGCCGGGCGGGAACGAGGGATTGGTGAGCGGCATGGCATAGGCGCGCTTCACGACGTCGGCGATTTCCAAGCTGTCACCTCAGGATTGACGAATGTCATATCGGAAACAACACCTGTCATGTTGCATGGCAGCATGACGGTCTTGTGTCGGGTCGATGAACGATTTCAGCTGTTTGTTGGTTCCAAACGAAGACCGACACATGATTGTGATGGAAACTTGCTGCAATGCACCTAATTAGAATGCCATCGCAAACGCCAGACGAGAGATCATCATGGGCTCCCTGACTTCGAAGAACGCGCTTGTTACCGGTTCGACCAGCGGCATCGGCCTTGCCATCGCCAGGGCCTTCGCCGCCGAAGGCGCCAATGTCACCATCAACGGACTTGGCGATGCCGATGCGATCGAGAGGGAACGTGCCGGCATCGAAGCCGATTTCGGCGTCAAGTGCCGCTATTCCAACGCCAACATGATGAATGGCCCGGAAGTGACCGCCATGGTGCACGAGGCCGAACAGGCATTCGGCAGCCTCGATATCCTGGTCAACAATGCCGGCATCCAGCATGTCGCGCCGATCGAGGAGTTTCCCGACGACAAGTGGGAAGCGATCATCCGCATCAACCTGCTCGCCGCCTTCTACGCCATCAAGGCCGCGCTTCCGGGCATGAAGGCGCGCAAATGGGGGCGCATCATCAACACCGCTTCGGCGCATGCGCTGGTAGCGTCGCCCTTCAAGTCGGCCTATGTCTCGGCCAAGCACGGTATTGCCGGCCTGACCAAGACGGTGGCGCTGGAGGCCGCGCAGGACGGGGTGACGGCCAATGCGATCGCGCCCGGTTATGTCTGGACGCCGCTGGTCGAAAAGCAGATCCCCGACACGATGAAGGCCCGCAACATGACCGAGGAACAGGTCAAGCACGACGTTCTGCTGGCGGCCCAGCCGACGAAGGAGTTCGTGACGGTGGACGAGATCGCGGCGCTGGCGCTGTTCCTGTGCTCGGACGCGGCCAAGCAGATCACCGGCACGACGCTGCCGATCGATGGCGGCTGGACGGCGCAGTAGGCCGGGTTTCGCCTGATATCTCCCTGGAATGCCCGGCGCGTCCGCGAGACATGCGCCGGGCATTCGTTTTTGTTCGGGGCGTCGAAGTCAGTTTTGCGCCGTCGCCAGCAGCGGTGTCATCGCCTCGTTGATCCATTGCCACTCGTTGCCGGGCCCTTGGCCGGGTTCCTCACCGCGCAATATGGCAAGCAGTTCCTGATACCGGGTCGAGCGGGCATGATGCTTGCGGTATTGGCCGAGATGCCATTCCAGATAGGCCCGGTCCGGCTGCCTGCGCATTGCCTTCGCCGATCGGTCCAGCCATTCGCGCGCGATCGTTTCGCCCTCCGGCGAGATCGGGGCTACGCCCGCGGCGATAGCGGCCTTCACCCTGGCCAGAATGGCGTTGGCAGCCTCGGCATAGGCGCCCGGGTCGAACTCACCGTTCCACATAGCGGCCGTCTCGGCCTGTATCTCGGAAACGAAGCTCTCGTCGCCGATCATGGCGCTGATCTCGTTCCAGGCGTCGATCTGCCGGGACGTCGGCTCGTCGGGCAGCTCGGGCATGGCGGCATCGATCATCTGGCGCTTCCAGCCTTCGCCCATCTCGGCGCTCGTGCCCACCTTGTCGTAGAAACGCTCCATCATGGTGCGCATCTGGTTTTGGGACAGGGTCGTCATCGTCCAAAGTCTCCTCAGGTCGGTTGCGGTTGGTTCCGTGATCCTGAGCGTGGCACGCAACACGGCGGCGACCCGGCGACGGGAGGCGATTTCGACTTCCAGGGCATCAAGGCGCATGGCCAGGACATCTTTCAGTTCGAGCCGCCGGGACAGGAGCTTGCGGATGGCGGCCAGGCTGACGCCGGCCTCCCGCAAGGCCCTGATCAGGTCGAGGCGCGCGACATCGGTATCGCTGTAGATGCGATAGTTGCTGACGGTGCGGGTGGACGGCGGCAGCAGCCCCTTGTCGGAATAGAAGCGGATGCGCCGCACCGAGATGCCGCTCAGCCGCGAAAGTTCGCCGATCGTGTGCATTTTCTCGCTCATGGGACCGTCCTAACGTCTCCACCAAGTGGAGGGTCAACCGTGCCGGCGAGGCTTTTTTCGCCCATGTTCCGCGCGGTGCGCGAGCCGGCCGCGAAGGTCGGGCTCGCGACGGTCCTGCGGTGGCCAGACCCGCTTATACAGCTTCGCGCCGACCGACGGGTGCCGTGGAATTGCGCACGACAAGCACGCCGGAGAGCAGTTCGTCTTCTCCGGCAGCAACGCCGCTGCCGGCGATTGCCGCGGCGACGGCGCGTTTGGCGATGTCCTCCACCGGCTGACCGATGGTGGTCAGGCGCGGCGTGATCAGCCCGGCCAGCGGAATGTCGTCGAAGCCGATGACGGAAAGCTCGTCCGGCACCTTGATGCCGAGATCGGAGGCGGCGCGCAGCAGGCCGATCGCCTGCTGGTCGTTGGCGGTGGCGATGGCGGTTGGCCGCTTCGCTGGCGCCCGGTCGAGCAACTGGCGGCCGAGCGCTTCGCCTGAGACATAGTCGAAATGGCCTTCGATGATCTCGGGCTTGATGCCGGCGGCCTCGAGATGCTCGACGAAGCCCGCCCGGCGCGCCCTGGAAACCGGTGCGTCGGCCGGTCCGGCTATGTAGGCGATGTGGCGATGGCCGAGGCCGATCAGATGTTCGGCCGCCAGCGCCGCGCCGCCATGATGGTCGACGGAAAGCAGGCCGTGTCCTTGTAGTCTCCTGTCGACGACGACTGTGGCGGTGTCGCCGCGCCAGCTCTGCGACTGGCCGGACTGGATTGGCACCACGATCAGGCCGGTGGGGCGGCTCTTCAAAAGGCTTTCGATCTGCGCCACCTCGATCTTGGGATCGTCATTGGTGATCGACAACAGCACCGAAAGGCCGGCATGGAAGGCGACAGCTTCGACATGCTTGGCGAGTTCGGCGAAGAAGGGGTTGGTGATGTCGGGGATCACCAGGCCGATCATGTCGGTGCGGCGGCGGCGCAGGCCGCGCGCGACATGGTTCGGCTTGAAGTTCATCTCGCGGATCGTCGCCTCGACCTTTTCGCGCAGGGCAGCGCCGACCGTCTCGTTCCTGGCCATGACGCGCGAGACCGTTCCGACCGAAACCCCCGCCCGCCGGGCGACGTCCTTGATGTTGACCACGCTGCTATGCCCCGGATGTTGCGGCGATCCATGCCGCGCTGCCTCAGGCCTTGGTTAGCCTTTCGCGATATTTGTCAAGGATGACTGCGAGGATAATGACGAAACCGGTGATCATCTGCCGCATGAAGTCGCTGAGGCCGAGCAGGATGAGACCGTTGGCCAGCACGCCGATGATGCAGGCGCCGAGCAGGGTGCCGATGATCGAGCCGCGGCCACCGCTCAGGCTGGTACCGCCGATGATGACGGCGGCGATGGCGTTGAGCTCGAAGCCGATGCCGATGATCGGGCTCGCGATGTTGAGCCGCGCCATATAGATGATGGCGCCGATGCCGACGGCGGCGCCGCAAATGGTGAAGGCGGCGACCTTGTAGAAAAAGACGTTGTGGCCGGCGAGCCGGGTCGCTTCCTCATTGTTGCCGATGCCGTAGAGAACACGGCCGAACACCGTGCGGGTCAGCACGAACCAGCCGACCGCGACCAGGACAAGCGCGATCAGGAACAGCACCGGCACGCCGTAGATTGTCTGCGAGCCGAAGGCGTTGAAGCCGGCCGGGAAGGAATAGATGGTCGAGGCGCCGGTGACCTGAAGGGCCGCGCCGCGCGCGATGTTCAGCGTGCCCAGGGTGACGATGAAGGACGGGATGCTCCACCAGGCGCTGATCAGGCCGTTCAGCACCCCGAAGACGATGCCCGCGGCGATGGAGCTGATCGTTGCCAGCACCACGGCAAGCGTGGGATCGAGGCCGGGCAGGGTCATCACCGTGCCGGCGACGACGGCGGCGAAGGCCAGCACCGACCCTACGGACAGATCGATGCCGCCGATCAGGATGACGAAGGTCATGCCGATCGACAGCACCAGATTGATGGTCACCTGGGTCAAGATGTTGGTGACGTTCGAAGCCGTCAGGAAATGGTCCGTTCCCAGCGAGAACACCACGATCAAGAGGATGAGCGCGATGCCGATGCCGGCTTCGCGCAACACGGTCTTGGTCGTGGTGGCGAGACCGCTTGAGGCCGGGCGGCCGAAGTCAGTGGCGTCCATGATTGTTCTCGTCCTTGTAGGCGAAGCCGAGGATGCGTTCTTCGGAGAAATCCGGACGCAGAACCTCGCCGACGATGCGGTGTTTCGACATGACCAGGATGCGGTCGCAGAGCGTGATGAGTTCCGGCAGTTCCGAGGAGACGACGAGCAAGGCGAGCCCCTTCTCGGCAAGGCCGCGTAGCAGGGCGTAGATCTCCGCCTTGGCACCGACGTCGACACCGCGTGTCGGTTCGTCGAGCAGCAGGATCTTCGGGTCGTTGGCCAGCCATTTGGCCAAAACTACCTTCTGCTGGTTGCCGCCCGACAGTGTCGAGGCGGCATCGGAAGCCTTGCCGTATTTGAGCTTGATCTCCTTGCCGAGATTTTCGGTCATCCGTGCCTCGGCCACCCTGTCGAGCAGGCCGGCATGCGAGACCTTGCGCAGATTGGCGAGGCTGACATTGGCGGCGATGGGCATGGCCAGGATCAGGCCTTCTTCCTTGCGGTCCTCGGTCAGGAAGCCGATGCCGTCGCGGATCGCGGCTTTCGGGCTGCCATAGCGGCGCTGCCGGCCGTCGCGTTCCAGTGTCCCGGACATAGGCAGGTCGGCGGCGAAGATGGAGCGCAGCAATTCGGTGCGACCGGCGCCGACGAGGCCCGCGATGCCGAGGATCTCGCCATAATGCAGGTCGAGCGAAATGCCGTCAGGATTGGGGGAGGCGGGATGGCGCAGGTTCTTCAAGGCCAGCGCCACGCCGCCGCCGCGGTCCAGCTCACGCGTCGCGGCCATTTGCGCGGCCAGTTGGCGACCGACCATCGAACTGACAAGCTTTTCGGGCGAGGTGTCGGCAATGTCGGAAGTCATCACCGACTCGCCGTTGCGCAACACGGTGACGCGGTCGCAATTGGCGAAGACCTCGCTGAGATGGTGCGACACGAAGACGATGGCCACGCCCTTGGCGCGCAGGCCGTCGACAATGGTGAAAAGCCGTTCGGTCTCGCGCGCGGTCAGCGTCGCGGTCGGCTCGTCGAGGATGAGGATGCGGCTTTCGCCCATCAGCGCGCGGGCGATTTCGACCAGCTGGCGGTGGGCGACGCCGAGCGTTTCCACCGGCCGGCGCACATCGATGTCGTCGAGGCCGATGCGCGCCAGCGCCTGCCGGGCCCTGGCGTAGACCTCGGGGTAGTCGACAATGCCGAAACGCCGGCGCGGAATGTCCTCGAAGCAGATGTTTTCCGCGATCGAGAGGTAGGGAAGGAGATTGAACTCCTGGTGCACGACCTGGATGCCATGTGCCTTGGCGTCGGCCGGCGAATGCGGCTCGTAGGCGGTGCCGTCCAAGGTGATCGAACCGGCGTCGCGCTTGACGATGCCGCACAGGATCTTGATCAGCGTCGACTTGCCGGCGCCATTCTCGCCGACCAGCGCATGGACTTCGCCGGGCCGTAGCGTGAAGGAGACGCCGTTCAGGGCGACGACGCCGCCGAAGCGCTTGCGGACGTCCGAAAGCTCCAGGATGGGATGCATGTCGGCCGTTGCCGCGCGTGCGGCATTCTGCGTTACATTTGCCATGGGTCGTTCCGTCGAGGCGGCCGCGCCTGTTGGCGTGACCGCCGATCGTGAGGTTACTTCACGTCGTCCGAGGTGACGAGCTTGATGTCGGTCTTGACCCAGCCCTTGAGCGGGGCGCCGACGGCCAGAACGCCGAGCGCCTTGTCGATGGCGTTGGCCGCCATCTGCTGGCCGAACTGGTCGACCGTGGCCAGCATCTTCTTTTCCTTGAGCAGCGGCTGCACGGCCGGGATGTTGTCGAAGCCGATGACTTCGATCTTGCCGGTCTTGCCGGCGGCCTCGATCGCCTTGACGACGCCGACTGCCATGGAATCGTTGGCCGCCATCACGCCCTGGATATCGGGATGGGCGGTGAGCATGTTGGCGAAGACGGAGTTCGCTTCTTCCGTCTCCCAATGGGCGGTACGGGAATCGAGCAGCTTCAGCTTGCCGTCCTTGATCGCGTCCTCGAAGCCGAGCTTGCGCTGAGCGGCGTTGTCGGCGCCGGGATTGCCCTCGATGATGACGACCTTGCCGCCTTCGCCGAGCTTCTTGGCCAGCGCTTCGCCGGCCATCTTGGCGCCGGCGCGGTTGTCCGGGCCGACGAAGGCGAGTTCGACGCCGGCCTCTTTCTTGGCCTTTTCGTCCAGCGCCACGTCGAAGTTGACGACGGTGATGCCGGCTTCCATGGCCCGCTTCAGCGGCGGCACCAGCGCGCGGGAATCGGCCGGCGCGATGACGATGGCGTTGACCTTTTCGGTGATGAAGCTTTCGACGGCGTTGATCTGGGTCTCGATGTCGGTCTCGGACTGCATGCCGACGGCCTTCAGCTTGTAGTCGCCACGCTTGGCTTCATGGGCCTTGGCGCCTTCCAGCATGTTCTTGAAGAACTCGTTGGCGAGCGATTTCATGACCAGGCCAACCACGGGCTTGTCGGCGGCGAAGCTGGCTGCGGGCATGGCTAGAGAGGCCGCCAGAACGCCGGCGGCGATAATCTTTCCGAACTTCATAACTTCCTCCACTTTGTCATCGCGCCGTTTCCTCCCAGGCACGATGAAACGTTTCATCGCAGGTTTTCAACGGAACTGTCAAGCGTTCGCGAGGGCCAGGCCGCGCGGGCACTTCTGGCTTCGCAGGCCTCTGCGATCAGCCGGGGCCTGGAGAGCATTCGCCGCCGGCAAAGAAAAAACCGCCGGAGTGGCCGGCGGTTTTTCCCATTCAGGTTTTGCAATGCGATCAGGCTGAAAGCAGGGCTTCCAAGCGATCCCAGCTCTCGACCGCGCCGGCTTCGGCTCCTGACTGCACCATGCCGTCGCGCGCTTCGACCGACTGGAATACCGACTGCGCCACGACCCTGGTGCTGCCGCCGACTTCCTCGAAGGTGACGGTCTCGAGCAGCACATGGCCGGGCATGCCCTCGAATTCGAAGGTGCGCACGATGCGCGAAGGGGCGGTGGCTTCATGATGCACGCCATGGAAGCCGTATTCGTTGCCTTGCTTGTCGCGCTGCACGAAACGCCAGATGCCGCCCTGCCTCGGTTCGAACTTGTCGATCGTCGTCGTCAGCCAGGCGGGACCCCACCAGTTCGGGATCGCTTGCGGGTCGGTGAAAACGGCAAAGATACGCTCGCGCGGCGCGTTGAATGTTCGCGTCAGGACAATTTCCTGCTTGCCCGGCTCGGCGGTAAAGGTGGTTTTGGACATGATTACTTCTCCACTCACAAATAAAAACAATAGGTTGAGTTAGTTCGACCGGTGCCGGCGCTAATTCTTGCTGGCCTTGGTCGCCGCTTCGATGTCGTTCAGGAAAGCGTCGAGGCGATCGAAGCTTGCTTCCCAGTGGGTGCGGCAATTCCATACCCACTCGGCGACTTCTTTCAGCGCCCCACTCTCAAGGTGACAGTGGCGGCGCTGCGCCTCGCGGGTCTGCGAAACCAGCGAGGCCTGCTGAAGCACTTTCAGGTGCTTCGAGATGGTCGGCAGCCGAAGGTCGAACGGCTCCGCCAATTCGTTGACGGTGGCATCGCTCTTGGCCAACCGCATCAGGATGGCCCTGCGTGTCGGATCGGCGAGCGCATGGAAGGCGAGGCTGAGTTGGTCCATTATTTTTCCGATTGGCTAATTAGCTAATCGGTAAAATAGGAAGAAAAATTCGATTGTCAAGCGACCGCGATGCGTGCGGGGGAGATGAGAATTTTCATCTCATGTCAGCGCTCCAGAGCGCGCGTGCGCGGGGTGCCCGGTCTGTAACGGCAGGCAATTTTCGAGGCTTAAGCGCCGTCAGGCCCAGCCGGTAAGGTTAATGATTGGTTTCCGAGCGAAACGGCGGCAAACATGGTTTATGGGCGAAGGGTGGCAAGGGCTGCGTTCAGGGAAAGCCTTGGGGTGGGCAGATGACATCGTATTTGGAGGCGATCTCGGATATTGAACCGCGCATGCTGAAGCCTTCTGCAAAAGACATCGTCATCGACGCGCGAAGCGGGCGCATCAGCGGCGCCGGCCTGCGCGAGGGCATAGCGCTGACCACGCTGCGGCTGGCGATGCGGGTGCTCATGCCCCTGCGCCAGTTTGGCTTTTCCTACGTGGCGCGCACGGTGCGCACGCTGCTGCCCAGTCGCCGGCCGATGATTTTCAGCCTGGCGCCCGGGGCGCTGATGCGTGTTCCTTATTGCGATGCCTATTGGTCGATCCTGCTGCTGCCGGGGTACTCCTACGAGCACTCCACCGTCGTGCTCCTGGAGGCGGCGCGCGACATCGACTACGGCTTCGTCGACGGCGGTGCCAATTATGGCTACTGGTCGATCCTGGCGAGCGGTCCCGAGGCCGGCGGCAAGGCAGCGGTCGCGGTGGAGGCGGCGCCGGACACGTTCAGGGTGCTGGAAGACAACCGGGTCCTGAACGACAGCCGGTTCAGCGTGCTCAACAGGGCGATCGGCGCAACCAGCGGTCAGCATGTGCGCATTTTCGGCGCCAAGCACGAAGCGCGTACGACGGTCGATCCCGCCGACGGCTCCAGGCCGATCCTCGAATGCGACACGATCAGCCTCGACGATATCGCGGCGCTGCCGCAGTTCGCGGGGCTGGACAAGTTCATCGTCAAGCTCGACGTCGAGGGCGTGGAGATCGCGGCTTTTTCCGGCGCGGCGCGGCTGCTCGCCGGCGATACCGTCTTCGTCTACGAGGATCATGGGTCCGATCTCGATCACGCCACCACGCGCCATGCGCTGGACGTGCTGAAGCTGCGCGTCTTCTGGCTGGGCCGGGGCCGGCGCCAGGAAATCACTTCGCCGACGCAGCTTGCGGCGATCAAGAAATCGCGTCGCTTCGGCTACGACATGGTCGCCACCAACAGCCCGTTCTGGATCGAGCGGCTGGAACGACTGGTCGACGGGTCGCCGGAATAACCGTTCCGGCCTCGCATTCTCTAGCCCAGCCTCCTGCGTGCCGACGGTCCGTCGGCGGGATATCGCTGTGTCCCGCATCCGGATGGCGGGGATAACTCCGGAACTTGTTGATCCATCTGGCGACGGGACGTATTTCTCTTGTCGACAAGAGGATTGCCAGATGACCGATGCCGACTCCAATTCCGCCCCCGAGCGCAAGCGCGGCTCCGGCGTCAAAATGGTCTACGACCTTTTGCGCGACGAGATCCTCGATCTGGTGCTGCCGCCGGGAAGCCCGATCGACGAAGTGCAATTGGCCGAGCGTTTCAAGATGTCGCGTACGCCGATCCGCGAGGCGCTGGTGCGGCTGTCGGGAGAGGGGCTGATCGACACGCTGCCCAACCGCTCGACCATGGTGTCGAACATCGACTTCCTGAACATGCACACCTATTTCGACGCGCTGGTGCTGATGTACCGCGTCACCACGCGGCTGGCGGCCGAGCATCACCGGGCCGAAGACCTTGAGACGATCCGCGCGCTGCAGGTCGAATTCGCCGCCGCCGTTGAGGCGCAGGACGCGCTGGCGATGATCGCCACCAATGCGGCGCTGCATTCGGCGATTTCGGAGGCCGGGCGCAATCCTTACTTCACCAGCCTGTTCAACCGGCTGCTCGATGAGGGGCGGCGCATCCTCAGACTCTATTACCAGTCCTATGACGACCGCCTGCCGCAGCGTTTCGTCGACGAGCACGAGGACATGATCGCCGTCATCGCCGCCCGCGACGTCGAGGCAGCGGATCGTCTGGGCAAGGCGCATGGCGAGCAGATCGTGCATCAGATCCAGAAGCTTTTCACCCGTGGCGAGCGGCTGGACATAGCGCTCTGACCATTTGTCGATTTCTTGTCGACAAATAAAATGCAACGTGTATATTGAGTGTCGAGAGCGTGAGCCGCGCCATGGCGTCGCGATCCGCCCCGACCCGACAAGCCCAGAGGAGTTTGACATGAAGGCCAAGATTTTCTCCGGCGTAATCCCCGCGCTGATGACCCCGTGCAAGGCAGACCGCAGCCCCGATTTCGATGCGCTGGTGCGCAAGGGCAAGGAACTGATCGCGCAGGGCATGTCGGCGGTCGTCTATTGCGGCTCCATGGGCGACTGGCCGCTGCTGACCGACGCAGAGCGCATGGAGGGCGTGGAGCGCCTGGTGAAGGCCGGCGTGCCGGTCATCGTCGGCACCGGCGCCATCAACAGCGCCTCGGCGGTTGCCCATGCTGCGCATGCCCAGAAGGTCGGCGCCCACGGCCTGATGGTCATCCCGCGCGTGCTGTCGCGCGGTCCGTCGCTGACTGCCCAGAAGGCGCATTTCAAGGCGATCCTGTCGGCGGCCCCCGATCTGCCGGCTGTCATCTACAACAGCCCCTATTACGGTTTCGCCACCCGCGCCGACCTGTTCTTCGCGCTGCGCGCTGAACATAAGAACCTCGTCGGCTTCAAGGAATTCGGCGGTAATGCCGACATGCGTTATGCGGCCGAGAACATCACCAGCCGCGACGATGGCGTGTCGCTGATGATCGGCGTCGACACGGCCGTCTTCCACGGTTTCGTCAATTGCGGCGCGACGGGTGCCATCACCGGCATCGGCAATGTGCTGCCGAAGGAAGTGATCCATCTCTGCAACCTGTCACAGGCCGCCGCCGCCGGCGAGGTCGATGCGCGCCAGCGGGCGCTGGAACTGGAGCAGGCGCTGGCCGTGCTGTCGTCCTTCGACGAAGGCCCGGACCTCGTCCTCTACTTCAAGCACATGATGGTGCTGAAGGGTGACAAGGAATACACGCTCCACTTCAACGAGACCGACGCCCTGACCGACAGCCAGCGCGGCTATTGCGAGGCGCAGTTCAAGCTGTTCAACAGCTGGTATGGCGAATGGAGCAAGCTCCCCGGCGCTGTGCAGAAGTACAAGGGCTGATCCCGGATTTGCCGAACGACGAAAAAGCTCGCGTTTCGCGGGCTTTTTCCTGGCCGACGCGCAATTGTGAGCGCTGCGGCGGCGGTCGCCGTTTCCAGGTAGCGGCGGCTTTTCGTTTCAGAAGGCTTGCTGGTTGATTTCGGCAAGGCCGGGCGCGATGCTTTCGACGCCGGCATTGGCGTGTGTCGCAAAGGCATGGCGCAAACTGGTTGGCTGCTGCGTTGCTGCCTGTACCTCCGTTTATTTGAAAGGAATCGGTAGATGAGCTTCACTCCGAAGGGAAAGCACCTTGTCGCGGGCGCATGGCTGGATGGAGTGGGCACCTTCGCCAGCACTCCGGCTCATGGCCCCGCGCATGACTTTGCCGCCGGTTCGACCGAACTGGTCAACCGCGCCTGCGAAGCCGCCGAGGATGCCTTCTGGAGTTATGGCTACGCCTCGCGCAAGGAACGCGCCGCATTCCTGCGCGCCATCGCCGACGAGATCGAAGCCCGTGCCGCCGAGATCACCGAGATCGGCAGCCAGGAGACCGGCTTGCCCGAAGCGCGCCTGCAAGGCGAACGCGACCGCACCACCGGCCAGCTCCGGCTGTTTGCCGACTATATCGAGAAGGGCGATTATCTCGACCGTCGCCAGGACGCGGCGATGCCTGCTCGCCAGCCGGCGCCGCGTCCGGAAATCAGGCTGATCCAGCGGCCGATCGGCCCGGTGGCCGTGTTCGGCGCCTCGAACTTCCCGCTCGCCTTTTCGACCGCCGGTGGCGATACTGCGGCGGCGCTCGCCGCAGGCTGCCCCGTGGTGGTGAAGGGGCATTCGGCGCATCCCGGCACCGGCGAGATCGTCGCGCAGGCCATCGAGGCGGCGATTGCCAAAACCGGTGTGCATCCGGGCGTGTTTTCGCTGATCCAGGGCGGCAGCCGCGAGGTCGGCCATGCGCTGGTGCAGCATCCGCTGATCAAGGCCGTGGGTTTCACCGGTTCGCTTGCCGGCGGCCGCGCTCTGTTCGACCTGTGCGCACAACGTCCGGAGCCGATCCCGTTCTTTGGCGAGCTCGGCTCGGTCAACCCGATGATGATGTTGCCGGAAGCGCTCAAGGCACGCGCCGAAGCGCTAGGGCAGGGCTGGGCAGGGTCGCTGACGATGGGCGCCGGCCAGTTCTGCACCAATCCCGGCATCGCGGTGGTGATCGACGGCGCTGATGCCGACCGTTTCGCCGGCGCGGCGGTCGAGGCACTCGCCAAGGTCGGTCCGCAGACCATGCTGACCGACGGCATCGCCAAGGCCTATCATGACGGCACGGAGCGGTTTTCAACGCGCAATACGCTGAAGCCGCTGCTGATGACGCAATCCTCGGGCCGCTCGGCCACCCCCAATCTGTTCGAGACGACGGGTGCGCGCTTCGTCTCCGACCACGCGCTGGGCGAGGAAGTTTTCGGGCCGCTCGGCCTGGTGGTGCGGGTCGGTTCGCTGGACGAGATGGAACAGATCGCGCGCGGCTTTGACGGCCAATTGACCGCGACCATCCACATGGATGCCGGCGATCTCGACGCCGCACGACGCCTGCGCCCGGTGCTGGAGCGCAAGGCCGGTCGCGTGCTGGTCAACGGCTTCCCGACCGGCGTGGAAGTGGTCGATTCCATGGTGCATGGCGGGCCTTATCCGGCCTCGACCAATTTCGGCGCGACCAGTGTCGGCACCATGTCGATCCGCCGGTTCCTGCGCCCGGTGTCCTATCAGAACATGCCAGAAGAGCTGTTGCCCGAGGATTTCCTCGGCTGATCGGGCCGCTCCGCTCCGCGCAGGGTTTCCGCGCGGGGCGGCCGGGCAATCGTCGCCGAAATCGGTATTCAAATATTTTTTGTATACTGTTTGTATTTTTGAATTGATTTGTAGGCGGCGACGCGGAATAGTGCATTGCCGTCAGCGGGCAGACCCATGCAGAGAGGGTATGTGAGAATGCGGAAATTCCTGGCGGACATGCGCTGATGGCCGAAGCCGGCGTCATAATCATCGGAGCGGGGGTCGTCGGGCTCTCGGCGGCGATTGTCGCGCAGGCACGCGGGCTCTCGGTCACGGTGCTGGACCGCGAAGGCCCGGCCGCCGGCGCTTCCGCCGGCAATGCCGGCGCATTCGCCTTCACCGACATCCTGCCGCTGGCATCGCCGGGTATCCTGAAGAAAGCGCCGAAATGGCTGCTCGATCCGCTCGGTCCGCTGTCGGTGCCGCCCGGCTATGCGCTTCAGATCGCGCCGTGGATGTTCCGTTTCTGGCGAGCCTGTTCGCCAACGCGCGTTGCCCATTCGACGACGGCGCAAACGGCACTGATGGATTTGTCGAAGGCCGAGCTTGAGCCGTTCCTGCGGCAGACCGGCACGATGCCGATGCTGCGCAAGGACGGCAATCTGCAGGTTTATGAAGGCGAGGCGGAACTCAAGGCCTCGCTGCCCGGCTGGCAGGCGCGCGCAGAGCATGGGATAGAGTTTCGTCATCTCGACGCGGCCGGCATGGCCGAAATCCAGCCCGGCCTCGCTCCCCGCTTCACCCACGGCACTTTTACGCCCGGATGGTTTTCGATTTCCGATCCCCGGCTCTACACGCTGGCGCTGGCCGCGCACTTTCATGCGGCGGGCGGCGTGATCGAACGCGCCGAGGTGACGGCACTGCGTTCGCTTGAGGACGGGGTCGAGGTTGTTACCGCTGATGGCGGCATGCGGCGTGCCGCCAAGGTGGTGCTGGCGGCCGGCGCCTTCTCGCAGCGGATCGCGCGGACCATTGGAGAGAATATTCCACTGGAGACCGAGCGTGGCTACAACACCACGCTGCCTGCCGACGCCTTTGACCTGCGCACCCAGGTGACCTTCGGCGGGCACGGCTTCGTCGTCACCCGTCTTTCGACCGGCATCCGCGTCGGCGGGGCGGTCGAACTCGGCGGGCTGCAGCGCGCGCCGAACTTCCGCCGGTCAGAGGCCATGCTGAAAAAGGCGCAGGCTTTCTTGCCTGGCCTCAAGCCGGGCGGCGGGGTGCAATGGATGGGCTTCCGTCCGTCGCTGCCGGACAGCCTGCCGGCCATCGGTTATGCGCGTGCCACGCCGCGCGTCGTCCATGCATTCGGCCACGGCCATCTCGGCCTGACCCAATCGGCGGGCACTGCCCGGATCGTCGCCGATCTGTTGACCGGCAAGGCGCCCGCCATCGACATCGCACCCTTCTCGCCTCAAAGATTCTGACAAAGGTCCCGGCCATGGCCAACCACACATTCTCGTGCATCGACGGACACACCTGCGGAAATCCCGTCCGCCTCGTTTCGGGCGGCGGCCCGCGCCTGGAAGGCGCGACCATGCTGGAAAAGCGCGCGCACTTCCTGCGTGAGTTCGACTGGATCCGCACCGGCCTGATGTTCGAGCCGCGCGGCCACGACATGATGTCAGGCTCGATCCTCTATCCGCCGACGCGCCCGGATTGCGATGTGGCGGTGCTGTTCATCGAGACGTCGGGTTGCCTGCCGATGTGCGGCCACGGCACCATCGGCACCATCACCATGGGAATTGAAAACGGTCTGATCACGCCGCGCGAGCCGGGCAAACTGTCGATCGACGCGCCGGCCGGCAAGGTCGACATCACCTATCGCCAGGAGGGCCGCTTCGTCGAGGAAGTGCGGCTGACCAATGTTCCGGGCTTCCTCTATGCCGAGGGCCTGACCGCAGAGGTCGAGGGCCTTGGCGAGATCGTCGTTGACGTCGCTTATGGCGGCAATTTCTACGCCATCGTCGAGCCGCAAAAGAATTTCCGTGACATGGCCGACCATACCGCCGGCGAACTGGTGGGTTGGAGCCCGAAGCTGCGCGCCGCGCTCAACGCAAAATATCAGTTCGTCCATCCGGAGCACCCGGAAATACAAGGCCTCAGCCACATCCTGTGGACCGGCAAGCCGACGAAAGCCGAGGCGCATGCCCGCAACGCCGTGTTCTATGGCGAGAAGGCTATCGACCGTTCGCCCTGCGGCACCGGCACTTCGGCGCGCATGGCGCAGCTCGCCGCCAAGGGCAAGCTCAAGGTCGGCGACGAATTCGTCCATGAATCGATCATAGGCTCGCTGTTCAAGGGCAAGGTGGAAGCGGCGACGAAGGTGGCCGACCGGGAGGCGATCATTCCCTCCGTCGCCGGCTGGGCGCGGCAGACCGGTATCAACACCATCTTCATCGACGATCGCGACCCCTTCGCCCACGGCTTCGTCGTGAAATAAGCGGTTTCGGTCCTTCCGGAGAGTTCGTTCCGATGCGTAGCACGAAGACAATTCATGTGATCTCGGCTCATGCCGAGGGCGAGGTGGGGGACGTCATCGTCGGTGGGGTCACGCCGCCGCCGGGCGACACCATCTGGGAGCAGAGCCGCTGGATCGCGCGCGACCAGACCTTGCGCAATTTTGTCCTGAACGAACCGCGCGGCGGTGTGTTCCGTCACGTCAATCTGCTGGTGCCGCCGAAGCACCCGGAAGCGGATGCGGCCTTCATCATCATGGAGCCGGAGGACACGCCGCCGATGTCGGGGTCGAACTCGATCTGCGTTTCGACGGTACTGCTCGACAGCGGCATCCTGCCGATGCGGGAGCCGGTGACGGAAATCACTCTGGAAGCGCCCGGCGGTCTCGTCCGGGTGCGGGCGGAATGCCGGAACGGCAAGGCCGAGCGCATCCATGTGCGCAACCTGCCGAGCTTTGCCGAGCGGCTGGACGCCAGGCTGGAGGTCGAAGGGCTGGGCACGCTCACCGTCGACACCGCCTATGGCGGCGACAGTTTTGTCATCGTCGACGCCGCGGCCCTGGGTTTCGCCCTGAAGGCGGACGAGGCGGGCGACATTGCCAAGCTCGGCGTGAAGATCACCAATGCGGCCAACGCCGCGCTCGGTTTCCACCATCCCGAGAACCCCGACTGGAAGCATTTTTCTTTCTGCCTGTTCGCCGGCGCCGTCGAGCGCACGGCCGAGGGCCTGCGCGCGGGAGCGGCCGTCGCGATCCAGCCCGGCAAGGTCGATCGTTCGCCCACCGGCACGGCGCTGTCGGCGCGGATGGCGGTGCTGCATGCCCGCGGCCAGATGGGGCTCGAGGATCGCCTGACGGCGGTTTCGGTGATCGGCTCGACCTTCACCGGCCGCATTGTCGGCACCACGGAAGTCGGCGGTCGCCCGGCGATCCTGCCGGAAATCTCCGGCCGCGCTTGGATCACCGGCACGCACCAGCACATGCTCGACCCCGACGACCCATGGCCGGAGGGCTACAAGCTGGCCGATACCTGGCCGAAGAAATCATAGGCTGCGCAAACAATCCTTCGCTGCCGGTGCCGGCTTGGCGATCCTCAAGGGAAAAACGGCAATGTGCGGACCCAGAGCTCAAGCGTCGTCTCGTTGCCCAATGTCGCTGACCTGTGCGGGAGGTGAGACTGAAAATGCATAGAGTCCCCCTTGTTCAGGATATGACGGGCGCCATCCACCTCGAGCAGGATGCTGCCTTCGAGGACGTAGACAAAATCCTCACCCTCATTGCGCATGAGTTCGGACATGTGGCCGGGGGGGCGACGCACCAAGGAGGGGTTCAGTTTGGCGCCCGGGAACCCCTGCCCGAGCAGCTCGTAGGTTCGCCGTGCGTCACCGAGGTTGAACGGCTCACGCTCGCCCGGCCGCGAGACCGCTCCGGACTGGCGTGTCGCGTTGACGAAGGCATCGACGCTCGTCCCCAGCGCCTCGGCGATGTTGCACAATGACGATAGCGACGGTGTCGATGTGCCGCGTTCGATCTGGGAGAGGAAGCCGATCGACAATCCGACCCGCTCCGACACCTGTTGCAACGTCATGTCGATGGCACGGCGGCGGCTGCGGATCTTTTTTCCGAGGGAGGTCCCCGTGACCTGATCCGCCACGGCGTTCTCCCTGGTTTTTGGTTTTGTAGGCATGCGGAAACTCTCTGCGGGTGCTGGTTGCCGATCGCAATTATGCGGCGGAGCCTGGCGCAATGTCGATGAACGGCTCGAACATATGCACCAGATCACCGGCGTCGCGACGCAAATTTTCCTTACTGCAGAAATTTCACGACTTCACTTAAATTTCTTTTGCATAACCTCAATTTTTGAGTAACAGACTGAATGATCAATGCTGGTGCTCATGGGAGGAGCGTATGCGCATTCGTGGTGGTTCGACGTCGTTTTTGGCTTTGATGGTGCTGGCCGGCACGCTTTCGATAGGAAGTGTCCAGGCGCAGGAGCCGCAGAAGGGAGGGACGCTGCGCATTCTCGCGACCGGCGAACCTGACCACATGGACCCGGCGCTCGCGGGCATGGTGCCGACCAACAATCTGATGCGCGCCATTTCCCGGCAGCTGATCAGCTACGAGGCTTCGAGCGATCCGACTATCGCGATCAAGCCTGTCGGCGATCTGGCGACGGATGTGCCGCAGCCGACCGACAATGGCCTGACCTACACGTTCAAGCTGCGCCAGGGTGCGCTGTGGAACGCGCCGTCCGGGTCGCGCCAGATCACCTCGGCCGACGTGAAGCGCGGTTTCAAGCGCTTGTGCAACCCGCATATGCAGGCGGCGACGCTTACCTATTTCACAGCACTGATCTCGGGGCTCGGTGAGTTCTGCGACGGCTTCGCGAAAGTCGAACCGACCGCGGCGGCGATGAAGAAATACATCGAAGAGAACGATGTGAAGGGCATCGAGACCCCGGCCGACGATACCGTCGTGATCCGGCTGAAGGAGCGCGCCGGCGACTTCATCTATATGCTGTCATTGCCGATGCCGGCGCCGGTGCCGGTCGAGACGCTCGACTATGTGCCCGACAGCCCGGAATACCGCGCACATTTCATCGCCAGCGGCCCCTACACGATCGGCGATTATACGCCCGACACCAGCCTGAAGCTGGTGCGCAACCCCGCCTGGAAGGCCGAGAGCGATCCGCTGCGCAAGGCCAATGTGGACGAGATCGAGATCACCATGGGGCTCCAGCCGGACGCCATCATGCAGCAGCTGCAGTCGGGCGACGCCGACCTCGCTTATGACATCAATGTTCCGACCGCCATTCTCGCGACCTTCGTTGCCAATGGCGACGAGAAGCTGACCGCCATGTCGGCGGGCAACACCAACTTCCTGTTCATCAATACGGTGTCGGGCAACAACAACGGCGCGCTGAAGGACCTCAGGGTTCGCCAGGCGCTGCAATATGCGGTCGACAAGGTGGCAATCTCGCAGCAGTGGGGTGGTCTGACGGTGGCCGAACCGGTCGGTGGCATCTTCGGCCTCGGTGTCTTGGGGCACCACAAGTTCGACCTCTATCCCTCGCAGGATTCCAAGGGCGATCCGGAAAAGGCGAAGAAGCTTTTGGCCGAGGCCGGCTTCCCGAATGGCATCACGCTGAAGATGCCCTATCGCAACAAGGATATGGAGGCGACCACCGCCGCCACCATCCAGGCCAGCGTGGCGCGCGCCGGTATCAAGCTGGAACTCAGCCCGGTCACGGCCGCCGATTATTATTCCAAGTTCATGACCAATCCGATCAACACCAAGGAAGGCAAATGGGACATCGCGCCCGTTGGCTGGACGCCGGATTGGGTCGGCGGTGCCGCGCGTTCCGTGTTCCAGCCGCAGTTCACCTTCGACGGCACGCACCAGACCTACAACTACACCGACTACAACAATCCCAAGGCCAATGAGATCGCGGCGCAGGCGATCAACGCCACCACGCCGGAAGAGACCGGCAAGCTGTGGGCGCAGGTCGATGAGATGGTGATGGCGGACGCTCCGGTTGTTCCGCTGATCGCCAACAAGAACCCGCGCTATCGCAGCGGGGCGGTCAAGAACTACCTGCCTTACGCGCTCGGCGTCGAAGGCGACTGGACCAATATCTGGCTCGAACGCTGAGCTTAGAGAAAATCGGTCGGCGCCGGATCGCGGCGCCGACTTACCATCCGGCGTGAGCGAGGTATTGCGTGGCTATTCTCGAAGCCAGGGGACTGACGGTCGACATCCCGACCGAGGACGGCGTGATCCATGCCGTGCGCAACGTCTCGTTCTCGGTGAAGGCGGGCTCGCTTTTCGGCATCGCCGGCGAATCCGGCTCCGGCAAGAGCGTGCTCACGCAGGCGATCGTCGGCCTGCTGCCGAATGCGGATATCGGCGGTCAAGCCTGGTTCGAAGGACGCGATCTGATCGGGCTGCCGCCGCAGGAGGTTCGCAAGCTGCGCGGCGGGCGCATCGGCATGATCTTCCAGGATCCGCTTTCGTCCCTGCATCCTTATTACACGATCGGCGCTCAGATCGCGGAAGCGCTTTATCTCCACGAGAAGATCGATCGCCGCGACGCCAGGGCGCGTGTCATCGACATTCTCGGCAAGGTGGGCATCCCGTCTCCGGCCGACCGCCTGGACGACTATCCGCATCAATTCTCCGGCGGCATGCGCCAGCGCGTCATGATCGCCATGGCGCTGATCCTGAAGCCTTCGCTGGTGATCGCCGACGAGCCGACGACGGCGCTCGACGTGACCGTGCAGGCGCAGATCGTCGCGCTGCTCGATGCCATGCGGCGGGAACTCGGCACGACGGTGATCCTGATCACCCATGATCTCGGCCTCTTGTCGAGCGTGGCCGACGATGTGATGGTCATGTATGCGGGGCATCGCATGGAATACGGCAAGGGAGCGGCGGTTTTCCGTTCGCCGGCGCATCCCTATACGGCTGGCCTGCTCAGGTCGTCTCCCGCCAATTATTCGCCCGGTTCCGAACTGGTGCCGATCAAGGGGCGGCCGCCCAGCCTGCTCGCCACCCCGGCCGGCTGCGTGTTTGCCCCCCGATGCAGCGATGCGTTGTCGGATTGCGCCGTGCAGCCGCCGCCATTGCGCGTCTACAGTGACGGGGTCGAATCCCTGTGCTGGCGCGAGGAGGGGGCGAGCGCCGCGCCAGCCATCGCCGCGCCATCGCCGCCCGCGAAGAAAGAGAATGGACGGGCGGCGGAGCCGGTCGTGGCGGTGAAGGACGTTCACCTGACCTATCAGGTCGGCAGCTTTTTCGGGCCTCGCCGTTCCTTGGATGTGCTCAAGGGCATCGACCTCACGGTCGAAAAGGGCGAGACCGTCGGGCTTGTCGGCGAAAGCGGTTGTGGCAAGTCGACCCTGGCGCGGGTCATTGCGGGGCTGACCCGCGCGAGCGGCGGCTCGGTCAAGCTGCTCGGACAGGATATCGGCGCACTGGATGGCGCGCGCTGGCGCGATATGCGCCGGAACGTGCAGCTCGTCTTCCAGGATCCGTTCGGCTCGCTCAATCCGCGTCGCCGCGTCGGCTCGATCATCGGCGATCCATATCGCCTGCATGGCGAAGCCCATGGCGAGGAGCGCAAACGCAAAGTACGGCACCTGATGGAGATCGTCGGCCTCAACCCGGAACACTACAACCGGTTTCCATCGGAATTCTCCGGCGGCCAGCGGCAACGTATCGGCATTGCAAGAGCGCTGGCCCTCAACCCGTCGCTGATCATCTGCGACGAACCGGTCTCTGCCCTCGACGTCTCGGTGCAGGCGCAGGTGCTGAACCTGTTGCGGCGCCTGCAGCGCGAGCTCGACCTCACCTATCTGTTCATTTCGCACGATCTCTCCGTCGTGCGGCACGTATGCGACCGCATCGCCGTCATGCAGGGCGGCCGCATCGTCGAACTGGCCGGCGCCGAAGAACTCTTCGCCAACCCGCGGCATCCGTACACCCGAACCCTTTTGGCGGCCTCGCACGCGCCGCCGGTTCTGGCGGGCGCGTCCGATCGCAGCTTGCGTGAAATGCGGATGGTCGCGTCATGAGCGAGATGGCATCGAACAACGTTGCGTCGGAAGCGGAAGTCGTCCAGCGCGGTTCGCTGGAACTGACGCTGCGGCGGCTGTGGCGCGACAATGCAAGCGTGGCGGCGTTCGGCGTCATCATCGCGGTGGTGCTGCTGGCGATCGTAGCCCCCGCAATCGCTGCCCTGACTGGTCATTCGCCGATCGAGCAGTTTCGCGACATCGGCCTGTCTCCCATGGGCATTCCGGTCGGGCCGGGCGCCGATTTCTGGCTCGGCAGCGATCAGCTCGGCCGCGACGTGCTGGTGCGGCTCGCCTATGGCGCGCGCGTGTCGCTGCTGGTCGGGGTGCTGGCCTCGCTGGCCGCCTCGACCGTGGCGGTGATCGTTGGCGTGACCGCGGGCTATTTCGGCGGCTGGGTTGACACCTGCCTCAGCCGGCTGACCGACCTTGTCATGAGCGTGCCGTTCCTGCTGTGCGCGCTCGCCCTGGTGTCGGCCTTCGGCCCAAGCCTTCTGCTCAGTGTCATCGTCATTGTCTTCTTCAGCTGGGCACCGATGGCACGCGTGATCCGCAGCCAGGTGATTTCGCTCGCCCGGCAGGATTTCGTGCAGGCGAGCCGGTCGCTGGGCGCTGGCCCGCTGTCGATCATGGTCATCGACATCCTGCCCAATCTGTCGGTGCCGATCATCGTCTACACGACCATGCAGATCCCCAATTCGATCGTCTTCGAGGCGACCTTGTCCTTCCTCGGCATGGGTATCGTGCCGCCGACGCCGAGCTGGGGTGGCATGCTGGCCGACGCTTCCTCCAACTCGCTCTATCTCGTCGCGTGGTGGATGGTGTTCGTGCCGGGTACGGCGCTGCTGTTGACGACGCTGGCCTTCAACATCCTGGGCGACGGACTGCGCGACGCGCTGGACCCCAAAAGCGCCCGTACGGCGCGCCGGCTGCGCCGGAAAAGCAAGGGAGCGGCGAAACAATGATCCGTTTTCTCGCCCGTCGCATTCTCTTCGGTGCCGGCGTCCTCCTGGCGCTCAGCGTGTTCGTGTTCTTTCTGTTCTTCGTTGCCCCGGGCGATCCGGCGCGCATGATCGCCGGCGACAAGGCCACCGAGGCGCAACTCGTGCTGATCCGGAAGAACCTGGGTGTCGACCGGCCCCTCATCGAGCAATATGGCAGCTTCGTCGCCAAGGCGGTGACCGGCGATCTCGGCTTCTCCTACCGCAACCAGCAGCCGGTGGCGCAGATCATCCTGCGCCGTATCCCTGCGACGCTGTCGCTGGTTGCCGGCGCCGTCCTGCTGTGGCTGGCCATCGGCATTCCGATCGGCATTAGCTCGGCGCGCAACGCCGGCAGCCTGCGCGACCGGCTTGGCCAGGCCTTCATCCTGATCGGGCTGAGCTTCCCGACCTTCGTGCTTGGCATGATGTCGCTCTACCTGCTTTATTTCCTGCCCAAGCAGTCCGGCTTCACGCTTTTTCCGGCTGGCGGATACAAGGCGCTTACAAGCGATCCTGTCCTGTGGGCGTGGCACCTGATGCTGCCCTGGACGACGCTGGCGCTGACCATGGCTGCGGTCTATGCACGGCTGACGCGCGGGCAAATGCTGGAGGTGATGGGCGAGGACTATATCCGCACCGCCCGCGCGAAAGGCGCCAGCGAACGCACCGTGGTGTGGCGGCATGGCATGCGGGCCGCCCTCACGCCGCTGGTCACGCAGTTGGGCGCCGATATCGCGCTGCTTCTGGGCGGCGCCATCGTCATCGAACAGGTCTACGGGCTGCAGGGTGTCGGTGCCTTGGCGGTGCAGGCGGTCAACAATCAGGACCGCCCCATCATCATCGGCGTCGTGCTGCTTGGCGGTGTCTTCATCGTGGTGGCCAACATCGTCGTCGACCTGCTCTATGTTCTTCTCGATCCCCGCATCCGTTGAGATCAGCCATGCCCATTGCCGAATACACCATCCCCGGAATGTTGGTACGCGACCATGTGGTTGCCGTTCCCCTCGACTGGTCGAAGCCCGATGGCGCCGCCATCGAGGTATTCGCGCGCGAGATCGTCGATCCGGCGCGCCGATCCGAGGATTTGCCGGTCCTCTGCTTTTTGCAGGGCGGTCCCGGAGGCAAGTCGCCACGGCCGACACGCGGATCGCCGGCATGGCTGGCGGAGGCGCTGAAGACGCACCGCGTCGTCCTGCCTGATCAGCGTGGTACCGGGCGCTCGACGCCGATCGAGGCGGCCGACATGGCCCGGTTCGCGGATGGCGAGGCGGCGGCCGACTATCTCGCGCATTTCCGGGCCGACTCGATCGTCGCCGATTTCGAGCATGTCAGGAAAGCGCTTTTTTGCGGCAAGCCCTGGGAAACGCTCGGCCAGAGCTATGGTGGCTTCCTGACGATGACCTATCTCAGCCAGGCGCCGGAAGGGCTGGCCGCATGCTACGTGGCCGGCGGGCTGCCCAGCCTCGACCCGTCCGCCGACGAGGTCTACCGCAGGACCTATCCGCGGGTCGTGGCCAAGAATGCCGCCTATCAACGCCGTTACCCGCAGGATGCGGCGCGGCTGGCGGCCATCGCGGATTTTATCGACAGCAATGATGTGCGCCTTGCCGACGGCGACCGCTTGACGGTCAGGCGGCTGCAGACGATCGGCCTCGACCTCGGCATGGGCCCCGGCTTCGAGAACATCCATTGGCTCGTCGACGAGGCTTTCCATGGCCCGAAACAGGACCGGCTGAGCGAAGGGTTCCTGTCGAGCGTCATGGGCCTCACCGCCTTTCGCGGCGGTCCTTTGTTTGCCGCCCTGCACGAGGCGATTTATGCGCAGGGCGAAGGGGCGACGAACTGGTCGGCTGAGAGGCTGCTCGGCGATTTCCCGGAATTCGACGCCAGGCGGCGGCCGCTGCTTTTCACCGGCGAGATGATCTACCCGTGGATGTTCGAGGAGATCGCCGCCCTTCGGCCGTTCAAAGCGGGTGTCGATGCACTGGCGCAGCGCCGGCAGCACAGCCAGCTCTACGACCCGGCGCGTCTCGCCGCCAACGACATTCCGCTTTCCGCCGTCATCTACCATGACGACATGTTCGTCGATGCAGAGCTGTCGCTGCACACGGCACGGCATGTCGGCAATCTCGACTTCTGGATCACCAACGAGTTCGAGCATGACGGCATCAGGCAGGCCGGAACGGTGTTTCGCCGCCTGGTCGACATGGTTCGCGACAAGGGCGGGCCGCGCGCGGCCGCATAAAACACAAGAACGAAATCACACTCCATGAAATCGACTATGAATGAAGCGGCGACGCGTCTCGTTCGCCTGCGCAGCTGGATGGCCGACGCCGGCCTGGACGGGCTCATCGTGCCGCGCACCGATGCCTATCAGAGCGAAATCACGGCCGCGCATGACGATTGCCTGGCCTTTATCTCGGGTTTCACTGGTTCGGCCGGTCTCGCGTTGATCCTGCGCGAGCGAGCGCTGATCTTTGTCGACGGGCGCTACCAGGTCCAGGTTCGCGGCGAGGTGGATCTGGATGCCTTCGAGGTGCGGCACCTGCGCGACGAGCCCATCGACCGATGGCTGGAAGAGAGAGCCCAACCGGGCTGGCGCATCGGCATGGACGGCATCAAGACGGCCTTCACGCTGCATGACAGGCTGGACGCGGCATTGACGAAGCGCGGTGCATCGCTTGTTCAGACCGGCAGCGACCCGTTCGACGCGGTATGGGATGACCGGCCGCCGCAGCCACTCGGGACCATCCGCGCCATGCCCGTGGCGGCATCCGGCGAGACTTCGATCAGCAAGCGCCGGCGCATCGCCGGGAAATTGCGCGAGATGGGAGCGGATTGGCTGATCGAGACGTTGCCGGACAACATTGCCTGGCTGCTCAATGTGCGCGGCTCCGATGTCGAGATGAACCCGGTGCCGCATTCGTTCCTCGCGCTTGGCGCGGATGGGACGGTGGAGTGGTTCGTCGATGCCCGCAAGCTCGGCAATGATCTGGCCGCCTATGAAATAGCCGACGTGACACTGACGTCACCGCAGCGTTTCCTCGACCGGATTGCCGAAATTTCGGTGAACAAGGTGGCGGTGATCGATGCGGATTTCGCGCCGCATGCGGTGCGCGCCGCGCTTGAGGCCGGCGGCGGTACCATTACCCAGACCAGCCCGGTTACGCTGGCGAAGGCAATCAAGACCGGAGCCGAACTCGAAGGCTATCGCTGCTGCCATGTCGAGGACGGCGTGGCGATGACCGATTTTCTAGCCTGGGTGATGCAGGAAGCGGGCAGGCGGCAGACGGCCAGCCCGTTGACCGAACTCGAGGCGGAGGCGCGATTGCTGGCCTTCCGCCGGGAGCGGCCGGGCTTCATCGAGCCAAGCTTCCGGACCATCTCGGCGGCGGGCGCCAATGCCGCGATGTGCCACTATGCGGCGAAGCCGTCGACCAATGCGGTGATTGACGGCCGGGCGCCCTATCTGGTCGATTCGGGCGGGCAATATCTGACCGCGACGACCGACCTGACGCGGACGCTGATGCTGGGCGAGCCGAGCAACGACATGCGGGTGGCCTACACGGCCGTGCTGAAAGGATTCCTGTCGCTGATGTCGGTCCGCTTTCCGACTGGGACGCAGGGCCACCAGATCGACGCCTTCGCGCGGCGCGCGCTTTGGGATGTCGGTCTGGATTACGATCATGGCACCGGCCATGGTGTCGGCCACAATCTGCTGTTGCACGAATATCCGCACCGCTTTGACAAGAGGCCGAACCTCTACGGGCTGGAGCCGGGCAACATCATGACCGTCGAACCCGGCTACTACAAGGAAGGCGTCTTCGGCATGCGGGTCGAAAACCAGGTCGAGGTGGTGGCTGACGGTCCGGGTTTCTGCCGCTTCGCCTCGCTCACGCTCGTGCCCATCGATCTCGCCATGGTTGAGCTCACGCAACTGACCCCGCAAGAGACGCGTTGGCTCGACGACTATCATGCGCGCGTCAGATATACGCTCGAGGAACTGGTGCGGCCGGAAACACTGCCTTTCCTCATCGAACAGACCCGCCCGATGGCGGAACGTCGGCGGGACATAGCCACCGGCGCCTGATGCAATCCATAAGGGGCGGCGGGATCGTCGATTTTATTGCCCTTTTAGCCTCGACCCAGGAGTTCACATGCCTCTCTCAGCCCGTCCGCCACAGATTTCCGTCGCCGAAAGGCAGCAGCGGCTTCAGAAACTGCGCGAGAACATGGAAGCTGCCGGCCTCGCCGCCGTTCTGCTCGGTTCGACCGAGAGCCTCCGCTACTTCACCGGCCTTGTCTGGCACCAGAGCGAGCGGCTCCTGGGAGCGCTGGTGACACCTAGCGGGCTCACCTACATCGTGCCTGCTTTCGAGCGCAGCCGCGTCGAGACGCTGCAGCATGTCGCTGGCGACATCGCGACCTGGGAGGAAGAAGAGAGCCCCTCGGCACTGGTGCGGTCTCTCGTCGGCGCCAAGGGCCGCGTCGGGCTGGACGACGCCCTGCCGCTGTTCATCTACCACGCGCTTGCCGAGAGCCTGGGAGCCGAGCGGCTCGCCAACGGCACGCGCCTCCTTCGCGACCTGCGCCTTTGCAAGTCGGCGGCGGAAATCGCGCTGATCCAATACGCCATGGATCTCACGCTTGAAGTGCACCGGCGCGCGCATGCGATCATGAAGCCGGGTATCCGGGCCTCCGAGGTGGTGCGCTTTGTCGACGAACAGCACCGGGCGTTGGGAGCATCGGGCGGTTCGACCTTCTGCATCGTATCCTTCGGCGAGGCGACCTCGCTACCGCACGGCGCCGACGGCGACCAGGTGCTGGAGAAGGGACAACCGATCCTGGTCGATACCGGCGCGCGGATCGAGGGTTACCATTCCGACCTGACACGCAGCTACATGATCGACGAACCGGACGCGGATTTCGCGCGCATCTGGCACATCGAGCGGGAAGCGCAGCAGGCCGTTTTCGACAGCGCGCAAATTGGTGCCCCTTGCCGCAGCCTCGACGACGCGGCGCGCGCGGTGCTTCAACGTCACGGCTTGGGTCCCGACTATCGACTGCCGGGTCTGCCGCACCGGGCCGGGCACGGCCTCGGGCTGGAAATCCACGAGGAGCCCTACATCGTGCGTGGCAACGAGATGCCGCTTCGCCCGGGCATGTGTTTCTCGAACGAACCGATGATCGTCGTTCCCGGTCGCTTCGGCATCCGGCTGGAAGACCATATCTTCATGACGGAGGACGGGCCGCGCTGGTTCACGAAGCCCGGCAAGGGGCCGACCGAACCATTTGCGTAAGTCGGGGGTGGGCCGCTGCTGACCTCTCAGGAAATGTGCTTGCGGCGTCCGCTCTCGGTCTTTCTTAGTTTGTCCCCGTTGAGCGGCGGCGCTCCAGCCATGCATAAATCTCGCCGACGATGCCGCGCCGGAAGATGAGGACACAGATCATGAAGATCAGCCCGGTCGCGATGGTGACCGGGAAATCCGATGTCGCCAAAAGGTTCTGCAGCGCGACCACGAAGCCGGCGCCGAAGATCGGCCCGACCATCGTGCCGATGCCGCCCAGCAAGGTCATCAGGATGACCTCGCCGGACATCTGCCAGGCGACGTCGGTCAGCGTGGCGAACTGGAAGACCAGTGCCTTGATCGCGCCGGCGAGGCCCGCCAACGCCGCCGACATGACGAAGGCGGCCAGCTTGTAGTTCTGCACCGAATAGCCGAGCGAAATGGCCCGGCTTTCATTCTCGCGGATCGACCGCAAGATCAGGCCGAAGGGCGAATTGACGATGCGCCAGACGAAGAAGAGGCCGACCAGGAAATTGGCGGCGACGAAATAATACATGGTGTGTTCGTCGCGCAGGTCGAAAATGCCGAGGAAGGTTCCGCGCGGCACGCCCTGGATGCCGTCCTCGCCGCCGGTGAAACGGGCCTGGACGCAGAAGAAATAGAACATCTGCGAGAGCGCCAGCGTGATCATGGCGAAATAGATGCCCTGACGGCGGATGGCGAAGAAGCCGATGACGAGGCCGAGCAGCGCGGCTCCGGCAACGCCAATGAGAATGCCGATTTCCGGCGAAACGCCCCAGACCTTGACGGCATGCGCGGTGAAATAGGCGGCGCCGCCGAAGAAAGCGGCGTGGCCGAAGGAAAGCAGGCCGGTATAGCCGAGCAGAAGATTGAAGGCGCAGGCGAACAGCGCAAAGCACATCATCTTCATGACGAAGATCGGGTAGACGAAGAACGGCAGAGCCAGAAGCGCCACGATGCCGAACCCGATCAGGATCATTTCGGCGTGGTTCGCGGTTCGGCCCTGGGGCGGCTGAGCGGTTGCGTCGGCCATATCAGGCATCCTTTCCAAACAGGCCGGCGGGTCGGATGAGGAGCACGATCGCCATGATGACGAAAATGACGATGCTGGAGGCTTCCGGGTAGAACACCTTGGTCAGGCCTTCGGCGAGGCCGAGCATATAGCCGGTGACGATAGCGCCGAGGATCGAGCCCATGCCGCCGACGACCACGACGGCGAAGACGATGATGATGAGGTTCGAACCCATCAGCGGGCTGACCTGATAGACCGGGGCAGCCAGGATGCCGGCCAGCCCGGCAAGACCTGCGCCAAGGCCATAGGTCAACGTCAGCAGCACCGGCACATTGACGCCGAAAGCCTGCACCAGCTTGGGGTTCTCGGTGGCGGCGCGCAGATAGGAGCCGAATTTCGTTTTCTCGACCAGGAGCCAGGTGCCGAGACATACGACGAGCGAGGCGACGACCACCCAGCCGCGGTAGATGGGCAGGAACATGAAGCCCAGATTGACGCCACCGGCCAGCGCTGGCGGCACCGGATAGGGGTTGCCGGAAACGCCGTAGACGTATCGGAACACGCCCTCGATCACCAGCGCCAGGCCGAAGGTGAAGAGCAGGCCGTAGAGCGGGTCGACATCGTAGAGCCGCGACAAGGCGAGCCGCTCGACGACGACGCCGAACAGCGCCACCGCCAGCGGTGCCAGGATCAGCGCCGGCCAGTAGCCGATACCAAGCTTGGCGAGGATCAGATAGCCGATGAAGGCGCCCAGCATATATTGCGCGCCATGCGCGAAATTGATGACGCGCAGCAGGCCGAAGATGATGGCCAGGCCGAGCGAGAGCATGGCGTAGAACGAGCCGTTGATCAGCCCGACCAGCAACTGTCCGGCGAAGGCCTGGATGGGGATGCCGAAGATCATCGGTCAGACTCCCAAAACGTCATGCAGTTCGCCCATCCGGTTGTCGAGGTCGCCAACCGGAAACTCGGACAGCACCTTGCCGTGCTCCATCAGATAGAAGCGGTCGGCGATGCGGCTGGCGAAGCGGAAATTCTGCTCGACCAGAAGGATGGTCATGCCGCGGCGCTTCAATTCAGCCAGGAGTTCGCCGATGCGCTGCACGATCACCGGCGCCAGTCCCTCCGTCGGCTCGTCGAGCAGGATGGTGCTGGCGCCGGTGCGCAGGATGCGCGCGATCGCAAGCATCTGCTGCTCGCCGCCGGAGAGCTTGGTGCCGGGGCTGTTGCGTCGCTCCTTCAGATTGGGGAACAGTTCGAAAATCTCATCGACACCCATGCCGTCCTTGGCCACCACCGGGGGCAGCATCAGGTTTTCGTCCACGGTCAATGTCGAGAAGATGCCGCGCTCCTCGGGCACATAGCCGATGCCGGCGCGCGCGGTGTGGTGCAAAGGCAGGCGGATCAGGTCCTTGCCGGCGAACGACACTTGGCCGGTACGCTTGCGGATGAGCCCCATGATGGCGCGCAGCGTCGTCGTCTTGCCGACGCCGTTGCGGCCGAGCAGCGTGACCGTCTCTCCTTGATGGATGTCGAGATCGACGCCATGCAGCGCATGGCTCTCGCCATACCAGGCGTTCAAGCCGCGCACCGAAAGCAGCGGACCCGCGCTATTCATGCTCGGTCCCCATATAGGCGACACGCACGCGCTCGTCCTTGCTGACCGTGTCATAGTCTCCGGCCGCCAGTACCTGGCCGCGCTGCAAGACCGTCACCCAGTCGGCGATGTCCGCGACAACGGACAGATTATGCTCCACCATCAGCACGGCACGGTTCTCGGCTATCGAGCGGACCAGCCTGGAGATCGTGCCGACATCCTCGTGCCCCATGCCCGCCATCGGCTCGTCGAGTAGCAGCACCTTGGGGTCGAGTGCCAGCGTGGTGGCGATCTCCAGCACGCGCTTGCGCCCATAGGAGAGGTCGGAGGCCAGCCTATGTCTGGCGCTGTCCAGGCCGACTGCGTGCAGAAGCTCCATCGCCCTCGGCGTCAGCCGGTCGAGCGTGGAGAGCGAACGCCAGAACTGCGTGGCCAGTCCGTTGGGCCGCTGCAGCGCCACCCGAACATTGTCGAGCACGCTGAGATGCGGAAAGGTTGCCGATATCTGGAACGAGCGCACGACGCCCATGCGCGCCACCTTGGCCGGCGCAGTCCTGGTGATGTCGATACCGGCGCATGTGATCGTGCCCGCGGTCGGCTGCAGGAACTTGGTTAGAAGGTTGAAGACGGTCGTCTTGCCGGCGCCGTTGGGGCCGATCAGGGCATGTATCTTGCCGTGATGGACGTCGAGATCGACATCCTTCACGGCAACAAAACCGGCGAAATCGCGCCGCAATCCACGCGCCGACAGGATCGCCGGTTCAGGGCTCGGTTGGGGTTCGGTACTCAACGATGCCTCCGTCCCCGCATCTCCGAACACCCTATTTCACCAACGGGCACCCGGACTCCGCCGGCTTGATGTAGGCCTCGTCGCCGGGAATGGTGGCCAGAACCTTATAGTAGTCCCAAGGCTGCTTGCTCTCCGACGGCTTCTTCACTTCCATCAGATACATGTCGTGGATCATGCGCCCGTTGGCGCCGACCTTGCCGCCGCGCGCGAAAACGTCCTCGACCGGCATCTCGTGCAGGTTCTTGGCGACGGCTTCGGTTTCGTCGGTGCCGGCCTTGTCGACGGCCTTCAGATATTGAAGGACCGCCGAATAAGTGCCGGCCTGGATCATGTTCGGCATGCGGCCGGTGCGGTCGAAAAACTTCTTCGCCCAGGCGCGGGACTGATCGTCACGATCCCAATAGAAGCCTTCGGTCAGTGTCAGCCCCTGCGCTGCCTCGAGGCCAAGGCCATGCACTTCGGCGAGCGTGAACAGAAGGGCGGCCATGCGCTGGCCGCCGGCAACGATGCCGAACTCAGCCGCCTGCTTGATGGCGTTGGCGGTGTCGAGGCCGGCATTGGCAAGGCCGATCACCTTGGCGCCCGAAGACTGCGCCTGCAAAAGGAACGACGAATAGTCGGTGGTGGCCAGCGGATGGCGCACCGAACCCAGCACCTTGCCGCCTTTCGAGGTGACGAATTTCGAGGTCTGTTCTTCGAGCGAATATCCGAAGGCGTAGTCGGCGGTCAGGAAGAACCAGGTGTCGCCGCCCTGCTGCACCAGCGCGCCGCCGGTGCCGACGGCGAGCGCATGGGTGTCGTAGGCCCAGTGAAAGCCATAAGGCGAGCACGACTTGCCGGTGAGATCCGAAGTGGCCGCGCCGGTGACGATGTCGATCTTCTTCTTTTCCTGCGAAATGCCTTGCACGGCGAGCGCGACCGACGACGTGGTTAGTTCCATGATCGCGTCCACCTGCTCGGTGTCATACCATTGGCGCGCGATGTTGGAGGCGATGTCGGCCTTGTTCTGATGATCGGCGGTGACCACCTCGATCGGCACGCCCTTGACCTTGCCGCCGAAATCCTCGACCGCCATCTTGGCTGCCTCGTAGGACCATTTGCCACCGAAATCGGCATAGACGCCGGACTGGTCGTTCAGGATACCGATCTTGACCTTGTTGTCCGAGAATTGCTGCGCGGCGGCCGGAAACGAAACGCCTGCCAGAAGAACGACTGCAAGTGCGCGCGAGATCATCGCCATAGAACTCCTCCCGTTTGGACTGCGGCCCTCCAGCCGTCACATGCGCTCCCACCCTTGCCAGCACTGTAGCAGGGACAGGCGCGAAGTCAGCATGGCATAGCTGCAACGGACGTTTCTACTTGGACTATGTGTTTAGAGATCGTGGCGGCAGGGCGCGGGGGATCGCTGAATGCCTGTTCAGCCGGGGAAGCTCGCCGTTGCCCGGCGCGCTTTTCCATCGCGCAAAGCAAAAGGGCTCCGCGCGATGGAAAATCAGCAGGTGGAACGGGGTTCCTAGCCCTTCAGCCCTTCGACGATGCGCAGCAATGCCAGCTGTCCGGGGTCGGCCAGGCCGATGCTCTTTTCGCCGAACATGCGGGCGCGCCCGAGAAGGTTGGGCTTGCCCTTGTATTCTTCCAGCGTGTCGGCGGCTGCTTTGATGGCAGTCGCCACCATGGCTTCTGGCGCAACGCCGTCGATGGCTTTCGCGATGGCGTCGAGGCTGTCCAGAACAGTCTTGTCGCCGAGTGCGCCCTTGCCGCGCGCCATCATGGCGTCTCGTGCAGCCGCGATCAGTCCGGGAATTTCAGCCGCGTCGATCGATGTCCTGCCCTTGGTCGTCTTGGCGGCGGACATGAAAGCGGTCGCAACCAGCGTTCCGTAGGAGGACGACGAGACGCGCTGGAACGCCTTGGCGGCTTCCAGAAGGGCCATGCCGAAATCTTCGGGAAGGGGAGCGGCGGCGGCTTCGGCAAAACCCTTGGAAACGGTGATGCCGAGATCGCCGTCGCCGAGTGCGCCGTCAGCCGCGCAAAGCTCGGCGGAGGCGTCTGCGGTAGCCGCCGCCACCCGTCCGAGCGCGGCCTTGAGTGCGGTGCTGTCGATCGCGGTCATGTCACACCTTCCAGAAAGCGCATTCCGCGGGCGCCTTGAGCAGACCTTCCAACTCGCCGTCGAGCTTGATGATCGTCATCGTGGCGCCGGTCATTTCCATCGAAGTGGCAAAGCGGCCGACCAGCGGCATGACGATCTCGACGCCCATCGCATCGAGGCGCTTCCTGGCGTGCCGGTAGAGGATGTAGAGTTCTTCGGCGGGCGTCGCGCCCAGCGAATTCACCAGGATCGAGATGCGGTCGCCCTTGCCGAGCGGCTGGTCGGCCACAAGCCTGTCGATCATCTCGTCGGCGATCTCGTCGGCGGGCTTGATGGCGGCGCGCCAGATGCCGGGCTCGCCATGGATGCCCATGCCCATTTCCATTTCGCCCTCGCCGATCTCAAACGTCGGCTTGCCGGCCTGCGGAATGGTGCAGGGGGTCAGCGCCATGCCGATGGAGCGGCAGGCATCGGCAGCCTTCTGCCCGACGCGGGTAACCTCGTCGAGGTCCGCGCCGGTCTCGGCATGCGCGCCGGCGATCTTGTAGGCAAAGACCATGCCGGCGACGCCGCGGCGCTTCTGTGCTTCCGCCGCCGGGGCGGAGGCGACGTCGTCGGCTAGCAGAACGGTAGTCGTGCGGATGTCGTTTTCCATCTCGACCATCTCGCCGGCCATGTCGAAATTCATGACGTCGCCGCCGTAATTGCCGTAGAGCCTCAGCACGCCGGCGCCGCCGTCGGCCAGCCTGATCGCCTCGGCCATCTGCTCGGCTGAAGGGCTGGCGAATACGTCGCCGATGGCGCAGGCGTCGAGCAGGCCTTTGCCGACATAGCCGGTGAAGATCGGCAGATGGCCGGAGCCACCGCCCGATACGATGCCGACCTTGCCCTTGCGGGCGCCGGCGGCGCGCACGACGACGCGGCGCACTGGCTGCGCGTAATATTCCGGATGGGCGGCGACCATGCCCTCCAGCATCTCGTCGACATAATCGGCGGGGTTGTTCAGGATCTTCTTCATGTTTCCATTTCCTCCAGAGTCACGCGCCGAGCGGCCGTGCGATGCGTTCGCGATGCCGGGCGAGGCGGTCGATGACGATCGGCAGGCCGGTGCCGACGACGATAAGGCAACCGATGACGACCTTCTGCCAATAGGACGGAACACCCGCCATCAAGAGCGTCGTGTTGATCATGGTGATGACGAAAACGCCAAGCAGCGTGCCGGTCACCGTGCCGTGGCCGCCGGTGATGCGGGCGCCGCCGAGCACCACTGCAGCAATGACGTTCAGCTCCATGCCGACCAGGTCGAACGGATTGGCCATGCGCGACAGCGTCACATGGGTCATGCCCGCCAGGCCGGCGATCGCACCCGCCAGGACGTAGATCATCACCTTGACGCGCTTGACCTTGATGCCAATGCGCTCCGCCGCATCTTCGGAGCCGCCGATGGCGTAGATCTTGCGGCCGAACAGCGTGTGGCCCATCAGGATCGCCACAGTGACGGCGACGCCCACCAGCACGATGAACGACATCGGCAGCGATACCATCTGGCCGGCTGCGTTCTCCAGCCGCACGAACACCTTGCGCGAGAACTGGATGACCTCGCGGGGAACAGACGTGATGTAGACGGTGCCGAGGAAAGTCAGCAGCGCGCCGCGGAAGAGGCTCAGCGTTCCGAGCGTCACGATCAGCGTCGGCAGCCCGAGGCCGCCGATCAACAGGCCGTTGATCAGGCCGAGCGAGGCGCCGATCGAGGCACTCAGCGCGAAAAAGACGATGATCGGCACATCGACATCGATGCCGAGGATGATCTTCATCGTCGCATACATGGCGAAAGCGCCAATCGCGGTGCACGAGACGTCGATGCCGCCGGACGCCAGCACCATCATGACGCCGAGCGCGAAGATGCCGGTGACCAGCGAATTGCGCAGAAGGTCGACCAGCGTGGCCGGCGAAAAGAAGGCGGGGTTGAGCAGGCTGAGCACCAGCGCGAACACGATTGCCGTGGCCAGCACGACACCTTGCGGCGTGGCGAGGAACCGGAAAGAAGAATTCATGGCCGGTCCTCTCTGACCACTTCCTTGTAGAGTTTTTCTTCGTTGATTTCGGTCGCGTCGAAGTTCGCGGTGATGTGCCCGCGCACCATCACCAGGATGCGGTCGGACAGCGCGATCGCCTCGCTGATGTCGTCGGTCACCACCATCACGGCGGTTCCAGCGCGGCTCAGCGCGATCAGCAATTCATGGATTTCGCGCTTCGAGCCGACGTCGACGCCGACGGTCGGACCGTTCAGGATCATCAGCTTGGGATCGCGTTCCATCCAGCGCGCCAGGACGACGCGCTGCTGGTTGCCGCCGGAAAGCGTGGCGACCGGCGGCGTAATGCCTGGCGTCTTGATGCGCAGCTTCTTCACCGCATCCTGCGCCCGGCGCACCAGCGCCGCCGCGTCGACGATGCCGCCCTTGGTGTTCTTCTCCAGGCTCGACACGATGATGTTGTCGCGGATCGGCTGGTTGAGGAACAGGCCCTCGGTCAGGCGGTCCTCCGGCACATAGGCGATGCCGCGCTCGATGGCGTCGCTGACGCTGGCGAAAGAAACCGGCCTGCCGTCGACCGTGATTTCGCCGGCGTCAGGCGACAGGCGCCCGAACAGGGTCAGCGCCAGTTCGGTGCGGCCGGAGCCGAGAAGACCGACCACCGAGACGATCTCGCCCGGCCTGAGGTCGAGGTCGACATTGGCGAATTCGCCACGCCGGCCGAGTTTTTTTGCGGAAAGGAAAGGGGAGGCGGCTGGAAATTCCGTGCGGGGAAGGCGCTGGCTGTCGATGGAACGGCCGGTCATCGCCTCGACGAGGCGGGCCGGATCGAACTCGCCGATAGGGCCTTCGACGACGACGCGGCCATCGCGCAGCACGGTGACCGTGTCGCAGACCGCGAAAACTTCTTCGATCTTGTGGCTGACGAACAGGAAAGCGACGCCCTGCGCCTTCAGCGCCGACACGATTTCCAGGAGTTTTGCCACCTCGCTGCGGGTCAGCGCGGTGGTCGGCTCGTCCATGACGATGATGCGTGCCTGGTTGGCCAGCGCGCGGGCAATCGCCACGAGCTGCTTGGAGGCGACCGGCAGAAGCTCGACCGGCATGTCCGGGTCGATGTCGACCTGCATGCGCTTCAGCGTGTCGATGGCAAGCTTCCGGCGCGAGCCGCGGCGATGCCATCTGTCACCGGTGGTGACGGCGGCGAGAAATCCGATGTTTTCCCAGACACTCAGGTTCGGGAACAAGGAGAAATCCTGATAGATGACGGAGAGGCCGGCCGCGATCGCTGCCTTGGCGTCCTGGCCGGATGCCTTGCCATTGATGGCGACGCTTCCCGCATCGGCGCCGACGACGCCAGAGAGAACCTTGATCAGGGTCGATTTGCCGGAACCGTTTTCGCCGGCAAGGCACCTGACCTCACCCTCCTGCAAGGACAGGCCGACATCTTCCAATACCCGTACCGGGCCATAGGCCTTGCGGATGCCACGCATCTCCAGCACGGGTCGATGATTGGGTGTTTCTTCGGTCATCCCGGTCTCCAGGGACAGAAGCCGCCGGACGCATTGTCCGGCGGCGCCTGTCGGGGCTATTGCGACTTAGAATTTATATTCGCCCATGTTTTCCTTGGTCACGTCGACCCAGGCCTGGCCGTAGATGACCTTGCCGTCGAGACGGATCTTGGAATAACCCTCGACGCCGAGATCCATGCCGTCGGTGATCGGCTTGCCTTCGATCGCCATCGCGGCAACCTTGTTCATGGCGATGCCGGCCTTGGCCGGATCCCAGAACGAGATCATCTTGATGTCGCCGCTTTCGAGATACGGACCCGAAACCGAGACGAGGCTGGTGCCGACGATGGCGACCTTGCCGGTCAGGCCGGCTTCCTCGACGGCAAGTGCCGCGCCGACCACGTCTTCACCGGCCGAGCCCTGGATACCCTTGAGGTTCGGGTAGGTGCGCAGCAGTTCCTTGCTCTTCTGGTAGGCAGTCTGCTGCTGCTCGTTGCTCTCGATCTTGTCGGTGACGAGCTTCATCTTCGGGTATTTGGCCTTCTGGTAGGCGATCGCCGCGTCCACCCATTCATTGTGGGTCTTGGCGGTGAGATGGCCGACGAACACGGCATATTCGCCTTCGCCGCCCATCGCCTTGGCCATCGCTTCCATCAGATGCTCGCCATAGGCGCCATTGTCGAAGGCCTCGACATCGTAGGTTATGTTCTTGAGGCTGGAACCTTCATGGCCAACCACCTTGATGTTCTGGGCGAGCGCCTTGGCCAGCACTGGCTCCAGGGCTTCCGGCGAGTTCGGGACGACCGTGATCGCGTCGACCTTCTTGGCGATGAGGTCTTCGATCATCTGCACCTGGAGAGCGGCGTCGGCGGAAGCCGGACCGACCTGGGTAGCGTCATGGCCGGTTTCCTTGGCGTATTCCGCGACGCCGTCGCCCATGCGGTTGAACCAGGCAATGCCCGACAGCTTCACGACCGTCACGATCGTGTGCTTGGCATCCTGTGCATGGGTGACAGCTGCAGCGCCCGCCAGAAGCGACGCGCCGAGCGCTGCCGCAACCGTCATTTTCCTGAAGTTAAAAGTCACAAGTTCCTCCACTTTAATAAACGCCCCGTCCGTCATGGTGACGTCCAGCCGGGCGCGGTTCGACGCTCAGCGCGAGGCCTCTTTCATGAGGTCCTTCGTCCGGGCGTAAAGCTCTTTGAATGTCTTGCGGCGGCGCGCGTAGACGGCGGCATTGCCGCTGTCCGGCTCGATCAGGCGTTCGACCGGGTTCCAGGCGCTAATGTCGCTGCGCCTGGCGTTGCCGACTGCGACCGCGCCGAGAAAGGCGTTGCCATAGGCGGCCCCGATCGTCTTGGCGCGTACGGTTTGCGGCCAGTTGCTGACATCGGAGACCGATTGCGACCACACCTGGTTCTTGGTGCCGCCGCCGACAGCGGCGATCGTCTTCAGCGGCGCGCCGGCTCCGACATAGGTCTCGATGACGTCGTTGACGCCATAGGCGATGCCTTCGAGGAAGGCGCGGTAGATGTCGGCGCGGGTATGGGTGAGGTCGAGGCCGAACAGCATGCCTTTTGCCTGCGGATCGTGGATCGGCGTGCGCTCGCCCGAGAAATAGGGAAGAACCACCAGGCCGTTGGCGCCCGCCGGTGAAGTCGCGGCCTGTTCTGCGAGTTCGCGCAATGCCGACTTCGGGTCGAGTTCGCGGGCGAACTGGTCCTGGAACCAGCGCGTCAGCGTGCCGCTTGTCGACGTGCCCGACATGCAGGCGTGCTGACCCTGGAACAGCCAGGGCGCATACCAGAGCCTGGGGTCCTCGACCCGCCTGTCGGTGACGAGAATGATGAACATGGTCGAGCCGTACATGACCATCATCTCGCCGGTGCCTTGCACGCCGACGCTGACGGCTTCGGACGCCGCGTCGATCGTGCCGGCAATGACCGGTGTTCCTGCCGCAAGGCCGGTGGCATCGGCGGCCGCCGCCGTCACCGTGCCTGCGATGTCGGTCGTCCACAAAAGGCCTGGCAAGCGTTCGGGCGCGATGATGCGATCGGCGAACCTGTCGGTCCATTGGTTGCTGGCGGCGTCGTAGAGCGGGCTCGAGCTGCAGGCCGAATAATGGTCTAGCACGTAGCGGCCGGTCAGCCGGTGAACCAGAAACGACGAGGAGTTGAGCACCTTGTGGGTGCGGGCATAAAGCTCCGGCCGGTTCTTCTTAAGCCAGAGGATTTTGGGCCCGACCGATTGCGATGTCAGCGCATTGCCGCCGGTGCGGACCAGTTCGTCCACGCCGATCTCGGCGGAAAGTTCCTCGATCTCGACCGCCGCCCGCGTGTCGACGCCGTAGAGCACCGCGTTCATCAGCGGCACGCCGTCGGCATCGACCGGCAGCATGCAGGGGCCAATGCCGCTGGCGCCGACGGAGCGGATGTCGCTCGGGGCAACGCCGCTGGAAGCGATCAGCTCCTTGCTGATGGAGCAGAACTCGCCCCACCAGTTCGTCTCGGCATCGTGTTCGGCCCAGCCTGGCTGGGGTACGAGCATCTTGTGAGGACGCGCCGCCGTGGCGACGATCCGCCCGGTGTCGTCCACCAGGGTGCCCTTCGATTCAAAGGTGCCGATATCGATCCCGAGATAGTGTGGCATCAGGTGTAGAGGTCGCGATCGAGGCTGAAGGACGGGGTGACGCGGCGAATGACCGAAACCAGCAGTTTGGTCAGTCCCTCCAGGTCGCGCAGGTCGCACATTTCGAGAGCGGTGTGCGTGTAGCGGCAGGGGAAACAGACATCGATACAGGCAACGCCTTCATTGACGAGCTGGACATAGGAAGAGTCCGTCAGCGCGCCGGTATGGGCGGTCCGCTGCAGCGGGATTTTTTCAGCCCTGGCTGTCTCGGCGAAAAGATGCGGCAGCGCCGGGTGCGGAATGGTGCCGTTCAGCGTTCCGCGTCCGTGGAAGGAATAGAGGCTGATCGCCGGTCCGCCGCCAAGCGCCACTTCGCCGCGATGCGCCATGTCGGGCGTATCGGAGTTCAGCGCGAGATCGAGCTGAATGGCGATGTCCGGCTTGATCGACTGGGCCGCGACCATGGCGCCGCGCAGGTTGAATTCTTCGAGCACGGCAAAGACGAAGTGTACGGTCGGGCGCGGCCCGTCCTTGGAAAGCTGGCGCGCCACTTCCATCACCACCGCGCAGCCGGCGCGGTCGTCGATCGAAGTGCCGATCACGCGGTTTTCGTTGAGATGGATGACGCGCGGGTCGTAGACCACCGGCGTGCCGATCGCGATGCCGAGCTTGTGCACTTCGTCCGCGTTTTCGGCGCCGACGTCGATGAACAGTTCGGCGTAAGGCGTGACCTTGTATTTCTCTTCGGCCGGCGTCGCGTGATGGCTCTTGTTGGCGATGACGCCGTGAACGTCTCTACCTTCGCCGACGCAGAACAGCACGGCCTGGGCGGGAAGCGCCTTTTCGGGAATGCCGCCGAGGCGTTCGATGCGGATCAGGCCGTTGGCCTCGACCTTGCGGACGATGAAGCCCAACTGGTCGGTGTGGGCAAACAGCATCACCGAGGGTGCGCCGGCGTCGCCTTCCAGCGTGGCGATCAGATTGCCCAGCGTGTCGGTGCGGAGCTTCAGCGGCAGGTCAGCCAGATCGCGGGCAATCAGGCGGCGGACGCGATCCTCATGGCCCGAAAGTCCGGGCGTCAGCATGAGGGATTCGAGCAGGGAGCGAAGACGGTCCTTCACGACGGTTTGACCTTTCGTTGGAAGAGCGATGACAGGTTGAGCGAGCCCATGGCGACGCGCAGCGACATGGCGGCGACGAGGAAGCCGCCGAAGAACAGGTCGCGCGAGAAGGCGCTGAAAGAGAGGAAGTTGAGGCCGCTCGAAATGAATTGCAGGCAGATGACGGCAAGCACGACGCCGGTGACGGTGCCGAAGCCGCCGGCCGGGCTGACGCCTGCCAGGATGTTGATCAGGATGACCAGCAACAGATAGGACGAGCCGTAATCGGCATTGGCGGAATTGACGCGCGCCAGCACCACGAGGCCTGCAAGGGCCGCGATGAAACCGGCGATCGCATAGATGCGGATCAGCAGGCCGCGTTCGCGAATGCCGGCAAAACCGGCGGCGACCGGATTGGCGCCGAAGAGCCGCAATCTGAGGCCGACCGGCGTGCGGGTCAGCAGGAAGTAGAGGCCGAGCGCCACCAGCGCAAAGATCACCAGGGGCAGAGGCACCACGCCGCCGAGCGACTGGTTGCCGAAGGACGTGTACCAGTCCGGCAGCCCGGTGATCGCGGGACCGCGGGTGATGACGATGCCGATGCCGGCAAACAGCTGCATGGTGCCGAGCGTCGCCAGGATGGGCGGCAGGCGGAGATAGGCGATGAGGAAACCGTTCAGCGCGCCGCAGCAGACGCCGACGGTGAGTGCCGCCGGAATGGCGAGCCAGGCATATTCCGGCCCGGCGCGCATGATGACGGCGGCGACGATCGCCGCCAGGTTGGCGACGGCGACGACCGAGAGGTCGATGCCGCCGGAAATCATGGTCGGCAGGACGGCGAGGGCAAGCAGCCCGAACTCCGGGAACTGGAAGCCCATGGAGTTCAGATTGCTAAGGCCGAGGAAGCTTGGCGCCGTGATGCTCAGTGCGATGAAGATCAGGGCGGTGAGAACCGCCAGGCTTTTCAGATAGGAATTGGTGGTGTCCTGTCTGACGTCCATACGCTTCCTCCGCCCCTTCTTTCCGGTCCGCTTACTGGCCGCGCGTCGCCTTGACGATGCGCATGAATTCCTTGGCGCGCTCGGCGTCGACCGATTTCCAGGTGTCGCCGTCGATCTTCAGCGACGAGCCGACGATGCAGCCATCAGCGATCTTGAGGATGTCGGCGACGGTCGCGTGGCGAACGCCGGTGTTGGCCAGAACAGGCGTGTTCGGAAGCACCTTCTTCACCGATACCAGCGCAGACATTTCGGCGGCTTCGCCGGTGATGGCGCCGGAAACCAGCACGGCGTCCGGGATCGAGGAGAACACGGCCGAGCGGGCGCGATCGGCCAACGAACGCTTGTCGAGCGAGTCGGCGAATTCAGCCGAGACGTTGTTCAGCATCACGAGGTCGGAGCGGTCGAGGCGGTCGCGGTAGCGCATGGCCTGACCGGCGTTCGGCGTCCACGGGCCCATGTCGGAAGCGTAGGTGCCGGTGAAGATTTCGCGCACGAAGGACGCGCCGGTGGCGACTGCGAGGGCAACCGTGCTCATCGGGTCCCACAAGACGTTGACGCCGAATGGCTTGGCGATTTCCGAGCGAAGTTGGCCGATGACATAGGCCATGGTCGCCGTCGATGCAGTGTCGACCTGCAATTCGTAAGGACGGTCGTTTTCGTTGCCGAACATCACGGCGTCGACATCGGCGGCCTGCAGGGCGGTGAGGTCGCGACGCGCCGCCTCGACGATGCCGGCAACGCCTGCCTCCGCGTCATAAAGCGGGGTGCCGGGCATCGGGTTGAGATGCACCATGGCGATGATCGGCTTCTTGCCGCCGAACAACTTGTTGAATTTGCTCACTGTATTTCTGCCTTTCTAGCCTTGGGAGGGCGATGACCGTTGACGGTCAAACGACTTGGATATCCGCGAACTTGTCGCGGTAGGGACCGAGCAACGGCTCGGCGCCGCGGTCGGTGATGAACAGGTTGACCGCGTCGAGCGGACAGACCGAGACGAAACTGTGCAGGTTGAGCTTGCTGTGGTCGGCAACGAGCGTGGTCCGTGCCGCCTGCGCGATCGCGGCGCGTTTGACCTCGGCTTCGTCCAGCGTCGAGTTGGTCACGCCGGTTTCGTCGATCGCGTCGGCCGCCATGAAAAAGACGTCGGCGCGTATGCCTTTCAGCGCGTCGGCCATCCACGAGCCGACGATGCTGTAATAGCCGTTGCGGATGCGGCCGCCGAGAACATGCACTTCGGTCGCGCCGGAAGCGGCCGCCTCCGCCACCTTCAGGTCCATGGCGACGACGGTGACCGGACGCCCGGCCAGCTCCCGCGCGATGGCCAGCGATGTCGTGCCGGAATCGAGGATGACGACCTTGTTGTTGTCGACCGTGGCCGCGGCCGCGGCGCCGATGCGCGTCTTCAGGTTCTGGTGAACGCGCAGCTTTTCGAGGAACAGCGGCTCGGTCGTGCTTTCGCCGATGCCGCGCGCCACCACGCCGCCATGGGTGCGCGACACAAGCCCGGCCTGTTCGAGAACGGCGACGTCGCGGCGAACCGTCGGCAGCGAAATGCCCATCTTCGCCGCCAGTTCGGTGGTTCCCACGCGCTTCAGTTCGACGATCAGATCGATCATCTGCTGATGCCGCTCATGCGGGAACCTGGATCGGTGCTCGCTCATATCGTCTCCTCTTGGTCGTGATTGATAGTGATCGTTTTGATTTAGTCAATCTCTAACGAACGACATGCTGCGAAAAATCTTCGCTCTGTGGAAATCTTCGTCGAACACGGATCGCAGCAAAAACCATGTATCGGTTGCGCCGTTAAAGCCTTTGCCGGAACCGAAAGGGCCCGAAACGATCATAAGCGAGATTGGCCGGCGCAGGCCGATGAAAGGGCGGTTCAATGAACAGTGCGTGCGCGTCCGATTCAGCAAACTCGGAGCAAGTCCCACAATTTCATAGCGGAATGGTGTGCCCACAAAGGCGGTCGCAGCGGCATGATTTGTTGGCCTGTCGGGAAACACGCGACCTGTGTCTACACTCAGCCCAAGCGTATTTCTCGTTCGGCGGCGGAAATCATGGATTTTGGAGGCTGATGGCGGAGAGAGCGGGATTCGAACCCGCGTTACGGTCTCCCGTAAACACACTTTCCAGGCGTGCGCCTTCAACCACTCGGCCACCTCTCCGTCCTTGCGCGTGATCGCGGCTGGTTGCACCGCGCCGGTCGATGGGATGCGCTCCCCTGGAAACCGGACCTTGGTCCGCGCCGGATTTCCTTATCGACCAAAGGCAATCCGTTTCCCGCGCCCTGAGCCGTCGAAGCTTCGGGCGCGGGGCTCATCTAGTCGATCCGACGCGGAATGCCAAGTCATATCGGCAGCGATCGTGGTGCTTCTCCGCCGCTTTCGGTCGCTGGTGCCCAAATGCCGGTCAAGCGTCGGCCATTGCCGGGTGAAATTCCGAGGTTCATGCGCGGGCCAGGCCTCAAGCAAATGCCAAGCCGAGGTGTCGGCGTCGCGGTGCGATCAACTGCGGGTAAAGTCGTCGCGCCGATTGCGCGAGCGGGCGCCAGGCCATATCTCTAGGGGCGAAACAGACGCTGGAAGGGCCTGCATGTTGCGTTTCCTGTTCAGGCTTGCCGCCATGGTGGCGCTTGCGATCGCGGTCATCATGGCCGTGCTCGACGCCACGCGCACGGTGGCTGCCTCGCATCTGGTGGTGACGCCGCTCAAGACGAGTTGGGGAGCGGTCTCGCCCGATACGCTTGCCGCCACGGAGGCTTTCGTGCGCGAAAAGGCCGGTGTCGTTGCCTGGGACGGGTTCGTCGACAAGGCGCTCGATCTGCCCGGATTCGCCTTGTTCGCGCTCCTGGCCTTCCTTCTCTACGCGATCGGTTATCGGCGGCAGCGGCGAACCGGGCGTGTCGCCACCAGTGCGTAACATTTTGGCGTCCGCAGCGAATTAGCTTTCGACGAAACAAGGAGAAATCACATGTTTTTCCTCAGTGACATGTTGAACAAGAAGCTCAACCTGCCGAAGCCGGAAGAGGCGTTGCCCGGCCGCGACAGGCCGATCCCGACCGCCTCGAAGCACTATGTCTCGAAACGGGCTCTGAAAGGCCCCTATCCGGAAGGCTTGGAAACGGCGCTGTTCGGCCTTGGCTGCTTCTGGGGCGCCGAGCGCCTGTTCTGGCAGACCGAAGGGGTCTGGGTGACGGCGGTCGGTTATGCCGGCGGCGTCACCGCCAATCCGACCTATCAGGAAACCTGCACGGGGCTCACCGGCCACGCCGAGGTGGTGCTGGTGGTGTTCGATCCGAAGATCGTGTCCTATGCCGAATTGCTCAAGCTGTTCTGGGAGGCACATGACCCGACGCAAGGCATGCGCCAGGGTAACGATGTCGGCACCACCTATCGTTCCGCCATCTACACCTTCTCGGATGCACAATATCAGGCCGCGGTTGCCTCGCGCGATGCCTATGAGGCGTCGTTGCGCAGTGCTGGACGCGGCAAGATCACGACCGAGATCGCCCCGGCGCCGACGTTCTATTTCGCCGAAGAGGATCACCAGCAATATCTGGCGAAGAACCCCTATGGCTATTGCGGGCTGAAGGGCACGGGCGTGTCCTGCGCCATTCCCGCCGCCGCGCCGGCCTGACGAACGGCTTTCGCCGGAAACCGCCAGCCTTGACGATGGCGGTTTTCCATTGCCGGCAAAGGATTTTTCATGGCGCCGCTTCGGCGCCATGCTTTTTCCAAAGGGTCAAAATTCCACGTGAATTTTGTCCGCAGCCGTGCAAGATAAAGCTTGAGCGGGAGGGAGAAGCTCCTGCCGGACGTCGCAAGCCGGGCCGGAACCTGGATTTGCGACCAAATTGGAAAAATAAACCGACAGGGTGTGGATCCTATGAAACGTATCGTTCTCGGCCTTCTGGCCGCAACCGCGATGATCTTCCCGGCCGTCGCCGAAGAGATCAAGCCGGCGCTGCTTTACGACCTCGGCGGCAAGTTCGACAAATCCTTCAACGAGGCTGCCTTTAACGGCGCCGAGAAATTCAAGAAGGAGAGCGGCGTCTCCTATGTGGAATTCGAAGTTTCGAACGCCTCGCAGCGCGAACAGGCGCTGCGCCGCTTCGCCGAAGACGGTCGCAGCCCGATCGTCATGGCCGGCTTCTCCTGGGTTGATTCCCTGACCAAGGTGGCCAAGGAATATCCGGAGCTGAAATTCGCCATCATCGACGATCAGGTCGATCTGCCCAACGTGCGCTCGCTGAAGTTCAAGGAACAGGAAGGCTCCTACATCGTCGGCCTGCTCGGTGCGATGGCCTCCAAGACCAAGAAGGTCGGTTTCATCGGCGGCATGGACATTCCGCTCATCCGCAAGTTCGGCTGCGGCTATGTCGGCGGCGCCAAGGCAAACGGCGCGACCGATGTCATCTACAACATGACCGGCGACACGCCGGCTGCCTGGAACGACCCGGCCAAGGGCGGCGAAATCGCCAAGACCCAGATCGATCAGGGCGCCGACGTGATCTACGCGGCGGCTGGTGGCACGGGCGTGGGCGTGCTGCAGGCGGCGGCTGATGCGGGCAAGCTCGGCATCGGCGTCGATTCCAACCAGAACGGCCTGCAGCCCGGCAAGGTGCTGACCTCGATGCTGAAGCGCGTCGACGTTGCTGTCTACAGCGCTTTCACCGACGCCAAGAATGGCAAGTTCACCGGTGGCATCAATAATCTCGGCCTCAAGGAAGGCGGCGTCGACTACGCCCTGGACGACAACAACAAGGCTCTCATCACGCCGGAGATGAAGGCTGCCGCCGACAAGGCCAAGGAAGACATCATTGGCGGCAAGATCCAGGTGCATGACTATTCGAGCGACAACAAGTGCCCTTACTGATCGGCATTTGACGGACGAATGACGAACCGCCGGGCGAAAGTCCGGCGGTTCTTTTTTGAGAACCGATAGGTCCGGCGTGGTCTATCCCGGCGATGCACTGTGCGCCTTGCCCTTGTGCGACCATGGCGGCAGAGGGTGGCGGTAATTCGAGGCGCTTTTGCCGACACTGACGAGAACCGCCATGCCCCCAGTCATTCGCAAGATGCGACATTCCGATCTCGCCGCGCTGGTGAAGCTACGCCACGTTACTTTCTTTGACGACGGCAAGATTTCGCGGGAAGCCGACCGGGCCGGGCTGGCGAAACTCATCGACGGCGATGGTTTCGAAGCCGGTTTCGTCGCCGAGATCGATGGCGAGCCGATCGGCTCGTGCCTGTTCGTGCGCGAGGAGATCGAGCCGCTGCATGAGGTGTCGCCATGGCTCGCCGGCCTGGTCGTCGCCGAAAATCATCGCGGACAAGGTCTCGGCACAACGCTGATCGCGGCGGTCGAACGCCATGCCCATGCAGTCGGCTGCCGCGAGTTCTATCTCTACACCGATAGCGCCGAGGCGCTCTACATCAAGCTCGGCTGGACGGTCGCCGAAAGGATGGTCATCGACGGCGAGCCACTGGTGCTGATGAAACGGAAACTTTAGCACGCTCTCAAAAGCCGGTCGCCGAACTGCCTCATCTGTCGTTGCCGCGTGCTAGAGTGCCTCGGCTGGGGATGCTGCAAGGGGAGATGACAGCATGGCGAGGGTAACCGGTATTGGTGGCGTGTTCTTTCGCGCCCAAGATCCGAAGCTGTTGGCCGAATGGTACGAGCGCCATCTCGGCATCGATGACATCGCCAAGACCGTATGGCGCCAGGATGCCGGGCTTACTGTGTTCAGTCCATTCGCTCAGGACACGGACTATTTCGGCCGCGACGAACAGCAGTGGATGGTCAATTTCCGCGTCGACGATCTGGATGGACTGATCGCCGGCCTAAAGGCCGCCGGCATCGCGGTCGAGACGCGGGGCGAGTGGGATTCCGAGGTCGGCCGCTTCGCCCGCATCCATGACCCCGAAGGCAATCCGATCGAATTGTGGGAGCCTTCGGCAGGCTCGTCGGCCATGGCGGATGAAGCCGGCGAAGGCTGACGATGTCCTGACGGCGATCAGCCGGCGAAACGCCCGGCAAGGTAGCCAAGCGCAAAGGCGATGATCAGCCCCGCGGCCACCGATAGGGCCAGCCGGCCGGGCAATGCTTGCAGGCCGATGCCTATCGGCGGGCGCGGGCCGTCGATGACGGGCTTGCCGCTTCCCACCCGATCCTGGCCGAGCGGCGGCATCTGTGGCAGCGCGGCGATATGGGCGGCGATGTCCTGCCAGGGGCGGCTGGTGTTTTCCGTGTCGCTGCCGGCGCGATCGAACAGATGCATGCGCTCGGCAAGTTGCATGACGGCATTGCGGAAGGCCGGATCGATTTCGAGGTCACGTTCGGCCCGCTCGCGGTCCCGTTCGTTCATCAGGCCAAGTACGTAGTCACTGGCCCGCGCAATGCGGTCGCCTTCTCCGGTCATCGCTGCGCCTCCCTCATCCCCCAAAACTCCTTCTACCAGTGCGGCGGCTTGGTGACCGGAACGTCCGGCGCCGTCTGCTCTTCCAGCGCGAGAAAGCGGCTGGTCAGCGCGTCGAGCTTCTTCTGGATGCGCTCGATCGTCTTCCACTGCTCCGCGATCTGGCCGGACAGCTCCTCGATGGTCTTGGCCTGTTCGGCGACGTGGATCTCCAGCGTCATCAATCGGTTGTCGGTCATGTCAATTTCCCTGGGGACCCTGCTCTCGCGGGCTTGAGTTGCACAACGGCGCCTGTCAATGGCGCATGCCGCGCGTGTTCGAAATTGACAAGCATGCCGGGATTTGTCGAGAGTGGGCGTCATAGCCGGCCAATTGGCAGGGGACAGGTGCCGTGCTAGTCATTTTGACCAAACGATAAAAAAATTATGGGAACGATCGCATGGCGGAAGCCGCAATCGAGCTGATCGGCATCAACAAGAGTTTTGGCGCCGTGCGCGCCAATCGCGACATCAATCTCGAGATCGCCCGCGGGACGATCCATGGCATCGTTGGCGAAAACGGCGCCGGCAAGTCCACGCTGATGTCGATCCTCTACGGCTTCTATCAGGCCGACAGCGGCGAAATCCGGGTCAACGGCAAGCCGGCTTCGATCAAGAGCTCCAACGACGCCATCGCCGCCGGTATCGGCATGGTGCATCAGCATTTCATGCTGGTCGACAATTTCACGGTGCTGGAAAACATCATCCTCGGCGCCGAGAGCGACGCGCTGCTCAAATCCTCGATCGCCAAGGCGCGCGCCGAGCTTGATCGGCTGGAGCATGAATACGGGCTGGAGGTCGACCCCGACGCGATCATCGAGGAGCTGCCGGTCGGCCTGCAGCAGCGCGTCGAAATCCTCAAGGCGCTCTATCGCGGTGCCGAAATCCTCATTCTCGATGAGCCGACGGGCGTGCTGACACCGGCCGAAGCCGACCATCTGTTCCGCATCCTCAAACAGCTCAAGGACCAGGGCAAGACGATCGTGCTGATCACGCACAAGCTGCGTGAAATCATGGCGATCACCGACACTGTTTCCGTCATGCGCCAGGGCACGATGGTGGCGACGCGCGTGACCAAGCAGACCACCGTCGAGGAACTGGCCGAGCTGATGGTCGGGCGCCGCGTGTTGCTGCGGGTCGAGAAGGGCGAGGCCAAGGCCGGCGAAGTCAAGCTTTCGGTCAAGAACCTCGTGGTGAAGGACCAACGCGGCGTCACCATGGTTGACGATGTTTCATTTGACGTGCGCGCCGGCGAGATCGTCGGCATCGCCGGCGTCGCCGGCAACGGCCAGTCTGAGTTGCTGGAGGCGATCTCCGGCATCCGCAAGGCGGTTTCGGGCAGCGTCACGCTGGACGGCAAGCCGATCGATCTGACAGGGGCCGCCGATCCGGCCGAATTGCGTCGGCGCGGGCTCGCGCATGTGCCGGAGGACCGGCATCACGTCGGCCTTGTGCTGGCCTTCGAGGAGCATGAGAATTCGATCCTCGGCTATCACGCGGACAAGCGCTACGTGAAAGGGCCGCTGCTCGACATCGACGCCATCGTCGCCGACGCCGAGGACAAGATCGCGAAATACGATATCCGGCCCGCCAATGCGCGCTTGAAGACCGCCAATTTCTCTGGCGGCAACCAGCAGAAGATCGTGCTCGCGCGAGAAATTGAACAAGATCCCGGGGTGCTCATCGTTGGCCAGCCGACGCGCGGCGTCGATGTCGGCGCCATCGAGTTCATCCACAAGCGGCTGATCGCCATGCGCGATCAGGGCAAGGCGGTGTTGCTGGTCTCGGTCGAACTCGACGAGATCCGCTCGCTTTCCGACCGCATCCTTGTGATGTTCGCCGGCCGTGTCGTCGGCGAGCGCGGACCGGATGCGAGCGAAGGCGAACTCGGCCTGCTGATGGCAGGTGTCGAGCAGAAAGAGGCAGCCGAATGAGCACACCTTATGCCAAGCTGCCGGCCTGGGCCGACTATGGCCTGATCCCGCTCATCAATCTTGCGGTCGCCTTTGCCGTCGCCGGCCTGGTGGTGTTGCTGGTTGGGGAAAATCCCTTGCGCGCCGCGGTCATCCTGGTGGAGGGGGCGTTCGGCCGCGGACAGGGCATCGCCTACACGCTGTTCTACGCCACCAATTTCATCTTCACCGGCCTTGCGGTTGCGGTGGCCATGCATGCCGGCCTGTTCAACATCGGTGGCGAAGGCCAGGCCTATGTCGCCGGGCTCGGTGTCGGCCTGGTCTGCCTGGCGCTCGACAGGGTCGTGCCCTGGTTCGTCACTTTCCCGTTCGCCATCGCCGGCGCCGCTCTCTTCGGCGCGGCTTGGGCCTTTATCCCGGCCTATCTGCAAGCCAAGCGCGGCTCACACATCGTCATCACCACGATCATGTTCAACATGATCGCGGCGAGCCTGATGATCTACATGTTGCGCGACGTGCTGAAACCGGAGGCGATGCAGGAGGTCAAGACACGCACGTTCGAAGCGGGCGCCCAATTGCCCCGGCTGAACTGGATCATCGAACTGTTCGGCGCCAAGATCCGTTCGGCGCCGTTCAACGTCTCCTTCCTGCTGGCCCTGGTCATGGCCTATCTGGTCTGGCTGCTGATCTGGCGAACGAAGCTCGGCTACGAGATACGCACCTTCGGCTTCAGCCAGAAGGCCGCGCGTTATGCCGGCATTTCGGAAGTGCGGGTGACAATCATCGCCATGCTGATTTCGGGCGCGCTCGCCGGCATGATGTCGATCAACGCGATCATGGGCGACCAGCACAGCGTCTATGTCGATCTGGCCGGCGGCGCCGGCTTCATCGGCATCGCCGTTGCGCTGATGGGGCGCGCGCATCCGGTGGGTATCATCCTGGCGTCGATCCTGTTCGGCATGCTCTATCAGGGCGGCGCCGAGCTCTCCTTCGAGATGCCGGCCATCAGCCGCGACATGATCGTCATCATCCAGGGTCTCGTCATCCTGTTCGCCGGCGCGCTGGAGCACATGTTCCGGCCCTATATCCAGACACTGTTCGCTTCGTTCAGTCCGAAATCGGTCGGCATGGCGGCGGTGAAGGGCGAGGGGGCCTGACATGGATTTCTTCAACATCGTCATCCAGACGCTGGACTCCACCATCCGTCTGTCGGTGCCTTTGCTTCTGGCCTGCCTGGCAGGGCTCTATTCCGAGCGGTCAGGCATTTTCGACATCGGCCTCGAAGGCAAGATGCTGGCCGCCGCTTTCGCAGGTGCCGCCGCTGCATCGGTCTTCCACTCGGCCTGGATTGGCCTCGGCATCGCAATCCTGATTTCGGTGTCGCTGGCCCTGGTGCATGGCTTCGCCTCGATCACCCATCGCGGCAACCAGATCGTCTCCGGCCTCGCGATCAACTTCGTCGCCGCCGGCTCGACCATTATTCTCGGCCAGGCATGGTTCCAGCAGGGCGGCCGCACGCCGGCTCTGGCGCCGAACGAACGGTTCGAGGCGATCACGCTTCCCGGCGCCGACGCCATGCGCGACGTGCCGATCATCGGACCGATCTATTCGGAGCTGATCTCCGGCCACTCGTTGCTGGTCTACGTCGCCTTCCTGGCGGTTCCATTCACCTGGTGGGTGTTGTTTCGCACCCGCTTCGGCTTGCGTCTCCGCGCCGTCGGCGAGAACCCGGCGGCGGTCGACACCGCCGGCATCTCGGTCACCTGGCTGCGCTACCGCGCGGTCATCTGCACCGGTATCCTGACCGGCATCGCGGGCGTCTATCTTTCGATGGTGCAGAGCGGCGGCTTCGTGAAGGACATGACGGCGGGCAAGGGTTACATCGCGCTTGCCGCGCTGATCTTCGCCAAATGGCGGCCGGTCAACGCCATGTTCGCCTGCCTGCTGTTCGGCTTCCTCGACGCGTTGGCGATCCGCCTGCAAGGAACGCCGCTGCCCATCATCGGCAAGGTGCCGGTGCAGTTCATGCAGGCGTTGCCTTATGTGCTTACCGTGATCCTGCTTGCCGGCTTCATCGGCAAGGCGATCCCGCCGCGCGCCGGCGGCGTGCCCTATGTGAAGGAACGCTGACCGATGTCGCATGACCTCTACCTCGCCGCCAAGGCGGCCATGGCCAAGGCCTATGCGCCTTATTCGAAATTCCCGGTGGGTGCAGCGCTGCGCACCGAGGATGGGCGCGTGTTTTCCGGCGCCAACATCGAAGTGGCGTCCTATCCGGAAGGCTGGTGCGCCGAGACGACCGCATTGGGCCATTACATCATGGGTGGCGGCGGCAAGATCGTCGAGATCGCGGTCATCGCCGAACGCATGGCCAAATGCTCGCCTTGCGGCGGTTGCCGCCAGCGGCTCGCCGAATTCACCCGGCCCGATACCAAACTCTATCTCTGCGACGAGACCGGCGTGGCCGAGACGGTGACCATGGGCGAGATGCTGCCCTATGGGTTCCGGGGCGACATCCTCAAATGAAGGACGCGATCGATCGCCTCGTCGAGCGGCTGGACGGTCTTGTGCCGAGTGCCGCGCTCGTGCTGGGCTCCGGGCTCGGCGGACTGGTCGATGAGGTCAAGGACGCCATCCGCATTCCTTATGCCGAATTGCCCGGCTTTCCGCAGAGCGGCGTGACCGGTCATGCCGGCGCGGTGGTGGCGGGACACTTCGCCGGCAAGCCGGTGCTGATGCTGGCCGGTCGGGCGCACTACTATGAACATGGCAATGCCGCCGCGATGCGCCCGGTCATCGAAACGCTGGCCGGCATCGGCGTGACGAAGTTGCTTTTGACCAACGCCGCCGGCTCCGTCGACCCGGACATGCCGCCCGGATCGGTGATGCTGATCGACGACCACATCAATTTCTCCGGCTCCAATCCGCTGTTCGGCGAGCCAACCGACAGGCGTTTCGTCGGGCTGACCGAGGCCTATGATGCTGGCATGCGGGCGGCGATCGAGCGGGCGGCGAAGTCGACCGGCACTGTCTTGCACAAAGGCGTCTACATGTGGTTCTCCGGCCCGTCCTTCGAGACGCCGGCGGAAATCCGCATGGCGCGCATCATGGGCGCCAACGCGGTCGGCATGTCGACCGTGCCGGAGGTGATCCTTGCCCGGTTCTTCGGCCTGCGCGTGGCGGCCTGCTCGGTCATCACCAATCTGGCCGCCGGCATGACCGGTGCGGAACTCTCCCACACCGAGACCAAGGACATGGCGCCGATCGGCGGAGCCAAGCTCGCCACGGTGCTGAAGAAGATGTTCCAGGACGGCTTGCTGGACGGGTGAGCCTTCATGCTGCCTCAGGAAATCATCCGCAAGAAACGCGACGGCTTCAGGCTGTCGGCTGACGAAATCGCTGCCTTCGTCGCCGGCATCACCATCGGCTCGGTCAGCGAGGGACAGGCGGCGGCGCTGGCCATGGCCGTCTTCTTCAACGGCATGAGCCGGGAGGAGGCGGTGGCGCTGACGCTCGCCATGCGCGATTCCGGCGACGTGCTCGACTGGTCCGACCTGCCGGGCCCGGTCACCGACAAACACTCCACCGGCGGGGTTGGCGACAATGTCTCGCTGATGCTGGCGCCGATGGTGGCGGCCTGCGGCGCCTATGTACCGATGATCTCGGGACGCGGTCTCGGCCATACCGGCGGGACATTGGACAAGATGGATTCGATCCCTGGCTATATCAGTCAGCCAGATGTCGCTCTGCTGCGCAAGGCGGTACTCGAGGCGGGTGCGGCCATCATTGGCCAGACCGGCGATCTCGCCCCCGCCGACCGGCGCCTCTATGGCATTCGCGATGTCACCGCCACGGTGGAGTCGGTGCCGTTGATCACGGCCTCGATCCTGTCGAAGAAACTGGCGGCCGGCCTGCAATCGCTGGTGCTCGACGTGAAGCTCGGCAACGGCGCCTTCATGGAAAAGTCGCGCGATGCGACGGCGCTGGCCACCAGCCTGGTCGAGGTGGCGAATGGCGCGGGTCTGAAGACCAGCGCGCTGATCACCGGCATGAACGAGCCGCTCGCTTCCGCCGCCGGCAATGCCGTCGAAGTCTTGAATGCGGTCGATTTCCTGACCGGCCGTTATCGCGACAAGCGGCTGGAAACGGTGGCGCTGGCGCTGGCCGCGGAAATGCTGCAGTCGGCGGGTCTCGTTTCGTCCAATCAGGATGGCATGCAGCGCGCCACTGAGGCGCTGGCCAGCGGCCGGGCGGCGGCCGTGTTCGGCCGTATGGTCAGGGCGCTCGGTGGGCCGGCCGATTTCGTGGAAAAGCCTGGAAAATACGTGCCCGTGGCGCCGGTTCAGTTCCCGGTGAAAGCCCCGCGCAGCGGTTTCGTCACCGGTATCGCGACCCGCGACATCGGTCTTGCCGTGGTGACCCTGGGCGGCGGCCGCATCCGCCCACATGACAGCATCGACCACACGGTCGGGCTCACCCGGCTCCTGCCGGTCGGTTCCGAAGTGCGCATCGGCGAAGCGCTGGCGCTTGTCCATGCCCGCTCGCAAGGTGACGCCGAGATAGCCGCCGCCGCAGTGATTTCGGCCTATACGATCGGTCCCGCCAAGCCGGCCGGCGAAAAGGCGATCATTCGAAGGATCGCACCGCGCGCCTGACGCCGACGGCGCTATTGCGCCATCATCAGCGCGCCATTCTCGACCGTGTATTTGTCGAGCCGTTTCAGGAAGCTCATGCCGATGAGGTTGGTTCCGAGCGACCTGTCGTCGATGATGACGGCGTCGACATCGTCGAGCGCGATCTTGCCGATCTGCAGGCTGGAGAGGCGAACCAGCGCCACCTTGACCGGGCCGTTGGCAGTGTTGACCTGATGGTTGAAATCGGCCGGGCCGACGGAGACGCCGACGCGGCGCGCCGTCGAGGCGTTGAGCGCCACCAATGTGGCGCCCGTGTCGACCATGGCGTCGACCTGACGACCGTTGATCTTGAAGCTCGCCAGGAAATGCCCAGTCGCATTGGCCTCGATCAGCACCTTGCGGCCCAGCGGCTGTTGCGGCGCGGAGTTTGCCGTTGCCTGAGCGGCAGGCGAGGAGATGTTCTGGACCGGCGCGTTGGAGCCGGTTCCCAACAGCCGCTCGAGCAACTGCGGGTTTGCCTGAAAGATGCTGGGTATGGCGGCGGAACCGCCGGCGAAGATACCCAGGATGACCAGTTTACGCAGCATGAAACGCCCCTATGCGAGGCGCACCCTAAGCCGTCTTGGTATTCGACGCTTTAATGCCGGCCCGTGAATGCGTGCCTTGGCGTTGAAACCGCTGGGCTGCGTAAACGAAGGGTAAAGGCAGCCTATTTGGTGCCGAACATACGGTCGCCGGCATCGCCGAGGCCGGGCAGGATGTAGCCCTTCTCGTTGAGCTGGCGGTCGATGGAGGCGGTGTAGACCGGAACATCCGGATGGGCGCTGGTGAAACGCTCGATGCCCTCGGGCGCGGCAAGCAGGCACAGGAAGCGGATGTTGGTGGCGCCGCGCTCCTTCAACTTGTCGATGGCCGCGATCGCCGAATTGGCGGTGGCAAGCATCGGGTCGACGACGATGATGAGGCGGTCGGCGAGGTCGCTTGGCGCCTTGAAGAAATACTCCACCGCCTGCAGCGTCTCGTGGTCGCGATACAGGCCGATATGGGCGACGCGCGCCGCCGGCACCAGATCGAGCAGCCCTTCGAGCAAGCCGTTGCCGGCGCGCAGGACCGAAGCGAAGACAAGTTTCTTGCCTTCCAGCGTGGGGGCTTCGATCGTCTCGAGCGGGGTCTCGATGGTCGTCTTAGTCAGTTCGAGATTGCGGGTCACCTCATAGCCGAGCAGCAGCGAGATCTCGCGCAGCAGCCGCCGGAAGGAAGCCGTCGAGGTATCCTTGTTGCGCATGATGGTCAGCTTGTGCTGGACAAGCGGATGGTCGACGACGGTTACGCCCTTCATGGTCTTCTCCTCGATGCTTGGAAAAGACCCTAGCGGCTATGGCTTGGCCGATAAACGCCCAAGCCTGCTGGAACCACAGTTTTTGCGGGCGTTCAGCGCGCGCCGGCCTTGTCCAGCCGTGCGATGAGAGTGGCTTTGGTCTTCTTGTCGACGAAGGCAGCCTCGATCGCGGTACGGGTCACGGCGGTCAGCGCCTTTTCGTTCATGCCGAAATGCTCGGCCGCGATGTCGTATTCGCGCTTCAGCGAAGTCCAGAAATAGGGCGGGTCGTCGGAGTTCAGCGTCACCTTGCAGTCGGCGGCCTTCAGGGCCGGAAAGGGATGTTCGGCGAAACTGTCGAACACCTTGAGCGCGATGTTGGAACCCGGGCAGCATTCCAGAACGACGCCTTCGTCGGCGATGCGGCGCACGAGGTCTGGGTTTTCGATGGCGCGCACGCCATGGCCGATGCGGGAGGGGCGGATATGGTCGAGAGCCGCCTGCACGCTTTCCCAGCCCATCAGTTCCCCGGCATGGATGGTGATGCCAAGGCCGGCCTCGCGCGCGATCTCGAAGGCCCGCACATAGTCCTCGAAGTCGCCCATGCGCTCGTCGCCGGCAACACCGAAACCGGTCACCAGCGGGTGGTTGCATTTGGCGGCGAAACGGGCGGCTTTCTCGATCGCCTCGACGCCGACATGGCGCACGCCGGTGACGATCATGCGCCCTTCGATGCCGGTCTTGGCCTTGGCGCGCACCATGCCTTCGCCGAGCGCGTCGGTATAAGCCTTGGGCGACAGGCCGGCGCGGATGGCATGATCGGGCGAGGTGAAGACCTCTGAATAGATGGCGCCGTCGCGCGCCAGGCTGGTCAGATAATGTTCGGCCAGCAGGACATAATCCTCCTCGGTGCGGAAGAGATCGGCGGAGAAGTTGTAGGCGGCAAGAAACGAGGTGAAGTCATGCCACACGAAAGACCCGTCGCGGATGAAGGGCGAGGGGTCCTTGCCATATTTCCGCGCCTGCTGGATGACGAGTTCGGGCGCCGCCGCCCCTTCGACATGGCAGTGCAATTCGGCTTTCAAGATCATGAGGCATTCCTGTGAACGGGCCGGCCGGCGCGGCCGAACACCGCGCCTTTGACAATAGCGTCGCGTATCTCGATCGGCTATGGTCCGGCCGATTTTATGGCGGATCGAAAAGATGTCAGTTGAGAGAACCACTGCGGCCGGTGGCATGGAGACCTCCTACGGCTTCAGGCAGGTGGGCAGCGGCGAGAAACAGCCGCTGGTCAACGAGGTGTTCCACAAGGTCGCCAAGCGCTACGACCTGATGAACGACCTGATGTCGGCCGGCATGCACCGGTTGTGGAAGGACGCCATGGTCGCTTGGCTCAATCCACCGAAGCGGCCGGGCTGGAAGGTGCTGGATGTGGCGGGCGGCACCGGCGATATCGCATTCCGCATCATCGACGCCAGCCAGGGTCAGGTGCATGCCACCGTGCTCGACATCAATGGCTCGATGCTGGCCGTCGGTCGTGAGCGGGCGGAAAAGCGCGGGCTGGCGGCGAATACGGATTTCGTCGAAGCCAATGCAGAGGAACTGCCCTTCGCCGACAACTCCTTCGACGCCTATACGATCGCCTTCGGCATCCGCAACGTGCCACGCATCGAAGTTGCGCTTGGCGAGGCATTCCGGGTGCTGAAGCCCGGCGGGCGGTTCCTGTGCCTCGAATTCTCCGAGGTTGAGATGCCGTTGCTCGACAAGGTTTATGAGAGCTGGTCGTTCAACGCCATTCCGAAGATCGGCAAGGCCGTGACCGGTGACGGCGAGCCATACGCCTATCTGGTCGAATCCATCGCCAAGTTCCCGAATCAGCAGAATTTCGCCGCCATGATCGGCGCGGCCGGTTTCGAACGCGTCAGCTTCCGCAACTATACCGGCGGCATTGCCGCCGCGCATTCGGGCTGGAAGCTTTGAGGCAGGTGCGTTCATGAGTTCGGTCGGCGCTGCATTCCGCCTCGTTCGGGCCGGCTGGGTGCTGGTGCGCGAGGGCGTCGTCGCGGCGATTCCCGGCGACCAGCTTTCCGGCCTGCCTAAATTCGGCTGGCGGATGGCGCGGCTGTTCACCCGCCGCCGGGCGTTGCGGGAAGGCAGAAGCGATCGCATGGCGCATGCGGTGGCCCGCCTCGGGCCGTCTTACGTCAAGCTTGGGCAATTCCTGGCCACGCGGCCGGATGTGGTCGGCAACGACATCGCGCTCGATCTTGCGCTGCTGCAGGACAAGATGGGAACCTTCCCGCAATCGCAGGCCATTGCCGCCATCGAGTCTTCGCTCGGCCGGTCGCTTTCCGACCTCTATGCACGTTTCGACGAACCGGTAGCTGCCGCCTCGATCGCGCAGGTGCATGAAGCCGAAGCGTTGCTGGAAGGGGTGCCGACCAGGGTAGCGGTCAAGGTGATCCGACCTGGCGTGCGCAGGCGCTTCCATCACGATCTCGAAAGCTACTTCCTCGCCGCGCGCCTGCAGGAAAAATACATCCCGTCGTCGCGGCGCCTGCGCCCCGTAGAAGTGACGGAGACGCTCGCCCAGACCACCAAGATCGAAATGGACCTGCGTCTCGAGGGTGCTGCGCTTTCCGAACTCGGCGAGAACACCAAGGCCGATCCCGGCTTCCGCGTGCCTTCGGTCGACTGGGAGCGCACCGGCCGCGACGTGCTCACCATGGAGTGGGTCGACGGCGTCAAGATGAACGACATAGCGGGGCTGGCCGCCGCCGGCCACGACCTCAAGGCGATCGCCGCCAATCTGATCCAGTCGTTCCTGCGCCATACGCTGCGCGACGGCTTTTTCCACGCCGACATGCATCCGGGCAATTTGTTCGTGGAAGCCGATGGCACCATCGTGGCGGTCGATCTCGGTATCGCGGGCCGCCTTGGCAAGAAGGAGCGCCGGTTCCTCGCCGAAATCCTCTACGGCTTCATCACGCGCAACTATCTGCGCGTCGCGGAAGTGCATTTTGAGGCAGGCTACGTGCCGCACAAGCACGACGTTGCCGCCTTCGCCCAGGCGATCCGCGCCATCGGCGAACCGATCCACGGCCAGCCGGCCGAAACCATCTCCATGGCGAAGCTCTTGACGCTGCTGTTCGAGGTGACCGAACTGTTCGACATGCAGACGCGCCCGGAACTGGTGCTTTTGCAGAAGACCATGGTGGTGGTGGAAGGCGTGGCCCGCACGCTCGACCCGGCCTTCAACATGTGGAAGACCGCCGAGCCGGTGGTGGGCGACTGGATCCGCTCCAATCTCGGCCCGCGCGGCATGCTGGAAGATGCGCGCGAAGGCGTCGGCGCGCTGGTTTCGCTGGCCCGGCAGGCGCCTGACCTCGCGGCGCGCGCCGAGCGGCTGTCGCGCGAGATTGACCTGATGGCCGAACATGGCCTGCGGTTCGACGACGCAACCGCCAAGGCGATCGGCAAGGCGGAAGCCCGCCACACACGGTCGGGCCGCGTTGCGCTTTGGGTGATCGCGCTGACCTTGATCTTCATTGCCTGGAAGCTAATCTGACAGCATTGCTGTTGAGAGCAAAGCATGACCCTTTCCGGAAAACGCATCCTGCTTGTCATCGGTGGCGGCATCGCCGCCTACAAGTCGCTGGACCTGATCCGGCGGCTGCGCGAGCGGGGTGCCGCGGTGCGCTGCGTGATGACGGCGGCGGCGCAGCAATTCGTCACCCAGCTCTCGGTCGGCGCGCTGTCGGCCGACCATGTCTTCGCCGATCTGTTCGATCGCCAGGATGAGCACGATGTCGGCCATATCCGGCTGTCGCGCGAGGCCGACCTCATCGTGGTCGCGCCGGCGACCGCCGACCTGATGGCCAAGCTTGCCAATGGTCACGCCAACGACCTCGCCTCCACGGTTCTGCTCGCCACCGACAAGAAGGTGCTGATGGCGCCGGCGATGAATCCCAGGATGTGGGCGCATCCGGCGACGCGGCGCAACCACGCTACGCTCGTCAAGGACGGCGTCAGTTTTGTGGGGCCTACGAAAGGCGAGATGGCTGAAAGCGGCGAAGCCGGCGAGGGCCGCATGGCCGAGCCGCTGGAGATCGTGGCGGCAATCGAGGCGCAATTCGACAGCCGGCCGAAGCCATTGGCCGGCAGGAAGATCATCGTCACCTCCGGGCCGACGCATGAGCCGATCGATCCGGTGCGCTACCTCGCCAACCGTTCGTCCGGCAAGCAGGGGCATTCGCTGGCTGCCGCCCTGGCCAAGCTTGGCGCCGAAGTGCATCTGGTCTCGGGTCCGGTCGCCATCGCCGATCCGGCGGGCGTGGCAACGGTCCATGTCGAGACAGCGCGGCAGATGCAGGCAGCCGTGGAAAGCCTGCTACCGGCCGATGCGGCGGTTTTCGTCGCGGCGGTGGCGGATTGGCGGACAGCGGGTTCCGCCGAAGAGAAGATCAAGAAGGTGGCCGGAGAGGGGCCGCCGGCACTGCAGATGGTGGAGAACCCCGACATTCTCGCCGGTGTGGGCCACCATGCGAAGCGGCCATATCTGGTGGTCGGCTTCGCTGCGGAAACGCAGGATATTTTGAAGAATGCGGCTGCCAAACTCAGCAAGAAGGGCGCTGACTTCATTGTTGCCAACGACGTCTCGCAAGACAGTGGCATCGGCCCCGGCGGCGTCATGGGCGGCGACCGCAACCGGGTGCGCATCGTCTCGAAATCGGGCGTCGAGGAATGGCCGGAACTCAGCAAGGAAGCCGTCGCGGCGCGCCTTGCCGAGCTGATCGCGGAACGCCTGAAAACGACGGTCGTCTAGCCTCGCCCGCACGAGGGGCGGGTTTCGCGGCTCCAGCCAAGCGGACTGCCACGCAATGGTCGGGCCGGGCGAAGACGCCCGACCCTCGCGCTCAACTTTTACTTCAGCGAATGCTGCAGCTCGAGCGAAGTCACGGCGGCAGCGACATTGAGGCCGGTCTGCGCCTGTACCGAGAGCGGCTGCAGCGCGTAGGAGTTGTCGAAGCCGCCGACCAAAACGTTGAGGCCGCCGCCGGTGACGACGCTCGCTTCGGCGTTGACGCCGAAATACTTGCCGGCCAGAGCACCTGAATCGTAGCTGCTCGATGCCGCCAGAACCGCCCAGGACAACTGGCCCTGATGGGTCATGCCGAGATCGACGCCGAGTTTCGAGATGACGCCGGTGTAGAGTTCGGACTTGCGGCTGTTATAGGGGCGGAAGGTGCAGGTGACGCCCTTGTTCGAGGCGATGATGTAGGACTGACCGCCATCGATGACGCAATCGAGGACGCCGAGTTCCAGCTTGCCGGCATGAGCCGGGGCCGCGAAGGCGAGCGTTGCCAGTGCGGCGGAAATGACGAGCTTTTTCATGGGGACGGGTCCTTCCAATGTTCCATGCCGGATAACGGTCCAGCGCGCGCAGCGTTCCAGAAAACCATGGCGCGACAGCGGCAAGGTCGGAGCGTGGTCAAAATAGGAGATGGCCGTTGCTCATCGGCAACGGTGAAACAGCAACGGCTCAGCCGGCGCTGCTCACTCTGGAGAGGCCGTCCTTGGCCGGCTGGTAGGTTGGCGCCAGTCGCGCCGCCTCGCGATAGGACTTGGCGGCCTTGGCCTTGTCGCCGCGCCGTTCATAGATCAGGCCCTGGTTGGTCCAGGCTTCGGCGTTCTTGCCGTCGAGCTTGATGGCCATGTTGAAGTCGGCGAAGGCGTTGTCGTCCTGGTTGAGCGCCAGGTAGGAGAGGCCACGACCGTTATAGGGCTCGGAAGCGTCCGGCGACAGCGAGATGGCGGTCGAGAAATCCTCGATCGCGAGATTGTGCTGGCCCTGGGTCTGATAGATCAGGCCGCGATTGTGATAGGCGCGCGCGTCGGTGGTATCGAGCTGGATCGCCTTCTGGAAATCGTTGAAGGCGTCCTGCGTGCGGTTGGCCTTGCGGTAGAGGTTGCCGCGGCCGATATAGGCGGCGTCGTAGTTCGCGTTGATCTGGATGGCACGATTGTAGTCGGCAAGCGCCTTCTGCTGGTCGCCGATGAAACGGTAGATCAGCGCGCGGTTTGAATAGGCCTGGTAGAAATCGGGCTTCAGCTGGATCGCCGTGTCGAAGTCCTTCAGCGCGGCCTGGTATTTGCCGCCGCGGCCGAGCGCCGAGCCACGCACATTATAGGCTTCCGGGTCGCGCGGGTTGCGGTCGACGACTGACGACAGCGAGGAGATGTTCTCGCTCGATCCCTGCGCCTGGTCGATGGAGCCGAGCTCGCCGGTCGGGGTCGACTGGCATCCCGCGAGCGCCAGGCCCGACAGCAAGGCTGCTGTCAGAACGAGCCTGTTCACGGAGTTTCCACGCTCTGCGGTCAAAACATGCATCGGCTGCCGTATCCTCAATATCCGACGCCCGGCATTCCGGATCATCGCACCGGCCCCTATCCCGCAGTCCTGCGTATACAAATACCGGCTTGCGTCAAACAAAAAGGTGGCGGCGATTTCCATCGCGCCACCTTGGCTATCCTTCGAAAAGGACGAAAACTTGGCAGGATCAGCGCGGAGCGCGCGCTGCACCGGCGCCAGCAGGAGCCGGACGCGGGGTCGAGGGCAACAGGCCTTCGCGCTGAGCGCGCTTACGGGCCAGCTTGCGGGCGCGGCGCACGGCCTCGGCCTTCTCGCGAGCACGCTTCTCGGACGGCTTCTCATAGTGACCGCGCATCTTCATTTCACGGAAGATGCCTTCGCGCTGCATTTTCTTCTTGAGCGCGCGAAGCGCCTGATCAACGTTGTTGTCGCGGACGAGTACCTGCACGGGCGATCCTGTCTTTCAATTTGAAATCATTGGGCTATCGGCAATAGCCCTAAGCTTCCGCAGCGGCTTCCACCGCGAATTCTGGCGGCTGATAGCAGAATCGGGATGGAATGTCCACAGTTCAAGCGGAAAACTTGGTGCTTTCCGTGCGCCACGCCGGACACACGGAAAGCCGTTCCTCTTCTTATCCTGTTATCCGACCGCGCGCCACCGCCTCGTTAGGATCATGTCGAAGATGAGAACGAAAATCAGCGATGCGCCGACAAGCGGATAGATGGCGCCGCCAATGGCGAGGATGGTGACGACGCCGGCGAGCTTCCTGCGGTCGCCGGGCAGCGGCGGAACGCCGAGCCGCCCTATCGGCCGGCGTTTCCACCACATGATGGCCGCGCTGACCGCCAAAATCACGATGGCGATGCAGGCGGCAAGCAGCACATATTGATTGAGGGCGCCATATTGCTGGCCGAGATGCACATTGATGCCCCATTCCATTGCCTTCGCGCCCGGCCCGTAATCGGCATAGCTCAAATCGATCAATGGCTTGCCGCTATACTGGTCGAGGTGGACAACGCGCTGCTTGTCGAGATCGTCGGGGTAGACGGAGCCGGTATAGACGCCTTCGGCGGTCGTCGGGATGTTGACGGCGTAGCCTGGCGCCAGCCCAAGCCGATCGAAGGTCTTCATCGCTTGGTCGACGGAGATAGCAGCGGTTCCGGACACCGAGGATAGCGGGACTTCCGCCTGCTGGAGCGACCAGCTGGTCTGGCCGAGATGGTTCATGTGCTCGTCGGACATTGGCACATTGACCCTCAGGCCGGTGGGGTAGCCGAAATTGCTGCCATTGGCCCACTCGTTCACCTTGTCTCCCCAGAAGACGGACCAAGGCATGCCGGTGATGGCGAGGAACAGGATTACCGCGCCGACGAAAATGCCGGTCACGGCATGGAGGTCGCGCCAGAAGATGCGCTGGCTGGGTGCGCCGCGTACGCTGACCACGCCGCCGCGGCCCTTGCGAGGCCACCACAGATAGATGCCGGTCGCCACAAGGAGGATTGCCCAGCCGCCCGCTATCTCGATGGCGGTCCGGCCGATGGTTCCGAAAAAGCTCAAGCTGTGAAGATCGCGGACGAAGGTCATGATCGTGCCCTTGTCCGGCAAGGTACCAAGCACCGCGCCCGAATAAGGGTTCACATAGACCGCCAGCTTTTCGCCGTCGGTCTTCTTCACGGTTATCTCGGCCGATGAGGTTGGGGTGGCCGGTGTCGTGAATTTCACCGCTGTGCCCGGAACGCGCGCGATGGCGGCTTCGATCATCGCCGACGGGGTCGCCGTGGTCGCGGCGACCTCGACACGCTTCAGATCGGCGTGGACGAGGGCATCGATCTCATCGCGGAAGAGATAGAGCGCGCCGGTGACGGCGAGCGTGATCAAAAAGGGCAGCACAAGCAGCCCCGCATAGAAATGCCAGCGCCAAACAGCGCGGTAGAGGTCGGATGCATTGGTAGGGCTGGCCGGACGCGCCGCCTGCCTGAGAGCAAGATCAGTCATGGTCTTTCACCGAAATGGAGGAATGGTTCGACGGTCCCGCACCGGCACGTCAAAAGACGCGGCGACCGCGGAACTGTCGTTGGTTCTCGTCAGTGAAAGGGTGCGGGCGGTCCCCGGGCGTCGAACGCAAGGTCGCGAACGGAAGGCAGACGGCCGTCTTCATTCGGGACATTGAAGTGGAGATCGCGATATGCTGGCGGCGGCGCAAGCAGCGATGCCGGTGTGGTCGTGGGGACCGCGATCAGCCCCGCCGATATCTGGCACAGGCTTCCACAGGGACAAAGGTTCTTCTGGTGGGTATTGGATGGGTTTGGCGGTGCATCGCCCGACGGCGCGCAGATGACAAAGCCGGCATCGTCGAACGCCGCCGCCATCGCCCCGGAGGAAAAGCCGGAGACCAATGCCTGGATGACGATGAAATAGACGAAGAGCGCGGCAACGATGTTCCGCGTCAGCCTGTCTTTCAGAGCGCCCCTCATCTCCTCCATGGACGAGGTGAATAGCGGGAGACGCCGCGCCTGTCACCGCGACAGGCTGTAGCTGGCACGGGCTGGGTGCATGGCCTCTCTTGTCCGGCGAAAATATCTCGAAGTCTCACCCCTTCTCCAGCATTGGCCGGAGAAGGGATGAATTCAGGGAAATTGAGATCGATTGGAGCTCAGGTGCGGTTGATGGAGACGCCGCCGTCGGCGAACAAAGCCGTGCCGGTGGTGAAGGACGATGCGTCCGAAGCGAGATAAAGCGCCGAGCGGGCGATCTCTTCGGGGCGGGCGATGCGCTTCAGCGCATGCAACCCCTCGACGAAAGCACGTTCATCGGCGGTCTTGAAGGTCGCCGCCGGCGTGTCGGTACCGCCCGGCAGCAATGCATTCACGCGGATGCCTTCGCGTCCGTATTCGGCGGCGAGCACCTGGGTCAGGCCGACCAGGCCGGCCTTGGCGGCGGCGTAGGCGGCCATGCCTGGCATGCCGGCGGTGACGCCGACAAAACTCGAGGTGAAGATCAGCGAGCCGCCACCACGCGCCAGCAGCGCGGGGATCTGATGCTTGGCGGCGAGGAAGGCACTGGTCAGATTGGTGTCGAGGACGTCTTCCCAGGTTTTGCGCGGCATATCGGATACCGGGCCCATCGGGCCGACGGCGCCGGCATTGTTGAAGGCGACATCCAGTCCGCCGAAGCGGGCCTGCGCCAGTTCAACCAGAGCCTTGGCATGGGTTTCGTCATTGACGTCGCCGGCAAGGGCGACGGCCTCGCCACCTTCCTCGGCGATTTCGGCGACGAGCGCATCGAGCTCGGCCTGCCGGCGGCCGGCGACGATGAGCTTGGCGCCTTCGCGGGCAAAGAGCAGCGCGGTGGCGCGGCCGATGCCTGAAGACGCGCCGGTGACGATGGCGACCTTGTTGGTCAATGCGAGCATATGCTTGGTCCTTTCCAGAAGTGGATGGCGCTTGCTCGCAGATCGATGGAAGGCGAACCACCCGAAACGCGCCGGATCTGATGCCCCTTGCTGCCGAATGAAAGTCAGGTTATCGAAAACCTCTGAAAACATGCGGGTGGACGCGCCACCCTTTTCAAATGACTCCCCAAAAAATGATCGAGAGGTTGCTCGAACCCGAGTTCGAGGACGTGAGCAAATTAATCTGGGATGTCTACGGCCAATTCTACGACGGATTTCCGATTGCGAACCTTCGGCCCTTGATTACTTCGCCGTCTGAGGAGGTGCTGCGGCGAGGCGCTTTTCTAGCCAATGAACTTGGTTGGAAGGTGAGGGCGCTGACGCAGGAAATAGCTGCGCTTCTGGATTGTTCCAATTCAGGCATTCGCTTTTATGCGATTGGGGCTCTAACTGCTTGTACTACGCCAGAAGATGGTGAGGTTTTGGGAAAGCTACTTCAGCATCTCGAAGACCCCGACAGTGGTGTCCGATGGCGTATGGTTGAGTTTGTTCGCTTGGCTGGTTCCAAACAATTTTCAGCAGCGATCAAAAATGCGGCATTGCAGCGGCCTGACTCGATTTATACTGAAATCAGCAAAGTCATCAGATGGTCTATGCCTGTGTCGGAGGCTCAAGTTCGAGGGTTGGCAAACCACTCAGATCCAGGGGTCCGTTTACTTGCGGCAGGTATCGCCTTGAGACCGCGCAAGATCATAGATGAAAAGTTCGCCGAGATTGTCTTGGAAGCCGGTGAGCCCGAACTAAGTGATCTGATTTCGCGAGCGTTTCAACACCACGCGATACCTATCGACGCCGAATTCGGGCGAGTTGAGAAATCCAGGCTAAAAGACTGAAGTAGTCATGTCTCTTGCATCGTTCGTGTTGGATTTTCGAGTGAAGGCACGGCACAAAACGGCAATTGCCGTCGCAAACAGCGCTGGGATGGCAGCCATGTTTCGCTAGTGATACACCTCGCGCGTCGGACGCCCGATTGCCCATACGCGAGGCTAGGTAACGTGAAAAAATATTCGGTATTCGCCATCGCCCGCGAGGCCATGCGCGGCCACAAGGGCTGGGAGGAGCAATGGCCCTCGCCGGAGCCGAAAAAGAGCTATGACATCATCATCGTCGGTGCCGGCGGGCATGGGTTGGCCACTGCCTATTATCTGGCCAAGGAACATGGCCTGACCAACATCGCGGTGCTGGAAAAGGGCTGGCTCGGCGGCGGCAACACTGGCCGCAACACCACCATCATCCGCTCCAACTATCTCTATGACGAGAGCGCCGGCATCTACGACCATGCCGTGAAGCTGTGGGACGGCCTGTCACAGGACCTCAACTACAACGTCATGTATTCGGCGCGCGGCGTGATGATGCTGGCGCACAACGTGCACGACGTCCAGGTACTGAAGCGCCACGTCCATGCCAACCGCCTGAACGGTATCGACAATGAATGGCTGACGCCGGAAGAGGCGAAGGCCTACTGCCCGCCGCTCAACATTTCGCGCAACGCGCGCTATCCGGTGGTGGGCGCCACCCTGCAGCGCCGGGGCGGCACCGCCCGTCACGATGCAGTCGCCTGGGGTTATGCCCGTGGCGCGGCGGCGCGCGGCGTCGACATCATCCAGAATTGCGAGGTTACCGGCATCCGGCGTGGCGCCGACGGCGCGGTAACCGGCGTCGATACCTCGAAAGGCTTCATCGGCGCGCGCAAGGTTGGCGTCGTCGCAGCTGGCCATTCCTCGGTCATCATGCAGATGGCCGACGTGCGCATGCCGCTGGAAAGCTACCCGCTGCAGGCGCTGGTGTCGGAACCGGTCAAGCCGGTTTTCCCCTGCGTGGTCATGTCCAATACGGTGCATGCCTATATCTCGCAGTCCGACAAGGGCGAACTGGTGATCGGCGCCGGCACCGACCAGTATGTCTCCTATTCGCAGACCGGAGGCCTGCACATCCTCACCCATACGCTGGATGCCATCTGCGAGATGTTCCCCATGTTCACGCGCATGAAGATGCTGCGGTCCTGGGGCGGCATCGTCGACGTCACGCCGGATCGCTCGCCGATCCTGGCCAAGACGCCGGTCAAGGGGCTCTATGTCAATTGCGGCTGGGGTACGGGCGGTTTCAAGGCGACGCCGGGTTCGGGGCACGTCTTTGCGCACACCATCGCGCGCGACGAGCCGCATCCCATCAACGCGCCTTTCACCATCGAACGGTTCCGCACCGGCCGCCTGATCGACGAGGCGGCGGCCGCCGCCGTCGCGCACTGATGCAGACGCTGGCGGCGACGATGGCTGTGGCTGCGCCCTTCGTGTTGACCGGCGAGAAGGGGATGTTCCACCTTCCGCAAGCCAGCGAGGTTCGGCTGCAGGAGATCAATCGCGTCGCTCACGAGGATGACTGGCCGTTTTCGGTGCCGTCCGGTTTTCTCGCCTGTGTCTGGAGCGGTGGTCGTAAGACCGTTAGTTTCGTGGAAAAGCGGGAACACGACGGGGATGACACGCCAGCACTGCGCACCGTCATCATCTCCACGGACCCCTTTCAGGTCACCCTGTTGAACATGGCAAACCGCGACCTCTTCCAGCCGATGGATTCGGTAGAAACACTGATCAAGCGCGTGGCGCCCTTCGAAGCGCTCGGACAACGGCTTTGCGACCAGCCGCAAGGCGCGCGCATCGGCGACGGTGAATTATAGGAAACAGACAATGCTTCTCATCCGCTGCCCCTATTGCGAGGAAGAGCGTCCGGAACTCGAATTCCGTAACGCCGGCGAAGCGCATATCGCGCGATCGTCCGACATCGCCGCCGTCAGCGACGACGATTTCGAGAAGTTCTTCTTCATCCGCTCGAACACCAAGGGCATCATCTATGAGCGCTGGCGGCATGTGTATGGCTGCGCGCGCTTCTTCAACGCGGTGCGCGACACCGTCACCGACAAGTTCGTGATGACCTACAAGGCCGGCGAGCCGAAGCCTTCGAAACTGCCCGGAGTTTCCAAATGAGCGGCGCTTTCCGCATCAGCAATGCCGGCCGCCTAACGCCGGCCAAGACCGCCCGCTTCACCTTCGACGGCAAGGCTTTCACCGGCGTCGAGGGCGATACGCTGGCCTCGGCGCTTTTGGCCAATGGCGTTCATCTAGTCGGCCGCTCGTTCAAATATCATCGCCCGCGCGGTTTCCTGTCCGCGGGCGCGGAAGAGCCGAATGCGCTGGTCGAGATCGCCCGCGACGGCGCGCGCAAGACACCCAATGTGCGCGCCACCGTGCAGGAACTCTATGACGGGCTTGTCGCCAAGTCGCAGAACCGTTGGCCGTCATTGTCCTTCGACGTCGGCGCGGTCAACAACCTTGCCTCGCCCATGTTCTCGGCCGGCTTCTACTACAAGACCTTCATGTGGCCGAAGTCGGCCTGGAAGAATTTCTACGAGCCGAATATCCGTTCCGCCGCCGGCCTCGGCGTGGCGCCGGACCAGCCGGATCCCGACCACTACGCGTCCCGCTTCGCACATTGCGACGTGCTGGTGCTGGGCGGCGGCGCGGCGGGCCTTGCCGCCGCCTTGGCTGCGGCCGAGACGGGCGCGCGGGTCATCGTTGCCGACGAACAGGCGGAATTCGGCGGTGCGCTGCGCTTCGAAAGCGGCGCGCGTATCGAAGGTCAGGCCGGCTGGGCCTGGGCCCAGGGCGCCGTCGCCCGGCTGAAGGCCATGGACAATGTGCGGGTTCTGTCGCGCACGACCGCCTTCGGCTATTACGCGCAGAATTTCGTCGGCTTGGTGGAACGCGCCGGCGACCATCTCGCCAATCCTGGTCACGACCTGCCGCGCGAGCGGCTGTGGCAGATGCGCGCCAAGCGTGTCGTGCTCGCCACCGGCGCGATCGAGCGGCACATGGTGTTCGCCGACAATGACCGTCCGGGCGTGATGCTGGCTTCCGCCGCGCGCACCTATCTCAATCACTACGGCGTTGCGGTGGGCCGTAATGTCGGCGTCTACACCGCCAACGATTCCGCCTATGCGGCGGCGATCGACCTGAAGAAGGCCGGCGTTAATGTTGCCGCCATCGTCGACCTGCGCGATAACCCGTCTGGCGCCTTGATCGACCAGGCGCGGGCGGCTGGCATCGAGATCCACGACGGCCGTGCCGTCGTGCGCGTCGGCGGCAAGCTGCGCGTTTCGTCGATGACCGTGCAGCCGAAGAATGGCGGCGGCGAGCGCGCCATCGCCATCGACGCGCTGCTGATGTCGGCGGGCTGGACACCGTCGGTGCATCTTTTCTCGCAGTCGCGCGGCAAGGTCGCCTTCAACGAGGACAAGCGTTTCGTGCCCGGCACCTATGCGCAGGATTGCGTGTCGGTCGGTGCCTGCAACGGCACCGACGGCCTGGCCGCCTCGGTGGACGAGGGTTACGCAGCCGGCGTCAAGGCCGCGAAGGAAGCGGGCGGCAAGGCCGCCAAGGCAGCGAAACCCAAGGTCGAGGTTGGAGAGACATGGTCGCGCGGCATGCTCGGCTCGGCGCCCGGCGCCGGCCCGGACACCACGGTGAAGGCCTTCGTCGACTTCCAGAACGACGTTACCGCCAAGGACATCCGCCAAGCGGTGCGCGAAGGCATGCGCTCGATCGAGCATGTCAAGCGTTTCACCACCAACGGCATGGCCACAGACCAGGGCAAGACTTCCAACATGCATGGTCTGGCGATCGCCGCCGACATGCTGGGTAAGCCGATCCCCGAGGTCGGCCTGACCACGTTCCGCGCGCCTTATACGCCGGTGACTTTCGGCGCCATCGTCAACCACGCGCGCGGGCCGCTGTTCGACCCGACACGGCGCACGCCGATGCATGGCTGGGCCGAGAAGCACGGCGCTGTGTTCGAGGATGTCGGCCAGTGGAAACGTGCCTGGTATTTCCCGCGCGCCGGCGAGGACATGCATGCCGCCGTCGACCGCGAATGCGTGACCGTGCGCAAGACCGCCGGCCTGTTCGATGCTTCGACGCTCGGCAAGATCGAAGTGGTCGGGCCGGACGCGGCGAAATTCATGGAGCTGCTCTACACCAATCCGTGGGAGAAGCTGGAGCCAGGCCGCTGCCGCTATGGCATCATGCTGCGCGAGGACGGTTTCATCTATGACGACGGTGTCGTCGGGCGCTTGGCGCCGGACCGCTTCCATGTGACGACGACCACCGGCGGTGCCGCTCGCGTCATGAACATGATGGAGGACTACCTCCAGACCGAATTCCCGCATCTCAATGTCTGGCTGACCTCGATTTCCGAGCAATGGGCGGTCATCGCGGTGCAGGGGCCGAAGTCGCGCGACATCATCGCTCCGCTGGTCGAAGGCATCGATATGTCGGACGAGGCGCTGCCGCATATGTCGGTGCGCGAAGGCAAGATCTGCGGCGTGCCGACCCGGCTGTTCCGTATGTCGTTCACCGGCGACCGCGGCTTCGAGGTCAACGTGCCGGCCGATTACGGCCAGGCGGTTTGGGAAGCGTTGTGGGCCGAAGGCCAGAAGCACGGCGCCTCGGCCTATGGCACCGAGGCCATGCATGTGCTGCGCGCCGAGAAGGGTTACATCATCGTCGGCCAGGACACCGACGGGACCGTGACGCCGAACGACGCCGGCCTCGACTGGGCGGTCGGCAAGAAGAAGGCCGATTTCGTCGGCATTCGCGGTATGATGCGGCCAGACCTCGTTGCCAAGGGCCGCAAGCAGCTTGTCGGCCTCAAGACCAAGGATCCGAAAGTGGTTTTGGAAGAGGGCGCGCAGATCGTCGACAATCCGAACCAGCCTGTGCCGATGAAGATGCTGGGTCACGTCACCTCGAGCTACTGGTCGCAGAATTGCGGACGCTCGATCGCACTGGCGCTTGTCGCCGGCGGGCGCGATCGCATGGGCGAAACGCTCTATGTGCCGATGCCCGACCGTGTGATTGAAGTCGAAGTCACCGGTATGGTGTTCTTCGACGAGAAGGGGGAACGCCTCAATGGCTAAGGCTGCCCAGAAAACCACAACCGCTCTGGCCGAACGGCATCCGGCACTTGCCGGCCGCAATGCCTCGGCGGCCCACGTCACGCTGACTGCGCTGGAGCCGGCCGAACGCATCTCGCTGCGCGCGCCGGAAGCCTCGCTGGCGGCGCTGTCCAAGGCGCTCGGGCTGACATTGCCGAAGAAGCCAAAGACCTCTGCCGCCAAGGATGGCCGCTTCGCGCTGTGGCTCGGGCCGGACGAATGGCTGGTCATCGACGAGACCGGGGCTGATCCGCTGGCCGATTGCGCCAAGGTCAAGCAGTTGCATTCCGCGGTCGGCGTCTCGCACCGCAATGTGGCGATCGCGGTCGCCGGTCCGGGCGCCGAGGCGACGCTGAACGCCGGCTGCCCACAGGACCTGTCGCTCGCTGCATTCCCGGTCGGCGCATGTTCCCGTACCATCCTCGGCAAGGTCGAGATCGTGCTTTACCGCACGGCCGAAGAAACCTTCCGCGTCGAGTGCTGGCGCTCCTTCTCGGATTATGTTTTCACTTTCCTGTCCGAGGCAGCACGCGACGCGGCAGCATAGGAACCATTGCCGGGCGGCGCCGTTCTGTCCCCAGAGCCCGTCATGGGCTTTGGATAGAGGGAGTTGCCCATGGCCGATCCGTCGAAATCCGCAACATCCGGGAAGCCGAAGAAGACGGCGGCGGTGCGCTCGTTCGAGAAACGTCGGCGCAGCGAGCCCAACCGCGAGGAAAAACTCGAGGAGGGGTTGGAGGATACGTTTCCGGCCAGCGATCCCATCTCGGTGATATCGACGTCGATCTCGGGCGCGCCGAGGCGCAAGAAGACATAGCACCTGATGACGCCATGGTTGGCGCAAGGCTGCGGCGGTCGTCAACGGCGCGTGCCTACGGTTTTCGACATGCAAAAAGGGCGGCTGGTTTAATCAGCCGCCCTTTTTGTTTGCCGTTCTCAACCAGACGGTTGGGGGAACCTTACTGGGAGATCGGCATGACCCACGGGCTGACGTCGATGCCGAGGCGCGGGCCGGCGGTGCCAGCCTTCGAGCCTGCCTTGTCGACCGAGCCGGTGGTGGCATAGTCGAGCTTGCCCTTCACGGTGGTTTCGGCGTGGGTGGCGGGAGCCTTGATCTGCTTGGTGGTGGCCTGGCCAGCGAAGGCGGTACCCGACAGGGCAACGAGGGTGGCGAGGGCAAGAGCTGTCGTTTTCATCGACTTTCTCCGGTTCAATATCTGAATTTCTATTTCCGTACATGTACGTTGCATCGTCCATGTATGCCCCTCTCAGCGGGATTTCAATGAAAAATCGTACGCGTACGGAAAATTTTTTGGACGCGACTTCTGGCGCGAACCAACCTTGCCGGCTTGCCTGGCTTCAACACATTGAAAGGGCTGGGTAAAAAATGGCGCTCGTCAAAATCGTGTCGGCGGGCTCGGTTTGTCGCAGGGCGGCAATTTCCGGCGACTAACGCCGATGCGTCAAAAAACAGACGCGGAAACGGGCAGTTTGCGGATTTCTCCGGCAGCCGGCTTGGCGTTGCTGCCTGCTTCCTGTCTCAGCAGGGCTTGGCCGGCTGGTCGCTTAACGCTTTGACTTCATCGCTGCTCAGTGCGGCGAGACTGAAGTCGCACATGCGCTTCACGAATGCCTGATGGTCGCCAAACGGGTAGAAGGGGTGGGTCACCAGCAGCGAGATGGTGCCGTGGCCGACAGCCCAAAGCATGGTTGCGATGGCATGCGGGTCGCCCTTCAGCCGGCCAGCAGCAACGCAGGCCTCGACACGGCTGATCAGCACGGCCATCGCCGGATTGTTGTTCTCCATTTCCTCGAATGTACGGCCGGCCGGCGGCTTCACCTTCTCGGTCATGAAGACGGTGCGGTATTCGTTGGGGTTGCCGAGGCCAAAGGCGGCATATTCGGTCATCACCGCGCGCAGCGCATCCATCGGATCGTCGGGCGCGTTCTGCTCGATGCGCTTGGCCAGCGTCTGGAAAGCGTCTTCGGCGAGCGCGAACAGGATGTCCTGCTTGTCAGCGAAATAGGAATAGACCGACATCGGCGCATAGCCGACCATCTTGGCCAGCTTGCGGATGGTCAGGCCTTCATAGCCTTCTTGCTGCACCAGCTTATGGGCTGCGGCCACAAGTTCGGATCGCAAGGTCGCTTTTTGTTGTTCGCGACGTGTTTGCGCAGTTTGCGGCAATCCTGTTGCCTTTCTCGCTCCCATTTCCCCTCTTTTTCAGTATATACTCAGTACGGTCATCCGCAAGTTATCGTTGGGGAATTACCGGCCGGGGTCTTTCTCAAATCGCGCCGACGCCACCGTCGACGGCGAGCGTGTGGCCCGTCATAAAGGTATTTTTGGGATCGGCCGCGAACAGCATCGCTTCGACGATCTCCGGGACTTCGCCCACCCGCTTCATCGGTACGCCGCGTGTCAGTTCCGACAGCGCCAGATCCTGCGGGGCGCCTGAGATCTTGACGAAATCGTCGACCATCTTCGTGCGGGTGTGGGCCGGGCAGATCGCGTTCACACGCACGCCTTTGGTGGCATATTCCGCCGCTGCCGATTTGGTCAGGCCGACCACGCCGTGTTTGGCTGCGGCATAGACGGACAGTTTCGGCGCACCGACCAGTCCGGCTACTGAGGCGATGTTGACGACCGTGCCACCCTTGCCGCGAGCCTTGAATTGCCGTTCCATCTGCGGCAGCTGATGTTTCATCGCGTAGAAGACGCCGAGCAGGTCGATCTCGAGGATGCGGCGCGCCTCGTCGGAGGGAACCTGCGGCAGGCGCACGAAGCTCTGGGCGATGCCGGCATTGTTGACGGCGATGTCCAGCCGGCCGAAGCGGTCGACGGCCAGTTTCACCAGCGCTTCGGAAAGGTCTTCGTCGGCAATATTGCCGGCAAGCGTGGCCGTCTCCGTGCCGAGCGTCGCGGCAAAGCGTTCCAGCGCGGCCCTATCGATATCAGACAGGATCAGCTTGGCGCCCTCGGCCGCGAAGCCTTTGGCTGCCCCCTGGCCAAGCCCACCGGTGGCGCCGGTGATCAGCACGGCAGCACCATCGAAACGGCCCATGATCACTTCTCTCCTTCGATCAGTCGCGCTGCCAGATGCGTCAGCAGTTTCACGGCGTCGGCATAGACCTTGGCCTTGGCAGGATTGGAGGCATTGCCGTCCAGCGCGCGCTTGTAGACACCCTGACAGATCGCCGCGAGCCGGAAGAAGGAGAAGGCAAGCAGGAAGGTCCAGTTGGCGATGCCGCCGAGTCCGCGCCGACGGCAATAGGCGGCGACATAGTCTTCTTCCGAAGGCAGGCCGACTGCCGCGCGGTCGATGCCGCCAAGGCCTTTGAAGCCGGACTGGTGCGGCAGGCGCCATTGCATGCACTGATAGGCGATGTCGGCGAAGGGGTGGCCGAGCGTCGACAGCTCCCAGTCGAGCAGCGCAATCACCTCAGCCTGGTCCTTGGCGAAGATCATATTGTCCAGCCGGTAGTCGCCATGCACAAGCGAGAGCCGGCCGTCATCGGCGGGCTGGTTCGCCTCCAGCCAGGCGATCAGCGCGTCCATCTCGCCATTGGTTTCGGTTTCGGAAGCGCGGTACTGGCTGGTCCAGCGTGCGAGCTGGCGCTCGAAATAGTTGCCGGGCCGGCCGTAATCGCCGAGGCCGACGGCCTCGACGTCGACATCGTGCAGGATTGCCAGTGTCGCGTTCATCGCGTCGTAGACCGCCGCTCGCTCACTGCTGGATGCTTCCGGCAAAGCCGGGTCCCAGAAGATGCGTCCGTCGACGAAGGCCATCAGATAGAACATGCGCCCGATCGGCGAATTCTCGTCCGAGAGATGCAACATCTGCGGCACCGGCACGCCGGTCCCGGCAAGGGCCTTCATGACGCGGAATTCGCGGTCGACCTGATGCGCCGATTTCAGCAACTGTCCCGGCGGCTTGGCGCGCAGCACGTAGCGGCCGCTTTTCGCGGTCAACAGATAGGTCGGGTTGGACTGGCCGGACTTGAACTTCTCGATCGCTCCCAGCCCTGAAAAGCCTGGAACTTCGCGCTCCAGATAAGGAGCCAGAAGGGCGGGATCGAGCGTGTTCGGATCGGTCATGCGTCCTGCGTTTCGGGTTCCACGAAGGTGAGTGTCAGCCAGCGCGCGGTCAATGCCGGCTTCAGCGAGCCTTCGATCTCGATGGTGACGTCATGGGAGGCCTGCACCCAGCCCGACGGGCGCGCCTTCACTTCGGCCAGCACGAAGCGGGTGCGGATGCGCGCGCCGGTCTTGACCGGGGCCAGGAAGCGGAGCTCGTCGAAGCCATGGTTGACGCCCATCTTGCCTTTGGCCAGCGGGGGCAAGGTCTCGAATGTCATCGCCGACAGCAGCGACAGGGTGAGGAAGCCGTGCGCGATGGTGCCGCCGAAGGGGGCTTCGGCCGCGGCCCGCGCGGGATCGCAATGGATGAACTGATGGTCGTCGGTGGCGTCGGCGAACTGGTCGATCATCGTCTGGGTGACGACGCGCCAGGGCGAAAGGCCGACTTCCTTGCCGACGCTGGCGAGCAATGTTTCGAGACTGATGGGTTGCACGGGCATCTCCTGGTGGCGGCGCGGCCGTCATTCCTTGAATAGGGTCAGGCCGTGCTGCACCGATTGTCCGCCATCGATCGGCAGGATCGCGCCGGTGACATAGCTGCCAGCCCGGCTGCACAAATAGAGCGTGGCGCCGCCAATGTCATCCGGCTCGCCGATGCGACCGATGGGAACATGGCCACCGACATGTTTCGCCTTCTCCTCGGTGCCGGTGGCGAACGCCGTCATGCGGCTCTGGAAGGGGCCTGGCGCAAAGGCGTTGACGGTGATGCGCCGCGCCGCCAGCTCGATAGCCAGCGTGCGGGTGAGGTGGTGAACGGCGGCCTTGGAGGCGGTGTAGGAATAGGCGTCATCGGCCAGCGGTTGCGTGCCCATCACCGAGCCCAGATTGATGACGCGCGCCGGATCGGCATCGGAGGCGGCCTTCTCAAGCAGCGGCAGCAGGTCGCGTGTCAGCTGGAACACCGCCGTCACGTTGACGCCGAACACCTTGGCCCAGGCATGATACGGGAAGGTCTCCAGCGGTGCGCCCCAGGAAATGCCGGCATTGTTGATCAATATGTGCAGCCGATCGGTGCGTGCCTTGACCGCTTCGACAAGGGCGGCAATACCGGCTTCGGAGGAGACATCGCCGGCAAAACCCTCTGCTTTGCCGAGTGCGCCAACTGCATTCAGCTCATCGGCGACCTTGGTGCAATCTTCGCCCTTGCGCGAGGCGATCATGACGGTGGCGCCGGCGCGAACGAGCGCGGTGGCGGCCATGCGGCCAATGCCGGTGGCGGCGCCGGTGACCAGGGCGATCTTGCCGGTTACCGAGAACATGTCGTCGAGGTAGCTCATCGGCCCTCCCTACAATCAGTCCGCTCGTCGCCGATGCTTCTATGAGTATCGAAAATCGGCATTCGGATTGACAACATACCGAGTAGTATGTTGAACTTCGCATGTTGTAAAGCCGGCAAATCGAGGGGCAATGGCAGCGAGACCGCACTTGGCGGAGCGGGAAGAGGAGGCCGGAGCCGTCGGTGGCACCATCGCCGCCGACGGCTCCCGCGCCGCGATCCTCGACGCTGCTGCCGCCTGTTTCATGGCGCGGGGCTATGCTGCCAGCTCCATCGACGATGTCGCCCGCAGCCTCGGCTCGACCAAGGGCCGCATCTATCATCACTATCCATCCAAGGGCGATCTGTTCGCGGACGTGTTTCGCACCGGCATGGCGATGAACTATGCCGCGATCGAGCCGGCGCGCCGCCTTGCCGGCACGGCGGTGGAACAATGGCGGCATATGGCGACGATCCATACGCGCCAGATGATCGTGACACGCAGCTATCAGCGCGTGGTGTGGGAAGGCGTCGAGCTTTATCTGCGCGGTGCGACCACGCCGGAGCAACGCGAGGAATTCGCGCGGCTGATGCAGGTTCGCAACGACTATGGCGCGATCTTCCGGCAGGTGATCGTGGCGGCGCGCCAGGCGGGCGCCATGCGCTTCGACGATCCCGGCATCACCGAACAGCTCATGTTCGTGTCGCTCAATTCTCCGCTGTTCTGGTACACGCCGCGCCCCGGCGAAACCAAGGATGACATCGAGGCGATCGTGGCGCAGGTCGTCCATTTCACCGCGCGTGGACTGGGCGTCGGGGAAGGGAACCTGTGATGGCCGACATGAATCTCGGCATGACCGAAAAGCTGAAGCCGATCCACGCCCAGGTCGCTGCCATGGTGCGCGACGAGGTGATGCCGCTCGACGAGGAGTTCCTGGCGGAGGTCGGCAAGGCCGGTGACCGCTGGGCCTATTCGAAACGTCAGACCGAAATCCTCGAAGGGCTCAAGGCCAAGGCGCGTGAGCGCGGCCTGTGGAACTTCTGGTTGACCGGCTCCGATCGCGGCTACGGGCTGACCACGGTCGAATATGCCTATCTGGCCGAGGAGATGGGCAAGGCGCATCTGGGTGCGGAGACCTTCAACTGCTCGGCGCCCGACACCGGCAACATGGAGGTGCTGGAACGCTACGGTTCGGCCGAACACAAGAAGGCGTGGCTGGGTCCCTTGCTCGAAGGCAAAATTCGCTCGGCCTATCTGATGACCGAGCCGGATGTGGCCTCCTCGGACGCGACCAACATTTCCATGCGTTGCGGGCGCGACGGCGGCGACTATGTGCTGAATGGCGAGAAATGGTGGGCTTCCGGCGCCGGCGATCCGCGCTGCGCGATCTATATCGTCATGGTGAAAACCGGCGGCGCCGGCGAGCCGAAGCACAAGCAGCACTCGATGATCCTGGTGCCGGCGGATACGAAAGGCGTCACCAAAATTCGCGCCATGCAGGTCTATGGCGATGACGATGCGCCGCATGGGCATATGCATCTGCGCTTCGACAATGTCCGCGTGCCGGCCACGAACATGATCTTGGGCGAGGGCAGGGGCTTCGAGATCGCGCAGGGCCGGCTTGGCCCCGGCCGCATCCATCACTGCATGCGCGCCATCGGTCAGGCCGAGATGGCGCTGGAATTGCTGTCGCGCCGCTCGGTGCGGCGTGAAGCGTTCGGCCAGCCGCTGGCCAGGCTCGGCGCCAATTTCGACATCATCGCCGAGTGCCGCATGGAGATCGAGATGGCCAGGCTGCTCTGCCTCAAGGCAGCCTGGATGATCGACCGGGGCGACGCGCGCGCGGCAGCTCCATGGATCAGCCAGATCAAGGTTGTGGCGCCGCGCGTGGCGCTGAAGGTGGTCGACGAGGCCGTGCAGATGCACGGCGCGCAAGGCATCAGCCAGGATACGCCGCTGGCGCGAGCCTGGACGCACCTGCGCACGCTGAGACTCGCCGATGGGCCCGACGCGGTGCATCGCCGCCAGGTGGCGCGCGAGGAACTGAAGAAATACACGCAGGAAAAGCTGTAAGGTCCGTTCAGGGCAAAATGCTCGATCCGGGAGGAGAGACATGAAAGCCGTCATCGCTCGTGCCTTCGCGCCGCTCGATCAGCTCGCCTATGGCGATTGGCCGGAGCCGGAAGCGAAAGGCGATGGCGTGGTGATCGCCGCCGAGGCGATCGGCGTCAACTATCCCGATGGCCTGCTGGTCCAGGGCCTCTATCAGATGAAGCCTCCGGTGCCGTTCGTGCCGGGCATGGAAGTGGCCGGGCGGGTGATCGCGGCCGGTTCGAAAGTGCAAAGCATCAAAGTCGGCGACCGGGTCGCCGCGCTGACCGTCATCGGCGGCTATGCGGAGAAGGTCGCGTTTCCCGAGACGATGGCGATGAAGCTGCCGGATGCGATGAGCGCGGCGGACGCCTGTGCGCTGATTTGCGGCTATGGCACATCCCATCATGCGCTCAAGCAGCGCGGCCAGCTCGAACAAGGCGAAACGCTGTGCGTTCTGGGTGCGGCCGGTGCCACCGGCGTTGCCGCCGTGCAGATCGGCAAGGCGATGGGCGCCAAGGTCATCGGTGTCGCCTCGTCGCCGCAAAAGCAGCGCATCGCCGCCGAGGCCGGCGCCGACATCGTGCTCGGCTACGACAATTTGAAGGACGCGCTCAAGGAAATCACCGGCGGCAAGGGCGTCGATGTCGGCTTCGATCCGGTTGGCGGCGATGCCTTCGAGGCACTGGCGCGCGCCATGGGCTGGAACGGACGGCTGCTCGTCATCGGCTTCGCGTCGGGCACCATCCCGAAACTGGCGGTCAACCTGACACTGGTGAAAGGTTTCTCCGTCGTCGGTGTTTATTGGGGCGATTTCACCGTTCGCGAGCCGCAGACCTATGCCGGCAACATGCGCGAACTGGTCGATTGGTATCTCGCCGGAAAGGTCAAGCCGGTAATCGAGGGCGTCTACCCGCTGGCCGATGCGGCCAGCGTTCTGAAACGCGTGCTGGGGCGCGGCGCGTCCGGCAAGTTGATCCTCAAACCCTAACCACCCCTGGGCAAGGAGCATTGCGATGACCATTGCATCCGAAATGAAGGCGCTACTCCTGGTCGGCGACGGCTACGCCCGACAGCCGAGCGGAAGCGCACTGGAAGCCATGGAGCCTTATGTGCGTCCGGGCGTGATCGGCGTGCCGGTGCCTGAAGCAACGCAGGTGCTCATCAAGGTGAGCCTGGCTTCGATCAACCCGTCCGACGTGATGTTCGTGAAGGGCCTCTATGGCCAACCGCGCGTGCAGGGGCAGCCGGCCGGCTTCGAAGGGGTTGGCACGGTGGTCGCCGCCGGCGACGATGCCTATGCGCAGAGCCTTGTTGGCAAGCGCATTGCCTTCGCCACGGGCCTGACCAATTGGGGCGCCTGGGCCGACTATGCTCTGGCCGAGGCGCTCGCCTGCATTCCGCTGATCGATGCGGTCCGCGACGAGGATGCGGCCGCGATGATCGTCAACCCGCTGACCGCCATTGCCATGTACGGCATCGTCAAGGACGAGGGGCACAAGGCCTTCGTGATGACAGCCGGCGCCAGCCAACTCTGCAAACTGATCATCGGCCTGGCCAAGGAGGACGGCTATCATCCGATCGTGACCGTGCGTCGCGACGACCAGATCCCGCTGCTGAAGGAACTGGGGGCCGCCCATGTGCTCAACGAGAAGGCGCCGGATTTCGTGCAGACGCTGCGCGAGGTGATGAAGGTCGAACAGCCTCGCATCTTTCTCGACGCGGTCACCGGTCCGCTGGCTTCGCTGGTGTTCGACGCCATGCCCAAGCGCTCGCGCTGGATCATCTATGGCCGGCTCGACCCGTCTGACACGATGATCCGCGAGCCCGGCCAGCTCATCTTCCAGCAGAAGCATGTCGAGGGTTTCTGGCTGACCGACTGGATGCGTCGCAACAAGGATCGCCGCGGCCCGGCGGCGCTTGAGGCGCAGAGGCGCTTTGCCGACGGCCGCTGGTCCACTGACGTCACGGCGGTGGTGCCGCTGGCCGAGGCGATGGCGCGCCTACCCGAAGAACTGGCCAAACCCAACGGCAAGGTCTTCATCCGGCCCTGATCGCAATTCCCGCGCAATGTTGGGCCCATAGACACCGGACCCGAAAAGACGCTCGTCGTGGAGCGTTCCCGGTTCGCGGGCTGTACCGAACAGCCTTGGCCATGATATGCCCGCGCCCTGATAAAAGGCGGCTCAGGTTCATCGGAAGCCGCCGGCATTGGGCAATGTTGGGCAATGGCAAAATCTAGACAGGCTTGGGATTGGGGCGGCCTGGCACTTTGGCTTGGCGGGTTCGCGGCGATCCTTATTATATCCGGCATGGCGCCAGACCATCGGTCCGTGATGCGCAGCTACCGCACGGCCAGCGAGTTGTTCCTCGACGGCAAGCCGCTCTACAATCTCGATATCGCCATGGGCTATCTCTATTCACCGGCCTTCGCGGTGCTCTATGTGCCGTTCACGAAGCTTGGCCCCGTGGTCGGCGACGGCTTGTGGCGGATAGTTGGCTTTGCTGTTCTGACCTATGCCGCGTGGCGGCAGGTCCGCACGATCGATCCGGCCAACCGGCTCTGGATGTTGTCCTATGCACTTTTCCTGGCGGTGCCGATCACGGCCGGAGCCTTGCGCAACGGCCAGGCGACCATCCTGCTCGCGGGTGCCTGCTGGCTGCTGGTTCTGTCGGCGCTCGAAGGCCGACGTGTCGAAACCTTCCTGTGGGCGACGGTGGCAGTGATTGCCAAGCCGACCGCCATCATCGTTTTGCTCCTTGTCGGAGCGCTGCGGCTGCGGCTGATCCCGGTGCTGTTAGCGTTGCTGCTTTTTGTGCTGGCTATCCCCTACGCCTTTGCCCCGGCTGACTATGTCACCCAGCTTTATCGTGATTTCGCCACGCTGATGACCTCGATGTCGGTCGACAAGGCCGTCGTTTTCGAAACGGCCGATTTCACCGCGCCGTTCACCGCCTTAGGCATGCCGATCTCCAGCGAGGCAGCGACACTGGTGCGGATTGCCGTGGCGCTGCCGACGCTCGGGCTGGTGCTGTGGTACGATCGCAATCTCGACCGGCGCCTGGCGGGCCTCGCCATTTTCCTGACCGCCGCGTTCTACATGAGCCTGCTCAACCCGCGCGTCGAGTATAACACCTTCGCCGTGTTAGCGATGCCGGCTGGCATGGCACTGGCGGTGATGTGGGACAATGAGGAGGGTGGCATTCTGCCCTCCGTGCTCGCCATCGCCTTGTTCGCGACGGGGCTGACGGGCATCAATTCGCATCTTCACGAGGCCCTGCGGCTCTGGTTCCGGCCCATCGCCATGACCGTGATCGTCCTGCCGGTATTGTGGTGGTTCTGGTCGGTTGCGCATGGCAGGTTCAAACGGATCGGAGCACAAGCGCATGCCTGAGCGCCAGCCCACGCTCGACATTGTCACGCCGTTCTGGAACGAGGCGGCCTCGGCGGAAGGTTTCGCCCGGCTTTTGTTGGAACTGGAGACCGAGGTTTCCCGTCGCTTCGGTTTCGCCACGCGCAAGATCCTGATCGATGACGGCAGCGTCGACGACAGCGCCGCGCGCTTTGCCGAGGCACTGGGCGGCGAATGGGAAATCGTCCGGCTCAGCCGCAATTTCGGCAAGGAAGTGGCCGTGCTGGCCGGTCTCGACAGGACATGCGGCGACATGGTTTTGATCATGGATGCCGACCTGCAGCACTCGCTGGAGGTGAGCCTGAAGTTGATCGGCGAACTGGTCGAGAACCCGGACGTCGACGTGGTCTATGCCCGCACCAATCGCGAAGGTGCGAGCTGGAAGCGCAGCCAGTCGGCCAAGCTGTTCTACAGTCTGATCAATTCGAGCCAGCGCTTCGATATTCCTGAAAATGCCGGCGACTTCCGCGTCATGCGCGGGACGGTGGCGCGCGCGTTGACTAAGCTTCGCGACAAGCGGCGTTTCAACAAGGGGCTCTATGCCTGGGCGGGGTTCCGGCACAAGGCGGTGACCTACACGCCGGGGCAGCGCGTCAGCGGCACGAGCAAATGGAGCCGGCTCAACCTGTTGGCCTTTTCGATGGAAGGCTTTGCCTCCTTCTCGGTGCTGCCGCTGCGCATCCTCAGCCTGTCGGGTCTTGCGGTTGCGCTGGCTGGCGGCATCTACGGCCTCAAGGTCTTCTTTGAAGTGTTTTTCTACGGCATCGCCGTGCCCGGTTATCCTTCCCTGCTTGTCGCCATTGTCGTGCTCGGCGGTTTCAACCTCGCCCTGCTCGGCCTGATCGGCGAATATGTCTGGGTGGCGCTCAGCGAGAGCAAGGACCGTCCTGTCTACATCGTGCGCGATATCGTCAGCGGCGCGGGTGAGCAGAAGCCGGACGCATGACCCGCTCTATCCGCCTGATCGCCGACGACTACGGCCTATCGCCCGGCGTGTCGGACGCGATCCTTGACCTGATCGGGCGCGGACGATTGACCGGTACGAGCTGCATGACCGGCTTCCCGGAATGGGAACAGGCCGCCGAAAGGATCAAGCCGTTCGTCGGCCGTGCCGCGATCGGCCTGCATCTCACGCTGACCGACCAGCCGGCGCTGACGGCGCCTTCGGGCCTTGCGCCGCAAGGGCAATTGCCCTCACTCGGCGAACTGGCGTCGCCGCTCAAGCGTCGGCGCTTCGGCACCATCGACATCCACACTGAGCTCGACGCGCAGCATCGTCGTTTCGTCGAGGCGCTCGGCCGTGAGCCCGATTCCATCGACGGACATCAACATGTGCATTTCCTGCCTGTGGTGCGGGATTGGCTGAAGATGCGTTTCGCCGGCTCTCAAAGGCCGATGTTGCGCGGCGCGCCCGTTTTGTCGCGGGGCGTCGGCGTGACGGCACTCAAGGTGGCCACCATCGCGGCGCTGGCGCGCGGGTTCGACCGATCGATGCAAGCAGCCGGATTTTCCGCGATGAAGCCGCTCGCAGGCATCTATGACTGGCGCCGGCCGTCGGATTTCGCGCCGACCGTGCGCCGCGCTGTCGAAGGTTTGCCGGAAGGGGGCGTGTTCATGTGCCATCCGGGCCATGTCGATGCCATTCTGGCCACACGCGACCCGATGCAGGCGGTGCGGCGGGCCGAATACGACTTCCTGGCTTCGGAAGAATTCGGCACCATGCTTGACGCAGCTGGCGTCAGCATCCAAGGCGGCACTCGATGAGCGACGATCCTGGCCGCACGCTTGGCAGCAAGATGGGGCGCTTCGCCGTGGTCGGCGTGGCGAATACGGTCATCGACCTCGCAGCCTTCTCTGCCCTGCTGTGGGTTGCCGTGCCGCCGCTGGCCGCCAATGTCGGGGCCTGGCTCGTTGCCGTCGCTTTCTCCTTCACGGCCAACCGCTTCTGGTCGTTCGAACGCGACCGTTCGATCCCGCTTGGCCGTTCGGTTTTCCGTTTTGTCTCGCTGGGCGCATTGATCTCGCTCGGCGTGTCCAGCTTGTTCATCGCCGCACTCGCCGGCTGGACCGGTGTGTGGCCGGCCAAGATTGCCGGCATCGTGGTCGCTGCCGTCCTTAACTTCCTGGCGGCGCGCTGGTCGATCGAAGGGCGGTTGGTCCGGTGAGGGGTTGGCGCTAGCGCAGCCCTTCCATTTCGCGGATGCGCCTGGCGCTTTCCGGTTCCATCTGGCGGGTAACGGCGCCGATCAGTGTTTCGGCCACCACGAACAGCGCCGCCGACGAATCCCAGGGCGAGGGGACTGCTGTGCGCCCGGCAATCACATGGCGGGCGAAACGCGCGATGGGCGACAGCCACTGGTCGGTGAAAAGCACGATCTGCACGCCGCGCTGATGCGCCTTCTCGGCGAAGCGGATGAGGCTGTCCTGGTAGCGGCGGATGTCGAAGATGACCAGTACGTCGCGCTTGCCCATGTCGATCAGCCGGTCGCGCCACATGCTTTCCTGGCCGACGAGGTGGAAGACGTTGGGACGGATGATGGCGAGGTGGGCGGCCATGTAGCGCGCCAGCGGGTCGGTGAAACGGCCGCCGATCAGGAACATGTGGCCGCGGTGGTCGGCCATCTTCTCGGCGATCTCGTTCAATTGCCGGTCCGAGAGGTGGCGGAATGTCTCGCGCAGATTGTCGAGCGTCGCCTCGATCATCGGCGAGGCGGCATCGCTGCGGCTCGGCGCCGTGGCGGCGCGCGAGGCCGGCGACTGCAATTGCGCGGCGAGTTCGTCCTGCAGCGCCGACTGGAATTCCGGGTAGTTCTGGAAGCCGAGGCGGGCGACGAAACGCAGGATGGTGGGAGACGAAACGCCCGCCTGCTGGGAGAAGTCGGCCACGGTCTTCAAGCCGATCACCGGGTAGTTGGCGACCAGCGTTTGCGCCGCCCTGCGCTCGCCCGCTGGCATCGCGTCGATGCGGTCGGCGATCAGTTCGGCGATGGAAGTGGTTGTCGTCTGCGTTTCCAACCCGGCACCCCCAAGCATTTCGGAAAAGGCGTTTGACAAAGTTCGGCAAACTGTATGAAATCATCCATGGGAGCGCAATGACACAAAATACGTAACATACGATACGCTCCCAGGGGACGGCGGATCGATGGAGACGACAAGCCGGGGAAAGCTTGCGACGGCGGATTCCGTGAGGGTGACGAACCCGGACGGAAACGGCGCCTATGTCTTTACCTGCGACCACGCCTCCAACTTCCTGCCCGCCGAATATGGAACGCTCGGCCTCGCGGCCCCAGAGCTCACCCGCCACATTGCCTGGGACCCCGGCGCCCTGCCGGTGGCGCAGATATTGAGCGAACGGCTTGGCGCGCCGCTGGTCGAGACCTGCATTTCGCGCCTGGTGCTCGACTGCAACCGCCCGCTCGATGCGCCGGACCTGATCTCGCCCGTCAGCGAGACAACTGCCATCCCCGGCAATGAAGGCCTGTCCGCCGCAGACCGGCAGGCACGTATCGACCGTTGCTGGAAACCGTTCCACGAAACGATCGACAGGCTGATCGAGACGCGCGCGGCACGCGGACTGGAGACGCGGCTGGTCTCCGTGCATTCGTTCACGCCCGTTTACAAGGGTGTCGACCGCCCTTGGCACATCGGCATCATTCATGACGATGACGCCCGGTTGTCGGCCCCGCTGATTGCCGCCCTGCAACAGCAGGGTGGCTTCACCGTTGGCGCCAACCAGCCTTACTCGCCTGCCGACCGGGTCTACTTCACCCTGGAGCGGCACGCGCGCTCGCGTGGCCTGTTGTGCGCAATGATTGAAATTCGCAACGATGAGATCCGGGACAAAGCCGGACAGAAAAAATGGGGAGAACGACTGGCGGGCATCTTTACCGGTCTTGAGCCGGCGCGGCTGCCAAAGCCGCCGCCGTTCCGGCCGCTCCACTCGATTGAAGGCACCATCTGAAGGTATAAAAAAGGGAACACTCTCATGGCAGCGCCTGGTAATGTCGAACACAATAGTGAGGACGTGAAGGTCCTCCATTCTATGGGCTACGCGCAAGAATTGGCGCGTCGCATGAGTGGCTTTTCAAATTTCGCGATCTCCTTCTCGATTATCTGCATTTTGGCGGGTGGCATCACGTCTTTTCCGCTAGCGATGGCTACCGGGGCTGGCTTTGAGGCTACCATCGGTTGGGTTATCGGCGGCTTGTTCGCGTTGGTTGTTGCCGCGTCGCTTGGTCAAATTGGCTCGGCCTATCCAACTGCGGGCGGCCTCTATCACTGGTCGTCGATCCTAGGAGGTCGAGGCTGGGGTTGGGCAACGGCCTGGATCAATCTACTTGGCCTCATTTTCGTCGTCGCATCGGTCAATGTCGGTGTTTTCCTGTTGTTCAGGGACCTAGTATGGGCCGGTGTGTTCGGCCACGACGTGTCGCAATGGGGTTATCAGGAGCAGGTAATCGGTGTCGCGCTGATCACCCTGACCCAAGCCCTCTTCAACCATTTCGGCATCAGAATCACGACGGCGCTGACGGATTTCTCCGGTTATCTGATCTTGGTCGTCGCCGTGGTTCTTACAGCTATGTTCCTAATCTGGGGCGCGAGTTGGGACTTCTCGCGGCTGACCACCTTCGTCAACAACACTGGCGAAGCGGGTGGCGGCTATGTGCCGGAGGCAAGAACGGCGCTGGTCGCCTTCCTGATTGGCCTACTCTATCCGCTCTATACGATCACCGGTTTCGACGCTTCCGCACATACTTCGGAAGAGACCCACAACGCGCGCGTTGCCGTTCCGCGCGGCATGATTCATTCCGTGTTGTGGTCGCTGGTCTTCGGCTTCGTGATGGCGGTTTCGTTCATCCTTGCGAGCCCGGATCTCGCGGCTACAGCCAAGGACGGCGCCAACGCATGGTTCAATCTGTTCAATAATTTGCCGGCACCAGGCTGGTTGAAGGACATCATCGCCATTGCAATCGTGCTGGCCAACTACATCTGCGCGCTGGCCGGTCTCACTTCCACTTCGCGCATGATTTTCGCTTTCGCGCGCGACGGCGGCCTGCCGGGCTCCTCGATGTGGAAGTCGGTCAGCCCGACATGGCGTACGCCCGTACCGGCTATTTGGCTGGGTGCGGTGCTTTCGGTTGCGGCGACACTCTACTCGCCGGCGTTCGCGGCGCTCGCGGCAGGTTGTGCGCTGTTCCTCTACGTGTCCTACGCGATGCCGGTAGCAGCGGGCTTCCTGGCGGAAGGTAAAACCTGGACCGAATTCGGGCCTTTCCGTCTAGGCGTCTGGTCCAAGCCGTTCGCCGGCATCACCGTGCTCGGTGTTCTGATCCTGATGTATGCCGGCATCCAGCCGCCCTTCGACATCCTGATCAACTACGCCATCGGCTTGCTCATCCTGTTGGTGGTGCTCTGGTTTGGTATCGAGCGCCGCCGCTTCCAGGGTCCGCCGATCGGTGACGAGGTGGCCAAGCGTGCCGCCGAGATCGCCGCCGCGGAACGCGCCGTCGGCGAGACGGCTGGCGGCCACTAAGTCCCAAAAACACGACCATGGCCGGCGGTCGCCGGCCATGGTCGCCCTTCCATCAAATCCGTTCCTAAAAAATGAAAACCGGAGTGCTCTAAGAATGGCAGGCAACCTTTCGTTCGATCAGTTGAAGAAGGCGGTGCAGGCAGGGGAGATCGACACCGTTCTCGCCTGTGCCGTCGACATGCAGGGTCGCCTCGTCGGCAAGCGTTTCCTGGCTCAGTATTTCGTCGAGTCCGCGCATGACGAGACGCATGGCTGCAACTATCTGCTGGCGGACGACATCGATATGGAGCCGGTGCCCGGCTACAAGGCGGCGAGCTGGTCGAAGGGTTATGGCGACTTCGTCATGAAGCCGGACCTCGCAACGCTGCGGCAGGTGCCGTGGCTCGAAAAGACCGCGTTGGTGCTGTGCGACCTGCTCGACCACCACAGCCATGAAGACCTCGCCCATTCGCCGCGCGCCATCCTGCGCAAGCAGGTCAAGCGGCTGACCGAACGCGGCTATATCGGCTATTTCGCCTCCGAACTCGAATTCTACCTGTTCAGCGAAGGCTATGACGCCGCCCGCAAGAAGCACTGGCAAGGCATCGAGACCGCGTCGCCCTATATCGGCGACTACCAGATCGGCATCACCACCAAGGAAGAAGGCATCATGCGCCGCCTGCGCAACGAGATGCAGGCCGCCGGCATTCCGATCGAGAATTCCAAGGGCGAGTGGGGCCCGGGCCAGGAAGAGATCAATGTGCGCTACGCCGAAGCGCTGGAGATGGCCGACCGCCACGTTATCCTCAAGAACGGCGCCAAGGAGATCGCCGATTCCGAAGGCAAGGCGATCACCTTCATGGCCAAGTACAATTACGGCCTGGCCGGTAATTCCAGCCATATCCACAATTCGCTGTGGAGCGCCGACGGCAAGACGCCGCTGTTCTTCGACAAAAAGGGCCCGTGGACGCTGTCCAGCCTCGGCCAGCAATGGTCCGCGGGCCAGCTCAAATATGCCAAGGAATTCACCTGGTTCCTGGCGCCCTACATCAATTCCTACAAGCGCTTCCAGTCTGGTACCTTCGCACCGACCAAGATCATGTGGTCGGAAGACAACCGCACGGCGGGCTTCCGCCTGTGCGGCGAGGGCACCAAGGGCATCCGCATGGAATGCCGCATCGGCGGCGCCGACCTGAACCCCTATCTCGCCTTCGCGGCGCTGATCGCCGCCGGTCTTGCCGGCATCGACGAGAAGTTGGAACTACAGAAGCCGTTCGTGGGTGATGCCTACCAGGCTTCGCGCCTGCCGGAGATACCGAAGACGCTGCGCGAGGCGACCGAGACCATGGCCAAGTCAAAGATGCTCAAGGCCGCTTTCGGCGAGGACGTCATCGACCATTACGTGCACACGGCGCGCTGGGAGCAGTTCGAATACGACCGACGCATCACCGATTGGGAACTGCACCGGGGGTTCGAGCGATATTGAGGAGGGAGCCGGCCTTCCCTCTTGTGGGAGGGCGCGGTGACCGGATATCGCAAGGCGAAGTTGGTGAGACGGGGCAGGGCGAACAGGGTTCGGTCTGCCCTTTCGCCCGCGCCACGACAAGACGTTAGCGGACCGGCCTTTGCCGAGATGGCGGGCTAGGACGCGCAATGAGGAAAAACGAAGCATGACTGAAACCGTAAAGCTTACTTCCCCCATCGATGGCTCGATCTATGTCGAACGGCCGATCGCCAGCGATCAGGCGGTTAACGCCGCCGTTGAGCGCGCCCGCGCGGCGCAGGCCGACTGGGCGAAGGTGCCCGTCGCCGAGCGCGCCAAATACATGCTGAAGATGCTGGAAGCGCTGGTTGCCATGAGCGACGAGATCGTTCCGGAACTGGCATGGCAGATGGGGCGTCCGGTGCGCTACGGCGGCGAATTCGGCGGCGTCAAGGAACGCACGCAATACATGGTCGAGATCGCCGAGCGCGCACTGGCGCCGGTGCCAGCCTCCAATCCGAAGGACGGTTTCCGCCGCTATGTGAAGAAGGACCCGCTCGGCGTGGTCATGGTGATCGCGCCGTGGAACTACCCGTACCTCACGTCCGTCAACACCATCGTGCCGGCGCTGATCGCGGGCTCGACCGTCATCCTCAAGCACGCCGCGCAGACGCTGCTGGTCGGCGAGCGCTTCGCCAAGGCCTTCGAGGCGGCCGGCCTGCCGAAACATGTCTTCCAGAACATGGTGCTCAACCACGCCCAGACGGAAAAGCTGCTCGGCTCGGGCAAGATCGACCACGTTAACTTCACCGGCTCGGTCGCCGGTGGTCGCGCCATCGAAAAGGCCGCGGCCGGCACCTTCATGACGCTGGGTCTCGAACTCGGCGGCAAGGATCCCGCCTATGTGTTGCCCGACGCCAAGCTCGACCATGCGGTGGCCAATCTCGTCGAAGGTGCCTTCTTCAATTCCGGCCAGTGCTGCTGCGGCATCGAGCGCGTCTACGTGCACGAGAAGATCTATGACGATTTCGTCGAGGGCTTCATCGCCGAGACGAAGAGCTATGTTCTCGGCAATCCGCTCGACCAGGCAACGACGATGGGCCCGATGGCGCAGGCGCGTTTTGCCGACTTCATTCGCGAGCAGAAGGCCGAAGCGCTGCGCAAGGGCGCGACGGCTCACATGAACACCAGGGACGCGGCCGACAAGGCTGGTTCGCCCTATCTGCCGGCCGAGGTGCTGACCAATGTCGACCACCAGATGTCGGTCATGCGCGAGGAGAGCTTTGGCCCGATCGTCGGCATCATGAAGGTGCGCAACGACGAGGAGGCGGTCGCCCTTATGAACGACAGCCCCTATGGCCTCACCGCCTCGATCTGGACCGCCGACACCGAGCGCGCCGTGGCCATCGGCGACCGCGTCGAGACCGGCACCGTGTTCATGAACCGCTGCGATTACCTCGATCCCGCGCTTGTCTGGACCGGCGTCAAGGACACCGGCAAGGGCGCGGCGCTTTCGCAGATCGGCTACGACAATCTGACCCGGCCGAAGTCGTATCACCTGCGCGAGAAGATCTAGTTAGCCGCCCATTCCAAGGAAAACTGCATGTCCAAGCTCGTCTCCAAATGGAACTACCCGACCACCATCCGCTTCGGCGCCGGCCGCATTTCCGAATTGCCGGACGCGCTGGCCGCGACTGGCATCAAGCGTCCGTTGTTCGTCACTGATCCCGGTCTCGCAAAGCTGCCGGTGGTGGCCTCGACGTTGAAAATCCTCGACGATGCGAAGATCCCCTACGGCGTCTTTTCCGATGTCCGCCCGAACCCGGTGGAATCGAACCTCACCGCTGGCATCGCCGTCTTCAAGAAGGGCAAGCATGACGGCGTCATCGCCTTCGGCGGCGGCTCGGCGCTCGATCTCGGCAAGCTGATCGCCTTCCAGGCCGGCCAGACCCGCCCGGTCTGGGATTTCGAGGATATCGGCGACTGGTGGACGCGCGCCGACAGCAACGCCATCGCCCCGATCGTCGCCGTTCCGACGACCGCCGGCACCGGCTCGGAGGTTGGCCGCGCCAGCGTGCTGACCCACGAGGCGACGCACACCAAGAAGGTCATCTTCCATCCGAAGATCCTTCCCGCCATCGTCATCGCCGATCCCGCGCTGTCGGTCGGCATGCCGCAATTCATCACCGCCGGTACCGGCATGGACGCGCTGGCGCACTGCCTCGAAGCTTATTGCGCGCCGGGCTATCACCCGATGGCCGACGGCATCGCGGTCGAAGGCGTACGGCTGGTGTTCGAGAACCTGCCCAAAGCCTATGCCAACGGCAAGGACCTGACCGCCCGCGCGCATATGATGAGCGCCGCTGCGATGGGCGCCACCGCCTTCCAGAAGGGGCTCGGCGCCATCCACTCGCTGTCGCATCCGATCGGCGGCCTCTATGACACCCATCACGGCATGACCAATGCCGTGTTCATGCCTTATGTGCTGGCCTTCAACCGCGACGTCATCGAGGGCAAGATCGAGCGCCTCGCAGCCTATTGCGGCATCAAGGGCGGCTTCGACGGTTTCGCCAAGGCGATCACCAAGCTGCGCAAGGAACTGAAGGTTCCGCACACGCTCGGCGGCCTCATCAAGGACCTCGACATGGACAAGAAGCGCAAGGGCCTGATCGCCGACATGGCAATCGTCGATCCGACTGCCGGCGGCAATCCGGTGAAGCTGACTAAGAAAGCGGCGCTGTCGCTCTTGGAAAACTCTTTGTCGGGAACGGTATAAGAGACGCGCGAGGCAGGTGCGACTGTCTTTCGCGAACTTGCGAAAAATAAAAAAAGCAAGGGGAACGAAAGGGCTGGGAGGAGGCGCCAGAAAGTTTAGCCGGAAAACGAACGGGCACCCGATTGCGGGTGTCCGGCAAAAGTAGTTAACTTTCCGTGCCTTTCGGGGCGCGGGGCGGTCCGCCTTCATCGGACTGTCATATAACGGGGATACCGCATCGCAGGCGTCCCTCGGCGTCAGTTCAACGGAGAGAAAAATGTTCAGATTCACGGGAAAAGTGCTTTCCCTTACGGCAGTCGCCCTGATGGCCTCTTCCGCTTTCGCTTCGGCCTCGTCGCTGGACGAGCTGGCAGCTGCGGCCAAGAAGGAAGGCCAGCTCACCACGATCGCGCTGCCGCATGACTGGTGCGGCTACGGCGCCGTCATCGATGGCTTCAAGAAGAAGTACCCGGAAATCAAGATCAACGAACTCAATCCCGACGCCGGTTCGGGCGACGAGATCGAGGCGATCAAGGCCAACAAGGACAACAAGGGCCCGCAGGCTCCCGACGTCATCGACGTTGGTCTCTCCTTCGGCCCGTCCGCCAAGGCCGACGGCCTGATCCAGCCCTACAAGGTCTCGACCTGGGATTCGATCCCCGACAGCGCCAAGGATGCCGACGGCTTCTGGTACGGCGACTATTACGGCGTTCTCTCGTTCATGGTGAACAAGGACCTGGTCAAGAACGCCCCGACCGACTGGGCCGATCTCTTGAAGCCGGAATACGCCAACTCGATCGCGCTTGCCGGTGACCCGCGTGCGTCCAACCAGGCCATCCAGGCTGTCTATGCCTCGGGTCTGTCGGGCGGCGCCGCTGCTGGTGAAGCCGCTGGCAAGGCCGGCCTCGAATACTTCAAGAAGCTCAATGCCGCCGGCAATTTCGTTCCGGTGATCGGCAAGCCGGCAACGCTCGCCCAGGGCCAGACGCCGATCCTGATCAACTGGGACTACAATGCGCTCGCCGGTCGCGACACGCTGAAGGACAATCCTCCGGTTGAGGTCGTCGTGCCGAAGACCGGTGTCGTCGCCGGCGTCTACGTTCAGGCGATCAGCGCCTACGCGCCGCACCCGAACGCAGCCAAGCTCTGGATGGAGTATCTCTATTCCGACGAAGGTCAGCTCGGCTGGCTGAAGGGCTACTGCCACCCGATCCGCTTCAACGATCTCGCCAAGAAGGGCGCGATTCCGAAGGAGCTGCTCGCGAAGATGCCGCCGGCCGCTGCCTATGAAAAAGCCGCGTTCCCGACGCTCGACGAGCAGAAGGTGTCGAAGGAAGCGATCACCAAGAACTGGGATTCGATGGTCGGCGCCAACGTCAAGTAAGTTCACGACAATTGTCCGGGCGGCTCCACGCCGCCCGGACTTTATCTAACGAAGACAGGCCGGCATGACCGATATCAGTCTTTCAGGACCGGCTGCTGCCGGAAAGATCGTACCGCCAGCACAGGCGCGGGCCATGCGGCTGCCCACGCAATGGTTGGGCGTGGCGCCGTTCATCATCTTCGCGCTGATGTTCCTGATCCTGCCGACGCTGTATCTCATCCTCGGCGCGTTCCAGAACAGTGACGGTGCCGTCACGCTGGAAAACATCATCGAGCTGGCGCAACCGTCCATCGTCGCCGCCTATCTGATCTCCATCAAGGTTTCCGTTGCCTCGGCGCTTCTCGGGGCGTTTATCGGCCTTGCCATCGCGATCGCCATCGTGCGCGGCGGCCTGCCCAACTGGACGCGCTCGGCAACGCTCACCTTTTCCGGCGTGGCCTCGCAGTTCGCCGGCGTGCCGTTGGCCTTTGCCTTCCTGGCGACGCTCGGCCGGCTCGGCCTTGTCACCGTTTTCCTGCGCGCGCTTGGCTTCGACCCCTACCAGCACGGCTTCAACGTCCTGTCCTTCTGGGGCCTGACGCTCACCTATCTCTATTTCCAGATTCCGCTGATGGTGGTCATCATCACGCCGGCCATCGATGGCCTGAAGAAGGAATGGGGCGAGGCTGCCGCGACCTTGGGTGCCACGCAGTGGCAGTACTGGCGCATGGTGGTGATCCCGGTGATCTGGCCGAGCTTCCTCGGCACCGTGATCCTGCTCTTCGCCAATGCCTTCGGCGCCATTGCCACCGCCTATGCGCTGACCGGTTCGTCGCTCAATATCGTGCCGATCCTGCTCTATGCGCAGATCCGTGGCGACGTGCTGCACAATCCACATCTCGGCTATGCCATCGCTTTCGGCATGATCTTCATCACGGGCCTCGCCAATGTCTTCTACATCTGGTTCCGGACCCGTTCGGAAAGGTGGCTGAAATGAAGTCGGGCAGATTCTGGGCCTGGGTCACTTTTATCCTCGGCGCCGCCTATTTCTTCATTCCGCTGATCGCGACCATGGAATTCTCCATGCGTATGCGGCGCGGCACCTATTCCTTCGACGCCTACAAGGTGGTTCTGGGCGACGAGCGCTTCCAGGCAACGTTCACCTTCTCGGTGCTAGCCGCGGTCTTCACCATCATCCTCGGTGTGCTGCTGGTCGTGCCAACCGCCTACTGGATCAGGCTACGCCTGCCGCAGCTCCGGCCGGTCGTCGAGTTCGTGACACTTCTGCCGCTGGTCATCCCGGCCATCGTCATCGTCTTCGGCTACATCCGCATGTATGGCTCGAACTCGCCGCTGCCGTTCCTGTCGAGCGACATGGGCACCAACGCGCTTCTGGTCATCGGCTATGCGACGCTGGCGCTGCCCTATATGTACCGCGCCGTCGACACCGGCCTCAGGACCATCGACGTGCGCACGCTGACCGAGGCGGCGCAGATCCTCGGCGCCGGCTGGACCACCATCATCGGCCGCGTCATCCTGCCCAACGTGCTGATCGCGGTGCTGTCGGGCGCATTCCTGACCTTCGCCATCGTCATCGGTGAGTTCACCATGGCCAGCCTGCTCAACCGTCCGGCCTTCGGCCCGTATCTTCAGAACATCGGCGCCAACCGCGCCTATGAGCCGGCGGCGCTTGCCATCATCGCCTTCGTCATCACCTGGGGCTGCATGTCGGTCATCCAGGTTCTGTCCCGTTTCGCGCCGAAATCGGCGAATCGCCCGAATTGAGCCCGAGAAAGTCCTGAACCCATGGCTGATCCGTTCCTTTCCATCCAGCATGTGAAGAAAGCCTTCGGCGCCACCACCGTGGTCGAGGACTTCAACCTCGATATCGCACGCGGCGAGTTTGTCTCGTTCCTCGGGCCTTCGGGCTGCGGCAAGACGACGGTGCTGCGCATGGTCGCCGGCTTCGAGGAGCCGACGGCCGGCCAGATCATCGTCGGCGGCAAGGATGTCACCCGGCTGAAGCCGAACCAGCGCAATGTCGGCATGGTGTTCCAGGCCTATGCGCTGTTCCCGAATCTTACCGTGGCGCAGAACGTCGCCTTCGGTCTCAAGGTCGCCGGCATACCGAAGGCTGACAGCGACAAGCGCGTCGCCGAAATGCTCGACCTGATCAAGCTGCCGCAACTCGGCGACCGCTATCCCTACCAGCTTTCCGGCGGCCAGCAGCAGCGCGTGGCGCTTGCTCGTGCATTGGCGCCGAAGCCGAAACTGCTTCTGCTCGACGAGCCGCTGTCGGCACTCGACGCCAAGGTGCGCGTGTCGCTGCGCGACGAAATCCGCGCCATTCAAAAAGAGCTCGGCATCACCACCATCTTCGTCACGCATGACCAGGAAGAAGCGCTGTCGATCTCCGACCGCATCGCGGTCATGTATGGCGGCAAGGCCGAGCAGGTCGGCGCGCCCTTCGAGATCTACAACCGTCCGGCCACCAAATTCGTCGCCAATTTCGTCGGTACCCTCAATGTGCTGGAAGGCGTGGTCAGCGATGCCGGTTCCGGCCGGGTGCGCATCAATGCCGAGGAAATCGGGCTTAAAGGTAAGTTGAACGGTTCCAAGACCGGTGACACGCTGTCGCTGGCGCTGCGCCCCGAGGCGATCGCGCTCGGCGAACGTCCCGGCAACGACGCCAAGCTCACCGGCGAAATCTCCGACGTGCATTTCCTGGGCTCGGTGATCCGGGTGCGGGTTGGCATCGGCCAGTCCAAGATTTCGCTCGACACCTTCAACAATTCCTCGACGCCGCCGCCGAATGTCGGCGACAAGGCCGAGATTTCATTCTCCTCCGGCGACGTGCTGGTTCTGCACTAGGGCTGAAACGCCGCCGCTTCCATCCTTAGTGGGATGGGGCGGTGCGCACGGCGCAAAGACCAATTGTTTGGCTGTTTTGAATGCCACGCGCCCAGAGCCTGCGCAGGGCAGGCGTAGCTTTACGCGCCGTGTTTCGCCTTTATCTCAATCGATGGTGGGAAGCGACGGATCGCCATCGGCGGGTTCCTGGTCCAAGAATCCAGGCCTTGCCTGCCCATTGCCCGGCCTCTCGCGGCGGGTTATGCCTTCAATGAACCTAAGCCGGGTAACAGATTGCCGGCAAATCGGTTCTTCGAAGTGGGCACCATTTTCACGGCCGATCACGACACGCAATGAGCCTTCTGGTCTTCCTGGCGGTGCTGTCCGCCGCCGCCATGCATGCCACCTGGAACGCCATGGTCAAGGTTCATCTCGACCGCTTCCTGTCGGTGACGGTGCTGACGCTTGGCATGGCGTCGATGGCGCTGGTGGCGGTGCCCTTCGTCGAATTTCCTCGGGCCGAGGTCTGGCCCTGGATCTTCGCCTCGACGCTCTTCCACATGGGCTACAAACTCTGCCTGATCGGCGCCTACAAGGCCGGCGATCTGGCCCAGACCTACCCGCTGGCGCGCGGTACCGCGCCCTTGCTGGCGGCCATTGGTGGCATCTTCGTTGTTTCGGAAATCCCGGGCACTTTGTCGATCGTCGGCATCGTGCTGCTCTGTGGCGGCACGCTGCTGATGTCCTTCCGCGGCGGCGCGCATCTGGAAAAGCTCAATCTGCGCGCGGTCGGTTTCGCGCTGGCGACGTCGGTGTTCATCGCCAGCTACACGCTGTCCGACGGCAGTGGCGCGCGCCTTGCCGCGACCGCGTCGAGCTATGCCGTCTATCTGTTCCTCTGCGACGGCATCTGGTCGCTGATCCTGTGCCTTCTGGTGCGCGGGCGGCAATCGCTGCCGGCGATGGCGCGCGACTGGAAGGCGGGCATCATCACCGGCTGTCTGAGCGGCACGGCCTACTGGATCGTCATGTGGGCGATGACCAAGGCGCCGATCGCCTCGGTGGCGTCATTGCGCGAAAGCTCGATCCTGTTCGCCATGATGATCTCGGTCTTCGCGCTCGGCGAAAAGATGACGGCCTGGCGCGGCGCCGCGGCCTTGTCCATCGTGGCCGGCGTCATCGCGCTGCGCATGGGCTAGTGCGCCGATCCGGACCGCTCTGAACATCTGCAGGCTCAGGCGCCGGCAGTCTCCAGATCGAACACCATCAGCCCGTCCGTGCCGCCGTCGAGCGCGGCGACCAGCCTCGCGCCGGCTTTCTGGTGCGCCTCATGCACCAGATAGGCGTCGCGGGCGGCGGCATCGCCGAAGTCGATGGTGAAGCCATGCGTGAAGCCGCGCGCGAAAGGCTCCGGACTGACATTGGCGCTGAAATGCACGGCGCCCATGCCATCGATCAGGCCGCGCAAAGCCGACAGGTCGGCATGGATCGCGGCGCGCTCCGTCGTCGATACGTCGGCACGGAATTTCACGAAGACGCAGTGGCGGATCATGGCTGTTTTTCCTTCACGCCGCGCGGTTGCCGGCAAAGACGGCCGGCGGCAGCGGCTCACGGCCGAGGATGATGTCGCCGCCTTTTTCACCAACCATGATGGTCGGTGCATTGGTGTTGGAAGAAGGCACGCGCGGCATGATCGAGGCGTCGCAGACGCGCAACCCCTCGATGCCGCGCACTTTCAGTTCCGGTGTCACCACCGCCATCGCATCATGGCCCATGCGGCAGGTGCCGACCGGATGATGATCGGTCTTGGCCGCACGGCAGGCATAGTCGGCAAGTTCGTCGTCGCTGGCGAGTGATGGGCCTGGCAGAACCTCCCGCAGCACATAGGGCTTCAGCGCGTTCTGGCGCATGATTTCGCGGGCAAGCCGCAGGCCCTTGATCGACATCTCGCGATCGTACGGGTCGGCCCAATAGTTGGGGTCGATCAGCGGCATGGCGGCCGGGTCGGCGCTGCCCAGTCTCACCGTGCCGCGCGAGCGTGGGCGCAGGAAAGCGGAATTCAGCGTCACACCCGGATTGTTCAGCTTCTCCACGCCGGCCTCGATGCCGGATCCCAGGCCGAGATGGAACTGGATGTCGGGATGGGACGCGGTCGGGTCGGCATACCAGAAGCCGCCTGTCTCGAAGAGGCTGGAGGCGACGGGTCCCTTCTTCAACAGCACATATTGCAATCCGGCCCAGAGGGTGCGGTGGAATTTGGCGTAATTGTCATAGGTGTGATCGCCGGTACATTCGGCGATCACGAAGAGATCGAGGTGGTCCTGCATGTTGGAGCCGACGCCGGGCAGGTCGTGTAGCGGCGTGACGCCGACCGATTTCAGATGGTCGGCCGGGCCGATGCCCGATTGCATCAGCAGTTTCGGCGAACCGATGGCGCCAGAAGACACGATCACCTCGCGCTCAGCCCGCAGGATCTGCGGTTGGCCGCCGGGCTTGTCGACCACCTCGACGCCAACGGCGCGGCTGCCTTCCAGAACGATGCGCGTCACCAAAACGTCGGTGCGCACGGTGAGGTTCTTGCGGTCGCGGATCGGCTTCAGATAGGCGACCGAGGCGGAGGAGCGGCGCGCATCCTTCTGGGTCAGCTGGTAGTAGCCGACACCATCCTGCGCGGCGCCGTTGAAGTCGGGATTGAACGGGATGCCCATTTCCTGCGCGGCGCGGAAATAGGCCTCGCAGATCGGCAATGGCGAGATCGGATTGGAGACGCCGAGCGGGCCCTGGTCGCCGTGATAGTCGTTGGCATAACGCTGGTTGTTCTCGGCGCGCTTGAAATAGGGCAGCACGTCGCGATACCCCCAGCCGGCCAGCCCTTCCTCCTTTTCCCAGGCGTCGTAATCGCGGGCATTGCCGCGCGTGTAGATCTGCGCGTTGATGGAGGAGCCGCCGCCGATAACCTTGGCTTGGGTGTACCAGAACACGCGGTCCTTCATGTGTTTCTGCGGCACGGTCGACCAACCCCAGGAAGCGATGCCCTTGGTCATCTTGGCGAAGCCCGCCGGCATGTGGATCAGCGGATGCCAGTCCTTGCCGCCGGCTTCCAGGAGCAGCACGGAATTCGCCGGGTCTTCCGACAACCGGTTGGCGAGCACGCAGCCTGCAGGGCCGGCGCCGACGATGATGAAGTCGGTCATGGGATCATCCGTTCATAGTCTGGGCACCGACAGCGCACCGTCGACACGGATCACCGAGCCGGTGGCGAAGCCGAGCCTGCCACCCGCAAGAGCAGCGACCGCGGCGCCGATGTCGGCGGCCTCGCCCCAGCGCTTGGCCGGCACCAGCCCGCCCTCGATCAAGGCATCGTATTTGGAGGCCACGCCGGCGGTCATTTCCGTTCGGATGATGCCGGGGCGCACCTCGAACACGCCGATATTCTCCGGCGCCAACCGTAGCGCCAGCGTCTTTACCCACATGGCGAGGCCCGCTTTGGAGACGCAGTAATCCGCACGTTCGGGCGAGGCCATTTCGGCACTCACGGAGGTGACGGTGACGATCGATCTCGGATGATGCGGCGGCTGCGCCAGCATCGCCTTGGCGACGGCCTGGGTGAAGAAGACCGTGCCGCGCAGGTTGACGTCGATCACCCGGTCGAAGTTTTCGGGCTTCAGCTCCAGCAGATCGCCGCGTACCACGGCGCCGATGCCGGCATTATTGACGAGGCAGTCGATGTGGCCGAAGGCGTCGAGCGCGGTCTCGATCACCGCCGGGTGGTTGGCGAGATTGGCGATGTCGCAGCGGCGATAGGCAAGCCGCGCGCCGCGTAAGCCGACGCTTGCGGCCAGTTCCGGGCTTGGCTCGGGGGTGAGGTCGGCGGCGGCGATGTCGAAGCCAGTTTCGGCAAGCGCGTTGGCGCAGGCGAGGCCAATGCCGCGATTGGCGCCGGTGACGATGGCGACGGGACGGGTCATGCCTTCAACTCCGTCTTGCGAATATGGTCTGCTACCCTCAGCGCCTGCGCGGCGATGGTCAATGCCGGGTTGACGGCGGCGGAAGTCGGCAGGAAACCGCCGTCGACGACGAACAGGTTGCCGTGATCCCAGGCACGGCAGAAGGTATCGAGCGGGGACGTGGCCGGGTCGCTGCCCATGCGGACCGTGCCGCACTGGTGCGAGGGCGTGCGCTTGTCGAATGGCCTGGACAGCACGATCGGATAGCCGCAGGCGCGAAAATGCTCGCGCATCACCTGGGTCAGCCGGTCGAGCGCTTGCATGTTGCTGCGGCGCCATTGCAGGACGATGTCGTTGCCGTCGACCATGACGCGGCTTTCGGGATCCGGCAGGTCTTCGCACATCAGGTACCAGTCGACCGCATGGCTGGCCATGAAATCGAGCGCGAATTTTGGCGCTAGGCGGACATTGGCCTTCAGCATGGTGCCGTCGATCTTGCCCAGAAGCTGGACATTGCCGAGCGGCTTTCCGCCCTTGCCGTCGGAGAGGTAGTAGTCGTTCAGCATCAGCGTCTTCTGGTAGACGCTGTCGTTTCTGCGGCGCGGATCGATCGCCAGCATGGCGGCCGAATTGTGGTTCATGAAATTGCGTCCGACCTGGTCGGAACGGTTGGCGATGCTCTTGCCGCCGGGCGCCGGTGAACGCAGCAGGATGACAGCGGAGTTGATGGCGCCGGCCGACAGGACGACCAGTTTCGGCGTGACGCGCTTGGCCTCGCCGTTGCGGTGATAGTGTACGGCGGCGACCGTCTTGCCGCCGGGCGTCAGTTCGAGATGGTCGACAGCGGCTCCCGTTTCGAGGCAGATGTTGTTGTCGGCCAGCGCGACCGGAAGCGGGCCGGTCTCGGCATCGATCTTGCCGATGCCAGTGTTCGGGAAAGCGTCCCACGGCGTCTTTCCATCCCGCAGCCAGGCATCGATATCGACGCCGAGCGGCAGCGACGCGGGATTGAGGCTGATGCCCTTCAACTCGGCGCGGGCGCGCGCGATTGCCGGCTCGTCCGGCACCGGCGGGAAGGCGTAGGGTACGGAATGAAAAGGCTCTGTCGGGTCCTCGCCGAGCCTGCCGCGCACGCGGAACAGTTGCTCGGCTTTCGAATACCAGGGTTCCAGTTCTTCATAGCCGAAGGGCCAGGCTGGCGAGATGCCGCCGAAATGCTCCATCGCCGCGAAGTCTTCGCGCCGGTAGCGGATCAGCACCGCGCCATAGAATTTCGAATTGCCGCCGACATAGTAGTAGTTGCCGGGGTTGAAGGGCTGGCCACCGGCCTCTCGCCACATCTCCTTCGGCCGGTAGTGGCCGTCGACGAAGATCGAGCGGCTGTCGCGTGCATGCGCGGTCGCAGGCAACTTCTCTCCGCGCTCGAGGATCAGCACCGAGGCGCCGCTTCCGGCCAAACCGGAGGCGATCGTGGCGCCGCCGATGCCGGAGCCGATGATGACGATATCGGGAGACATGGTTGCCCGCTACGCAATCCGTTCCTGGGTCGCCGGATCGAAAAACACCGCCTTGGTCAGATTGAAGGTCAGCGGCGCGGTGGTGCCCGGCTTGATGCGCGCGTCGGCGCGCAACCGCGCCACCACGCCCTTGCCGCCCAGATTGGTCACCGCGAAAGTATCGGAGCCGGCCGGCTCCACCACCTCGATGTGACAGTCCGCCGTCACCAGATGGGTGGCGTTGCGGTCGGCGCCGTCCGGATCGGTCAGCGCTTCGGGGCGGATGCCGAACATCACCTGCTTGCCACGATAGGCCGACAGCCCTTGCGGCGCGCCGTTCAGCGCAAGAGACACCGGTGCCGAACCGTTGCGGGCAAGCTCGACGCTGAGCTGGTTGCCGGTTTCCCCAATGGTGGCCGGCACCAGGTTCATGGCCGGCGAGCCCATGAAGTCGGCAACGAACATGTTGACCGGGTTGTTGTAGATCTCCTCCGGAGTACCGAACTGCTGCAGGATGCCGTCCTTCAACACTGCGATCTTGGTCGCCAGCGTCATCGCCTCGATCTGGTCGTGGGTGACGTAGACGATGGTCGTCTTCATGCGGTGGTGCAGGCGCTTGATCTCGGTGCGCATGTCGATGCGCAGCTTGGCGTCGAGATTGGACAGCGGTTCGTCGAACAGGAAGACCTGCGGCTTGCGCACCAGGGCGCGGCCCATGGCGACGCGCTGGCGCTGGCCGCCGGAAAGCTGGCTCGGCTTGCGGTCGAGCAGGTGGCCGATCTGCAGCAATTGCGACACATCGGCGATCGCCTTGTCGCGTTCCGCCTTGGCGATGCCGCGGATTTCCATGCCGAAGCCGATATTCTCGCCCACGGTCATGTTGGGATAGAGCGCGTAGGACTGGAACACCATCGCGATGTCGCGCTTCGACGGGTGCAGGTCGTTAACCCTTTTGCCGGCGATGCGGATTTCGCCGCCGGTGATCTGCTCCAGCCCGGCTATGGTGTTGAGCAGAGTGGACTTGCCGCAGCCGGACGGGCCGACCAGCACCAGGAAGCCACCTTCCTCGATGCCGAGCGTCACCCCTTTGAGGATTTTGGTGGCGCCGAAGGACTTTTCGAGATTGTCGATCTCAAGAAAGGGCATTGTATCTCAGCCTTTCACGGCGCCGGCCATCAGGCCACGCACGAAATAGCGTCCGGAGACGATGTAGACGATGAGGGTAGGGAGCGCCGCCAGGATCGCCCCGGCGAAGTGGACGTTGTATTCCTTCACGCCCGTCGAGGAGTTGACCAGATTGTTCAGCGCCACGGTGATGGGAATGGAATCGACGCTGGAGAAGGACGAACCGAACAGGAAGTCGTTCCAGATGTTGGTGAATTGCCAGATCACGGTAACCACGATGATCGGTCCCGACGACGGCAGGAGGATGCGCCGGAAGATCTGGAAGAAGGATGCGCCGTCGATCTGCGCCGCCCGCACCAATTCGGTCGGGAAGGCCTCGTAGTAGTTGCGGAAGAACAGCGTGGTAAAGCCGAGGCCGTAGATGGCGTGGATCAGGATCAGGCCCGGCACCGTTCCGGCGAGGCCGAGCAGGCCGAGGATGCGGGCCGACGGAATCAGCACGATCTGGAAGGGGATGAAACAGGCCAGAAGCATCATGCCGAAAACGATGTTGTCGCCCTTGAAGCGCCATTTGGTCAGCACGTAGCCATTCAATGCACCGAGGATGGTCGAGATCGCCACCGCGGGCACCACCATCATCACCGAGTTCAGGAAATAGGGTTTCAGCCCGGTCGGCGAGACGCCGATTTGCGCCGTCGACCAGGCCGACAGCCATGGCGCGATCGTCCATTGCTGCGGCAGCGCCAGCATGTTGCCCTGGCGGATCTCCTCCAGCGGCTTCAGCGAGTTTACCAGCATTACGTAGAGCGGCAAAAGATAGTAGACCGCGAAGACGATCAGCAGGGCGTAGATCAGGGCACGGACAAAAATGCCGTTGCGGGTGGCGACGTCCTGGGAGGGGGCGCTCATTTCTTCTTCCCCCCGAGTTCGGAGTAGAGATAGGGCACGATGATGGCGAAGATCATCATCATCATGATGATCGCCGAGGCCGCGCCCATGCCCATCTCGTTGCGGCCGAAGGTGAATTTCTGCATGAACAGCGCCGGCGTCCAGGTGGCTGTACCCGGGCCGCCATCGGTCATCGCCACCACGAGGTCATAGGACTTGATGGCAAGGTGGGCGAGCACCACGAAGGCCGACAGGAAGACCGGGCGCATCAGCGGAATGATGATGCGGCGGTAGATGGTCATGGTCGAGGCGCCGTCGATCTGGGCGGCCTTGATGATCTCGTTGTCGACGCCGCGCAGGCCGGCGAGGAACATCGCCATGACAAAGCCGGACGACTGCCAGACGGCAGCAATCACGATGGTGTAGATCGCCATCTTGCCGTCCTTGATCCAGCGGAACGAAAAGCTTTCCCAGCCGATCGACTGCATGACGTGCTCGAGGCCGATGCCGGGGTCGAGGAACCATTTCCAGGCGACGCCGGTGACGATGAAGGACAGCGCCATGGGGTAAAGATAGATGGGGCGCAGCAGGCCTTCGCCGCGGATTTTCTGGTCGAGGAAGATGGCAAGCGCCAGGCCGATCACCGAGCAGACGACGATGTAGAGGATCGAGAAGATCGCCAGGTTCTGCAGCGCCGTGATCCAGTTGGGATGGTTGAACAGGCGCACATAGTTATTGAGCCCGACCCAGGTCGAGAAATCCGGCAGGAGCTTCGAACCCGAGAAAGAGAGCACGGCCGTGAAGGCGATGAAGCCGTAAACGAAGATGAGGATCACGGCGAAGCTCGGCGCCAGCACGATCTTCGGCAAGAGGTCTTGCAAGGTGGCGCGCGGATTCGCTGCAGCAGCACGCGCGGTCATGGTGGCGTCGGCCATGGGTTCAGCCCCGGTTTATTAAAGAGTGGGTGCCTCGACCGGAGCCGAGGCACTGCGTTTCAGACGCTATCAGCCCTTCGCGGCGGCAACTGCTTCAGCCAGTGCCTTGGCGGCGGCCTTGGAGTCCAGCTCGCCGTTGAAGTGGCGGGTGATGACGTCATACATGGCGTTCTTCACCGCCGCCGGCACTGCATAGCCGTGAGCCATGGAGCCGAACAGCTTGCCCGAGGAGTTGGCTTCCGCCAGGTCCTTGATGCCCTTCTTGCCGCAATCGTCGAAGGCGGTGTCCGGCACGTCGGTGCGCGCCGGCACCGAGCCCTTGACCACGTTGAAGGACGACTGGAAGTCCGGGCTCTCGATGTCGGATGCCATCGTGAGCTGCCCGGCCTTCTTGTCGTCGCCGACCTTGAACATCATGAACATGTCGGAGTTGAAGGTGACGGCGCCTTGCGTGCCCGGGAAGCGGATGCAGACGAAGTCGGTACCAGGCTTCTGCTTGGCCTTGAGGAACTCGCCCTTGGCCCAGTCGCCCATCATCTGCATGCCGGCCTTGCCTTCGATGACCATGGCCGAGGCAAGGTTCCAGTCGCGGCCGGAGAAGTCCTTGTCGACATAGCTCTTCAGCTTGGCCATGCGGTCGAAAGCCTCGACCATCTTGTCGCCGCCAAGAGCCTTGGGATCGTTGTCGATAAACGCGGCCTTGTAGAAGTCGGTGCCGAGCGAGAGCACGACTGCGTCGAAGATGGTGGCGTCCTGCCAGGCCTGGCCGCCATGGGCGAGCGGGGTGATGCCGTTGGCCTTCATCTTGTCGAGCACGGCGATCAGTTCGTCCCAGTTCTCCGGCACCTTGCCGCCAGCGGCATCGAGTGCCTTCTTGGAGATCCAGACCCAGTTGGTCGAGTGCACGTTGACGGGTGCCGCGATCCACTTGCCGTCGTGCTTAGCGAAGTTCTGAAGGGCCGTCGGGATGACCTTGTCCCAGCCTTCCTTGTTGGCCACATCGCCGAGATCGCCGACCACGCCCTGCTTGGCCCAGTCAGTGATGTCGAAGCCTAGCGCCTGCACGGCGGTCGGCGGGTCACCAGCGGTGACACGGGCGCGCAGCGCGGTCATGGCGGCTTCGCCGCCGCCACCGGCCACGGGCATGTCCTTCCAGGTGATACCCTGGCTTTCCAGCTTCTTCTTCAAGACGTCGAGCGCGGCGGCCTCGCCGCCCGAGGTCCACCAGTGCAGCACTTCGACCGAGCCGCCAGCGGCATAGGTCGATGCGGTATAGCCGACGGTAAGCGCCGAGCCGAGCATCGTTCCGATTAGCAGTTTGCGCAACATGTACTACCTCCCTTGTTGCAGTCACACGACCGGCTATCGCCGGCTACCTCCCAACTCAGCTCGCCCACCACCCGGTGCGCGGGCCGCGATGAAACTGGATCGTTTTTTCCTCGGTGTAATCCTCGACGGCGCGCCTGCCCAATTCGCGCCCAAGCCCGGATTGCTTGTATCCACCGAAAGGCAATTCCGGATAGCCTTCCATGAATGTGTTGACCCAAACGGTGCCCGAACGCACGCCGCGCGCCACCGACATGCAGGTATCGATATCGGCGCTCCAGACGCCCGCAGAAAGACCATAGGGCGTGTTGTTGGCGATATGCAATGCCCTTTCAATCGTTTCAAAAGTCAGCACCGAAAGCACCGGTCCGAACACTTCCTCGCGGGCGATGGCCATGTCTTCCCTGACGCCGCTGACGATGGTCGGCGCCAGATAATCGCCGGCGCTGGAGGCGAGCTTCACACCACCTGTGGCCAACTTGGCGCCTTCGCTGGAGGCGGCGCCGACATAGGCGGTGACCTTGCCGAGATGGTCCGGCGAGATCATCGCGCCGACCTTGGTGCGGTCGTCGAGCGGATCGCCGACGGTGACCTTGGCGGTCAGCGATTTCACGGCTTCGAGGAAGTCGTTGGCGATCGCTTCATGGACGATCAGGCGCGAGCCGGCGTTGCAGCATTCGCCCGCATTGAAGAAGCCGCCGAACACGGCAGCATCCGCCGCGGCCTCGAGATCGGCATCGGGGAAGACGATCTGGCCGTTCTTGCCGCCGAGTTCCATCGACACCTTCTTCAGCGAATTGGCGGCGGCCGCCATGGTCATCTTGCCGACGCGGGTCGAGCCGGTGAAGGAGACCATCTCGGCCAGCGGGTGCGAAACCATCGGCGCGCCGACATCGGCGCCGAGGCCGGCAAGGATATTGACGCCGCCGTCCGGCAGGCCGGCCTCCATCAGCAGGTCGCCGAGCAAAAGGGTCGAGGCCGAGGTCATTTCGCTGGGCTTGACCACCGCGGTGCAACCGGCGGCGAGCGCGAAGGGCAGTTTCTGGCTGACGATGAGGAAAGGGAAGTTCCAGGGCGTGATGATGGAAACGACGCCGACCGGCTCGCGTAGCACGACGCCCAGCATGGCGTCGCCCAGATTGGCGTAGGACTCGCCGGAAAGCGTGCGGGCAAGGGCTGCCGAATAACGCCAGATGTCGGCCGCGCCGGCGATCTCGCCGCGCGCCTGGGCGATCGGCTTGCCGGATTCCAGCGCTTCGAGCCTGGCGATGTCTTCCAGCCGGGAGTCGATGAGGTTGGCGGTCTTCAAAAGCAGGGCAGCGCGCTCGGCCGCCTTCATGCGTGGCCACGGCCCGCTCTCGAAAGCCTTGTGGGCAGCCAACATCGCTGCCTCGACCTCGGCCTCGCCGGCCTGCGCATACCGCGAAACGACAAAGCCGTGGCCGGGCGAGCGACGCTCCAGCGTGCGGCCGTCGCGTGCATCGACATGTTTGCCGCCGATCAGCAGCTTGTAACCCTTCGGCGCGACCGAGGCCTCAGAGGGCATTTTGATGTTCAGCGGGGCATTCATCATTGTCGTCCTAGCTCCGCGAAAAAGCGGGCTTCTGTTTGGTTCGGAAGGCGGAGACACCGGCCTTCAGGTCTTTAGTCAGCGCGATGAAGCCGCTGGCCAGCGCCTCGGTCGCGGCGGCGGTTTCCTCGCCTTCGGCAACGGCGATCATCAGCTTGGCGGCCTCGGTGGCCAGCGGTCCGCGCTCGGCGATCTTTGCGGCCCAGTTTTTAGCTTCTGCCAATGCCTCGCCGGTAGCTGCCACGCGGTCGACAATGCCGAGCGCAAGCGCGTCGGTCGCCGCAAAGACCTCGCCACCCAGCGCCATGCGCCGCACTGCCTGGGCGCCGAAGCGGCGCACGGCGCGCTGCGTGCCGGACCAGCCGGGCACGACGCCGATCGAGGTCTCGGGAAAACCGAGCTTCGCTTGCGTTTCCGCGACACGGAAATCGCACGCGGCGGCAAGTTCCAACCCGCCGCCCAGCGCATGACCGGACAACACCGCGATGGTGGGCTGCCTGAGGCGCGCCAGTCGGTCGAAGACACGATGGCCATAGCGCACCCACTGAACCTGGAAATCGGCGGCGCTCATCGCCGCCCAGGCATCGACGTCGCCGCCGGCGCAGAAACCCTTGCCTTCACCGCACAGGAGCACGACGCGCACGCTTTCGGCAGCCTCAGCTTCGTCCAGCGCTTTTTCCAGCGCCCGCAGCATCGGGATATCGAGCGCATTGAATTTTTCGGGCCGCCTCAGCGTGACAATGCCGATCGCGCCTTCAGCCTGGAATGTGACGAGTTCAGCCATGCGCGCCTCCCGCTGTCCGTGCCGGCTTTTGCGGCAGCGAGAGCCCGATCGGCGCCTCGGCAAAAAGAGCAGCATCCATCGTCTTCAGCCTGTCGGAGACGATGAGCGGGAATTCCGACTGGTCGAGGATATGCGCCTTGAGATCGACGCCCGGTGCGATCTCGTTCAGCACGATGCCTTGCGGTGTCAGCTTCATCACCGCCCGTTCGGTTATGTAGGTGACGTCCTGGCCCTGCTCGACGCCGCGCCGGCCGGAGAAGGTGACGTGTTCGACCTCGTTGACCAGCTTCTTCAGCTTGCCGTCCTTCTCGATCACCAGCCTGCCGTCGGCGACCGCGAGCTTCGCGCCGGCGTTAAACATGCCGGAGAAGACGATCTTCTTGGCGCGCGCGGTGATGTCGACAAAGCCGCCGGCGCCGGCCGTCACATGCGGGCGGAAGGAGAGCTTCGAGACGTTGACGGAGCCGTTCCGGTCGATCTCCAGGAAGGACAGCAGCGAGGCGTCGAAACCGGCGCCCTGAAAGTAGGTGAACTGGTAAGGCGAGGGCATGAAGGCGTCGGCGTTGGAGGCGCAGCCGAAGGCGAAGTCGAGCAGCGGCACGCCGCCGACCGCACCCTGTTCGATCACCCAGGTGACGGCGCCATGCAGGCCTTCCTCGATCAGGATACGCGGCACGTTAGCGGAAATGCCGAAGCCGAGATTGACGGCACTGCCGGCCTCAAGCTCCTGCGCGACACGGCGGGCAATGACCTTCTGCACGTTGAATTCCGGCACGCGGAACGAACCCAGCGGGCGCATGATCTCGCCGGAGATCGCCGGGTCGTAGCCAGTCTGCGTGGTCTGTTTCTGGTCTGGGTCGATGACGATGTAGTCGACCAGCACGCCCGGCACGCGCACGTCGTGCGGGCGCAGCGAACCGTCCTTGGTGACGCGCTTGACCTGCGCAATGACGATGCCGCCATTGTTGCGGGCGGCGAGCGCCTGGTCGAGGCCGCCGAGATAGGCGCCTTCATGCTCGTAGGTCAGGTTGCCGCGCTCGTCGGCGGTGGTGGCGCGGATGATGGCGACGTCCGGCCGGATCGCCGGGAAATAGAGCCAGTCCTCGCCTTCGAATTCGACCTTCTTCAACACCGGTTCGCTTGCAGCGCGCGCATTCATGGCGCAGCCTTGCCGGTCGGGGTCGACGAAAGTGTCGAGGCCGACCTTGGTCAAGACGCCGGGACGCTTGGCGGCGGCCTCGCGATGCATGTCGAAGAGGATGCCGGAGGGGATGTTGTAGGCGGCAACCTCCTCATTGCCGATCATCTGCCAGATTAGCGGCGGTTCGGCGGAGGACGGCCCGGAAGGATAGGAGCCGCCAATGATCTTCTTCAGCAGGCCCTTTCTTGCGATGTAGTCAACGCCCTTGATGCCACTCATGTCGCCGGCGGCGATCGGGTGCAGCGTGGTGAGGTCGCGCGGATGGCCTTCCGCCTCGAAACGTTCGCCGATCGCCTTCAGCATCAGGTCCGGGCAGCCGAGACCGCTGGAAGACGAGACCGAAACGGTCATGCCGTCCTTGATCAATCGCGCAGCGGCTGAGGCGGAGACGAGCTTGCTCATGCCGAGGCTCCGAGCCCGGTCTCGATGGTCACGGCGCGACCGGTCTTCGCCGAGGCCAGCGCTGCCTCGGCGCAGGCGAGCGACCAGACGCCGTCCTCGCCGGTCGCCGAAGGCTTGCCTTCGGTGCGGATGGCGGCGTGGAAGGCGCGCAGCGAGCGGGTGTAGAGGTCCTCGCGGTCGAAGGAGAGTTCTTCCTCGCCGGTTGCCGTGCGCAGGGTAACCGAGCCAACCGGCTTCTGGGTCATCACACCCCTGGCGATCAGCGAACCTTCGGTGCCGTGCACCTCGAAACCGGTGCCTGCGAATTTGGTGGTGAAACCCTCATGGCTCTGGGCGATGAGGCCCGACTGGAAGCGCCACACGCACATGGCGCCGTCTTCCAGCCCGCTGCCGGCCATGCCGGCCGACTGGGTGAAGGCGGAAATCTCGACCGGGTCTTCGCCGAGCACGAAGCGCAACGTGTCTGCGTCATGCACGGTGATATCCAGCACCACGCCGCCGCCGGCCTCCGGCTTGGTGATGCGCCAGCCCTGCAGATGTTCGGGCAGATAGACCGAGTGGAAAACGCGGGCGGCGACCGGCCTGCCGATCTTGCCTGCCGCGATGGCCTCTCGCATGGCCCGATGGGCGCCGGCATTGCGCAGATGATGGTTGGTGCCGAGCACGACGCCGGCGGCCTTGCACGCGGCAAGGATCTTGCGGGCATCGCCGCTGGTCAGCGCCAGCGGCTTCTCGCACAGCACATGCTTGCCGGCCTTGGCGGCGGCCACCGCCTGTTCCAGATGCAGTTCATTGGTGGTGGAGATATAGACAGCGTCGATATCGGCATCGAGCAGGGCGTTGAGCGAGGAGAAGGCGGCAGGAATGCCGTTTTCCCTGGCGTAGGCTGCCGCGCGTTCCGGGCTGGAGCTCATCACGGCCACCACCTCGCCGTCGGCTTGCGCGCGGATGGCGTCGATCACGAATTGCCTGGCGATCGTGCTCGCGCCGATCAGGCCCCAACGGACGGTCATGCCGCACCTCCCGGCGAATGAATGCGGGTCTCGTGGCTGCGGTTCGGGCCGCAGCTTTCGCGTACCACCAGATTGACGGCGCCGATATGGTCTTCCGCGCGCGTCGTGCGGGACTGGATCATCTTCAGGACGACATGGGCGGCGCGCTCGCCAAGGCCGGGCGTATCCACCGCCACGCTGGTCAGCGCCGGAATGTAGTGTTCGGCCTCGACCACGTCGTCGAAACCGACGACGGCGAAATCGCGGCCCGGCTCCAGTCCCTGCTTGCGCAGCGCCAGCATTGCGCCGAAGGCGACCGCGTCGTTGAAACACAGCGCGCCCGTCGGTGGCTGCGGCAGGGCGAGCACCGCATCCAGACAGGCCATGCCGCCACGACGGCTGGTCTCGCCCTCGACAATGGCTGTTTCGTCCGGGCCGATGCCCTCGGCCTCGCAGGCCTCGCGGAAACCGCCGAGGCGTTCGTGATAGACGACCAGATCGGACGAGCCGCCGAGGAAGGCGAGGCGGCGGTGACCCTTGGCGATCAGGTGGCGCGTGGCGAGATAGGCGCCGCGATGGTTGTCGGGCGCGATTACCGGGATGCGGCTCTCCGGCAGCCGGCGCATGGCGAAGACCACCGGGATGCCCGCCGTTTCCAGGCGACGGAAGGCATCCGGCCGGGTGCCACGCGCCGGCGACACGATGAGGCCGGCGACATCCTGCTCCATCAGCGATTTCAGCACCTCTTCCTGGCGCACCGGATTTTCGGCCGTGTTGGCGATGAACGGCACGATGCCCGCCGACTGGAAAACGCGTTCCATGCCGACCGCGAGCTCCGCGAAGAAGGGATTGGTCAGATCGTTGATGACCATGCCGATGACGTTGGAATGAGCCTTGCGCAGGTTGGCGGCGCCGCGGTTGTAGACATAACCGACATCCTCGATCGCCTTGCGGACCCGGTTCGCCGTTTCCGGCCGGATCAGCCCGCTGCCCTGAAGCACCAGCGACACGGTCGACTTGGATACGCCGGCCTCGCGGGCGATGTCCAAAATCGTTGCCTTGGCCCGGCTGGCCATTCCGATGCGTCCTCCCTGATCGCAATTTATTCTTTGGAACGTTCTAAACACAATCGATCGGAGGCGTCAATCGGAATTGTTCATGGAGTATGATGAATATGGAAACCCAAGGCAGTATGCGGATATACGACTTAATTCGTTGTGCGTCGCAGCAAAATTTTGTGCGCTGCCACGAATCGTAAATCTTCTTGATTTATTGGAACGTTCCATTTATGGCGAAACTCAAGGGAGCGAGCATCATGGACATCATCTTGCCAGTGGAGGATGGTCGCCGGGCGTCATACCGCCTTATTGGTCGGCCGGTCGAAGCCGTGGCGGGCGCGCGATTTCCGCGCATCGCCTATGCCGCCGCCCATGTCGTCGCCGACCCGCTCGCGATGTCCGATCCCTGGTCGAAACCGGTCGTCGACTGGGACCGCACGATGGCGTTCCGCCATCATCTGTGGCGTCTCGGCTTCCGCATCGCCGAGGCGATGGACACATCCCAGCGCGGCATGGGTTTCGACTGGAGCAGTGCCAGGGAATTGATCCGCCGCTCGATCGTGGAAGCGCGCACGGTGGAGGGTGCCGATCTCGCCTCGGGCGCTGGCACGGATCATCTCGAGGTCCGCGCAGGGCTGACGTTGGACGACATCATTGCTGCCTATGAGGAGCAGTTCGGCTTCATCGAGGGCGAGGGTGGCAAGGCGATCATGATGGCCAGCCGTGCGCTGGCGGCAACTGCAAGAAGCGCGGACGATTACGCAAAAGTTTACGACCGTGTTCTCTCGCAGGCCTCCGGCAAGGTCATCCTGCATTGGCTGGGCGACATGTTCGACCCGGCGCTGAAGGGCTATTGGGGCGCGGACAACTTCGAAAACGCGCTAGATACGGTTGTCGCCATCATCGAGCGCCATGCCCACAAGGTCGAAGGCATCAAGATCTCGCTGCTTGACGCCGACAAGGAGGTCGCGCTGCGCAACCGTCTGCCGGACGGGGTCGTCATGTTCACCGGCGACGATTTCAACTATCCCGAACTGATTGCGGGCGACGGCCACCGTCATTCGCATGCGCTGCTCGGCATCTTCGACGCGATCGCGCCGGTCGCCAATTCAGCGCTTGCCAGATTGGCCGCCGGCGACCGCGCCGGCTATGACGCGCTGATGGCGCCGACGGTGCCTTTGTCGCGCAAGATCTTCGAGGCACCGACCGAATATTACAAGGCCGGCATCGTCTTCATGGCCTGGCTGAACGGTCATCAGGACCATTTCACCATGGTCGGCGGCATGCAGTCGGCGCGCGGCATCTGCCATTATGCCGAGGTGTTCCGGCTGGCCGACCAGGCCGGGCTGCTGGCTGATCCCGATCTTGCTGTCTCGCGCATGAAAAGTCTGTGCGCAGTGGCCGGTATCTGAGCGGACACGGCTCCATCCCGGTTCGAAATATTCGGGTTGCGGCCGGCGCTGAGGACGGAAAAATCTTTCATCCGATCTTCCGTTGTGGCGAAATACGCCTTCATCCTGCCCTAATCGCGCAAGAACAAGAAGGTGAGGGGGACTTTTGTTTAAATATCGAATGGAGGATAACATGCTTCGTAGGGTTGTTTTGGCGACCGCAGCCGTCGCCGTGTTCAGCATGCCAGCTTTTGCCGCGACCGAATTCTGGGTGGCCAAGTCTGCCGCGACCAAGAAGTGCGAAATCGTCGACAAGAAGCCGGACGGCACCAAGATGATGGACATGGGCAAGAAGTCCTATGCCACCAAGGGCAACGCCGAAAAGGCGCTGAAAGAACTCAAGGACTGCAAGTGATCTGACGGAAACTTCGCGTTCCTCGGTCCACAGCCCGTCCCGATCTTTCGGGGCGGGCTTTTCATTTGTGCTGTTTGGGCTATCAGCCGGCCCGTGTATGCTGGCGATCCGGAGGTTGCCCATGGCGTTTTTCGACATCGACCAGCAGGAACGGCTGAAAACCGCCAAGGGCAAGGAGATGCTGGATACGGTTCCGGTCCATGACGTTGTGCCGACGCATGTCGCGCCGCCGCCGACTGATCTCGGCGGCAAGGTGGAAATCAGCCTTGGCAAGGACGGCAAGGTGATCGCCAAAATCAAGGATCCGACACTGCGCTGACATGCGCGGGGCCATCCTGGCAAACTCCAGGCGCGATTGTCCCGCGCGGCGCTTCCAGGCGCGCCCCGGATGGCGGCTGGCCGAACGAGGCGACAAGGCGCTCGTCGGCAGTATCTAAAATTGTCAGGATCGAATGGTGGGCGTGACAGGGATTGAACCTGTGACCCCTACGATGTCAACGCCGCCGAAGACGGGTAAAAACAAGGGCAAAAAGTAGCAAAGTGTTGCAAAGTCATTGCCAGAAAAATCAATGAGTTAGCGGGATGTGCGTGTCACTTGCGTGCCATGGCAGCGACGCTGCAGCACCCGCAAGTCTCGATAGTATCGCGTATTACCTGAAATGACGGGCGTGGACTCGTTTCGCCAGAACTGGGCTTCACAGTCCCAACTCGACCTCGCATCGTTCAACCAGCAGCCCATCATCGGCATAGGTATCCAGCTCAGAGGTTTCGCCACACCTCCAAGAAGCCGAAAATGATTCCCACCCGGCATCGTGACCGTCGTCGTGACACGGGTTACGGGTAATCCCTTCTCGGAAATCTTCTCCTCACGCCGCGATACGCTCACCAAGGGAAGACTTGGCTGCTCCGGCATGGAGAGGGCACAGAAGCGGCTTTCCATCTTCATTCCGTCGACGGTGTCTCCGTCGTGAAATCCGAATGTATGCACAAAGGCGGCCCTCGATGCTGGTGTTGCGACCTTGGCGCAGGTGGTGGCATCCATCATCCGATGGGACAGATATCCTTGAGGAAAGTTGGAATTGGCTGAGTATGCCACGGGCAAGGCATAGTTTTGCGTGAGCCAGGCACCAGATTGATCGTCATTGCTGAAGGCCAGGGACTGTCGCGTGGCCTCGAATGGGATCGCCACCCGCGCGTTGGCAGCATCATATACGCTCGAAAGCGAACGCAGCGCGATGTGGTCGTGTACGGTCGTTGCCAGATAGCTGCCGTAGAATATCAACGGCAACAAGATCCACCACCGCGCTACGCGACCGGTCGCGACCTCGAACGCGACTCCGATCATTCCTGCATTGATCAGGAATACGGACCAGAACATAGCCAGCGCGAACATCAAGAAGATGCCCGTGAATGGAATAGCCTGAAGCACGAAAACGGCTGCAGTCACGACAAAGAAGATGAGCGAAACTGGCAATGACGAGCGCATCCAGCATATATGCCAGTCGTGCTTAAATAATTTGTACCTTCCGGTGGTGAGAGGTACAAATCGCCACAGTTGATTAGAAAATCAACCGACGGCGGCGAAGATCCATTCTGTCTCGGCGAATGTAGCGGCTTGACTGCAAGCGAGATAATGCAGCGTAGGGGTTGCGGATGTTTTGCTCGACACCTCGTCCTTCTCTGCCCAGAACTTGTATGTCGCTGTCATTTGCGGCGCTCGCAAAAACAGAACACATGCGCTCCGCCGTACCAAGGCAGCCCTGATCTACAAGGCTACCGGCAATCTTCGAGTTGTTCAGATCTTGCTTGGGCACACCAAGATCGAAAATACCGTTAGATACCTCGGCGTTGATATCGATGATGCGCTTACGCTTACCGAGACAACGGAAATCTGACCCGCGGCCTCGCTGAACATAGCGGGACCGCGTTCGGCAACGCGCCGTCATTTCGGTCATTCGGACCGTCGGAATCTTCCGACGAAAGCGGACTGCTCGCCGCCTCCGCATCCTTGGACAGAAGGTTCGAAACGCTAAGAACGATTTCTTGACTAGACATTGCCGATAGTAAAGTATTCGTTCTTAGCGAGTTCGACAGGGAACGCTGTCATGCCTTTGCGTTTCCAGATCGTCTCTTCATGTAGGGTTGCCACATGCCAACGCGTGAGACGGGTCAATATGAAAGCGTGACCGCTGGCGGAGAGAAGGTTGACGCGTTCATTCCCTTTGATCTGCCGCCCGCGCGCCCGGCGCTGTTAATCAACGACACGCTCGAACATCGTCTTCGCGAGGCTGAGCAGGCGCTCGTTCGCCTTGACCTTGCAGGAGCGATGGTGCCGTCCCTCGATTGGTTCATCTACGCCTTCGTACGCAAGGAGGCCGTGATTTCGTCGCAGATCGAAGGCACGCAAGCGTCGCTAATCGACCTTCTCGCCTTCGAGGCGGAAGAACATCCGGCTCCCAACGCGGATGTCGAGGAGGTCACGAATTATCTTGAGGCACTGGCCTACGCGCGAGGCCAACTCGCGGCAAAGCGAGGTCTCCCCATATCGATGAGGCTCCTGAATGAGGCTCACAAGCGGTTGATGCGTGGCGTGCGTGACTCGAACAAGCAACCTGGCGAGATTCGCCGTAGCCAAAATTGGATTGGGGGAAGTCGACCGGGAAATGCGGCCTACGTGCCACCGGCTCCTGATAAGCTCCCTCTGCTTCTTGGCGCGCTTGAGAAGTACATTCACACTGACGAAAAGCTGCCGGCGCTGGTGCGCACCGGGCTGTTGCATGTGCAGTTCGAAACCATCCATCCGTATCTCGACGGCAATGGTCGGATCGGGCGACTGTTGATTGCGCTGCTGTTGGAACATTGGCAACTGTTAAGAGCTCCGCTTCTCTACCTCAGCCTGTTCTTCAAGCGCCACCGCGAAGAGTATTATCGCCGGCTCAATCGCGTGCGGCTGGCAGGAGATTGGGAGGGCTGGACAGACTTTTTTCTGGATGGGGTAGCGACGATTGCGGATGAAGCAGTCGCATCGGCGCGCGAGTTGTTCAATCTCGTTGGTGCGGACCGAGCTCAGCTATTAAATGCGGCCTCCGCTTCCGTCTCGGCGCTGAGATTATTTGAACAACTTCCCCGCCATCCAATCGTAACGGTCGTTGCCGCGATGAAACTGATCGATGCCAGCAAGCCAACGGCGACCCGCGCGATCGAAGTGCTGGTAGAGGCCGGCATTCTCGTGGAAACGACAGGCAAGAAACGTGACCGGAGCTTTGCCTACCGAGCCTATATGGAATGTCTGCGGGTCGGAACGGATTTGTCTCATCGCGAATGAAGCAAACGGCAAGCCGGAAAAACGGACCTTCCGATTCGCGCCTTTATTCCGGTCGTTCGAACTTCTTGCGCTTCACACCGAAAGCGGACATCTGGTCCAGAGCCGAGACATAAGAATGGCTGCGTCTAGCAAGTTCGACATTTCTATTGCTCGACGCCGCGAACCAGCATCAGCAACCTTTGGAACTCTGCGTTGTCGCTATCGCCCTTCCAGAAGTTGATGAACTGGCAGACCACCTGGAGATTGCCCACCTCGTAGTGCCCTGCGCTGTCGACGCGATCGAGCGAGGGCAAGAGGTTCTTGTCGGCCTCAGGGCCGAGAAACTGGAAAGGGATGCCGGTCAGGGCGCATCGATTGTCCTGAAGATCGAGCAGCGAAGCGATCAGCTTCTCCAACTCAGCCGTGGTCATCCGCAGTTCCTTGTTCTTCAAGATGCGCTGAACGACTTGTCCGTTCGAATTCTTGACGGTGTTGTCGACCGAAAGGCGCATGGCGATGATAGATTTCTCGCGCCCTCCAAGGATGCGGCCCTCGTCCTTGCCGCCCGTCGCTTTGGTGATCGAGCCTTCCGCTTCCAGCTTCAGCAGCGTCGTGAAAATCCAGCAGAGGGAATGAGCATCGACGAGGCGAATGTTATTTAGGCCGGCGTGCGCTTCGATCAGCGGGCGCATTGCAGCGAGGGTCTGATTGTAGGTCGAATAATTCTCCCAACTACATTGGCGCAGAGTAGAGAAATCGATGCCTAGCGCACGAAAGGCGCGGTCGAAGCCGGTCGGCTGGATCGGCACGAACCGATCCATGTCCTTTAGGAAATAGAAATACGCAAGGAGCGGATACTTGCCGCCCGTCAACTGGCTCAAACGATCGAACGTTGAGCCCTCATCGGCGCCACCGCGAAAGAGGCCAAACAGAAGCCCCTCAAGTTCGCGACGCAGCTTTGGGTTGGATGTCGCCTCCAGCAGTGCGCGGTGATCGCGGTTGGCATGGCCAAAGCGGTTCTGCCAGAAGACAAGATTGTTGGTGAGGTTGCTCCGACTGTCCTGAATCTCGATCGCGTCGATCATGCGGCTCAGGATCGCGCCCGAACCGATATCGGCTTCCGACCATTCGCTTGCGCGAAGCAGGCCGAGCGCGTGGTCGCGCAGGCGAGGCTTGTACTTCTCCCAGTCGGCAGCAAGCCCTTCGTGGAAGCTGGTGAAGGCGTGGCCGGACCTTGCCGTGATGAGCGCTTGGAAGCGCGCGAAGGCTTCGCGGAAAACGCGCGGATCGATGACGGCAGCAGCGGTGATGGCGCGGGGCGCGCTGCCGGAACCGGCATACCATCCCATAAACCTGTTCAGAGCGCGGGGACTATCGATTTCGACGCGCAGCGTTGTAGGCGCGCGAAGCGGCAAAAGTGGCCCGTTGATGTTCGAGTTTCCATTCGAGGCGTTATCCAGCAGCCGCACGCCGTCGAGAGTCGGCGGCGCAGGCGGCTGGAACCAGATGCGCGTCTCGGCGGCTTCGCGATGAATCGCGAGAACCTTGCCCTCTGGTGTCTTGAAGCCGACCACGTAGTCGGTGGGCGGCTTGGCCGGTTCGCCAAACTTCGATCTGAGTATCTTTTCCGCTTGGGAGACGTTGAGCGCCATTCCGGAATCTCACAAGTGGCTTAATTGAACAGTGCTTTCTGATACGGACCATGAACGAATTTACCCGTACCTTTAGGAACGATCCCCTCAAGCCTAAGCTTGGCGAGGGCAGCAAAGAACTCACCAGCAGGCAATTTCAGCTTGTCAGGATGCCAGTCGTCGCGTGCTGCGCATACGATCTCTGTGTCAGTCGGCGCCTTGCCTTCAATCAGTAGATTATTCCAAGCGGAATAGACTGTTGCAAATATTTCTGCCTGCCTCGTGTCCATGGGAACAAGAATGTCAATAAGTCTAGTGGCAATCGCCCGCGTGTGCGGGTCAGGGCCATGCTCCGTCTTCAGCGACTTATCAAAATTGGATAGCTGTCGAAGCAGATAGCCGGCTCCGTTGGTTTCGAATACGAAACGTTCATGCCCGCGAGCCCACTGCTCTACGGCAAGCATATGTTTGAAGTCGTTCGGGCCAGCAGCATCACGTATAGGCGCGCGCCCAAGATCGAACCCTGCCTCCGCTTCCACGAGATGGAGAATCTTCTGGGCTTTGACATGCCCGAACGTTCGTTCCCTCCGGGCAAAGCGATGACGTTCATACGCAAGCGACAGGATATAGGCTGACCTCTCTGCGAAAATGACCTTCTCCGGGTCACCACTAACCGTTGCGACGGTTTGTCGATCGCTTACGCCGGACAGACTGGCATCAGCCGGCGCCAAGGCCTCGGCGAGAAGCGCATCGAGAAGGCGGCGGCGGGTGGCGACGGTGGCGGTCAGGCTCGCCTCCAGCCGGTCGCACAACGCCATCAGCGCACCGACCTTAGCGACGATGCGGTGTTGCTCGGCAAGGGGTGGGAGGGGCGCGAGGAAGTTCCGAAGCGGCCGAAGCCCGATCGTCGGCTGCGCAGTCCCGGTAATGCTGTTCGTCGCTTGATCGTAGATGAGCGGTGACGCAAGCAGGGTCATTAAGAACCGCACGCTCATTGCTTCGACGGGCTTCAGGATTGCTATGTGCCGCTGAACACAGAAGGGCCGCTCCGTCTCAACCAGTGCAGGCCGACCGTAGGTAGCGCCAACAACCGTGTAGAGAATGTCACTTTTGGCGGGCGTTCGGTAAGGCGCGAGCGACTTGAAATAGGCTTCCGGAACCAGCCGACAGCCAGTGAAGTCAAGCCGCCCGGATGTGATATTTCCGATCGTCAGAAACGCCACCCCCGTGTCCGCTTTCGGCGGCGGCTGATGATCGCCATCGGTGATGACCTTGAACAGGGTGCTGAGGCGAGTCCATTCCCAACCGGTCGGGGCAGCGAATGGCAGTTTCTCATCCGCAATCAGATCAGTCTGTACTGTCCCAATGCAGTTGGCTTCGCCATAAGTAGCAATCTCCGTCGCGATCAGCTTCAGCAGCTCCGACCCGGGCTCGTCGTTCGGATCCTGTGGCACGAGTTTGCCGCGCACGGCGAGGTTGAGGATAGTCCGGCGCAAGTCCTTGATTTGATCGGGGCGCGTGGTCAGCGCCGGCAGCGCATCGAGGGCGAAGCGGGCGTCGTTGCGGAAGGTTTCGGGATCGGGCGCGTTGAAGCGAGCGAGATTCGCCGCCGCCAGCCGGTCGCGCACCGCCTCGCGGCCCGCCCGCGCCGTCTCCAGCCGTTCGCACAGGTCCATCAATTCATCGACCTTGGCGACGATGCGATGCTGCTCGGCGAGCGGTGGGAGTGGAAATGGTACCGCCGCAACGACCTTGCCAGAAACTTCCTTGAACGTAGTCCCCGGCGCTTTGGCGTCGATTTCGGGCGCGAAAGCCTTCATCGCCGTGGCGATGAAGCGCGAGCAGTCCGCGACATAGGGAACGATCGACTTGAAGCCCTGATTCGTCGAAATCGGGTTGGCAGCTATCGCGACATAGCCAATTGGCGCGCGGCTCGTGAACAATACCGTGCCCTTCGGCATCAAGGTTGCCGAAGACGTTCGCGCGCCCGTTTCGGATAGGTCGCGCGAACCACGCGAAATGTAGAGTTTCGAATATCCACCAAGGTCGGCAGGCGTAAGCCATGGCACGCCCTCTCCGGGTTCCGCAAAGTTGTACGCATCACTCGCGGATGGCGTGCCACCGCCGACAATTGCGCCGACTCCATCGAGCCGTACCCATCGCCATGTCGAGGGGATCGAGTAAGCCTTATTAACGTCGCCGCCGCTATCGAGGTCGCGCGGCTTGCGCAGTTCGCCCGCCTTGACGAGCCGCGCCTTCGCCTTCTCGATGCGCGTCAGCAATTCCGACGCAGGTTCGTCCTTTGCATCTTGCGGTACGAGCTTGCCGCGTACGGCCAGATCGAGAACGAAGCGGCGCAGACGGGCAATGGCCTCGGGCGCGTCGGCGATCTTCTCGTAATGCTGCAACAAGCGTTCAGCGTTCATCGGGCCAGCGCCTCGGCCAGGATCGCCTTCAGCTGGTCGCGGTAGCTTGCGGTCTCGGCCTCAGCTGCGACGAGCTCGGCGAGCAGCGTTTCCGGGTCGCCGTGATCGTCCGCAACGCTGTGCGGGTTCTTGATGTCAAGATTGTAGCCGCGGGCCTTCACCTCCTCGGCGCTCACCTTCCATGCCTGCGGCGTCTCTTCGCGGCCTTTCCGCTCCTTGCCGCCCCACCAGTCGATGCAGCCTGCAAAATGCTCCAGCCGGATCGGCTTGGTCATCGAATAGGCTTTCTGGCCTTCCGGTACGCGGTGGTCGTAGAACCAGATGTCTTTCGTCGGCGTGCCCTTCTCGAAGAACAGCAGATTGGTGCCGATCGAGGCATAGGGCTTGAACACAGAATTCGGCAGCCGAACGATAGTGTGGAGGTTGCACTCCTCCATCAGATGTTCCTTGAGTCGCGTTTTGATGCCCTCGCCGAACAGAGTGCCGTCCGGCAGCACCACCGCGGCTCGGCCGTCTTGCTTCAAGAGGCGCACGATCAGTGCCAGGAACAGGTCGGCGGTTTCTTTGGTACGGAAGGTCGGGAAATTGTTTTCGATGCCGTCTTCCTCCTTACCACCGAAGGGCGGATTGGTGACGACGATATCGACGCGCTCGTCCTTGCTCCATGAAATCAGCGGCCGGGCCAGCGTATTGTCATGGCGCACAAAGCTCGGGTCCTCGATGCCGTGCAGCAGCATGTTGGTGACGCACAGCATGTGGGGAAGCTGCTTCTTCTCCACCGCGAGCAGAGCGCCCTGCATCGTCTCGCGCTGTTTCGGCGTGCGGACGTAGTTCGCCTCCATGTGATTGATTGCGCAGGACAGAAAGCCGCCCGTGCCGCAGGCCGGATCGAACAGGATTTCGCCCGGATGCGGATCGATGCGATCGACCAAAAAGGCGGTCACGGCGCGCGGCGTATAGAACTCGCCCGCGTTGCCGGCCGACTGCAGACTGTTGAGCAGTTGCTCATAGAACTCACCGAAGTGCCGGCGTTCGTCTAGGTTATTGAAGTCGATTTCGTCGATCTTGTTGATGACTTGGCGGATCAGGTGCCCTGACTTCATGTAGTTGAAGGCGTCCTCGAACAGATCGCGCACCACACGGCGGCGGTCGCCTGGTTGCCCAGTCAGCTGAAGGCTTTTCAGTGCGGGAAACAGCTCCCCGTTGACGAAGGCCAATAGCGCGTCGCCAGTCATGCCTTCGAGGTCCGCTGCCCAACTCCGCCACTGGAATTTCTCCGGAATCGGCGAGCGATAGCCGCTCCTCGTCAGTTCAAGTTCCTGGTCCTGATCGTCGATGATCTTGAGGAAAAACATCCAGCACAACTGGCTGATGCGTTGCGCATCGCCATCGACGCCAGAATCCTGGCGCATGATGTCCTGAATGGATTTTACGGTGGTGCGGACGATCATGCTTCCAGATTTCCCATGTCAGCGTAGAACGCGGCTTCAATATCCGCGATATACCATGCGCCGTCCGGACGCACAGGGTTGCCAATGCCAGCCGCAGCCAAATGCTCAGCAGCGTGCTGGCAAGCTTTTATGAGTAGACCATAGCCGGCAGCAGTTAAACTGAACCCGGTTTGCTCGCTAATGATCCGATCAAAAATCGGTGCTTGGTGTGGCGAAAGGAACCGGATGAACTTGGAGGCGAAGGAGGGACGGGAAAGGCCGTGAAGTGCGTTGATCTGTTCAAGGGCGCCCATAGGATCTGACTGCGAAATCATTTGCCAGGCACCAGTGAGAGCCTGGCATATTGCTCCGGGTTGATTGTTCTGCTGGACCCTAGCGGCAATGCCGTAATATCCGCCCCATCGGCAGACCTGACGGAGAAATCTCAAGGAGGCACCTTGCGGAAACGCGGTGGCAGCAAGCTGCGCGGCGATGACCTCCAGCAGATCGGTGTCAGGATACTCAAGTCGATGCTTTCGGATGCAGTCTGGAAAAAGGTGGTCCGCAAGCTCGTATGTTCCGAGATTCACCATCGTCACGCTGTCTCCTGATAGAGCGCGTCCTGCATTTCGCGGACCGCCGCCTCAAAACCCTCCTTGCCGCCGAACGCCTTGATGAGTTGCACGACGCTGCCCATCGTAGTGAACGGCGTCACCTTCAGCACATTGGCGTCGTCCAGATTAAGCACGCCCTCATCGCGATACTTCTCCAGGAGTGCATCGAGCACAGCCCGGGCCTGCGGCCCGTATTTGGTGAACACGTCGCGCTTGCTGACATTCTCTGCCCGCTCACGGCGTGTGAGCGGCTTCTTGTCGAAGGCGACGTGGCAGATCAGATCGAAGGGATCGAGGTTCTTGCCGAGTTCGTCCGAGACGACGTCGAGCGCCAACCCCTCGGCCTCCAGTTCCTCGATGATCGCCTGTTTGCGCTCGGCGGATTTCCAACGTTTGAGGAAATCGTCGAGGCTGGCGAAGCACTTCCTGAGCGTCGTCTTGGTGAAATCGCGCAGGGATTCGGTGACAAGCTTACCGTTCTCGTCGAGATATTCGACGCGCTCGGCGAGTATGCGGGCGCCCACGCCGTCGACATAAATCTTACGGATGGTGCCACTGGGAGACGTGACAGGGCCTGGTTCATCGACGAGGGTTTCGTCCTCTCGAGGCTCGTAGCGCGTCTGCTCATTTTCCCCGAACCCATCGGGCATTTCGTCTGGCGGGCTGATCGGGTCGCCGTCGTCCGCCTCGTAAATCTGCACGGGGTCACCGTCGAACTCAGGGTCGGCAAAATGGCTGGTCGCGCCACGAAAATCGATCAGAGTGAAGAAGAATTTCTTGGTGTCCTCATGAACGCGCGTGCCGCGCCCGACGATCTGCTTGAACTCGGTCATCGAGCCCACCGCGCGATCGAGCACAATCAGCCGGCACGTCTGCGCATCGACGCCCGTCGAAAGCAGCCGCGAGGTCGTGACCAGTACGGGATATTTCGCTTCGGGGTCAATGAAATTACCGAGCTGTTCCTGGCCATCCTTGTCGCTGCCGGTGATGCGCATGACGTAACGCCGGTTCTCGGCTACCAGATCGGCATTCTCGTTGACGAGCGCCTGACGCATCCGCGCTGCGTGCTCCTCATCGACGCAAAACACGATAGTTTTCTGGAATCGGTCGCCACTCACTTTGAGGAATTCAGTGACCTTCTTCGCGGTCAGTACCGTGCGATCGTCGAGTACAAGGTTTCGGTCAAAATCCTTGGTATTGTAGATGCGGTCCTCGACCTCGTTGCCGTCCCGGTCGAGCTGGCCGGGTTCCGGGCGGTAGCCTTCCACGTCTCGGTCGATGTGAACCTTGATGACTTTATAAGGGGCCAGGAAGCCGTCGCTGATGCCTTGCTTCAACGAATAGGTGAAGACCGGCTCGCCGAAATAGTCGGTGTTGGAAACGTATTCGGTTTCCTTCGGCGTGGCGGTGAGTCCGATCTGCGTCGCGCTAGAAAAATGCGTCAGGATCTCACGCCAGGCAGAATCTGCGGCCACGCTGCCGCGATGGCACTCATCGATCACGATTAGGTCGAAGAAGCCAGGCGAGAACTCGCGATAGAGCTTGTGGCGTTCCTCCGGGCCGGTGATCGCTTGATACAGCCCAAGATAAATTTCGAAGGCTGTGTCGATGCGCCGCTTTTTGTTGAGTGCCAATGTCAGATCGACAGTGGTGCCGTCATGCCGTTCGATCGTCTTGGCATTGGTGGAAAGCTTCGCCATCGCCGCGCCGAAGGGGCGGAAGTCATTTACCATCGTCTGGTCGATCAGAACGTTACGATCGGCCAAGAAAAGGATGCGCTTCTTGCGGCCCGCCTTCCACAATCGCCAGATGATTTGAAACGCTGTGTAGGTCTTGCCGGTACCGGTCGCCATCACCAGCAGCACGCGGTCGCGACCCTGGGCGATGGCCTCGATCGCGCCGTTCACGGCATTCACTTGATAATAGCGAGGGGCCTTGCCGCTGCCGTCGTCGAAATAATCTTGGAGCACAATCTCTTCGGCTTCGGTGTCGAGGCCCTTCCAGGCGCAATAGCGCGACCACAGATCCGCCGGCGTCGGGAAGTCGTCGAGCCCGATATTGGTTTCGATTGTGGTACTTCCGCCAGTGCGGTCGTGGAATACGAAGCCATCACCATTTGAGGAAAACACAAAGGGAATATCCAGTGTCGCGGCGTAGTCGAGACCTTGCTGAATCCCATCGCCGACTGAATGATTGTTGTCCTTCGCTTCGATTAGCGCGATCGGGATATTCGGCTTGTAGTAAAGAACGAAGTCGGCTTTCTTGGCCTTGCCGCGCGTCACCAGCTTGCCGCGCACGATGATCCGGCCCCTGGTAAAATAGACTTCCTCCCGAACCTGCACCATCTCGTCCCAGCCGGCGCGCTTGATGGCCGGCAGGATGAACTTCGTGCAGATGTCGCGTTCGGTGAGTGCTCTCTTGTCCACGCTTCCCCCACCGGACTTATCGCAATACCCAGGTGGTTTCGCAAGAACGGGTCAAACCGCTGCCGATCTAGCCTTTTTCCGTCTGTTGAGTGAAGGCCTTTGGACCGAGATCGAACGATCGGCAGCTATCCGCTCGGTGTCGACCGAAAGCTGCCTTTCCGGTTCCGGCCCCCACTATCTCTCTACTGGCCATGTTGGCCAAAGGGAGAAATGTCATGGGTATCTCAAGGTACGACCCACTCGCCAAAGGTCGGCCGGCCTGGAATGCAGGCAAGCAGGTCGGCGCCAAACGAGCGCTCAAAGTGAAGCAAATCTGGTTGATCCGCTTTTTCCTAGATAGCGAAGGGCGGATGCGCGACCGGGCTTTGTTTGACCTCGCAATCGACAGCAAGCTTCGCGGTTGCGACCTCGTCAAAATGAAGATTGGATCGCTTGTTTCAGGCCCGGCAATAAGGGCCCGATCAATGGTGATCCAGCAGAAGACCGGTCGGCCGGTCCAGTTCGAGATCACCGCAGACACGAGAGCAAGTCTGCTCGCGTGGCTCGAACGTCGTGGTGGCACTATCGACGACTACGCGTTCCCAAGCCGAGTTGACCGCGACGGGCACCTAAGCACCCGACAGTACGCGAGATTGGTCGATGAATGGATTACGGCGATTGGACTGCGCCCTGAGGAATACGGGACACATTCGCTCCGCCGTACCAAGGCGGCATTGATCTACAAGGCTACAGGCAATCTTCGAGCTATTCAGATCTTGCTCGGACACACCAAGATCGAAAACACGGTTCGATATCTCGGTGTCGATATCGATGACGCGCTTACGCTTGCCGAGACAACTGAAATCTGATCCCTGCGGCCTCGCCGAATATAGCGAGGCCGCGTTCAGCAACGCGCCCCCATTACAGACGTTCAGCCTGCCGACCGATGGGCTCGAAAGCTGCCGTCGGTCGTCGTGCAGGGTCGAAAACATGACACTATGCCCCCAACCTAGCCTAGTAAGCATCGTCTTCGACTTCATAATCATCGTCGTTGTCGAACTCGTCCAACTCGAACGTGAAATCGTCGAGGAAATCGTCGCGGACGCGCTGGAGACGGACATTGTCACCGCGCAGCGAGCGGAGGGTGGTGTTGATCGACGTGAACCCGGTAGTGATCGAGAGAAACCGGATTTTCCTAGCTTGTAGCAGCGCAAAATAGGGATCTGCCTCGATGAACGCTGTTGACGGCACAGGATTGATGCCAAGGCCCACGCTCTCATAGGCGTATAGCCACATGCTGCTGCGGAGACCGTCACCGGAAAGCGCGCTATTCCATCTGGTGAAATCGATCGCACCTTCTACGAGTCGAAGATTGGCACACACAGCGGTGAGCAAGGCTACCATCGAGTTATCGATCTCGGTGAGAGGTTCAACACTCGACGCTGAAAGCGGGACCCGCAAACGGGCAGCGAGAAACAAAAACCAGATAATCTCGCCGGTCCGGTTCTCGCGGGCGAGTACGGGCAGCCGGTGTTCAAGGAATTCCGTCAGCTTCGGTAATTCAACGTCGTTGCGCTCGGCTTGGCGCAGCAGCGTGATCTCGACGAGAAACGCGACCAAGCTGGCGTTGCGCCGGTAGGCGGCGATCAAATGGCTTTGGACTTTGGCCCAATTGGTCGTCCGTACGAATGATGCGCGTGCATTCTGGAAAGCATATTTCTCAACATTCGTGTCGGGGTGTGCATCGCAAACCCGTCCGACGCGATAAAAGAAGTGTTGAAATTCTGCGTCGCTGCTTGGACCTCGCGGTACATAAGATCGTACTTCCTGCTTCCAGCCATTATCGTGCCTACTTGAAGTTGGAAGGATCACCGACTTGTCGTTGTTTAGCTCGAGCTCGTACTGTGCAGCAGCTTGGCGAAGAGCCGCGATGAGGTTCTTGCCTGAGTGGTCGGCGCTGCTGCTGATCGTATAGTCGTCGATATAGCGCGAAGCATCGCGCGGACCGATTCCGACCTTGGCACGCAGAGCGACGTCAATCGCGGATGCGACAACTTCCGCGATCAGGCGTGAGCAGTCGGGTCCCACCGGCAGGCCGATGGTCTGGCCGTCCTGCGCATTGCGGCACAACAGGTCGATAAGATTGCCAAAATGCTCCGCACCGCGATTGAGTTTGGCGAACGCCTTGCCGTGGATCGCCCAAGGAATTGCGTGGGTGTAGATCGAGTGAAAGAAGGCGCGAATATCGGCGCCCACGAATTCCTCGCGCCTCGATGAGAGGTCCACGCGAAAGTCGTCGCGCAAATCGATGTTGGGCCGGATCAGGGCGCGCGGCCCGTTCCAGTCGAAGATCGGTGGCGACGAAGATATCCGCGAGCTTTTGGCCGCGGTCCGCATCTTAATATAATTGTCGGCAACCGCCCGAGATAAGAGCAAATAGGCAAGAGGATTCGGTACGCCATGACGGCGATCATCCTTCCCGAAGCGAGGAAAATAGAACCAGCTCGGCTCGGAAATATAGCGGTGGAACGCCGGTTTTCCCCTTATCAGCGGCATTGCTTCGATACCGTCGAGAACCGACTTTCGATATTTCGCTAGGTCATACGAAACAAAGCACGGCGGCAGCTCCGGAGCGAAGTATCCATGGGACAAAAGGCGTCGTAGACGTTCGGATTTTGTCTTTGAAGTCATCGCTCCCCCGAGCCCTTCAGCATGCAATCCTAAGGGCCAAGTCTAGAGGACTATCCCGCGCGCCAATGGCTAGACCATCTGCGCCTTTTGGGAAAGCAGACTTGCGTGCATATTGGCGATTTGCTCCGGTTTGCGAGTACGCTCAAGGCTGTCCAACCATCAAAGTAGAATGTTAATTTCGCTTGGCAGTTGCGATTTGCGTCGGTCGAGAAGGCGTTTTGTGACAGGTCTGCTCGCAATAGAAAAATAGGGGGAACTATGGAGTGGAAGGTGCATAGCTATAGGGTGGGATCGTCCAGCGAGGCCTTCGATTCCATTCCAGCCGGGGCCGATGAACTCGACCAGTTTGTTTCGATGCACCGGCGGAAGATCGAGCCGTGGTTGTCCGCTGTGTTTCAGGCAGAGCACCTCAACTTGCTTCTCGGGAGCGGATTTACGACTGCGGTGGCGTTTTCCGCAGGCGTGGACGCTACCGGTATGGGAACGGCTGCCAGCGCATCCCCGCACGCGAAGGCAATCATGGACCACGCTACCATTAGCGCCAAGAAGATGGGGCGCGGAGAGGCCAACATCGAGGACCAGCTACGTAGCGCAATCGCTGTTCTCGACGGCTTGGATATCATCGATGCCACCGCCGCAAAGGCGGTGCGCGCTGATATTAACAAGGCGATCGAGATATTTCTCTATTCATTGTTGGCGACCGAACGTGGCATTGCGCAGTCAGACAGCGTGCCAGCATCTGCTATGCTACAGTCATTTCTGCTTAGCTTCGCAAGCCGCGCTGCCTCACGTGAGCGCCTGCATATTTTCACAACCAATTATGATCGTCTGATCGAGCGCGGCTGCGACGATGCCGGACTGCGGATCATCGACCGATTTGTGGGTTCGCTGCAACCTTGGTTTCGCAACACACGCATTGAACTGGATTACCACTACAATCCACCCGGCATCCGGGGCGAACCGCGTTTCATGGAAGGGGTGGTGCGTTTTACCAAGCTGCACGGAAGCCTAGACTGGCGTTTCGAAGCCTCTATGCGCCGAATCTATCGCGCTGAGACGCCCTTTGGTGCTGCCGACGATCACCCAAGTCTTCCGGACTCTCCGGTCGACACGGTGATGATCTATCCGAACCCAGCAAAGGACGTCGAGACGACACAGTATCCCTACGCCGAACTTTTCCGCGACTTTGCATCCGCAACATGTAGACCCAATTCCGTGGTTGTAACGTACGGCTACGGTTTCGGTGACGATCACATAAATCGCGTACTGCTCGACATGCTGTCAGTGCCCTCGGCGCATTTGGTTATCATCGCGTTCGACCTCGACGACCGAGTCAAGAACTTCCTCGGTCAGACGCGGCCAGCGCAGGTGAGTTTCCTCGCCGGCAGGCATTTTGGGAGTCTTCAGCGGCTCGTTGATGACTACTTGCCGAAGCCCGCACTCGATTACATTACCGGCCGTATGTCCGAATTGCTGAAGAACCGAGCCTACGCCGAGGCACCGACTGACAATGGTGGAACCCAATGAACTCGCCAATCGAACGGCTTGCCGCACTCGTCATCGGCACCGTCGAGTCTATCTCGTCCGACGAAATCCGCGTGCTGCTCGATCTCGATGCGCCGCAGTCGACCGCGCTCAATACGGGCACTCCGACAAGTTTTCCGCGCCTCAACAGCTATGTGCTTATTCCAAATGAGGCTGGCGCAACCGTTGCTTACGTGACTTGGATCGGCATTGAACGCTCGCCTTATCCAAAGCGATCCGGGCTCAAGGACTTTGGTCTGATCGACTTACCATTTCCGTTGCGGAAGATGGCACTTGCACCAATCGGGACGCTGACCGTGCGCCGCGATCGTCGCGCCGATACCAGCGTGTACGAGTTGAGCCGCGGCGTGATCGCCTTTCCATCCGTTGGTGACCAAGTTCTGATCCCGACGCCGGAACAGATTGCCGCCATCGTGGGGGCGAAGGACAAGGATCGAAGAGTCCGTATCGGTTCGTCGCCGCTGGCCGCCGACACATCGATCATGGTCGACCCCGACAAAATCTTTGGTCGGCACGTTGCCGTGTTGGGCAACACCGGTAGTGGGAAATCGTGTTCAGTCGCCGGGCTGATCCGATGGTCGCTGGAAGCGGCACAAGAGGCGCTAGAAGAAGGCATGCAAGCACCCAATGCGCGCTTTGTCATCCTCGATCCTAACGGCGAATACGCGCGCGCCTTTGAAGATAGGGGCGACAAGGTTCGCTTGTTTAGGGTTCCGCCGGTGAACGCCGAGGTAGGCGAACGGCCGCTTCGTTTGCCGGCCTGGTTGTGGAACGGTCATGAATGGACGGCTGTCTCATTCGCGAGGCCTGGAGCCCAACGTCCTCTGTTGCTACAAGCCTTACGCGATCTTAAAAGCGGCAATCTGGAGGGCATGCCGCCCGAAGCGCTGGTGCGGCGCCACGTCCATTCCTATCGGCTCCTCGTGGACGCATTGCTTTCCCGAGGGCCCGCATCATTCGCCGGCGAACCGGGACCGCGACGCCAATGTGGCGAGCTCTTAGATAACATCGCGACAGACTGTGATGATTTGAGCGCGCGGATCGCAGGCGATCCGCAGGCGCTGCTAACCGACATTGCGTCCTCAGTTCGTGATATCGCGAACAATCGCCGTGGTAATAACGGATGGTTCAATAGTTTCACGGTGCAAGAAATCGAATCCGTACAGACATCGCTTCAAAGCTTCCTGGATGCTGTTGCGGACGGTCTTGTTGCGGCGCAAGTGACTGAGGACGCGCCAATTCCGTTCGATGTGGATATGCTCTCCGACCATCTTGAGCGGATTGCCGCGACCGAAGGCGCAGGGCTAGCCGGTTTCATCAGCACTCTCGGCATGCGTATCCGCGGCATGATGGCCGATCCACGTCTCGGGCAGGTAGTCGGCAGCGAACCCACTCTCACTCTTGATGCTTGGCTCAACGATCTCATAGGCAGCGATGCCTCCGCCAACGGCCAAGTCGCAATTATCGACCTTTCCCTTGTACCGTCAGAGATCATTCATGTCGTCGTGGCGGTTCTTGCACGCCTCGTATTCGAAGCCTTGCAGCGCTACCGTCGGCTGCATCCTCAGGGCCGCCCGCTTCCAACGACGCTAGTGCTGGAGGAAGCGCACAGTTTCGTACGGCGCGGAGCAAACGATGAGGGGCCGGCCGAGAATCCGGCGCAGCTATGCCGCGAAATTTTTGAGAAGATCGCACGCGAGGGACGCAAGTTCGGCCTTGGCCTTATGCTGTCGTCGCAACGCCCATCCGAACTCTCGTCGACCATCCTAGCGCAGTGCAATACGTTCTTGCTCCATCGGATCGTGAACGATCTCGATCAGGCACTGGTTGCCCGACTCGTTCCCGACAATGTCGCAGGTCTACTGAAGGAACTGCCAAGCTTGCCTTCACGACAAGCAGTTCTCCTTGGATGGGCTACACCTATCCCGCTTCTCGTCGAGATGGAGGAACTTGCCGAAGTGCACCGTCCTCGGTCGTCGGATCCCGATTTCTGGGAGGTTTGGACCGGCAAGAAGCCGCGAGCGATCGACTGGCCCAGTCTGGTGAAGGATTGGACTGGTTTATCGCAGGCTTGAAACAGCGCTCCCACTGCATGTGTGCCTTCACCTCCATACGCATATACGGTCGCGGCGAGACCTGAACAGTGGGAGACATGCTCGAATGTCAGAGCAAGGTATGTACTAACGGTCGCGCAACGGGATAGAGGCTGCGAGCAGCCGCCTACCGTCGTACTAAAGTGGTCAGTCTGGGTTGGTCACTTTGCGACATTTGTACTCGGTCCCGGGTGATGTCCGCTTTCCGCACTTTCGCGTCAAGGAGCTGCCCGTCAGCTCCCGGTCCCCAATTCGGACGCGCTATTTGGTTCGAATTGCGAATGAGCCGCCCGGCCTGAATTGTGGGCTGCATGCGAGTTCTCAGCTCCGGCAGACAGCAACTTGTGTCCGTTTTTGTATTTGCCGTATCTGGCATACGCAATCTGAGCGCTGCACCGTTAGCGCTTTCAAATCGTGAGACGACGATGAATCCGCTTCATCTTTGCGTTGATGTCATGGTGCAGGCGTGCAGGATTGCCGTAGCACTAATCACCATTTCTTCGCTCCTCCTCCCTCGCCAATACGAGACCTGTGAAAGGAAGGCTACGAGTGCCCGATAAAAACATCTAACAATTGATTTCCACTTTTTGTTTGCAGCCGGTGCTTGCATCGCTTTCTGCGAAGTGCAGAAGTTGGCGGTGAGGAAACTTTCTGTTGCGCGGGGCGGGCGTGTGAACAGTGTCGAGCCGCATGCGGCTCCAGTCGATACGGGCGTGGTATGCTTGGCGTTGATCGCGCAATATTTGCGGCGACCAGCGGATGCCGATGTCATCCGGCATGATCTTGGACTTGGTTCGGCGGGAGGACCCGCCGGTGTTGATGTTGCAGGCCGCGAAGACATAGTCAGGGCCGCCAAACGCCTGAAACTCAAGGCGCGCGTAGTGCGGCCAGCCGTAAAGCGGCTGGATCGGCTGGCGCTGCCCGTCATCGTCGAGAAGGCAAGCGGCGGTTTTGCCATCCTGGCGGGACTGTCCGCCGACAAGGTGCTTATCCAGGATCCCGCGATCGGTGCCGCGCAGGAACTGTCTCGAGAGGAATTCGAGGCGGGATGGAGCGGCTTTGCCATCCTGATCACCAGTCGTGCCTTTGCCGACGGGTTTGCCCGACGCTTCGATTTCTCCTGGTTCATTCCGGAGATGATCCGTTACCGTTGGGTCTTCGCCGAAGTGCTGCTTGCCTCGTTCTTCGTGCAATTGCTCGGCCTGATCTCGCCGATCTTCTTCCAGCTGGTCATCGACAAGGTGCTGGTCCACAACGGCCTGACGACGCTGGAAGTGCTGGTGATCGGCCTTTCCGTGGTGTCGTTGTTCGAGGTGCTGCTCACCGGCTTGCGGACTTATGTGACGACACACACGACCAGCCGGATCGATGTGGCGTTGGGTGCCAAGCTGTTTAATCATCTCCTGGGGTTGCCGATCGCCTATTTCGAGGCGCGCCAAACCGGGCAGACGGTGGCCCGCGTGCACGAACTGGAGAACATCCGCGCGTTTCTCACCGGCTCGGCGCTCACCGTGCTGCTCGACGTGTTTTTTCTCTTTGTGTTCCTGGCTGTGATGTATCTCTACAGCCCATGGCTGACCTTGATCGTCGTCTGGCCGCATATGAGGCGGAACAGCTCAGTCTCGCGGCCGACATTGCCGCGAAGAAAGTCGAGATCGAGCGCGGCGCCAAAACGCTGGCCGAGCGCCAGAAGCTGGTCAATCTGACCGGCGACCGGCTCGATGTCTTCGAGGAACTCGAAGGCCGTGGCCTCGGCATCAAGTCGCGCACCATCGACGCGCGCCAGAGCAAGCAGGATCAATTGCTGGCGGTTGTCACCGACGAAGGCCACATCGCCGAACTCGGAGCAACCAAATCCGCGCTCGAAGCGCGCAAGCGCGAACGCCACGAAGCCTATCTCGACAAGCTGATGACGGAACTGACCGATACGGACAAGGAGATCGGCACGCTGCGGCAGGATCTCACCAAGGCGGAACTGTTCGAGCGGGCGAGCACGCTGAAAGCCCCGGTTTCCGGCCGCGTGCAACAGGTGGAAATCACCACCTTTGGCGAGGTCGTGCAGACCGGCCAGCGCCTGATGGTGGTGGTGCCCGACGGCACGGCACTCGAAGTGGAAGCGATGCTGCTCAACAAGGACAAGGGTTTTGTGCGCGAGGGCCAGAGTGCCCGCATCAAGCTCGAGGCATTCCCCTTCACCCGCTACGGCACGCTCGATGGCTCGGTGCAGTCGGTCTCCAACGATGCGATTCCCGCCAAGCCGACAGCGGGCACCAAGGAAGCCGCCCCAGACACTGCTCAACAAACAGCCGGACCGCTCGTCTTCCCGGTGCGCATCGCCATGGCGGATACCAGCATCCGCGCCGATGGCCAGGACGTCCCACTAACGCCCGGCATGTCGGTCACCGCCGAGATCAAGACCGGCGATCGCCGTGTCATCGAATTCCTGCTCGATCCACTCATGGAGATGAAAGATGAGGCGTTTCATGAGAGGTGAAGAAAAGCATCGTCGTGACCACATGCAGCCGAAAATTTCCTAAAATCACAGAGATATTTACGATGAATAGCCTCAGACGCGCTATTAACATCTCGTCGAAAAATCCGACAAATATTTCCTTGGATGAGTACAGAGATGCGCTTAGCTTTGTTAAGGTCTCTGAGTTGAAATATACGGATATATATACTAATAAATTTTCTTATTTATTCGGACTCAGAATGTACATTCTGATGAGAAGTTTTATTATTTTTTTCGTAGCGTCAATTTTATTTACGTCTATTTTTACTGCGAGTCCTACCTTCCGCTCGCCCTTCATGGAATTTCCTCTACCAGATTGGCTCTGGCCATGGAATTTTTTATCACGCGATTTTTTCTTAGCGTTAGTGAAAGATAGCCTGTTACCGATGCGAGCAGAAGACATCGATATATATATTAAACTGTGCAGTTACTTGAGTTTTATTTGGATACTATGGGCGGTATCAATGATTTTTATCAATATTGTTATTTCCGGTGGATATGATGTCTCAAAGCCGCTGGTTGTAGTTTTATGTATTACAGCGCTATCGGTGGCCGCTTCGGCATATCCGGCATTCAGGAGTTCAAGTATAGGCCCTTCAGTTCATGATTCTCTAGATCTTATATCAATCAAGAAGGCTTTTCTAATCTCGTTTACGTACTTTTCCATAGTATTTTCTGTAATAATGCTGTTAGTTCAGTTTAAGAGCAGGCCGAAAGTTTGCGATGCAGAAGATGGTGGTGGGTGAAATTTTGTTAAGCATAGAAACTTCCACTTCGAGGCGTATGGTAAATTCACAAATATAAGACGGCATGGAGCGCAATATGTCGAGCAGCATTGGTCCGAGCGTATCAGGTTCGAATGATCGAAACCAGGAACTAGGGAGCAAAGTTCTCGGTTATTCACTGGCGGCGCAAGATGGATTCATTGCGGGCGTTGCAGCTTTTACGAAGAGTGCCGCGCGGACTACGTTAAGCCAGAGCGGCATCTTTCGTCTCAGCAAGAAGAGAGGCGCGCGCCTCGATTGCGGAGCGAACCGAGTCGACAAGCTCATCGGGAAAGCTGTCTGGCAGCGAGCTTATCACGCCATCGGCTTGGCGCATGGCATGCGCTGACAGATCATCGAATATCGCGCGCATGAGAGATTTGCCGACACCGGCAATGTCCGCTGTTTGCACAAAATGGCGAGGCATGATGTCCAGTACCGGGTAGTGCCGGTTCTTGCCAACGGACATAGCCAGCTTGAATTTCTTGCGCTGAATTTGTCCGGCATCAAGGCTCGGCTGCGCCGTCAGCACGTCGTACATGGGCGTCATGCGAAAGCGTCCGCCAGGGTCGAGGAACACGCTGAAATTCTTGGCATGGCCGTCGGTCGCGCCGAGCATCCAGAACACAATGCATGTCCGCATAAAGATGGCGATATCGTCCTCGGGCCTGTCGCTGCCTTTCAGAAGCTGGACAATCTCCCGCATGCCCGGACCGCCATCGGATTGGTATTTGCGTGTAGGCGGTACCGAAAGGGCCTGACAGATATCTTCCTGCGGCAAACGAAGAAGGCGGCCGTCTCTTGCCCACCGACGGTCGAAGCGTTCGACGATCAGGGTACGGCGCCCTCCGAAATCAGCGATCTCCACATTCGCGGCCGGGATGCCAAAACCCTCCAGCAGCTTAAGGCAGAGATACTCGTTCTCGACGCTATTCGAGAGGTCGATCCCGTTGGGAAGCTGTCCGATCTGCGGTTTGAGGATATGGGTGGTCGCAGTTGTGCCGGTAGGCTTGAACCATTGGCCGTCGACACGAAGCAGGGCGGTCTTCTCCTGCGCGCCGGCGATCGAGATGCGAAAATCCTCATCTTCCCCGACACCCAGGGGAGCGCTGGCCAGATTGTTGATGATCTCGCCGATTTCGCCGTCGGCGACGGGTTTCCCATCGACCTGCCCGACCGTTCCCGGATCAGCGCCATCGGAAAGAAATTGCAAGGCGCCGACGCAATCGTGGCCAATGGCTGTCAGCAGGCTGTAGGCATCGGTACCGCCTGCGCCGACACGCTCGGCTACGCGCTTCCTGATGGGCTCATTATCCGGCAGCAGGTTGTCGAACACGTTGATGACGGGCGTGCCGATATAACGGTCCTCGCGCAGAGGCAGCGACAAGGAGACCGGAAAGCCGTGCTCCCAGCCGAGCCATTTGTTATCGTACTTGAAGTCGATAGCGCCTGTAGCTTCCCGGCGCAGCAGCCCGACGAGGCGGCCGTTTAGGAAAACATTCAGAGGCGCGTTTGCTTTCCTTCTCGCCATTAGAAAATATCCTCGATATCGGCAGCGCGCGCTTCGGTACGCGGCCGCACTACAAGCTCAAGGCGGAGAGCGGATAGAGCTTCCATCAGAGTCCGGAGCTGCACAGCCGGCTCGCCGGCCTCAAGGCGCGAAACAGTCCCCTGGCGGAGATGGATTTGCTCACCCAATGCGCCTTGCGTTAGGCCGTACTGTTTGCGGACGCGACGCAGGATGGCGCCGAGTTGTTTTTCCGTGCGGGCGATCTGTCCGTTCATTGGGAACCTCCAGCTGAGAATATACGTGACTCCGTATAAAATTACAATATACGCATTCGCGTTTAAAATGCAATTATACGCGAGTCCGTATAAATGAAAATTATGCGCGGTCACGTATAGATGGAGTTTGAAGTCATAGGCTGTGCAGTCTGTCACACATTCAAAAAATCCGACCCCGAAGAACGAAGCCAACTTTATCGCCAAATTGCCGAACGGGTGTGGAACCCCGACGCCCTTCTGCGTGAGGTGAACGCATGACTAGCCAAAGCTGCCAATGACCATTTGGTAGCGTTTGGAAAAGTGAGCTCGTAGCGAACGTGCAGTCGCGCGCCGCTCGAGCGTCTAGTTTCGGGTTGGTTGTCAAATGGCGGCTATCCGCCGAGCTCGCCCCGATAGCGGACGGACGGCTTCCGGCCCCCGTTGCAGGCGTCACCGACTTGCACGGGTTGCAGAATCGAAAAGAGCGCGGACATACGGAATTCGTCCGTTCGATTATTTCACGAATCTTTCAGCACGGCGTCAGGACATTCATCTGATGCGGGGCACACACTCTCCTCAATGCTGGTCGGCACGGCCATCGAAGAGGAGACGAACATGTTGCAGCCAAGTTTTGCACTCACCGCGATGATGACCGGCTTTGGACTGGGCGCAGGTGCGATTTTCTCGATCGGTCCGCAGAACCTCAAGCTCATCCAGGCTGGAGCCTTGCACAGGAATCCTGCCGTGGTGGCGGCAACGGGATACCTTTCCGAGATCCTCATTGTGATCGCCGGTGTCTCCGGTGTCGGTGCTTTCTTGCAGATAGTGCCTTCGGTCCAGACTGCCATGCAGACCGCAGGTATCGCCTTCGTCATATGGTGTGCGATCAAGGCGTTGAGGTCCGCCGGTAGTGCGAACCGGCCGGAGTGGGCACGAAATGGTGGCGAAACCCGCGGACAGGCCATCGTATCAATGCTGGTCACGACCTGGTTGAACCCACTGGTCTATATCGAGATCATGCTGCTCGTTGGGGTGTTTTCCTCAAGCTACGACAACAGCCTGCGTATCTGGTTCGCACTCGGCTTCCTCGGTGCCTCAGGCGTACGTTTCTGCGGGCTTCCAGCCTTCGGACGCGTCCTTGCGCCATGGCTGCAAAGCCCCCGAGCGCAAGCTTCATTCAACCGTCTCGCCGGCTTGCTGCTGCTGATCGTTGCCGCCTCGCAAGCGGCGGCCATCCTCTGATCGACAGAGGAGAAGGTCATGATCATGCCCGCTACAATGACATCAGCACAGTTCATGCTGGCGATCTTCACCTTCACCGATGGCGCAGCAGATCGTTTCCGATATCCCTCCAAATCGCTGCGTCCTGCGCGATCGGAACGGCGCTTCCACACATTCTGCTGCCTGGCCGTCATCGGCTTGACCGCGTGGAAGCGCCATACGCACGCGAGGGCTGGTGCTAAAGTGCCACTTGGGCCCATTCAGAGCGCCAAAAGCCCCGCAACTTAGTTTCGAGCGCATTCGTGCAGAATAGCCCCATTGTTGTTCTGGAGCCTGGATATGATGAAGTCACAACGTAACAGCTTGCTTCTATCAGACGGCGAGACAACAGCTTTAGTCGACGCCGTTGCTGATATCGCAAAGGCCTATTGGCTTTCGCTTCCTGAACGGCGGACCTACCCGGCAACAAGCGGAGCCGAGACCGAGGCGCTGTTGACCCGTTCTTGGTCTGAGGAGGGGATCGGGCCCGCCGTCTTCGAAAGCTTTGGTCCAATTGCGGATCGATCAAGGCCCGCCGGCGACAGGTTCTTCGGTTATGTATTCGGCTCCGGCGAGCCTGTCAGCGCGGTAAGCGAGCTTCTGGTTGCTGCGCTTAATCAGAACGTTACCTCATGGCGGTCGTCGCCGGCCGCGACGACCATTGAACGCACGGTCATAAGTTGGCTGGCGGACGCGATTGGGTGTCCAGGTCTCAGCGGCAGTCTCTGCGGCGGTGGGTCAACCGCCAATCTGATGGCGCTCGCGATAGCACGCGAGGCCAAATGCTCCGCCAACGAAAATGGAAGTGGCGGCGGCATCGTCTACTGCTCGAAAGAGGTTCATTTCTCGATTCCCAAAGCCATGGCCTTGTTGGGGCTTGGTCGGAAGAATCTTAGGCTAATCGAGACCGATGACGCTCTACGCATGCAACCCGACTTACTACATCGCGCCATAACCGATGACCGCGCCGCCGGCTTGATGCCGATTGCCGTGATCGCAACGACTGGCACGGTCGTCAGCGGCGCGATCGATCCCGTTGAAGAGATCGCCGCGATTGCGAGAGAACAGGATCTTTGGCTGCACGTGGACGGTGCGTATGGCGGCCTCGCTGCTCTTGCGAAGCCTGAGTATTTCGCGGGTCTCTCGCTTGCCGATTCCGTGTCAATCGATGCTCATAAATGGCTCTATCAGCCTGTCGATTGCGGCTGCCTGCTTTACCGGGACCGGAACGCTGCGCGCCGCGCCTTCTCGCAACAGGCGGATTACGTCCGGGTGCTCAACGAGGACCCGATCGAGTCGTTCGTCTTCTTTGACGAGTCGATCGAATTGACTCGACGCTTTCGAGCCCTGAAACTCTGGATGTCGCTGCAGTATCATGGTCGCGCCGCCTTCCGCGCCGCCATTGAGCAAGACCTTGCAAACGCCCAATTGCTGGCCCGCAAAATCGAGGAACATCCTGAACTCGAACTGTTCGCACCGGTTTCGCTCAGCGCGGTTTGTTTCGGTCATCGTGACAAGGACAACGAGGCGCTCCTGCGCCGCTTGATTGCGCGGGGTCGGGTATACCTCTCCAATGCCAGCTTCGGTGGGCGGTTTACGCTGCGGGCCTGCTTCGTCAATCATCGCGCGACGCCGCAGTCCGTCGATCTCATCGTGAGCGAAGTCATCGATGCCGCAAACGAAATCAACGACTAAAGATCGGATCTTGGAGGCATGCCCAATTCGAGAAGAAGACCCGCCAGCCGGTCACGGTAAGCGGCGTCGCGATATCGTTCCGATCGCATGAAGCCGGCCATGCTGTAGCGCGGGAATTGGAGGCGAAGAGTATGGATGATGCCCGATGCCTGCTCCTTCTTTCCGCGCATCGCCAGCGCCAGGGCAAGATTTACAAAGGAGGCAGTGTCGTCCGGCTCCTGTTCAAGGTTGATTATCGCGAGAGCCTCGGCTTTGACGAGATCACCTATCGCCAGCGTCGCCAGCGCCTCGACATAGGTGTACCAACCCGGCGATCGCGGGCTCAATTGCTTCGCTCGGGCGACGAGATCCAGTGCATCTTTCGCCTGGCCCGCATAAACGTGGACGAGCCCGCAATAGGCGATTGCCCAGGAGTCGCTCGGCGAAAGCCCGACAGCCGTTCTGCACGCCGTCAAAGCATCGTCGTGTTTGTCGCGCAGGAATAGAATACCGCCTCGGAGCATATGCGCGGTGGGAAGGTCGGTTGTTATCGCAAAAGCCGCATTGGCCATGCTCTCGGCCGCGCGAAGGCACTCTCCGCGATCGAGATCTGTGTTGAACCGCGCATCCCAGTAGTAGCACAGCCCGAGTTGGATCATTGCGCCGGTATAGGATGGGTCAAGCTCAACGGCCTTCGCAAGCCTGGTTCGCGCCGCGCGCATGGAAATAGCGTTGAATTTCAGGAACTCGGTGCGCCCTGCGCACATCTCGGTCCATGCGGCGAGGGATCTCGTGCCACCTTCCCACAACTGAGCCAATGCGCCGAATGTCAGTTCCGTTTGGGTGGCGACCGCGACCTTCCTCACGATTTCGTCCTGGGCTTCGAACACATGTTCCAGAAGGCTATCGAACGTTTCAGACCAAATCTGTTGCATGGTTCGAGCATCGACGATTTGCACCGAAAGACGTATGCGTTTTCCACTCGCTTGAAGACTCGTTCTCAGAACGAAATCGACACCGGCCGAGGTCGACCAGGTTCTGAGCTCCTGATCTGTTTCGAAATTTGGCGCGGGATGGATCACTGTCAGCTGTGGAATGCGCGACAGTGCGCTCACAAAATCTTCGGTCAGCCCCGACGCCAGCCACGTCAGGGCACCCTCTTGACTAAGGTCTCGGGTTGAGCCGATGGCCACCGTTGAACGCATATTGGATCGGAGAACGTCGGTGGTGGTCTCATCTTTTGGGCTGGCGCAGACATCGAACAGCTTGCTTTCAAGAACATAGCCTCGACCATGCACCGTTCGGACGAGAGTTTCGGCATCGGTCCCTAAGGCCTTGCGAAGATCCTTGACGCACTGCGTCAGCGAGTCGTCAGTTACGATGCGGTCTGGCCAGAGCGCCGCCATCAATTCTTCCTTGGCGATCACGCGATCTGGCTGACCAAACAGGTAGGAAAGAAGCTTAAGCGTCCGGGGTCGAAGCCAAATTTCATTTTCGCCGCGCGTTAAGCGCTCGGCGTCGGGGTCGAAGCAAAAATCGAAGAACCTAATGAGAGGCATACATTCTGTCGCACACCGATGCTCTTACCAATAGACGGGTCTGCGGACGATGGACAGCCGTATCGCGAGAGCGACGTAGCTTGGGGGGCGGTTCCGGAAGTCAAGGCTCTGTCGTTCGGACTTTGCCAGCTTCCACCCTTCCAAAACATCGCTGCTCGCAGCCACCGCCGTTCGGTCCAACGAGGGCTTCTTCAACGGCACTAGGTGGAGCTTGTACCAATGGTAAGGATGGGATCAGCCGGATTCTGCGACGGGGAACGCCTCGATGAGGCTCGCCGTCGAGGACGTTAGGATCACGCGTTTCAGCTTGAACCCCGCTGCAGTAAGCAGGCTGGCATATTCCTCTTCGGACCGCTCGCGTCCTCCGTTGGTCAGCACGAGTTGCTGCACGTCCAGCATCTTGCCCCACGACGACGCATTTCCCGGAGCAAGGACATGCTCGATGATCAGACCAGCTTTTGCCGCGTAGCGCCGTTCGGCAATACCCGCCTCCTGCCGGGTGGCGTTCAGCGCCAGCCGCGCGAATGGCCGACTGCCTGATTGAAACGCTGTCGCCACGCCTGCCTGTCCACGTCGCGCGCGCGGTATTCGACGTCACCTTTGGCGATGGCAGGAAGCTCGGTGCCAACGGCAAGAGCCGCTAGCGCCGCGCAGCCGAGGCTGGTCAATTCGTCGAAGGATCTGGTGCTGATATTCCGACCCAGCGCATCGGCAAGAAATTGCGAGAAATACGGGCTGCGCGACAGGCCGCCATCGATCGATAGGTTTTGCGCGACCGCCACCTCCCGCGCCATCGCACCGATCACCTCGACGGTGGCAAGCGCTACGCCTTCAAGCGCGGATTGGCACATCTGCTGCCTGGTCGTGTCGGAGGACATGCCAAGCCAAAGGCTGGCAGCGCTGCGGTCCCAGTAGGGGCAGGCCAGTCCGGACAGGGCTGGCACAAAGACTAACCCACGATCGATCGCCGGTGCGTCGGTGAAGGTCTGCAACTCGTCGACGCCGTTCATCAGGCCGATCCGTCCAAGCCACTCGACCGCCGATCCTGCGTCATAGACGCCGCCGTCGACGGCGTAGACGGTTTCGTGCGGCGTTTGCCAGGCGACCGTCGGCAACAGGCCGATCTCGGGGTTGCGAACGATCCGCGAACCGGTGACGGCCAGCGCGAAGGCGCCGGTACCGAAAGTGATCTTGGCGTCGCCTGCCTCGCGGCAACCGTGTCCATAGAGAGCCGCTTGCTGGTCGACGATGGACGCGGTCACGGGCGTCTTTCCGGCCATGCCGATGACAAGCCCGGCAGACGGTCCGATTTCCGGCAACGCATCGATCGGCACACCAAATAGCCGGCAAAGCTCCTCGTCCCAGCCCATGGTTTCGAGGTTCATCAGCGAGGTGCGTGACGCCGTCGTCGCGTCGGTGACGAACCGCCCCGTCAACCGGTCGAGGAAGAAGGCATCAGTGGTTCCGAGACGCAGGCGACCTGCTGCCTGGGCGGCGCGGACGGCGGGAACATTGTCGATGATCCAGGCCAGCTTGCTGGCGGAGAAATAGGGATCGAGCGGCAGGCCGGCCCGCGCCAGCGTCACCGCTTCGGCACCGCCCGCGCGAAGACGTTCGATGACGTCCTTGGTGCGATTGTCCTGCCAGACGATGACCGGCGACAGCGGCTCGCCTGACACGGCGTCCCAGGCGAGGCAGCTTTCACCCTGGTTGTCGATACCGATCGCGTCGACGTCACCGGCCGCGTCGATACACGCAGCGACATTGCGCAACAGTTCATGCGCGTCATGCTCGACCCAGCCAGGATACGGAAAATGCTGGGCGTGACGCAGCGAGTGGGCGATGCGCAGGCTGCCATCCGTTCCCGCTACCAGCACGCGCGTCGACGTCGTTCCCTGGTCGATTGCCGCGATCCGCATCTAGCTTGCCTTGTCTTCGATGAAACCGATTGAAATTGTTTCCGCCTTGTCGCAGGCTTGCAGCACGGTCGCCAGCGGAACAAGAATCCGCCGTTCAGGCAGCACGCTCATATGTTTCTGCCAGATTGTGCGGCCAGCGCTCTCGACCTTCAACAGGCCGCTGCCGCTGGCCTCCGCACGCAACTGGATATGGTCGAGGCAAGCCGTCGTCGAGGGTAGCGCGATCCGCTGCGGTACTGTGAGTTTCAACCCCGGGCCTCGCTCGACGGTGATCGCTTGTCGAGCCATGGGCAAAAGGCCATCGAGATCGTCCGCGACAACGGAACCGATCCGCGCGCCCTCTCGAAACGACCAGCCGGCGGTCTCGACCGGACGCAGCAAATTGCCGGCGGCGAAATAGGCGGGATCGCTGCAACGCCCGAACTGGTCGATCGACGGGCCACCGCTACCCGGATCGACGGCCAAATGGCTGAGGCGAGCAAGCGCGGCTTCCGGCACGAAACGTCCTGTGAGAAGGATGCCGTCGCATGCGACCTCGCTTGTCGAGCCGTCTGCGAGCCGGAGCGTCACGGTCTCGACACGCGACCGCCCCTTGATGTCCCTGACTTCTGCACCGTAGTGCATCGGTATGCCGAGCAACCGCGGAAACAGGTCGAGCGGTCGTCGCGCGGTTGGCCGCGAGCCGGTTTCGACCATCGCGACCGGGCGGATGCCGGCCTTCCAGCAGGTCAGCACGGCGGAAAGGCTGACCAGTTCGGTGCCGACGATGACCGGCCGGCGAAACGGCTTCGAGTGCTCGATATAGATGCTGTGCTGCAGCGTTCCCGTGGTGATGACGCCAATCGGCCGATCGCCTGTCATCAGCCGCGCCGAACGCGGCATCTCGCGCGCGCCCGTCGCCAGGATTACGCGGCGGGCTGAAACCTTAGCGGTGCCACCCGGCATTGTGACAGCGAGCGTTCCCGACGGCTGAAGTGCGGTGACCGTGGTGTTGAGTCGGATGTCGACACCGGCGTCTTGCGCGGCGCGGCACAACTTGTTGGCATAGGCTGGGCCGCTCAGCACGCGACCGAATTCGCGCATACCGAAGGGCGGGTGCCCGCAATGCCGGGGTACGCCGCCCGCGACGTCCTCGCGCTCCAGGATGGTAACGCGCAAAACCCCGCGTTTGCGCAGGGCAAGGGCTGCGGCGATGCCGGCGGGGCCGCCGCCGACGATGGCAACATCGGTGGCGATCGGCTCATTCATCGCTTGTCTCCACCGCCAGCGGTTCGGCCAGCTTCCCGGCCGTCAGCGCTGCAATTCGAGCCTGGCAGTAAAATCCCTGGCAGCGCCCCATGCCGGCGCGTGTGCGGCGCTTGAGCCCGCCAATGTCGCCGGCCGGCAACGGGCCTGCGAGCGCCTGTTCGATTTCGCGTTGGGTCACCAGCTCGCAATGGCAGACGATCTCGCCGTGGCCATCGGCCTGCCAGTCGCGCGCCATGTGCTCAGCAAGGTTGGGCATGTGCGGCCAGAGCGGATCGGTAAGCGGCGCGCGCTTGTCGTCGCCGAAACCACGGTGCAACTCGGCGACGTGGCGCGCCAGGCCAAGCGATGCCGTGAGGCCCGTCGAGCGGATGCCGCCGACACTGATCCAGCGCTTTTCAAGATTGGCGGTGACGCGGTATTCCTTGCGCTCGGTCGCCGGGCGAAGTCCGGCATAGATGGCGGTCACCGGAGCATCGGCGAGCGCCGGAACCATCTCGGTCGCCTTGGCGATAAGCATGCGCAATGTTCGCTGGTCGACGTCGGCGCGGTCGCGGTCGATCTGTTCTTCCGCCGTCGGGCCGACGAGCACATTGCCGAAGATGGTTCGGGCCAGCACCACGCCCTTGGTGCGATCGTTCGGCACAGGCAGGATGATCGTGCGCAAAAGAGCTGCGGCGGCCTTGTCGAAGACGACGAACTGGCCCTTTCGCGGCAGAATGGTGAAGCTGGAACCGCCGAGTAGCCGCTCTTCCAGAATATCGCCGAACAGGCCTGCGCAATTAATGACCGTTTGGGCGCGAAGCTGGCCCTTGGGCGTATCGAGGAGCCAGACGCCGTCTTCGAGACGACCGGATAGAACTTCCGCATTGAACAGCGCCTGCGCACCGTTCAGCACCGCCTGGCTCAGATAGGCGAGCGGCGCCGACCAGGGGTCGATGACATGTTCGCCCGGCACAAGCAGCGCACCGCGGACGCTTGTGGCAAGATGCGGTTCGCGCCGCAACACCTCGGCTTTGTCCAGCAGGCTTACGTCGTCGACGCCGTTCGCTCGCGCCTGTTCGGCGATGCCGTTCAGACGCGGCAAATCTTCGCCCGACCAGGCAACGACCATCGCCCCGGTTTCCAGCAGCGGCAAGTTCATCCGATCGCGAATCTCGATATACTCGCGGTACCCCGCCTGCATGCATGCGAGTTCGAGGCTTCCGGGCGGTGCGTCGAAACCGGTGTGCAGCAACGCGCTATTGGCTTTGCTGGCGCCGGCCAAGATGTCGGGCGCCTTTTCCAGGAGCACGACACGTGCACCATCCAGCGCAAAGCGCCGGGCCACGGCGCAGCCGACGACGCCGCCGCCGACGACCGCTACGTCGAATAAGCCGATCTGGCTCTTCATCATCTGTCTTTCTGAACGCTGGCGCAGGTCAGGCGTTGGGCATCGGGAACGGTGTCGGGTCCATGAACCGTCGCAGCACGTTCAGTGTCAGTCGGGAGATGTTGTTGTCGAAATTGTTCCAGGGCAGCGAGCCGGAATAGGCAATGGAGCCGACCGAAAACACCGCCCCGCCATTCGGCGTCTCGAAGAAGACGAGATCGGCACGGACCTTGTCGCAGACGTCGCCGGTGGCGCCCATGAAGTTGAACAGCATGTCCTCTACGACGAACACGTGGGCCTCGGTATGGTGGCCGGAACTGGCCACCACAAGGGAATGCGGTGGCGAACCGATCGAGACGTCGTGGCGGTCGAGTTCCATGCCAGCCGCGCCGCCGCCGGTCAGGCCGAAATCGCCCAGGATCTCATCGTCGACGCCTTCCATGATGAAGGCGGCGCGCGGGTCGTCGGCACCGGGCGCGCGACGATAGGGCGAGGACTGGTCGAAACCCTGCGCGGTGAAACCGACGCCAACCAGGTGGTTGGGGCTGCGGTTGCCCTGGCGCCGCCACAAGCCGCCATATTCGCCGGTGAAGCTATGATAATACTCGCCCGTCGGCGGCTCCCAGGCGCGGCTGCCGCCTTCTGCCCGACGCACCTCGATGATGCCCGGCTGGGTGGCGTGGTAGGCGATCCGCCAGTAGAAGCCATTGCCACCGAGATAGATCAGCCGCCCACCGCTATGGGTGAAGCGCTGGACGCCGTCCCACATTTCCTTGGAATAATATTCGGGGTGGGTGGCGGTAACGACCGTCCGATAGCCGCTCAGCAGGCCGTAGCCTTCCTGGTGCAGGTCCTCGTCGGTGATGACGTCGTAGTCCTGGTCGAAATTCTCGAGCCAGCTGGTGATGTGAGTGTCGGCGTTGAACAGCCACAGATGCGATGGCCCCGCGCCATGGTTCGCCTCGACCTTCGGGCGCAGGTTGAGCACCGGGCGAAGGCGTGAGGAATAATAGACGCCGCTGCCGTCCGAATGGAGATCGTAGAGCGAATGGCCGTATTCGCGGTGCTCGTTGAGGAACTGCTGGTGCGGATGTAGCACCAGCGCGCGGTTGAGATGGAGTTCGACCAGGCCGTCATTGGTGCCGAAATGCTCGTTGGCATAAGCCATGTAAGTGGCGAGCGGGAACAGGAACGCCAGCTTCGACGTCGGCTTGCCGCGTGCCGGCCTGACCACGAAGGTGACGAACTGCTCTTCGCCTTCGGCTTCAATGCGAACGGCATAGATGCCGCTTTTCATGCCTTCGGGGATGGTCAGCGCGAAATCCGCCTGCCAGCCGGCGTCGTAGATGTCGTCGTCGTGGAAATGGATAGCCGACCATTGCTCGGGGCAATTCTTCCAGCACAAGCCGTCTTCGCCGGTGAAATTGTGTCCGGTCACGCCGCGCGTCGGCATGTTGATGATGACGCCGTGGCGCTCGCGGCCCGAGACGTCGTCGATGCGGATGCCGGGAATGTCGCGCGAGAAATCCCATGCCCCGACAAGGGTTCCCGCAAGCCGCTCCGGCCAGCGGTCGCCACGCAGTACCTGAAGGTCGGTCAGCAGCAAGCTGGCATTGGAAATGCGCGGCCGATCGATCTTGCCGTTGTAGAGCGCGCGCCCGACGCTGCGCCCGGCATCCTCGCCGCCCCAGCTCGCCGCAAACAGAAGCGGCGCCGAATTCTCCCAGGCAATATCAGCTGGAAGGACGGCGCTGGCCGATCCGCTGTCGTCGATGGTCGGAAACTGGTGCTGCGGTTCCTGATGGACGCTGGCCTCGCCGCTTGCCGCGTCATAGGTCACGGCGGCGAAATACCAGTGCTTGGCCAGCATCGGCTTGCCGAGGGACAAGGCCTTGCTGGTCTTGCCGTCGGAGATCTCGATGCCGACTGAACCGTCGTCGGCGACGACCATGGCGATGCCGCGGCCGGCCGTTTCATCCCATTTGGAAATGATCGCTTGGCGACCCTTGAGCGGGGTCGTCGGCATGATCATCGCTTGCAGCGAAAAACTCCGGGAGCCTGCGAAAATGTCGCCGTCGATGCGTGCGAATGAACCGGCGTGGATCACTTGGGGCCGGCCGGGATGGCGGCCATCGATCGCGCTCGGCACCGGCACCAGCTTTACCGGCGGCGCTTCCGGCGCGGTATCACCCTGCACGACCCTGACCACACTCGCCTGATAGTGCGGATACTCGCAATTGATCATGAAGCGGATGGCGTCGCCCGGCATCGCGCTGACGCGATCGGCATATCCGGTGATTTTCAGCATGAGCCAGTCTCCAAAGTCTACGCCGGCACGGTCGTTCAGTCGTTCAGGTCGATGTCGAAATGCCGCTTCATGCGCAGCTTGAAGATTGCCCACTCGGCATCGTTCAGGTCGTGGAAGACGCCGTCGAGCAAGGTCATCGGCTTGCCGCGCCCGTTCATCTGGACGAGCCGCCATTCCTCGTGCGGTCGAGTGCACAAAAGAGCCAGCTTGCCGGTCATCGGTTCGCTGCGGATGCGGTTGATGAGACGTTGCAGTGCCGGGCTGTGCTGGCCCGTGGTCTTGGCGCGGAACTCGGTCACCAGTTCACCGAGGTTTCGGCCTTGGATCAGCCTGTCCAACTCTTCTCTCGCCACCGATGCCTCCCTTTCCTCGCCGTGATCGCATCCCGATCCGGATAACCTGCGCCACACATTCCCGTCTGTTCGTCGCTTCCATAAGGTTCCAGGGCAGCGGCGTATCGCAATTCGGTCAATAGAACGACTGGAATAATTGTTGTCAATGACCGAACGGTCAATTGCTGTTTGAAAAACACAAGGGCGGCAGGCGGATGGATGTCAGCCCGGTCGTCGCTGCAGGAAGAAATAAAAGTCTGGGCTGGCGGAGGCGTCAGGTCGCGACGATGACCTCGACGCCGGCGGCCAGCAGAGCGTCCATCGTTTCGGCAGGCGGCCGCACGTCGGTAACGAAGCGGTCAATGACGTCGAGCTGGCAGACCTTGGCAAATGCGCCACGGCCGACCTTCGAGTGGTCGCCGATGATGGTGAGCCGGTCCGCTTGCTCGATCATGGCTCGCGCCACCTGGGCTTCGCCGAGCGAAAAGTCCATGACGCCGTTCCTGGCATGGATCGCGCCAATCGTCAGCACCGCATGCGCGGCACGGAAATTGGAGATCTGCTCGATCGTTGCCTCGCCGGTGGTTTCCCCGGCATCAGCCTGGTAGAGGCCGCCCAGCAGGAAGACGCTGTTGGTGTGCCCGGACAACGTTGCCGCAATCGCCGACGAATTGGTGACAACGGACAAATTGCTCAGGTGCGACAGCTCCTCGGCAAGGAACAAGGTGGTGGTTCCGGTGTCGATAAACATCGTTTCACCGTTGCCGAACAATTTGGCGGCAGCCCTGGCAATTGCCCGTTTGCCTGCCGTTTGCTCCGACATGCGGATGGAGAACGGGTTTTCGTCGACCAGAGACGGCAGACATGCGCCGCCGTGGAATTTTCTCAACGCGCCGGAGGCGGCAAGTTGGTTGAGGTCGCGGCGTATCGTTTCACTGGATGCCGACAGTTGCTGGACGAGATCCTCGACCAAGATACGCCCTTTTTCGCGGGCGACATCCATGATCATCGTGCGGCGCTGTTCTGGACTGAAGCGGCTGAAAGTCATTGATTCTTCGCAACATCTCGTAAGGAAATCTACGCGGTGCGGCACCGTTTCGTAAAGGGCCGCATCGCAACTCGCCTTTCGTCGTCGGCGCCGTCATCAAGAAGCCGGTACAGCGTCATTGGCGCGGCGTGAACATGACAGTGACAGCCGTCGGTCAAAAAACTTCGGTCACCCGCATTGACTGAACGGTCATATTGGATACCATATTCGGGCTACTGGCTGTCTACAACGTGTTGCCCGACAAAAGCAACGACTATAGCGTTCGTTCAAGAGAGCCGGCTTGCTATTCAAGTGACTTGACAGGCGCTGCTGGTCTGTTGAAGTCTTGGGCTGCTGCGGGAGGAGTGCGCAGTCGGTGCGTGTCTCGCGTGGGAACACAATCAACGCCACTGTTAAGGTGAGGGGAATAAATCAATGAAATCGACAAGACGCACGTTTCTTGCGGGCGCTTCGGTGCTTGGCGCCGGCTCGCTGCTGATTGGCGCCGGGATGGGCCGGTTCGGCAGGGCATGGGCACAGGATGCAAAGACGCTTGTCTTTGCCGCAGCTGGCACCGTGACCAGCAGCTGGGATCCGTCGTCCCATACCATCGCGCCGCAGATCACTGCCGAAGCTCTGGTGTTTGGCCGTCTGACCAAGTGCCTGATGAAGCCGGAGAACCCGGGCGAGATCCTGCCCGACCTTGCGCTCGAGTGGAAGGTCATCGACAAACACACGCTCGAATACAAGCTGCGTCAGGGCGTGAAATTCCACGACGGCAAGGAATTCAAGGCCGAGGACGTCAAGGCGACCTATGAATACGCCTCGCAGCCGAGCCGTCCGGCCTCCGCGTGGTATCCGGGCCAGGTCGAGGTCGAGATCGTCGACGACTATACGGTCCGTCTCAAGACCGAGAAGTTCGGCTACCCGGCGCTGAACTTCTGGTACGTCTCCGCCTTCCTGCCGATCCTGTCGGCCAAGGATGTCGCCGATCCCAACATTCTCAAGCAGCGCCCAAATGGCACCGGCGCGTTCCGCTACGAAGCGACCAAGGGCGATCAGATCGTCTTCAAGGCCAACGACGCCTTCTACGACGGCAAGCCGGAAATCGACACGCTGCTGTGGACCTATGTCCCCGACGCCAACACCCGCGTTCTCGGCCTGTTGAACGGCCAATATCATCTGACCGAACGGCTCGAGCCGGAACAGTACAAATCTCTAAAGGCCGAAGCCAACATCGTCACCAACAGCAGCCTGTCGAGTGAAAACAAGTATCTCCATTTCCGCTGCAACAAGCCGCCCTTCGATGATGTTCGCGTGCGTCTCGCCGCGGTCCATGCCATCGACCGCGCCCAGGTTCTGGCGGTTGTCGGCGAGGCAGCGAAGGCTTCCAGCAGTCACATCTCGCCGGTCAAGTTCGGTTATGTCGACGTTCCCGACTATCCGAAATACGATCCGGAACTGTGCCAGAAGCTGCTGGCCGAGGCCGGCTTCCCCAACGGCCAGGGCCTGCCCGAGATCGAATACATCACCTCGGTCGGCTTCTATCCGAAGACCCGCGAATATGGCGAACTGGTCGCCGCGATGCTGCAGGAGCAGGGCTTCCCGGTGAAGCTGACGACGCTCGAACCGGCGGCCTGGGAAGAGCAGATCTACCGTCGCGCCGACGGCCAGGGGCCTGGCCACATCATCGATGTCGGCTGGATCACGGGTTCGCCCGAGCCGGATCTGGTGCTGCGTCCGAACTACTATTCGAAGTTCGCGCTGATCAACGGCATCAACGACCCCGAGATCGATGCGTCCCTCGACAAGGAGCGCAACGCCGAGACCACTGAGGAACGCCTGAAGATCCTTCAGGAGGAGACGCTGCCGCTGCTGGCCGCCAAGGTGCCGAGCCTGTCGCTGTTTTCGTCCGTGTTCCTTCGCGCAATGTCCAACAAGCTCGAAGGTGCATATTTCTATCCGAACGGTCCGATCGATCTCAGCAAGGCCAAACTGGGCTAACTGTCGTGTTCCGGGCGGCGGTGAGGCAGCACGCCTCCGCCGCCCGGACGACAGCCCACCATGGCGCGCCGGCACGCGCGCTCGATCCTTTCATTCATTCAGGGACGGCATCATGGCCTTCGCGATCGAGTTCTTCCTGCGGCGGATAAGCCAGGGGCTGGTGATCGTCATGCTGGTCGCTTTCGTGATCTTTACGCTGCTGCGCGTGGTTCCGGGCGATCCGATCCGCATCATTCTGGGACCGATGACACCGGCAAGCGTGCTGGAAGAGACGGCCAAGAACCTCGGCCTGCGCGACCCGCTACTGGTGCAGTTCGGTCGTTTCATGGGCCAGGTTGCCTCCGGCGATCTCGGCCGATCCTTCATTCGCGGCGTGCAGGGCGGTAGTACAGGCGGCTCGCAGGATTCTGCCGGCTTCAATCCCGAAAGCCGCGCCTCCGTTGCCGACCTGATCGGCAAAGCCTTGCCCTACAGCCTGCAACTCGCGGCACTCGGCGTCGGCTTTGCATTGCTGCTTGCCGTGCCGATCGGCATGGCGGCCGGCCTGCGTGCCGGAAAATGGCCGGATCGGCTCGGGCTCTATGTCAGTTCGCTGTTCGTATCGCTGCCCAACATCTGGGTCGGCGTGGTGCTGATCTTCCTGATGTCGGCCAAATCAGGGCTGCTGCCGGCGATCGGCTATCATGGCTTTGCCTATACGATCATCCCGGCAATGGTGCTGGCGATCGAACTGTCGCCGGTGATGATCCGCGCCATCTCGGTCTCGGTGGCCGCCAACCTCGGCGAGGTCTATTTCGACGTCGGCATGGTGCGCGGCCTGTCCCGCCGCACCATGGTCGTCAAGCACGTGATGCGTAACGCCGCCGTGCCGCTGCTCAATCTATTCGGCGCGCAGATGATCGGCATGCTGCTCGGCGGCCTGTTCGTGGTCGAATACATCTTCAGCTATCCCGGCATCGGCATGCTGACCATCAATGCCGTTTTCCAGCGCGACTTCCCGATCATCCAGGCCGTCGCGATCCTGGCCAGCGGAGCGCTGGTAGCGATCAACATGCTGGTCGACTTCGCCTCGACGACCATCGATCGCCGCTTGAAATTCTGAAGGACGGCCTCCCATGACGACATCGACCGCCGAGGCAGCCATGACCACTGCCGCCACCCAACCCAAGAGCCGCGGGGTTACGGCGCGCATCGTGCGCCGCGCATGGGGCTACAACGAGATGAAGATCGCGGCGTCGATCTTCCTGGCGCTGACCTTGCTGACCCTGTTTGGCCCTTACCTGATCGACGCTTCGGCGACCAAGATGGACGTGGCCAGCAAGTTCCTGCCGCCGCTGTTCATGGAAGGCGGCAAGCTGCCGCATTTCCTGGGCACCGACCAACTCGGCCGGGACCTTCTGCTGCGGTCGCTGATCGGGCTCCGCAACGCCTTCGCCATTGGTGTCGTCAGCGTCATCGGCATGTTCATCCTTGGCTGTGCCATCGGCATCTATGCCGGCTACCGCGGCGGCTGGGCCGACGTCATCCTGATGCGGTTGACCGACGTGCAGATGTCGATCCCGGTCGTCATCCTCGCCATCACCATCCTCGGTATGTCGCGCCCCTCGCCCATGACCATCATCGCCGTCCTCATCTTGGCAAGCTGGCCGGTCTATGCCCGCGTCTCGCGCGGCGTCACCCTGGCGGAGCGCCAGAAGGAATATGTGCGGGCAGCAAAAATCCTCGGCGCCAGCGACTTCCGCATCATGGTGCGCCACATCGCGCCGAGCATCCTGCCGCCGATCGCCTTCGTTGCCGTCCTCGACGTTGCCCGCATGATGATCTTCGAAGCGATCTTCGGCTTCATTGGCATCGGCATCCAGCCACCCACCCCGACCTTCGGCACGATCATTTCGTCTGGCACGCAATACCTGCTCAATGCGTGGTGGATCACCATTGTTCCCGGTGTCCTTCTGGCGCTGTCGCTCGGCAGTCTCAATCTCATGGGCGGCGTTCTCGAACGTGCGCGCAACCACATCCTGCAGGGAGGGGAATGATGTCAAAGCCCCTGATGTCCAATCCGCAATCTGCTTCCGCGCCGCCTATCATGGAGGTGCGCGGCCTGTCGGTGGTCGTCAACACCGTTGCCGGCGAGCGCTCGATCCTTTCCGATATCGATCTGACCGTTGCGCCGCGTTCGGTGCTTGGCATCATCGGCGAGAGCGGCTCCGGCAAGACGGTACTGTCGCGCGCCCTGGTCAACTGGATCAAGCCGCCGCTCAAGATTACCAAAGGCATCGTCAACTATGGCGGTCGCGACCTGCTCACCTTGCCTGCCTGCCAGATGGCTGGCCTGCGTGGGCGCGAGATCGCCTATATCGGCGCCAACCCGACCAGCGCGCTCGACCCGACCGTTCCGGTCGGGCATCAGATCCTCGAAAAGCTCGGCGCGGTCGCGCCCGACCTGTCGCGAAGCGAGGCCCGCAAGCGTGTCATCGATACGCTTGAAGCGGTCCGCATTCCATCGCCGGCGCAGCGCTTCGACGAATATCCGTTCCAGTTCTCCGGCGGCATGATGCAGCGCGCGCTGATCGTCGATGCGCTGGTCTCCAATCCGAAGCTTCTGATCGCCGACAATATCACCCAGCCGCTCGACGTCACGGTGGCCGCACAGATCCTGCGCCTGCTGCGCGACCTGCAGAAGGATTTCGATACCGCCGTCGTCTTCGTCTCGTCCTCTCTCGGCATCGTCAGCGAGATCGCCGATGACATGATCGTGCTTGATCGCGGCCACATCGTCGAGCGCCAGTCGGTTGGCAGCCTCATCAGCCAGCCCGAGCACGGCTACACGCGCGAGCTGGTCGCCAAGGTCCCAAAGATCTGGGCGACCAGTGAAAAGCCGCCGCAACCCTCGTCTGGCGACGTCGTTCTCGATGTCCGCGATGTCGAGAAAGTCTACCGCGTTCGCGACCGCACCGCCATTTTTGCCGACCGCAAGGTGCGGGCGGTGCGCGGCGTGTCATTCACGGTGCGCCGCGGCGAGAATTTCGGCATCATCGGTGAATCGGGCTGCGGAAAGTCGACGCTGTCGCGCCTGCTGAGCTGCCTCGAAGCGCCCGACACCGGCCAGATCCTGTTCGAGGGCAACGACATCGCCTCGTTGCGCGGCAGCGAACTACTCGGCCTGCGCCGTCGCTTCCAGCTGCTTCTGCAGGACCCCTACAACGCGATTGCCGCGCACAGCTCGATCGGCCGGACCATTTCCGAACCGCTGCTGATCCATGGCCTGGGCTCCCGGCACGAGATCGAGAAGAAGGTCAAGGACGTGATGGCCGAGGTGGGCTTGTCGCCCGCGCTCTACAACCAACTGCCTGTCGGCCTCAGTGCCGGCCAGCGCCAGCGCGTCAACATTGCGCGCGCCTTGGTGCTGGAACCCGAACTGCTGATCCTCGACGAGACGCTGTCCTCGCTCGACCAGGTTGAACAGGCCAAGCTGCTCGACCTGTTCGAGACGCTGCAGATCAAGCGCGGCATCACTTACGTCTACATCTCGCATGATCTGGCGATGGTGCGGCGCGTCTGCGCCCGGATCGCAGTGATGTATCTCGGCCGCATCGTCGAACTCGCCGACAACGACACCATGTTCGGTCGCTCGGCGCATCCCTACACGCGGGCCCTGTTGAGCGCGGTGCCGACGGTCGAGGAAAAGCCCTACCGCACCGAGACCTACCTTTTGGAAGGCGAGCCGCCGGACCCGATCGACATCCCCGCTGGTTGCAGCTTCCGCACCCGCTGTCCGTTCGCCTTCGACCGTTGCGCGACCGACGACCCGGCCCAGACGATCTACGCCAACGGCAATGCCAGCGCCTGTCACCTCGGCCTGAACGGGTTGCCGGTGGTCGACGTGGCGAGGCTGGCTGCGGCTCATGTAGCACGTCCATGACGCTATCCACACCGTCGAAGTCTGCATGACCGGACGCCACGGCAGCATCGGAGCACGTATCTGAATGGCATCGGCTGAAGCCTTTTTCCGTGATCGTCAGGCGGTCTATGCCGGCTGGCGTCAGCATCTGCATCAGTGGCCCGAGGTAGCGTTCAAGGAGCACCAGACCGCGGCGTTCCTCACCGAGCGTCTGGTCGAGATGGGTTTACAGGTCGAGACAGGTATTGCCGGCACCGGATTGGTGGCGACCCTTGAAGGGCGCAAGGAGGGCCCATCCATAGCCCTGCGCGCCGACATGGACGCTCTGCCGATGCAGGAAGAAGGCAACCGCAGCTATCGCTCGCGCAACGACGGCATAAGCCATGCCTGCGGCCATGACGGCCACATGATCATGCTGCTCGCTGCGGCCGACTATCTTGTGCGTGAACGCGACTTCGGCGGCCGGGTTCGCTTCATCTTTCAGCCCGCCGAGGAGGCTGAAGGCGGGGGCCGTCTAATGGTAGAGCAAGGCCTCTTCGACCGCTTCCCGGTCGATGCCGTGTTCGGCCTGCACAACTGGCCGAACCTGCCGCTCGGCACGGTGGCAGTCAGACCCGGGCCGATGATGGCGGCGATGGACCTGTTCACCATCGTCATCAACGCCAGGGGTGTGCATGCCGCCTTGCCGCATCTCGGCACCGACGCCATCGCCGCGGCGGGTGCGCTGATTTCAAGCCTGCAGTCGATCACCAGCCGCTCTGTCGATGCGCTCCAGCCGACCGTCGTGTCGCTGACCCAGATCCACGGTGGTAACTCGCTCAATGCGCTGCCCGGCGAAGTGACGCTGCACGGCACGGTGCGCGCCTTCTCTGACGCTGCGCGGGCGAAGGTACGCGAACGGCTTGACCAGATTGTCGAGGGCGTGGCGATCACCCATCAAGTTCGCATCGCTCTGACGTTCGAGCCACGCTATCCGGCCACCATAAACGACAATGGCGCAGCAGGTATCGCCGAGGCGGTGGTTGAAGACCTCTGGGGCCGAGACGCCGTGCTAACCGAATTCGAGCCAAGCATGGCCTCGGAGGATTTTGCCTTCATGCTCAACGCCAAGACCGGTTGCTACGTGTGGATCGGCAACGGCAACGATACGCCGCTGCACAATCCCGCCTTCGATTTCAATGATGCGCTGATCCCCTTGGGCGCGCTCTACTGGACATCGGTGGCAACCAATTGGTCGACGGTCAAGAAGCGTAACTGACGGCGCCCGCCGACAGACCTAACAACTGAGGAGGACAAGTATATGAGACTGACCGGGAAACGCGCGCTTCTGATCGGGGCGGCAACGGGCATCGGGCGCGCCTGCGTAGAGGATTTTGCCAGGAACGGTGCTGCGCTGGTTGTCGCTGACATCAACGAAGCGGCAATGGCGGAAGCTGTTGAACTCGCCCGCGGGCTGGGTGCCCGCGCTCACGGCATTCGCTGCGACGTCCGCGACGAGATTTCGGTTCGCGACGCCGTGGCGTTTGCCGATAGGAAACTTGGTGGGCTCGATACATTGGCCTTCTTCGCGGGCCTGATGCGGACCGGCGCAATCGACGCGTTCGAAGCCGAGATATGGGACGCGATCTTCGACATCAATGCGCGGGGCACCTTCTTCGCCGCCAAATATGGCGCTCCGGCCCTGCAGCGTGCCGGCGGTGGCAGCTTCATCACCACTGCCTCTTTGGCAGGCCTACGCGGCGCGCCGGGCATGACTGCCTATGCCGCCGCCAAGGGCGCGGTCATTGCCTTCACCACTGCGTTGGCGCAGGAACTCGCGCCCTCCAACATCCGTGTCAACTCGGTGTTGCCGGGTTGGATCGACACGCCGTTCAACAATCCGGCGATCGACTATATGGGCGGGTCGGGCTCGCATGGCGAGATCGTCAAGCGTATCGTTCCGCTAGGCCGGCAGGGCACGCCGGCGGAGGTTGCGCCGATGTACACTTTCCTCGCCTCGGAGGAAGCGCGGTACATTACCGCCAAGTCGATGATGGTCGACGGCGGCATGGCGCACTGAACCGCGATGCGATGTGCGGGTCTTCTCTGTCGTCTCGGGAAAAGTCGAGCAAGACGCTGAAAAACCTGTAACAACGGCAAAAATGGAAATGACGTATGCGCTCGGGCGGCGTAGAGAGCGGAGAGGATGAGCGAAGCGAACCTTTTGACGGACGATGGCGAAGCCGAGTCGGACGAGCTGCTTGAATCGCGCCGTCGGCTCGGTATCAAGCTGAAGCTGGCGCGTCAGACCAAAGGTCTGACGCTGAAGGAACTGGCAAAGCGCAGCCAATGTTCTGAAAGCCTGCTTTCCAAGGCAGAGAACGGCCGTGCGCTGCCGTCTTTACCGCTCATCCATCGGCTGGTTCGCGTGCTGGAAACCAATATCAGCTGGCTTTTCGAAGAAGGCGAGCCCGACGACTCACCGGTGTTTCGAGCGGGCACACGCCCAATTGTGACCCTAGACGATCGCCCAGGCGATTGGGCGGGCATCTCCTTCGAGCGGATAATACCCTACAAAGGCGGACATCTCCTGCAGAGCAATATCCACCACATCGCCATAGGGGCGAAAAGTGGTGCCGCCATCTCGCATGAGGGCGAGGAAACCGGCTATATCTTGCGCGGCCAAATCGACTTGATCCTCGATGGCGTCGTCTACAGCCTGAAGGAAGGCGACTCCTTCTGTTTCCGCTCGCACATTCCACATTCCTACCGGAACACGGGCGTCGAGCCTGCAAGTATTCTATGGACTTGCACGCCGCCGACTTTCTGACGCGTGGCCGAGGTTGTGGTGCTGCCGCTACTCTAAGGGGAATGCGGACTGCCTGAACTCCTTAGGGCAAGCTCTACGCCGACTTTTCGAAGGTCGAGGATTATGAGGCCGCCCCGGGCAAGCTGTTGCGACGCCTTAGGAGATGCCTCCGGCCCAACGGCATCTAGTTGCGGGCTTGGTACGCATCGATGACGCTACTTTTCAGGACGGAGCCGAGCACGTTACCGAGGGCTGCGATGTGTAGAAATCGTCCGCCTGATCCCGATAGTTGGCGGCAGGCCTCGACTTCGCCCTGACGCCGCTACCACGTTCCGCGTCCCCTATGGCGGTCATTTCGGATCTGGCGTCTCCGACCAGTCCGTCAAGGCAAACTTCAACGCCACGTTCCGAGGGAGGATTGCCGCGCGGTTTCCGAAAGCCGGTCCGTCGCGGACCCACGACGGACCGGAGTTCGACGCTTATGCCACTCGACGTGGCGAAGTTCCTCATTGGCGACCCAGAAAGCTCCTCTTTGCGCCTCCTCGATTGCGGCTCTCGGCATCGTGTTGGCGTTACCCTTTAGCTGGCTTGGGAGGGGCGATTTCGCTCCGAGCCTCACCGCATCGACTACCAACAGCCATCACGATCCCGCGCCACTGCACCTCGAGGCCGCTCAGGCGCAACCAGATGACGCGCAATCGCTCTCAAGCGGCGCGGGCAGGGCATGCGCACCCGGCAAGTCGAGCGCCGAAGGCGCACGCGTCATCTAGTTGAACTGGGCGGTCTTATCGTCAAATCCGACATCGTGGACGTTGCCCGTGATGACCGTGCCACCATCCTCGGCGCGTTCCCCTGGATGGCCGGCAAACTCAGAAGCGACGACGACGAGCGCCAAAACACTCTGGGCCGGAAGGGGGAAAGAGGTTTTCGCGACGGAAAAGTCGGTGCGCACCGCGAAAGAGAACGTGGAGATTAAAGTCGAATGGGGTTGAGCTGATTTGATTTGGGATTGAACTAAGCTGCTGTCGAGACAAATTATGCGCAGTTTGAGAGGGTCCTCCTGTCTAAGAGGCCGTTTCGAAAGGGGTTGAGAAAGGCCGGTTCTGGCGCAGCGACGACAAGGGGACTGATCATGATGATCGTCGGCATTTCATTCTCAGATGGCTTCGAGCACGACGGTTCCTGCGGCTTCTAGCCGAACACGGCCTCTTCCGATTCGAACGATCTGTATGGGAGCCCGCTTTTCTTCGAGCCGGCGGCGCAGAAGCAAGAGCCGGGTTTCAAGATTGTCCTTAATCTCCGGCATCTGTGCTCCAACAGCAAAGCGCATCTCTCGGTTGGTGAACTCGTTGCGACCATCGCTCCTGCGCCAATCAAGCATCAGGCGCAGCAAAGCACCTGCCACACCTTTCACGATGTAGGCTCCGTCTATGAACACACTGTCGTCGACGCGATGGCAGGTCACGCGGATTCTCTGCCCGCCAGGGGCTGCGGGTTCGGGCCGAGGTGAAACTTGCATAGGTTCAGCGGTTGCTTCGCGCTCACTTGCCCGTAGGGCGCTTGCGGCTCGTCCTGCAAGGATTTCGAGAGCCGCTTCATCATCCTCGCGAAAAGCCAGCCGAATCTCGCTTTCGATGAAAAGCACCCCGGTCACCGTACCGCGGTCGGTCATGGGAACGGCGATCTGGCTCATCGCCGTAGACAAATGTGGGAAGGCAACCGCGCGAGTGGTGCTTTCCGAAGTCTCCGCCTCCTGACCTACGGCTTCGCTTAGCCGGCGCACGCGGCTCATGTCACTGACCTTGATCGTCTGGCCGCTCGTTGCTGCCGCCGGGATCAATCCCTCGCCGCCGGCGACTTCCGATCCCACTCCCGAGCGCTCGTAACCTATGCTGCCCATGGTAACCAGAGAGCCCCGGTGACCGTTGCGGATCAGGACGAGCGCATGGTCGTACCCAAAGACCTGCTGGACGCTGCAGAGCAGGCTGTCGATGATTTCTTCCGCCTCAGCCTGCCGTTCAATCGCTTTTACCGCTTCTGAAAGGGCTGGGAGGCTAACGGGATTGCGCCTGCTTGGCGTGGTTTCCACCGGGGAAGGCACCGCCTCGATCTGGTGCACGCGGAAAATATCGGCGCTCCGAAGCCGCATGACATCCGACATGCCTACCTGGGCGCTGCTCGCCTTGAGTTGCCGTGTAATCTTGTCGAACAGGGGACCGACATCGACGGAGCGCACGAAGCTGACATCGAGCAGGAATTGGTCTCCGGTAATGCCATCGACAAGGACCAGCGCAACCTTCGGATTGGCGCGCACATTCGCTGCTGTCTTGGCGAAGAACTGGTTGGAGAGAGCAACATGTTCGTCATCGACCCGCACCACATGCGAGAGATAAGAAGCATTCGGCATCCCATCGGCCGAAGCGCTGGCGATGACTGAGGGGATGACCCCTTCAAAGCAAGCTGAAAGATCGGCCAGCCGAAGGCTCATTGTGACCTCATGCCGGCCAACATGCCTGCCTGCGGTCCGGGTGTCTGGATATAGATTTCGCGGACATTCAGCCGGGCGACCCGCGCTTCCCGGTCCGTGAACCATGGCGCGATATTGCTCCGGGGAATACCAAGGGACGCAAGCACATTCGTCGTCGCCGCCATGAAACGTCCGGCACAGTCGAGATCGTGCGCTGCAATCTCCCGCATGGCGGCGGAGCCCTTGAGCTGGAAGCTGACATAGTCCGGAGGGCTGACAAAGGTGACGGCGAGCCGTCCGGTCTGCCGGATGGAGGACTCCAGCCGTGGCCATTGCCAAGCAGAAAAGACAACCTCAATTGTCTCCCGGTCTTCGAGCACATGCAAGCCGACGCCGCGACCCGCTATCGGGCGACCAGTCTCGTCGGTGGCAGCGATGAGGCACATCAGCGGGCGATGCAAATACTCGATCAGTCTGTCATCCAGCCACATGAGTACCCCCAAGAATAGCGCGCCAAGGTATTTTTAGTGTTCTTTTAGGGTATTCGACACGGGCTTGCATATCCTTTTAGGAATGCCCGTTTGGCAGACCCGCTAGAAAAGTCAGTGCTCGCCTGACGACAATCGACAGATCGCCTGATCCGGCAGCGGGCCTCCCTTGGCGTTCAGCCAATGAGGCTCTGTGACCTCGCTGACGGAACTGAGGGATGACACACGTCTTCAAGCGAAAATGGAATGATGCGGACGTCCAGCCAACTGGACGCCTATCTCACCAGAATTGGAGCAAGCTGGCGCCTCCGGGCCTTCTGGCTTGGAGCCGGCGCACAAGACTCGGCGGTCGGCCTTATGTCCCTTCCGTCACGGCGGTGTCGCTGCTTACTCTCCTGACACTGGCGCCCGCGCCCGCCGCGGCACAATTCATCTGCGACAGCACGACTCCCGGCGGCGCCGACGGCGCGAGCACCACTAGCCCGGGCAGCATGGCTTGCGGCACCGGCGCGCAAGCGAACGGTGGATTTTCGACAAGTGTTGGTCCAAACGCCGGTTTAAGTGGGTCCGGCAGCCGCAATTCAGCCTTTGGTGTCTTTTCCGGCCAGCTCGTCACCGGCAACAATAATACTGCTATCGGTGCGGACGCCGGTCAGAACATCAACGGCAATTCGAATTCAGCCTTTGGCGACAGCGCCAGCCAGTTCGTCGTCGGCAACTACAACACCGGCAGCGGTTCGGCCGCTGGCCAGAATGTCACCGGCTCGTACAATTCGGCCTTTGGTAACGCTGCGGGCCAGCGCGTCACCGGCTCGTACAATACCGCCAACGGCTTCAATGCTGGCCAGAATGTCAGCGGCTCCTCGAACGCGGCCTACGGCGACAGCGCGGGCCAGAATGTCACCGGCTATTTCAACACGGCAAGCGGCTTCAATGCTGGCCAGAATGTCAGCGGCTCCTCGAACGCGGCCTACGGCGACAGCGCGGGTCAGAATGTCATCGGCAGCAACAATACGGCTAATGGCAAGGAAGCAGGCCAGCACGTCACCGGCGACAGCAATACGGCCAGCGGCGCCGCCGCAGGCCAGAACGTTAGCGGCGCCTCAAACGTGGCCTATGGCGACAGCGCGGGCCGAACCGTCACCGGCAGTTACAATACGGCCAGCGGCGCGTTCGCGGGCCAGCGCGTCACCGGCGGTTTCAATACGGCCAACGGCTACAACGCGGGCGAGGATGTCAGAGGATCCTCGAACGTCGCCTATGGCGACAGCGCGGGCCAGAGCGTCACCGGCAGTTACAATACGGCCAGCGGCGCGTTCGCGGGCCTCGGCGTCACCGGCGATCGCAACACGGCCAGCGGTATCGCCGCCGGTCAGACTGTTAGCGGAACCTCCAATGCGGCCTATGGCGACGGCGCGGGCCGGAATGTCACCGGCGATCGCAACACGGCCAGCGGCGTTGCCGCTGGCCTGACAGTCAACGGCTCCTCGAACGCCGCCTATGGCGACAGCGCGGGTCAGAACGTCACTGGCGACCGCAATATCGCCAGCGGTATCGCCGCCGGCCAAGACGTCGACGGTTCGTCGAATTCCGCCTATGGCGACAGCGCCGGTCAGCACGTCACCGGCAACCGCAACATCGCCAGCGGCATCTCCGCAGGCCAGAACGTCAACGGTTCGTCGAATTCAGCCTCTGGCTACAGCGCTGGTCAGCGCGTCACTGGCAACGACAATCTCGCCAGCGGCACGTTCGCCGGTCAGGACGTTAACGGCGCATCGAATTCAGCCTATGGCGACAATGCCGGGCAGCGCGTCACCGGCAACTACAATGCCGCCACCGGAATCCTGGCAGGCACGCAGGTCACCGGCGACAAGAACATCGCCAGCGGCTCGATCGCCGGCCAGAATGTCACCGGTTCGCGCAATTCAGCCTTTGGCAACAATGCCGGCCAGAGTGTTTCCGGCTCGTCGAATACCGCCCTCGGCGACAATGCCGGCCGGAATGTCACCGGCTCGCGCAACATCGCGATCGGCGACAACGCGGGATCGAGCATGGCAGCCGATGACGCCATTTCGATCGGTTCCGGCGCGCGCGCCAGCAATTTTAGTGCTGTGGCGATCGGCTCACTCTCGGAAGCGAGCGGCGCGAACTCAACCGCGATCGGGCCTTCGGCCCATTCGACGCATGGCAATGCGACCGCGATCGGCAACGGTGCGAAGACGACACGCGCCAATCAAATCATGGTTGGCACAGGCGCCAACACCTACACGCTTGCAGGTGTTTCATCGGGCGAGAGCAACGTGGCGCAATCGGGGCCGTTGCGCTTCGTGACAGCGGACAGCGCCGGCAATCTCGGAACGTCGACATTCGATCCCGCCTCGGTCGCGGCACTCGACGGACGGGTGGGATCACTGGAAGGCCGTGTCGGTTCGCTGGAGGGCCGCGTCGGCAGCCTCGACGCGGGCTTGCGCGAATTGCGTCGGGAGGGACGCCGTGGCGTCGCCGCCGCAATGGCGATGACGACAGCGCCGATGCCCTCTCTTCCCGGCAAGACAACATGGGCCATGAACTACGCCAACTTCAGGGGAGAAAGCGCGATCGGCGGCTCCTTCGCGTATCGTCTCGACACCACCGTGCCAATAGCGTTGACGGCCGGTTATTCCTGGGGCGGCGGCAACAACCACGGCATACGGGTCGGTGCACAGGGCGAATTCTGATTCAATCCTCATGAGATGGCCATGCTCGATAGTCTGACAATCGAGGGGCCGACATCGCAACGCCTGCGGGATCTTCATTGTCCATGCTGACACCTCGTTTTTTCCAGGCCGTCTCGCTTGCTCTTGTTCTGTGTCTGACGTCACAACCCGGATCCGCGCAAAGTAAACCGGACGACAAAAAAGGCCCGCAGCCGGCGCAGATCGATCGCAACGGCGTTCTCACTTTGGTGCGATCGACAATTCTCGCCCTGCAACACGCCAATCAAACCGGCAACTATACGGTACTGCGCGATCTCGGCTCACCCGGTTTCCAGCAAGCCAACACGGCCGCTCGCCTGTCCGAGGTATTTGCCGACCTGCGTGGCCGGAATTTCGATCTTTCGGGCGTTGCTGTGTTGGAGCCGCAACTTTCGCTGCTACCGCAGATCGAAACCAACGGCCTGATGCATATGGCCGGTTCTTTCCCCTCGGTTCCGCTGCAAGTGAATTTCGAACTCTTGTTCGCGCCGGACGCCGGCCGCTGGAAGCTCTTTGGAATTTCTCTCAATCTGGGCCAATCCGGACCGACACCGCCGGAACCCTCACCTGCCGTGCAACCTATGCCGCCTAAAGCGCCAGCGAAATCACAACGGCTGCCGTCTACGAAAAAACCGCCGCAGCCAACACAACCGTAGCTTCCGCTCCAACTCTCCCGGCGTCGTCGCTGTGACCGTGCAGCGCTGATCTCTATGAATATCGTGCCCGAGGACGTTTTCCATCCCTACTGGTTCACCCTCGAAAGCATAGCGCATCCTCAAACAGCGTGAAGGCTGTCGAGGCGTGCCGCCGGTGGTGATAGTAGAGACGGGGAGGGATAGACATAGCGCGCGTCATCGGCAGCGCAGCACGCCATTCACCCTTTTTGCCCGTGAATGCGAGGCATCAATACCGCTTTCGTGCTCAGATTGAGCATGAGTTTCCTCGATAATATATAGCAAATTTATAGATTTACTCGCATCGGTAATTTGCGGGTGAAATCATGGCGCAAGCCGTCCTTATTGAAACGGCGCCAGCGGACGTTATTGTCGTCGGCGGGGGTCCTGCTGGCTGCTGGGCAGCGTGGAATGCGCGCGCCAGCGGTGCGTCGGTCATCCTCATCGACAAGGGCTACGTTGGCACCAGTGGCGCGATGGCCGCCGGCAACAATACCACCATAGACACGGTCCGCGGCACTGCGGAACGCGAGTTTACGGTCAACCAGCGCATCAATCGCGGTCTCGGCCTGGTTCGCCGCCCCTTGGTCGAGAGTGTCCTGGATAAGGCGCGCACGAATCTCGATCTGCTTGCGCAGTGGGGCTACGCCTTCCCAATCGACGAAGACGGTCGGCCCTATCGCGGCATGCTGCGCGGACCTGATTGCCTGCGCTTCATGCGCCAGCGCCTGATCAAGGCCGGCGTGCGTGTCATCGATCATTGCCCGGCCGAAGAACTTCTTCTGACCCGCGACGGCGCGGTCGCCGGCGTGCGTGCACGGTACCGCAATGGCCGGGGATTGCTGGAAGTCCGCTCTGCCGCGGTTGTTCTGGCGACGGGAGGCTGTGCGTTCCTCAGCGGCGCGATCGGAACCAACAATCTGACTGGCGACGGCTACCTGATGGGAGCCGAGGCCGGCACGACATTGGCCAGCATGGAGTTCTCAGGTCAGTACGGCATCGCGCCGAGTTTCTCCGGCGTCACGAAGGGCATCGTCTATTTCTGGGCGACGTTCTCGGATGCCGACGGTAACGAAATCGTGCTGCCCGGGGATCGCCAGAGCGTAGCGAAGCACCTCTTGAACGGTCCGGTCTTTGCGATCCTGGACAAGGTTTCGCCGCGGTTGCAGGAAGGTTTCCGCAAGGGTCAACCCAACATCTTCGTTCCCTTCGATCGCGCCGGCATCAATCCATTCAGCGAACGTTTCCCCATCACATTACGCCACGAGGGAACGGTGCGCGGTACAGGCGGCATCGTCATCGACGAGCGCGCAGCAACGAATGTGCCCGGTCTCTTCGCGGCGGGCGATGCCGCTGCCCGGGAAGGCATGTCGGGCGCGACAAGCGGGGGCGGCGGCCCGAACGCGTCCTGGGCACTGGCAACCGGTTCCTGGGCCGGCGAGGATGCGGCCGCCTTTGCGCGGCATGTCGGCCCGCATCAGGCGTCGAGACCCATCCAATCCATCCGCGCCCGGCCGACTGTCGACGGCCGGAGCCGCAAGGCGCACATCAAGGCGGTGATCGAACAGATCAAGGGCGAGACACTGCCTCTCGACCGGGGCTTTTTCCGATCGGAAGAGAGCCTGAGCCGGAACGCGACCAAATTGGAGACTCTGTGGAGAGACGATGCCTGGCGTCGACCCGGCGATGCCTATGATGCGGCCCGCATCCGCGAAGCCGAGGCGCTGATCGCCACGGCACGATGGGTGACGGCAAGTGCGTTGCTGCGCCGTGAAAGCCGCGGTGTTCATCGTCGCACGGATGCCCCTACGAGTGATCCGGCACTGACGACGCGCATCGTGAGCGGCGGCCTCGATACGCCCTGGGCCGCCTACGACCTTGCGCGGGACGAGACGGTGAGGGCGGCTTCATGATCGAGCTCGTCAGCGCGGAGCGCTGCATCAAATGCGATATCTGTGTCGCGGCTTGTCCCGACAATGTGTTCGACGCCGTCAAGAATGGCATTCCCGTCATCGCCCGCCAGGATGATTGCCAGACCTGTTTCCTCTGCGAACTCTTCTGTCCCGTGGACGCGCTTTACGTATCGCCGCTAATCGATGCGATCGAGAACCGCAGCGAAGCCGACCTCGCGGCAAACAACGTGCTCGGTAGTTATCGGCGCGAGATGGGCTGGCGGAACGCCAAGCCCTACGGCACGGCCGCCGACCTCAGCTACCGGATGTTCGAAAGCGGCGCGATCGTTCCCTGATCGGCCGAAGCCACTCGCAAATTCTGGAGATACCAATGCAACGATATCTGACAATGCTCATGGTTGCCGCGGCAGCGCTGTTCAGTGTTGTCCCGGTGCAGGCCGAGGACGCTCCGGAGGTCATCCGCATCGGCGATGTCGGCTTCGGCTTCGGCAAACCGTTCGGCGTCGGCCTGCTGGCGATCGCGGATGCCAAGGGGTTCATTGCCGATCAGTTCAAGGACACCAAAACCAAGGTTGAGTTCACCTATTTCACCGGCACCGGACCGGCGATCAACGAAGCTCTTTCCAACGGCCAACTCGACTTCGCCTCTTACGGCGCCGTGCCCAACATCATCGGCAAGTCCAACGGGCTCGATACGGTGCTTGTTGCGTCTTACGGCGGAACAGTCATTTTTGGCGCCGCGCGTCCTGACGTCGACATCAAGACGGTCACAGACCTCAAGGGCAAGCGCATCGCAGTCCAGAAGGCGACGATCATTCACTGGGCACTCATCCAGGCACTCAAGAATGCCGGACTGTCGGAGAAGGACGTGACGATCGTCGATTTGAAGAATGCCGATCAACTCGCCGCGATCGCTGCCAAGAGCGTCGATGCCGTATTCGGCGCCGACTTCCTGCTGCCGCTCGAAGACAAGGGCATCGCCAGGATATTCTACAAATCATCAAGCGCCGGGCCGTCGGGCGACGGCTTTGGTGCCTTCCTCGTCACCGACAAGTTCCGCCAAGCGCATCCCGAGGCTGCGCAGAAGGTCGTCACCGGCTTTGTCGCGGCAGCTCACTGGCTGGCCGACGACAAGAACCGCGACGAGGCATTCCAGATCTGGTCGCGGGCCGGAACGCCAGTTGCGACGATCACCAAATCGAACGAAGGCACCCTGCTCAAGGGCAAGTACAATCCACGCCTCGATGCGTTCTTCAAGGCCCGTTACGCCAGCGCCATTGCCTTCAACAAGGAGCAGAAGCTTACGCGCCGCGACGTCGATCTCACCGCATGGGCCGATTCTTCTTACCTCGACAAGGCCATCTCGGACTTGAAGCTGGATGGTTTCTGGGCCGAGCGTGACGCCACCGGCGTCACGACCAACTAGTCGAGTACAGGGCGATGGCTTCGGTCGATCTGAAAACAGGCGTTGCGCGCGATTTCGGAGGGCCAGCGTCCACAGCCGTCTGGCTGAGGCCGTTGCCCGATCGAACCGGTCGGCTCGCGGCAAGGCTACTCGTTGCGTCCGCGCTGCCGGTCGCCTTGGGACTTCTCTGGCAGGCCGCCGTTGATGGCGCCTGGGTCTCGGCGCAGGTCCTTCCGCCACCCGCCTGGGTACTGCAGACCTTTCTCGACCTTGTCGGCGGGGGTGAAATCGGCTCGGCCCTGGCCATCAGCTTCACCCGTATCGCCCATGGCTTGTCGATCGGGGCGTCGTTGGGATTTCTGTTCGGCCTGCTGATCGGCTTTTCCCGACGTGCCGACGCTTATCTCGGCGCGACTTTTCGCGCGATCGCCACCGTGCCGTCGCTCGGTTGGCTGCCTATCCTGATCCTGCTTCTCGGCATCGATGAATCCCTGAAGATCGTCATTCTCGCCAAGGCATGTTTCGTGCCGATGGCGATCAGCATCGCCGAAGGCGTGCGCAACATTCCGCCGCGTCTGGCAGAGGTGGCGGATGTGTTGGCATTGCCGCGCAAGACCCGCTTCCTGAAGCTTACGCTGCCGGCCATCGTGCCGTTCTTCTTCACCGGCCTGCGTCTGTCGACCGCCCAGGCTTTCGTTTCGCTCATCGTCGTCGAGATGCTCGCGGGAACGGACGGCATCGGTTACCTGATGGTGTGGGGCCGCACGCTGTTCCAGCTCGATATCGTCATTGTCGGCATGCTGGTCGTCGGCGCCACCGGTTTCCTGTTGGACGTCCTCCTGCGTCGGCTTGAAGCATATTTCGCGGATCCGGATCTGCGCCATGGCTGAGGCTTCGCTTCCCCGCATCCTGGCGGCAATCCCGAAAGGAGCCTGGCTCCCCTTGGGTCTGCTTGCTGCCTGGGCGATTGCCGCAGGCAGTGGCGTTGCCACGAGCCCGCTCTTCGTTTCCCCGCTCGAGGTGCTTCGCGTCCCGTTCGCCGATCCCGACGGGCGTGAGGTCTGGGCCTCGCTCGGCGCAAGCATCCTTCGCATCGCTGGCGGCGGTGTGACGGGCGCGCTGCTTGGGCTGATCCTCGGCACGCTATGCGGCCTCTCGCGCGTCGCCTCGCTCGGTATCGCGCCAACCATCAACACGGCCCGCCAGATTGCCGTCTTCGCCTGGATTCCGCTGTTCACAGCCTGGTTCGGAAATGGCGAAACGACGAAGCTGGTGTTTACCGCCCTGTCGACCTTCTTCCCCATATTCCTGGCGACGGAGCGAGGTATACGCTCCACGCCCAAAGCGCTTGAGGAAGTGGCACAGGCACTCGGCCTGCCGTTGGGCAAGCGGCTTTTGCGTTTGTATTTCCCAGCCGCATTGCCGACCATTCAGGTCGGCATCCGGATCGCCGTGCTTTCGGCCTGGATCGGCACGATTGGCGCTGAATACGCGATCGGCAATGGCCGCGGATTGGGCAGTTTCATCGCCAGCGCACGCGACCAGTTTCGCATGGATATCGTTCTGGTCGGTGTCTTCTTCCTCGCCGTGGGCGGCGTGGCGCTCAATCATGGCTGCGAACGGTTGTTTGCCGTCCTGTTTCCTTGGGCAAAGGAGTAGCTCTGTGAACACCCCTTCTGCCGCCTTGTCGATCGGCCGTGTCGGTAAGTCATTCAATCTCAACGGAACCCACAGGGAAATTCTGCGCGATGTCTCCTTCGCAGTCAGCAAGGGCGAAATCGTCGGCGTGCTTGGCGCGTCCGGCTGCGGCAAGTCCACGCTCCTGCGGTTGATCGTAGGCTTAGACAAAGAATACTCTGGCCGCATCGCCGTATCCGGCGAGGAAACCAAAGGTCCGAACCGCAATGTTGCGATGGTCTTCCAGGACCATCGACTATTTCCGTGGCTGACTGTTGCCGGCAATGTGGGGCTGGCACTCGAGGCGCTCGACCTTTCGGCCAGGGAGAAGGCCGGCCGCATTCGGCATTATGTCGATCTCGTCGGTTTGTCCGACTATATCGACGCCTATCCCAAGCAACTCTCCGGTGGCATGGCGCAGCGCGCCGCCATTGCGCGGGCGCTCGTTTCCGAGCCGAACATCCTGCTTATGGACGAGCCGTTCGGTGCCCTGGACTCGTTATTGCGGTTGCGGTTGCAGGACGAGCTCCTGCGCATCTGGGATCGCAACAACATTTCCATCGTCATCGTAACCCATGATATCGAAGAGGCCCTTTACCTCGGCGATCGCGTGATCATCCTTGAAGCCAATCCCGGTCGAATCCATTCCGTCATCGATGTCGGCCTCGATCGGCCCCGATTGCGGGACGATCCGCACATGGCCAGCCTGAAGCGCCAGTGCCTGGAACTGGTCTTGGAACCATCGGCGCGGGTCAGTTCATGAGTTGTCGAGCCAGCCTGCCGGTGATCATGTTCTTCATTCGCTGACGAAATTGGGACAGTGTGTGTGCCGGCCTCGTCAGCTAGATCTATTTCCTTGACCTGCCTTTGCGAACCCTATTGTTCGCTTTCGGCCCCAGTCCAATCATCTAAAGCCTTGCCGTGGCTGTCCGATCGCTTTCGGTGCGGTTCAACAGTTCGCAAGGAGATTGGCAGCTAAGAGCCGTCGTTTCGGTTATTCGTACGGTCCAATTTTTTCCCAAAAACGGACATCTCCGGTGTCAATAGTCGCACGTTCGAATCTCTTATGGTGCGCCGCTCTGCGGCAAAGCACGAGGGGCCACCCTCGGGGCGCCAGTTGCTGGCAATCGTTCTTTGCCCGTGGTGGTCCATTGTGCATCCGTCACGCCAGCAACTAGCCGGTCAGAAACGATTTCATCGACTCGCGTTCTTCGATGATGAAGTCGAAAAATGCGGATATGCGCGGCGTTCGCCTGAGATCAGGATGCGCCAGCAGACGCCAGCTTCGTGACAACTCGGCAACCGGCCCCAGCACACGGACCAGATCCGGCTCTGCATCTCCCAGTGCGGCCGGCAGTGGCCCGACGCCAAGACCGGACTTCACCGCATAGATGAGGCCAAGGACACTGTTGGTGCGCGCCGCCATCTTGGCCTGCGGCGCAACATCCCTGAGCCACTTCGCCGCCCGATGGTTGCTCAGCGTGTCGTCGAATCCCACCAGATGATGACGAGACAAATCCTCGATTCGTTCCGGCCTGCCGTGGTGCTCGATATAGGCGTGGCTAGCATAGACCGCCCAGATCGATTCGGCGATCTTGCGGCCCACCAGTTCGTCGTCTGTGTCACCTGACCGGAAGGCGACGTCCGCTTCGCCTTTCGACAGGTCCAAATAACGATCGCTAGTCACGAACTCGACCCGCAGCTTCGGATGGCGCGCGTGGAAACGGTCGATTAGCTTCGATTGCGTCATTCGGTAAACGATCGGCTCCGGACATGTGACCCGAATGACGCCAGTCAGGTCCAGGGCAGTGTCGGTCACCCGACGCTCGAAGTCGGTGACGGCAACCTCGACGCGTTCGGCGTAGGGCAGCAAGGCTTCACCCAACTCGGTCAGCCGATAGCCGCTCGGCTGACGCACCACCAACTGCCGTCCGATCCGTCGCTCAAGCTCGCTGAGCCGCCGATGTACGGTCGATTGACTGAGGCCAAGCGCCTTTCCCGCCGCGATCGTGCTGTGGTGGCGCGCAACGGCCAGGAAGTATTTGAGGTCGGTCCAGTCGAACATGTTCCGATTATGCACTTCTGCCGCCCCATTTCGCAATGTTGCGGCTCCCCCCGGATCAGCCATTGGCGCATAGTTTCCTCGTTTCCTTCCGGTTGAACGGGTTGGGATACACGCCGATCAACGGTTCGGCTGATGCGTTCGCTGCGCGCTTGAAAGCAGAACTCGTCAAATGGAGAGATGTTGCTCGCGCTGCCAGCATCAAAATTGTGAACTGATCCGACGGGGCTGATGGGCCTCGAACTCGAACGCGCCAGTTGGGGCATGCCATGAGCCTCCAGTCATTGCTCACCATTTCGCAGCGTCTAAATGCCTCCATGGAGGCGCTTGCAGCCATCAGTGCCGAACTGCGACTGCGGCAATCGGATACACCGGCCGACCCTCGCGTGCGCGCACGATTGCGGGACATCATTGAGAACATCGAGCCAGGGCTCCTAGATGGCTTGTCGGGAGATCAACAGGCAACGGTCCTTGGGTCGATCGACGCATTCTTTCGCCAGGCCGTCGACCTGATCGACGATCCGGGCCGCACCCCGGGATGGTCTTTCAAGGACCCCGCCATCCTGCAATCCTACGGGCAGATGTCTCGTCGCGTGGTCCACGTGATCGACGAACTGGCACCTCAGTTACCGCAATTCAACGATACGTTGCGGCGACCGGGTGCCTTTCTCGATGTCGGAACCGGAGTCGGTTGGCTTGCGATCGAGGCAGCACGCACCTGGCCGGCATTGCGCGTTGTCGGCATCGACCCGTGGGAGCCGTCGCTCAGTCTGGCGCGGAAAAACCTGGCAGATACCGGCATGGCGAGCCGAATAGAGCTTCGCGCGGAACGGCTGGAGGATCTTTCCGAGCGCGATGTCTTCACGCTTGTCTGGCTTGCGGGGCCGTTCCTGCCGCCCGAAATCATTTCGACTGCACTGACAACGATCCGCAACGCGCTGAAACCCGGTGGTTGGCTGGTGTTTGGGCTCTTCGCCACTCCGGCGGATCCGCTTGGACAGGCTCTAACTGCATTGAAGGTCGTGCGGTCGGGCGGATATCCTTGGAGCAACGAGGATGTGGAGAGCAAAATGCACAGTGCTGGCTTTGAAGAAATCAAGTCGTTCACACCACCACATCTCGCACGATTTACCGTCGGCAGGCGCCCGCACTAGAGCTGCCGACGACTCCAAGCGCCGTTCCCGCGATCGCGCTTTGTGCCAGCGCGTCCGACACGCCCGCGATCCGCTGCACCATTGAACCGTGAAGAAAGGGACCTTCGTCATGGCCGCCAAACCTTCCGCCAGCGAACCCGCCGCGCAAACAGCGACGCGCCAACAGTTGAATCAGATGGAGCAGGCTTGGAACGACGGTGCGCCTCTAATTAAGCGCTGGCTGGGAGAGGCGACGTTGGCCATGTTGAGCATGGCCAACGTGAAACCCGGCGCTCACGTGCTTGATGTGGCCGCCGGTGCCGGCGGCCAGACCCTCGATATCGCTGAGCGCGTAGGGCCTCGCGGCTTCGTGCTCGCGAATGATTTGTCGCCGGACATTCTGCGGTTCGCGAAGCGGCAAGCCGCAGCCGCGGGCCATCAGAATGTCGAGATACTCGCCTCGGATGGGGAGAATCTTCAAATCGAGGACGCCCGATTCGACGCAGTGGTCTGCCGGATGAGTTTGATGCTGTTCCTTGATCCGTTGCAGGGTCTGCGGGAAATGAAGCGCGTCTTGAAGCCGGACGGTGGCGTCTGCACCATGGTCTTCTCGGCGCCTGACAACAACCCGTGTGTTGCAACTTTGATGTCAATCGCACTCCAGCATGCAGGCCTGGCTGCGCGCGATCCGTATCAACCGGGCGGGCTGTTCAGCTTGGGCAAGCTGGGATTGATCGACGATCTCTTCAGCCAAGCTGGTCTGCGCGCGATCGCAACAACAAGAATCGCTGCGCCGTTCAAGCTCCCCACCGCTCGGGACTACGTTGACTTCGTCAGAGCGTCTGCAGGGCTGGTGGCGCAAATCGTGCAGCGCCTGGAGCCGGCGAAAGCTCAGGCTGCGTGGGCCGATATGGAGCAGGCGTTAAGCCGATTTGAAACGACAGACGGATGGGTGGGACCAAACGAACTCCTGTTGACGGCAGCGCGGCGATGATTCGGCACGCTTGAAGCATTTTCAAACGAAGTGACGATAAGTTCGCGAAGTTCGATTCCAGTCACCGCGATTACTACTCCCGCCTCGGCCACGGCCGAAGAAAACTTGGCCAGGGCCAAGAGTTCGCCGCCGCCGACAGACGCTCGACGAGGCGGGAACGCTGAAGACTGTTTCTAAGCGCAACGGAACGGCAGCTTCCCCATGCTCAGCTCCCGAAAGCCGACAGTCCGCTGCCGCCCCCCTAGCGGACATGCGACAAGCGTAGAAACGGCGATGTTTGGTGGCGAGAAAAGTTCGAATCGCGTGCGGTCGGATGGCCAGCAGGCCAGGTTTCAGCAACTCTGAATGCCGCCAAGTCGACAGCGAACCTGTTCCGCGATGGGCATCGATTAGTCTTCTTCTCTGAGTTCGGACGGTGTCATGCAGTAAGCGGCCCGGAAGACCCGGTTGAAGGTTACGAGATTCTGAAATCCGCATGCGAAGGCAATATCGATAATGCGATGGCGCCGAAGGACTGGATCTCGCAGCATCATCCTGGCTTTTTCCAGCCTTTGTTCGCGGATATAGCGAGCGATGCTCGAGCCGCCGCGTTCGAAGTCCTTCCGCAACTGGCTCGTGGACACACGCAGGTGGACGGATATGTCATTATCGCTGAGGAGCGGATCGTCAAGGCGCTGGGAAATGTAGCGCTGCGCCAACATCAGACGTCCGCGGCTCAAGGTTCCGAAACGTGGGCTTTCGTCGCCGAGAGTGGGACCTATGACCGAGGCCGCGGCTGCGATCAGATCGGCGATATGATCAGATGCGAACTGCGTGATCGGCGGACCCGCAGGCTCCATCTCCCCGGCCAGGACATCGACATAAGCGCGCAAAAGCCGATTGACGGTTGATGGGCCATCCACAACCGTCATCAGGCGATCTTCGAAGAGAGCGCATCGCTGACGAACGCGCTCGCGTTCGGTCTGTGCGGCGATGAGACCGCATTGCCCGTCGCCCACCTGAATGATCGACGGTGCGCTCTGCTCGATGAGCACGGACGCTCCCGGGGCAAGTTCGACGCTCTTTCCCGATTGGTCGACGCCGAGCCGGGACAGCCCCGCATTCAGGAGCAGCACGACGTTGTTCGTGTTGTGAGACGCAATGTCATTGATCGTCCGCGAAATCGACTTAACGGTGCCATGGATGGTGCCAACGGCCACATCACAGGTTCGGGCAATCCTGAGCTCTCCCTGGAACGATCTGCCAACGGCCGGATCGGCGTGAAGATTGGCGTAGCCAGACGAGAGCGATGAAATCCACTGCTCTTTCCGCAGTGTTTCATCACCAATCAGCGCGTCTGAACTGTAAACGATCCTCTGCACATATCCCCCACAGGCTGCCGACACGCTCGCGGATCGTATTGCGACGACATCCGTTCGCGGCCCTCCCCAGAAGGGCTGCCCGGCCAACACGCCAGTCAAAGCATCGCAAAATACTGGGCTGACCTCAACTGGCGGCTTATCACCCTCCCGTGCAGATGGGGCAGACCGGGTGTTTTAAGCGAGACGAGCGGCATTCGACGGAATACGAGCGATCATTTGGCAACGCTCAAATACCCGCGACATCGATCAAGTATCGAATTTGACTATAAAACTTGTCGCTCTTGATGAGACCGGGATCTGTTCAGTCTTTACCGTGCTGATGAGTGTCTGGTCTGACTAGGATCTCATCGTTGCTGCACAAGACGGTATTTTCATCACGCGACCTGCCTTCCGATCTGGACGGCAAGGCAAGATTCGCGCGCTGGCAGGAGATGCACATCGCGAAAATCGGGTCGGTCGAATTCGGGGCTTCGGACAATCTGCCTTTCGAGGCTGAAATCGAGGCGACGATCATAGGTCCGCTGATCCTCGGCCAGATGGCCGGCACGATCAGGCAGTCCAAGAGACAGGCTAGGAACGTCGCCGATGATGGGCATGATGGCTATCTCCTGTTCATCAACAGGGGCGATACGGCGTTGGCCGGCACGCAGGTTGGACGCGACTACAGTATCGGACCTGGCCAAGCGGCGTTGGTTTCGGCGTCCGAGCCGTCGAGGATGATCGGCGGCGACAAAAATCTCTGGACCAATGTGGTGATCCCCCGCGATGTGCTCGCCGCCGCATTCAAGCACATCGATGATCGGCTGGCGGTCTGCATCGATGCTGAAAGCGAGGCGCTGGGCCTGCTCACACGCTACTGCCGCATGATTGAACTCGGCCCGCCTCTGGTCGCTCCCCATCTCATTGCGCATGTCAGCGAGATGGTCGTTGATCTGGTCGGCCTTGCGATCGGCGCCAAGGGTGAAGCTGCCGAGATCGCGAGCTTGCGAGGCCTGCGCGCGGCTCGATCACAGGCAATTCTGGCCAAGATCGAGGACGGTTTCACCAATCCCGATATCTCCGCACGGAAGGTTGCACAGGAACTCGGGTTGTCTGTGCGTTATGTCCATGAACTTCTGGAAGAGACCGGCTCGAGTTTTGCCGAGCACGTCCTTGAATTGCGATTGCAGAAAACGCGGCAGGTCCTGTCCAGCCGAGCCCATGACAAGTTGCTGGTGAGCGAGATCGCCTATTCCTGCGGCTTCAGCAGTCTTTCCTATTTCAACCGTGCTTTTCGCCATCGTTTCGGCTGCACACCGGGTTCCGCGCGGTAGCGCCAACGGCTCGACATGCCTTGTCGCGACCTTGTGGGCTCGCTCTTCTATCGCTGCGCTCCAGGGCAAATCGACCGCTCTCCAGGGCAAGACACAGATCGGAACCCGCGATATCCGTGAGGCATTCGGCGCGCCCTCGTCCCTCAGCGAAGTCTGAGTTGCCGACCGCTCCCTGCCCGATTTCCGGAGGCCTTTTTCGCATTCCCCTCACTCTCGGCGTCATATCGGTACTGGCGCTCCTGCTTGTCCAAGGTGAGAAAGGCCGTGCCAAGCCACCGAAGCCGGAGGATGTCGCTGGAATCATTGGCTTCCTGCTGCGTGTCCATGACGGAGCCTGTCCCGGCCTGACCTTTGACCCGGTGGCCATGTCACGCATGATCGACCCTCGCGGTATGACGCTGGACGCCATCAAGCGCCGGTACCGCAAGGACTTCGACGAGAGCTATGCGGAAGTTGGATCGCGGATCGCCGGTGAAGGGCTGCCCGCCTATTGCGATCTGGTACGGACGTTCTTCGGCCGGAACCCAGGCGAAACTCCCGGATTGGTCGTCCGCTGAAAACTGTTCCCGGATGGGTTCAGAGGACCTGGTCGCGCTCCCGGCGGGGCTCATCATTCGTGGTGCGCAACGCCAGACAGCACGGAACTCTACCGTTGCCTGACGGTAACGCTGTACCAAAAAAACTCCCACCGCACTCCAGGGCAATTCTGCCGCAGTACAGGGCAAGACCATTTCGAAACCCGATGCAATAGCTCCGAACACGAAGCCAAGCTGTTGTTGAATTTGGGGGTTTACATTCGCATGGATAGTCTCGGGATCCACAAGGCATCATATTTGAAGTCTCTCGGGCCGGGGGCGCTCGGTGCTCGCCGCCTTCTGTCGTCGGCCTCCGTTTTCGCGATGGCGCTATCGGCTGGACTGGCCTTGCCTGATGCTGCCAGAGCGGCCGATTGGACGGGTGCGACATCCACCGACTGGTTTACAGCCGGAAACTGGAGCACTTCCGCCGTCCCGACAGCGGCGGACGTGGTTACGATCGACACCGTCACGCCGAATCCGACGGTTGTGAATGCGGCAAATGCCGCAGCGCTGTATCTTTATCTAGGTAGCGGCTCGCTCACCACAGGTGCATTGACGATCTCCAATGGCGGCACGGTCAGCAGCACCATCGGTGAGATCGGCAAAGCCGCCACGGCGACGGGCACGGTGATGATCACCGGCGCAGGTTCGGCCTGGACTGTCGGGCAGGATATCAGAGTCGGCAGTTACGGCGCCGGCACACTCACTATCTCGAACGGTGGCGCAGTTAGCAGCTACTTCGGCTATCTCGGGGTGCAAGCAGGGTCCCATGGCATCGGATCCGTTGACGGCGCAGGCTCGACCTGGACCAATGTTGGCGACTTCAACGTCGGCCTGGCAGGCACGGCTGCGTTGACCATTTCGAACGGCGCTACGGTGAGCAATGCTGCGGGCTGGGTCGGCTACCTCGCCGGTTCAATCGGCACGGTGACGGTCGACGGGGTGGGCTCGACCTGGGCAAATAACGGCGGCTTGACCGTCGGCCGAGCCGGCGACGGCACGCTCAACATTCTCAATGCTGGGACGGTGAATAGCGTCATTGGCATTGTCGGCGACCTCACCGGCTCCACAGGCACGACCCTCGTCGATGGCGCCGGCACGACCTGGGGCATCGGCGGAGCCCTTGTTGTCGGCAAAGGCGGCCAAGGTAAGCTCGCCATCGCCAACGGCGGCGCGGTGAGCAACGACACCGGCTATGTGGGATACGACGCCGGTTCGGCCGGCTCGGTAACCGTCACAGGCGCCGGTTCGAGCTGGACCACCAGCTCAGACGTCACGGTCGGCTATTCCGGCACAGGAACGCTGAGCATCCAGGGCGGCGGCACGGTGAGCGCCGGCTCCAACGGCTACATCGGCAATTTCGCCGGCTCCACGGGCACGGCCACGGTCGACGGCGCCGGCTCGACATGGACCAATGGAGGAGGCCTTGCTGTCGGCTATGGAGGCATCGGCACGTTGACGGTTTCCAACGGCGGCGCGGTGAACAACGGTGGAAACCTTGTTGTTGGCACCCTCGGCACGGGCACGGTGACGATTTCGAGTGGCGGCGCGGTGAAGAACGACACCGGCTATTTGGGTTTTCTGACCGGCTCTGCCGGCACGATGACGGTCACAGGCGCCGGCTCGACCTGGAACAACAACACGGACGTCGTTGTCGGTCATTCGGGCGCGGGAACGCTGAACATCCAGGGCGGCGGCACGGTGAGCGCCGGCTCCAACGGCTATATCGGCAACCTCGCCGGTTCCACCGGCACCGCGACTGTCGACGGCGCCGGGTCGACATGGACCAATGCAGGGGGCCTTGGTGTCGGCGTCCAGGGCGCCGGCACGCTGACGGTTTCGAACGGTGGTGCGGTGAGCAACGGTGGGACCCTTGCTGTCGGTATCCAGGCCATCGGTACGGTGACGATTACGAGCGGCGGCATGGTTGGCAACGACACTGGCTATGTGGGTTTCGCCGCTGGTGGCGCCGGAACGGTAACGGTCACAGGCGCCGGCTCGTCATGGAGCAACGCCGGCAATCTGTATGTCGGCTACGACGGCGCGGGCGACGTGAAAATCACCAATGGCGGTGTCGTCACCAGCAACATTGGATATCTCGCCTATGGCACAGGTTCCGCGGGAACCGTGACGATCGACGGCGCCGGTTCGGCTTGGAACACACTGACCGGCATCGCAGTCGGCACATCGAGCGTCGGGACGTTGAGCATCACCAATGGCGGCAAGGCCAGCGGCGATGCCGGCATCATCGGCGCGATCGCGGGCGCCACCGGTACGGTGACGATCGATGGGGCAGGTTCGCTCTGGACAGCAACTCAGCGCCTGTTCGTTGGGGCCGGCGGCAACGGCAGCATGACGATCAGCGGCGGCGGCGGCGCGATCAGCGATGAAGGTGATATCGGCTTCAGCGCCGGATCTTCGGGCGTGGCGACGGTCACGGGTGCGGGATCGTTCTGGACCAACAGCGGCGCCCTTTTTGTGGGCCGCGACGGCGCGGGCACGCTCAATATCCGGAGCGGCGGCGCCGTCACCAGTTCTTCCGGCTACGTGGGCGATGCCGCGGGCTCTAACGGCACGGCGACAGTTGATGGCGCAGGTTCGACCTGGACCAGCAGCGGCTCCCTTAGCGTCGGCATCGACGGCACCGGCTCGTTGATCGTTTCCAACGGCGGCAAAGTCAGCAATACGACCGGCTTCCTCGGCGTCAAACAGGGCTCCATTGGTTCGGCGACGGTCGACGGCGCGGGTTCTACCTGGACCAGCAGCGGCAGCCTTGCCGTCGGCCTCGACGGCTCGGGCACATTGACCGTTTCAAATGGCGGCACGGTCAACAACGACGTGGGTTTTCTGGGCGTCAATCAAGGCTCCAACGGCAAGGCGACGGTCGATGGCGCCGGCTCCGCCTGGGCCAATACCGGCTCCCTTGGCATCGGCTTCGACGGCTCAGCCACGTTGATCGTTTCCAACGGCGGCAAGGTCAGCAGCACAACCGGCTATCTGGGCGTCAATCTGGGCTCGATCGGTTCGGCGACAGTCGACGGGGCAGGCTCCACCTGGGCCAATAGCTCGGGTCTGTTTGTCGGCGCTGGCGGTACGGGCACGCTGACGATCGCCAACGGAGGTACTGTGTCGACGGGCGGTGTCGCCATGATCGCCCTGCAGCCCGGCTCGGTGGGCACGCTGAACATCGGCGGTGCGTCAGGGTCGGCTGCTACGGGCGCCGGCACGCTGAGCGCCACGTCCGTCGTGTTTGGCTCGGGCACCGGCACGATCAACTTCAACCACACCGACACGAACTACATCTTCGCGCCGGGGATCAGCGGCGCCGGCACGATCAACCAGATCGCCGGCAACACAAACCTGACTGCCGATTCCAGCGGCTTCACCGGCGCCACCTATGTGACCCGTGGCCGCCTGGCCGTGAACGGTTCGATCGCCAATTCAGCGGTCACAGTCTCGGGCAGCGGTATCCTCGGCGGCAATGGGACGGCTGGCAGCGTCGTCGCCAATGCCGGCGGCATCATCGGCCCGGGCAACTCGATCGGCACGCTGACGATCAACGGCAACCTCACCCAGGCCGCCGGCTCGACCTACCAGGTCGAGCTGACCTCGACCGGCCAGTCCGATCGCATCAATGCGACCGGCGCGGCGACGATTGGCAATGGCGCGCTCCTCGATATGATCAAGCTCGACGCAGCGCCCTATGTCATTGGCACGCACTACACAGTGCTGCAGGCCAATGGTGGCGTCAGTGGGACCTATACGCTCACCGGCAACACCAAGCTCTCGGCCTTTATCGGCCTCGTCGACAGCTACGACCCGACCCACGTCTATCTCGACGTGGCGCAGACCAAATCCTTCACCTCGGCTGGGCTGACCCCGAACCAGATCGCGACTGGCGGCGGGGCGGAGAGCCTGGGCATCGGCGATCCTGTCTACACGGCTGTTGCCTGGCTTCCGACCGACGCAGCCGCGCAATACGCCTTCGACCAGCTCTCGGGTGAGATCCATCCTTCGGCTCGCACGGCGTTGATCGAGGACAGCCGCTTCGTCCGCAATGCCGTCAACGATCGCCTGCGCGCCGCCTTCGGTACGATCGGCGCCTCAGAAGCCGCAGTCGCGACCTATGACGGCCAGCGGGGGATGGCTCCGGCCACGACCGATCGCCTCGCGGTCTGGGGCCAGGGTTTTGGCTCCTGGGGCCACACCGACAGTGACGGCAATGCCGCGCGTCTCAACCGCAAGACAGGCGGCTTCTTCATCGGCGCCGACACTCCTGTCTTCGAGACCTGGCGCTTTGGCGCGGTCGCCGGCTACAGCCGCACTGACTTCGATTTGAAGGATCGCCGCTCCTCCGGCGCGAGCGACAACTACCATGTCGGCTTCTATGGCGGCACCACCTGGGGCGATCTCGCCTTCCGCACCGCCGCGGCCTACACTTGGCACGACATCTCGACCTCGCGGAACGTGATCTTCCCCGGCTTCGGCGACAGTCTGAAGGGCAACTACAATGCTGCGACCGCGCAAGTCTTCGGCGAGCTCGGCTATGGAATCACGGCCGGTGCTGCCCGTTTCGAACCGTTCGCCAACCTTGCCTATGTCAGCGTCCATACCGACGGCTTCACCGAGCAGGGCGGGGCGGCCGCGCTGAGCAGCCAGCGCGCCACCAGCGACGCGACCTTCACGACGCTGGGCCTGCGCGCCTCGACAGCGTTCACGATGGGCGACGTCAATACGACGGCGCGGGGCATGCTCGGCTGGCGTCATGCCTTCGGCGACGTCACCCCGTTCTCGACGATGCGCTTCGCCGGCGGCGGCAATGCCTTCTCGATCGGCGGCGTTCCGATCGCCCGTAACGCGGCCGTGATCGAGGCCGGCCTCGACTTCGCGCTGACACCCGCCGCCACGCTCGGCGTCACCTATGGCGGGCAGTTCGGCTCTGGCATGTCCGACCAGTCCGTCAAGGCAAACTTTAACGTCAAGTTCTGACGGAGGACCGCCGGCAATCCGAAAGAGGGTCTCTCTCTCAGATACACCGCCCTACCATTCGGCCTGGCGCTCGATTCCGGGATCACCTTCCAGTGGTGGCGCCGCTGCTCCGCTCTGGATCTTGTTGCCGGGCTTCGCCACAGCGCTGGATCGTGTGGGGGCGCTGTCACGTTGACGGCCGGTCCCCACCCTTCTCGGTCTCTGGAGCCAGTTTCACAACCGCGTAAAGCGGACATCGCCGGAGATCTAAATGGAGGGCAAGCCACGCTAAGAACGGTCGAGGAGGTCACTCCAGCGAGAAGGTTTCGGACCGCAGTCAGGATAACCGATAAATGCGTCGGGCATTGCCTGTGCCGATCGCTGCCTGTTCGTCAGCCGAGAGGTCTGCCAGCAGTTCTTTGGTGATTTCGATCCAGGCCGGTAGTCCGGACCCGAGATTGACGACCGGCCAATCGCCGCCCCACACGATCCGTGCCGGCGTAAAGACTTGAACGATATGATCGATCCAGCGTCGCAAGGTTTCGACATTCGCAGTGCCTGGAGTACAATAGGCCGTCACACCCGACAGCTTCACGCTCACATTCGGGGAGCGAGCCACTTCCGAAATTGCGTCAGCCCATACTGAGAATGCATCGCCGGCAATATCGGGAACGCCGCAATGGTCCAGCACGAAACGCTGGTCCGGGCAGGCTTTGGCAAGGTCCGCCGCGATAGGCAACTGACGCGCGAGAAAACACATGTCGAACGCCAGGTCCTTGCGACCGATCTTGCGCAGGTTCTTACGGAATGTTTCGGAGCGCGACATCTCATCGTCGACAACATGGAGGATCCGTCGAAAACCGGCGACGGATAGCCGATCGCATTCGTCGAGCCAGGCGTCGAACCCTTCGTCTATCTCCGGACGACATGAAGCGACCTGCGCCAAGAGGCCATCGCCGCCGACGAGCGAGGCGACGAACCTTGCCTCCTTCTGGTAGTCGGCGTCATCGACGCCGGTTTCCATGAACACCGTTCCGATGACGTCATCGCCGCGCGTCAGTTCGCCATAGTCAGACCGCGTGAAGTTGCCGGAAGCAAGTGCCGGGATGCCGTTGGTCCAGCCGTAGCCCAGTTGGTCGCGATAGATGAGGTGTTGGTGGGTGTCGATCAATTGCATGGCGCCAAATCCTTGTGACGAAAATCAATCGGCGATCACGTCTTGGCGCTGCCGGCCAAGGCCAGCGATTCCCAATTCGACCACATCGCCGGCTTTGAGGTATCTCGGAGGCTTTTGACCCAGTCCCACACCGGGAGGGGTCCCGGTGGAAATAACGTCGCCGGGATGCAGGCTCATGAACTGGCTGAGGTAGCTGACAAGAAACCCGACGCCGTAGACCATCGTCCGTGACGAGCCATTCTGCATCGTCGCGCCATTGACCTTCAGCCACATGTCGAGGTTCTGTGGGTCCGCCACCTCGTCGCGGGTGACGAGCCAGGGGCCAATCTGGCCGAAATTGTCGCAGCTCTTGCCCTTGGTCCATTGTCCCGAACGCTCAATCTGGAAGGCGCGCTCGCTGACGTCGTTGGTGACGGCATATCCGGCAACGTAATCCATCGCATCGGCCTCTGAGACGTATTTCGCCTTCTTGCCGATGATGACGGCCAGCTCGACTTCCCAGTCTGTCTTCTCGGAACCGCGAGGGATGACGATGGGGTCGTTCGGTCCGCAGATCGCACTTGTCGCCTTCATGAAGATGACAGGTTCGGGGGGAACCTGCATTCCGGATTCCGCAGCGTGATCGGCATAGTTGAGGCCGATGCAGATGAATTTTCCGGTTCCCGCCACGCAGGGCCCCAGACGGACACCAGCATCGACGGCTGGAAGCACGCCCAAATTGGCCGACCCGATCCTTGCGAGGCTGCCGTCGGAAAGCACATCGCCGGAAATATCCGGAATGATGTCGCTGAGATCGCGAATGACTCCGTCATGCCCCAGGATACCGGGCTTTTCGGTGCCTGGCGGTCCAAATCGCAACAGCTTCATATCCATTCCTTCCCGTCAGGTGTTTGACCATCCGCCGTCAATCACATGCGCGACCCCGGTCGTGTATGAACTTTCGTCGCTGGCGAGATAGACGACCAGCGCCGCTATCTCCTCGGCTTTGCCGATCCGGCCGATGGGCTGACGCGCAATGAATGCGTCCTTTGCCGCGTCGTAGTCGCCAGTGGCACGCAGGCGCTCTTCGAGCGAAGGGCTTTCGACCGTTCCGGGGCAGATCGCGTTGCAGCGGATACCCTTGGTGATGAAATCGGCAGCGATTGACTTGGTCAGTCCGATAACGCCCGCCTTTGTCGCGCCATAAACAAAGCGGTTCGGCGCGGCGATCACGCTCGATGCGACAGAGGACATGTTGATGATCGATCCGCTCCCCTTGTCGATCATGCCGGGCAAGAACGCCTTGCACATGCGGAACATGGCCGTCAGGTTGAGGTCTATGCTGAAGGCCCATTGATCCTCGTCGCAATCCAGAATGGTTCCGTTGGCAACGAAGCCCGCGCAGTTGAACAGGATGTCGACGGCTCCGAGTTCATCGGCAATTCTGGCGATGGCGTCGGTGTCCCGGACGTTGAGAAGGCGCTGCTCAACCCCTGACTCCGAAAGTGTAGCGAGGGCGCTTTCGCTGATATCGGTCGCGAACACGCGCGCCCCCTCGCGCGCCATGGCGATGGCGGTCGCCCGGCCGATCCCCTGACCGGCAGCGGTGATCAGCGCGGTCTTGCCTTTGAGACGGGGCATGATTTCTCCTTCAGATCGGCAGGCAAGACGGCCCGATTGGCTCGAACTGCTTGTAAGTGAGGATGAATTCGCGATGTCCGAGCTCCTCCGATTTGGACTTGGCTCCCGAAGCCAGCGCTAGGACGAGGTCGTAGATTTCCTTGCCGATCTCCTGCAGTGTCGCTTCGCCGGTCAAGACGCGCCCTGCATTGACGTCCATGTCCTCGGAGAGGCGCGCATACATATGCGGGTTGGCCGCAATCTTGATGACCGGTGAAATGGCAGAGCCGACAACCGACCCCCGACCTGTCACGAACAAGGTGCAATGGGCACCGGACGCCATCATTTCCACGATCTCGGCGTTGTCGGAAATATTGGGGAAGCCGAAGCGGACCTCACCGTCCGGCACGACATCCATCAGATAGAGGCCGCCTTTCGGTGGAATGTCACCCGGTTTGATCAAGCCGGAGATCATCGATTGTCCGGATTTCATGTAAGCGCCGAGCGACTTCTCCTCGATCGTGGAAAGACCGCCATCGGCATTGCCGGAGGCAAAGCTGCCATAACCGAGCGTCGCATAATAGCGTGCGGCCTTGCCGATGCTTTCGCGTAGGATATCGCCGAGTTCAAGTGTCGCCGCGCGCGACGACATGATGTCCTCGCAACCGATCAGTTCACCCGTTTCCTCGAAGATGCACGCGGCCCCGTTCGACACCAACATATCGAATGCGATACCCGCGGCCGGATTGCCGGTAATGCCTGATGTGCCATCCGATCCGCCGCACACGGTCCCGACGATCAGCTCGCTGACATCCATCGGGACTGTTGGCTCCAACGTCAGTCTGCCTGCTTGCTCCTTCACCCATTCCACGCCTGCGGCGATCGTGGCGCGCGTGCCGCCGTTCTGCTGGATGACCAGCGTGTGCACCGGGCGGCCTGACGTCTCAATGACTTCCCTCAACGCGAACCGATTGAAGCTCTCGCAACCCAAACTAACGAGCAGGACAGCGCCCACGTTGGGATGTGTGCAAAGCCGTTCCATCATCTTCTGGGCATAAGGATTGGGGTAGCATCCGGGGAAGCCAATCAGATGCGCATCGTCGGGCGCGGCTTCGGCGATCTTCTTCGAAACATGGTGGGCGCATTCCACCAGATAGGCCACCGCAACAACGTTCCTGATGCCCTTGCGGCCGTCCGCGCGCAGCCAGCCCCTCATGCTCCGTCTCCTTTGTTCAAGGCGTGGGTTGCCGTGTAGTCGCTCTTGAGATTGTGAAGATGAACATGATCGCCAACCTCGATCCGCGCAGTCGCCGATCCGATCGGGGCGTTGTATTTGAGCACTTTCTCCCCGATCCCCACCGGTTTGCGCGCGATCTTCTGACCAAGGCCGAGGCGGTGGGCGGTTGTCACGCGCTTCCCCTCGACGAGAATGCTCTCTCCCGCCTCGATCTGATCGCGCAGAACGAACACACTATCATTGGGGGCGAGCAGCAAGAGGCGTGGGTCGTTTTCTTTTGAGCCGGTCATGGTCAGAACACCTCAAAAGTCGCGTCGTCTATGGCGTCCCAATCGAGATCCATCCCCATGCCGGGCAGCTCCGGCATGGTCGCTATGCCGTCGCGGATGGGCAGGTCACCCTTCAGGCCGAAGGAAAACTGCTGCATCGGCCAGAGAACTTCCAACCATCCGCAGCCGCGCACCGCGCCGCACAAATGAAGGTTCACGATCTCGAGAGGATGGAAGATCGTTGTGTGAAACTCACAAGGCATATGGAATGCCTCGGCGAGATGGGCGGTTTTCAGGGCCCCGGTTATTCCCCCGGACCATGAGACGTCTGCCCGCAGGCCGTCCACGACGCGGCGAGCGGCATAGTCGGCGAGCGAATAGGGGTGCTTTGCCAGAATTTCGCCACCGATGACGGGGATGTCTAGGATGCGGGTAAGTTCGGCAAGCGCTCCGACGGCTTCGTCGGGAACGGGCTCCTCAAGCCAGAGGTAGCCGAGTTCCTCAAGAGCGCGTCCAAGTCTCAGCGCCCCCTCGAATCCATAGCTCGGCTCAACCGGGTCCGACATCAACGCGAAATCGTCGCCGACGGCCTGACGAACGGCCTCGTGGATCTCGATATCCTCTTCGACCGACCGGCAGGGTGGATGCAGCTTGTAGCCGCGCAAGCCGGCGCGCTTCACCTCCAGCGCCTCGGCCGCGTAGGCCGCGGCGTCAGGCAGGAGCAAGGACGAGGCGTAGACCGGGACGTCGCGGCGCGCTGCTCCCAGATACCGGTAGAGCGGCAAACCCGCAGCCTGTGCCGAGAGCAACCACAGGCAGCAGTCAACCGGACCCCAGCTGTAGACGGGCAGAAGATCCCACCAGCGGTCCGCTTTGCGCCGGTCGTGCCAAAGTGCTTCCCGTTCGTGGACATTTCGGCCGACCAGAAACGGCCTCAACACATCTGCTGCAAGAACGCCGGCACCGCGAACCGACTTTCCACCGAAGCCAAAACAGGACGCGCTGCGGCCGTCATCGGTATGCACCGTGTAGACGAGACACTGCATATTTCCGGTGGAGCCACTCGCGAGGCTCGTCACAGAGGCAAACCGCTCCGGAACCTTGCAACCGCGAACGTCGAGCGCCACGATCTGCATCAGAATTTTCCATGCTGCAGATAGGCCTGCTGTGGGTCCATGCCTGAAAGGATGGCTTTGCGCACGAGGCTCTCCTTGCTCATGGCTGCTACGCCCGCTTCGGCGATCTCATCTAGCCGCTCATGCGCGATGACGATCATTCCGTCGCGATCACCATGCAGCCAATCGCCAGGCCGGATGAGGACGTCGTCGATGAGGATTGGGACTTCGGTTGCCGTCGGCATCCACATCCCGACGACGTCGCGCGGCGTGTTGTGGGTACCCCAACAGGGAAACCCCAATCGCAGGATAAAATTCGTGTCACGCAGCGCGCCGTCGACCACACAGCCAAGCACGCCCTTGGCTTTGAGCGTCTCGGCGGAAAGCTCGCCCATCTGAGCAATGATGTGATTGTGCGGTTGGCTGATCCAGATGTGCCCGGGCTTTGCCTTGGAAAGCAGGCCCGTCCAAGCAAGCAGTGTTTCGTGCGCGCTGGCGGTCTCGTCGATCCGACCTTCGATTGTGAAGGCGGGTCCCGTCAGAACGCCTTCGGGGCTGAGGGCGCGTATTCTTGGCGGCAAGGTGAAGTTGCGCAAGCCTGCGCCGCGCATCACATCATGCAGGACGCTGGTGTAGCAGCTTTCGAGTTTTTGCCTCAGTTCAGTCATGGTGGAATACCTCGTCCATCGACGCCCACCATTCGCCGTCCTTGCGTGTCGCAAGGGGTTCCTGGCAGGGCATACATACCTTCCACCAATCCTGGGTGCGGGGATCGGCAGCCATTCTCGCGGCGTCGGCCGCAAAATCGATGCCGACATATTCCCAATAGCCGAAGAGCAGATTCTCCGGTTCCCTGAGGAAGATCGAATAGTTCGTGATATGGCAGTCGGAAATCTTGGCCAGGATTTCGGGCCAGACCGCCGCATGAAGCCGCTTGTATTCGGCAACCGTTTCCGGCTTCAGCGCGATGACCATTCCCATCCGCTTCATCTCAGCCTCCGTGAACCGAATGACTGCCGGCAACAGTCTGGCTGACAATGGCCGGCATGTCCCAATCGATACCCAGGCCCGGCGCATCGGACGGGAACGCGCGGCCGTCCCGAATATCCAGCCTATTGCCTGCAATCGTGTCGAGTTGGGGGATGTACTCGAGCATCCAGCTGTTCGGGATGGCGCAGACGAGACTGACATGCAGCTCCATCAGGAAGTGCGGGCATACTGCGACGTTCATCGCCTCAGCCATATGCGCCACCTTGAGCCAAGGCGTTATTCCGCCGACGCGCGCGACATCCACCTGCACGATGCTGCAGGCGCCCATGCGCAGATAGTCGGCAAATTGGCCTGGCGAATACATGCTCTCGCCGACTGCAATCGGCACAGGCGATTGCTGCGCCAGCCTGATGTGCCCGGCGAGATCGTCGGCCGGCATAGGCTCTTCGAACCATGATACGCCATGCTCGGCCAGCATGCGGGATCGCATGAGAGCTTCATGGAAATGAAACGCCTGATTGGCGTCAACCATCAGGCGGTAATCGTCACCAACCGCTGCACGCACTGCGGCAAGGCGTTCGGAATCCTGCATCAGTGTGGGACGCCCGACCTTGATCTTGGAGCCGGCGAACCCTTGCGCCTTGACCGCCAGGGCGTCGTCGACAAGCGCCGCTGTTTCGATGTGAAGCCAGCCGCCTTCGGTCGAATAGAGATCTATGCTCGGTTTGGCACCCCCCGCCATCCGCCAGAGCGGCAGGCTGGCGCGCATGCAGCGCAAATCCCACAAGGCTGTATCGATGGCTGCCAGCGCCAGCGACGTTATCGCGCCGACAGCCGTCGCATGGGTCTTGAACAGGAGATCGCGCCAGATGCGCTCGATCTCTTCGGCCTCGCGACCGATCAGCATCGGAGCGAGCGTTTCCTTCAGGAGAGAGACTACGGCCGGTCCACCCGTGCCGATGGTGTAGCTGTATCCGACGCCGAACGCGCCATCCTCGTCGGTGACGACCACGAAGGGGGTCTCCTGGCTGACGAAACTCTGGATCGCGTCGGTGCGTTGGACCTTGGGTTTAAGGTCCACCATGCGGATTTCGACACGTTTGATCCGCGCCATTATGCGGCCTCCAGCGAGAGGCCGCTCGTCGTGTCGAACAGATGCGCACGATCCAGCGCGAGTCGGAAATCCAAGGTCTCACCCGGCTTGACGAGCCTTGGACCGTAGAGCTTGGCCTGCACTTCCTGACCGGCAATGCGTGTATAGAGCAGGCTTTCCATGCCGAGCGGCTCCGAAAGCTCGACAGTGAGCCTCAGCGTCGCTCCCGATCCATCCTGCGAGAGACCATGTCCGACAGGGCTTATGTCGTCCGGTCGGATGCCCAGCACCACTTCCTGGCCTGTTTCGGTCTTGGCTTTGAGCCTCTCCGGGATCGGAATGGAGCTGCCATCGGCAAGCTGCACCGCGCCAGCGTTAATCTTCCCTGGCAGCATGTTCATGGGAGGTGAGCCGATAAATGTCGCGACAAAAGTGGTGCGCGGCCGGTTGAATACCTCCATCGGCGCGCCTGCTTGCTCAATACGGCCATCGCGCATGACCACGATACGATCAGCGAGCGTCATCGCCTCCACCTGGTCATGCGTCACGTAGACGACGGTCGTTTTCACCTTCTGATGAAGCTTCTTGATCTCGGCGCGCATCTGACCGCGCAGCTTGGCATCGAGATTGGACAGTGGCTCGTCGAACAGGAATACGTCCGGATGGCGCACGATGGCGCGCCCCATGGCGACGCGCTGACGCTGGCCGCCGGAGAGTTCTGCGGGGGTGCGATCCATCAGGCTGGAGAGCGAAAGGATGCCGGCCGCCTCGTTCACACGCTGCTCGACCTCTGCCGGGGCCATTCCGGCGATCTTCAAGCCGAAACCCAGGTTCTCCCGCACATTCATGTGCGGATAGAGCGCGTAATTCTGGAAGACCATGGAGATGTTGCGCTTGCGCGGCGGCAGGTCGTTGACGATGCGGTCACCGATCGAGATCGTCCCGCCGGAAATGTTCTCCAGCCCGGCGATCATTCGCAAGGTGGTGGATTTACCGCACCCCGAAGGTCCGACCAGTACGACGAATTCCTCGTGCGCAATGTCCAGGTCGACGCCATGAACAACGAGGAATTTGCCATAGGCCTTCATCACACCCTTGAGAGCAATCTCAGCCATGGGATCAACCTTTCACGCCGCCGAATGTCAGACCGGCAATCAGATGTTTTTGGACAAGGAAAGTCAGCGCGAGCGCCGGGATAATGATGATGACGGCCATCGCACACATGCCTGCCCAATCGATCGTGAACTGAGCCGTGAAGTCGAGCAGGCCGACCGGAAGCGTCTTTGAATCTGTTGAGCGCGTGAGCTGACTGGCGAGCGCGAATTCGTTCCAAGACGTCAGGAAGGCGAAGACGCCAGCTGCTGCGATGCCCGAACGTGCAAGCGGAAACTCGATTTTCCAGAAGGCTTGCCAGCGGGTGCATCCATCGACCTGTGCTGCCTCTGAAAGCGCCAGGGGGATCTGCCGGAAGAAGCCGTCGATCAGCCAGATCGTGAAGGGAACGTTGAGGCTTACATAGACGATGACGAGACCGAGTTTCGTGTCGATCAGGCCAAGCTTCGACCAGATCATGAACACCGGCAGGGAGAGGGCGATGCCCGGCACAGCCCTGAACAGCATCAGGCCGAGGAATATCCCGCCTTTGCCTGCGAAACGATAACGGGCAAACGCATAGCCGCCGGCCATGCCGATCACGAGGGCAATGAACGTCGAGGTCGCCGCAATGATCACGGAGTTCATGAAGTAGCTGCCGACAGGCAAGCCGATCTGTTCGGAGCCGAGGCCGAATATCTTGCGGAAATTGTCCAGCGTCAGGTTCTGCGGAATCCACACCGGCGGCTTGGCCAGAATTTCACTGTTCGGCCGAAACGCGGAAAGCACCACCCAGAGGCCCGGCACGCACATGATGATCATCAGCAGGAAAGTGGCCAGCCACAGGCCCGCGGACTTCAAGCGCTGATTGATCGGAGGATGGAATGTCTCGGTCGTGCTCACTGCTCGCCTCCCATGTAACGGCGGGCGGAAACCAGCTTCCGATAAAAATACCAGGTGAATAGGATCGACAGGATGGTGGAGATGTAAGCCATCGAATTGGCCATCCCCATCCGCGCGTTGTCATAGCCTTCGCGGGCAATAATCGTCCACAGAAGCTCGGTGCGGCCGGCAGGCCCACCACCGGTCATCACCTTGACGATGTCATAGGCACGGGCCACATCCAGCGAACGAATGGTCATTGCGATGTAGGCGAAGGGCATGATGAACGGCAGCGTGATGTGCCGGAACACCTGCCACGTATTGCAGCCGTCAACCTTCGCCGCCTCGAGCGGATCGCTGGGCATGGCGAACAGGCCAGCCAGCAGCAGGATCGCGAACACCGAAGTGCTCATCCAGATTTCTGCGAAGGCGAGCGAGAACATTGCCAGCGCTCCGTTCACGAGCCAGGGCAGGGGCGTCGCGATCAGCCCAAGAGCGAGCAGCGCGTTGTTCAAGATGCCGATATTGTCGTTGAAGATAAACTTGAACTGGAAGCCGACGAGGATCGGCGAGAACATCATGGGAAACATCATGATTGTTCGCAGTGTCCGCTGACCCCAGGTGACCTTGTTGATCAGAAGCGCAATGCCTAACCCCAGCAGCAATTCCAGATTGATCGCGATCGTCAGAAACAAAATCGTGCGTCCGAACGCGATCCAGAAATCGAAGTCTGTCAGGGCCCGAGCGTAATTGCGCCAGCCAATGACGGTGTAGAGTGTTTCGGGGCGGACCAGGCGATAACCGGTGAAGCTCGTGTAAAGTGAGAAGACAAGCGGAACGAGAACCACGAATGCCATTGTGATCAGCGCCGGAGCGAGCAGCAGAAAGGGTGTGGACGCCCCGCTACGCCAGAATGGCAACGCCTTGCTTGCCTTGCTCACGAAACACCCTCCAAACCTCAAGAAAGATGGAGGACGCCGGCCGGAAAACCGGCGTCCGATAGCCATAGGCCGCTACTTGATGTAGCCGGCATCCTCCATGATGCGGCGCGCTTCCTTGGCCGCCTCGTCGAGCGCTGCCTGCGGGGTCATTTCGCCCAGAATGGCTTTTTGCAGGCGCGGCCAGATTTCGTTGGAGACTTCGATCCAGGGCTGGATCAGCGGCGGGGTGAAAGCGTCTTCCGACATCGAAACCTTGTAGGTCTCGAAGACCTTGACCATGAATGGATTGTTCTTGGCCTTGAATTCGGCGGTCACGTCCTCCCACACCTTCGTGCGGGTCGGCAGCAAGCCCTTGCGGGCTTCGATCATCTGACGGTCATGGTCCGTCAGGAAGGTGATGAGCGATGCCGCGGCAGCCTTGTTGTCGCATCCCTTGGTGATCGAGAAACTGTGGCTTCCCGCCCAACCGGTACGCTTGCCGCCGGCACCTTTCGGGGCCCGCACGAGGCCGACATCGCCAGCGATCTTGGAGTTCGCCGGGTCGTTGAAATAGGAAGCCCAGCCGGCCCAATCGAGGTTGATGGCAATCGTGCCGGAGCCGAAGCCGAGACCCGTGTCATCCCACAGATAGTTCATCACGCCCGCGGGAACCGCCTTGGCGTCGTAAAGGTCCTTGAACCACTGGACCGTCTTGACGCCCGCTTCCGAGTTGAAGGTAGGGTTCCACTTGTCGTCGAACAGCGCGCCGCCGTTGGCGACAAGCATTTCGTAGAAGCGTCCTGTAATCGCTTCATCCTTGCCGACATACTGGGTGCCGTAGAAGTCAGGCGCCTTGGTGAAGAAAATCGCCTGATCCTTCACCTGGTCCCAGGTTTCAGGCGGCGCGAGGTCGTAGCCATACTTGGCCTTGAAACGATCCTTGTTGGCCTGATCTTCGTACAGCGACTTTTTGTAGAAGAGATTGGATACGTCCGAATGGCGCGGCAGCTGGACCAGCGAGCCGTTGACCGTCGAGTTTTTGATCGCCAGTGGATCGAACTGAGCCAGCACGTCTGCCGGGATCACAGTCTTGAGATCGATGTAGATATCGCCGTATTGCGGCGCGAAAGAGGTGTGGTTCGAGCCGACGCACCAGTTGAGCGTGCCGGCGGCGATGTCCTGCTTGATCTCTCGGTCGAGTTCGAAGTGGTTCTTTCGGCTGAGAATCTCGACCTTGGCTCCGGTCGCCTTCTCCCATTTCGGGATCTCGGCATAGAGCGGCTCGTACTGCGCACCGCCGATCAGCTTCACTCGAAGCGTATAGCCTGGGAAGGACCCGTAATCCTGCGCCACCGACGTCACGGACGTACCGCAAAGCAGGAGCAACCCCACAGCCAATTTTCCAAGCATGTTCGACATTATTTCCTCCTCAACGTGTTTGTGTTGTTGTTACGAGCGCTGTTCCCTGCTGCGCCCGCATCCGGCCGTCAGGCCAAATTCCTCGATGATGCGCGCCTTGTCGGCTCCAAGTTCGGGCGCGGGTTTGCTGCTTGTCAGGACTTCGCCATCGATGCGGAGCGGGCCGCGCAGCGTCTCCAGGCTCACACCAGGTCCTGACAGGTTCTGGATCATCGACAACCGGCGGAACGCTTCCGACTCGAGCAAACGAGGCCAGTCGGTAACCTCCGCGCACCAGATATCGGCAGGCTGCAGAATGGAGATCCAATAGGCTGTCGTCTTCGCCTCGATCGCCTTGGCAAGTATGCGCTTGATCTCGTCGCGATCGCGCATCAAGCCTTTGGCGTCACCATACCAGCGCTCGAGGCCCGGAACCTGCATGAGGGTCGCCAAGCGCTCCAGAGAAGGGGTCATGGCAATGGCGAACCAGCCGTCGGCGGTGCGGTATACGCCATAAGGTGCGCCCAGATAGGCATGGGCGCCGTTGACGGCCGAACGATGGGGCGCTCGACGGCCGTCATTGAGATAGGTGGTCAGAACTTCGAACTGAAAGTCGAGCAGAGCTTCCAGCAGGCTGGTTTGCACTTGCGCACCCTTGCCGGTTCGAGCTTTCCGGACCAGTCCGGCCAGAATGCCCTGGGCGAGCGCGTTGCCCGCCAGGATGTCCGCGGCGGCGAGCCCCATAGGTGTGGGTGGGTCGTCCGCGCTGCCAGTCAGCCAAAGCAAACCGGACCGGGCCTGGGCGAGCAGATCTTGCCCGGGAAGGTCAACCCATGGGCCGGCTTCGCCATAGCCGGAGATGGAGCCATAGACGATGTTCGGCGATATCGAGCGAACGTCTTCATAGCCGAAACCTTGTCGCTCGATCACGCCCGGTCGAAAATTCTGCACCACGACATCAGCCTGCGCGATAAGTCCGCGCACGAGCGCCCGGTCGTCCGGGTCACGCAAATCGGCGGAAAAGCTGTCCTTGTTGCGGTTGATCGCCTGGAAGAGTGAGTTCATCCCTCCGATCTCGGTGTCGGAGAGATAGAGTGTGCGGCAGAGATCGCCGGTACCCGGACGTTCGATCTTGATGACCCTGGCGCCGAGGTCCGCAAGCTTGAGGGTGGCCAATGGCCCCGACAAAAACTGCGAAAAATCGATGACCGTGATGCCATCGAGGGGGAGCATCATGATCTGCACTCCCGATAAGCGGTGTTAAGTGAGGCTATTGTCGCGGCGCTGTCGGCTTCGCGGCGCAGGAAGGCGTGGACGATGTCGCCTGCGCGATCCTGCAGTTTCATGTATCCATGGTAGCGGGGACGCACCCAGGCCGTCTCGAGCGTCCGGCGCGTATTCCTGAAGAAGTCGCTTGTCGTGTTGTTGCAGACGTCGTCATCCCACGCGGCCGCGTGAGCCGGTTGACCGCCACTCGATGTGAAAAGGCCACGCTGGCAATCGCCTCCGGCAATCCAGAAGGCGTAGTCGACCGCAATGTCTTTGTGTTTGCTGAAGGCCGACACCGCGATGCCGGTGCCGCCGAGGACAGTGCCTTTCGGTGTGGCCTGCGAAATACCGGGCGCGTCGTGGAATACCAGGAGATGGGGACAAAAACCGTCCCGCGAATAGTTTGTATAGCCGTAGCCGAACGGCGAATAGGAGGGACCATCTGCGTCGCGGCCCATCCATTCATAGATGCCAATCGGGTCAAGCGACAGGCAGCGCTTGTCCATCAGGCCCGCGATCTCGGCCAGCAGCTCAAGCACATGCCCGGCATGTTCCCGGTCCAGCAGATCGTCGTCAGTCTCAGCGACCGGGTAGTCAAGATTTCGAGCGATGCCGAAGAACGTCATCAACGCGTTGATCGGAACCAGGGCAAACGCAACCTCGTCTTTACGGGCAAGGTCCAGCACCTCGCGCCACAGTGCTGGGGCTTGCCTCAGTCTGTCAGGACGCAGGCAAGCGACCGGCGTGGCTGTATCGATCGCCAAAGCCCATTGCCGTCCGGCAAATTGATAGGATGGATGCGACAAGCCTACCGAGCACGCCGCGAGCCGCGCCATCTCATCGTCGCGCAGGCCGTCCAGCGGCAACAGGTTTCCTTGCTGGGCAACCTCGCCAACATGCGGATGGTCGATCACCATCAGATCGTAGGTTTCAGCCATTTCCGCGATAGGCCGGTCGGCGAAGGCCTGAAGGCTTCGCTTTTCCCAGGTAATGCTGACACCCGGATGCCGTCTGGCATAGTCGAGCGAGGTGGCGACCATCGGGTCAAAGCCGCGCGAATGATCCCAGGTCATCCCACGCAGATCAGCCACGCGCGGGCTCCTTCTGGTTCTGTCTTTTCCTGGCCTCTTCGGCAAAATCGGCCGGATTTCGGTAGGATGCAGTCAAAAGGTGTTCGGCGTAGAGGGCAATCTCGCCTTCGTTCTTGAAGACCGAATAACTGACCCTGAGCTTGCCCATCGTCTCATTGTGAACCTCCTTATGGAGGTTCTTGCGGATCGTGTAGATTGTGTCCCCGATGAACACCGGCTTGATAAAGCGCAGGCGGTCATAGCCGTATGAGAAGGAATTCAAGCAGTTCGTTGCCGCCAGTCCGAGGCCAAGTGAGAAAACGAACGCGCCCGCCACGAGCCGCCGCCCGAACACTCCTTCTTCCCTGGCGAACATGTCATCGCTGACATAGGGGTGATGGTCCATGACCAGGCTGTTGAACAGCATGGACTCGCCTTCGGCGATCGTACGGCGGATCGACCTTATTTGATCGCCGACTTGAAAATCCTCGAAGTACCAGTCCTCTGAATTCCAGACAGGAATGGCGGCGTGCTCTTTTGGCAGGCCGGGTAATCCCCTGGCTCGAACGCCGATTTCGGCCATCGGCATCTCCCTCCCAGGATGGTGTCTGCCCTCTTCGTGGCAGGCGCGGCCGCTTTTGATGGGCAACACATCGCAGACGTATTTTCACTTGTCAAATTCTTTTTCATATATCAAATTTGTAAAAATCAAGGAGAGAGCAATGGAAGTCCCCCAGCACTTCGAGGACTACAGGGTCGGCGACGTGCGTCAGTCAGGCGGACGCACGATTACAGAGGCCGATATCGTCATTCACGCCGGACACTCCGGCGATTTCTTTCCACACCACATGGACGCCGAGTTTTGCCGGGGGCAGCCCTTCGGCCAGCGCCTCGCACATGGAACGATGACGTTTGCGATCGGCATCGGTCTCACCGCGACCCAGATAAATCCGCATGCAATGACCTATGGCTACGAACGGCTGCGTTTCCCCAATCCGGTTTTCGCAGGCGATACGCTCAGAACCAGGATCACGATTGGCCGAAAGGCCGACGACCCGAAGCGGTTGGGATACGGACAGGTTGTCGAGATATGCGAGACGACCAATCAGGACGCCAAGACGGTGATGTACTGCGAACACATCCTCCTAGTGAAGAAAGAGGGTACGCCATGACATCGATCGAGCATTCCGAGCAGAATTGGCCGGCACCGAACAACCCCAAGCCAATAACGATTGTCGGGGCTGGCGGCATCGTACGCGATGCTCATCTGCCCGCATACAATCAGGCCGGACTGAAAGTGTGCGCGGTGACCGATCTCGACGCGGGCCGGCGCAGCGCGCTCGCCGCGGACCACGACATCGGCAAGGTCTATGGATCGGTGGCGGCCGCCGTTGCGGCGCTGGGGACAACTTGCGTCTACGATGTGGCTGTACCGCCGGTTGCGATCTTGAGTGTGTTGCGGGATTTGCCCGAGCATGCCGCCGTGCTGATCCAGAAGCCGATGGGCTTGGATCTCGCCGGCGCCAGAGAAATACGGGCACTGTGCCGGGAGCGAAAGCTCAAGGCTGCGGTCAATTTCCAGCTCCGGTTTTCGCCGATGATGATGGCGGCGCGGCAGGCGATCGCGAAGGGCCTGATCGGCGATCTTCTGGAGATTGAAGTGCATGCGAACATCTTTACACCATGGACCTTGTTTCCCTTCTTGCTGACGATGGATCGAGTGGAGATACTCGTTCACTCGATCCATTACCTCGACAGCATCCGTGCCTTGTTCGGTACGCCGAAAGGGGTGTTTGCACGATCGATGGGTGACCCGCGGGCGCCGGGTTTCGCTCAGACGCGAACCAGTGTCATGCTTGATTGGGGTGACCAGCGACGCGGGCTGATGAGCATCAATCACAATCACCAGGCTGGGCGGAAATTCCAGTCGGCATGGTTTCGTATCGAGGGAACCGAGGCGACCATGATGATCAAGCTCGGCGTTTGTTTCGACTATCCACGTGGCGAAGCCGACGAGCTTTGGTTCTGTCCGAACGGCGGCGAATGGCGACAGGTGCCGCTAACGGGAAGCTGGTTCATTGAGAGCTTCATGGGACCGATGCGCAACGTCCAGCGCTTCGACGCGGGCGAAGACGACCGCTTGTTCTCCGGCGTTGAAGACGCGTTCGAAACCATGGCGCTGGTGGAAGCCTGTTTCGATGCGATGGAGCGTCCGCCCGTCCCCCTTCAATTGAACTAGCATTTCGCTCCATATGGTTTGACGAACAGCGATTCGCTGGAGAATTGTCACAAACACTAGGAGAAGGATCGACCTCTCTTGCGGCGCAACCTGCCGGCTTCCGTATAACGGTGCCGGAGACCTCCAGCCGCTGGCGATCCGAGCTTTGGGAGCCGGCAACAATGAATCGACCGCCAATCTCCGATCCGGATGCATCATCCCCACGTTACACGGCCCCTGCGCTCGAAAAGGGGCTCGATATTCTGGAACTGCTGGCATCTTCAGAAGGCGGTTTGACTCAAACCGAGATCGCGAAGGAACTCGACCGCTCGGTTTCCGAGATATTCCGCATGTTGGTTGTCCTGGAGGCACGAGGTTACATCGCTCAAGACGGAACGTCCGACCGTAATGTGCTGACGACGAAGCTGTTCGAACTTGCGCACAAGACGTCGATCATTCGCAGACTTTCAACAGCGGCTGGCCCCGCAATGCGGGAGTTGGCAATCGCAATCAATCAGTCCGTGCATTTGGCGGTGCTTTCGGAAGACGCGGTGCTCATTGCAGCACAGGTCGATCCTCCGGCAAGGCACGTGCTTTCCGTGCGCCTTGGAACACGGGTCGATCTTTGGCGCGCATCATCTGGTCGCGTCATGATGGCGTTTCAGCCCGAAGAGACCCTCGCTGCCATGTTCGACCGGGTAGCGCTACCTGAAGATGTGAGCGAAGTGCGTCTTCGCGAGGACCTCGCGGAGGTGCGAAAGCGTGGCTATGAGGTTGTAGACAGCTTCGTGATCCGCGGCGTGGTCAACATCTCGGCTCCGGTTATCGACTACACGGGCGAAGCCATCGCCGCGCTGACGGTCCCCTATATCGAACGGTATGGCGAGCATACCAGTTTCGATACGTGTTGCCGGCTAACTCTGGGCGTTGCGGCAAACCTCTCTCGCTTATTGGGGGGAGGGGCTCGGTTTTCCGAAAGCGAAGCACCCTCGTCGCCTTAGGTTGTGAAAGGCGGCTTCCTTGCATTATTGTTTCTGGCGTTTCGACGAATTAGCAAGAAATGACGCTAGAAGATCGCGCGGTTTTCCCTCCTGCTTTCGCGACAGGCTCTCACCGATATGCCTGAGTTTCAGCAAGCTTATGCCCGCATGATGAGCGCAAAGTTATCCCAGAAAGATAGAGATTGCGGCCGGACGACCGCTTTCTCGATGTTCTCACCCGAAACCAGCCAGTCCGCTCTCGGCCCCAATCTAGATGCGCTATTTGGCTCTAATTGATGACTGCGACACGGATGAGCCGCCGGCCCGAATTGTGGGTTGCATGCCAGTTCCCGGCTCTAGCAGACATGCAATTTGCGTCGATCTTTAAGTTTCCCGGGTATGGCGCCCGCAACCTAAGCGCCACCATACAGAGCGCTACAAAATTCCCCAGCTAGCTGTTGCGCGTTGATCAAATGCAAAATGCGGCTTTGTTGGCTTCCTGACCGGTCGCGGTCATTTGTCGACGGAAATCGAGAAAATCTTTCACGACGACACTAGCGCTGCCACGATTAGGGGCTTTGGCGGCGTTGGGGCTGTCTCCCGACGAATGGTTGCGGAAGGTGATAGTATCAGTAGTGGAAGACGATCTTTACCGATCTGTCGTTGATGACAGGTTCGAATCCCATCTGGGTTAGTTGGGATGGAGGATTGGTCGAAGCCGTTCGCGCCGACTATTCGATAGATTCACAATCATTTTTGGGTGTGGTCGGTCGACGGGATTTACAAATGCTCGATCCTGTCTGTTGACATGTTAAGGGGTTGCCACTCCTCAAGGATATGATCGGACTTCTCTGGCCCAATCGTATTAGCAACACCTCACAATTGATTTCCACTTTTTGTTTGCAGCCAATGCTTGCATCGCTTTCTTCAAAGTGCAGAAGTTGGCGGTGAGGAAACTTTCTGTTGCGCGGGGCGGGCGTGTGAACAGTGTCGAGCCGCATGCGGCTCCAGTCGATACGGGCGTGGTATGCTTGGCGTTGATCGCGCAATATTTGCGGCGACCAGCGGATGCCGATGTCATCCGGCATGATCTTGGACTGGTTGTCGATGTAGCAGGCCGCGAGGACATTGTCAGAGCCGCCAAACGCCTAAAACTCAAGTCGCGCGTGGTGCGCCCCGCGGCAAAACGGCTGGATCGGCTGGCGCTGCCTGTCATCGTCGAGAAGGCAAGCGGCGGCTTTGCCATCTTGGCTGCGCTGTCCGCCGACAAGGTGCTTATCCAGGATCCCGCGATCGGTGCCGCGCAGGAACTGTCCCGAGGCGAATTCGAGGCGGGATGGAGTGGCTTTGCCATCCTGATCACCAGTCGTGCCTTTGCCGACGGGTTTGCCCGGCGCTTCGATTTCTCCTGGTTCATTCCGGAGATGATCCGTTACCGCTGGGTCTTCGCCGAAGTGCTGCTTGCCTCGTTCTTCGTGCAATTGCTCGGCCTGATCTCGCCGATCTTCTTCCAGCTGGTCATCGACAAGGTGCTGGTCCACAACGGCCTGACAACGCTGGAAGTGCTGGTGATCGGCCTCTCCGTGGTGTCGTTGTTCGAGGTGCTGCTCACCGGCTTGCGGACTTATGTGACGACACACACGACCAGCCGGATCGATGTGGCGTTGGGTGCCAAGCTGTTTAATCATCTCCTGGGGTTGCCGATCGCCTATTTCGAGGCGCGCCAAACCGGGCAGACGGTGGCCCGCGTGCACGAACTGGAGAACATCCGCGCGTTTCTCACCGGGTCGGCGCTCACCGTGCTGCTCGACGTGTTCTTTCTCTTTGTGTTCCTGGCTGTGATGTATCTCTACAGCCCATGGCTGACCTTGATCGTCGTCTGCTCGATCCCGGCCTATGTGCTTTTGTCGGTTCTGGTCACGCCCGAGTTCAGGAGGCGGATCGAAGAGCGTTTCAACCGCGGCGCTGAGAACCAGACCTTTCTGGTTGAATCCATCGTCGGTGTCGAAACGCTGAAAGCTATGGCCGTCGAGCCGCAGATGCAGCGGCGCTGGGAGGATCAGCTTGCCGGCTATGTGCAGTCCGGTTTCCGTACCTCGAACCTCGGCAACATCGCCTCGAACACAGCCCAGTTCATCTCCAAGGCCGTCATCGTCTTGACGATGTGGTTCGGTGCCAAGGCGGTGTTGGCGGGTGACATGACGGTTGGACAGCTGGTCGCCTTCAACATCATGGCCGGGCGCGTCTCCGGGCCGGTGCTGCGGCTGGCGCAGCTGTGGCAAGACCTGCAGCAGGTGCGTATCTCCGTTGACCGGCTGGGCGATATCCTCAATGCGCCGGCGGAACTCACCGGCAGCGCCGGCCAGGGATCGCTGCGCAAGATCGTCGGCCAGGCCAATTTCGACCATGTCTCCTTCCGCTACCGGCCGGGCGAGCGCGAGATCCTGAGCGACGTGTCGTTCTCCGTCGAGCCGGGCGAGATCGTCGGCATTGTTGGCCCATCCGGCTCCGGCAAGAGCACGGTCGCGAAATTGTTGCAGCGCCTGCATGTGCCCGAACGCGGTCGTGTCATGATCGACGGTGTCGATCTGGCTCTCATCGACCCGCGCAGCCTGCGCCGGCAGATCGGCGTGGTCTTGCAGGAGAACGTGCTGTTCAGGCGCACGGTGCGCGAGAACATCGCGTTGTCCGATCCCTCGCTGCCGCTTGACCGGGTCATCGAGGCGGCAAAGCTGTCCGGCGCGCATGAGTTCATCGTCAAATTGAAGTCCGGCTACGACACGGTGCTGGAAGAGCGTGGCGCCAACCTTTCCGGCGGCCAGCGCCAGCGCATCGCCATTGCCCGCGCGCTCGTCACCAATCCGCGCATCCTTATCTTCGACGAGGCGACCAGCGCGCTCGACTATGAATCGGAATATGTCATCCAACAGAACATGAAGAAGATGGCGCAAGGCCGCACCGTCTTCATAATAGCACATCGGCTGGCGGCGTTGAGGGATGCGACCCGGATCATCACCATCGAGGCTGGCCGCCTGACCGAACAGGGAACCCATAGCGAGCTTCTCGCCAGGAACGGCCGCTACGCTCAACTCTACCGCCTGCAAGGCGGGACGCTATCAGAAGCGGCGGAGTAGGGGCGATGGGACGCATCTGGCAAGCCGTTCGACATGGGATCGCCAGGGAGCGACAAGAAAAACGCCCGCGTCTCAATGCCGATGAACGGCAGTTCCAGGCGGCAAGCATCGAAATCCTCGAAACGCCGGCCTCGCCGACGGCGCGCGTCTTTGCCGGACTGATCATCGTCTTTGCCTGTGGGGCGGTGGCCTGGTCGTGGTTCGGCCGCATCGACACCTTCGCCACGGTGCAGGGCAAGATCATTCCGATCGGCAAGGTGCAGGTGATCGAACCGCTGATCACCGGGCGTGTGAAAGCCATCCACGCGAAGTCCGGCGACCATGTCCAGGCTGGGCAAACACTTGTCGAACTCGACCCCGCCGAGCAGATGGCGGAACGCCAAAAACTCGCCGGCAATCTGGCGATCGCCGAAGTCTCGGCGGCCCGCTTGCGGTCGATGATCAAGGCGGTTGACGAAAGAATGCCACTGATCGAAGCGCGCTTCACCGCGCCTTCGAATGCGCCGAGCTCGCTCATCGACCTGCAGCAGCAGCGCATGCGCCAGTCGCTGGCCGCATATGAGGCGGAACAGCTCAGTCTCGCCGCCGACATTGCCGCGAAAAAAGTCGAGATCGAGCGCGGCGCCAAAACGCTGGCCGAGCGCCAGAAGCTGGTCAATCTGACCGGCGACCGGCTCGATGTCTTCGAGGAGCTCGAAGGCCGTGGCCTCGGCATCAAGTCGCGCACCATCGACGCGCGCCAGAGCAAGCAGGATCAATTGCTGGCGGTTGTCACCGACGAAGGCCACATCGCCGAACTCGGAGCAACCAAATCCGCGCTCGAAGCGCGCAAGCGCGAACGCCACGAAGCCTATCTCGACAAGCTGATGACGGAACTGACCGATACGGACAAGGAGATCGGCACGCTGCGGCAGGATCTCACCAAGGCGGAACTGTTCGAGCGGGCGAGCACGCTGAAAGCCCCGGTTTCCGGCCGCGTGCAACAGGTGGAAATCACCACCTTTGGCGAGGTCGTGCAGACCGGCCAGCGCCTGATGGTGGTGGTGCCCGACGGCACGGCACTCGAAGTGGAAGCGATGCTGCTCAACAAGGACAAGGGTTTTGTGCGCGAGGGCCAGAGTGCCCGCATCAAGCTCGAGGCATTCCCCTTCACCCGCTACGGCACGCTCGATGGCTCGGTGCAGTCGGTCTCCAACGATGCGATTCCCGCCAAGCCGACAGCGGGCACCAAGGAAGCCGCCCCAGACACTGCTCAACAAACAGCCGGACCGCTCGTCTTCCCGGTGCGCATCGCCATGGCGGATACCAGCATCCGCGCCGATGGCCAGGACGTCCCACTAACGCCCGGCATGTCGGTCACCGCCGAGATCAAGACCGGCGATCGCCGTGTCATCGAATTCCTGCTCGATCCACTCATGGAGATGAAAGATGAGGCATTCCATGAAAGATGATCAAAGCAAAAAAGATGTTCAAATAAAACTTGATCGGAAAATGTTTGTCAGGACTGTCAGATCCATGGCTGTCGCATTATTGTTGACGATGTCAACTATCGCATTAATAAATTACTGGCATTGTGATGGTTTTGAAAAATCTATTTTTGTCTCAGCTTGGCCACCAAATTTAATATTGATAGACTCTGAGCAATTTAATTCACTACCACCTGGTATGGGTTCAAAATTAACTCAAATAACATCGTCGATTGGCGCCATTTGGTTTTTATGGTTTCTATGGAACATCTTGCAAGATGCTAGAAGCGAATCGTATGTGTACATAACTGGACTTATGAAGGTTTCGTTTTTTGCGCTTATGGTTTGCATTTTTGATATTTTTTTCGCATTCAAAATAACCAATGGTGAATCTATATTCACTCTGAATGTAAGAATAGGGTATTTTCATATTTACGTAAAATCTGTGCTATTGATAATATTTTTCTATCTCTTCCTGAGAATATTCATCGAAAGAGTTATTCTTTACGTAAAGACAAATATGTTTAATTCGAACGTTCGCGGGAGGTCGTGATGGTTGATACTTCAAGTGGAAGCAAAATCGCGGATAGGGCTGACAAATACTATGGTTACATTGGCCTCGCTCTCGACATCGAACATGCTGCAATCTTGGGGGTTGCTGCCAAGTATGGGGTGTCGGTCAATGATGTCCATGCTGCGGTTAGTATGTTTGGAAAGGTCGCCGGTCGGTTCAGCCTCGCTCTTTCTGCGGGGTTGGGCTACGAGAGTGGCGGCATCCCTGGGGCGGCCACCAATGTCGCTGTTGGATATGCTAGCCTGCAAGCTGGAGCTTGGGCTTTTAACGCGTCACTTGGCTATACGGTGTCGGTTGCAGGACCTCTCTATGGAACCCTAGGTTCGTTCGTGATCGGTAGTGGCGTTTCATTTGTCACAGCCCTAGGCGGAGGGGCTTTGGTCGACACCATAAGGGATTTGCCTACAATAAATCCCAACGCATTTCCTGGGGCGCCGTTTGGTAACAACCCATTTACGTCGTCTGCACAAGATAGCCTTCATCCGTCCATCAAACCGGGATATGAAACCACATTCAACGACAAGTGGGCCGGCTCGCCGGATGCTGTGGCGGCGACCCAAAAATACAACGCTCAGTTGGCGGATCGCGCTGCGAATATCGCGAAAGTTGATGCTCAGTGGAGTCATGCGCTTGACGCACGCGATGATCGCGCGGCTTCCGTTCAGAACACAACAAATGTTTCGGGATATCGCGGCTACAGGACAGACGCTGCGACAACAGAAGCCAGCCGCCGCGACATGGGCGGAGTTGGAGCGCCCGGTTCGAGTTCGCCACGCGATGGCTTCAGTACGAACGGCGCTACGCAGAGCGGTAATCGCAGTGGTCACAATACGGGCTATGGCACACCGGGCGGCGGATATACCAATACTGGTAACAATCCCGACAATCGCAGTGCTCCTGGCTATTTTGGTGGCGGCGTAACTACGACACGTAGCCCCAATTTTCCCGGCAAGACCAAGGATGACTTGGGCATCGGCGCAACGCCCAGTTTCCCTGGCAAGGTCAAAGATGATCTCGGAATAGGAGCGACGCCGAGCTTCCCGGGCAAGGTCAAGGATGATCTCGGCGTGGGACTTCCCTCGACCGCTGCCACCCCATCGCCAAGCATCAATCCAAACAAGCCGACGAAAGCGCCTGTCGCTAAGTATGAACCTCCGAAGCAACTGGATCTGCCTCAATACGCACCCGTTCCGACGCCGGCGCCGCGCAGTATTTGGGACCAGATTGGCGATTGGTTTAGCGGCGCCAACTCTTCCCCCAGCGGCTCCGAGCGGGCAGCAAAGGCTGTTAGTGAGGCACTCTCAAGGGGAGCCACTCCAACCCAGGCGAAAGCCATTGGCTACAACAAGGCGCAAGCGTTGGGCGTCAACACCGATGACGCCGGATTTTCCGCTCTCATGGATCGTAAGGCGGGCTATCCATCAGGAAACGGCGGCGGCACGCGCGGCTCCGGCAATACGGGCAGCGGGTCTTCCGGGAGGGGCGGAAGCGTTGGTGCCGTTGGAGATCACGCGGGCAACAATCGTGGCAATGACCACAGCTCGAACAACGGTTGGGGCGGCCATCCCGTTCTTCTCGACCTCACCGGCAATGGATTGAACGTTGATGGGCTTGGCTCGTCGTCGCGTTTTGTCGACCTCAATGGCGATGGTTACGAGCACCGCACGGCCTGGGCAGGCGATGGCAATGGTGTGTTGGTCTTTGACGCCGACGGCGATGGCAAAATCAGCCGATCGAGCGAGTTCATCTTCACCGAATGGGACAAGAGTGAGACCAGCGATCTTCGCGCGCTGAAGAAGGTGTTCGACACCAACGGCAATGGCAAGCTGGACGTCGGCGACGCGCGCTGGGCGGATTTCAAGGTGATGGTCGGCGATCAGCTTGTGTCGCTGGATCAGCTCGGCATCACCTCGATCGATCTGACGCCGAAAGGCAGCGGGCAGAGTTTCGAGGATGGTTCGGCGATCACCGGCACGACGACCTACACCAAGGCCGATGGCACGACCGGGCAGGTTGGCGATGCGGTGCTCTCGGGAGACGAGAACGGCTATACGGTCAAGCGCACCAAGACCACCAATGCCGATGGTTCGACGACGGAAGACTTGCTCGCCTACAACATAGACGGCAGCCTTGCCTTCCGCAATCTGATCACGACTAACGCCGACGGTTCGCACAAGCAGACCAAATTCGACGATGACGGCAACGGCACGTTCGATCGCTCGCAGACCGTTGATCTAGTCATTGCCGCCGATGGCGTACGCACGCGTGTTGTCGCCAATTTTAACGCCGACGGTTCGTTGTTGAACAAGACCACGACGATCACCAGCGCTGACCGCAAAACGGTTACGGCCCTGGTCGATCAGGATGGCGACGGACGCGACGACCAGAGCCAGATCTTTGTCATCAATGCCGACGGCGCCACTCCGTCGACCTCGTCGACGACGACCACGGTGAAGCAGTTTGCCGTCGACGGCACGCTCTTGAAGCAGACGATGGTCACGTCGAGTGCCGACGGTCTGACCAAGGTGACCAAACTGGACGAGACCGGCGGTGGCACCTTCAATCTCGAAACAACCGAGGTGACGGTTGTCGCAGGCGATGGTTCGCGCACCAAAACGGTCACCCAAAAGAGTGCCAACGGCACGTTGATCAGCAAAATTGTCACAGCGACTGCAGCCGACGGCCGATCCGAGACGATTGACTACGATCGTGCCGGTTATGGCCTGGTGGATGAGCGTGAAGTGTCCGTCACCGCGACCGGAACGGACGGGGCAGTGACCAACACGGTCACTTCCTACAACGGCGACGGCACGCTCCGCAGTAAGACCATCGCCACGACCAGCGCCGATGGTCTCGCCCATACTCTGGCTGAGGATCAGGACAGCGACGGTATTGCTGACAGGACGACGTCGAATGTGACGGTGGTTGCGGCCGATAGTTCGCGTACGCAGACGGTCGAACAGCGCAGCGGCAATGGCGCGCTGCTGTCAAAACAGGTGACATCGACCAGCGCGGATCGCAAGACGATCACAGCCACAGCGGACGCGAATGGCGATGGGGCGGTCGATCAAACGACATCCATCATCGTTGACGCCGACGGCGTAACCACAAGCACGGTTTCGAAATTTAATGCGGATGGTTCGCTGGTCGGTAAAACCCGTGCGGTTTCCTCTGCGGATGGTTTTACCCAGACCACGGACGACGATCTCGACGGCGATGGCACGTTCGACCGCACTACCAGCGACGTCACTGTCTTGAACGGCGATGGCAGCCGCACTGAGACGGTGCAGCATTTTAGCCGAGGCGGTGCCGCCAGCGGCGCACTCGTCGACAAAACCACCACCACGATCTCGCAGGACAGCCTGACCAAGACGGTTTCGAGCGACATCAATGGCGATGGCGCCGTCGATCGCATCGTGAACGATGTGATCGTTTTGAACAGCGACGGCAGTCGCACCGAGACGGTGACGACGTCGAGCGGCAACAGCACCAGGCTGTCGCAAACGATCACCACGGTTAGCGCCGACCGCAAGACCACGACGCTGATGGAAGATACTGACGGCAACGGCAGTGTCGATCGTTCGACAGTGACGGCCACCAATGTCAACGGCTCAAAGTCAGCAACGATGACGGAGCTCGCGCCGGATGGCGTATCCGTCATTCGCAAAACCAGTACCGATATCTCTGCCGACGGGCTGACCAAAACGACCAAAGTTGATCTCGGCGGAGATGGCTACAATGAACAGACATTGATGGATTACACGACCATCAATGCCGATGGCAGCCGAACCCAGACTTCAGCCGAATGGGCTGGTACGACGCAGGTGTCGCGCGCTGTTGTGGGCACCAGCGCCAATGGGCTCAACAAGACGACGCTAAAAGACCTTGATGGGGATGGCACTTACGACACGAAGGAAGAGGATTCCACAGTCTACAATTCCGACGGATCGAAGACGCGAACCATTACGGATACGGCCGGTATCGCCACGATAGCCAATCGCAAAACCATCACGACCAGTGCCAATGGGCTGTATACGAAGGTCGTGGACGATATCGACGGCGATGGCAACTACGATCGGGTTACCACCGACGTAAAGCAGCTAGGCGCGGACGGATCGACGTTTGAAACGATCGAAGAGTGGAGCGGTACGAACGCCCGACTATCGAAGACAACGATTGCCGTCAGTGCCGACAAGAACAGCATCGTAACCAGTACGGACAGCGATGGCGATGGTGCTGCGGATACGACCAAGGCGATCGTCGTAGGTATCAACGGCATCACGACCACCACCGAAAAGTCATTTGCCGCAAACGGCGCGCTGACGGCGGTGCGGGAGATTTCCATCACGGCCAACGGCTTGTCGACGACGGTCAAGGAGGACTGGAACGGCGACGGCACTTTTGACCGGGCCACGACGTCGAGCGTGACGATCAATGCCGACGGTAGTCGCACGGAAACCAAAACGACTACGAGTGCCAATGGCAGTCTGATTGCGGGCAAGACGATTGTCACGACATCGGCCAGCGGACTCTCGAAAACCGAACAGGTTGATCTCGACGGCGACGGCGTCATCGACCGTATAACAACAACCATCAAGGCTTTTGGATCTGACGGTTCCCAAACCCTGACGATCGAGACGAAATCTGGCAACGGAACATTGCTCGCAAGGTCGGTCGAGACGACCAGCGCCGATACCAGGACGCGGTCCTCAACCTTTGACGACAATGGCGATGGTGCAGTCGACCAGACAGTGACCACCGTGCTCAACGCCGATGGCAGCACCTCGAAGACCGTGACCAATCTGGCCACCAACGGAACCGTGATTGCAAGGACCGTGACCGAGGTCAGCGCGGATGGCCTGACCACCACACTGCGCGAAGATTTTGATGGCAACGGTACGTTTGACAAAGTGACGGTCGATCAAACCACTATCGGTTTGGATGGCGTGCGGACTAGGCGCATAACCGAACAGACTGGTACGTCGGCCGCGGTGTTGGTCAGCAGCGCGACGATCAGTGCCAACGGTTATGAGAAGACGACGGACACGTTCGATCGCGGCTGGTTGCAGGAACAATCGATCGAAAAGACTGTGCTGAATGCTGACGGTTCGACCACCAAAACCGTAACCACTTCTGCAGGCTCCTCGCCGACCTTGGTTGGCAAGAGCACAACTACGGTCAGCGCCAATGGCCTGGTGACCACGATTGCGGCTGATCTTGATGGCAATGGCACAGTCGATCGCACGACGACGGTGGGCAAGCAGTATATCGCTGATGGCTCTATCGTCGAACGCAACACGACAAAGAACGGCAGCGGCACCACCGTCGACAACACCGTTACCACGACCGCGGCCAACCGGCGCTCGGTCGAGGTGAGAAGTGACTATGACGGCAATGGCTCGGATGACGAAAAGATCGTCAAGGCTGTCAATGCCGACGGATCGGTCACCACGACCACCAATACTTATGCGTTCCAGGCGGACGCAAGCCGGGTGGCCTCGAGTTCCCTGACGACAGTCAGCGCCGATGGCTTGACGACGACCGTCATCACGGACGCCGACGGCAATGGCATGACTGATCGCAGGATCGTGCAGAAAATCGTCCACGGTGCCGACGGATCGAAGACCGAGACCTGGGAGGCCTTTGATGCTCAAGGCGCTTTAACGGAAAAGACCGCTGTCACCACCTCGGCCAATGGCCTGGCTGTCACCACGACCTGGATGGGGGCCGGCGGTGCGGTTACCCGTGCGATGAGCGAGGTGACGACCTTAGCTACCGATGGCGGTAGCACCAAAACCGTGACCACCACCAAGGCCGGCGGTGCTCTCGAGAGCGCAACTGTCACCACGACGAGTGCCGACAAGAAGAGCGTGACGATGACTGTCGATATCGATGGCAATGGCGTGATCGACCAGAAATCGACGAGCGTCGTGAACCCAGACGGCAGCGTGACCACCACTTATGTCGATCTCGGCGCCGACGGTGTCGCTGTGACAGCCAAGAAGATCGTCACGGAAAGCGCCAATGGCCTGATCGTCACAACCGACTACGATACCAATGGCGACGGCGTGGTGGACAACCGCGCCGTTGCAGAAACCGTCCTCAATACGGACGGGTCGAAGACCACGACGACCCGTTACAGCGGAGCGTCTCAGGCGATCGAGCGTACTGTTGTGGTGCTCTCCGCAGATGGCAAAACGCGCACCGAGAGTTTTGACCTCAATGCGGACGGAACCGTCGACAACAAACAAACGTCGTCGACGGGGTTCGGGCCGCATTCCGGTTATGCCGATGCACGAACCGATACGATCGAGACAGCGGTCGGATCGACGCTGAAATCGCGTTACCAGACCACGACAAGTGCCAACGGCCGATCGACCACCAAGGAATGGGATGTCGACGGCAACGGGACGGTCGATCAAACCGCCACGGACACGACGGCCATCACCGACGGGGGCACGGTACGCACCATCTCGGCTTATGCCAGTGGGACAAAAATCTCCGGAACGACGATCACCACGTCCAATGACGGGCGCACCGTAACTACGGTCGAGGAGCGCCCCCAGGCCGGATTCTCCAATCGCACGATCACCAGTTCAACAGCGGTTCTGGCCGATGGTTCGACCGTCGAGACCAAGATACTCAACAACTCGACCAATTCTGTTATTGAAAAGCAGTTCACCACCACCAGCGCCGATGGCCGTGAAGTGACCATTCAGCGTGACATCGATGGCAATGGCACCATCGATCAGGTCGAGCAACGGATCAAATATGTCGATGGTTCGACCAAGACCGTCGTCACGGGCATCAGCAGTATTGACCGGACAACGATCACGACCAGCGCGGACGGCCGCTCTTCGACCACTGAGTGGGATATGGATCTCGATGGCACGGTCGACAGGCGCCGCATCGTCACCAACAACATCAAGGCCGATGGCAGCCAGTCCAGCATCGCGACTGATTACAAGATAGCTGCCGGCGTCGCTGACACGCGCGTCAAGGTGACTTCAACCTCGGCAAGCGCTGACGGTCGGACCAAAACCTTTTCGCTCGACACCAACGGCGACGGCGTCTTCGACCAGGTATCATCAACCGTACTGGACGCCAGCGGTGGTACCGTCACAACGACAACCAACAATGCCGAGGCACAGAAAGCCGAAAACCTCATACTTGGGGAGATCTACTGGAAACAGGCGATCGCGGCCAAGGTGGTTACGACGGTCTCGAGCGACGGCCTCACCGCCATCGAACAATCCGACTATGACGGCAATGGAACGCTGGAAACCACAGCAGTTTCACAAACGCGTATTGACGGCTCTGTGGTCACCACATTCACCGAGTTGAATGCCAGCGGTGGCGTCGCCGCCAAGGGCACGCTTACCGTCAGCAACGATGGACGCACGAAGATCCTGTCAAAGGATACGGACAATGACGGTGTCTACGACCATGGCGAGAAGACCGAACTCTACATCAACGGCACCGTTGTTCGTACAACGACCGACTACAACGCTAATGGGACCCTGAAACAGTCCACGCTTGAAAACATAACCGGCACCGGCAAACTGACCACTCGCACCACGAGAAACGGCGCTGGCAACAAGACGGAGCAATATATCCTCAGCATCGACGGGACGGCCCAGCAAACCACCTTCGTTGGTACCGATGAAGTGGTTCGTTCAGTTCACAGCATCAACAAGGACGGCAAGCTGACCGCAGGCACGTTCTACGATCCCAAGAACACCGATCCCTGGACCCGCATCGAGCAGAGCTACAATGCCGCTGGCCAAAAAACGCTCGAAAAGCAGTTCATGGATGACAATACCCGCGTCGACATCACCTTCGATGTCGCCACGGCCAAGCAGACGCAAGCTACCACCTACGACACAGCCAATCGTATGATCGCACTGGCGACCTATGCGAATGGCCTGCTTTCCACGAACATCCTCTATGACCCGGCTAACGCTAAGCCATGGCAACGGGTCGAGCAGACCTTCAGTGCGGATGGCACCAAGAAAACACTCGAAAAGCAGTTCATGGACGATGGCACCGGCATCTACATCACCTATGACGTGGCCAATGCCCAGACTTGGTCCACCTACACGTCATGGCGCAATGTGGCCGGTCAAGAAGTTGAAGTCGGCTATGATTATCGCGACGGAACCCGATATCACGACTTTAGAGATCCCGCGAACCTTCAATCATGGCGCCTGATTATCCAGCATTTCAATACGGCAAATAAGCAAACCGACCAGACGCAATATAATGACGACGGTTCGTACGTTGTAACGGTTTACGATGCAGCTGGCACTCAAGCCTGGTCGTCCACAGTTGAATATTATGATACGTCGTCGCGGCTTACGCATAAAACGTTTAATAACGACGATGGCACGCGGACGGAAACCTTCTTGGATGCGAGCAATGCACAATCATGGTCAACCATAGTCGAAAAATATAATTCTGCCGGATCTGCGACATACACCGTCGTAACCGCAGATGACGGCTCATCTTACTCTATCACTTACGATCCAGCGAATACTGAGACCTGGTCTACCTATACGTGCTACTACGATGCCGCAGGGCGTCGAATTGGGACAAACATCATCTACGACGACGGCACCAGATATCGGGACTATTACGATCCGACAAATGCCAATCCCTGGTCGACGATATTGGAGAAATACAACTCTGCAGGCGCCATGACATACATGGCTCGAACTGAAGATGATGGATCGTCTTATTCCGTCACTTACGATCCGACGAACACACAAAACTGGTCTACTTATACGTGCTACTACGATACTGCCGGGCGTCGAATTGGGACCAACATCATCTACGATGATAGCTCCAGATATCGAGATTACTACGACCCGACCAATGCCTATGCCTGGACGTCAATTGTCCAGCATTTCAATGCAGCCGAGCAGCAGACTGATCAGACGCAAAACAATGATGATGGTTCTTACGTCACGACCTCTTACGACATCGCCAATGCTCAAAACTGGGCGAGCTATATCGCTTACTACAACGCATCGGGGCAAAACACGGCCGAAGTGTTTAACTACGACAACGGGACGCAGATGGCGGTCTATTACCGAAATCCGCCGCAAAGATATGTAAACTTGTATTATGAGTATAGGAACTCGTCTGGAGCGCTTTATAGGACAGTCGACACCTCTGCGAATGGAACCGATTCCACGATAGTGGACTACGATGTTGACAATCTTCAGACATGGAAGGTGTGGTCGGTTACCAATTCCGGTGGCGGGCAAAACAGAACGACATTTTACAGAATTACTTACGACAACGGAACTGTTTACACGGGCTACCAGCCCCCTTCCTCTGGCGGCGGCGGTGGACATCGGCCTGTCGTCCTGGACCTCGACGGCGATGGTCATACCGATATCCGTGCCTTGGCGCCGCCGACAGAGCAATCTGGTCCACGGTTCGATTGGAATGGCGACGGATTGCGTGACCAAACATCCTGGGCAGGCCCGAAAGATGGCTTCCTTGTCATCGATCTTGCCGCCGATGGCTCGGCTGGAGCTGATGGTGTCATCGACCAAGCCAAGGAACTTGCCTTCAATCTTTGGATCGGCGACGGATCTGGTGCGTCCGCAGGCATCTCCGATCTGGAAGCACTCAGGCTCGCTTTCGATACCAACCATGACAACGTCTTTGACAGCAACGATGCGCGTTGGGGTGAATTCCGGATCTGGCAAGATGCCAATCAGGATGGCGTCACAGACGCTGGTGAACTGAAGACACTTGCTGAAGCCGGCATTACCCGCATTGGTCTAACCTCCAGTCCGGAAGGCGCTATCGCTTACGGCGACGGTTCCGAGATTGTCGGGACGAGCTGGTTCGAGAGGGTCAGCGGCACCCGTAATCTGGTTGGCGACGTGACCTTGGTGTCTCGTCCCTCCAAGCTGGTCGCAAGCGATGAGCAGCCGGCGGTCCAGCGGACGGCTGCGTCCAGCGCGGCGTTGGCAGGGAGATTGCCTCCCGCCAACAGCAATGCTGCACCCGTTGCCGCCATGCCGGCGAACGCCAGGATCGACAGTCTGGTTGCAGCGATGGCGTCGTTTGGGGCAGATACCGCCGCCGGTTCGACTGGCCCGCAAATGGCGGCATCTGCCTCGGACCCAAGTTGGAAATCGACGGATATTGCAGCTACCGGTCGGAGTTGGGCTGCCGCCTGACCGCCATTTGATACCAGATGCAGTCAAGACCCGCTCGCCAACCGAGCGGGTCTTGTTGCCTCAGTGGGGTCTAATACGTCACTGAGACGTTAGGTTTGCGTCCATAGAAAAATGCTGTTCGCGCTCCTGTTTATTTCTGAGAACTACCCCGCCTGCATCATAGTAAACTAGTGGCTTGGAATCCGTCCTGGATACTCTGACGTTCCACGCAAACCGATTGGCGGTACGGTTACCAGCCGAGGCGTTGATCATAAATTTTACATGACGTCGGTCGGTCGAGTGAGAGTTGAACCGGGCCATCGAATTAGGGTTCGAAACAAGCGAATTCCTACGCTCCGAAATGCTCTATCCCAAGAAAGCAATCGTCGAACTTTCTGGGAGCCCCATAGCCGACGATAAGGTAAGACAGTTTGAACCGCCACTTCAGCCAAATCTCCGCGGATCACCCTCAATCCGCCGTCCGCCCTGCCCAGTCACTATGGCCGTGCCATCGCTATGCGAACTGGCATCCCTCGCGTTTCAGGCCCGCGCCAACCCGATCTCATTGACGACCGCCATGAAGCCGTCCGGCGGGCTATCCGCGCACTGGCTCGGCCCCGGCTGTCAAGTCGGGAAGCTATAGAAATCCCAGTTGTCAGACTCTTTGCCTGAATCCGGCGATCCATGCATCCATTTCCGATGAGCCTTCTCATTCCATCCGATTTGCCCGAAACGTATATATGTCTGATTGGGCGAGCCGGTTTGGCTCTTGTCGAATTGTATCATCCGCAACGATGTTCGTCCGCGCTCGGATGAGAAGGTCGGATGGTCGCACGGGAGATGGTTTTCGGAGTTCTGATGCGTCGTGCCGGCCTTTTTATTCTGATCGCGATCCTCTTCCCCGCCGTTGCACTGGCGAGCGCCTGGACGGTGCTTGCCTTCTTTTACCGGCTGCCGATGCCGGAAACGGGCCGCATCGCTGCTGCAGCACTTTTCGGGCTGTTTGGCCTAGCGACGCTCATCGCCCTGTTCACCCGCCGCTGGCGCGTCGTCGGCGTCTTTGCCGTTGTATTTGCCGGCGTTCTGATCTGGTGGAGCAGCATCACGCCGCCGCGGGATGTAACCTTCGTGCCGGAGGATGCGCGGCAGGTGACAGGCAGGATCGAAGGCGACCGACTGACCTTGACCGATACGCGCAACTTCACCTGGCGCAGCCAGACCGATTTCACCGAAAGCTGGGAAACGCGGAGCTACGACCTGTCGAAGCTCAGAACCGTCGATCTGTTCATGTCCTACTGGGCCGGCCCGGAAATGGCGCACACCATCGTGAGCTTCGGTTTCGAAGGCGGCGAGCGGATCGCCTGGTCGATCGAGGCGCGTTACCGGGTGGGCGGAACCTATTCGCCGATTGCCGGCGCCTTCAAGACGGATACGCTTATCGTGATCGCTGCCGATGAACGCGACCTGATCGGCTTGCGGACCAATGTGCGCGGCGAGGATGTACACCTCTACCGGCTTAACGTGTCACCCGACGATGCGCGGATTTTCCTGGCCGGCTATGTCGAGGACGCCAATGCATTGGCCGCGAAACCGCAATTCTACAACTCGATCACCACCAATTGCACGACGGCGATCGTGCGCATCCTGCGGCTTGTCGGCGCGAGTGTGCCGACCGACTGGCGCCTGCTCGTCAACGGCTATCTGCCAGGCTACCTCTATGACCAGAAACGCGTCGACACCAAGCTGCCGCTGGCCGAGCTGATCGAGCGCTCCCGCATCAGCGACCGCGCCAAAGCCTTCGGTCTTGGGCCGGGCTTTTCCGAAGAGATCAGACACGGCGTGCCGGATCCGAATACATAAGCGCCAATCTCCCGCTTGTTGGGGGTTATGGACCAAGAGAGGCAAGTAATTTGCCGTGTTCGTCCGCTTTTGGTTGGCAACAATCCCTGCGTTGCCGGAGCCGACAGTGCAAGCCGCCCGCGCCAAGGCAGGCGAACGCTACGATGCGTTCGTGACTGCGCGTGGCAGGCGTCTGGCCAAGAGACCGAAATTGCGACGGGAGATCTCCGAGGAAGTTGATCGAGCGGCGCCGCCAGGCACGTAGCTTTCGACCATCATAGCTGATCAAGGCGAAGTTCGAGCGAACGGGAGGTCTGCACCGATCGTCCGGCGTCGGTGGCGAGACCCGCGCATCAGCCAGGGCGATCAGCAGATTTATGGCTATCAGGGCTTCGATGCCGTCGGCAGCTCGAAAAGATGGCGAGCTTCCTCAAAAACGGGCTGGGGAAGCACACGAAGCTGGTTTGCTTCGTAGGGGAGGTGTTCGAGATACTGCGCTGTCAAACGAGCAACAGCTTGCGCCTGGGCCAAGTCGCGACGGCGCTTGACTGGCTCGCGATCAGGCTGCTTCGAAACCCAGAGTTTATGGGCCACGAAAATCCTGGGATCGGGAACGATGATGCGTAACGGTCCGCCCCTTTCATCGATCGCGATTGCTTCGAATGCCGGGGCATTTTCCAGCCAGGCCAGGCCGGCAATCTCGGCCGCCACAAGTTCGTCGTCTGCCTTGTCAACGCTTGCACGGCCCTGCTTCCAAGGCGGGTTGGCAAGCGGTTTGATCAAATCGACAAGATATCCGTCGCGATTGACCGCGCGAAACGCTGCGGACGAACGCTCGAACGATCGATCGACCTTGCGCAAGAGGTTGATGAGCGTTCCGTCTTCTATGTTGGTCCCAGCCATAATTCTGAGTGACTTGCGCGAATCCATCAGGAGATCGATGTCTTCGGTCGTTGTAATCCCTGGATCCACGAAGACGCCGGCCGCTGCCTCGTAGGCGTAGATCGCGTTGGTTCCGGCAACACGGATGCCTTCGCCCAGAATGCCGACGTCATCGAGCGCTCTGATGATTCTTGCGGCAATTAAAGGAACACGTCCGAGCCTGAGGGCCCGATTGACAGCAGACTGGCGCGCCATTTGCTCCTGCCGCACGGACAGCATTTGTTGAGTGGACGCGCGCGATGCTTCCCATTCTGCTTTCTGATCCTCGGTCGCTGGCGAGCGCCGCCCCTCCACCTTCTGGCGTCGCGCTCCCGTAGAATCGTAGTAGCTGCGCATCAGGTGCTCGCTGCCCTTTACCGTATGCCAGACGAGGGATCCACGAAAGCTCTTCGCCTTCTTCTGGGCCTCCGCCAGCGCTGTGAATCGCTGGTCGGAATTGATCTTTTCGCGTCGCTGATCGTTATTTAATTCAATAAAATCAATCATATCAACACCAGACTGCCAATTGAAAAGAAAGTGTTGCAACCGAAAGTAGCGGGTGGATCGGCAGTTTGCAACAGTTTGACAAAGAATCGATCGTATCTGTTGATGCTGTTGTAAATATTATGAAAATCGATTGTCGCAGATGTGGTGCTCCGGCAGCCACGGTGCCAGCCAGGAACCCACGGAGAGTATTTGGCTTTCAATTGGGGCGCACGATCATGGCTGCAGGTCACGAAACAGGCATGGCTTCTGGGGCCGGAGAAGAACTTCTGGCCAGCATATCCAAGGCGAAATCTTGATTGCTCCAACGTGACTCAACGAGGCCGTGGATGGACCAGGATCATCGTGCTGTTTGCTTCGAGACGAATTCTCCGTTCAGATGCTCACCGTCAGGGAATATCGACATCGGTGGTTACACCTCCGTGATTTGAACCTGCACCGTGATCGGCGAAAGCCTGACCGGATGCAGAGTAGCCAGAGACGGAGCGACCTAGATCGATGAGAAGCCGGCGATGTAGCCGGTGCGCTTCCGCGCTTGTATGCCCGCTGGCTGCTTCGTGTCGGTGACCTTCGACGCTCCGACGCTGGTCGCTCTGCGTACCGCCACAGTGCTCAAGGTCAAGGCGGCGGCTGATGGTGGCGCCGCTGCTCCGTTCTCGATCTTGCGGCACGGCTTCGCCACAGCACTTGATCGTGTTGGGGGTGCTGTCGCGTTGACGGCCGGTGCCACCGCGAAGCAGGAGAGGGGTATCTTCCGGCCTCGCCCGAAACCTGCCGGTCCGCCTACGGCTCCGCCCAGATTCAGCGCATCCCAGAAAACTGGCTCCCAGGCCTGTTCAAGTCAATCGCACGTCTTCGCGGCATCAAGCGCTTCGGCGCGGGAAGATTTGGGCAAACTCCCGATCCGTTGGACTGACGCGTAGAACCTTGGGTAGTCGCTAGCACACAAGTCGAACAATCGAAGAAATGCCGGAACCTGTTCGCCGTAAACGGCGGTCGCGGCGAGTTTTGCATTGTTGATCGGCGCATCGAACCAGGCGTCGTATCCTCTATATCCAGCCCAACGCCTGTCACGCATGTGTCGGTACCGCATCCGCAGTTTTTCGATGGTTGCTGCCTTCGCAACCGCCATTTGCTCCGGGGGGCGGGGATTTTCGTAAACCCGCTGCAATTCGTCTCGCGTTTTCGCCAGAAGCCTAAGAAAATTGGCCCTGCGTTCGCGGTCGGCTTCGTAGCGGCGCAGTCCGGCGAGATCGCCAACAGCGCGCAGCCATGTCCTCACACCAGTGGTTTCGACGGCGACCGCGAAGGCTTCATTGAACGCAGAGTCGTCGTTCACATAGATGCGCTGATGCGCCAGCTCGTGAAAAACAAGGCTTGCCAGATAAGTGTTGTCCTGACGCAGCATGGTGCTGAGCAGCGGGTCACTGGACCAGCCAAGGGTCGAATATGCGGTGACGCCCGTGATGTAGACGTCCATCCCCGCTCCATGAAGTTCGTCGGCGCTTTCAGCCGCGGATTTCCGATCAAAATAACCACGGTACGGAACGCAACCGAAAACGGGAAAACACCATGTTCGTGGTGCCAGGGAGAATTGCGGCGCGGCAAAAACCGCCCAGGTCACGGCCTCCCGACCAATATCGACATAGCTGCGGTAACTGTTGTTTTCAGGCAGTGCCAATTCGTCCGTTGCAAAGCGCCTTATGGCGCTTGCCGACGTCAATTTGGCGCGCAGCGGCTCGGGCGTCGCAGGATCATGGATCAGTTTTCCGACATTCTCGCGTGCAGCCATGATTTTCACATGACCCTCCAGCGACTGCGCATAGTAGGAAATGCTTGTGCAGCCGGTCACTGCGGAACCCGCAATTACCGCAGCAAGCAAACGAAAAACGCGCTTCACAGTCGATCCGCCATTTGCCCATCACCCCAAAGCAAACGTTCCAATTGCACGGTCTCAAACAGGCGCGGCAATTTTCGTCAAGAGGTGGAAGGGACAGCGGATCGAACTTTGCCAGGATGACAATTCGTCACTTGCGAGTGGGCGAATATCCATCGCAGGGCAGTGTCAGCGAGAACGGATGACGTTGCTTTTCTTGGGGACAACCGTCGCAAGTTTACCAACATGCCCAGACCGCAATCTCGCACGCTAGGCGACAGCTGCACCTATGAGCCCATGGTTCAAACCGGCGAAGTCCGCTCGGTCGCACATGCGCGCACATAGGACATGTTCGAGACTCCCGCACGTCGCGCCATGCTGCTCCCGTCCACAAGCGGAGCCCCCTCCATGACACCGACAAAGTTGCTTGTCGGCCAGATCGCCGTCGTGCTGGTAATTGTCCTCTTTGGCGTGTGGGCTGCGACCCAATGGTGCGCGCACATGCTGGATTACCAGCCGCAGCTCGGGCCGCCGTGGGTTCTGGTGGCTGGCTTGCCGGTCTATGCACCATGGAAGCTCTTCGAATGGTGGTTCCATTTCGATGCCTATGCTCCTGAGGTTTTTGACAAGGCTGGCGCGCTCGCCGGCTTCAGCGGTTTCTTGGGCTGTGCTGCCGCAATCATTGGTTCGCTCTGGCGTGCGCGACAGCGCGGACTGGTCACCACCTACGGCTCCTCGCGATGGGCCAAGACGCAGGAGATCGAAGAAGCAGGGCTATTTCGGCCGGCAGGGGTTTTCCTAGGCAGATTGAAGGATCGGTTTCTGCGTCATGACGGACCGGAGCACGTCATGGCCTTTGCGCCAACGCGCTCGGGCAAGGGTGTCGGGCTGGTCATTCCAACCCTGCTTTCCTGGACCGGTTCAACCGTCATCCACGACATCAAAGGCGAGAACTGGCAGCTGACATCTGGCTGGCGGTCGAAGTTTTCGCACTGTCTTTTGTTCAATCCGACGGATCCGAGATCGGCGCGCTACAATCCGCTGCTGGAGGTTCGCAAAGGTCTGGACGAGGTCAGGGACGTCCAGAACATCGCCGACATACTCGTCGATCCGGAAGGGGCGCTTGAGCGGCGAAATCACTGGGAGAAGACCAGTCATTCACTGCTGGTCGGCGCCATTTTGCACGTGCTCTACGCGGAAGAGGAAAAGACGCTTGCCCGTGTCGCTACCTTCCTCTCGGACCCGCAGCGCTCGTTTGCCGCGACGCTGCGGCGTATGATGACCACCAACCATCTCGGGACTGCGGATAGGCCTCAGGTTCATCCGGTGGTGGCTTCGGCGGCCCGAGAGGTGCTGAACAAATCTGAGAATGAGCGCTCCGGCGTTCTCTCCACCGCCATGTCGTTCCTTGGACTCTATCGCGATCCAACTGTAGCAGCGGCCACGTCCGCCTGCGATTGGCGTATTGCCGATCTTATGGACGCCGACCGACCGGTATCGCTCTATCTGGTCGTGCCGCCGTCAGATATCTCACGAACCAAGCCACTGGTGCGACTTGTGCTCAACCAGATCGGCAGGCGTCTGACGGAGCGGCTGGAGGGTGATCCGAAAAAGAGCCGTAAACACCAGCTGCTCATGATGTTGGACGAGTTTCCGGCGCTCGGCCGACTAGACTTCTTCGAGACCGCGCTGGCCTTCATGGCGGGATACGGGATCCGCGCCTATCTGATCGCGCAATCGCTCAACCAGATTTCGAAGGCCTATGGCGAGAACAACGCTATTCTCGACAACTGCCATGTGCGGATTGCCTTCTCCTCCAACGACGAGCGCACCGCCAAACGCATCTCGGATGCTCTCGGCACCTCAACCGAGCTGAGGTCCATGCGCAACTATGCCGGACACCGGCTGGCGCCCTGGCTTTCGCATGTCATGGTAAGCCGCCAGGAAACCGCCAGGCCGCTGCTGACGCCCGGTGAGGTGATGCAACTGCCACCAACTGACGAGCTGTTGTTGGTTTCGGGCTTGTTGCCGATCCGGGCGAAGAAGCTGCGCTATTATCAGGACCGGAATTTTACTGAGCGGGTGCTGCCTGCGCCGACGCCAGGCGACGGCCCCTATGCGGACTGTCCTGCACCGCGCCCGGACGAATGGATCGGACAGGTGCGCGGCGTTGATCGTCGTCTGGCCGTCGATAGCAAGATCACCGGTGCGACAATCGAAGACGAGGGAGGCGTCCAGCAGCAACGTCATCCTGGTTTGTCCGAAGAGCACAACGTCATTGCCGACGCGCCTGAGCAAGATGATCTGTTCAGACCGACCGACGATGACAGTGAGACGGTCGCCGACAAGCGCGTCATGGATCGGGTTTCCAACGTGTCTCGCGCCTATGGCATCAATGAAGGGAAGGGCGAGGAGAAGGACATCGTGCCCGGCTTCTGATCCAGAGCGCATCACAGCGCAGATAACGGCCATAAGCGATTTCGAGCATATGGCCGATGCTTATTCCCGCCGCCGGCACGCAGAGCCGGCCCTTCGGAATGAGCCGCTATGAAATCTCGCTGCATTCGTCATCAGTTTCTGCTCGAACCCGAGCTAAGCGAGAAGCTGAATAACCTCAGCCGCGATCCCGCCACCACCAAGTCGGCGGTCGTGGCGAAGGCGGTGCAAGCTTTCATCGAGCAACGCGGAGAGAACGAGCTCGACCAGCGTTACGGCGTGAGGCTCGATCGCCTCTCCCGCGACCTCAATCATATCAGGCTCGATGCCGAGACGATCCTGGAGAGCCTGGCGCTCTTCATCCGTTTCTCCATCACGCTTCATGCCCACACGCCGGTTCCAGACAGGGCAACGCAGGCGATTGCCCAGGAGCGTTTCGAGAAATTCGTCGAACAGGTCGGGCGTCAGATCGCTTCGAGGAAACGGTCGCTTGGCAAGGATCGTGGCGAGGGAGGGGAAGCATGAGCGCCCATCCCGAAGCCGACCTTCGCCGGCGTTCCATGCTGCGCACCGCCATGGGGCTGGCGATCACCGAAGCCCTTGCCGATCCATTGGTCATCGAGGTGATGGTCAATCCCGACGGCGCTCTGCGGCTGGACAGGCTGGGAGAGGGGCGGGTCGATACCGGCGTCAGCGTGCATCCCTCCGAGGCGGAACGCATCATTCGCCTGGTTGCTTCCCACATCCGTGCGGAGACACATCGGGATAACCCCATAGTCAGTGCCGAACTGCCGTCTGGCGAGCGCTTCGAAGGCCTGCTGCCGCCTGTCGTCACGGCGCCATGTTTTGCCATCCGCAAGCCCGCGCAAAAGCTCTATTCGCTAGCCGATTACGTGGCGGACAAGATCATGCTGCCAGTGCAGGCCGAAGCGCTGAAGAAGGCGGTCATCGAGCGGCGCAACATCCTGGTTGCAGGCGGCACGTCGTCGGGAAAGACAACACTAGCCAATGCCCTGCTTGCGGAAGTCGCCCGACGCGATGAGCGGGTGATCCTGATCGAGGATACGCGCGAACTGCAATGTGCCGCGAAGGACTGCGTTGCGTTACGCACGAGAAGGGGCTCGGTCACGCTTGCCGATCTCGTGCGTTCGACGCTTCGGCTCAGACCCGACCGCATCATTGTCGGCGAGGTCAGGGGCGCTGAAGCGCTCGATATGCTGAAGGCGTGGAATACGGGGCACCCCGGCGGCATCGCCACCGTCCACGCCAATTCCGTGCGCTCCGCCCTCTACCGCATCGAGCAACTTGCCCAAGAGGCCGTGGTCACGGTGCCGCGCCGCCTCATTGCAGATGCCGTCGATCTGATCGTCTTTATCGCCGGTCGCGGTTCCGCGCGCCGCATCGATGGGATCGCCGAGGTCTCCGGCCTCGATGGCAATGGCGACTACGCCGTCACCGAGCTCACACATTCGCAACTCCAGCAGCTTTGAAGGGAATCTCATGCGCAAGAAGCTTCGCTGCCTTTCGTTAACCGCGCTCGTATTTCTGCTCGCAGCGCCGGCTTACGCTGCCGGCTCCGGCATGCCTTGGGAACAGCCGCTGCAACAGATCCTGCAGTCGGTTCAGGGACCGGTGGCGAAGATCATCGCGGTCATCATCATCATCACCACGGGCCTGACTCTTGCTTTTGGAGACACGGGGGGCGGTTTCCGCCGGCTTATCCAGATCGTCTTCGGCCTGTCGATCGCATTCGCGGCATCGAGCTTCTTCCTCTCCTTCTTTTCCTTCGACGGCGGAGCGCTGGTTTGATGGTTTCCGGAGAGCAGCATATCGAGGGCTTCGAGGTTCCCGTTCACCGGGCATTGACCGAACCGATCCTGCTGGGTGGCGCACCACGTGCCGTGGCGATCCTCAACGGCACCGTGACCGCCGCCATCGGCTTCGGTCTGCAGCAATGGATCGCCGGTCTGGTGCTCTGGATTGCTGGCCATTCGCTGACGGTCTTTGCCGCAAGACGCGATCCGGATTTCGCCAGCGTGCTTGTCCGCCACCTTCGCCAGAAAGGATGGCTGGCATGCTGAACCTTTCGGAATATCGCAGAAAGGCCGACCGGCTTGCCGACCATTTGCCCTGGGCCGCTCTGATCGGGCCAGGCATCGTGCTCAACAAGGACGGCAGCTTTCAGCGCAGCTTCCGATTTCGAGGTCCTGATCTTGAAAGCGCGACGGAAGCCGAGCTCGTCGGGATATGTGCGCGTGCAAACAATGCGCTCAAGAGGCTTGGCTCCGGCTGGGCGTTGTTTTTCGAGGCCGAGCGCGCCGAAGCGCTTGGCTATCCGGCCTCGCATTTTCCCGATGCTGCCTCATGGCTGGTCGATGAGGAACGACGCGCGGCCTTCGAGGGCAAGGTCGCGCATTTCGAGAGTTTCTATCATCTGACCTTGCTGTTCATTCCACCGCCGGATGCTCAGGCACGGGCTGAAAGCGCGTTTGTCGAGTCACATCACCTGGAGGGCGAACGAAACTGGCGCCAGGAATTCGCACAATTCCGCGGCGAAACGGATCGCGTCCTGGATCTTTTGTCAGGCCTTATGCCTGAAATCAGTGCTCTCGATGATGCGGAAACGTTGACCTATCTCCATGGCACGATCTCGCCGCATCGCCATCCGGTCGTCGTGCCGGAAACTCCGATGTATCTCGACGCCCTGCTGGTCGATGCACCGCTTACCGGCGGACTGGAGCCGATGCTGGGCGAACATCATCTGCGCACCCTGACTGTACTTGGGTTTCCGAACCTCACTCGACCTGGAATCCTCGATGCGCTCAACCACCAGGACTTCACCTATCGCTGGATGACCCGCTTTATTCCGCTCGACAAGGCGGAAGCCACGAAAGCCCTGACTCGGTTGCGGCGGCAGTGGTTTGCCAAGCGCAAGTCGATCGCCGCCATACTGCGCGAGGTCGTGACCAACGAACCGGTTCCTCTCGTAGACAGTGATGCGGACAACAAGGCGCTCGATGCGGACGCCGCCCTTCAGGCACTCGGCGGGGATCACGTCGGTTTCGGTTACCTCACCACGACCGTAACGGTGAAGGACAAGGATCATCACGCCGCTGCCGAAAAGCTGCGCGCGGTCGAACGCATCATCAATGGGTTGGGCTTCACCACCATCCGCGAAAGCGTCAATGCGGTCGAGGCATGGCTCGGCTCGCTGCCGGGTCATGTCTATGCCAATGTTCGCCAGCCGCTCATTCACACGTTGAACCTTGCCCATCTCATGCCGCTGTCGTCGGTGTGGGCGGGCCCGGCGACAAACGCGTATATCGCCAAGGTAACCGGACGATCTGCTCCTCCGCTTTTCGTTGCCGAAACCAGCGGTTCGACACCATTCCGGCTTTCCACCCATGTCGACGATGTCGGCCACATGCTGATCGTTGGCCCGACTGGCGCTGGCAAATCTGTCCTGCTTGCCCTAATCGCATTGCAGTTTCGTCGGTATGCCGATGCCCAAGTCTATGTTTTCGACAAAGGCAATTCGGCCCGAGCGGCAACGCTTGCCATGGGCGGGGGACATCATGCACTTGGCGCAGACGGCGCGCTTTCCTTCCAGCCGCTGCGCGACATTGGCGATCAAGCGGCGCGCAGTTGGGCAGCCGAATGGATCGCCAACCTCATAACGCATGAGAACGTCACCGCCACGCCGGAAGTGAAGGAAGCAATCTGGTCGGCGCTGACCAGCCTTACCACAGCGCCGGCACAGGAACGCACGCTGACCGGCCTTTCGCTCCTGCTTCAGTCCAATGCGCTGAAGTCTGCCCTATTGCCGTACACGCTCGATGGTCCTTTCGGGCGGCTGCTCGATGCCGACGATGATCGGCTGGCATTGTCGGATGTGCAGTGCTTCGAGACCGAAGAGCTTATGCATCAGCAAAGTGCTGTCCTGCCGGTGCTCACTTATCTCTTCCATCGCCTCGAAAAGCGGTTTGACGGTCGCCCAACGCTACTTATTCTCGATGAGGCCTGGGTCTATCTCGACAACCCTCTCTTTGCCGCTCGCATTCGCGAATGGCTGAAGGTTCTGCGAAAGAAGAACGTATCGGTCATCTTCGCTACGCAATCGCTTGCCGACATCTCTGGCTCGACGATTGCGCCTGCAATCATCGAGAGCTGCCCCCAGCGTATCTTCCTTCCCAATGACCGTGCCGTGGAACCGCAGGCGCGCACGGCCTATGAGCGCTTCGGTCTTAACGAACGCCAGATCGATTTGATCGCTCGCGCCACGCCGAAGCGTCACTACTACCTGCAATCGCGCCGCGGCAATCGCCTGATCGAGCTTGGCCTGGGGCCGATCGCTCTCGCGCTTTGCGGCGCCTCCGATCCGGCTAGCCAGGCCCTGATCGACGGCATCCTGTCCGAGCATGGCCGAGAGGGCTTCGCCTCCCGCTTCCTGAACGCACGCGGTCTCGATTGGGCCGCCGAGCTTCTTCGCCAGTTCCCTCAACCAGACAAGGAGCAATCGCCATGACGCGGCGCCGTTTTCTCTGCAGCCTGTTTGCCGTTTCGCTGATCGCCAAGTCGATGGCTGGTTCCATCCAGCCTGCTCATGCCCGCATCGTGTTCGATCCGTCGAATTACGCGCAAAATGTTCTGACGGCGGCGCGTTCGCTGGAACAGATCAACAACCAGATCCAGTCGCTTCAAAACCAGGCGACCATGCTGCAGAACATGGCGCGTAATCTTCAGCGCCTGGATTTTTCGTCACTTGGCCAGCTCACCGGCGCGCTTCATCGCATCGATGGATTGATGGACCAGGCCGGTGGCCTGAGCTTCGATCTCGACAAGCTTCAAGGCCAATGGCGCAGCCAGTATCCGGAAAGCTATGACGCTTCGATCAAGATCAGCGATGTAGCGGGTGCTGCACGCGGGCGCTGGCAAAACGCCATGCAGGCGTTTCGCCAGACCATGAGCGTGCAGTCGCAGATCGTCGAGAATGTGCGCAGTGACGGCGACCTGCTTGCCGATCTTGTCAGCCGCAGCCAGAGTGCTGCGGGCGCGCTTCAGGCAAGCCAGGCCACCAACCAGCTGATCGCGCTTTCCACCAAACAACAGATGCAGATCCAGACTCTGCTTGCGACGCAGTTTCGGGCGGAGGTCGAGGATGCCGCCCGCAAGGCGCAATCTGAAGAGGCCGCCCGCCAGATGACAAAGCGCTTTCTCGGTTCTGGCGCTGCCTATCGCGGCAACTGATCCACGGTCCTTCAAGACAAGCGAGACGGTGACATGAACGATCTTGGGGTCATTGATCGCTTCCTGCAGACCTTCATCCGCTATATCGACAGCGGGTTCGGCCTGCTTTCTGGCGACGTCGCCTTTCTCACCACCATCCTGATCGGGATCGACATTACGTTGGCGGGTCTGGCCTGGGCGTTCGGCGGGGAGCCCAATATCTTCGGCCGGCTCATGCGCAAGGTGCTCTATGTCGGCGCCTTCGCGTACATCCTGAACAATTTCAAAAACCTCGCCGATATCATCTATCGATCCTTTGCCGGTCTTGGCATCAACGCGTCCTCCGGAAATCTCTCCGCCGCCAGTCTCCTGCGGCCCGGCCGCATTGCCGCAACGGGTTTCGAAGGCGCCTGGCCACTGCTCGATCAGGCAAGCCAGCTTCTGGGCTTCCCCGAAATCTTCGGCAACGCGCTGACCATCTTCGTGCTGCTGGTGGCCTGGTTTTTGGTCATCATCGCCTTCTTCATCCTTTCCATCCAGCTCTTCATCACCATCCTGGAATTCAAGCTCACCACGCTGGCGGGTTTTGTCCTTGTTCCCTTTGCGCTGTGGAGCCGTTCGGCGTTTCTGGCCGAGCGCGTGCTCGGCAATGTGATCTCGTCAGGTATCAAGGTGATGGTACTCGCCATCATCGTCGGGATCGGTTCCACGATGTTCGGCGAGTTCGCTTCCGCGCTGCAAGGCAAGGAGCCGGATCTGGCCGCAGCCATGTCCCAGGTCCTTGGCGCGCTGGCGCTGCTTGGGCTCGGCATCTTCGGGCCCGGGATTGCGTCGGGTCTGGTTTCGGGTGCGCCACAGCTCGGCGCGGGCGCCGCACTCGGAACCGGTGTGGCGGCGGCTGGCGCATCGCTTGTTGCCGGCGGTGCCGCGCTTGCCGGCATACGCATGGCGACCGGCAGCGGTCTCGCTGCAATCCGCGCCGGCACAACCATGGGGTCGGCTGCTTCTTCTGCGTGGCAGATGGGTCAGGCGACCTCTCCCGGCACCGGCCTATCTGGCGTCGCCGCTGGAATACATGGCGTGACCAGTGCCGCTGGTGGTGCTGCGAGGCAGGCAGCGAAATCCGCGGCTGGAAAATTCGGACGCAGCGTCGATGCAGGACGCGAAGCTGCGTGGACGGCAACCGGCGGTAAGCCGGTCACCTCAATGGCCGAAAGCACGGACGCTGCTGCCGGCGATGCGGCCCCGGCCTGGGCAAGACGCCTGCGTTCAGAACAGACCGCCCGTGCTCATCGCCATGCCGCCATTCAAGCCGTCCGCGACGGTGACAGGGCAGGCGGCAGCGCCAATCCGTCTCTCAACGACAAGGAAGACTAGATGCTCTTCAAACGCCCCGTTCAACGCTACGGCAGGACACCGCAACCGGTCACGCCGTACCAGAAAGCCGCCCAGCTTTGGGACGAGCGTATCGGCTCCTCTCGGGTGCAGGCCAGAAATTGGCGGCTCATGGCGGTCGGTTGCCTGGCTTTGTCGACCGGGCTTTCTGGCGGACTTTTATGGCAGTCGATGCAAAGCCGCGTCGTGCCGTATGTCATCGAGGTTGACCGTTTGGGTGAGGTGCGCGCTGTAGCGCCCGCCATCCAGGATTATGTCCCGGACGATGCCCAGATCGCCTGGCATCTCGGCCGCTTCATCCAGAACGTTCGCTCCGTATCCACAGATCCGGTGCTGGTTCGGCAAAATTGGCTGGCGGCCTATGATTTCGCCACCGATCGAGCCGCCCTTTTCCTGAACGAATACGCCAAGGCGAATGATCCTTTCGGTCAGATCGGCACCCGCAGCGTATCCGTGCAGGTGACCAGCGTGGTGAGGGCTTCCGACAGCTCCTTCCAGGTCAAATGGACGGAGCAGGTTTTCGAGCGCGGCAGCCTTGTCAGCACGACTCGCTGGACCGGGATCCTGGCCATCGTAATCCGGTCACCGCGGAATACGGATCAACTGCGCAAGAACCCGCTCGGCGTGTTCATCAATGCCATCGCCTGGTCGCGTGAGCTCGACAGCGCCGCGCCGCAAGCCGTTTCTCCCAAGGAGCCCACTAATGACAAATAGACATTCATCGCTCTCTGCGCTGCTCGTACTGTCGACCTCGGCCGCGGTTCTTTCGGCCTGCGCGTCTAAGCCGGTGCCGCCGCCTCAAATCTCTTATGACCCGACAGACTTCAAACCCGCGGCCATCGAGAAGGCGCCGGAAAAACCGGTCAAGATAGTCGAAGTGCCGAAGCCATTGCCGCTTCCGGGGCAGTTGCAGCCCGAGCCCGGCAAAGTCGCCGAAGACAAACGCTCGCCTGAAGAACGGGTCGCCGATGCCAACAAGGCTGCGACACAGCAGCCCAGCAAATTTGGCTACGTCAATGCGGTGCAGGTCTACCCCTTCGCCGACGGCGCACTCTACCAGCTCTACGCCGCCCCAGAACGCGTAAGCGATATCGCACTGCAACCGGGCGAGAAACTGACAGCTGTGTCGGCCGGCGACACCGTGCGGTGGGTTATCGGCGATACGGTCAGTGGCACCGGTGGGAACCAACGGACCCACGTGCTGGTGAAACCCTTTGCTGCCGGGCTTACCACCAATCTGGTGATCACCACGGAACGGCGAACGTATCACCTGCAACTCCAAAGCACCGAAAAGACCGCCATGGCTGCAATCTCCTGGACTTACAGCGAGGACCAGATCATCGCGTTGCGCCAGCGCAATGCTCGAGCTGAAGCCGCCCTGCCAGTGGCATCGAATGTCGCGCTGGAAAACATCCGCTTCCGCTACGCGATTACTGGCGATACGCCGCCCTGGCGACCGGCACGTGCCTTCGATGACGGCAGCAAGGTCTATATCGAATTTCCGCGCCGCATCGATCAGGGTGAAGCGCCACCGCTCTTCATCGTCGGACCGGATGGCGGAAACCAACTGGTCAACTACCGTGTTCGTGGCAACTACTACATCGTGGATCGGCTTTTTGCCGCCGCCGAACTGCGCCTTGGAAACAAACAGCAGGAGGTGGTGCGCATCGCCAGGACCGACGGCAGGCAGCTGTCGCCACGCCTGCCTCTTTTTGCGCGTTCCAGCCGGTGACGGGAGGGAATATGATCGACACTTCCCGCTCCAATCTTCCGCCGAAGCTCGATCCTGAAAAATTGCAGTTGCGAGGTTCGCCGCGACGCGCCGTGCGGTTCCGGCGCGGCGTGATTGTTACGATTGCAGCCGTTGGGTCTGGCACCGTCTTTGGCGTGACCATGTTCGCGCTGCGGGGGCCGGCACTTCATCTGAAGCAGCAGGTCGAAGAGTTATACAACACTGACCGCAAGCCAACGGCCGAGGGGCTTGATGCCCTGCCCAAGGATTATTCCGGGATCAGGCGGAAGGCTCCCGTTCTGGGGCCACCTCTACCGGGGGACTTGGGGCGTCCGATCCTGGAACATCAACGCCAGCTCGGTATCGCGCCAGGGAACTCCCTCACTGATGAGGGGCAACGTCTTGCACAGCAGGCGATCGAGGCACGCGAGTCGAAAGTCCTCTTTCAAATTGAAAATCGTTTCAGCCAGGTGGCCGGTGGCGGGCAAAGCGTAGCGGAGTCCTTTAAAGCGCAGCCGCCGTCGGAAGCGACGGTCGCTTCAGCTTCCGTGGCACCGGCTGAAGGCGATCAAGGCAACCAGCAGCGCAAACTCGATTTTGTCGGTCAGCAGAACAAGAGTGACATCTACAATTCACACGCCCTGCAGACGCCGGCGTCACCCTATCAGTTGATGGCCGGCAGCGTGATCGCGGCAAGCCTGATCACTGGCATCAAATCCGACTTGCCAGGTCTGGTCGTCGCACAGGTCACCGAAAATGTGCACGACACAGTGACCGGCAGTATCCTGCTCGTTCCACAGGGTTCCCGACTGATCGGCTCCTATGACAGCGTCGTTGCCTTCGGGCAAAAACGCGCGCTCCTGGTCTGGCACCGCATTTTGATGCCAGACGGCTCGTCCATAGAAATCGACAATCTGCCGGCGACCGACACCGCCGGTTATGCCGGGCTCGAGGACGAGGTGGATTTCCACACCTGGCAGGTGATCAAGGGCGTCGCGCTTGCCACCTTGCTGGGTGTCGGCACGGAATTGAGGTTCGGCGACAGCGAAAGCGATCTGGTCAAGGCAATACGCGAATCCGCTCAGCAAAATGTCAGCCGGGCCGGCCAGCGCATCACCGAGAAGAACTTGAATATCCAGCCTACGATCACTGTCCGCCCTGGCTGGCCGCTGCGCGTCATCGTGTGCAAGGATCTGGTGCTGCGGCCTTACCCAAACTCAGAGCAGGAGTAGATCATGTCGAATCTGAAACTCGGGAAGTTGCCGGACCGGACACCATCCAAAATCACCATCAGCATAAGCGCTGACCTGAGCCAGGCGCTCAACGACTACGCAGCAGTTTACCGCCAGACCTATGGCCAATCGGAAACGCTGGCAGAGCTCATACCATTTATGCTCGGCGTATTCCTTGAAAGCGACCGGGTTTTTGTGAAAGCGAGACGGGAAGGTCTTCGGAGTTCGGGCAACCGGACGAAAGGCGAAATATGACGGTGCGGTCATGTCAGTCGCTAGATTCGAACGACCGATGTCGGAAGGAGAGGCCGCGAAAGCACTGGGGGTGTCGATCGACACGCTTCAACGTATGCGAAAGCGTGGCGACATCAGTTACTTGAAGGTCGGTGGTAGATATCGATACACTCAACAAATTCTACTGGACTACATCGAAAACAGGACGGTCAAAGCATGCGCGAACAGCGAGAGCGGATCGGAGAAATTGCCGGGTACTGGCTCTCCCAGCGGCCGCGCTCCCGAATGTGGCATGCGACCTGGTTCGACTCCTCTTCCCGACAAACAAAGCGCGTTTCTCTCGGCACAGCAGACCTTCGGGAAGCCCAAATCCTCCTAGCGGAGTTTGTCGCCAAAAAAGCTCGCGTTCAGAGCTCGGAGCCGGCCGATACGCCGCTCGCTGAGGTGCTGCTGCGCTATTGGCACGGACATGTCTGCAAGCTCGATAGCCAAGGACGTCTTGTTCGTATCGCCAGTCATGACCAGGCGAAACATGCACTTGCCCTTTGGAATGAATTTTGGGGTGGAGCGACCGTCGCTGAGCTGAGAATCGACAGGCAGGAGGCGTTCGTCATTTGGCTGAAAGACCGCGGGTACAAGAACGCCTACGTTTCTCGGGTTCTTTCTGTCGGCCGGGCTGCAATCAATCGTGCCTGGAAGCGGCAAGAAATCAAATCAGCTCCCTTCATTATCGACGAGCCTGATCGAAGCGACCAGAAGGAGCGTTACCGCCTCACCCTCGACGAAATGCGACAGCTGCTGACGACGGCGAGGAAATGGCCCCATTTGCATACTTTCTGCATGATTGCCCTCAACACGCTTGCTCGGCCTGATGCGGTTCTCGATCTCTCGCCGAGACAAGTCGATTTGGAAATGCGGCGGATCGAACTAAACCCACCCGGACGAAAGCAGACCAAGAAAAGGCGACCCGTTGTTCCAATCACGGAAACCCTGCTGCCCTATGTGAAGGCTCTGGACGTGGAACGCTTCGTCCATTGGCACGGAAAACCGATTGCCAGCATAAAGAAGGTCTTCGCAACTATGGTGAAGGAGGCGGGTCTACCCAAGGAGGTCACCCCTTACAGCCTGCGTCACACAATGGCGGCGGAGCTTCGTCGACGTGGTGTGCCGGCGTGGGAGGTCCAGGGGCTGCTCGGCCACAAAGCGGCTGGTACCACGGAGATTTATGCCAAATTCGACCCGGATTACATGGCCAGAGGCAGCCAGGCCATCGACGATTATTTTATCGAGTTGAGATCGATTCTAGAGCGTCGGGGCGCCAATTCAGCCAAATCGAATTGGATTTGCGTGCCACCTGCGTTGCACCCGGCAGAAATTCGCCTGCCGGTGGATCTGAAAAACTTTTCAACATCAAGTGGGTGGATGGTGGGCGTGACAGGGATTGAACCTGTGACCCCTACGATGTCAACGTAGTGCTCTCCCGCTGAGCTACACGCCCATCCGATGCCGCGCATACACCACTTTTGTTTCGGTGCGTCAATAGCGAGAAACACGAAAGAAAGCCGACATCCAAAATGCCGCGATGGGATTGTCTCATGTGGCCCCGGGAGTTGGCGGAATCGTGCGTGCCGAGCGCAATTTGCTTGTGAAAAGGTCGCACCAAGGCCGCAGGTGAGGCCTGCCAACCGGTTCACGGCCGATACTGGGGAATAGCTATCTGGAGCTGTTTAGGCCGCGTGCAGCATCTTCTCGACCTCATTGACGAGGTCGCGCAGGTGGAACGGCTTCGACAGAACCTTGGCGTCGCGCGGCGCTTTCGAATCGGGGTTCAGCGCGACCGCGGCAAAACCGGTGATGAACATCACCTTCAGGTCCGGATCGATCTCGGTGGCGCGGCGGGCTAGTTCGATGCCGTCCATTTCGGGCATGACGATGTCGGTCAGGAGCAGCGAGAACGGCTCTTCGCGCAGCCGCTCATAGGCGCTGGCGCCGTTGTCGAAATCGCTGACCTGGTAGCCTGCACGCTCGAGCGCCTTGACCAGGAACCGGCGCATATCGTCATCGTCTTCCGCCAGCAGAATGCGTGCCATTCTTGTCCCGTCCGAATCATCCCCCCGGAGATTGTAGAGAAACAATCCCGTTAACCATCTCGTATATGGAATCACAGCGGTAAACATCAAGTGAATGTTGGCGCCTCATCCCCAGCGTCACGTCATCAAAGAGTGCCGAAATGCTGGACATGCGGCCAGTGCGATGGCACGGTGGAGCCATGAAACGCCTGTGTCAGTGGGTTCCTGAGATTTGACGTCGGCAGCCGAGGATTTTGCGGTCGTCCCGCCCTTCGAAATCCGCTCGGGCGCTGAACAGCGCGTTCCTTTCGTCTTCAACTCGCCGCACAGCGGCAGGCATTATCCCGACCGCTTCCTGGCCATGGCCAAGCTCGATCGCACGGCGATCCGCCGTTCGGAGGATTGTTATGTCGACGAGCTATTCGGCGCGGCGGTCGCACTCGGCGCGCCGATGCTGGCCGCGAATTTCCCACGCGCCTATCTCGATGTGAACCGGGAGCCGTGGGAACTCGACCCGCGCATGTTCGCCGAGCCGGTGCCGCCTTATTGCAATATCCGCTCGGCCCGGGTGGCAGGCGGGCTCGGCACCATTCCCAGGCTGGTCGGCGAGGGGCTCGACATCTACGCCGCAAGGCTGCCGTTGTCGGAAGCGTTCGGGCGCATCGAGACCGTCTACAAGCCCTATCACGACACGCTGAAGAAGCTGATCGCCGGTACCCACACCCGCTTTGGTTTCGCCGTGTTGATCGACTGCCATTCGATGCCGGCCAGCGTGCGGACCGGCGACCAGGGCATGCGGCCAGACTTCATTGTCGGCGACCGTTTCGGCACCTCGGCATCGGCCGCGCTGACGCAATGCGCGATCAGCCTCCTGACCGGTATGGGTTATTCGGTCGCCTACAACAAACCCTATGCCGGCGGCTTCATCACCGAACATTACGGGCGGACGGCGCGAAACCTGCATGCACTGCAGATCGAGGTCAATCGCGGCCTCTACATGAACGAGCGGACCCTCCAGAAATCCGCCGGCTTCAGTGCCTTGGCGGATGATCTCGCCCGCTTCGCGGCCGATCTGATGGCGATACCGGACCACCATTTCCTCGACCTGCCGGAAGCGGCGGAGTGAGGAGTGGATAGAGAGTAGGGAATAGTGAGTAGGGAATAGTGAGTAGTGAGTGGGGAAACGGTACTGACGCCCCGGCTCGCGCCAAGGCTACCTGACTACTCACTGAAATCTCACGGAAATCCAGCCTATAAAAAAGGACCGCATCGTTGACACGACGCGGTCGAAGTCTAGGGAGGAAACGCCCAAGGTGGGCATGGACAGGAGAACCTGTCCGCATCCGAGATTATTGTGCGCTGCACAAAAGTCAAGCGAGTTATTAATTCAAAATGAAATATGAAATGTCGGCCGCGCGTCGCACGTGACATTGCGGCAACGCGTTTGGTAAGTACGACGGCCGGACGCGAGGGCGCGTTGAGGTTAGAGAAAAGCCGGCCAGCAGGGGCCTCAGGAGAAAACATTGAACATTTCCCCCGATTTCATGCGGCGGATCGCCGGCGCGGCCGCAGCCGAGACCTTGCCGCGTTTCCGCAGCCAGGGCGCGGTGGTCAACAAGCTCGCCGCCGGTTTCGACCCGGTCACCGAGGCTGATCGCGAGGCCGAGCGCGCTATCCGCGCGCTGATCGGCGCGGAGTTTCCGGACCATGGCATCCTTGGCGAAGAGCATGGCAGCGAGAACCTGGCCAGCCGCCATGTCTGGGTGATCGATCCGATCGACGGCACCCGCGCCTTCATCTCGGGTCTACCGGTGTGGGGCACGCTGGTCGGGCTGACGGTGGATGGCGATGCTGTGGCCGGCATGATGTCACAACCCTTCACCGGCGAATTGTTCTACGCCAATGCCGATGGCGCCTTCTATGAAGGACCGGGCGGCCCGCGCAAACTCGCGGCGCGCAGGACGACGAAGCTGGAGGACGCGACGCTGTTCACCACCACGCCGGCACTGTTCAAGGGTGAGGCGCGTGGCCGCTTCGACCGCTTCGAGACCAGGGTGCAGCTCTCGCGCTACGGCACCGATTGTTATGCCTTCGCGATGGTGGCGGCCGGCAGCGTCGACATCGTCGTCGATCCGGGCCTGAAACCCTATGACATCGTGGCGCTGATCCCGATCATCGAGAAGGCCGGTGGCGTTATCACCACCTTCGACGGCCGGCCAGCCGAGAATGGCGGCGACATCCTGGCCGCCGCAACGCCCGAACTGCACGAGGCGGCCATGGAAGCGTTGCGGGCCTGAGAAGCTGGTTCGCCGAAGGCGAATTGAAAGGTCCGGTGGACCTTTCAAAGCTACAAATGCCCGAGGGCTTGCGGCAGCCGGTCAGAAACCGTCGCAGTTCTCGGCGAGACGCTTCTGGCGGGCGTCGACGATCTTGCCGTCGGCGACGCTGTAGGTTTCCTGGTTGAGGGTGAGACCCGGCTGGAAATCGTAACAGACGATCATCGTGATCGAGGTTTCGCCTTTTTCCTGCAGCCTGTGGCGGATGTCGGCATTGGCCAGGATGTCCTGCGACTGCTCCATATAGGCGATGAATTCATCGCGGCTCTGCGACTTGCCGGAAGCCTCGGTGTGGAATGTGGCGCTCGGTGCGATCAGGCCGGCAAGGCCGGCAATATCGGGTTGGTCGAGCAGCCGGTACCATTCCTGCATCACCCGCTCCGGCTCGTCGGCCGCCGCCGGCGCAACAGCGAAGGCGGCCAGCGCCAATGCGGCTGCGAACTTGAGGCTGCGGGTCGTCATGGCCGGTATCCTCGTCTCGCTCTATCCCGTCAGCCCGCGGCCAAAGCCGCCTGCGCTTCGCTGCCGGGAATGAAGGCATCGAAGGCCGCCAGCAGCTGTTCGCGATAATAATCCTTTTCCTGCAGGATCTCGTGTTCGGCGCCGTCGATCATCAGGAAGGAGCCCAGCCGCACATGCCGGGCGAAATGCTCGACGGCACGGGTCGAGACGACCCGGTCGGCGCTCGCGCCGATGATCAGCGTCGGCACTTTCATCGCGGCCATGAATTCGGGATCTCGCACCGTCTCGGCGGCGATCGCGGCGGCACGCAGCCAGCGCACCGTCGGCCCGCCGAGCGCGAGCTGCGGATAGGCCTGGTAAAGGCCGGTGTTGCGCTTGTAGCGGTCCGGGTCGCTGGTCAGCTTGTTCTCCTCGAACGGCGTCGGCAGCGCCTTTCGCGGTCCCCAGGCAGCGTAGAGGCGGCCGAGGCCGAGCACAGTCGCCGCCGTGGTCAGGCCGCGCAGCGTCTTCATCGACACCGGCTGGCCGGGCAGGGCCAGGAAGGGCGCGATCAGCACCATGCGCTGCACCCGGTTCACCATGGTGGGCGCCGAAAGCAACGCCACCAGCGCGCCGGCCGAATGCGCCAGGATGTAGTACGGCCCGCGGCAATCCGGCAGTACTACCTCGGCAAACAGCTGTTCGAGGTCGCGGGCATAATCGCGGAAGCTCTTCACATAGCCGCGCTGCGGGTTGCGCAGCAGCCGGTCCGACGCGCCCTGGCCGCGCCAGTCGAGGATGGCAACACCGAACCCCCGGCTGGAGAGATCGCGGATGGTCTCGAAATATTTCTCGATGCACTCGTTGCGGCCGGGCAGCAGCACCACTGTCCCCTTGAGCGGTCGGCCGGTGGCGGCGAAGCGGGCGTAGCGAATCTGCTTGCGGTCGCGCGTGGTGAAGAAGCCCGCAACGGCATTTTCAGGAACGGGATTGCCGGGGAGGTCGTAGAACAGGTCGGTCATCGCGCGCAATCAGGCGGTTCGCGCCCGCAACCGGGCCAATCATCAGGTGATAGAAGCAAACGGGTAAAATGCAAAGCAAATCCGGTCGGCCGCGAATGCGCGAAGCCGGAAGCCGCCTTCAGGCGCGCTTCCGGCTCCTGTCGATCCGGGAGGAAGGGACGTTGCTACCCGGCTCGGCCTCGTCGCGGCGCCTTTGTTGCCGCCGCTCATCGCGATGTTGAGGCAAGCCTAACGCAAGCCGTCTGAACGGCGGCAAAAGGGGCGGTTCATCCGCCGTTCATCTAGGGTCTGGAGCGTAGATGCCCTTCGAGGCCGGCAAAGGCGCTCGGTACGATCTTCGGCGAATGTCTTGAAACACTTTTCGAGGCCACCCAAATGTCCTGTGCGGCCGCCGATGTCGGGGTCGCTGGTCCGTTGGGAACGCCGCAAGGGTTTCGTCAGGGCCATTACGCAAACCATGTTGCTCAACAGGAGAACACACCATGCGTCATGTCGATTTTTCCCCGCTCTATCGCTCGACCGTCGGTTTCGACCGGCTGTTCACCATGCTGGATTCGGTGGCCCAGCCGGAAGGCGGCCAGAGCTATCCGCCCTACAACATCGAGCGCACCGGCGAGGATTCCTACCGGATTTCGATGGCGGTCGCCGGCTTCGCGGAAGATGAAGTCTCGATCGAGGCCCACCGCAACGTGCTGACCATCAAGGGTGAGCGCAAGGACGAGACCAATGGCGAAGGTTCCGAAGTGCTTTATCGCGGCATCGCCGCGCGTGCCTTCGAGCGCCGCTTCCAGCTTGCCGACCATGTCGATGTCGTCGGTGCCGCGCTCAAGAACGGCCTGCTTCACATCGACCTGAAGCGCAACATTCCCGAAGAGCTGAAGCCCCGCAAGATCGCCATCTCGGCTGCTCCGGCCAAGGCCAAGCAGATCGAGGCCAAGGCCGCCAACTAAAGCGGTCGGCTTCGCAAAGCCTCCCTCCCAAGACGAAAGCGGCGCCGCGAGGCGCTGCTTTTTGTTTGTCGTGTCCCGATCAGCGCCTGTTCCCGCCGTCGCCTTTCAGCGCGATGGCCGCGCAGATGATGGCGAGGACCGCAAGGCCGCTCGCGGCGGCAAGATAGGCCTCCTGATAGCCGAAGGCCTCAATCAGCGGTTGGCTGGCGAAGGGCGAGGTGAAATGGCCGATGAACATCGAGGCCGTGACCATGCCGGCCAGCCTGCCGCGCGTGGTGGGACTGGTCAGCGCGATGATGGCCGATATCAGGTTGGGAATGGTGAGGCCGAGGCCTGCTCCAGCGACGGCCATGGCGAAAAGCACCGAGGTCATCGTCGTCGAGAACGAGATGAGCACGAACCCTAGCGTCATCAGGCAAAGGCCAATGACGAAGATCGTCGAAACGGACAATCTCGAGCGCAGGCGGCCATAGGCGAGGGCCGATCCAGCCATCACCAGATTGTGCAGCCCCAGCGTGAAGCCGGCGCTGCTGGCGGCGCCGATGCCGACCGCGCGCATGTAGAACGGTAGCTGCGAGGGGATGAAATAGAAGATCATGTTGACGAGGAAGGCGAGCAGACAGAGCGCCGCGACCGGCAGCCACCGGATCGCGTTTTCGCCGGTCGGTGCAGGCGCCTGGGTGACGCGGACGGCGCGCGTGGGCTCGGTCAGGAAAGCGACGACCGCGGGGATAATGGCGAAGGCCACGGCATAGACGGCGAAGGGGGCGCGCCAGTGATAGTCGGCGAGGAGCCCGCCTGCGGCGACGAAGGCGACGCCGCCAATGCCGGTGAAAGCCTGCTGCAGCCCGAGATAGCGTTCGCGTTCGGCGCCGCTGAAATAATCGCCGACGAGCGCCGTGGCCAGCGTCATGATACCGCCAATGGCCACGCCAAGTGCCGCGCGGCCGACCAGCAGCGACATCAGACTGTCGGCGAACAGGCCCGAAATGCCGGCGAGCCCATAAAGCAGGATCGAGCCGACCAGCAGCCTTAGCCGCCCGTAACGGTCGGCGAGGCCGCCGATGAGCGGCGCGCAGAAGGCGACGAACAGCGCCGGCAGGGTCAGCATCATGCGGCTGAGCAGCTTGACGCCGTCGACCCGGGCAAAGGCCGTCTCGATTGCCGGCAGCGCGGGCGAGATCGTCGTGCCGGCCATGATGGTCAAGGTCGCGACGAGCAGAAGGGACGCCTTGCGGCCAATTCCCGGTCGTGTCGCACTGGCGGGAAATGCTGTTTCTGCCCATGTCATATTGTCGTCTCCTTGCTGCGGACCGCTCCGGCAATGCCCGGCGGCGCGGCCCCATCCTTGAATTGCGATTGTCCTGGAAGCCGCCTGACGGCGGTCCGGATCGACCGTTTCGCGGTTCTACAAGTTCAAGTTAACTTGAAGTCAAGTGGGCTGAAGACGGAATTTTGGCGCCGGCGCCCCTATCTCCCCCCTTGCGGGGGAGATAGGTCGCTTCCCTCACGTCCTCTGCAGGGCCAAATGCGCGCCGAGCCCGACCAATAGCGTGCCGCCGGCGCGGCGCATCAGGCGCTGGGCGCCGCTCGAGCGCTTGAGCCGGGCGACAAGCACGCCCGCCAGCATCACGCAGACCAAGTCCGCCGACGAGAAGATCAGGTTGACGATCGTTCCCAGGATCAGGAACTGAGCCCAGACCGGCAGGCCGGCGGAGGCGTCGATGAACTGCGGCAGGAAGGCCAGGAAGAACAGTGCGGTCTTGGGATTGAGCACTTCGACGGTGATGCTCTCCAGGAAGGCGCGTCGGCCGGATTTTGCTTCCAGCGCGGGCAGCGCGGCATCGCCGCCTTCCGCCTTGGCGCGGAGCATCGAAATGCCCAGCCAGACCAGATAGGCGGCGCCTGCGAGCTTCACCACCAGATAGAGCACCGGCACGGCATGGAAGAGTACCGAGAGGCCGGCGGCCGCGGCCATGACGTGGACATAGCAGCCGAGATGGATGCCCAGCGTCGCCATCAGTCCAGACCAGCGGCCACGCGCAATCGTCTGCGCCGCGGCATAGAGCATGGCAGGCCCCGGAATGTAGGCGAAGATCGCCGTGGTGACGAAGAAGGCGATCAGCAGCTCGGTCGATGGCATGGTCTTTACCCATATCGTTGGCAGAGGCGGCCGCGCCGGAACGGGCGCGCCGGCATCAGGATAGGTGGATTTCCGCTTCCATGAAAGTCACGGCCTTGCCGGTGATTAGCACCCGTTCGCCGGCAAGCTCGCACAAAAGATGTCCGCCGCGCGCCGAGGCCTGAAATGCCGACAGCCGGTTCTTGCCAAGCTTGTCCGCCCAATGGGGAACAAGCGTGGCGTGGATCGAACCTGTCACCGGGTCTTCCGGAATGCCGGCGCCGGGCGCGAAATAACGCGAGACGAAATCGTGGGCCTGGCCCTTCGCGGTGATCACAAGGCCCTGCGCGCCCAGTTTAGCGATGTTCGGTAAATCCGGAACGAAGGCGCGCACCGCCGCTTCGTCCGGCAGTTCGGCGAAGACGTTCTCGAAATTGCGGAAAATCGCGCGGGCGACACCTTCGAGCGGCCCGGCAATCGTCGCCGGCAATTCGTGCAGTGTTTCGGGGGCGAAGCATGGCAGGTCGAGCTGATAACCGCCTTCGACTGGCGCGACGCGCAACTCGCCGACACGGGTCGAAAACGCCATGATGCCGGTGACGCCAAGATGGGCCGCCAGCACATGCGCCGTCGCCAGCGTTGCATGACCGCAGAAGTCGACCTCGTGGACCGGCGTGAACCAGCGCAGGTCCCAGCCCTTGCCGTTGGGGCGGGCGAAGGCTGTTTCGGCGAGATTGTTCTCGGCCGCGATCGACTGCATGACGGCATCGGCCAGCCAGTCGTCGAGAACAAGCACTGCGGCGGGGTTGCCACCGAAAATCCTGTCCGAGAATGCATCGACCTGAAACATCGCGGTCATCGCGGCTACTCCCGTGCCTTTCAGGAAGATCGCTCAGGCCTTGAGCAGGTCGGCGAAGCGATCGACGTCCTTTTCGGTGGTGGCGAAGCTGGTCACGAAACGGTAGAGCCCTTCGTTCTCGCCGATATGGCCGTCGAAGCCATGCGGCTTGTGCCAATCGTAGAAAGCGGCGCCCGCCGCCTTCAGTTTCTCGACTTTCTTCCTGTCGATGACGGCGAACACCTCGTTGGCCTGCGGCAGCCAGGCCAACCTGGAGCTCGATGCATCCTCCAGCGCGGCGGCCAGGCGCGCCGCCATGGCGTTGGCGTGGCGGGCCACTTCCAGCCACAGATCGTCCTTGAAATAGGCTTCGAACTGGGCGGCGATGAAACGCGACTTGGAGAAGAGCTGGGCGGCGCGCTTGCGCAGGAAGGCGAGTTCCTCGGCGCGGTCGAGATCGAACAGCACGATCGCCTCGGCGCACCAGCAGCCATTCTTGGTACCGCCGAAGGAGAGGATGTCGACGCCGCGTTTCCAGGTCATATCGGCCGGCGTTGCCTCCAGCGAGACCAGCGCGTTGGCGAAGCGGGCGCCGTCCATGTGCAATGGCAGGCGGTATTTTTTGGCGATCCTGGAAATGGCGTCGATGTCGTCGAGGCCGTGCACAGTGCCGGTCTCGGTCGCCTGGGTGATCGACACGGCCATCGGCCGGCCAGCATGCACATTGTCGACGGCGAAGCGGGCGACTGCCCTTTCGAGGTTCTTTGGCTCCATGCGGCCGAGCGCGCCGTCCACCGGATGCAGGCGCGCGCCGCCGCTGAGATATTCGGCTGCGCCGCACTCGTCCTCGATGAGGTGGGCTTCCCGGTGGCAGAAGGCGATGCCGCCAGATTTGTTGTAGGCGGTCAGCGAAAGCACGTTGGCGGCGGTGCCGGTAGCCACGAAGAAGACCGCTACCTCGCGCTCGAAGATTTCGCTGAAGCGCTGCGTCACGGCCCGGTCGATCTCGCTGTCGCCATAGGCGGTGGCGAAGCCGCTGTTGTGCGCGCCGAGCGCGGCATTGATGCGGGGATGGGCGCCAGCCCAGTTGTCGGAGGCAAAAAACATGCTGTAGCCCGTCTTTCCTGGGAATTAGAGCGAGACGAGGCCGGGTCGATGCATTCCGATCGCACCTCGCCTCGGGGAAGGCGCGAACCATGATCGCATTCCGCTTGTGTCCGCAAGGCCCAGCACTGTCCTGATGTTTGGAGCCAGAGGCTGGACGTGCTACCGAGCCACAAAGTTTCGATGTCGGGCAGTCTGAGGTAATTTTCTTTCGTCAAATGACCGTGAATTTTCCGAATCGGTCTTGAATGGCGTCGGGAATTCTGCCATAGAAATTTAGGACAGTATTGCTGTCTTATTTACCGATACCAACCAGGCTGGATTGGCGTATGATCGACGCCGGTCCGGCTGCCGCCGCGATCGGCGAGCGATGACAGGCCGGAACCCGGCCGGACAGTGCCCGGTCCAGGGCATGTTCGCCAGGATTTCGCGACAGGTGCGAGAATTATGAACGGGAAGCGCCAAGCTTCCCTTGGAGAAGAGGCGCCCAAAAGGCGCAGAACGGAGGACAGGACGATGACGGAAGCGACGCTATCTGTGACGACGGATTTTGCACCGGTTGCACAGACGAAAGCGGCCACCGTCAAAACCGCCCTGCGAACCACCACTACCCCGACTACGGGGCTCTTCGATCGATCGCCTTCGGCTCAAGGCATGTACGATCCGCGCAACGAGCATGATGCCTGCGGTGTCGGCTTCATCGCGCAGATGAAGGGCGTGAAGTCGCACCAGATCGTCAAGGACGGCCTGTTCATGCTGGAAAACCTGACCCATCGCGGCGCGGTGGGTGCGGACCCGCTGATGGGCGACGGCGCCGGCGTGCTGGTGCAGATCCCCGACAGGTTCTTCCGCGAGGAGATGGCCAAGCAGGACATCGAGCTGCCGCCGGTCGGCCAATATGGCGTCGGCCACTGGTTCATGCCGCGCGATCCCGAGCTGCGCGCGCATGTCGACGAGATCATCCGCGACTCAGCGCAGTCGGAAGGCCTGCCGCTGATCGGTTTTCGCGATGTGCCGGTCGACAACTCCTCTTTGTCGAAGGCGCCCGATATCGCGGCTGCCGAACCGTACCACCGCCAGGTCTTCATCGGACGCACGCCGGATATCGACAATGACGAGGAATACGAGGCACGCCTCTATCTCCTGCGCAAGGTCATCTCCGGCCGCATCTATGCCGAGAACAACAACAAGGACATCGGCTCCTACTGCGTCTCGCTGTCGGCGCGCACCATCGTCTACAAGGGCATGTTCCTGGCCTACCAGGTCGGCGCCTATTACAAGGACCTGTCCGACCCGCGTTTCGAGACGGCGCTGATCCTCGTCCACCAGCGCTTCTCCACCAACACCTTCCCGTCGTGGAAGCTGGCGCATCCCTACCGCATGGTCGCCCACAATGGCGAAATCAACACGGTGCGCGGCAACAACAACTGGATGGCGGCGCGCCAGGCCTCGGTCGACAGCGAGCTGTTCGGCAACAACATCTCGAAGCTGTGGCCGATTTCCTATGAAGGACAGTCGGACACGGCCTGCTTCGACAACGCGCTCGAGTTCCTGTTCCAGGGCGGCTACTCGCTTGCCCATTCGATGATGATGCTGATCCCGGAAGCCTGGGCCGGCAACAAGTCGATGGATGCCGACCGCAAGGCCTTCTACGAATATCACGCCGCCCTGATGGAACCGTGGGACGGGCCGGCCGCCGTCTGCTTCACCGACGGGCGCCAGATTGGCGCCACGCTCGACCGCAACGGCCTGCGTCCGGCCCGCTACATCGTCACCGACGACGACCGCGTCATCCTGGCTTCGGAAGCCGGCGTGCTGCCGGTTGAGGAAAAGAGCATTGTCCGGAAGTGGCGCCTGCAGCCGGGCAAAATGCTGCTCATCGACCTGGTCGAGGGTCGCATCATCTCCGACGAGGACATCAAGAAGGAGATCGCCGCGCAGCATCCCTACAAGGATTGGCTGAAGCGCACCCAGCTCGTGCTGGAAGACCTGAACCCGGTGGAGCCGCGCGCGCTGCGCAAGGATGTCACCTTGCTCGACCGCCAGCAGGCGTTCGGCTACAGCCAGGAAGACCTGAAGCTTTTGATGGCGCCGATGGCCGTCACCGGCCAGGAAGCCGTCGGCTCGATGGGCACCGACACGCCGATTTCGGCGATGTCGGACAAGTCGAAGCTGCTCTACACCTATTTCAAGCAGAACTTCGCCCAGGTCACCAACCCGCCGATCGACCCGATCCGCGAGGAACTGGTGATGAGCCTGGTCTCCTTCATCGGGCCGCGGCCTAACATTTTCGACCTCGTCGGCACCTCGCGCAAGAAGCGGCTGGAAGTGCGCCAGCCGATCCTGACCAATGGCGATCTGGAGAAGATCCGCTCCATCGGCCACACCGAGGATCGTTTCGACACCAAGACCATCGACATCACCTACGCGGTCGCCGAAGGCGTGTCGGGCATGGCGGGCGCGGTCGAGCGCCTGTGTGACCGTGCCGAGGCGGCGGTTGCCGGCGGTTACAACATCATCATCCTGTCCGATCGCCAGATCGGCCCGGACCGCATCGCCATCCCGGCGCTTCTGGCCACGGCCTCGGTGCACCATCACCTGATCCGCAAGGGCCTGCGCACGTCGGTCGGCCTCGTCGTGGAATCGGGCGAGCCGCGCGAAGTGCACCATTTCTGCTGCCTTGCCGGCTTTGGCGCCGAGGCGATCAACCCCTATCTCGCTTTCGACACGCTGCTCGACATGCACAGGAAGGGCGAGCTGCCGGAAGAGGTCGACGCCTACGAAGTGGTCTCGCGCTACATCAAGTCGCTCGGCAAGGGCGTGCTCAAGGTCATGTCCAAGATGGGCATCTCGACCTACCAGTCCTATTGCGGGGCGCAGATCTTCGACGCGGTCGGGCTGAAGAGCGAGTTCATCGAGAAGTACTTCACCGGCACTGCCACCCTCATCGAGGGCGTCGGGCTGGACGAAGTCTCGGCTGAAACGGTCGAGCGGCACGGCGATGCCTTCGGCGACGATCCGGTGCTGCGCAACAGCCTGCAGGTTGGCGGCGAATATATGTACCGCATGCGCGGCGAAGCCCATATGTGGACGCCCGACGCGGTCGCCACGCTGCAGCACGCCGTGCGCAAGGGGTCGTGGTCGACCTTCAAGGAGTTCTCGGCCCAGATCGACAGCGAAGCGGCGCGCGCCCAGCAGATTCGCGGCCTGTTCCGCATCAGAAAGGCCGAAGAGACCGGCCGCAAGAAGGTTGCGCTGGACGAGGTGATGACGGCGGCAGAGATCGTCAAGCGCTTCTCCACCGGCGCGATGTCCTTCGGCTCAATCTCCAGGGAGGCGCACACCACGCTGGCGGTCGCCATGAACACCATCGGCGGCAAGTCGAACACCGGCGAGGGTGGCGAGGAGCCGGACCGCTACCTGCCGCTTCCGGGCGGCGGCCGCAATCTGGAGCGCTCCGCCATCAAGCAGGTGGCATCGGGCCGCTTCGGGGTGAGCGCGGAATATCTCGTCAACTCCGACATGATGCAGATCAAGGTGGCGCAGGGTGCCAAGCCCGGCGAGGGCGGCCAGCTGCCCGGCCATAAGGTCGACGCGACGATCGCCAAGGTGCGCCATTCGACGCAAGGCGTCGGCCTGATCTCGCCGCCGCCGCACCATGACATCTATTCGATCGAAGATCTGGCGCAGCTGATCTACGATCTGAAGAACGTCAACCCGGCCGCCGACGTGTCGGTCAAGCTGGTGTCGGAAGTTGGCGTCGGCACGGTCGCGGCGGGTGTCGCCAAGGCACGCGCCGACCACATCACCATCTCCGGTTATGACGGCGGCACCGGCGCATCTCCGCTCACCTCGCTGAAGCATGCCGGCAGCCCTTGGGAAATGGGTCTTGCCGAAACGCACCAGACGCTGGTGCTGAACGGGCTGCGTTCCCGCGTGGCGTTGCAGGTCGACGGCGGCCTGCGCACCGGTCGCGACGTCATCATCGGCGCGTTGCTCGGTGCCGACGAGTTCGGCTTCTCGACCGCGCCGCTGATCGCGGCCGGCTGCATCATGATGCGCAAGTGCCATCTCAACACCTGCCCGGTCGGCGTCGCCACCCAGGACCCGGTTTTGAGGAAGCGCTTCAAGGGCACGCCCGAGCACGTCATCAACTACTTCTTCTACGTGGCGGAAGAGGTGCGCGAGCTTTTGGCCGAAATGGGATACACTCATCTCGACCAGATCATCGGTGACACCGACCTCCTCGAAAAGCGCGAGCTGATCGATCACTGGAAGGCGCGTGGGCTCGACTTCTCGAAAATGTTCTACAAGCCCGAGGCGCCGCGCGAGGCCGTGCACTGGACCGAGCGCCAGAAGCATCCGATCGACGACGTGCTCGACCGCCAGATGATCGAACAGGCCAAGCCCGCTCTCGAAGCGCGCCAGCCGGTCGAGATCGCGCTGCCGATCCGCAACGTCGACCGCTCGGCCGGCGCCATGCTGTCGGGCGAGGTCGCCAAGCGCTTCCGCCACAAGGGGCTGCGCGAGGACACCATCAAGGTGACGTTGACCGGCACCGCCGGCCAGTCCTTCGGCGCCTTCCTGGCGCGCGGCATTTCGTTCGATCTGATCGGCGCCGGCAACGACTATGTCGCCAAGGGCCTGTCGGGCGGACGCATCGTCATCCGCCCGCCGGATGATGCCAGGATCGTCGCCGAGGATTCGATCATCGTCGGCAACACCGTGCTCTACGGGGCCATCGAAGGCGAGTGCTACTTCCGCGGTGTCGCCGGCGAACGTTTCGCGGTGCGCAACTCCGGCGCGGTCACGGTCGTCGAGGGTGTCGGCGACCACGGCTGCGAATACATGACCGGCGGTGTCGTTGTCGTCATCGGCAAAACCGGGCGTAACTTCGCCGCCGGCATGTCCGGCGGCGTCGCCTATGTGCTGGACGAGGAGGGCGATTTCGCGCTCCGCTGCAACATGGCCATGGTCGAGCTGGAGCCGGTTCCCGAAGAGGACGACCTGATGGAAAAACTGCTCCATCACGGCGGCGACATCGACCACAAGGGCCGCGTCGACGTATCGGGCGACATGACCAGCCACGACGAGGAGCGCCTCTACCAGCTGATCTCGAACCATGTGCATTACACCGGTTCGACGCGGGGCAAGGAGATCCTCGACAATTGGGCGACCTTCCGGCCGAAATTCCGGAAAGTCATGCCGGTCGAATATCGCCGCGCGCTGCAGGAGATGGAGCGCGCCCGCATGAGCGTGGCGGCCGAATAGGCAATTGGTCGGCCGGGAGGCAATCGCTTCCCGGCGCCCATCACCACCCAGCCAATCAATGACCCGATCCCGCGGTTGCGCTCGCGACCGGATGAGGATAACGGGTGCGGCGGTAACCCCGCCACGTGCTCTACAGGAACCGAGACATGGGCAAGGTAACAGGTTTTCTCGAGATCGACCGGCAGGTGCACAAGTACCAGCCGGCATCCGATCGTATCCGGCATTTTCGCGAATTCACGCTGCCGATGTCGCAGCCGGAAGTCGAGAAGCAAGCCGCGCGCTGCATGGATTGCGGCATTCCCTTCTGCCACGGCCCGACGGGCTGTCCGATCCACAACCAGATCCCGGACTGGAACGATCTCGTCTACAATGGCGACTGGGACGCGGCGATCCGCAACCTGCACTCGACCAACAATTTTCCGGAATTCACCGGCCGCATCTGCCCGGCGCCCTGCGAGGAAGCCTGCACGCTGAACCTCGAGGACATCCCGGTCGCGATCAAGACGGTTGAACAGGCACTGGCCGACAAGGCCTATGAGACCGGTTATGTCCGTCCCTATCCGCCGGAGAAGAAGACCGGCAAGAAGGTCGCCATCATCGGCTCGGGTCCCGCCGGCATGGCGGCGGCCCAGCAGCTTGGCCGCGCCGGCCATGACGTGCATGTCTATGAGCGCGAGAGCCGCCCCGGCGGCCTGCTGCGCTTCGGCATTCCCGACTTCAAGATGGAAAAGCACTATATCGACCGCCGCGTCGAACAGATGGCGGGCGAAGGCGTGACCTTCCATTGCGGCGTCAATGTCGGCGTCGACAAGAAGGTGGAGGAGTTGCTCGCCGAGTTCGACGCCGTGCTTTATTGCGGCGGTTCGGAAACGCCGCGTCCTGCCGGCATTCCGGGCGACGATCTCGAGGGCGTGCATGACGCGATGCCCTATCTCGTCCAGCAGAACAAGCGCGTCGGCGGCGAGGACATCCAGTCGGTTGCCTGGCAGTCAGAGCCGATCACGGCCGGTGGCCAGCATGTCGTGGTGGTCGGTGGTGGCGACACCGCTTCCGACTGTGTCGGCACCGCCTTCCGCCAGGGCGCGGTGCGCGTCACCCAGCTCGACATCCGCCCGCAGCCGCCGGAGAAGGAAGACAAGCTCGCCGTATGGCCCTACTGGGCGACCAAGATGCGCACGTCCTCGTCGCAGGCCGAAGGCGCTGAACGCGAGTTCCAGGTGGCGACGTTGGAGTTCATCGGCGAGGAAGGCCAGCTCACCGGCGTGAAATGCTGCGAAGTGGACGAGAAGCGCAAGCCGATCCCGGGTTCGGAATTCGTCATCCGCGCCGATCTCGCCTTCATCGCCATCGGCTTCGCCGGACCGATCGACGGCGCGGTGACCGCTGAACTGGATGGCAAGCTCGACATCGCCACCGACGCACGGCGCTCCAGGAATGTCGCCGCCAACGACAGCGACTACCGCACCAGTGTTGACCGGCTTTATGCCGCCGGCGACATCCGCCGCGGCCAGTCGCTGGTGGTCTGGGCGATCCGCGAGGGTCGCCAGGCAGCGCGCGCCATTGATGAGGCGCTGACCGGTTCGAGCGTTCTGCCGCGCTGACGCGGCCTGGCGCCGGGGCCTTTCAAGGAAATCCGGCGCTTCGTTCTCCCCTTTATCGTAGAGGCTTGTCCGCTTAGGGCCGCAAGGCGCCGGTCTTGTCCGGTGCAGCGGCCGGCTGCGATTTTGGCGACAGCGAGAAGTCGTCCGCCCGGCCGGGCGAAGCGGGCGGCGCGATACCCTGCACCGCCAGTTTTTCGCCGGGAAGCACCAAGGCGGGTTTCGCGGGCGGTGTCGCACCCAAAAGCTCCGAGCCGCCGTCGAGCGCCGGGTCGCCGAGCGCCATCGGCTCGGTGCGGTCGATCGGGATCGGTGCCGCCGCCGGCGGCATCAGCATGCCCGGCGGTGAAGGACTGGCCGGCAGCGCGGCGGGTGCGGCACCGAGCAGCCCTGAAAGCCCGAGGATCTTCAGGAGCGGCTTTTCGGCATAGAAGGCCACCTTGCGCTTGCCGCCGCGCGTCAGGTTGATGCCGTCGTCGCCACGCAGGCGGGCCGGCTGGCCGTTGACGTCGGGACCAGTCGAAACGAAGGCGCCGTTCTCGTCGACGAAGCCGTCCCATATGTCGACGAACTCGCCGTTATAGGCTTCGGCGGCAGCGCGGTAGATGCCGTTGAAGGCCAGCATGTCGGCGGTCATCTTCGAAGGCTTGAAGGCCGGCATGCCGACCCACAGATAGGGCACCTTCGTGCCGGCCAGCGCCTTGGCCAGCGCCTGGGTGCGCAATTCGTAGGCCTTGGTCCACACTTCCGAACGCGGGGTTTCGCGCTCGTCGCCCACCTTCATCTGCTGGCGGTCGTTGGAACCCATCATGACGATGACGGCGGCGGGCTTCTCCGCCGCCACCAGTGCGGCGATCTCCTGCGGCCAATTGTAGACGTCGTCGCGCACGAAGCCGGACGAGCCCTTGGCGCGGTCGACGACCTTGATGGCCGGATTGTTGGCGAAGAACTCGTTCAGCCCTTCGGCAAGGCCGCTGGCCAGGAAGTCGCCAACCACCAGGATGACGCGGGCGTCGGTCGTCTTCTCGACGGCGGTGACCGGCGGCTCGACGGGCTTGCGCACGACCGGCTTCGGTTTGTGCTTCGGCTTCTGCGGCTGGCCGATCTGGCCGGGTGGCACCAGCCGCTCGCTACGGCGGGGAAAGAACAGGTCGCGCAGCGACCACGGCCGCGCCTCCGGGTCTTCCTGGGCGAAGGCCGGCGCCTGCCAGGCGGCGGCGATGCCGACGGCAAGGAAGCCGGCGGCCAGGAGCAGAACCGGCAGGCGGCGCAAAGGTGCCAAGAACCGCGATGCCAAGCTATGCGTCTCCGTTGCCTATGCGGTCATTTCCGCCGCAATACCTTCAGCACTTCCATGCTCGGATGGCCGTCCGGGGTCAAGCCGGCGCTCGACTGATAGGCGGAGATGGCATCCTTGGAGGCCTGGCCGATCTTGCCGTCGAACTTGCCGTCGTAATAGCCGTGCTCGGCCAGGCGCTGCTGCAGTTCCTGTTTCTCGGCGAAGCTCAGTTTGGTGAAGGGCCGGCTCCAGTCGTTGACCAGCGCGCCGCGGCCGGCAATCTGGTCGGCCAGCAAGCCGACGGCGAAGGCGTATTTGTCGGCGTTGTTGTAGCGCTTGATCACCTGGAAATTCTTGATGATCAGGAAGGCGGGGCCTTCGCGGCCGCCCGGCAGCTTCAGTTCGGCGCGGTCGGTGCCGTTCTTGAACGGCTTGCCGCTGGCCCGGGTTACGCCCAGCGCCTGCCATTTCGACAGCGACATGGAGCCGCCCGGCACTTTTCCGTCGGGCAGGGTCACTTCGTAGCCCCAGGTCTTGCCCGACTGCCAGCCGTTCTTCTTGAGCAGGTTCGCGGCGGTGGCCAGCGCGTCCGGCACCGAGTTCCAGATGTCGCGCTTGCCGTTGCCGTCGAAATCCACGGCATAGGTCTGGTAGCTGGTCGGAATGAACTGGGTGTGGCCCATCGCGCCGGCCCAAGAGCCCTGCAGGTGGCTTTCGTCGATGTCGCCCGTCTGCAGGATCTTCAGCGCGGCGATCAGCTGGGTGCGGGCATATTTCGAGCGCTTCTGGTCGCCGTAGCCGAGGGTGGCCAGCGAGCGGATGACGTTGCGCATGACGTCGTCGCGCTTCAGCATCTCGCCATAGTTCGATTCCATCGACCAGATCGCGAGCAGGATGTAGCGGTCGACGCCGAAGCGGGCCTCGATCTTGTCCAGCCACGGCTTCCATTTGCGGGCCATCGCCTGGCCGTTGGAAATCGCCTGCTCATGCACGCGGTTGTCGAAATAATCCCAGGCCGGCGCCGTGAATTCGGGCTGGAAGCGCGCCTTCTGCAGCACTTCCGGGTCGGGGTCCTTGATGTCTCGGAATGCGGCGTCATAGACGGCGCCGGAAACGCCCGCCTGCACCGCGCTGGCGCGGAAGGACGCGACCCAATGACGGAAGCCGGCGTCGGCGAAAGCCGGGCCCGCCGGCAGAATAAGAGCAAGCGAAAGCGCCGCTGCCGAGATCATGCCGGCAAACTTTTTGGCGGCGGTGCGAATGGGCATCATGTCCTCCATTATCATCGCAGGAAGAGCATTCATGGCCGAACCCGGTTAGGATTTGGTTTACCATAGACCCGACGCGAGGCCAAAAGCAGTGCTGATATAATTTTTAATGATTTTTGACTGCAAAGCCCTAGTCTGGCAGCCTGTTCACTAGTCTTCAATTCCGGCATGGAAATGTCGTGAAGCAGGGATTGACCCTGTCATCCGCAATGGATCGTTGATTGATGAAAAGAGTACGCAAGGCAGTTTTCCCGGTCGCCGGCCTCGGCACGCGCTTCCTTCCCGCCACCAAGGCCATCCCGAAGGAGATGCTGACCGTCGTCGACAGACCGGTCATCCAATATGTCGTCGATGAGGCCCGCGAAGCCGGCATCGAACATTTTATTTTTGTCACCGGCCGCAACAAGGCGGTCATCGAGGATCATTTCGACGTCCAGTTCGAGCTCTATGACACGCTCGCCCAGCGCGGCAAGGACGAGGTGCTGTCGCGCCTGCAGCGCCTGCAGCCGGCGCCTGGACAGACCTCGTTCACCCGCCAGCAGGTGCCGCTCGGCCTTGGCCACGCGGTGTGGTGTGCGCGCGACCTGGTCGGCGACGAACCGTTCGCGCTTCTCTTGCCCGACATGATCATGCAGTCTGAAAAAAGCTGCATGAAGGACATGGTCGAGCTCTACGAGGAGACCGGCAACAACATCATCGCGGTGCAGGAGTGCGATCCGCAAGAGACGCACAAATACGGCATCGTCGGGCGTGGCGAGGACACCCACACCGGCTTCCGCATCACCGAAATGGTCGAGAAGCCGAAGAAGGGCACGGCGCCGTCCAATTTCTACATCAACGGCCGCTACATCCTGCAGCCGGAAATCTTCGGCATCCTGGAAAACCAGGAACGCGGCGCCGGCAACGAGATCCAGCTCACCGACGGCATGCTGAAGCTGAAGGACAAGCAATCCTTCTACGGCTATCACTACCAGGGCCGCACTTTCGATTGCGGCTCGCCCGAAGGTTTCATCGAGGCCAATGTCGCTTTCGCGCTCTGGCGCAAGGACGTGAACGGCAACATGGCGAGCGTCATCCGCACATTGCTCGACGAGTTCGAGAAGGCCGGCGTGAAGGCTTCGGTCGTCTGACCGCTTTCCACATCTTCGATCCCTGTCGAAACCGGTCGCCGCAAGGCGGCCGGTTTTGTTTCGGGCCTGCATTTGGTCTTGGGCAGCCTCAGCGCTGCAGCGTCAGCCCCAGATAGACGCTGTTGGTCTTCGAGGGGCGGCCCTCGACATTGCTGCTCAGCCGTTCGTGGCGGAGATACGAGGTGACGCCGAGATAGCGGTTGAGCCACCAGGTGGCGCCGACCTGGCCACTGTAGATCAGGTCGTGGTCGCTGGAGCCGATATAGTCGCGATAGGCGAGGCCAAGGGCGGCGTTGCCGGTCAGGTTGGCGCGCAGCTGGCGTTCGAAGGTGAGGCCGCTGGAATAGAGGATCGAGCCGCTCTGGCCAGGCGTGGTGGTGTCTTCCAGCGTGGTTTCGCCAGTCAGGCCGACGATGGTTCCGCGCACCGGCGACCAGCGCATATTGGCGGCAACGGTGGCGCCCGAAACCGGCTGCAAGCGGTTGTCCTGGAAGGCTTCGCGCATCCAGCCGGCCGAAACCTCGCCGCTCAACTTTTCGCCCATGTCGAGTTCGAGGCCGCCGCGCACGCCAAGCCGGTTGGACGAACGCTCGAAGCCGTTGAGGTCCGCGGTCTGGTCGAAGACGCGCCGGCCGACCTCAATTTCGGTGAAGGGGGTGAGGGCCGGCGAGATCTGGTAACCGCCGCGCAGGGTGGCGGTGTAGAGGGTGGAGTTGCGCGTCTCCTGCGACTGGATGGTGCCGTCGCCCAGGGTGGCGTCGCCAAAGACGTCGCGCTGGGCGGCACCTTTCAGCCCAAGCCGCAGCTTGCCGATGTTCTTCTGGATGGCGAGGCTGCCGTCGAACGTGTTGCGCTGCGGCTGCGTGATCGCGCCCGGCACGCCGGCTGGCGAGGTCGCGCCCTCAGGCGCCGTTTCGTAGCCCAGCTTGGCAATGGCGCGCCAATCATGGTCGAGGTCGACATTCAGCGTTCCCTCGATGCGGCCGCGCCGCTCCTTCACATCCTGGCCGGAGAAGCTCTTGCGGAAGGTGCCATAGCCGTCGATGACGGCCGAATTGGTCGCCCACTCGGACGTCGCGTTGAGACGCAGCGTGCTTTGCGAGATCGTTGCCGAGCGGCCGTTCGCGCTGGAATCGGCATTGGAGGTGGCCAGCACGCCCTGTCCCAGCGAAGGCCGCAGCGTGAAGGAACCGACCTTGATGCCGAGCGGTGCGTAAGGCGTGTCGTCCGGCCGCGCGCGGCCGCCCTCGATAGGGCCGGTGCGTTGGGCGCGGGGGTCGAGCGGTTGGCGATCGGCCAGATCGACGGTTCCCGTGCGCAGGTTACGGTCGACCTCGGCTTCCGCTCCGGCTGCCGCCGCGGTCGCCGTCGCGCCTGGCCGGCGAGGGGCATTGCGCCGCGCCGTCGCGCGGTTGTTTTGCCCGTTGTTCCGCGCGGTCGTCGCATCGTTGCGGTTGCGCTGTCCGGTCGTGTTGGCGCGGGCGGCATTGGCCGCGGGTGTCCTTGCCGAAGCGCCGGCCTGGCGCCGGTTGGTCGTCAGGGGCTGGTCGGCGAAGGGGTCCGCCGGAGCGGCTGCTGCCGCACCGTTGGCGCCGCCATTGTCGGCGGGCAACGCGTTGCCGGCGGCGTCGACATTGCCGGTGGCATCGGCGGGTGCCGCGTTGAGGTCCTGGGGCAGGGCGCCGCGGCTCGTTGGCCGGTAGGCCGGTTCGGCGATGCCGGCCGCAGGTGCTGCAGGCGCGGCCGCGCCGTTGAGCGGCTGGTTCTGCGCGACGCCCGGCTGGTTGGCGGGGGGCAGGGCACCCGGCTGGGCTTGCGGCGTGAACGGGTCGTTGACGGCGCCGCGCAGGTCGAGTTGCTGGGCAAAGGAGGGCTGCATCAAAAGCAATGGCAAAGCCGTCGCCGCCAGCAGCAAAGCGCCGGCGGCCGTCCTTTTCTGGCTGCTCTTGTCAGGCTGGGCCCGCGACATCGTCACCACACATTCGTGGCGCACCCCCGCGCCATGCTTACCGAACCGTAAATTGTGATGGTTAATGGAGTGTTAGGCCGGGGCCTGTTCACGGCCCTGGACGATTGAATTGGACAGATTGTGCATGAAGCGCTAAGCGCTTCGTCCATGCATGCTGCAAGCTTGAAGAGGAAGCGGGCGGACCGTCAGGCCGCGATCGCTTCGGCGCTCAGAACCGTAGCCACCGAACAGGCGGGATTGGCCGCGCTCAGCACGGCCCTTGAAGACGGCCTGGCCGAGCCGTTCGCGCAGGCTGTCGACGCGCTTTCGCGCATCACCGGCCGCGTTATCGTCACTGGCGTCGGCAAGAGCGGCCATATCGGCTCCAAGATCGCCGCGACGCTGGCTTCGACCGGCACGCCGGCTTTCTTTGTTCATCCCGTCGAGGCCAATCACGGCGATCTCGGCATGATCGCGCCGGACGATGCCATCATCGCGCTGTCGTGGTCGGGCGAGAGCTTGGAGCTCAAGGGCATCATCGACTATTCGCGGCGCTTTTCCATTCCGCTCATCGGCCTCACCGCCGGCGAGAAATCGGCGCTGGCGCGCGCCGCCGACGTGGTGCTGGCGCTGCCCAAGGCGCAGGAAGCCTGCCCGCACGGACTGGCACCGACCACCTCGACGCTTTTGCAGCTGGCGATGGGCGATGCACTCGCCATCGCGCTGCTTGAGGCGCGCGGCTTCACGCCGGACCATTTCCGCACCTTCCATCCCGGCGGCCAGCTCGGCGCCAATCTGACGCTGATCTCCGAGATCATGCGCACCGGCGACCAGATTCCGCTCGTTGCGCTCGGCACCAAGATGCCCGAGGCGGTGATGACGCTGGCGCAGAAGAAGGTCGGCTGTGTGTGCGTGGTCGACAGCGACGGCAAGCTGGCCGGCATCGTCACCGACGGTGACCTGGGTCGTAACCTGCACCGCAACCTCGCCGAGACCACGGTCGACAGCATCATGACCCGCTCGCCGAAGACGATCGAGCCGAGCTTGATGGCAGGCGCGGCGATCGCCTTGATCAACAAGCATAATATCGGTGCGCTGGTTGTGGTTGAAAACGGCGTGCCGGTGGGCCTCGTGCATTTCCACGATTTGCTGCGCATCGGCGCGGCCTGACCTTTTTTCATCGCGAAGCCAGTCCTTGAATGACCGCCGGCTTCGCGCCCGAGCGGGAGCAACGTCATGGACGAAGTGATCGAAATCGGCGGTGCGCGCGTGCTGCATTGCGCCAAGGAAGGCGCGCTGCTTGCCCGCGAGGCCGACATCAACGATTTCATCGGGACGGCCTTTTCGCACCAGGCCGATGTCGTCGCCATTCCGGTCGAGCGGCTGGGGCCGGATTTCCTGAAACTCTCCACCGGTCTTGCCGGCGCGACATTCCAGAAGATGGTCAACTATCAGCTGAAATGCGCGATCGTCGGCGATATCGGCGATACGCTGGAACGCAGCGGGCCGCTGCGCGACTTCGTGCGCGAAACCAACAAGGGCAGTTCGATCTGGTTCGTGCCCGGCTTCGAGGTGCTGAAAGAGAAGCTGCTGTTGCGAGCGGGTGCGGCGTAGGTCGTTCACGTAACCCTCCCCACACAGGGGAGGGGTAAAGCTCAGATCTTCTCGACCGTCAGCTCCAGGTCGGTTTCCGCGGCACCTGTCACCTTGACGCGGGTGCCCGCCGGCAGGTCCGGCCCGGAGACACGCCACAGCGTATCGCCCAGCTGGATGCGGCCGCGACCCTCGCGGATCGGCTCGGCCAAAGTCGCGGTGCGGCCGATCATCTGTTCTCCACGCCGGTTGAGCAATGGCTGGTCGCTCTTGGCGTGCTGGCTGCTGAAGAAGCGCTTGCCGGCATAGGCCGACACCAGCGCCAGCACCAGAAAGGCCAGCACCTGCACCTGCCAGGTCCAGAAGGCGGCGTCCCACAGGAGGAGCGAGGCGGCGCCGATCAATAGCGCCGCGATGCCGATCCATATCAGGAAGACGCCGGGGGCGAGGATTTCGGCGACCAGCAGGACAAAACCCAGAACCATCCAGTTCCAGGGGCCGAGTTCGACGATCAAGCGTTCGATCATGGCGTTGTTCCCGACAGCGCTCAGCTTTCGCCGGGCCGCACCAGCGGCGGGCGGGTCGATTGCCGCTGGCTGGTGCCGCCCCGGCCATCGTCCCTGAACACTTCCTTGGCGATCTCGCCGATGCCGCCCAGCGTGCCGATCAGCGAGGAAGCCTCCATCGGCATCAGCACGATCTTGGAATTGCCGGCGGTGCCGATCTTGGCCAAGGCCTCGGTGTATTTCTGCGCCACGAAATAGTTGATCGCCTGCACGTCGCCCTTGGCGATCGCCTCCGACACCACCTGGGTGGCGCGGGCTTCTGCTTCGGCCGAACGCTCGCGCGCCTCGGCATCGCGGAAGGCAGCTTCGCGACGACCTTCGGCTTCCAGGATCTGCGACTGCTTCAGGCCCTCGGCGGCCAGGATCTGCGCGCGCTTGTCGCGCTCGGCCATCATCTGGCGGGCCATGGAATCGACCAGATTGGCCGGCGGGTTGATGTCCTTGATTTCGACGCGGGTGATCTTGACGCCCCAGGGATGCGCCGCCTCGTCGACCACGCGCAACAGCCGCTCATTGATGGCGTCGCGGTTGGACAGGAGTTCATCCAGGTCCATCGAGCCCATCACCGTGCGGATGTTGGTCATGGTCAGGTTGAGGATGGCGTTCTGCAGCCCCGACACCTGGTAGGCGGCCTGGGCGGCGTTCAGGATCTGGAAGAAGGCGATGCCGTCGACGCCGACAATGGCGTTGTCGCGGGTGATGATTTCCTGGGTGGGAACATCGAGCACCTGTTCCATCATGTTCAGCTTGGCGCCGATGCGCTCGAAGATGGGGTTGATGATGTTCAGGCCCGGCGTCAGCGTCTTGGTGTAGCGGCCAAAGCGCTCGACCGTATGGTTGTATCCCTGCGGCACCGTGCGGATGCCCTTGAACAACAGGATGAGCACCAGGGCGACCAAAACAACGATCGCAATGTCGAAACCCGTGAAACCGCTGACGTCCATTCGGCTCTCCCTCAATTGCCTCACAAAACACTTAAGTGTGTTTCAGCGCCGTTACAATCGAAAGAGGCGGTAGGGATTGGGATGCCGCTTCGTGGCGGCCAGCCGAAGTCTCGGCGAAAGCTTAAATCCAGCCGGCCAGTTCGCGGCGCGCCAGCGTCTCGATCACGTCCATGCCTTCGGGACTGTCGTTGAGGCAAGGGATGTGGGCGAACTTCTCGCCGCCGGCGTGCAGGAAGATTTCCCGCGCCTCCTGCGCGATCTCTTCCAGCGTCTCGATGCAGTCCGAGGAAAAGCCGGGATTGACGACGGCGATGCGCTTCACGCCTTCCTTGCCGAGCCGCTCCATCGTCTTGTCGGTGTAGGGCTGCAGCCATTCCTGCGCGCCGAAGCGCGACTGGAAGGTGGTGATCAGCTTCTTCTCGCTCCAGCCCAGCCTTTCGCGCAAGAGCCGCGTCGTTTCCAGGCAATGCGCCTGATAGGGATCGCCCTTGTCGGAATAGGGTTTGGGAATGCCGTGATAGGAGGCGGCAATCACCTCCGGTTCGAAATCCAGCGTGGCGAGGTGCTTTTCGATCGAGCGGGCGAGCGCGTCGATATAGACGGGCTCGGCATAGTAAGGTGGCACTGAGCGGACCGCCGGTGCCCGCCGCAGCTTCATCAGCGCGCGAAACAGCTGGTCGTTGGCGGTCGCTGTCGTGGTCGCCGAATATTGCGGATAGAGCGGGAAGGTGAGGATGCGGTCGCAGCCCTGGCCGACCAGCTTTTCGACGACCGCGCGGGTCGAGGGGGTGCCATAACGCATCGCCCAGTCGACGCTGACATTGTCGAGGTCGGCGAGACGCTCCGTCAGTCTTTCGCTCTGCCCGCGCGTATAGGTGCGCAGCGGCGATTCGTTCTTCTCGCGGTTCCAGATCTTGGCGTAGTTGGCGCCCGATTTCTTTGGGCGCGTCGTCAACACCAGGCCGTAGAGGATCGGATACCAGAGCCAGCGCGGCATCTCGATGACGCGCGGGTCGGATAGGAATTCGCGCAGATAGCGCCACATCGGCCCGTATTCGGTGCCGTCGGGCGTGCCGAGATTGACCAGCATCAGGCCGACCTTTTGCGGTGCGGCGTTGGGCAGGCTGCCGGCAGGCGCGGCGGCGGCTTTGGGGTCGGTGGCGAGCGTCATGGCAGTGTATCTAGCAGCGGCGTCGCAGGTTGCAATGTCGCGTCTGGCCGCACCTTTGCGCCAATCCACCCTCTCCCCTTGCGGGAGAAGGTGGCCGAGCCGCAGGCGAAGCCGCCTTAGGTGAGGTCGGATGAGGGGTGTTGGACGGAGCGCGACATTCCCCGACATAGCTCGTCAGGACAGGGCGGTTCCCTTGCGCCGCCTCATTCCTTGCAACACCCCTCATCCGTCTTGTCGCTGCGCGCCGATCCACCTTCTCCCACAAGGGGGAGAAGGTAAGTTCCTCACTTCGCCGGTATCTTCAGCTCCGAACCGACCAGCAGGCGGTGCGCCTCCTGGCCGGGGTTGGCATTGGCGATGCGGCGCCATTTGGTGCCGTCGCCATAGGCCTTGACCGCGATATCCCAATAGGTGTCGCCCTTGACGATGGTGTGCGTGCCACCGGCCTGGATCGGGGCGGCGGTCTCCGCCGGCTTGGCCGTTTCGACGGGTTTTGCAGCCTCTGCCGGCTTGGCTGTCTCAGAGGAAGCTGCATCGGCGGGCTTCGCCGCCGGGGCTGCGGTGCCGCCGGCCTGCGCCGTGTCTGCCGGTTTGGCGGCCTCCGTCGCGGCAGCCGGTTGCGTTGCCGCCGCCAGCTCGGTGATGCGACCGTCCAGTTTCGGCGTATAGGGGCTGTGCGTTCCGACATAATCGGCCACGACCTGCTCCAGGCTCGGGCCGTAGTCGTAGGCGTCCTTGGCGTCGACGAACAGCTTGTAGCCGTCGCCGCCCTGGCGCACGTAATTGTTGGAAGCGACGATGTATTCCTTGGCCGGGTCGATCGGCTTCCACTGGCCGCCTTCCATCACCTCGACCGACTTGACGCGGCCGCCATTGGCCGGCGCCGACTTGTCGAAGGCGTATTTCAGCCCGGCCACCTGCGGGAACTGGCCCTTGCCTTCCTCGACGCCGGAAACGCCGTGTTCCAGTGCGCCGACGATAGTCTTGCCGGGCACCTTGAAGGTGGCGACGGTGTTCTGGAACGGCAGCACGGTGAGCACGTCGCCCATCGTCACCTTGCCTTCCTTGATCGAAGCACGCAGGCCGCCGCCATTGGTGAAGACGATCTCGACGCCCTGGCCCTTCACGCGGTCGAGCACGGCGTCGGAAACAAGATTGCCCATCGTGCATTCGCGCGCGCGGCAATTGTCGCGGCTGCCGTCGATGGCGGCGGTGGTCTCGCCGACCTGCTTGGCCTTCAGTTCCTCGATCGGCGCGCCGAGTTCCTTGATGCGGGCCAGAACCTGCGGGTCCGGTGTCACCGACTTGTCAAGCGGGATCGGGTTGCCGCTGGCTTCCTTGACGACGCCGTTGTCGTCGAACACCACCTTGAACTCGCCGAGCAGCTTCGAATAGGAGGCGGCCTGGGTCACCGGCACCTTATAGCCGCCCGGGTTGTCGATCATCGTCGGGTAGGGACCCTCGGCCTTCGGGTCGGTGTTGGACAGAAGCGAATGCGAATGTCCGCCCACCACCACGTCGATGCCGGGGATCTTGGCGATCATCTCCTTGTCGCGCGGATAGCCGACATGTGTGAGCGCGATGATCTTGTTGACGCCCTGGCCCTTCAGTTTCTCCACCTCGGCGGTGATCGTCTTGACGTCGTCCTCGATGGTGATGTTGGGGCCGGGCGAGGCGAGTTCGGGCGTGTCGTTGGTGACGGCGCCGATGATGCCGATCTTCTGACCGCCGACCTCGACCACGACCGAAGGCTTGATGCGGTCGCCGACCTTGGCGGCGGCGCTCGCCTTCACATTGGCCGACAGGACCGGGAATTTGATGACGTCGAGGAACGGCGCCAGCGCGTCCTCGCCATCGTCGAACTCGTGATTGCCGACGGTCATGGCGTCGAACTTCATCTCGTTGAGGAACTCGGCCTCCACCTTGCCCTTGTAGGTGGTGTAGAAAAGCGAGCCCTGGAAATTGTCGCCGCCGTTCAGCAACAGCACGTTCTGGCCTTCCAGCTTCTTGCGCTCCTGGGCAATCGCGGTGATCAGGCGCGCGGCGCCGCCAAAGCATTCGCCCTTGGTCTCTTCCTCGGCCGAACAGGTGGATTCGTATTTGTTGTTGCTTTCGATGCGGCTGTGCCAGTCGTTGATGTGCAGGATGTTGAGTGTATAGTCGGCAAAGGAAACGCCGCTGCTCATGGCAAGCGCCGAGGCCGAAAGGGCCATTACGACAGCGATCTTCTTCATTCCTGCTCTCCCTCTTGTCGTGGCGGCTCGCCTTCGCCCCAGCCGGGCGTCTTTCGGGGCGATGCGCGCGAGCCCGTTCACGGCGTTGTAGCCGCCCTGCTTGACTGGAATTTTACATGCCCTCTGGCGGCATGTTCCCATCGCCTCCCGGCCGATGCAAGCGGATTCGGGTCAGGCTTTGCCGGCGAAAAATGTTGAGTAAACGAAAACAGCCGCATCGCGACGATGCGGCTGTTTTCGAAATGAGAGCCGGTGGTGAAGCCTTGTCGCGCCTGGAATCGGCGCGGTCAGCTCCGCCGCGTCAGCACGAAGTTCTGGCCGGCCTGGCTGGTGCAGTTGAGCTGGTTGATGGAAACCAGCAGGCAGTTGAAGGCGATCGGCGACTGGCGGATCAGCGACGTGCCGTTGATCTCGATCGAGGTCTGGCTGGTCAGCCGGTAGCTGCCGTCGGCCAGTTTCTGGCCGGTGTCGGTCGCCACCGTCTGGAACTTGCCGCCTGAAATGGTGGAAAGGCCGGTGCCCTGTGCGTCGATCCACGAGCCCTCGACGCCCTTGGGAGCGGCGTTACGTGGCGGCTCGGCCGGGCCGCCGGTCTGGCACGCGGCCAACGCCATGGTTGCGCCGGCGGCGAGGCCAGCCAAGACAAGTTTGCGCGCTGTCGTCATGTCGAAAAAACCTCTCCTCGGTCCGCACCCTTTCCTTCGCTCGAATTGCGGATGAAAACAAGGCTCGCCAATCTAAGGGCGATGCCGAGCGTTGCGATCCGGCAACAGTCGGTCAGTCCACCACTTTGTCGGGCTGGTCGATTGACAGCTTCTTGAAACATTGCAACTTTCGTATATCGAAGAACACAAATGTTCTGGAGAAACCGCACCGGAAACCAATCGGGCGGTCTTGGGGAGGGAAAATGGACAGTTTCTTGACCGGCCTGAAAGCGGCCGTGGACACGCTTGGCGCAACGGTGCTGTTGCCCATCGTCATCTTTATCATCGCCGTCGTGCTGGGGGCCAAGGTCGGCCGCGCCTTCCGCGCCGCCGTCACCATCGGCGTCGCCTTCATCGGTATCAACCTGGTGCTCGGCCTGATGCTCAATTCGATCGGCGACGTGGCCAAGGCCATCGTCACCAACACTGGCATTCATCGCGACATCGTTGACGTGGGTTGGCCGTCGGCCGCGGCCATCGCCTTCGGCTCGTCGGTTGGCCTGTGGGTCATCCCGATCGGCATCGCGGTCAACGTCGCGCTTCTGCTTCTGCGCCTCACCCGCACGCTCAATGTCGACGTCTGGAACTTCTGGCACTTCGCCTTTGTCGGCTCGCTGGCCACCGCCGCCACGGGCAGCCTGGGTTACGGCCTGGCAGTGGCGGCACTTGTCGCGGCACTTGCGCTGCTGTTCGCCGACTGGTCGGCGCGCGCGGTGCAGCAGTTCTACGGCATTCCGGGCGTCTCGGTGCCGCATCTGGCCTCGGCGCAGATCCTGCCCATCGCCATCGTGCTCAACTGGGTGATCGACCGTATCCCCGGCATCAACAAGATCAACATCTCGACCGAGACCATCGAAAAGCGCTTCGGCGTGTTCGGCGAGCCGGTGGTGCTCGGCCTCATCATCGGCCTCGTGCTCGGCGCCATCGCTTATTACAACGCCGGCGATTTTGGCACGGTGTTGTCCAAGGTCCTCACCACCGGCATGACGCTGGCCGCCGTGATGCTGCTTCTGCCGCGCATGGTGAAGGTCTTGATGGAAGGCCTGCTGCCGGTCTCGGACGCCGCCCAGGAATTCGTGCGCAAGCGCACCGGCGACCGCGAGCTTCTGGTCGGCCTCGATTCGGCGATCCTGATTGGCCACCCGGCCGCCATCTCGTCGTCGCTGATCCTGGTGCCGATCGCCATCATCCTGTCGGTGATCCTGCCGGGCAACCGCGTCATCCTGTTCGCCGACCTCGCCGTCATCCCCTTCATCGTGGCGATGACCGCGCCGCTCCTGAAAGGCAACGTCTTCCGCATGGTCGTGGTCGGCACCGTCACGCTGGCGCTCGGCTTCTATGTCGCCAACGCTCTGGCGCCGCTGTTCACCAGCGCGGCCATCTCGTCGGGCTTCAAGATGCCGGAAAACGCGGTGCAGATCACCTCGGTGGTCGACGGCTTCCTCTGGGTGCCCTACGTGATCATCGAGGCGATCCAGGGTCTCGGCATCGCCGGCCTTGGCCTGCTGGCGGTGGTGATAGCGGCCGTCTTCGTGCTCTATCGCCGCAACACGCTGGCCTGGGAGCGCGCCGCCGGCGCCGAGGATGAGCAGTCCGCCTGAAAGCGGGCGCTTTCGCCTGCATGATTAAGAAGGGGCCGGTGGCGTGACAGCCGCCGGCCCCGAACATTGGAGAAGACTTGATGGCGCAAGCCTTGATCGACCATATCGACCCCGAAGCCATCCTGCTTGGCGTGGACGCCGACACAAGCGAGGCGGTGATCCGCCAGCTCGCCTCCAGGCTGGAGACGCTCGGCTACGTCAAGCCAAGCTATGCCGACGCCGTGGTGAAGCGCGAACAGACGATGCCAACCGGCCTGCCGCTGGGTCTCGCGGAAAACGTGGCGGTTCCCCACACGGACCCGGTGCATGTCAACAGAGCGGGCGTGGCGCTGGCGGTGCTGTCGAAGCCGGTCACCTTCGCCAATATGGAAGAGCCGGACGAGGCGGTACCGGTCGGCATCGTCTTCCTGCTTGCCATCAACGACAAGGACAAGCAGATAGAAATGCTGCAGGAGATCATGGGCACCATCCAGAGCCCGGAAGCGCTGGCCGGCCTGAAGCGGGCAGCAAGCGTCGACGACGTCAGAGCGGTTCTGGGTTAAGCGGGAAAGGACATTTACATGGCCAGACAGAAGACCATTCTATTTGCCTGCGGCACCGGCGTCGCCACCTCGACGGCGGTCAACGTCGCGGTGACCGAAGCCATGAAGGCGCGCGGGCTCACCTTCAACGCCATGCAGTGCAAGGCGACCGAAGTGGCCTCGATGGCCGACAATGTCGACCTTATCGTCTCGACCACGCCGATCTCGGCTTCGGTGACGGTGCCGCTCGTCAAGGGCCTCGCCTTTCTCACCGGCATCGGCAAGGACAAGGCGCTGGACGATATCGAGGCCGAGCTGCGGAAGTAGAGACGGCCGCAGCGACAGCAGCCGTCACGGCCGGTTAAATGAAAAAGGGCGTCGATGACGCCCTTTTTTGTTTTGGATCTGCTGGTGCTTACCGCACCAGGATGTTGCGGAACTGCCAGGGGTCTTTCTCGTCGATGTCTTCCGGGAACAGGCCGGGGCGGCCGTCCAGCGGGGTCCAGTCGGTGTAGTGGCCGTTCACCGGGCCGAGATAGGGCTTCTGCACTTCCAGGCAGCGGTTGAAATCCATCTCGTCGGCCTCGACGATGCCGGCTTCCGGGTTTTCCAGTGCCCAGACCATGCCGGCCAGCACCGCCGACGATACCTGCAGGCCGGTGGCGTTCTGGTAGGGAGCGAGCTTGCGCGCCTCTTCGAGCGTCAGCTGCGAGCCGTACCAGTAGGCGTTTTTCTTGTGGCCGTAGAGCAGGACGCCCAACTCGTCGGAGCCGTCGACCAGTTCGTTCTCCTCGAGCACGTGGTGCACAGGCTGCGCCTTGCCGGCGGCGCCGAACATCTCGTGCAGCGACAGCACGGCGTCGTTGCTCGGGTGATAGGCATAGTGGCAGGTCGGGCGGTAGGTCACTTCGCCATGCTTGTCGCGCACGGTGAAGAAATCGGAGATCGAGATCGCCTCATTGTGGGTGACGAGGAAGCCATATTGCGGGCCGGGCGTCGGGCACCAGGTGCGCACGCGGGTGTTGGCGCCGGGCTGTTCTAGATAGATGGCGGCCTTGGAGCCCTTCTTGTGCTTTTTGGCGTTCTTCGGCAGCCACTTCTCATGCGTGCCCCAGCCAAGTTCGGCGGGCTGCAGGCCTTCCGAAATGAAACCTTCCACCGACCAGGTGTTCCAGAACACATTCATCGGCTTCGGCTTCTTGGTGCGCTGAGTGTCGCGCTCGGCGATGTGCACGCCCTTGACGCCGGCCTTTTTCATCAACCTGGCCCAGCCTTCGCGGTCGTCCTGCGCCGGCGTCTCGGCATCGAGGCCGAGCTCCTTGGCGAGGTCGACCAGCGCCTGCTTGACGAACCAGGAAACCATGCCGGGATTGGCGCCGCAGGTCGAAACGGCGGTCGGACCGCCCGGATGCTTGCGCTTCTCGGCCAGCAGGCTTTCGCGCAGCGCATAGTTGGTGCGCGAGGCATTGGAAGCCTCGGTGTCGAAATAGAAGCCCAACCACGGCTCGACGACGGTGTCGACATAAAGCGCGCCGAGCTTGCGGGTCAGCCGCATGATGTCGACCGAGCCGGTGTCGACCGACAGGTTGACGCAGAAACCCCGGCCGCCGCCATTGGTCAGCAGCGGCGTCAGCAGTTCCTTGTAATTATCCTTGGTGACAGATTCCTTCAGGAAGGTGATGCCGCGCTCATCCGCCAGTTTGCGGTTCTCTTCGCTGGGATCGATGATCACCATGCGCGACTTGTCGAACTTGAAATGGCGCTCGATGAGCGGAAGCGAGCCACGGCCGATCGAACCGAAGCCAATCATCACGATCGGGCCGGTGATCTCACCGTAGACGGGCCATTTTTCATTCGCCATTTTTTGCGGCACTCCTTCTTTGACGCATTGTCCTCATAAGAAAGCCGGACGCGGATGCGCCCGGCTGCAACTGCTAAACCATACATGCTTGTCACAATAAAGCGAATCCGGCCGCTGGCGCCTAACCTTCTCCCACAAGGGGAGAAGGAGATGCCGCCATCTCGCCAAGATAGACCACCAGCCGGTCGCGGTCGGCGGTCAGCCCCTTGTAGTCGAGCTGCGCCTCGTCCAGTTCGCCAAGCTGCGTGGCGAAGGAGGCGGCGATGCGGGCGCGCTCGGGATGGCGGGCGAGCACCGCCAGCGGGTCGAGATGGATGCGGATGGTGAACAGGATGTCGCGCGACAGAGGTAGCTTGCGCAATGTCTGCCGCTCGACGCGGATGAAGGCATGCGCGTTGATGTCGCCGTCGGGGAAGTTCGACGGCCGGTCGGCGGCGCGGGCGATGCGCTGGCGGTCCGACAGCGGGTGGTAAAGCGCATCGTTGGCCTGGACCGACCAGTTGAAGCGTTCCACCGCCTGGCCTTGCAGATTGTCGAACATGCGGCTGATCACTTCGGCGGGCCGCGTGCCGGTGCCGAAACCCGGCACCGGATCATGGATCCGGTGCAGCGGCTTGCCGAATTTCTCGGTCAGCGACCAGGAGGAGGGGAAGCACAATGAGCCGGCGGCAAGCCGCCAGCCGTCCTCGCCGCGCCGCATCAGGATGAGATCGTCCTGAACCATCAGCGAGGCCGCCACCAGCGGTGCGTCGGCCGGCGCGCTGGAGCCTGCGCCGCCCGCCGCCCGCGCCTCATCCAGCATCCCTGGGTGATAGGCGGCCATATGCGCCTCGACCAGCTCCAGCACCTCGCGCTGCGCGTCGCGGGTTCCCGCCTCCTCGACAAAGACCTTGTCGGGCAGTTCGGCATAGAGCCGGCGCTTCTCGGTCAGATAGGCACCGAAATCATCGTCGATCTCCAGCCAGCGGTCGAGTTCGAGCGGCTTCAGGCCGATGGCGAACAGCTTGGAGGAACCGTCATAGGGGGTGTGGGGAGGCATCATGACCAATCAAGTGGGCGCAAACGGGCGGTGTGGAAGACGCGAAGGATGATCACCCTTTCGGCCTCTACACGGTAGGGGATGAGGTAGGGCAGGCCCGGAACGGACCATTCGTGTCGCCTGGCGCCAGTGGCGCCCTGCCGGCCAATCGCCGGGCGTTCCGCGATCATTTTCAGCGCCTTGACCAGCCGGCGCATGACGTCATTCGCCGCTGACGGGTCATCATGCGCAATATAGGAGTGGATGTCGTCCAGATCGCGCGCGGCTCTGGGGGTGACGACGAGGATCAAGATTTGCCATCATTGGCCGGAAAGACATCCGGTTCGGGCCGCGGCAATTCCTTGTCCGTGCCCCAAGACTCCATCCATTTGAATACCGCCTCGCCCGAAACGAAGACGCCGAGATCGGCCTCGCGTTCGCCCTCTTCGATCGCCTCTAGATAGGCGCGGCGCTCCGCCAGATGTGCCTCGACAGCCTCCTTGACGATGAAGGCGCTGGAGCGCTTTGTGGCCTTGGCATACTCCTCCAACTCTCGTTTCGTCTCCGGGGGGAGGCGCACCGAAAACGTGCCGCCGGCTGCCATCGTCGTCTCCATGAACACAGGTGAACACAATGTATGCGCCGCTGGTCGGAAGGTCAATAAACCAGCCTTGCGGCGATCAGCCCGCGCAGTGAATTGCCGACGTAAAGTTGCTTCGCTGCGGCGAGGTCGGCCAAGGTTAGAACCGCTTCGTGCGCCTTGCCTTGATCCAGCAGTTCGCCGCGCAATATGCCTGGCAACAGCCCGCAACCGAGCGCGGGAGTAAGCAACGGGCCGCCGTCGCCAGCATCGACGAAGAGGTTGGTGATGGTGCCCTCGCAAATCTCGTCGCGCTCATTGGCCAGCAGCACTTCGTCGGCTTCCGCCGGGGCGTATTCGGCGCGCGCCGCCAGATAGGCCTCGCGGCGGCTTGTCTTGTGGCGCAGCAACGCGTCTGTGGAAGCGAGCCGGGTCTGCGCCAGCCGCAGTGTCCATACCATCCCCGTTGGCAAAGGCTGGAACGGTTGCGCGGTCGCTTCGACGGTCCCGTCGGCAGCGAGCGTCAGGCGCATGCGCAGCGGGCCGTCGGCGTCTCGGATGGCATCGTCCAGCGCGGTTCGCACTGTTGCCGGTTCGTGGCGGAAGCCAAGCGTCTTGGCCGAGCTTGCCAGTCGCGCCAGATGCCGGTCCAAGCGCAGGAAGCCGTCGCCGGGCTGCCAGCGCAACGTCTCGATCAGCGTGAAGCCGGGGCGGTTCCCGTCGCGAAGCGGGCCTTCAGCAGGCATTCCTCATACTCCTCCTGCGCCGTGGAATCGAACACCACGCCGCCGCCGACATTGTAGACGGCCTCGCCGTCGGCGAAGAGCGAGATGGTCCTGATGGCCACCGAAAAGCGCATCGTGCCATTGGGCGCTATCCAGCCGATGGCGCCGCAATAGACGTCGCGCGGCACGCCTTCCAGCTCGCGCAGGATTTCCATGGCGCGGATCTTCGGCGCGCCGGTGATCGAGCCGCATGGAAAGAGTGCCGAAAAGATGCGGCGGATGCTGAGATCGGGCAGCAATCTTGCGCGCACGGTCGACACCATCTGGTGCACGGTCGGATAGCTTTCGATGCGGAACAGGTCCGGCACATCCAGCGTGCCGACCTCGGAGATCAGCGAGATGTCGTTGCGCAACAGGTCGACGATCATGCGGTTTTCGGCCTGGTTCTTCTCGTCGTTGCGCAAAAACTCCTTCAGCGCCGCGTCTTCCTCTGGCGTTGCGCCGCGCGGTGCGGTGCCCTTCATCGGATGTGTCTCGATCCAGCCATTGCCGTCGATCTGGAAGAACAGTTCGGGCGAGCGCGACAAGACGGTCGGGCCGGCCAGCGAAACGAGCGCGCCATATTTCACCGGCTGGCGCGCGACCAGCGCGTTGAAAGCGGCGAGCGGATCGCCCGACCAATGCGCGTTGATGGGGAAGGTGAGGTTGCCCTGGTAGCAGTCGCCTTCGCGCAGATGGCGGTGCAGGCGCGCAAAGCGTTTCTCGTAATCCTCGAACGACCAACGTGCGGTCGCATCGAAGATCGGCCCGTTGGTGTCGGGCTGGCCAGACGGCAGGCTGCGGTCGGAGGGTCCGTCAAAGACGCCGAGCGCCACCAGCGGCGCGCGCCGGCCCTCGGGCAGCAGTGGCTTCAGCTTCGATTCCAGCAGGTAGCCGGCTTCGTATGAAAAGTAACCAGCCAGCCATTTTCCGGCGCGACGCGCTGCCTCGGCCTGTTCCAGCGCCGCTTCGAAATCATGGGCTTCGTCGGCGACGATTAGCGCCGACGGCTCCTCGAACAGCACTTCGCGGCCGGCCTGATCGTCGCGGAAGAGAGCGAAAGGGGCTACCGTCAATTTGTCTTATACCCCCAACCCGATCCGTCGCGCGGATCGCCCCTCCCCGCAAAGGGGGGGTAAGCCGTCCTAATCCAGCGCTTCCAGTTCGTCGATCAGGTTGGAGATGATGCCAAGCCCGATCTGCCAGAAGGCCGGGTCCGAGGCATCCAATCCGAACGGTTTCAACAGCTCGGAATGATGCTTGGTGCCGCCGGCGCGCAGCATGTCGAAATACTTCTCCTGGAAGCCGCGTTCGGCGTTCTGGTAGACGGCGTAGAGCGAGTTCACCAGGCAGTCGCCGAAGGCATAGGCATAGACGTAGAACGGCGAATGGATGAAGTGCGGGATGTAGGCCCAGAAGGTCTCGTAGCCCTCGCGCAGCTTGATCGCTGGGCCCAGGCTTTCCGCCTGCACCTCCAGCCAGAACTTGCCGAGCTGGTCGGAGGTCAGCTCGCCGTTCTTGCGCTCGGTGTGCACCTTGCGCTCGAATTCGTAGAAGGCGATCTGGCGCACCACCGTGTTGATCATGTCCTCGACCTTCTGGGCGAGCATGGCCTTGCGTTCGCGCCGGTCCTCGGTTTTGTCGAGCAGGGAACGGAAGGTCAGCATCTCGCCGAACACCGAGGCGGTCTCGGCCAAGGTCAGCGGGGTTGAAGCCATCAGCGCGCCCTGGCCGCCGGCCAGCACCTGATGCACGCCATGGCCGAGTTCGTGCGCCAGCGTCATCACGTCGCGCGGCTTGCCCATATAGTTCAACAAAACATAGGGATGCGCCGACGGCACCGTCGGATGGGCGAAGGCGCCGGGCGACTTGCCGGGCCGCACGGGCGCGTCGATCCAGTTGCGGTCGAAGAAGCGGCGCGCAATATCGGCCATCTCCGGCGAGAAGCGGTGATAGGCTGACAGAACGGTGTTCCTGGCTTCGTCCCACGGTATCGTCGCTTGCGGCGTTTCGGGCAGCGGCGCGTTGCGGTCCCAGTGGTTCATCTCGTCCATGCCGAGCCAGCGCGCCTTCATGCGATAATAGCGGTGCGACAGGCGCGGATAGGCGTCGCGAACGGCGCTCGCCAGCGCATCCACGACGCCGCGCTCGACGCGATTGGCGAGGTGGCGTGAATCGGCGATGTCCTGGAAGCCGCGCCAGCGGTCGGAGATTTCCTTGTCCTTGGCCAGTGTGTTGGTGATCAGCGTGAAGGTGCGAAGGTTCTTGGCGAAGGTCGCGGCCAGCGCCTCGGAAGCCTGGCGGCGCACCGCGCCGTCTGCGTCCTGCAGCCGGTTGAGCGTCGGCTCCAGCGCCAGCTGTTCGCCATCGATGTCGAAGCGCAGCTCCGTCATCGTCTCGTCGAACAGCCGGTTCCAGGCGCCGCGCCCGGTCACCGACTTTTCGTGGAACAATTGCTCGATGCGGTCCTCGAGCTGGTAGGGCTTGTCCATCCTGAGGTCGAGCACCCAGGGTCGGTAGTGGCCGAATTCCGGGTCGGCGGCGAGCGCCTGCTCGATCGCCGCGTCGTCCACCAGGTTCAGCTCCAGCCCGAAGAACAGGAGATGCGAGGAGGCATCCGTCATCTTCTCCTGGACGTCGCCGTAAAGCTTGGCGCGCTGCGGGTCGGAGGTGTCGCCGGCATAGACCAGCCCGGCATAGGAGACGATCCTGCCGATCAGCTCTTCCAGCGCTTCATAGGATTTCAGCGCCTCGCCGAGCTTGCCGTCGGCGCCGTGCGCGGCTTCGGCCGCCAAGGTGCCCTTCCAGCGGTCCTCGAAGGCGGCGGCATCGGCGCCGGCCTTGTCGATGTCGCGCTTCAGTTCCGGCGCGTTCATGCCGGCGTAGAGGTCGGCCAGGTTCCATTCGGGCAGATTGCCGAGTTCGGCTGCCTTGCGGCCGATTTGGGCCGGCGCATGAAGCCGGTCAAAAAACGTTTGCATTTCAACACCTTCCGGAAAATGCCGCGCGGGCCGGTCAAATCCTAAGCAATTCGTTCACCGGCTTTTTTGAAAGCTTATTTAGAACCCTGTGCCAAGATGATCCATAGGGCACAAGCGATGGCGACGGGGAAATCGCGACACTCATGACAGGTTCCATCCTCATCGTCGACGACGATCCGGTCCAGCGCAGGCTGGTGGAGGCCGCGCTCAGCCGTTTCGGCCATTCGGCGCTCACCGCCGATGGCGGCGAGGCCGGGCTGGCGGCGATGGATGGGCCGGGCGCCCGCGACGTGTCGGTCGTGGTGCTCGACCTCGCCATGCCCGGCATGGACGGTATCGCCGTACTCAAGGCAATGCGCGAGCGCGACATCCGCATCCCGGTCATCGTGCAGACCGCGCAAGGCGGCATCGAAACGGTGGTGAAGGCGATGCGCCACGGCGCTTTCGACTTCGTCGTCAAGCCGGCCTCGCCGGAGCGCCTGCAGGCGGCAATCGCCAGCGCGCTCAAGGTCGAGGAGGTCGAGGTGGCGGTGAAGCGCACCGCGCGCCGCGCCGGCCAGACACTCTCCTTCAAGGACCTCGCCACGCGAAGTGCTGCGATGGAGCGCGTCATCCGGCTCGGCCAGAAGGCGGCGGCTTCGTCCATCCCGATCCTCATCGAGGGCGAATCGGGCGTCGGCAAGGAAATGGTGGCGCGCGCCATCCAGGGCAGCGGCGACCGTCGCTCGAAACCCTTCGTCACCGTCAATTGCGGCGCCATCCCCGCCAATCTGGTCGAATCGATCCTGTTCGGCCACGAGAAGGGTTCCTTCACCGGCGCTTCCGAAAAACATGCGGGCAAGTTCGTCGAGGCGCATTCGGGCACGCTGTTCCTCGACGAGATCGGCGACCTGCCGCTCGATGTGCAAGTAAAACTCCTGCGTGCCGTGCAGGAGGGCGAGGTCGACCCGGTCGGCGCCCGCGCCACGGTCAAGGTCGATATCCGGCTGATCTCGGCCACTCACCGCGACCTGTTGCAGCAGGTCAAGGATGGCGGCTTCCGCGAGGATTTGTTCTATCGCCTCAATGTCTTCCCGATCATGGTGCCGCCGCTGCGCCGCCGTAAGGAGGACATCCCCTTCCTGGTCCGGCATTTCATGGACAAGGTCACGCCGGTCGGCCCGAAGCGCCGGCTGTCGATCGCCGAACCGGCGCTGGCCATGCTCCAGGCCTATGACTGGCCGGGCAACATCCGCCAGCTCGAAAACGCCATCTACCGCGCCTCGGTTCTGGCCGAAGGCGAGACGCTGACGGTGGAGGAATTCCCGCAGATCCGTGCCCAGGTCGAAGGTACCGTGGTGCTGGAAGCGGCCGCGCCGTCCGTGGTGCCCGACCTTGCCGACGAGGCGGTGGAGCCAGTGCCGCAAATGCCTGCTCACGCAAGCCTGCCGCCGCGCCTGGAACAGCGCTTCGGCACGCTGGCCGCGCTCGACGATCGTGGCGATGTGCGTTCGCTGGCGGCGGTCGAACTGGAGATGATCCGGCTTGCCATCGACCACTACAATGGCCAGATGAGCGAGGTGGCGCGGCGGCTTGGCATTGGTCGCTCGACGCTGTACAGAAAACTCAAGGAATATGGCATTGATCCCGAAACCGGTCGGGCGGAAAAGATAGCCTCCTGATTCCCGCGCAAGCTTCGGGCGAGTTTCCTCGTTTAAACCAGTGGTTTACCAAGAAGCGAATTGCGGAAATTAGGGCGGGATATCGCCACGGTGTTACCGCATTTCGGCTTCAATAAGTGTCGATTAACCATTAGGATCGATTATCGGGTGTGAATCCACCATGCCCGTTTGATCAAATCCGGGGACAAACGGCAGTCTGCAAGGCCTTTTGATTTGAGCAGAATCGAACGACACCAGAACAGGCGTCAATCCTCGTTGAGCGTCTGGCGGAAATGGCTTGCCGGCGCCACGATGGCGGCTGGCCTGCTTGCCGTCTCGGCTGGCGCCGCCCATGCCGAGGTGCGCGCGCTCAAGCTGCGCAATCTGCACACCGGCGAAGTCGACGAAATCGTCTTCAAGCGCAACGGCCGCTATGATCAGGCCGGCCTCAAGAAGCTGAACTTCTTCCTGCGCGACTGGCGTCGCAACGAACCGACCAAGATGGACCCGCGCCTGATGGATCTGGTGTGGGAAGCCTATCGCCAGAGCGGTTCGCGCGGCTATATCCAGGTCATCTGCGGCTATCGCGCGCCGTCCACCAACGCCATGCTGAAATCGCGCAGCCGCCGCAGCGGCGTCGCCGAGAAGAGCCAGCATATCCTTGGCCGCGCGATGGACTTCTACATCGAAGGCGTGCCGCTGAAGAAGCTGCGCGACATCGGCCTGAAGATGCAGGGCGGCGGCGTCGGCTACTATCCGACCTCCGGCTCGCCTTTCGTGCACATGGACGTCGGCAATGTGCGCCATTGGCCGGGCATCAGCCGCCAGGAACTGGCGCGCCTGTTCCCGAACGGCAAGACGCTGCATGTGCCGAGCGACGGTCGCCCGCTGCCGGGTTACGAGCAGGCGATGGCCTCCTACAAGGCGCGCAAGTCCAACGGCACGCCGAATATCGAACTGGCCAGCGCCGGCGGCACCACCCACAAGTCGGGTGGCTTCCTGGCTGCCTTCTTTGGCGGCGGCGAGGACGAGGAAGACGATTCCGCCGATGTCGCGATGACGCCGGCGCCGAAGCCGAAGGCCGCGATGAAGCCGGCCGCGGCATCGAAGCCTGGCATCGCCATCGTTTCGCCTGAGAACGCGCAGCGCACCGACGTTCCGGCCGTGGCCGAAACGCCGGAAGAGCCGCAGCTGGCCGACGAGCCGAAGAAGGAAACGCCGGAGACGATCATCGCGGCGCTGCCGGCCCGTTCCGTGCCGCTGCCGGGTGCGGCGCCGCGTCCGAAGGCGGATGTCGGCGTGCAGACGCCGCCGACGCCCGAGACCGTTCCATTCGGCGTGGCGGACGCCAGCGCGACCAGCCAGGCCGAGCAGCCGACTGTCGTGGCCGCCGCGGCACCTGTTTCGCCTGACACCGTGCCGTTCGGCATGGCCGATGCCAATGCGCCGCAGCCGGTTGCCGCCGCTAGCGCGGATGATCAGGCTGTCGCCGCCAATGTGCCGGTTCCGACCCGGCGACCGGAAACAGCGACGGCCCAGGCCGAACCCAACCAGCAGGCGGTGCTTCTGGCGCTTGCCGACACCGGTAAGGGCTCGCGACCGACGGCCACCGACGCGTTCGCGGTACCGCCCGGCGGGCGTACCGACGCGGTCAAGGCCGTGCTGGAGCAGTCCTCCGCCGCCGACACCTATCAGGTCGCCGCCGTCACGCCGAGCCCGGCGCCGCGTTCGGCCTTCAACGATCCGTCCGGCGTCGATGCCGCCACGCCGCGTGGCGCCGTCGCCGCCCGTCCCGCCGGCTCCGATCCGGCCGCGGCCATGGGCGGCAGCGTGAAGACGACGCGCAAGGAAGCCCGCGCCAACGTGCAGGATGCCAAGCCGACCGCGAAGTCCGTGGTGCTTCCGGCCGCGCCGAAGGCGGCGCGCTGGGCGCTGCAGGCCAACGAGCAGATCGCCAAGGTGACGGATTCCACCACCGCGCCGCGTCTGGCCTACAATCTGGTGCGTTCGGCGCCGAGCGAGGTCTACACCGCCGGCTTCCAGCCGGACGGCCAGCCGACCGACGCCAGCCGCTTCACCGGCACCGCCGTGAAGTTCCTCTCGGTGGCCCGCTTCCAGACCAAGTAAGTCTGTGGGTTCCCAAAACGAAAAACCGCGCCCATGAGGCGCGGTTTTTGTTTGCGGCTTAGTTTTTGATCTCCCACGCGGGGAGGGACAAGTCACTTCTTGCGCAGCTTGCTCGCTTCGCGCGCCAGCGCCTCGATGCCGGCCCAGTCGCCGGCCTTGACCATCTCGTCGGGCGCCACCCAGGAACCGCCGACGCAGATCACGTTCGGCAGGCCGAGATAGTCCTTGGCGTTGTTTGCACCGATGCCGCCGGTCGGGCAGAAGTGGATGCCGCCGAAGGGCGAAGCCAGCGATTTTAGGAAAGCGGCCCCGCCGGCCTGTTCGGCCGGGAAGAATTTCAGGAAATCGAGCCCGGCCTCGGCGGCAGCCATGATTTCGCCCGGCGTGATGACGCCGGGCAGCAGCGGCACGTCGCTGCCGCTGGCGGCCGCGATCACTTCCCGGGTCAGGCCGGGGCTGACGATGAAACGCGAGCCGGCCTTGGCCGCCTCGTCGAACTGGCGGGCATTGAGGATGGTGCCGGCGCCGACCACTGCCTCCTCGACCTCGGCCGCCACGCGGCGGATGGAGTCGAGCGCCGCGTCGGTGCGCAGCGTGATTTCGATGGCCGGCAGGCCGCCACGCGCCAGGGCACGCGCCAGCGGCACGGCATCCTTGACGTCGGCGATCTTGATCACCGGGATCACCGGCTGGCCGTCGAGCAGCGAAAGCAGCTTTGCGGTCTTGTTCGACATTCCTGTTGTCCTTGGCTTGTTGTTCCCGGCTTCTCGCCGACGCCGTTTTCCGGCAAAAATTCAACCGATTTAAATTTGTCTAGCAGAGGGCCATGTCCAAGTCCACGTAGCTTCGCACTGATAGGAGGCCACACCGGCGCTTGGCCTGAAGGATAGCGTCGGTCGGCCGGATAACCAGTGTCAGCCGGTGGAAAATCTTAAGCCTGGCGTTTGCCATCGACCGGCGGTGTGGAGCCGACGTTTAGCGACCGACCTGTCGGCCGAGCCAGTTGAGAACGCGGCGGTGGAGCGGATCGGCGGACGGCGCCGGGGGCTCATCCTTGTCCAGTTCTTCAAACGTGCCGATGGCCAGGCCGGCATGGCGCCGGTAGGCGGCGGCAAGCTTGCGGTCATAGGCGTTGCGGCGATAGCCGGGGCCGTTATAGCCGCGCGCGAAAGCGGTCCAGTCGCGGTTGCGCAGCGCCGGCGCCAGACCGGCCTTGTCGACATAGCGCAGCATCAGCCGCAACTGGCCCTCGATACCGGAGCGCGCTTCGGCCACCAGCGCCTCGACGTCCGCAAACCCCAGCCAGGCCCAGTGCGCGCCCATGACCTGGCCGACACCCCAGGAGGTCGATTCATAGGCGGCCTTGCGGTCGATGGCCGCCGCCCGCGTCAGCAGCGCCCAGCGCGCCGCCTGGGTTCGCGGATTGGCGACCGCTCCCGCGACGGGAGAGGCGAGACCGGCAGCCTGTGCTGCCTCGCGGGAGGCCCCTTGCAGCCGGCGGTCGAAATAGTGTCCCTCGAAGCGGATCGGCGGTTCGGCCCTGCCGTCCATTTTCGTGAAAAACCGGCCGCCGCTTTCCACCTCGACGAGAGCAAACAGGGCTGCGGCGTCGAGATCGGCGGCGCGGGCGGCGCGACGGATTGCGGTGTTGACGGTTTCATCGAACATGACGGACGGTTCTCCATTTTTCGACCGATTTTCGAACCGTTCGCGGGCCTGTGTATAAATTCGGGCGCCGGAATCCGGCCCCTGCCGCGCAAGGGCTTGAACGGGCAGGCGCTTTTTTGTGCACCGGAGCCGCCACCCCGTGCTTGTGTCCACAGGCGCGAGGGGGTACGGACGTGCCCGATGAACCAATCCGCGCCGCCCAGACCCGTTCGCGTCGCCGCGCTCTACCGCTTCGCCAGGCTTGCCGACCACGAAGCGCTGCGCGCGCCGCTGGCCGCTTTCTGCTGCGGACACGGCATCAAGGGCACGCTGCTTTTGGCGCATGAAGGCATCAACGGCACCGTCGCCGGCAGCGCCGAGGCCATTGCGGCGCTCATCGAACATCTTGAATCCATTGCGGAATTGTCCGGGCTCGAGGTCAAGTATTCGGAAGCGGCCGAGATGCCGTTCCATCGCATGAAAGTGCGGCTTAAGCGCGAGATCGTCACCATGGGCGTCTCGGACATCGACCCGCTCGGCGCTGTCGGCACCTATGTCGAGGCCAAGGACTGGAACGCGCTGATCTCAGATCCGGGCACCGTCGTCATCGACACCCGCAACGACTACGAGGTGTCATTGGGCACCTTCGAGGGTGCGATCGATCCGCAAACCAAGAGTTTTCGCGATTTCCCGCAATGGGCGCGCGACCACAGCGCCGAGCTGGAAGGTAAGAAGGTCGCTATGTTCTGCACCGGCGGCATCCGCTGCGAGAAGGCGACCGCCTATGTGAAATCGCTCGGTTTCGACGAGGTTTTCCACCTCAAGGGTGGCATCCTGAAATATCTCGAAGACGTACCGGAAGACGCAAGTCTCTGGAAAGGCGAGTGTTTTGTCTTTGACGAGCGCGTCTCCGTCTCGCATGGGCTGGCCGAGGGCGAGGCTGAGCTGTGCCGCGCCTGCCGGCATCCGCTGACGCCGCAGGAGCGGGCTTCGCCTCATTACAAGGCCGGCATCTCGTGTCCGCATTGCCATGAGGCGCGCTCCGACGACGACCGCGCCCGTTATGCCGAGCGCCACCGCCAGGTCGAACTGGCCGCCCGGCGCGGCGACCGCCGGCATATCGGCAGTTGATCCCGGCATCTGGCCGGCGGCACGAAAGCCCGTTTGGGGGGCCTTCCATGCGCATGCGACGCAGCAAGAAAGGCGCCGATGTCATTGTAATGTTGCCTTCGCCCGCCTACCTCTGCGGATGAAAACCGCCGAGACAAGCTGGAGCCCTTGATGTTCGACCCCAAGAAACTGCTCGACGATCTTCTGAGCTCGCAAGTTCCCGGCGCCACCGGAACCGTGCGCGACAAGGCAGGCCAGGCCGTTCAGATGGCCAAGGACAATCCGCTGGCCGCCGGCGCCTTGGCTGCCGTGCTTCTGGGCACCGGCGCGGGGCGTCAGGTGACCGGCACGGCCGTCAAGCTTGGCGGTCTTGCCGCCATTGGCGGGCTGGCCTACAAGGCCTACCAGAACTACAAGGCCGGCCAGAAGCCGGCCGATGTCGCCAGGGAGCCGGAATTGTTGCCGCCGCCGGCCGGCGACAGCTTCGATCCGGCTCAGGCGCCGCAGGGCGAGGCCGAATTCGCGCTGACCATCGTGCGCGCCATGATCGCCGCCGCCAAGGCGGACGGCCGTATCGACGAGGCGGAGCGCGGCAAGATCATCGACAAGGTCGGCCTGTCGGGCCTCGGCGCCGAGGCCACCGACTTCCTTCGGGATGCGCTGGCGGCGCCGACGGATGTCGACGCGCTCGCTGCCGCCGCGAAGACCGAGGCGCAGAAGATCGAGCTCTACACCGCCTCGCGTCTCGCCATCGACCCGGACACACGCGCCGAGCGTGGCTATCTCGACATGCTGGCCGGACGGCTCAGCCTGCCCGACGCGCTGGTCGATCATATCGAGGCGACCGTCGCCTCGGCAAAAGCGCCGGTCGGCGTCAATCCGAAGTGGTAGGAAGCTGACGCGACAGCGCAAGGTTGACCGGCGCCGGCTGCGTTAATCTTTCGTTAACCAGTCAGGCGCATCATTTTAAGCATCGGATCGGCTATCCTCCTCCCAAGCTGGTTCAGACTGGGCGGTCGCCAATGACCGCCCTTTTTGTTGGCCATCTCCATCCATCCCTCTGATCCTCGCGCCGCGGCTTGCCACGGCGGCATTCATTTGCCATGCCTCGGTCTCTGTTGAGCGCCGCACCCTATCGTTCGCCCAAAGGACGCTCTAACACTTTAAGTTGGCGCCCGATCCTGTCCGAAAACCGTTCCGATTTTCGGGGGCATGCGCCGGGGAGGACGGCATGACAATCAAGGGCACGGCAATCGTCACCGGCGCGGGTACCGGCATCGGCAAGAGCGTTGCGACAGCCTTGCTGAAGGACGGCTGGAACACGGTGTTCTGCGGCCGGCGCAAGGCGGTGCTCGAGCCCGCAATCGCGGCTGCCGGCAAGACCAAGGCGGCGGCGCTGGCGGTCGCCTGCGACATCACCAAGCCCGACCAGGTCGAGGCGCTGTTCAAGACGACCACGGATGCGTTCGGACGGGTCGACCTGCTCTTCAACAATGCCGGCATGGGTTACAAATCGACACCGATCGACGAAATCCCGGTCGAGGTCTGGAACGACATCGTTGCCGTCAACCTGACCGGTTCCTTCCTGTGCGCCCGCGCCGCCTTCGGCGCCATGCGTCGGCAGACGCCGATGGGTGGGCGCATCATCAACAACGGCTCCGTTTCGGCACAGGTGCCGCGACCGGGCTCCGTGCCCTATACAGCGACCAAGCACGCGATCACCGGCCTTACCAAGACGCTGGCGCTGGACGGCCGTCCCTTCGACATCGCCTGCGGGCAGATCGACATCGGCAATGCGCTGACCGAAATGGCCGTGCCGATGACGGTGGGTGTACCTCAGGCCAATGGCACTATCGCGGCGGAAGCGGTGATGGATGTCGAACGTGTCGCCGAAGCCGTGGTCTATATGGCCGGCCTGCCGCTCGACGCCAACGTGCTGTTCATGACGGTGATGGCGACCAAGATGCCGCTGGTCGGGCGAGGCTGATAACGTCGCCGCGGATAAAAACGGGTCTAAATTGGCCTGGTACAGAAATTCTGCCAGAGTGTCGTCTGACGTCGGGGGTGTCGATGAGCAAGTTTTCGGATATTTGGGTTTTAAAGCGCGTAGACGTCGAGAAATTGGCAATCGTTCTGTGGAGGCTAGCACTAGTTATTTTCACGATGAGAATTGTTTTAGAGTCGTTGGGTACGACTATTTGGCTTCTTCTTGTTCCCAAAACTCCAGCTGTTCTCGGTGCGTCGGCATCGATCGTCGCCTTTGGAGGGGTAATGAGTGCGGCGACCTTAGTGCTTCAGTTGTTGGCAGTGCGTCTTATCGTTGAGGTTGCGCTGCGCTTGACTAAAGTGCAAAGCACCTAATTCTTGGGTGATAGGCTTTCCGGCAGTGCCGGGATTGGTTGAATGAGTGCAGCGCCATTGGTCTGACGGTATTCAGCACTCCCCATCCTTGAGCTTGGCAGCGCCTGCGGCGCGGCGTGCGCAATCGTTGCCGTAGGTCTTGCCGTCGCAACCGCACACCGGCTGATATTGCTCCGTGCAAATCTCAGGCCTCTGCATGCAAATGCCCATGCGATCAGCGCGGCCACATTGGGTCTCGACCGGAAACTCGCAGAATTGGCTGGCACTACAGGAGAGGCCCCTTATGCCGCCGCAGGCTTTTATCGGCTCATCGGCCGACACCTGAAACGTGCCAACGAGAAACACCAGCGATATCAGCCCGAACAGGGTTGTACCTCTCATGGGGTGCCTCCCGTCTTTGCGTTCGCGATCAGGAAATCGCCGATCCTTTGCAGGGCACGGGCGATGTTGTCTTCCGAGTTGGCGTAGGAAAGCCGCATGTAGCCTTCGCCAAGCACGCCGAAATCCGGTCCGCCGATCAGAGCTACGCCCGCCTCTTCCAGCAGCGCGGAGGCAAGTTTCTTGGCTTTCCAGCCGGTGCCGGAGATGTTGGGGAAGGCGTAGAAGGCGCCCTTCGGCGTGATGCAGGAAATGCCGGGCAGGGCATTCAGGCCCTCCACCACCAGCTTGCGGCGGCGATCGAAGGCCCGCATCATGGCGGCGACTTCGTCCTGCGGGCCGTCGATAGCGGCGATGCCGGCATATTGGCTGGGCGCGTTGACGCAGGACCAGCAATTGACCGCCAGCTTGCGCACCTTGTCGTAGAGATGCGCGCCCTTGTCGCCGTTCGGCCAGATCGACCAGCCCATGCGCCAACCGGTCATCGCCCAGGTCTTCGACCAGCCGTTGAGCACGATCAACCGGTCGCGGATTTCCGGGAAGGTGAGCAGCGAACAATGTCGCTCGCCGTCATAGGTCATCACGTCGTAGATCTCGTCGGAGAGGATCGCGACATGCGGGTGCCGTTCCAGCCCTTTCACCAGCTTCTCGATCTCCGTACGTGGCGTCACCCCGCCCGTCGGATTGGCAGGCGAGTTGAGGATGAGCAGGCGCGTGGTGGGTGTGATCAGCGCCAGCGTTTCGTCGGCGGAGAAGGCAAAACCGTTTTCCTCGCGGATCGGCACCGGCACCGGCCGGGCGCCGGTGAATTCGATCATCGAGCGATAGATGGGAAAGCCGGGATCGGGATAGAGGATATCGGCGCCCGCTTCGCCGAACATCAGGATGGCGGCGAACATGGTCGGCTTGCCGCCGGGAAGGATCATGACGTTGTCGGGCGAGACTTCGACGCCGGTGGTGGCGAGCGTGCGGCGCACCACCGCCTCGCGGGTGGCGGCAAGGCCGGTGGCCGGCGTATAGCCATGGTGGCCGTCGCGCAGCGCCTTGATGGCGGCCTCGACGATGTGTTCCGGCGTGCGGAAATCCGGTTGGCCGATGCCGAGATTGACGATGTCGCGTCCCTGCCCGGCAAGCGCGGTAGCGCGGGCGAGCACCGCGAAGGCATTTTCCTCGCCGAGGCGATCGAAGGCAGGGATTGTGTGGATCATTTTGTTGGTCCAGCTGGTGCTAGTTGCGCATCCGTGTTTTTTGAAAGGGTGCGCGAGCCCTGTCAAACGTTAAGGAGCCAATGGTGTCCGAAGATCTGAAGAACTGGCAGCCGCGCCCGCGTCCGGAGCGCAAGGTGCTGGAAGGCCGTTATGTGCGGCTGGAGCCGCTGGACGCGGCGCGGCACGGCGACGGCCTGTTCGAGGCCTCCTCGGTGACCGACGCCGACGGCCGCTTCCGCTGGCTGTTCGAGGTGCCGCCGGAAAGCCGGGCGGCGTTCCAGCCCTGGCTGGACAAGGTGGAAGCCAGTAGCGACCCGCTGTTTTTCGCGGTGATCGACAAGGCGAGCGGCAAGGTCGCCGGCCGGCAGACGTTGATGCGCATAGAGCCCGCCTTTGGCGTGATCGAGATCGGCAACATCTATTGGGGGCCGCTGATCGCGCGCAAGCCGGCGGCGACCGAGGCACAGTTCCTGTTCGCCCAATATGCTTTCGACGAGCTCGGCTACCGCCGCTACGAGTGGAAGTGCAACAACAACAACGAACCGTCAAAGCGGGCGGCGGAACGCTTCGGCTTCAGTTTCGAGGGTATTTTCCGCCAGCATCTGGTGGTCAAGAGCGAGAACCGCGATACGGCGTGGTACTCGATCATCGACAAGGAATGGCCGGCGCTGAAGAAGGCTTACGAAGCCTGGCTGGACCCGGCCAATTTCGACGCCGCCGGGCAGCAGAAGCGGCGTCTGGAGGCGTTCCGATCACATTGACGGCTGCTGAGCCGAACTTAAATGACTCGGTGCGAAAAGCGTGGTCCATAGGGCGGGCAGGGGATTTTTAGTTGAATTTTATCCTTAGCCGGCTGGTTTCTGAATATCTTGTACTAAAGTCGAAGATTAGTGGCCGCTGGATGGCAGCGGAATGCTTCTATATCCAAATGAATTGATTTAAGTTCCCCCGCCAAGAGGGTTGGCTGATGGGATATGATCATTCGCACGACCACGGTTCGTACAGCCAAGACCATGATGCATGGCGGGCACGATCTTGGTGCCGCCGACAAGAAGCGCGTTCTCGCCGCGGCGGTTCTGACCGGTGGTTTCATGGTCGCCGAAGTGATCGGCGGCCTGCTAACCGGTTCGTTGGCGCTGCTTGCCGATGCCGGCCACATGCTGACCGACGCAATCGCGCTGGGGCTCGCCTGGTACGCCTTCCATCTCGGCGAGAGGCCGGCCAACGGCCGGCACACCTATGGTTATGGCCGCGTCAAGACGCTGGTCGCCTATACCAACGGCCTCGCAATCTTCCTGGTGGCGTTGTGGATCTGCTACGAGGCGTGGCGGCGCTTCCAGGCGCCGCTACCGGTGCTCGGCGGGCCGATGCTTGTGGTCGCGGCGCTGGGCCTGGCTGTCAATGTCGCGGGCTTCGTGATCCTGCATGGCGGCGACCGCGGAAGCCTCAACATGCGCGGTGCGCTCCTGCATGTGCTGGGCGATATTTTGGGATCGCTGGCCGCCATCGTCGCGGCGCTGGTGATCCTGGCAACCGGCTGGACGCCGATCGATCCCATCCTGTCGGTGTTGGTGGCCGTTCTGATCCTGTCGACGGCCTGGAACCTGATGCGGGCGGCCGCACATGTATTGCTGGAGGGAACGCCGGCGGGACTCGACCGCGACGCCATCGTCAACGACCTCCAGGACAATGTGCCCGGCGTGCGCGAGGTTCATCACGTGCATTTGTGGTCCATCGACGGGGCCCGCAACATGGCGACGCTGCATGCCAGCCTGAAGGACGGCGTGGACGCGCATGTCGCCGTCGACGCCATAAAAAGCCGCCTGCGTGCCGGGCACGACATCAGCCATGCGACCGTGGAAATCGAATTCGACCGCCGCGCCGAGGACGGCCGCCCGCGAGAGGCCGTGCGTGGCGTCTCACCGCAGCCCAGGCACCTGCATTGAACGGCAGGCTGTGCTAACGAGACGTCGACAAACGGAAACCGAGACCCGGGATCGGACCCACCATGGACCGCGAAAGCAAGCGCTCGGCCATCGCCGCGCTGTCGATCATGCTTCTGTTCGGCGTGACGGCCTTCTATCTTCCAACGATCATGCTAGCGATCGGCAATATCTCGACGGTGCTGGCCGGCATTGTCGCGGTGCTGTTCGTGGCGGCCTTCTTCCTCGTGTTCTGGCTGCGCAGCCGCGCCCAGCGGCGAAAGGGAAACTGATATGCGCGTGCTGATCACCGGTGCGGCCGGTATGATCGGCCGCAAGCTCACGACGCGACTGGCGAAGGACGGCGCGCTGCGCGGCAGGCGCATCGCAGCGCTAGACCTGCATGATATCGTGGCGCCGAAAACGCCTGTCGCGGCCGGCATTTCGACCACCATCCACACCGGCGACCTTGCCGCGCCCGGCGCGGCCGACGCGCTTTTGAGAACGCGCCCAGACATCGTCTTCCATCTGGCCGGTGTCGTCTCCGGGGAGGCGGAAGCCAATTTCGACCTCGGCTACCGGGTCAACCTCGACGGCACGAGAGCACTGTTCGACGCGATCAGGGTGGCGGCTTACAATCCACGCGTCGTCTTCACCTCGTCGATCGCCGTGTTCGGCGCACCGTTTCCGCCGGTCATTCCCGACGATTTCCACGCCACGCCGCTGACCTCCTACGGCACGCAGAAACTGGTCGGCGAGGCGCTGCTGGCCGACTATTCGCGACGCGGCTTCTTCGACGGCATCGGCATTCGCCTGCCGACGATCTGTGTCAGGCCCGGCAAGCCGAACAAGGCCGCTTCCGGTTTCTTCTCCGGCATCATCCGTGAGCCGCTGAACGGCGTCGAGGCGATGCTGCCGGTGCCGCGTTCGGTGGTGCACACCCATGCCAGCCCGCGCTCGGCGGTCGGGTTCCTGATCCGCGCCGCCGAGATCGACGGCGCGACCGTAGGCCCGCGCCGCAACATCACCATGCCGGGTGTCGGGGTCAGCGTCGCCGAGCAGATCGAGGCGCTTGGCCGCGTCGCCGGTGTAAAAGCGGTCGCGCTGATCCGCGAGGCGCCGGACGAGGCGGTGTGGGCGATCGTCAAGAACTGGCCGACCCGCTTCGAGGCACGCCGCGCACGGGAACTGGGTTTCGAAGCGGAGACCAGTTTCGATGCTATCATCCATGCGCATATCGAGGATGAACTGGGCGAGTAGGTGTTTTTCTCCACCGCAAGGGGAGACAGCGCTTAAGCTCGCAGACTGGCCGTCAGCAGGATAAGGCCGAACAGGAACACCATCGCCGCGCCGCCGATTTCGATGGCGGAATGGACGCGGTTGCCGAAACGGCCGTCGCCGGCCAGCATCACGGCCCAGTCCTTGGCCGTCACTGCCAGCGTGGCGAGCAGGGAGACGGTGATCGCCGTTCCCACCGCCATCGCCAGCACCGACAGGATGCCGCCAGCCCACAGGCCGTTGAGGAAGGCGAAGGACAGCACGATCAGCGCGCCGGAGCAGGGCCTGATGCCGACGGCGGCAACCGCCGTCCAGGCGCTGCGCCAGTCGAAGCGGTCGCCGGCGAGCAGGGTCGGGTCGGGTGCATGCGAATGACCGCAGCTCTCGCAGACCTGGCCCGGGCCATGATCGTGATGATGGTGGTCGTGGTGGTGATGATCATGGCCGGCATGATCGTGGTGATCGTGCCCGTGGTCATGATGGTCGTGGGCGGAATGGTCATGCGAATGTGCCGCGCGGGCATGACCATGGTCGGCATGGCTGTGGCCGCCGGCATGGGCATGCGCGGCTGACAGGCTGTAGGTGGGTGCCGCGCCGAACAAGCGCTTCACCGCCGGGCCGAGCTTGCGCCACAATAGCCAGGCGCCGAAGACCGTCACGAAGGCGTAAGACGCGATCTCCAGGAACCAGGCGGTGTCGGTCATCGAGATCGAGGTGCCGCGCAGCACGAAATAGGCAAGCAGCATCACCACGATGGCGGTGATCGCCTGCAGGAAGGCGGAGATGAAGGAGAGCAGGATGCCGCGCCTCAGCGCCACTTCATTGGCCAGCATGTAGGAGGAAATCACGGCCTTGCCGTGGCCAGGGCCGGCGGCATGGAAGATGCCGTAGACGAAGGACAGGCCGATCAGCAGCCAGAGTTTCGAACCGTCCTGGCGCATCGCTTTGATGGCGTCGGCGAGCGCGTGGTAGAATTGTTGCTGGCGCAAGTTGACCCAGGTCAGGAAGCCGGAAAACAGGCCGGTGCTCGGCGCCATCGCGTCATTGGTGCCGATGCCCAGCGAGCTCTGCGCGTGGGCGTGGCCGGCCAGCTGCGCCGTCACGAAGGCCGTCGCCAGCAGGCAGAAGATCAGGCGTGTCGTCGTCTTGGTCACGGGGGGTTACCCTTCTGGCCGACAGTTCAACTCGAGTTTGGTCGCGAAGATCTTGCTCATGTCCGTGCCTGTCGGATCGTTGAAGAACGCTTCCGTCAGGGTCTTCTGGTTCTGGGCGATCGCCTGGTCCGGGTCCGGCCGGATGACGGAGCGGTTGCAGGAGGAAGGCAGGTCCTTCACCGAGAGGTTGGTATCGTCGGTGAAGTCGATGGCGGTATAGAAGGTCGGATCGTAGACGCCGAGGTCGATCTTGCCTTTCAGCCTGAGTGGTTGCTGCGGCTGGTCTTCGAACAGAACGATGAGCTGGTTGTTGTCGAAGGAGGCGACGATGTCGGCCGGCGCCTTCATCTTGACGTCCTTGCCGTCGACGGTGACCATCTGGAAATAATTGTACTCGGCCAGCGACGCCTTAATGGTGTTGGCCACTTCCTTCAGCTCGGCATCGTCGAGCTTGAGGTCGGAATTCTTGTCGAACTCCATCAGCACCGTCGAGGAGAACAATTCGTCGAAGCGCCAGAGGTGGCGCAATGCCGCGATCGACTGATGGTCGGGGGAAAGCACGACGTCGAGGCGGGCCTCGGCAAAGACGTGCGGGTGGACCATGGCCGGCACCGTGCCGGTAAGCAAGGCGCCGAAGGCCGCGGCCGTAGTGGCTATTCGTCCCCGGACGTTCATGGACCCTGGCGATTCCTTCGGATGAGCATGGCCCCGAGGGTTACCAGAAACCGGGCGAAAGTGGGACCGGGCTAACGAAAATGTTATGACGTTTCGTGCGTCTTGAACCACTGCACCATGAAGTCGACGAAGACACGCACCTTCGCCGGCAGGTAGCGGCGGTGCGGATAGACCGCGAAAATGCCGCCGTTGAAGTCGATGCGGTCCTCGAGCAGCGAGATCAGCCGGCCGCTCTTGATTTCCGGTGCGGCGACGAAATCCGGCAGCAGGGCAAAGCCCAGGCCGGCGAGGGCCGCCATGCGGGTGGTGATGGGGCTGTTGACCATCATCGGGCCGCTGATCGGAACACTGGTGATGTCGCCGTCGTCGCCACGGAACGGCCAGTTGGAGGCCCAGCGGCCATTGGTGTCGACCACGCAGGGCATGTGCGCCAGGTCCTGAGGGCGGGTCGGCTTGCCATATTTGGCGATCAGCTCCTGCGAACCGCAGAGTTTCAGCGTAAACGGCGCCAGCTTGCGGGCGATCAGCGAGGAGTTTTCAAGCCGCGTGATGCGGATGGCGAGGTCGAAGCCTTCCTCGACAAGGTCGACGAAGCGATCGTCGAGATGCACCTCCAGCGAGACGTCCGGATATTGCCTGGCGAAATCGATCATCGATTGACCGACCGCCGCGTCCGCCATGGTGCGCGGCGCCGAAAGCTTGATCCTGCCGCGCACGTCGCCGGAACTGTCGCGCACCGCGTCCGACAGGCTGTCGATCTCGCGCACGATCTCGGAGGCGCGTTTGTAATAGGTATGGCCGGCCTCGGTCAGCGAGAACTGACGGGTGGTGCGATTGAGCAAGAGCGCGCCGAGTTCGTCTTCCAGTTCGCGCACATATTTGGAGAGCAGCGCCTTCGAACGGCCGATCTTGCGACCTGCGGCCGAAAAACCCTCCGCCTCGACCACGTCGATGAAGGCGCGCATGCGGGTGAGAGTGTCCATCGCGTCAGGCCTTTCCGGCTGTTTCGAGAATACGCCGCCCAAGCCGGACAAGCGCGAGGTCGCTGCCTTGCGGGCTGAGCAGCGAGATGCCGAATGGCGCGCCATCGACGGTTCCAAGCGGCAGCGTGATCTGCGGGAAGCCGGAAAGCCCGGACAGGCAAAGCAGATGCAAGGCACGCTCGCGATAGGCCTGCGTTTCGTCGAAACTCGAAGCTGCCAACGGTGCCGCGCCCGGTACGGTCGGCAGGACGAGGATGCCGTCGTCGCCGAGACGGTCGGCGAGTTCGGCGCGGAAGGAGGCGCGGCACGCGGTTTCGGTCGTCACGGTACCTTGGTCGATGCTGGCGCCATAGGCAAACCGCTCCTTGACGCCCGGACCGAGGCGGCGGTCACCCTCTTCGATCCAGCGGCCATGCGAACCCCAGGCTTCGGAAGCCTGCAGTTTGCGGAAGCACCAGTAGAGGTCGTCAAGGTCGTGGGTGAGGGCAGGGGCGATCTTGGATTCGCCGAGGATTGGCGCGATGGCGTCAATCATGCGGCGATATTCCGCCGCTTCCACATTGCCCAGCAGCAGGTCGTTGAGGGCTGCGAGGCGGAAGGGGCGCGGGTGAGCGAGGCTCACCGCATCCTCTCTCCCAAATAGCACCTCCGCCACCTTCTCGTAGGTCCCGATGTCCCGTGCGAACCAGCCGAAGGTATCGAAACTGGGCGCCAACGGCATGGTGCCTTCAAGCGAGATCGCGCCATGGGTGGTGCGCAGTCCGATCAGGCCGCAGAAGCTTGCCGGCGCGCGGATCGAGCCGCCGGTGTCGGAGCCCGTTGCGATGTCGGCAAGACCGCTGGCAACGGCCGCTGCCGAGCCCGAGGACGACCCGCCAGTGACACGGTTGGGGGCGGCCGGGTTCACAGGCCTTGGAAAATGGGCGTTCTGACCCATCAGCGAGAAAGCGAGCTCGTCGGTCTGTGTCTTGGCGACGAATCGCGCGCCGGCATCGAGCAGTTTTCGCACCGTGGGTGCCGTTTTAGCCGCTGCTGCGCCGTTTTCGCCCTTGTCGGGATTGCCGCAGCCGGTGACGTAGCCAGCGACGTCGAAAATGTCCTTCACGGCCAGGGACAGGCCGGCTAGCGGGCCGGATTGTGCATGGGAAACAGCCACTTGTGGCAAATCGAGGAAGGCATTGAAGGGGTCGCGCTGGCTGGGCATCGTTCAATATCTGGATACTGTGCGTCCACAGTCGTTCGACAGCCGAATTTTTTCAAGCCGGGGTTCGATTTTAATTGATTGTGAAAGCATGCGCGCCTATATCGCGCTTGCCCAAAGTCGCACGTGCCTGTGGGCGTCCCCCGACCCTCGAATGGCGAGGATATCGGGACGGTACCCGGGAAGTAACGAGCCCGGTCGGTTCAGCGGCCAACCGCCGATCCGAGGACGTCTTGAAGCAACGACGGTGCGGGCCTTTCTGGTGTTTTCCGGTTGTCCATAGACCGGGGTTACTGAAGAGGCACACCCTCATTGCCGGCAGTGCGGTTGGGATTTCCCATCCAAGCCAAGGCAGACAAAGCGGATCATAGCCGGGCAAGGCTAGGTCCATCGCCGCGAGACGGCTTTCCATGGTTCCGGGGTCTCCACCGGCTGGTACCATCGGATTTTCGTCCCGCCTTTGTTTGACCGCGTGTTCGCGAGGCAGAAGGCCCGCGTTCCGCACCTTTGCACGCACCGCCTGGTGCGATGGAGGTTCCGATGGCTACGCAACGTGTACTCGATTTCCTCGCCACCCGACGCCCCGAAGGCCCTTGCCTCGTCGTCGACCTCGATGTCGTGCGCGATAACTTCCGCGCCTTCGAGAAGGCGCTTCCCGATTCCCGGATCTACTACGCGGTGAAGGCAAACCCGGCGCCGGAAATCCTGCGCCTGCTCGCAGCGATGGGCTCGTCTTTCGACACCGCGTCGGTTGCCGAGGCCGAGATGGCGATGGACGCCGGCGCGCCCGCCGACCGCATCTCCTTCGGCAACACCATCAAGAAGGAGCGCGATATCGCTAAGGCCTATGCGCTCGGCATCCGCCTGTTCGCCGTCGACAGCGTCGAAGAGGTGGAAAAGGTGGCCCGCGCCGCTCCGGCCGCGCGCGTGTTCTGCCGCGTGCTGACCGACGGCGAAGGCGCCGAATGGCCGTTGTCGCGCAAGTTCGGTTGCGTGCCGGCGATGGCGGTCGACGTGCTGCGCCGCGCCAAGGTGCTGGGCCTCGACGCCTATGGCGTGTCGTTCCATGTCGGCTCGCAGCAGACCGACCTGACCGCCTGGGACCGTGCGCTGGGCGATGCCAAGCGCGTGTTCGCGACGCTTGCCGAGGAAGGCATCGTCTTGAAGATGGTCAACATGGGCGGCGGCTTCCCGACCCGTTACCTGAAGGATGTGCCGGCGGCGCAGGCCTATGGCCAGGCGATCTTCGGCGCGCTGCGCAAGCACTTCGGCAACGACATCCCGGAGACCATCATCGAGCCGGGCCGCGGCATGGTCGGCAATGCGGGCGTCATCAAGTCGGAAGTCGTGCTGATCTCGAAGAAGGCCGACAACGACAATGTGCGCTGGGTCTATCTCGACATCGGCAAGTTCGGCGGTCTCGCCGAGACGATGGACGAGGCGATCCGCTACCCGATCGTGACCGCGCATGACGGTGGCGAGGTGGCTCCCTGCGTGCTCGCCGGACCGACCTGCGATTCGGCCGACGTGATGTACGAGAAGGCGCCGTATCCGCTGCCTTTGTCGCTGACCATCGGCGACGAGGTGCTGATCGAAGGCACCGGCGCCTATACGACCACCTATTCGGCGGTCGCCTTCAACGGCTTCGAGCCTCTCCGATCCTACGTGATCTGACGGGCGCAAAGCTCGTCAGATCATCCCGCTCGCCGGCAGCAATGCCGGCGGTGGGTTCGCTTGTGGAACACCTCCGCTCGTGAAGGATCGCGGAAATGGACATCGCCAAAATTCTCCCGGCAGCGCTGCCTGCCTTCATCATCACCGCCGAGAACGGCGCCGACGCTGCCGCGCGCGAAGCGCTGCTCGACCGCGCCATGGGCGCGGGCCGTAAGCGCAAGTCGTCGGAAAAGCTGCGGCGCGGACGCCGCCCGTCCGAAGGCTTGGCTTTCGTTGCCCGCAACGAGACCGGTGCCATCGTCGGCACCGTGCGGCTCTGGGATGTGCGGCTGGGCGAGGGTGGTGCGCCAGCCCTGCTGCTCGGTCCGCTTGCGGTCGATCCGATGGTGAAGAGCGCCGGCATCGGCTCGGCGCTGATGCGGCAGGCGATCACTGAAGCCGGCAGGCTCGGCCATCGCGCCGTGCTCTTGGTCGGCGATGCACCCTATTACGGGCGTTTCGGCTTCTCGGCTGAAAAGACCGGTCGCCTGGCGATGCCCGGCCCTTATGAGCGCGACCGCTTCCTGGCGTTGGAGTTGGCGGAGGGCGCGCTGGACGGCGCGCACGGTACGCTGAAGGCCGCTGGGCGCAAGGCCGGCGAGCGGGCGGGAATGCGGATCGTGGCGGCCTGAAGGCGGCAGGTAGCTTTCAGCTCAATCTGCCGCCGTTATCATTGATTTCTGGCCGATACGCCAGGACAAGGCCGTGGTAGTATCTCGGCGATGGTCTTCGGGTCAGCCGACGAGCTGGCTCAGCGCCATGGCGACCGTCATGTCGCCCTCGACCTTCAACTTGCCGGTCATGAAGGCCATGGTCGGGTTGAGGTCGCCGGCAAGCAGCGATTCCAGATTGTCGAGCGAGAGCTTGATGGTGCAGTCAGTCGGGGCGTCGGTGGTCGAAACGGTCGCGCCGTCGATGACGATGACGCCGTCGGCGCCGGTATCGAACTTCACCGACTTGTCGAAGCCGGCGCTGGCAACTTTGGACTTGAGCTGATCTGCGATTTCCTGAACGCCCATGACTGTCTCCCTTGTTAACGGCGCATTTGCGCCAGTTGTGCAGTCCGGACCGTTCCGAACCCGTGCGGACCGGTGGCGAGCGCCTGCGCGCCCGAGCTTGTCGGCCGTCGAGCACGCATATAGCCTTTGATTGACGTTTACGTCAACGTGATTTCGGTGACAAATGCGGCGTGCCGATGGGGCTCACCGCACCAGCGATTTTGCCGCCAGAATGGACTGATCCGTGGAGCTCAGTGCGCGGATGTCGGCGGCGGAACCTTGTTCATCGCCGGTTCCGTCGGTTCTGCGCCGCTGCGCCGCTTGATGGCGTTGTCGCGCACTTCGTCCTTGCTGAGATAGTTGACCTGATTGACCAGGACCTCGTGGATCAGGTCAATGCCGACGCGGGCGTTGACGGTGTCGCGGATCGAATTGCGGAACTTGTCCAGATCGATCGTCGCCTGCTTGGAGAAGTCGATCTGCGGGTTGGCGTAGAGATAGGAATAGACCTGGTCGGTGATCAGCGCTGCGGCCGGTACTGACAGCTTGGCCATCTCTTTCGGCTCGACCGTGTAGACGAGCTTGGTCAGGAAATAACCCTCGACGGTCGAGTTGCGGATCAGCGGCACCGAGATGATCTCGGTCGAGACATAGTCCAGTCCGCCGAGCAAGGGTTTCGGTGGCGGATCGTCGCCACGCGCGCCGGCCGCCTGGAAGGCGTAGAAGACCGCGCCGACGGTGGCGGCGACGATCCATAGCGCTGCGATGACGAACTTGATCATGGGACGGGGCCGTTACGAACGCGCCCAGCCGAATTCGCCGGCGGAATAGGTGCCGTCGGTCTCGGCATACTGGATGGCGCTCTTCATCAGGTTCGCCACCTCGCTGACGGCGCTGAGGTGAGCGAGAAGGGCCGCCTCGTTGCGTTCCAGCTTGCCGCGCAGGCGCAGCAGGCCTTCCTGATGCTCGGAGGCGAGCTCCTCGGGGGTGACGGTCTTCATGACGCGGTTGAGCTCGTAGAGGCAGCGGCTCTTGCGCGCATTCGAGGCCTTCAGATCGAAATTCACGTCGGTGCGGATCGCCGCCGTTTCGGTCTCGACCGCTTCCTCGATGCGATTGATGATGGCGTTGAGGCTGCCGATCCTGGACACGTTGAGGTCGGAATGCGCAACCAGGCCAGAAGTGTGTTCCGAGTGATCCATCATCGTTCCTAAACCTTGGACTTTGTTTCAACGGGCGTCGCATCACCGCTCATCGTGCGGACCATGCGGCGCTGCATTTCCTGCACGAGCGAATCCGACAACCGGTTCTGCTCGTCGATCGCTGCTTTTTCCGGCCCGCCGGAGACGGTTCCGACCGGCAAGGTCTTTTCGCCATCGCGATAGTGGTCGGTCAGCATCGAGCGGGCGATGCCGATGCCGCCGCGCTCGGCCATGACGTTGGCGAGGTGTTCGGCCAGCTGCGATTTCCACATGTCGCCGGCCAGGCCCTTGCCGTAGACGTTCTGGCTATCCTTGGGCAGCATGTTCTGGATGAAGGTCTGCAGCACCATCGCTTCGAAGCGCTTGAAGTCCTTGCTGCGGTCGGTGCCGGCCGGTGGATCCGCGGGGCGCGAGGCCATGTCGCCGCCAAGCGAGAAGGCGACGTTGGCACCGCCGGCGCGCTTGGTCAGCGCGGCGCGCGCGGCCTCGACGTCCATCGGCTCCGCGGCGCGGGCCACGTCCAGTACGATGTCGCTGGGAGGGGAGATCGCCAAAGCTGTACCTTCTTCCGATTTCGGGTTGAGTGATGATGGCTGAACAAGCTTGCCGCAGGCTTACGAGGCAAAAGCGCCCCCGGCGTTGTCATCCGTCGCTGCCGCGCTTCATCTCGATCAGATCGAGCCGCTCGCGATCAGAGCGCTGGCGTTCATCCTGGCGCCGTGCGTCGCGATAGGCGCGCTCGACCATGTTGGTGCGGGCGGTGGCCGTGGCGAGGCTTCCGGCCTCGAGGCGTGCACCTTCGAGATTTTGGTCGCGCCGCGCCAGCGCCCCAGCGATGCGCTGCTGGTAGATTTCGGGAAACAGCGTCGATAGCGAATCCGGCGCGTCGAAACGCTGGGCGAGTTCCGCCGCTTCCTGTTCGGCGGTCTGCGCCTGCGCCAGGAAGCCGGCGCGGCGCATTTCGTGCAGAGCTCGCAACTGTTCCTGCACCTGCACCAGCTTCTTCAGGCGGTCCTTGCGCGTTGTCATCGCCTCACCTTGCCAGCGTCGTTTCGATGAAGCCGTCGCCGAACAGCGACAGCAGCGTCGGCACGGCGAAGTAGAACAGGATCAGGCCGCCGGCGATTACGAAGGGCAGCGAGATGAAGTAGATGGGGATCTGCGGCGTCAGCTTGTTGACGAAGCCGATCGCCAGATTGACCAGGATGGCGTAGGCGACGAAGGGGCTGCCCAGCCGCAGCACCAGCAGGAAGGCCTCGGAAAGCGTGTCGGTGACATCGACCAGCGAAGCCTGGCCGCTGAAGAAGACGTTGACCGGCGCTACCTTGTAGGACGCAACCAGCGCGCGGATCACCTCATGGTGGAAGTTGAGCGCGAACAGGAGCATCAGCGCCGCGAACGAGATCAACGCGGCAAGTGCCGCCTGCGGTTCGGGCTCCTCGATGGCCGGACCGCCGACGCCGCCATAGCCGATCAGCATGGCGATCGCTGCACCGATGAAACGCAGCGCCTCCATGTAGAGCCGGGTCAGGGTGCCGATCAGCGCGCCGACCAGAAGCTCGGAAAAGATCATCGGCACGAAGATGGCCGGCCGCATATCGACATGGGGATAGATGTTGTCCCACAGGAAGGCGAGCAGGCCGACAGTGACGGCCACCGCCGCGAACAGGCGGATCTGCATCGGCAGCCGGATGGAGGAAAGGCCCGGCATCAGCATCAGGCAGGCGCCGACACGGCAGAAGGCGAGGAACGCCGCCAGGATAAAACTTTGCGAGAGGGTGGTCAGTCCCATCGTCACGAAATGGTCCCGAGCACCCTGATCTCGACACCCTTGGCGATCTCGACATGGCTGAGCACCGGCAGCGTGGTGAACAGGCGCTCGATGATCATGCGGACATAGGGGCGAGCGTCGGGCGCGGTGACCAGCACGAAGCGCTCGCCGGCCTCCATGTGCTGGCGGATCGCCTTGGTGGCTTCCTGGCCGAATTCCTCGAGCTGGCGCGGGTCGATGTCGAACTCGCGCACCTCGCCCTTGGCGTCGCGCTTGAGGCTCTGGTGGAAGGCGAGGTCCCAACGGTTGCCGAGGCGCAGCACCTTGAGTACGCCGCCCTCGGTCAGGTCGCCGCAGATCTGCTGCGCCATGCGGATGCGCACATGCTCGACGATCTGCTCGGTGCGCCGCACATGCGGCGCGATCTCGGCGATCGCCTCGATGATGAGATGCAGATTGCGGATCGACACGCGCTCGGCGAGCAGCAGCTTCAGCACCGCCTGCAGGCCGGGATAGGAGATGTGCGAGGTGCAGATCTCGTCGGCGAGCTTGCGGTATTCGGGGTCCTGGCGATCAAGCAGCGCCTTCATGTCCTTGTAGGAGAGGAGCTGCGGCAGGTTGTTGCGGATCACCTCGGACAGGTGAGTGAGTAGCACCGACATGTTGTCGGCGAACGTATATTGCTCGCGCTTCAGGTCCTCGGCGAAAGCTTCCATCACCGAATAGGCGCGCATGCCGAAGGCTGGCTCGCGCACTTCCTCGCCGGGGATTTCCGGCAGGTCGCGGGTACCCAACAGCACCATCAGTTCGCCGACGCGCATCTGGTGCTCGGCCACCACCGTGCCGTGGATCTTGATCTGGTAGCTTTTCGGCGGGATGCCGAAGTCGTCGCTGAGCTTCACCTCCGGCACCACGAAGCCATATTGCGCGGCGAACTTCTTGCGCATCTTGCCCATGCGGAACGCCAGTTCCTGGTGCGAGGTGAGCAGCTTGGTCGAAAGCTGCTTGCCGATCAGCAGTTCGATCTCGGCGGTGGCCAGCGAGGCCTTCACCGAATTCTTCTCTTCCTCGACCTTGGCGGCGGCCTCCTTGCCGAGCGCTTCCTCCTGCTCGGCCACGCGGCGGTTGTGGCGCAGCGGAATGATGTAGCCCATGGCGGCCATGCCGGCGCCCAGCGTAACGAAGGGAAACATCGGCAGGCCCGGCATCAGCGCCAGCAGGCCGAGCAAAGCGGCCGCCACATAAAGCGCGCGCGGATAGGCGCCGAGCTGGCCGAACACCGCCTGGTCGGCCGAGCCGCGCGTGCCACCCTTGGAAACCAGCAGGCCGGCGGCCAGCGAAACGATCAGCGCCGGGATCTGGGTGACGAGGCCGTCGCCGACCGAAAGCTTGATGAAGACGTCGGCCGCCTCGCCGAGACCCATGCCATGGCGCAGATAGCCGATGGCGATACCGCCGACGATGTTGATGGCGGTGATGATGAGGCCGGCGATGGCGTCGCCGCGCACGAATTTGGAAGCGCCGTCCATCGAGCCGAAGAAGGAAGACTCTTCCTCCAGTTCACGGCGGCGCAGTTGCGCGGTCTTGTCGTCGATCATGCCGGCGGAAAGATCAGCGTCGATCGACATCTGCTTGCCGGGAATGGCGTCGAGGGTGAAACGGGCGCCGACTTCGGCGATACGCGTCGCGCCCTTCGTGATGACGATGAAGTTCACCACGATGAGGATCAGGAACACGATCAGGCCGATGACGAAGTCGCTCGACATGACCAGCTTCGAAAAGCCGCTGATGACATAGCCGGCGGCGTGGGTCCCTTCATTGCCGTGCGACAGGATCATGCGGGTCGTGGCGATGTTCAGCGACAGGCGCAGCATCGTGGCGATCAGCAGCACCGTTGGGAAGGACGAGAAATCGAGTGGGCGCTGGATCCACAGCGCCACCATCAGGATCAGCACCGACAGCGCGATCGAAAAGGCGAGGCCGACGTCGATGAGGAAAGCCGGGATCGGCAGGAACAGCACCGCCAGGATGACGACGATACCCAGCGCGAAGAAGATATCGCGGCTGCTGCGCGGCACGGCGCCCGCCGAAATGCTCTCGCTGATGGCCATATCTACCTCACGTCCAATGCCTGCCAGGCCCGGAACGGCAATCCGGGCCATGCACCGTAACCGGCCAAGCTTGCGCGAGGGGTGAGACGCGGTCGGTTGAGCGGCAAAAGCCGTTGCCTGGTTTTCGGGCTTCCAGGACCTGGAGCTCGCCGGCGGCCGATGAACCGCGGCGCTCGGTTCCACCAGTCCGACAAACTGTGTCGGCATTCGCCGTTGTCATGCCATAAAGTCAGGCGTATCAGGCGGTTGGGGCTTGGTGCCTCATGAGACATTCGCGAGCCGTCCGTTGTCTTCGACCCATTCGCTGCCCGTCCACGCCCGTCGCCTGCGCGCCCTTCTGGTCCGTTCCGTTCCCGTGCTGGAAGCGCGCGGCATCATCGTCGTCTTTATCGCGGCCGTTGTCGGCGCTTTTTCGGGGGCTGCGGTGACGGCGATGAGCGCGCTGGTGCAGGGCATGCACTGGCTGCTGTTCGACGTGCCGGCAGGCGGACGCCTGTCTGCGATGTTTTCGCTGGGCAACCCGTTGCAGGCGATGACCCCGGCGATCGGCGGGTTGTTGCTCGGCCTTTCCATCATCTGGCTGCGCAAGCGCAAGTTCCGCACGCCGGTCGACCCGATCGAGGCCAACGCGCTTTATGGTGGGCGCATGTCGCTGACCGACACTTTCATCATTGCCGGCCAGACCATTCTGTCGTCCGGCTTCGGCGCCTCGGTTGGCCTAGAGGCAGGTTATACGCAAGTCGGCGGCGGCTTCGGCTCGCGGCTGGCGCGGTTCTTCCGCATGCGGCGCAACGATGTGCGCATTCTCGTCGGCGCCGGCGCCGCCGGCGCCATCGCGGCCGCCTTCGACGCACCGCTGACCGGCGCCTTCTATGGGTTCGAACTGATCATCGGCATCTACTCCATCGCCAATGTCGCGCCGGTGATGACGGCGGCCATCTGCGCCACGCTGGTGACGAACTGGCTGGGCGGCGCGCCGTTCCCGCTGGAACTTGGCGCCGTGCCGACATTGACTGCCAGCCAGTATCTGCCGTTCCTCGCGCTTGGCCTGATCGCCGGCGGTATCGCAATCGCCATCATGTATATGGTGGCGACTGTCGAGCGTGGCCTGACCCGGCTTTCGATCGATGCGTCGCTCAGGCCGTTCCTCGGCGGCTGCGCGGTCGGGCTGCTCGGCCTCATTACCCCGCAGGTCCTGTCCAGCGGCCATGGCGCGCTGCACCGCGAATTCGCGATGAATTACGGGCTCACCGTCATCGCTTCCGTTTTCCTGCTCAAGATCGCCGCCTCGGTTATCTCGCTGGGTTCCGGTTTCCGCGGCGGTCTGTTTTTCGCTTCGCTGCTGCTCGGCGCGCTGCTCGGCAAGATTTTCGCGGCGCTGATGTTGCTGATCGCACCCGCGTCCGGCATCGATCCCGCCATTGCCGCCGTGGTCGGCATGACGTCGATGGCGGTTGGCATCATCGGCGGGCCGCTGACCATGACCTTCCTGGCGCTGGAATCGACAGGTGACCTGACGCTGACCGGCGTGGTGTTGGCCGCCGCGATCATGACCTCGATCCTGGTACGCGAGACATTTGGCTATTCCTTCTCGACCTGGCGTTTCCACCTGCGCGGCGAGACGATCCGTTCGGCGCAGGATGTCGGCTGGATGCGCAGCCTCACCGTCGGCGTGATGATGCGCAAGGAAACTCGCACCATCAGTGCGGCCACCACCATCGCGGAATTCCGCGAGAAGGTGCCGCTTGGCTCGGCGCAGCGCGTCATCGTCGTTGATGGCGATGGCCGCTATGTCGGCATGGTCATCGTCTCGGACGCCTATGGCGACGTGCCCGACAGCGCAAGTACGGTGCTGACGCTGGCGCGCTCCGCCAATTCGGTGCTGGTGCCGTCGATGAACGTTCAGTCGGCGGCCGAGACCTTCCAGCGCGCCGGCGCCGAAGAGCTTGCGGTTGTCGACGACTTCGAAAGCCGGATGGTCGTCGGTCTGCTCACCGAGGGCCATATGCTGCGCCGCTATACGGAAGAGCTCGACAAGGCGCGGCGCGATCTTTCGGGAGAAAGCTGAGCGGCGTTACCCTGGCGCGGCGCTCTAGTGCTCCTCGTGCGGCTTCGGCGTGCCGTAATAGCCGTTCGGGTTGGTCGGGCGCTCGATCATGCGCCGCACTCTGGGTCGCTCGGTGCCGGAATGCAGGGCGCGGATGCGTTCGGTGATTTCGGCGTCGGCATGGGTCGCGCGCTTGTTGTGGCGGATGTAATCCAGCCAGGTCGGCGTGTGGTAGCTTTCCATCCACACTTCCGGATGTTCGAGGTCGCGCGCCAGCACCCAGTTGCGGGCGCCGTCGCGGCGGCGGACGCGACCGCGCTCGGTCATCACCTTGAGGAACTCCGGAACGTCTTCCTCCTTGATGACGTATTCGATCATCACGGCGATCGGCCCCGAACGCGGCCTGAGGTCCAGCGCCAGCATCGGCTCGCGCCAGCGGTCGAGCGGGTCGAGATTGGGCGCGATGTGCTGCGGCAGCGGCAGGAAGAAGCCGATGGCGGCACCGACAAGCATCGTGGCCGCCGCCGCCAGAAGGGCGACGCTCGGGCCATGGGTGTCGGCGGTCACGCCCCAGATCCAGCTGCCCAGCGCGATGCCGCCGAAGGTCGCCATCTGATAGATGGACAGCACCCGCCCAACCACCCAGCGCGGCGTCGACATCTGCACGGTGACGTTGAAGTGCGAGAGCGCGGTGACCCAGCAGGCGCCACCCACCAAGAGACCGAGCGCCACCTGCCAGGCGGCGGGGCTGATGGCGGCGACGGTTGCGCAGAGCGCGAAGCCGAGAAAGGCCGAGCGCACCATGGTTTCGCTGGACAGCATTTGTCTCAGCCGCGCGCTGGTCAGCGCGCCGATGACCGCGCCGATGCCGAATGCGCCGAGCATGATGCCATAGGTCAGCGCCCCGCCCTTGACGAGGTCGCGCGTCACCAGAGGCAGAAGGGCCAGCACCGCGCCGGCGCTGAAGCCGAACATGAAGCCGCGTACCAGAACCTTGCCGATATGTGGCGACATGGCGACATAGCGCAGTCCGGCACCCATCGCGGCGCCGAGAGATTCGCGCGGCAGGCCGGAAACCGGCAGGTTCGGTTTCCAGCGCGCCATCACGACGATCAGGCCGACATAGCTGACGGCATTCGCGGCGAAAGCGGCGGCGGCGCCGGCCGTCGCCACGATGATGCCGCCGAGCGCCGGACCGACGCTGCGGGTGAGGTTGAAGCCCATCGAGTTGAGCGCCACTGCCGCCGGCACCTTGTTGCGCGGAACCATGTCGCCGACGGATGCCTGCCAGGACGGGCTGTTCAATGCCGTGCCGCAGTCGATCAGGAAGGTGAAGGCCAGAAGCAGCCAGGGGGTGAGCAGGTTGAGGTGGGTGAACACCATCAAAAGCAGCGACACCACCAGCATGAAGCTCTGCGCGATCAGCATCACCTTGCGGCGGTTGTAGCTGTCGGCGATGGCACCGGCGACGAGCGCGAACAGCATGATCGGTAGCGTCGTGGATGCCTGCACCAGCGCCACCTGATAGGGCGAGGTGGCGATCTGCGTCATCATCCAGGCGGCGCCAACGCCTTGGATCAACCCGCCCAGATTAGAAACCAGGCTGGCGCTCCAGACCGCGCGGAAGATGCCGTGCTGAAAGGGTGCGAGCGCTGAAATGCGCTGGCTACTCGGCTCGTCCTCGATCGCCGGACCGCTGTCGTGAGGCATGTCTCGTCTCGTGAATCGCCGCTCTTAATGGCTGCGTTTGCCGACGAAATTAGACGAGACTGCGGAAAAGGCGAACGCCTTTTCGAAATTGGACTGGTCCAGGCGGCGGATAGAATCCCGCCACAGCGGCCCAGATTTTGACCCAGGTCAGAAGCCGTGCTGGATTCGCTCGAAGACGACGTTGGTGAAGGCCGAGATCTGGCCACCGACAAAGGGGCCGGTCAACGCCACGACCAGCATGATGGCGACGATCTTGGGCACGAAGGTCAGCGTGATTTCCTGGATCTGCGTCAGCGCCTGGATGAGCGCGATGCCGATGCCCACCACCATAGCTACCAGCACGACGGGCGCCGAGGCGGTAAGCACCGTCCAGACCGCGAACTGGACGATATCGAGTGCGTCGGCCTCGTTCACAGGCGAAACCTCAGGTGGTCGGCGCGGGCTTGATGGAAACGCCCGGCAGCACCGGCACTTCCTTGCCGTTGGCCAGGATCGCGATCAGGCCATCGCTGGCCAACTTCACTTCCTTGACCACGCCGGTGTCCTTGCCGTCGGCCGAGGTCAGCTGGCGGCCGATGAGTGAATCGGCCTGCGACAGAGCCGAGGATTGCAGGATGTATTCAAGCCGCTTGTTCATCTGCACTGACTGCTCGACCTGCGAGAAGGTGGCAAGCTGGGCCACATACTGGGTCGAATCCATCGGCTTGGTCGGATCCTGGTTCTTCATCTGGGCGACGAGAAGCTTGAGGAACGACTGGTAGTCGACCGAGGTCTTCGACTTCTGCTCCGAGGGCTGGGTGTTGTTCGAGTAGGTGGTGTTGTTGGTGTTCATGTCGACGGCCATGATCAGCGTGCTCCCACTGCCATAGGACGCTTTGTGTCCTGGGTTTCGTTGTCGTCGTTCTGGAGTGCCAGCCGTTCGAGCGGATAGAGTGAACGGATCGCCTTCAGCGCTTCGTAGACATGGTCTTCGCCGACCATGCGGTCGACATCCTTCAAGGTCGAGCGGATGCGCTCATTGTCGAAGGAGGCGAGCAAAAGCGGCAGCGAATGCCGGAACATTTCGCGCGCTTCATTGGCGCCCTGCGGATTGATCAGCATGATCTGCGCGACGAAATAGAGCTGCCTGAGTGGTGTCGAGGCTTCTTCCGCCTGCAAAACGTGGCTCTCCAGCAGGAACTGGACATCGTTCAGGAGTTCCAGCGTGACCTTGCGGTCGACGCGGATCACGGCGCCGTTCAGATAGATGCGCTCGCCCGGCTTCAGGGAGAGTTTCAGCGTGCTCTTGGCCGGGGTCATTGAATGCCGTCCCGAATGATCTGGGAGACTTCGATCAGGCCGTCGAAATTGTCGGAGCGGCCCTGGCGGATGTCTTCGGTCTCGCGCAGCAGCCACATGCCGATGGAGATGAGATTGGCGCGCAGTTCCTTCGGCAGGGCGTTGTCGCTGGAGGAAAGGTCTTCGAGCAACGTGGTCCAGACGCGGTTGGTGAAATGCAGCGCGTCCACCGCCTGCATCGAATCGCGGCCGGCATTGGCAGCGGTGATGAGCAGGTCGATCGACCGCGTCAGCAATTGCCGCTCGCGTTCCTTGGCGTCCGCCATGGAGTCAGTCTGAACATCGGCATAGGAGAATTGGTACATCACTTGTCCGATCGGCGGTTACTTCAGGAAGTTGATCAGGCTGAGCTGCGAAATACGGGCGGTCAAGGCGTACGAGTTCTGGATGTGCGACATCAGATCGTTGACGCGACTGGCGGCCTCGTACTGATCGACGCCTTCCAGGTCGACTACATGTTTTTCAAACAGACCAATCTGTGCCTTCATGCGGTCGCTGGCGTCGCTCACCCGCTGTTCGATGATGCCTGCCTGCGACTGGGTCTGGGCGTTGGCGCCGATAGCCTCGCCGGTAATCGTCATGACGCGCTGGGCCACCGCCTTCTTGGCTTCGGCACCGAGATTGCCGGAGAAAAGCTCGTTGACGATGGTCGCGGCCATGGCGAGTTTCTTGACACCATCGGTGTTGGCGCTGATCGAGGATTCGGTCGTCTCATTCAGTGAGATGCGGCTGACGATCTGCTGATCGGTGGCGTTCGACCAATTGGCCTTCCAGCCTGCCCCAAGGAACTGGGGCGCCACATCGTTGGTGATGAAGTCGTTGATTTGGGTGGCGGTGATGCTGGCCGCGGCCGGATCGGTCGCGGGGAAACCGAAGCGCGCCACAAAGGCGGCATCGAAGGCAGCCTTCGCCGGCGAGCCCGCCGCCCCATAGTCGTTGATCGGCTTCACATCGGTGTTGGTGCCGGCAAACAGATATTCGCCGTTGATGCTCGAATTGAGGATCGACGTCATCGATTGCAGCGCCGCCTTGCCGGCGTCGCGGGTGACGTTGGAGCCCGGGTCGCCGCTCGCGGCGGTGGTGACGGCCGTCAGCAGACGCTGCGCCGCATCGCCCATCTTGCCGAGGGCGTCCTGCGTGGTCGACAGACGGGACGAAATCAGTTTGTTGGAATCGACGATGCTGTTCAGCCGCTCGAGATCGCGGGCGAAGGTGACCGACTGCGACGTGCGGGCACCGAGCGCCAGGCCGAGATCGGCCACGCGCAGCGTATCCATTTCCTTCTGGCGCTTCACGAGTTCCGCTTGCATGCGCGACTGCGAATAGCGCATCGCGTTGGACATGGCTGACGATGAAACGGACGTGGTTTTCATGATTTTTATCTCACGGCGCTCAGGAGGGTATCCAGCATCTGGTTGACGGTGGTCAGGATTTTCGCCGACGCTTGGTAGGTGTGTTCCAGATCCAGCATCAGCGACATCTCGGTATCGACATTGACGCCGGTGGCGTTGGAAAGGGCTTCGCCGGTGCGTTGCGCCAGCGCTTCCTTTGTGTCGGCCAGGGTCGATGCCTGCTGGCGCACGCCCTCGAACCAGCCGATCGAACTGGCTGCGTAGGAGACGAGGCTGGAGTTTGCCGTGATGCCGGCTGCCGGATCGAAGGCCATCGGCTGGGTCAGCTTCTCGCCATAGGCGATCAGCCGGTCGGCATAGGAAGCGCCGCTGCCCGCGGCGTTCGGATTGGTGCGATAAACCGCCCCGTTGATGCCGCCGTCGCGGAGAAGGACGGGATTGCCGCCAGCTGACGGGTCGACCGCCGGGTTGATTTTGATCGTGCCGGCTATCCCGTCGACCAGCGTACCCGCGGGCGGCACGGCCGGTCCGCCGGACCAGGTGAACAGGCCGGCGAGCGTCGGCTGCCCGGTTGCGCTCTCACTGAAGGCCGTGACCAGGCCGCGCGCGATTTCGTCGAGCTGGCTCTGCATGGTGACGGTGACGTTGTCGCGCAATTGCAGCATGCCGGCGAGCTTGCCTGGCGCATCGGTCACGCCTGTCGTCTTCAGCGGCACATTGTCGATATAGATTTGGCCGCCCACCGCGCCGGGCGCATAGCCGGCCGAGGGCGTGAAGGTCACCGAACGCGGGATGGTCTCGAACAGCGTGGTGCCGTCGCCCGTGGTGATGACCATGTCATTGTCGCCACGGGTGTAGGTGGAGATCGGAACATATTCCGAGATCTTTTTCAGGATCGCGTCGCGGTTATCGAGCGCATCGGAAACATCTCCGCCGGAGCGCGTTCCCGAGACGACCGCCTTGTTGGCGACCTCGAACTGCTTGAGCAGGTCGTTGATGTCGTTGACTGCGGTCGTGATCTCGCCGTCGGTCTGGGTGCGGAAATCCTGGATCGCCTTGGTGCCATCGTTCAGCGAACGGACGACCTGGCGCGCGGCCTCGACCACGCTGGAACCAAGGTTCTGGTTCGATGGCGTGGTGGCGTAAAGCTGCAAGGCTTTCTGCAGGTTGCCGATCGCGGTGGACGCGGACGACGCGTTGTCGACGCCGTTCACCTGCAGTTCCAGCTTGTCCATGCCCTTGGCCAGGGCGCCCTGGCCACTCCACGCGGAAAGGGCGCTCAGGTTCTGGCGAAACAGCAGGTCGTTGGCTTCGCGGCGGATCTTGACGACGCTGACGCCGGGATCCGTGTAGACCAGCATTGCGGAACGGCGCGAGTAGTCGGGATTGGAGCCGTCCGAGACGTTGCGCGAGACGATGCTTGTCTGCCGCGACGTTGCCTTGAGCGAGGACTGGGCGATGTTGAGTGCGGATGACAACGACATGCGGATCTTTCAGGCAGTGATGCGGCCGGGGAGCGGTCGACCATCGACCGCTCCCCAATGCCGCGCCTCATCTCTTCAGGTTCACGAGGATGTCCATCAGCTCGGAGCCGGTCTGGAACACCTTCGAATTGGCGGTGTAGCTGCGCTGCGAGGAGATCATGTTGGTGAGCTCCTCGGCGATGTCGACGTTGGAATTCTCGAGATTGCCCGACATGATGTCGCCGAGCTTGCCGTCACCGGCGAAGCCGATGCGCACGTCGCCCGAGTCCGGGCTCTGGGTGAAGACGTTGCCGGACTGCTGGACCAGCCGGTCTGGGCTCGGCACCGTCGCTAGCGGGATTTTGTAGAGCGGCTTGGTCGAACCATCCGCGTACTGGGCGTAAATGGTGCCGTCCTTGCCGATCGACACCTTTTCGATGCTGCTCGGGCCGTTGCCGTTCACCTGCGCGGTGGCGGTATAGCCGGTTCCCAGCTGGCTGAGGCCCTTGAGATCGAGTTTCAGCGGATTGCCGCCGGGAACGGTGAAGGTGATGCTGTCGGTGCCGCCGGTGAGCTTGCCGTTGGCGTCGAAGGTGATGTTGGCCGTCTGCAACGCGCCGCCTGTATAGGGGAACGGTCCGCCAGCTGTTGCCTTCGACTGATCGAAGACCGAGACTTCCCAGGCGCCGGCGCCTGTCTTGGTGAAATAGACGTCGACCATCACCTTGTTGCCGAGCTTGTCGTAGACGACCATCGACGATTTGTTGGTGTATTGGGCGCCCGCGGCGTTGCCGGACGGCGGTGTAGCCACCACTGTGGCGCCAGAAGGCAGGTTGCCGCTGAAGGTGCCGGTGGTGGACGGCGTCGCGGTCATGTCGCCACTGGTGATCTGGACCGGCACCAGACCCTGGAAGCCGTTCACCGTCGGTGCCGGGGTGCCGTTCGCGTAGCTGTAAGCCATCAGCTGGAAGCCGGCGGCGTTGACCAGCCTGCCCTGCGCGTCCGGCACGAAGGAACCGGCGCGGGTGAGGAACGGGGTGCCGCCGGAATCCTGGACGACGAAGAAACCGTCACCGCGAATGGCGAGGTCGGACACCGAGGAGGTGCCTCTCAGATCGCCGCGGTCGGTGACAGCGGTGCGGATCGTCGAGTTGACGCCGCCGGAATTATAGGCGCCGCCGGTGTTCGACATGACCAGGCTGGAGAACTCGACGGAAGAGCGCTTGTAGCCGGTGGTGTCGGAGTTGGCGATGTTGTCGGCGACCGCGGACAGGCGGTTGGCCTGCGCGTTCATACCGGAAACGCCGGTCCGCATCATTCCATAGAGGCTCATCGCAACGTCTCCGTTCTGCGCATGGGGTCGCCGTTCACGCTAGCGGCTTTGTCTTGTGCGAGGCTGGCGCGGGCTGCGGTCGGCTGCATCAGGCGATAAGCCGGTAGCCGAGGAAGCGCTTGGAATCGATCGGGTCGTGACCGAGCCGTTCGCGCAGCTTCTTGCGCAGCTTCGAGATGTGGCTTTCCACGACGTTCTCTTCGACCTCTTCGTCGAAGATGCCGTAGATGGCGTTGAAGACCTGGGTCTTGGTGACCCTGCGGCCCCGATTGCTGGCCAGATATTCGAGGATGCGGCGTTCGCGCCGTGGCAGCGGCATCGGCTGGCCTTCGATTTCGGGATCGCGGCCATCCATGAAGATGCGCATCGATCCGATCTCGGTATAGGTGGAATCTTCGTTGGCGCGCCGGCGGATCGCCGAAATGCGTGCCAGAATCTCGCGGATGTGGACCGGCTTGCGTACGACGTCGTCGACGCCGGATTCGAACAGCCGCAATGTGTTTTCGAGAGAGTTGTGCTCGCTGAGCGCGATGACCGGGGCGCCGGTACGGTCGCGGATCTGGCGCGGCGACACCGCGCCTTCGCGGCAGTCGCCGATGAGGAAAGCCCGGACCGATTTCAGATCGTCCGCTGGCGCGCTCGACACCCAAGCATCGAACTCGCTTGGCGCGAAACCCGCGCTAGCCACACCTTCCCGATCGAACAGCGAATTGTAACCCTCGGTCACAAGTTCTCGTTCGTCAACGATCACGATCATCGCCCACCCCCGAATCAGTTCATCTGCCCCGTTGGCGAAAGGCGTAGTCCGGGTGCCGAATCCTGACTAACCGTCATTTTTTGTGGCTGGTTTCTTGGGAGTCGGGAATCGTCGTGGTTGTACCGTGTACAATTTCGCTACCGTGGAGAGTCGGGAACGTCGAAAAATCGCGGCTCCGGCAGGGCGTGCCAGACGTCCGAGATACTCTCTGAGCATACAACCTAAAGGTTGCAGAAGCTGCGCGCGTTGGCCGTCCATTTGCCGAAGCCGACGGCCACCATATTGGCGATGACGCGGCACACGTAGCGTTTCTGCGCCGGGTCGTTGTCTGGCCCCGCATGGTAGCGCGCCACCGCCATCGACCAGGTCTCGTGACGGGCATGCAGCTGCGTCAGGAAGCGCGCCGCATAGTCGACATTGCGGCGTGGGTCGAGCATGTCATCGACGCTGCGGAACTGGTCGCCATGGTAGCGGTGATTGATCTGCATGCAGCCGAGATCGATCAGCGTCTTGCCTTCGCGGCGCGCGTTTTGAAAAGTGATGAGCGCCTCCGAACGACTGCGCGGAAACACGGCTTTTCCTTCTATATTCAGAGCATTAGGTTGGAGGCTGCCCTTGTTCCCGGTCTCGGTGAGGCCGACAGCATAGAGGATGCCGGCCGGAATTTTATACCGGTCGGCGGCGCGCAGGATTTCGGCTTCGCATGGGTTTGCAGCTGCCGAAGCGGCCGTGGCGGCAAGCGGGCTAGATAAACAAGCCGCTACCAGAATTTTGGCGAGAAGACTGCGCCTGGCGCTGATCCTGATGCCTTTCATCGCCATGGTTCCTTCCCGATTGCTGTCCACCCATGCCGTCGCCATTGCCGCCGGAGCCTCCCGGCTGGAACGAGGACTGGTCGCGGCCAGCGCTCGCGCCGTTCGCCGTCGCATCCACGCGCGCGGCAGGCGTCGCTGCTATCGAGGGTTGTAGAATGGTGACCTTGTCGATATCGAATCCGAGCGCCTTCAGCGACTTCACGATGGTCTCGCTGTCCGACGACAATCGGCGATGCGCCTCATGCGTTTCAGGCCTCAGTTCAATCGACAGTTGCTCGCCGGCAAGGCGAAGGTTGGCGGTGACCGCGCCGAGCTCGGCCGGATGCAATTCTATCTTCAAGACGTGTGCCGGAACTGCAACAGAAGCACCGTTCTGATTGGCTGCGGCGGGTGTCGGCGAGGCCAGTTCGGACTTGCCACTGGCGGCAATCGCATCAATGACGTCGCGCGCGGTCTGGCTGACGGCCTGCGAGGCGGGCGCCGGGAAGTTCTGCTCGCTGACCACCGATGCGCGCGCGGCGCCGGACTGTTTCAGGACGGCGCTTGAGCTGCGATGGCCGTCGTTTTCGACCGACAAGGGATCGACCTGCGCTGGTTGGCTGCCGCCGGTTCCGGCGGCTTCGAGTGTCGCGTCGACGGGGTCCGCATTGCCTTCGGCGGGCAGGTTCGTCAGCGAGTCGGTTTTACCCGCCATCGCTGCGGATGATGCGCCATCCGCGCTGCGCATCGCTTGCGTGGATTTGTCGATCTGGAGTTTTGGCGCCTGCTCACCGTCTTCTTCGACGGTTCCGTCCGCCTTTTGCTGGCGCGCGACATTCGTTCGCATCAACTTACTGATGCTGTCCGGATCGACATTTCCCGCCGAGGCGTTGGGGTCGGTCGCCTGGTCCTTGCCATCAGCCTGCGCGCGGTTCAGCCCGTGCAAGGCCATCATCAGCGGCAGCCGATCACGCAAACCGGCGGTGCGGTCGTCGGCGTCCGTGGTTTCATCATCGGTGGCCTGCTTGCGCTTGCCCTTGCCGTCGGGGCCGGCGACCGCCTCGTCGTTCGCGAGTAGTCCTGCCGCATCGGGCTGTTCGCCGGCTTTGCCAACGGCGAAATCGGCGCGCGTCTTTTCCCCATGCACCATCCGTTCCTTGCCTGGCGTCTTTTCGTGAGCAAGCAATTCGCCGAAGGCGGGGCTGTCTTCGCCGGTCCTGGCGTCGGACTGCTGGGTGGTGGACCGCTGCAGCGCGGTGCCTACGAAAGTCTGGCCAACGCTTGCGGTCATTGAGGGGAGGCTCCGAGCAAAAGGTCGATCTTGTTCAACTTGCGCCTGGTATCGGCGATCGCTGAATCGGTGGTGTCGGGTGCTGCTGAGGCACTCGCGGAGGCCGGCAGAACGGCTGCTGGCAACTGTGCCGCCGCACCTTGATTTGCTGGCGCGGCACCGGGCTTTGGCTGGGCTGCGGCGGCAGTCGCTGGCCGTTCGGAGACTGCGCCTTCTACCGGCGGCAGGTCCGAGCCGTCCTCCGCTACGGCTTGCGGCGCGGACGTTTTCGCGGCTTGTTGAGTCTCTGCCTTTGCCTTGCCTTTGGCCACGCTCTTGGCCGGAGGGTCGGACTTGTCGGTTTTCGGCTCAGGCTGCGGCTGGTTGAACACCGCCGTAGCCGGCGGCGCGACGACCTCCTGGGTGATCTGTTGCGCGGCGTCGAGCAACTCGCGGTCGCTCGGCGACAGCTTGGTGCGGTCGATCGTCTTCAGCTTGGCGCGGATGTCGTCGACGGTGGCCGAGGTGATGTTGGAAAGACTTGCATAGAGTTCGGCCCGCGGGTCGCCGGTTCCCACTGCGCTGGTACCGTCGGGGATGGCCTTGGCCGCGGCGAAGGCGGACAATTCGTTCAAGCCGTCTATTGCCGCGCGGCGGGCGATGCGCAGATAGATGACCCGTTCGCGTTCGCGGTCCATCATCGAGGTGATGTCGGCGAGTTTGTCTTGGCTCAGCGCCATGTGCAGCGTGACCACGCCGGAAACGAAGCTGTCGGCGAACTGACTGGCATAGGGCGAGAGCAGGTAGCGTTCGACATATTGGGTCGAGGCCAGCGCAAAGCGGGCGGCGTCTCCGGTCGTGGTGGCAATCGCCACCGAACGCCGCAGTGCTGCTTCCTCCACCAGCGTGCCGGGGCTGAGCAGGCGGGCCTGATCCAGAAGTGTCAACGCCTGGACCGGGTCTTCGGAAGCCAGCAGCGAGCCCTTCACCAGCGCGACGAAGGCACCGACATCCGGCGGCAGCATCATCGGATCGACTGGTTTCAGCGCTTCGATCGCCGGAGCCGGGCGGCCGCCGAGATAATCGAGAACGCCTTCGACGATCGCCTGGTTCGTCTGGTCGAGCTGAATGCGCCCGACCGCGGCCTTGACCGTTGCCGGGTTGCCGCCGCTCATGCCGTAGACGAGCAGGGCGCGCAGGTTCTTTAGTTCCTTGAAATCATCTGAGCTGGCGGCGCGAAAACGGGCATCGACCATTTCGAGCAGCTTGTTCTGCATCGGCAGCGCGGCGTGGTCGCCGGATGCGAGCCTGTCCTGCACGAGTTGCAGCGACCGCACCATCTGGTAGGGCTGCAGCGGGTCCTGGGCGAAGGCTGCGCTGGCCGTCCCCAGCATCAGCAAGGCGAGGCCGGCAGCGCCGATGCGCGCGGCGCGGATCATCCCCCCGCCTCCAGCAGGATCTCGATGCGGCGGTTGACGGCGGCCAGCGGGTCGGCCTTGTTCTTCGGTTCGCGATCGGCGAAGCCGGAAACTTCCTTGACACGGCCCTCGTCAAGGCCGCCGCGCACCAGCATGTAATAGGCCGAATGCGCGCGCGCGGTGGACAGGCGCCAGTTGTCGTAGTCGCCCCGGAACGGGCGCGCGTCGGTGTAACCCTGAATGGCGATCCGGCCTTTCTGTTCCATGACGATGTGGCCGATCTTTTCCATGGCGAGCACCAGTTCGCGCCGGGGAACCGCCGAGCCGATCTCGAACATGCCGAAATTGAAGCTGTCGGTGACGGAGATGACGACACCCTTGTCGGTCGCTTCGACGCTGACGCCGTCGGCTACCGCATCGCCGGGCTTGAAGGCCTGGGCTATCTGTTTCTTGACGTCTTCGGCCGCCTTGACGGTCGCGTCCGTGGGCTTCTTGTCCTGCTTTTCGGCTTGCTCGATTTCTTCGGCAGCCGCCTTCTTGGCCATCGCAGGGTCTTTCGCCGCTGTGCCGTCCTTGGCCGTCTGCTGGGCTTGTGCAGCCGTCTCGCCGGGCTTGGTCGCTTCGTTGTCGGTCTTCGGGTTTTCGGCGCTGGCTTCCGGCAACGGCGTCGACACCTGCTGCGACCAGAAATCGGGCGCGAATGGGTCGCGGTAGGATTCGCCGCCAGAGGCGCCGGTCGCGGGCCCGGCGGTCTGGACGCCACCTTCGCCCTTGGCGCTTATGTTCTGGCGGGTGCCGGTTTCGGCGGCGATCTCGGCCAGCACGGCGTAGGGGTCGGCGAACAACTTCTGGTCGGAATTCTTGGCTTCTTCCGCCTTGTTGGGCTTCTCGTTGCTGCCGGTCTGCTTGTCCTGCGCCGTGCCGGGATTGCCCTTGCCGTTGTGGCCCTGCTTGGTCTTTCCTTCGACGGGATCGTTGGAGGTGTAGCCGGGCTCGTCCGGACCGTCGCCGACATCTTCGAGACCCTTGCGGCTGGAACTGCGGTCGACCAGCGGCACCGGGTTGAAATAGGAGGCGACGGCGGCGCGCGTCTCTTCGTTGGCGGCGTTGATCAGCCACATCACCAGGAAGAAACACATCATCGCGGTCATGAAGTCGGCGAAGGCGATCTTCCAGACGCCGCCGTGATGGCCTTCGTCGTGATCGTGATGATTGCGCCGGACAATGATGATTTCCTGGCGCGGCTCGGCGCCGTCTGCCGTACTCATGCGAGAACCTCCGACAGGGCGGCCGACCATTCCGACATGCGCGTCTCGACGACGGTGTCGTTCACGGTCATGGTGAGGTCGAGGCTGGCAGCCTCGGCGAAGTCGAGATTGGCGGCGCGCGTGCCGAGCGCGGCCTTCAGCGGCTCGTAGAGCGACAGTGGTCCGCGAACGCTGATGCGGACCGCTTCGGCATCGGCGAGCGTGTCGCGGATGACGCGTTCCAGCGCCGCCAGCGAGCGCTTCTGCAATTCGTCGCTCAACAGCCCGCTGACGATGCGGGCGACGGCATCGCCCATCAGATCGTAGAGCCTGTGTTCCAGCTTTTCCGCGCGGTCCGCGATCGCGGTGCCGAGGTCAGTGCCCAGCGTCTCGACCATCGCCCTGGCTTCGTCGGCCAGTGCCTGGCGTTCGGCCGCCAGCGCCTCGGTATGCGCCGCCGTCAGCGTAGCTTCCAGCGCGTCTTCCGCCTTGGCGACGGCCATGGCGACAAGTTTGTCGATGTCGACCGGGGCAGGCATATCGAGCGGCGGATGCGGGTGCGGATCGACATGAGTAACCGTGACGCCACTATGGATCTGTGGCGTGCCGAAGTCCGGCAACAGATCGGAAAGCGAAGCCTGACGCATCAGCCGGCGGCTTCCTGGGCCGTCCATTTGCGCAGGATGTTGGCGGTGCGCTCTTCATTGATGTCGACCATGCGCGCCAGCCGATCCTGCGGCGCCGGCCGCAATTTCTTGCGCAGGTCGTCGAGCGGCGTTGGGCGGTTGTCAGCCAGCGAGCCGACCGGCGCCTCCGTCGCGGTGGCATCCGGAGTGGGCAGCGAACGCTGGACGTCGTCGAAGCTCGGACCGGCGAGCGCCGCCGGCTTGTTCGACAGGGCCGCAGCCATCGGGCGTAGGCCGAAGAAGGCGACCAGGAAGACGACGACGATGAAGGCGGCCGCATTGATCAGGCTGCCGGTGTAGCGCGAGACGGCGTCGAGGATGCCGGGGGAGGCCAGTTGCTGGCCGTCCAGCCCGTCGATGAACTCGACCGCCGAGACATCGATGATGTCGCCGCGCTTTTCGTCGAGGCCGGTCGCGGACGCCACCATCTTCTTGATGTCGGCGACGCGCTGGGCGATCTGCTCCGGCTTGGCGTCCTTGCCGAGCACCGACATCAGGCGCTGCTGATTGACGACGACGGCGATCGACATCTTGGTGACCGAATAGCCGTTGGACACCGTGGCGATCTTCTTGGAATTGATCTCGTAATTGGTGATCTCTTCCTTGCGGTCGTTCTGCGAGCTCGACTGCGGACCATCGGTGGCGGCGGCTTGCGTTTCCGGCAGGTTCTGCTCGACGGTGGTCGGCGTCGCCGCCTGGCGCTGATTGCTGTTCTCGTTCGCCTTGACGGTCTGGACCGAGCGTTCGACACGCGATTCCGGATCGAAGATGGTCTCCTCGGTCTGCCGCGTATCGGTGTTGACGTCGGCCTTCACGCTGGCGCGGAAATTGTCAGGGCCGAGATAGGGCGTCAGCGCGCGGCGGATATTGTCCTCGATCTGGCTTTCGACGGTGCGCTCGACGCCGAGCGAGCGGGCGGCGCTGGTGTTGGAGGGGTCGTCGCCAGCGGCGAGCAGATTGCCGGCCGAATCAAGCACGGTCACCTTTTCCGCCGACAGGCCGGGCACGGCGGCTGCAACCAGATGGCGGATCGACATGGCGGCCTTGCCGCCGTCGACGCCGGCGTAGCGGATCACCACCGAAGCCGAGGGCTGCTGCTCCTCGCGGCGGAAATTGGCGCGTTCGGACATGACGATGTGGACACGCGCGGCCTTCACACCCGCCAGCGACTGGATGGTGCGGGCGATTTCGCCTTCCAGGGCGCGCACGCGGGTCACCTGCTGCATGAAGGAGGTGAGGCCGAGCGAACCGACCTTGTCGAACAATTCGTAGCCGGCATTGGCGCTGGTGGGCAGGCCCTTTTCGGCCAGGAGCATGCGGGCTTTTGCCGTGGTGCCGACCGGAACCAGCACGCTGGCGCCATCGGAACCGACATCGAAATTCATGCCGGCCTCGGCAAGCACCATGCCTATCTGGTTCACGTCGGAGCGTTCGAGGCCGACATAGAGCGTCTCATAGGAGGGGCGGTTGAGATAGACCGAGGCGATGCCGATGACGGCCAGCGTCAACAACGCGATGCCGGCCATGATGGCCAGCCGCTTGGTGCCGAAATCCTGGAGATTGATGACGATGCTTCTGAGTTGTTCCGGCACGGATCGATAGTCCCATGGTTGCCCGTCGAAACACTAGACGCTGAAGCTTGTGCGAAAATGGTATCGGGCCGCGCTGGTGGCGCGGCCCGATTGGAAAGAAGCAAATGAAATGGATCAGTTCTTGAACAGCGACAGGATGTTCTGGGCGCTGGAATTGGCGATCGACAGTGCTTGGACACCGAGCTGCTGCTGAACCTGGAGCGCCTGGAGCTTGGTCGATTCCCGGTTCATGTCGGCATCGACGAGCTGACCGACGCCGCGGTCCACCGAATCGCTGAGGTTGGACAGGAAGCTCTTCTGGGTGTCGATGCGCGACTTGGCAGCACCCAGCGTCGCCGCGCCATCCGCCAGTTTAGCGAGGGCCGTTTCGACGGTGCCCAATGCAGTCGTGAGGGCTGCGTCGGTGAGCTGCGCCGCGCTGGGATCGAAGAAGCCTGGCTGGAGCAAGCCGCCGACAAAACCGCCTGTACCGCCGGTATCCAGCACTTGCGTGTCGGCTGCGGCGACGTTGATGGTGTCGATGTTGACGGTCGTTCCGGTGCGGTTGTAAGCGGCAACGATCTTCAGGTCTGAAGCGGCCAGGCCGTCGGTCTGCAGCATGTTGGTGCCGGCATAAGACGCATTGGTGACCGAGGACTTGATGCCGGACTGGATCGCCTTGATTTCGGTCGCGATCTGCTTCTGGATGTCCTGGCCCTTGCCCATGGCAGCCAGCAGCTTGGTCTTGATCTTGTCGACCTGATCCTTGACGTCGATGATCGCGGCGTAAGCGGTGTCGACCTTGCCGGCCCCGAGGCCGAGTGCGTCCTGCACGGCCGAGTTGGCCTTGTTGTCGGAACGCATGGTGGTGGCGATCGACCAATAGGCGGCGTTGTCGCTGGCGGTGGAGACGCGGAGGCCGGTGGAGATGCGGGACTGCGTCTGTTCAAGTGCCTTCTGAGTGGCGCTCAGGCTCTGCAGCGCAGTCAACGCCTGGGCATTGGTCATGATACTCGCCAAGATAACTCCCCTTCTCAAATGGCGCGCCGTCGCCGCGCTATGCCTTGCCTCGGTTGTCGCCGGTCGAATGAGCGGGCGGAACAAACGTGGTTAACCACAACTAACCAGTCATGGTTAATAGGCCATTAAGATGAAGCTAATGTAGGGGGTGGCGAAAGCCAAAAAAGAGAATGGGCCGCGCTTGCGCGCGGCCCATTCATAGGATCGTTGTTGCCTGAGAAGGTTCGGCTTAGCCGCGGAACAGCGACAGGATCTGCTGCGACGAGCCGTTGGCGATCGACAGAGCCTGGACACCGAGCTGCTGCTGGACCTGGAGGGCCTGCAGACGGGTCGATTCCTTGTTCATGTCAGCGTCAACGAGCTGGCCGACGCCCTTGTCGATGGAGTCCGACAGGTTGGACAGGAAGTTCTTCTGCGTGTCGATGCGCGACTTGGCGGCACCGAGCGAGGCAGCGCCGGTGGTCAGACCGGCAAGTGCGGTTTCAACCTTGACCAGAGCAGCGTCGACATTGGCGTCGGTGACAGCGGTCGCGCCGCTGGTGTCGAACAGGCCGGTCGCGCCGGTGGCGACGATGTCCTTCAGAAGACCAGCAGTGAAGTCCGGAGCGCCGCCGGCGGCCTTGCCGAAGATCTGGATGTCGGAGGCCTTCACGTTGACGGTGTCGATCGTGACGGCGGTACCGACGCGGTTGTAGGAAGCGACGACGTTCAGGTCGGAAGTCGCGGCACCGTCGCTGACGAGCAGGTTGGCACCAGCGTAGTTGGCGTTGGTCGCCGACGACTTGATCTGGTTCTGGATGCCGGTGATTTCGGTCGCGATCTTCTTCTGGTCTTCAAGGCTGGCGCCACGGGCGTTAACCAGCTTGGCCTTGATCTTGTCGACCTGGTCCTTGATGTCGTTGATGGCGGTGTAGGCGGTGTCCACCTTGCCGGCGCCGAGGCCGAGCGCGTCCTGAACGGCCGAGTTGGCCTTGTTGTCGGAACGCATCGAGGTCGCGATCGACCAGTAGGCGGCGTTGTCGGAAGCGGTGGCAACGCGCAGACCCGTCGAAATGCGGCCCTGGGTGGTTTCGAGCGACTTCTGGGTAGCGCTCAGGCTCTGCAGAGCGGTAAGAGCGGCGGTATTCGTGTTGATGCTGGACATGGGAAAAAAGCCCCTAAAACACAGTACAGGGACATACCGGATCGGCCGGTATGGCGGAGAGGCATCATGCCAATGAGTGCTTCAGGGAAGGTCACCCGCCATAGGGGGCACTATCGCGGCGACTTGCTAGCAAAGTTCTAAGGAACATGGTTAACCAGCATTAACCCGCTGATTATTTTAGCAATTGGGTGTGCACGCGGCGACGTTGCAACCACAGCGCGCCACGCTGGCAAATGAACCGAATAAACGTTCGAGCAAAGGGGGAACGAGCCGCTCTGCGGGCTAGTTGAACGATCGCACCAGGCTGCCGACAAGCAGGTTCCAGCCGTCGATCAGCACGAAGAACATGATCTTGAAAGGCAGTGACACCACCGTCGGTGGCAGCATCATCATGCCCATCGCCATGGTGATGGTGGCCACGATCAGGTCGATGACCAGGAAGGGCAGCACGATCAGGAAGCCGATCTCGAAACCGCGGCGGATCTCTGAGATCATGAAGGCGGGCACCAGGATGCGCAGGTCGACCGTTTCCTTGGCCACCGTCTGGCCGCGTTCGCGGGCGAGGTCGGCGAACAGGTCGAAATCCTTGTCGCGCACATTGCTCAGCATGAAGGTACGGAACGGATCGGAAATGCGCTCCAGCGCCACCGTCTGGCTGATCTGGTTGTCCATCAAGGGCTTCACGCCGTTCGCCCAGGCGCGGTCGAAGGTCGGCGCCATGACATAGAAGGTCATGAACAGGGACAGCGAGATCAGGATCAGGTTGGCCGGCGTCGATTGCAGGCCGATGCCGGCGCGCAGGATCGAAAAGGCAATAATGAAGCGGGTGAAGCTCGTCACCATGATCAGCAGGCCCGGTGCCACCGAAAGCACGGTGAGCAGCCCGAACATCTGGATGATCGTGGCCACGGTAGTGCCACTGGCCTGGCCGATGCCGCCGAGGTCGATCTGCTGGGCGCTCGCTGCCGTTACCGTGGCCGCGAAGACGCCGGCGAAAAGGAGGATTTTTTTCATTCGAACAGCAGCGCCCTGACCAACACTTCCTTGACCTTGCCGCCGCTGCGGATCGCGGCGCGCTCCTGCAGGTCGGCCCGCAGATGCTGATAGCCGCTGGCGCCTTCGACCTGATGCATCTTGACGGTGCGCAGGAAGGCAAGCAGGTCCTGATGGATATTTTCCGCCATTCCCGGCGGCGGCGTACCGTCGAAGACCAGCGAGACCTGCAGCCGCGCCCAGACATCCGTCGGCGCGGCCAGGTTGGTGGTCAGCGAGGCGAGCTCGACCAGAACCGGTCCGGTGGTCTCGCCTTCTTTCTTGGTTTCCTTGGTCGGCAGCTTCTGGTGGCTTTCCTTGACCGGCGGTGCCGGCTTCTCGGAATTCTTCAGATAAGTGCCCGCGAACCAGCCGACGCCGAGTGCCGCCCCGGTCATGGCAAAGAGCATCCCCATCTGCACGATGAGGGAGGGGCCCTTCGGTGCTGCGATCTGCTCGGTGTTTGCCACGCTCTTCTATCCCGCGCCTAGAACGGCAGTACCTGGTCGAGAATTTGCTGGCCGTAACCCGGCTGCTGGACTTCCGACACGCGACCGCGGCCGCCATAGGAGATGCGGGCTTCGGCGATGCGCTCGTAGGAAATGGTGTTTTCCTGGCCAATATCGGCGGGCCGCACGATACCGGCGATGGTGAGCACGCGCATCTCGTAGTTGACGCGTACTTCCTGCGAGCCGGTGATCATCAGATTGCCGTTGGACAGCACATTGGTGACGACGGCGGCGACGTTCAGCTCGATGGTCTCCGACCGTTCGATGGCGCCGTCGGCATTGGTCTTGGTCTTCGATTCCATAGAGCCGTCGAGCTTGCCGCCTGTCTTGGCGCTATCCCACTCGGCATCGGCCTTGAGACCGAGCGAACGGCTCGCGGTGCGGCTGCGGTCGTTCTGGTTCTTGAACTTGGCGCGGTCGTTGATCTTGATCTTGACGGTCAGGATGTCGCCTGCGCGCAGCGCGCGCGGATCGGTGAACAGGCGGCTCTGGCGGTCGTCCCACAAGGAAAAACGGCGACGCGGCGCGGCAGGCGATTCCGGATATTGATAGACAGGCGCGGCCTGGCTGCGGATGCCGGACCCGACAGGCGACATGGCCGGTTCCTTGTTGACCTGGTTCAGGTCTGTCCCGCAGCCTGTGAGGCTGGCGGCAGCGAACAAAATCAAAGTTTTGCGGATCATGTCGGGTCTACCCTGCGCGCAGCGCTGCCTATGATGCCGGTGAGCGCGGCGGCCGCTTTCTTGTCCATCTCGTTCAGTATGACGCTTGCCTTGCGCGCATCGAGCTTCATCAGGATGGCGGCGGCGAGCTCGACATTGGTGCCGGCCAGCCGCTCGGCGGCGGCATCGGGCTTCATGCCGGAATAGATCTTGACGAGGCTGTCCTCGGCGCGCGCCAGGAACACTTCGCGCCGCTTCAGCCAGGCTTCATATTCGGCGCGTTTTTCCTCGAGCGCGGTGATGCGCTTGTCGACTTCGCTCTGCAACTGCTTGAGCTCGGCCGACTGCAGCGAGTAGCGGCGGTCGCGCGCGGCGTCGGCGATGTTGGAGCAGAAACGCTGCACCTCGCTTTCGTTGCTGGCGGGCGCCGTCGGCGTTGAGCCGGTGGTGAGGTTGGCTACCGCCGCCGGCTGCTTCAGCGGCAATGGCAATGGAGCCTCGGCGATCTCGGCGCGCGGCGCCTCACGGGTCAGGTTCTGCGGGGCGTCGGCCGTCGGCCCGCCGGGCAGTACCTGGCGCACGGCGTCTTCCGCGCGAACCGGTCCGAGCGACGCCAGAAGGGCGACGACGGCGCCGACGACGGCGAGGCGCGGCGGTGTGCGGCGGTGGCGGGAAGGGCGGGTCGCTTCGGTCATCGGACAGCCTATTGGAGCACGAGATCGGCCTGCAGCGCGCCGGCCGACTTGATGCCCTGCAGAATGGCGATGATGCCGTCGGGCTTGACGCCCAGGCGGTTGAGTCCGGAAACCAGCGTCTCGAGGTTCGGACCGTCGAGCACGGCGACGCGGCCGTTGGGCCGGCTGATGTCGATGGCCGTGTTTGGCTCGACCGCTGTCACGCCGCGCGAGAAGGGCTCCGGCTGGATGACGGTCGGTGCCTCGGTAATGCGCACGGTGAGCGTGCCGTGGCTGATGGCGACGCGCGAAATCTTGACCTGGTTGCCGATGACGATGGTGCCGGTGCGTTCGTCGATGACGACGCGGGCAGGCGTGTCGGCCTCGATCACGAGGTTCTCGATCTCAGCGTAGAAGCGTGCCGCCGAGACACCCTTCGGCTTCTTGACGGAAACCGTGCGGCTGTCGCGTTCAGCTGCGACCCGCGCGCCGAAGCGCTGGCGTGTGTAGTCGTTGATGACGTCGGCGATGCGGACGGCCGTCGAGAAGTCCGCGTTGTAGAGCTGCAGCGTCAGCATTGCCTGGTCGCCGAATTCCGCCTGCACTTGGCGTTCGACGATGGCGCCGTTGGGCACGCGGCCGGCGGTCGGCACGCCCTGCGTCACCTGCTGCGCCTGACCCTGCGCGGTAAAGCCGGAAACGACCACAGAGCCCTGGCCAACGGCGTAGATTTCGCCGTCCGCGGCCTTCAGCGGCGTCATGATCAGCGTGCCGCCCTGCAATGAGGTGGCGTCGCCCATCGAGGATACATTGATGTCGATGCGCGCCCCGGATTGCACGAAGGGCGGCATGTTGGCGGTGACGATGACGGCGGCGACGTTCTTGGCGCGCGCATTGGTGCCGAGCGAGGCGATGCCGAGATTTTCCAGCATGGCGCGGATCGACTGCTCGGTGAAGGGCGAATTGCGCAGCGAGTCGCCGGAACCCTGCAGGCCGATGACCAGGCCATAACCGACGAGCTGGTTGTCGCGGGCGCTTTGCAGGCGGGCGACGTCCTTGATGCGCGAGGCCACCTGGCCGGGCGGCAGCGAGCTCGGCCCGGGCGAGACCTGGAACATGCGGCTTGCCGTGTCGGGATCGTAGTTGGGATCGTCGAACTGGCCGCCTTCGCGCGTCGCCTTGGCCGCGAGCTCACGCTTGGCCTTGGCATTCAGGCCGTCGGCGAGGACGGGCTGGGCGCAAAGCAGTGCCGCAAGAGTGAAAGTGAGGCACTTCTTCATGAAGCGCTGACCCGAATGGTGCCGTCGGCCATGACCGTGCCGGTTAGCACCTTGCCGCTGTCGACATTGCGGACCTTGATCAGGTCGCCGGCGGAGCCGGGCTGCAAGGAGATGGCGGACGCGGTGATGGAGAGGCTGTCGACGACGAAGTTGATCAGGACGGGCGCGCCCTGTTCGACCAGCCAGGCATCGCGCAGCGCGGTGGCAGGAATGTAGCGACCGGGCAAAAGCGTGCGCTTGGCGATCTTGCCTTCGAGGTCGGCGGCGACGGTGACGACGCCCTGCGGCTTGCGTTTGCCGGCGCCGAGCGTGACTTCCTTCAGCGCGGCGAGGCCGATCGTTTCGCCGGGATAGATCACGCGGTTGGGGATCAGCACGACCTCGTCGGCAAAGGCCGGCGCGACGCCCATGGCCAATGCCAGAGCGAGCGCGAGACGGCGGAAATAAGGACCGAGGGCGAGCCGGATCATGATGTCACCGAATGTTCTTGGAGACGACCGCTGCCATTTCGTCGGCGGCCTGGATGACCTTGGAATTCATCTCATAGGCGCGCTGCGCAGAGATCAGGTCGGTGATCTCCTTGACCGGGTCGACGTTGGAGTTCTCGACATAGTTCTGCCGGATGGTGGCGTAACCGGGGTCGCCCGGCACGCCGACATTGGCCGGGCCGGAAGCCACGGTCTCCTGGAACAAATTGTCGCCGAGCGGCGCCAGGCCGGCCTCGTTGGCGAAGGTGGCGATGGTCAGCTGTCCGAGGTTCTGCAGATCCATCTGGCCATCGACACGCGCGAAGACCTGGCCGGTCTTGTTGATGATGAGTTCCTTGGTGTCGAGCGGCACGGTGATGGCCGGAACGATCGGCGCGCCGTCAACGGTCACCATCTGGCCGGTGGCGTTGGTGTTGAAGGTGCCGGCGCGCGTGTAGCGCGTCTGGCCATCGGCGCCTTCGATCTGGAACCAGCCTTTGCCGTCCAGCGCGAGGTCATACTCGTTGCCTGTGTTGGTGAACGTGCCCTGGATGTGGACGTTGCGCACGGCGCTGGTCTTGACGCCGAGGCCGATCGACACGCCTTCCGGCACGACCGAGGTGTTGCCACGGTCGGGAACGCCCTGGGTGCGGTCGACCTGGTAGAGAAGATCCGAGAACTCCGCCCGCGCGCGCTTGTAGCCGGTGGTGTTGATGTTGGCGATGTTGTTGGCGATGACTTCCAGATTGGTCTGCTGGGCATTCATGCCGGTGGCGGCTATGGCAAGGGCTTTCACGGATGTGTCCTCAGATGCTCATACGGCTGACTTCGAGATAGGCGGAGACGATCTTGTCGCGGATGGCGATGGTCGTCTGAAGCGCCTGCTGCGCGCCCATCACGGCGTCGACCACCTGGCGGGTGTCGACATCGCCCTTCAAGGCCTGGATGGAAGCCTGCTCGGCATGCTGCAGGGTGTTCACCGTCTTCGTGGCGGCCTGGTTGAGCGCCTCGGCGAAAGTGGATGCGACCTGGGTTCCGGTCGGGGCGGCGCCCGTTCCGGTGAGAAGGTCGGTGGAGGTTTCCGAACCGCTGTTGGCGGACTTTAGGTGGACAGCGCCGATACCGCCGATCATGACTGGTTCCTCATCAGGTCTATGGTCATCGAAATGAGATCGCGAGCCTGCTTCACTACCTGCAGGTTCGCTTCGTAGGAGCGGTTCGCCTCGGTCATGTCGGCCATCTCGATCAGCACGTTGACGTTGGGCATCTTGACGTAGCCCTTCGCGTCGGCCGCCTGGTTGCCGGGCTGGAATTCAACCGGGAAATCAGCGGGGTCGCGGGCAATGGAGTTGATCTCGACCAGCGAGCCGCCGGAAGCGCGGTCGAGTTCGGAGACGAAGGAGATGGTCTTGCGCTGATAGGGATTGGCGCCGGGCGTCGTGCCGGTGGACTGCGCGTTGGCGAGGTTTTCGGAAACGACGCGCATTCGTTCGGACTGCGCACCGAGACCGGAGGCTGCAACCTTGAGAGCGGCGGCTAGTGCGTCCATCGGATCAGCTCTTCACTGTGGTCATGAGCATGGTGTGGAAGGCCTTGACGACGGCCGTGTTCAGCCTTGACGACGGCCGTGTTCAGCTCGAAGGCGCGGCGGATTTCGCCGGCCTTCATCAGCTCGTTCTCCATCACCACCGTGTTCTTGGACGGCATCACCGGACCGGTGGGTTCCTGCGGCTTGACGGTGAAGGCGGCTTCCGTGGCGCCGCCGAGATGGCCGCTCTGCGTCGCGCTCAGGCGAACGGCGGTGCGGTCCAGCACTTTCTCGAAAGGCTCGACGTCGGTGGCGGTGTAACCGGGCGTGTTCGCATTGGCGATGTTGCCGGCAACCGAGGATTGCCTGACCGACAGCCATTGGGACTGTCGGGTCGCGAGGTCGAAGAGGTTGACAGGCTCCATGGGAATCTCCGGATCGTTAACCGGAAATTAGGACACCAGTCTTGCGCGGGCCTTACGCGTATCGGCAAGGCTCGGTGCGCGTGGTCCTATTTGGAGACTTCGATGACCCGGTCGGTGCTGGTGACCAGAACCCACTTGCCCTTGCGCTGCTCGATCGACTTGACGCGCGAGGAGTCCGGCAGGGTCGAACCGGGCTGGACGATCCAAAGCCCGGCATTGTCCTCGATCATGGCGCGTCCGTTGGCGACATGGACCAGGCGGAACGTCACTGCCTCGAGCGGATAAGGCTGTTCGTCAGCTCCCGGCGCCTGTTCCGGCGTCAGCGATTTGGTTTGCAGCGAACCGGTGAAGCCGAGGTCGAGATTGGCGTTCAGCGCGGCGAATTGAGCCGGCAATGGATCGGCGGTGCCGGCGCCGTCCGGCTGGACCATGATGCGCCCGGCATTGTGGCCGCGGCCGCCGAACTTCATTGCCTGCACGCCGAACTGATCGGGATTGAAGAAGATATACCAGGGAAACAGCGCGCACGTGAGGCCGAGCGCCACGCCGCAGGCGGCCATGATAAAATCAGTGCGCCGGGTGTCTTTCTTCATCCTCGGGGTCGGCTCGCTCGATTGCTGGGGCCGATCTCGGATGACATCGGTCCGGGCAGTCTTACGCCTGCGCGAGCTTAGATTTGGTAAATGTTGCCTGGGCTCGGGCGTAATATCGGGCGGCGCGAACAGTTCGGCCAGCGCATCGCTTCTGCCGACCTCCCGTTGAGCCTTGCCAGCCGAAGCGCGTTTGCGGCCCAATCCCGAAAGCGGGTTGGGCAGTTTGGACAACAGGCGTTTGCGGGGGCGGGCGCGCTCCTCGGCTTCTTCCGCCTGCGCCAGCATCTCGCGCAACAACGCCTCTGTTTGTTGAAGATCAATCTCCCGCATCTGCACTCTGCCTGCCTCTCAGGTGATGGGCGAGATCCGAGAAAGGATCGATCGAGGGGCCATCCTTGGGCGATTGCGTCAACGCTTCGTAGATCAACGGAACCTGGCGCACCGCCATGTCGAGCTCCGGGTCGGCGCCGCCTTGATAAGCACCCAGCAGGCGGATGTCGCGCGTGTCCTCGAAGCGCGAGATCATCGACTTCAGCTTGGTCACCAATGTGCGCTGGTCCGGCGTCCATGCCTTCGAGGCAAGGCGCGAGATGGATGCGAGCGGGTTCACCGGCGGATAGCGTCCCTGCTCGGCGATCGTGCGGTCGAGCACGACATGGCCGTCGAGAATGCCGCGCACGGAATCGGCGACCGGGTCGTTGTGATCGTCGCCGTCGACAAGCACGGAGATGATGGCGGTGATCGAACCTGTTCCCTCGAGGCCAGGTCCAGCGCGCTCAAGCAGCTTCGGCAGGTCGGTGAAGACGGAGGCAGGATAACCGCGCGCCACCGGCGGCTCGCCGGTGCCGGTTGCCACTTCGCGCAGCGCGTGCGCAAAGCGTGTGATGGAATCCAGCACCAGGAGCACGCGATGGCCCTGGTCGCGGAAATGTTCGGCAACCCGCATCGCCGTATCAGGCGCGCGGCGGCGCATCATGGCGCTTTCGTCGCTGGTCGCGACCACCGCCACGGTCTTGCGCATCGCTTCCTCGCCGATCGTGTCCTCGAGGAATTCGCGCACTTCGCGGCCGCGTTCGCCAACCAGAGCAACCACCACGGTGTCGAAAGCGTCGGCGCCGGCGAGCATGGCGAGCAGCGTCGACTTGCCGACACCAGAGCCTGCGAACACTCCCATGCGCTGGCCGAAGCAGAGCGGCGTGAAGATATCAATGACACGCACGCCGGTCGTGAAGGACGTGCCGACGCGCTGCCGCGCCATGGCGCCGGGCGTCGCATCGTGGTGTGCGCCGGTGTCCGGGCTGCGCAGCAGCGGCGGGCCGCCGTCGATGGCGCGCGCAAGCGCGTCGATGGTACGGCCGCGCCAGGACGAATGCGGCGTCACCGTCAACGGACCGCGCCGGAAGACGGCGTCGCCGATGCCGGCATCGGGGCTGCGCTCAAATGGGGCGACGACGACATCGTCGCGCCCGATATGGACGATTTCGCCTTGCCGCGAACCGCTGCGGCTCCGGTGTTCGACGACGTCGCCGAGCCGGGCGATGTCGGAAAGTCCGTTCACCTTGTAGTGCGTGGGTGAAACCTCGGCGACCAGCCCGCCCTGTTTCAACATCGCGGTGTCGTCGTCGAAACGGCGCCACACATGCTCCAGCACGGCCAGCCGGTTTTCCGGCATGCCGTCCCTTTCGGTAATGCGGATCAGGGACCGGTCGGCGGCCATGGGCGCTTACTTGGATCCCAGGGTCTTGATTGCGTCGTCGGTCGAGCTGCCGGCCTGGCGCACCATCGCCGCGACGTTCTCGAAGGCGCGCTGCACCTGGATCAGCCGCATCATCTCCATGATCGGATTGACGTTGGAATCCTCCAGAAAGCCCTGGGCGACACCGACGTCGGAGCGGTCGGTGATGGGTTCCGGCGGTTTCGGCGGCACGATGCCCGAATTGCCATAGCGGGTGAAATTCACACCTGGGTCGAAACTGAACAGGCCGATGGCGCCGACTTGGCGATCACCCTGGCGTAGCGCGCCGTCGGCACTGACCTTCGGCGGACCGCCACGAGGGTCGAGCTGGATCGGCGCGCCGCCGGCGTCGAGCACCTGGTGGCCCTCGATCGACAACAGCTCGCCATTCTCGTTCATCGAGAAACGGCCGTCGCGCGTCATTACCGTGCCGGCGGGCGTCTGGATACCGAACCAGGCGTCGCCCTGCACGGCGAAATCGAACGGACTGCCGGTTTCGCGCATGCCGCCATGCGCACCTGAAAGAAAGGTGTCGCCAGTGGAGGCGAAGGAGACCGCCTTTTGCCCGGTGCCGGAAACGACGTCCTCGAACTTCACGCCGGTGGCGCGAAAGCCGACCGTCGAGGCGTTCGCGACGTTGTCGGCGATGGTGTTGAGGCGTTTTTCCAGCGCGATCTGCGAGGAGAGGGCGACGTAGAGGCTGTCTTGCATGGTCAGAATTTCATTCGCTGCATGGTGAGCAGGAGGTCGGTCGAAATGCCTGCGGTGGTGGGCTGTGCGAACAGGACGCTGGCCGCCGAGATCTGCGGCGAGGAAGGGTTGTTCATCTCGTACATGGTGGTGAAACGGCCGATGAACTTGCCGAGCTTCTGCGGGTTGGCGAAGTCCTTGATGTTGAACTTCTGCTGGAAGAGCTGCACCTGCTTGTCGATATCGGCCTTGGCGAAGGAGTCCGGCAGACCGAAGGCCGTACGCACCACCTGGGACAGCGCCTTGTCGGCCAGAACCTCGTACCAGTTGGTCAGCGTCGGCGCCTTACGCTGGAAATAGAGCGCCAGGCGAACGCCGTCATTGGTTTTGCCGGCGTCCTCTTCCAGCGTCTGGCGCACATATTTGTCGGTCGATGGCTGCTGGGCCAGCGTGCGGGTCGTCGCCTTCTCGCCATACTGGGCGAAGTTGAAAGCGGTGACGAAGGCGACATAGGCCTTGCTGCCGGACTTGTTGGCCGGACTGTTGGGGTCGGTGATGCCGCCCTCGAGCATCTTGCGGACGGTCGCTGGCGTCTGCGTGGACGGGTCCAGGCCATAGGCGCTCAGCGCATAGTTCAGCAGGCGCTGGTTCGCCATCAGGTCGTCGATGGAGGTCAGCTTGACGACGTTGGCGTTGTAATAGGCCGTCTCGGCGGCGATGTAGTCGGAACCGGGCTTGATCATGCCCAACGAGCTCTTGGTCGAAAAGAGCTTGAGCGTGTCCTTCTGCACCGCGTCGCGGCTCGTCGTCGTGTCGCCATACTGGACGAAGTTGAAGGCGGTGACGAAGTTCGCGTAACTCTTGTCGGTCAGCTTGTTGGCGGGGCTGTTGGGATCGGTGACGCCACCCTCCAGCATGTTGCGAATGGTCTTCGGCGTTTCGACATCCACATCCAGCCCATAGGCGGCCATGGCGGCGCGCAGCAGGCGCTTGTCGGCCATCAGGTCGTCGATGGATTTCACATTGCCGATATTGGCCTTGTAGTAGTCGCTCTCGGCCTTGGTGTATTCGGCGCGGGGCACGATGGTGACCAGGCCGGTGTTGGCGATGAACTGCTTCGGCACCAGGTTCTGCACCGAGTCCTGCGCCGTCGTCTGGTCGCCCTTCTCGACGAAATTGAAGGCGGCGACGAAGTTCGCGTAGCGTTTGTCGTAGAGCTTGTTGGCCGGGCTGTTGGGGTCGGTGACGCCGCCTTCCAGCATCTGGCGGACGGTCGCCGGCGGCTCCTTCTTCGCGTCCAGTCCGAAGGCGCCCATGGCGACGTAGAGCAGCCGCGAATCCGCCATCAGGTCGTCGATCGACTTAACGTTGCCGATCTTGCCGATGTAATAGCTGACTTCGTTTTCGACGAAGTCGACGCCCTGCTGCGAGTAGGTAAGGATTACCTGAGCGTTGAAGTTCTTCGGCACATCGTTCTGCGCGCCGTTATAGGTGGTGGCGTTCGCGCCATAGCGCTTGAAATTGAAGGTCTTGGCGAAGTCGGCGTAGCGCTTGTCGGTCAGCTTGTTGGCGAAGGAGTCGGGGCTGTCGACACCCTCGGTCAGCACCTTCTTCATGAACGCCTTGGCATAGGACATGTCCTCGAGGCCGAAGGCCTTCATGGCATATTTGAACAGCCGGTCGTTCTTGAGAAAATCGTCGATCGACTTCACCTTGCCGATGTTGTCGAGATAGTACTTCGTCTCGCGCGAGACGACGACCTGCTTGCTGGTTCGGTCGAGCGACTTGTTCAGGTCTCTCGTGATCAGTTGATAATCCAGATACGTCGTCACGCACGCCTCCCGCTGAAGCAGTTCGTGCTAAAGTAGCTCAGGTTCCTTGCGCGAAGCTGAATCGGATCGCTTAAAACCTAAGCGAGGTCGGCCACGGCGATTCAAGCCTCACACAAGGCACGGCGTCTATTTCCTGATGCAGTTGAATTGCGGAAGGACCGGCAGTGGGCATTCTGATCGGCTTGGTGGTGACGCTTGGTTGCGTCCTTGGCGGCTTCATGGCCATGGGTGGGCACATCCAGGTGCTGATCCAGCCGTGGGAAGCGGTGATCATCTGCGGTGCGGCGCTGGGGTGTTTCCTGGTCGCCAATCCGATGAAGACGGTGAAGGACACCGGTAAAGGCATCATGGAAGCCTTCAAGCAGTCGGTGCCGAAGGAACGGGACTATCTCGAAACCCTCGGCGTGCTGCATTCGCTGATGCGCGAGCTGCGCTCCAAGTCGCGCTCCGAGGTCGAGGCGCATATCGACAATCCCGAAGAGTCGCCGATCTTCCAGGCGTTTCCGACCGTGCTCAAGAACCACGACCTGACGCATTTCATCTGCGACTATTGCCGCATCATCATCATCGGCAATGCCCGTCCGTTCGAGATCGAAGCGCTGATGGACGAGGAAATCCAGACCATCAAGGCGGACAAGCTGAAGCCTTATCACGCGATGGTTGCCGTGGGCGACGGCCTGCCGGCGCTCGGCATCGTCGCGGCGGTGCTCGGCGTCGTCAAGGCGATGGGCGCGCTCGACCAGTCGCCGGAGATCCTCGGCGGCCTGATCGGCGCCGCCCTGGTCGGCACTTTCCTCGGCATCTTCCTTTCCTATGCGGTGGTCGGTCCTATCGCCACCAAGATCAAGATGGTGCGCGAGAAGAAGAACAGGCTCTACATCATCGTGAAGCAGACCCTGCTCGCCTACATGAACGGCTCGCTGCCGCAGGTCGCCATCGAGTTCGGCCGCAAGACGATCTCGTCCTATGACCGCCCCTCGATCGACGCGGTCGAACAGAGCACGATGAGCACCGGCTCCGCCGACAAGAAGGCGGCGTGAGCATGGCATTCGAAGGCAGGGGCGGGACGGCGTCATGAGCGGCCTGGCCACAATGGAAGACAGCCGCGCGCTGATCATCGAGCGCCTGGTCGGCGACAGTGGCGAGGCGTCGCATGTCATTGGCGCCGGCCGTTCGCTGGCCGAGCGTGTCGTATCCCCGCTGCAGAAGCGTCTCTCGGGCGAGATCGGCGCGCAGGTAACGATCGATCTGAGGGCGGTCGAAGTGTCGCGCACCACCGAGGCGCGCGAACAGGCCGGCGACAATTTCGCGATGACCGTGGTGTCCTCGCCGGTGTCGTCGGATGCGCTGACCCTGGTGATGGACGCGCGGGCGGTGGCGGTGATGATCTGCGCGCTGTTCGGCGGCGACCCTGACCAGGCCGTCACGCCGATCCAGCGCGACCTCTCGCCGCTCGAGGCGGATGTCGCGACCTTGGTGTTCGAAGAGATAGCGCAGATCCTCAACGGTTCGGGCAAACGGTCGCTGGACCTTCGCCTGCCGGTGCCGCGCGCGATGTCCGGCCACGAGGCGCGCCGCCGCGTGTTGCGCGACGGCGCTGCCGTGCGCATCATCTTCGGCCTGTCGACGCCGACCGAAAGCGGCACGATCACCGTCATGATCCCGCAGCGCGTGCTTCTGGTGCAGCGCAACGGTCCCGGCGCAGCTGGCGAGGAAGAGGGCTCGGAGACCGACTGGCACGAGCGTTTCTCGGAAGAGGTCAAGCGTTCGGCGGTCACGCTCGAGGCGACGATGCCGCTTGCCAGGATGACGCTCGGCGATCTCGCCCTGCTGCAGGCCGGCCAGGTGCTGGAAATCGAGGAAAACGCGCAGGGGCGCGCCAGGCTGTCGGCGCGCAACAAGACCCTGTTCGTTTGCGAATTCGGCAAGCTTGGACAGAACTACACGGTCCGCATCAATCAGCCATACGATGCCGGGCAGGATTTCATCGACGGGTTGATGCCCGGCTGAGCCGGCAGCTGCTTCTTGGAGACGACGCATGAACAAGACCAACAACGAAACCGATCTCGACGCTCCGGACGACCAGCTCAACCGCGCCATCGAGGAACTGCGCGGCGTGTTGCAGGAGGAAGAGCAGCGCGTCGGCGGTCCGGCGCGGGATGCGTCCGCCGCCAACCCCGGCGTCATCCTCAACATCCCGGTCGACGTGCAGATCGTGCTGGGCAGCGCCGAAATGCAGGTCTCGGACCTGATGGCGCTGCAGAAGGGTTCGACCGTGGCGCTCAACCGCCGTATCGGCGAGCCGGTCGACGTGGTGGTGAATGGCCGCCGCATCGCGCGCGGCGAAATCACCGTTCTGGAAAACGATCCGTCGCGCTTCGGCATCCGGCTGACCGAGATCGTCACCGCCACCAAGGCTGGTTGACAAAATGACGGCGGGGGCCTCCATGCGATCGGGGAATGAGACGAGATGAGCACGATGCTGACGCTGTCGCGTGCGCAGAAGGCTGCCGCCATTCTGGTTGCCATGGGCAAGCCCTCGGCGAGCCGTCTGCTGAAGTTCTTCAAGCAGGAAGAGCTGAAGGCGCTGATCGAAGCCGCGCGTCTGTTGCGCACCATCCCGCAGGCCGATCTGGAACGCGTCGTCGCGGAGTTCGAGGCCGAGTTCACCGAGGGTGCCGGCCTACTCGATTCCGCCGACAAGATGGACACGATTCTCAACGAATCGCTGTCGCCCGAAGAAGTCGACGCCATCATGAGCGGCAAGAAGGCGGAAGCCGAGCCGTCCGGCCCGCCGCCGATCTGGCCGCAACTGGAAAAGCTGGAACCCCAGCGGCTTGGCACCTTCCTGGCCGGCGAACACCCGCAGACCGCCGCGATGGTGTTGTCGATGCTGTCGCCGCAGCCGGCATCCGCCGTGCTGCTTATCCTCGACAAGCCGCTGCGCAGCGAAATCCTGCGCCGCATGGTAACGATGACGGTGGTGCCGGAAACGGCGACTCGGATCATCGAGAACCAGTTGCGCGCTCGCGTGCTTGCCGAAACCGCTTCGAGAGACACCACCGCCGGCCAGATCCGCGTCGCCAGCCTGCTCAACGAGATGGACAAGACCCAGCTTGACGAGACGATGCAGGACCTGGAGGCAGCAGGCACCCCTGACCTGGACGGGGTGAAGGCGCGCATCTTCAACTTCGACGACCTGCCGCTGCTCACCCAGAAGGCACGCGTTCTGGTGTTCGACGGCCTGTCCAGCGAAGTGGTGACGCTGGCGCTGCGCGGGGCGCCGCCGGCGCTCACCGAGGCGGTGCTGTCGTCGATCGGCCAGCGCTCGCGGCGCATGATCGAGGCGGAGCTCAGCCAGGGCTCGGAAGGCATTCCGCTGGCCGATATCATGGGCGCCCGCAAGACGATCGCGGCGACCACGGTGCGTCTCGCGCGCGAAGGAGCCTACGAGCTGCCGTCCGCGCCGAGCGCAGACGCCGCCTGATCGCGCCTTGACGGGTCGGGCGCGACATGGCTGACGGCGAGGACAAGGACTCCAAAACCGAGGAAGCCACAGAGAAGAAGATTCGCGACACCGTCGAGAAGGGCAAGCTGCCCCACTCGAAGGAAGCCGCGATCCTCACCTCCTTCGTCGCCATCCTGGTCTTCACCGTGTTCTACGCGCGCGAAGCCGTTCTCAGCCTCAGCGTATTCCTCTCATCGTTTCTCGAACGGCCGGAATCCTGGCCGATGGACACCGAGACGGACGTCATCCAGCTCTACAGCATGGTGCTGGCCGAGATCGGCCGCGCCGTGGTCAGCCTGCTCGTGCTCCTGGTGGTCGCGGGCATCGGGGCTTCGATCTTCCAGAACCTGCCGCAATTCGTCGGCGAGCGCATCCGGCCGCAATGGTCGCGCATCTCGCTCTTCCAGGGCTGGAAGCGGATGTTCGGCGTGCAGGGGTTCGTCGAGTTTCTGAAATCGCTGGCCAAGGTCGGTTTCGCCATCACGGTGCTGTTCTTCGCGCTTTCGCAAACGCATCGCCAGTTGCTCAACGGCATGATCACCAGCCCGGTCGAATTCGTGCAGGTCATCCGCTCGATCGCCGTGCAGATCCTCGTTGCCATCGTCTTCGTCATGGCGGTGATCGCGTCTGCCGACTTCGTCTGGTCACGCTTCCACTGGAAGCGCGATCTCAGGATGAGCAAGCAGGAAGTGAAGGACGAGTTGAAGCAGTCGGAAGGCGACCCCATCGTCAAGTCGCGGCTGCGTTCGCTGGCGCGCGACCGGGCAAGACGGCGCATGATGACGGCGGTGCCCAACGCCACTTTGGTCATCGCCAACCCGACGCACTTCTCGATTGCGTTGCGATATGTGCGCGATCAGGACGCCGCGCCGGTTGTGCTGGCCAAGGGCCAGGATCTCGTGGCGCTGCGTATTCGCGAGATCGCCAAGGAGCACAATATTCCGATTTTCGAGGACGTTGCTTTGGCTCGCTCCATGTACAAGCAAGTTTCGGTTGATAGCGTCATCCCATCACAATTTTACCAAGCAGTCGCCGAGTTGGTACGGGTGGTTTACTCAAACAAGGCGGAGCGCCGACGGGTCACATGAATCGACAGCCGCACACACTTTCGCGTGAAATCATCGTCGCCCGCGCCATCGAGCAGGTCGTGTCGGAGCTTCGGCTGATCGATGTCGCCGACTATATCGCCTTCATCCGGCTGGAGCATTTCGCCTGCCTGTCGGACCTGGTGGATTCGGCGTCGGAACTCTTCTTCATGCCGGGTACGCTGCGGCTGGGCCATGGTGGCGAGGTGCATGTCGACTGGAGCGGCTGGCCGCGCATCGTGCTCGACCTGGAGCTCAGGCCACGCGGCGCAACGGTCTATTTCCAGCTTACGCTGACCGAGAACGAGGCTTCGGTCGTGCTCAACTATGTCTCATTCGAAAAACCGGACGAAGACCCGGAGCGCAACACCGAACTGCTGGAAGCCCTGCTCGAAGATGCCCGCATCCGCCGTCCCGAGGCGATCGGTTAGAGCGCCGCGCGTCCAATTGGACGCGCAAAGGACACTCTAACACTCTTTATCTGCTGCATCGTGCCTACCGAAAATCGATTCCGATTTTCTGGCCGATGCAGTAGGCGACCGCCGGCAACAGGCAGCCCAAGCCGCTTTCTTGTCCGTCTTTGCTAGTCGATGAGCCCGAGGCGCAAGGCCTTGGCGACCGCCTGGGTGCGGTTCACTGCGTCCAGCTTCTGCGCCGACTGGGTCAGATACTGGTTGGCAGTGTGTACCGACAGTTTCAGCAGCCGGGCGATCTCTTCGCTGGTATAGCCATTGGCGGTGAGCTTCAGGCATTCCAGCTCGCGTTTCGACATAGCGCGGGCTCGCCCGGTTTCGCCGGGCCGGATCCGCGCCACGGCGTTGAACAGTGAAAAACACCGGGCGTGAATGTCGTAGACGGCGTTGCCGGACAGGGTCATGGCGGCGCCGAAGAACACCACCAGTCCGCACTGGCCGTGGTCGGCATGGACCGGGAAGGCGATGCCGGTGGTGCCGGGAACGAGCGGCGTCGTCCGCTCCACCCAGGTGAGGTCGCGCAACGCGCCTCCGCTTTCGGCCTGGCTGTCGTCACACCACCAGCGCGGGCCGGTCGATTGACGCGTGTGCTGGACGATCTCTTCGCCAGCCGGATCGGAGACCATCCGTGTCGCCTGGGCGACGCTTGGATAGTCGGAATCGAAGCAGGCCACCAGCCGCGCACGCTCGGCGGCGGGGGCGACGAAAAAGAGCCCGAAAGCCTCGGCGTTGATATCCATCGCGATCCAGCGGCAGCGGCGCACGGCATCGGGAATGGTGACGGCCTGCAACTCGGAACCGCCGACGAAGCCGCCGAAGGGGTTGGAATGGGAGCCGAAAGCGTGCTCGGCGGTCGCGCTGGCATGAGCCCGTGTCAAATGATGCCACTCCTGATCGCTGTTGCGATGGCCATCGCGCGGTTGGAGGCCGAGAACTTCTGGATGGCGTGGGTGATGTAGCTGTTGACCGTGTTGGCCGAGACGCCGAGGATTACCGCGACCTCCTCGGTGGTCTTGCCTTCCGACACCCAGAACAGGCATTCGCGCTCGCGGTCGGAAAGCGGGTCCTGCACCGCCGCCGCTGCCAGAAGCTGCGAAACCTGCGACAGAGCGTAGCAGCATTTCAGCTGCGCGCGATTGAGCGCCGCCGGATCGATCCGGTCTGTCTCGGCGGCGGAAAACAGCACGAAGAGGCGTTGCCGGCCGACATCCAGGCGCAGCGAATAAAGCTCGGCATGGCCGAGCACGTCGAGCAGCCTCGCTTCCTCGCCGCTGAGCAGGCCGCTCGCGGTGTCGGCATGGGCGGTGACCAGGGGCTGGGCGCGGGTGCCGGGTGCCGCCGTCAGCGGTCCGTGGGCGAGGCTGGCGATCAGGCGCTTGCCGATCAGTTCGATCGCGTCATAGAGCCAGTTGGAGGCGACGATGCGGGCATCGTTGCGTTCCTGTTCGTGAACGATGGCGACCAGCATATAGCTGTCGGCGCCGATCTCGTCGGCGAGCTGGGTGAGGAAGCCGGTCAGGTCCGCCCGGGAGGAGAGGCGAATTCCGACTGCATCCGATGTCAAAGGCGCTGCGAAGGCTGTCATAGTCTTGAGGCCAGAATCCATCTTTCTTGCCCGGCGCTGTTTTCATCAGCCCCGGACGCGGATACGCGTCACAATTACCTTAAACTCACTCCGGGCACGAAAAGGCGCCCGATCGGACGAATCCGTCAGGGGAACGCGAAACCAATCGCGCCTTGCGCCGGAAAACACCGGAACATCAGGACTTTAGATGGTTCGCCGCGCCCCCGCGGAACGGCTGATTCGGGTTTAATTTAGCCTCTGCTGAATCCAACTTCAAACAGGATTTGACAGATTTGGATTCAGCGGACTCACAAATGCGACTCACCCGCGCATTTGCTGGGTTTTGCCATGCGCAACGCCTCGCCGATCGATGCCGGCGAGGCGCCGCATTGCGTCAGCGGCCCTCGAAGCCGGTCAGCACGCCGACGGCGTTGACGCCGATCTCGTCGACGGCATAACCACCTTCCATGACGAACAGTGTCGGTAGGTTCAGCCTGGCGATGCGGGCGCCGATCTTCGGATAGTCGCCGCTCTTCAGCTTGAACTGGCTGATCGGGTCCTTTTCGAAAGTGTCGACGCCCAGCGAGACGACGACGACATCGGGTGCGTAGGCGGCGAGCTTGGCGCAGGCGTCTTCCAGCGCGGCGTTCCAGGCTTCCCAGGTCGTGCCGAAGGGAAGCGGGTAGTTGATGTTGAAGCCTTCGCCGGCGCCCTCGCCATCTTCGTCGGCATGGCCGAGGAAATAGGGGTACTCGACCATCGGATCGCCATGCAGGTTCAGCACCTGAACGTCTGCCCTGGCATAGAAGATTTCCTGCGTGCCGTTGCCGTGGTGGTAGTCGACATCGAGGATGGCGATGCGTTTGGCGCCCTGGTCGAGGAACCATTGCGCGGCGACTGCCGCGTTGTTGATGTAGCAATAGCCGCCCATGAAGCCGGCGCCGGCATGGTGGCCGGGCGGACGGCACAAGGCGAAGGCGGCGCGCTCGCCGTTCTTGACCAGCTTGGCGCCGGTCATGACGACGTCATAGGACGATTTGATCGCTTCCCAAGTGCCCTTCACGAAAGGTGCGCCGGCGTCGAAGGAATAATGGCCGAGCTTGCCGTCGAGCGTAGCCGGCACCACGTCGCCGCGCAGGCCGCGCGTCGGCCAGGTGTAAGGGATGGCCGAGCCGGAACGTCCAAGCGCCTCCCACTCCGGATAGACGGTCGGCAGGAAGTCGATGTAGTCGGCCTTGTGCACGCGCTTGGCGGCGGCGAGGTCGTGAACCTCCGGCGCCAGGATCGGCCCCAGCTTCTCGCTCTCGACCCGTGCCTTGATGATTTCGGCCCGGGACGGTTTCTCGAAGCCAGGCATGATCGCTCCCGACATCAGTTCCATCGTGCCGGCGTGGCCGGCATGGAGCGGCGAATAGACAGTCTTCATAAGGTTCCTTCCCTGGAATGGTTTTTAGTCGAGATCGAGATAGGGTGTGACCAGAGCGAGCCACATGATTTCCACGTCGTCCTGGATGAGATCGAAGGCCTTGCGGTCTCTCTTCAGGCCGACCAGCCGGCATACGTGCCCGACTTCCATCATCAAGACGCCCAGCCGGCCGGCGACCTCGTCCTTGAGGGCGGGGTTCACATGCTGCAGCCAGGCGGCGTAGAGGGCGATAATCCGCTCGTCATATTCGTTCTGGATCGGCCTCAGCTCGGCATTGCCGGTGATGGCCTCGATGACCGGCATCAGGCTGGCGTTGTCGAGATAAAGCCTGGACGTGTCGATGAAGAGTTCGCGCACCTCCCGCCGGAAGGCGTCGCGGTCGGTCGGTCGTGGTGCCTCGATGCGTTTTGCGATCACTTCCGGAAACGCGCCCAGCCAGCGCCGTGCGAGATCCAGAAGAATAGCTTCCTTGTTGGGATAATATTGGTAGACCGAGCCGACCGACAAACCGGCGCGCTGCGCAATGGCAAGCGTCGTCGGTGTCTTGGTTCCCTGTTCTCGCGTCAAGATCAGCGCAGCATCGAGAATCCTGTCCACGACTTTGCTCGACCGCTCCTGCCGCGGCTGCTTGCGGGGCTCGAGCGCAATCCTGGTTTTCCGTTTGAGATCGCGATTCACTGCTCGAATCCCCCATCCTCCGCTAGCTCTCACCACACGCGAAGGGTGCTGTCCACAATGCATTCCAAAAACCGCGTATTGACAAACGCGAATAATTAGTCGCATTTTTTCATCACGCTGTCTTTAGGGAAACCAGGGGAATTCCGAGGGCGGCGGACTGGCATCAGCTTTCCGTCTCACAACGTCGTTCCAGCGGAGCGGTCGGTCGTGGAACAGTAGGCTGGGCAGTCTAGGTCAGTCACAAAGCGCGGAGCTGCGATGTCTGTCACGGGTACGGTTCGTCAAGCCGATCTGATCGTCTTCAATGGTCGTGTCCTGACCATGGATGACGATCTGCCAGCCGCCGAAGCCGTTGCCGTGAAGGATGGCGCTATCCTTGCCGTCGGCAGCCGCGCTGCCATCGAGGCGCTCAAGGGGCCGGCCACGAAAGTCATCGACGCCAAGGGCGGTTCGGTGATCCCCGGTTTCATCGAAGCGCATATGCATCTCTTTTCCGGCGCCGCCGAACTGGCGCATCTGCAGCTCATCGGCGTGCACGGGTTCGACGCGTTGCGTGACGCGGTCCGTGCCTATGCGGCCAAGCGCCCCGATGCGCCGATGCTGGTCGCGCAGTCGGCCGATTACACCATTCTCGGCGATGAACGCGTCACCCGGCATCATCTCGACGCAATCCTGCCCGACCGGCCGTTCTGCATGGCCGCGCCCGACCACCATACGATGTGGGCCAACACCAAGGCGCTTGAAGCCGCCGGCGTGCTGCATGGCCGCGCGCTCGGACCCGGCAACGAGATCGTCATGGGCGAGGACGGGCTAGCCGAGGGCGAATTGCGCGAAGGCGAGGCCTTTGGCCCGGTGCTGGCGCTGGCCGACGAGGAACGCGTGCGGCTCGGCCTGTCGACCGGCGGCGAGCCCGATCCCGCGCCGACGCCCGCGCAGCGCGCCGCCGACCGCGACATCATGCGGCGCGGCCTTGCCTGGTGCGCCGAACACGGCATCACCTCGATCCAGAACATGGATGGCAATCTCTACCAGCTCGAACTGCTGGCCGAGATCGAGGCCGAGGAAGGGCTCTCCTGTCGTGTCAAGATGCCCTTCCATTTCAAGAATTTCATGAAGCTCGAGATGCTGGAAAAGGCGTCGACAATGGCCACGCGATACGACAGCGAATGGCTGTCGTCGCGCATGGTCAAGGTTTTCTACGACGGCGTGCTGGACTCCTGGACCGCCGTGATGGTCGAGCCCTACGCCGATCGTCTCGACTGGGTCGGCGAACCGCTGTTCACGCCGGCCGAGTTCAAGGAACTGGCCGTCGCCATCGATGCGCGTGGATTGCAGATCGCGGTGCATGCGATCGGGGATGGCGCGGTCAATGCCGTGCTCGACGGCTACGAAGCCGCCGCCAAGGCCAATGGCAAGCGCGACAGCCGCCACCGCATCGAGCATATCGAGGTGGTCGCGCCGACGGACGTGCCGCGTTTCTCCGAACTCGGCGTCATTGCCTCAATGCAGCCTCCGCATCCTCCGGGCGCGATGGATTTCCCGCTGGAGCCGACCGTGTCGCGCATCGGCAAGGCGCGCTGGCCGCTGAGCTATGCCTGGCGCACGCTGAAGAGCGCCGGCGCCCATGTCGTGTTTGCTTCCGACTGGCCGGTCGCCTCGATCGATCCGATCCGTGGCATGCAGGCGGCGATGCTGCGCAAGCCGTGGGCCGAAGGCGACCCGGACCAGAGTTTCTCGCTGATGGAATCGCTTGCGGCCTACACGGTCGAGGGCGCCCATGCCGAGTTCACGGAGCACCGAAAGGGCAGGCTGAAGGAAGGCTTCATGGCCGACCTTGTGGTGCTCTCGCACGATATCGAAGCGGTGGAACCGCGCCAGCTGCACGAGGTGCGGCCGGCGGTCACCATCTGCGGAGGTAAGGTCACCTATCAGGTCGCAAGCTGAACATTCGTTTCGCTTCCTGAACTGGTATTCAATGCGATTGTTGCCAAGCGTGGCGGCTTGTGGTGACAATCTGAGACAGAAAAAGAAGCCTGCTTTCGAGGGCAGGCCGAGAACAAAAAGAGGGGTTTGCGTGCCGGAACAACCGGGTAAGAACGCGATCGAAGTCCGTGATGTACGGAAAGTCTTCGGTTCTGGGGAAGCGGCGGTTGCCGCGTTGGACACGGTCTCAGTATCGATCCGGGAAAACGAGTTTTTCACGCTGTTGGGGCCGTCGGGCTGCGGAAAGACGACGCTGCTCAGGCTGATCGCCGGCTTCGACTATCCGAGCGCCGGCGAGATCCAGCTCTATGGCGACAACATCGCGCTGCTGCCGCCGTTCAAGCGGCCGGTCAACACTGTTTTCCAGAGCTATGCGCTGTTCCCGCACATGACGGTGGCGCAGAATATCGGCTTCGGCCTGGAGATGCTGCGTAAGCCAAAGGCCGAGATCAAGGCGCGCGTCGCCGAGATGCTGAAGCTGGTGCGCATGGAGCATCTGGCCTCGCGGCGCACCAGCCAGATTTCCGGCGGTCAGCAGCAGCGCGTGGCGCTGGCACGCGCGCTGGCGCCGCAGCCGAAAGTGCTGCTTCTCGACGAGCCGCTTTCGGCGCTCGACTACAAGCTGCGCAAGGAAATGCAGATCGAACTGAAGCGGCTGCAGAACCAGACCGGCATCACCTTCATCTTCGTCACCCACGACCAGGAAGAAGCGCTGACCATGTCCGACCGCATCGCGGTGATGTCGTCGGGCAAGATCCTGCAGGTGGGTTCACCCTGGGACATCTATGACAAGCCGGCCGACCGGTTCGTCGCCGACTTCATCGGCGAGACCAATTTCCTGACCGCGTCGATCGCCGGCGTGGAAAACGGCAGGGCACGCGCGACGCTCAAATCGGGTGCCACCATCATGGCCAGCGTTGCCGACGGCTTCCAGCCGAAGGGCGAGGCGACCGTCGTGGTGCGGCCCGAACATGCGAAGCTCGTCAAGGGCAAGGGCGAGCTTTCGGGCACGGTCGAGAACATCGTCTATTTCGGCACCGACACGCACATCCATTTGCGGCTCGACGGCAGCGACGACCTCTTCATCGTGCGCCAGCAGAATGCGCGCAGCGCCAGCTGCGGCTTCGAGACGGGCGAGAAGGCGGGCATCTCTATCAGCGACGACGCAGCACAAGTGTTGAGGGACTGATGGCCACCGCCGAGGAAATCGCCAAGGCGGCCGACCGGCGCGACGTTCGCAACCGCTGGTACCTTACGACGCCTGCCTTGCTCACCATCTTTTTCGCCGCGGTCGGCCCGTTGGCCATCGTGCTCGTCTATTCCTTCCTCACGCCCGGCCCCTATGGCGACGTGAAGTGGCAGTTCTCGACCGACGCCTGGGTGTCGGTGCTGTTCGAGCGCGACATCTTCGACGACACGCTGTCGCTGGCTGCCGCCCATATCAGCATCTTCTGGCGCTCGGTGAAGCTGGCGGTCATCACCACGCTCGCCACCTTGGCGCTCGGCTTCCCGACGGCCTATTTCATGGCCACGCGCAGCGAGAAGACGCGTGACCTGTGGCTGTTCCTGATCACCATCCCGTTCTGGACGAACCTTCTGATCCGCACCTTCGCGGTGCTGCAGATCATCCGCAACGAAGGCATCGTCAACACCATCCTGTTGAAGCTCGGCATCATCTCGGCGCCGATCCAGATCCTCTACACCGACGTCGCGATCCTGATCGGCATGGCCTATGTCTATCTGCCGCTGATGGTGCTGCCGGTCTACGCCTCGATGGAAAAGCTCGACTTCCGTCTGGTCGAGGCGGGCTACGATCTCTACGCCTCGCGCTGGCAGGTGCTGCGCCGCATCATCTTCCCGCTGGTCAAGCCCGGCGTCATCGCCGGCTCGATCCTGGTCTTCATCCCGGCCATCGGCGCCTATGTGACGCCGAGCGTGCTCGGCGGCGGCAAGAACATGATGCTGTCCAACCTGATCGAGCTGCAATTCGGTCAGGGCCGCAACTGGCCGCTGGGCTCGGCGCTGTCGATCACGGTCATGTTCATCGTCATGGCGGCGCTCCTGGTTTACGTGCGCAACGCCGGCTCGCAGGAGGTGCGGCATGGCTAAGAGCTTCTCCATTCGCCACCAGCCGGGCTTCACCACGATCGCCGCCGTGTGCTTCGTGGCGCTCTACCTGCCGATCATCGTGCTGGTGGTCTACGCCTTCAACGAGGCACCCTCGACGTCGGAATGGGGCGGCTTCTCGCTGAAGTGGTTCCAGTCGGCCTCGCAGAACGCGCAGGTGATCGATGCCACGCTGCGCTCCTTCCAGATCGCGGCTGTGGCCGCCACGCTCGCCACCATCGCGGCGACCATGGCGGCCTTGGCCACCACCCGCACGCCGCCCTATCCGGGGCTGACCTTCAAATATGCGATGATCAACCAGCCGCTGATGGTGCCGGAAATCGTCACCGGCGTGGCGCTGCTGATCTTCTTCTCGCGCATCAAGATCTTCACCGGCTATTCGGGCCTGGGTTACCTGATCGCCGCGCATACGGCGTTCTGCATTCCCTTTGCCTATCTGCCGATCCGCGCGCGACTGGAAAATATGGACCTGTCGCTGGAACGCGCGGCGGCCGATCTCTACGCCACGCCCTGGCAGGCCTTCCGCCGCATCACGCTGCCGCTGCTCTGGCCCGGCATCCTCGCCGGCCTGATGCTCGCCTTCGTCATTTCGCTCGACGACGTCGTCATCACCGAATTCGTCAAGTCGGGCGGCCAGGACACGTTGCCAACTTACATGCTCGGCCAGATCCGCCGCGGCATCACCCCTGAAATCAACGCGATCTCGACGGCCTTCCTGCTGCTGTCGGTCATCATCGTCACGTTGTTCTTCTTCGTCAGCAGGAAACGCGACTAGGCCTAAACCAACCAAAAAAATGGGAGACTGAAATGAACTGGAAGACAACCGCGACAGCCGTCGGGCTGGCGCTGATGGCCTCGACGGGCCTCGCCCGCGCCGAGGGCGCGCTCAACATCTACAACTGGGGCAATTACATCAGCCCCGACATGATCAAGAAGTTCGAGAAGCAGTACAACGTCAAGGTCACCGTCACCGACTACGATTCCAACGACACCGCACTCGCCAAGGTGCGTCAGGGCGGCACCGGTTTCGACATCGCCATCCCCTCGCAGACCTTCATCCCGATCTGGATCAAGGAAGGTCTCATCCAGGAGACCGATCCCGGCAAGATGGCGAACTTCAAGAACGTGGCGCCGGAATGGGCCAATCCCGATTTCGATCCCGGCCGCAAATACACCGTGCCATGGGCCTGGGGCACGATCGGCGTGGTCGTCAACACCGACGCCTACAAGGGCCCGGCCAACAGCTGGGGCATCGTCTTCAACACGCCTGACGAGCTGAAGGGCAAGGTCAATGTCGTTCCCGAGATGAACGACGTCATCTTCGCCGCCATCAAATATGTCGGCGGCAAGCAGTGCACCGACGACAAGGCGGTGCTGAAGAAGGTGCGCGACACGCTCGTCGCCGCCAAGCCGAACTGGATCGCGATGGAATACAACACCATCGAGAAGATGGGCGCCGGCGACTTCAAGGCCACCAGCGACTGGAACGGCTCGGCGCTGCGCCAGCGGCTGGCCAACCCGGCCATCCACTACAACTATCCGAAGGAAGGCTACGGCCTGTGGAGCGACAACGTCGTCGTTCTGAAGGAAGCCAAGAACGTCGAGAACGCCAAGCTGTTCCAGAACTTCATGATGGATCCGGAAAACGCGGCGCTGAACTCGGCCTTCCACCGCTATGCCAACGGCATTGCCGGTTCGGAGAAGTTCATGCCCGCCGACATGAAGGACGCGCCGGAAGTCAACATCCCGGCCGACGTGAAGTCGCTGGGCGAACTGCAGCACCTCTGCGCGCCGGAAATCCAGGACATCTACTCGAAGATCTGGACCGAGCTGCAGAAGTAAGCTTCGCAGCCAGCCTACCCGACATGACGAACCCGGGACCGATGAAATCGGTCCCGGTTGTCACACCCCTTTTGCCCGAAGCAGGCAGAAAACACCGCAACCAAGAAAAAGGAGCCCTGCCATGAATTCGAGATTGTTCGCCGCGACGGCGGCATTGGCGCTCGTTGCCGCGACCGGCTTCGCCCGCGCCGAGGGCGAGCTCAACATCTACAATTGGGGCAACTACACCAACCCCGACGTGATCAAGAAGTTCGAGGAAAAGTACAAGGTCAAGGTCACCATCACCGACTACGATTCCAACGACACCGCGCTCGCCAAGGTGCGCCAGGGCGGTTCCGGTTTCGACATCGCGGTGCCGTCGCAGACGCATCTGCCGATCTGGATCCAGGAAGGCCTGCTCTTGGAAACCAATCCGGGCGGCATGGAGAATTTCAAGAACATCGCCCCGGAATGGGCCAATCCCGATTTCGACCCCGCCCGCAAATATTCGGTGCCATGGGCCTGGGGCACGGTCGGTATCGTCGTCAACAGCGACACCTACAAGGGCGACATCAACACCTGGGACATCGTCTTCAAGACGCCGGACGAGCTGAAGGGCAAGGTTAACGTCGTTCCGGAAATGAAGGACGTGATGACCGCCGCCATCCGCTATGTCGGCGGCGAGCAGTGCACGGCCGACAAGGAAGTGCTGAAGAAGGTGCGCGACCTTCTGGTGGCGGCCAAGCCGAACTGGATCGCCATGGAATATGGCGCCATCGACAAGATGGGCGCCGGCGACTTCAAGGGCTCGACCACATGGAACGGCGCCGGCCTGCGCATGCGCCTGGCGCATCCGCAGATCCACTACGGCTATCCGAAGGAAGGCTTCACCTACTGGTCCGACAACGTGGTCGTCCTGAAGGACGCCAAGAACGTCGAGAACGCCAAGCTGTTCCAGAACTTCATCATGGACCCGGAAGTTGCCGCAGGGCTTTCCGCCTATCACCGCTACGCCAATGGCGTTGCCGGCTCGGAGAAGTTCATGCCGGCCGAGATGCGCGACGCGCCCGAGATCGTGGTGCCGGCCGAGGCCAAGCCGCACGGCACGATGGCGTTGATGTGCTCGGAAGAAGCCGACGCGCTCTACAAGAAGATCTGGACCGAACTGCGCAAGTAAGTGGTCCTGTCGTCCGGCGGCAATAGCCGCCGGACGACCTGCCCGGCGCTGACGAGCATAGTCGGCACCGGCCATTGAACGACAAGTTTAGAGAATGTCGCAGGAGGCGCTTCTCATGCAGCCCTACCGCAACAGCGATCCGCATCCACCGATCATGCAGGGGACACCGCCGATCTTGGTGCCACCCCGGCTTGACTGGGACAGGGCGCCCTGGAACCGCTGGGCCTTCCAGAACATGCGCCAGATCGTGCCGACCGTGGAGGTTTGGCGTGGCACTGGCCCGGCAAGCGAATTGCCGCGCGCCGAGACCAATCTCGATGCGCTGGCTGTGACCGACAGTCTTGGCCGTCCCTCAACGCTCGCCGGCCTTCTCGACGAGACCTATACCGACGGCTTCCTGGTGCTGAAGGACGGCACGGTCGCCTATGAACGTTATTTCAACGGCATGACACCGCGTTCGTTGCATCTGTCGCAGTCGATGGCGAAATCGGTTACGGCTGCGGTCTGCGGCATCCTTGTCGGCCGGGGTCTGATCGATCCGGCAAAACCTGTGACGGCCTATCTTCCTGAACTTGCAGAAACTGGCTGGGCAGGCGCGACGGTCCAGCACGTGCTGGACATGACGACCGGCGTTAAGTTTTCGGAAGCCTATACCGATCGCTATTCCGATATCGGTCAGGTTGACGTCGCTTCCGGCTGGAAACCTGCGCCGCCCGATAGCGATCCCTCTTTCCCGTGGCCGGCCCATGTGTGGGAACTCATCCTGCGGCTGAAGGAAACCACCCGGCCACACGGCGCAGCCTTTGAATATCGGTCAATCGAGACGGATGTGCTGGCCTTCGTCATGGAACGCGTGACCGGGCGCAGGCTGGCCGAGCTTGTTTCCGGAGAGCTCTGGCAGAAGCTTGGCGCAGAGGAAAGCGCTTGTTTCACCGTGGACAGCGCCGGCTACGCGCTGGCCGACGGCGGTTTCAACGCGACGCTTCGTGACTATGCACGTTTCGGCCAGATGATCCTCGACAACGGTGCCGGCATCGTGCCCGCCGACTGGATCGAGGCGACCAGGAACGGCGTGCATGGCACGCAGTTTTCCGAGAGCCTGCCGGAAGGCAGCTACCGCAACCAGTTCTGGATCCAGGATCCGCGTTCGCGCGCGCTCATGTGCCGTGGTGTCTTCGGGCAGCTCATCCATGTGGACTGGAACAACCGGATGGTGACGGTGAAGCTGTCGTCCTTTCCGGACTTCTCCAACACACCCTATGCGGTGGCGACGCTGAAGGCGATCGCGGCAATCGCGACGGAGCTGGGCTCGGCCGCCGAATAGATCAATCGATGCAGAGCCGGTGTGGCCGCCAAGGTTCCCGCGCTGCGTGCACTACCCAGGAAGGACAGGACGTGACCAACCCAACCGCATTCGAGGACAAATTCGGCTTTCGCCGCAGCGACGTAGGCCTGGCAAACTGGCGCACGACGCCGTTCAACCGCTGGGCGTTCCAGAATGTCGGCGAACTGGTGCCCAGCGCGCGCATCGAAGCTGGCCCGGCGGCCGGCGAGACGGCGGCAGCCGATATGAGCGGTCTGCTTGGCGAAACGGTCGCGCTGGCCGAGGGCAGCGAAACCGTGGCGGGCTTTCTGGCGCGTTCGCATGCCGATGCGCTCACCGTCATGAAGGGCGGTAGATTCGTCGGCGACTGGTTCGCGCCGCATATGGCGTTCGGCAATCGTCATCTCGTCTTTTCGATCAGCAAATCGCTGACCGCGATCCTCGCCGGCATCCTGGGAGGCGAAGGCCGCCTCGATCTGGAAGCGCCGGTCACCACCTATATTCCCGAAGCGGTCGGGTCGGCCTATGGCGACGCCACGGTCCGCCACGTGCTCGACATGACGGTCAGCCTCGACTTCGAGGAAGCCTATCTCGATCCCGAGAGCGCCTTCGCCCGCTATCGCCGGGCGACGCTGTGGAACCCGGGCGGCGGCGAGGAAGGGCTGGAAGAATTCCTCCTGTCGATCAAGCGCCTGCCTGGGCCGCATGGCGAAGTGTTCCGCTACCGCTCGCCGAACTCCGACCTGCTCGGCATGCTGGTCGAGCGCGCTTCCGGCCTGCGCGTGCCGGAATTGCTGCGCGAGAAACTCTGGGCACCGCTTGGCGCCTGCGGCGAAGGCGCGATCACCGTCGATCGTCTTGGCGCGGCCCGCACCGCCGGCGGCATTTCGCTGACGCCGCGCGATCTCGCCCGCATCGGCGAGATGATGCGCCAGGGCGGTCTCGCCAATGGCACGCGCGTGGTGTCGGAGGCATGGGTTCGCGACACGACGACAGCCGGCAGCCAGGATGCCTGGAAGCGGGGCGACATGGCGCAGCTGTTCCCTGAGGGACGCTATCGCAACAAATGGTACCAGAGCGGCAAGGGTTCCTATTGCGGCATCGGCATCCACGGCCAGTGGCTGTTCGTCGATCCGGCGAGCGAGGTCGTCATCGTCAAGATGTCGTCGCAGCCGGAACCGGTCGACGATCCGCTCGACCACGAAAACGTCGCCTTCTTCGAGGCGCTAGCGACGATGGTCTAAGGCGTCTGGAGCGTCCCTTCTCCCGCAAGGGGAGAAGGCAGAAAGGGTGTTGCGGGCCGACCTCAGCTTTCGCCTGCCTCGCCGGCCAGTGCCGTGCCACGAAGCCTGCGGTCCAGCGCGCGCAGCAATTCTCCGACACGCCCGCCGCCGGGCGGTGCTGGGGGATAGCGGCATAACACCTCGATCACCCTTGGGCTGGCTAGCCGAGCGGCCTGCTCCAGATGGTCGGCGCCAGCATCCGGCGCCGCACCGGCCGCCAGTTCGGCGGCGTGGGTCGCGTGGGCGGCGGCGCCGAGAATGTGCCGGACCTGCGTGGCGCGGGCCAGCGGGTGAAGATAGGCCGCCCCGCATGCGCTCATCGCCGCCCGTGCCGCCTGGTTTGCCGCCGCATCGTCGGCTTGCCCGGCGGCCTCGAGCGCGGCCCAGGCGGCGTCGCGCAACGCCTTGCCGCGCTTGCCGCCTTGCGCGAAAGCCCGGGCGACCGCGATGGCGTCGCGCGGACGGGTATCCGAAGGATGCGATGCTTCGAAGATAGCCAGCACGCCCGCCGCGTTTTCGGCAGCATAGGCGGTGACCGCGCGCAGGTCGTCGATATCCAGAGCGATCGCGTCCGTCATTGCTCGACCGCCCCGTCAGTCTGTCTGCGGCAGCTTGGCGAGCAGCCAGCTGCGGAAACTGGCGACCGGCGGGTAGAGCCGCTTTTCGTCCGGCACCACCAGGTAATAGGCGCTGCGGCTTTGCATCGGGCCACCCGGTGCCGGCACCAACTGGCCGCGCTGCAATTCGCCGGCGATCAGGAACAGCGGCAACAGGGCGATGCCGAGGCCGGCGATGCAGGCCTGGGCGGCCGTCGAGAACTGCTCGAACTGCATGCCGGGGCCGGTCGGCGCCGCCAGCCCCTGATGCTCGAACCATTCCGCCCAGCCGCCGGGGCGCGAGGCCATGTGCAGGAGCGGCAGGCGGCCGAGGTCGCGCGGCGCGGCAACGGCGTTTGCTTCCAGGAATTCGGGCGCGGCGACCGGCGCCACCTCCTCGCGCATCAGAAGGGTCGAGGTGGCGCCCGGCCAGTCCGGCTGGCCGACATGGATGGCGGCGTCCAGCCGCTCGCGGGAGAAGTCGAACCGGCCGATGCGGGTGGCGAAGTTGATGGTGATGTCCGGGTTCTTTTCGACGAAATCGGGGATCAGCGGCATCAGCCAGCGCGTGCCGAATGTGGGCAGGATGGCAAGGTTCAGGACCCCTCCATGCCGATTGCTCATCAATCCGAGGGCCGCCTCGCGCAATTGGCCAAGTGCCGCGCGCACCGTCTCGGCATAGATCTCGCCCTCCGGCGAGAGCCGGACGTTGCGGCTGTCGCGCTCGATCAGCCGTTTGCCGAACTGATCCTCCAACTGCTTGATCTGCCGGCTGATGGCGCCCTGCGTCAACGCCAGTTCCTGTGCCGCGGCGGTGAACGAGCCGAGCCGTGCCACCGCCTCGAAGGCGGCGAGGGCGCCGGTGGCCGGCAGAAGGCGACGTTGCACGCTCATGATCCATTACTAATCGTCATTGATCGCGGTGGCAATTTCATTTGATTTTTGCGGGGCGGGGGCCGATAAGCCGGACGTTCCGCGCAATCCGGGAGAGATATGCCATGGCCGCCGACAAGAACGCCTTTGTCTGGGACGATCCGTTCCTGCTCGACGACCAGCTGTCCGAGGACGAGCGCATGATCCGCGACGGCGCGGCCGCGTTCGCTGCCGACAAGCTGATGCCGCGCATCGAAGACGCCTATATGAACGAGACGACCGACCCGGCGATCTTCCGCGAAATGGGCGAAGCCGGCCTGCTCGGCATCACCGTTCCGGAAGAATATGGCGGTCTCGGCGCCAACTACGTCACCTATGGGCTGGTCGCCCGCGAGGTCGAGCGTGTCGACAGCGGCTATCGCTCGATGATGAGCGTGCAGTCGTCGCTGGTCATGTATCCCATCCACGCCTATGGCTCGGAGGAGCAACGCAAGAAGTACCTGCCGAAGCTCGCCTCCGGCGAATGGATCGGCTGCTTCGGCCTGACCGAGCCGGACGCCGGCTCGGACCCGGGCGGCATGAAGACCCGCGCCGAGAAGACGCCTGGCGGCTACCGCATTTCCGGTTCGAAGATGTGGATTTCCAACGCGCCGATCGCCGACGTGTTCGTGGTGTGGGCGAAGTCCGCCGCGCATGACAACCAGATCCGCGGTTTTGTGCTGGAAAAGGGCATGAAGGGCCTGTCGGCGCCGAAGATCGGCGGCAAGCTGAGCCTGCGCGCCTCGATCACCGGCGAGATCGTCATGGAAGGCGTCGAGGTCGGCGAGGACGCGTTGCTGCCGAATGTCGCCGGCCTCAAGGGTCCGTTCGGCTGCCTCAACCGCGCCCGCTTTGGCATTTCCTGGGGCGCGCTGGGCGCGGCCGAGGATTGCTGGCATCGTGCCCGCCAGTATGGGCTCGACCGCAAGCAGTTCGGCAAGCCGCTGGCCGGCATGCAGCTCTACCAGAAGAAGCTCGCCGACATGCAGACCGACATCGCGCTCGGCCTGCAGGGTTCGTTGCGCGTCGGCCGCCTGATGGACGCCGGCAAGATGGCGCCGGAGATGATCTCGATCGTCAAGCGCAACAATTGCGGCAAGGCGCTCGACATCGCCCGCATGGCCCGCGACATGCATGGCGGCAACGGCATCCAGATCGGCTACCATGTCATGCGCCACGCGCAGAACCTGGAGACGGTCAACACCTATGAGGGCGCGCATGACGTGCATGCGCTGATCCTCGGCCGAGCCCAGACCGGCCTGCAGGCGTTTTTCTGAACTGAGGCAACTTTGCCCTCCCCCATTCGCGGGGAGGGTTAAAAGGGTGCGTCCTTCCCGGATGCCAAGCGTCTTCATTGCCACGCTGCGGAAGACCGCCCTGGCTTTTGTCAAAGAGCACTCCCCTTGAGGGAGGTGGGAAAGCGGGGCGCCTGGTCGGTGCCTCTCTGTAATAGTACGTGGCGCCTCACAGGCGCCCCGCCCGGTGTTCTTGCCCCGGACCGACCTCGCCGTCCTTCGCGACGGCAGACTTCGGGCCTCAAGCCGCCATTTTCGGCGGCCGGGTTTTTCCAGGGCCCGGACTTAGGGCTCGTCACCAGACAGCGCCACCGTTAGCGCTGCCAGTCCGGCACCGACGTCCTCCCTGATACCCGGTGCGCACCAGGTTCCCTTGAGGACGGCTTTCAGGCGCAAGGATGCGGCAGGCCGAAAGGGTGTGAGTTCGATTTCGATGAATTTTCCTGATCTGTTCGACCAAGGCATTGGATAGACAGGATTATTTCTTAGCCGACAGGCGCCGACCCGCGTGTGTCATCACATCGGATGGCGTCGTTTCGCCGCCATATGGCGAGATCAACCGATCGCGACCGGTTGCTTGTCGGCACTGCTCACAAAGGCTGCGTCGATCAGCTTCTGCATGTCGGCGGCGCGGCGAAAGGACGGGTCGCCGTTGATGCCGGAAGTGAGCGCATCGATGAAGCGGCGGGCGTTGCGCCTGGTCTCCTTAAGGGCGATGTCACGCCAGACGGCGTCGTCGATATCCTTGCCGAAACAACCCTTGAGCGACGAGGTCTTGCCATTGGTCTCGACCCACAGCGCACCCTTGGTGCCGTGCAGCTTGAGTTCCAGATCGTTGAGGTGGCCGGTGGCGTAGCGGGTGGCCAGGATGGTGGCCAGCGCGCCCGAACCGAAGCGCGCGGTCATCGCCACGCTGTCATTGGCGTCGAGCCGGTATTTGCCGATCCGGTCGCCCTCGGCCTTCGGGAAGGTGACCAGTTCGGCATTGAGGCTGGCGATGCCGTCGGCGGCGCCATAGGTGGCGAAGTCGAGAATGTGGATGCCGACATCGCCCAATACACCGGTCGAGCCGTGTTCGCTCGACAGTCGCCACAGCCACTGGTCCATGGTGCGCCAATCGCCCCAGGCCTTGCCGACCAGCCAGCTCTGCCGGTAGCTCGCCTCGACATGGCGCAGGTCGCCGAGCTCGCCGGCCTCGACCATCTGGCGGGCCAGCTGCAGGGCGGGCGAGTTGCGATAGGTGAGGTTGACCATGTTGACGAGGCCGGCGCGCTCGGCCGCTTCCGTCATCTCCAGCGCGTCGGCATGGTTGGGCGCCAGCGGTTTCTCGCAGAACACATGCTTGCCGGCGGCGATCAGCTGCAGCGTGGTGTCCTTGTGGACGCCGTCCGGGGTGGCGTTGATGGCGGCGTCGAACTCGCCCCAGGCAAGGGCTGCGTCCAGGCCATCGAAGGCGTGGGCGATGCCGTTCTTTTCCGCGTAAGCGGCGGCACGGCCGGGCAGGGCGTCGGCGCAGGCGACGATCCGGCATTCCGACAGCTGGCCGAACTCTTCCATGTGCTGGCCGGCAATGCCGCCGGTGCCGAGCAGGAGCAGGCGGCGCATCAGCGCAGGCCCTCTTCGCCATCCTTGTGCAGTTTCGGCCCCTTCTCCACCAGCGGTTCCCTGGCGGCCGAAATCGGCACATTCGGTGCGTCCGTCACCGCCGTCCAGGCGGGCATCGGATTGTGGGCCCAATGCACGGCGTTGCGCAGCACCGTGTGCACGTCGGGATGATGGTAGGTGGGATAGGTCTCGTGGCCGGGCCGGAAATAGAAGATGCGCCCGGCGCCGCGTTGATAGGTGAGGCCGGAGCGGAACACTTCGCCGCCCTCGAACCAGGAAACGAAAACGGTCTCCATCGGCTCCGGCACGGTGAAGGGTTCGCCGTACATTTCCTCGTTGGGCAGTTCGATGCATTCGCCAAGTCCCTTGGCGATGGGGTGGTTGCGGTTGACCACCCAGATGCGCTCGCGCTCGCCGGCCTCGCGCCATTTCAGCGAGCAGGGCGTGCCCATCAACCGCTTGAAGATTTTCGAGAAATGCCCGGAATGCAGCACGATCAGGCCCATGCCTTCCCAGACGCGCTTCTGGACGCGTTCGACGATGGCGTCCTCGACCTTGCCGTGCGCGGCATGGCCCCACCAGACGAGCACATCGGTCTTGGCCAGGCGTTCCTCGGTCAGGCCGTGTTCGGGATCCTGCAGGACGACGGTCCCGGCCTTGATGTCCTTGTCCTGGTTGAGGGCCGCCGCGATGGTGCCATGCATGCCGAGCGGATAGAGGCCGGCGACGACCCGGCTGGTCTGCTCATGAACGTTTTCGCCCCATACCAGTGCGCTGATCGGCATGCTGCTCCTCCGTGGAAAACCAATGATTGGATCGGTTCAATCTACAGTATCCAATGTCGGTTGCAAGAACGTCGGCGTTTTTTTCCGGGATGATTTATGCGGCTGCTAGCGCCTGGCGGGCCGACGGGCTGCGAAGGGCGTGGCCGGGCTTTTCAGGCGCAGTGTCACTTCGCCTTGAGCGTGGCGAGCCGGCGCAGCACTTTTTCCAGCCGGGTCCGCTTGGCCGATTGCGGAATAGAGCCGGCACGTGCCCCTACCACTTCGGCCAGGGCCTCGACGTTTTGCATCGGGGCGGCACGCAGCGCCTGTTCGGCGTACATCGGCGTCTGGTTGTCCGCGCTGGTGCGCAGGATGGCGAGCAGCCTGTCCCAGGCGAAGGAATTGCCGTTGGCGGCGAGCGTCGCCAGCATGGAAACCGCCTTGTCCTTGGCGATCACGCTGCCTTGGTCGGCGGCATCGAGGATGTCGGGCAAATGGGCCGCAATCAACTCCGGCGCGGTCGCGGCCAAGGTGTCCAGCGCCGTCAAGGCGCCCCAGACGATGCGGTTGTCACGGCTCTTCAGTGCGGTCAGGAGGGCTTGCGCGTGCGGCGCGATCAGGTCGGGCCGCAGTGCGCCGATCTCGTAGAGCACCTTGATGGCATCGTGGCGAACCGGTTTGGCTGCGGTCGCCAGCGCGTGCGCGAGGACGGCTATGTCGTCGCCATTGCCACTTGCGGCCAGAGCGGCGGCCAGTTCCTGGTTTGGCTTCTCGTCGCCTCGACCCAGCGCGCTTGCCAGCCGGGCAAGCACGCCGACCGGCTGGGCTGGGTCGCGGCCCGAGACCATGCGGCTAACCGAAGAACTTGGCGATGATGGCATCGCCCATGGCAACGGTGCCGATTTCGGTCTTGCCTTCCGACATAATGTCCCTGGTGCGCAGGCCGTCGTCGAGCACCGCGGCGATGGCAGCCTCCAGACGATCGGCCTCGGCGACCATGTTGAAGGAATAACGCAGGCACATGGCGAAGGAGGCGATCATGGCGATCGGGTTGGCGATGCCCTTGCCGGCAATGTCGGGGGCCGAGCCATGCACCGGCTCGTAGAGCGCCTTGCGCTTGGCCGTACGGGCATCGGGTGCACCGAGCGACGCCGAAGGCAGCATGCCGAGCGAGCCGGTCAGCATGGCGGCAACGTCAGACAGCATGTCGCCGAACAGGTTGTCGGTGACGATGACGTCGAACTGCTTGGGCCAGCGCACCAGCTGCATGCCGCCGGCGTCGGCCAGCATGTGGTCGAGCTTGACGTCGGAATACTTGGCCTTGTGCGTGGCGGTGACGACCTCGTTCCACAAGACGCCCGACTTCATGACGTTGCGCTTTTCCATCGACGTCACATGGTTCTTGCGGGTGCGGGCAAGCTCGAAGGCGACGCCCGAGATGCGTTCGATCTCGAACGTGTCGTAGACCTGCGTGTCGATGCCGCGCTTCTGGCCATTGCCGAGGTCGATGATCTGCTTGGGCTCACCGAAATAGACGCCGCCGGTCAGTTCGCGCACGATCAGGATGTCGAGGCCCTCGACCACTTCCTGCTTGAGCGAGGAGGAGGCGGCGAGCGCGGGATAGCAGATCGCCGGGCGCAGATTGGCGAAGAGTTCCATGTCCTTGCGCAGGCGCAACAGGCCGGCCTCGGGGCGAACCTCGTAAGGCACGCTATCCCATTTCGGGCCGCCGACGGCGCCGAACAGCACGGCGTCCGCCGCCATCGCCTTTTCCATGTCGGCATCGGAGATCGCCGCGCCATGCGCGTCATAGGCCGAACCGCCGACCAGGCCTTCGTCGGTGACGAAACCGGAGCCGAGCTTCTCGTTCATGGCGACGATCAGTTTTTTCACTTCCGCCATGGCCTCGGGGCCGATGCCGTCGCCGGGGAGGAGGAAGAGATTTTTCGAAGCCATGGAGACCGTCCTGGAAAAGTGCCGTGAACCGCGGTCTTGCTAGCGTTGCCGCAGCGTCTGCGCAAGTCCGCGTTTGGCGAGAGCCGTCAGCCCAGGCTTATGGAAACGACCTCAGCGGTGTTCCAGGATGTTGACCAGCCGCCCGAACGGGTCGCGCACGAAGAAACGGCGCACGCCCCAGGGCTCGTCTATGGGGCCGTATTCGACGGTAAAACCGGCCTGCTTCATACCGGCCAAAACGGTATCGACATCGTCGACCTCGATGGAAATATCCGGCACCGGCGTGCCGGCGCCGCCCTGTTCGGCAAAGGAGATCTGCACCGTCATGCGCTCGTTCGAGCCGTAGGTGGCGATCCAGCCATGGTCCATGACCAGATCGAGGCCGAGAACGTCACCGTAGAAGCGCCGGGCCGTGGCGGTGTCGGCCGTGGCGATGTTGGCGACGATGCGCTTGACCGTCACAGGCCGGTGGCGCCGCGGCGCAGCGCGGTGACCTCGACCTCGATCTTCATTTCCGGCTTGTTGAGCAGGCACACGACCATGGTGGCGGCCGGGCGGATGTCGCCGAAATATTCGCCGAGGATGGGGAACACCTTGTCCACGTCGTTCTGGTCGGTGATGTAGTAGTGGGCACGCACGACGTCGGCCAGTTCGAAGCCGCCCTGTTTCAGCGCGCCGGAAATGGTCTCGAGACAGTTGCGGGCCTGCGCCTCGACCGTGTCTGGCATGGTCATGGTGGTGTAATCGTAGCCGGTGGTGCCGGCGACGAAGCACCAGTCACCCTGGACGACGGCGCGCGAATAGCCCGCGGTCTTTTCGAAGGGCGAACCCGTCGAAATCAATCTGCGCATTGAACTGCTCCTGATCCATCGACCCCTGACAGGGTGATTACTGCGGCTGTTCGAACGCCTTCTTGAGGGCGTCCTTCATCTCATTGGGCCATTCCGTCAGCGGCGGCCAGGCGTTCGGTTCCGGCTTGTCGGACTGCTGGGCGAAATAGAGCGCCTTGTTGTTGGCGTCGACCGCCATGAAGCCGTCGCTGCCGCCGCACGCATGCGGCACGCAGCCGGTGGCGTAGAAGGCGCCGGACGGCGTCTTTTCCGTGCCGCCACCGACCAGCAGGCTGGTCGCGACGTCGCTCATCTTATCGCCGAGCAGTTTCTCGGCGGCCTTGTAGACGGCCTCATTGTGGAAGGCGTCGATGATGTTCTGGTATTTTGAGGCATCGATGTCGCCCCAGCCGGTGTTCGGCTGCGGCGTGTAGCTCAGCCGACCGGCGATCAGCAGTCCATCCTGCGGTGTCCACTTCAGCGCATCGCCGGAATCGCCGGGAAGCAGGTAGGGGACGAAATAGAGCGCATCGTCGGCGACGGAGGTCGGTGGCGCGCCGCAGTCGTTCTGGTCGACGGTGACCGATTGCAGCGTGCCGCCCTCCGGTTTCCAGGCAATCACCGTGTCGGGCCCGCACTGGTTGCCGCCCGGTCCGGCTGCGAAGAGGGCGACATTGATGCCGCCCACCTTCACGATCTTGTCGAAGAAGACGTCGTAGTTGCGCGCGACTTCCTTGCCGTCGAAGGCCAGGATCTTGTCGGAATCGGGAGTTTCGGTGACGGTGAAGCTGCCGCCCTCGAAGGGGATAGGCGCCTGTTTGTCGCCGGCATCAGGCGCTGCATTGTCCGCCGGTGCCGGATTGGCTGTCGCGGCGGGAGCCTCCGTCGTCGCCGGCGCCTGCTGCGCCATCGCCATCCCGCAAAGACTGGCCGAGACAAGAGCGGCGGCCGACAATCGCGTTAGCAATCCCATCACGGCATCTCCCGTTGAACGGCAACGGAACGCTCCGCTGCCACGGATCAGACCAAATCACGGGGTCTGATCTCAGTCCGTCTCGGCGGCCGGGCTAGGGGCCTGGCCGCCGGCAAGGAAAAGCGCCGACAGAAAACTGCCGGAAGGCGACGAACGCCGGTTCAGGCCCAGGGGCGCTCGGCGGCGTTGCGCTGCTCGAAGCTGGCGATGGCGCCGGCCTTTTCCATGGTCAGGCCGATGTCGTCGAGACCGTTGAGCAGGCAGTGGCGCTTGAAATCGTCGAGGTCGAAGGTGACGACGCCGCCATCCGGGCCACGGATTTCCTTGGCTTCGAGGTCGACCGAGAGGGTGGCGTTGGCGCCGCGTTCGGCGTCGTCCATCAATTTGTCGAGATCTTCCTGGCTGACCGTGATCGGCAGAATGCCGTTCTTGAAGCAGTTGTTGTAGAAGATGTCGGCGAACGAGGTCGAGATCACGCAGCGGATGCCGAAGTCGAGCAACGCCCAAGGCGCATGCTCGCGCGAGGAGCCGCAACCGAAATTGTCGCCGGCGACCAGGATCTGCGCCTTGCGGTAGGCCGGCTTGTTGAGCACGAAATCGGGGTTTTCCGAGCCGTCCTCGTTGAAGCGCATTTCGGCGAAAAGTCCCTTGGCCAGGCCCGTGCGCTTGATCGTCTTGAGATAATCCTTGGGGATAATCATGTCGGTGTCGACATTGACGATCGGCAGGGGCGCCGCAACGCCGGTGAGCTTGGTGAACTTGTCCATGGCTTTTTGCCCGTCTTGGGAGTTTGCTGGTCTCGCTTTACACAAGGAGCCGGACAAATGAAAGGCAGCTGTCATCCCGACGTTTAGGCCCAGCCCATCATCAATGAGCCGGAGCACATATAAAGACCCTTTGGCCAACAAGGCTTGACCTCAAGCGGCAACCGACGTTCTAGATCGATCATGGCGAGCGGGAATCAGCAGCGAACCGGGGCGGCAGGCCAAGCAGACAGCCTGCTTGAGCACTATCGGCCGATCGACGGCGTTGTCGACGAGATGGTGGATGCCGCCGGCAATCCGCGACCGTTGTGGAAGCCGTTCATCGCTTCGCTGGAGGCGCTCGGTCCCGAAAAGCTCGTCAAGCGCTTTGCCAGGGCTGACCAATATCTGCGCGATGCCGGCGTCTATTATCGCGTCTATGACAAGGCCGGCGCCAACGAGCGCGAATGGCCGCTGGCGCATGTGCCGCTGCTGATCGAGGAGAAGGAGTGGTCGGCAATCAGCGCCGGCCTGATCCAGCGCGCCGACCTTTTCGAAAAGATCGCCGCCGACATCTACGGACCGAACAGGCTGGTGGAGGGCGGCCTGCTGCCGCCCGGCCTGATCGCCAGCAGTCCGGAATATCTGCGGCCGCTGGCAGGAACCGTGCCTGCCGGCGGGCACTACCTGCATTTCTGCGCCTTCGAACTCGGCCGCGGGCCGGACGGGCGCTGGTGGGTGCTGGGCGACCGCATGCAGGCGCCGTCGGGGGCCGGCTTCGCGCTGGAGAACCGGGTCGCCACGACGCGCGCGCTGTCGGAACTCTATGGCGAACTGCATGTGCACCGGCTGGCCGGTTTCTTCCGGCGTTTCCGCGATGCGCTCAACACCACGGCGGCAGCCTCGCGCGGGCGCGTCGCGATCCTGACGCCGGGACCGCTCAACGAGACCTATTACGAACATGCCTATATCGCCCGCTATCTCGGCATCATGCTTTTGGAAGGCGAGGACCTGACCGTCTCGAACGGCCGGTTGATGGTGCGCACGGTGGCGGGGCTGGTGCCGATCTCCGTGCTGTGGCGGCGCATGGACGCGGCTTTCGCCGACCCGCTCGAATTGCGGCCGGATTCGCAAATCGGCACGCCGGGGCTGGTCGAAGCCGTGCGGCAAGGCGCGGTGACCGCGGTCAACGGGCTTGGCACGGGGCTTCTGGAAACGCGTGCGCTGTTGGCCTTCCTGCCGCAGATCCACAAGGAGCTTGGCGGGGAAGAATTGCTCTTGCCGAGCGTCGCGACCTGGTGGTGCGGACAGGGAGCGGAGCGCGCGCATGTGCTGGCCAATCTCGACAGGATGGTGATCGGACCGGCGCTGTCGACCCGGCTGGCCTTCGAGGATGACGGGGCCAGCGTGCTGGGCGCGGCGCTGTCGGAAGAGGAGCGGGCCGCGCTCGCCATGCGGATCGAGGTCGAGGGCGGCGATTTCGTCGGCCAGGAGGCGGTGACGCTTTCGACCACGCCGGTCTATGTCGACGGGCGGCTGGAACCGCGCCCGGCCAGCCTTCGCGTCTACCTGGCCCGCACCCCGAACGGCTGGACGGTCATGCCGGGCGGTTTCGCGCGTGTCGGTTTCTCGCTCGACCCGACCGCGATCGCCATGCAGCGCGGCGGCCAGGCGGCGGACGTCTGGGTGGTGAGCGACAAGCCGGTGGAGCGCGAGACATTGTTCCCGCGCGAAAGCGAAGGCTTCGATCGCACCGTGCCCGGCAGCCTGCCCAGCAGGGCGGCGGAAAACCTGACATGGCTCGGCCGCTACATCGAGCGGGCCGAGGACACCGCCCGCATCCTGCGCGCCTATCACGTGCGCCTGGCCGAGACTTCCGATCCCGCCATGCCGCTGCTTGCCGAACTGCGCGGCTATCTCGACCCGATCGGCATCGATGTCGCCGATCCGGTACCGCAAGGCCTGCTCGATATGCTGGACAGTGCCGTCTACAGCGCCGGCCAGATCCGCGACCGCTTTTCGCCCGATGGCTGGCTGGCGCTGAAGGACCTGTCCAAGACGCTGCATCTGTTCGAGACCACCGTTTCGCGCGGCGACGACGCGACACGCGCCATGACGGTGATCCTGCGCAAGCTGGCCGGCTTTTCCGGCCTGCTGCACGAAAACATGTACCGTTTCACCGGTTGGCGCTTCCTGGAAATCGGGCGGCGGCTGGAGCGCGGCATCCAGATGGCGCGCATGCTGACCAGGCTGACACGCGCCGACGCGCCGGAAGGCGCGCTCGACATGATGCTTGAGATCGGCGACAGCGTCATGACCCATCGCCGCCAATATCCGGTCCAGGCCGGTCGGCGCACGGTCATCGATCTGCTTGCGCTCGATCCGCTCAATCCGCGCTCGATCTTCTTCCAGGTGGAACGGCTAAAGGAAGAAATCGGGCTGCTGCCGACCGAGGGCAGCGGTGGCCATATGTCGCCGGCGGCCAAGGAGGTGCTCAGGCTCAACACGGCGCTCGCCATCAAGGAGCCGTCCGACATGACGACCCAGGCGCTCGGCGAACTGGCGGAGGAAATCGGCGGCCTCTATAACAGCCTCGCCAAGGCCTATTTCGGCTGACTCCGGTGCTCTACGACATCCGCCTCAATCTGCACTACGACTACGAGGCCGCCGCCGGCGGCGGCCGGCATCTGGTGCGGGTGCTTCCGGCTAACCTTACCGGCACCCAGCGCATCGTGGCGGCGTCGTTGTCGTTTTCGCCCAAACCTGGCGAGCGGTCGGATTTCCACGATTTCTTCGGCTCCAACGTCACCGCCATCGCCTTCCGCGAAGCGCACAGGACACTCGACGTGCATATGAGCGCGCGTGTCTCGGTGACACGGCCCGAGCCCGGCCTGGATGTTTCGCCCAATGTCGACCAGCTCGCGCTGGAGATCGGATCGGTGCGCTCGCTGGGACCGGACGCGCCGCACCATTTCCTGACCGGGACCGACTATGCCGGCCTCGATGCCGCGATCACCGCCTATGCACGCGTGAGCGCGAGCGGCTCGGCGATCGCCACCGCTACCGAGCTTTGCAACCGCATCCGGCGGGATTTCACCTATGACGGCACGGCGACCGACGTAGAGACGCGCGCCTCCGACGCTTTCGCGCTGAAACGCGGCGTCTGCCAGGACTTTTCGCATGTCATGATTGCCGGCCTGCGAGGGCTGGGCATCCCGGCCGGCTATGTCAGCGGCTTCCTGCGCACCATTCCGCCGCCCGGCAAGGAGCGGCTGGAGGGGGCGGACGCCATGCATGCCTGGGTCAGGGTCTGGTGCGGGCGGGAAGCCGGCTGGCAGGAGTTCGATCCGACCAATGGCATGCGCGCCTCCAACGACCATATCACCGTTGGTTACGGTCGCGATTACGGCGATGTCGCGCCGATCGTCGGCGTGCTGAAAACGACCGGCGGCCAGGCCGGCGTGCAGGCCGTGGATGTCATCCCCGTGACGCGCGGCAAGGCCTGAGCGGACGCCGCCCGCGGCGCCGCCGAAATTTCAGATTTTTTGTCGACGCAATGTCGGGAAATACCTAACTCTTACGTCCTTAGACACAGAAAGGGTTTGCAATGCTCTACGCCGTCCTCTGCTATGCCTCCGAAGACGTCGTCGGTACCTGGACCAAGGAGCAGGACGACGAGATCATGGTCAAGCTGTCGAAGGTGCAGGAGAAGTACGTCAAGGCCGGGAAACTCGGCCCTGTGGCGCGCCTCCTGCCGACGACCGCCGCCACAACGCTGCGCAAGGTCAAGGGCGAGCCGCTGGTCATCGACGGGCCGTTTGCCGAGACCAAGGAGCAGTTCCTCGGCTTCTATACGATCGATTGCGACAATCTCGACGAGGCGCTGGACTTCGCGCGGGAGCTTTCGGACGTCAATCCCAGCGGCGGATCCTACGAGATCCGGCCGATTTCCATGTTCGACAGAGTAAGGGTTCCCGTATGAGCGATCTCGCCTGGATCAGCAACACCATCAGCGCCGCGCGCCCGCAGGCGATGGGGGCGTTGCTGCGCTACTTCCGCGATCTCGATACGGCGGAGGAAGCATTCCAGGACGCATGCCTGCGCGCCTTGAAGAGTTGGCCGCAGAACGGACCACCGCGCGATCCCGCCGCCTGGCTGATCTTCGTCGGCCGCAACAGCGGCATCGACGCGGTGCGCAAGCGAAGCAAGCAGACGGCGATGCCGGACGAGGACCAGGTTTCCGATCTGGAGGATGCGGAAGCCGACATCGCTGAGCGGCTGGACGGCGCGCATTACCGGGACGACATCCTGAGGCTGTTGTTCATCTGCTGCCACCCGGACCTGCCGTCCACCCAGCAGATCGCGGTGGCCTTGCGCATCGTTTCCGGCCTTTCGGTGAAACAGATAGCGCGTGCGTTCCTGGTCGGTGAAAGCGCCATGGAACAGCGCATCACCCGCGCCAAGGCGCGCATCGCGGATGCCGGCGTGCCGTTCGAGGCGCCGGGCGCGGTGGAGCGGGCCGAGCGGTTGGCCGCCGTCATGGCGATGGTCTATCTCGTCTTCAACGAAGGTTACTCCACCAACAGCAGCGAAGCGCCGGCGCGCGAGCCTCTATGCGAGGAAGCGATCCGGCTTGCCCGCTTGCTGCTGCGGCTGTTCCAGACCGAGGCGGAAGTGATGGGCCTGACGGCGCTGATGCTGCTGCAGCATGCGCGGGCGCCGGCGCGTTTCGACGCCAATGGCGAAATCGTGCTTCTGGAGGACCAGGACCGCACGCAGTGGAACCGCAAGATGATCGAGGAAGGTTTGGCTCTCGTCGACAAGGCGCTGCGCCACCGCAAGCCCGGCCCCTATCAGGTGCAGGCCGCGATCGCCGCGTTGCATGCCCGCGCGGCCAAGGCAGCGGAGACGGACTGGCAGGAAATCGACCTGCTCTACGGCCTGCTCGAGCGCATGCAGCCGTCGCCGGTGGTAACGCTGAACCGCGCTGTCGCCGTCTCCAAGGTGCGCGGGCCGGAGGAAGCGCTGGCCATGATCGAACCGCTTGCCGAGCGGCTTTCCGGCTATTTCCATTTCTTCGGGCTGAAGGGCGGGCTGTTGATGCAGCTTGGCCGCAACGAGGAGGCGCGTGTCGCCTTCGACAGGGCGATCGCGCTGGCCAATACGGCGGCGGAAGCGGCCCACATCCGCATGCATCTCGATCGATTGAAGGCGGAAGCCGCGCAAGGCAAGGCTGAAAAGGCCAGCTAGGTCGAAGGCACGATCATTCGTTCGGATCGTTTTTCACTGGATCAATCGTCACTGCCACAGGCTTGGACCATGCCGGGGTGGCGGTTTGCCCCTGAAACGGGTAATGCCACGCCAAAGACCCGCGCAGGAGGAGCCGCGGGGTGGCGGATGGCTGCTGCTGTCGCCATATCAGCACAAATTCGAAAGGGATGACGATGACGATTGCGAAGGAAACCGCCGAACTGCTCGCGAAACTTGGCGTTGCCAAGGAAGCCCTTTCGGGCGGCGATCTGGTGGTGCGCAGCCCGGTGACGGGCGAGCAGCTTGCGGCGCTGAAGCAGATTTCGGCGGCCGATGCCGGCAAGGCGATCGATGCCGCGCATGAGGCCTTCAAGGCCTGGCGCCTGGTGCCCGGTCCGAAGCGCGGCGAACTGGTGCGGCTGCTGGGTGAAGAACTGCGCGCCCACAAGGCCGAGCTCGGCCGCCTGGTTTCGATCGAGGTCGGCAAGATCCCGTCCGAGGGTCTGGGCGAAGTGCAGGAAATGATCGACATCTGCGATTTCGCCGTCGGCCTGTCGCGCCAGCTCTACGGCCTGACCATCGCCACCGAGCGCCCCGGCCACCGCATGATGGAGACCTGGCATCCGCTCGGCGTCGTCGGCGTCATCTCGGCCTTTAACTTCCCGGTCGCCGTGTGGTCGTGGAACGCGGCGCTGGCGCTGGTTTGCGGCGACTCCGTGGTGTGGAAGCCGTCCGAAAAGACGCCGCTGACCGCGCTCGCCTGCGAGGCGATCTTCGCACGCGCCGTCAAGCGCTTCGGCACTGATGCGCCGGCCAATCTGGCACCGGTGCTGATCGGTGAGCGCGGCATCGGCGAAGTGCTGGTCGACAATCCCAAGGTGGCGCTGGTTTCGGCCACCGGCTCGACCCGCATGGGTCGCGAGGTCGGCCCGCGGCTGGCCAAGCGTTTCGCGCGCGCCGTGCTTGAACTCGGCGGCAACAATGCCGGCATCGTCTGCCCGTCGGCCGATCTCGACATGGCGCTGCGCGCCATCGCCTTCGGCGCCATGGGCACCGCCGGCCAGCGCTGCACCACGCTGCGCCGCCTGTTCGTGCATGAGAGCGTCTATGACCAGCTCGTGCCGCGCCTGAAGAAGGCTTATGAGAGCGTTTCGGTCGGCAATCCGCTGGAAACCTCGTCGCTGGTCGGCCCGCTGATCGACAAGATGGCGTTCGACGGCATGCAGAAGGCACTGAAGGAAGCCGGCGAGCATGGCGGCAAGATCACCGGCGGCGCTCGCGTCGAGAACGGCCATAAGGATGCCTATTATGTGCGTCCGGCGCTGGTCGAGATGCCGAAGCAGGCCGGCCCGGTTCTGGAAGAGACCTTCGCGCCGATCCTCTATGTGATGAAATATTCCGACTTCGACCAGGTGCTCGACCTGCACAATGCGGTGGGCGCGGGCCTGTCGTCGTCGATCTTCACGCGCGACCTGCAGGAATCGGAACGCTTCCTCAGCGCCGACGGTTCCGACTGCGGCATCGCCAACGTCAATATCGGCACCTCCGGCGCCGAAATCGGCGGTGCGTTCGGTGGCGAGAAGGAAACCGGCGGCGGTCGCGAGAGCGGCTCGGACGCCTGGAAGGCCTATATGCGCCGCGCTACCAACACGGTGAATTATTCCAAGGCACTGCCGCTGGCGCAGGGCGTGTCCTTCGACATCGATTAAGCGATCTCGCGCTTTCCGAGCATGATGAACGGCGGGCCTTGGTCCGCCGTTTTTCGTTGTCTTCGCATCGCCGGCGTTCCGGGTGGCGTTCGGCCTATCCGGGTAGGGGCTTGGCCTACCCGGCAGGCAGGTTTGTGCCGACGCTAGATGGTGGAAGGTTCCACCTTGGCAGGTGTTGTGAGAGGCGCGGCAGGAAAAGATTATTCTTCCCACGGCGGAGCCCGCCGAATTGCCCGCCGGCCTTGGCAAGGGTTGGCGCAGACAGATCGGGAGGATCATCATGGCTGGTTTCACGCATCTCTTCATCCCAGGGCCGACAAACATTCCGGAGCAGGTCCGGCAGGCCATGAACCTGCCGATGGAGGATATGCGCGCCTCGACCTTTCCCGAGCTGACGCTTGGCCTGTTCGCCGGGTTGAAGCGGGTGTTCAAGAACGAAAGCGGCCGCGTCTTCATCTACCCGTCGTCGGGCACCGGCGCCTGGGAATCAGCGATGACCAACACGCTCAGCCCTGGCGACCGCGTGCTGATGTCGCGTTTCGGCCAGTTCTCGCATCTGTGGGTCGACATGGCCGAGCGGCTCGGCCTCGAGGTCGACGTCATCGACACCGAATGGGGCACCGGCGTGCCGGTCGAGATCTATGCGGAGCGACTCGCGGCGGACAAGGAGCACCGTATCAAGGCGGTGTTCTGCACGCATAACGAGACGGCGACCGGCGTGACCAGCGATGTCGCCGGCGTGCGCAAGGGGTTGGATGCGGCAAACCATCCGGCGCTGCTCTTCGTCGACGGTGTCTCGTCGATTGGCTCGATCGATTTCCGCCAGGACGAGTGGGGCGTCGACTGCGCCGTCTCGGGCTCGCAGAAAGGTTTCATGCTGCCGGCCGGCCTGGGGTTCCTCTCGGTCAGCCAGAAGGCACTTGAAGCGGCCAAGACCGCAAAGGGCCGCCGCTGCTATTTCTCCTTCGATGACATGATCCGCAACAACGACAACGGCTTTTTCCCCTACACGCCGGCGACGCAACTGTTGCGCGGCCTGCGCGTCTCGCTCGATCTCATCGAGGCCGAAGGGCTGGAGGCGATCTTCGCCCGTCATCACCATCTCGCGGAAGGCGTGCGCAAGGCGGTCGATGCCTGGGGGCTGAAGCTCTGCGCCAAGGAGCGCAAATGGCATTCCGACACGGTGAGCGCCATCCATGTGCCGGAAGGCATCGACAGCGCGGAAGTCGTCAAGCGCGCATACCACAAGTACCAGACGTCGCTTGGCGTCGGCCTGAACAAGGTGGCGGGCAAGGTGTTCCGCATCGGCCATCTCGGCTGGTTGAACGAGGTGATGGTGTGCGGCGCTCTCTCGGCGGCGGAAATGGCGCTGCGTGACTGTGGCGTGAAGCTGGCGCCGGGTTCCGGCGTCGGCGCCGCGCTCGAGCACTTCCGGCTGGCCGGGCCGGTCGCCGTCGCCAAGGCCGCTTGAGCAGAGCGCGGGGAGAGCCGGCATGAGCCACACCATCAACCATCTGCGCAAGCTGCGGCTGCAGCGCTCCGAGCTTGCGGTCCCGGGTTCCAATCCGGACATGATCACGAAGGCGGCGTCGAGCGCCGCCGACTTCATCTTCCTCGATATCGAGGATGCCGTGGCGCCGCCCGACAAGGAGCGCGCGCGCAAGAACATCATCGAGGCGCTGAACGACATCGATTGGCGCGCCAAGGGCAAGACCGTGTCGGTGCGCATCAACGGCCTCGACACCCACTACATGTATCGCGACGTCGTCGACATCATGGAACAGGCCGGCGACCGGCTGGATACGATCCTGGTGCCGAAGGTCGGTGTGCCGGCCGATCTCTACATGGTCGAGGCGATGGTCAACCAGATCGAGATGGCCAAGGGCTACAAGACACGCGTCGGCCTCGAAGCCCTGATCGAGACGGCACTCGGCATGGCCAATGTCGAGGCGATCGCCGCCTTCGGAAGCCGGCTGGAGGCGCTGCATTTCGGTGTCGCCGACTATGCGGCGAGCTGCAAGGCGCGCACGGTCAATATCGGCGGTCTCAATCCCGACTATCCCGGCGACCAATGGCATTTTGCGCTGTCGCGCATGACGGTCGCCTGCCGGGCCTACGGTCTTCGCGCCATCGACGGTCCGTTCGGCGATTTCTCCGATCCGGACGGCTACATCGCGGCCGCCCGCCGGGCGGCGGCGCTGGGCATCGAGGGCAAATGGGCCATCCATCCTTCGCAGATCGAACTCGCCAATGCGGTGTTCTCGCCGCCGGAGAAGGAAGTCACTCGCGCCCGCCGCATCATCGAAGTGCTGAAGGAGGCGGAAGAACAGGGCAAGGGTGCGGCCGCGCTCGACGGCAAGATGATCGATGCCGCCTCCGAACGCATGGCCCGCAATGTGCTGGTGACGCACGAAGCAATCGAGCAGTCGGCGCGTTCGCGCCAGGCGCTGCCGAACTAAGAGGGAGTTCGACATGGACATTCACGAATATCAGGCCAAGGAACTGCTTTCGCGCCACTCCGTCCACATTCCGCGTGGCGGGCTGGCCTACAGTCCCGAACAAGCCGCCTACCGCACCCGCGAGATCGGCGGCGACAAATGGGTGGTGAAGGCGCAGATCCATTCCGGCGCGCGCGGCAAGGCCGGCGGCATCCGCATCTGCAAGTCCGACAAGGAAGTGTCCGATGCCGCCGAAACCATGCTCGGCCGCAAGCTGGTGACGCATCAGACCGGGCCGCGCGGCAAATTGGTGTCGCGTCTCTACATCGAGGAAACCGTCGATATCCGCCAGGAGATCTATCTCGGCTTCGTGCTCGACCGGAAGGCCGAGCGCGTGATGATCGTGGCGTCGGCCTCCGGTGGCATGGAGATCGAGGAGATCGCCGAGCGGCAGCCGGATTCCATCATCCGCGCCACCGTCGACCCGGGTGTCGGCATGCAGCAGTTCCAGGCGCGCGAGATCGCCTTCGGGCTGGGGCTGGAAAACAGCCTGATCGGCAAGGCGACCGACACCATCATGGGCTGCTACCAGGTGTTTCGCGACTATGACGCCTCGATGCTGGAGATCAATCCGCTCGCGGTGACCCGCGAAGGCAATCTGATGGCGCTGGATGCCAAGATGTCGTTCGACGAGAACGCGCTGTTCCGCCGGCCGGAGATTTCGGAACTGCGCGACAAATCGCAGGAAGACCCGCGCGAAACCTTCGCCAGCGACCGCGGTCTCTCCTATGTCGGCCTCGACGGCAATATCGGCTGCATCATCAATGGCGCCGGGCTGGCGATGGCGACGATGGACATGATCAAGATCGCCGGCGGCGAGCCCGCGAACTTCCTCGATATCGGCGGCGGCGCTTCGCCGGAGCGGGTGGCCAAGGCGTTCCGCGCGGTGCTCGCCGACAAGAATGTCGAGGCCATTCTCGTCAACATCTTCGCCGGCATCAACCGCTGCGACTGGGTGGCCGAGGGCGTGCTCAAGGCCATGACAGAAGTGGGGGTCAATGTGCCTCTGGTGGTGCGGCTTGCCGGCACCAATGTCGAGGAAGGCCGCCGTATTCTCAGCGCTTCGGGCCAAACCATCATCGTGGCCGAAACGCTTGCGGAAGCCGCTGAAAAGGCGGTCGCCGCGATGCGCCAGTCGACGCTCAAGAAAGCCAGCTGAGGGAGGACCAGATGTCAGTTCTGCTCAATCGCAATACGAAAGTCATCGTCCAGGGCCTGACCGGCAAGATCGGCTCCTTCCACGCCGAGGACATGAAACGCTACGGCACCAATGTCGTCGGCGGCGTCACGCCCGGCAAGGGTGGCCAGTCGCAACAGGGCATTCCGGTTTTCAACACGGTCAAGGGTGCGGTGCGCGAGACCGGCGCGGAGGCCAGCATCGTCTTCGTGCCGCCGCCCTTCGCGGCCGACTCGATCATGGAAGCGGCCGATGCCGGCATCAAGCTTTGCGTCTGCATTACCGACGGCATCCCCTCGCAGGACATGATGCGGGTGAAGCGCTACATGCTGCGCTACCGCCGCGAGGACCGCATGACGCTGATCGGCCCGAACTGCGCCGGCGTCATCACGCCCGGACAGGCGCTGATGGGGATCATGCCCGGTTCCATCTATCTGCCGGGCCGCGTCGGCATCGTCGGTCGCTCCGGTACGCTGGGCTACGAAGCCGCCTCGCAGATGAAGGCGCTCGGCATCGGCGTGTCGACCAGCGTCGGCATCGGCGGCGATCCGATCAACGGCTCGTCGTTCAAGGACATTCTCGAACTGTTCGAGAAGGACGATGAGACGGACGCGGTGGTGATGATCGGCGAAATCGGCGGGCCGCAGGAGGCGGAAGCCGCCGAATGGGCCAAGACCAACATGAAGAAGCCGCTGATCGCCTACATCGCCGGCCTGTCGGCACCGAAGGGAAAACGCATGGGCCACGCCGGCGCCATCATCTCGGCCTTCGGCGAATCCGCGCAGGAGAAGGTGGAAATCCTGCGTGACGCCGGTGTCACCATCGTGGCAACGCCGGCTTCCTTCGGGCCGACCGTGGCCGGCGTGCTGGCAGAGCAGCGCAAAGCCGCTTAAACAGGTTGACGCAATATCCAATCGGGGCGGCGCCGGCCCACGGCACTGCCCCGATACCGTGTCCTGGAGGAGCAATCGATGAAGCCACGCGTGATCGTGACCCGGAAGTGGCCGGCCGCTGTCGAACAGGTGCTCGCCGAGCGCTTCGACACCACGCTCAATGCGGGCGACATTCCGTTCACGGCGACCCAGCTCAAGGCGGCGCTGCTGAATTTCGACGCCGTGCTGCCGACCGTCAGCGACAGACTGCCGGCGGAGGTTTTCCCCGAGGAGCAGCCGCGCACCAGGATCATCGGCAATTTCGGCGTCGGCTTCAGCCATATCGACGTCGAGGCGGCGAAACGGCGTGGCATCGTCGTGACCAACACGCCGGGTGTGTTGACCGACTGCACAGCCGATATCGCGATGAGCCTTTTGTTATCCGTTGCCCGCCGCACCGGCGAGGGCGAACGCCAGCTTCGCGCCGGCGAATGGAAGGGCTGGTGCCCGACCCACATGATCGGCGCCAAGGTGACCGGCAAGACGATCGGCATCATCGGCATGGGGCGGATCGGCAAGGCAATGGCCCGCCGCGCGCATTTTGGGTTCGGCATGAAGGTGATCTTCTTCAACCGCTCGCGTGTCGATGACGAGGAGACGCGGGCGCTGGGCGCGGTGCAACTGCTGTCGATCGAGGATGTGCTCGAGCAGGCCGACTTCGTCTCGCTGCATTGCCCGGGCGGTGCGGAGAACCGCAGCCTGATCAATGCGGATCGGCTGGCGCGCATGAAAAAAAGCGCGTTCCTCATCAACACGGCGCGCGGCGACGTGGTGGATGAAAACGCGCTTGCCGATGCGCTGGAGCGTCATGCGATCGCCGGCGCCGGGCTCGACGTGTTTGCGCAAGAACCCCAGGTTCCGGAGCGGCTGATCCGGCTGGAAAACACCGTATTGTTGCCGCATCTGGGCAGCGCCACGGAAGAAACCCGTGTCGCCATGGGCATGAAGGTGGTGGATAACATCACCGCTTTCTTCGCCGGCGGGACTGTTCCCGATCGCGTTGTTTGAGCACGCGTCCGGTCAAGGGAGGTCGATCGCGCAAAAAGCTTAGCTGATCTTTTTGGTCCGAGAGGGTTGGTTTTTCCCAAGCCCCTTGCACTTCGTCGCACTTATCCTTTGGTCTTGAACCAAAGGGTGAATATGTTTACCTATGGTGAACAGCGAAGTTGCGGGGGTATATAATGGACAAGTCCGTCAAGGATGGTAAGGGCGGCGGTGACGTCACCAAGGCTTCCAAGAAGGCAAAAGCTTCCGTTCAGCCCAAGTCGGCTCCGCTGCATCAGGATCCGCATGCGGTTCGCGATACGCGCGAGAAGGTTCTGGAAGTCGCCATCGGTCACGAGGTGCGGGCTTTCCGCAAAAAGCTCGGCATAACTGTCGCCGATCTTGCCGCAACCACCAATATTTCACTCGGCATGCTGTCGAAGATCGAGAACGGCATCACGTCGCCGTCGCTGACGACTTTGCAGGCGTTGTCGCGCGCACTCGGCGTGCCGTTGAGTTCCTTCTTCCGGCGTTTCGAGGAAGAGCGCAATGCCGTGTTCGTGAAGGCCGGCGAAGGCGTCGACGTCGAACGCCGCGGCACCCGCGCCGGTCATCAATACAACCTGCTCGGTTATATCAGTTCGAATACAGCGGGGGTGACGGTCGAACCCTATCTCATCACGCTGACGGAAGATTCCGATGTCTTCCCGGCCTTCCAGCATGACGGCATGGAATTCCTCTATATGCTGGAAGGTGAAGTGGTTTATCGCCACGGCAACAACCTGTTCCGGATGCTGCCGGGCGACAGCCTGTTCTTCGACGCCGATGCGCCGCACGGCCCCGACGAACTGACGAAACTTCCGATCCGCTACCTGTCGATCATTTCCTACGGACAGGGCTCCAACCAGGACTAGCGCGGGTCCGGCTCCTCGTTCTCCGCCCCGACAGGTGAAGTCTAGTCCGGGCCGAAGCCGGGCGAGGTCGGGGCGCCGTCATCATATTTCGACAGCCATTCGATGACCGTCGGCCGATAACGGGTGAGGCCCTTGTAGTCGACCAGTTGCTGCGGCAGGTCGCGCAGCACGCGGTGGAAGCGACGCGCCCATTTCGGCTGGGTTACCAGCTCGTCCATCTTGATGAGATAGCAGCGGATCGGGAAGACCAGGGCGTTGGAGCGCGGCAGGCGCCAGAAGCTCTGCAGTTCGACCCGCAGATGCACCTTGTCACCGACGTTTTCAGGGGTGACCGTCGTTCGGTCGGTGCCCCATTTGTGGTAGTTCTCCGGGCTGGTGTCGAGGCGCGGATTGATGGTCATCGTCCAGTTCAGCCGCCGCGCCGGCTTGCCTTGCTGGATGTTGGTGAGGAATTTCAGCGCACGGGTGAAGATGCCTTTTTCATGCGCCAGCGGCACCGGTGCATGCCATTCGAAGAAGTTCATGCCGATGTCGAAATCGAGCGACCAGTCGGCTTGCGTGGTGACCATGCCGGCATCCATCCAAAGATTGCCGTCGCGCTGGTCGAGAATGCAGAAATCGCCCTGGCTCTGGCGGGTGATGTATTCCATCGGCCCATAGGGCAGGGTGGAGAGGTCGCCGAAGGTGAAGGTGTCGTCGATGCCGAGCGGCCGGTTGATCCAGCGCCAGCGGTCACCCTCGCGCGTCAGCGAGAAATGCTCGGGATAACCCTTGGCCTGTTCGGTCATCAAAAGTTCGAGCAGGTCCCAGCCGGCCAGCGTCATGTGCGGCAGCGATTGGCAGCGCAACGGGTCCTCGGCCAGCACCATGGCGCGGTCCCGCATCTCGGCGACGTAGTGTTCGTCGACATCGATCAGGTTTTCAAAAACGCTGTCCTTCGGGCCCTGCACATGCGGCTCGATGTTGACCGCGTACATGTAGGCGTCTTCGTGGAAGGGGAAGGGAAACCGCCGGATGAATTCCGGGCTGTTCCTGAAAGTGAAATCGTCGCGGAACGTCTCTTGCCTGAAATTGATGCCCATAGGTTCCTCCCTGTGGTTCCGCTAGCGCTCAAGCACGAGGGACTTGCCCTCGAAGCGCGAGACGCAAGGCATGATCTTCCTGCCCGAGCAGTGTTCGGCCTCGGTCAGCCAGTGGTCGTTGTGTTTAAAAGTGCCGTCATGGGAGACGACATTGGTCTCGCACTGGCCGCAGACGCCGCCGCGGCACAGATAGGGCGGGTCGATACCGGCGGCTTCCATCGCCTCGAGCAGGCTCTGCTCTCCGCCGACGCGTATCTGCTTCCTGCTGAGCGCGAGCGTGACGTCGAAGGGCAAGCCCGGCTGCGGGGCGGCAAAGTGCTCGTAGTGCACGGTCTCGTCCGGCCAGCCATGCGCGGCCGCCGTTTCGCGGACCCAGCGGATCATGCCGGCGGGGCCGCAGACATAAAGATGGGTACCGAGCGGCTGCGCGGTCAAAAGGCGTTCGAGCGGCAGGCGCTCGTTGGCGTCGTCGTAATAGATGTTGATGCGCTTGCCATAGCGTTCGCGCAAAGTGTCGGCGTAGGTGGCGAGCGCCGGCGTGCGGCAGGTGTAATGGAGCTCGAAATTGCCGCCTTCACCGGCAAGCTGCGCGGTCTGCGCCATGAACGGCGTGATGCCGATGCCGCCGGCCAGCAGCACGTGCTTTTTCGCGCGCAGATCGAGCGAGAACAGGTTGACGGGATAGGAGATCACCATCTCCATGCCGCGCTTGACCTGGCCGTGCATGAACAGCGAGCCGCCGCGACCGGAATCGTCACGCCGCACCGAGATGGTGTAGTCGCGCGTGTTGAGCGGCGAACTCATCAGCGAATAGGGGTTCAGCCGCGATTTGTCGCCGTCGCGCATTTCCACCACGACATGGGCACCGCCGGAAAAGGTTGGCAGGTCGCCGCCATCGGTGCGCTCGAAATGGAAACGCTTGACCAGTTCGTTGACCGCGACCACGTCGGTTACGGTGACGTTCAATTTCGTGGTTCCCGCGCTCACCGGAAAATCTCCTCTTTCTGAGGGATCTCGCTCGGATCCTCGGCATTGATGCAGACGCCCTGGAAGGCGGCGAGGCGGCGCGAATAGTGATCGCGCACCAGAAGCAGGAGGCCGCAATGCGCGCAGGTAACCGGCTGCGTGGTGACGTTCTCGGTGATGCCCTTGCAGTGCACGCATTGCACACGGCGCGCCCAGGAGCCGCGATGCTCGGTCTGGATCGAGGAATGGTCGATGCCGGTTTCCAGCGCCGCCTGCATGGCCTGGCCGATCAGGCCTTCGGTGCCGGCAAGATAGAGCCGCAGCCCCATATGCGCATTGGCGAGCGTCTGCTTGAGCCGAGGCAGTGCAGCGGCGATGGACGGCCCCTCGTAGAATTGGGCGGCGTTCAACGCGCGAAGCGCGGGCTGGAACTGCTGCCCGGTCCTGCCCGGAACGTAGATGATGTGGGCACTGGCGAAGAAACCTTCGGGGGCCTTCTTCGCCAGATCGAGGATCGCGGACGCGCCTTCGGCGTCCGCGACGAGGAGATGGTTCTTGCCGGTCTGGGGCGACAGGGTTCCATAGACCGGGCGACTTAGGATCGTCTTTGCCGGCATCCCGTCCAACGTATCAGCCTTTCGCCGTGCGCTTCAGCTTTTTCGGATCGTCGAATGGCAAGGCCTGGGCGGTCGCCTTCACCGATCCGGACGCGTTGCGGATTTCGAGCTCGGTGCCGACCACGGCGCAGTCAACGTCGAGCCGGGCAATGCCCATCGATTTCTTCACCAGCGGCGAATACATGGCGCAGGTGACGACGCCGACCTTCTTGCCGTTGCGATAGATCGGAGCGCCTTCATCCGCCGGCTTGGTGCCGTCGAGCAGGACGCCGAAAATCTTGAAGCGCTCCTTGCCCTTCAGGCGATAGTGCTCCTCGGCGCCGCGGAAGCCGGTCTTGCCCGGGCTGACGGTGAAATCGAGGCCGAGCTCCCACAGCGTGTCGCCGGGGCCTTCGTTCTCGAAGGGGTATTTCTGCGAATTGTCGTAGGGGTAAAAGAGCAGGTAGCTCTCGACGCGCAGCATGTCGAGCGTGGTGAAGCGGCAGGGAATGATGCCGTCCGCCTTGCCTTCGGCGAGGATGCGGTCCCAGATCGTCCCAGCATCCTGACCACGGCAGAAAATCTCGTAGCCGCGCTCGCCGGTGTAGCCGGTGCGCGAAATCATCACCGGCAGGCCGAACAACTGGGTCTGCATGTGGTGGAAGTAGTTGAGGTCGCGAATGCCGGGCACATGCTTGGCCAGATAGTCGACGGCGGTCGGGCCTTGCAGCGACAGGTCGTGAAGATTGTCGTCGAAGCGAACCGAAACATCGCGTCCGATGGAGGCTCGGGTCAGTTCCTCGTGGCCGGTTCCCGAACCGTGCACGACCATCCAGGAATTGGTGCTGATGCGGTAGATGACGCAGTCGTCGGTGAATTTTCCGGCCTCGTTGAGCATGCAGGCATAGACGGACTTGCCCGGATAGATCTTCTCGACGTCGCGCGTCGTGCAAAGATCGATGAGATGCGAGGCGTGCGGGCCGGTGATGTGGACCTTCTTCAGGCCGGACACATCCATAAGGCCGGCTTTGGTGCGGATGGCGGTGTATTCTTCATCCGCATCCTTGTCGTAGGACCAGGCCGTGCCCATGCCGCTCCAGTCTTCGAGCTTGGAGCCCAAGGCCCTGTGACGGTCGGCCAATGTCGAGAAACGCCAGGAAGCTGTCATTTTGGGTCCTTCTCCTCAAGGGTACCATCGAAACGCAGCCGTTCTTTTTCTTATCGGCTTGCGCTTTCGTAGGAAGCATATTGACTCGAAATTCGCCGGCAGGGCAATATCTTTGTGCAAGAAATATTACTGCCAGGCAACTTTTTTATACCCCGGCCGTGGAAGCGCCGGTCGTGCCGTGCATCCAGTATGAGAGTTTTCTGTAGGGAAAAAAACATTCACAGCAGTTGAATTGGCAAATCAAAGCTGCTAGCGTTTCGTCATCAGACTGCTGCCATTGGAGGTGATGTCGTGTGCGGAATCGTGGGACTGTTCCTCAAGGACAAGACATTGGAGCCGCAGCTCGGCGCCATGCTGTCCGAAATGCTGGTGATGTTGACCGACCGTGGCCCGGACAGCGCCGGCATCGCGGTGTATGGCGCGGCGACCAAGGGCAAGGCCAAGATCACAATCCAGTCGCCGGCTCCCGAAGCTGATTTCGCGGGTCTCGAGGCGGACCTTGGCAAGAAGATCGGCATCAAGGTGAAGCTCCTGGTGAAGTCGACCCATGCGGTGATCGACGTACCGGTCGCCAAGGTCGAAGCGGCGCGCGAAGCGATCGCCGAACTTCGTCCGGGCGTGCGCATCATGGGCGCCGGCGAAGCGATCGAGATCTACAAGGAAGTCGGCCTGCCGGTTGACGTGGTGAAGCGCTTCGATGTCGCCAAGATGACCGGCTCCCATGGTATCGGCCATACGCGCATGGCGACCGAATCCGCCGTCACCACGCTCGGCGCGCATCCCTTCTCGACCGGCCCCGACGAGTGCCTGGTGCACAATGGCTCGCTGTCGAACCATAACAATCTGCGCCGCGAACTGATCCGCGAGGGCATGAAGTTCGAAACCGAGAACGACACCGAAGTGGCGGCCGCCTACCTGTCGTCGAAGATCGCGCACGGTCAGAACCTCGGTCAGGCGCTGGAAAGCAGCGTCAACGATCTCGACGGCTTTTTCACCTTCGTCGTCGGCACCAAGAACGGCTTCGGCGTGGTGCGCGATCCGATCGCCTGCAAGCCGGCGGTGCTGGCCGAGACCGATCGCTACGTCGCCTTCGGCTCCGAATATCGCGCGCTGACCAAGCTGCCCGGCATCGAGGATGCCAAGGTCTGGGAGCCCGAGCCGTCAACCGTCTATTTCTGGGAGCACTGAGCCGATGTCCGTGACAAACCTCGCCAAGGCGCCTCAGCGCGAAGTCAATTATGCGCCGCGTGTCTTCGATCTCGATGCGACGCCGCTGCGCGAGCTCAACCTCGCTCTGCACCAGGTGACCGACGCGGCCGACGAGCCGAGTTGGGAAGTGGTCAATCCGAAGGGCAATCATGCGGTGGCCGCCGGCGTCGACCAACCGATCAATGTCGAGGTGCGCGGTAGCGTCGGCTATTATTGCGGCGGCATGAACGACAAGGCCAGCATCACCGTTCATGGTTCGGCAGGGCCGGGCGTTGGTGAAAACATGATGTCGGGCCAGATCATCGTGAAAGGCGACGCCAGCCAGTATGCCGGCGCGACCGGCCGTGGCGGCCTGCTGGTCATCGAAGGCAATGCCTCGTCGCGTTGCGGCATTTCGATGAAAGGCATCGACATCGTCGTGCACGGCAATGTCGGCCACATGTCGGCCTTCATGGCGCAGTCCGGCAATCTCGTCGTGCTCGGCGATGCCGGCGATGCGCTGGGAGATTCCATCTACGAGGCGCGGCTGTTCGTGCGCGGCAAGGTGAAGAGCCTGGGCGCCGATTGCATCAAGAAGGAAATGCGCGCCGAGCACATCGCCAAGCTCAAGGAGCTGCTCGACCGTGCCGGCATCGCCGACGTCAAGCCGGAAGAATTCACACGCTACGGATCGGCGCGCACGCTCTACAATTTCAATATCGACAACGCCGACGCGTACTGAGGGGACCGCATAAATGACCTATCACAATCCTCCGACGACGCCCCGCAGGTCGGCCACGTTCGACGAATACACGATGTCGGAAATCCGCCGCGCGGCGGCGACGGGCATCTACGACATCCGTGGTTCCGGCGCCAAGCGCAAGCTGCCGCATTTCGACGACCTCTTGTTTCTCGGCGCCTCGATCTCGCGTTATCCGCTTGAGGGCTACCGCGAACGCTGCGACACCAGTGTCGTCCTCGGCGCACGCCATGCCAGGAAGCCGATCGAGCTGAAAATCCCGATTACTATCGCCGGCATGAGCTTCGGTTCGCTGTCCGGTCCGGCCAAGGAAGCGCTCGGGCGCGGCGCCACCATCGCCGGCACCTCGACGACCACCGGCGACGGCGGCATGACCGAGGAGGAGCGCGGTCATTCCAAGACGCTGGTCTATCAATACCTGCCATCGCGCTACGGCATGAACCCGCGCGACCTGCGCCGGGCCGACGCCATCGAGATCGTGGTTGGCCAGGGAGCCAAGCCCGGCGGCGGCGGCATGTTGCTCGGCCAGAAGATTTCAGACCGCGTCGCCGAAATGCGCACGCTGCCCAAGGGCATCGACCAGCGCTCGGCCTGCCGTCATCCCGATTGGACCGGCCCGGACGATCTCGAGATCAAGATCCTTGAAATCCGCGAAATCACCGACTGGGAGAAGCCGATCTATGTGAAGGTCGGCGGCGCGCGGCCTTATTATGACACCGCGCTGGCGGTGAAGGCGGGCGCCGATGTCGTCGTTCTCGACGGCATGCAGGGCGGCACGGCGGCGACGCAGGAAGTGTTCATCGAACATGTCGGCCAGCCGACGCTTGCCTGCATTCGTCCGGCGGTGAAGGCGCTGCAGGATCTCGGCATGCATCGCAAGGTCCAGCTCATCGTTTCCGGCGGCATTCGCAATGGCGCCGATGTCGCCAAGGCGCTGGCGCTGGGTGCCGACGCGGTTTCGATCGGCACGGCCGCACTTGTTGCGCTGGGCGACAACGATCCTCGCTGGGAGGACGAATACCAGAAGCTCGGCACCACCGCCGGTGCCTATGACGACTGGCACGAAGGCAAGGACCCGGCCGGCATCACCACGCAGGATCCGGAACTGATGAAGCGGGTCGACCCGATCGCGGCCGGCCGGCGTTTGGCGAATTACCTGAAAGTGATGACGCTGGAGGCACAGACGATCGCGCGAGCCTGCGGCAAAAATCACGTTCACAATCTCGAGCCGGAGGATCTCTGCGCGCTCACCATTGAATCCGCTGCCATGGCCGGCGTGCCGCTTGCCGGCACCGGCTGGATACCGGGAAAGGGCAGCTTCTAGGCAACTTCTTCGATCAATCAAAACAACAAGAAGAACAACCCAGGGGAAAACAATGGGAACCAATTTCGAGGCCAGCACGGCAGTTACCGCAGAGCTGAAGGATTTCGCTCGGGCGCACAACGTCAAATATTTCATGATCTCCTACACCGACCTGTTCGGCGGCCAGCGCGCAAAGCTGGTGCCGGCACAGGCGATTTCGGACATGCAGAAGGACGGAGCCGGCTTTGCCGGCTTTGCCACATGGCTGGACCTGACGCCGGCGCATCCGGACATGCTGGCGGTGCCGGATCCGTCCTCGGTGATCCAACTGCCGTGGAAGCCGGAAGTCGCCTGGCTGGCGTCCGACTGCCTGATGGAAGGCAAGAGCGTCGCCCAGGCGCCGCGCAACACGCTGAAGCGACTGGTCTCGGAAGCCGCCGAATTCGGCATCCGCGTCAAGACCGGTGTTGAACCCGAGTTCTTCCTGACGACGCCGGACGGCAAGCAGATTTCGGACGAATACGATACCGCCGCCAAGTCCTGCTACGATCAGCAGGCGGTGATGCGCCGCTATGATGTCATCGCCGAAATCTGCGATGCCATGCTGTCGCTCGGCTGGGAGCCCTACCAGAACGACCACGAGGATGCGAACGGTCAGTTCGAGATGAACTGGGCCTTCGACGATGTGTTGGCGACAGCCGACAAGCACTCCTTCTTCAAGTTCATGGTGAAATCGATCGCCGAAAAGCACGGCCTGCGTGCGACCTTCATGCCGAAGCCCTTCCAGGGGCTCACCGGCAACGGCTGTCATGCGCATATCTCGGTCTGGGACCTCGGCGGCAAGACCAATGCCTTCGCCGACAAGAGCATGGAACTCGGTCTCTCCGAACAGGGCCGCTTTTTCCTCGGCGGCATCATGAAACATGCCTCCGCACTTGCCGCCATCTGCAACCCGACGGTCAATTCCTACAAGCGCATCAACGCGCCGCGCACCGTCTCCGGTGCCACCTGGGCTCCCAACACCGTGACCTGGACCGGCAACAACCGCACCCACATGGTGCGCGTGCCTGGCCCTGGCCGCTTCGAGCTTCGGCTGCCGGATGGCGCGGCCAATCCGTATCTGATGCAGGCGGTGATCATCGCCGCCGGCCTCGACGGCATGCGGAGCAAGGCCGATCCCGGCCCACGCAGCGACATCGACATGTACAAGGACGGCCACACCGTCACCCATGGCGCCAAGCTGCCGCTCAACCTGCTCGATGCGCTGCGCGAATACGACAAGGACGCATCGCTGAAGGCGGCGATGGGCGAGGAGTTCTCCGCTGCGTTCCTGCGCCTCAAGCAGCAGGAGTGGAATTCCTACGCTTCGCACTTCACTCAATGGGAGCGCGACCATACGCTCGACGTGTAGTCGTACCAACAGAAGCCAGAACAGACTGAAATGCGGTACTCGATCTTCTCGCTCGCCAAGGCGGCGCTTTCAGGCCACAAGGGCTGGACGCGCGCCTGGCGCGATCCCCAGCCGAAAAAACACTATGACGTGGTGATCATCGGCGGCGGCGGTCATGGACTGGCCACCGCCTATTACCTCGCCAGGGAATACGGCATCCGCAATGTCGCGGTGCTTGAAAAGGGCTGGATCGGCTCCGGCAATGCCGGCCGCAACACCACCATCATCCGCTCCAACTACATGCTGCCTGGCAATACCGGCTTCTACGAACTGTCGATGAAGTTGTGGGAGAGGCAGGAGCAGGACCTCAACTACAACACCATGGTGAGCCAGCGCGGCATCATCAACCTCTACCATTCGGATGCGCAGCGCGACGCCTTTGCCCGACGCGGCAACGTCATGCGCATCAATGGCATCGATGCCGAGCTGCTCGACGCGGAACAGATCCGAAAAGTGCTGCCGTTCCTGAACTATAACAATGCCCGTTTCCCGGTGATGGGTGGGTTGTGGCAACCACGTGCCGGCACGGCCCGCCATGATGCTGTCGTGTGGGGTTATGCGCGCGCCGCCGATTCCTTCGGTGTCGACATCATCCAGAATTGCGAAGTGACCGGTTTCACGCGCGACCAGAACGGAAAAATCACCGGCGTCGAAACTTCGCGCGGCACGATCGGCGCCGGCAAGGTCGGCATGGCGGTGGCGGGCAGCACCTCGCGCGTCGCGGCGATGGCGGGCATGCGCCTGCCGATCGAAAGCCATGTGCTGCAGGCCTTCGTATCGGAAGCGATCAAGCCGCTCATCCCCGGCGTCATCACCTTCGGCGCCGGCCATTTCTATGTCAGCCAGTCCGACAAGGGCGGGCTTGTCTTCGGTGGCGATCTCGACGGCTACAATTCCTATGCCCAGCGCGGCAACATGCCTGTCATGGAGGACGTCTGCGAAGGCGGCATGGCTTTGATGCCGATGATCGGCCGCGTACGGCTCTTGCGCCAATGGGGCGGCATCATGGACATGTCGATGGACGGCACGCCGATCATCGACAGGACACCCATCGACGGGCTCTACCTCAACGCCGGCTGGTGTTATGGCGGCTTCAAGGCGACGCCCGCCTCCGGGCTGGTCTTTGCCCATCTGCTTGCCCGCGACGAGCCGCATGAGGAGGCGAAGCGCTTCCGGCTCGACCGGTTCCGGCGTGGCGCGATGATCGACGAGAAGGGCCAGGGCGCCCAACCCAATCTGCATTGAAAGCGAGTAAGGCGTCATGCGCATTGCATGCCCATTCTGCGGCGAACGCGAACTCGGCGAGTTCACCTATCTTGGCGACGCGGCACCGAAGCGGCCGTCGGCTTTCGCCGCCGACGGGGGCGAACAGCCTGACGCGCAGGATTTGTTCTTCGACTATGTCTATCTGCGCGACAACGTTGCCGGCGACATGACCGAGCACTGGTACCACGGTGGCGGTTGCCGCTCGTGGCTGACCGTCACCCGCAGCACGACGACCCATGACATCACGGCCGTGCGCGCCGCAATTGGCGCGGGCGCCGGGACAGGAGGCCGCTGATGGCTGACGCCGTGCAAACCGATCGGCTGCAACGGGTCGACGCTTCCGGCCAGACGGGCTCGGTTGCGAGCGCCACGCAGTCGCACCGCCTCGCCGCCGGCGGGCTGGTTGACCGCGCCAAGCCGCTCTCCTTCAGTTTCGACGGCAAGATCATGGCCGGCTTTGCCGGCGATACGCTGGCTTCCGCGCTGGTTGCGAATGGCGTCAAGCTGGTCGCGCGTTCGTTCAAATATCACCGGCCGCGCGGCATCCTCACCGCCGGCGCCGAAGAGCCGAACGCGCTGGTGGAACTGCGTAGCGGCGCCCGTCGCGAAGCCAATACGCGTGCCACGACGACCGAGCTCTATGACGGGCTTATTGCCGAAAGCCAGAACCGCTGGCCGTCGCTGCGCCATGATGTCATGGCCGTGAATTCGCTGTTGTCGCCGATCTTCGTCGCCGGTTTCTACTACAAGACCTTCATGTGGCCGGCGAAGTTCTGGGAAAAGCTCTACGAGCCTGCCATCCGCCGCGCAGCCGGTCTCGGCAAGGCTTCCAAAGAGGCCGATCCCGACCACTATGAAAAGGCCTGGGCGCATTGCGACGTGCTGGTGGTGGGCAGCGGCCCGGCCGGGCTTGCCGCGGCACTGGCCGCCGGGCGCACGGGGGCGCGCGTCATCCTGGCCGAAGAGGACAATCGTCTTGGCGGTCGCCTGCTTTCGGACGGCGGCGAGATCGACGGCAAGCCGGCATCGGACTGGCTGGCCGGCGCGCTGCGCGAGATCGAGAGCCTCGCCAATGTCCGCATTATGGCCCGCACGGCTGTGTTCGGCGTCTATGACGGCGGCACTTATGGTGCGCTGGAGCGTGTCAACGATCATGTCGCGACACCGCCGGCATATCAGCCACGCCAGCGGCTATGGCGCATCGTTGCCAAGCGGGCCGTGGTCGCCGCCGGCGCGATCGAGCGGCCGATCGTTTTCCCCGGCAACGACAGGCCGGGCGTGATGATGGCGTCCGCCGTGCGCAGCTACATCAATCGTTTTGCGGCGATGCCGGGCCGCCGGGTCGCGCTGTTCACCAACAATGACGACGGCTGGCGTACTGCGGAGGCCGTACGGCGCGCCGGTGGCATCGTCACGGCGGTGATCGACAGCCGCGGCGATGGTTCCAAGGCACAGCGGGAGCCCGATACCAGGCTGCTCGCCGGCGTGGTGAGCGAGGTCCATGGCGGTGTCGATGGCGTGCGCAGCATCGTGGTGCGCGATACGAACGGACGCACGCAGCAGATCGAGGCTGACTGCCTGGCGATGTCGGGCGGGTGGAACCCGAATGTCGCATTGTCCTCGTTCCATCGCGGCAGACCGGTATGGCGCGACGATATCGCCGCTTTCGTACCCGGCCAATGTCCGCCCGGCATGGTCATGGTGGGCGCCGCCAATGGCGATTTCTCGCTGGCCGCCTGCCTGCGTGCCGGACATGAGGCAGGGACGACCGCAGCCGAGGCATACGGCGCCAAGGGCAAAACCGGCGCGACCCCGGCCGGCGGCGACGAAGGCTACGCGATTGCGCCGCTCTGGCATGTCGAAGGCGGCAAGGCCTTCGTCGACTTCCAGCACGACGTGACCGCATCGGACATCAAGCTTGCCCAGCGCGAAGGTTTTGAAAGCGTCGAGCACCTGAAGCGCTACACCACGCTTGGCATGGCGACCGACCAGGGCAAGCTTTCCAACGTCAACGGCCTTGCTCTGATGGCCGAGGCGACCGGGCGCAATATCGCCGACACCGGTACCACCATCTATCGTCCGCCCTATGCACCGGTGGCGATCGGCGCGCTGGCCGGCCATCATCGCGACGAGAATTTCCACGCCTGGCGGCTGACGCCGTCGCATCACTGGGCGGCGGAACGCGGCGCGGTGTTCGTCGACACCGGACTTTGGAAACGCGCGCAGTGGTATCCGATCGCCGGCGAGAAGGACTGGCTGGAATCGGTGACGCGCGAGGTCAAGGCGGTGCGCAACGGCGTCGGCTTCTGCGATGTCTCGACGCTTGGCAAGGTCGACGTGCATGGCCCCGACGCGGGTAAATTCCTCGACCGCGTCTACATCAACACCTTCTCCAATCTTGCTGTCGGCAAGGCCCGCTACGGGCTGATGCTGCGCGAGGACGGGCTGGTCTATGACGATGGCACCACGTCGCGGCTGGCCGAGGATCACTATTTCCTCACCACCACCACGGCCAAGGCCGGACTGGTGATGCAACATCTGGAATTCTGCCGGCAGGTGCTGTGGCCTGAACTCGACGTGCAGCTCACCTCGGTGACCGACCAGTGGGCGCAGTTCTCGATTGCCGGGCCGAACACGCGCGATCTCTTGAAGAAGCTGTGCGACCCTTCGGAAGACCTTTCCAACGAAGGGTTCCCGTTCATGGGCGTGCGAGAGGTGTCGCTGCGCGGCGGCATGCGGGCCAGGCTCTACCGCATCTCCTTCTCCGGCGAGATGGCCTTCGAGATCGGCGTGCCGGCGCGTTACGGCGAGGCCATGGCGCGGAACCTGATGTTGGCAGGCGCCGAATTCGGCGTCACCCCTTACGGCACCGAGGCGCTCGGCGTCATGCGCATCGAGAAGGGCCATGTCGCCGGGCCGGAACTCAGCGGCACGACGACGGCGGACGATCTCGGCCTCGGCAAGATGGCGTCAAAGAAGAAGGACTATATCGGCCGTGCCATGGCCGGGCGCGAGGCGTTGATTGCATCCGACCGGCAGGTGGTGGTCGGCATCAAGCCGGTCGACAAGGCGAACAGGCTGCGCTCCGGCGCACATGTCGTCCCCAAGGGTGCGGTTCCCGGCCCCGATACCGACCAGGGCTATCTCACCTCGGTCTGCTATTCGCCGATGTCGGGTCACTGGATCGCGCTGGCGCTGGTCGAGCGCGGCCGCGAGCGTCTTGGCGAGATCATGCGGGCCTATGATCCGCTGAGAGGCGAGGACATGGAAGTCGAGATCACCAGTCCGGTCTTCTACGATCCTGAAGGAGGGCGTCAACGTGGCTGAGTTTTCCTGGCAAGCACAGTCGCCGTTGCGCAAGGCTTTGTCGCCGGGCCGGTTGGGTCTGGCCGCAGGCCAGGCCGGTGTGGCGATGACCGAGATCAGCGACTTCAGTCTGGTGCAGGTGATGGCAAGGCGCGGTCGTGCCGCCGACTTGGCCAAGGCCGCCAAGAAGGAATGGGGGGTGGCGGCGCCCGATCGTCCGGCCGCGATTGCCGGCAAGGGCGCGACACTGATCTGGTCCGGTCCAGACCAGTTCCTCGTTGTGCGTATCGGCAACGGACTGCAGAATGCGGTCTTGCCGCTTGCGGCTGTCTTTGGCGATGCGGCATCGCTGAGCGATCAATCGGGCGGGCGCTGCCTGATCCAGATCTCGGGCAACAAGGCGCGCGATGCGCTGGTCAAAGTGTCGTCGATCGACCTGCATGAGACGGTCTTCCCGGTTGGAGCTGCCGCGGCGACCTCGATCGACCATACCGGCGTCAATCTCTGGCGCGGACCCGATGCGCCGGGCGGTAGTCCGATCTACAATCTGCTCGTCTTCACCAGCTTCGCCGACAGCCTCTGGCATACGCTGGCCGATGCGGCCGCCGAATATGGCATCGAAGCCTCGCGTACGCCCTTGGCCTGAACGCTCGCCTTCATATCGGACGGGCACGGGTGACCCGCCGGGATCCTGTCCGGTCGGTTGGACGCGTCGCCACGCCGATCTGTGCCATGGCGTGACGGCCGGGTGCGCGATAGGTTCGCCCGGTCTGTTATCCCGGCATAAGGCAATTCCATGAGCGATCAGATCGAACGCGCGCGCGCTTTCCACGCCCTTCATGTCAAGGGCGACCCGGTGGTGCTTTTCAACGTCTGGGACCCCGGCAGCGCCCAGGCGGTCGTCAAGGCTGGCGCGAAAGCGCTGGCGACCGGCAGCTGGCCAGTGGCTGCGGCCTTCGGCTTCGCCGATGGCGAGAAGATTCCGCTGGCGCTGGCGTTGGATAATTTCCGCCGCATCACCGCCTCGGTGGAATTGCCGGCGACGATGGATCTGGAAGGCGGCTACGGTCCGGCTCCGGCGACGGTTGCGAGTACGGTGAGGCAAGCGATCGAGGCCGGAGCGGTCGGCTTCAATTTCGAGGATCAGATCGTGGGCGGCGGCGGTCTTTATGAGATCGCTACCCAGGTCGAGCGCGTCAGGGCGGCGGCCGATGCGGTCAAGGCGAGCGGTGTCCCGGCCTTCATCAATGCTCGCACCGACATTTTCCTGAAAGCAAAGCCGGAAGAACACAGCGAGGCGCTGGTCGAGCAGGCAATCGCCCGCGCGGCTGCCTATGAGAAGGCTGGTGCGCATGGCTTCTTCGCACCGGGACTGGGCGATCCGGCGCTGATCGAGAAATTGTGCAAGGCCGTTGCACTGCCGGTCAACATCATCGCGCTGGCGCATGTGCCGCCGCGCCAGAAGCTGGCGGAGCTCGGCGTCGCCCGCGTCAGCCACGGCCCGGTGCCCTATCGCAAGATGGTGGTCTGGCTGGAAGAGCAGGCGCGGGCCGCGATTTCCGGGTAGCTAGTCCTGATTGCGGGCGATTTCGGCTGCCCGCGTCAAATGCTGCATCAGCAGGCTGGCGGTCGGGTCGGTGATGCCGGCCACCGCCACGGCTTTAATCATGCATTTCAGCCACAGGTCACGCATCTCCGGACCGATCGGAACATGGTCGTGAATCGCGCGCAGCCGCGAATGGCCGTGCCTTTGCACATAGTGCTGGGGACCGCCGAGAAAGCCTGAAAGATAATCGAACTGTTCGATGCGGGAATGCGCGATGCCGTGGCCTCGGCGATGCAAAAGGTGCAACTCCTGCGCTTCCGGGGCCTGCTCGATGATGTCGTAGAAAGCCCGCACGAGCCGGCTCAAGCCATCATCCTTGCCGACGGCTTCGTAGAGCGAGACTTTTCCGGGGGGCGTCATCTGTTTTGCGGCGGGTTGAACAGGGCAGTCGGGAGTAGGCAGTCGGCAGTCGGGTGAACTGATGTTCCGACTGCCGACTGCCGATTGCCCTTTGCGCCTAGAACAGTCCCTCGATCTGGCCCTGGTCGTTGAGGAAGATCTTCTCCGACGATGGCTTGGAGGGCAGGCCGGGCATGGTCATGACCTCGCCGCAGATGATGACGACGAAGCCGGCGCCGGCGGCAAGCCGCACCTCGCGCACCGGCACGGTGTGGCCGGTCGGCGCGCCGCGCAGGTTCGGGTCGGTCGAGAAGGAATATTGCGTCTTGGCCATGCACACCGGCAGGTGGCCGTAGCCGGCCTGTTCCCACTGGTGCAGCTGGTCGCGGATCGACTTGTCGGCGATCGCCTCGTCGCCGCGATAGATGCGCTTGACGATGGTGTTGACCTTCTCGAACAGCGGCATGTCGTCGGGATAGAGCGGCGAGAACTGCGAGGCACCGCTTTCGGCGAGGCTGACCACCTTGTGGGCCAGCTCCTCGATGCCGGCCGAGCCCTTGGCCCAATGCTGGCACAGGATCGCCTCCTCGCCCATCTTGGCGACATAGTCCTTCATCGCCTGGATCTCGGCATCGGTGTCGGAATGGAAGTGGTTGATGGCGACGACCGCCGGCACGCCGAACTGGCGCACGTTCTCGATGTGGCGGCCGAGATTGGCGCAGCCCTTCTTCACTGCCTCGACGTTCTCGGCACCGAGGTCTTCCTTCTTCACCCCGCCATTCATCTTCATGGCGCGCACGGTGGCGACGATGACGGCGGCAGCCGGCTTCAAGCCCGCCTTGCGGCATTTGATGTCGAAGAACTTTTCGGCGCCGAGATCAGCACCGAAACCGGCCTCGGTGACGACATAATCGGCAAGCTTGAGCGCCGTGGTGGTGGCGACCACCGAATTGCAGCCATGGGCGATGTTGGCGAACGGGCCGCCATGGACGAAGGCCGGATTGTTCTCCAGCGTCTGCACCAGGTTCGGCTGGATGGCATCCTTCAGCAGTACCGCCATGGCGCCGTCGGCCTTCAGGTCACGGGCATAGACCGGGGTCTTGTCGCGGCGATAGGCGACGATGATGTCGCCGAGGCGCTTTTCGAGATCCTTCAAGTCGGTGGAAAGGCACAGGATCGCCATGACTTCGGAGGCGACGGTGATGTCGAAGCCGGCCTCGCGCGGGAAACCGTTGGCGACACCGCCGAGCGAGACGATGATCTGGCGCAGCGCGCGGTCGTTCATGTCCATGACACGGCGCCAGGCGACGCGGCGGATGTCGATGCCGAGCTCGTTGCCCCAGTAGATGTGGTTGTCGATCAGCGCCGACAGAAGGTTGTGGGCGGTGGTGATGGCGTGGAAGTCGCCGGTGAAGTGCAGGTTCATGTCTTCCATCGGCACGACCTGGGCATAACCGCCGCCGGCGGCGCCGCCCTTGACGCCGAAGTTCGGACCGAGCGAGGCCTCGCGGATGCACACCACCGCCTTCTTGCCGATGCGGTTCAGGCCATCGCCGAGCCCCACCGTCGTCGTCGTCTTGCCTTCGCCGGCCGGTGTCGGGTTGATGGCGGTGACCAGGATCAGCTTGCCGTCCTTGTTGCCTTTGACCGACTTGATGAACTCGGCCGACACCTTCGCCTTGTCGTGGCCATAGGGCAGCAAATGCTCAGACGGTATGCCGATCTTGGCACCGATCGCCTGGATCGCCTGCTTCTTCGCGCCGCGCGCTATCTCGATGTCGCTCTTAAATTCGGCCATGGGGTTCTCCTCCCTTGTCTCGTTCGTTCCAGGTTTGTCTCTTGAACTGGCTTCGCTTCAGCTTTGTTGCCCGGTGGCGCGCGTGGCGGATGCCAGCGTGTTCGACATCAGAAGCGCGATCGTCATCGGGCCGACGCCCCCGGGGACAGGTGTGATCGCGCCGGCGGCGGGCAACGCCTCGTCATAGGCGACGTCGCCGACCAGCCGTGCCTTGCCGTTGTCGCCAGGAGGCAGCCGGTTGATGCCGACATCGATGACGACGGCGCCGGGCTTGACCCAGTCGCCTTTGATCATCTCCGGTCGGCCGACGGCGGCGACGAGGATGTCGGCGGTGCGGCAGAGCTCGGGCAGGTTTTTCGTCCTCGAATGGGCGACGGTGACGGTGGCGTTGGCGGCCAGCAACAGATTGGCCATCGGCTTGCCGACGATGTTGGAACGGCCAACGACGACCGCGTTGAGGCCGGACAGATCGGGCCCCAGCGTGCGCTCGATGAGCAACATGGAGCCCGCGGGCGTGCAGGGCACGAAGGCGGTGTCGAGTTCGCCGGCGCCGAGCTTGCCGACATTGACGAAGTGGAAGCCGTCGACATCCTTGTCCGGCGAGATGGTCTGGATGATGCGGCCGGCATCGATCTGCTTCGGCAACGGCAATTGCACGAGGATGCCGTGGATGGCGTTGTCGGCATTGAGGCGTTCGATCAGCCCGACGAGCTCGTCCTCGGACGTGTCCCCGGGCAAGGTGTGCTGGATGGAATGGAAACCGCATTCCTTCGCCTTCTTGCCCTTGGACGAAACATAGACCTGACTGGCGGGATCCTCGCCGACGATGACAACCGCGATGCCGGGCTGGGTGCCGGTCCGTGCCACCAATTGCTCGGTGGCATCCCTGATCTCGGCTACCAGCGCCTCGGCGACGGCCTTGCCGTCGATGATCTTGTTCATGAGACGGTCCTTGCTGTCGGAGTGATCCCGCTCAATGCGACGAAAGCCGGGAAGGGGAGGTTCGCGTACAGGCGGTGTCGAGACCGGCGGGCGAAGGGACAGGTCCGAACGCCTTGCGGCAATGGGACAACATCAGCCGGGCGCCGCGTGCATAGATGTCGCCGCTGTCGACGAGGTTGCTCTCATGCGCCGCGGCCAGCAGGGCATTGATGGATTCGCGGATGCGAAACGGTATCAGGTCAGTGCATTCCAGCATGGCGCCGAAGACGGCGGTTACCGGAACCGCGCAGCCTTCGACGAAAACGGAAGGCTCGTTCGACCCACTCTCGGTTTCGAGTGCGTCGAGGGCATCGTGAAAGGCCTGATGAAGGGTGATCGGGGCATGGCCCTGGTGAAGATCATGCAAAACTTTCGACACGGCTGCCTCATCGTCTCGAGTGAGCTTTCGCGACGCGTCGACGGCACAGTCTCGCCTTTGCATCTTGGGAAAGATATTTGCACACAAGGAAATATCAGGCAAGGCGTGAATCGCGCGAAATTGTCAGCCTTTCGTCCACATTCGCGCGCTCAAAGCGGTGCCGGTGGCGATGTGGCCAATTCTGTCGCTGCCGGTGCGAAGAGGCGCCAGAAGAAAAAGGGGCGGATCGCTCAGGGAGACAAGCGACCCGCCCGTAAGACGGCTCAAGAACGCGGCCTGGTTTTCTGCGGGTCGTAGTGAGCAAAGGGAACGACACGGGCAGGGAGGCGCTTTTGATGACCGTCGAGCTTGCCGACCTCGACTTCAGTACCAACCTCGGCATGGGTGACGTCGAGCCTTGCCAGCGCAATGTTCTTGCCAAGGATCGGCGAGCGCATGGATGAGGTGACCACGCCGATCTGGGCGCGGCCGATATGGACGCAGTCGCCATGGCCGACATCGACATTGCCGTCGATTTCCAGGCCGACGAGCTTGTGGGTCGGATTATCCTTGCGTCTGATCAGTGCCTCGCGGCCGATGAAGTCGTCGGTCTTGGACTTGAGCGGCACGGTGAAACCGATGCCGGCCTCGAACGGGTCGGTCTGGTCGGAAAACTCGTAGCCGGCGAAGATCAGGCCCGCCTCGATGCGCACCATGTCGAGGCCCGCCATGCCCATCGGCACAAGACCGTGCGGCTTGCCTGCCTCCCAGACCGCGTCGAAGACCTTTTCAGCGTCGCGCGGATGGCACCAGATTTCATAACCGAGCTCGCCGGTATAACCCGTGCGCGAGACGACGATCGGCACGCCTTGCGCATCGCCGATGCGGCCGATGGTGAAACGGAACCAGTCGACCTCGGCGAGCGCCGGCTGGTGCGGCGGTGTCCAGATAATCTCCTTCAGGATATCGCGGCTTTTCGGGCCCTGGACGGCGATGTTGTGCATCTGGTCGGTCGAGGACCGTACCAGCACCTTCAGGCCAAGCTCCTCGGCTTTCTCGCGCAGCCACTGGCCTGAGTACTCATCGCCGCCGATCCAGCGGAAATTATCCTTGCCGAGCCTCAGCAAGGTGCCGTCGTCGATCATGCCGCCGTGCTCGTAACACATGGCCGTGTAGACGACCTGGCCGATGCCGAGTTTCTTGACGTCACGGGTAAGCGTGTATTGCAGCAGCGCTTCGGCATCCGGGCCGGTGACTTCGAATTTGCGCAGAGCCGAAAGGTCCATCACCACCGCCTTTTCGCGGCAGGCCCAATATTCCTGCAGCGGCCCTTCCTTGGCGAAGGCGTTGGCGAGCCAATAGCCCTTATATTCGATGAAGTTGCGGGTGTGTTTGGCGAAGCTGGAATGGAAGGCGGTTTCGCGGGTCATCTTTGGCTCTGCGTCCGGGGTCATTCTTCTGGCGATCGCACGGGAGAATTTGTGCTGTCCGGAATAGGTCCGGACGTGGATGTCGGTGAGGTTCCAGCCATTGGCCGGCGTGGTGTCGTCCGGGCAGGCCGACGACACGCAGACGATGTCGGTGAGAGCCCGCAGCAGCACATAGTCGCCGGGCCGCGACCACGGCTCGTCCGAGAACATGACGCCATGCGCATCGATGCCGGTGTTGAAGAAGAAGTTGACCGCCATCCAGCCGCCGCGAGCGGTGACACCGTGCGGGGTCAGCGCGCCATTGAAGTTCTCCGAGCAGTTGATGTGGCCCGGATAGCCGATGTCGTCGTAGTATTTGGCATAGCAGGCAAGCGCGAAGGCGTCGTGGCGACCGCAGGTGTCCTGCACGACCTCGACCAGCGGCTCGAAATCCTGGTCGTAATATTTCGAATGCAGGCCAGGCATCGGATAGGCGTGGCCCATCAAGGACCGGGTGGCGGTGACGTCGAGCGCAAGGTCGCGGCCCTTGTCCAGCTTGCGCGCCGAAAAGCACTGGAAGTCGGTGCATTGGCGGCCGTCTACATCGATGATCTGGATGTAGTCGCCCGCCTTGACGAAATAGGATTCCGCAGTGCGCGACTTCACCCTGAGATCGAGCACCGGGTCGGCGAGGGGATCGGGCAGGTCCGATTTACCCCTGGCGCGAAGTGCCGCGCGGCGCACCATCACCACCAGCGGCGTCGCGGTGTCGTGGCCGTCCACCGCCATCGGGCCTCCGGGCGCCGCCACGACAAGCGAGCCGGAGCGCGTTGCCGTGAAGTTCTCCTCGGTTCCGGCTGGCGTGGTGCCGGAGAAGATGCGCAAGGCGTCGGCCTTGGCCAGTTGCAGCTTCCGGCGTTCCAGCCCTACGCGCAGGGCGCGCAGGCTGTCGTCGCCACCAAGCAGCAGCGCCTTGAGGCCGGCGGCGTTGCTGTTCGTCTTGGCTCCAATGATACCAGGGTCGCTGCGGCCCGATTGGTCGAAAGCTAGCAACTCGCTGGCCTGGCCACCTTCGGAATTGCGGACGGTGATCCTGTCGCCGGCTTCGATGTCGATGACGATGGCGCCACCACCGGGCACATGATAGCGCTCGGTGCCCGGCAATAGCAGGCCCGGTCGCAGAATGAGGCTCGGCCGAGGGGGGCCGGCGACCACGGTGGGATAGGCTGTCTGCTGCATGACCACCTCACACGAATTTGCCCGTGTGTAAAATAATTTCAATGTAGAGAATACTCAATTCACCCTGCCGCGCAAGCGTTCGTTTCGGCATTGCAGGCGGGGCGGCGGATTCAGATCCTCGTTCTTTCGTCCAGTTTCGGGCACCGAAGCCAGGTTCCGCAAGGCTTGATGACAGTTTGGACGCAAAGCTTATTGACAGCGGCAAAATGCCGTTATTATCATCACAGTGAAATTTTTTTCGCTATGGAAATCAACTGGGAGGTATTTCCGTATGAAAGCGCGCGTCGCCGTGATTGGAGCTGGCCCGTCGGGCCTCGCACAGCTGAGGGCATTTCAATCCGCCGCGGAGAAAGGCGCCGACATTCCCGAAATTGTCTGCTTCGAGAAGCAAGCCAATTGGGGCGGCCTGTGGAACTACACCTGGCGCACCGGTCTCGACCAGTATGGCGAACCGGTCCATGGTTCGATGTACCGCTACCTCTGGTCGAACGGTCCCAAGGAGGGCCTGGAGTTCGCCGACTATTCCTTCGAGGAGCATTTCGGCAAGCAGATTGCCTCCTATCCGCCGCGCGCCGTGCTCTTCGACTATATCGAGGGCCGGGTGAAGAAGGCCGGCGTTCGCAAATGGATCCGCTTCGAGACGGTCGTGCGCATGGTCACCTGGAACGAACAGACCAGGAAGTTCACCGTCACCGTGCAGGATCTGCCGAAAGATCATTGCTACTCCGAGGAATTCGACAACGTCATCGTCGCCTCGGGCCATTTCTCGACCCCGAACGTGCCTGAATTCCCCGGCTTCGACCGCTTCAACGGCCGCATCCTTCATGCCCACGACTTCCGCGACGCCCGCGAATTCACCGGCAAGGACATCCTGATCGTCGGCACCAGCTATTCGGCCGAGGATATCGGCTCGCAGTGCTGGAAATACGGCGCCAAGTCGGTCACCAACTGCTACCGCACCGCGCCGATGGGCTTCAACTGGCCAGACAACTGGGAGGAGAAGCCGCTGCTGGAAAAGGTCGACATCAATACGGTCACCTTCAAGGACGGGTCGACGAAACGCGTCGACGCGATCATCCTGTGCACCGGCTACAAGCACCACTTCCCGTTCCTGCCCGACGATCTGCGCCTGAGGACCGCCAACCGGCTGGCGACCGCCGATCTCTACAAGGGGGTCGCTTATGTCCACAATCCGGCGCTGTTTTATCTCGGCATGCAGGACCAGTGGTTCACCTTCAACATGTTCGACGCGCAGGCCTGGTGGACACGTGACGTGATCCTCGGCCGCATCGAGTTGCCGTCCGGCAAGCAGGAGATGATCGCCGACGTCGCGGACCGGGTAGTGCGCGAGGATGCCGGCAAGGATGCTCACGACGCGATCGAATATCAGGGCGACTACGTCAAGGAACTGATCGCCGAAACCGACTATCCGAGCTTCGATGTGGACGGCGCCAACGAGGCCTTCTTCGAGTGGAAGGAACACAAGAAGAAGGGCATCATGGAGTTCCGCAACCATTCCTACCGTTCGGTCATCACCGGCACGATGGCGCCGGCGCATCACACGCCGTGGAAGGATGCTCTCGACGATTCACTCGAATCGTATCTGCGCACCGCTTCGTCCGTTGCTGCTGAGTGAAGGCAGTCGGTCGAAACCCGAACCCGCTTGGATAAGCACCCCAGATTGGAAAAAGCCTGTCGCGCAGCGCGGCGGGCTTTTTTGATGGATAATTTGGTCGGCTCTATCGACTGCCGGATGCCCCGGCTATCCGATTGGCTGTCGTATATTTCATGCGCGCCCGGCGGTAGGCATCCGGGATCGACAGCGCCCAGACGAACAGCCCGCCGGCATGACGACCGATGAAGGATTGGTCTGGTGTCGTCGTCACGTAGGTGAGCACGGAAAAGAACAGCACGAAGAAGGCGAAGACCAATCCGCGCGGTGCTTCGCGGATGGCGACGTGGCCGGCGCCCGGCAAGACGATTGCCAGCGCCAGGACGAGATAAGGGTTGATCGTTTTTTTCATTCTCATGCCTCGATGGGCGCCAACGCACTGGCTTGCATGGTTCCGGTGCGGTCACCTGCCAGCGTCTCCGACAGCAATTGGGCTTCCGCAATGGCCGTGCGGATCAGATCGGCCGGTACCTGCTCGATCGGGAAACGGACCTGCCGCAGCACGAGATGCGCGCCACGATCACCCTCGGCGACCTGGCGGATCAGGCGCACGCCGCGCGGCGTGATGACGGCTTCCTTGACCGTGGGGTTGCGGAACAGGGCCTGGAAGATCGACGAAGCCTGTTTGATCTCGGTGGGCGTGGCGGTCCCGTCGCCGCGCAGCAGAATGGAAGCCTCGGTCTGGGGCGGTGCCAGCCATTCGGGCAAATCATGCACCATGGAATAGAATTCGGCGCCGGTCGGTCGCGACAGCGCGCCGATCGATGGCCGGGCGACAGGCTCGTGTTCGGCCAGCGTCAGCTTCAGCCAGAGTTGCGGCAGCCGCCGGCAGACCAGTGTGTCGGCAATCAATTCGATGCGGATCCGTCGCCCGTCGGAAAGGCTGCCGTCGAGGATCGGAAAACCGTCAGGGGCGGCGCGAAGCCGGCTGTTGTCGAAGAGGCCAGCCGCGGCATCGAGAAGGCGGCTGCGCTGCCGGTTGAGTCTCAGGCGGTCGCGTTGCGCGACCGCCATGAACACGGCGATAGCGGCTATTGCCAGCAGGACAAGGGCGAGGTTGTCCATCATGTTCTAATCCGACGCCGCGCGGCAAGGTTGAGCTGATCGCGCGGCGTCATGGGTTCAATACCCGCTCGGCCGCGGCCACGGCATGGTGAACTGATCACCGCGCCTGACGAAGCGATAGCGCCAGAAATGGAACCACAGCGAAGCGATGATGTAGAAGCACATCATGGCGATGAGCTGCGTGCCGTAACCGAGGAAGACCGCGACATAGGCGGTGGCGCAAAGCACCAGCAGAAGCAGCGCCGGTATTGGGTGGAACGGGTGCACATAGCCACGCTTGATGGTGTCCAGCGGCCACTTCTTGCGGAACATCACCATATTGAAGGTCATGAAGGTGTAGCCCAGCAGGCCGGACAGGATCGAGAACGTCACCACCTGATCGAGCGGGGCGCCGAGCGCGAAGATGAGCGCGATCGGGACCAGGAAGACGATCGACCGGTACGGCGTGCGGTAGGTGGGGTGCACGGCGCCGAACCAGCTTGGCAGATAGCGGTCGCGTCCCATCGAGAACCAGGCGCGGGACGCATCGTTGATGCAGCCATTGGCCGAGGCCAGCGTGGCGAAGGTTGTGCCCACGAAAAGGAGCAGCATCAGCCCGGTCGAGCCGGTGACGCGCGCCGCATCGAACAGCGGCGTGCCGGACTGGCCGAGATATTCCCACGGGATCAAGCCAGAACAGACATACCAGGTCAGGGTCGCCGCGATCAGCAGCGTCATGATGCCGGCCATTGTGCCGTAGGGCAGCGAGCGCGCCGGCGAACGCACTTCCTCGGCCGCCTGGCAGGTGCCCTCGATGCCGAGATAATACCAGAGGCCGAAATGCAGGGCCGCGACGATGCCGACCCAGCCATAGGGCAGGGGATCGCTGGTGATCGCCGAGAAATCCAGCGGGACGGCCGAGGCGCCGAACTGCACCGAAAGGAACAGCACGATGATCGACACGAAGGCGATCGCGGTGATGACGAGGTTGAATGTCAGCGTTGCCAGCACGCCGCGATAATTCAGCCATGCCAGGAACATCACGGCGAGGATGATGAAGGGCTTCTGGTTGAGGCCGGAATGACCCTGCATGCCGGCCACGGTGTCGAGCAGGAAGCCGACGGTGATGGCGTTGGCGGCTTCCAGCATGGTGTAGGCCATGACCAGGAAAAGACCGACATTGAAGGCCATCAACGGCCCGACGATATGCTTGGCCTGGGCGTACTGGCCACCGGCGGCCGCGACCGTCGAGGTTACTTCGGAATCGATCATCGCCACGCAGGTATAAAGCAGGCCGGCCACCCAGCAGGCGACAAGGCCGGCGATCATGCCGCCTTTGCCGACCGAGAAGTTCCAGCCCATATATTCGCCGACCAGAACGATGCCGACGCCCAGGGCCCAGACATGGGCCGGACCCAGCACGCGCAGCAGTTGGAGCCGCTCCGGCGCGGCGGTTGAAGTCACGTTTGCCATCGCCGTTTCCCTCAGATCGTGTGACGTTCGGCCGTGGCCTCGATCTCGCCTTCGCGCGAAGAGGTCAGCAGATCGTTGTCATAGGTGGTATCGACCCTGATCAGGTCGATGAGCATCAAGGCGCCGAACAGTGCGGACAGCGCCCAGGCGGCGTATTCGAGAATGTTCCAGGTATCCATCGCGCGCTCCTATCGTTTCGGGCCGAAGCGTTCTTCGATGACTTCGCGGTATTCCCTGTCCGACAACCGCACGACCATCACGAAATAGCCGATGACGAGAACGGCCATGACGGCCAGCGCCACCCAGCTGAAGGAATAGTCGAAGCGGGCGGTGACGATGTCGCTGGCGGCTGCAGGGTCGGTAATGCCGAGCGCCGCCCATTGCTGTTGTTCGGTGGCGTTCTGGCCAAGCGCCTCCCAGGTCGGGTTGGCGATCGGCTGCGGCGTCTTCGCAGCACCCGCAAGGCCCAGATAGAGCGGGATATAGAGTGCGCCGACGGTGAGCAGGAGAAGGATGAAGACGTCGAAAACCTGTCCAGTCAGGCTCTGTTTCGGAGGTTTGTAAGCCATCGTTTTCTCCTCAGCCGCGTCGCTTGCGCATCTCGTCGAGATGCTTCAGGTCGAGCCCGTAGATGAAATGCTTGTCGTCGCCATAGTGGCGCAGCATGGCGATGATGGCCGCGGTGTTCAGAGCAAGAACAAGGGCTGCGGCTATCGCCAGGATCGCCCGGATCCCCGGCACGGTGATGTATGGCCAGACGGTAAACAGCGTGAACAGCATCGCGATCCACGTTGCCGCCACAAAGGCGACCGCACCCATGCGGTCGCGGCCATGCATCTTGTCTATACGTTCGTCAAAGGTGGTTGAACCAGCATGCTGGCTTGATGTCGCATCCATCTTCCCCTCCATGAGGCTGCGCGACTGCGGGGCATTGTTGTTGATTTTGCAGAAAACTATTTGCCCAAGGGGAATATTGAGAAACTGCGACAAACTGTCAAGGAAAAGCGCATGTTGCGACGCACCACTTCGCCATTGCACTGCGAAGGGTGGCGCTTACAGTTCAGTCGGAGGGGGCGTGAAGCGGCGCCGGGGCTGCTACGAGCCGATATGGGTGCCGCGATTCCTTTCGCTGGCGAACAATGCGACAGCCATGGCGCGATTGCGGACATCCAGCTTGTCGTAAAGGTTCTTCAGGTGATATTTCACCGTGTTTTCCGAAATTCCGGTGCGCGTGGCGATCTGCAAATTGGTCCAGCCGTCGGCCAGAACAGCCAGCAGTTCGCGTTCCCGTGGGGTCAGCCGCGACAATGGCGTGTCGTTGATGCGCGAGACGTCAACATAGGGGATGCAGATGCGGCCATGGGCGACCGCGATCAGCGTATCGAACAGGATTGCCGGGTCGTCGAACTGGTAGCAGAAGCCTTGCACGCCAAGGCGCACGCATTGCTTGAGGATGGCGATGTCGTGGTCATTGGAAAAGATGACGACGCGGGCGTGCAGGTTGCGTTTTTGCAGTTCCGCCAGAACGCCGCTGCCGTCCATGTCCGATAGTTTCCAGCCGAGAACGGCGAGGTCGAAACCTGGTTCTCCACCAGAGACCGCTGCGAGAAACGCCTCGCCACCCTGCACGGCGCCGACGAGATCGAAGCGGTCATCACGCCGGATCATGTCGCCCAGCGCCGCAACGACGAGCGGGTTGCGTTCCGCGATCAGGACCCTGAACTTCTTCTCTTCCGTCATGGGCGTGACATCGGTCTCCCAACCCGGATGCTGAACTTTCCATACAGCGGTCATCGGCTTCACGTGGGCTCCAGCGCGACCTAAATTAGTCGTAGATCGGGAATCGCCGCACCAGGGCTTCAACTTCCTCGCGCACTTCCGCTTCGATTTTGCCGTTGGCGTCCTCGCCATTGGCGGCCAGTCCGTCGATCACCCGCATGGTCAGTTGTCCAACCTGCCGGAATTCATCCGCACGGAAACCGCGCGTGGTGCAGGCCGGCGTGCCCAGCCGGACGCCGGAAGTCACGGCGGGTCCCTGCGGGTCGAACGGAATGCCGTTTTTATTGCAGGTGATATGCGCGCGCCCGAGTGCCGCTTCCACGGCCTTGCCGGTCAGGTTCTTGCGTCTCAGGTCCACCAGCATCAGATGCGTATCGGTACCGCCCGACACGATATCGACACCACCCGATGCCAGGGTTTGCGCAAGCGCCTTGGCATTGTCGACGACATTGGCGGCGTAGGTCTTGAACTCCGGTGCCAGCGCCTCGCCAAAGGCCACCGCCTTGGCGGCGATGACATGCATCAGCGGTCCGCCCTGCAGGCCGGGGAACACCGCCGAATTGACCTTCTTGGAGATCTCCTCGTCGTTGGTGAGCACCATGCCGCCGCGCGGGCCGCGCAAGGTTTTGTGGGTGGTGGTGGTCACGACATGCGCGTGGTCGAGCGGGTTCGGGTGGACGCCGCCGGCGACCAGACCGGCGAAATGCGCCATGTCGACGAACAGCTTGGCGCCGACCTCGTCGGCGATCTCGCGGAATGCCTTGAAGTCGATGAAGCGCGGATAGGCCGAGCCACCGGCCAGAAGCACCTTCGGCCGATGCTGGCGGGCAAGGTCGCGCACCTCGTCGAGGTCGATGCGCTGGTCCTGCGGACGCACGCCATAAGAAACGACCTTGAACCACTTGCCGGACTGATTGACAGGCGAGCCGTGGGTCAGGTGACCACCGGCGGCGAGGTTCAATCCCATGAAGGTATCGCCCGGCTGCATCAGCGCCATGAACACCGACTGGTTGGCCTGGCTGCCGGAATGCGGTTGCACATTGGCGAAAGCGCAGCCGAACAGTTGCCGGGCCCGCTCGCGCGCCAGTTCCTCGACCTCGTCGACATATTGGCAACCGCCATAATAACGACGACCCGGATAGCCCTCGGCGTATTTGTTGGTCAGAACCGAACCCTGGGCCTCTAGCACCGCCTTCGAGACGATGTTCTCGGAAGCGATCAGCTCGATTTCGTCGCGCTGCCTGCCCAGTTCGCGCGCCATGGCTGCACTGACGGCCGGGTCGGTTGTGGCGACGCTAGCGCGAAAGAACTGGCCGAGATTGCCGAGGCCCGGTCGCTGGGGGATGTTCATGCGTCCAATCCTTTCCGGCGCTGGGCGCCTGTCCCGTCTCTACCCTGTCCAGCCGAGGCCGGAGGATATGCAATTGATCGAGAGCAGAAGTGCGTTGATCGGGCGCCGCGACGCCGAAGCGTTTGCGGCCTGATCGCGCACTTCTCGCAACAGTTTCACCTGGAGCGCGTGGATGCTGTCCATTTCCGGCCGCAAACGGTCGAAATTGCGCTTGAAAGCGGGGAAGCGTGTCGAAAAGTCGGTATTGCCGACGATCTCGCGAACCATACGGCTGGTGAGTTCGTATTCGGCTTCGATCTTTCCGAAGATGCGCCTGCCGGTCTCGCGCTCGACGACGAGCCCGGAATAGAGCCGGCCTACTTCGAGGTCGGCCTGGTAGAGCGTCTTGTCGACCTCATCGATGATCAGGCGAAAGAAGCGGGAGCGTTCGAACATCTGGCGAAGCAGGTCGCGGCCGGCCTCGCCACGAACGGCGATGAAGGAATTGATCGCGCTGCCGATGCCATACCAGCCCGTCAAAAGATGGCGGTTCTGGCTCCAGGCGAAGACCCAGGGAATGGCGCGCAGATCGCTGATGTCGCGGGCGCCGAAACGGCGTGCCGGCCGCGAGCCGATCTTGAGCAGCGACAATTCCTCGACCGGGCTCGCCTGGTTGAAATAGTCGATGAAGCCGGGCTCGTTGATGAGGCTGACATAAGAAGCCAGCGACATGCCGGTGAGCGCCTCCAGAGCCTCCTCGAATTCCGGAACGTCCTTCAGCTCGGCCTCGTTGGGCGATTTGACGCTGTGCGCGAAAACGCTGGCGGCGAGAATTTCGAGCTGGTGCAGGCCGGTGCCCCGGTTGGCGAATTTGGAGGAAACGACCTCGCCCTGTTCCGTGACGCGCATGGAACCGTCGATCGTGCCCGCCGGTTGCGCGGCGATTGCCCTGCCGGTCGGCGCGCCACCACGACTGACCGAGCCGCCGCGCCCGTGGAAGAAGGAGATGCGGATCTTGTTCTTCTTGCCGAGCTTCGTGAGCTGCTTCTGCGCCTTGCTCAGTTCCCAGTTGGCCGCCAGGAAACCGCCATCCTTGTTGGAGTCGGAATAGCCCAGCATGATTTCCTGGCGATTGCCGAAGTCGCGGATCGAGCGGCGAACGACGGAAATCCCAAGAAGCTGGTCGATGATCGCGGGTGCCGCGCGCAGGTCGGCGATCGTCTCGAACAGCGGCACGATCCGCAGGTTGATTGTGCCGCTGCCATCCGGGGCCGTAGCCAGACCGCAGAACTGCGCAAGCAGATAGACGGCGAGGATGTCGTCGACCGATTGCGTCATCGACAGGATGAACGCGCCGACCGCGCCGCTCTTGTCGGTGGAGGCCTCGCGGATCACGTCGAACAAAGCGAGCAACTCGCGTGTTTCTTCCGACAGGCGGGTGCGGTCGAGGCTAGGGTCGAGGCGCTCACCTCTGCGGATGGCGTCGCGGATGCGCCCGGACCAGCGCGGCGAAACCGCGGTGACCGGTTCGGCTTTTGGGTCGATGACGGTGAACAGTTCGGCAAGGGTCCGGTTCACCACCGTCGAATTCTGCCGGATGTCCAGAGCAACGGTGCGGAAGCCGAAACTCTCGATTTGTTGCAGCAGCGGCCGGACAAGGCGCTGTGCCATCACCTTGCCACCGATTTTCAAAAGCGTATCGGAAAGGCATTCCAGATCGGTCCGGAAGGCCTCTGCATTGGGGTAGGGAACGCCGTTGCCCTTGCCCAGCATCGCCTCCAAACGCCGCAGCATGGCGGCGGTGAATTGGCGCAGCGGCTCGTCGACATTGCGTTGGGCGATCGCCTCGGCGCATCCGCTTGCATGCAGAATGCCCGCCAGGGCGGGAGCGAAATCGTCCGGTATGTCGACGACATTGGCGCTGACGCTCAGCATGGTCGTCAACCGGCGGACCTGGCCAAGATACCACCTGATCGCCGCATTGCGGTTTTCGGCCAGCGCATAGGCGGTCGTTTGCGCGGTGACGTTCGGGTTTCCATCGCGGTCGCCGCCGATCCAGGACGCAAAGCGCATGAAGGACGGAACGGCAAGCGCGTAGTCCGGGAAGTGCCGCTTCAAGGCGCCCTCGACGAGGTCGTAGAGCTGCGGTGTGGTCTCGAACAGAACCTCCCGGAAGAAATGCAGGCCCCAGGCGATCTCCCGCTCGACGGACGGGCGCTCGAGCCTGAGTTCGCCGGTCATCCACAAGAGTTCGATCTCGCTCTTGAGATCGCAGACGAGCAGATCGTGCTCGCGCGGCGCCCAGCGCTGCTGCCCGATCTCCGTCAGTTTGCGATAGATGCGGCGATGGATTTGAAGGACCGTGACCCGCTTGGCTTCGGTCGGGTGCGCGGTCATGGTCGGGCCGACGCACAGACCGTCCAGAGCCTCCTGCACGGCTTCGGCGGAATAGCCCTCGGCAGCGATCTCGCCGACGACATTGGAAAAAGAGCCCACCACGTCGTCGGGATTTCCCGACTGTTCGGTTTCGCGGCGGGTGCGCATCGCCTGAAGTTCGTTGGAAATGGCGATCAGCTGAAACCAGATGCCTGTCGCCTGCAGTGCCGGGATGCGGAGTTCCCCGGGCAGCGTATCGAGCGACGCGCGACCCAGCAAAACTTCGGCGATCTCCGGTTCACGGGCCCTGACGACCGAAACGAGCAGCTCAAACAGCAACTCGCGCACGTCGTTGCGAGAGACGAGGGGCTTGCCATCCTCCACCGCTACGATGGGCACGTCTTTCCAGGACGTGCGGATTTGCGCTGATCCGAGAATGTCCGTTGCCTCCTCAACAAACACTGGCGATAAATTCCTATCATGAATGTTTTTTTCATAATAGTGCTTTGCAAGCATAAGCCATTCGCCGGCGTTGAAAACGCCTGGACGGGTAGAATCCTCGCCCGTTCGGGTAGTGCGGAGATTGGGCGAAAGAGCGAGATTTTGACGCCAAAGTCGCAATCCGGGGCCTAAAAACTAACATTTTGCCGGGTTCGCTAAAATCGCTTGACGGCGATAGGGATTCCGATGATCTTCACTTGTGGGAAACAAATAAGACTAAGCGGAAACCCGCTACGCATAACCCGCAATGTCGGGACGTCCGTGACGGGACAGTCAACAATGGGAAACCTAGCCATGAGTGCCATGGAAGATACCTACGTGGCGGAAGCCAGCGGGAACCTGCGTCGAACCATCGATTGGCGCGGCGCATTCTGGGTCGCCAGCGGCGTGCCGCCGCTGGTTCTGTTTTCGATCGGCGGCATCGCCGGCGTCGGCGGCAACATCGCCTTCGCGGTCTGGACGCTGTCCATCCTGATGGGCTTCATCCAGTCATTCACCTATGCCGAAATCGCCGGCCTGTTCCCGAATAAATCGGGCGGCGCGTCGGTTTATGGGGCAACCGCGTGGTTGCGTTATTCGAAGTTCATCGCGCCGCTGTCGGTGTGGTGCAACTGGTTCGCCTGGTCGCCGGTGCTGTCGCTCGGCTGTTCAATCGCCGCCGCCTATATCCTCAACGCGCTGGCGCCGATCCCGGGCTTCACCGAAACCTCACCGGAAGTGGTGGCCTATCTTGCCGCGCATGCCGGCACGAGCGCCGCAGATGCGGTGACGGCGGTGACCGCCGCAGCCACACCTGCGATCCGCAGCTGGACGCTCTACACCCATGCGCTCGGTCCGGTCTCGTTCTCGCTCAACGCGACGTTCTGGATCGGCGCGGTGCTGATGCTGATTACCTTCGCCGTGCAGCATCGTGGCATCCTCAGCACCGCAAACGTGCAGAAGGTCGTCGGTCTTCTCGTCATCGTGCCGCTGCTGATCGTCGGCATTGTGCCGATCCTGACCGGCCAGATCAACTGGGCGAACTACTCGCCGTTCGTTCCGCTTGCCGCCGCCTACGCCCCGGCGCCCGGTGCCTGGAACATAGCCGGCTGGACCCTGGTGCTTGGCGCCATGTTCATCGCGGCCTGGTCGACCTATGGGTTCGAGACGGCCGTCTGCTACACGCGCGAATTCAAGAACCCGGAGACGGACACGTTCAAGGCCATCTTCTATTCAGGCCTTCTGTGCGTGCTGCTCTACATCCTGGTTCCGTTCACCTTCCAGGGTGTGTTGGGCCTCAACGGCATGCTGGCCACGCCGATCGTCGACGGCTCAGGCGTCGCCGATGCGCTCGCCACGATGGTCGGTGGGGGCGGCATCGTCAAAACGCTGCTGATCATGCTGATGATCCTGGCGCTGCTGCTGGCGATCATGACGGCCATGGCCGGCTCCTCGCGCACGCTTTATCAGGGTTCGGTCGACGGCTGGCTGCCGAAATACCTCAGCCACGTCAACGATCACGGCGCGCCGACGCGGGCGATGTGGACCGACCTCGTCTTCAATCTGCTCCTGCTGGCGATCGCCGCCGCCGACGCCACCAGCTTCTTCTTCATCCTGGCCGTCGCCAATTGCGGCTACATCATCTTCAACTTCCTCAACCTCAATGCCGGCTGGATCCACCGCATCGACAATGGCCACATCAAGCGGCCGTGGCGGGCGCCGACCTGGCTGATCACGGCGGGTGCGGTGTTCGCCTTCGTCAACGCCGTGTTCATGGGCGCCGGTGCCAAGGTATGGAACCCGATGGCGCTCTGGGCGGGGCTGTTCACGGCGGCGCTGATCCTACCGGTGTTCTGCTTCCGCCACTACGTTCAGGACGGCGGCAAGTTCCCCGATCACATGCTGGACGATCTCGGCATGAGCGAAAGCAGCCTGCGCGAGCGCAAGGCGGGCGCATTGCCTTACGTGACGCTGATCGCAGGTCTGATCGTGGTGCTGATCGCCAACTGGTACTTCGTGCTCTGACCGAGGACTGACCACTGATCCCGCGCGGCCTCGATGGTCGCGCGGGGTTCTCCATAACAACCAGGGGAAGTGCTCCACGGAGCCGCAGGGGAAGCCGAGCCATGACGACGACAACTGACATTGCAGCCCATGCCGGAGATGGTCAGCTCCATCGTTCCATCGACTGGCGCGGGGCATTCTGGGTGGCCAGCGGCGTGCCGGCGCTGGTGCTGTTTTCCATCGGCGGTATCGCCGGAACGGTCGGCACACCCGCCTATCTGATCTGGACGGCCTCCATCATCCTCGGCCTGATCCAGTCTTTCACCTATGCCGAGATCGCCGGCCTGTTTCCGTCGAAATCGGGCGGCGCGTCTGTCTATGGAGCCACCGCCTGGCTGCGCTATTCGAAGTTCATCGCGCCGCTGTCGGTGTGGTGCAACTGGCTGGCCTGGACACCCGTGCTGTCGCTCGGCTGCTCGATTGCCGCCGCCTACATCTTGAATGCCCTGGCGCCGATCCCCGCCTTCACGGAAACCTCTCCGCAGGTTGCAACCTGGCTCGCCGATCCGGCCAATGTCGGCAAGACGGCGGCCGACGCCATCACGGTGCTGACAGGCGCGGCGACGCCGGCCATCCGCAACTGGTCGCTGTTCCATGGCACGCTGGGGCCGGTGAGCTTTTCGCTGAACGCCATCTTCTTCATCGGCGTCGTCCTGATGCTGATCACCTTCGCCATCCAGCATCGCGGCATTCTCGGCACGGCCAGCGTGCAGAAATACATCGGGCTGCTGGTCATCATTCCGATGCTGATCGTCGGCGTCGTGCCGATCATCACCGGCCAGATCAACTGGGCGAACTATTCGCCGCTCGTGCCGCTGGCTGCTGCCTACGCCCCGGCGCCTGGCGCCTGGAACGTCGCGGGATGGACCCTCGTGCTCGGCGGCATGTTCATTGCCGCTTGGTCGGCCTACGCTTTCGAAACCGCGATCTGCTACACTAGCGAATTCAAGAATCCGGGCCGCGACACGGTGCGGGCGATCTTCTATTCGGGCCTTCTTTGCCTGGCGCTCTACACGCTGGTGCCGTTCACCTTCCAGGGTGTGCTCGGGCTCAACGGCATGCTGGCCACGCCGATTGTCGATGGCTCCGGCGTCGCCGACGCCATGGCCAGGATGGTTGGCGGTTCGGGCTTCATCACCTCGATCATGGTGATGCTGATGATCCTCGCCCTGATGCTGTCGATCATGACGGCAATGGCCGGGTCGTCGCGCACCCTCTATCAGGGTTCGGTCGATGGCTGGCTGCCCCGCTACCTCAATCACGCCAACGAGCATGGCGCACCGACACGCGCGATGTGGACCGACCTGACCTTCAACGTTTTCCTGCTCGCGGTTGCGGCGGCCGATGCCACCAGCTTCTTCTTCGTGCTGGCCGTGTCGAACTGCGGCTACATCATCTTCAACTTCCTCAACCTCAATGCGGGCTGGATTCATCGCATCGACAACGGCCACATCAAGCGGCCGTGGAAAGCACCGACGATCCTGATCGCGGTCGGGGCCGTTCTTTCCTATGTCAACGCCATGTTCATGGGCGCCGGCGCCAAGGTGTGGAATCCCTGGGCGCTGTGGGCCGGCTTCATCGCGGCCGCGCTCATCATTCCGGTATTCTGCTTCCGCCACTATGTGCAGGACGGCGGCAGGTTCCCCGAACATATGCTCGACGACCTCGGCATCGCCCAAGAAGACCTGAAGGTGAGGAAGGCCGGCATCTTGCCCTATCTCACCCTGATCGCCGGTGCCGCCGTGGTGCTCGCCGCCAACTGGTTCTTCGTCATCTGAGCTTTCGGCTGGCGGCGGGCGGGACCCGTCGCCAGCCATCTCCGCTCGACATCTCCCCCATCGCTGAAATCGCCCAACGCGGACCGCTGCACGATATCTGGCGTCAGGGATCGGCCGTGCAACGTCGTGCATTCAAGACCGATTTCGGACGCGGTTCGATCATCCTGTGCCATAAATCCAGTGAGTGGATTTATGGCTTGATAAATCCACTCACTGGATTTACCTTGGCGGCCGCCGTGTGAGGACGGCGGTCAGTTTAGGGTTGGGAGGAGGATTTCATGAAGCATGTCTGGGGTGCCGCCGCATTGGCGGTTTCGCTGTTTGCCGCCGCGCCGTCATGGGCCGAGACGGTGTCGCTGTTCTGCTCGTCTTCGGGTGCCGAATATGAACTCTGCAAGAACGGTGCCGAGGCCTGGGCCAAGAAAACCGGCAACGAGGTCAAGATCAACAAGATGCCAGCCGCGTGGGACGAGGCGCTGCCGCTTTACCAGCAGCTTCTCTCCGCCCAATCGCAGGATGCCGACGTGCTTCTGCTCGACGTCGTCTGGATCGGCCTGCTGCAGAACCATCTGCTCGATCTTTCCGCCGTGCTGCCGAAGGAAGACATCGCCGCCAATTTCCCGTCGACGGTCGCCGCCGGCACGGTCAACGGCAAGTTCGTGGCCCAGCCCTGGTACACCGACACCGGCCTGATGTTCTATCGCAGGGACCTTCTGGAAAAATACAAGAAGCCGGTGCCGAAGACCTGGGCGGAATTCACGGAAACGGCCAAGGCCGTTCAGGATGGCGAGCGCGCCGCCGGCAACAAGGACATGTGGGGTTTCGCCTGGCAGGGCAAGTCGTATGAAGGCCTGACCTGCGATGCCATCGAATGGGTGAGCAGCTTCGACGGCGGCACCATCGTCGACGACAAGGGCAACATCACCATCGACAATGCTGGTGCCGCCGCGGCGCTCAAGCAGGCGCATGGCTGGGTCAACACGATCAGCCCGCAGGGCGTGCTGAACTACGATGAAGAGTCCTCGCGCAGCGTCTTCGAGGCTGGAAATGCCGTCTTCCTGCGCAACTGGGCTTATGTGTGGGGTACCTCGCAGGGCAAGGATCAGCCGCTGGTCGGCAAGGTCGGTGTCGCCGCGTTGCCGGTCGGCAAGGATGGCGCCAAGTCCAGCGGCTGCATGGGCACCGCCCATCTCGGCATCTCCAAATACACCAAGCACAAGGATGCCGCCGTCAGCCTGTTGAGCTTCATGGCCGGTAAGGACGAGCAGAAGCGCCGCGCCATCGAGGGAGCGTACAATCCGACGATCGCCTCGCTCTACGACGATGCCGATGTGCTGAAGGCTTTGCCTTTCCTCAAGGATGCGCAGACGGCTTTCGCCGACAGCGTCGCACGCCCCTCGGCGGTGACCGGCTCCGGCTACAATCGTGTCTCGCAGGCCTTCTACAAGGCCGTGCACGGCGTTCTGGCCGGAGAGGAGCAGCCGGAAGCGGCGCTGAAGGCGCTGGCGGCCGATCTCGAGACCATCAAGAAGCGCGGCAAGTGGTAACACGAACCGTGTGACGGCCGGCGCGCTCCTCCCTGCGCGCCGGCAATCCTTTTCAAACAGCAAGAGATCAGCATGCAAATCGGCAATGCGCCCTGTTCCTGGGGCGTCTTTTATCCCACTGGCAACAGCATCAACGCTGAGGGCTACCTCGATGCGGTGGCGCGCGCGGGCTATCGCGTCACGGAACTGGGGCCGCTCGGCTTCCTGCCAACCGACACTGGACAACTCGCCGACGCGCTTGCCGCACGTGACCTGACGCTGGCCGGTGCTGCCCATGTGCATGTCCTGGCCGAACCGGGATCATGGCCCGTGCTGAAGACGGCACTCGACAGCCTCGGCCCTATACTCGCCAAGCTGAATGCACCCAACCTGATCCTGATGGACGAAAGCGAATGGTATCCGGCCGACAGGCCGGGCGTCGTCGATGAAACAGGCTGGAAGACCATGATCGCCCATGTGCGTGATGCCCAGCATCATGTCGCCGAGACCTATGGTGTCAAGCTGACCTTCCATCCGCATGTCGGCACTTGCGTGGAGCGGGAAGCGCAGATCGATCGCCTGCTTGACGAAACGGATGTCGATTTGTGTTTCGACACCGGCCACCACGCCTTCTGGGATCAGGACCCCATCGCTTATATGCGCAAGGTCTGGGACCGGATCGGCTTCATGCATCTGAAGAATGTCGACGCCAAGGTCCGCGCGCGCGTGCTGGCGGGTGAGTTGGGGCCGAACGAGTCCTTCGCAGCCGGCGTGATGTGCCCGCTGCCGGACGGCGTTGTCGACATCCCCGCGGTGATCGCGCTGCTCAAGGAGAAGGGCTACTCGGGCCCGTGCATCGTCGAACAGGATCCGAGCGAGGATGCCGCTGAGACACCCGAGGCGCTTGCCGCCCGCAATCGTATCTATCTGGAAGGGCTGCTGGCATGAGCGCGATCAAACCACAGGTCTTCGACAATGCCGAAACGCTCGGTGACGCATTCGCCGCTCGGCTGCTTGGCATGATCGCGGACGCGGCTTCGGCCGGTCGAGATTTTCTCCTCGGCTGTCCCGGCGGACGTTCGCCACGCCCGGCCTATCAGGCGATGGGACATATGCTTGCCGCCGCGCCGCAGGACATCAGCCACGTCACCATCGTCATGATGGACGACTATCTGGTGGAGACGTCGGCAGGCCTGGACCATGTTTCGGTCGACAGCCATTTCTCCTGCCGGCGTTTTGCTTATGAAGAGATCGTCGGCGTCTTGAACGCCGCTCTGCCGGAGAATTTTCGCATTCCGGCCGAACAGATCTGGTTCCCCGACCCGAAAGATCCCGCGGCCTACGATGCCCGGATCGAGGCGGCGGGCGGCATCGATCTGTTCATCCTGGCATCGGGCGCGAGCGACGGCCATGTCGCCTTCAATCCTCGCGGCAGCGGACGGTGGAGCCGCACGCGCGTGGTGCCGCTGGCTGAGGAAACGCGCCGCGACAACATGAAGACTTTTCCGGACTTTCGGTCGCTCGACGAAGTGCCGGGCTTTGGCGTCACCGTCGGCATCGATACGATTGCAAGGCTGTCCAAGGCTGCGGTGATGATCGTCTGGGGCGATGGCAAACGCCTGGCCTTTGACCGGCTGACGTCGGTGCCCGACTACGATCCCGACTGGCCGGCGAGCGTGGTGGCTGCCTGCCGCGCCGGCGAGATCCTGGCTGACAGGGCGGCGGCCCAAGACTGATGCGCGCAGCCATTGGCATTGACATAGGCGGCACCAAGATCGCCGGCGGCCTGGTCGATCTAACCGTTGGCACTCTGGTCGACCAGGCCGAACTGCCCACGCCTCACGGGCAGGGGGCCGATGCGATCCTTGCGGTCGCGGCCGATATTGCGGAGCGCATGCAACGCAGCGCCGAGGCGAAAGGCATCGCTTCGGCCGGCATTGGCATCGGCCTGCCGGAATTGGTCGGCCTCGACGGTGTTCCGGCCAGCAGCTGGATCGCGGACTGGAGCCAAAGCGACATCGCCAGAGCCTTTGCCGGCCACGGTCCCGTTGCCGTCGACAGCGACGTACGTGTCGCAACGCTCGCCGAACTGCACTACGGCCACGGCAAGGCGTTGCCCAGCTTCGTCTTCGTCTCGGCGGGAACGGGTCTCAGCTTTGCAAGCTGCGTCGGCGGCATCGTCCAGCGCGGCGCCAATGGCTTTGCCATCCACTTCGCCTCAAGCGAACTGGTTGCGTTCGACGGTGTTTCCGGCCGGCGTGCGGACTTCGTGCTGGAATCCTTCGCCTCCGGCCTCGGCATGGCGCGTGTCTACAAGGCACGCACGGGACGGACGGCAACGGCACGCGATATCGTCGAAGGCCGCGCTGGCTCGGAAGGCGCGCAATTGCTTGACGAGGCGACGACGGCGCTGGCCAGCTATCTTGGTCAGATGATCAACATGATCGACCCGCATGGCGTCGTCATCGGCGGCGGCCTCGGCACGGCGCAGCCTTATTTCGACAGGCTTCGGTCGAAGGTTCCGACCTATGTTTGGGCCGAAGCCTGCCGGGGGCTGCCCGTTCTGGCGAGCGCGCTCGGGTCTGCTGCCGGCGTGATCGGTGCCGCCGCGCTGCACGCGGACAAGAATTCAGCTGGGGAATGAAACGATGTCCACCATTAGCCTGAAATCCGTATCCAAGAGCTTCGGCTCGGTCGACATCATCCGCAATGTCGACCTTGAGATCGCGGATGGCGAATTCGTCGTGTTCGTCGGGCCCTCGGGCTGCGGCAAGTCAACGCTGCTGCGCCTGATTGCCGGGCTGGTGCCCGTGTCGGCGGGCGACATCGACATCGACGGCGAAGACATGACCGAAGTGCCTGCCTCCAAGCGCGGCATCGCCATCGTCTTCCAGTCCTACGCGCTCTATCCGCACATGACGATCGCCCGCAACATCGGCTTCGCGCTGGAGACCAGCGGCATCGGGCGGGAGGCGATCCGCACCAAGGTTGAACAGGTTGCCGCGACGCTGAAGATCGGCCATCTGCTCGACAGGTTGCCGCGCGAGCTTTCCGGCGGCCAGCGCCAGCGTGTCGCCATCGGCCGTGCCCTTGTGCGCCAGCCGAAGGTGTTTCTGTTCGACGAACCGCTATCCAATCTCGACACCGACCTGCGCTCGGAAATGAGGGTCGAGATCGCGCGGCTGCACGAAGACCTCAAGACCACCATGGTCTATGTGACGCATGATCAGGTCGAGGCGATGACCCTGGCCGACAGGATCGTCGTTCTGAACGAGGGACGCATCGAGCAGGTTGGCACGCCGCAGGAACTCTACCATCGTCCGGCCAACCGTTTCGTCGCCGGTTTTATCGGCTCGCCGCGCATGAACTTCCTGCCGGTGACGGCGGCAAAAGCGGATGACGGCTGGCGGCTGAGCGGCGCGGGCGGGCTGGACCTCGCGATCGGAGCAGGCGCCTCTTCTCCCGCTTCGGTCGGCATCAGGCCGGAAGCATTGGCCATCGCGGGCGCGCGGCAACCTGCGCGGATTTCGGGTGAATTGCTGCGCGCCGAGGATCTCGGCCACGAGCATCTCGCTTATGTGCGCGTCGCCGAAGATCTGGTCTGGACGGTGCGTCTCTCGAACCATCTGGCGCTCGCGCGTGGAGAAAAAGTCGGGCTGACCTGGTCGGACGATGCGCTTTTTGCTTTCGACGGCGACGGCCGGCGGCTGGTCACCTCTCTTGCCAGGCAGGCCGCGGCATGAGCACGCGTCGCGGAAACGCATTGCAACGCAAGGAAACGCGCGCGGCGTGGATGTTCCTGACGCCGGCTCTCGTCGCGCTGACCCTCGTTGCCTTCTGGCCGCTCGCCCGCACGCTGTATTTTTCCTTCACCAATGCGACCCTCGACGATCCCTCGGTCTACGATTTCATCGGTTGGCAGAATTTCGTCGACATCGCGATGGACGGTCAGTGGTGGCGGGCGGTTGCCAACACGGTGGTGTTCACGATCATTTCGGTGTCGCTCGAAACCCTTCTCGGGCTGGGCATCGCGCTGCTGCTCAACCAGGCGCTGCCGGGCAGAGGCGCCTTGCGCGCTGCCATCCTCATTCCCTGGTCCATTCCGGTCGTCGTGTCGGCCAAGATCTGGGAATGGATGCTGCACGACCAGTTCGGCATTCTCAACAATTTGCTGATCGGTCTCGGTTTCATCGACCACGGCATTGCATGGACGGCGACGCCGTCGCTGGTCATGGGCGTCATCATCTTCGTCGATGTGTGGATCACCACGCCGTTCATGGTGCTGCTGATCCTGGCCGGGCTTCAGGTGATCCCAGAGGAGGTGCGCGAGGCCGCACTTGTGGATGGCGTTCCGTGGTGGAAGCGCTTCTGGTCGATCACCCTGCCGCTGCTCAGGCCGGCGATCGGCGTGGCGGTGCTGTTTCGCGCGCTGGATGCCATGCGCATGTTCGACCTTGCCTACATCCTCGCCGGCAATGGCGAGCGCACGCAGACCATCTCGATCTATGCGCGCAACCAGCTGATCTCCTTCCAGGAGACAGGCCTGGGTTCGGCTGCTTCCACCTGGGTGTTCTTCGTGATCGCGCTGGTCGCGATCCTCATCATCGGGACGATGCGGCTCGACCGCGCGGCGGGGAAATGACCATGGCCAGCACAACAGCGACGGCGAGACGCCGATCTTCCACTCGCTACCGTTGGCAAAGACGGGCACGCTCGGCCGGCCTTGTTATGCTCAGCCTGCTTGTGCTCGCCTACACGCTGTTCCCCTATTATTGGGCGATCGTCTCGTCCTTCCGCTCCGGCTCGGAACTGTTTTCGACCAGCCTCGTGCCGAGCTTTGACCTGGCCCACTACAAGGCCCTGCTGGCCGACCCCGTCTTCACCGGCTCAATCATCAATTCGCTGATCGTCGCCGGTTCGACCACCGTGATCTCGCTGGCGCTCGCAGTCGCCGCCGCCTATGCGCTCGGCCGGCTGAATTTCAGCGGCAGGCAGGCCATGCTGATGGCGATCCTGGTGGTCTCGATCTTCCCGCAGATCGCGGTGATGTCGGGCATGTTCGAACTGGTGCGCTGGCTCGGCCTCTACAATCGCGTTGGCGCGCTGATCCTTGCCTATCTGATCTTCACAGTGCCGTTCACGGTGTGGGTGCTGACCTCCTTCATGCGCGAATTTCCGCGCGAGCTGGAGGAGGCGGCGATCATGGACGGTTGTTCGCATTGGCGCATCCTGACCAGGATCCTTTTGCCACTGATGGGGCCGGCGCTGGCAAGCACCGGTCTGCTCGCCTTCATCCTGGCGTGGAACGAATTCCTGTTCGCGCTCACCTTCATCCTCAGCGACGAGAACCGTACCGTGCCGGTGGCGATCGGCCTGATCTCCGGCAACAGTCGCTACGAATACCCGTTCGGGCCGGTGATGGCGGCATCGATCATTGTCACGCTGCCGTTGCTGGTTCTGGTGCTGATCTTCCAGCGGCGGATTGTCAGCGGGCTGACCGCCGGTGCCATCAAGGGCTGACGGCCCATGCGGCCGGTCTCAATCCAGCCCGTAGAAGACGTCGACGATCTCACCGGCGATGTTCCATTTCGCCGAAGGCTGCGCTTCCAGGGTTGCCAGCAGGGGCATCGTCGCGGCGCCGAGCGCGATCATGTTGCGGTCGAGCAGGCCTTTCTGCAGGCGCGGCTCGGCGCGGTCGTCGCGCAGCGCGATCGTATGCGGCAGGGGTTCCAACCGTGTCAGCAGCCGGTCGAGCAGCCATTCGGGCAGATCGCTGCCGAGGATGATCGTTTCCGGGTCCAGCATGTTCTCGAGTGTGCCGACCAGCCAGTTGAGATGCGGCGCCACATCGGCCAGCCAGGCTTCCGCCCTGTCGGGATGGGCTCTGATGAGGCTGGCAAAACCATCTTCCGCGTCGCGCGCGCTGCCGCTGGCGCCGATCATGTCCAAAAGATGCTCCACGGACACGATCCGCTCCAGATAGACGCTCTCCCCATGATGCTGAATGAGGATGCGGCCGATCTCGCCGGCGTTCGACCAGCCGCCACGAAACAGCGCACCGTCATGCACCAATCCGGCGCCGAGGCCGTGCCCGAGCAGCAGATAACAGAAGTTGCGAACCGCACGGCCCTGCCCGAAGGTCAGTTCCGCCAGTGCGCCGGCATTGGCGTCGTTCTCGATGATGACGGCCATGCCCGTCTGCTCGGCCAGGCGGCGGTCGATTTCGTAACCGTGGAGTTCGCTCCAGAACGAACCTTCGAGATGGGGAGCGTCGAGGGTCAAGGCATCGCGCAGGCGCGGCGAAGCGATGCCGATGCCCCAGACGCGATCGGCCGGGACCGAAGCCGAAGCGACAAGATCATCGATCACGGCGGCAAGGGCGGTATGGACACCTTCGACCGTGCGCGCGCCGAGCGGCCGGCGCAGACCGACACACTCGACGAAGTTGAAGTCGACAAGGCTCGCCCGCACCAGGTCGCGATCGATGTGCAGGCCGATGCCGTAGCCGCGTTCGGCGGCGATGCGGTAGTTGGTCGGCGGCTGACCCTTGCCGCCATAGACCTTGCCGGTGCGTTCGATGAGCCCGGCCCGTTCGAGATCGTCGATGATGTTGGACAGCGATTGCGGACTCAACCGGGTCAGGCGAGCGAGATCGGCTCGGCTCTGCGCGGGCTCGCGGCGCAGAAGATCGAGCACCGTCTGGCGGTTCAGGCGTTTGGTGAACTCGTTGTTCTTGCCGAGACCGGCTTTTCTGACTTTCACGCGATCACCTAAATCCACTCAGTTGAATAAATCGACGATCCGTGTCATCTACCACAGGAATTCCTTGTAGTCCTTAGCATTTTGGAGACCACCATGGACATCCGCGTCGGCCTGATCGGCCTTGGCGAAGTCGCCCAGCTCATGCACCTGCCGCTCCTGGCCGACGACAGCCGCTATCGCATCGAAGCGGTGATGGACGTCGCGCCGTCCCTGGTCGATCATATCGCCGAACGCTACGGCGTCCCGCGTCGCTACCAGCGCGCCGAAGACCTGTTGGCCGATGCCAATCTGGACGCCGTTTTCATCCTGACGCCGGACCATATCCATGGCCGCCTGCTTGGGCAGGCGATGGACGCCGACAAACATATCTTCATCGAAAAGCCGGTCTGTCTGACCGCGGACGAGCTGACACCGCTGCTGCCGCGCGCGGAAAGCTACAGGAAGACGATCTTCGTCGGCTACATGCGTCGCTTCTCGCGGCCATTCCTGGAATTGAAGAAGCGCATGCCGGCCGTCGACACGGTGCTGCACGCCCGCGTGCGCGACATCATCTGCGAAGGCCCGTTCTTCATCCGCCAGACGCGCAACGTATTCTATCCGAAGGACGTGCCGCAGCCGATCATCGACGAGGGGCGGGTGGAGACCGAACGGCTGCTGCGTTCGGTCATGGGTGCCGACGCGACCCGCGATCAGCTGCGTGCCTATCAGGTGCTGACAGGCCTTTCATCGCACTCCTTCTCGGCGATGCGCGAATTGCTGGGTGCGCCGAAGGGGGTGCATGCGGCGCGCCAGCATCGCGGGGAGTCGATCTCCGTGCTGTTCGACTACGGTCATTTCACAGCTGTCTACGAAGCGCTGATCCACAACGTGGCGCGCTTCGACGCCGGTATCGATATCCTGACTGACCGGCAGCAATTCCGCGTCAATTATGACACGCCCTATATCCGCAACCTGCCGTCGCGGCTGGAGATCATCGATTCCACGGATACTGAGACGCGGACTGAAACCTTCGGGCCGAGCTACGAAGATCCGTTCCGCATCGAGCTCGACGCTTTCCACGACTGCGTGGTCAACGGAGCTAAGGCCAAGACGACGTTGAAGGATTCAGTTGCCGACCTTGACCTGTTCACCAAGGTGGGCCGGGCCTTCATGGCCGCATAACAATGATATCGCCCAGCCGGCCAGTGGGATTCCCCGATGGCCGGCTGGGTCGGTCCGACGCCTGGTATCAGGACGCCGGGGCCGGGGCCGGGCTTGCCGTTTGGGGGTTTACCGGCATGCCCGGCCCGATCTTCTGAAGGTTGCCGCTGATGATCTTGTCGGTTTCGCTGATGCCCTTGGTGATGGCGACCAGCTCACCGTCTGTCTGGCCGAGCTCGACCAGCCGCATACCGACCTTGTTGCCCTCGTCGATCACGTAGACATATTTGCCAAGCTGGCTGGAGCCGAGCGCGACTTGCGGCACCAGAAGCGTGTTCGGCGTCTCGCCGACCAGAAGGCGGATGTTCACATACTGGCCGGGCAGCAACGAGCGGTCGTCATTGGCGATGGTGGCACGGGCGATGATGGTGCCAGTGGCGGCATCCACCTTGTTGTCGATGAAGGTCAGTTCACCCTTGCGGGATGCATTCTTGTCGCCGGGGACCGAGACCTCTGCCGCGATCGCGCCATTCGTCCTGGCTTTCTGGATCAGCACGAGGTCGCCTTCGCTCGGCGTAAATGTGACATAGACCGGACTGATCTGGACCAGCGTGTTGAGCGAAGTGCCGCCGACATTGACGAGGGTGCCGACCGTTGCCTGGTTGCGACCGAGGCGACCGTCGAAGGGGGCATGGATTTCGGTGTAGCCAAGATTGATCTGGGCGGCCTCGATCGCGGCCTTGTCGGCCGCGACTGACGCTTCGCCCTGCTGCATGGTGCTGCTGCGCAGATCCAAACCATCCTTGGACAGGAAACCTGTCTTAATCAGATCGTTGCCGCGCGTCAGGCTCGCCTTGGTGTATTCGAGCGAGGCCTGATTGCGCTGCGCCTGTGCCTTCACCTGATCGAGCGCCACCTGATAGTCGCGCGGGTCGATCTTGTAGAGCAGGTCACCCTTCTTGACGTCGGCGCCGTCGTTGGCCGCCTGTTCGAGGATGTAGCCGGAAACCTTCGCCTGCAGGGCGACGGTGCGGATCGCCTCCGTGCGCGCGGTGTAGTCGAGATAGACCGGGAGCGTCTTCTTGACCACGCTGGTAACGGGGACGGGCATGGCCTGATGCGCGGCCGCGGGCGCGGCAGCGTCGGCAGGCTTGGCGAGCAGGCCGGACAGGACGGCCGGTTCACCATTGAAGTGGACATAGGCTGCCGCCGCCGCGATCACGGCAACGGCTGTGGTGATTTTCCAGGGACGCATGGGAGACTCCATTATTCGGCTGCCTCGGCCTGCGCCGGCAGCGCGGGCTGCTGGTCGCCGTGAGGCTTGGTATTGGTATGTGCAGTTTCAGCGCCGGACCGCCGTTCCCGCCATTGTTCGATGATGGCGTAGAAGACCGGCACGAAGACGAGCGTCAGGATGGTTGCGGCGAGCATGCCGCCGAACACCGCCGTGCCGAGGGACTGACGGCTGGCGGCACCCGCGCCGGTGGCCAGCATCAGGGGCACGACGCCCAGGATGAAGGCAAAGGCGGTCATCAGGATCGGGCGAAGGCGCAGTCTGCCCGCTTCCATGGCGGCCTCGACGATGCTCATGCCCTGCTCGCGAAGGTGCTTGGCGAATTCGACGATCAGGATCGCGTTCTTGGCCGCCAAGCCGATCAGCATGACGAAGCCGATCTGCGAATAGACGTCCATCTGCATGCCGCGCAGCCAGATGGCGAGCAGCGCGCCGAACAGAGCGGTTGGCACCGACAAAATCACCATGAACGGCATCGACCAGCTCTCGTACTGCGCGGCCAGGATCAGGAACACGAAGACGATGGCGAGTGCGAAGACCAGAATGGCGACCGAGCCTGCCTTCAGCTCCTGGTAGGTGATGCCCGTCCATTCGAAGCCGAAGTCGTTCGGCAGCGCGGTCGCGGCCGCCCGCTGCATGGCCTGGATGGCCTGGCCGGATGAGAAGCCGGGAGCCGCATTGCCATTGATCGAGGCCGAGCCGTAGTTGTTGTAGTGCGAGACCGTTTCGGGGCCGACGACCGACTTCATCATGCCAAGCGTCGACAATGGCACCATCTGACCGGTGTTGTTTCGGACGTAGAGCTTGGTCAGGTCGGTTGCTTCCGCGCGTGCGGCCTTGTCCGCCTGCATGGTGACGCGGAAGGTGCGACCGAACATGTTGAAGTCGTTCACATAGAGTGACCCGAGATAGATCTGCAGGGTGTTGAAGACATCGGGCAGGGCAAGGCCGAGCAGCTTGGCCTTGTTGCGGTCGAGGTCGAAGTTGAACTGCGGCGTCGAGGTCGAGAAGGTCGTGAACAGCGTTTGCGGGTTGAGCTCGGGCTGCTTGCGGGCTTCCGCCAGCAAGGCTTGCGTGGCCTCGTTGACCGCGTTGGCGCCACGGCCGGCAAGATCCTCAACCTGGAACTCGAAGCCGCCAGTGGTGCCGAGACCCTGGATGGACGGCGGTTCGAAAGCCAGCACAAGTCCGTCAGGCATGCCGAACAACTGTGGACGTACCTTGTTGACGATGTCGGTGGCGCTCATCCCCGCGCCGCGTTCATCCCATGGCTTCAGGATCGCAAACAGCGCCGCCGAGTTCGACTGGTTGGCGAAAGTCAGGAAGTTGAAGCCTGCAACGGTGATGACGTACTCGACACCAGGCGTGGCGAGCAGCTTTTCGCGCACCTTCCTGGACACCTCGTCCGTTCGCTCGAGCGAGGCGCCGTCGGGTAACTGCACGATGTTGAAGAAATAGCCCTGGTCCTCGACCGGAAGGAAGGCCGTCGGGACGCGCGTCGAGATGAGATAGGTCGCGGCAATCAGCGCCACGAACACGCCCATCATCAGCCAGCGCAGCTTGATGAACCCGCGCACGGATGCCGAATAGGCATGCGAGAGCCAGGTGAAACCGCTGTTGAACCAGCGATAGAGAACGAAGTTGGACGGCGGGCGATGGCGCAGGAAGGCCGCCGACAGCGCCGGTGAAAGCGTCAGCGAGTTGAAGGCCGAGATGCCGACCGAGATCGCGACTGTCAGCGCGAACTGGTTGTAGAGCTCGCCGGTGACACCCGGAATGAAGGCGACCGGAATGAATACGGCCATCAGCACCGCCGTGGTGGCAATGATCGGGCCTGTGACTTCCTTCATCGCCAGCCGGGCAGCTTCCAAAGGCGGATGTCCGGCTTCGAGCTGTCGCTCGACGTTTTCGACCACCACGATGGCATCGTCGACCACAAGGCCGATGGCGAGCACCATGCCGAGCAGCGATAGCATGTTGAGCGAGAAGCCGAGCGCCAGCATCACCACCATAGTGGCGATCAAAGAGACCGGGATGGCGATGACGGGGATAAGGGTCGTGCGCCAGTTCTGCAGGAAGATGAAGACGACGGCCACGACCAGGATCAGCGCTTCCAGCAGGGTCTTGACCACGTCGTCCATGGCGGCCGACACGAACTTGGTCGTGTCGTAGAAGATCGTATACTGGATGCCTTTCGGGAAGCGCGCCGACAGCTCCTTCATCTTGGCTTCGATGTTCTTCTTCAGCTCAAGCGCGTTGGAGCCCGGCATCTGGAAGGTCGCGATGACGACGGTCGGTTTCTCGTTGGCATAGGTGGACGAGTTGTAGAGCAGCGAACCCAGCTCGATGCGGGCGACGTCGCGCAGGCGCACCAGCGAACCGGTCGCGGAATTGGCGCGCACGACGATGTTGCCGAACTCCTTGGGATCGGACAGGCGGCCGGTGGCGTTGACCTGCATCTCGAAGGCCGTTCCGGCCGGTGCCGGGGACTGGCCGATCTTGCCGGCCGCGACCTGCACGTTTTGCTCAGCAATGGCGCTCTGCACGTCGACGGCGGTGATGCCGAGATTGGCCAGCTTGTCGGGATCGAGCCAGACGCGCATCGAATAGCGGCGCTCGCCGAAGATTTGCACATCGCCGACACCGGGGACGCGCTTGAGCGGATCCGCCACCTGCAAATAAGCATAGTTGCTGAGCGCGACGGGATCGACCGAGCCGTCCGGCGAGGTCAGGTTCACGATCAGCACGAAGCTCGGGTTCTGCTTTTTGACGGTAACGCCGGCCTGGTTGACGATGGCCGGCAGGGAGGATGCCGCCTGCGAGACACGGTTCTGCACGTCCATCGCGGCAATATCGAGCGGATAGCCGACATCGAAGGTCACGGTGATGCGCGAGGAGCCGTCATTGGAACTTGCCGAAGACATGTAGGTCATGCCTTGGACGCCGTTGATCGACTGTTCGAGCGGCGTCGTCACCGTATCGGCGACAACCTGCGAACTGGCGCCCGGATAATTGGCGCTGACGACGACCTGCGGCGGCGCGATGTTGGGGAACTGCGCGACGGGCAAAAGATAATAGGCGATCAACCCGGCGAGCACCATGATGATGGCGATCGCCGAGGCGAAGATCGGACGCTGGATAAAGAAATTGACCATGTTCAAACGGCTTTTCGGAGATCGGGAACGGGATCCGCCGGGAGAAAGGCGGCGTCGATGCCAGGGAGCGGCGTATCTTGGTCGGCGGCGCGCAGGCGCGCTGCGGTGCGGACAAGCATCGCCTTGAGAGCGGCCGGATCGACATGATCAGCCTGCATCACGGCGAGGGTCATCGGGTCATTCAGCAGCTGATCAATGGTCAGGGCTCTGTAATGAAATGCCATCGTGTGCCTCCTGATCGATGTTGCGGCGACAGATTCCCGATGACGAAAGCCGCATTTTTCGGCCATCGCCCTGATCCATCACCTTGTCCGACTTGGCCTATGGTCGACCTTGACGGGGACATTAAGGAATGTTACCGCTCGGTAACAGCCAGATAGTTACTGACCGGTAACACTCACGTCAAGCTATGAACGACAAAATTTTGCAGCATGCTGACATCAACGCTCAGGTAAACCTGCGTCCGCGCGAGCGCATCGTGTTGACGGCGCGCGAGATGTTTTACCATCACGGCATCCGCAGCGTCGGTATCGAAGCGATCACCGAAGCCGCCGGCACCAACAAGATGACGCTCTACCGGCATTTTGGTTCCAAGGACGATCTCATCGTCGAATGCATCCAGAAGGCGGTCGCGGAGGGATGCAACTTCTGGGACGAGCTCGAAGGCAAATATCCGGGCGACCCGAAAGCGCAATTGGCGGCCTGGGTCCAAAACTGCGCGGAACGCCTTGGCTCCGACGAACGCGGCTGCGAGATGGCCAACGCCGCGGTGGAACTTGCGGAAGAGGACCATCCCGCCCGCCGCGTCATCGAAGACGCCAAGAAGCGGTTTCGCGGCCGGCTTGCGGAACTTTGCGAAAGGGCAGGGCTGGAACAGCCCCGGATGGTGGCCGACATGCTCGGTCTGCTGCTTGAAGGGGCCAAGATCAGCCGCCAGAGCGAAGGCGCCGAAGGGCCGAGCGCCCGTTTCAAGCGCATGGCCGACGAAATCATCGCAACCGTGGGCGGGCAGGGCGACAAAGCCTGATCTGCCCCTGACTGCTTTCCGCCAGCCTCCCATCCGGTGACCATGTGCTGTTTGCCCACACGGCAGCTGTACGTCTGCGAGAAATGTTCGCTTTCCGATGGTGAATATGATGCGGCTGCAAGCATTGGGACAGGGCTGGGGTTTGGCGTTTCGTTATAGGCCGCCACTGTCTGCGCCTTCCCGCCATGGCAAGGTCAAGTCTTGTTTCGAAGGCGGATGACCGTCAGGCCAGCGCGGAAAATATGCCGCTTGACCTTCCCATGACTGGAAGCTTTATCTGTGTTGGCAACTGCTCAAGAAGAGAGTTGCAAAGTCATGAACGCCATACCCCAAAACCTGCCGGTGCAAACCGCTTCGAAATCCGCCACCACAATGCAGTTCGGCATTGAGGGCATGACCTGTGCCTCCTGCGTGCGCCGCGTGGAAAAGGCCATCGCGGCGGCTCCCGGTGTCATTGCCGCCAACGTCAATCTGGCCACCGAACGTGCCGAGGTCGTCTTTTCCGGCGAGCCGGATCTGGCAAAAGTGCTGACGGCGGTCACTGCTGTTGGCTATCAGCCGCGCAGCGAGGCGGTCGAGCTGGCAATCAAGGGCATGACCTGCGCGTCCTGCGTGGCCCGCATCGAGCGGGCATTGAAAGCGGTGCCGGGGGTCTCGAACGCCAATGTCAATCTGGCGACCGAACGCGCGACGGTGGATTTCACGCTTGGCGCGGTCGACGGCGCCGCCCTGGAGGCGGCGGTGGCTGCCGCGGGTTACGAAGCCCGGCAGATCGTCGCCAACCAGGCTTTCGAGCGCGACGCGGACAATCGGCAGGCGGAAATCAGGGCGCTTGGCCGCGCGCTGGCGATAGCCGCGATATTCACGCTGCCGGTCTTCATCCTTGAAATGGGCTCGCACCTGATCCCGTCTTTCCACCATTGGGTGATGGGCACATTCGGGATCTGGAGCTGGCGCCTGCAATTCGTGCTGACCACGATCGTGCTTTTCGGTCCGGGTCTGCGGTTCTTCACCAAGGGCCTGCCGGCGCTGTTCAAGGGTGCTCCTGATATGAACGCGCTGGTGGCGATGGGCGCCGGCGCGGCCTGGGTCTATTCCGTGGTCGCCACCTTCCTGCCGGCCGCGCTGCCGGTGGGAACCGCCAATGTCTACTATGAGGCCGCGGCGGTCATCGTGACGCTGATCCTGCTTGGGCGCACTCTCGAGGCGCGTGCCAAGGGGCGAACCGGCGAGGCGATCAAGAAGCTCGTCGGTCTCCAGGCGAAGACCGCGCGGGTCGTTCGAGACGGTATCACCAGCGAGGTGGCGCTGGGCGATGTGCGCGTGGGCGACGTCGTCCTCGTGCGACCCGGCGAAAAGATCGCCGTGGACGGAGAAGTCGTCGAAGGTTCGTCCTTCGTCGACGAATCCATGATCACCGGCGAGCCGGTGCCCGTTTCCAAGGGGATCGGCGCCGAGGTCGTCGGAGGCACCATCAACAAGACCGGCAGTTTTTCCTTTCACGCTACCAAGGTCGGCTCGCAGACCCTGCTTGCCCAGATCATCCGCATGGTCGAGGCCGCGCAAGGGGCCAAGCTGCCGATCCAGGCACTGGTCGACAAGGTAACGGCCTGGTTCGTGCCGGCGGTGATCGTTGCGGCGCTGCTGACATTCGCGATCTGGCTGGTCTTCGGCCCGGACCCCGCTTTGTCCTTCGCTTTGGTCAATGCCGTCGCCGTGCTGATCATCGCGTGCCCCTGCGCGATGGGCCTGGCCACGCCCACCTCGATCATGGTCGGCACCGGCCGCGCCGCCGAAATAGGCGTGTTGTTCCGCAAGGGCGATGCGCTGCAGACGCTGCGGGACGCTTCCGTCATCGCGCTGGACAAGACCGGGACCTTGACCGAAGGCAGGCCGGAACTCACCGACTTCATCGTCGCCGACGATTTCGAGGAGGATGAGCTGCTCGCCGTTGTTGCTTCGGTCGAAGCACGCTCCGAGCATCCGCTCGCCGAAGCGATCGTGCGGGCTGCCGAGGGACGCGGGCTGGAGTTGGTCGATGCCACCGACTTCGAAGCCATTCCAGGCTTTGGCGTTCGTGCCCGGGTCGGGGCACGCCGGGTCGAGATCGGGGCCGACCGCCTGATGGCGCAAATCGGCCTCGACGTCTCCGATTTCGCCGCCGTGGCCGAGCGACTGGCCGGCGAGGGCAAAAGTCCGCTCTATGCCGCGATTGACGGTGAACTCGCGGCGGTTGTCGCGGTCGCCGATCCGATCAAGCAGTCGACACCGGCCGCAATCAAGGCGCTGCAGGCATTGGGCCTCAGGGTGGCGATGATTACCGGCGACAACCGGCACACCGCCCAGGCGATCGGCCGCCAGATCGGCATAAACGAGATCGTCGCCGAGGTGCTGCCGGACGGCAAGGTCGAAGCGTTGAAACGGCTTCAGGCCGGCGGCGCCCGCGTGGCGTTTGTCGGCGACGGCATCAATGACGCGCCGGCCCTGGCGGCAGCCGATGTCGGCATCGCCATTGGCACCGGCACCGACATTGCCATCGAAAGCGCCGACGTGGTGTTGATGGCGGGCGATCTCCGCGGCGTTGCCAATGCAATCGCGCTGTCGAAGGCAACCATCCGCAACATCGGCCAGAACCTGTTCTGGGCCTTCGGTTACAACGTCGCGCTGGTTCCCGTGGCCGCTGGCCTGCTCTATCCGTTCAACGGCACCTTGCTGTCGCCGATGCTGGCCGCCGGCGCGATGGCGTTGTCCAGCGTGTTCGTATTGACCAATGCGCTGAGGTTGAAACGCTTCCGCGCTCCGTTGAAGGCGGGCTGATTGGGAGCGTGAAGGAAAGCGTATTGCGTAAACGCTCGTAAGTCATCCGCGGATAACGGATCAAGGGCGCGGTCTCTTCATTGGACATAGTCTGATGAAGGGATCGCGCCTTTCGCTTGCGCGGCATTTTCCACAAACCCGGCAGCCGGCCGGGCGAGCAATCGCTGGACCTTTCGTAGTACCCATCTGACGGTTGCCGACGGCATCGGCTTCCCCTACACCCTGACCTCTCCGGAAGACGCCGAATCCAAACAGGACTATCGAACGGTTCGTCGCTGATGCGATAGCTGCGACGTATCGCCGGGGTTACGGTGGCGCGGGTATTTTCCCGGTCAATCCGGGTAGGCGGCCTTGCCGTTCAATCGAAGCCCGCCGGGCAAGATGCCTGGCGATGGGATCAGTTGGGAGAGAAAACTATGAAAACACGCGCCGCTGTTGCCGTAGCCGCGGGCAAGCCGCTTGAAATCATGGAAGTGGACCTGGAAGGGCCGTGCGAAGGCGAAGTGCTGGTCGAAGTGAAGGCGACCGGTATCTGTCATACCGACGAGTTCACGCTGTCGGGCGCCGATCCGGAAGGCATCTTTCCGGCGATCCTGGGCCATGAGGGCGCTGGCGTCGTCGTCGACGTGGGCAAGGGGGTGACGAGCCTCAAGAAAGGCGACCACGTCATTCCGCTCTATACGCCCGAATGTCGTTCGTGCCCCTCCTGCCTGTCGCGCAAGACCAATCTGTGCACCGCGATCCGCGCCACCCAAGGGCAGGGCCTGATGCCGGACGGCACGTCGCGCTTCTCGATCGGCAAGGACAAGATCTTCCACTATATGGGCTGCTCGACGTTTTCGAACTTCACCGTGTTGCCCGAGATCGCGCTCGCCAAGGTCAATCCGAACGCGCCCTTCGACAAGATCTGCTACATCGGCTGCGGCGTGACCACCGGCATCGGCGCCGTCATCAACACCGCCAAGGTGGAAGAGGGGGCGACAGCAGTCGTCTTCGGTCTGGGCGGTATCGGTCTCAATGTCATCCAGGGCCTCCGCCTCGCCGGCGCCGACATGATCATCGGCGTCGATCTCAACAACGACAAGAAGGAATGGGGCGAGCGCTTCGGCATGACGCATTTCGTCAATCCGAAGGAAGTGGACGGCGACATCGTGCCTTACCTGGTCAACCTGACCAAGCGTGGCGCCGACCAGATCGGCGGCGCCGATTACACCTTCGACTGCACCGGCAATACCAAGGTGATGCGCCAGGCGCTGGAAGCGGCGCATCGCGGTTGGGGCAAGTCGGTGGTCATCGGTGTCGCGGGCGCGGGTCAGGAGATTTCCACGCGGCCGTTCCAACTGGTGACGGGGCGCACCTGGATGGGCACCGCCTTCGGCGGCGCGCGGGGCCGCACCGACGTGCCGAGGATCGTCGATTGGTACATGGACGGCAAGATCGAGATCGACCCGATGATCACGCACACGCTGAAGCTGGAAGAGATCAACAAGGGGTTCGACCTCATGCATGAGGGCAAGTCGATCCGGAGCGTCGTGGTGTATTGATGCCCGAGGTCGCGTTCGAGACGGACCTGCGGCGGCTGGACGAGTTTTCGGCACGCGACCTCTATACGATGCTGAAGATGCGCGTCGACGTGTTCGTGGTCGAGCAGAAATGCCCCTATCCGGAACTGGACGGCCGCGACGAAGACGCTTTGCACATACGCTTGCTCGCTGGAGACGACCTGCTGGCGAGCGGTCGCATTCACCTACCTTCCGACGAGGACGGCCCCGCTTACATCGGCCGGGTCGTCGTCTCGCCGAGGCATCGCGGCAAACGGCTCGGCGAACATTTGATGAGCGAGGCAATCGGCGCCTGCGAACGGCTTTACCCAGGCCGTTCCATCGCATTGTCAGCACAAAGCCATCTGCAGGGTTTCTATTCGACCTTCGGTTTCGTCGCCGTCTCGGATGAATATCTCGAGGACGGCATTCCCCATATCGACATGCAGCGGCCCTAGGGTTGGTGCAGTCGCGTCAGAAGCAGCCGACGGGAGTTTTTCGGCTGGCAAGACATCACTTGATTGGAAGGCAAGACGGATGAAGACCGTTTCCACGTCGAAGTCGCATGGCGGTGTCCAGGGCGTCTATTCGCATGCGTCCGAGGTCTGTGCCTGCGACATGACTTTTGCCGTTTTCGTTCCACCGCAGGCCAAGGACGGGCCGGTGCCGGTGTTGTGGTATTTGTCCGGCCTCACCTGTACCCATGCCAATGTCATGGACAAGGGCGAATACCGTAGGCTGGCGGCTGAACTTGGCCTGATGGTCGTGTGTCCGGACACCAGTCCGCGCGGCGATGGCGTGGCGGACGAAAAGGACAATTGGCAGTTCGGCCAGGGCGCTGGCTTCTACGTCGACGCCACGCAGGAGCCATACGCCAAAAACTATCGCATGTACTCCTACGTCACCGAGGAACTGCCAGCTCTCATCAGCGCAAATTTTCCGGCGGACATGTCGCGCCAGGGAATCTTCGGCCATTCGATGGGCGGCCACGGAGCGCTGACCGTTGCGCTGAAAAATCCCGGTCGCTTCAAAAGCTGCTCGGCTTTCGCGCCGATCGTGCAGCCGAGCACGGCCGGCTGGTCAAAGCCGGCGCTGGAAAAATACCTTGGTCCAGACAGTGCGGATTGGCGGGCTTATGACGCTACGTTGCTGATCGATGACGGAAACCGGTTCCCGGAATTTCTGGTCGACCAGGGCACGGCGGACGGCTTCCTCAATGAAGGCCTGCGGCCATGGCTTCTGGAAGAAGCCTGCGAAAAGGCGGGCATCGCGCTCAGCCTTCGTATGCAGGATGACTACGACCATTCCTACAATTTCATCTCGACTTTCATGGACGACCATCTGCGCTGGCATGCCCAAAGGCTGGCCGGTTAGGCGCCGCCAGGCATTCGCCGGCTTTTTCGCGGCTGACCGGGCGACGCGCCGTCCTAACGGACAGCGTCTTGAAGGAAGCTTTCCTCGAAAGCCTGGTCGATGATGGCGAGCTTGACCGCCTGCGCGTTCATGTATTCCTCGTAGAAGCCGCGCGAGACCCACATGACGGAACGGCCTCGTTGGCCGAGCCAGCCGATGCTGCCGAGATGCTCGGCATCGCGCAGCTTGCGTGCAAGGTGGGTGCGGGACAGGTTCAGCCACTTCGCGAAGTCGCCGAGCGATACGATGCCAGTCGGGATGCGGTCGATGTTGGCCTGGTCCGGATCGATGCTCGAGATCAGCCATTCCATGACGACGCCGCCATTATTGAGCCAGGTGAACAACGAAAAGGTCTGCTGCGGCTCACGCACGGGAGTAGACGTCAGTAGGCCGTCGGCGATTGGCGGATGCAACCGCGCGATCGCATCGGGATGCGCCGCGAAGGTTGCCAGCCTCGCGCCCTGATCCAAGCCGTCCAGGGTGGCCAGGTGCACCATCGCCCAGCCGGCCAGGACTTGCAGAGTTTCCTCGGTGGGCCGGAACGGGTGCGAGCGGCGGTCGGTCTTTTCCGGCAAATGCTCGACGTAGTTGTATTTGAGCATTTCCTTGATGAAGGCATCGGCCGTGTTGCGACTGGCAACCGCGTGTTGCTCGACCGCCTGCAGGAAACGGGCGGTCGTCAAGGCGTCGTGACGGGTATGCGGGTCTGCACGGAAATGCAGGGCGAGGCCGGCATGCGCCATCAGCCAACGCTGCTGCGTCGCAAAGACCGACGACAGGCGCGGCGACCCCTCATAGGCGGAGAGCAGTGCCGCCGCTTGGCCGCGGACACACCGATGCAAAGCCGGATGTTCGGCAATTTCCTGCGCGCTGAACGCCATCGGCTTCCCCTTCCCAATGCGTTCTTCATAACGAAACGCACAGCAAAAGGCGAAGAAAACCGAACGCTAAGGAGCGTTTACGGTGACCGGAGTTCAGAAGAAATCGAGTTTCGGTAACCTGCCTATTCGGCTGCAGCGCGCGATGCCGCCCTGGCTGCCGAATGCGCCCGCACGGCATCGCCAAAGGCCTTGAAGATGCGCTGCGAAACGCTGTCGGTTTGGACCCAATATTCCGGGTGCCATTGCACGCCGACGGCGAAGGCGCGCGAATCGCGCACTGAAACCGCCTCGACCGTGCCGTCAGTGGCGACCGCCTCTAGCTGAAGCTTCGGCCCCAGTCTCTCCACTGCCTGCCGGTGCACGGAGTTGACCATCAGGTCGCCCGCACCGAAGACACCGGCCAGGCACGAACCCGGCTTGATGCTGACGGTCTGGCGAATGGCGAAGCGTTCGTCCTGGTTGTCGGAAACAGGCGCCCGATGATCGAGCACGCCCTCGCGTTCCTGGATCTCCGTGGCAAGCGTACCACCCAGCGCGACATTCATCTCCTGGATGCCGCGGCAGATCGCCAGCAGCGGCACGCCGCGCTCGATCGCCTTGCGGATCAAGGGCAGGGTGGTTGCGTCGCGATCGGTATCGTAGGGGCCGTTGGCTTCGCTGGCGTCGCCGCCATAGAGCGAGGGATGCACATTGGACTTCGAGCCGGTCATCATGACGCCGTCGACCGAGGACAAGAGTTCATCGAGATCGAGCCGATCGCCGAAGGACGGCACCAGGACAGGAAAGACGCCCGCGCCGGCAATGGCGGCTTCCAGATATTGCCTGGGAGCGGCGTGCCAGGTGTAGTTGTCGAACTGGCGGACATCGGTCGAGACGGCGACGAGCGGCTGGTGCATTTTGGGATCGTGTTCCATTGGGTCCAAAGCTGGAATGCCCATAAAATAGGCGATACCGGCGCGTTTTTCCACGACAAGTTTGCGGCTTTGCCAAGGCAAGTGAGCCGGATTGCACTGTGACGTTAGACTATAGTTGCAGAGCCGGGAAAGCTGGCCTTCTGGCGGTCCGGCCTCGCTGGACTCGGGTTTTACGGCGTGTATTGTTTCGCGCCATTACCAGTACTTAGTACATTTCTCGAAACGCACTTTCAGCAATTGATCCACAAGGGAGGAACTTCATGGATCGTCGTTCGTTCATCCGCAAGGCTGGCGCAGCCGGGGCGGGAGCGGCAGCCGTCGCCACGACGCTTGCCACACCAGCCATCGCCCAGTCCAATCCGAAGATAACCTGGCGTCTGACCTCGTCGTTCCCGAAGTCGCTGGACACGATCTATGGCGGTGCCGAAGTCTTTGCAAAGATGCTTTCGGAAGCCACGGACGGCAACTTCACCATACAGGTGTTTGCGTCGGGCGAACTCGTTCCCGGTCTGCAGGCGGCGGACGCAACGGCGGCGGGGACGGTCGAAGCCAGTCACACCGTAGCGTATTATTACTGGGGCAAGAACCCGACCTGGGCGCTTGGCGCGGCGGTGCCGTTTTCGCTCAACGCGCGTGGCATGAACGCCTGGCACTATCATGGCGGCGGCATCGGCCTGTTCAATGAATTCCTTGGCAAGCAAGGGCTTTACGGCCTGCCCGGTGGCAATACCGGCGTGCAGATGGGCGGCTGGTTCCGCAAGGAAATCAACACCGTCGCCGATCTCAAGGGTCTCAAGATGCGCATCGGCGGTTTCGCCGGCAAGGTGATCGAGAAGCTTGGCGTGGTGCCGCAGCAGATCGCCGGCGGCGACATCTATCCGGCTCTGGAAAAGGGCACGATCGATGCGGCCGAGTGGGTCGGCCCCTATGACGACGAGAAGCTCGGGTTCCAGAAGGTCGCGCCTTATTACTACTATCCCGGTTGGTGGGAGGGCGGTCCGACCGTGCATCTGTTGTTCAACAAGGCGAAGTTCGAGGAACTGCCGGCAAATTACAAGTCGCTGGTGCACACGGCGGCCCAGGCGGCCGATGCCAACATGGTCCAGAAATACGACTACGTGAATCCGAAGGCGGTGAAATCGCTGGTGGCCGCAGGTGCCAAACTGCGTCCGTTCAGCCAGGAAATCATGCTGGCCTGCTTCGAAAAGGCCAATGAGGTCTATGCCGAGATGGAAGCCGGCAATGCCGACTTCAAGAAGATCTGGGAATCGATCAAGGCCTTCCGCAAGGAACACTATCTGTGGGCGCAGGTGGCCGAATACAATTACGACACCTTCATGATGCTGCAGCAGCGCGGCAGCAAGCTCTGATATCGGTTGCACCAGATGATAAAAAAACCCGGGACTTGTTCCCGGGTTTTTCATTGGGTCCGGCTAAGACCATGGCTCAGTTGAAGCTGGGCGGTTTCGAAAGATCCGTTGCCGGCGATGCGGGTGGGGTGGGTTGCGCCGGTTGATCTCCGCCGAAGTTCGGCGGTTGCGAGAGATCGGTTCCGAGGGCGGGCGGTTGCGCTGGCGCGGTGCCGTCGGCGCCTGGTGGTGACCCCAGCGGCGGCAGGCCCATGCCCGGCAATTCCGGCACCTTGATCTCGATTGTGCTCGGATCGACGGTGGGGCCCTTGTAGTGCATGACCATCTGCGGGAAGGCGATGGTCAGGCCGATCATCACCACCTGGATGCAGACGAATGGCACCGCCCCCCAATAGATCTGGCCGGTCGTCACCGGCGCGATCTGCCTGCCGGTGATGCGGTCGAGATAAGGCACGCGTGCCGCCACGGATCGCAGATAGAACAGCGCAAAACCGAAGGGTGGGTGCATGAAGGACGTCTGCATGTTGACGCCCAAAAGCACGCCGAACCAGATCAGATCGATGCCGAGTTTGTCGGCTGCCGGCGCCAGCAACGGCACGATGATGAAGGCCAGCTCGAAGAAGTCGAGGAAGAAGGCTAGGACGAAGACGAGGATGTTGACCGCGATGAGGAAGCCGAGTTCGCCGCCCGGCAGCGAGACCAGCAGGTGCTCGACCCACAAATGGCCGTTGACGCCATAGAAGGTGAGCGAGAAGACGCGTGCGCCGATCAGGATGAAGAGGACGAAGGACGACAATCTGGTGGTCGAGGCGAGTGCCTGTTTAATGACGTCCAGCGACAGCCGCCCTTTCAGGCCGGCCATCACGAGCGCACCAACCGCGCCCATGGCACCGCCTTCCGTCGGCGTGGCAATGCCGAGGAAGATGGTGCCGAGCACCAGGAAGATCAGCGCCAGCGGTGGGATCAGCACGATGATCACCTGCTGGGCCAGCCGCGACATCAGGTTGAAGTTGAGGGCGCGGTCGGCGAGCGCGAAGATGTAGATGACGATGACGCCGACGGTGGCGCCCAGAATGTCGGCATTGGCGCCTTGCGTGGGTGACAGATAGACATGCGCCACATAGGCGATCACCGCGGTTACCAGCAACGCGACGATCAACGAGGTCACGCCGTGCCCCAGCGTGCGCGCTTCGAGCGGCAGGGCCGGCATCGAGTCGCGCTTCCAGAACGACATGATCAGGATATAGCCCATGTAGAGGCCGGTCAGCACCAGGCCGGGGATGAGCGCGCCCTTGTACATGTCGCCGACGGAGCGGCCGAGCTGGTCGGCCAGAACGATCAACACCAGCGATGGTGGAATGATCTGCGCCAGCGTTCCGGATGCGGCGATGACACCGGAAGCGACGCGCCGGTCGTAGCCGTAGCGCAGCATGATCGGCAACGAGATCAGGCCCATGGCGATGACCGAGGCTGCAACCACGCCGGTGGTTGCCGCAAGCAGTGCGCCGACGAAGATCACCGCATAGGCGAGGCCGCCGCGGATGGGACCGAACAGCTGGCCGACGGTATCGAGCAGGTCTTCGGCCATGCCGGAGCGTTCGAGCACGATGCCCATGAAGGTGAAGAACGGGATGGCAAGCAACACGTCGTTCGACATCACCCGGTTGCCGTAGAAATTCTCCGGCAAGGCCCATAGCAATGGCCAGGACAGGTTGATCGACCCGCCGGAGAATGGCGCCAGTTCGACGCCGATGGCGAAGAAGGCGAGGCCGGTCGCTGCCAGCGAGAAGGCAACGGGGTACCCAACGAGCAGGAAGACGACCAGCGAAGCGAACATGATCGGCGCCATGTTCTGCGCGATGAATTCGATCACGAACGTACCTCGTCGGCCAGCGCCTTGCCTTCGAGTTCAGCCTGCTCGTGTACCGAAACAAAGGGGTTCGGATCGTCCATCTCGCCACGCATGATGGCGATCTTCTTGATGATCTCGGAAACACCCTGCAGCGCCAGCAGGAAGAACCCAACCAGCAGGATCGCCTTGGCCGGCCAGATGATGAGGCCGCCGGCATTGGTCGACACCTCGCCGGACCGGAAGGAGTGGAGGGTGTAAGGCACGAACATGTAGACCATCAGCAGCACGAACGGCATCAGGAAGAACAGGTGGCCGATCAGGTCGATCCAATGCTGCACGCGGCGTGACCACATGCCGTAGACGATGTCGATGCGGATATGTTCGTTTTGTTTCAGCGTGTAGGCGGCAGCCAGCATGAAGGCGGCACCGAACAGATACCACTGCAGCTCCAGCCAGGCGTTCGACGAGATGTTGAATACCTTCCGGATGATGGCGTTGCCGGCGCTCACCAGGATCGACACCAGGATCAGCCAGGACACCCATTTTCCGATGATTTCGTTGAGACGATCAACGCCCCGGGACAGAGCCAGAAGCCCTTCCATGAAATTCCCTCCCTCTTTTGCAGGACGCGCTGCTCCCCTTCGTCGCGCAACACCCGCTTGGACCAACGGTATGCCGCGTCTGGTCGACGGGTCAACACGAGGTCAGGCAGCTGCAACAGTGGGAGCGCGGCTCGCTCCAGCTTTCCCAAGGGTGCTGGGGACGCTCATGCAACGAAAGTTTAATGCGATCAGGCGGTTCGGTGGCTGTCGCGGCCGGCGCCGACCAGCACCAGGACGGCGACCAGGAACAGGAACATCCACGCGTCGCGCCACTCGATCGGGAAATAGCCGGTCCAGAGCGACTCGGCCAAGCCGAAGGCTGCGGCGCCCAAGGCTGCACGAGGCGGCGAGAGATAGCCGCCAACGGCCGTAGCGAAGAGAACCTTCAGGCCGTAGATCATTCCCGCGCTGAAACCGAGATTGCCATAATAGAGCGCCGCGAGCACGCCGGCGAGTGCGGCGCAGAGGCTGCCGCCAAGCACCGAAAGGCGAAAGACCCTGCGGACATTGGTTCCGCACATGGCCGCCGCGCGCGGGTCGTCGGAAACGGCCCGCCACTGCCGGCCGAAGCGCGAATAGGCGAGCGCGAAGGTGCCGATGAGCAGGACAAGGACGATCAGCGCGCAGTTCATGAGCTGAATGACGGTGAGCGTTGCTTTGAAACCATCCGCTTCGGCGAAGACGACGGGTTGGGCCAGCATCGGCTGCAACCAAAGGTCATGTGTGTTCGCGGCGATGCGGGAAAGCTCGGTCAGAACCAGGGCGACACCGAGCGTGGCAGCGGCGATCGTGTTGGGGGAACGGTTGGCAAGCGGTTCGAACAGCGAGCGCGCCAGCAAACGGCTGGCCAGCGCGGCATAGATGAACGTCACCACCGTGCCGAACAGGATGGTTGCCGGCAAGGTGAGCCACAGCACCTGGTAGCCGAAAACCGCGACCAGGATCATCGTTTGACCGCAGAAGGCGAACAAGGCGCCATAGGCGAGGTTGGTGCGGTGCAGGATGCCATTGGTCAAGGCATAGCCGAACGCCAGCAGGGCATAGAGCACGCCCGAATGCAGTCCGTTCAGAATCTGCTGAATGAAATAAAGCATGCCACGCCCGTTCGGTCGCCTATGACGCGGCGCCCGAACAAGGCTGCACATATCGAATCTAACTTGTCAAACTCGTTTTACAGGTTAGATTTGAAACATGACGATTTCATGGATCCCTCATCGTTTCGCCGGTGGCATTCTGGCTCTCGACACGGCCAACACCGTGGTTCTGCGTGGTGACCCGGAGCGTGGTTTCGATCGTTTCGAGAATCCGGCCGAGATCGCTCGTTTCGCCGATGCGGCCAGCACCTTTCGTGCAGATGAACTGGGCGGGCGTCGATTGGAGGCAAGCGAACCGGGACGGATCGCACCGGCGGTGCTGGACATTCGCGAGGCGACCGACCGGCTGTTTCGCGACGCGGTTCTGGAAGGCGCGGTCAACGCTGCCTATCTGGCGGGTTTTCTCAAGGCCTGTGCCAAGGGGCTTGCCGGCAGCGACGCCAGGATTGGCGGTCTTGAACAACCGTTCGGCAACCCGGCCACGCCGCTTGCCTTCGAGGCGGCGCTCGCCGTTTCGGCGTTGTCGTTGCTCGGCACGGAGACGGCCCGCCGTCTCAGGATATGCGCCAACTGCCGCTGGCTGTTTGTCGACCGCAGCCGCAACTCCAGCCGGCTGTGGTGCGACATGGCGGTCTGCGGCAACCGGCGCAAGGCCAGCCGTCACTATCATCGTCGCAAGACGGCTCTGGGGGCAGATCATGTCTAGGAACGCGAAGATGGCCGGATGGTCCGGGCCGAAGCTGGGGGCGATGGGGCTGGCGCTGCTGTCCACGATTGCACTCGGCGCCTGCCGCCAATCCGAGGATGGCAAGTACTTCGAGGTTTCCGGACGCCTGTTTGAATTCAACTATCGGCTGGCGCGCGCAACCTATGTCGTCACGCTCAACCCGATGCGGCCCATGGAAGACGGACAGGTGGCGGTCGTGACCTTCGAGAACCCGGCTGGCGGGGCGCCGTTTGTCGTGGACCAGCCGATCTGGCCGAAAATGCAGCATGTGACGCTGACCAGCCCGGCGCTGACATGCGTGGTGAAGGATCGCCCCTATGCGGTTTCCATTCGCATCCAGGATGCGACGGGCAAACTGCTGCAGACGCTGCAGACGACGCTGATCTCCGACGAGGACCAGAGTGTGCTGCCTGACCGGCCGTTGGTTCTAGGTTCGGTCTATGAACTCAATCCGGAGCTGGCGGATCATCCGGATGGGCGATTGCCCGGCGAGCCGAAGCCCAACTGCCCCAAGGCTTGAAACCGGACCTAGCGTTCGCGCGACGCCATGTAGTTTAGCAGGGCCTTGCTGGCATCGCGGAAATGCCCGGTCAGATGGCCGACCGCGGCCACCCGGTCGCCTTGCATGCATGCGAGGAGCATGGCGCGATGTTCGTCCTGCGAGCGCTCACGGTAGTCGAGGTTGGACAGCACGATGCGCACATAGCGATCCGAGGCGGTGTGCTGCGCTTCGATCAAGTCGAGCAAGCGCCGGTTGCCGCAATCGCGATAGAGGGCCAGATGGAATTCGCGGTTGAGCTGTCCCCAACGGCCGACGTCGTTTTCGCGGTCGAGCTGCTCTAGCACTTCGGCGGCGAGGCGCAGGCTGTCGGGATTCTGCTTTTGTATCGAAAGCCTTAGCGCTTCGGCTTCGAGCAGCTCACGCAGCGCATAAAGCTCGCTAATGTCGGTGGCATTCATCGCCGCCACCACGGCACCGCGTGTCGGGTGGATGGCGACAAGACCTTCGGCTTCGAGATAGCGCAGAGCGTCGCGCACCGGCATTCGGCTGACGCCGAAATTCTTGGCCAGTTCGTCCTGCCTGAGCATGGCACCCGGCGCCAGCGTGCCGGTGGCGATCGCCTCCCGCAGGATCGCCGTTACGCCGTCGGCCGCCGTTTGCGGCCTGACGCTTCTGCCTTCCGCGATCTTGGCCAGCCTGTCCATGTGCCCATCCAGATTGTGAAACACGTCGTGCAGCAAAGCTCCTTGAACGTCAAATCGAATATGTATACTCGTATACGAGAATACAATAGGGGAGGGAAGAATGGAAAAACGAATGACGGAAGCGGTCGTCATCGGCGGCGGCATCGCGGGATGCACGCTGGCCTACGAACTGGCCTCGCGGGGTGTGGGGGTGACCGTGATCGAACAGAGCCTCATCGCGGCCGAATCGTCAGGGCGAAACACGGGGACACTGCTGTCCGGTCCTCAGCGCGCCGTGGTGGAGATGCTCGACAAAAGCGTCGAAGTGTATGGCGAACTTGCCGATGGTCCCGTTCCCTTCGAGTTCGCACGGATCGGCCACCTGCTCATTTCCGAGGACGACGCCAGTTTGGAGGAAGCAGCCACGGTCGCGGATCGTTATCGCGAAGCCGGCGTAGGCATGGAGAAAGTCAGCGGGGGCGAACTCGCGCGGGACCATCCGCGGCTCGGCTTCAACGTTGCCGGCGGCTACTTCGTCGAACGGGCATGGACGCTGGAACCGATGGGCGCCACCCACGCCTTTGCCCATGTCGCGCGTTTGGCAGGAGCCCATTTCAGAACCGGTCTCAGGGTCGCGCAGATCGCCTCGCGTGGCGGCAAGATCGCTGGTGTGCTGACGGATGACGGTATCATTGCCGCCGACATGGTGTTCATCGCCAACGGTCTGTGGATGTCGGACATGTTGCGCCGTACCGTGGGTGACGGGCCATTGCCCGGCTTGCCGTTCACTGCCGGGCGCGGTTGGCTGATCCAGCTGGGCAAGCTGGACTTCGAACTGCCTTGGATCGTCGAGGAATTGACCTGGCCCGACCAGGACGAACTCGGCCGCCGTATGTCCTTGGCGGGCCTCGCGGACGTCGCGGCCCAGAACGACGACAGGGCCGGGGTCGAGGCTATCTGCCTCAATCCGATGATGGGCGGCGATGCGCGCCTTGGTGCCTCCGTGCAGCCGGCTTTCCGCGATCTCTTGCGCAACACCGATATGCCGAGCCGCATCGCCGCGCGGGCGCTGCGCATGATTTCCGGGCTCGGTTCACCAGCCGTGAAGAACGTCTATCCCGGCAACCGGCCGATGCTGTCGGACGGCCTGCCGGTCGCCGGCCGGACAGCGGTCGAAGGCCTTTTCGTGCATGGCGGCATGGGTTCGATCGGCATGCACGCGGCGCCGGCGACGGCTCGCTGGCTGGTCGACGCGGTGCTGTCGGGAGACGGAAATCCGCTCCAGACATGGTTGCGGCCACAACGTTTCGCCGGATGGTAGACACTGAGGCCGCTCGACTACACAGATCAAAAAGCAGAGCCTGCGGCTGGAACGGCTCGCCACAAATCCAGCCGAATTGAATTGACGTTTGCGGATCGTGGCAGGAAGACTGCTTCCATTCCAGTCGCTGTAGCGAATCCCAACGGCTTCGCGCGGAGGTATCATGACGCTGCACGACGTTGCGCTCGACGACAAATTCGATCTCACCAAGGAACGGGTTTTCCTTTCCGGGGCGCAAGCCGTGGTGCGCATGCTCTTGATGCAGCGCGAGCGTGACCGTCAGGCTGGGCTTAAGACAGCTGGTTTTGTTTCCGGCTATCGCGGCTCGCCGCTCGGCGGGCTCGACCAGCAGCTGTGGCGGGCAAAAGCACAGCTTTCGGCCGCGGATGTCGTCTTCCAGCCTGGGCTCAATGAAGAGCTTGCCGCAACCGCGTGCTGGGGATCGCAGCAGGCCGAATTGCTGGGCGAAGGCAAGTATGATGGCGTCTTCTCAGTCTGGTATGGCAAGGGGCCGGGCGTCGACCGTTCGGGTGACGTTTTCCGCCACGCCAATCTTGCCGGCTCTTCCAGACATGGCGGTGTGCTTGCCCTGATGGGCGACGACCACAATGCGGAATCATCCACCAACGCGCATGCCACGGAATTCGCATTCGTCGACGCGATGATCCCGGTTCTCAATCCTGCAGGCGTGCAGGAGCTGATCGACTACAGCCTGCTCGGCTTTGCCATGTCGCGTTTCTCCGGAACCTGGACCGCGATCAAATGCGTGAAGGACAATATCGAATCGACCGCTTCGGTCGATGCCTCGCTTGGTCGTCTCAATATCGTTCTGCCCGATTTCGACATGCCTCCCGGCGGTCTCAACATCCGAAACGAGCTTGACCAGCTTGGGCAGGAAGCACGCCTGCACGAGGCCAAGCGTGCCGCCATGGCGGCTTTCATCCGCGAGAACGGATTGAACCGCATCGTCTATTCCGGCGGTCGCAAGGCAAAGCTTGGTATTGTCACCGTCGGCAAGAGCTATCTCGATGTACGCCAGGCGCTCGAGGATATCGGCATCGACGAGGCGACGGCCAATCGCCTCGGTATCCGCCTGTTCAAGGTCGGCTGTCCTTGGCCGCTCGATCTCCAGCACGTCGTGGAATTCGCGCGGGGGCTGGAGACAGTGGTGGTGGTGGAGGAGAAGCGCTCGCTGATCGAAGTTCAGCTGCGCGAAAATCTCTACGGCACGGCCAACCAACCCGTCATCGTGGGCAAGAAGGATGAGCGCGGCGACTGGCTGTTTCCGGCCAAGGGCGCGCTCGACCCGAACGAGATCGCGATCGCGCTTGGCGAACGGATCATCAAGACCATCGGCCCGTCGGACGAAATCACCCAGCGCGTCTCGAAGCTCAAGCAATTCCAGGCGATGCTGGCCGACACCAAGGACATTGGCTCGCGCACGCCTTTTTTCTGCTCAGGCTGCCCGCACAATTCCTCCACCAAGGTGCCGGATGGTTCCATCGCCGCGGCGGGGATCGGTTGCCATTTCATGGCATTGTGGATGGACCGCTCCACGGTCGGTTTCACCGCGATGGGCGGGGAGGGCGCTCAATGGGTAGGACAGGCACCGTTCTCCAAGCGCGACCATATTTTCCAGAATCTGGGCGACGGCACCTATAACCATTCCGGCACGCTGGCGCTGCGCTTCGCGCTGTCTTCGGGCTCCAACATCACCTACAAGATCCTCTACAACGATGCCGTGGCCATGACCGGCGGTCAACCGCATGAGGGTGGCCTGACCGTCGACATGATCGCCCGCCAGGTGCGTGCCGAAGGTGTCGACCGCATCGCCGTCGTCACCGACGAGCCGGAAAAATATGCCGGCAGGGCGGAGTTTCCCGTTGGTGTCACCATCAATCATCGTGACGACCTCGACCGCGTCCAGCGCGAGCTGCGGGAAGTCAAAGGCGTGTCGGTGTTGCTCTACGATCAAACCTGCGCGGCCGAGAAACGCCGGCGTCGCAAACGCGGCACCTTTCCCGATCCCGACAAGCGGGTCTTCATCAATGAACTGGTCTGCGAGGGATGCGGCGATTGCGGCGTGCAGTCCAATTGTGTTTCGATCCAGCCCGTCGAGACCGAATTTGGCCGCAAGCGCAGGATCGATCAGTCATCCTGCAATAAGGATTTTTCCTGCGTCAATGGTTTTTGCCCCTCCTTCGTGACGGTGCATGGCGCCAAGATCAGAAAGGCCGTCGGCGTTGCCGGCAAAGCGGATCCGCTGGCGGGCTTGCCAGAGCCGGAGCAGTTTCCGCTCAATAAGGACGGATGGGCGGCGATTATCGATGGGGTTGGTGGCACCGGAGTGGTCACCGTCGGCGCGATACTCGGTATGGCCGCGCACCTGGAGGGCAAGGGGTGCGGCATGATCGACATGGCCGGTCTCGCGCAGAAGGGCGGTTCGGTATTCACCCATGTCCGTGTTGCGCGATCGCCCGACGAGATCCACGCCATTCGCGTCTCGGCCGGCAAGGCCGACCTCGTGCTCGGCTGCGACCTCGTCGTTTCCGGCGCCAAGAAGGTGCTGGGGGCAGTGCGCGAGGGGCATACCATCTTTGTCGCCAATACCGCGGAGATCATGCCCGGTGAATTCGCGCGGTCGGCGGATTTTTCATTGCCGACTGAGCGCTTGAAGAAAGCAATCCGCCAAGCCGCAGGTGACGGCCATGCACATTTCTTCGACGCCACCCGCGCAGCCACCGCGCTGTTCGGCAATTCGTTAGGCGCCAACATGTTCATGCTGGGTTTTGCGTTCCAGCATGGTGGCTTGCCGCTGTCGGCGGAAGCCGTTGAGAAGGCGATCGAACTGAACGGCGAAGCAGTGGCGATGAATATTGCCGCCTTCCGTTGGGGACGCCGCGCGGCGCACGAACCGGAATTCGTGCGCGGTCAGGTAGACCGCCAGGCCAAGGGTGGCCAGCCGACTGAAAAAGCCGAGACGCTCGACGAAGTCATCGCGCGGCGTGTCGCGTTCCTCACGGCCTATCAGAACGCGGCCTATGCCGAGCGGTACTCCAGGCGCATCGCCGCGCTGCGCACCGCCGAGGAGAAAGCAATCCCGGGCTCAAAGACCGTCACCGAGATGGCGGCGCGGAACCTGTTCAAGCTGATGGCGATCAAGGACGAATACGAGGTTGCGCGCCTTTATACGGACGGTTCCTTCACACGGGCGCTCGCGCAGCAGTTCGAGAGCTACGGCAAGCTCGAATTCCATCTCGCGCCGCCGATCCTCGGCAGCCGCGATGCCGACGGCAAGGCGCGCAAGTCGAGTTTTGGCCCGTGGATGATGAAAGGCTTTGGTGTGCTTGCAGCACTCAAGGGGCTGCGTGGCACGATTTTTGACATCTTTGGCTATGCGACCGAGCGCCGACAGGAGCGGCAACTGCTTGCCGAATATGAACGCGATCTCGATCTGATTGCCCGCTCGCTGACCCCGGCTCGCATCGAAGCCGCCGCGGCCCTTGCCTCAGTGCCGGCGATGGTGCGCGGTTATGGCCACGTCAAGCATGCGGCGATGGAGAAAGCTGCGGGCGAGCGATTGCGGCTTCTGGAGCGATTGGAGGGCGCTCAGACAGGCGCACAATTGCAAGCCGCCGAGTGAAGTCTATAATCCTTGTGGCCGCGTGTTCGGCATCTGTCGTGTGCGCAGCTGTGATGCAGTAGGGAAACGTCTCTAATTTTAGTCTTTCTAAGCCTTTCTTAAGGCGGCTGTGTCAGGAGTTAGGTCCCGAGCACGGGAACCAGACGTGACAATCACGCGAACGAAAGAACTGCCAGACGACGTCTACGTCCCCTTCGTGGAAACCCTTTTTCGCGACGGGTTCACGTTGGCCATCGGCATTTCCGCGCAATCCGTGCTGATTTCGCTGGTTTGGGCGAAAACCGGCAACATAGCTTATTTCGCGGTGGTGCTTTGTCTTTTGGCTGTCGGCTTCGTGCGCGTGGTCAACATGCGCAACTATTCGGCCTTGCCCGTAGCTAAAACGCGTGAAGAAGCACGGCAGCGAGAAAACAGGTACATCACCTACGGTGCCTTGCATGGAGCCACGCTCGGTCTCTTCAGTCTCGTAGCTATCTATACCGCTGAAGATAGTTTCTCCGAGACTGCGGCAGTCTGCATTTCACTGGCGACAGCGACCGGTATCGCAGGGCGCAACTACGGTTCGCCCCGGATGGTCATTATCCTGATCATCACGCTGACCTGCCCAATGTCCCTTGGCTTTCTTTTGCGGGGCGATTTCTACCACATCGCTTTGGGTCTGCTCTCTGCGCCGTTCTTGTTGGCGATTCATCGGTATGCGGACACTGTCCGTGACGTTCTCTTTACCGCGATCTCCGCTGAAAAACGGGCTAATCGGATTGCCGGCCGCTTCAACCGCGCTCTAAACACGATGTCGCACGGCCTGGTCATGCTCGATCCTGACGGCAAGGTGATTGTCGCCAACGCCGAAGCCGCGCACCTGATGTCACTCAACTCGGCAGATCAGCTGCTCGGCAGGTCGATCCATTCGCTGCTGATGCGCGGCGTTGCCGGTGGTCTGCTGGCAGCCAAGGACTGCCGTTATGTCGAGGCGCAATTGACACGCGCCCTGCGCGAAGGTCGGGACCGCAAGGTGCTGGTGTCGTTGACCAATGGCCAGCACTACGAATTTTCGGCACGCGAAGGCTCCCAGGAACTTGGTGTCATCACCTTCGAGGATGTCACTCAACGTGTGTCGGCCGAGGAACGTATCCGTTTCATGGCACGCTACGACAGCCTCACCGGATTGATGAACCGCGCCTATTTTCACGAACTGGTCAGCGAGGCGATGTCGGGTGGCGACCGCAGCCGACTGTGTGGGCTGGTTGTCATCGATCTCGATGATTTCAAGAGCATCAACGACACGCTCGGTCACCCGGTTGGCGACGGGCTGATCTATGCGGCAGCGGAACGCTTGTCCGCCTTTGCGGCTCCCGGTGTCACGATCAGCCGCTTCGGTGGCGACGAGTTCATGTTGTTCTTCGACCGGGTCGAGGATGAAAGCTATCTGTCCGGTTTGATGGAGCACATCTTCTCGGGTCTTCAAGGTGAAGTGGATGTGGCTGGCCACGCGCTACGGATTCAGGCCAGCGCCGGCGCGGTGCTATCCAGGGTCGACAGCACGACTGTCGACGAGATGATCGTCAAGGCGGATCTCGCGCTCTACAAGGCCAAGGAACTCGGCAAGAATGGCTGGCGGCTCTTTGAAGCCTCCATGGATGCTGCCTTCCGCAATCGGCAATTGATGAAGGCCGATTTGCGTTCCGCGGTCGAGGCCAGCGCGCTGCGTATTGTCTACCAGCCCATCGTTGCCATGGAGACGATGCGCATCGTCAGCTGCGAGGCGCTCTGCCGATGGGATCATCCCGACCTCGGCCCGATCTCTCCGGCAATCTTCATTCCGCTCGCCGAGGAGATGGGGATCATCTCGCAGATCAGCGAATTGGTGCTGAAGGCGGCTTGCGCCGAATGCGCCAAATGGCCAGAGCAGATTTCGGTTTCGGTCAATCTTTCGGCGAAGGATTTTCGCGACAACGATGTCCTCGATAAGGTACGCAGAGCCCTTGCCGCCGCAAACCTGACGTCAAGTCGGCTGGAGATCGAGGTAACCGAAACGGCCCTTCTCGACGACAAGGCGCAAACGCGCGAGCTGATCGAAGAAATCAAGAAGCTGGGCGTGCGCATCGCCTTGGACGATTTTGGCACCGGTTACTCCAGCCTGAGCTATCTGCACAAACTGCCGCTGGACAAGGTCAAGATCGATCGCTCCTTCCTTATGGATGTGGCCCAAAGTCCGCGTTCGCTGGAATTGCTCAAGGGCATCGTCAACGTTTCGCGCTCACTTGGGCTTAGCGTTACGATCGAAGGGGTTGAGACCTTCGAGCAACTGAAAATCCTGTCTCAGCAGGTCGAACCTGACCTTGTACAAGGTTTTCTTTTTGGCTCTGCGCTCAGCGCTTCGGGGATCGAGACTATGTCGAGCACGATCTGGCCCTTTGTTGACGAGATGCAAACGGCCCCACGCGCTGTCAAACGCTAAGCCCCTTCAACGAGGGAGGGCGATTCCCGTTTGGCGCTACCGACAATGGAAGGGCTCTGATACATATTCGCCGGGGAGGGCGTTAACCTTAACAATCGGTAAATGAGATCGAGTGCTTTTTGACCTTTACATGCAGACGCCGTTGCATACCCTCCCCATCGCGGTGGAGTACGGGGTAAAGTGATGGGTACGCTGAGTGAACCGGGCAAGGATGCCGGGCTGGCACGAACTGTTGTGCCTGAAGGACCTAGTCTGAGCGACAAGGTCTTCGCGCTTCTCAACAAATCCGAGTACCGCCGTTGCGACAAGGGCGAAGACCTCGAAGACATCTATCGTCTGCGCTACAAGGCTTATCGCTCCAACGATATGATCCCCGACAACATCGCTCATATCATCAGTGATGATTTGGACGAGACCACGAATGTTTATCGCTTCGGAGTCTATGTCGAACAGCGCCTCGTAAGCACGATGCGCATCCATCACGTTACGCAGCAGACCCCGATATCTCCGTCGACAAAGGCCTTTGGCGATATTGTTTTCCCTATGCTTGAAGCCGGGGACACCTTCGTTTGCATGAGCAGATTTGCGTCGGACCCGGATTGGACGCGTGTTTATCCGCAGCTTGCTTACGTGACGCTGCGACTGGCGGGCATGGCCTGTTTCTACTTCGAGGCACCTTACGGTCTTTCGACCGTGCGCGAGGATCACGCGGGCTTCTATAAGCGCGTCTATTATTCGGAACAGATCAGCGAGCCGCGTTCCTACCCAGGTGTGTTCAACCGAGTTGTTCTGTTCCGCACGAATGCATATGCGAATCGCGACCGCTATTATGCGCGATTTCCGTTCTTTCGTTCGACCGCCGCTGAACGGCGCATGCTGTTCGAGAAGCAACGGCCCGGCGAACTGGCACCATTGACCATCTTGCCGACCGCAAAATATTTTCGCGACGCGGCCTGACGGAGCCGCCAAGACGGCGCCTTGACGCGATTCTAACGACGAAGCGGATTCTTCGTTGCCACTTGGGAGGAGCCGGGGATGACCATGTCCACCATCACCTTGACGCCGCTGATTTCGCTGATCGCCGGTGTGCTGATCCTGATCATGCCCAGGCTGTTGAACTATATCGTGGCGTTCTATCTGATCGTCGCCGGTCTGCTCGGTCTGTTCCCGCATCTGGCCGGCTGATAATCCGGACGATTGCCAGCGCTTTTGGACGACAATCGATCCGACCTTTGCGAGTTGATCGGAAGCTGGCTTTCAAGATTATCTTGACGCAGTTGGCGCTGGTTGTGCGGCAACTGCGCCATTGCCCTTGGCGGCGCTTTTCGCTATGTGCGCTTGAGATGTTTCCGGAGGGGAATTCTAATGGCCGATCACTCGCCGACTGGTCCTGTCGAACTGGGCGCCCAGATGGACTATGCCGAACATGAGCGCACCTATGCGGGATTTATCGCGCTCGCCAAATATGGCTCGCTTTTCTGCGTCGCGCTGCTGATCGCCATGGCCTTCGGTTTTTTTGCCGGCGGGTTCTTCTCAGGCTCGGTGCTGTTCGTGATCGTCCTGGCGATCGGCGGCTTTATTCTCCGATAATACCTTCCCATCCTGTGTGGGGCGGCACCGGCCGCTAGGCCGGCGCTCTGTAGGAAACTGAGTTCCAGCCGAAAGGATCATGCGGTGGGACAAGTCGTATTCATACCTCGCGAGATTGATGCGAACGAGGGGCGCGTTGCTGCGTCTCCCGATACGGTAAAACGCATAACCGGCCTGGGTTTTGATGTTGTCGTCGAAGCGGGAGCCGGAAACGCCTCGCGCATCCCAGACGCTGATTTCGCCAAGGCAGGTGCCACCATCGGCAAGGCCACCGACGTCGCCAAGGCTGACGTGGTTCTGAAGGTTCGTCGTCCAATCGAGGCCGAACTCAAGGCCTACAAAAAGGGCGCCACCGTCATCGCCATCATGGACCCCTACGGCAACGATGCCGGGGTCGCCGCCCTCGCTAAGGCTGGCGTGACATCCTTTGCCATGGAATTCATGCCGCGCATCACCCGTGCCCAGGTGATGGACGTGTTGTCGTCGCAGGCGAACCTTGCCGGCTACCAGGCGGTGATCGACGGTGCCGGCGAATATGACCGGGCACTGCCGATGATGATGACAGCCGCCGGAACAGTGCCGGCGGCAAAGGTGTTCATCATGGGGGTTGGCGTTGCCGGCCTCCAGGCCATCGCCACCGCGCGCCGCCTTGGTGCCGTCGTCACCGCCACCGATGTGCGGCCGGCAGTGAAGGAGCAGGTCCAGTCGCTTGGCGCGAAGTTCATCGCTGTCGAGGACGAAGAGTTCAAACAGGCCGAGACCGCTGGCGGCTACGCCAAGGAAATGTCGAAGGAATATCAGGCCAAGCAAGCGGCGCTGACAGCCGAGCATATCGCCAAGCAGGACATCGTCATCACCACGGCGCTGATCCCGGGCCGTCCGGCGCCGAAGCTGGTTTCGGCTGAAATGGTGGCGTCGATGCGACCTGGCTCGGTTCTGATCGATCTTGCGGTGGAGCGCGGCGGCAATGTCGCCGGTGCCGAGGCCGGCAAGATCGTCACCACCGGCAATGGGGTCAAGATCGTCGGCCATCTCAACGTGGCCGGTCGCGTCGCGGCGTCCGCTTCGTTGCTTTATGCCAAGAACCTGTTCGCCTTCCTCGAGACGCTGGTCGACAAGTCCTCGAAGCAGATCGCCATCAATCGCGAAGACGAACTGGTTAAGGCAACGCTGCTGACCGACGACGGCAAGGTTGTGCATCCGAACTTCGCCAAGGTTGACCAGAAGCCTCAAGTCGAACCAGCTGCCATCCCTGCCTCGACCATGGTCGCTGATGCATCGCCCAAACCTGCCGCGAAAAAGAAATCCGCCGCGGCTAAGTCGAAGGGGACCGCCTGATGGAAGCCTTGCAGAAAGCCCTCGATCAGCTTGACCAGGCTAGTGCCGCCGTTCGCCTGGCCCTCAAGGAGGCAGCCAACGCACCGGGTACCGCCGACGCGGTCGGCGGCGCCGCACATGCGCTGTCGGGCGGCGCGATCGATCCGTTCGTGTTCCGCTTTGCCATCTTCGTACTCGCCATCTTCGTTGGCTATTACGTTGTCTGGTCGGTGACGCCGGCGCTGCACACGCCGTTGATGGCGGTCACCAACGCGATTTCCTCGGTTATCGTGGTTGGCGCGCTTCTGGCCGTCGGTGTCTCCGCCGCGGGTGCCGCCACCGGCTTCGGCTTCATCGCCCTGGTGCTGGTCTCGGTCAACATCTTCGGCGGGTTCCTTGTCACCCAGCGCATGCTGGCGATGTACAAGAAGAAGGACAAGTGACGTGAACATCAATCTCGCCTCTTTCCTCTATCTGGTCTCCGGCATCCTGTTCATCCTGGCGCTGCGCGGCCTTTCGCACCCGACCACCAGCCGCAAGGGCAACCTCTACGGCATGATCGGCATGGCGATCGCCATTGTCACCACCTTGCTTTTGGCCAAGCCGTCCTTCGGCGGTTTCGCGCTCATCGTGCTCGGCCTCGCGATCGGCGGCAGCGTCGGCGCCTATACGGCGCGGCGGATTGCTATGACCTCGATGCCGCAGCTGGTCGCGGCCTTCCACTCGCTGGTGGGTATGGCTGCCGTGATGGTGGCTGCCGCCGCCATGTATGCGCCGGCCTCTTTCGGCATTGGCGAAGCTGGCGCGATCCACGCGCAGGCGCTGGTGGAAATGAGCCTCGGCGTCGCCATCGGCGCCATTACCTTCACCGGTTCGGTCATCGCCTTCCTGAAGCTCGACGGACGCATGTCGGGCAAGCCGATCATGCTGCCGTCGCGCCACCTGATCAACGCGGCACTTGGCATCGGCCTGGTCGTTTTGATCGTTCTGCTCGTCGCCACCCAGTCGACCACCATTTTCTGGCTGATCGTCATCGCTTCGCTGGCGTTGGGTGTACTGCTCATCATCCCGATCGGCGGCGCGGACATGCCTGTCGTGGTGTCGATGCTCAATTCCTATTCGGGCTGGGCGGCAGCCGCTCTCGGCTTCACGCTGGGCAATCTGGCGCTGATCATCACCGGTGCGCTGGTCGGTTCTTCCGGTGCGATCCTGTCCTACATCATGTGCAAGGGCATGAACCGCTCGTTCATCTCGGTCATTCTCGGCGGCTTTGGCGGCGAGACGGCCGCCGTTGCCGATGACGGCGTCCAGCGCACGGTCAAGACGGGTGCCGCCGACGATGCGGCGTACCTCATGATGAACGCCCAGAAAGTCATCATCGTGCCGGGCTACGGCATGGCGGTGGCGCAGGCCCAGCATGCGCTGCGCGAAATGGCCGACAAGTTGAAGGCCAACGGCGTCGAGGTGAAGTACGCCATTCACCCGGTCGCCGGACGTATGCCCGGGCACATGAACGTGCTGCTCGCTGAAGCAAATGTACCTTACGACGAGGTGTTCGAACTGGAGGATATCAACTCCGAGTTCGCGCAGGCCGACGTCGCCTATGTCATCGGTGCCAACGATGTCACCAACCCGTCGGCGCGTGACGACAAGAGCTCGCCGATCTACGGCATGCCGATCCTTGACGTCGACAAGGCCCGCACCTGCCTGTTCGTCAAACGCTCCTTGGGTTCCGGTTATGCAGGCATCGACAACACGCTGTTCTACAAGGACGGTACCATGATGCTGCTCGGCGACGCCAAGAAGATGACCGAGGAAATCGTCAAGGCAATGGACCATTGAGCATGGCCGCGCTCGCGGGCCAGCGTTGAGGACAAAGAAAAAAGCCCGGCACGTGCCGGGCTTTTTCTTTTTTGCGAAACTGGCTCGCTTGCGCACTGAGCGTCATCAGTCCGTGGTTGCGGAAATCTGGCCTGTCTTTGTATTTGATGATGGGGCCAGGGCCGGGGATCGCCTTCTCGTGAAGGGGGCGCCAGCACGTCGACGACCGCGCATTTGCCCGATTTCTTCGCCCTTGAAGACGGGCAAATCGGAAGTGCAGCAACTGTCGCCCGAAAATGCGGCCTTTTCTTCTGCGAAAGCTTTGGTTATTGGACCTGCACGAAGGAGAGGTCATTCGTAGCGGCGCACAGTCGGCCGACAGACCATGCTTGCCGGAAAGGCAACAGGCCCTTTGCGCGATATGCGCTCAGCCACGCTCGACCCACGACGAAAGAGAACGGAAATGGACCACGGTGTTGACGACGCCGAGCTCGACCGAGACAAAGCTCAGGGTTCGGCCGAAAAGTCGAAAACGGCGCCAGGCTCCCGAATGGCCGGGCGTCCCCAGATATTGACGGGTGCCGACTTCGCACAAGCCGGGCAACCGGGCGAACGGCTCGACATATTCTTCGAGCAACTTGCCGGGAAGTTCGCCACTTCGCCTGCTGTTATCTCGGATGGACGCGTCTGGACATATCGGGAACTGGACAAACGCGCAAATCAGTTCGCCCGTTTGCTCGTCGATCGGGGTGTGAAGCCGGGTGACCGGGTGGGTCTCCTGCTCGACCGCTCCGCGGAAACCTATGTCGCATTGCTGGCCGTAATGAAGGCCGGCGCGGCCTTCGTTCCGCTCGCCACTGCTTTCCCCGAAGAGCGGATGACGCTCATCATCGACGATGCGAGCGTGAAGCTGATCGTCACGATCGCGGCCTATTCCTCCCGGGCTGAGGGGTTGCCCGTGCCGTATGTCCTGGTCGATGGTCCGTCGGCCGAAATCGGGAAGAAGTCCGACAAGCCGCTGTCGCGGAAAGGGGCCACACCCGCTTCCGACGAAACCTGCTACATCCTCTACACGTCAGGCACGACCGGCCGCCCGAAGGGTGTGGTCGTCAATCACCAAAGCATCTGCAACTTCGTGCGTGTGGCCGCAGCATCCTATGGATATCGGCCGAGCGATCGCGTCTACCAGGGCATGACGATCGCCTTCGACTTCTCCACTGAGGAGATTTGGGTTCCGTTCGCGGCAGGCGCGACGGTCGTGCCGGCTCCGGGCCAGCTTACCCTTGTGGGCGAGGAGCTCGCCGATTTCCTCAGGGACAACAAGGTCACCTGCATGGCCTGCAGTCCAACCCTGCTGTCCTCGATCGAGAGCGATGTGCCCAGCTTGCGGGCGCTACTGGTCGGCGGCGAGGCTTGTCCTCACAATCTCGTCGTGCGCTGGTCGAAGCCGGGCCGACAGATCCTCAACACCTACGGCCCGACCGAGGCCACCGTTACGGCGACGATGGGCTTGCTCACGCCGGACAAGCCGGTGACGATCGGTGCACCGTTGCCCACCTATTCCGTCGTCATCGTCGACCCGACGGAAGCTGCGTTGACCAAGCCTGGTGAACTGGGCGAGATCGGTCTTGCCGGCATCGGGCTTGCCGTCGGTTATCTCAACCGGCCGGATCTGACCGAGCAGAAATTCATCCCCGACTTCGTTGGGCTGCCGAACAACCCTTCCAAGCGCATCTACCGCACCGGTGACCTTGGCCGCATCAACGATGACGGCGAGATCGAGTATAACGGGCGCATCGATACCCAGGTGAAAATCCGCGGATACCGTATCGAGCTCGGAGAGATCGAGGCCGTTCTGCTGGACCAGCCCGCCATTGCGCAGGCTGCGGTGACAACCTGGGAAATCGAACCCGGTCGCGTGGAATTGGTTGCCTACTACGCGCCCAAGACAGGGCTGCCGCCGATCTCGCGCGGTGACGTTGCCCGCGAACTGAAACGGCGTCTGCCCGACTACATGGTGCCTTCCTATCTGGAAGAGCTGCCAGCCATTCCGATGACGGTCTCAAACAAGGCGGATCTACGTCAGCTGCCAAAGCCGACAAATGTCCGGCTGACGGCGGATCGGGCGATCGTGCAACCGGGTAACGAGGACGAACGTTTTCTGGCTGCGGCGCTCTCCGATGTCTTGAATCTCAGCGAAGCCTCCGCCGGGGACAATTTCTTCGTATCGGCCGACGACAATTTCTTCGACGATCTCGGCGCCAATTCCTTGCTGATGGCGCGCTTCTGCGCCCGCGTCCGCACCAAGCCGGAATGGGCAACGGCATCGATGCGGGACATCTACCTGTACCCGACCGTTGCAAGCCTCGCGCAGCATTTGCGCATTCCCGAAGAGACGACGATAGCCACCGATGAGCGTGTTCTCACGCACCAGGCATCGAACTTCGCGTACTGGACCTGCGGCGCGGCTCAGCTACTGTTCTACGGCCTCTACAGCTATTTTAGCCTGTGGGCGTTCAACCTCGGTCTCAATTGGGTCTATGACAAGCTCGATGAGCCGTTCCAGCTGTATCTACGCTGCGTGCTGCTCTCGGGCGGTGTCTTCTTCGGCATGTCGGGTTTCGCCATCGTTGCCAAGTGGTTGCTGGTGGGACGCTGGAAAGCGGAAGCCTTTCCGATCTGGGGCCTGCGCTATTACCGGTTCTGGGTCATCCAGACCTTGATCCGCACGGCCCCGGTCGTTCTTTTCCGCGGCAACCCGCTGTACTCCATCTATCTGCGCCTTCTCGGCGCCAGGCTTGGGGAAAACACCGTCATCGAATGCCGCACCGTGCCCGTGTGTACGGACCTCATATCGATCGGCGACAACACGATCCTGCGCAAGGAATCGATGATCCTCGGCTACCGGGCGCAGTCCGGCTACATTCACACCGGACCGCTGACCATCGGCAAGGACGCCTTCGTGGGTGTCGGCAGCACCATGGATATCGACACCAGGATCGGGGATGGTGCCCAGCTCGGCCATGCGTCCTCGTTGCAGCGCGGACAGAGCATCCCGGACGGCGAACGCTGGCATGGGTCGCCGGCGGTGCCGACCGAGGCGAATTATTGCAAGGTCCGCAACGTCGATGCGTCCAACTATCGACGCATCCTGTTCGAAGCGGCTCAGCTCGTCGGGCTGTTCATGATCGTCACGCCGCTGCCGCTGCTCTTCCATGCCTACTGGCAGAATGTCAGCGACGACTATCAGGAGACGATTGGCATCGTCGCCATCGGCACCACGGTCACGCTGTTCGGCTACCTCGCGGTCGCCTTGCTGGCCGCGACGCTGCTGCCGCGCTTGATCCGCCTGATTTTGAAGCCGGGTCGTACCTACACGCTCTACGGGTTCCGGTACTGGCTTCAGACGGTGGTCGAGTTGTTCAGCAATGCACGCTTGCTGAATCTGCTGTTCGGCGACAGCTCGGCGATCGTGTATTACATGCGCGCCATTGGCTGGAAGCTCAACAAGGTGGTTCAGACCGGCTCCAACTTCGGTAGCAACCAGCAGCATGAGAATCCGCTCCTGTGTGAGATCGGCACCCAGACCATGGTGTCGGACGGGCTTTTCATGATCAACATGCACAAGTCCGCCTCCGCCTTCCGGCTCGACCACACACGGCTCGGCGAACGCAACTATCTGGGCAACAATATCTACTATCCGCCAGACGGACGGACCGGAAACAACTGCCTGCTCGGCACGAAGGTGATGGTGCCGATCGACGGACCGGTGCGCGAGAATGTCGGCCTGCTGGGTTCGCCTTCCTTCGAAATCCCGCGCATGGTCAACCGTGACAAGGAGTTGATCGCGGGCATCAACGAGGACGAGCGCCTGCGTCGTCTCAAATCCAAGAATGTCTACAATGCGGTGACGGCGCTTCTCTTCCTGTTCGCGCAATGGGCGATGTTGTTCGTGACGCTGGTGATCTGGGACCGCGCGCTGAACTATTACACCGACTGGGCGGAAATGGCGCTCTTTGTAGCGGTGCTGCTGACCTCGGCGATCACCATTCCGTTCTACGTCCTGTTGGAGCGGGCCAGCCTCGGCTTCGGCAAGCTGAAGCCTCGGATGACGACGATCTACGACGTCAGCTTCTGGCACCACGAGCGTCATTGGAAACTGTCGGATTCGCCGATAACGCGCCTGTTTGGCGGCACGCCGTTCCGGCCGATGATCATGCGCATGTTGGGCGTCAAGGTGGGTCGCAGGGTGTATGATGGCGGCAGCAACCTGACCGAGCGCTCGCTGGTCGAAATCGGCGATGATGCGACCCTCAACGAAGGCTGCGTCATCCAGGCCCATTCGCTGGAAGAGGGTGCCTTCAAGTCGGATTACATCCGGATCGGCAAGGGCTGCACGCTGGGACCGGCGGCGTTCATCCACTATGGCGTGGTGATGGGCGACGGGTCGGTCGTCGATGTCGATTCCTTCGTGATGAAGGGTGAAGTGCTGGAGCCCAATTCGATATGGCGGGGCAACCCAGCCAAGCTCCAACGCTTCGTCACGCCCGTTACGCGCGATGAGATCAAGACGGCCGCTTGAACGCCGGATCGACCACGAAAGGCGGTAGCCCGCTTGTCGTGGTCGAGGCGTCCGCGACATTCAGGCTGACGGCGGAGGCGATGTGTTGACGACGCATGTTCAGAAGGCTGCGCAGGTTCATCTCGTGCCGGTGACCGAGGCTAATCGGGCCCAGGTCACCGCGTTGGAGCTCGCACACGACCAGTTGGATTTCGTCGCCAGCAACACCGAGTCCCTCGAGGAGGCCGATCTGGACGAAGACGCCCGGCCACGCGTGGTGATGGCTGGTGATGGCGTTGTCGGCTTCCTGATGTATGAGGCGCCGCAGGATGATGACGAGGCGCGCATCTACCGCTTCATGATCGACCGTCAACATCAAGGCAGGGGCTATGGCAGAGCCGCGCTGCTGCAGGTTCTGGACGAAATTGCGCAGCTCGGCCATATCAGGCATATCTCGATTTGCTACGCGCCTGACAATGAAGGTGCACGGCACCTCTACCGCTCCGCCGGCTTCGTGGAAGAAGGCCTTGACGAGGACGGCGAAATGATCGCCGATCTCGTTGTGCCGTCGCCGACGGACGATCGTTGACGCGGCCGCCACCCATTCCCGCACGCTCCGCCGAGGAAGTCTCGTTGCTTGAAGCAATGGCCGCCATCGCGCCGCCTGGCGTCGGCGTCGGCTGCCGATCGATCCGCGACGGCGATGAGGCCCATCTCTTGCCCGAGGAGGCCGGTTCCATCCCGGCGCGCCGCCCGGCCATGCGCCGTGCCAGCGGCGCCGCGCGTTGGATCGCACACAGTCTGTTGTCGAATATCGGCATCAACGATTTCCCGGTCTTGCGCTCACCTTCCGGCGCTCCAGTCTGGCCTGACGGCATCTCCGGCTCGCTCGCCCATGACGATGAGATGGCGGTCGCTGCGGTTGCGTCGATTACCGACGTCGGCTCCCTGGGCATCGATGTCGAGCCTGCCATCGCGCTACCGGACGAGATCGCCGCGCTCGTCGCAACAAGCATAGACGTTGTCGGGGCAGTGGATCGGCAACTCGCCGGCCGCATCCTGTTTGCGGCCAAGGAAGCGGTCTACAAGGCGGTCTATCCGCTTGATCACGAAATCCTGGATTATGGGGATATCGCGATAGACCTGAGTGCGAGTAGGGCGACGACGACCACCGGACGTCGTGCAACGCTCGCATACTGCCTTGCTCCCCGCATCGTCGTGCTGGCGTTCGTTCGCTGAAAAAAAGCTCTGGTTCGGAAGACGCTCGCGATGCGGCTGAGATGCTGTGCCCGGCGCGGACGTCCGCCTCTCGAATGAATCGCGTTGTTTCGTCTCGATGCGATTAGACAGATCGTTCCGAACTCGGACGATATTCGCAAAAAGCTTTCTAAACTAATTCTACAAATTCAGTAGCGTTTAAGCCGATCAGCGACGTGCGCTGATGGTTCGGGGAACAAACCTCGATCAGCAAAGGGGTAAACGCATGCGCAAACTGTTCACCGCCGCTCTCGCGGGTCTCTCCATCGGCGCTCTCATCTCGTCGGCCTTTGCCGCTGACGAAAAGAAGGTGGTCATCGCTTATCAGACCGGCTCGGTGCCGTATTTCGTCGGTATCGCCAATGGCGAGATCGCCAAGAGGACCGGTTGGAACATCGAATTTCGCCGGTTCAATTCGGGCGCGGATATCTTTGCCGCCATTGCTTCCGGCGCTGTCCAGATCGGCGATGTCGGTTCCAGCCCGTATTCCGCGGCGGTTTCCAAGGGGCTGGACGTCAAAGCCTTCTACATCTCTTCGGTATCGCGCGACGGCGAGGCGCTGGTGGTGAGGCCGGAGATCAAGACGCCATCCGATCTCAAGGGCAAGAAGCTGGCCGCCGCACCGGTTTCGACCGACCATTATCAGCTGCTTGCCGTGCTCAAGCAGGAAGGCATTTCGGAAAAGGAAGCACAGGTCATCGCCATTCCGCAGCCTGAAATCGTGGCGGCCTGGAAACGCGGTGACATTGACGGTGCGTTCGTGTGGGATCCGGCGCTGTCGGAATTGAAGAAGAACGGCAAGGTGCTTCTGACGGCGGGGCAGGTGGCTGACCGCGGCGCGCCGACCTTCAGCGCCCTGGTGGCGACCGGCGAGTTCGCCAAGCAGCATCCCGAATTCCTGACGCAATATGTGCAGCAGGTGGATGGCTATTTTGTCTCCTTCGCCAAGGACAAGGCGGCCTGGGGTCCGGAATCGGAGAACGCGAAGCTCATTGCCGGGCTGCAGGGCGGAACACCGGCCGAGAATGCGGAGCGGCTGAAATCCACTGTGGTGCCGCCTTTGCAGGAACAGCTTTCCGACAAATGGCTGGGCGGCGGCGAAAAGAGCGGGGTCGCGAAAATCCTCAAAGATACGGCGAACTTCCTCAAGGAACAGCGCAAGATCACCGCCGTCAAGGACAGCTACGCTGCCTTCGTCGACCCGCGATACGCGGAAGCCGCCAAGGTTTCCAATTGACAAAAGCCAGAGCGATACGGGCCGGTTGAGGCCCGTATCGCCCGGAGGTTTCGATATGCTCCGCATCCGCGATGCCAGTGTCACCTTTCCAGCTTCCGACGGCAGCAGCGTTCACGCGCTCGACCGTGTCTCGCTGGATATTGCCCCGGATTCCATCGTTGTTGCCGTAGGGGCATCGGGGTGCGGTAAGTCCACATTGCTCAATGCCGTCGCCGGTTTCCTGCCGCTCACCGAGGGGTCGATTACCCTGGATGGGGAGCCTGTCGACCGCCCTGGCGGCGACCGCGGCGTCGTTTTTCAGAAGGATACGCTGCTGCCCTGGGCCAGTGTCATCGACAATGTCGCGCTCGGGCTGAAGTTCCGCGGTGTCGCCAGAAAGCAACGCCGCCAACAGGCGCAGGAATTGCTGGATCTGGTCGGGTTGTCCGAGTTTGGCGACAAACCGCCCTACGAACTTTCCGGCGGCATGCGCCAGCGTGTCGGTTTGGCACGGGCATTGGCCACCGATCCCAAGATTCTCTTGATGGACGAGCCGTTCGGCGCGCTGGACAGCCTGACACGCGAGACGATGCAGCAGTTGCTGGCGTCGGTGTGGGCGCGCACCGGCAAGCAGATCCTCTTCATCACCCATTCCATCGAAGAAGCACTGACGCTTGGCACCACCGTGGTGGTGATGTCGCCGAGGCCTGGCCGCATCGTCGCCCGCTTTGACGCGGATTTCGCGCGCGAATTCGCCGAGACCGGCGATATTGGTCCGATCCTGTCCGACCCGCGCTTCATCGAACTGCGCGAGGAAATCCGCGCTTTGATCCACCGTCCGGCAGCATCCGGCAAGGGAGTTCTGCAATGACGCTTGCCGCCGATCCGCGCACCGTATTCGCCCATGTTCAGCCGGCGCCGAAGCCGCACCGCTCGCGACCGATTGTTGGCACCACCACCACCTTGCTCATCAGCAGCATCACGCTGGTCGCGCTGATCGCGCTGTGGTTCGTCGCGACGCAATTCGGCTGGGCTTCGCCGCTGTTCCTACCTTCGCCTGCGGAAGTGCTGGCGCAGTTCCACGCGGTTGCCCAGGACGGCTATGCCGACGGCACGCTGCTGGAGCACACGCTGGCCAGCCTTGGCCGCATCCTGGCCGCTCTTGCCGTCGGTGTCGGTCTTGGTGTTCCGATCGGTCTTTTGATGGGGCTCAATCGTTGGGCCAAAGGCGTGCTTTCGGTGCCGATCGGCCTCTATTGGGGTCTGCCGCCGCTGGCGTACTTGCCCCTGCTGATCATCTGGCTGGGCATCGGCGAAACCTCGAAGATCGTGCTTTTGTCGCTCTCCACCTTCGCACCGATCTGCTTTTCGGCGCAAGCCGGAGTGCGTTCCGTGCCGGCCGAGCGCATCAACGCGGCGCTGTCGTTGGGCGCAAGCCGGCTGCAATTGTTCTTCAACATCATCTTGCCTTCGGCACTGCCCGAGATTTTGACCGGCCTGCGCATCGGCATCGCCGCCGGCCTGTCGACATTGGTGGCGGCCGAGCTGATCGCGGCACGATCCGGCCTTGGCTACATGATCATGTCGGCCGCGAACTTCCTGTCCACCGACGTCGTCTTCGTCGGCCTCATCATCATCGCGGTTCTTGCCTTTGCCTTCGCCACCGGCATGCGCTGGCTGGAGCGGCGGCTGGTGCCCTGGAAGGGCAAGCTCTGACCGTTTTCGAACAACGACCGCAGAAGGAAAATCCCATGTCCGATCCGAAGCGTCCGCTCGATCTCTACTGGTACCTGCCCACCCATGGCGACGGGCCGTATCTCGGCACCGACGAGCGCCACAGGCCGGCCACGTTCGGTTATTTGCGGGAGATCGCCCAGGCGGCGGATCGGCTGGGCTTCAAGGGCGTACTCTTGCCGACCGGCACGCGCTGCGAAGACGCCTGGATCACGGCGGCGGCGCTCATCCCGCAGACGGAAAGGCTGCGTTTCCTGGTTGCACTGCGCCCCGGCAGCGGCACGCCGGCCCTGTTTGCCCGCCATGCCGCCACGCTCGACCGCATTTCCAACGGCCGCGTGCTGCTGAATGTCGTTACCGGCGCCGATCCGAGCGACCTTGCCGGCGATGGCATCAAGCTCAACCACGGTGAACGCTACGCGCAGACGGACGAGTTCCTCTCGATCTGGCGAAGCATCTTGTCGGGCGAAGAGGTGGATTTCGAGGGCCAATATCTCTCGGCGCGTGGGTCCGACATTTCTTTCCCGCCGGTACAGCGGCCTTATCCGCCATTGTGGTTCGGCGGCTCGTCGGATGCCGGCATCGCGATCGCCGCCAAACATGTCGACGTTTATCTGAGCTGGGGTGAACCCGTCGAACAACTTGTCGAAAAGATCGAGCAGGTGCGCAAGGCCGCCGCGAAGGAAGGTCGAAACATCCGTTTTGGATTGCGCATCCATCTGATCGTGCGGGAAACCGAAGAAGAGGCATGGGCCGCCGCCGACCGGCTGATCAGCCATGTCTCCGATGAGGTGATCGCCGAAGCGCAGAACAACTTCGTCAATGTGTCGGAATCGGTCGGCCAGAAACGCATGGCCGCGCTGCATCAGGGCCGTCGCGACAAGCTGGTTGTCGGCCCCAATCTGTGGGCCGGGCTGGGGCTTGTGCGGGGCGGTGCGGGCACAGCGCTGGTCGGCAGTCCCGACAATGTCGCGGCGCGCATTCGCGAATACCAGGACATCGGCATCGAAACCATCATTGCATCGGCCTATCCGCATCTCGAGGAGGTCTACAACGTCGCCGAATTGCTGTTCCCGAAACTTGACCTTGCCAGCGCGTCGTCGCCGGCGCTGCGCGGTTGGGACGTCGAGTTTGGTCGTGGTGTGCGTCCGCGCGTTGCCGCATCAGCTTCCTGAGAGACCGAGCATCGAGAAAAGGGAGTTCGCCCGTGGCCAACACCAGCATTGTCGGCTTTTCCGGCAACATCACACGCCCGTCCAAGACCTTCGGCTTCGTCGACCATGTCGTGTCACAGATCGGACGCCGCAACCGGCTGTCTGCCGCGAGCTGGGACATCGAAGATCTGGGGGCGTCCTTCGCCACGGCGCGGCGGGCGTCCGATCTGGGGGATCAGGCAGGGACAATTCTGCGCGCCGTTGCGGAAGCCGATCTGCTGGTCGTCGGTTCACCAACCTACAAGGGCAGCTATACCGGGCTGTTCAAACATTTCTTCGATCTGCTCGATCCGACGGCACTGCGCGGCAAACCCGTGCTCTTGACCGCGACAGGCGGCGGCGACCGCCATGCGCTGATCGTCGAACACCAGCTTCGGCCACTGTTCGGGTTCTTCGAGGCTTATTCCCTGCCGACGGCCATCTATGCGACGGAGCGCGATTTCGCCGATGGCCAACCGGCATCGGAGGCCTTCGCGCGCCGTATCGACCAGGCACTCGACGAAGCCGGAGCGGCTCTCAGATCGCGTATTGGATTCGCCGTCGCTGCCGAATGATGCCGGCGGCATGGGCGTTTACGATGAGGCAGCGACCGAAATTTTGATGTCGGCCGCTGCCTGCAGCAATTGTGAAATTAGAGGCCGTTGTCCTTCAGGATCTGCGGCGCGTTTTCCTTGGTGATCTTCAAGGTCGGCAGGATAACGGTCTTTTCGACCTTCTCGCCGGCGAGATATTTCAACGCCTGGCGCAACCCCTCCGCTCCAGGCGTTGCGTAGAGGAAAGTCGCCGTCAGTTCACCCTTGTTGACGAGCTGCACGCCTTCATTGGGCAAGGCGTCGATGCCTATGAATTTGATGTCCTTGTCGCGACCGACATCCTTGGCGGCGAGATAGGCGCCATAGGCCATCGGATCGTTGTGGCCGTAGACCAGGTCGATCTTCTCGTTGTTGCGCAGTGCGGTCGCCATGATGTTGTAGGCCTGGTCCTGCTTCCAGTCGCCCGACTGCTTGTCGAGCAGATATTTGATGCCCGGTTCCTTGTCGGTGAATTCATGGAAGCCATCGTGACGGTCATGCGCCGGCTCGGTACCCATGCCGCCCCATATCTCGACGACATTGCCGGCTGCCTTGCCTTTGCCGCCCAGAAGTTCGACCGCATATTCACCGGCGGCGCGGCCGATCAACTTGTTGTCGCCGCCCACGAACTGGATGAAATCCTTCGTGTCGACGTTGCGGTCGAGCACGAAGACGGGGATTTTGGCATCGATTGCCTTCTGGACGACGCCGGTAAGACCGGCGGATTCCTTCGGTGAAATGAGCAGCGCGTCGACCTGCTGACGGATGAGGTTTTCGACATCCGCGACCTGCTTTTCGGTCTTGTCTTCGCCGTCGGTGATGATGAGATTGACGTTCGGGTGTTTGGCGGCTTCAGCAAGGATGTCCTTGTTGAACTGCGCCCGCCACGGCTCGATCGTGGTGACCTGGCTGAAGCCGATGGTCCACTTTTTGTCTTGTGCGAACGCGCTTTGACCCGGGACGAGCGCTGTCGTGGCGACAAGTGCTGTTGTCAGGGCCACCAGTCCAAGAAATTCACGGCGTTTCATTTGCGTTTCCTCCGATTGTTCGAGACTTGGTCTCTTTGATCGCCCGCTCATCAACGGACGTTGGCGTGTGCGCCGATCGCTTCCGCGAAAGTCGCATATGGGCGAAAAGATCAGCGGCGTTGCGCTCCTGGACCAGCACCGTGCCGATGATGATCAGGCCTTTGAGCACAAGCTGCAGGTTCGAATTGATGTTGTGCAGCTGCAGGATGTTGGACAGCAGCCCGAAGATCAGCACGCCGCACAAGGTCCCCGCGAGGCTGCCGCGCCCGCCCATCAGACTGGTGCCGCCAATGACGACGGCGGCGATCGCATCGAGTTCCAGCCCCGCACCCGCATCCGGTTTGCCCTGGCGGTATTGCGCCACATAGAGCACGGCGGCGATGCCGGCGAGCAGGCCCGAAATGGCATAGGTGGCGATCTTCACGCGACCGGCGGCGATACCCGAAAGCCGCGCGGCTTCCTCGTTGCCGCCGATCGCATAGACATAGCGGCCAAAGGGCGTGAAGCGCAGCACGGCGCCATAAATGACGATGGCGCCAAGGAAGAACAGGCCGGGCATGGGAATGATGCCGAAGGCGAGCGAGCGCAGGATTTCGAAATCCTCGGTGGCGTTGGAACCGGTATAGACGGGCAGCACCGCATTGTTCTGTCCTGCGGTGAGGCGGGCGATGCCCAGGGCCGTTACCATCATCGCAAGCGTGACGATGAAGGGCTGCAGTCGGCCACCAACGATGATCAGGCCGTTGAGCGCTCCGAACAGCAATCCGACGCAGGGTGCCACGATGAGAACGCCGAGCACGCCGAACTTCGTGTCGACTTGCGGCAGAAGAAACCAGAGCGTGAGGGCACACAGCAGGATGCCGACCACGGCCGGCAAAACGACACCACGCATCTTATCAAGATGTGGCATGCGGTGGAGTGTGACCCCGTTCGCCGACTTGGCGAAGTTGGCGAACAGGAAACGCGTGGTGGCAACGCCAATCAGCAGCGCAACCAGGCCGACCGCGGGTATGCCCATGAGGGCAGCCGGCGTGGCACCAGGCATTGTGAGCAGCATCGCCGTCACCACGGAGCAGATAGCCATCAGCGAACCGACCGAAAGATCGATGCCGCCGGTGATGATGACCGCCGTCATGCCCGTGGCAATGAGGCCGGTCGTGGAAACCTGTCTCAGCACATCGAGCAGATTGCCGTAGGACAGGAAGATGTTGGTGCCCTTGGAAGTGACCGGCGAGCCCAGAACGCCAATCAAAAAAATGGCGATCAGCCCCCAGTAGAGCTTTGTACGCGACACAAGTCTCAACGCATTCATGCTGCCGTCCGTCCGTTTGCGCGCCGGGGCGCAGCCAACTGCATGATCCGCTCCTCACTGGCTTGATGGCGTTGAAGCATGCCGGTCTGACGGCCCTCGGCCATCACCAGGATGCGGTCCGAAAGGTGCAGCAGTTCCGGCATCTCGGAACTGACCACCACAATGGCTAGCCCCTGATCAGCCAATCGGAAGATGAGATCGTAGATGTCGCGTTTGGCGCCGATGTCGATGCCGCGCGTTGGCTCGTCCAACAGCAGAATGCGTGGCTTGGTCGCCAGCCATTTGCCGATCACCACCTTCTGCTGATTGCCGCCTGAAAGGGTGTTGGCGACCTGGTCGATATCGCTGCAGCGGATTCCCAATGTCTTGACCGCTTCGTCGGCCAGCGCTTTCTCGCCGGCAACGGAGCGCAAGCCAAAACGGGAAAGGGCGTCGACGAGCGGAAGCGCGACATTGTCGGCGATGGAGGCCTTGAGATAGAGGCCCTCCGCCTTGCGGTCCTCGGTGACGAGGGCGATGCCAAGATGGCGGGCATCGCGGGGCGAGCGAATGTCGATGCCTTTTCCATCCAGCCTGATCTCGCCGCTAACCCGCCCTTGAGCACTGCCGAAGATCGATTGCAGGATTTCCGTTCGACCGGAACCGAGCAAGCCGCCGATGCCCAATATTTCGCCGCGTCCGAGATCGAAGTCGATATCCGACAAAACCGTCCGCCATCCGTTTCGGTCCGGCTTGTCTAGGCGAAGGTTCCTCACCGTCAGGATCGGCGTGTCGTAATGGGCATTGCGCGCGGTTGTCGAAGGATCGAGCAAGGTGCGGCCGACCATGGCGGCAATGAGCGCGTTTTCGTCCAGTCGATCCATCGAGCGTGTCAGAACGTGACGCCCGTCCCGGAAGACGGTGGTGCGGTCGGCCAGATGCATGACCTCATCGATGCGGTGCGAGATGTAGACGATCGCGACGCCTTGCGAGGCCAATTGGCGGACGATGCGGAACAGCCTTTGGCATTCAGCCGGCGACAAGGCGGACGTCGGTTCGTCCATGATGAGGATGCGTGCCGACTTGGACAGCGCCTTGGCGATCTCGACCAGCTGTTGTTCACCGACGCGCAATCTGCCGACACGCGCCTCGGGATCGAGTTCGATGCCAAGCGAGGCGAGGAGATCTCGGGCTGCCGAGAAACTCGCCTTGCGGTTGACGATCAGCCCACCGATCAGCTTTTCGCGGCCGAGGAAGATATTTTCGGCGACGCTCAGTTCGGGAACGAGGTTGAGTTCCTGGTGAATAATGGCGATGCCGGCATCCTCGGCGTCGCGTACGCCGGAAAACCGGACTGGTTGCGTGGCAACCGAAATCGTTCCCTCGTAATCCGTGTAGACGCCGGAGAGGATTTTCATCAGCGTCGACTTGCCGGCGCCGTTCTCGCCCATCAGGGCATGGATCTCGCCGCGTCTGAGGTCGAAACTCACATCGCTGAGCGCCGCGATGCCGCCGAAGGCCTTCGAAATGTTGTCGGCAGCAAGAATAGGTTGCCCCGGCGAGGGGGCACCATGATCCGGCGAAGTCGCAAATTCACGAGTGGCCATGACAGAAACGGCCTCCCTACCGCGCTGCCAGTCATGCGAAAAAGCTAATCTAAACGTTTCGATAGAGTCAAGATTGACGATCGTCCCTCCAGCCCATGTTTTTTTGATTCTTGCAAAAAACAAGGGAATTCCATAGGTGTTACGTCGACGTACACGCTGAAACGTTTAGAAGATGACCGAGCTAAAGGCGAGAAAGCATCGAAAAACCGGCGCTCCTACCATGTTGCACGTGGCGGAAGCAGCGCGTGTTTCCGTGGCGACCGTTTCGGCCTACATCAACGGCACGACGACCGTCAGCCAGGAGCTCAGCGCCCGCATCGAGCAGGCGATCCGCGAGATCGGCTATAAGCGTAATGCCATCGCGCGCAGTCTCAAGGTCGGCACGACCCGCACAGTCGGTCTCACCGTACCGCACATTACCAACCCCTTTTTCACCGACGTCGTTTCGGTCATCCAGCAGGCCTTCGACCGGGCAGGCTATGCGGTGATGTTGTGCTGCACTGATGAAGACCTGAACAACCAGGACGACCAGATCCGGCTTCTCCTCGACCGTATGGTCGACGGTCTCATCGTGGCCCGCGTGGGCGACAGCGCTTTCCTCAAGGAAACGGTCGAACGCGCCAACGTGCCGGTCGTTCTGCTCGATCGCGAATGCGAGAATGTCGACACCGACAGGGTCGTGCTCGACAATCATCAGGCCGTGTTCGAGGCGATCACCTACCTCGTCGATCTGGGCCACAAGCGTATCGGCTACATAACCGGCTCATTCGACATCTCGCCGATGCGCGACCGCATGGCCGGTTATCGCGCGGCGCTGCTCGCCGCCGGGCTGACATTCGACCAGAGCCTTGTCCGCTCCGGTGATCTGCATGAGGCCGACGGCTACACCGCCGCCATGCAACTGCTTTCCCTGCACGAACGCCCGACCGCGATCTTCTCCGCAAACAACCCGATGGTCGTCGGAGCCATGAAGGCGATCCGCGACATCGGCTTGTCCTGTCCGGAAGACATTTCGATCATCTGCTTCGACGATTTCCCATGGGCCGATGTGTTCCATCCTCAATTGACCACGATCGCGCAGCCGGTGCAGGCCATCGGCGAGCAGGCTGCCATGCTTCTGCTTGACCGCTTGAACGGCAATCGCGATGCGCCGTCGCGCCGCCTCGTTCTCAAAGGGCGCCTGATGGTGCGAAATTCCTGCCGGCCCTTGTCGGCAACAACTGGGGCGGCCACGCCAAAGATCGCCACCTCGCTGGTTTGACCGAACGACAGCTGGTGTTTTGCGTCGGCGGGAAGAGGGGATTCGTCTGCTGCTACTCCGGAGCGTGGAGGTCGCGTGCGATCGCCTCGCCAACGACTAACTGCGAAAATGATACGGTGAAACCCGGCCCTTGAGGCGAGCAGGCCGTGACGCCGATTTCAGCCCGCGTGGCCGAGAACGGGCATAGCCGCGCCATCTGCCAAGCCATTGCACCCACGGCATATTGCACGCGCACGGCATCGTCATGCCGCGTCAGCCGGATGCGGACCGGATCGCTCGGTCGAGCCGATGGCAGCGGTATCACGGACCAGTCCGAAACATCACGGGTGACGACAACGGAGAAATGCATCATTCCGTCGGTGTATTCGATCCCGGCCTTGATCCAATTTCGTTCGTCGAGCCGGAAAAAGAGACCAGCTTGGTCATAGAGTTCGGAATAGTCGCCAAGGACTGTCACTTCGGCTGTGAAATCGCCTTCGACCGGCCGCAGGTAGGCATGGCCGCTATCGCGGATGAAACCATAGAAGGTCTTGCGCCAGAAATCCGTATCGGCGTCCGTTTTAAGTTTTAGTCCCAGCGCATGACCAGACCAGGATTTGGGCTCGTTGAACCAGGAAAATTGCGATGCCATTCACGAAGACCGTTTGCTCGAGCGAAGACTTTGACGGCCCTTAATGTGATCAGGCGCCGATTTTTGTCAAAGCCGCATCGTGGCGGAAACGGTCAAGGCGGAGCGGAACATCGCATGGTCCGACCGCCCTTGGGTACCCTGTGCAAAGGGAACCAAGGGCGGCTCTATACAACTGGCGCTCCCGAACTGTTGCTGACGATCACATCAACCCAATAATTGGTGGAATTGTAGCTGCTCGTCGGGAAAGCGCTGGCGCCATAGATGTAGACCCCGTTGCCGCCGGCGCTCGCGCTGTCCGGTGCGAGCAGCATCGCGCTGGTATGGCCGGTGGTGAAGTAGGCGGACGTGGCGGAATAGTAGCCCGTCGTGGTGTGATATGACGCCACATAGATCGTGTTCGCGGTCAGCGGAACGGGCGAGGCAAAGGTCACGGTCTGCCAACCGCTTGCCGTTTCGCCGGCAAAAGTGGCAGTTGCCAGCAGCGTTCCCGTGCTGCTCCACAAATTGGCAACGTGGGGGCCGGTGTTTTGCGGTCCCTTGTAGAAGCGGATGCCGAGAGCCTGGACGGCACTGCTGCTCTGGAACTTGACCCCAAGTTCAACGGCATTCGGATCGTTTTGCGTTACCGTGGCCGGTGTGTCGTTGAGGCTGAAGAGGCTGTAGGTGCTCTGGCTGGTCGGCTGGAAGACGACGTCGACCCAGTAGTTGGTCGCGTTGTAGCTGCTCGTGGGGAAGGCGCTGCTCGCGCCATAGGCGTAGAGGCCATTGCCGCCGACAGGGCCGGTCGCCGGTGCTGTCAGGACCCCGCTCACATGCGCGGTCGAGAAGTAGCCGCTGTTTGCGGAATAATATCCGGTCTGCGTGTGATAGGACGCAACATAGACCGTGTTCGCGGAAATCGCGACCGCCGGAAAGGTTACCACTTGCCAGCCGCTTGCCGTCTCATTGACGAAGGTGGCGGTGGCGAGAAGGGTTCCGCTCGCGGTCCAGAGATTGGCGATGTGGGTCCCGGTGTTCTGCGGCCCCTTATAGAAGAGGATGCCGGTCACCTGTCCGGCCGCGGACGATTGGAACTGGACGCCCAATTCAACGGCGTTGTTGTCGTTCTCCGTCACAGTTGCCGGGACGTCGGATATACTGAACAGACTGACCGTGGTCTGTCCGCTCGGGTTGACGGCCAATGCCACATTCGCCGAGGCCGTGCCCCCATGTCCATTGGTGATCGAGTAGACGAAGCCGGCATCGCCGACATAGTTCGTCGTCGGCGTGAAGGTCGCGATCTGGGTTCCGGCATTGTAGGCAACCGTGCCGTTGGTCGGGCTGCTGACACCAGTCACCGAAAGCGTGTAGCCGTTGGGGTCGGTGTCGTTCGCAAGCAAGGACGATGCCGGAATGGCAAGCGCGGTGTTCTCCGTGGTGACGAATCCGCTGTCGTTGTTGGCGGTCGGCGGAAGATTTCCAGCCCCGCCGGCGCGGTTGAAGACGACATCGACCCAATAATTGGAATTGAGGAAGGAGCTCGAGGGGAACGAGCCGGCAGAACCGTAAACGAACACGCCGTTTCCCACGCTCAGCCCAGAGGGCGCGACCAGCGACCCAATGCTGCGCTGGCGATAGAAATAGTTGTAGTCGACCGAATAGAAGCCGTTGGAGGAATAGGAGACGACATAGGTGGCTCCCACGGTCAGCGTGACGGCTGTCGTCAGGTTCGCCTGCTGCCAGCCGCTGGCCGTCTCATTGGAAAAGCTGGCTGCCGCCAGCAGCGTCCCCGTCGAACTCCAGAGATGGCCAATATGCGCGCCGACATTGCTCGGGTTCTTGTAGAAGCGGATGGCGCTCACAGTACCGCCCGTGGTCGCCTTGAAGCGGAGCCCGATCTCCAGGGCGTTGTGATCGTCGGTGCTGAGGGTGAAGGGCACATCCTTCTGCGTGAACAGGCTGACGGTTGCAGCGGGCGTGACAGTGACGGAAACGCCCGCGCCGGGCGTCTCGACATTCATGCTGTCGTCGACCCCGCGCGCGGTGATCGTGTAGTTTCCGGGAAGCAGCGGTTGCCAGGTGAATGTCCAATTGGTGGTGCCCGTGGCGGGATGCCAGGTCGCGCCGCCGTCGGTCGAGACCTCCACGACCGCGACCAACCCGCCAGCATCTGAGGCAGTGCCACTGACCGTCACAGCCTGCTGCTGGACCAAGCTTGCGCCGGCCGCTGGCGTCGAGATTGTGGAGACAGGCGGCGTCAGGTCCGTCGACGCCGATGCCGTCACCAGATTACCCTGCAGGGTCTGCGGCTGGACGCCCATGTCGGCTAAGAGATTGACCGTCGCCTGCTGGACGTTCGGATCTTCCGGCGTGACCGTGACGGGGCCGTCATTGGCGTAGTCATGGTCGGTGTCGAGGCCGAACGACCAGAACACGGTGCCCGCCCCGAAAACGAGCGCGCCGCTGGGTGCGCGGTAGAGTGCAAGATTGTGCGTCGCCTGCGCCGGACCGACGGTGTTGCCGTAGTCCAGCAGATAGGTGTTGACCGAAAGCGTGGTTGCAGAAAGGTGGATCAGGCTCGGTGGGCGAAAGCCGTTGTCCGGCGATTCATCCCATTCGTAGCCCAGAATGCCTGTCGCCAGTGAGGCCACCTGGCCGGACTGGGTGCCCGCTACGGAGGTGTTGCGCCAGAACCGGAACTTGGATGGGCCGTAGGGAATGGTGATGGTGTCCGCCCGGAACGAATCCACCTGGAAAATGGTCCCGGTCAGCGCGTTTTCCGGTCGGCCGCCGTCAGAGATCGGCGTGAAGCTCGGATCGCGCCACGTTCCCGTCCATTGGCTGGAAGGATCGATCTTGGCGACGGCATGCGTTTCCTTGTAGGTCACCAGTGTCCGGTTCGGGGCGCCGCTGGCGTCCGCTTCCCAGCGCGTTTTCCAATAGACCTCATTGCCGCTGATGAAAATCAGATGGACGCCGGCATCGCGCGCGGCCTCGACATTGGCCCGCTGGTCGCCGGACCAGTATTCGTCGTGGCCGACCGACATATAGACCTTGTAGTTGGTCAACGGGTAGGCGCCGGGGCCGACATCGACGCCGGAGACGTAGGCGACGTCGAAACCGTTGCGCTCGAGCCAGCGGATCGCCGCATATTCGGCGCTGAACACAAAATCCTGCGGCCCCGCATAGGTGCCGATGCCGTCGCGGGTCACGAACGGCCGATTGTAGCTGACCTTGTAGGCACGGCCGTCCGAACTCGCTGTGGCATTGCCGCCATAGAGATTGGCGCCGCCCCAGCCATTATAGGCGTGCCAGGTCGTGTCCGAGGTCTGGAAGACGATGTCGCGCCGAACGCCGTCGTTGCGCACGATGAACGGAATGTGGCTGGCGCCTGCAGTGCTGTCCTGCCGCACCAGCTTGGCGATATAGATGCCGGAAACGGCATCCGAAGGAACGGCCCATGTGGCGGTGACCGCCCAATTGCTGGCATCGACTAGGCCGATGGCCGGCGTTCCGCCCGGCGCCGGCTGTACGGAAGCCGTCGTCTTCTGGATCGTTGTGATCAGCCGGGCGCCCAGTCCCGCATAGTATCCGAGCCGGTAGATGGCGATCCTGTAATTGGCCGAATCGGTGTTGATCTTGAGGGATACGGTGCCGCCCGCGTTGACGCTGATGGTCGTGGCAAAGCCCTGGATGTTGCTGGACGACGGTCCGTCGAGGTCCCACTCGCTTTGTGGGTTACCAGTCTTCTGGTTCTCGATCACAATCGGATTCAGGCCCGCCATCGCAACAGACTCCTTTGGACTGCGGCACGATGAAGTCAGGAAGGGCAATAAGTTTCGAAAGCGAATTCGCTGGCTGCCAGCATAGCCGTTACCGCCTCGCGAAACCAGCGCAACTGCTATGGCAAGGGGCTGGTCGATACAACCTAGCCATCCGTTGGATGGTGCCTGCCTATATTAGGAAGCAACTGGTTATCCACTTCAGGAAAGGCGGACCAGTTTCGTCAGATCACATGAGCCGCCAACCCGCTGTGGCAATTGACATGATCACACTGGCGGCATGTACCGGCAGCGGCGAGTGGCTGGGGGCCGTGTGATACTGCTCCTGCAGCGGACAGCCGCAAACTCGGTGCATCTAGGTACAAAATTATTCTGACAATGACACTCGTACTTAAGTGAGCCGGGATTGGGTCGGCTGCTTTGCGCCTTCATGTCAGTCGTTGAAATTCAGTTCGCGCCTCGTGGAAGCAGGCATGGCGGAGCGGTTGTGCCCGCCGAGTTCACGATTGGGCACTCCGGTCTCCAGATTGATCGCAGGCGCCTTCGAGTGGTCAGCGCGACTGGCACCTAAATGACCCTGCGTACGTCCTCTTCAAAGCTCAGAACGTGATGCAGCGCGATGCGCTCGGCAGTTTCGCCGTCGCCGCGGCAGACCGCTTCGAGCATCTGGGTCTGCTCGTGCAGGACCTTGTCGAGACCGGACATCAACTCGGGGAATCGCCGCGTCGCCACATGCAGGATCCGCAGCGACAGGTTGTGGTAGTGGTCGAGCGTGTCGAACAGATAGGGGTTCTTGGCGGCGCGGTAGATGAAGCGGTGAATACGACGATCGAGCGCCAGCAGGGGCTCGGGTTCTGGCCGATCCGAAAAAGCCGCGAGCTCCTCGAGTAATTTCCGCGCCTCCCTGCGTTCCGGTTCGCGCAGACGCTCCGCCGCCAGCCGTGTCGCCCAAGACTCGATGGTCGCGCGCGCTTCGTAGATCGCCGACAGATCACTGATATCGATGGTGCTGACGGAGGTGCCCCGGCGGCCGTTGACATCGACGAAGCCGTCGCGCTGCAGCCGCAGCAGCGCCTCGCGCACCGGCGTGCGACCGACGTCGAGCCGCCGCATCAGCTCGCTTTCGCGCAGCAACGTGCCGGGCGCCAGCTTTACCGTGATGATGTCCTCCCGCAGTTGCAGGTAGGTGCGCTCGGCCAGTGTCGTGCCGGCCTCATCAGCGTCTCCCTCACGCATCCGCGCGTCCATCACCTTGTCTCCACCGTACCGGGAAGCGATCGCCGAGAATCACTTGACAATGGATATGTATAATATACTGATCGATATATTACAAATATATTGATACGATGACAGGGAGGTATCGGTCATGAAAAAGGGGAAATTTTCGTCGTCGTCGCTCAAGGGAGGTTTCGCTGCCTTGCTGGGTTTCGGCATGGGATTGCTGGGCGTGTTTCAGCCGGCCTCAGCGGAGGATCTCGAAACGCTGAAACCCGGCGTGCTCCAGGTCACCATCCAGCCCTACATGCCTTATACGGCGATGAAGGATGACAGACTGGTCGGGCTGGACAGCGATATCCTCGCCGCGGTCGCCGACAAGCTCGGCCTCAAGATGGAAGTCAACGTCACCGATTTTCCCGGCATGCTTGCCTCGGTGCAGTCGCGGCGCGCCGACATCACCATCGGCGGTATCGCTTGGTCGGATGCGCGCCAGAAGGTCGGCCTGTTCACCGACCCGCCCTATTATTCGCCGCCAGCCATGGCCGTCGCGGGCTCCGACAAATATCCGGACGTCAAGAGCCTGGAAGGCAAGGACCTCGGCACGGTCACCGGCTATGTCTGGGCGAAATCGATCGCTCAGGTGCCGAATGCTACGCCGCACACCTATCCCTCGGCCGACAGCGTCTTCCAGGACCTCGCGTCGGGTCGGCTGAATGTCGGCTTCCTCGATCCGTTGCTGATCGTCTACCAGCAGAAGCAGCGGCCGGACATGAAGTTCAGCGTCGAATACCTGACGCCGCCGACCGCCGAAGAGGTCAAGGCCCATCCTGACTACCAGTATTTCCAGTCCTACATGACCGGCTTCTACCTGCCGAAGGAGGCGCCCAAGCTGGCCAAGGCGGTGTCCGACCAGATCGACGCCATGTACAAGGATGGCTCGCTCTCGGCGTTGATCACCAAATGGGGCGGCGACCCCAAGCAATTCCTGGTTCCTTCGCCGGAGATGGCAGCTCAACGCCGCGGCGTCGATCGTCCCGCGGACTGGTCGCCACCCTCGATCGCCCCTTGAAGAGCGGAGGGCCGGACAATGTCCCCTTCCGATGTCTTCACCGGATTTCTCCAGGTTCCCTGGAGCGACTACGCGGGCAATATCGGCTGGGGTCTGCTCAGGACCCTGGCCTACACAGTCGCCAGCTTCGCCGGTGCCGCGGTTCTCGGTCTGGTGCTCGCGTTGATGCGCCTCAACCGTCTGCGCCTGGTCCGGCTGCCGGCCGCCCTCTACACGGAGGTCTTCAAGAACGTCCCGCTGCTGGCGATCATCTTCGTCACCTATTTCGGCTTGCCGTCGGTCGGGGTGAAACTCAGCGTCTTCGCCGCCGGTGTGCTCAGCCTCGTCCTGTTCTACGCGGCCTATCTGTCCGAGATCTTCCGCGCGGCCATCGCCGGCATCCATTCCGGCCAGAACGAGGCGGCGCAGGCGCTGGGACTTGGCCGTGGCACCACCTTCGGCCATGTCGTCTTGCCACAGGCGCTGCGGCTGGCATTACCCGGCACCAACACCATGTTCGTCGACCTGCTCAAATCGACCTCGCTCTTGGTGACGATCTCGGCGGCCGAACTGATGACGCAGGCGCAGCTGATCGCGTCCGAGACGTTCCGGGCGCTGGAGGTCTATCTCGTCATCGCGGCCATCTATTTCGCGGTCTGCTATCCGCTGTCGCAAAGCCTGCTGTGGCTGGAGCGGACGATCCAGGCGGGCGTACCGCTGTCGCGCGGGCGGCGGCGGCGGTTACGGCTGGCCAGGACCTTGCTCGCGGGAGGAACCGCATGACACAGCATATCGTCAACGTAGCGGAGGCCGCCACCAGGCCGGCCGTCACCATCCGCGGCCTCAAGAAGTCCTTCGATGGCAGGCAGGTGCTCGGCGGCATCGATCTCGACGTGCCGGGCGGCCGCATCGTCAGCATCATCGGCCAGAGCGGCGGCGGCAAGACGACGCTGATGCGATGCGTCAACCTGCTTGAGCAGCCCGACGACGGCGTCATCGAGGTCAATGGCGAGGCGATCTGCGCCAGGGGGGCGGTGACATGCAAGGACCTCGCCAAGCTGCGCCAACGCGTCGGCATGGTGTTCCAACGCTTCAACCTGTTCCCGCATCTGACAGCGGTCGAGAACGTCGTTCTCGCGCAGATGCACGCTGCGGGGATCGGCGAGCGCGAGGCGGTGGAGCGTGCCGTGCGCCTGCTCACCCGTGTCGGCCTTGCACATCGCGCGACGGCCTATCCGGAGCGCATGTCGGGTGGCGAGCAGCAGCGCGTGGCGATTGCCCGGGCGCTCGCGCTTGGGCCCACTGTCCTTTTGTTCGACGAGCCGACCTCGGCGCTCGATCCGGAATCGACCGGCGAGGTGCTGCGGGTCATGCGCGAACTGGCCGCCGATGGCATGACGATGATCCTGGTCACCCACGAACTGCCCTTCGCGCGGGAAGTGTCGGACTGGGTCGTCTTCATCGACGGCGGCAAGATCATCGAGCAAGGCACTGCTGCGGATGTGCTCGACCGGCCACGCGAGGCGCGCACGCGCGCCTATGTCGCCAAATACGCAGCGTCCGGCTGAACGCCGGCACCGGTCGGCCCCACAACCGGCGGCGCCATGTGGTGGCGCCGTCCCCCTCCCAACCTGGTATGAATCAGATGAGCAGGATTTCGACCGACGTCGCCGTGATCGGCGGCGGCGTCATCGGTCTGGCAATTGCGCTTCGGCTTCGCGCCGACGGCCGCGAGGTCGTGGTGATCGAGCCGAACGAGCCGGGCAGCGGTGCCTCCTACGGCAATGCCGGCACTATCGCGGACTATGCGGTCCTGCCGGTGGGCACGCCCTCGGTCCTGCGCAACCTGCTGCCGCTGCTGTTCGACGCGGACAGCCCCCTGTCGATCCGCGCCGCCGCCTTGCCCGCCCTGTTTCCGTGGCTGGCGCGCTTCGCCTATGAATCGCTGCCGCACCGCTACCGTGACAACACCCGCCGCATTGCGGAACTCCTGTCCGACGCCCCGGCGGCATGGCGGGAGTTCGCGGCGCAAATCGGTGCATCGGACCTGCTCTCGGCGGAAGGCTGCCTCTATCTTTACCAGACCCGCAAGGCTTTCCAGGCAGCCGCGACAGACATCGCGCTGCGCCGCAGCTACGGCGTTGCCCTGGAGCTGCTCTCGCCCGACGAGGTGCTGCGACTGGAACCCCGGCTGACGCCTGTCGAGGGCGGCGGCCTGTTCTTTCCCGATGCGATCAATCTCGTCGATCCGGGCGAGACGATGCGCCGTCTTTCGATGGCGGCCCGCAGGGCGGGTGTCGAATTCGTGCCGGCTTGCGCGCACACGATCGCGCGTGCGTCCGCCGGGGTCCGCATCCTGGCCGGGCCGTTCGAGATCGGCGCGCGAGCCGTGGTCATCTCCGCAGGCGCACATTCCCAAAGGCTGGCGGCCCAGATCGGCGATCCGGTCCGCCTCGACACGGAGCGCGGCTACCATATCGAGTTCGACATGGAGAAGCCGCCGGTGGAACGGCCGGTCTGCCCGACCGCACACGGCTTCTATTTGTGCCCCATGCGTGGCCGGCTGCGCGTCGCCGGCCTGGTGGAACTCGGCGGTATCGCTGCTCCGGCCAACACCCGGCTGCTGCAGTCGCTGGTTGCGAATGCTCGCCGGGTTTTCCCGACCCTTGGCGAACCAGACCGCAGCTGGCTCGGCTTCCGCCCGTCCATGCCCGATTCCGTTCCCGTCATCCGGCCATCGAAGGGAGGGCGAGATGTTATCCTTGCCTTCGGCCATGGCCACATAGGGCTGACGCTTGCACCCCGTACCGCCCGTATGGTGAGCGCTATTCTTGCGGCTTAGTTCGATCGCTATTTCTATTGCATGTTCGATGGCAGCTAAGCGCCATCGCGTCGGACGTTCCGCCGGGCTATCGGCAACCAGAAACGGACATAAATGGCGGCCACGCTGAAGGTGGCGATGGTGTGAGACATTATGTCGGTTGTGGTAGGGCTTCACCACTAAGAATTAATTCAGCTGCTCTCGGCAGGACTTGGCCGCGCTAGGTCAATGACCTCAGCTATCGCCCCATATCGCGTCCGGCGCCACCACAAGCTTGCCGACAAAGCCCTTGGCCATGAAGTCAGTCTGGACACGGTGGAAGTCTGATAGCTTGTAGACCCCTCCGGCCAGAGGCTTGATGTTCTTTGCCCCGACATAGCGAACGATGGGACGGAAATCCGCTCGCGTGCCTTGGCTCGAGTCGAGCAACTGCAACTGCTTCAGATACACGGTGCGTAGGTCGAGTTGCACGACCGGACCGACAATAGCGCCTACCGTTGTGTAGCGTCCTTCAGCGCGCAGGATGCGCAGCAGGTTGTTGAAGATGACACCGCCAACAAGATCGGCAACCACGTCGATCGGCGGGCCTCCAGTCGCCTCATCGACGGCGGCCGGCAGATCAGTGACGCCGCGCGTGATCACCCTCTCGGCGCCAATGCCGAGCACCGCTTGCTCCTTGCCCTTGCCGACGGTGTGCGCACCATGTCGGTACCCTGGATGCGCGGGAAGGTCAGCGTGTTGCCTTGCCGGCGCCAGGTCAAGACCGCCCAGGCATCTTCCTCCGTGCCATAGGCGCCCTGGCGCATCCGGGCGTCGGGGTTGTTCATGCCACAGACGCTGACCTTGACCAGCACCTCGCCTGCAGCCGGTGCCGGCACCTTTACATCCGTGCGGTAGACGAGCTTTTCCAGGCCGCCATGGCCAGTAAGTTGCACTGTGGCCATCGTGGCGGGGATGGTTCGGGGCACGGCGGTCATGTCGCTTCTCAGATGTTGGCGAAGACGCTGTTCACCGCGTCGGCGGTCCTGGCGACGATGGTGTCGGCCTCCTCGCGTGTCAGGCAGAGTGGCGGAGCGAAGCCGAGGATGTCACCTTGCGGCATGGCGCGGCCGATGACGCCATTGGCCGCAAGCGCCGTGGCAATCTGCGGTCCGACCTTGAGCGCCGGGTCGAAGAGGACGTGGTCGTCGCGATCCTTGACGAACTCCACTGCTGCCAGCATGCCGTCGCCGCGCACCTCGCCGACGTGTTTGTGGCCGCCAACGGCCTTGGCAAGTTCGGCACGAAAATAGGCACCGGTCTCGCTGGCATTCCGCGCTAGGTCCATCTCATCGATCAGTTCGAGATTGGCCACGCCTGCGGCAACGCAGATAGGATGTGCCGAATAGGTCCAGCCATGGCCCAGCGAACCGAGCCTGTCGGAACCGTTGACCAGCACCCGCCAGACCTTGTCGGCGACGATCACGCCGGAGAGCGGCGCATAAGCCGAGGTCAGGCCCTTGGCGATGGTGATCAGGTCCGGCTTGATGCCGTAGTGGTCGGAACCGAACATGGTGCCGAGACGGCCGAAGCCGGTCACCACCTCGTCGGCGATGAGCAGCACGTCATATTTGGTCAGCACGGCCTGGATCTTTTCCCAATAGCCGGCCGGCGGCGGCACGATGCCGCCGGTGCCGAGGATCGGTTCGCCGATGAAGGCTGCGACCGTGTCCGGGCCTTCGGCGAGGATCATCTCCTCCAGCTTGTCGGCGCAATGTTGCGAGAACTGCTCCTCGCTCATCGAACGGTCGGCGCGACGGAAATAATACGGTGCCTCGGTGTGCAGGATCGGCGCCCGCGGCAGGTCGAAAGCGTTGTGGAACAACTCAAGGCCGGTCAGCGATCCCGTCATCACGCCGGAGCCGTGATAGCCGCGCCAGCGCGAGATGATCTTTTTCTTTTCGGGGCGTCCCAGAACGTTGTTGTAGTACCAGATCAGCTTGATGTTGGTCTCATTGGCGTCGGAACCGGAGAGGCCGAAATAGACCCTCGACATGCCTTTCGGCGCGCGGTCGATGATCATCTTGGCCAAGGTGATCGATGCCTCGGTGCCGTGCCCGACATAGGCGTGGTAATAGGCGAGGTTCCTGGCTTGGTTCGCTATGGCGTCGGCGATCTTCTGGCGGCCGTAGCCGACATTGACGCAATAGAGGCCGGCAAAGGCGTCGATGCTCTTCTTGCCGGTGTTGTCCCAAACGGTCACGCCTTCGCCGCCGGCCATGATGCGCGCCGGCGACTCGCCGCGCGCATGCGTGCCCATATGCGTCGAAGGATGGAAGAAGTGGTCGCGATCCCAGGCTGAGAGTTCGTTGGACTGTTCGAGCATTTTTTGACTCCTGAAATTTCCGGAATGGCCTTAGGTCATGTCCAAGCAAAGGTATTTGAGATCGGTGAAGGCTTCGAGGCCGTGGCGCGAGCCTTCGCGGCCGATGCCGGACTGCTTGACGCCGCCGAAGGGGATCGGCGCACCGGTGATCTTGACACGGTTGATGGCAACCATGCCGTATTCCAGGGCGCGGCCCAGGCGCGCCTGCCGGGCGCCGTTCTCGGTCACGACATAGGCGACGAGGCCATATTCGCTGGCGTTGGCGCGAGCGACAACCTCCGCCTCATCGTCGAACAGCGTCACCGCGGCGACCGGACCGAAGGTTTCCTCCTTCATGATCAGCGCCTCGTCGGGGACATCGACCAACAGCGTCGGCTGGTAAAACAGCAGGCCCGCCGCATGGCGCTTGCCACCGGTCAGGCAGCGCGCGCCTCGAGCGATTGCGTCGGCGACCTGCTCTTCCAGCTTCTTGACGGCACGTTCATGCATTAGCGGCCCGATCTCGACATCGCCGGAGAGCCCGTTGCCGGTGCGAAGCTGTTCGACGCGGCGGGCAAAAGCGGCGCAAAAGCGGTCGTAGATCGGGCGCTGCACATAGATGCGATTGGCGGCGAGGCAATCCTGGCCAGATGTGGCGAATTTGGCGTCGAGCGCAATCGCCACCGCCTTCTCGATATCGGCGTCGTCGAAGACGATCAGCGGTGCATGGCCGCCGAGTTCCATGACCAGCCGTTTCATCGTTGGCGCGCTCTGCGCGGCGATCAGCCGGCCGACTTCGGTCGAGCCGGTAAAGCTCATGGCGCGCACCCTTGCATCGGTACACATCGCGCTGACAATCGTGCGGGCGTCGCCGATCACGACGTTGAAAACACCCGCCGGCAGCCCGGCGCGTTCGCCGAGTTCGGCCAGAGCGAGCGCCGAGAGCGGCGTTTCGGAGGACGGATGCGCCACCACCGTGCAGCCGGCGGCTAAAGCGGCGGCGGCCTTGCGGGTGAGCATGGCCGACGGGAAATTCCATGGCGTGACGATGCCGACAACGCCGAGCGGTTCGCGGTGTACCGTCATCTGAGCATTCGGCAGATGGCTGGTGACGCTCTCGGTATTGAGACGCTTGGCTTCTTCAGCGTACCACTCGACGAAGGACGCGGCATAGTCGATCTCGCCAAGCGCCTCCTTCAGCGGCTTGCCCTGTTCCAGCGTCATCAGCAGTGCCAGATCGTCCTTTGCGGCGATGATCAGGTTGAACCATTTTCGCAGGATTTTGGCGCGCTCCTGCGGCAGCGCCGTGCGCCACGCGGGCAGGGCACGGGTGGCCGCGTCGACTGCTTCCGTCGTCTGCCCTGCGTCAAGCGCTGCGACGAAGGCCACGGTGGAGCCTGTCGCCGGATCCGTGACCTCGAAACTCGCGGCCGCTTCGCCCGCGGTCCAGTGGCCGTCGACATAGCCGAGATCGCGTAGCAAGCGGCGATCGGCAAGCCGGTCGAGTGCTTCGTGGCGGTGCGGGCGAGCGAAATGCGCGGACATCGGCGTCTCCATTCGATGCCGAAGCATCAGCCGTGCCGGGCAAAGAGTGAGACTGTTTCGACGCCTGTCGGTAGAGAGATTCTCTCTATTGGTGTCGAGCGGTAGACAATCTCTCCGCCTGCCAGCCCTGTTACGGCAGCAGGTCGGTCACCGGCAGCACGGTCTCGTCCTTGACCGTCTTGGTGACGATGTAGGTGAAGTAGCGATCGATTCCGATCTCGCGTTCGAGCAGGCTGTCGACCAGCCGCTGATAGGCATCGATGTCGCGCGCCATGACTTTCAGCACGTAGTCAACGCCGCCGCCGACCGACCAGCAGGCGACGATTTCTGGAACATCGCGCACGACGCGTTCGAAACGGTCGAAGTCCGCCTGGCGATGATTGGCCAGGGTGACCTCCATCAGCACCGTCGCCACTGGCGCGATAGCGCGCATGGCCACGGAAGCGTGGTAGCCGGTCACGATGCCGGCTTTCTCCAGCTTGCGCAGCCGCATCCAGCACGGCGTCGGCGACAGACCGACCTTCTCCGCGAGCGCCAGCTTGGTGATGCGCCCGTCGCGCTGGATGGCGTCGAGAATCCTGAGGTCGATCGGGTCAAGTTTCGATACCGCCATGCGGGGTTCCGCCTTTCGTTCGCGCCACCATGAGGGCGCAACATTTCGATTGTCAATTGCACTGATTTCGATCTCTATTAAGTCATGACATTGTGGCAACCAGATCCAGCTCTCATCCGCCGTCCGGCCTATCTCTCGCTGGCCGACCAGATCGCGCGCGCCATCCATGACGGACGGCTCGCCAATGGCGCGCAATTGCCGACGCATCGCCACCTTGCCGACGATCTGAAACTTTCCGTGCAGACCGTCAGTCGCGCCTATGAGGAATTGATCCGCCGAGGGCTGATTTCCGGCGAAGTCGGCCGCGGCAGTTTCGTGCAGACGCAACACCGCGAGCCCGAACCGCCCTACATCCCGGAGCGCCTGGGCGAAGTCATCGACCTTTCCATCCTGAAGCCGGTCTGCGAGCCGATGCATCTGGAGAAGCTGAAGCAGGCGCTGGGTTGGCTGGCCGAGAATTTGCCGGCGAGTTCGGCGCTGTCGTTCCGGCCGAACATGGTGTTTCCGCGCCACCGCGCGGTCGCGGTCGACTGGCTAAAGCTCTGCGGCCTTGAGGCCTCGCCCCAGAACATTAGCCTCACCAACGGCGCCACCGCCGGCATGACGGTGGCGCTGATGAGCGTGGCGCCGCCTGGCTCTACCGTCGCCACGGAGGCGATAGGCCACCACACGCTGATCCCGCTTGCCCGCTATCTCGGCTTCAACCTTGAAGGCCTGCCGATCGACGGCAATGGGCTGATCCCCGAGGCGCTCGACGAGGCCTGCCGCCTCTCCGACATTCGCGGCGTTTTCGTGCAGCCTTCGGTCATCAATCCGACGGCGACGTTGATGGATGCTACGCGTCGCGAGCAGATCGCGGCCGTTGCCCGCAAGCACGACATCGCCATCATCGAGAACGATGTGCTCGGGCCGTTGGTCGAAGGTCGGCCGCCCGCGGTCGCGGCCTTCGCGCCCGAACGCACGCTTTTCGTCACCTCCTTCACCAAGATTACCGTGCCCGGCCTGCGCATCGGCTACCTCGCCGTGCCCGACCGCTATGTCGCGGCCGTCGCCAACCGTCACCTTGTCTCTAACTGGATGGCGACGCCGATGGTGGCGGAGATCGCAACTCGTTGGGTGAGCGACGGCACGGCGCTGGAGCTGGTCAATTGGCAGCGTGGGGCATTGAGGCAGCGCCAGGAGATAGCGGCTGAAATGCTGGCGGGGGTCGAGTATCGCGCCCATCGCGACGGGCTGCATCTGTGGCTCGAGTTGCCGGGCGACCATGCGGAGGAGAGCTTTGTGTCGCAGGCGCGCTTACGCGGCGTGGCGATCGCACCGGGTACTTCGTTCCGCATCGCCGACACGCCGTGGCGTCCGGCCGTACGCATCTCACTCGGATCGACCACCGAGGGGGAACTGCGCGCAGGCCTCGGCGTTGTTGCCAAGCTTTTGCGTGGCGATCCGGAGCATTTGCTGCTCGCCATCTGATGCAAAAGCAGAGCGCAGATTACCCTGAAATTGTGCCGCATCGGAAAATATTGTCATGATATTATTTTCCCAATTGACATGATTTGGTGTGTTTCGCATCGTTAAGGGCATAGCATTCTCCAGAATGGGGAAAACAGATTGCCCACGCCCACTATCAAGGTTGACGCGATTTCGAAGAGCTTCGGTGCCTTCAAGGTGCTAGACGGCCTGTCGATGCAGGTCATGCCCGGCGAGAAACTGGCGCTGATCGGCCCGTCCGGCTCCGGCAAGACGACGATCCTGCGCATCCTGATGACGCTGGAGAAGATCGACGGCGGCCACATCGAGGTCGACGGCGAGCAGCTCTACCACATGGAGCGCAACGGGCAGCTGCTGCCGGCCAACGAGCGGCATCTGGCAAAAATGCGCCAGAAGATCGGCATGGTCTTCCAGCTCTTCAATCTGTTTCCGCACAAATGTGTCATGGACAACGTCACCCTGGCACCGATGCTGACCAAGGGCGTTGCGCGCGCCGCCGCCGAGAAGCGGGCGATGGAACTGCTCGATATGGTTGGCCTTGCCGACAAGGCGAAGGCGATGCCGGCGCAGCTTTCCGGCGGCCAGAAGCAGCGCGTGGCGATTGCGCGGGCGCTGGCGCTGTCGCCCAAGATCATGCTGTTCGACGAGGTCACCTCAGCGCTCGACCCGGAACTGGTCGAGGAGGTGCTCAACGTCATGCGCAAGCTCGCCGCCGAAACCGATATGACGATGCTTCTCGTCACCCACGAGATGGGCTTCGCCCACGACTTCGCCGACCGCGTGCTGTTCTTCGACCGTGGCCGGATCGTCGAGGAAGGCAAGCCCGACGAGATTTTCCGCCATCCCAAACAGGAGAGAACGCAGAGTTTCCTGAAGAAGATCATCGCAGCAGGACATCGTATCTGACCGCAATGCAAACGGGCGACGTAGTTGTCCACGGACGGCCAACGGCCGTCCCGAACCAAGCATGCCAAAAACAGAAACAAGGAGTTGGGAACAATGAAGAAACTTGGCATTCTGGCTGGTGTCGCCGGCCTCGCACTGACCGCCATGCTCGCCGCCACGAGCGCCGGTTCGGCGGATGACAGCAAGCTCGAGAAATTGAAGTCGCAGGGCTTTGCCCGCCTCGCCATCGCCAATGAGCCGCCCTATACGGCGGTGGCCGCCGACGGCAAGGTTTCGGGCGCGGCGCCTGATGTGGCGCGCGAGATCTTCAAACGGCTGGGCGTCGCCGATGTCGTAGCCTCGATCTCCGAATATGGCGCGATGATCCCAGGCCTCCAGGCCGGCCGCTTCGACGTGGTCACCGCCGGCCTGTTCATGAAGCCGGAGCGTTGCGCGGCCGTCGTCTATTCCGAACCGGTGCTGTGCGATGCAGAGGCGCTGCTGGTGAAGAAGGGCAACCCGAAGGGTTTTAAGAGCTACGAGGACATCGCCAAGGATACCTCGGCGACTGTCGGCGCGCCGGGTGGTGGCACCGAAGAGAAGCTGGCGCTCAACGCCGGCGTGCCGCGCGATCGCGTCATCGTCGTGCCGGATGGCCAGAGCGGCCTGAAGATGGTGCAGGACGGCCGTATCGACGCCTATTCGCTGCCCGTGCTGTCGATCAACGACCTGCTCAAGAAGGCTAGCGATCCGAACCTCGAAGTGATCGCGCCGGTGGTCGGTGCTCCAGTCTACTGCGACGGCGCCGCGTTCAAGAAAGGCGACGAGGCGTTGCGCGATGCCTATGACGTCGAACTCGCCAAGATGAAGAAGTCCGGCGAGTTCGCCAAGATCATCGAACCCTACGGCTTCTCGGCAGCGGCCGCGATGTCGACGACGCGTGAGAAGCTCTGCACGGCGAAGTAGCTCCTTCCTTCCTTCTCCCTGCTCGCGGGGAGAGGGTGGCCCGAAGGGGCGGGTGAGGGGCGGTGCCAAACTTTTGCAAGTTCGCGTTGCCCATCATCTGCCCGTCCTCCGCAGTTGCGCTGCAGCTACGGAGGGGGAACCGGCTTGTCTCCCCTGGACGGGAAGACGGGCCAAGAGCAAACGTTGGAAACCTCTAATTCATGACCCAGTGGCCCGGCTATTTCGGCCTGATATTGCAAGGGGCGCTTGTCACCATCGAGCTGACGCTGATGGGGTCGGTGCTTGCGCTGATCATGGCCTTCCTTGCCGGCATGGGCCGCCTGTCGCGCTTCTTCGTCGTGCGGGCCATTGCCACGACCTATATCGAATTCTTCCGCGGCACCTCGATCTTCGTGCAGTTGTTCTGGGCCTATTTCGTGCTGCCCTTTGCCGGCTTGTCGTTGACGCCGCTGCAAGCCGGCGTACTGGCGCTGGGGCTCAATGTCGGCGCTTACGGGGCGGAGGTGGTGCGCGGCGCCATTCTGTCCGTCGGTCGCGAGCAATACGAAGCCTGCACGGCGCTCAACCTCGGCCGTTGGCAAGGCATGCGCCATGTCATCCTGCCGCAGGCACTGCTCGTCATGCTGCCGACCTTCGGCAACAACGCAATCGAGTTGCTCAAGGCAACATCGGTCGTGTCGCTTATCTCGCTCGCAGACCTCACTTTCCAGGCGCAGGTGGTGCGCTCGCAGACCGGCAGCACGTTGACGCCGTTCCTGTCCGCGATGGTCATCTATTTCTCTCTCGCGCTGATCATCTCCTGGGGTGTGCGCACGCTGGAGCGCCGCATGGCGCGTGGCCTCGACGGAGTGCGCGTCTGATGGATTGGGCCAAGTAAATGGATTGGGATTGGGATTTCGTCCGGCAGATCATGCCGGTGCTGCTCCAGGGGGTGAAGATCACCATTCTGGCGACGGTCCTGGGCTCGATCCTGGCCGCGATCGTGGGGCTTGGGATAGCGTTGGCGCGGCGCTCGTCGAACCGGCTCGTCTCGCTCGGTGTCGGCTGGTTTGCCGAGTTCATCCGCGGCACGCCGCTTCTGGTGCAGCTCTATTTCATCTTCTACGTGCTGCCCGACATCGGCATCCTGTTGCCGCCGCTGGTGGCAGGCGTCATCGGCCTTGGCCTGCACTACGGCACCTATACGGCCGAGGTCTACCGCGCCGGCATCGACAACGTGCCGCGCGGCCAATGGGAAGCGGCCAAGGCCTGCAATCTCAGCGGCCGTCACACCTGGACGCACATCATCCTGCCACAAGCGATCCCGCCGATGATCCCGGCCTTGGCCAACTATTTCATCGCCATGTTCAAGGAAACGCCGCTGCTTTCAGCGATCACCGTTCTGGAACTGATGAACCAGGCCAAGAGCGTCGCCAATACCTACTACCGCTACATCGAGCCGATAACGCTGGTCGGCGCCTTCTTCCTCGTCATCAGCCTCTGCTCGGTCATGCTGCTGCGCTGGCTGGAGCATCGCTACGGCCGGATCGAAAGATGAAAGCCATGAAACCGTTGCCCGAGATTCGCCTCGAAACGACGCGCCCCGCGCTCGACAAACGTCCGCTGGAAAAGCGCGTTGGCCTGATCGCTCTGGCCACCGACCACACCAGCGAGGTGGACTTTCGCCGCATGGTGGCGAGCGAGCGCATCGGCGTCTACGTCGCGCGTATTCCCTATGCCAATCCGACGACACCGGAGAATTTGCGCAAGATGCAGCCTTCGCTTTCGGCGGGCTCAGCGCTGATCCTGCCCGACGAGCCACTCGACGCCGTCTGCTATTCCTGCACGTCTGCTTCCGTGGTGATCGGCGATGCCGAGATCGAAGCGGCGATCCAGGCGGCAAAGCCCGGTATTCCGGTGGTGACGCCACCGATGGCTGGCATGCGCGGCCTCAACGCCCTTGGCACGCAGCGGGTCAGCATCCTGACCCCTTATACGGTCGAGACCAGCCAGCCGATGGCCGCCTATTTCGCGGCGCATGGCTTCGACATCCAGAGCTTCACGTGCCTCGGTTTCGAGGACGACCGCGAGATGGCGCGCATCACACCAGTTTCGCTTGTCGAGCTCGCGCGAAAGGCAATGCATCCCCAGGCTGACGCGCTCTTCGTCTCGTGCACCGCGCTGCGCGCCGCGCTCGCTGTTCCGGGCATGGAAGAGGCGATCGGCCGACCGGTCGTCACCAGCAACCAGGCCAGCGCCTGGAACTGCCTTCGGCTGTGCGGCGACGACACGCCACGGCCGGAGTTCGGCCGGCTGATGACCAAGCCGCTGGCCGCGTGATCGAAATGACGGTTGAGCTTCAGCATATTCGCGCCGCGCGCGAGCGTATTGCCGGCAAGGTCGAGCGGACACGCTGTGTGGTATCGCAAAGCCTTTCGGATTGTACCGGTGGTCCGGTTCATCTGAAGCTGGAGAATCATCAGACCACCGGCGCGTTCAAGCTGCGCGGCGCGTCCAACGCAATTGCCGCCTTGAATCCGCAGGAGAGATCGCGCGGCGTCGTGGCGGCCTCGACCGGCAATCACGGCCGCGCACTTGCGCATGCCGCCAAGCTCGAAGGCATGCGCGCGGTGATCTGCATGTCGAGGCTGGTGCCCGACAACAAGCTCGACGCCATCCGCCGGCTCGGCGCGGATGTCCGCATTGTCGGCAATAGTCAGGACGACGCCCAGCAGGAAGTCGACAGGCTGGTGGCGGAGGAAGGGCTCGTCATGCTGCCGCCTTTCGACCACCCCGATATCATCGCCGGGCAGGGCACGCTCGGGCTGGAAATCATGGAGCAGGTGTCGGACGCTGCGGCCGTGCTGGTGCCGCTCTCCGGCGGCGGGCTGGCGGCGGGTGTCGCCGCGGCGATCAAAGGCGTCAGTCCGAGTACGAAAATAATAGGCATCTCGATGGTGTGCGGCGCGGCGATGAAAGCGAGCCTCGATGCTGGCCGGCCCGTGCAGGTCGAGGAACTGCCGACGCTGGCAGACTCGCTCGGCGGCGGCATCGGACTCGACAACCGGCTGACCTTTGCCATGTGCCGCGCCCTGCTCGACGACGTTGTCCTGCTTTCCGAAGACGAGATCGCCGCCGGTATCCGCCATGCCTACGAACAGGAACGCGAGATCGTCGAGGGTGCCGGCGCCGTTGGCATAGCGGCGCTGCTTGCCGGCAAAGTCGGGGTGAGCGGGCCGACTGTGCTTATCCTCTCCGGCCGCAACATCGACATGGATCTGCACCGCCGCATCGTCTGCGGCGAGGCACCTGCATTGAGGGAGCGCGCCGCATGAGCCGCATGACCATTCTCACCGAAGCAGAACTGCGCAAGATCGTGACGCTCGATCTCGACACTGTCGCCGGTATCGAGAACGCTTTCCGCTCCTTGGCCACGCTGCCAGTGGCGATGCCACCGATTCTCAGGCTCGACATGCCCGAGCAGCGCGGCGAAGTCGACGTGAAGACGGCCTATGTGCCGGGCATCGACGGTTTCGCGATCAAGATCAGCCCCGGTTTCTTCGACAATCCGAAGCTTGGCCTGCCCAGCGTCAACGGGATGATGATTTTACTTTCGGCAAGGACAGGCCTGATCGAGGCGCTGCTGCTCGACAATGGCTATCTTACCGATATCCGCACGGCGGCCGCTGGAGCGGTCGCGGCCAGGCATCTGTCGCGTGCTGACTCGAAGGTCGCGGCGATCTTCGGCGCCGGCATGCAGGCTCGATTGCAGCTTGAAGCGTTGCGTCTCGTCAGGCCTATCGAGGAAGCGCGCATCTGGGCGCGCGACGCCGCCAAGGCCGAGGCGACCGCAGCCTACTTGCGCGACAAGCTCGGCATTCTGGTGCGTGCGGAACCGGACGCGGCAAAGGCGGCGGCCGGGGCTGACGTCATCGTCACCACCACGCCGTCGACCGAGCCGCTGATCAAGGCCGGTTTCGTCTCGGTCGGACAACACATCACCGCCATGGGTTCGGATGCCGAGCACAAGAACGAGATCGCGCCGACAATCCTTGGCATGGCCGATCTCTATGTCGCCGACTACGCTAAGCAGACGCGGCGTCTGGGCGAGCTTCATCATGCCATCGAGGCGGCAGTCTTTGCCGCCGACGCCGAGGTCACCGAACTCGGCCAAATCATAGCTGGAGAAAAGCCCGGCCGCCGCTCGGCAAGCGACATCACCATCGCCGACCTCACCGGTACCGGCGTGCAGGACACCGCGATCGCTACGCTCACCCGCGACCGCGCGCGGGCGGCCAATGCCGGAACCATTTTTGAGAGCTGATGCCTGGCCAAAGCGTGATCCGAAAAAGTGGGAGCCGGTTTTCCGAAAAGATCGCGCTCGAACACCAAACTGACGACGAGCCGGATTCAACGGAGTTGAAACAGGCTCCAGGCCCAACAAACGAGGACCAAGAACGATGCAGCCGAACCTGAAATTCTCGCGGAGCGAATTTGCCGATCGCCTCGCCAAGACGCGCAAGGCCATGGAGGTGAGGGGCGTCGATCTTCTGATCATCAGCGATCCCTCCAACATGGCCTGGCTAACGGGATACGACGGCTGGTCCTTCTATGTGCATCAGGCCGTCATCGTGCCGCCTTCGGGCGAACCGGTCTGGTATGGTCGTGGCCAGGATGCCAACGGTGCCAAGCGCACCGCCTATCTCGCCCACGACAACATCGTCGGTTACGCCGATCATTATGTGCAGTCGACCGAGCGCCATCCGATGGACTATCTCGCCACTGTGCTTGCCGAGCGCGGTTGGGACAAGCTCACCGTCGGCGTCGAGATGGACAATTACTGGTTCTCGGCTGCTGCCTTCGCTGCCCTGCAGAAGCACCTGCCCAATGCTCGCTTTGCCGATGCCACCGCGCTGGTGAACTGGCAGCGCGCCGTGAAGAGCCCGACCGAGATCGACTACATGCGCAAGGCCGCCCGCATCGTCGAAGCCATGCACCAGCGCATCGTCGACAAGATCGAGGTCGGCATGCGCAAATGCGATCTGGTCGCCGAAATCTACGATGCCGGCACGCGCGGCATCGACGACATCGGCGGTGACTATCCGGCGATCGTGCCGCTGCTGCCGTCGGGCGCAGATGCCTCGGCGCCGCATCTGACCTGGGACGACAAGCCGATGCAGGTGAACGAGGGCACGTTCTTCGAGATCGCCGGCTGCTACAACCGCTACCACTGTCCGCTGTCGCGCACCGTCTTCCTCGGCAAGCCGACGCAGGCCTTCCTCGATGCAGAAAAGGCGACGCTGGAGGGCATGGAGGCCGGCCTTGCCGCCGCCAAGCCCGGCAATGCCTGCGAAGACATCGCCAATGCTTTCTTCGCGGTGCTCAAGAAATACGGCATCGTCAAGGACAACCGCACCGGCTACTCGATCGGTCTGTCCTATCCGCCGGACTGGGGCGAGCGCACGATGAGCCTGCGCCCCGGCGACCGCACCGAACTCAAACCCGGCATGACTTTCCATTTCATGACCGGTCTTTGGTTGGAGACGATGGGGCTGGAGATCACCGAATCGATCCTGATCACCGACACCGGCGTCGAATGCCTGGCCAATGTGCCGCGCAAGCTCTTCGTGAAGGACTGAGGCCGATGTCAGCACTGCGTCCGTCGCCGATCACGGCGACCGTCGACTTCGAGCGCGACGGCGTCCAGCACGGTTTCCTGCGCCTGCCTTACAGCCGCGACGATTCCGCCTGGGGTTCCGTGATGATCCCGGTCTGCGTTATCCGCAACGGCAAAGGCTCGACGGCGCTGCTCACCGGCGGCAATCATGGCGACGAGTATGAGGGGCCGCTGGCACTCTATGAACTCGCCCGCGCGCTCGACCCGAAAAAAGTTTCCGGCACGGTCATCATCGTGCCGGCGATGAACTATCCGGCCTTCCGCGCCGGCACGCGTACCTCGCCGATCGACAAGGGCAACATGAACCGCTCTTTCCCCGGCCGGCCCCACGGCACGGTGACCGAGAAGATCGCGGACTATTTCCAGCGCGAGCTGCTCCCCCGCGCGGACATCGTGTTTGACTTCCACTCCGGCGGCCGAACGCTGGACTTCGTGCCGTTCTGTGCCGCGCACATGCTGGCGGACAAGGCGCAGGAAGCGAAGGCCTTTGCAGCGGTCGAGGCCTTCTCGGCGCCGTTCTCGATGCGCATGACCGAGATCGATGCGGTCGGCATGTACGACACCGCGGCCGAGGAGATGGGCAAGGTCTTCGTCACCACCGAGCTTGGCGGCGGCGGGACGTCGCGGGCGGAAACCGTGCGCATCGCCCGCCGTGGCATCCTCAACGTGCTTCGCCACGCTGGCATCGTCGATGGTGTGGTCGAGAAGCGCAGAACCCAGTGGCTGGATATGCCCTCGGATGATTGCTTCGCCTTCGCCGAAGATGACGGCATGATCGAGACCATGGTCGACCTCGGTGAGCCAGTCGAGGATAGCCAGGTGGTGGCGCGCATCCATTCCTTGGGCCGCACCGGTCAGACCCCGCAAGAGATCAGGGCCAGAATGTCGGGCCTGCTGGCCGCGCGCCATTTCCCCGGCTTGGTCAAGGCCGGCGATTGCGTCTCGGTGATTGGTGCGCTGGTCTCCTGATGTTTCCGACGAGCCAGTTGCGATGTCCGCCTGGGATAAGTTCAATTGGATGCGTGGGGGACGCCTGAATTCCAGTGTGAGGCATTCCGGCCTCGAGGCCGTCATTCCGCTTCCGCGTCTCGCCGCGGTCACTCGTCAGCACGCGGCCTAGACCTTCGCAAGGACTGGCTTTTTCTACCCACCGGCGTGGCCCTGTGGTATGTAGGTGCCGCAATTCCACTGAGGAGACGGGGATATTCCGCTCTACCATGCAGGGCGCTCCAGCAGGGCTGGTATGGCGCGGATTGTCTGACGTGCGGTGATAATCAGGGAGCAATGCCATGCGCGTGATAGCGCTTCTTGCGGTCTTGTCCATCGCGACGTTTGTCAGCCACCCCGCGCAGGCGCAGGACGCCGCCGCAGGTGAAAAAGTGTTCACAAAATGCAAAGTCTGCCATATCGCCGACCAGGATAGGAACCTGATCGGCCCGTCGCTGCACGGCGTCATTGGGCGCACCGCCGGCACGCATCCCAACTTCGCCTATTCGGCTGCGATGGTCGCGGCCGGAAAATCCGGCGTCAAATGGGATGAGCCGACCTTGACGACGTATCTTCACGACCCCCGGGCCATGGTCAAGGGAACCAAGATGACATTTCCCGGTCTCAAGGACGATCAGGACATAACCAACGTCATCGCCTACCTGAAACAGGTTTCCAAGTAAGTGGGGAGCGATCCAGGCTCCTCGATGGCTGCATGCTCATCCCGAAAGACGATGGTCAGCCGGCAACTTCACGGTTGAGAGTGTCGCGTCCTTGCCGTCACGACGGCAGGGCACAAAACCCCAACAGCAGCAGAATAATGATGCCAAGGCCGAGTATGAGAAGCGTCTGATTGTCCATGACCTTCACCTTCGACCGGGGCGCATGATCCCAGAAATCGGGAGCGATCTTCTAAAAGGGTCAGGCACCAATCTAAGTGGTACAGCGTCCTTGACGCCCAAGAGGGCGAACGGCGGCGTATCAGAATACCGAAGAAAGGCCTGTGGAGCCAGCGCGTCGCTTCGGCAGCGATCACGCCTTCCGACGAAAGCGGGACAAAAAGGGCACGAAGGAGTATGTTGGTCATGGGTTGAGGTCGCGGTTTGCGTGGCCAGCCATGCTGAGCGGTAGCCCTGCGAAACCCGAGACCTTGCCGGACCTGATTTGGAGGAACGGCCATGGCAAGCTTTCACGTGATTGCAGGCGCCAGCGAAACGCTGGTGCACACCAAAGTCAGAAAAATCCGCGTTTCCGACCTTTTTGATGCGCTCAGGCGCGGTATCGACGACTTCATGGTCAAGCCCTCGCATATCGTGTTTTTGTGCATGATCTATCCCCTCGTCGGCGTGGTACTTGCCACCTGGACATCGGGAGAAAACGCACTGCCGCTGCTGTTTCCGCTGTTGTCCGGCTTTGCGCTGATCGGTCCGTTCGCGGCGATCGGTCTCTACGAGATCAGCCGAAGGCGGGAAGCCGGGCTCGATTCATCCTGGCGCCACGCCTTCGAGATCAGGCACTCTCCGGCGCTGCCTTCCATCGCGGCGGTCGGGATCATGCTGTTCGCGATCTTCATCACGTGGCTTTTGACAGCCAAGGTTTTCTACGAGCACCTGTTCGGCCCCGAGCCGCCGGCGTCACTGTCCAGCTTTATCGCCGAGATATTCGCCACAGGCCGCGGCTGGACGCTGATCGTGCTCGGTCACGCCATAGGGTTCGCATTTGCCGTGGCCGTGTTGTGCACGACCGTGGTCGCTTTCCCGCTGCTGCTTGATCGCGACGTCGGCGCCTACGAGGCCATACACACATCGGTGCGCGTCGTCCTCGCCAACCCGATCGTTATGGCCGTCTGGGGACTGATCGTCGCCATTGGGCTGATCATCGGCTCGCTGCTTGTATTCGCGGGATTGGCGGTCGTGCTGCCAATTCTCGGTCATTCCACCTGGCATCTATACCGCAAGGTGGTGGAGCCGCCGCCGTCGAGAGCGGGCAAGCCAGCCTAGGAAGTCGTCTCTCATCATGACGGCGCGGGCATCGGGTTTTCAGTGTGCCAGATGGCTGAAGCGGGCGACCCGCGCACCTTGCAACAGGGAACGGAAGTCATCGGCATTGACGTGCACCAGCGTCTTGTGGTCTCCGGCTTCGAAGTAGACGTCTGTGTCCACATCGAAGCTTTCGTCAAGAATGACCGGCACGTCGTAGGCGGCACCTACCGGTGGCACCGCGCCAATGTCGCAGTCGCTGAACAATTGGCTGACTTCATCTTCCGAAGCGAGGCCGAGCCGTCTGTCCACGACGGCCTGCAGCGTGTTGAGCTCGATACGGTGGTTGCTTGGCACAACCGCGAGCGCATAGCCCGTCTCATGGTGAACCAGCACCGACTTGGCGAGCCGGCGGCCCGGAACATGCGCTGCCTGCGCCGTCTGGCTGCTGGTCGCGGTCCTGTGGTGGGTAACGGTATCGTAGTGGATACCCTTGCCGACAATATAGTCCTTGAGTTTTGTTGCGATCGTCATCGTGGGCGCCTTTCGGTTGGAGGTGGTGACGCATCGGAGAACGAGGCCGCCATTGTCCTCCCATCATTTTTCCTGTCAACGAAGAACGCGACCTGGCGCGGGCCAAACGGCGAAAACACCTACGGTCCCATGCCGAACGACAGCACGCGTGTAAGCTCGGTATAGTCGGACTCGAGCGCCATGATCGTGACGAAGACCAGGATCAGCAGTGGGGGCACCAGGATCGCATAGGCAAGCGCGAGCCGCTCCCACGCCATATGCATGAACACGGCGACGATCAGCCCGGCCTTGAGCATCATGAATGTAACGATCAGGCCCCATCTGAGAAGTCCCTGAAGGCCGAAATAGTCGATGCTGTAGGAACCGGCGCTGAGGACGAACAGCCAGCCCCAGACGACGAGATAAAGCTTGATCGGATGCTGCTGGCCCTCCGCATGTACCGATGCAGGCGCGGGGGCGGCGGCGCTGCCATGCAGCCCGTGATCTTGCGCTTCCGCTTGTGCCATCGCTCCACCTCACCAAAGATAGAAGAATGCAAAGATGAACACCCACACCAGATCGACGAAGTGCCAGTAGAGCCCCAGGATCTCGACGCTTTCGTATTGGCCGCGGCGGCTGGTGAAGAATCCCCGCGCGCCGGTTTCGAAGTCGCCGCGCCACGCCTTGCGCGCGGTGATCAAGAGAAAGATCACGCCGATCGTGACATGGGTGCCATGGAAGCCGGTGATCATGAAGAAGGACGACCCAAACTGAACGGCGCCCCACGGGTTCGCCCAGGGCCGCACGCCCTCGGTGATGAGCTTGGTCCATTCGAAGGCCTGCATGCAGACGAAGGCCGCGCCGAGAGCGGCTGTAAGCAGCATGAAAGCCGCGGTCTTCCTGCGGTCGTGCCGATAGCCGAAATTGACGGCCATCGCCATAGTGCCGCTGGAGGATATCAGCACGAACGTCATGATCGCGATCAGGATCAGCGGAACATCCTGGCCGAACAAATGCAGCGCGAAAACCTCGCTCGGATTGGGCCAAGGCACCGTCGTCGACATGCGGGCGGTCATGTAGGACAACAGGAAACAGCCGAAGATGAAGGTGTCGCTGAGCAGGAAGATCCACATCATGGCCTTCCCCCAAGAGACATTCTTGAAAGCCCTTTGGTCGGAGGACCAGTCGGCGACGATACCGTGCAGGCCCGGCGGTCGCGAAGCGGTATGATCGCCATGTCCCTGCGTGGTCTCGGACATCCGCTACTCCTCTTCAATCACGATCCTGTTGCCCCGTCCTGGGACACGATCGAGCGTCCGAACAAGCACCTCTGAGCCCTCGCGCGTCTCGCGAGACCCTAGGCAAGCAGTCCGCGGCAGATATCGATCAGATCGGCCGCCCAGCCGTTGAGCACTGAGACAAGCACCAGCCAAACCAGCAGCAGGACATGCCAGTACATCGCGCAGAGCTCGGTCGACAAAACGAGCTTTTCCGGCCTGACGCTCCGCCATGCCCGGATGTTGACCCGGCTCAGCGCGACCAGTCCGCCAACGATGTGCAGGCCGTGCATCGCCGTGAGCAAATAGAAGAAGCTGGCGGCCGGGTTCCCGGTCGCGAAATAGCCCTCGGCGGCGAAGTCGCGCCAAGCCAGCAACTGCCCGCCCAGGAAGGCTAATGAGGCCAGCGCGCCAGCGAGAAGGGCAAGTCGCACATTCTCCAGCTGTCCCTTGTGCGCAGCGAACACCGCGCCTTGAAGCGCCATGCTCGCTAGCGCCAGCATCGCCGTGTTGGGCCACAGGATCGCCGGAACCGGAGCTGGCTGCCAGTCGGTATAGATCATGCGCATGAAATAGGCGCTGATGAGCAACGCAAACAGCGCGCCGACCACCGCGAGGAAGACGCCAAGCCCGATCTTGGCCGGGTGCATGAGCGACGCTTCGGTACCGGGGAAAGCCGTTACCGGCCCGGCCTCCAACCACGGTTTCGACATCAGCCTCTGTCGCGACAGCCACCAGCCGACCACCGCGGCTATCGCCGCAAGGAAGAACAGTGCCGCGCTCATGTGCTGCCGCCCTGGGTCAGCGGGCGCGGATCGTTCTGCGCAATGAAGTCCTCGGGCGCGCCGGGCACGCTGTAGTCGTAAGCCCAGCGATAGACGACCGGCAAATCCTTGCCGAAATTGCCGTGCGGCGGCGGCGTGCCCGCAGTCTGCCATTCCAGCGTCGTTGCCCGCCATGGATTGTTGCCGGCCTCACGGCCATGCCGGATGCTCCATATGAGGTTGAAGAGGAATACCATCTGGGCCATGCCGACGGTCAGGGCGGCAATGGTGATGAACTGGTTGAGCGTATGGACCGATGGCGGGACAAAGGCAGTATCGCCGATCTCGGGGTAACGCCGCGGTACGCCGACCAGCCCGACATAATGCATGGGGAAGAAGATAAGATAGGCGCCGAGGAAGGTGACCCAGAAATGGAAACGCCCCATCGCTTCGTTGAGCATCCGGCCGGTGATCTTGGGGTACCAATGATAGATGGCGCCGAAGACGACAAGCACGGGCGCCACGCCCATCACCATGTGGAAGTGTGCGACCACGAACATCGTCTGCGCCAGCGGCACGTCGACCACCACGTTGCCGAGGAACAGGCCGCTCAACCCGCCATTGATGAAGGTGACGATGAACGCCAGCGCAAACAGCATCGGGGTCGTCAGATGGATGTCGCCGCGCCACAGCGTCAATACCCAGTTGTAAACCTTGATGGCGGTGGGGATCGCGATGATCAGCGTGGTGGTGGCGAAGAAGAAGCCGAAATAAGGATGCATGCCTGAGACATACATGTGATGCGCCCATACCACGAAGCTCAGCGCGCCGATGGCGATGATGGCCCAGACCATCATGCGGTAGCCGAAGATGTTCTTGCGTGCATGGGTGCTGATCAGGTCGGAGACGATGCCGAAGGCGGGCAGCGCCACGATGTAGACCTCGGGATGGCCAAAGAACCAGAACAGGTGCTGGAACATGATCGGGCTGCCGCCGTTGTGCGGGAGCGGGGTGGCGCCCATCTCCACGATCGCCGGCATGAAGAAGCTCGACCCGATCAGCCGGTCGAACAGCATCATGACGCAGGCAACGAAAAGCGCGGGGAAAGCAAGCAGTGCCATCACGGTGGCCGTGAAAATGCCCCAGACGGTCAGCGGCAGGCGCATCAGCGTCATGCCGCGCGTGCGGCCCTGGAGCACGGTCACGACATAGTTCAGGCCGCCCATGGTGAATCCGACGATAAATAGGATCAGCGAAACAAGCATCAGGATGATGCCCCAATCCTGTCCGCCTGGGGTGCCCGAGGTGATGGCCTGCGGCGGATAGAGCGTCCAGCCGGCCCCGGTCGGGCCGCCGGGCGCAAAGAAGCTGCTGGCCAACACCAGAACGGCGAGCAGATACACCCAGTAGCTCAGCATGTTGACATAAGGAAACACCATGTCGCGCGCGCCGACCATCAACGGGATCAGGTAGTTGCCGAAACCGCCGAGGAAAAGCGCGGTCAGAAGATAAATCACCATGATCATGCCGTGCATGGTCATGAACTGGTAGTACATGTCAGGCGTGATCGCGGTGAACGTCTCGGGAAAACCAAGCTTGAGGCGCATCAGCCAGGATAGCACCAGCGCGACAAGGCCGATGGCGGTGGCCGTGCCGGCGTACTGGATGGCGATGACCTTGGCGTCCTGCGAAAAGACGTATTTCGTCCACCAGCTGTGGGGGTGATAGAGCTCGGCCTCGGCCACTTCCGCGGCCGGGACGAGACCTGCTCCATGAGGCGTGACGTCGACCATCCTGCACCTCTTCGTTCGTTTCAGCCTTCCCGCGAAGCAACGCCTTCGCCGCCGCGCAATGTGTTTTCTACTCGGCCTTCACCCTTATCGGCACGGTCAGTGCGCCCGTCTTGGCGGGCGCCGACAGTTGAGCAAAAGTCGACTGCTGCTGCAGCCATGCCTGGTAATCCTGTTCGGTATCGACCTTCACGACGCCACGCATGAAGGCATGCCCGACGCCGCAGAGCTGGGAGCAAAGGATCTCGAACGTTCCAGTCCTGGTCGGCGTGAACCAGAAATAGGTGACCATGCCCGGCACCATGTCCATCTTGGCGCGGAACTCCGGAATGTAGAAATCATGGATGACATCGATCGAGCGCAGCAAAACCTTGACCGGCTTGCCGACCGGCAGATGCAGATCCGCCCCTACGACAACGATGTTGTCCTGACCGTCAGGGTCCTGCGGGTTGATGCCGAGCGCATTGTCGGGGCTGATAAAGCGTGCGTTCGTCGTGCCGAGCTTGCCGCCCTTGCCGGGCAAGCGGAAGCTCCATTGCCATTGCTGCGCGAAGACCTCGATCTCGGTCGCGTCTTTGGGAACAGTGACGAATTGGCTCCACACGAACAGGCCGGGCGCCAGCAAAGCCGCGACGCCGATGGCGGTGAATACGGTCAGCCAGGATTCAAGTTTCCTGCTTTCGGGCTCATACGCAGCCTCCCGTCCTTCCTTGTGCCGGAAGCGGAAAATGCAGTAGGCCATGAACAGGACGACGGCTGAGAAGACCGTCCCGGTGATCCAGAAGGTGATGACAAGGGTGTTGTCGATATAGCCCCAATTGGAGGCTATCGGCGTAGACCACCACGGGCTCAGCACGTGGAACAGGACCGAGCCTACGACAATCAGAACGAGTACGAGCGCTACGGCCATCCTTCGTTCCCCCGGCATCCAAGGGATGCTATCCCGCAGGAACGCCAAGCTCATACTAGCTCAATTTGCGGCTGCAATTCCAGAGCGATTGTTTTTGAGCAAGTGTAGCTAAGCGCGACCAGCCTGATTTGTGGCACCTTGGCATAGCAAGGTCCGGCCACAACCGACGCCGCGTGTGCTTGGGCGGATTTGGCACAAGGCGTTCGGCTTTAGCTGGATTCTAGAGGCGGCTTTCCGGTCCGGTTAGCCCGAAAGCGGGCATTCCGCTAACCGCCCCAATACAGCCTTCTTGACTATGCCTTCGAGTGGCCACTCGTGGCGCGAAAGTGACTAGGCGGCGAATTCGAAATCGATCCCGCATCGTTGAAGTGTTCATGCTCTGCGCTTCGAAAGTCGCATAAAGGGCAGTCCGGAATTCGATTGTTGGCGCCTAGAAAGTGGAGATTGTCGCGGGGCTCTCATTGCGGCAGCAGAGCGTGCGATCGAAGCGCAGATCGCACCGGATACACGATTGATGAACTATGAAGCAAAGGCATTCATTGCGATTGATGAAAGCTTTGCCGATTATGAGACGGTAAACCATTCCAATCGCGAGTATGTTCGCGACGCCATACACGTCATTCAGCCGAAGGTTTCCATTTGCGGATCCGCCAAACCATCGCGGGCGTATTTCACCACATCAGTCCACAGCACGCCGACCTAAATTTTCACGAGATAGGATTTCGTTGATCCCGCCGTGGCGTTGATGGTCAGGTTGTTCACAAGACCCGCGGTGGCCGCCAAGTCATCAAGACCATGTGGTCGCGTGTCCCGCCAGCGCTGCAATTGGTGCAGGCAGTCCGCTTCGCCACCGACGCCAGATGCGCAGAAGCCCTCAAGGCGGAAACGTCGTCAAATCTATTGTTGTTGTCTTTGGTTGAAAAAAGACTGCCTGTCCAGAGAACAGTTCTTGTTCCGACCCGAATAGAACCGCTTTAGAATTCCTAAGCGTCGCCGTGCGAGGGTCCCCCGTACGGTCGTGTATCCACTGTGGATCGGCGCGAGCGACCCTGTTGCGCTTGGGCTCGGAAGGTCCGAGGTAACGTCCAGCCAGGAACGCCAGAGACGTCTTATCAGGTCTGAAGCCCCCTTTGCGGATTGGATCGATACGCCGCCGAGCGCGAATTGCGCGAGGGGACGGTCTATGGTGACAGCCGTTAAACCCGGGCCATCGCGGCCCTCGGCTCCAATCCCGGCTCGCGCGAAGCGATTATTATTTGGGCCATCAGCCCGCCGAACTTCTGACCGAAGAAATCGCCGTCTGCGTCAATTCGGTCGAAGGTTCAATTCGTGCGTCCACAGGACGGTCGTGGAGGTCAAGACCAGTCGGCTTCGTGTCCGCGAAGTTCGTTGACGAGTAGCGATCCCAGCAATGCGGCGCCGCCTTGCGCAAGCTGATGGACCATGGCACTGGACAGATCATCGCGGCAGCCTTCCCTTTTTTGGGCTCATCCACATTCGAGGCGACCATGTATTTGAACCGGACGCGAGCCGAACAATTGATGACGGCCGCCGGCGTTGAGGCCCTCGTCCTTTTCTCGCCCGAAAATTTCCGATACGCGACCGGGACCCCCGCGGGGGCCGCGGCAATGTGGAGGCGCGCTGGGGGAGCAATCGCCGTGGTTCCGGCATCCGCCGATGCGCCGATTGCTTCCATCATCAGTGACTTTCAGTTGGAAAGCTCAGAGCAGTCCAGGCGTCTGGAGGATGTGAGGACATTTCCCGCCTGGGTCGATATGGCAGACTACCGAGACATTCCGGATGACGCCGGGCTGGCCGAAAGCTTCCAATCTTCGACATCGGCCCTGGTGCGACCGGCCACCTTCGACCGCAATCGGGTATTCGATCTCCTTGACGACGTACTGCGGGAACGTGGCCTGCAAGCAAGCAATATCGGTGCGGATTTCGATTTTCTGCCCGCCCGCGATCTGGCTTCGTTGTCAGCGCGCCTGCCAAATCAGCGCTTCGTCGATGCAACAGATCTGATCCGGCGCCTCCGCTTGGTGAAATCGCCGGCAGAGACGGCCAACCTGCGTTCGGCGTGCCGCCTAGCCGAAGCCGGGCTGAAGAACCTTTCCGAAAATATTGCGGCGGGCCATAGCTCGACCGACCTTTCGAGTGCTTGGCGATCCGGAGTGGATACGACCGCCCGATCAACAGGTGTCGGCGCGGTCGATACGTGGGATTACATTTCCGTAGGCGTAGACCCTTGGGACGGCAACGCCAAGGTGGTACCGGGATCTGTCGTGAAAGCGGATGTCGGGTGCATCGTCTCCGGCTATTGCTCGGACAGTGCAAGAACTTACGTTTTTGGTGAGCCCAGCCGATTGGCGGCAGGTATTTTCAGTTGCCTTGAGCAGGCTTTCATGGATGGCCTTGGCATGTTCCGGCCGGGCGTGATGTTGCGCGATATCCATGCCGCAACGCTGGCTTCGATCCAACGTTACGGCCTGAAGTCCTATTCGCGTGGACATTTCGGTCACTCCGTCGGGGCGGCGGTTGGGATTGAGGAATGGCCGTTCATATCGGCCGACAGCGAGATTGTCCTTGAACCCGGAATGGTTATGGCGTTCGAGACGCCGTTTTACGCCAATGGTCTTGGCGCACTGATGATAGAGGATCAGCTTCTCATCACCGAAAGTGGCTGTGAAGTCATGAACACGCTGCCACGTGGTTTGACCAGAATGTCGTAGCTTGGCGCGGGCGCATTTGATGCCGCGTCACACCAATCAGCAATGCCTATCATCGCGTAATCATCGAGAATTGGTATGCCAAGGCTCTGCGCAGCACCGCGCCCATCGCAACCGGCCCACGCCGCACAATCTTGGGCGGACAGCTTTTTGCCATCCGGTCTTCCACATGCACGAAGACCTGGGACAGCCAAGAAACACAGTCATGCTCCCTGGTCAAAGCCGGTAAGGCGTTGGAAATCAACGCTGTCGCGGCGGACATGCAGCAGTCTGTGAGCTTCCCGATTTCGATGAGCGGCTTCGGCAGCGCGCTGGCCCGCACGACCACGCTCTCGGCTGACTGAATGTCGTCAACGTCCTTGCAGTGGTGAGGCGAGCCGATCACAGATGCAGGCGTGCCGTGCCAAGGTATCGGTTTCGATTCCCAGACGTTCAGATTGCCGCTCGGATCGTCAATAGCTGCTCCATCAGAACCAGCAACGCCCCGTGTTAGGCCATCAGCGATATCTTCTCTCCAACAGAATGTAGAAATTACTTCGATCCCGCAGGATATGGGTTTGCATCGACGTCCGACGCTCTGCTGTACGACCATTGCGAATGAAGGTTTGTCTTCACTGATCTCGATCTTGCGACAGCGCGTGCCGCCGTCATCTTCTGACTCCGGTGCATTAATTGACACGTTCCTGGCGTAGGTGTACGTGTAACGGCGCCCGATAGACGGGCAGGTGGCAACGAGGCCACCCAATCAGATCAAGGCAAGAAGGCCTCCCTTTGACTTCGGAAACGAAGCCATCGGGGGGCCTTTGTCGTTTTGGCGATACCGACCGAGATGCCGATGGGGAACCGGCGCCGGACGGCTATGACAAGGGGCTTGCGCCGGCGAACCGCCAATGGTTCCGCCGCGCGCCTTTCGGACCATGGCCTGAATGCGCTTCCACCGGGAAAAGCGGGTGAGGACAAGGACGTCCAATCGCGACGACAGCCGCACACGCAACGCGTTTGACCCCTGGGAGGGTGGCATGAACAACAAAGCGGAGATCGAGACGCTCGATAGCGTCGATCACATACTGGGAGAAGAATACGAACATCAGCCTGTGCCGACGGCGGCCCGGCGCTCGACCTTTTCGGTGACGACGGTCTGGATCGGCTTTCCGATGATCATCACCGGCGCCATGACCGGCTCCATCCTCGTGCTCGGCATGGGCTTCACCAGCGCGCTGTGGGCAATGGTGATCGGCAACCTCATCATGTTTGCCTATGTCGGAGCGCTGGGTCTTCTGGGTACCAACCGCGGCATGAATTTCGCGCTGCTGGCCTCGATTGTGTTTGGCCGCAAAGGCTACGTTTTCGCTTCCGGCCTGCTGTCGACGCTTCTGCTCGGCTGGTACGCGGTGCAGACCGGCATCACCGGCGCGCTGATCAGCTCTGCCTATGATCTCAACTATGTGGCGATGACCATTGTCGCCGGCCTTCTCTATATCGGCATCACCTTCGTCGGCGTGCATGGTCTGCATCTGATTGGGCTGGTTTCGGTTCCGCTCTTCGTCATCCTCGGCGGCTGGGTGGTGTTCGATACGGCTTCCGCCACCAGCTGGCAGGCGATCCTCGCCTATCCGGGCAACAATGGCGCGGCCACCATGTCCATGGGCGTGGGGCTGACCGTCGTCATTGCGCTCTTCATCGATGCAGGCACAGTCAGCGCCGACTTCAACCGCTGGGCCAAGGATAGTAGGAGTTCGCTGATCGCCACGTTCAGCGCGTTCCCGTTCGCCAATCTGATTGCCATGCTGGTCGGCGGTATCATGACGGCCGCCCTTGCCGTTCCGAATGCCAACCCGTTCGGCGCCGACAACATGTTCGGCCACATGAACGGCAAGCAAATGGCTTTCCTCAGCGCGCTCGCCTTCGTCTTCCTCTATCTCAACCTGGGTTCGGTCTGCGCGCACTGTCTCTACAATGCCGCCACCGGCTGGTCGCGCATCTTCGGTACCCGCATGCGCGTGATGGCCGTCATCCTCGGCGCCATCGGCATCGCGGTCGCGGCGGGCAATGTCTGGGCCTTCTTCATCCAGTGGCTGTCTCTGCTCGGCATCCTGGTTCCGCCGATCGGCGCGATCATCCTGGTCGACCAGTATCTTGCCCGCAGGAACGCTGAGATCGACCGCGACTGGCGCCCGAGCGCCTTCATCGCCTGGATCATCGGCTCGGCGGTGGCGGTCATCGTCGAATTCTACCTGCCGCATTTCTCGACCGCCATCAGCGCAGCCCTTGCCGGTGGCATCGCCTATGCGGCGCTGGCGCTGCGGCCGTCGCCGGAACGCGTAACCGCATGATTTCAGGTGAGGCCCGGTCACCGGGCCTCGTCTCCACATTCGAAAGTAAAGGAAACTGCCTGATGCCTGACTATGAAATCTATTCGCTGGGCGATTTTGTCCTGCAACGCGGGGCGACGCTGCGCGACGCCAAACTTGCCTACAAAACCTTCGGCAAGCTGAACGCCAAGAAGGACAATGTCATCGTCTTCCCGACCTGGTATTCCGGCCAGCACGTCGACAATGAATGGCTGATCGGCAAGGGCATGACGCTCGACCCGGCTAAATATTTCATCATCATCCCGAACATGTTCGGCAACGGGCTGTCGTCGTCGCCAAGCAACACGCCGGAGCCCTACAACAAGTCGCGCTTCCCGCAGGTAACGGCCTACGACAATGTCCGCGCCCAGCACCAGCTGGTGACCGAGAAATTCGGCGTCAAGAAACTGAAGCTGGTTGTCGGCTGGTCGATGGGTGCGCTGCAGACCTTCCATTGGGGGGCGATGTATCCCGACATGGTCGAGCGCATCGCGCCGTTTTGCGGTTCGGCCAAATGCTCGCGCCACAATTTCGTGTTCCTGGAAGGCGTCAAGGCAGCGCTGACGGCCGACTCCGCCTGGAATAATGGCTGGTATGACGACAAGCCGGAAAAGGGCCTGCGCGCCATGGCCCGCGTCTATGCCGGCTGGGGTTTCTCGCAGGCTTTCTATCGCCAGGAGCTCGACCTCAAGGCGCTTGGCCATTCCTCGCTGGAGGATTTCCTGGTCTCCTTCTGGGAAGGTTTCTTCCTGCCCAAGGATGCCAACAACCTTTTGACCATGCTGTGGACCTGGCAGAATGGCGACATCAGCGACAACGAGCTCTACAAGGGCGACTTCAAGAAGGCGCTCAAGGCCGTCAAGGCCAAGGCCTTCGTCATGCCGAGCCGCACCGATCTCTACTTCCCGCCGGAAGACAGCGAGTTCGAGGTGGCCAACATGCCGAACGCCAAGTTCCTTCCGTTCGAATCTGTCTGGGGGCATTTCGCGGGCGGGCCGGGAACCAGCCCGAACGATGTCAAATTCCTCGATGGCAAGCTGAAGGAACTTCTGGCCAGTTGACCCGCAATGCGGCCGGCCTCAAGCTGCGCGGCCGGCCGCAGCTTTCAGCAAGAACAAGAACCAAGCGGCACTGGGGAATCGTGGGAGCGTATATTGACGAGATCAAGCAATACCTCCGAACCGTGGCGCGTTGGCGTCCTCTTCTCGCGCTCCGGCTTCATGGCAGTGATCGAGGAGACGCAGCTGCGCGGCACGCTGACGGCGATCGAAGAAATCAACGCCTCGGGCGGCATCAACGGCAGGCCGCTTGAGCCAATCGTCTATGATCCCGGTTCAGAGGCTAGCGCCTTTGGCCGCTATGCCAAGAAGCTGATGGTCGAGGACGGCGTTTCGACAATCTTCGGCTGCTACACCTCGTCCAGCCGCAAGGCCGTGCTGCCGGTGGTCGAGCGGCTGAACGGGCTCTTGTGGTATCCGACGCTCTATGAGGGCTTCGAATTCTCGCCCAACGTCATCTACACCGGTGCGACGCCGAACCAGAACAGCGTCGAGCTCTGCCGCATCCTGATGGAGCGCTACGGCACCCGTTTCTATTTCATCGGCGCCGACTACATCTATCCGCGCGAATCCAACCGCATCATGCGTGAATTTATCCGCAACAGCGGTGGCACCGTCGTCGGCGAATCCTATGTGCGCATGGGCGCTTCGCGGGAGGAGTTCCTGCCGGTGATGCGCGACGTCAAGCGCGCGCAGCCCGATGTCATCTTCTCGACCGTCGTCGGCGACGGCACGGTTTATCTATACCAGGCCTATGCCGACCTCGGTCTCGATCCCAAGGTCATGCCGATCGCCAGCCTGACCACGACGGAAGCTGAAATCCGCGCCATGGGCTTCGATGTCGGCGAAGGGCACATTACCGCTGCCCCCTATTTCCAGGGCGTCGGCAGCGAGCGCAACTCCAGCTTCGTCCGCGATTACAAGAAACGCTATGGCGATGATGAACCGACTAACATGTGCCTGGAGGCGTCCTATTTCCAGGTCAACGCTTTCGCCAAGACGCTCGAGCAGACCAACTCGATGGACACCGAGATCCTGCGCGCTTCCGTGATGGGGTCGGAGTTCGAAGCGCCGCAAGGCGATGTCGTCATCAACCCGATCTGGGGCCATGCCGATCTGTGGACGCGCATCGGCCGCGCCAATCGGGAGGGCCAGTTCGACCTTGTTTATGAATCGCCTTCCTGTGTCCTGTCCGACCCGTATCTGCTGGGTTATGGGCGCAGTCTTGGCCAGAAAAATCTCGAGCTTGCGTAACGGCGGCGGGGAGGAATAGACAGTGCAGGAAACCATCGACATCGCAAGATTTGCCCGCGAGCGACAGGCTGCCGGCGCCAGGAAGGATGCCGGCAATCGCGATGCGCCTTCCGGCCCGTCGTCGTCGCGTTCGTTTTGGAATCTCAAGGTGGCGGTCATTGTCGACCGCGACGATGACGGCGAAAGACTGGTGCGTGAGTTGCAGCGCCTGCGCTGCGACGTGCAGCACGAATGGCCGATGCCGTCGCAGATACCGGCGCAGTATGACGTGGTCTTCTGCGTGCTTTCGCCCGACCTGCCACAGCGACTGCCCTGGATTCCGGGCGAGCCCGCCTCGGCGCTGGTGGTCATCGATCCCGGTGCCGGCCTGCTCGACCTCAACCTGCTCCACAATTGCGCGGCTCACGGCGTGCTGCATTATCCGGCGACGGCGCGCTCGGTGCAGTCGACGCTGGCGCTGGCGCGTGGCCATTTCCTCTATGAGCGCAGGCTCAGGGGGCGCATCGAAAAACTGGACGAAAGCCTGCGCACCATGCGCAGCGTCGAGCGGGCGAAATCGCTACTGATGCGGCTGAAGAACGTCAGCGAGGAGGAGGCCTATAACTATCTCAGGCGCCAGGCGATGGAGCGGCGCGTGACCATCGGCGCGGTGGCCAGCGCCATCATTGACTCCTACGAACTTCTTGGCTAGCGTTCCACATCGGCAGCAACGACGCTGCCGGCGAAATATAGGTAACGGAACCTCACGACTTTCGCGGAAGCGGGACGTGGGGTTTTTTGTTGCGTACGAGCTTACTCTAGCGAGCCATTAGGTTCGCAGCGGCGTTGCTGCCGCAAAAAACAACAGGGCAATACGGCCTCGAAACGGTCTGCTTCGGCAGCTCGCTTCGGGGCTTTTTTGTTTTCAGGGGAGAAGAAGGTGAAAAGCAATCGTCGCAGTTTTCTGAAGGCCACTGCCGCTTTCGGCACCGTGTCCCTCGTCGGTTTCCCGCATATCTGGAACAAGAATTCGTCGCTGGCCTACGCCGCCGACGGCGAGATCAAGGTGGGCGTGCTGTTCTCGCTCACCGGCACCACCGCCATCATCGAGGAGTCGCTCAACAAGGCGACGATCATGGCGATCGAAGAGATCAATGCCGCCGGTGGCATCAACGGTAGGAAGCTCGTGCCGGTGGTCGAGGACCCGGCCTCCGATCCGGCGACCTTCGCCGAAAAGGCACGCAAGCTGGTGCTGTCGGACAAATGCGTTTCGGTGTTCGGCTCCTACACCTCGGCCAGCCGCAAGGCGGTGCTGCCGGTGTTCGAGAAGCAGAACAATCTCTATTGGTACCCGACCCTCTATGAGGGCCGCGAATGCTCCAAGAACGTCATCTACACCGGCGCCGTGCCCAACCAGCAGCAGGACGATTTCGTGCCGTGGCTGGTCGAGAAGTTCGGCAAGCGCTGGTACCTGATCGGCTCGAACTACATCTATCCGAAGGAAGAAAACAACTACTGCAAGAAGCTCCTGGCCGAGCTCGGCGCGGAAGTGGTGGCCGAGGAATATGTGCCGCTCGGCCATTCGGAATTCTCGTCCGTCATCAACAAGCTGAAGGCTGAAAAGCCGAATGTCATCTTCTCGACGGTGGTGGGCGATTCCGTCGTGGCGCTGCACCGCCAGTATCACGCCGCCGGCCTCGATCCCGAGAAGATGCCGATGGCAAGCCTCACCACCTCCGAAAACGAAGTGGCGGCGATGGGCGGCGAGGCAGCCGCGGGTCACTTCACCTCTGCGCCCTACTTCATGGTGTGGGACTCGCCCGAGAACCACAAATTCGTCGACGCCTACAAGAAGCGCTGGGGCGGCGACAAGGTCACCCACTTCGTGTCCGAGCCGTCTTATTTCCAGATCTACTTGTTCAAGCAGGCGGTCGAGAAACTGGCCGGCTCCGACATCTCTCCCAACGCCATCCGCGAGGCGGTGAAGGGGCAGGAGCTGGTTGCTCCGCAAGGCAAGGTGCGTATCGAGCCCGAGAACCTGCACAGCTGGCTGTGGCCGAAGATCGGTCAGTGCCAGGCCGACGGCCAGTTCAAAATCCTGAAGCAGTCGGCCAACTGGCTCGAGCCGTCGCCCTACAAGGCCTACCCCAACCAGCACTGCACGGCTGAAGGCCTCAAACAGAGCTGATTGTGCCCGCGCATCGGCCCGAAAATCGGAACCGATTTTAGGAAAGCGCGATGCGCAATTTCAAGGCGTCCGGTGGCGGGCTTCGTACCGCCACCGCCTCTCTATCCTGGAAGAAGCGGCGACATGGAAATCTTCGTCTCCCAGATCATGACGGGCCTGAGCATCGGCTCCATCCTGCTTTTGGTCGCGCTGGGCCTCGCCATCATCTACGGCGTCACCGGCGTCATCAACCTTGCCCATGGCGAGTTCGTCATGCTCGGTGCCTATGCGGCCTGGTTCCTACAGACGCAGTTCGGGCTCGGCCTGCTCGCCAGCCTCGTGCCGATATTCCTGCTGCTGGCGCTGTTCGGCTGGCTCATCGAAGCGCTAGTCATACGCCATCTCTACGACCGGCCGCTCGACACGATCCTCGCGACCTGGGGCATCGGCGTCATGGCGCAGCAGGCGATACGCCTGACCGCCGGCGGCGAACTGCGCTACGTGAAGATGCCAGAATCCCTATCGCAGAGCGTCAACATTCTGGGCGCGACGGACTCGGCTTACCGCCTGTTCATCCTGTTTCTGGCGCTCGCCTTGTTCGCGCTGACCTGGGGCATCTACCGCTACACCAATTTCGGCCTGAAGCTGCGCGCCATCACCCAGAACCGCGCGGTTGCCTCCGCCTTCGGCATCAATGCCGGCCGCATCTACCGCACGACATTTGCCTATGGTGCAGGCATGGCCGGCCTCGCCGGGGCGCTGGTATCGCCACTGAAGAGCGTGTCGCCTGAAATGGGCACCACCTATGTCGTCGACGCCTTCATGGTGGTGGTGCTCGGCGGCACCCAGAGCCTGATGGGCACGCTGGCCAGCTCCGGCATCCTCGGCGAATTGTCCGGCTACCTAGCCTTCTATTCCAACGACACGATCGCCAAGGCGCTGGTGCTGCTCGCTATCGTTGTCCTCATCCGCTTCCGGCCGCAGGGCCTGTTTACCGCGCGCCTGCGCGCCTGAAACGACGATCATGTCCAGCCAGGGAAACAACAGAGTGCTCGCCAGAACAAAGACCGAATTCGCGCTCTACGCGGCGGTGTGCTTGGCCATCCTGCTGGTGCCGGTGTTTTTGCAGGACGCCTTCCTGCTCAACAAATACGCCCGCTACCTCGTCTTCGGCATGCTGGCCGTCTCGCTCAGCCTGTCCTGGGGTTATGCCGGCATCCTGAATCTCGGCCAGGCGATGACCTTCGGCATCGGTTCCTACTGCATGGCGATGATGCTGAAGCTGAAGACCATTCCGGTGCACACGGGGGCCGACGGTCTTCCTGATTTCATGGTCTGGAACAACGTCACCGAACTGCCCTGGTTCTGGACGCCGTTCCATTCACCGCTGTTCGGCGTGCTGGCTGGCATCCTGCTGCCCGCCGGCGTCGCCGCCTTGCTCGGCTGGTTCGTATTCAAGGGCAGGGTGACCGGTGTCTACGCGGCCATCATCACGCTTGCCGCCATGGTGGTGGTGCAGCTCGTCATCATCGACCAGCAGGCTTTCACCGGCGGCTTCAATGGCATCACCGATCTCGGCCAGTTCGATATCGCCGGCATCACCTTCGATGCCTATGGCTCGTCGAGCTATTATCTGGTCGCGATCTGCCTGACGGTCACGCTGTTCCTGGCGCTGGCCATCACCAAGAGCAAGGCCGGCCTGATCGTACAGGCGATCCGAGACGAGGAGGACCGCGTCCGCTTCTTCGGCTACGATGTCGCGCTCTACAAGATCTTCATCTTCTCGGTTTCGGCGGCGATCGCAGGCCTTGCCGGCATGCTCTACACCATCGTCATGGAGTTCGCCTCGCCGACCTTCCTCGGTGTGCCGCTCTCGCTCTCTGTCGTCATCTGGGTCGCGGTCGGTGGTCGCCAGAGCCTGCTCGGCGCGATGCTCGGCGCCCTCATCGTCACCGGCGTGCAGGGCGCGCTGTCGGAATCGGAAACCTTCCTCGACACCTGGACCCTGATCATGGGCCTGCTGTTCGTCCTCGTCGTGCTGTTCCTGCCGCAAGGCATCGCCGGTGCCTTCGCCAACCTTGCACGACGCTTCGAACGGCAACGGCCCGCCCCAGTGCCGAAACCCGCGCCGCATGCCGAACCCATCGCCAACGGCCGCGAGATCGAGAGCACACGATGACCACCGAAAATCAACTGGTTGTAGAAAATGCCAGCGTGTCCTTCAGCGGCTTCCGCGCCGTGTCGGACCTGTGCCTCAAGGTTCGCGCTGGCGAACTGCGCTGCCTGATCGGTCCGAACGGTGCCGGCAAGACCACGGCGCTCGATCTGATCTGCGGCAAGACCAGACTGTCGGGTGGCGAGATCGTCTTCAAGGGCAAGCCCATCCACCGGCTCAGCGAACACGCCATCGCGCGGTCCGGCATCGGCCGCAAGTTCCAGGTGCCCAGCGTGTTCCGGGCGCTCAGCGTGCGTGACAATCTGCATATCGGCCATTCAAGGCAGCCCGGCGTGCTGGCCAATCTGGTGACCTTCGGTCATGGCGGCGACAATGACGAGATCGAACGGCTGGCCGAGATGGTCGGCCTCGAGGATGAGCTCGACACGCCGGCGGCCCATCTTTCGCATGGACAGACCCAGTGGCTGGAAATCGCGCTGATCCTGGCGCAGGACCCGTCGCTGATCCTGATGGACGAGCCGACCGCCGGCATGACGGCGCAGGAAACCAAGAAGACTGCGCAGCTTTTCAACCGGCTCGGCGGTCGCCACACGTTGATCGTCGTCGAACACGACATGGGCTTCGTGCGCGACATCGCCCAGACCATCTCGGTCATGCACCAGGGCAAGCTGCTGGCGGAAGGCAGTATCGCAGACATCGAAGGCAACCAGGCGGTGCGCGACGCCTATCTCGGTTCGGGAGGGATCGGCCATGCTTGAGCTTGCCAATGTCGACGGTTTCTACGGACGCAGCCGCGCCCTGCAATCGGTGTCAATGAAAGTCGAACAAGGCGACTTCTTCTCTGTGCTCGGCCGCAACGGCGTCGGCAAGACCACGCTGCTGCGCACCGTGCTTGGCCTGATGAGCCGCACCACCGGTTCGATCCAGCTCGACGGCGAGGAATTGGTGGCCAAGCGAACCCATGAGCGCTCGCTGGCCGGTCTCGGCTACGTACCGCAGGGGCGCGGTATCCTGCCCGGCTTCACGGTGCGGGAAAACCTGATGGTCGGCACTTTTGCCGCCAAGGGTGGCGGCGGCCGCATCGCTGAATGGGTGCTCGACCTGTTCCCGATCCTCAAGGAATTCCTCAACCGCCGCGGCGGCAACCTGTCCGGTGGTCAGCAGCAGCAACTGGCGATCGCGCGGGCGCTGCTGTCGGAACCCAAGGTGATGCTGCTCGACGAGCCGACCGAAGGCATCCAGCCCAACATCGTCGAGCAGATCGAGGACGTGCTGATCGACCTCAACCGCAAGCAAGGCCTCACCATCGTGCTGGTCGAGCAGAACATAGCCTTTGCCCGCCGCGCCTCGAAACATTTCGCGATCCTCAATCGCGGCAGCGTCGCCGTCGGCGGCCCCATCACCGAACTAAGCGACGACCTCATCCACAAACATCTCGTCGTCTAGCCAACTACGTTCAGCAACCACAGGAGGAGATTGAAAAATGTACCATGGCGATATTTCGAGCAGCAACGACACCGTCGGTGTTGCCGTCGTCAACTACAAGATGCCGCGGCTGCATTCGCGTGAGGAAGTGCTCGCTAATGCCCGCAAGATCGCCGACATGGTGGAAGGTATGAAGCGCGGCCTGCCCGGCATGGATCTGGTGATCTTCCCGGAATATTCCACGCACGGCATCATGTATGACCAGAAGGAGATGTACGAGACCGCTTCCGCTGTCCCTGGCGAGGAGACCAAAATTTTCGCCGAGGCCTGCAAGAAGGCGCGTGTGTGGGGTGTGTTCTCGCTGACCGGCGAGCGCCATGAAGAGCACCCCAACAAGGCGCCCTACAACACGCTGATCCTGATGAACGACAAGGGCGAGATCGTTCAGAAATACCGCAAGATCATGCCCTGGGTGCCGATCGAGGGCTGGTATCCCGGTGACTGCACCTATGTCTCCGAAGGCCCGAAGGGCCTGAAGATCTCGCTCATCATCTGCGACGACGGCAATTATCCCGAAATCTGGCGCGACTGCGCCATGCGCGGGGCGGAGCTGATCATCCGCTGCCAGGGTTATATGTACCCAGCCAAGGAACAGCAGATCTTGATCTCGAAATCGATGGCCTGGGCCAACAATGTCTATGTCGCGGTTGCCAACGCCGCCGGCTTCGACGGCGTCTATTCCTATTTCGGCCATTCGGCGATCATCGGCTTCGATGGCCGCACGCTCGGCGAATGCGGCACCGAGGAGAATGGCATCCAGTATGCCCAGCTGTCGACCTCACTGCTGCGCGACGCGCGCCGCAACATGCAATCGCAGAACCATCTCTTCAAACTGCTGCACCGCGGTTACACCGGCCTCATCAACTCCGGTGACGACACTCGCGGTCATGCTGCATGTCCGTACAACTTCTACCATCAGTGGATCACCGATCCGGAAGGCACGCGCGAAAAGGTAGAGGCAATGACCCGTCAGACGGTCGGCACGCCGGAAAGCCCGATCGATGGCATCCCGAACAAGGTGGCGGCGCACCGCTGAACGGCGCGGCCACTGGCGTGTCGCGGCCACCTCGAGCGTCGCGCGTCCTCTTGGACGCGCAAGGGACGCTCCAGCACGTTGGGTGGGCGCATGATCCTTTCCGGAAATCGTTCCGATTTCGGGGTCATGCGCCAGGGGCTGCGGCACGTTTGGCCCAGGTTTTTACTCCGCCGGCACTTCACGGTGGCTTCGTCGCCGTTCATCCCGCTGCTCTTCAAAGGAAGGATGAGGGGAATTGACCGACATTGTATCGAGGTTGGAAATGCATAGTACAAGCGGCGCCAAATCGGCTCACAATCCCGCGCTCGACGATTTCAGGATCATCCAAGAACCGTATTACCGCTCCGTCGGGCATGAAGTCGCGCTGTTCGAGGCTGCTTATGGCGCGCGCATGCCGGTCATGCTCAAGGGGCCGACCGGCTGCGGCAAGACCCGTTTCGTCGAACACATGGCATGGCGGCTGAAGCGACCGCTGGTCACTGTTTCCTGCCATGAGGACATGACCGCTTCCGACCTTGTCGGGCGCTACCTGCTCGATGCCGACGGCACGGTCTGGCATGACGGACCGTTGACGCTCGCTGTCCGCTCCGGCGCGATCTGCTATCTCGACGAGATCGTCGAGGCCAGGCAGGACACCACAGTCGTCATCCATTCCCTGACCGACGACCGTCGCATCCTGCCGCTCGAAAAGAAGAACGAGGTACTGAAGGCGCATCCTGACTTCCAGCTCGTCATCTCCTACAACCCCGGCTACCAGAGTGTGCTGAAGGACCTGAAGGAATCAACCAAGCAGCGTTTCGCAGCGATCGCCTTCACCTATCCGGATGCCGCGATCGAGGCGGAGATCGTGGTCTCGGAAGCCGGCGTCAAACGACCCGTCGCGGAGACGCTGGTGCGGATCGCGCAGCGCTCGCGCAATCTTAAAGGCCATGGCCTGGAGGAGGGCGCCTCGACACGCATGTTGATCAACGCCGGTCATCTCGTAGCCGGCGGCATCACGCTCGACCAGGCCTGTGAGGTGGCGCTGGTGCTGCCGATCACCGACGATGCCGACATGCGCGACGCGCTCACCGCCGCGATCGCCGCCTGCCTCTGAAGCGATGATCGCCCAGTCGATGCAATCGGACGAGGCCATACGTTCCGCCTTTCCAGGTGATCTCTACGATGCCTGGGGCGATGTTTGCCGCCGCCTTGCCGGTGCCGGTTATGGCGATGTCGTTACCGACAGCTATCTCAATCACGCACCCGAACTGGCGCGATTGGCCTCGCCGCAGGCCGCGATTGCGCTTGCCGCGATCGTCTCAGGCCTGGCGATCAGGGCCGGCCGTCGCGCAGCCGCCTTGGCTCCGGTCGCCGCGATCACCGCCGCAAAGCACTACACAGATGCCGCCTCGCTGCAAGAATGGCTGCGGCTCGTCGAGCAGGTCGGCGATCAGGCGCCGGAATCGGCGGCGGCGCTGCTCGACCAGACCGCCAACCTAGTCGCGCGCCTTGACGCCCGAGCGCTGGCTTCCTGGGTCAGGATCGGGCTGCGCTCGAGCAATGGCGAGCCTGAACGACGCCTGCGCTTCTTCACGCTGGAAGACCCCAATGCGCGGCGCTGGCTGCTGCGCGAAAGTGGCGAGGTCGGGTTTCTCGATCTGGAATCGAGGCTGAAACCTTATCTTGCGGCCTTGTGGGGCGAGACGCCGCCGATGCGCGAGACGCCGGCCAACGCGCCGGAACAGGCGCGGCGTCGTCCGGGATTCGACGGCAGCGTCCTCAGGTTGCCCGCCGCCTATCCCGGATTTTCGGGCAGTGACGGCGAAAAGCTCTACCGCGCCGCCGTCGCCCATATCGGTGCTCATCTCAGATTCTCGCGCGAGCGCTTCCCGGTCGGCGGGTTGAAGCCGGCCCAGATCGCGCTGGTTTCGTTGATCGAGGACGCCAGGGTCGAGCAGTTGGCCACGCGCGAACTTCCCGGTCTTCGCCGCCTATTCACGCCTTTCCATGCGGCCGAACCATCCGGCACCGCCACCGCGCCCGGGCTGTTCGCGCGGCTGGCGCGGGCCCTTGCCGATCCGGCATATGACGATCCCGATCCCTGGGTGCAGAAAGGCCGCCGCGCCTTCTTCGAGGCCGAGGCCGATTGGGGTGGACAGCAGATCAGCCGCCGCATCGGCGACCTGCTCGGCAACGATCTCGGCCAGATGCGGGTACAGTTCGATCCGAAGAACTATGTCGTGCAGCCGCCCTATCGCGACGACAATCTCGGCCTCTGGGATTTCGGCGACGACGACCAGCAACAATCGTCGGAAGCCGAGCAGGTGCTGTCTTCGGCGCGTATTCGGGAAGAGCAGGACGACAGCCGCCCGCCCGATCGCACCGAAACGGAAATGGGCGACACTGGCGGGCGTGTCGAGGTGATCGAGCAGGCGCACGATGGTGTGCTCATTGCCCGTTATCCCGAATATGACTATGTCACCGGGCGCGAGCAGCCGGAGTGGACTTCGGTCAAGGAATACACGCCGAAAGCCGCAGCCAACGGCCCCGTCGCCCGGTTGCGCGAAGAGCATGCCGATCTCGTCGCGCGGGTGACGGCGCTGATCCGCTCCGCCCGTGTCAGCCGCGCAGAGCGCCTGCGCCGCCAGCCGGAAGGCGAATTCCTCGACATGGACGCCTGCATCGAGGCGACGGTCGCCCGCCGCATCGGCGAGGCTGCCGATCACCGAATACATGGCCGTTACGAGCGGCGCAGCCGTGACCTGTCGGTGCTACTTCTGCTCGACATTTCGCAGTCGACGGCCGAAAAGGTGCGCGGCTCAACGCGCTCGGTGCTGGATGTCGAGCGCCAGTCGGCAGCCTTGCTGGCACGGGCGATGGCGGGATTGGGCGATCCCTTCGCCATTGCCGCCTTCTGCTCCGACAAGCGCGACGACGTGCACTACTTCCGGATCAAGGATTTCAGCCGCGCCTACGACGATTTTGTCGATGCGCGGCTGGACGGTCTTGAAAGCGGGCTCTCCACCCGCATCGGTGCCGCCATGCGCCATGCCGGCGCCGACCTCGCCCGCCAACGCAGCTATCGCCGGCTGCTTCTGGTTGTCACCGACGGCGAGCCATCCGACCTCGATGTCGAGGACCGGCTTTACCTGGTCGAGGATGCCCGCAAGGCCGTCCATCACCTCAACCGCTTCGGCATCGATACGTTCTGTGTCGGGTTGGAGTCGAACGCGGAGTCCTATCTCGGCCGCATCTTCGGCCAGCGCAATGCGATCACCATCGCGGCGGTCGAGCGGCTCACCGATCTGTTGCCGAAACTCTATCTGACAATTGCAAGATAGGCTCGCATTCTCCGATGAGGCGGCAGGAATTCGCCGGCGCTGGTACGCGATTCCCAGTGTTGGTCCGGTAAACACTACAACGTTCCTAGCGGCGCCAGACGAATTCCTTGCGCTGAGCCCGGCGCTTCCGGTTGCACTCGATGTCGTCCGACTCACCTTTGTCGTGTTCAACAAGGTAGGGTGGGGTTTTGCGGCGTTTCTGCCCGCTTTCGTTTTGCTGAAAGCATGGGCGAGTGTCGTTCGTCTTGGTTGCCACATTTCAACTGCGCGTTTTACAGTGCGATCAACGCAACCAAGGTACGGGTGCTCGCTGCGGTTCACGAACACGCAGGGGAGCAGTGCGGCGCCATCGCATTGATTAGGAGGTCGCATCTGCCCCTGTAGGGGCAGTACAAAAACTGTTCCGCAGACACCCAGCTTTATCAACCAAAGATTACTACGGCTGATTTGATGGTGGTTTCGCCGCCCGGATATAAGCAGTTTCGTGATTGTCGTTGGGCCCTCAACTCCCGCACGCTGTATAGAATGCATGCGTCCAGATTGATGCCGCGCACCGCGCCACATTCTTTGTGGAAGATCAATTGCGTGCGATTCTGACAGTATCCATGACGGTAAAGGTTAATTCCGCGCTCTTTCAATCCCTTGATGATCGGCTACTTAACTCTCCAATTGATAATGGAGCGGGAATGACGGATAAAAACGGCGGCGTTAGCGTCCCTTCAGCGGCGATTTGTGCTGCTGCGCCGCTGCCATTTCGTCTGTTTCTGACTCTCGTTGAGCGGCATTGGCTTCCTTCTCAAAACTTGCACCTCCGATTTGTGAGTAGCCCCTGAGCAAAATAAAGCGGCTTCAAAGGGTCAGGGAAGTCCAGCGTAGAATAGCGTGCGCATAGGCGAGTCTGCTTTGCGCCCTCAAATTCAGTTATGGAAGACTACCATCTGCGTTCCCGAAGTGGATGCAACAAAAAAGCGCACCGCTCGGGCAACGGTTAGATGTGTTTATACCGGCCCCGAAAAATGCGTGGCTTTCATATTCCATACCGGCCGCCAACCTACATGCGCTTGGAGCACCTATCAGGCCTAGTCCGTCCATCGTCGAATGATTTGAGACGATTTGGACTTTTGAAGAGAGGCGTTTTCGGCGCAGTTTGCGGGTTGATTTAGAGCACGACTCGATCTGATGGAATCGGGATTCCTAGATCAGTGCTGAGGTGAGTCTAGTTATGTGTCGGAAGGAGGCCGGTAGATATGTCGAAAGCCTTATCGGTTGATCTGCGGGAACCTGTGCTGGCATGTGTTGCGGCGGCGCGACGCGCCGGGAAGCTGCGGTTGGTTCGGAGTAAGCGCAGCGAGCGTGAGCCATTGGCGAGCGCGTGAGCGTGAACAGAGTGAGGATCGTTCGAACGTGCTCGGCGGCGACCGTCGATCCGGCTGCATTGATGTTCATCGGCAGCGAGCATTGCGGTGCTTGGGACGGGGCGGACCGATCCATCTAGGAGGTAGGGCAGGTGCTTAAGGCACAGGGCCTGAAGTTCAGTTCCGGCACGCTACGACACTTCTTCGTGCTGTGCGATCCCCCAAAAAAGACCGCCCACGTGGCAGAGCAAAGTTGCCCGATATCATGAAGCGCGTCAGGATAGGTGCCTAGTCCGACGGCCAACTCGATCTCGATCTGGAACGACTTGTGCTCATCGATGAGACATGGGCCTAGAGCAACAGGGCATGTCGCTATCGCCACTGCCCCTCGGCAGTCGACATGTCGAACTGGTTGTCTTCGCGCGACGATTTTGGTGTGATGTGGTTCTTTGCGAGCGGCGCGTTGTTCGCGGACAATTGATGGCAACATCCTGGCTCGCTACTGGCGACGTACCCAGTGACTTGAGACGATGCCCACCATTTTGGTATAGCTCTGGAAGGCAGCCCGCCTTCAGCTTTGCCAATCGTCTCATGACGCCGGTGAGCATCCACGCAGTGTTGCGGTTGGTTCGTCGACGTGTCGCCGGTCTGAATGACGAGCTCTCCGTTCACAGCCTAGAACGGACTTGTCACGGCAATGATGGGCAGGGTCGAGGCGCCGTAGGAAGCGCTGCGCTCGCCAAGATCGCTGAGAAGCAGCCGCCTTTGCCGCCCCAGACGGACCGAGGGCCGCATTTCGCCGACGCGATCGAAAAGCCTTGCTAGCAGTTGTCTTGGCGCGGCTCCACCGAGCACGATCATTTCGGGATCGAGCAGATTCTCAACGGTGACGAGTGCCAGCGAGAGCGCGCGAGCAGCGCTAGCCAGCCAGGCCTCCTGCGCCGCCTCGGACGCTCCGTCTGGCTGCGTAGCCTGGAATTGCCGCAACGAGGAAAGCGACAGGTACTGCCCAAGGCATCCACTGTTGCCGCAATAGCAGCGCGGCCCGGTGGGGTCGACGATCAGATGACCGAACTCGCCCGCATTGCCGCTCTCGCCGCGATAGGGCTCGCCCTTCATCACAATGCCGCCGCCAACACCTTCGCCGACGAACACATAGAAGAAATGGTTGACCTCGCGCGCCACACCGTTGAGCCGCTCACCAAGCGCGGCGGCAGTGGCATCGTTCTCGAGGAAGACATCGACGCCAATACGCGTCGTCAGCGTTTCGACAAGTGAACGCGTCTGCAGCGCCGCTATGGCGCCGGGGGTCGGTATCCCCGGCCAGATTGCGTCGAATGGCCCCGGCGTGACAAGGCCAAGCCCAAGGCTGCGGCCCGCGCCGTATTTTTCGGCGAGACCTTCATAGAGCGCAGCGAGGAATTCCAGCAGTTCTTCCGGTTCCTCGCCTTGTATCTCACCCTGGCCGCTGGCAACCACCTCGCCTCCAAGGTCGGAAACGACGAAGTCGTAGCCGCGCGTGTCGACGCGCAGGCCAACCGCGTAGCCGCCTTCCCGGGCGATCTCGATCTCGATCGGCGGTTGACCGCGGGCGGATTTGCGTCGCCCGGCTTCCCGCACCAGCCCAGAGTCAAGCAGATCCTGGATGATGCCGGCGATGGCTGGCGGCGTGAGCCCGGTGGCGCGCGCCAACTCCGCTCGCGAAAGGCTTCCGCGCAAACGCAATTCATGCAGCATCAGCCGCCGATTGCGGCGGCGGACATCGGAAGCGTTGCTGGCCGGCAGGTTGGCTGGAGATTCAAGCACAAACCAACGCTAGCAGATTATATTAAATTAACAAACTTTATTTATTGACAGTGCCTGTTTTTGCCCCTTATCTTGCCCTCGGATCGCATGGCCGGCGGCAAATCCCGCCGCGACGATTGCGATGGAGGATGCGGCTGCCGCGTGCGAGCCGCGGAGGAGCCGCATGACCGAAGTCCCATCTCGCAAAAGCCCGGGTGGCTCGCATGCCGCGCTGTTGTCGCGCTATGCGCTGGTGATCATTTTCGTTCTTGTCGTCGTCGTCGCCGCGCTCGCGGTACCAAACTTCGCGACCTGGGCGAACATTGCCAACGTATTGCAGCGCAATTCCATCATCGGCATCGTCGCATGCGGCATGCTTTTGATGATCGTGCTTGGCGGTTTTGACCTTTCCGTCGGCGCGGTAGGCGCCATGGCCTCGGTCGTGGCCGCAGCCATGATCGTGCATGTTTCGGGGCCTCTCGGAATTGTCGCCGCGCTGGCGCTCGGCGCCGTTGTCGGCCTGTTCAATGGCTTCTGCATCGCCAAGATCGGCATCAATCCGTTCGTGGCGACCCTCGGGACACAGGTGCTGGTCACGGGCCTGCTCTTTATCGGCACGGCCGCTCAGCCGGTCTATGGCGTGCCGGAGGCCTTTACGGTACTCGGGCTCGGCCGCATCGGGCCGATCCCGATCCCGACCATTATCTTTGCGGCGATCGCCTGCCTGACTTGGGCGATCCTGCGCTTTACCACTTTCGGCCACCACATCTACGCGGTTGGCGGCAACAAGGTCGCGGCTCGGCTCGCCGGCATCAATGTCGACCGGGTGACACTCGCCACCTACGCGCTTGGCGGCCTGTTCGCGGCAATCGCTGGCGTGGTTCTGCTTGGGCAGACCGGTATCGGCCAGCCCGCAAGTGCTGCCGACTGGCCTCTCGCGGCAATCGCTGCCGTCGTGGTTGGCGGCGTACCGCTCAGCGGCGGCGTCGGCAATGTGGGCGGCGCCGTGCTTGGCACGCTGCTCCTTGGTGTCGTCGCCAACGCACTCAATCTGCTGGGCATTTCGCCCTACTGGCAACCAGCAGTCACCGGCGCCGTCATCCTCGTGGCGGTGGGTTTCGACAGTTATCAGCGCAAGCGCCGGGAATTGCGCTGAAACGACTCACGACGACAAACAACCTGTGAGCAAGGGGAACGACATGAAGAAACATTTTTCCCGCCGTACCGTTCTGAACGCTGCGGTCGCCATACTTGCCCTCGGATTCGCCATCGACGGTCAGTCCGCGATGGCCGCCGAGCGCAAGATCGGCATGATGATCTGGAACACTTCGGTTCCGTTCTATTCGAACCTCATCAAGGGCGCTCAGGATACCGCCAAGGACCTTGGCGTATCGCTGGACCTGCAGAGCGGCAATGGCGACCTGTCGACCGAAATCTCGGTCGTGCAGCAGTTCATCGCGCAGAAAGTCGATCTCATCCTGGTCACGCCGAGCAATGCCAAGGGCATCGTACCTGTCATCAAGCAGGCGAACGAGGCCGGCATTCCCGTCATTGCCGTCAACAACCGTGTCGATACGAGTTCCGGCGCCAAGATCGCAACCTTCGTCGGCGTGGACGACGTCGCTTTTGGACGTCAGCAAGGCGAGCTTTTGGCCAAGGCGATCGGAGGCAAGGGCAAGGTCGCCTATATCCTCGGCAAGCTCGGCACATCCTCGCAGATCGACCGCAAGGCCGGCCTGATGGAAACCTTGAAGAAATACCCCGACATTAAGATCGTCGAGGAACAGTCGGCCGACTGGGACAATGCCAAGGCATTGGCTGTCACCCAGGACTTCCTGAGCCGCTACCAGCCCGGTTCGCTGGAAGCGATCATCGACCAGGGGCCGGAAGGTGTAAATGGCGCCAGCTTCACCAGGCAGAGCGGACGCACCGACGTCAAGTTCATCCTGGGCGATTACCCGGCCGATGTGCGCGGCGCGATTCAGGCCGGCACGGTCTATGGCACCGTCAACCAGGATCCGGCGCCGCAGGGCGTAACCGGCGTGAAGGACGCGGTCAAACTGCTCGACGGAAAAACAGCCGAAGTGCCTTCCCCTGATCACTTCCTCGATCTGCCGATCGTGACCAAGGACAATGTGGAGCAGTTTCCTCCGGCCTGGGGCGGCTGATTCCGCGATCCAGCCGCACCTGCCTGCCTCCGCCGCGGCAGGCTCGCGCAAGTGCGATAGCGAGCCTGCCGCGATCAACAGCAAAGATGCGCAATCATGCTTCTTGAAATGACCGACATCCGCAAAAGCTTCGCGGGAAGCACCGTGCTTCATGGTGTGTCGTTCAAGCTTGCCAAGGGCGAGATCCATGCCCTTGTCGGCCATAATGGTGCGGGCAAGAGCACGCTGATGAAGGTGCTGGGCGGGCTTTACGCAGATCACGGTGGCACAATTGCCATTGCCGGCAAGACAGTCGCGCTGGCGACGCCGCGAGAGGCGCATGAACATGGCGTGGCCACCATCTACCAGGATTTCGCGCTGGTTCCCGATTTCACGGTCGCTGAGAACATAGCGCTGGGGCGCGAACCGCGCGGTGCTATGGCCGGCCTCGTCTCCCACGCGGCGTTGCGGGAGCGCTCGTTGCGCGAAGCGGCGGCCCTCGGCATCGAACTGCCCATGGATACGCCGGTGTGCAAGCTTGGCGTTGCCGCGCAACAACTGACCGAGATCGTGCGGGCATTGTCACAGAACGCCAGCATCCTCATCATGGACGAACCCACAGCCAGGCTCGCCCCCGCCGAGCGAGAGCATCTTTTCAGCCTGATGCGTCGCATGACCGCTGGCGGCATGGGTGTCATCTACATCAGCCATTTCCTCGACGAGGTAATCGAGGTCGCAGACCGTGTCACCGTACTTCGCGACGGTAGGGTCGTCGAAAGTGGCCCATCTTCCAGCTTCACGGTGGACAGCCTGGCGGCCCTGCTTGTCGGCGATGCAAAAGCCGCACCCCAACCGATTTCTTCCACATTGGGACAACGCGGAGCGGTGCGCCTCAAGCTAGAGAACTTCTCGGTCTCGGGGCGGCGGCCATTTTCCCTTGAGCTGCGCGCTGGCGAGATTGTTGGCCTCGCCGGCCTGATCGGATCGGGACGATCGCGCATAGCGCGCGCGCTGATCGGCGACGTCGAAAGCCACGGCATCATGAAGCTCGAGGGGCAGGCATTGCCCCGTCTCGATCCCGTCAGCGCGGGGCGACATGGCCTCGTTCTCGTACCGGAAGACCGCAACACGAACGGGCTGGTCCTGACCGGGTCGATACGCGCCAACATCGAACTTACGGCGCTCGCGCCGCTGATGTCGCGCCTGGGCGTGGTGCGCCGCGCAATGCGGCGGCAGGCTGTTGCCCAGGCGCTTCGGCGCTTCCATGTCAGGCCGGCGGAGCCGGAGCGAAATGTCGCAACGCTAAGCGGCGGCAACGCCCAGAAAGTACTATTGGCACGCGCGGCGACCGCCGAACCGCGAGTGCTCGTCCTCGACCAGCCGACGGCGGGTGTCGACGTGGGCGCCAAGGCCGAACTTCACCTCCAGATTCGATCGCTCGCGCAAGCTGGTGCAGCGGTGCTTTTGATCTCCGACGATCTGGACGAAATCCTCGCACTGTCCGATCTCGTTGCGATCGTGCAGGCCGGCACGGTGACCGAAATCGAGGATGGACGCGACCTCGATCGCGCGCGGCTGCTCGCGGCGATGAGCAGAAGCGCCGAGGCGTCCTCGCGGGCCACGACGGTCCACTAACTCCTCCTTCCTTGGCATAGGACGATACGATGATGGACCTGAGCGTCGGGGTGAAAATCTATGACAACGACTGGTTCCTGAAGCATGGGATGGAAATCGAGGCGGCCGCCGATCTGTTGCGGTCGATGGGCATTACCTATGTGATCACCCAAAGCCGCTATCTGCCGATGCAGGACACGGCTGTTGAAAGTGCCGTTCGCGGCCATGACCGAGCGCGCTACGCCGCGCAGGACGACCTGGCGTTTCGCAATGCGCTGAAGGACCGGGGCATCTCCTATTTCGGCTGCCTCAACATCTGTTTCGACCCCGCCTACACCCGCCGGAACCCGGATCTTTTGCCCATCGATCAGCATGGCAACCGGGCTGTCCAGGAGGACTGGTATGTCGGGATGGCGCCGGATCGCGAGGAGAACCTGGCTCACAAGATCGGCCTGCTCGAGACGGCCGTCCGCGAATTGCAGCCTGAGGGCATCCATCTCGGCTTCATCCGCTGGCCCGGCTTCTGGGAGACCTGGCTGCCGGACATGCAGCGCGCTTCCAAGCCTGATTACAGCTATGCGCCCGATACGCTGCGGCGTTTTCGCGACGAAACCGGCGCCGACATCCCGGTCGATCAGCCAATACAGGCAGCCCAGAGGATCGCTAGCCACTATCGCGAGGCCTGGCGCGACTGGAAGTGCGGCGTTACGGTTTCCGCCATTGGCGGCATACGCAGCGCCGTGCGCGCCATCAAACCCGACACCGAGATTGCCATCAATACGTTGCCGTTCTTTCGCACCGACTTCGACGATGCCGTGACCGAAGTGTTCGGCCAAGATGTCAGCCGTCTCGATGCCGTCGTCGATGTCTTCGAGGTGATGGCCTACCACCAGATTCTACGCCGCGACAGCGCCTGGCCGGCGAGGATAGCCTCGGACATCAAGCAGCGCGGCAAGGCGCGCGCGATCTGCACCTTGCAGGCAAAGGCCATCTATCTCGACGGCATACACGCAGGCCATGGCCGGGCCGATGACATCAGCGCCGAGGAGTTTTCGGATGCGGTCGGACGACTGGAGGCGAGCCCGGTCGACGGTGTTTGCGTCTTCACCCTGTCGCAGTTGATCGAGCGTAGCGAGACAGCCGACGGGAAGGCGATGATCGCGCGCCTGCGAAACTTCCGGCAGGCATAATTATCAGGCTTTGATGCTGGACTGATTTGAACTAGCTGGGCTATGCCATGGCCAGATCCCAGAATGCCTTGACCAGCTTGCCGCTGGCGCGTTCGCGCAGGCATATCAATGCCTCGTCCATCAGCACTTCCGGGGCGTCGATCTGGATCGGCTTCAATCTCCCGTCATAACCGAACTCGGCCCGGGTCACGAAGCCGACACCGGCACCCGACGCCACGATCTCGCGTATGGCTTCGCGTCCTTCGGCCTCGATCGCGGGCTTCAAATCCACGCGCATTTCGGCAGCAAGCGCCTCCAGCTTGAAGCGGGTTTTGGATCCGCGTTCGCGCAGGACGAGGGGGTGCGCGACAATGTCGGCAAGCGCCAGCTTCTTCGCGCTTGCCAGCGGGTGATTGTGGGCAACAAAGGCGATGATCGGGGACGAGTTGAGTTTCAGGATCTGGAAATCGGAACTTTCCGGGATTTCCCCAAGCACGCCCATATCGGCTTCATAGGCATATAGCCCGGCGATCACGGTTTCCGTGTTGCCTGCGCGCAGCGATACCTGCACACCCGGATATTTCGCCCGAAAGGCTGCCAGCACGTGCAGCAGATGGTGCGCGGCATCCGCGATGATCCGCAGTGTGCCGGCCCGCAACGCGCGCGATTCCGAAAGCAGATCGTTGGCCTGTTGCTCGCTGTCGAACATGCGGTGGGTGATCTCGAGCAGCCGCTCGCCTTGGGCGGTCAGCGTCACCTGCTTCTTGTGACGGTTGAAGAGCAGTACGTCATATTCTTCCTCCAGCTTGCGCACCTGGTCCGAAATCGCCGGCTGGGTCAGGAACAGGCTCTCGGCGGCGCGCGAGAAACCGCCGCAGATGGCGACATAGTGAAAAGCTCGCAATTGCACGTATCGCATCGCATCATTCCATAAGAATGGCCAATGAAATCATAGAAACTAACGAATTGACTTATGTAAAGGCCCGGCCGATCTTTTTTGAGCCACGGGATGCCGGCCATGCATTTTTCCCTTCTTTTGCTTCATCTCGCGGGAGCGACGCTGCTTTTGCTCTATGCCGTGCACTTGGTACGTACCGGCATGGAGCGCGCTTATGCCGGGCTGCTGCGCCGGCTGTTCGGCGAGGCCAAAGGGGGCACGATCCGCGCTGTTGCCGGCGGTGCCGCGATGGCGGTGACATTGCAGAACTCAACGGCGGTGGCGATGATCGCTTGCGGCTTCGTCGCCAGCGGTTTGCTCGCCGTACCGGTCGGCCTGGCGCTGCTGCTCGGTGCCGATTTCGGTTCGGCGCTCGTCGTGCGCATCCTGTCGTTCGATCTCGGCTGGCTGGTCCCGGTCTGCTTGGCTGCCGGCGGCGTCATGCATCTCAAACTGTCCGGTGAGAGGCTGCGTGAAACCGGGCGCATGGTGCTGGGCATCGGCTTCATCCTTTTGTCGCTGAGGTTCATCGGCGAGGCGACGGGCCCGCTGCGTCACGCCGAACTTTTGCCGGTGATCTCCGGTTATCTGGCCAGCGACGCCATGATGGCCGTTCTGCTCGGCGCGCTGTTCACCTGGCTGATCCATTCAAGCGTCGCGGCGATCCTGATGATCTCGGCTTTTGCCGCGCAAGGCGTCATCCCGTTGGAAGCGGGCGTGCCGCTGATCCTGGGAGCCAATATGGGCAGCGGGCTGATCGCCTTCTGGCTGTCGCGCAGCATGGACAAGGCAACGCAGCGCCTGCCGCTCGGCAATCTCTTGTTTCGTGTGACGGCGGCCGGGATCGCGCTGGTGGCGGTCGAAACCGCCGGCATGCCCACCATCATGCGCGGGCTGGATCCGGTGACTGCCCTGGTCGATTTCCACCTGGCCTTCAATGCGGCCCTTGCTCTGGTTTGCCTGCCATTCGTCGATCCTGTGGCTCGGCTGGTCACGCGCATGACGCAAGAGCCTGCGGGCGAGGGGGATGCGGATATCACCCGCCAGCGGCTGAGTGCGCTTGACCGATCGGTCATCAAGACGCCGACGCTGGCATTGGCCAGCGCTACACGGGAACTCCTGCGCATGGGTGAACTCGTCGAACGGATGTTTCGGCCGGTCATGGATATGTTCCGCTCTGGAACGGTTGAACAGATTGCCAGGCTGCGCGGCATCGACGACGAGATCAACGACGCGCACACCGGCATCAAGCTGTATGTTGCAGAGGTCAATCGCGGCAAGCTGACGGCCAACGAGGCGCGCCGCGGCATGGAATTGACCGACGTTGCCATCAATCTCGAATATGCCGGCGACATCGTCGCCAAGAACCTGCTCGTGCTCGCATCCGAGCGTGCGCAAAAGGAACTTCAATTCTCCACCGAAGGCTGGCGCGAACTCGATGAGCTGCATGCCCGGGTTGTCGAGAACATGCAGCTTGCGTTGAATGTACTCATCTCCAACGACGTCGCCTCGGCGCGCCAATTGGTCGCCGAAAAGGAACGTATCCGCGCCATGCAGCGCGAGAGCCATGAACGGCATCTGCGCCGGCTGCAGTCCGGAAAGATCGAGAGCATCGAAACCAGCGATATCCACCTGGAAGTCGTGCGCGCCTTCAAGGAGATCAACTCGCTGCTCGTTGCGACAGCCTATCCATTGCTGACGCAGACGGGCGACCTGCTCGGCAGTCGCCTCGCGCGCGTCGCCTAGTAATCATAAGTGCATGTTATGGTCGGATACAAAATAACGATTTTTCAGATATCTCTTTCTCTGCAACAATCCCGACATCGAAACGCCAGAACCTAAGTGCAGTGGAGGACAGTCGATGCGATCCGAGTTTTCGCCTGTAGAGGGTTTCGATCCGCCGGCTTTGGGTGAGCCTTATCTGCTGACGCCGGGACCGCTGACGACAGCTTACACCGTCAAGCAGGCGATGTTGCGGGACTGGGGTTCGTGGGATGGCGATTTCCGTTCCATGACCGCGGATTTGCGCCGGCGCCTTCTGGCGCTGATCGGCGACGCCAAGGGCGAGTATGATTGCGTGCCTATCCAGGGCTCCGGTTCCTTCTGCGTGGAAGCGATGCTCGGCTCCTTCGTGCCGAAGGACGGCAAGGTGCTGGTGCTTGCCAATGGCGCCTACGGCCTGCGCGCCGCCCAGACTATGCAATATCTCGGCCGCGCCTTCACGCTGATCGACAAGGGCGATTATCTGCCGCCGCGCGGCGACGAAGTGGGCGCGGCGCTCGATGCCGATCCCGCCATCACCCACGTCATCGCCATTCACTGCGAGACGAGTTCGGGCATCCTCAACCCGGTCGCCGAGATTTCGGAAGCCGCCTACGCCAGGGGCCGCAAGCTGCTGGTCGATTCCATGAGCGCTTTCGGCGCCATTCCGCTGGAGGTCGGCAAGATCCGCTACGAGGCGATGGTCTCCTCGGCGAACAAATGCATCGAGGGGGTGCCGGGCTTCGGCTTCGTCATCGCCAAGAAGAACGAGTTGGAAAAGGCCAAGGGCAACAGCCATTCGCTGTCGCTGGACATTCATGCGCAATGGGCTGCGATGGAAAAGACCGGCCAGTGGCGGTTCACGCCGCCGACGCATGTGGTTGCCGCCTTTCTCGAGGCCTTGCGCATGCATGAGGCGGAAGGCGGCGTGGCCGCGCGCGGCGCGCGTTACATGAAGAACCGCAATGTCATGGTCGAAGGCATGCGCAAGCTCGGCTTCGAGACCTTGCTGTCCGATCGCTGGCTTTCGCCGATCATCGTCACCTTTTTCTGCCCGTCCGACAGCAATTTCGTCTTCGAGCGTTTCTACGAGCTGATGAAGGACAAGGGCTTCATCATCTATCCCGGCAAGCTGACGGTGATCGATTCCTTCCGGGTCGGCTGCATCGGCCGGATGGATGAACACGTCATGCACCGTGTCGTCGAGGCGGCCCGTCAGTCGCTGGCCGAAATGGGTGTGGCGAGTGCTGCACCACCCCAGGCCGCCTTAGCCCAACGCGCCAAACTCGCCGCCTGAACCCGACAAGAAACAAGGAAAATCCCGATGAACCAGATGTCCCCGGTGGCTGTGTCCGCCAATGGACGCGACTATGCATGGCCGCGGGTGCCGGCCATCGCGATCTGCCTGGATGGCTGTGAACCCGCCTATCTCGACGAGGCGATCGAGGCCGGGCTGATGCCGGCGCTGGAGCGGATCAAGCAGAGAGGCACCGTGCGCACCGCGCATTCGGTGATCCCGAGCTTCACCAACCCCAACAATCTTTCCATCGCCACCGGCCGTCCGCCAGCCGTGCACGGCATCTGCGGCAACTACCTCTACAACCCCGAAACGGGCGAGGAGGTGATGATGAACGATCCCAAATTCTTGCGCGCGCCGACCGTCTTCAAGGCGTTCTACGACGCTGGCGCCAAGGTGGCGGTGGTGACGGCCAAGGACAAGCTGCGCGCGCTGCTCGGTCATGGCCTGGCCTATGACGACAACCGCGCGGTCTGCTTCTCCTCCGAAAAGGCCAACACCACGACCAAGGCCGGCAATGGCATCGACAACGCTTCCGCCTGGCTCGGCCGCCCGGTGCCGGAAGTCTATTCCGCGGAATTGTCCGAATTCGTCTTCGCGGCAGGCGTGAAGCTGCTCAAGGAATTTCGGCCAGACGTCATGTACCTGACCACCACCGACTATGTGCAGCATAAATATGCGCCCGGCGTGAAGCAGGCGAACGCCTTTTACGCGATGTTCGACCGGTATTTGGCAGAACTCGACGCGCTCGGGACGGCGATCGTGGTGACCGCAGACCACGGCATGAAGCCCAAGCACAAGGCCGATGGCTCACCCGACGTCGTCTACGCCCAGGACCTGCTCGACGAGTGGCTGGGCAAGGATGCGGCCCGCGTCATCCTACCGATCACCGATCCCTATGTCGTGCATCATGGCGCACTGGGTTCCTTTGCCACCGCCTATCTGCCGAAGAGCGCCGACCGCGCCGACATCATGGCCAAGCTTGCCAAGGTGGAGGGTATCACGCTGGTGCTCGGCCGGGAGGAAGGCTGCGCCCGCTTCGAACTGCCCGAGGACCGCATGGGCGACATCATCTTCGTCTCCGGCGAGAACAAGACGATCGGCACAAGCGAACACCGCCACGATCTGGCAGCGCTCGACGAACCTCTGCGTTCGCATGGCGGCCTCACCGAGCAGGCCGTGCCCTTCATCACCAACCGGGTGCTGACCGGCCAGCCCGATGCGCCGGCGCTGCGCAATTTCGATGCCTTCTATTACGCGGTGATGGCGGCCGCGCAGCCGGCGCAGTGAGGACGATTGCCATGACCAAGGCTGAGACGTCGATCAAGGTCCGGCACGAGCCGATGCGGATCGCCGGCAGGAAGGTCGATGCCGACGATGTCATCGAGGTGCGCTACCCTTGGAATGACACGGTGGCCGGCACGGTGCCGGCCGGCGGCGCGGCCCATGCCAGGGAGGCCTTCGAGATCGCTGCAGGCTACACCTCGAAGCTGACGCGATACGAGCGCCAGAAGATTCTGTTGAAGACCGCCGAACTGCTGAATGCCCGCAAGGAAGAGATATCCGATCTGGTCACGCTGGAACTCGGCATCTCCAAGCAGGATTCACTCTACGAGGTCGGCCGCGCCCATGATGTCTTCACCCTGGCCGGCCAGATGGCGATCCAGGATGACGGCCAGATATTTTCCTGCGATCTCACTCCCCACGGCAAGCAGCGCAAGATCTTCACGCTGCGCGAGCCGTTGAAGGCGATCTCGGCGATCACGCCGTTCAACCATCCGCTCAACATGGTGGCGCACAAGGTCGCCCCGGCGGTCGCCACCAACAACTGCGTCGTCGTCAAGCCGACCGAACTCACCCCGATAACCGCGCTGGTGCTGGCCGACATCCTCTATGAGGCGGGTCTGCCGCCGCAGATGCTCTCGATCGTCACGGGCTGGCCGAAGGACATCGGCGACGAGATGATCACCAATCCCAATATCGACCTGATCACCTTCACCGGCGGCGTGCCGGTCGGCAAGATGATCGCCTTGAAGGCGGGTTACAGGCGCCAGGTTCTGGAGCTTGGCGGCAACGACCCGCTGATCATCCTCAACGATCTCTCCGACGACGATCTCGCCAAGGCAGCTGACCTTGCCGTGGCCGGCGCCACCAGGAATTCCGGCCAGCGCTGCACGGCGGTGAAGCGCATCCTGGTGCAGGAAAAAGTGGCCGACCGTTTCGTGCCGCTTGTCTTGGAACGCGCCAGAAAGATCGTGTTCGGCGACCCGATGAACCTTGCCACGCAACTCGGCACAGTCGTGCACGAGAAGGCCGCGGCACTTTTCGAACGCCGTGTCCACATGGCGGCCGAGCAGGGCGCCGAGGTGCTCTACAATCCGGGCCGCAAGGGCGCGCTGTTGCCGCCGATCGTCGTCGACCGCGTGCCGCATTCGTCCGAGCTGGTGATGGAAGAAACCTTCGGGCCAATCATCCCCATCATCCGCGCGCCGGATGACGACGATGCCCTCATCGCGCTTTCCAACTCGACGGCGTTCGGGCTCTCGTCGGGCGTGTGCACCAACGATTTCCGCCGCATGCAGAAATACATTTCCGGCCTGCAGGTCGGCACCGTCAACATCTGGGAAGTGCCCGGCTACCGCATCGAGATGAGCCCGTTCGGCGGCATCAAGGATTCGGGCAACGGTTACAAGGAAGGCGTCATCGAGGCCATGAAATCCTACACCAACGTCAAGACCTTCTCGCTGCCCTGGTAGGTCGGGGCAGGGGTGGCAGGGCGCGCCTGCCACCGCTCGGGATTCAGGAAAGGTTGCCATGACGATCGTGCACACCGAAGGGGAGTCCAACAAGGCGCCCGCCCGCAGGGACTGGGACGCGCGCCAGGATCACGCGCCGTCGCGTGCGTTGTTGGAGCGCGACGCCGACGCCTTTCTGCATCAGTCACTGTCCAGCCCATGCGTGTCGACGATCGCCAGGGCCGAAGGCATATGGATCGAGGACTTGGCCGGCCGGCGTTTCATGGATTTCCATGGCAACAGCGTCCACCATATCGGCTATGCGCATCCGCGCCTGATCGCAGCCATCAAGCGGCAACTGGATGAGTTGTCCTTCGCGCCGCGCCGTTTCGCCAACGAGTCAGCTGTGGAGCTCGCCGAAAAACTTGGCGCACTTGCGGGCGCGGATCTGTCGAAGGTGCTGTTCACCACCGGCGGCTCCGACGCCATCGAGGTCGCCCTGAAGATCGCCCGCGCCGCCACCGGACGCTTCAAGACTTTATCCTTCTGGGATGCCTTCCACGGTGCTGGTTTCGGCGCGATCTCGGTCGGCGGCGAGGCGACGTTCCGTTCCCAGATCGCCGGGCCGTTGATGACGGGTGCCGAGCATGTCGCGCCGTGGGCAAGCCGCAACTGCGCCTACGGCCACGACAGCCTCGAGGCCTCGGCCCAGGCCTGCGCCAACATGATCTCTTATGTGCTCGGCCGCGAGGGCGACTTCGCCGCCGTCATCGCCGAGCCGATGCGTGCGACGCCACTGGTGCCGGCGCCCGGTTTCTGGAAAGCGGTGCGCGAAGCCTGCAACCGGCACGGTACATTGCTGATCTTCGACGAAATTCCGACGGGGCTCGGCAAGACCGGCAAAATCTTCTCGCATCAGCACGATGGGGTCGCGCCCGATATATTGGTGCTGGGCAAGGCATTGGGCGGCGGCGTGTTGCCCATCGCCGCGGTGGTCGCCAGACGTGCGCTCGATGTGGCGGGCGATTTTGCAATCGGCCACTACACCCATGAAAAGAACCCGGTGACGGCGCGCGCCGCTCTCACCACAATCGCCATCATCGAGGAAGAGGGACTGGCCGAACGCGCCGCCGAACTCGGCGCCTACGCCATGGCCCGGCTCGGCGAATTGATCGAGCGCTCGCCACATGTCGGCGAAGTGCGCGGCCGGGGTCTGATGATGGGTGTCGAACTGGTCGAGGAACGCGGCAGCTACAAGCCGGCGCGCGAACTGGCGGAGCGCGTCTATTACCGCTGCCTGGAAGAAGGCCTGAGTTTCAAGATCAGCGCCGGCAATGTGCTGACGCTGTCGCCGCCACTGGTCATCGGCCGCCCGGATCTCGAGCGGGCGCTCGCCATCGTCGAGCGCGCCATAATGGCCGGCTAGGCGGACACCCACAACAACAAGCAGGAACATGGGAGGCGATTTTGGCGCAGTTTGACTTGGCGGTGGTTGGGGCGGGGATCGTAGGCCTCGCCCATGCGCTTGCCGCGGCACGGCGTGGCCTCAGTGTGGTGGTCATCGACAGGGATGCCCAAGCCAACGGCGCCTCGATCCGCAACTTCGGGCTGGTTGTGGTCAGCGGGCAGGAGCCCGGCATTTCACGCGCGCGCGCTGAACGAACTCGTGCCATCTGGCTCGATCTTGCCGGCGAGGCCGGCCTCGACGTCCTGCATCGCGGCAAGCTGGTCGTCGCCCGCCGGGCCGAGGCGCTTTCCGTGCTGGAGGCCTTCGCGGCAACAGCGGACGGTGCCGAATGCGAGCTTCTGACGCCGGCGGACGTCATCGCCCGGCTGCCTGCCTTGCGTGGCGCGGAGATCGCCGGCGGCCTTTACAGCCCGCATGAATTGCGCGTGGAGTCGCGCGATGTGTTGCCAAAACTGACCGCGTTCCTGGCCGGGCAACTCGGTGTCGAATTCCGCTTCGGCGTAGCCGTGACCGCGATCGAGCCCGGCGCGGTGGTGACAAGTGCCGGACTTGTTCACGCTGCCAGGGTGGTGGTGTGTCCCGGTGACGATCTGATCAGCCTCTATCCGGAGCGCATCGGGCAATATGGCGTGCGCCGCTGCAAGCTGCAGATGCTGCGCCTGGCCAATCCCGGCTTCCAGCTCGGCGCGGCTCTGGTCTCCGATCTCAGCCTGTTGCGTTATGAAGGCTATGCGGCGCTGCCGGAGGCGGCAGCCCTCCGGCGCCGGCTGGAAAACGAGCAGGCCGGGGAGCTCGCCAACGGCGTCCATCTGATCGTCACCCAGAGCGCCGATGGCTCGCTGGTCATCGGCGATTCCCATCACTATGGCGCCACGCCCGACCCCTTCGGGTCGGAAGAGGTCGACCGGTTGATCCTCCGCGAATTCGCCAGGCTGCTTCCGCAGGTGCAGCCGGCGGTGACCGCACGCTGGACCGGAACCTACTCTTCCGCCAGCCACGCGGCGTTTCGCGATGCGCCGCATGAGGATGTCAGGCTGGTGATGGTTACCAGCGGCACCGGCGCCAGTACGGGCTTTGCCCTTGGCGAGGAGACCGTCGCCGAGCTCTTCGGCTTCTGATCGATTTTCAAGCGGTCTTTGAGCCGAAAAAAGCAGGAACGGCAGCCGGTTTCGACGTGCTCACGGCCGTCCATGACAACCCTGTGACAAACATCAGTCCAGCCTATTGTTTCATAGAATAAATAGATTTCACTTATCGTAATCCCTTCATCTAGAGTGGCTCATGGACGTCGTGTGCCGGCATTCTCTGGGCCGGCACAGCCGCAGGATCGGCGTCCCAATGCATCGAAGAATGTGCCACCAGACGGGGAATCCAAGCCATGAAATCTCGTATTGCATCCGTGCTTGCAGCGCTTGCTGCGACCTTTGCCGCCTCGACGGCGATCGCCGAAACCAATCTGACGGTCTATACCGCGATCGAGGCCGTCGACCTCGATCGCTACAAGGCGACTTTCGAAAAGGCCTATCCGGACATCAAGATCAATTGGGTGCGTGACTCCACCGGCGTCATGACCGCCAAGCTGCTTGCCGAGAAGGACAATCCGCAGGCCGACGTCGTCTGGGGGCTGGCGGCAACGTCGCTGCTGTTGCTGAAAAGCGAAGGCATGCTGGAAGCCTATGCGCCTGCCGGCGTCGACAAACTCGACAAGCGCTTCGTCGACAACAGCAATCCACCGTCGTGGACAGGCATGGACGCCTATGTCGCCGCCATCTGCTTCAACACCCTCGAGGCGAAGAAGCTCGGCATTGCCGCGCCGAAAAGCTGGAAGGATCTGACCAAGCCCGAATACAAGGGCCATGTCGTGATGCCGAACCCGAATTCCTCGGGCACCGGTTTCCTCGACGTCTCGGCCTGGCTGCAGATGTTCGGCGAGAAGGACGCCTGGGCCTTCATGGACGGCCTGCACCAGAACATTTCCGCTTACACGCATTCAGGGTCCAAGCCGTGCAAGATGGCCGGCGCCGGCGAGACAGCTATCGGCGTTTCGTTTGAGTTCCCGGGCGCGAAGGCCAAATCCGCGGGCGCGCCGCTCGACATCATCTTCCCGGAAGAAGGTTCAGGCTGGGAGGCTGAAGCCACTGCCATCGTCGCGGGCACTGCCAAGCTCGACGCGGCCAAGAAACTGGTCGACTTCTCGGTCTCGAAAGAGGCCAATGAGATGTACAACGAAGGTTATGCCGTTCTCGCCTATCCCGGCATCGCCAAGCCGGTGGAGCATCTGCCCGCCAATGTCGCCGACCACATGATCAAGAACGACTTCGAGTGGGCGGCGAACAACCGCAAGGCGATCCTGGCGGAATGGGCAAAACGCTACGACGCGAAGTCCGAGCCGAAAAGCTGAGCAATCCCAGCCGGGCGCCGTCAAAGCGGCGCCCGTTCTGCTTGAACATCAATGATGGGCCGCGAGATGAAACACGAGACCGTCACTGGAGCGGCCGCCGCTCCGGCGCGCTTTGAGCCGGGGGCAGGCAACCCTGCCAGGCCCGGTTACCTGGCGATCGACCAGCTATGGAAGACCTTTGGAGACTTCGTCGCGCTGAAAGGCGTCTCGCTGGAAATCAAGGAGGGCGAGTTCGTCTGCTTCCTCGGGCCCTCCGGTTGCGGCAAGACCACACTGCTGCGCGCCGTTGCGGGCCTCGATCTGCAGACGCGCGGAACGATCCGCCAGGCTGGCAGGGATATTTCGAACCTGCCCCCATCAAGGCGCGACTACGGCATCGTCTTCCAGTCCTATGCGCTGTTCCCGAACCTGACGATCGAGAAGAACATCGCCTTCGGCCTGGAGAATGCCCGGCGACCGAAGGCGGAGATCCAGGCGCGCGTCAAGGAACTGCTTGCCCTGGTCGGCTTGTCGGAACAGGCAAAAAAATACCCGGCCCAGCTTTCCGGCGGCCAGCAGCAGCGCATCGCGCTTGCCCGCGCCATGGCGGTATCGCCGGGCCTGCTTCTGCTCGACGAGCCCTTGTCGGCGCTCGATGCCAAGGTGCGCGTCCATCTGCGCCACGAGATCAAGGAGCTTCAACGCAAACTCGGCGTGACAACGATCATGGTCACCCATGATCAGGAGGAAGCGCTGTCGATGGCAGACCGCATCGTGGTCATGAACCACGGCGTGATCGAACAGGTGGGAACGCCGACCGAGGTTTATCGCCATCCGAGCACCCTGTTCGTGGCCGACTTCATCGGTGAAACCAACCAGTTCGCGGCGAGGGCCTTGGGAAACGACAGGCTGGCGCTCGCCGGGACCGAACTCGTCTGCGCGCCGCATATCTGTGCTGCCGGCGATGAGGTGATGGCAGTGATCCGTCCGGTCGATATCATTCCCCATGGTGATGGCGCGCGTTCGCCAGGAGCGCCAGACCCGATCGGAACGCCGGACAATCTGGTCGAGGTCACGGTCGAGGAAATGGAGTTCCTCGGCAGTTTCTGGCGTTGCCGGCTGGTCTCGCCACGTCTCGGCGAAAAGCGCCTGATCGGCGACTTCTCGCTCAATGCTGTCCGCCGGCTGCGCATCGAGACAAGCGGACATCTGCAGGTCGAACTGCCGCAGAACCGTGTGCTTGTCTTCCCGAAGGCAGCCTGAGATGAGCGCCGCCGCTATCGCTCTTCCCGCAGGACACGCGCCACGCCTGCAGCTGTCGTCCGACGATCTGGTCAAGCGCGGGCTGATGCTGATCATCGCGCTATATCTCGTACTGGCTCTGGCGGCGCCGCTTTATGTGCTGCTGTCGAAGTCGATGTCGACCTATCGCTTCGATCTCAACGCCTTCGAGATCGAGCGCAGCGACGAAAGCGGAACCGGCTTCGGCCCCGCACGCACGGTCGCCGCGCTCAACGCGGACGCCAAGGCGATCACGGAGCCCCAACTCGGCACCGGGTCCGACGGACGGCTTTCTTTGACCGGCCTCTACAAGGATTTCAGTTTCCGCAGCCCGGTCAAATACCGCATCCGCGGAACGACCGAGCATTCCGCTTTCCTGGTCGGTTCGGAGCTGAAGCGCGGCACCGATTGGGTGGAGGTTGATTCCAACAGCTTCCGCCGCGTTGTGCTGCGGCCGGCCCGCACCGTCGGCTTCGACAATTTCATCGCCTATTTCTCAACGCCTTCGCTGGCGCAGGCGATCTGGAACTCGGTCCTGATGGGGGTGATCAGCACGGTGCTGGTCATCGCCATCGCCTTCGGCCTTGCCTATGCGCTGAACCGAAGCCGCATGCGCTGCAAGGGCTTCTTCCGGCTTGTCATGAGCGTGCCGATCCTGGTGCCGTCGCTGCTTCCCGGTATCGCGCTTGTTTATCTGTTCGGCAATCAGGGCCTGCTGAAAAACTGGATGATGGGCTATTCGATCTACGGGCCGATCGGCATCGTCATTGGCTCGGTCTTCTTCACACTGCCGCATGCGTTGCTCATCATCTCGACATCGCTCAGCGTGGCGGACGCCCGCCACTATGAGGCAGCGGCCTCGCTTCGCGCCACAAGATGGCGCACCTTCTGGACGGTGACCGTGCCGGGCGCACGCTATGGCATCGTATCCGCGGCTTTTGTGGTGTTCACCATGGTCATCACCGATTTCGGCCTGCCGAAGGTCATCGGCGGCCAGTACAACATGCTCGCCGTCGACATCTACAAGCAGGTCATTGGACAGCAGAATTTCGAAATGGGGGCGGTGGTATCCGTCCTGCTCATCATTCCCGCCATCGCCGCTTTCTTCGTTGACCGCACGATCCAGAAGAAACAGGTGGCGCTCTTGTCCGCCCGCTCGGTGCCTTACGAGCCGAAACCGAACCGCGGTTTCGATTGGGGCTGCCTTGCCTATTGCGGGCTGATCGCCGCTTTCATCCTGACGATGATCGGGGTCTGCCAACTGGCCGCAATGGTCAAATTCTGGCCCTACGATCTGACGCCGAGCCTGAAGAATTTCCGCTTCGACCTGATGGATGGCGGCGGCTGGGCTTCCTATCACAACTCCATCAAGATGGCGCTGCTGACGGCCTTCTTCGGCACCATCCTCGTCTTCACCGGTGCCTATATGGTAGAGAAAAGCGATGGCTTCCGCGCCGGGCGCTCATTGTTTCAATTCCTTGCCATGCTGCCGATGGCCGTGCCCGGCATGGTGCTAGGCCTCGCCTACATCTTCTTCTTCAACAACCCGGCAAATCCGCTGCATACGATCTATGGCTCGATGGCCATCCTGGTGATCTGCACGATCACCCATTTCTACACGGTCTCGCATCTTACCGCGCTGACGGCGCTCAAGCAGATGGACCGCGAGTTCGAACCGGTGGCGGCCTCCTTGAAGCAGCCCTTCCATAAGCTGTTCTTTCGGGTGACTCTGCCGGTCTGCCTGCCGGCGATCCTCGACATCTCGATCTATCTGTTCGTCAATGCGATGACGACGGTTTCGGCCGTCGTGTTCCTCTATTCCACGCACACGCAGCTTGCTTCAGTGGCGGTTCTCAATATGGACGATGCGGGCGATGTCGCACCTGCGGCGGCCATGGGCATGATGATTTTCTACACCAACATCGCCGCCCGCCTGATCCACGCGCTGGTGTCGCGCTTTCTCCTGTCGCGAACGCAGATCTGGCGCGGAAGATAATCTTGTTCACAATACCGATGTTGCCGACGAGCGAGTGTTTGCTTTCTGCGTTTTCGCATCAAAAAGCCGCCAGTCCGCATCGGCCTCCTATAATTCTCCATTTGGCCATATTGGCCAAATGGAGAAATGTCACGGGTATCTCACAGTATGGCCCGGTCGCCAAAGGTCGGCCAGCCTGGAATGTAGGCAAGCAGGTCGGCGCCAAACGAGTGCTCAAAGTGAAGCAAATCTGGTTGATCCGGTTTTTCCTAGATCGCGAAGGGCGGATGCGTGACCGGGCATTGTTTGACTTCGCGATTGACAGCAAGCTTCGCGGTTGTGACCTCATCAAGATGAAGATCGGATCACTTGTTTCCGGTCCGGCAATACGGGCCTGATCAATGGTGATCCAGCAGAAGATCGGTCGGCACGTCTAGTTCGAGATTGCCGCAGACACGAGGGTAAGTCTGCTCGCGTGGCTCGAACGCCGTGGGCTGTATCGACGACTACAGTTCCCAGGCCGAGTTGACCGCGAAGGGCACCTCAGCATCCGACAGTACGCGAGATTGGTCGATGAATAGGTTACGGCGATTGGACTGCGTGCTGAGGAATACGGAACACGTTCGCTCCGCCGTACCAAGGCAGCATTGATCTACAAAGCCATCGGAAATCTTCGAGTTATTCAAATCCTGCTTGGACACACCAAGATCGATAATACGGTTCGATATCCCGGTGTTGATATCGATGATGCATTGACGCTCGCCGAGACGACGGAAATCTAAGACAAATTGCCTCGCTAGAGATGGCGGAGCAGATTCAGCAAGGCGCCTTCATTCCAGACGGTGAGTCGGCGAAAAGTCGATCTTACCTTGGGCGGGTTAATCAACACGAACGATCGCTGAACTATCAGCGCTACTTTCGGCGGATCTAGACAACAGTGAGTCTGCAGAACGATTATCAACGTTCGGCGATTGCAGAATTCGCCATCCATCCGGCTGTATTCTCGTTTACTTTGACACGAATAGATGCCCTTTGGCTTCCATAACCGAAACGTCGAGCCCCTTTGGGACGACAGTGATTACAGCGAATTTGGTGCCAGGTCCCTCGCGCAGGTTCATCGTGGTCTTCGCGTAGGGCATTGCAGCTTGTTCCGCGTCGTCCTCAATGCGAGGCTGCGATTGAACCACATCAGTTGCAACTACCTCGTCGCTTCAGAAGCAGATAGTTGCGCTGAGCTGTAGAGATTTTCATTCCCCCACTGGAAACGCACATAGCACCGTGCACACGCCACGCCCTTTTAGGGCAAACGTTCTGACATAGAATCGAGGTATTGCCAGATCGACATGAAACGCTGGCGAGACATTAGTGGGCGCTCTTGATTGGGCGGGGCACAAACTTCTGCTTCCGTTTTGGCGGATTGGCTGCCCAAAGGGCAACGGCCCGCTTGCGGCCCCACTCACGGCACTCGCCATGGTATTGCCAAGCGTCCGCAATTTATTCGTTGGCACCACAATGACAGCAGGCTCAGGCCTTGAAATCGTTCAGGGTTTTGCGGACGAGGCGCTACGACGCATCCACGTTTGTAGTATGATTTCAATTATTTTGAGAGTGATGGTAGCGGGAGAGGGACTTGAACCCCCGACCCCAGGATTATGATTCCCGTGCTCTAACCAACTGAGCTACCCCGCCACTGGGTCGGCGCCTCACCGTAGCCGCTTTCGAAGCGGATCGTCCGGCCAGCGCCAAGGTCGCGCGGATATAAGGTGGCGGTACCAATCCTGTCAAGCACGCAGACGTGCAAGTTGGCCCGGCAAATGCGGGTGCGGCGCTGACTTGTGGGAAGGCGGGATCGCCAGTGCCTCGCAAAACAGCGGAAGCATCTGAAAAGACGGCATAACAGGTCCCCGGCGTCTGCGGCGATTGGTGGTGGGGTTGAGTTCGGCGAGGTGCACCGCTATGTCTCAGTCGACGATTTTCGCGCGAAATGCTTGAGTTCCTATTTGATGAAACCGCGTATTGCAGTCCTCGGGTGCGGGTACTGGGGCAGCAACCATATCCGGACGCTGAAAGGGCTGGGCGCACTTCACGCGGTCTCGGACCTCAATCTTGCCCGTGCCGAAGGCTTTGCCAGCGAACAGGATTGCCTGGCGATCGCGCCCGACGACCTGTTTTCGCGGGATGATGTCGACGCCATCGTCATGGCGTTGCCACCGCAGTTCCATGCCAACCTGTCGATCCGCGCTGTCGAAGCCGGCAAGGACGTGCTGGTCGAAAAGCCGATCGCGCTCACCGTGCCCGACGCCGAGCGCGCGGTGCAGGCGGCGAAGGACAATCACCGCGTTTTCATGGTCGGCCATGTGTTGCGCTTCCATCCCGCCTTCGAGAAGTTGAAGGCGCTGGTCGACGAAGGCGAACTCGGCGACATCCGCTATATTCATTCGCACAGGCTTGGCCTCGGCAAATTCCATACCGAGAATGACGCTTTATGGGATCTCGCGCCGCACGACCTCTCGATGATCCTGGCGATCACCGGTACGGCACCGCTCGAGGTGCGTGGGGAAGGGGCCGCGCTTCTCGACCATCTCAGCGATTTCGCGCATGTGCACATGCGCTTTCCGAACGATCTAAGAAGCCATCTGTTCGCATCGCGGCTCAATCCTTATCGCGAACGGCGGCTTACCGTCGTCGGCACCAAGGCGATGGCGGTGTTCGACGATGTCGAGCCGTGGGAGCGAAAGCTGGCCGTCTACCGGCACTCGGTGTGGCAGGACAGCGGCCAATGGGCCTTCACCATGAACGAGCCGTCCTATGTCGAAATCGAGCAGGGCATGCCGCTGACGCGCGAGCTTGAACACTTCATCCACTGCATCGAGACCCGGTCGGAGCCGCGCACCAATGGCGAGGAAGCGATCCAGGTCCTGCGCATCCTGACCGCCGGCACCGTGGTTCACGACGGCAATGCCGGCTGAGGTCAGCTGAACCGAAAGGCCGGCGCTGCTATTCGGCGGCGATGTTGGAAGGTCTTGCGGCCAGCTTGCTCAACATGGCTTCCGCCTCGGCGCCGCGCTCCGACCGCTCGATGAAACCGCCACCGAAGACGCGCGCTTCATTGCCATCGTCGGAATAGAGCACGCAGGCCTGACCCGGCGCGATGCCGGATTCGCCGTCGGCGAGCTCGACCCAGGTGCTGCCGTTGCGGTGATGCAGGACGGCGGGGCGGGGCGGTCGTGTCGAGCGGACCTTGGCGAAGAGTTCGAGCCCACCGGCGGGAATATCGGCCAGCCCGCCGTCGCCAAGCCAATTCATCGAGCGCAGATAGATCTTGTGGGTTTCCAACGCTTCGCGCGGGCCGACGATGACGCGCGAGCGATCGGCATCGAGATGCACGACGTAAAGCGGCTCGCCGGAGGCGATGCCGATGCCGCGGCGCTGGCCGATCGTATAGCGCAGGATGCCCTCATGGCGCCCAAGCACGCGGCCGTCGATATGGACGATGTCGCCCGGATTGGCGGCCGTCGGCTTCAACTTGGCGATGATGTCGGAATATTTGCCCTGCGGCACAAAGCAGATGTCCTGGCTGTCCTGCTTGGTGGCAACCACCAGCCCCATTTCTTCGGCCATCGCCCGAACCTCGGGCTTCGGCAAGCCGCCGAGCGGGAAGCGAAGATAGTCGATCTGCGCCTGTGTGGTGGCAAACAGGAAATAGCTCTGGTCGCGATCGGCGTCGACCGGCCGGTAGAGGGAGCGGTGCGCGCCATTGGCCTTCGAACGAATATAGTGACCGGTCGCCAGCGCGTCGGCGCCGAGGTCCTGCGCGGTCGCCAAAAGGTCGGCGAACTTCACGGTCTGGTTGCAGGAGACGCAGGGGATCGGCGTTTCGCCGGCAACGTAACTCTCCGCGAAGGGATCGATCACAGCCTTGCGGAAACGTTCCTCATAATCGAGCACGTAGTGGGGGATGCCGAGCGTTTCGGAAACGCGCCGCGCATCGTCGATGTCCTGGCCGGCACAGCAGGAACCGGCGCGATGGGTTGCCGCGCCGTGGTCGTAAAGCTGCAGCGTGACGCCGACGACATCGTAGCCTTCGCGTTTCAACAATCCCGCCACCACGGAGGAATCGACGCCGCCAGACATGGCAACGACGACGCGCGTGTTTTCGGGACGTCCGGGAAGGTCCAGGCTGTTCATCATGTCTATTCCGCAAGCCAGCCGCAAAACGGGCAGTCCAGCCTATATAGGGCATGCGGTCCGGGCGCGCCAGCACAAGCCGGGAGCCCCACGCGCATCTCATCCGAAGCGTCGGGCAATTGTATCAAAAGCTTACAGAAAGCCTAACGTGACGTTCACGAACATTACTTATCCATGAGCAACCGCTTAGGCAATTTTTAAAGCTGTGGCGGTACTGTGGCAGGGATTGGTTCTGTGAGTTTTCAGTAGAGAGTACGATGACCGATCTGGTTAGACCGCGAGTCAAATATGTTATCGGGCCTGACGGCAGCCCGCTTACAATTGCCGATCTGCCGCCAACGAACACGCGTCGCTGGGTCATTCGGCGCAAGGCGGAAGTGGTTGCTGCGGTGCGGGGCGGATTGCTCAGCCTCGACGAAGCCTGTCAGCGCTACAAGCTCACCACCGAAGAATTCCTTTCCTGGCAAGCATCCATCGACGAATATGGCCTGGCCGGGCTGCGCACCACGCGCATTCAGCAATACCGGCACTGAGCAGCCGATTCTCGACATCAAAAAAGGCGCGGGTTCCGCGCCTTTTTGTCGTTTAGCCTTGCTTTGGCGTCACATGGTCAGCACGACCTTTCCTGCCGGCTTGGTACCAAGGAACGTATGGGCGGCACCCGCCTGCGCCAGTGGGAATGTCTTCGCCATCTGAACGGCGAGCTTGCCTGCCTCGATCAGGCGGGACAATTCTTCCAGCGCCTCGCGATCCGGCACGACCGAGATGTGTTCGTTGCGGATACCCAGTTCCTTCGCCGTGGCCTTGGCCTTGTCGGAGATGCCGATGAGCGAGATCAGCGTGCCATTGCTCTTCAAGGTCTTGAGCGAGCGTTCGGCGTTCTCGCCGCCGATCGTTTCCAGAACGAGATCGATGTCGTTGGCGACATCGGCAAAATCGGTGGTGGTGTAATCGATCACCTCGTCGGCGCCGAGGCTGCGAACGAAATCCACCTTGGCCGGACTTGTGGTCGCCACGACATGAGCGCCGCGTGCCTTGGCGATCTGAACCGCCAGATGGCCAACACCGCCGGCCGCGGCGTGGATCAGCACGCGTTGGCCATGCTTGATATTGCCGGCACCGACCAAGGCCTGCCATGCAGTCAGACCAGCGAGTGGCAAGCCTCCGGCGTGAGCATGGTCGATCTTCTTCGGCTTGAATGAAAGCTCGGAAGCCGGGGCGATGACGAACTCGGCATAGGCAGCCGCTTCCTTGGGAAACCGCGGCATGCCGAAGACCTCGTCGCCGATCGCGAAATCAGTCACACCGGGACCGATCTGTTCGACAATGCCGGAAATGTCCCAGCCTATGGTATAGGGCGGTTCACCGAGCAAGGGGTACCAGCCTGCGCGCACAGCAATATCGACCGGGTTGACGCCGGCGGCGCGGACCCGGACGAGAACGTCCCCGGCACCTGGAGTTGGGACCGGGCGCGTTACCAGGGTAAGGATTTCGGGACCGCCGACACTGGTCTGGCTGATGGCTTGCATGGAGTGTCTCCTTTGATTTGGATGACACTATAGAAAAGATAGTTGCTACCCATTGTCTAGTATGCACTATTTTGATATATAGGCACCTCATGGATAGTACCTGCGAACCCTATGGCTACGATGCGTTTCGGCGAACCTGTCCGTCGCATGCCGTGCTCGAAATGCTGTCCAGCAAATGGGTCTATCTGACCGTCAGCGCGTTGCGCCATGGGCGCATGCGCAACGGCGAATTGGCGCGCAAGCTGGAAGGTATCACCCCGAAGATGCTGACGCAGACGTTGCGCGTTCTCGAACGCGACGGTCTTGTGCGGCGCCAGGTGTTCCCGGTGATCCCGCCGCATGTCGAATATGAGCTGACTGCGCTGGGGCAAGATCTTGCCGGGCTGCTCGACCAGATCCGTTCCTGGTCTGAGCGGCATGTGCCGGAAATCAGGAATGCGCGTCTGATCGCCGAAAGGGGCAGGGAAGTCGCGTAGGCCTGATCGGTCTATCGACCAGGATAGTCGACGATCAGCGCTTTTAACCGATCATGGCGCTGCGGCCGCCGATTTCGGTCTCACGTGCACGCGAATCACGTGATTCCAACATCTCGGCCTTGGAAAGCTCGGTTTCCGCTTCCGAAAGCTGTGATTCGGCTGCGCTGCGCTGTTGCGCGAGATCCGCCTGCGAATTTCTCAGATTGTCGCGCCGTAGCCGCGCCGCCTTTGCGAAGGTCGGGTAAGCGAAGTGATTGATGTCGGTGATGCCGGCTTTTTTCTCTTCGGCGGTGATCTGGAATTCCAGCTCACCGGCCATGCGTTCGAACTCAGCGATCATCATGTCGAGCTGAAGAAGCTGCCGCCGTTTCTCATTCACCTGAAATTGCTTCAGTCGAACGAGGTTCTCGCGTGACTTCATGATTCGGTACTCCTACCAACGCACACTGCACTATCGCCTCGCTGGCCTTGCGAGGGTGATATCGCACCCGTATTCCCCCGGTTTTCGGACCGCTATGGAAAACAAAATCCTAAAGATTCTTCCAAACGGTAACCATTCGTTTACGGGCATTGTTAATCATACGGGTCAGGCCTTAAGGCCCGGTAAAAATTTCGGCATGGCTGCAGGACACAAGAGGTGAGTCCATAGAGTCGGTTACGGTGCTTTCTTAATGTGCCGATTCAGGATTTGGCTCGATGATTCATCATTGGATTCAAGTGTGTGTGGAAAGGGGTTAAAAAATCTGGTATCGCTTTCGGTGCGAAATTAGGTTTTGTTAACCATTCAATGGCAGCTTCGGCTTAGGCAATCACTGCTCCGGTCCCGGACGGGTCGTGAAAATGGTCCGGCAGCAGAAAAGGGGAATGAAATGCGCGTTCTGCTGATAGAAGACGACAGTGCAACCGCTCAGAGCATCGAACTGATGCTGAAGTCCGAAAGCTTCAATGTCTATACGACGGATCTCGGGGAAGAGGGCGTCGATCTTGGCAAGCTTTATGACTACGACATCATTCTCCTTGATCTGAACCTGCCAGACATGTCGGGTTACGAGGTGCTGCGCACGCTGCGCCTGTCCAAGGTCAAGACGCCGATCCTGATCCTCTCCGGCATGGCCGGTATCGAGGACAAGGTTCGCGGTCTCGGCTTCGGCGCCGACGACTACATGACCAAGCCGTTCCACAAGGACGAACTGGTCGCCCGCATTCATGCCATCGTGCGTCGCTCGAAGGGCCATGCCCAGTCGGTCATCGCAACGGGCGAACTGGTGGTCAATCTCGACGCCAAGACTGTCGAAGTCAGCAGCCAGCGCGTGCATCTGACCGGCAAGGAATATCAGATGCTGGAGCTGCTCTCGCTGCGCAAGGGCACCACGCTCACCAAGGAAATGTTCCTCAACCACCTCTATGGTGGCATGGACGAGCCTGAACTGAAGATCATCGACGTCTTCATCTGCAAGCTGCGCAAGAAGCTCGACGCTGCCTCGGGCGGCCAGAATTACATCGAAACGGTTTGGGGACGCGGCTACGTGCTGCGCGAACCGGAGGACATGCGCGAAAGCGCCTGACCTTTTTCGTAGTCGGTCATCGAAAGACCCGGCGCGCGCCGGGTTTTTTGTTGCGCGGGTGAGGCGCCCTGCGTCTGCATGGCACGAAAGCGGTCGAGCAGCTGCACGCGATTGAAGGGCTTCAGTAGATAACCGTGCGCGCCAGCGCGCTTTGCACGCATAATCGCGCCGAGATCGAGCTCAACCAGAAGCACGATGATCAGAGGCATGGCGGCAGTGCCGAACGAACGGATATGGCCGATGAATTCGGTCAGTTGCATGTCCGGCAATGACGAATCAACCACGATGATGTCGGGCATCTCGGTCGCGCACAGATCGATGGCCGCCGCCCCGGTCGCGGCTTCCGCCACGAACATGCCTTCGCCGCTGAGGATTCGCCTGGCCACCTTGCGAATGACGCTCGACTTATCGACGAACATGCAGCGTTTCATTGTATGTCCCCATTCCCGCCCGCAGGCAGGCCATCCCTAACAGCGCCGATCCTAAACGACGGCGTTTAAGAAGCCGAAAAAGCAATATTTAAAATTTGCACGACACCCGTTGCATCGCGCCGCCGGCACAAATGCCGGCAAGCCCTGTTCCGTTTTTCGGAACGGGCGATGCCGTTGCCTGCATATGGATCGGGTCAGATCGCGACCAGAGCAATCTCTTCGGCGGTAGCGCGGATGGTGATCGTCATGCCGGCCTCGCGTGCGAGAAGCAGCGTGTAATAAGGCTGGACCGAATGCGCGTCGATCGGCTCGTCCGGACGGTTACCGGAGTGGAGCTCGAGAAACTTCGGAGGCACGCGCAGCATCGGGCCGCTCACGGTCAAGGTGAAGCGCGGCTGCTCCTCGAATTCGTCGAGGATCACGGAGAGCCTGCCGCCGCGCGGAATGGCGGCATTGGCGACCAGCACGAGGTTGAGCAGAAGCTTGACCTTGTTCTTGGGCAGCAGGGCGCGGGTGCCCGACCAGGTCAGCTCCGGCTTTTCATTCTTGAGGAAGGCAATCGTCACCGCTTCCGCATCGCCGGTGTCGATCAGCATGCCGGCGGAACCGGCGGCGCCGAATGCGATGCGGGCGAATTGCAGCCGGGCCGAGGCGTTGCGCGCGCTCTGCCGGATCAGGTTCATGGCGTCTTCGTCGGCACCGCCTTCGTCCAAGAGTTCCAGGCCGTTGTTGATGGCACCGACGGGCGAGATGATGTCGTGGCAGACCTTGCTGCAAAGAAGCGCAGCGAGTTCGGCGGGGGTAAGCGTGAAAAGGTCAGCCATGGAAACCTCGAGAAATGAAGCAAGTTCGGACGGACCGTTGCCCGCCGTGCGAATCACGCTCTCCCCCAGTTCCATCTGGATATACGGCGCATTCGGTTGGAGCAACAAATCCGGGAGACAGGTCGGCGTCGAAGAGCGCGTCGCGCCGACCTCGTCGGAAGAAACGGTTCCGACCGGCCTTCGAACCGCCATCATCATGTGAGAGCTTAATGGTTGAAAAACGATTACGGCATAGTTTGCCAGGGAATGGCACCGGAAGCGGCCGATGAGAGTCGCGAGGGTGCGAGGCGTCGGCGAAGGTGCTCCCAGACGGAGATTGGAAGCATGCATTCCCGATTTCGCGATTGGCGCGTCTCCCGCGTCCTCGCTCTGACGATCGCCCTGATGGGCTTTTTCACCCTTTCGCTCCAGGCTTCGTATGCTCAGCAGTATACGTCCCAGGAAATCGTCGATTCGGGCCATAAGTTCTTTGGCGAAACGTCAGGTGGGCTGGCCACGGTCGTCGAGAAAATCTTCTCCACCTATGGCTTGCCGAATGGCTATGTGCTTGGCGAGGAAGGATCAGGTGCCTTTGTCGGCGGTCTGACCTATGGCGAAGGCAAGCTCTACACCAAGAACGCCGGCGACCATAAGGTCTACTGGCAGGGCCCATCGCTCGGCTGGGATTTCGGCGGGCAGGGCTCGCGCGTCATGGTGCTGGTCTACAACCTCGACGACGTCGGCAATCTTTACAACCGTTTCGCCGGTGTCGCCGGCTCGGCCTATGTCATTGCCGGTCTCGGCTTCAACGTGCTCAAGGCCGGGAATGTGCTCTTGGTGCCGATTCGCACCGGCGTCGGCGCGCGGCTGGGCGTCAATCTGGGCTATCTGAAACTGACCCAGCAGCCGACCTGGAACCCGTTCTGAGCTGCAAAGTTATGGTGGTTCGGTGGATTGTGGGGGGAGCAGCCCGACAATCCGCCGAAACACTGGATTTCGAATATAAGGACATGGCAATGTTCTGCTCGCGCGGCTTCGCCGCCGAACCCAACGGATAGGCCCTCTTGGTTCAGTCGATCCTGTTCTTTCTCCTAGGCTTCCTGGTAGCCGGTTTCCTGGTCGTGCTGGTTGCGCCGGCGGCTTGGCGGCGTGCCGGCGTGTTGACCAAGCGGCGCGTCGAGGCGGCGATGCCGCTCACGACCACCGAGATCCAGGCGGACAAGGACAGGTTGCGCGCCGAATTTGCGGTGACCGCGCGCCGCCTGGAGATGGAGGCCAAGGCGCTCAAGGACAAAAGCAATGTCCAGTTCATCGAAATCAATCGGGTCCGCGATGAGCTGAAGCAACTGGCTGGCGAAGGTGCGCGGAAAGATCAGACCATTTCGGCGATGGGGGCAGTTGGCGGCGACTTGCAGGACAAGCTGCAACAACGCGACGCCGAGATCGCGCGCCTTACAGCCCGGGTGACCGAGGTCGAACGGACGATCGCGCAGAAAGCCGAAGAGATCGAAAAGCTCGGACGCATGTATGAAGAGGCCAGCTTCTCTTCCTCGAACCGCCAGATCGAACTGGTGGCGCGCGAATCCGAGATCGAAAAACTGAACAACGACGTTTCCGTTCTGCGAGCGCAGCGCAAGGAAGTCGAGAAGCGGCATCAGGAAATCGCGACGGAAGGCAAGGCCGCGGTCGAGGCGCTGTCGAACGAGAAGAAGAAACTCGCCGACCGGGAAAAGAAGCTGGAGCGCCTGCTGTCGACACTCGCCGATCGCGACGAAACGCTGGATCGGCGCGATCGGGAACTAACGAGGCTTCGTGAGGACATGAAGAAGAACGGTGTGCAGCTCGAGGCTGCCAATCGGGAGCCCGGCGCTGGTGCCGGTGGTGAGCCACGCCGCGACGCGGAGCGGACAGCGGCGCAACTGTCTCCCTTGTTCACCGGTGTCGGTGGAGTTGACACCGAAAAGGTCGTTGCCAAACTCAACAACGACCGCGAACGGCTGGAAGCGCGGCTTGCGACGCTTGCTCGCGAGAACAAGAGATTGCGGGCGGGGCTCTCGGCCTTCGATGCCGGAAAGAGCGGCGGCAACGGCAAGGAACAGCGCGAAGGGGCGCAATTGCGCGAGCAGATGCAGGACCTTGCGGCCGAGGTCGTCAGCCTTGCCGCGGCGCTGGAAGGGCCGAATTCCGAAGTGGCCAAGGTGCTGGCAACCGCTGAAACCAGCTCCGGTCGTGAAGATGGCACGGCAATGCGCAGCATCGCGGAGCGCGTGCAGGCGCTGCAGAAAACGACGTCGCCCAGTTAGTCCGTTTCTGACGGGTCGGTTCGGCTGGATGTGCGGGTGCCGCAGCGGAGCCTCTTCAGAAGCGTCCTGCGGAAAAGTGGTGCAACGCCACCGCGGAGGCCGCTGCGACATTCAAACTGTCGAAATCCCTGACCATGCCGATGCGCAATGTCTGCATCCGGGCCAAAAGGGGCGGCGGCAGGCCTTCGCCTTCCGTTCCGAAAAAAAGCGCTGATCGCTTCGCCGGCCTGACATCGCGCATTTCGCTATCGCCGTTTGGCGAAAGGGCGAGACAGTCGAACCCCTTGGCCACGAGCTCGGCCATCAAATGCACTGGATCGGGAAAACTCGCAAAAGGGACCTTGAGCGCGGCGCCAACAGAAACGCGGATCGCCTTGCGGTAGAGCGGATCGCAGCAGGTTGTGTCCAGAAAAACGGCATCGGCGCCGAAGGCGGCGGCGTTGCGGAATATCGAGCCCAGATTGTCATGGTTGGAGATGCCGACGAGCACGACGATCAAGGCGCATTCCGGCAACGTGTCGAGCAGGTGTTCGGCGCCCTGCAGTTCGCGCCGGCGACCGACCGCCAGGATGCCGCGATGCATCGGAAAGCCGGCGATGCTGTCCATCACCGAGCGGCTCGCAACGTAGATCGGCAGGCCAGGCGGTGCCTTGGCGATGACAGCGTCGAGGCCAGTCAGCCGGTTTTCCAGCACCAGGATGGACTCGACCGGAAAACGCGCGGTGCTGAGCAGCACGTCGAGCACCACCTTGCCCTCGGCGATGAAGCGTCCCTGACGACCGACAAGATCGCGCTCGCGGATGTCTTGATAGGGGGCAACCCGTGGATCGTTCGGGTCGTCGATATTGACGATTTGCATGATGGCCCAGACAGGCTCCACAACGTGCCGCATCACAGGAAGCAGATTGAGCCTGCCTCGACGCACCAGACGCTATAGTCGTGGCTCGTCGTTTGCGGAAGCTGTCACCGTCGGAAGATTTTCTGCCCGGCTTTAGGCGCTGTCCAATGGCCCTGCCATGGCAGGCGTGAGGACAAGCACTGGCCGTGTTCAGCGCGTGGTGTTGTTCACACGTGTCGGCTGTTTGGGTTCCGAGCTGCCGGAGAAGATGGCGCCGAGCGTTGCCAGAAGTTGGCGAACCGCTTCAGAACGGCAGGAATAGTAGATCATCTGCCGATCGCGGCGGGTCTGCACCAGGCCAAAGGCGCGCAGCTTCGCCAGATGCTGCGAAAGGGCCGATTGGCTGAGATCGACTTTTTCGGCGATGGTCCCCACCGTCAACTCGTCATCGACGAGATGGCTCATGATGGCGAGCCTCTTCTCATTGCCCATCAGGGTGAGAAAAGCGGCGGCGGTTTCGGTGTCGCTGATCAAGTTTTCTGAAAGCATCGTTGCCCCATATCTCTTCGTCTCAGGCGCCATGGGGGCAATGGCTTAATTCATAGTACCCTAAATTTGCAGTCACTTGCAATCAGGAAGAGCATTGGAATCGCAAAGTGGTGCAGACCACTTGGCGGTCGTTCGGCGAGTTCCGTCGCGCCTGTCATTCCTGTGTCTGTCCGGCAGCCCGCCCGGCCTTGGCCATTTCCACCAGGGTCATGCGCAGGTCCTGCTGGGTTGCCAGCGGCTTCGGAAAGAAGACACGTTCCGTCAGATCACCCGAGACAAGGTCCATACCCTCGGCGTCGAAACCGGTCAGCACCCAGCCGTCGCCCGCGGCCTTGGCGTAGTGATGGGCATAGATGGCAATCGCGTCGAGATGTTCGGTGTTCATGTGGTCAAGCGCCGACTGTTCGCTGTCGGCCAAGGCTGCGTTGATCGCGTTGTCGGCGATGAGGTCCGTCCGTTCGAGCAGATAGGCCTTGCCAAAACCGCCGTTGAGCGAAGCGCGCTCCACCTCAAGCCGGAAGAAAGAGAAATCTCCCAGCCCGACATAGAGCTTGGCTTTGGGATTGCGGTTGAGATACCGCCGTTCGGCCCGGGCCTGATCTTCGGTCCCACGCTCCAGGCGCGTTGCCCGACACGCCAGCGTCATGCGCGGATGGGCGAGCGCATCGCCCTTACCGGGCTCGCCCACCAGCAGCGAGCAGCGGGGATCGGCAATGAGGGATCCGGTGTGGGCGGCCAGCATGGAAATCAGGATGATTGGCGTTCCATCCATGTCGGTGGCGACACCGACACGGCTGGCCAGTGGCGCACCGGTCGCCGGATCGAGCACGGCGAGGGCGCCGAAGCGGGCCGTGCGCAGCAATGTCTTGGCCAGACGAATCGACTGCGCGTCGGTTTCCCTGAGGACATCTTTCTTCTGTTGTTCCACGAAACTCACCACAATAAGCTGAATGTTATGGTCCAGTTATTGGCCGGCGATACCCGCTTTGACAAGAGCTTCCATCTCGTCCTGGCCGATACCGAACCGGGTCAGGATGGCGGCCGTGTCGCGATCAGCTTCGCTCGATGGCGTACTCGCCGATGACGGCGTCGTTGAAAACCGTGGCGCGGGTGCCGGCCGGCTAAAGCCGCCGATATCGACAAAGGCTCCGCGTGCGCGGTTGTGCTCGTGGTTCCTGGCCTCGGCGAACGAGAGCACCGGCGCCACGCAGGCGTCCGTCCCGGAAAAGACCAGGTCCCATTCGTCGCGTGTTTTCTCCCGCACGCGCAGGGTTATGGTCTCGCGCATCTGCGGCCAAAGCTTTCGATCGTACTGGCCGGACACGAAACGCTGGTCGAGCGGCAGCAGCCGGGCGAATTCGGCGAAGAATTGCGGTTCCAGGCACCCAATCGCGATGTGGTGCCCATCGGCGGTCTCGTAGGTGTCGTAGAAAGGGGTACCGGAATCGAGCAGGTTTGCGCCGCGCTGGTCTTGCCACAGGCCGCCCGCCATCATCGCGTGCAAAGGCGCGGTCAACAGCGACGCACCTTCGACCATTGCCGCGTCCACCACCTGTCCTTGGCCGCTTCTGGAGCGGTGGAAAAGCGCTGCGAGCACGCCTGCGATCAGCATCATCGACCCGCCGGCATAGTCGCCGACCAGATTGAGGGGCGGCACCGGCCTCCCATCTTGATGGCCTATGGCGTGAAGAATGCCGGAATAAGCGAGATAGGTAATGTCGTGGCCGGCGCGCTCGGCGAGTGGCCCATCCTGCCCAAAGCCGGTCATGCGGCCATAAATGAGCGCCGGATTGCGCGCCAGCGTCTCGGCCGGCCCAAGCCCAAGGCGTTCCATCACGCCGGGGCGAAACCCTTCCATCAGCACATCGGCCTTCTCAGCCAGGCGCAGCAGCAGTTCCGCGCATTCGCGCCGTTTCAGGTCGAGTGCGAGGATGGCGCGGCCATGGCTGTCGAGATCGTATTCCGGCGCCAGCGGAATAAACTGCCAGTTCGGCCCGCTTCTTACGATGCGAAGCACGTTCGCGCCCATTTCCGAGAGCATTAGAGCTGCGAGCGGCACCGGACCGATGCCGGCCATCTCGATTACGGTGAGGCCGGCCAGCGGCCCGCTTTTGTCGCCCTGTCGCGCGGCCTCTCCCATCGAAACGGCTATTTCGGTGCCATGCGGATGGCGCCGTCGAGGCGAATGGTCTCGCCGTTCAACATCTGGTTCTCGACGATATGCAAGGCCAGGGCCGCATATTCCGACGGCTCGCCGAGCCGCGACGGGAAGGGGACCGCCGCGCCCAGCGAATCCTGCACTTCCTGCGGCATGCCGGCCATCATCGGCGTTTTGAAGATGCCGGGCGCGATGGTGCAGACGCGGATACCGGAACGGGCGAGGTCGCGCGCAACCGGCAAGGTCATGCCGACAACGCCACCCTTGGATGCCGAATACGCGGCCTGCCCGATCTGCCCGTCATAGGCCGCGACCGAGGCTGTGTTGACGATGACGCCGCGCTCGGCACCGGTCAGCGGCTCGAGTTTGGCGGTGCGATCGGCGACAAGTCGGATCATGTTGAAGGTGCCGATCAGGTTGACTTCGATCACCTTGCGATACTGGTCGAGTGGATGCGGGCCATCCTTGCCGACCGTCTTCACGCCGATGGCGATACCGGCACAGTTGATGAGAATGCGCGGTTCGCCGAGCGTCTTCGCCACTTCAGCGACAGCTGCCGCACCGTTTTCGGCGCTGCTGACATCGCATTTGACCGCGATACCGCCGATTTCGGCTGCAACCTTGTCGGCGCGGTCGATGCCGACGTCGAAGAGCGCAACCCTGGCGCCCTTGGCCGCAAGCGCGCGAGCCGTCGCCTCACCAAGGCCCGAACCGCCGCCGGTCACGATCGCGATCTGGCCATTTGGGTTCATGAATGCTCCTCCGTGTTACAGGCATGCTACGGGGCCGGTCGCGATGCTGCAACAGGCCGGTACGATGGTTGATGTTGCAGTCGCGTCAGGCCGGTTCGGCGACGCCCACCTGATCGGCGTGCTGGACCATGCCCGTCAGCTTGGCCACCGCCCCCGGCTGGATTTCGTGCGCCAACAGCCGGTCGAGATCGACTGGTCTCGGCATCGAAAGCTGTCCGCGCGGGATACGCTTGAAGCCGAGGGGGCCGTAATAAGGCTCGTCGCCAACCAGGACCACCGAGGGCCAGCCATCCTTGGTCGCGGCTTCGAGCGCCATCGCCACCAGCTTGCGGCCGATACCCAGGTTCTTATAGGCAGGCCGCACCGCAAGCGGCCCCAAAAGCAGCGCCGAGCCGTCGCCGGCGACGATGTGTGTCATGCGCACGGAGGCGATGACGGTTCCGCCGTCGACAGCGACGAAAGACAGGCTGCGCTGGTGCGGGCCGCCTTCACGGATCTTGTAGGCGGCGCGGGTGAACCGGCCGGGTCCGAAAGCTTCTTCGTTGATGGATTCGATTTCGGCGTCGTGCGCCGGGGTTTCCGGCAGATAAATCACGTCGGCAAGGCTCATGGTCTTTGCGTTCCGGTATACGAGGAAAGAGTGCGTCAGACGGCGGCGTTCGCCAGTCCGCGCTTCATCAAGCGTGGGCGCTCTTTCGTCGTCGGTCGAACCGGATCGTTGCAAAGAAGTCGAACATGGAATTGTCCGCTAGCATCAAATGTTGCGCATCGCAATCGGCGTTTTTGCCGGTGTTGCGCCAGCATTTGACGGTGTGTTCAGCCAGGCGGCGTTTCGGAGCCGGCGCGCCTGCCCTAAATGGGAGTGAATTGAAACAAGGAAAGCCATCATGGGATTGCTGGTCGACGGCAAATGGCAGGACCGCTGGTACGACACCAAACAAAGCGGCGGCAAGTTCGAGCGCACCCAATCGCAATGGCGTGACTGGGTGACCGTCGACGGCAAGCCGGCCGAAGGGCGATCCCGCGGGTTCAAAGCGGAACCGGGACGTTACCACCTCTACGTTTCACTGGCCTGTCCGTGGGCTCACCGCACGCTCATCTTCCGCGCCTTGAAAAAGCTCGAAGGCATCATTTCAGTCTCGGTCGTGCATCATTTCATGGGCGAGAACGGCTGGACCTTCCGCGTCGCGGACGGCGCGACCGGCGACACGCTCTATGGGCTCGATTTCCTGCATCAGGTCTACACAAAGGCTGACCCAACCTATAGCGGCCGCGTCACCGTGCCGGTTTTATGGGATCGGAAGGAAGAGACCATCGTTTCCAACGAATCTTCCGAGATCATCCGCATGCTGAATTCGGCCTTTGACGAATGGGGGGACGCGACAGTCGATTTTTATCCCCAGGCGCTGCGCGCCGAGATCGATGCCGTTAACGCGGACATCTATCGGGCCGTCAACAACGGCGTCTATCGTGCCGGCTTCGCCACCACGCAGGCCGCATACGAAGAAGCGTTCGGTGAACTGTTCGCCACGCTCGACCAGCTGGAGAACAGGCTTTCGCATCAGCGCTATCTGGTCGGAGATCGTATTACCGAGGCGGATTGGCGGCTGTTCACGACACTGGTTCGCTTCGACCCCGTCTATGTCGGCCATTTCAAATGCAATCTGCGCCGCATCGCCGACTATCCAAACCTGTCGAACTATCTGCGCGAGCTCTATCAGGTGCCGGGCGTGGCCCCGACGGTCAACATGCAGCACATCAAGGCGCATTATTACGCCAGCCATCTCACCATCAATCCAACCGGCATCGTGCCGGTAGGGCCGCAGCTTGATTATCTGGCCCCACACGATCGGAGCCGCTTCCGGAAGGCTCGCTGACTTACCAGTAAGGCGAAACCGGCGCGTCGTCGAAGACTTCGGCGATGCGCTTCAGCGTCGCCGGCGTCGTGCCCTCGGGCAAACGGTCGAGCGGGAAGAAGCCGGCCTCGGCGATCTCGAAGTCGGGCCGTTTTGGTGCCGTCTGCTGGAAGGCTTCGACCAGGTAGAAGCCGACATGGTCGCGTGGGCTCGAAACGGCGTTGAGGTGGATGGATTTCAGCACCGGTGGCCCGGCAAGGGCGATGTTGCCTTCTTCGGCGAGCTCGCGTGTCAGCGCCTGTTCCATGGTTTCGCCCTTCTCCACGCCGCCGCCCGGCAACTGCCAGCCAGGCACGTAGGTATGGCGGATCAGGAAGACTGAATTGCTGGCGCGATCGTGGATCAGCCCGCGCGCGCCAAGCGTCATCGGCCGCTTCAGCAGGAAGAGCATATGGAAGAGCCTTGCCCTCACGCCCGGCCAGCCGGTCTGGCGAAACGGCATTTCCGGGTCCGTGCCGCTCATGGCATGAGAAACCACGGGTGGATTGCCGGCGGCTGCTCGCTTAAGAAGACATGATGTACAGGCTTGCGCATATTTCCGACGCTCATCTCGGACCGTTGCCCGGTGTAACCTATCGCGACCTCGCGTCCAAGCGTGTGCTGGGTTATGTCAATTGGCAGCGCAACCGCCGCCGCACCATGCACGACGCCATCATCGACACGCTGGTTACGGACATCAAGGCAAGCGATGTCGACCACATTGCCGTGACCGGCGATCTGGTCAATCTGGCGCTGGACGGCGAGATCGAGATGGCCCGGTTGTGGCTGGAAACGCTTGGCGCCCCGCATGACGTCTCCGTGGTTCCCGGCAATCACGACGCTTATGTGCCGGGCGCTTTCGACAAGGCCTGTCGGGCCTGGGCGCCATGGATGTGCGGAGACGGTGCCAATCATGCCGTCGATCGCCATAGTTTTCCCTATCTCAGGGTGCGTGGCGAGATCGCGCTGATCGGCGTGTCGACGGCGCGTGCGACGGCGCCGTTCATGGCCAACGGCTTTTTCGAAGAGCAGCAGGGTGCGCGGCTGGCGCGGCTTCTGGAGGAAACGGGCCGGCGCGATCTGTGTCGAGTGATCCTTATCCACCACCCGCCCGTGCGCGGTGCTCTCGCCCAGCACAAGCGCCTGTTCGGTATCAAGCGGTTCCAGGCCATCGTCAGGGAACACGGTGCCGATCTCGTGCTGCATGGTCATTCGCACGATCCGACGCTCTACTGGATTGGACGCGTCCACAAAGTACCGGTCGTGGGTGTGGCCGCAGCGGGGCAGGGGCTTGGTGGCCGGCACCCGGCGGCGCAATACAATCTGCTCGACATCGGCAGGGTGGACAGCGGCTGGCGGATAAAACTGTCGCGGCGTGGCTTGACCGGGCCTGCGCTGACGCCAGCGGAACTGCTGACAATGGAGTTGGGCGCGGAGCCGGAAAAATCTACGGCTTGACGCTGTCGATCAATGCTACGACGCGTTCCCAGAACAGGGCGGCGGAGATGGCGAGACCAACAACAGCTCCGGTAAGGACAAGGCCGAGCCCGCCAAGGAACGAGCGACCGCGCGAGGGGTGAACGACGGCTCGCAACGGTGGTTCGGCTTCCGCCGCTGACGGTCGGATCAACCCGCTTGCCGGCTCGACTCCACCTTCCAGCAGGCGCTGGCGCTCGACCATGCGCTCGGCGACGTAACGTGTCACCTGGTCGGCGACTGCCTTCATATCGGTGGATTCAGCCAGCACAACACGACCGACACGGGTGTCCTTCAGGAAGCGGTAGCAGCGGCGGTCCCGGCCCATCGCGACATGGCTGACGGCATCGATCCACAGCCTTGGCTGCAGACCGGAAGAGAGCGCGAAATCGAAATAATCGACGTCGGCAGGCACCTCGGCGAAGATGGGCGCCAGTTCCGCAGCCAGCAGTTCGAGCCGCATGCGGTGCGCCTCGCGCATGTCGACGACGACATCGTCACGATCGGCCAGTGCGTTCTTCACGTCGCGGACAGCGTCGGAGAGCCTGCGCGCCTGGTTCAACGGGGTCACGGTTTCGCCTGTTTCCGGCATTGCCTTGCCTCACGGTTTGGTTAATCACCGGTTAACACAAACCTTGTCGCTTTGCACTCACGGCAATCGTGTCGGCAGGATCAGACGCTGTTCCTGATTATCCCCCGCAGCAATTCGACGATGAGGCCGGGAGCCTCGTCGGGCAGCATGTGGCCGGCGACCGGCACCAGGTGCAGGTCGAAACGGTCGGGCAGGGTATCGGCCTGGCTGACGGGAAGAACGCTGTCCAGAACGCCCCAGGCGACCGCGACGGGCATGGTCAATTTCGCCAGCAGGTCGGCCGGAATGACACCTTGCCGACCGCCCTTGGCGATTGTCGCGACGATCTCTCTGAGCTTCTTCAACTGGCCGGGGCGTGCGCGCATTGCCATGGCGTCGGCAACGATCCTGTCGGAGACAATATGGCCCGGGCCTGACATAGCGGCCAGGCAGGCGCGAATTTCATCCGGGTCTTCGGCGGCCGCAAATCGGCGCAACAGGTCGGCGTCGATCTCTTCCCCGTAGCCGCCGGGCGCAAGCAGGGTCAGCGACGCGAAGCGGTCCGGGTCGGCCAGCGCGATCAGCGTGGCGATTGCACCGCCCATCGAGTGGCCGACGAGATGGGCGCGGCCGATGCCGCGTTCAACCAGATCGGCCAGGATCGCTTCCGCCATGCGTTTTGGCGAGCGCGCGCTTTCGGCCTCGAGCGAGGCGCCATGGCCGGGAAGGTCATAGGCGATCAATCCCGCCTCGGTTGCAAGCTGGGGCACGATATCGGCCCAAACGGCATGCGAACCGCCAACCCCGTGCAGCAGCACGATGGTTTCCGGTCCGGTTCCCTGGATGTTTGCGAAGAGGCTCATGGGCTCCTCAAGTAGCGCCGCTTAGTCCCGCCGTTCGAAGCCCCTGGATGAATTTTTCCACCATTCCAGGGGGATAGTTCCGCTTGGTGAATGTCGCTCGCGGGTTGGCGACAAAAGCGGGGAAGTTCGCATTCAACTGGCCGATGATGTCGTTCACCATTTGCTGGTTGCCCACCTCACTGGCTATCACCAATCGGCTGGTGAGGAAAAGCGGGTTGGGGGCCGCGGTCGCGATCGGACTGATCGCTTTCGCCGCCAGTTCCTTGTCTCCTTGCATATAGGCTCCGGCGAAAAGTCCGTAGTCCCACCAGGCTGCGTGGGCTCCATCCGCAGCGTCGATCGCCTGGATCATGGTCGAGGTGCCCTTGACGTAGTCGCCGCTGAAAATCAGCGCATAGGCATAAGATGCGATTGCCTGCGGGTCGTAGGGGTTCATCTGATAGGCCTTCGACGTCCACTGCACCGTATCGGTCCAGATGCCCAGCCGGTTGGAGATGTAAGCTTTCGCATTGTAGGCGCGTGGGCTCGACGGGTTGGCCTGGATGGCGCGTTGCGCGAACTCGCCCGCCTTGTCGAGCGAGGAATTCAGCGGGTAGGCGTAGCGCCAGATCAGGCCGGTCGTCGTCAACGTCGAGAGGCTCGAATACACCATGGACGATTTGGCGTGATTGGCGGCCAAGGCCTCGAAACAACGATATGCCTTTTCGTGAACCTTGGCATTGGCTTCCAGCTCGAAGGCGTTCTCCAGGATGAGGCAGGCGGTGAGGCCTTTGGCAAAACCGTTGCGCTCCAGAAATGTATAGATGAGGCCGGAAACTGGAGTTGTGTCCCCTAGGATCTTACCGATCTGGGGTTCGATCTGTGCGCTTGTCGTGTCCGAAACCGCGATTGTGCGGGACAATGCCACGGTGCCTGTCTGCAGGTTCTGCAGTTCCACGGTTACCCAGCCCGTGCCTGGCCCGGGCGTGATGTTGAAGACAAAACTCGTCGCGTCGGCGGCCTTGTTGCGATCGTCAGCCGGATCGCGGCCGATGAAATTGACGGTCTCGAAACGGGAAAGTCCCGCCCGCAGGGCAGCGGCAACCTGCTCGGTGGCCGGATCGGCCTTTTTTGAAACGACATAGGCGATCGGCAGGTCTTCAGGTCCGACGCCGATATTGGCATCGGAGTGCGCCGGCGGGTTCGCCGATGCAGTGGCCCGGCCGAGACCGGCATTTTCCAGCGCGCTGACGAGCTTGTCGGTCATTTCCTCCGGCACGAATTTCCATTCTTCCAGCATGCTGCGGGGATTGGCCGCAAAGTCGGGAAACTTCGTCCGTATTTGATCCAACAACGCACTGGCCTTGCGGCGGTCGTCGGATTGGGAAGCGACGATCAGCCGTGCCGCCAGGAAGCGGGCGTCCGCGCCAGCCGCGGTCAGGGAAAGCGCTGCACGCGTGGCGATCTGCTGGTCCCCCAGCATGAACGCGCCACAGAACAGCTTGTAGTCCCACCATGCCGGGTGAACTGCGCCGGAGCCATCGATTGCCCGGGTCAGCAGAGCCATGCCGTTCTTGTAGTCGCGCTTGAAAAACAGGGCCGAGCCATAGTTAGCCGCGGTTGCCAGATCGTATGGATTGAGATCGTAGGCCATCTTGGCCCATTTGACCGTGCCTTCCCGATCACCCAGCCTGCTCGCGACGAACGCCTTTGCCCCATAGGCCTGGGAACTGTCGGGGTCGATTTCCACGGCATGTTGGGCAAGCGTTGCCGCCTTTTCCACCGTTGCGTCTTCCGGGTAGCGAAAATCCCAAATCAGCGAATTCAGTATCAGATTGCTCAATTCGGCATAGACGAGGGTGGATTTGGCCCCGTTGCGCTCGATCATTTCCAAACACTGATAGGCGTTTTTGAACGATTCCAGCTGGGGGTGGACCCTGGCGGAGTTGCTAAGCAGCAGGCATCGCGTCAGCCCCCGCTGGAGCCCGACCTGCTGGAGATAGCTGTAGATCGTACCGGGCACCGACGCCGTTTCGGCCAGTATGTTGCCGACGCTGTTGTCGATCTGCGACGCCGTTGCGTCGAACGCTTCCAGTTTCCGTACCGACAGGACACGCCCGGTTGCCAGGTTCTGCAATTCGACCGTCACACTGCCCGTTGTCGGACCGGGCTGCACGTGGAAGGAAAAACTGGTTGGCGTCGGTTTCGACGGGACCTCTTTCCTGACAAATTCCAGGGTGTCGAAGCGGGACAAGCCATCACGCAGGGCTGCAATCACACGTTCCGAGGCGGTGCTGCTCTCCGTGTTCACCAGATAGACGGTCGGCAAATCCTCCAGGCCTGGCACGGGCACGGCAACGGAGGGCGTCGGCGGTACGGTGGGCGAGGCCACCATGCTGGCATATTCCAGGGAGGCCGTCTTGAAAGCCTGCACCAGCTTCTCGCTCAGATCGTCCGGATAGTGGTTCTTGACGAATGTCGCGCGTGGATCTTCCGCGAATGTGGGAAACTTGTCTTTGATCTCGGTCAGCAGGCGCGCCACTTCCGCCTTGTTGCCATTGTGCCTGGCAACGATCAGTTGCGCCAAGAGATATTCGGGCAGCGGCTCCACGGCCGCCAGCGCCAGGGCGGCCCGTCTCTGCAGCTCCGGATTGCCCGTCATGAAGGCGCCCTGGAACAGCGCGTAGTCGAGCCATTTGCCATGCGGATCGGCAAGGTCGAGGCCGCGCGCCAGAAGTGCCGTTCCTTCGCTATACGAGCCCGCCATCACAAGGGCCCAGCCATAGTGGTACATGGTCCTCAGATCGTAAGGGGCGGCGTCGTAAGCCTTCTTTGCCCAGCGAACCCGTTCCTGTGAATTCCCAAGAACCCCCTCCGCATAGGCGGCCATGCGAAACGCGCGGGAACTCGTGGGGTCGATCTGGATGGCCTTGTTCACGAAGACCATCGCCTGCTGCACGCTTGAGGTTGCTGGATATGGATAGGCCCAGACGGTTGCATCCAGCTCCAGGCCGGCAAGGAGCGCATAGATAAAGGCCGACTTTTCGCCGCGTGCGATCAGGTTCTCCAGGCAGCGGTAAGCTGCCTCATGGCTCTTGGCGCCTTGATTGGAGGCATAGGCTCTGCCGAGGAGCACGCATGCGGTGAGGTCGTTCTGCAAGCCGTTCTGCTCGATATAGCCGTAGATCGAGCCAAACTGGCCAGTCACGTCACCCAGTATCTTGGCGACGCGATCGGTCACCTGCGAGGCGGTGGTCTGGAACGAGGTCAGGGTTTCGGAAGTCAGGATGCGGCCCGTCTTCAGGTTCTGGACCTCGATCGTGACATTTCCGACCGTCGTGCCGGGTTTGACATTGAAGACAAATGACGTCGGGTTGACCTGCTGCGGCGGGTCCTGACGAGGGTCCCGATCAATGAATTGGATGGTCTCCAGATGGGCAAGGCCGGAACGCAATATCGCTTCGACGCGCTGGACCGGCGGAGTGTTTCCCTCGACGACCAGGGAAATCGCCGGGAGTTTTCCCAACGTCTCAACGATGGTGGAATCCGGGGCAGGCGTGGCGGAAGCACCCGCCGCGACCGGCGTCCGCCCGGGTTCATCGGCCTGTCGCAGCAGGAGTATGACCAGAACGACCATGACGACGAGAAAAATCGCGGCGAAGACCCAAAACGCCCGCAAATGGCGAGGCGGGATCATCAAAGTGCCGGACGATCCCGGTGTTTGACGCCTATCCGCTTCGGCCGCCGGCGCCTTGGCTGGCGCGGCAGGCGAAGGGTGTTCGCTGGCCGGAGAAATCTGTGGCTGCAGCGAGGGCGTAATCTGGTGGAACGGTACGCCTGTTTCAGTCACCTCATATTGGGGCACATAGCCGCCGCGGGGGATGGTGATGCGAATGGGGTCGTTGACCCCCTCGGTCGCCGAATATTGCTGGAGCAGCTCGCGGAGCCGGCCTGCCTGCACGCGCACCACCGCGTCGGTGGATGGGTCGAAGCCGGCATCCTTGCCGAAGACGTCTACGGCGATCGCAAAGCCCTTCAGCCGGCTGGCTTCGCCGGCCTGTTCTCGCTCTACAAGGTAACGGAGTAACTCACGCGCACGCTCTGAGCGTCCAAATGTTTGGCTCGCCAGCAATTTCTCAAGCGTTTCGCGCACTGCGGGGGCGGCAGGCGTCGTATGCTGCAAGTGTCAACCTTTCAAGTCGGCACAAGTCATTTTTTTATCACGCATTTGCGCTCTGACACAAACGCTTCCCCAAGACCCCGGTTGAATCATTACAACCCCGGCTGGAAAAATCCAGCCGGGGCAACCCGTGAAATCAAGGGAATCAGCGGTTTTTTAGCCGATGATGCGGTTTACCGCCGATACAACCGCTTCGAGCGAAGCGGCGACGATGTTGGTGTTGATGCCGGCGCCGAAAGTCTTGCCGCCCGGATGCTCCATTTCGACATAGGAAACCGCCGAGGCATTCGAGCCACGCTGCAGGGAATGTTCGGAATAGTCGAGCACCGACATCTCGACGCCGACATGGCGCGAGAGCGCATCGACGAAGCCGTCGATCGGGCCGGTTCCCGTCCCCCTGATCGTCATTTCCTTGCCCCTGTCGAGGATAACGGCCTCGACGACGCGGCGGCCCTTCACTTCCGTATCGGGGAAGGTCTGATGGTCGATGAATTTCAGCCTGGCGCCGGGTTGTTCGACATAACGGTCGATGAAGCGGTCGTAGATGCGCTTGGCCGACACTTCCTTGCCTTCGGCATCCGTGATGGACTGGATGTCCTGGCTGAACTCGACCTGCAGGCTGCGCGGGAGATTGAGACCGTGGTCGGCCTGCAGAACATAGGCGATGCCGCCCTTTCCGGACTGCGAATTGATGCGGATGATCGCTTCATAGCTGCGGCCGACATCCTGGGGGTCGATCGGCAGATAGGGCACTTCCCACAGGGGTGTGTTGGCGACCTTGATCGCCTTCATGCCCTTGTTGATGGCATCCTGATGCGAACCGGAGAAAGCCGTGTAGACGAGTTCGCCGACATAGGGGTGGCGTTCCGGGATCTTCAGCTGATTGGAATATTCGTAGACATCCTTCATCCGGTTGATGTCGGAACAATCCAGGTCGGGATCGACGCCCTGCGTGAACATGTTCAGCGCCAGCGTGACGATGTCGACATTGCCGGTGCGCTCACCGTTGCCGAACAAGGTGCCTTCGACGCGGTCCGCGCCGGCCATCAGGCCGAGTTCGGTCGTCGCAATGCCGGTGCCGCGGTCATTGTGCGGGTGCAACGAGATGATCAGGTTTTCCCGGTTGTCGAGATGCCGGATCATCCACTCGATGCGATCGGCATAGACATTGGGCGTCGACATTTCCACGGTCGACGGCAGGTTGACGATGAGCTTGTTCTCAGGCGTCGGCTTCATGATCTCCGCAACCGCGTTGCAGATTTCCAGAGCGACTTCCAATTCCGTGCCGGTAAAGCTTTCGGGCGAGTACTGGAAGCGATAGCCGCCTCCGGCTTTCGCGGCCATGTCGGAGATCATCTTGGCTGCGTCGGTCGCAATCTGCTTGATGCCCGCGACGTCCTTCTGGAAGACGACGCGGCGCTGCAATTCGCTGGTCGAATTGTAGAAGTGCACGATCGGCGTCTTGGCGCCTTCGAGCGCCTCGAAGGTGCGGGTGATCAATTCCGGCCGGCACTGCACGAGCACCTGCAGGTCGACATTGTCGGGCACATTGCCTTCCTCGATGCACCAGCGAGCGAAGTCGAAATCGGTCTGCGAGGCCGACGGGAACCCGACCTCGATTTCCCTGAAGCCCATGTCGAGCAGCAACTGGAACATACGCGCCTTGCGCTCATGCCCCATCGGGTCGATCAGGGCCTGGTTGCCGTCGCGCAAATCGACCGAGCACCAGATAGGCGCCTTGTCGATCACCTTGTTGGGCCATGTGCGGTCAGTGAGACCTACCAACGGATAGGGCTGATATTTGCGTATCGCCTGCGGCATGCCCTTGGTGGACGCGTCTCGGATTTCTTCTCGTGCGTTCATCGTCTTTTCTCCCGGCGGCTTGCGGGGCCTCATTCCATGACGGCCATCGGTGCAAGCGGCACCACTACCTGATGTTCATTCGCTGAATGTGACTTGCGAGGAGCATGCACGCCATGCGGCGGTATCGACCGCCGGGTGCTCCTTCAGCGAGCCCGGCGATCGCCGATAAGGCCGAGAAGAAGCAGGGTCGCGGAAAGCGCGCGCACGGTCTCTCCAGCCAGGCTGGCCGAACGGGAGACAGAGGATGCGGGGCGCGTCGTCATGGCCGTTCTCTTACAGGAGCCTCCCCACGGAGGCAAGGGTAACGCTGCCGCACGGGTGAAAAGGCAGGGCACGGTTTTGCTTTGCGGTTTCATCTAAATGCGTCACATTTCTCCAGGTCTCGCCGTTGGGCACGGCGACCGGGAGGGCTGTTCATGAATTTCGTGTTCTTCTCGCCGCATTTCCCGTCGAACGGTGCCGATTTCTGCGATCGGCTCAAAAAAGCCGGCGCCACCGTGCTCGGCATCGGGGACGCGCCCTATGAGGCGCTGGCGCCAAGGCTGAAGAATGCGCTCAGCGAATACTACCTCATCGCGGATATGGAGAATTACGACCTGATCTATCGGGCGATGGGCCATTTCATTCACAAATGGGGCCGCATCGATCGTTTCGAGTCGCTCAACGAGCATTGGCTGGATCTCGAGGCCGGCATCCGCACCGACTTCAACATCGATGGTATCAAGCTCGACTATGTGAAGAACATCAAACGCAAGAGCCGCATGCGGGCGTCGTTCCGCAAGGCCGGCGTCAACGTCATCGCCCAACGCAAGACCTCGGAACGCTCTGGCGCCTTGGAATTCATCCGCCGTGTCGGCTACCCGGTGGTGGTGAAGCCGGATTCCGGCGCAGGTGCTGCCCACACCTACAAGATCTCGAATGTCGGCGAACTCGACGAATTCTTCCGCATCAAGCCGGAAGGGATGAGCTTCGTCATGGAGGAATTCATCGACGGGCTGGTGGTCACCTATGACGGACTGGTCAACCGGGACGGCGAGATCGTGTTTGCCGCCAGCACCAAATACGACGACTCCATCATGGATGTCGTCAACAAGAACAAGCATATGAGCTACACCTGCCGGCCCGATATCCCGCCGGAAGTGGAGGAAGCGGGCCGCAAGATCGTCAAGGCATTCGCCCTCAAGGAGCGGTTTTTCCATATCGAGCTGTTCGAGACCCGCCAGGGCAAGATCATCGCGCTGGAAGTGAACATCCGCCCGCCGGGCGCGTGGATGCCGGACGCTATCAACTACAGCTTCGACATCGACATCTATGCCGAATGGGCCAACATGGTGGTCCAGAACACGGTTGGCGGGCCGTTCAAGGGCAAGTATTTCACCGTCTATGCCAGCCGCAAGGACCATCTCCGCTATCGCCACAGCCATGACGATGTGTTAGCCGCGCACGGCGACAAGGTCGTGCACCACCAGGCCATCGAACAGGTTTTCAGCCGCGCCATGGGCAACTACGCCTACCAGCTGCGGTCGCGAGACCGTCAGGCACTGCGCGAAGCGGTCGACTACATCCATGCCGAGGAGGCTTGAGCGATGGACATTTCCTATCACAAGCGCTGGAGCGGCAAGCTGGGCCGCGACATGGAATACAAACGCTACGGCTATGCCGGGCGCCCGGTCGTCGTTTTCCCGACGTCGCAGGGGCGCTTCTACCAGTTCGAGGATGCGGGCGGCGTCAATTCGCTAGCCGACTTCATCGACACTGGCCGCATCCAGATTTTCACTGTCGACGGCATCGACAGCGAGAGCTTCTTCGACAAGCACGGCGATCCGGCTCACCGCATCGGCCGGCACGAGGCCTATTTCCGCTATGTCCGCGACGAGGCATTGCCGGAATTTGCAGCCACGGCCGCGGAGGCCAATGGCGGCCGCGTGCTGAAGCCATTGTTTTCGGGCTGCTCGATGGGCGGCTATCACTCTTCGAACTTCGTCTTCCGCAATCCCGATCTTGCCGCCGGCGTCATCTCGCTTTCCGGCGTCTATTCGACCCGCGGTTTCCTGGGCAGCACGCTGGCGGGCGACATCTTCTACAACTCGCCGCTCGACTATCTACCAGGCATCACCGACGAGGCGCTGCTTGCGCGGCTGCGTTCGCTGCGGCTCATCTTCTGTAGCGGCCAGGGTGCCTGGGAAGAGCAGATGCTGGTCGAAACGCATGCGCTGGAACGCATCCTGCGCGAAAAGGCGATCCCCGCCTGGGTCGATTATTGGGGTGGTGACGTCGCCCACGACTGGCCGTGGTGGCACAAGCAGCTGCCTTATTTCTTCGGCCGCTGGCTGGATGAAGACCTGAAGCACAGGCTGGACTGAAAGCCGGCAAACAACGCGGTCTCACGCGGGCTATCCTCAGCGTGAAGGTGCCCGACTGGCTTGCGTGCGTATGCATGAAGCCGTCGCCGTGTCGTTGTTGTCTGCTCTTCCCGATTATCGTAACCAACTCGTGCGCCCAAGGCGCATAGGGTGGGGGAGAGGAGGAATAGGATGAACTTTTCAAAATTGTCACGACGCGCCGCTTTGGCGCTCGGCTTGTCGGCGCTGTCTTTGGCGGCTGTCGCTTCGCCGTCTTCGGCGCAGCAGTTCCCGAACCGGACGGTGACGCTGGTGGTGCCGTTCGCCGCCGGTGGCTCGACCGATCTGGTGGCGCGTATCGTCGCGCAGAAAATGTCGGATGATCTCGGCCAGCAGGTCATCGTGGAAAACGTCGCCGGCGCCGGCGGCAATATCGGTGCCGATCGCGTCGCGCGTTCCGACCCGGACGGCTACACCATCTTGATGGGCACCGTCGCCACCCATGCGCTCAACCCGCTGATCCTGAAGACCAGGCCCTACGATCCCGAAAAGGATTTTTCGCCGGTCTCGCTGTTGGTCGTCGTGCCGAACGTGCTGGTGGTCAATCCGGAGTTGCCGGTCAAGAACGTCCAGGAACTCGTCGCGCTTCTGAAGGCCGAACCCGAGAAGTACTCCTATGCCTCGTCCGGCATCGGCACGCCCCTGCATCTTTCCGGCGAGCTGTTCAAGATCATGGCTGGCGTGGATATGCAGCACATACCCTACAAGGGCGCCGGGCCGGCGTTGAACGACGTCGTCGCCAACCAGGTGCCGATCATGTTCGACAATTTGCCGTCCTCGTCCTCCCACATCAAGGGTGGCACGCTGAAGGCGCTGGGTGTGACGACGGCCAAGCGCGTCCCGTCCTTCCCCGATCTTCCGACCATCGCGGAATCCGGGGTGCCTGGCTACGAAACCTACACCTGGAATGCGCTGTTTGCGCCTCCCGGCACGCCGAAGGAGGTCATCGATCGCCTCAACGCCTCGGCGACCAAGGCGATGAAGGACCCGGCGGTGATTGCAAGGATGGGCGATTTCAGCGCCACCATCGTCGGCTCGACGCCGCAAGAACTCGGTGCCCACGTCAAGGCGGAACTCGCCAAATGGGAGCCGATCGTCAAGGAAGCCAAGATCCAGGTCGATTGACGATGGTCTGCCGGCGGGGGCTCCTTTGCTCCCGCCGCTTTTGGCCGAGATCAGGGCTGGTCGAGCCCATAACCTCCGGCCGGTTCGGTCTCGAACTGGAAGTCGAAACCGGCAATCATCGGACGGGCCTTGGCAATTGCAGCCTGAACGTCCGGCCGGTTGAGCGAAGCCTTGTGGCTCGCGGCATCGACCCAGACCTCGGTCACCCAGATCGCTGTGGTGTCGGCAGGGTCGCGGGCGACGATGTAGTTGAGACAGCCCGGCATGGAGTCGGTGGCTTCCAGCAGGAGCTGCAGCAGGTCTTCGCGCTTGCCGGGAGTTGCACGCATCTTTCCGATCAGGCCATACATCAGGGGCTCCCTTCAACCTCTGTCATTGGCGGCGATCATCGAACGAAGTCGGGGTCGATATCAAGGTCTTAGATAGACATAGCCGGCACCTTGCAGTTCGGCGAGCTTGACGACCCCGCCTTTGTCGGCGCTGACGAAGCCCGTGAACAGGTCCGGCAGTCCTATGTTCATGCCATGCATGGTATTGGCGCAGGCATGCGGCACCAGCCCCTGTTTGACCAATCCGGCAAAGCGGCCGGAGATCGCCGCCGAGGCGCTCGCGCTTCTGAAAGCCTCCAGCGCCGGGCCATGAACCACCAGGGCGATTTCGACGTTTCCGTCTGTACCCTCATAGTGGTTCTTGATGTTGCCCAGCACGAAGGCGACCTTGTCGACGTCGCTGAGATGATAGGCGACCTTTTGCCGGTTAGGCATTGCTGTGGCAGCGCCGGCCGGGCCTGACGCGAACGTGACGCCAATACCGGCGAGCAGTCCGCGAAACATATCCCTGCGAAGCATGAAGCCCTCCTGTCCGCGCCGCGTGATGCGCGTGGCCTTGTGTCGATTCCTAGCATAAAATCGATTGCGACAGGTCCTGGTGGGGGATGCGATGAAAGCGTCGAAGATTATCACGACCGCCAGTCTCGGCATTGCGTGTGCACTCGTCCTGACCGCGGCTGTAACCGCTGACGAACTGGCGCCGTTGAAGCAATTCAGCCCGGATGGCGGCAGCGCCTGTTTTGGCCGCGTCTACGATGCCGACCATCTGAAGACGCATCCGCGCCAGAAGGTGGCGCGCATTTTCTTCTATTACGGTCCCGATCCGGTCAGCCGGCCGAGCGAGGATCCGTCCGACGGCTTGGCCTCCGCCGGCTACAACGGCTTCATGACGACGACAGCGCGCGGTGCAAGGAAACCCGAATGGGTCGGCGGCTGGTGCCGCGCTTCAGAAGAAGAGGGCGGTGCAGGCAAGATCCGCTGCGGCATGGAATGCGATCGTACCATGGCCGAGCTGTCCCTCGACGCGGAGGGAAGACTGGTGGTCGGCGGTGTCGCGCGCGACATCTATCTGGGTGGCGGGTCCGAGGACGAACTCGGCAAGGCCGAATATGACCGGCAGGCGCTCGGCGTGGACGATGACGGTTTCCGGCTGGAGCGCAGGCCGGCGGCGGACTGCAAGGCGGAATTTGCCCGTATCGATCCCGTCGATCCGGCGCTCGGCGATCCGCTGCGCGTCAGGCTGAAGCCGGACCAGCCCTTTTGCTACGGCCGCGACTATTCGGCCGAGCATCTTGCCTCGCATCCGAACCAGCTAACGCAAACGATCCGGGTCTTTCGCAGCGGTGCCGAAATCGCTGCCTTCGCGGCCAAGGGCAAAGCCGCGAGCTGGCCGAACGGCGCCGATCTCGTGGTTGCCGTCACCACCCGCCAGAATGCGACAAGGAGCGTGCAGACCTATTCCTGCGAGGGCGAGGCGGATCAATGGCGTTGCGTGGCGACCGCGCCGACGGACAGCGGTCCGTCATGCGATCTGTCGCAGAAGGAAATCTATCTGCGCCGCGGCGCCAACGGCACGATGATGCTGGCCAATCCCAAGGCCAGCCTACCATTCGCCCCGCTATGCCAGGTGGATGCAGCAACCGAGACGAAATCCGACGACAGGGTTTTCCGCCTGCAGGCGATGCCGCAAGCCGCCTGCGCGCAATAGGCTCAGGCGAAGGGCACGGCGACCGTGCCCTTGGGCAGCTTCGCCTCGTCGTCGGGCTCCACGTGGATGGTGATGCGCACCGAGGGGATCTCGGCCTTCAGCGCGTCTTCTATGCGGTCGCAAATGGCGTGGCTTTCGGCGACCGTCATGTCAGCTTCCACGACCATATGGAACTCGATGAAGGTGGCGCGGCCGGCGATGCGGGTCTTGAGGTCGTGGACCTCCAGCGCACCCTTTGAGTTGGACGAGATGATGTCACGGATGCGCAGGTGTTCCTCATTGTCGACGGCGCGATCCATGAGGCCGCTCAGGGATTCCCCCATCACCCTCCAGCCCTGGTAGAGGATGTTCAGCGCAACGATCAGCGCAAGCAGCGGGTCGAGCACATGCCAGCCGGTGAAGATGGCGCCGATCAGGCCGATCAGGACGCCGGCGGAAGTCACCACGTCGGTCATCACGTGCCGGCCATCGGCGATCAGCGCCGGCGACTTCTCGGCGCGCCCGACGCGGATCAGGATGAAGGCCCAGACCGCGTTGACGATCGCAGCGCTGGTGTTGATGCCGAGACCCATCCAGGGCTGTTCCAGCGGTGTGGGATTGCGCAGCGAATCCCACACTTTGGCGATGATGAGCAGCGCCGCCACCACGATCAGCACGCCTTCAAGCACCGCTGAAAAATACTCGGCCTTGTGGTGGCCAAACGGATGGTCGCTGTCGGCCGGCATGTGGCTGATCTTGATCGCCCATAAAGCGGCGATCGCGGTCACCACATTGGCGATCGATTCCAGCGCGTCGGAATAGAGCGCCACCGAGCCAGTCATGCGCCAGGCGACGATCTTCAGTCCCGTCACTGCGAAGGCGACGATGATCGACCAGAAGGCGAGCGTGACCACTCTCTGCTTGGAGGCACTCTTGGCTGCGGCGGCTGTCATTTCAGGCTAGGCTGCCTTTTCCTTGGCTTTGCGCGGCATATGCGCCACGACATTTTCGATCATGCGCATGCCGGCATTGTGACCGAGGGTCATGATCGATTCGGGATGGAACTGCACGGCCGCGATCGGTTCCTTCTTGTGTTCGAAGGCCATGATGACGCCATCCTCGGTCTCGGCGGTAACGATAAAATCGTCGGGCAGGCGAACCGGATCGGCGAAGATCGAATGGTAGCGGCCAACCGTCACTTCCTTCGGCAGACCAGAGAAAATGACCCCCGGCTTTGAGACCCGGATGCGCGACGGCTTGCCGTGCATGGGAATGGCGAGCTGCCTCAGTTCGCCGCCATAGGCTTCGGCCAGCGCCTGCAGGCCGAGGCAGACGCCGAAGATCGGCAACTCGCGCTGCCTCGCTTTCTTGATGGTGGCGGCGCAGTCGAAATCCTTCGGCGTGCCGGGCCCGGGCGAAAGCACGACAAGGTCCGGCTTCAGGCGGTCGAAGATTTCGTCGGGAACCGGCGTGCGCACGGTCGAGACATTGGCGCCGGTCTGGCGGAAATAGTTCGCCAAAGTGTGGACGAAGCTGTCTTCGTGGTCGACCAAAAGAATGTTCACGCCCTCGCCGACGCGGGCCGTGGTGCGTTCGACGCCGGTCGAGTTTCCGGTCTTGGCGTCGCGAATGGCGGAAAGCATGGCGGAGGCCTTCAGTTCGGTTTCGGCTTCTTCTTCCTCGGGAATGCTGTCGAACAGCAGCGTCGCGCCGGCGCGCACTTCGGCGATGCCGTCCTTGATGCGAATGGTGCGCAGCGTCAGGCCTGTGTTCATGTCGCCGTTGAAATGCACCATGCCGATGGCGCCGCCATACCAGGCGCGCGGGCTTTTTTCGTTCTGTTCGATGAAGCGCATCGCCCACAGCTTCGGCGCTCCGGTCACCGTCACCGCCCAGGCGTGGGAGAGGAAAGCGTCGAAGGCGTCCATGCCTTCGCGCAGGCGGCCCTCGATGTGGTCGACCGTGTGGATGAGGCGCGAATACATCTCGATCTGGCGTCGGCCGATGACACGCACCGAACCCGGCTCGCAGACTCTGGACTTGTCGTTGCGGTCGACGTCCGAGCACATGGTGAGCTCGGACTCGTCCTTCTTGGAATTGAGCAGTTTAAGGATCTGCTCGCTATCGGAGATGGCATCGTCGCCGCGCTTGATGGTGCCGGAGATCGGGCAGGTCTCGACGCGGCGGCCGTTGACGCGCACGAACATCTCCGGCGAAGCGCCGATCAGATATTCGCCTTCGCCGAGATTGATGAAGAAGGAATAGGGCGAGGGGTTGATGGTCTTCAGCCGCCGCGCGATTTCGGAGGGCGCGGTCTCGCAGCGTTCGAAGAACATCTGGCCGGGTACCACTTCGAACAGGTCGCCGCGCTTGAAGCTGTCCATGGCGTTGCGCACCAGCTTGGCGTATTCGCCCGGCTCGTGATCGCCGCGCGGCGGAATGCGGTCCGCCGGCTTGAACGGCTCGACGACGCGGTCGCGCGGCAGGCCCTCGGTGGAGAAGCCGTCGGCGGCGAATTCATAGCGGTCGACCCAGGCCTTGGCCGAATAGTGATCGACGACCAGGATCTCGTCGGGCAGGAACAGGACAAGATCGCGCTGGCTTTCCTTGCGCTCCAGCTTGAGCTCGACCGGGTCGAACTGAAAGGCGAGGTCGTAGCCGAAGGCGCCGTAGAGGCCGAGATTGGCGTCTTCGGCGGTCTTGAACAGTGCGGTGAAGGCGCGCAGCACCGTGAAGACCGACGGAACCCGCGAGCGTTCCTCTTCGGTGAAGACGCGGCCGGGCTCGGCGATCTTCAGCGCCAGCCGCCGCTTCGTCGTCTGGGTGACGGCAACATCCTCAAGGTCGGAGAGATGGCGTGCGACGACCATCAGCATCATCTCGCCGCGTGCATTCAGCGCCTCGATGCGCATCGCGCGGCCGCGCGCCGAGATCATCAGCGGCGGGTCGATGATGGCGGTATCCCAGCGGGTATAGCGGCCGGGATATTCGTAATTGGAGGAAAACACCGCGCCCGGGCGCGAATTCAGCCCATCGATATAGGTTTCGATCGCGCCCGCATAAGGCACGTCATGGCGTTCCCGCGTAATCGCCACGCCACCCGCCGTAACGAACCGCTCCGCGCCGTTCTCCAGAATTTCCACCGTCATTGCCATCTCCCTGTTCCGCCGCGGCGAGGTCTGGAGGCATCTCTGGAAAACAAAAGGCCGCCGGACTTCTCCTGCGGCCATCTCGATTGTTCACGCGCACGCGCTTCGACAGGCCGCTGTTAGCTGGCCCACCACCAAATGCTCTTGATCGACTTCGTGCACATGGCAAATTCCATAGCCGCGAACGGTTTCCCGCGCAACCGGATTTCCACGCTTGACCCTCACGCCGCGTCAGAGCCTATCTCGGTCAGGTCACGAGGTGTGGTCGATGAATACCTACACGGTCAGCGAACTGGCGGAACTCGCCGGCATATCGGTGCGGACGTTGCATCATTACGACGAGATCGGGCTGTTGAGACCCGCGCGCGTCGGCGACAACCGTTACCGGTACTATGGCGAGGAGGAATTGCTGCGGCTGCAGCAGATCCTGATCCAGCGCGAGCTCGGCCTGTCGCTCGGCGAAATTGGCGCCGTGCTCGACGATCCGGGGTTCGACCGGCTTCAGTCGCTGGTCAAACAGCGCGAGAGGCTGGAAGCCGAGGCCAAACGCTACCGACGCATGCTGAAAACCATCGACCGCACCATCGCCAAACTGAAAGGAGAAAAGGCGATGAAGGATCAAGACCTCTATAGCGGCGTGGTGTCGCCGCAAAAACAGGCCGAATACGAAGCCTGGCTGATCGAGCGCCATGGCGAGAACGTTCGCGCCGAGATCGACGCGAACAAGATCAAGACGCAGTCGATGCCCTCGGATGAACTCGTTGGCCTGATGCAGGAACTGAAGCAGATCGAGGATGCCTTGGCCGAGGCCATGCGGGAAGGCGCGCCGCCACAAGCGCGCTCGCTCGATCCGCTGATCGTCCGGCACCGCGATTGGGTCGCCGCGACATGGAGCAAGCCCTGCGCTCCGGGCGCCTATGCGAACCTCGCCGATCTCTACGAATCGCATCCCGATTTCGTTGCGCGCTACGAGACCATCGCCAAGGGTTTCGGTGCCTGGCTGCCGGCCGCGATGCGGGCATGGGCAAGGCGGCAGGGGGAGGGCTGCTGACGATCCTGCGCCGACCTATGACGATCTTTCCGCCAGGTCGCGGCGGAGGAATTCGTCCAGGCGCTCGACGGCGGGCGTCGCCGACAAGGGATTGCGCATGATGCCGATTTCTAGATCGGGAAGCGGCGGCAATCCTTCGTTTTCGCCAATGATGCGCAGCGACGGCGGCACGCTGAGCTGCGCCAGTCCGGCAACCGCCAGCCCCGCCTGCACGACCGCGACGAGGCCGAGCAGGCTGGCGCTGGAATAGGTGCAGTGGAAGGCGCGGTCGGTCTTGGCCAGCACGTCCAGCATGTTCAGCCGCGCCGCGCAGCCCGGTTCGAACAACGCCACCGGCAACGGGTCCTTCTCCCAGGCGACATGATGGGGCGAGGCCACCCATACGCAACGCTCCAGCCGCAGCACCTCCAGCGGCTGGTCGGGCAGGCGGGTGATGATCGCAAGATCGAGCCGGCCTTCCGCCATCGTCTTCACCAGCGCGGTCGATTGCTCGCAGACGAGTTCGACCGTCACCAGCGGGTGTGCGGCCGAGAACCGCGACAGCACCGGCGGCAGCAGATAGGCCGCATAATCGTCCGGCACGCCGAGACGGACGCTGCCTGCCTCTTCCGGTCGCGTCACGCTCGCCCAGGCCTCGTCCGAGAGCTTGAGCAAACGGCGGGCATAGACCAGGAACTCCTCGCCGGCGGCGTTGGCCGTCACCGCCTTCGGCGTGCGTATCAACAGCTGCTTTCCGAGCGTCTGTTCGAGCCGCTGCATCTGCATGCTGACGGCAGACTGGCTACGCCCAACGCGCGGGGCGGCGCTGGAGAAGCTGCCGCTCTCGATGATGGCGACGAATGTCTTCAAAAGATCGAGGTCGAGAAGCGGTGTCATAGCGCTATCAGCATATCGAATAGCTAATACCAAATCTATTCGTTTGCGTGAAAGAGCGGAGACTGGCTTGCTGCTCGTCGGCATCCTCTGGAAGACGCTGCATGACCCAGGCATCGAGCCCTCGCTTTCCCGCGCTGAACCTGTCCGTTGCCATGATGATCGCTGGCACGGTCGGCGCCTTTGTCACCGAAGCCGGGCTCGACCCCATCACCACCGTGTTCTGGCGCTGCGCTTTCGGAACGGTCTTCCTCGGCGCCTGGTGCCTGTTGCGCGGCTACCTGCCCGATCCGGGTCTCTCGCCGGCGCGGCTCGCGCGGGCGGCGCTGTGCGGTGTCTGCATGGTGCTGAGCTGGACGGCATTCTTCGCCGGTTTCGCCAAGACCTCGATCGCCGTCATGACGATCATCTATCACATCCAGCCGTTCTTCGTGGTTCTGATCGGCGTGGTCTTTCTTAAGGAACGGGTGAGTGCCGACCAGGTCATCTGGATGGTCTCGGCATTTGTCGGCGTCGTGCTGGCCAGCGGCCTCGTCGCTTCCAACACGGTTGTGACCGCGACATGGGCGTTCGGCATCCTGATGGCGCTCGGCGGCGCGCTGCTCTATGCGATCGTCACTGTGCTGGCCAAAGGGCTCGGCCAACAACGTCCGGAAATCACCGTGCTCTGCCAGACCGTCGTCGGAACGATCATGCTGGCGCCGCTCGCCAATTTTTCCGAGCATATCCCGGCAGCGTCCTGGGGCTGGCTGGTCGGCATCGGCGTGCTCCACACCGGCATCGCCTATGTCATGATGTTCTCGGCCTATCCATGGTTGTCGACGCCGGTGATCGGCGTGCTCACCTTCATCTATCCCGTCATTGCCATCATCATCGACTGGGCGATCTACAATCACCCCATCGGCCTGCCGCAGGCAATCGGCATGGCGATGATCGCGGCCGCGACGCTGGGCGTTCGGCTGGGCTGGCGTTTCCCGGGCCGGCGCGCGTCGGCGCGGCTGGCCCCGCCAGCCGAGTAACGACGAATCCTGTCACACAGCCTTCAAGCCGCGAAACTACAGACGGGCTCCGACACCGGTCTTGCAGGAGCCACAGTGCCTTACCAACGAAACGATGCCTTTGCCGAAAACTTCACGGAGATCGGCAAGAGCGAGCCTCCCTATTATCTCAATCGGCGGTTCGACGCGGCCGGCAATTTCCTGCCACAGCCCGGCAACACCATCGTCAGCCACGTGCTCGATGGGTCGAAAACGCAGCAGGCGCTGGTGCGTGTGCGCGAAGCGATGATGGCGTTGCCGCATGGCGATCGCTTTGCCTATACGCCGGTTTCAAGCCTGCACATGACCGTTTTCCAGGGCACCATCGAAGGACGCCGGCAGCCTGTCTACTGGCCGCGAGACGTGGCTTGCGACGTGCCGATCGATGAGACCACGACGCTGTTTGTCGACCGGCTGGAAGGCTTTCCCTCGGCGCCAGAGCTGCGCATGCGGCCGGTCGAGATCACGCCGCTCGGCCTGGTCGCGACCGGCGCCACGCTGGCGGACGAAATGACCATCCGCGCCCTGCGCGACCGGCTGGTCGAACCTTTCGGTTACCGCCATCCCGACCATGACCGCTATACCTTCCACGTCACGCTCGCTTATCTGAAAGCGTGGCTGCCGGTCGGTGCCGAAACGGTCTATCTGCCGGCCCTTGCCGAGCTTGAGCGGAGCTTCCTGGCCGAGATCGACGTGCTCGAACTCGGCCCACCGGCCTTCTGTACTTTCAACGACATGACGGAGTTCAAGCCGGTGCACGACCTCGCTTGAGAACCCGATATCGTGCTCGCGAACGATGCGCCGGAGCGCCTCTCAGGCCTCCAGCGTGCCGGAACGGGCGTCTTCGCTGCGCTTGGCGCCGATCAGCTTGACCAGGTCGTCGCCCTTGCGGGTGATGCGATGCGAGCGGCGGGTGAGGATGTAGCCATCCTGCGGGGCGAATATCTCGACGCGGCCGCCTTGTTCGCCAGGCGCATGCACGATCGTGGCCAGCCTGTCGCCCTTCTTCACGCGGTCGCCGGGTTTCACATCGTAGAGCACGGGGCCAGCCTTCGGCGCCGGCATCATGTCGATGTTCTCGAGCGGAGAGACGACCCCCTCGAAACGCCCGGGCTTCGGCATCGAGGGATCGGCGATGACGCCGCGCGCGACGAGCACGCGGTAGAGGCCGGCCGCGTCCGCCTCGGCCATGGCCGGATCGACATCGGCGATGCCCCGATATTCGACGGTGGTGGCCACGAAACGTTCGAGCCGTTCCTTGCCGGCGGAAAGGTGCGGATGTAGCGAGGCCTCCTCGAAGGCAGCTCCGCTCTCGCCTTCCCACAAAAGCACGGCTTCGACGCCCATCGCGGCGGCGCAGTCCTGCATGGCCGGCCACAGCACGGCCGGCACGTAGAGGTAGGCGACGCTTTCGTCGTCGCAATGCAGGTCGAGCACGATGTCATGGCCGACCGACAGCTTGAGCAGTCGGGCCTTCAGCCGTTGGTCGACGGTCGGCAGTCTGTCTTCCGCCGGCAGCAGCGCGGTGTCCGGCTTGTCGATCAGCGGGAAGTCGCGATTGAAATTGACGCGGTTGGGCAGATGGAAGCGGCCTTCCAGCTCGCCGAACATATATTGGGCGCGACCGACCGGATTGGCCCAGGGCACCACGGTGATCGAGCCTTTGACGCGGCCTTCGGCTTCCGCTTTCGCCAGCATCGGCATCAGCGCGTCGATGGCCACCGTGCCCGGCAGCTCGCCCGCATGCAGCGCCGCCTGCAGATAGGCGGTCGGTGCTGCGGCATCGCTCCCCTTGAAGCGGAAGACCGGGAATTCATAGGCAACGCCCTCGCTGTCGCCAGCCAGCCGCTCGATCGATTTTTCCATGGTCTTCTCCGTCGGGTGCCTGTCGTTCATGCCGTGCCGGCAGGGCCATGTCGAGTGGTCCAGTGCCGCTGATGATGAGCGCAGCGAGGTCCCGCAGCGTCCGGGATGTGCGCCGGCTCAGACCAGTGGCGTCAGTTCCTGTGCGATCGTCGGCAGGATTTCGGCGACATTGGGGTGGATATGCGTGGCGCGCTGAAGCGTCCTTACCGGAGCCTTGGCGTACATCAGGTCGAGCACGCAGTGCACAGCCTCGTCGCCGCCAGGCCCGAGCACCGAGCAGCCGAGGATTTCGCCGCTGTCGGCATCGACCAGGATCTTCATGAACCCTTGCGTCTCGCCTTTCTCGATCGCCCGGCCAATCCGTGTCATCGGGCGCTGCCCCACCAGCGCGCGGCGGCCGGATCGGCGCACGGCGGTCTCGGTCATGCCGGCGCGGCCAAGCGGCGGGTCGGTGTAGAGCGCATAGGCCTCAATTCGGTCGCCCACCCTGCGCGTATCGTTGTCGAGCAGGTTGGCCGCGACGATCTCGAAGTCGTTGTAGGAGGTGTGGGTGAAGGCGCCTTTGCCGTTGCAGTCGCCCATCGCCCAGATGTGCGGCACGCTGGTGCGCAACTGGTCGTCGACCTCGATGTAACCGCGTTTGTCCAGCGCGACCCCGGCCCTGTCGAGGCCGAGGTCGTCGGTGTTGGGAATACGGCCGAGCGCCAGCAGCACATGCGAGCCGACCACCGGCGGCTGGCCGCGCGAAAAGGTGACCGCCACGTCCTTGCTCTGCCTGGCGAAAGCGATGTCGTCGGCGCCGAGATGCACGGCGATGTCCTCGTTCTCAAATATCGACAGGATGGCGGCGGAGACATCCTCGTCCTCGCGGCCGATCAGCCGCGGGCCTTTCTCGATGACCGTCACCCTGGAGCCGAAGCGGCGGAACATCTGCGCGAACTCCAGCGAGATGTAGCTGCCGCCGACCACCACCAGGTGATCCGGCAGCACGTCGAGGTCCATGATCGAGGAGTTGGTCAGGAAAGCGACATCGCCGATGCCCGGCAAGTCCGGCACCGAGGCGCGGCCGCCGACATTCAGGAATATCTTGCCGGCGCGCAAAAGCTCGTTGCCGACGCGCACGGTGTTCGCATCCTCGAACCGGGCGTGACCGCGAAACAGCGTGCAGCCGGGCATGCCGGCGATCCATTCCTCCAGCCTGTGGCGGGCATCGTCGGAAACCTTGTCCTTGCGCGCCTTGACCGTCTTCATGTCGATGCCGACCGGGCCGGAAAGCGTCACGCCGTAATCGGCGGCGCGGCGGGCGAGATGCGCTGCATAGGCGCTGGCGACCATCGTCTTGGTGGGCATGCAGCCGGTGTTGACGCAGGTGCCGCCCACCAGCTTGCGCTCGACGAGCGCCACCGTCATGCCGGCGCCGCTCAGCCGTCCGGCCAGGAACGGGCCAGCCTGGCCACAGCCGACGACGATGGCGTCGAAGGCCTTTGCCTCGCCCGTCATGCGACGGCGGCCACGATCAGCAGGGCGGCGACGATTGCGACAACATCTTCGATCAGCGCGGCGGGCAAGTCACGGCCGAGAGCGGCGGCGAGACGCGCCCGCGCTTCGGCGCCGCCATACGTGCCGATCGCCGCGCCAATCGCGCCAGCGATCAATCCGCCGATCGTGGCACCGCCGGTCGCGCCGATGACCGCGCCGGACAGCGCGCCGGTGACCAGCCGGGCGCCGAATTGCTGCGGCACCTTGCGGCTGGGCGTCGAGGGCAGCTGGTCGGTGACCAGTTCGACGAGGGCGAGGATCGAGAAGAGGGCGACGGCGATCCAGTGGCCCATGAAGCTTGCCCATGTGCCGGCAACCGGCAGCCAGCCGAGATGGGCGCCCCAGGCGACGGCGGCGGGCGCCATCATCGCCCTCAAGCCCGCGACAACCCCGATCAGCAGTGCAAGCAGATAAAGCATGACAGGTCCCCCAGCTTGGAACGGCCTTTGATAAGCAGCCTAGCATATGCCCTGCATTTGACCATCGTTCGGATCTGGGCGACGAAATCCGCGAGGGAGGCGACGAGATTCGTGGGCCTTCCAAGCAAGGACGCTGCAGATGACCGAACGCGACAAGATGAAGGCTGGCGAATGGTACAATTGCGTCGATCCCGAGCTTGACGCCTTGCGGCTCGTTGCCAGCCAGGCCGTGTTCGAACATCGTTCGCTGCCGCCGCTTGAGCGGGGCGACATCGCGCCGTTGTTGCGCGCGCTGCTCGGGCAGGCGGGCGAGGGCGCCCGCATCGAAGCGCCGTTCCATTGCGCCTATGGCTTCAACATCTTCCTCGGCGCGGGCGTCTTCCTCAATACCGGCTGCGTCATTCTCGACACCGCTCCGGTCCGCATCGGCAAGGGCACCATGCTCGGGCCAACCGTGCAGATCTATTGCCCTGAACATCACAAGGACCCGGAAAAACGCCTGGCAGGGCTGGAGATCGCCCGGCCGGTGACGATCGGCGAGAATGTCTGGATCGGTGGTGGCGCCATCATCCTCGGTGGCATCACCATCGGCGACAATGCCATCATCGGCGCGGGTTCGGTGGTCACCCGAAATGTGGCCGCTGGCTCGACCGTTGTCGGCAATCCGGCTCGGCCAGTTGGCTGAAATGATTGTTCCTGCGGGTTGACAGGGCGACGGGCCGTCTCCTTAACTCGCGGCGTTAATGTTCTCAGGGCGGGGTGAAAGTCCCCACCGGCGGTAAGGGTGTTCGCACCCGAGCCCGCGAGCGCCTTCCGGCAACGGAAGGGTCAGCAGATCCGGTGTAATTCCGGAGCCGACGGTCACAGTCCGGATGGAAGAGAACGAACGGAATAGCGGTGGCGCAAGCTGCCGGGATTCCGCGTCGTGCGTCCTGATTCTGGTTCGAAACGGAAGGAAGGACCCATGAATCAGCAATCCCCAAAACAGTTCGAAATCCGCCGCGTCGCCGTTATCCGTGCCCGCTGGCACGCCGACATCGTCGACCAGTGTGTCGAGGTCTTCGCCAAGGAGATCGAGACACTGAGCGGGGGCAGCCTGGCCGTCGATATCTTCGACGTGCCTGGTGCCTACGAAATCCCGCTGCATGCCAAGACGCTGGCGGACAATGGTCGCCATGCAGCCATCCTCGGCGTGGCGTTCGTCGTCAATGGCGGCATCTACCGCCATGAATTCGTGGCCCAGGCGGTGCTCGACGGCATGATGAGCGTTCAGCTCGCAACCGGCGTGCCGGTGCTGTCAGCGGTGCTGACGCCGCACAATTTCCACGACAGTGCCGAGCATCATCGTTTCTTCTTCGATCATTTCAGGGTCAAGGGCAGGGAGGCGGCCGGCGCCTGCGTGGAGATCCTGAAAGCGCGCGACCTGATCGCCGCCTGATCTTGCCGCACGAGAACGTCGGGTAGGCCCGGCGTTCTCTCCTCCTTTAGCCTACAGGTTGTATTTTTGGCGATAATACATCTTTAAGTTGATTTGCCGAGGCGATGCCCCTATAAATCGGCCAATTGTCCCGCAAGGGCGAAGCGTGGCTTGGGGGCACGCATGGCGTTGTCGAAAAGATCGAAGGCAATTCTTGCATTGGCCGCTGCCGGCCTTGCGTTTCTGGCACATTCGGCCTTCGCGCAGGTGCCCCCGCACCAGCCGGGCACGATCTGCTTCACAGCCACTTTCTGGTGCTGGGCCAATCCCCCCGGACCGCCGGGCAATCCGTGCGGCTGCCCGTCACCCTATGGATATGTGTCGGGTTATCTGAACTAGAGGTGCCGGCGTGCCGGCCTCTTGATGGGGGAGGTTTGGGTGGCGGAGGAAACATTCGTCGATCGTCTGATCAGCGATGCCTATCGTATCGCCGAATATGCGCGCACAAACCGTACCATCGACGACGCGGAACTGTGGGCCGCGATCAAGGCGGTCGAACAACTGCCCGAGGCCGAGCGCAAGATCCAGGACGATAAGGTGAAGGCGCTTCAGGAGGCCTTCCGCAAATGCACCGCCAATATCGAACCGCAGGCGCTGGTCGCCATCAGGAACGGCTGGAATCCATTCAAAAATTCATGGCGCAACAGGGCAAGGATCGCGTTCCTGGTCCTGATATCGCTGGCCTCCATGGCCATGGTCGGGCAGCTCACCCAGATCTACAATTCGGGCAGGCTGCTTTCCACCGATCTCATAGCACTGCAAAAAAGCAATTCGCTGGAACGTTTCGGCCTGCTGGAACGTGAACTCAACGAAGCGCAAAGGCGCCTGTCCGATAAGAAAGATGGAGAGGGTCAAGGCGATCCCGCCGGACAGGGCGCGATCCCGGCGGTTGCCGGCGGCACGGCCGGAGATGCATCCGGCGAGGCTGGATTGCAGTCGGGAGATACGCGCGAACGCTATCTGCTGGCCCGCGAGGCGGCCTATTCGAAACAGGATGAGCTGATCAAACTCGACCAGCAGATACGTGCGCTGGAAATCCGGGCCGAGACTTTCCAGAAATTGGCGAAGAACCCCATCGCGGGCATGGAAACCGCCCGTAAGGTCGGCGACAAGATATCAAACTGGTTCGCCTGTCTTCTACTGAATGATCTCAGCGCCGGGGAGGCGCTCAAGAAGGCTGCGGAATCTCCCCGGTCAATGAGCAGCGGCAATGTCGGTGTTCCCGAAAGTGCCGGCGCGCAGCCTGCCATCGCGATATGCCCACCAGGCTTCCGCGGCGCCACCCCTGGCATGACATCGGACGGCGGGGGGCCGGGTGGTGGCGGTCTCTCGGCGGCGAGCGACGCTGCTACCGACCCCAGCCCGCCTCCCCCATCTGGTGGCTATGGCCACGAGCCGCGCAGTGTGGTGATGCGGGGAGCTTTCTGCTCGCATCTGGACTATCTCGCCCCGGAAGGCCAGACATCCGCGGCGACTGCGGACCCCGCAAGGCAGTATATCGCCGCCATCGCCTATACGATCGACAATCAGTTCGGCGTCAGGGTTGCCGACATCATCAGCCAGAACTGCAAGATCGGCCTTTATTATTATTCCGGCTCGATCCCGGATATGGCTTCGCTCGAGGCTCAGGTCCGTGACACCAACACCTTTTATTCCTTCATCATTCTGCCGGCGGCTTATGGCGCGCTCGGCGCGCTGATGTTCTACATGCGCCGGATTCTCGATCCGCTTCTGCCGGACCCGACCTTCCTCAGGACCGTTCACCGTGTCGCGCTGGGCGCGCTTGCCGGAGTACTACTGGCCTGGCTGTGGGTCGGTATCTTCGACAGCAGCGAGGATTTCAAGGCGGTTGGGCTCGGACTGTTCGCGCTCGCCTTCGTGTTCGGCTTCAGCATCGAGGTCTTCTTCGACTTCCTCGACAGCCTGGTGAACGCGGCAAAGCGCCAAGTTAGCAAGTTTGACGACCCGGCTAGCCCAGCCACCACTGCCAACCCGGCGACGCCTACCCCCGCCAAGCAAGGCTCTTAAAAACTCCGGGGACTAGGGCGACAGCGCGATCAGGGCCGTAAGGCCTCATGTGATGAGGGCAGTAGGCAGTCGGGTGAACTCCTGTTCCGACTGCCGACTGCCGATTGCCCTTTGTGCCTAGAACAGCCCCTCGATCTGGCCCTGGTCGTTGAGGAAGATCTTCTCCGACGAGGGTTTTGAGGGGAGGCCCGGCATGGTCATGACCTCGCCGCAGATGATGACGACGAAGCCGGCGCCGGCGGCAAGCCGCACCTCGCGCACCGGCACGGTGTGGCCGGTCGGCGCGCCGCGCAGGTTCGGATCGGTCGAGAAGGAATATTGCGTCTTGGCCATGCACACCGGCAGGTGGCCGTAGCCGGCCTGTTCCCACTGGTGCAGCTGGTCGCGGATCGACTTGTCGGCGATCGCCTCGTCGCCGCGATAGATGCGCTTGACGATGGTGTTGACCTTCTCGAACAGCGGCATGTCGTCGGGATAGAGCGGCGAGAACTGCGAGGCACCGCTTTCGGCGAGGCTGACCACCTTGTTGGCCAGCTCCTCGATGCCGGCCGAGCCCTTGGCCCAATGCTGGCACAGGATCGCCTCCTCGCCCATCTTGGCGACATAGTCCTTCATCGCCTGGATCTCGGCATCGGTGTCGGAATGGAAGTGGTTGATGGCCACTACCGCCGGCACGCCGAACTGGCGCACGTTCTCGATGTGGCGGCCGAGATTGGCGCAGCCCTTCTTCACCGCCTCGACATTCTCGGCGCCGAGGTCTTCCTTCTTCACCCCGCCATTCATCTTCATGGCGCGCACGGTGGCGACGATGACGGCGGCAGCCGGCTTCAGGCCCGCCTTGCGGCACTTGATGTCGAAGAACTTTTCGGCACCGAGATCGGCACCGAAGCCGGCCTCGGTGACGACATAGTCGGCGAGCTTCAAGGCCGTGGTGGTGGCGACCACCGAGTTGCAGCCATGGGCGATGTTGGCGAACGGGCCGCCATGGACGAAGGCGGGGTTGTTTTCCAGCGTCTGCACCAGGTTCGGCTGGATGGCATCCTTCAGAAGCACCGCCATGGCGCCGTCGGCCTTCAGGTCGCGGGCATAGACCGGGGTCTTGTCGCGGCGATAGGCGACGATGATGTCGCCGAGGCGCTTTTCCAGATCCTTCAGATCGGTGGAAAGGCACAGGATCGCCATGACTTCGGAGGCAACGGTGATGTCGAAGCCGGCCTCGCGCGGGAAACCGTTGGCGACACCGCCCAGCGAGACGATGATCTGGCGCAAGGCGCGGTCGTTCATGTCCATGACACGACGCCAGGCGACGCGGCGGATGTCGATGCCGAGCTCGTTGCCCCAATAGATGTGGTTGTCGATCAGCGCCGACAGAAGGTTGTGGGCGGTGGTGATGGCGTGGAAGTCGCCGGTGAAGTGCAGGTTCATGTCCTCCATCGGCACGACCTGGGCATAACCGCCGCCGGCGGCGCCGCCCTTGACGCCGAAGTTCGGACCGAGCGAGGCCTCGCGGATACACACCACCGCCTTCTTGCCGATGCGGTTCAGGCCATCGCCGAGCCCCACCGTCGTCGTCGTCTTGCCTTCGCCGGCCGGTGTCGGGTTGATGGCGGTGACCAGGATCAGCTTGCCGTCCTTGTTGCCTTTCACCGACTTGATGAACTCGGCCGACACCTTCGCCTTGTCGTGGCCATAGGGCAGCAAATGCTCGCTCGGTATGCCGATCTTGGCACCGATCGCCTGGATCGCCTGCTTCTTCGCGCCGCGCGCTATCTCAATGTCGCTCTTATAGTCGGCCATAAGGTGGTCTCCCAAATCGTCAGGTGGCAGGCGCGGCATTGGCCGCCGGTGTCGGGCTGCATAGAAGCCGAGCGGGAGGCCATCCCGCCGTCTCAAAACAGCCGCACAATACGCGAAATGCGACAGGGTCGTTTAGAGCGAATAGCGAATAGGGAGTAGCGAGTAGGCAAGGCCGGAGCGTACATTAAATCCTGCTTGCGACATGGCCGCAGCCGGCTAATTTGTTCGCTATTCGCTATTCGCTATTCGCTATTCGCTATTCGCTATTCGCTATTCGCTATTCGCTATTCGCTATTCGCTATTCGCTACTGCGAAAGCACGCTGCTGATTTCGACCATGTTCGAGCGGACGCGCAGGATATAAAAACCCATCGTCGTCAGATGGGTCGCGAAGATGCCGGTTTCGTCGCTGTTGGCGATGATCCAGGGCTGGATGCGCAGCGCCGAGACGAACTGGGCGTCCATGGTGTCCCACAGGCTCTTCAGGTTCTTCTGCTTGATCACGTCCTCGAAGTCAGCCTGCGCGGCCTTCATCAGCCCGTAATAGGCGTAGAGCTGGCCATAGGCGAACCAGAAGCGGTCATCGGCGCGGAAGTCGAAGAAGCCGTAATCGTAGTTCTCGGCGCGGTCCTTGAGGATGGCCGAGGTCGAGCCGATGTCTGAGGCGATACGGTCGATATATTGCTTGAGATTGTCGGCGCGGGCGTCGAACACGGCCTGGCAGGTGGAAAGCCTGCCGTTGAAGGCGCGCAGCTTCTTGATGGCGTCGCGATAGTAGCTGGGCGTCGGCGTCTTGGGGCCGAACGGGCTGAAGCCGAAATACCAGGTGGCTTCGTCGAATTGCAGGTTGCCGCGGGCTTCCTGCAGGTCGCCGTCGATCTGCGAGGTGGTGCGCACGCGGCCCATATTGTCGGCAAGCTCGGTCGATGTGCGACGCACCGCCTGGTTGATGCCGCGCTGGAACGAGGCCTTGTTGTCCATGAACGGCGTCTTGTCCCAGTCGTAGCCGAACAGCCCGACCTTGTAGAGGATCATCGACGAGATCCAGGCATTCTGGTTCACGTTGAAATCGGTCAAGTCGGCCGTCATGTCGGCGATCGCCGAGCGCGCGCAGGATTTGGTCGTGTCGGTGCCGCCGCCGGCCGTCACCTGTTCGCCGGCCGAGACGTCTCTCTTGGCGAAGTCATATTTGTTGACGTAGTTCGGATCGAAATTGTTCCACCATTGGGTGGCATAGAAGAAATTGGCGTAGAGCCCGATCAGCACGAGCAGGGCGGCACCCAGAATGGATTTGAGCATCCAGCCCCGCTGAAAATACCAGCGGCCGACCCACATGAACGGCCACAGCGCTATGCCGATCAGAAAGCCGATACCGCGGCCGATCCATTGAAACATCCGGGTGAAAAAGTTCACGATCGGATCAAGCATGCGGTGACACCCCTCGTCGGTTCAGTCGGCCAGGCCATAGAGACGGGTCCTGAACGTCGCCTTGTCCCTGAGATATGTGGTTTTCAGGACATCGACAACATGCGATCGCCATACCTCGCTGTAGCCTTCGTAGTCGCGATAGAAACCCTGCTTGTTGAAAATGTAGCGGGACACGAAGTCCGACGGCACGAAATCGGAGATCAGGCGGTTGGTCAGCCAGGCGTCGGGATGGCTTGGTTTGGCGCGCACCACCAGGAAACGCTGCTGCGGCTTTACCTCCTCGATCTTCAACCGGCCAAGCTGGCCGATCTCGCGCTTGGCGGCGTTGAGGAAGGGGAAATTGCCGTCGCGGTTGATCGCGTCGGCGTGGTTGTGGATCCAGGTCTGCAGCCACACCTTGTCGACGCTGGAGAGGTTGCGGTCCGGATCGGACTGCCAGATCAGGTCGCGCACCACCATCTCGGCGCGGTGCTCGAGATAGCCGGAACTCTCGACCCATGACGCGCGCGGCAGTTCGATGCGCCCGGAGGTGGCGAGGAACTTGAAAACAGTGTCGGCGTCCTTGATCGACAGGTAGCTCACCTGCCACGGCCGCGAGCGGCGGAAACCGGGCGCGGCGGGGTCGCCGACCACCGTTGTCACGTCCTTGTCGACGAAGACATAGAGCCCGCCGAAATGGCTTGTCCAGTATGCGTTGTGGCGGAAGATGACCTGGTCCGGCACCAGCGCGTTCTCGCGGATATCGCCGGTGACCTTGGCCAGTTCCACCATGCGGTCGAGCATCTCGTTGTCGCGCCAGGCGTCGGGTTCCTGTTTCAGGCGATCGACCAGGGTGCCGAGTTCCGCCGCCTTGCCGAGAACGTCTTCGGCCGAAAGAACGCGGAACTCTACCTGGTTGATGGACAGGAGATCCTCGATGTCCTCGACCTTCGAGACGGAATCCTCGATCTCGCCATAGAGCACGTCCTTGATGGTCAGCGCGTCGATGGCGCGGCTGTTCCTGGACATGAATTCGAACATCAGCTGCGAGGTGTTCGAGAAGGCGGTGTGCACCACCGGCAGATCGATCTGCGATGGGGTGAGGATGATGAAGCGGCGGTTGACCCCGTTCGGATCGAGATAGGCCTGGTCTCCGCATTCCTCGGCGATCTCCGGCGAGAAGCCGGTGCGGTCGATATGGAAGCTCTCCAGCCCCGTCGGCTTCAGGCCGAACGCGGCGAGTGCCTTGTTGTAGCGCCCGATCAGATGCGGCTCGTCCACCGTGAGCAACCGGCCATAGATCAGCTCGTTGTCGCGCAGGAGGTCCATCAGGCGTTCCACAGCCCCTTCTTCTGCAACTCCGCCATTTCGCGCGCGGCGCGTTCGCGCAGCCTGGCGTCGCGTAGAAGTTTGTCCACCGCTGCGTCGTCGGACTTGTCGGCGTAGCGGAACTCCGAGTCGGCGTAGCGGTTGATCTCCTGCATGACCATGTCCATGTCGAATGGCCCGCGCAGTTCCTCGATCATCGCTTTCTTCTCGTCATAGGCCTTGTGCATGAAGGCCTCGGGCTTTTCGAACCATTCGTCGGGAAGTTCGATGTCCATCGCCCGCATCTTGATGGCGTCGGTGACGTTCTTGATGGCGCGGCCGGTGAAGCGCGGTTCTGCTTCCTTGATCATGTGCAGATAAGTGCCGACGTCCTCCATGGTCTTGGGCGTGCCATTCTCCTTGGTGAAACGCTCGAAAACTCTTACGAGCCCGTCTTCCCGAGGTTTGGCGTGTTCGCCATAGGCTTCGGTCACGGCACGCTGGATTTCCTGCGCGGCGTAAAGCTCGTGGTCGCCGAGCGGGATCTTGTGGTTTTTGCCGGCCAAAAGCACGAAGATGTCGATGTAGTCGTCGCGGGTCTGCGGACCGTCGACCAGCCAGCGGGCGCCGGCGCGCTGGCGCAACGCGTCGTCGACGTTTTCCGGATAGTTGGAAAACATGCCGAAAGAGCAATTGCCGCGCACCACCGTGCCGGCACCGGCAAAGGCGTCCATCAAGACGCCGGTGATTTCCTGCTGGCCGGCGGAAGCCCGGTCGTCGGAGCGTTTGGCCGCCACCTGGTCGATGTCGTCGATGGTGCCGAAGCCGATGGCGCGCGGGTTCAGCACATTGTTGATGAACTGCCGGCAATTCTGGCCGGACTTGCCCTGGTAGGACGAGATCTGGTCGACACCGAAATTCTCATAGGCGAAGGGATAGCCGGCGACCTTGCAGTAATCGTTGACCAGGCCGGCGATCATCTGGATCAGCGTGGTCTTGCCGGTGCCGGGTGCGCCGTCGCCGATGAAGGTGAACAGGAAGCCGCCAAGTTCGACGAACGGGTTGAGCTCGCGGTCGAAGTCGTAGGCCATCAGCATCTTGGCCAGCTTGATCGACTGGTATTTGGCGATGTGGTTGCCGACGACTTCTTCCGGCTTCTTGAAAGTCATCACCAGCGGCTTGGCACGCTTGCCGGGAGCGACGTCGAAACCGTCGAGGATGAAATCGTCGGCGTCGATGCGGATATGCGCGTTCTCGAAGGTGCCCAGCCCGTCGAAGCGACCCTTGCGGGCGAGAAGCCCGTCGATGGTAATGCGGGCGAAGCTTTTCGCCCGCGCCAGCAGGTCGGCATCGTCCTTGGCGCCCGACAATGCCCGGTCAAGGCCGGCCACCAGCGACTTGACCGCATCCTGCGGCGTGTCGAACAGGAGATCGGGCTCGGCGATGTCGTTCGGCGCCTCGCCGTCGCTGTCGATCGACTGCGTTAGGTAGGACGCCAGCGCAAAAGCCGAAACATAGGCGGAGGCCGACAAAAGTTTCTTGAAATGGCTGGCCTCGTCGCCTTCAAGCGGCGCGCGAGCGTTCCTGGCCTGCAGGCTTTCGAGGTCGGAGCCTTCGGCGAAAATGTCGGCGACCGCCAGCGCGATCGCGATGCCGCGGCGGGCGCGGTAAAGCAGCGTGTGCTGCGGGATCGACAGCAGCTGATCGTCCGGCCGCACGGAGGCAACCGTTCTTACCAGTTCCACCTCGCGTGTCTTGCGCACCGAGCCGGTCGAAACCGTCGAGACGAAGCGGCGACCGGTGCCGGCGAGCGCCGTGCCCTGTTCGCGGGCGGGGTCTTCCAGCACGACGATGCGGGTGATGAAGCTCTGCGCGGTGGCGCGATGCTTTTCGATCGCCGCTTCGGAGATGGTGGTCAGGCCGGTATCCATTCGTCCCCCGTCAAGCCGTCTGGTTCGGATGGTCGCTACACATCCGAAATCACCCGTCCGCCGGACAGGATATGGACCTTGTAGCCGCCGAAGATCTTCTGCGCCTCGCCGGCGGCGTAGAGCGCCTGATAGGCCTCGTGCGGCACAAGCGCGTGGTTCTCGTAGCTGGAAACGCCCTGGCGGGTCGCTTCGAGATCGTCGGTGTTGATGAAGAACTCCTGCGTGGTCTTCTCGCTGGAGAACAGGCCGCGCCGGCCGGGCTTCTCGCCCTTCGAATAGACCTCCTGGATCGTCCAGGTCAGCAGCCAGGCATTTTCGGGCTTGCGCACCTTGGCCAGCACCTCGGTGACGGTCGAATTGTTGTCGGTGATGCCGGCCGAATAGAAGGGCCCGAGCACCACGCGCCGCAGCTGTTTTGGATGCAGTGGCTCGAAATCCTTGTCGAGATTGACGGCGATGGTCAGCGGCGCCAGCGAGTAGGACGAGTTCTTTTCGGTGAAGTCGTCGAAGCGGCGGGCAAGGTCGGGGTTGAGCAGGCCGTCGACGGGCAGCGGTATCTCGACCTTCTCGTTCAGGCGTCCGTCCTTGTCGACCAGCTGGCGCACGATGCCGTCGGAGGAATCCTCGACGGTCGCCATATAGATCAGCGGCAAATTGGCGGTGCCGTCGAAGCTTGCCCAATGCACGAGATAATAGGGCAGGCCGGATTTCGGATTGACCGAGACCTTGGCGGTCTGCGCCAGGGAGAAGGGCGCGAAGGTCTCGCCGCTCTTGATGTCTTCCAGGTAAAGCCGCTCGGCCATCGACTTCTGGAGCGCTGCCGGAAACTCCTTGTGGCGCAGGATGAAGTCGGCCATCTCGGCGCGCAGTTCGCGGGCCGAGGGGATCGTCGCCAGCCGGCTATCGGCCTGCCGGCGGTCGTTTTCCAGTTCGAGCAGGTTCTGGAACACCGGATAGCCGCTTTCGGCGCGCGAGATCTTGAACGTCTCCATGAAGCCCAGCCGGTTGCGCCAGCAGGTGAAGGATTTGTCGAGCCGGGCGATGTATTCGGCGACGATCTTGGCGACGATGCCGTGCCGGTAGAGCGGCGAGCGGTCGTCGCGCATGAAGATTTCCAGCCCCGACAGGGCGGCCGTGATGGCCGAGAAATAGCGCTCGGCCGCTTCGGTCTCGACGGTCATGGCTTTACTCCCTTCCAGGCGAAGGGATGGCGGCTATGGGGGCGATCGGAAGAAGGCATTGAATGCGGACAGTCCTGTCGTGTCGTGGTCAGGACTGCACGTAGTTCGCGGCGTTGTGCTTCTTCATCACATCCTCGAAGCGGCGCGAAAAGGCATCGTCGGCCAGCTTCTTGCGGCGCTGGATGTCGGCGGTCGCCACCATGTTCTTCTCATGCATCTCGAGCAGGTCGCCAATGTGTTTTTGCGCGGCGGCGCCGATGCCGGCCATGGTCTCCTCAGCCGTGGTGTCGACCTGCGAGCCCAGTGTGTTGATCTTGTGGGCGACATCCTGCTGGGCGGCTGTCTTCAGCGAATCCTCCAGCGCCTTGTAGAGCACGATACGCTGCTCGGTATCGATGGTCAGCTTGTTGATCAGCGTCGACTGCGCGGCGATCTGGTTGTTGAGCGAATCCACGAAGGTCTGGAACATGGACGTGTAGCGCTCCAGCGTCTGGCTGGCCGCCAGCAATTCCTGCTCCTTGGCCTGGCGCTCGTTGTATTCGGTGGCCAGTTTGGAGCGCTCGCTCTCCAGCGCGGTGCGATCCTTCTGGCTGGTCGAGGCGGCAATCCTGTTCTCGACGTCGAGCAGCATCGGGTTCAGTTCCATGATGCGCTTCTGCACGGCTTCCAGCTCGGTCATGGTCGCCTTGCGGCGCTCGATCACCTGCGAAAGGCTGGCCTCGGAGGTCTTGTAGCGTTGGTCGAGCACCTGCTTCTGCGCCTTCAGGATGCCGACGATGGTGTCGGACTTGGCCAGCAGTTCCTGCAGGTTGCCGGCCAGCGACATGTTGCGCACGCGGTCGGTGCGCAGGCGTTGCTTCTTCTGGGCCGAGAAGATGCCGACGAAGTTTTCCCAGCCGGTGTAGTTTTTCATGCTCTCGAATTCGGCGCCGAACACGTTGGTGGCGTCCTCGAGGCCGATGATGAGGTCGGCGATGTTGGCTTCCATCGTCTTTTGCTGTTTCAGCACGTCGTCGATGCGGGCGTTCTCGATGTCGAAATTGGCATCGCCGATCTTCTTGTCGGCCTTGGCGAGCGTGTCGAGCACGCTACCGGACTGCTCGATCTTGGAGCGCATCTCCTCGACGACCTGCTTGGTCTTGGCAATCTCGGTGTCGAAATTCTGCAATGTCGCCATCGGGTCCCCCTAGCGGTGTCAACACGGACCTGCACGCGACAGGTTGCGGCGAATATATGGGGGGCGATTGGCGATTGAAAGACAGGCCAGGCGCTTTCGCCGCAATGCGGCCGATGTCGGTGGTCTTTCGTTCGCCGCTTACGGCTTGGGGTCGGCCTTGAGATAGGCGATCACATTGGCGATGTCGGCATCGTCCTTGAGCCCGGCGAAGCCCATCTTGTTGCCCGGCACCTTCGCCTTCGGCGCGCGCAGATAGTCGGTCAGGGTTGCTTCGCTCCAGACAAGACCGCCACCGCCGGCGTCTTTCATGGCCTGCGAATACCGTGACAGATAGCTCGGCGCGCTGCCGGCGGCGCGGCCGATGACGCCCAAGAGATGCGGGCCGACCCTGTCCTGCTCGGAGGTGGCGTCGTGGCAGGCCATGCAGCGGGTGAAGACCTTCTTGCCGGCCGCTGCGTCGCCTCCGGCGAAGGAAGGCATGGAGATCAGCACGGAAATCAATGCGATGGCTGGGCCGAGCGCCTGGCGGGTCATGGGTCTTCCTCGGATCGGTTGGCCAACCGTATCAGCGTCGTGTTGCGGCGGCCAGAGTCCCGTTCGCCGCGGTCAGGGCCGCGTGAAGCCGATGAAGTCGTCCGGCTGGGCACGCCCCATCTCGTCCTCCCAGTGGCGACGGCAGAGCGACACGTAGATGTCCTTGCCGATGGCGACCTGTTCGCCCTGCTTGGCGACCTTGCCGTCGGGGCCGAGCCGCACGACCATCGTCGCCTTGCGCCCGCAGCGGCAGATGGTGCGCACCTCGCGCAGATCGTCGGCGAGCGCGAGGAGGGCGCGCGAACCGGTGAAAAGATTGCCCTGGAAATCGGTGCGCAGGCCATAACACATCACGGGGATGCCCAGCCGGTCGGCAACGCGGGCCAATTGCCAGACCTGCGCTTCCTCGAGGAACTGCGCCTCGTCGACGAAGACGCAATGGACGGTGGTGTGCTCGTGGTGTTCGGCGATGCGGGCATAAAGGTCGTCGCCGTCGCGGAACATTTCTGCCTCGGCTTCGAGCCCGATGCGCGACGAGATCTGCCCGGTGTCGCCCTTGCGGTAATGGCCGGCGACGAACAGCATCGTCGTCATGCCGCTTTCGCGATAGTTGTAGGATGCCTGCAAGAGCATGGTCGTCTTGCCGGCATTCATGGTGGCGTAGTTGAAATAGAGCTTTGCCATGGCCCTTTATGCAGAAGTTGTACGCGGCTGCGAGGGGCGCTTTTCGGCCGTCCACCAAAAAAGCTTAGCCGTGTCGCTGATCGGCCAATGCGCGCCGTCAATCGTATCTCGTGGTGCTTGAAACGGCACAAGAATGGTGTTTGGCTGACATAACAAGGCCAGGCGTCGGATTCCGCTTCGCCGAACAGACACAATGGGAGAAAGTTCATGTCGCGTATGAAGTCTTTCGTCGCAGGAATGAGCCTTGCGGCCTTCCTGGCTACCGGTACGGCTTTCGCCGGGGATGCGGAGAGCTGCAAGAAGGTCCGTCTGTCGGATGTGGGCTGGACCGACATCCAGGCAACCACGGGCGTGGCCTCCGTGCTGTTGACCGCGCTCGGTTATCAGCCCGAGGTCATCCAGCTTTCGGTGCCGGTCACCTATGCATCGCTGAAGAACAAGGATCTCGACGTCTTCCTCGGCAACTGGATGCCGTCGATGACCAACGACATCAAGGACTACACCGCCGAAGGCTCCGTCGAAACGATCAGCCAGAACCTCACCGGCGCCGGCTACGGCATCGTCGTGCCGTCCTATGTCGCCGACGCCGGCGTCAAGACGCTGACCGATCTCGGCAAGTTCAAGGACAAGTTCGAGGGCAAGATCTACGGCATCGAGGCCGGCAATGACGGCAACCGTATCATCCTCGACATGATCAAGAACCCCGCCGACAATCTGCAGGGCTTCGAGCTGGTCGAGTCCTCTGAAGCCGGCATGCTGACCCAGGCCGAGCAGTCGATGAAGGACAACAAGTGGATCGCCTTCCTCGGCTGGACGCCGCATCCGGTGATGGGCGCCATGAAGATCACCTATCTCGACGGCATGGGCAATTCCGGCTTTGGCGCCGCCACCGTCTCCACCAACGTGCGCAAGGGTTACCTTCAGGAGTGCCCGAATGCCGGCGCCTTCATCAAGAACCTGAAGTTCAATCTGGATATGGAAGGCCAGATGATGGACTCGATCCTGAAGGGCAGCGATGCCAACAAGACCGCGACCGAATGGCTGAAGAAGAACCCCGACGCGGTCAAGCCTTGGCTCACTGGCGTGACCGCCTTCGACGGTAGCGACGCGGCTGCGGCCGTGAAGACTGCGATCGGCGGCTGACCGATCTCGCCCCTGGCGGGCGACGCAAAGGGGGCAGCCGCCCGGCCGGGGGCTGCCCTTTTCCATATCCTGTGACAAGATGATCGTTCGTGCGGGGCGGACGGCGGCGCGAGATGGGAGGGCAGATGGATCCGGTTTCAAACTTCCTGGTGACCTGGAAGATACCGATCGGCGCGTGGGGCAAGGCGTTCTTCACCTTCCTCACGGATAACTTCAACAGCATTTTCCGCGGCTTTTCGAACGGGCTGAACACGCTGCTCGACAGCATCGTGAGCCTGCTGCTGGTCATGCCGCCGGTCCTCGTCGTGCTGTTGATCGCGCTGCTCGCCTGGTGGCTGCAGCGCTCGAAGGTGCTGGCCATCGGCGTGTTCCTCGGCCTGCTCTTCATCATCAACCAGGGCCTATGGAAGCAAACCGTGCAGACGCTAGTTCTGGTGGTTGCCGCGGCTGCCGCCTCGATGGCGATCGGCGTGCCGCTCGGCATCTGGGCCGCGCACAAGCCGAAGGTCTACAAGGTGATGCTGCCGGTGCTCGACCTGATGCAGACATTGCCGACCTTCGTCTACCTGATCCCGGTGCTCACCCTGTTCGGCCTCGGCAACGCGCCTGGCCTGATCGTCACCATCATCTTCGTCATCCCGACTGCGGTGCGCCTGACCCATCTCGGCGTCACCTCGGTGCCGACCTCGATCATCGAGGCCGGCCAGGCCTTCGGCGCCACTAAGCGGCAATTGTTATGGAAGGTCGAGCTGCCGGCGGCGCTGCCGACCATCATGGCGGGCCTGACCCAGTGCATCATGCTGTCGCTGTCGATGGTGGTGTTCGCCGCGCTGATCGGCGCCGGCGGTCTCGGTACTGAAATCAACCGGGCGCTCGGCTCGCGCAGGATCGACCTCGGTCTTGAGGCCGGCCTTGCCATCGTGGTGCTGGCCATCGTGCTCGACCGCATGACGCGCATTGGCGTGGGAGGCAAGAAATGAGCGTCGCCGTCGATTTCAGGAATGTCGATATCGTGTTCGGTCCGGACACGGCCGACGCGCTGGCAATGGTCGACAAGGGAGCGACCCGCGCCGAAATCCTCGAGCAAACCGGCAACGTGCTGGGCTGCGCGGGCGCCAACCTCACCGTCAACGAGGGCGAGATTTCGGTGCTGATGGGCCTGTCCGGTTCGGGCAAGTCGACCTTGTTGCGCGCCGTCAACCGGCTCAACATCGTCAGCCGCGGCCAGGTCATGGTCAAGAACGGCGACGGCATGGTCGACGTCGTCTCCTGCGACGAGGCGACGCTTCGGCAGCTGCGCCAGCATCAGGTCGCCATGGTGTTCCAGCAATTCGGCCTGCTGCCCTGGCGCACGGTCGAGGAAAATGTCGGCCTCGGCCTCGAACTCGCCGGCGTGCCGGACGCCGAGCGCAAGACCCGGGTCGACAAGCAGCTGAAGCTCGTCAACCTCGACCCGTGGTCGAAGAAATACGCGCATGAACTGTCGGGCGGCATGCAGCAGCGCGTCGGCCTGGCGCGTGCCTTCGCCACCGAAGCGCCGATCCTGCTGATGGACGAGCCGTTTTCGGCGCTCGATCCGCTGATCCGCACCAAGCTGCAGGATGAGCTTCTGCAGCTGCAGAAGACGCTGAAGAAGACCATCATCTTCGTCAGCCACGACCTCGAAGAGGCGCTGAAGATCGGCAACACGATCACCATCATGGAGGGCGGGCGCATCGTGCAGTCCGGCGCGCCGGAGGACATCGTACTGCGGCCCGCCAACGACTATGTCCGCGACTTCATTGCCAATGTGAACCCGCTCTCGGTGCTCACCGCCTGGAACGTCATGCGCGACCGTCGCGATCTCGAACAGGCCGAGGAAGGCTGGATCTGGCTTGACCGGCGCAAGACCACGCGTTTCAAGATCGACGAGCATGGCCTGGTCGCCGCCGCCGAGCGCGACGGCAAGCCGGCGGTATGGGTTTCCTGCACCGAGGTCGAGCGCCAGCCCGACGAGGCGGCGCAGGTGTTCTGGGCAACGCCCGGCACGCCGCTCAAGACCGTGATGCTGGCCATGCACCGCTCGCAAACGGCTCCGGTGGCGCTGTTCGACGACCAGTCGCGCTTCGTCGGCGCCATCGGCATTCGCGATGTTCTCTCGGCGGTTCTGCGCCGATAGGTTCGTGTCTTTCCGGACCGGTGTGCCGAACGAACGCAAGGGATTGGCATGATCTCGTTTCTCGATGACGGCCCGGCGGACGCCGGCACCACCCTGTTGCTTGCCCACGGCGCCGGAGCGCCGATGGATTCGGACTGGATGAATGCCGTGTCTGCGCAATTGGCGGGCAAAGGCGTCCGCACCCTGCGTTTCGAGTTCGGCTACATGGCGGCGCGACGGTCCGGCCAGCGCAAGCCGCCGCCTCGCGCCGAGGTGCTTCTGGACGAATATCGACAGGCCGTCGCTGCTGCCGCAACCGGCGGCAGGTTGCTGATCGGCGGCAAGTCGCTGGGCGGGCGGGTTGCCAGCATGGTCGCCGACGAACTGTTCAGGACGGGGAAAATCGCTGGGCTCGTCTGCCTCGGTTACCCGTTCCACCCGCCAGGCCAGCCAGACAAGCTCAGAACCGCTCACCTCGCCGCAATGGAATGCCCGACTTTGATCTGCCAGGGCGAACGCGACCCCTTCGGCATTCGCGAGGAAGTGGCTAGCTACAAGCTCGCTGGGACAATCGCCGTCCAGTGGCTGCCCGACGGCGACCATGACCTTAAGCCTCGTAAGGCTTCCGGTCGTACGCTGGCCGACAATCTGGATGAGGCGACCGGCCGGGTCGCTGCCTGGCGCTAAACCGCGAGCGGCAGGCGCAGCTCAGTCTGCAGGCCACCCTCGGGATGGTTCGACAGATAGATTTCGCCGCCGGCGGCCCGCGCGATGTTGCGGGCGATCGTCAGGCCGAGGCCCAGCCCGCCCGTTTCGCGGTTGCGCGATTTCTCCAGCCGGACGAACGGGCTGAATACGGCATCCAGCTTGGCCTGCGGTATGCCGGGGCCTTCGTCGCGGATCAGCAGCGCCATCTGGCTGTTGGAATGATGCAGGCTGAGATGCGCCTTCTGGCCATAAGTCACCGCGTTCTGGATGAGGTTGGTGACGCAGCGGCGCAGCGCCACCGGCCGCGCCAGGCAGATCAGTTCGCGCGACGGCGTGCCGTTGTCGTCGAGCGTCACCTGGGGGAAGCCGTCGGCGACGGATTCGACCAGTGACAGGAAATCGATGCGCTCGCTTTTCTCCTCCGCCACTTCGAACGTGGCGAAATCGATGACGGAGCGGGCGATGTCCTCGATGTCGCTCAAATCGCGGGCGAGGTCGTCGTGCAGCTTCGACTTGCGCAGCAGCGCCAGCCTCAGCCGCATGCGTGTGAGGGGCGTGCGCAGGTCGTGCGCCAGCGCCGCCGCGAGCTGCTCGCGATCCTCGACATATTCGCGCAGCCGCGACTGCATGGAATTGATCGCCCGGGCCGCTGCGCGGATTTCGCGGCTGCCGGCCTCCGATATGGGCGGGCTCTTCAGGTCGTTGCTGATGCGCCGTACTGCCGTTTCCATCACCCGGTAGGGCGCGGTCAGGCGGCGCAGCGACCAGACCGACATCGCCACGACGAGACCGGCGACGATGGCATAAAGCGGCAGGCTCTCGGGGTTCAGCACCGGGCCTGGCGGAATGATCGGTTCGGTGAAGTTCAGCCATTGGCCGTCGGAGAACTCGATCGAAGCGGTCAGCTTGTCGCTTTCGGCGAAGCCGGCCGCGAGCCTCAGGAGATCCTTCTCCACCTCGCCGGCATCGGAGCCGGGTTTGCGGACGGGTTTTTCGGGCTGGGTCGCCTCGTCGCGCCGCACCCTTGCCTCGGTGACGCCGAAGCGGGCCAGGCGGCTGACGAGGATGTCCTCCAGTTCCGCCAGCTGGTCGTTCTGAGCGATCGAAGAGGTGACGACGGGGCTGTCGGAAACGGTCATCGCATAGCTGGTGCTAGCAACACCGGAAGCCATGCGTTTGCGGTCCGCCGGGGTGGCCGCATAAAGCAACTGGACGACCGAATAGGCGCGATCGTTCAGCCGGTAGTAGTCGACGATGTCGGCGACGGCGGCACGGTCCCTGGCCACGATGTAGAGCGTGGCGACCTGGCTCATCAAAAGCGCGGCGATCACGATCAGCAGAACCCAGGCGGGCAGGGTCTGTGGCAGGAACCGCTTCATTCGGAGGTGGTCTCGGGAATGAACTGGTAGCCGCCGCTGCGCACCGTGTGGATCAGCTTGGGCGTGCGCGGGTCGTCTTCCATCTTGCGCCTGAGCCGGCTGACCAGGATGTCGACGCTGCGGTCATAGTTGATGCCGACGTCGCCGCCGGACAATTCGACGAGCTGGTCGCGGGTGAGCACGCGCTGCGCGCTCTTGACGAATGTGTGCAGCAGGTTGAATTCGGCCGCGGTCAGTTCCACCCGCACGTCGCCCGGCGCGATCAGCCGGCGGCGCGAGCAATCCATCGTCCAGCCGGCGAAGCGGTAGACTTGGCGCGGCTGCTGCCTTGGGGCCTCAGTCGCGTTGTTGCGCCTCAGCACGGCGCGGATGCGGGCCAGCAGTTCGCGCGGGTCGAACGGTTTCGGCACATAATCGTCCGCACCCATCTCCAGGCCGACCACCCGGTCCGTCGTTTCATTGACGGCGGTCAGCATGATGATGGGCAGCGCCTGGTTCGTGTTGCGCAGCTCGCGACACAGTTCCAGCCCGCTCTTGCCCGGCAGCATCACGTCGAGGATGACCAGGTCGAATTGGTTGCGCCGCATCGTGGCTTCCATTTCGTTGCCATCGCGGGCCACCGAGGTGCGCAGGCCGCGCTTCTCGAAAAACTCCTGAAGCAGGTCGCGTATGCCCTTGTCGTCGTCGACGATCAGAATGTGTGCATCGGATTTCACGAGATACCCATCGCAATGCTTTGCCGGGGAGGCAGTTGGTTTCGCCCTTAGGATAGGGTTGCCCGATCGTCTTGGCCAGCGGCTGCGGCGTTTCGAAGGCGCGTCCTCCTCAGAAACAATCCAGAAACAAAATTCAACATCCGGGAAAAACTGACGCAAAAAACCGATGCGATAAGGGTCCTCGCAGCGGCCAGAACACCGGTCGCGGCGCCTCGCAAACGGGGAACGCAGGGACTGACGATGCAAAGATGTTCGAATGGATGGATGGCTGCGATGCTCGGTGTTTCGCTTGTCATGTCCGCCGTCGGACACTCGCAAGCAGACACCCCCATCACCCGCAGCGAACGTTGCAACCGGCTAAGTCAACAACTCGACGAGGCCATCGAAACCCACGCCGAGGCGGCTCAGGTCGCCCAGGCAAAGGTGCTTCAAAAGAAGGCGACCCGGTATTGCGCGGACCGCAAGCAGGCCCAGGGCATCCGGACCTACGCCACCGCTTTGAAGCTTCTTGGAGTGACACCTGACGATCCCAGTCAGTGAAGCTCGACCCAAACTGAAAAAGGAAGCCTATTATGAAGAAGACCATCCTCTCCGCTCTCGGCCTCTCTGTTGCTCTCGCTTTCTCGATGCCGGTTCTCGGCACGACCGCCGCGAACGCTGCTTCGACCACGGCGACCACGACCACGACGACCGCTCCGGCTGCTGCCACCACCACCACCGCAGCTCCGGCCGCGACCGCTAAGAAGCCGGTCGAGAAGGTCACCAAGAAGAAAGTTGTGAAGAAGCACAAGAAGGCTGCCAAGAAGGCCGAAGCCAAGAAGACGATGTAAATCGTCCTTGGCTAACCTCGAGACCGCCTTCGGCGTCCCCCCTCTCGAAGGCGGTCTTGCGGTCTCCCGACCCGCCGCGGCCATGCGGGCCTCAGCGGAAACGACGCTTCGACGTGCAGCCCGGGCGACTATTCGTCAGGCGCCCCCTCTGTCCGGCCCATGCGCCAGGGTAATCCCTGCCGGCGGCGACCGATTCCCAACGGACACGCGACCGGTACTGGCCCGCTCAACCAGGAACATAGGAACACGTCCATGAGAAAGTCCCTTCTGTCGGCCCTCGGCCTCGCCGTGGCGCTTGCCTTCTCGATGCCGATCGTCGGCGCCAGCTCGGCCAATGCCGCCGAGACTGCCAAGCACGTGATGCACAAGAAGCATCATCACCGCGCTCATCATCGCAAGCACCACAGGAAGCATCACGCCCGCAAGCATCATCGTCACCACTACGCGGCTGCCAAGAAGGCCGCCTAAACATACGGCTTCCGCCACGGGCGGGATCGACAAGAAGGCCGCCTCCGGGGTTTCGGAGCGCGGCCTTCTTGTCGTTTGGCGGGCGTGTCGCAAGCTGATCTAAAGTCGTTACGGCGCGCTATCTCCGTCGTCTCGGATAGCTTGGCTGGAGCAACCGAAGCGGCGGCTCCCTGTCATACTTGCCGGATCGCTTTAGCGGCCTTCGCGGTACCACATGCTGCCCAGCGCCAGGAGCAGCAGACCGAGCCCGAGGAAGCCGCCGAACAGCGGCACGCGCGACACCGCCTTCAGCACGCTGTCGTCGGTGGTGCGCAAGCCGATCCAGTCGCGTCCGGCAGCCTCGGCCTGACCGCGCACCGGCACGATCGAAGGCAGCGCGATGTCGCTGCCGGTGCCGGCGACGAGGCGCCGCACGCTGCCGCCGGTGGCCTCAGTGGCCGGCTTCAGCTTGCTCTCCGTGGAAACGACATCGCCGAATTCCGGCGCATTGATGGGGCCGACATGGGCAAGCGCGGTCAGGTCGCCATTGGCAACCTGATAGAGACCGATTTCGCCGACCTCCATGCTGCCGCTGAAGATTCCCGGCTCCGATTTCTGCAAGGTCAGGGTGAGCGGCTTGCCGGAAGGGGTGATGATGCGGGCGGCGCCGGGATCGTCGCTCATCGTCTGGCGGCGCACCTCCAGCGTCATGCCACGACCGTCGGCGGTCAGCCGTTCTTCTTCCAGCTCCGGTTCCTTCATCAGCCAGTGCGCGACGCGGCGATAGAGCTGCACATGCGGGCCGCCGCCTTCGAAGCCACGCGCCCACAGCCATCCCTGGTCGGAAAGCAGCATGCCGACGCGGCCCTGGCCCTTGCGGTCGAGCACCAGAAGCGGGCGGTCCTCGGCTCCCTTCATCACCACTTCGCCCTCGGGCCGATCGATGCCGATGGTGCGGAACCAGCGGCCCCAGCGCGGCGGACTGGCTTCGGACCCCTCAAGCCCACGGGTGACCGGGTGACGCTGGCCGAGTTCGGTCAGGCGTGGATAAAAGGCCTTGTCGATAACCTCGCCGGTCGGCATGCCGGGCAGGGCCGACATCAGCGGCGTGCGGGCAATCGTGCTCGGTCCGGCATATTCGGGGCCGGCCGCGATCAGCAGCGCGCCGCCCTTTTCGACATATTCGGCGATGTAGTCGTAATAGAGGATCGGCAGCACGTCGCGATGCTGGTAGCGGTCGAAGATGATCAGGTCGAACTGGTTGATCTTGTCGACGAAGAGTTCGCGTGTCGGGAAGGCGATCAGCGACAGCTCGTTGATCGGCGTGCCGTCCTGCTTCTCGGGCGGCCGCAGAATGGTGAAATGCACCAGATCCACCGACGCATCGGATTTGAGCAGGTTGCGCCAGGTCCGTTCGCCCGCATGCGGTTCGCCCGAGACCAGCAAGACGCGAAGGTTTTCGCGAATGCCGTCCACCAGCGCGATCGCGCGGTTGTTGATGTCGGTCAACTCGCCATCCTCCTTCGGGATGGTGAGTTCGACGATGTTGCGACCGGCGCTGGGGATCGTCACCTGCAGCGGCATTTCCTGGCCGATGAAGGCGCGTTCGACCGCGACCTGCTGGCCGTTGACGGAGACGCGCACGTCGACGGGCCCGGTCTGCCCGTCGGTGGCGATGACGCGATAGGTCATGTCGAGCGGCTTGCCGACAAGGCCGAAGCGCGGCGCCTTGTCGAAGCGCACGCGGCGGTCCTTTTCGTTCTCGTGGCCGGTGATCAGCGCGTGGAGCGGTGCGTTGAACTCCGGCCGGCCGGCCGGCACATCGTGCACCTCGCCGTCGGTGATCATCACCGCGCCGGCGACACGCGACGGCGGCACGTCGCGCAGCGCGCCGTCGAGCGCCGAGAACAGGCGGGTCTCGGTGCGTTCCTCGGCGGCGCCGCTCTTGCCGGCCTCGACGACGCGCACGTCGAACTGCTTGAAGCGGGCGAGCCGTTCCTTCAGGCCGGCAACGGCGGCGTCGGTCTGGGCGGTGCGGTCGCCGATGTCCTGGCTCTGGCTGCGGTCGACGATGACGGCGACGACGCTTTTCAGCGCTTCGCGATCTTCGTCCAGGAACACCGGGTTGAACAGGGCAAGCGCCAGCGCGGCAAGGGCTACAAGGCGCAGCACTGCGCCGCGCTGACGGAACCACAGGCCGACAGCGGCAAGCAGCGCCAGCGGCACCAGCATCGCCGCCAGCAGGGGCCAGGACAGGAGCGGTTCGAAGGCGAGCGACCAGTTCATCTCATTGACCAAGCCGTTCGAGCAGGTCCGGCACGTGCACCTGGTCGGATTTGTAGTTGCCGGTCAGCATGTACATGATGATGTTGACGCCGGCGCGGAAGGCATAGATGCGCTGCATCGGGTCGGACGGCACGGTCGGAAAGAGCGGATTGCCGTTTTCGTCCTCGGCCCAGGCGCCGGCGAAATCGTTCGAAGTGATCATGATCGGCGTCACGCCGTCGCCGGTGCGCACCGGGCGGTTGCCGGGGTTGCTGGCCTCGAGCGAGGCCTCGACCCAGAGCGGGCTTCCCGCATAGCGTCCCGGAAACTCGTTCAGGATGTAGAACGACTTGGTCAGCACATGGTCGGACGGCACCGGCTCCAGCGGCGGCACGTTGAGCGTGCCCAGAATATCGCGCAGGCGCTGCGTCGCCGGACTGGCGGAAGCGTCGAGCGTGGCGGCGAACTGGTCGCGCGTGTCGAACAGAACCGTGCCGCCATTTTTCATATATTCGTCGATGCGGGCGATCGCGGATTGCGACGGCACCGGGACATTGGCGTCCACCGGCCAGTAGATGAGCGGGTAGAAGGCGAGGTCGTCGCTTTCGATGTTGACCCCGGTCGGGTCGCCGGGTTCCAGCGCGGTCTTTTCGCGCAGGAAACGGGTAAGCCCCCCCATTCCGGCGCGGCTAACGGCATCGATGCTGGAATTGCCGGTCAGCACATAGGCGATCCGCGTCACGGTGGCAGCGTCGATCGCCTGCTGATCGCCGGGCTTGGCGTCGCTGGCGAAGGCGGGCGGTACGGGCAGGAACAGCGCGGGAAGGATGATCAGCGCGACGGCTGCCGCCGTCATCCGGCCGGCCGCCCGGCGCCAGAGACCGGTCAGCCACAACACGACCAATCCGTCGACGATCAACAGTGCAAGCGCGGCGAACAGCAGCGGTCCCTTGATGTCCTGCTGTTCGTCGACGGCGTAGCTTTCGGTGACGACGGGGATCGATACCGTCGGGCGGCTGATCGGCGCCAATGTCGCATCCGCCGGCAAAAGATTATGCGCGAATACGCCGTTTTCGGTACCGTAGAGACCGGGTGGGTTCTCTATGGTCACGGGCAGCGGAGCCTTGCCGGTTTGCAAGGGCTTTGCTTCACCGCTTGGCGGCCCGATCTGGCCGTCGGCGCCAATCATCCGGTAGGGCGGCAAAGTGGCGGCGGGCGCGTTTTCCGTTGATGCTCCAACAGCGCCCTGGTTGCGCGAGAGCTGGACGATGGCTCTCAGCATTTCCACGAAGCTTCCTGAAATCGGCAGGTTCGACCACGTCGCCGAAGGGGTGATGTGGAAAAGCACCACGATACCCTTGCCGCGGCTGTCGGCCGTCACCAGCGGGGTGCCGTCGGCCAGCGTCGCCCATGTGTGTTCGGCCAAGGTCGGGGTCGGTTCGGCCAGGATCTGGCGCGAGACGGTCACGTCCTGCGGCGGCGCGAGTTTCGCGAACGGGCCGTTCGATGGGAACTCGGTCACTTTCTGCGGTTCGGTCCAGGAAAGCGCGCCGCCCAGCAGGCGTTCGCCGAGCCTGAGCTTCACCGGCAGCAACTCGTCGTCATTGCCGGCGGTAAGCAGCCGCGTCGAGGCAAAACGGATCAAGGTGCCGCCATTCTGCATCCATTTGATCAGCGGCTCGCGCACCGCGTCCGGCACGGTGCCGACATCGCCCAGGACGATGACCGCCGGCTTCTGCTCCAGAAGCTGCGGAATGGCCTCCTGGAGGTCCGGGCTTTTCGGTTCGATGATGTCGGCCGATGGCTCAAGAGCGCGGCGGATGTAATAGAGCGGGGAGAGAAGCTGCCTGGTATCGTCCGTCGGTGCCTGAGACAGCAAGGCAACGCGCCGGCGCTTTGCCGTCCCGTCGAGCAGTCGGACGCCGGCGGCGTGATTTTCTCCGTCCAGCGAGATCGCGGCGAAATCGTTGCGCAGTTCGAAGGGAACGACGATTTCGCCCGATGCTACCGCTTCGCCGGGTCGGAAGGTGAGGGCAGCGTCGCCGATACGCCGGCCCTTTTCGTCGAATGCGCCGGCGGTCATGGCGCGTGGCACGCCTGCGGGCGCGCGTATGGCGGTGACGCTGAAGCGATCGAGGCCGTTGTCGGCCGCGGTCAAGCCGACCATATCGAGACGATCCGGCGCGGCCCAGACGATGTTGGCGGGCTTGGCCGCAAGCAATGTCGCGAAAGCCTTGTCATCATCCTTGGCGGCGAGGCCATCGGTGAGCAAGGCGATGGTCGCGCCGGTCCTCTGGCCGATCGTGTTGGCGACGGCCAGGAAAACACCTTCGCGGTCGACCGGCACGGGGCGCGGCTGCACCGCGTTCAGGCGGCTGCGGGCATCGCCCGCACTGTAGGGACCGATCTGCTGGTTCGCCTTCTCCGCCGTGAAGGCAAGGATGATCGGCATCTCCTTCTTCTCGGCATCGTTGATGAGCCGCTCGGCGGTAGCGACACGCTTGTTCCAGTCGGGCGCGCTCGCCCAGCCATTGTCCACGACGAGGGCAAGCAGGCTGCCGCCGACAGGGATACGCTCGCGCGGGTTCCACACCGGGTCGGCCAGCGCGAAGATGACCAGGCCGGCCATCAGCAGGCGCAGCAGGGTCAGCCACCACGGGCTGCGGTTCGGCGTGTCCTCCGAGCGTAGCACCCTGGCCAGGATCTTCAGCGGCGGGAACACTTCCTTCTGCGGCTGCGGCGGCGTGAAGCGCAGCAGCCACCAGATGACGGGCAGGGCGACGAGGCCCCACAGCACCATGGGCGCACCGAAGGAGAGCGGCAGCCAGCTCATGCGCCGACCCTTCCGAGGTGGCTGTCATCGACGCTGAGCGCCATATGCAGCCGCACCAGCGCTTCGGAAGCCAGGTGGTCGGTGTGGTTGACGGTGTAGCTCCAGCCCAGGCGCTTGGCCCAGGCCGCCAGTGTCTCACGGCGGGCGACATAGAGCCTGCGATAGTCCTCGGAAAGCACTTCGGCGCGACCGGCGATCAGCTTTTCGCCTGTTTCGGGGTCGGTGAATTCCGTGCGGCCCGCATAAGGGAATGTCTCCTCGGCGGGATCGGCCACCTCGACCAGATGGGCGCGCGCGCCACGCCGGGCCAACCCGTCCAGCCATTCGAACGTCTCCTCGACAGGGTCAAGGAAATCGCTGATCAGCACGACGTCGGCGAAGCGGCGTATGCCGGAAAGGTCGGGCCTGGCCGGCAAAACCGCGGCATGGGCAAGGCGCGCGGCGATGCGCTCGGCGCCGTTGCGGTTGGTGAACGGGTCGGTGACGCCCGGCCAGGCGATGCGTTCGCCGCTGCGCGACAACAGTTCGGCCATGGCGAGTGTCAGGACCAGCGCGCGCGACTGCTTGGACACTTTCGCGCCGGCCGATTTGTAGAGCATGGACGGAGACGGGTCGGCCCACAGCCAGACGGTGTGGGCGGCTTCCCACTCGCGGTCGCGCACATAGGTGTGGTCGTCGCGGGCGGAGCGGCGCCAGTCGATGCGCGCCACCGCCTCGCCCTCGACATAGGGTCGGAACTGCCAGAAATCCTCGCCGATGCCGCGTTTGCGGCGGCCGTGCCAGCCGGCGATCACCGTGTTGACGATGCGGCGCGCCTCGACCAGCAGATCGGGCACCAGCGATGCGCGCAGGCGGCCCCTTGCCAGCGCGTCATGCGCGGCAACCGGTGCCTGTGCCTCGCCGATCCTGGCCATCACAGCCCTTTGGTCAGTTTCGCCACCACGTCGCGCACGCTCATGCCTTCGGCCCGGGCGGCGAAGGTCAGCGCCATGCGATGTTGCAGCACCGGCTCGGCCAGTGCCTTGACGTCGTCGACCGACGGGGCGAGGCGGCCGTCATAGAGCGCGCGGGCGCGGGCGCAGAGCGTCAGCGCCTGGCTGGCGCGCGGGCCGGGACCCCAGGCGACATGCTTGTCGGTTTCGGCATTGCCCTGGCCGGGCCGCGCCGAACGCACCAGCTTGAGGATCGCTTCGACGACGCTCTCGGGCACCGGCATGCGGCGGATCAGCGTCTGGATATCGCGCAACCGGGCGGGATCGAGCATGTTCTGCGGCTTGGCCTCGTCGATGCCGGTGGTCTCCAGCAGAATGCGCCGTTCGGCCTCGATCTCGGGATAGAGGATGTCGATCTGCATCAGGAAACGATCGAGCTGCGCCTCGGGCAGCGGGTAGGTGCCTTCCTGCTCCAGCGGATTTTGCGTGGCGAGCACATGGAAGGGGGCGGGCAGGTCGTGGCGGGCGCCGGCGATGGTGACATGGTATTCCTGCATCGACTGCAACAGCGCCGACTGCGTGCGCGGGCTGGCGCGGTTGATCTCGTCCGCCATCAGGAGCTGAGCGAAGATCGGTCCGCGGATGAAGCGGAACGAGCGCTTGCCGCTTTCGTCCTGCTCCATCACCTCCGAGCCCAGGATATCGGACGGCATCAGGTCGGGCGTGAACTGGATGCGGCGGGCATCGAGGCCGAGCACCACGCCCAGCGTCTCCACCAGCTTGGTCTTGGCCAGGCCCGGCACGCCGACCAGCAGCGCGTGGCCGCCGGCCAGAAGCGCCACCAGGGCGCGTTCGATCACGCTTTCCTGGCCGAAGATGACGCGGCCGACGCCGTCGCGCACCCGCGAGATGTCGGCCAGCGCCTTTTCGGCGGCGGCGATCATCTCTTTCTCGTCGATCGGGCTTTCCTTGACCATCACGCTCATCAGGCATCGATCCTTGTCGTTGAGGACGCCGGCCCGCATCATATGCGCGTTCATCGTACGGCGATTCGGCCTTCGCCGGGCTCTGACCCCGAGCTTATTTGACCGTGTATAGCTGACAAGCGCAACAACAGTGACTATTTCGTGACGATGACCGCAACCTCCGGACAAGCACCCGACAGCATGACCGCCGCCGCCGACGCGCGCGGGCTGGAGGCGCTGGTGGCGCGTGCCGCCCGTGCCGGCAAGGGCCTGCCGCCGGTCGAACGCTGGAACCCGCCCTTCTGCGGCGACATCGACATGGAAATCCGCCAGGACGGCACCTGGTTCTATCTCGGCACGCCCATCGGCCGCATGCCGCTGGTGCAACTTTTTTCGACCGTGCTGCGGCAGGACGAAGACGGCAGGACCTATCTGGTCACGCCGGTGGAGCGGGTCGGCATCCGTGTGGTCGACGCGCCCTTCGTCGCCGTCGAGGTGGATGTCTCGGCCGGGGACGGGGAGCAGGTCATCACTTTCCGCACCAATGTCGGCGACGTGGTCGAGGTCGGGCCGGCCAACCCGCTGCGCTTCGTCGACGAGGCCGAGACCGGCGGGTTGAAACCCTATGTGCTGGTGCGCGGCCGGCTCGAGGCGCTGGTGGCGCGGCCGGTGATGTACGAACTGGTCGGCCATGGCGAGGAGATCGACGTCGGCGGCGTGGCGATGTTCGCCTTGCGGTCGAATGGCGAGGTCTACCCGGTCATGCCGGCGATCCGGCTTGCGGAACTGAGCGCCTGATGGACCAATCGTTGCCTCCTTTGTTCTCGGCTGCCGATTTCCGCATGCGCGCTGCGCGGGAAGAGAATTTCCTGGTGCATCCCGACGAGGATGGCGACCATCGTTTCAACCCCGGCCATCCGCGCCTGAAACGCAGCGAGCCGCTGCGCGACGCCGCCGTGCTGATCCCGGTCATCGACCGGGGCACTGAAGCCACCGTTCTGTTGACCAAGCGCGCTGAAACGCTACGCAGCCACACCGGCCAGGTCGCCTTTCCGGGCGGGCGGATCGACGACGACGACCATTCCCCTGAATTCGCCGCCTTGCGCGAAACCCACGAGGAGATCGGGCTCGACCGCCGCTTCATCGACATTGTCGGACGCATGCCGGACTATGTCTCCGGCAGCGGCTACCGCATCGCGCCGGTGCTTTCTGTGGTGCGGCCGGGTTTTTCGCTGACCTTGAACCATGACGAGGTCGACGCCGCCTTCGAGGTGCCGCTCAGCTTTCTGATGGACCCGACCAACCACCGCCGCGACAGCCGCTTCTGGAACGACCTCGAATGGTTCTTCTACGAGATGCCGTATGACGGCCAACGCATCTGGGGCGTGACGGCCGGCATTATCCGCACGCTCTATGAAAGGCTCTACGCGTGACGGATAGCGTCTCCATCGCCGACAAGGCCGACTGGCTCGCCGACAAGAACCTCAAGCGCCTTTTGGCCGCTCTGTCGGAAGCGGGCGAAGAGGCGCGCATCGCCGGCGGCGCGGTGCGCAACGCGCTGATCGGCGAACCGGTGGCCGATATCGACATCGCCACCACAAATCGCCCCGAGGAGACGATGCGGCGTGCGCGGGCCGCCGGGTTCAAGGCGGTGCCGACCGGCATCGAACACGGCACCATCACCGTGGTGATTGCCGGCAAGGGTTACGAGGTGACGACGCTGAGGGCCGATGTCGAGACCGACGGCCGCCATGCGAAAGTGTCGTTCGGCCGCGACTGGAAGGCGGATGCGGAGCGACGCGACTTCTCCATCAACGCGCTTTACGCGAAGGCAGACGGCACCGTGGTCGATCTGGTCGGCGGCATCGCCGACATCGCCGCAAGACGCCTGCGCTTCATCGGCGATGCCGAAAAGCGTATCCGCGAGGACTATCTGCGCATCCTGCGCTTTTTCCGGTTTTTCGCCTGGTATGGGGCAGGGCGTCCCGACGCGGACGGCCTGAAAGCCTGCGCGCGGCTGAAAGAGGGCCTCGACCGGCTCTCGGCGGAGCGTGTCTGGGCGGAACTGAAGAAGCTGCTGTCGGCGCCCGACCCGTCACGGGCCTTGCTGTGGATGCGACAGGCCGGCGTGTTGTCGCGCGTGCTGCCGGAAAGCGAGAAATGGGGCATCGACGCCGTCCATGGGCTGATCGCGGCGGAACGCGATCTCGGCTGGCCGGCGCAGCCGCTCTTGCGGTTGGCGGCCATGGTGCCGCCGGACGCGGCCAGGATGAAGGCGATGGCGGAACGGCTGCGGTTTTCGTCCGACGAGGCGAACCGCCTGCAGCGCTGGGCGCTGACGCCGGCCATCGAGGCGAAGACGACCGAAGGCATGCTCGCCAAGACCCTTTATCTCGGTGACCGCCAGGCGGTCGTCGACCGGCTGAAATTGTCGCTGTCGGCGGCGCGTGCCCGTGTCGCCACCGACGATGCGGCACTGACCGAGGCCGGCGGCTATGCGCGTCTGCTTGCCTTCGCGGAGAAATGGGAAAAGCCGGCTTTTCCGGTCAAGAGCGCCGATATGTCGGCGCTTGGCCTGTCGCCGGGCCCGAAATTCGGAGCGTTGCTGAAAACGCTGGAGACGGAATGGGTGGAGAAGGGCTTCCAGCCAGACCGCGGCGCGCTGCTCGAACGCGCCGCCGAAATACTCAACAAGTCCTGATCAAGCCGCGTCGCGGACCTTTTCGATGCGCGAGCGGATGGCCTCGACCATGGTCTCGCGGATGATCGTCTCGCCATGGGTTTCGCGCATATGCTCGACCGCGCGGCGCATGACTTCCGCTTCCTCCTCGGCGCGGGTGTGCCAGTCGCAGCCGGGGACGAGCGAGCCGCAGTGAAATTCCTTCATCGGAGTCCTCCTTTCCTCGTCGTCGGAACGGTTAGCATAACACGCCGCCGCCGCTTTGGTTGCCTCGAAAATGGCCGTCGCGGCCGTCACTTGCCCCCGCGAAGCCTGGGCGAATTAGCCGGAGCGGCGGCAAGTTCCTGTCAAATCAGGGCCATTTCGCCTGCGGCGGCAGGCTGGACAGGATCGAATTGACGTTGCCGCCGGTCTTCAGGCCGAACAGCGTGCCGCGATCGTAGAGCAGGTTGAACTCGGCATAGCGTCCGCGCCGGATCAACTGCTCCTCGCGGTCGCCGTCGGTCCAGTTGTCGTTGAAGTTGCCGCGCAACAGATGCTGATAAACGACCAGGAAGGCCCGGCCGACGTCCTGCGCGAAATTGAAGTCCGCCTCCCAGCCGCCTTTCTCCTGCGGCGACTGCTGCCAGTCGAAGAAGATGCCGCCGATGCCGCGCGCCTCGTTGCGGTGCGGCAGGAAGAAATAGTCGTCGCACCAGGTCTTGAAGCGGGGGTAATCGGCCACCGCCGCGTTCTTCTCGCAGGCGAACTGCATGGCGCGGTGGAAGCAGGCCGTGTCGGGATCGTCCTGGGTGCGGCGGCGGTCGAGCACGGGTGTCAGGTCGGCGCCGCCGCCGAACCAGTGCCTGGAGGTGACCACCATGCGCGTGTTCATATGCACGGCCGGCACGTTCGGGTTCCAGGGGTGGGCGATCAGCGAGATGCCGCTTGCCCAGAAACTCGGGTCTTCCTCGGCTCCGGGTATCTGCTTGCGGAACTCGGGCGAGAACTCGCCATGGACGGTGGATGTGTGCACACCCACCTTCTCGAAGACGCGGCCATGCATCATCGACATGGTGCCGCCGCCGCCCTTGCCGTCCTCGCGCAGCCACGGCGTCCGCTCGAAGCGGCCGGGCGCCCAGGAAGCCTGCGGGCCGGTCAATTCGTCCTCGATCGCCTCGAAGGCGGTGCAGATGCGGTCGCGCAGTTCCTCGAACCAGGCGCGGGCGCGCTGCTTCTTGTCTTCGATGTCGGCGGGCAGACCAGCCGGTATTTCGGGTCGTTCCAAGTGCCGTCTCCGGGCGCGGGCATCTTTGCCCGACAAATGACTCGTCTTTTTCGGGCGCGATCCCTAATCTTCTCAGAAGTTGGGTCAAGGAGTTCTTTTTGTGCGTACTCCCGCAAGACCACCGCTGGATGGCCTCAAGAAGAGGCTGGACCGTGCCCGCGCCGAGGCCACGCCACGTGACGGCTTCCTGCGCGAAACCTTTGTGTTGCCGCGTTCCGACGCCCGATTGAAGGCAAAGGAGTGGTTCGAGCGGTGGCCCAAACAGGCCTATTGGACGACCATCGAAAGCTGGTTCGAACGGCCGGGCGACGTCATCGAATTCACCATTCGCAGGCTGCCGGTCGCCGATTGACCCGGCGCGGCGGCCCAAAGCGCCTCCGTCCCTCGCACCCCTTGACTTCAAGTTAGCTTGAACTTGTAGAGAGATTGTCTTCGACGGATGAGCGAAGGCGAAAAACGATGTGCGTATCAGGCTTGGCGGTTTCGGCGAGCCATCTTGGAAAAGACGGACGGCGTGCTGTCTTCAGTGCTCCGACGGAGACGGAGGGCGTCGGAATAGAGGCGCTAAGCCAGCTGCCGCAAGGCCTCGCCAGCCACCATGGCCACCGAAAGCGCCACGTTGAGGCTGCGGGCGCCGGCCTGCATGGGGATGAGCAGACGCGCGTCGGCGGCATCGTGGACAGTGTCCGGCACGCCGGCGGATTCGCGCCCGAACAGGATGACGTCGCCCTCGGCGAAGGCGAAATCCGTATAGGGCACAGCCGCTTTGGTCGACAAAAGCAGCAGCCGGCGGCCCTCGCTGCGACGCCACTCCTCGAAGCGAGGCCAATCGACATGGCGGGTGAGCACCGCCATTTCGAGATAATCCATGCCGGCGCGCCTGAGGTTGCGGTCGGAGAGGTCGAAGCCGGCCGGCTCGATGACGTCGACGGCAAGACCCGTGCAGGCGGCGAAGCGCAGAATTGTCCCGGTATTGCCGGCAATATCCGGCTGGTAGAGGGCGATGCGCAGACCGTGCTTCATTTCGGCGTCTTCTGGATGCGTGGCAGATCGGCCACAGATGGTTCCTGGTTTCGGCGATTGCTCGACTGGCATCTGGTCATTTTTTGCGAATGCGTGTATCAGGCCGGCATTGTCAACTCGAACCGACGGAGGCGTTCATGGAAACCATCCTGACCATGTGTATCACACGCCTTCTGGCGTGGGGCGTATGCCCGACGGCTGGCTCGGTTCGACGTTTCTCCTAGCACTCTAGGCTCCATCGCACCGATCCCAGCCGGACCTCTCTTCCGGCCATCAAGGGAATCCTGCGATGTTTTTACCCAAGACCCGGGGGCTGTACGCCCCGTCTGACCGCGTTCAGTTCCAACCGTTTTTCACCACCGGCATGCCTTTTGCCGATGGGTCCAATCCATCTTTCAACCTGTTCTTTTCACTGGAGGACGGACCGATGTTCGATCCCTGTAAGACACCGGGCTCACGCAGCCTGCACGAACGCAAACTGGCAAGCTGGGCGCTGCTGGTCGGCGAAACCCACTCGTCGGCGTCGCATGCCGAGATGCGGCGTCGGCCGCATCGCGGCATGCTGCCGGATGTCGACTTCTCCATGGCCGTTCCGGCTCCCCGCCGACCGTCGCTGGTGCGCCGCTTCATCGGCCTGTTCAAGCCGCGCTTGGTGAAGACGGATGTTCCGGCCTCGGCCTCTCAGGAGGGAGAGCGCGGGCCTGTAGGCGAGGGCCTTGCCGCTTCCCGTCCAGGCAGCAAGCATGCGAGCCAGCCGGCTGCCCGGCAGGCCGAAGAGAAGAGTGATGCAACCGCATGGGCGCGCGCGGCTTAAAGCTGCGCGCGCCTCCCAATTTTTCATTTAGAGTACGAAACGATGTTCCGCTGGTTTGAGAATAGATTGAATCCGTTTCCGGCCGAGGAGCCGGTCGAGCCGCCGAAGACGCTGCTGGCCTTCTGCATCCATTATACGCGCGGCGTATGGCCCTACATCGCTATCGATGCCGTTCTGATCGCGGCGATCGCTGTTGCCGAAGTGTGGATGTTCGGCTTCCTCGGCCATATCGTCGACTGGCTGTCGGCGCAGAACCGCGAGACCTTCCTGCAGACCGAGAAGTGGAAGCTGGCGGGCATGGCCTTCGTCGTGCTTTTCGTGCTGCCCGGGACCGTGTGGTTCCATTCGCTGCTCAACCAGCAGACGGTGATGGGCAACTATCCCATGCGCATTCGCTGGCAGGTGCATCGCTATCTGCTCAAGCAGTCGATGACCTTCTACCAGGACGAGTTCGCCGGCCGCATCGCCACCAAGCTGATGCAGACCGCGCTTGCCGTGCGCGAATGCGTCATCAAGCTCATCGACGTGCTCAACTACGTCATCGTCTACTTCCTGGGCATGCTGGTGATCGTCGGCTCCGCCGACTGGCGCCTGGCGGTGCCGCTCGCCGTCTGGCTGATCGGCTATCTGGTGCTGCTGAAATACTTCATCCCGCGCCTCGGCAAGGTCGGCGAGGAACAGGCCGACGCCCGCTCGACGATGACCGGACGCGTCGTCGACAGCTACACCAACATCCAGACGGTCAAGCTGTTCTCGCATGCCAAGCGCGAGGCCTCCTTCGCCAAGGAAGGCATGGCGAGCTTCCTCGACACGGTCTACCGGTCGATGCGGCTGGTCACCAAGCTCTATGGCGTGCTCTACGTTTTGAACTCGCTGCTCCTGTTCTCGGTCGCGGCGCTTTCGATCTGGCTGTGGCTCGGCGAAATGGTGACGATCGGCGCGGTCGCCGTGGTCATCGGTCTGGTGCTGAGGCTCTGGGGCATGTCGCAGTGGATCATGTGGGAGATGTCGGCGCTGTTCGAGAATATCGGCACGGTGCATGACGGCATCGGCTCGATCTCGCTGCCGCGTCTGGTCGAGGACAAGCCGAACGCGAAGGAGCTCGAAGTCCACAAGGGCGAGATCCGCTTCGACGACATCCGCTTCCACTATGGCAAGCAGAAGGGTGTCATCGAAGGCCTGTCGCTGACGGTGAAGCCCGGCGAGAAGGTCGGCATCGTCGGCCGCTCGGGCGCCGGCAAGTCGACGCTGGTCAACCTGTTGCTGCGCTTCTACGACCTGGAAGGCGGGCGCATCCTGATCGACGGCGACAACATCGCCGAGGTCACGCAGGATTCGCTGCGCGCCCATATCGGCATGGTCACGCAGGATACCTCGCTGCTGCATCGTTCGGTCAGCGACAACATCCTCTATGGCCGCCCCGATGCCGGCGAGGAAGCGATGGTCGAGGCCGCGCGCCGCGCCGAGGCGCTCGGCTTTGTCGGAGCTCTGGCCGACGCCAAGGGTCGCAAGGGCTTCGATGCCCATGTCGGCGAGCGCGGCGTCAAGCTGTCCGGCGGTCAGCGCCAGCGTATCGCCATCGCCCGCGTCATGCTGAAGGACGCGCCGATCCTCATCCTCGACGAGGCAACGTCGGCGCTCGATTCGGAAGTGGAGGCTGCGATCCAGGAGAACCTCTACAAGCTGATGCAGGGCAAGACCGTCATCGCCATCGCGCATCGCCTGTCGACCATCGCGGCGATGGACCGGCTGGTGGTGATGGATCAGGGCCGCGTCATCGAAGAGGGCACGCATGACGAGCTGGTCGCCAAGGGTGGGCTCTATGCCCAGCTCTGGCAGCGCCAGTCGGGCGGCTTCCTGCTGCATGACGATCCCGGACACGAACCGGCGGCCAGGATGGGCGTCGACGTGACCGAGGAAGCAGCAGAATAGGTTTTTGCCCTGCACCATCCGCGCCGGTCGGCGCGGATGGTGCCCTTTGGACTGTCGAAAACGAATCCACGGCGTCCGGCGTCGATAGAATCCGGGCGCCGGACCTCAGTCCTCAGGGACCCGCATCCGCGTGAGTGAAGAAGATGTTCGCCAAAGTCTTCGACTGGTTTGAGACCCGCTATTCCCCCGTTGCGCTGGCAAAAGACCGCCAGCCGCCAATGGGGCTTTGGAATTTTTTCCGTTATTTCATCATGCAGTTCCGCGCGGGTTTCGCGATGCGCATGCTGTTCGTTGCGGCGGGCGCTGTCGTGGACGCGATGTTGCCGATCTTCGTCGGCATCATCGTCGGCATGCTGGCGAGCTCCGATCCGCACAGCTTCTTCACAGAGCATGGAACGATGCTGGTCTTCATGGCCTGCGTCGTCTTCCTGCGGCCGTTCACCATCGTCCTCGACGCGCTTGTCCGCAACCACGCGATCGCGCCGAACTTCATCGATCTCATCCGCTGGCAGAGCCATTGGCACGTCACGCGGCAGGACTGGACGTTCTTCCAGAACGATTTCGCCGGCCGCATCGGCACCAAGGTCATGCAGAGCGGCGATTCCATCGAGATCGCCGTCAACCTGACCATCGATACTGTCTGGTATGCGGTGGTGTTCGTCGCGGTGGCCGTCACCGTGCTGGCGCAGTTCGACCTCACGCTGGTCGCGGCGATCGTCGTCTGGCTGGTGTTCTACGGTCTGCTGCTCAGATACTGCATGCCGCTGATCGCGCAGCGTTCGACGGACCTTTCGGAACAATGGTCGGTGATGAGTGGCCGCATCGTCGACAGCTACACCAACATCCTGACGCTGAAGACGTTTTCGACCGGAGAGCATGAGGACAGGTATGTGTCGCAGGCGGTGGTCGAACACGCCAAGACTTTTTACCGGCTGATGCGCGTGTTCACCGGCATGTGGTCGGCATTGTTCGTCATGAACGCCAGCCTGCTGGTTGCCATCAGCTGGCTGGCGCTGGCGCGCTGGAGCACGGGCGGAATGAGTGCCGCGGCGGTGGCCACGGCCATCCCCTTTGCACTGCAGATCGCGGGCATCTCCTACCGGATCCTGGATGCCGGCGGGAACATCTTCCGGCAGATCGGCACGGCCGGCAACTCGATGACCACCATCGCCAAGCCGATCAGGATGCTCGACAGGCCCGACGCCAGGGCGCTGCGGGTGACCAAGGGCGCGATTGAACTCGACCGGGTCAATTTCAACTACGGGCGCAAGGACGGAAAAGGCGGCCTCATCGAGAACCTGTCGCTGAAAATCGCGCCGGGTGAGAGGGTGGGTGTCGTCGGCCGTTCGGGCGCCGGCAAATCGACGCTGGTGAACCTGTTGCTGCGCCTCTACGACGTCCAGGACGGCCGCGTCCTGATCGACGGGCAGGATGTGCGCGACGTGACGCAGGAGAGCGTGCGCGCCGCGATCGGCTTCGTCAGCCAGGACACGTCGCTGCTGCATCGCTCGGTGCGCGAGAATCTGAAATACGGGCGCCAGGACGCCACCGATGCCGACATGTCACGCGTTGTGGATGCGGCCCATGTCGCCGATGTCGTCGCCGGTCTGGTGGACCGCGAAGAGCGGACCGGCTTCGATGCCCATGTCGGCGAACGCGGCGTCAAGCTGTCGGGCGGACAGCGCCAGCGCATCGCCATCGCTCGTGTCATGCTGAAGGACGCGCCGATCCTGATCCTCGACGAGGCAACCTCGGCGCTGGATTCGGAAGTCGAAGCGGCGATCCAGGAGAACCTCAATCGCTTGATGGAAGGCAAGACCGTGATCGCCATCGCCCACCGGCTCTCGACCATCGCGGCGATGGACCGGTTGGTGGTGATGGATCAGGGCCGCATCATCGAGGAAGGTTCGCACGACGAGCTGGTGGGCAGGGGCGGGCTCTATGCCCAGCTCTGGCAACGCCAGTCGGGCGGCTTCCTGCCGAACGACGGTCCCGCGCAGGAACCTGTCGTCAGCGCGAAGGCGGAGCTGACCGAAGAGGCGGTGGAGCGATGACATGGGGCGGCCCATACCGATCTTCGGCGGTGTTTGCGGCCGGTCCGGTTACTATCGCGAAGACGTGAATCGGAACAAAAGGATGAGCGTGGCATTTGATGCCTTGAATCAGTTCGTTCAAGCCATGAGTGAGGACACTGGCTGGTGAGCACCGGAGGATTCCGAGACCGCATCTGGCGTACCGTCGAGGGCACCATCGACCCGTTCAGCGACACGGATCGGGAAGTGCTGCCGGCGGATGCCTGGCGGTTCATTCTTTATTTCGCCAACCAGGCCAAGGGCGCGTTCCTTTTGCTTCTGGTCACCGGCGGCCTCGCGGGCGCCGTCGATGCGGCCATGTACTGGTCGGTCGGCTGGCTGATCGACCTGCTCGATAAATCGTCGCCGGCCGCATTGCTACGCGATCATTGGCTGGCGCTGGTCGGGCTCTTGTTCCTCATCCTTGTGGTGCGCGCCGTCATCATGATCGCCTCGGCGATCGTCGAGCAGCAGGTGGTGGTGCCGGGTTTCTATTCCATGGTGCGCTGGCAGGCGTTCCGCCGAGTGATCCAGCAGCCCTACGGCTTCTACCAGAACGACTTTGCCGGCCGCATCGCCACCAAGATCATGCAGGGCGGCGAGGCCGTCGGCGATTTCATCATCAACGTCCTGCAGACCATGTGGTCGTTCCTGACCTTCCTGATCCTGGCGATCACCATCCTGGTCTCGCTCGATCCGCTGATGGGCGTTGTCGTGGCTTTGTGGTTCGCCGGTTACGCCGGCATCGTCTGGTTCCTCCTGCCTGAAATGCGGCGCGCCGGGCGCGAGACCGCCGACCAGCGCTCGGTCTTCAACGGCCGGCTGGTCGACGCCTTCACCAACATCGTCGCGGTGAAGCTGTTCGACAGCGGCAAGCGCGAGCATGCCTATATCCGCGACGGGCTGGAGGGGTTCCTGACGGCGGTGGTGCGGTTGACCCGTGCCATCACCACCGTCCGCTCCTCGGTCGCCATCCTCAACGGCATCATGATGAGCCTGATCGCCGTCATCGCGGTGTTGAACTGGACGACCGGCCATATCTCGACGGGCGCGATAGCGGCCGCGCTCGGCCTCGTCTTCCGGCTTAACCAGATGTCGGGCTGGATGATGTTCAACATCAACGGGCTGGTGCGCAACTACGCCACCATCCAGGACGCCACGCGAACCATCTCGGTGACGCCGGCCATCCGCGATTCGGAAAATGCCGTCGCCATGCCGCGCTCCAGCGGCGACATCCGCTTCGAGAACGTCTCCTTCCACTATGGCAAGGAAGGCGGCGTCATCGACAATCTGAACCTCCACATCCGCCCGGGCGAGCGCGTCGCGCTGGTCGGGCCGTCGGGCGCCGGCAAGACGACTGTCGTAAACCTGATGCTCAGGCTGTTCGATGTCGAAAAGGGCCGCATCCTCATCGATGGCCGCGACATCCGCGACCTGACGCAGGCGTCGCTGCGCGCCCAGTTCGGCGTGGTCAGCCAGGAAGCGATGCTGATGCACCGCTCGATCCGCGACAATATCGGCTATGGCCGCGAAGGCGCCTCCGACGCCGAGATCGTCGAGGCGGCCAGGCGGGCCGCCGCGCACGACTTCATCGTCGACGTCGAGGATCCACGCGGTCGCAAGGGTTATGAGGCGCAGGTCGGCGAGCGCGGCGTCAAATTGTCCGGCGGCCAGCGGCAGCGGGTGGCGATTGCCCGCATGATGCTGAAGGACGCGCCGATCCTCATTCTCGACGAGGCGACCTCGGCGCTCGATTCGGAGGTCGAGGCGGCGATCCAGGACAATCTCTATCAACTGATGGAGGGCAAGACCGTCCTCGCCATCGCGCATCGGCTCTCCACCATCGCGGCACTCGACCGGCTGGTGGTGATGGACAAGGGCCGAATCGTCGAGGAAGGCACCCATGACGAGTTGGTGGCGCTCGACGGTCTTTATGCCCGGCTGTGGAAACGCCAGTCCGGCGGCTTCCTCTTCAACGAGCAAGACCCGCTGGACGAGACCAGGGCGGCGGAGTGAGGCGATGGCCGTCTCGTTCGCCTATCTGTTGCAGCCTCTCCAGCCGACGGCGCCGCCGTTCCAGCCATTGCTGGAGGAAAGCCGGCGGAACGGTTTTGATATGCTGGCGCGGCTCGGGAGCAATTGGACCGAAGGCGGCAATCGTTTTGACGCGATGGGCGAGATGCTTTTGGGCGCATGGCGCGACGGCGAGCTGGCAGGCGTGTGCGGCCTCAACATCGATCCTTATGTCGCCGGGCGCCGACAGGGCAGGGTGCGGCACCTCTATGTTGGCGAAGCCCATCGCCGGCGCGGCGTGGGCGCCATGCTGGTCGGCGCGGTGATCGACGCCGCCGGCCGGCACTTTTCCGTGCTGAACACCCGTGCACCGGTCGAGGCGCATCGTTTCTACGAATCGCTGGGTTTCCAACGCGTCCAGCAGGACTTCGTCACGCATCGCCTGATGTTGGACGGGCGTTTGCATCAGCCTGCTCTCGAGGAAAGGCACTGAATGTCGTTGCGCCCTCCCTCCCGTTTCTCCGGCAATTCCGCCTCCGAAATGCTGTTCGATGCGCTCGGCCACGAAATCCTGGCCGAGAAGGCGGCGGCGCTCGGCAGGGCTGGCGAACGGGCAGAAAAAGCCATCGCTCGCCTGCGCGCCCATGCCGGCGATGAGCCCGGCCGGGTCAAACTGCTCAAGGAGGCGGCGGACGCGGTCTATGCCTGGTTCATCCAGCGCGAATTGTGCGGCTTCCGTCGTCACGATGCGGTGATCCGCGACCTTGAAATCCCGCGCGAAGTGCTTGTCAGGCTGGGTGCGGGCTAGGATCGTTTCCCGGCGCGGCATTTGTCCCCGCGACAATCTGCCCTGTCGTGCTCACCCGACTGGACAAAAACGGGCCGCACGCATAAACCGAAATCCAAATGCCGGAGGAATTCGCTAGCCTGTTGCCATGCGCTGTCGGGCCGGTGCGAATTGAGCGGGGATGCTCAAGCGGGACAGGGGGCTCGCCCTTCGGCACGGAAGAGGCGAAAGGACCAGGCACCCGTGAGCGCAACCGACGATACCCACGACCCCAATCGCCGTGATTTTCTTTATATCGCCACCGGCATGGCCGGCGTTGTCGGCGCGGCTTCGGTCGCCTGGCCGTTCATCGACCAGATGCGGCCCGACGCCTCGACGCGCGCGCTGGCCTCGGTCGAGGTGGACGTGTCCTCGCTGACCCCCGGCATGTCGCTGACCGTCAAGTGGCGTGGCAAGCCGGTCTTCATCCGCAACCGTACCCCGGAAGAGGTGAAGGCCGCGCAGGAAGTCAAGCTGGACGAGCTGAAGGACCCGCTCGCCCGCAACGCCAACCTCGCCTCGGATGCCCCGGCGAACGACGTTGACCGCTCCGCCGGCAAGGGCAAGGAGAACTGGCTGGTGATGATCGGCGTGTGCACCCATCTCGGCTGCATCCCGCTCGGCCAGCAGGGCGATTTCGGCGGCTGGTTCTGCCCGTGCCATGGTTCGCAATACGACACGTCCGGCCGTATCCGCCGGGGCCCGGCGCCGGAAAACATGGCCGTGCCGGTCTTTTCATTCATCTCCGATACCAAGATCCGCGTCGGCTGAGGCAGGGGGACATATCCATGAGCGAGGGACACTCGACCTATACGCCCAAGACCGGCATCGGACGCTGGTTCGACGCGCGCATGCCGCTGCCGAGGCTCGTCTATGACAGCTTCGTCGCCTATCCGGTGCCGCGCAACCTGAACTACATGTGGACGTTCGGCGGCATCCTGTCGATCATGCTGGTGGCGCAGATCCTCACCGGCATCGTGCTGGCCATGCACTACACCTCCGACACGAACCTCGCCTTCGGTTCGGTCGAGAAGATCATGCGCGACGTCAACAATGGCTGGCTGCTGCGCTACATGCACTCCAACGGCGCGTCGTTCTTCTTCATCGCCGTCTACATGCACATCTTCCGCGGTCTCTATTACGGCTCCTACAAGGCGCCGCGCGAGCTGCTGTGGATCCTGGGCTGCATCATCTACCTCCTGATGATGGCGACCGGCTTCATGGGCTACGTGCTGCCGTGGGGCCAGATGAGCTTCTGGGGCGCCACCGTCATCACCGGCTTCTTCACCGCCATTCCGTTGGTCGGCACCTGGATCCAGGAGCTGCTGCTCGGTGGCTTCGCGGTCGACAATCCGACGCTGAACCGCTTCTTCGCGCTGCACTACCTGCTGCCGTTCATGATCGCCGGCGTCGTTATTCTGCACGTCTGGGCGCTGCACGTGGTGGGCCAGTCGAACCCGACCGGCATCGAGGTGAAGTCGAAGACCGACACCGTCGCCTTCACGCCCTACGCGACCATCAAGGATGCGTTCGCGATGATCGTGTTCCTGGCGCTGTTCGCCTACTTCATCTTCTACATCCCGAACTATCTCGGCCATCCCGACAACTACATCGTTGCCGATCCGCTGAAGACGCCGGCCCACATCGTTCCGGAATGGTACTTCCTGCCGTTCTACGCGATCCTGCGCGCCATCACCTTCAACATCGGGCCGATCGATTCCAAGCTCGGCGGCGTGCTCGCCATGTTCGGCGCCATCGCCATGCTGTTCCTAGTGCCGTGGCTCGACACCTCGAAGGTCCGTTCGGCTGTCTACCGGCCCTGGTACAAGCTGTTCTTCTGGCTGTTCGCGATCGACGCCATCCTGCTCGGCTGGCTGGGCTCGCGTCCGGCGGAAGGCTCCTATGTGCTGATGGCGCAGCTGGCGACGCTGTTCTACTTCGCCTTCTTCCTGATTATCATGCCGGTGCTCGGGCTGATCGAGACGCCGCGGCGTCTGCCCAACTCGATCACCGAGGCGGTTCTGGAAAAGAACAAGTCCGGCTCCGGGCATCCGTCGGGCGCCACCGCCGCTCCGGAAACCAAGGGCTGAGCGTCAAGAGAATCCAGGGGATATTGGTATGAAGAAGATTCTCATTTCGCTCGCGGCGGTCTCCGCGCTCTTCGTCGGCGCGGCCGCCTATGCCGAGGAAGCGGGCAAGGCAGGGGAGGCTTCGCATGAGGCCAACCCGACGCATTTCCCGATCCACAAGCCGAAGGAGATGAACTGGACCTTCGCGGGGCCGTTCGGCACCTACGACAAGGCACAGCTGCAGCGCGGCCTGAAAGTGTACAAGGAAGTGTGCTCGGCCTGCCACTCGATGAAGCTGGTGGCTTTCCGCACGCTCTCCGACCTCGGTTACTCGGAAGCGCAGGTCAAGGCCTTCGCCGCCGGCTACACCGTTCCGGATGGCCCGAACGACGCCGGCGAGATGTTCGAGCGCCCCGGCATTCCTTCCGACTATTTCCCGTCGCCCTATCCGAACGACAAGGCCGCTGCCGCGTCGAACGGCGGCGCGGTTCCGCCTGATATGTCGCTGCTTGCCAAGGCGCGCGGCATCGAGCGCGGCTTCCCGCAGTTCGTCATCGACATCTTCACGCAGTACGCCACCGGCGGTCCGGACTATATCCACGGCCTGATCACCGGCTACGACCAGCAGCCGCCGGCCGGCATGACCGTTCCCGAAGGCACGCACTACAACCCGTATTTCAACGCGGGTGTGTCGCTGAAGATGCCGAAGCCGATCTCCGACGGCCAGGTCACCTATGACGACGGCGCGCCGCAGACGGTCGAGCAATATTCGGAAGACGTTTCCGCCTTCCTGATGTGGGCCGCCGAGCCGCATCTGGAAGACCGCAAGAAGACCGGCTTCCGCGTCATGATCTTCCTCTTGCTGTTCGCGGTGCTGATGTATCTGACCAAGCGCAAGGTGTGGTCGAACGTCGCTCACTGACGCCTGGGACATCCTGTTTTCCGCAAGGGCCGGCCTGTTCGTTCAGGCCGGCCCTTTGCATTTGCGGGTGGCGTCACATGGCTGTCACCGAGCCGGAAGAAGCTCCGCCGTCTCCCTCGCAAAGGATGTCTCCCATGCGCAAAACCAGCCTGCTTGCCGGCCTCTTCCTCATCGTCCTGACCGCCACCGGCCAGGCCGAAGAGGCCAAGCCCTTCCTCACCAATACCGATGTCGATCTGACCGCGATCCTGCCGTCGCCGCCGGCCAATGATTCGGCCAAGACCAAGGCCGAAATCGCCGAGGTGCTGACGATGCAGCTCACCCGCACGCCCGAAATGGAAGCACGCGCCAAGGCCGACGCCGAAGAGAACGTCTGGCGCTTCGCCGACGTCATGGGTCCGAAGTTCACCAAGGAGACGCTGCCCAAGCTCGACGCCTTCTTCGAACGCGTCGCGGCCACCGAAGGCGCGGTCGTCGATCCCGCCAAGGACACCTGGAAGCGTCCCCGCCCGCATATGCTGAGCGACATGGTCAAGCCCATCGTCAAGCCGTCCACCTCGGGCTCCTGGCCGTCGGGTCACACCACGGTTGGCACCATGATGGGCATCATCCTGTCCAACATGGTTCCCGAAAAGCGGCCTGAGATCATGGCGCGCGCCTGGGAATACGGTAACAACCGCGTCGTTGCCGGCATCCATTATCCGTCCGACATCGAAATGGGCCGCATCTCCGGCGCGGTGATCGCCTCCAACCTGCAGCACAACGCCGAATTCGAGGCCGAATACAATGCGGCCAAGGCGGAACTGCGCGCCGATCTCGGCATGTAGGAAGCCTGCCTCCGGGCCAGTCTTCGATACCACAACCGTCAGGAAAGGGCGCCCAGGTGGCGCCCTTTTTGTTGTTTCAGCCTGGCGCATGCCAATGGACACCCTGACGCGCGCATGTTTACGTAGCCAACGGGGGAGGGCGTCGAATCGGAGAGAAAAGCCGTGGTCGGTTCATCTCACTCGACTTCCGTTGCCCCCAACATCCGCGAGCGTGTCATTCAAAAAGTCGCCTGGCGGCTTTTGCCCTTCCTGGGCCTGCTCTATTTCGTCAATTATCTCGACCGCACCAATATCGGTTTCGCGGCACCCCACGGCATGAACGATGCGCTGGGCTTCGACAAGGCGGCCTTCGGGCTCGCCTCGGGCATCTTCTTCATCGGCTATCTGCTGCTCGAAGTGCCCAGCAATCTGATGCTGCACAAGGTCGGCGCGCGCCGCTGGATCGCGCGTATCATGGTCAGCTGGGGCATCGTCGCCTCTGCGATGGCGTTCGTGCCCAACGGGCTCACCATGTATGCGCTGCGCTTCGTGCTCGGCATCGCCGAGGCGGGCTTCTTCCCAGGCATCATCCTCTACCTGACGCTGTGGTTCCCCAAGCGTGAACGCGCGCGGGCGGTGGCATTGTTCATGGTGGCGATACCGCTGTCGTCGGTATTCGGTTCGCCGCTGTCGGCCTGGCTGATCGCCACCGGCCATGGCGTGTTGTTCGGGCTCGACGGCTGGCGCTTCATGTTCCTGGTCGAGGGCCTGCCGGCGGTGCTGCTCGGCGTGATGTGCTGGTTCTACCTGACCGACCGGCCGCAGGACGCGGCCTGGCTCGACGCCGACGAGCGCACCTGGCTGCAAAACGAGATGGATACCGAACGTGTCCAGACCGCGCAGCGCTATCACTATCCGCTGGTCAAGGCGCTGACGCAGCCGCGCATGCTGGCGCTGGCCTTCGTCTATTTCGGCATCGTCTACGGGCTCTATGCGGTCGGCTTCTTCCTGCCCACGATCATCGCTGGCTTCCAGCAGACCTTCAACACGCACTACTCGTTGGTCGAGCAGGGCTTCATCGTCGCCGTCCCCTACCTGTTCGGCGCCGTCACCATGTATCTGTGGGCGCGCCACGGCGACAGCACCCGCGAACGTGTCTGGCATGTGGCGATCCCGGCCATTGTCGGCGGGCTCGCCATTCCCGTCGCGCTCTACATGCAGTCACCCTTCACCACGATGATCGCGGTGACGATCTGCGCCATGGGCATCTGCGCGGCGCTGCCCACCTTCTGGGCGCTGCCCACCATGTTCCTCACAGGTGCTGCGGCGGCGGGTGGCATCGCCCTCATCAACTCGCTCGGCAATCTCGCCGGCTTTGTCGGCCCTTATGTGACCGGCTGGCTGACCGACCTGACCGGAAACCCGAAGGCCGGACTGTGGCTGGTCGGCGCCTTCATGGTCGCTGCGGGCCTCGTCGCGGTGGCGCTGAAGGCGGCACCGGAGCCGGACGATCCGCGCGCCACCGAGCCCGACACCCTGGCCTGAGCGGGGCAGGCCACGGGTCGCGGCCGAAAATGCGAGGCCATGCCGGCTTCGCACTTTCCTTTGCCCGCGCCAGTCTCTATCGATGGGGCGGCACGACATGGATTCCCGATGACATCTTCTTCGACCGACACGCTGCTGGCCTCGATCCGCACCATTCCGGACTATCCGAAGCCCGGCATCCTGTTTCGTGACATCACCACGCTTCTCGGCAATGCCCAGGCCTTCCGGCGCGCCATCGACGAGCTGGTGCATCCCTATGCCGGCCGCAAGGTCGACAAGATCGCCGGCATCGAGGCGCGCGGCTTCATCCTCGGCGGCGCCGTCGCCCACCAGTTGTCGGCCGGCTTCGTGCCGATCCGCAAGAAGGGCAAGCTGCCGCACGAAACCGTGCGCGTCGCCTACAGCCTGGAATACGGGCTGGACGAGATGGAGATGCACAAGGACGGCGTGGCGCCGGGCGAAAAGGTCATCCTGATCGACGACCTGATCGCCACCGGCGGCACGGCGGAGGCGGCGGTCAAGCTGCTGCGCCAGATCGGCGCCGATATCATCGCCGCCTGTTTCGTCATCGATCTGCCGGACCTCGGCGGCCGCAAGAAGCTCGAGGCGCTCAATGTGCCGGTGCGTACCCTGATGGCCTTCGACGGCCACTGAAGGGTTCCTTTCCAATTCCGTTGGCCTCGGGCCGCGCGTCCAATCCACGTCCTGCACCGCACCGGCGCGTCAGCGTTCCGGCATGGATTCCTGACACGCACCGCTCCCTGCGGTCGCTCACGCGGCCGGGAATGACGAGTTGCATGGGCGGTCTCGCCAATTGTCCATGCCCAGCCTCGCATCAATGTCGTTGCGAACGGCAGCGATCCCTAAAACCGTCTGCGCGAACAACGGCGGTCCCCTAAACCCGTCGGTGCGAACGACAGTGGCCGTCAAAACCGTTGCGATCAGAACCGCGCGATTGGCGAAAGCGCTCGAGGACATCCGTCATTCCCGACCGCGTGAGCGAGGAACGAGCGAAGCGTGTCGGGAATCCATGCCGGAACACTGACGCGTCGGCACGGTGCGGGATGTGGATTGGATGCGTGGAGGAAGACGCAGGTCGAAAGAAAGAACCTTGTCCGTTCAATCCCTTGCCGAAAACCACGCGAAAAATCGTGCGCGGATTTGTTCACGCCGCTCGCCTTCAGTCGACAATCGGCGCATCGCCCTCACGGGAACCTGGTGCGCACCGGGTATCAGGGAGGGCGCCGGTGCCGGACTGGCAGCGCTAACGGTGGCGCTGTCTGGTGACGAGCCCTAAGTCCGGGCCCTGGAAAAACCCGGCCGCCGCGAATGGCGGCTTCGAGGCCCGAAGTCTGCCGTCGCGAAGGACGGCGAGGTCGGTCCGGGGCAAGAACACTGGCGGGGCGCCCGGAAGGCGCCACGTACTGTTTGCTAAGAGGCACCGACCCGGCGCCCCGCTTCCCACCTCCCTCAAGGGGAGTGTTTTTTGACAATGGCCAGACTGCGAAAAGCAGGGCGTGGCGATGAAGAAGTGTATCAACGCGTCATCGCGTCGACGCGACTGCGCCGCCGTCATTCCGGCCGAGCGCAGCGAGAGCCGGAACCCATTGGCCGCTTCATCGTCTGGCACGGCCCGGTCCTCGTCCTGAACCGTTCACGCAGCCGAACCGGCGCCGCATCTTTCACCGCCGCCCACGCGAACCCAGGTCCCGGCCGTGCTGCTCAATGGGTTCCGGGTCGGCGCTCGGCTTCGCCTCGCTGGCCCGGAATGACGAAGGCGTGGGATGCCGCTCCGTCATATCCCTCTCGTCACATCCCCCTGACAGCCCGAAACAGAGTGAAGGCGGCGACCGCCATCAGAAGCAGGCCGGCGCCGCGTCCCATCCAGATGGTGGCGGCGTGGTTGTCGGTCAGCGCATCGCGACCGCGCAGCGCCGCCAGTGCCAGGCCGCCATAGACGGCCATCTGCACGGTGACGGTCATCGTCCCCATGATCAGAGCCTGCAGCCAGATCGGGCCGTAGATCGGTTTCATGAATTGCGGGTAGACGGCGAGCACAAACAGCCAGGCCTTGGGGTTGAGCACGCAGGTGAGCATGCCCTGCGCCAGGATCGTGCCGAGCGGGCGTGCCGCCGCCGCCTCGACCGTGTCGACGGAAATCGCGCTGCGGGCAAGCGTGTAGCCGATCCACATCATGTAGAGCGAGCCGGCCACCATCATGACGGGGGCGACGACCGGCAGCAGGGTCGACAGACCGGTGACGAAGACAGTGCCGAAGATGGTGTGGCAGATGCCGCCGAGCATGATGCCGACCGTTGCCGCGATGCCTGCCTGACGCCCGCCGCTGAGCGCATTGGCCAGCACGAAAAGCATATCCATGCCGGGCACGACGATGATGCCGACGAGCAGAACGAAATAGAGCCACAAGGCGCTGGCATCCATCGGCGACATCCCCCGCGGGACGAGATGGATGCGCCCCAACGACGCTCCTTCGTCCTCTTCAATGGCCGATCAGATAGCGTAGTGCTCCTGACAACTTGGTGTCAGGAGGCGACGGCGGGCCGGGTTCAAAGTGCCTATTCGGCCTTCACCAGCACCGAGCTTTCGAACTCGATCACCTTGTCGCCGGTGGAATCGAAGGCCTCGCACAGGATTGTCAGCAGCCGCCAGCCCGGCCGCGAGGCGAGCGGGCGATGGGCGACGCCGGTGCGGGTGAAGGTGACGGTCTCGCCGGCGAAGACCGGTTTCAGCCATTTCAGATTGCGGAAGCCGGGGGAGGGACCGAATTCCGGCTCCGCGCCGGGGCCTTTCCAGACCGCGCCGGTTGGTCTCGGCGTTGTCAGGTTGTACTTCATCCAGGTGGCGGCGGTGTGCCAGCCTGACGCGCACAGACCACCGAGCAGGCTGTGCTTGGCGGCTTCCTCGTCGACATGGAAGATCTGCGGGTCGTATTTGCGGGCGAAGGCCTTGATCTCCTCGGGCTCGAAGCGGTGCGAGCCGAGGGTGACGGTGGTGCCGATGCCGAGATAGTCGTCGAGGCTCATGCGTCGGCTCCCGCGCGTGTCAGGAACATGCCGGTGTTCTCCAGTTCGAACACGGTCTCGCCGCGCTGGTTGAACAGTTCGGCGCGCATGGTGACGAAGCCGAGCCGGGGTTTGGATTTGGACAGCCGCTTGGCAAGGATGGTGATTTTGCCAGTCAGCGTGTCGCCGGCGAGCACCGGCTTCTTCCATTTGACATGGTCGACGCCGGGCGCGCCTTGCGAGGTGGAGTCGAGAATGAAGGCGTCGCAGATCATGCGCATGAACATCGCGCATGTGTGCCAGCCAGAGGCGGAGAGGCCGCCGAGCAGGCCGGCCTTGCCGGCTTCCTCGTCGAGATGCATCGGCTGGAAGTCGAACTCGGAGGCGAATTCGATGATTTCGGCCGCCGTCACATGTTTGGGTCCGAGATCGATCGCCGCGCCTTCGGCGAAATCCTCGTAGGCCCATTTCTTGCCGGTCATCGCGCAATCCCGTTCAAGCTTGTACTATTACTTTGAACGCTGCCGTCCCGTCCCGCAAGGCTTGGCCGGGCTTGGCGCAGCGGTTTGCCCGTTCAAAGCCAACCGCGCCGGCGGAAGTACCAGTAGGGCAGCACCGCCGACACGATCATCAGGCCGATGGCAAGCGGGTAGCCGACCTGCCATTTCAATTCCGGCATCGCCTCGAAATTCATGCCGTAGATCGATGCCACCAGCGTCGGCGGCAGGAAGATGACGGCGGCCACCGAGAAGATCTTGATGATGGCGTTCTGTTCGATCGAGATCATGCCGAGCGTGGCGTCGAGCAGGAAGCCGATCTTCTGCGACAGGAAGGCGGAATGGTCGGCCAGCGAAACGACGTCGCGCGAAAGCGTCTTGATGCGGGCGCGGCTGTCCTTGCCCATCTTGGTCTGCGTGGCGGCATGGGTCAGGAAACCGGCCAGCCGCTGTAGCGAGATCAGGCTGTCGCGTACGCTGGAGGCAAGGTCTTCCTTGCGGCCGATGCTCTTCAGGAGCTCCTGGAAGTCGCGGTTGCGGCGCGAGGCGCTGGTGGCGGTCGCCTCGAAGATGTCATGCGAGATCGTCTCGATGTCGCGGCCGATCTTTTCGAGGATATCGGCCAGCCGGTCGACGATCGCCTCGAGCAGGCCGACCAGGATGGTGTCGGCGCTGGTGCAACCGGTCGCCACCTTTTCGGCGCGCAGCGGGAAGGTCTTGAAGGCGCGCGGCTCATGATAGCGCACGGTGACGAGGCGCTTGTTGGCGAGGGCAAAGGTGACCGGCGACATTTCCGGTTTGTCGGCTTCGGTCTGCGAGGGAAGGTTGGCGGTCATGAAATATCCGCCGTCCTCGACATAGAGGCGCGAGGAAACCTCGATCTCCTCCATCTCCTCGCGGGTCGGCACGGCGATGCCGAACACCGTCTCGACGGCCGTCTCTTCTTCCTTGGTGGGATTGAAAAGGTCGACCCAGACGATGCTGTCGCGCTGTTCTTCGAGGTAGTCGGCAACGCGCAGCCGATCATTGTCCACGACGAAGGCCTTGATCATCGCGTGGTCTCCCATGCCGAGGGCTGTTTCGAGGGGACGCCGGGCCGGGAAAGCTGGTCGGCGCAAGGGCGCGATAGACCCGGCGGCTGGCCGCGTCAAGCCGCAACGGCCACCGGACGCCGCGGCTGCTGCAGTCACGGTCGTAAAGACGCGCCTGCGATCAGAAAAATTCGTCGAGCAGGCGGTAGTAGGCGAGCTTGCCGCTATCGATGTCCGGCGCACCGTAGTGGGCAAGGAAGGGGTCGACCCATTGCGGGCCGAGATTATGGTGGATGCTCCAGCAGGCGAGCGCAAGGTCCTGGCAGCGGTCGGCGACACCGAGGCGGCCGCAGTCGATGAAGCCCGAGAAACGGTCGCCGTCGACCATGAAATTCGGCAGGCAGGCGTCGCCATGGGTGACGACGAGGTCTTCGCTGGAGGGTCGCAAGGCGATGACATCGCCGAAAACATCGTCCGCCGTGCGCCCCATGCGCTCGTCGTCGAAATCCTCCTCGTCGACGAGACCGGCCTCCAGATGCGCCCTGGCGTCGGCGATGCGGTGTTCGAGCCGGTGGTCGAAGGGGCAGGAACGGATATCCAGCGCATGCAGGTTACGCAGCGCCCCGGCCATCACGGCGATGGCCTTTTCGGCGGACAGCGGGCCAGCCGAAACCAGATCCCGCCCAGGCATGGCACTCATCAGCAGCCAGTCGCGGCCGGCATGGGTTTCGAAAGCCAGCACCTCGGGACAGGCAACGCCCTGACCGGCAAGCCAGCGCAGGCGCTCCACCTCGGCGGGCAGTTCGGCATGGCCCCCACTTTCCTCGACTTTCAGGAACAATCGGGGCCGGTCAGTCGCCTCCAGCCTGAACACGCCGGCATCCGAATGGCCAAGCGTGTCTCGGTCCCAGGCATAGCCCGCGATCATCGCGCGGATAGCCGGTGGAAGGTCAAGTTCAGGGCTGGCGTGCGCCGTCATCGATCCGGATCAGGTGTTGAACTTGAACAGCATCACGTCGCCGTCCTGGACGACATATTCCTTGCCTTCGTCACGCGCCTTGCCGGCCTCCTTGGCCGCCACTTCGCCACCCAGGGTGATGAAGTCGTTGTAGGCGATGGTCTGGGCACGGATGAAGCCGCGCTCGAAGTCGGTGTGGATGACGCCGGCCGCGCCGGGCGCCTTGGTGCCGCGCTCGATCGTCCAGGCGCGGGTTTCCTTCGGGCCCGCGGTGAAATAGGTGATCAGGTGCAGGAGGTCGTAGCCGGCGCGGATCAGCTTATCGAGGCCAGGTTCCTCCAGCCCCATGGAAGCGAGGAATTCGAGCTCCTCGGCATCGGGAAGCTGCGCCACCTCGGCCTCGATGGCGGCGGAGATCACCACGGTGCCGGCGCCCTGCGCTTCGGCCATCTTCTCGACGGCGCGCGTGTGTTCGTTGCCGGTCGCGGCATCGCCCTCGGCGACGTTGCAGACATAGAGCACCGGATGCGAGGTGAGCAGGTTCAGCCCCTTCAGGATAGCGAGATCCTCGGGCGCGATGCCTTTCAGCAGCACGCGCGCCGGCTTGCCGTCCTGCAGCAGCTTCAGCGCCTCTTCCATCATCGGCAGGACGGTGCTTGCTTCCTTGTCCTTGCCGCCGGCGCGCTTGCGGATCTGCACGATCCGGCGCTCCAGGCTTTCAAGGTCGGCGAGCATCAGTTCGGTCTCGACCGTGTCGGCGTCGGCTACCGGGTCGATCTTGCCCTCGACATGGGTGATGTCGTCATCCTCGAAGCAGCGCAGCACATGCACGACGGCATCGACCTCGCGGATGTTGGCGAGGAACTGGTTGCCCAGTCCTTCGCCCTTCGAGGCGCCGCGCACCAGGCCGGCGATGTCGACGAAGGAGATGCGCGTCGGGATGATTTCCTTCGACTTGGCAACGTCGGCGATCTTCCGCAGGCGTTGATCCGGCACCGCCACTTCGCCGGTATTCGGCTCGATGGTGCAGAAGGGATAGTTCGCCGCCTGCGCGGCCGCGGTGCGCGTCAGCGCGTTGAACAGCGTGGACTTGCCGACGTTGGGCAGCCCAACGATGCCGCATTTGAAACCCATGATGATGTGGTCCTATCGGGAACTAAGAATTTGCTCAGGCTATGGGCGAAAGGGTCGATGATCGTCAAGCCTTTCGGCCTATGCGGCTCAGTCCTTGTTGCCAAACAGCTTCTTCAGCATCGCCGCCATCGGCCCGCTTTCGGGAAGCTTCGCGGCAGGCTGCTGCGGCCTGGCCTGGCGGATATGGCTCTGCGCCTTGGGCGAGGCCGGCTCTTTCGGCGGCTTTGGCGGCGGCGTGTCGTTCGGTCCGGTCGGCTGCAGCTTATCGCGCAGGGCCAGCGTCACGCGGTTCATGAAGGAGTTGTCGTCGCCCTTGGCGATCTGCTCGGCGCTGTCGGCCATGGCCTGGAGCAGCACGTCCAGCCATTCCTGGTCGGATTTGGAAAAGTCGCCCAGCACATGGCCGTGCACCATTTCCTTGGCACCGGGATGGCCGACACCGATGCGCACGCGCCGGTAATCCTTGCCGATATGCTGGTCGAGCGAGCGGATGCCGTTGTGGCCGGCGGAACCGCCGCCTGTCTTGACACGCACCTTGCCGGCCGGGAGTTCGATCTCGTCGTAGAAGACGGTGACGGCCGAAGGTTCGAGCTTGTAGAAGTGCAGCGCCTCGCCAACCGCCTGGCCGGACAGGTTCATGAAAGTCTGCGGCTTGATGAGAAGTATTTTCTCGCCGCCGATCCTGCCTTCGGCGATCTCGGCCTGGAATTTTCTCGACCAGGGCGAAAAGGAATGGCGGCGGGCGATAGCGTCCGCCGCCATGAAACCGACATTGTGCCGGTTGTTGGCATATTTCGCGCCCGGATTGCCGAGACCTGCAAACACAAGCATGGTTGCGGCGCTCCCGGGCGGCGAAACTTACTTCTCTTCGGCTGCGGCCTCAGCGACCGGGGCAGCGGCTTCCGCTTCCTCGGTCTCCGGCTTCATCGCGGCCGAACCGGCGATGGTGGCGATGGTGAAGTCGCGGTCGGAAATGACCGGCTTCACGCCCTTCGGCAGCTTGACCGACGAGATGTGGATGGAATCGCCGATGTCTGCACCGGAGAGATCCACGGTGATGAATTCCGGGATCGCATTGGCCGGGCAGTGGAACTCGACTTCGTGGCGCACGATGTTCAAGACACCGCCGCGCTTGATGCCGGGCGACTTTTCTTCGTTGATGAAGTGCACCGGAACGTCGACATTGACCTCGGTGTCCTTGCCGATGCGCAGGAAGTCGACATGCATCGGGAAGTCCTTGACCGGATCAAGCTGATAGTCCTTCGGCAGGACCTGGATCTTCTTGCCGTCGACATCGATCGTGGCGACCGTGGTCAGGAAACCACCGCCATGGATCTTGTAGAAGATGTCCTTGTAGGACAGGGCGATCGCCAGGGGAGGCTGCTTGTCGCCGTAAATAACTGCAGGCACTTTACCGTTGCGGCGAACTTCACGGGCGGACCCCTTACCGACCTGTTCGCGCGCCTCGGCCTTGAGCTCGTAAGTGTCGTGGCTCATGGCATTTCCTTTCGCGTTGCTGGAGCATCTCCGGTGCCCGGCGTGCCGGTCTCCGAAAATGTCGAAAGCCGCCATCCGTGCGCGACCACAAAAACCGGAAAGTGCTTTTTGGGGTCTTGCGAGCCTGGCGGCCCTCAGCCGCGTTGCCTCCAAGGGTGTCTACGCGGGTGGCGGCTCTATAGCGGAAGGCGGCCAAACGCGCAAGCGTGGCCGCCTTTGCCGGACTATGCCGCCTTGGCGGCCTTGCCCTTGGCTTCCTTCATGTTGGGCAGGAAGATGGTGAGCAGGCCGAGCAAGGGCAGGTACGAGCAGATCTGGTAGACGAAGTCGATGCCCTTGGCATCCGCGACCACGCCGAGGATAGCAGCGGCGATGCCGCCCATGCCGAAGGCGAAGCCGAAGAAGATGCCGGCGATCATGCCGACGCGGCCCGGCACCAATTCCTGCGCGAACACCACGATGTTGGAGAAGGCCGAGGACAGGATGAGACCGATCAGGATGGTGAGGATCACCGTCCATTCCAGATTGGCATAAGGCAGGATCAGCGTGAACGGCAAGACGCCGACGATGGAGAACCAGATCATCGCCTTCTGGCCGTAGCGGTCGCCGAATGGCCCGCCGAGCAGGATGCCGAGCGCGGAGGCGCCGAGGAAGGCGAACAGAAGCACCTGGGACATCTGCACCGAAACGCCGAACTTATGGATGGTGTAGAAGGTGTAGTAGCTCGACAGGCTGGCGATATAGGCGTTCTTCGACAGCACCAGCACGGTGAGGATGACCAGCGCCCAGGCGACGCGGTTGCGCGGGAAGGGCGACACATGGGTGGCTGCCGGGCGATTGCCGCTCGCCTTGCGGAACCGGATGTACCAGTTGCCGACCTGCCAAAGCACGATGATGCCGATCAGCGAGCCGATGGCGAACCAGGAGATGCTGGTCTGGCCGAAGGGCACGACGATGAAGGCCGCCAGCAGCGGGCCCATCGCCTGGCCGGCATTGCCGCCGACCTGGAACAGCGACTGGGCAAGGCCGTGCTTGCCGCCAGACGCCAGCCTGGCGATGCGCGACGATTCCGGGTGAAAGATCGACGAGCCGATGCCGATCAGCGAGGCGCCGATCAGAAGCAGCCAATAATGGCCGGCATAGGCGAGCACGATCAGCCCGACCAGCGACGAGGCCATGCCCCAGGGCAGGGAAAAGGGCATCGGCCGCTTGTCGGTGACCATGCCGACCACCGGCTGCAACAGCGAGGCGGTGACCTGGAAGGTGAAGGTCAAAAGGCCGATCTGCCAGAAATCGAGGCGATAATTGTCCTTAAGAAGCGGATAAATGGCCGAAAGCAGCGACTGCATGATGTCGTTGATGAAATGGCCAAAGCTCACTGCCAGGATGACGGTGAAGGCTGTGGTGGTCGCTGCGGTCGCGCGACCGGCCGTCGCTGCGGTATCGGTCAAGATCATGCTCCTTGGGTATGTCTGCGGCAGGCTGCCGCGCGGGAGCTTATAATCCCGTTGTCACCCTACTTCTTTCGTGGTTTGGTCCATTTATTACGCAAGTGGGCCAATGCCATGCCAATGAGCGTCTCCTACCGGGAAGCGCCGGTCGAGCAACTCTACAAGCTGCACAGGGAACGTCTGGAGTGGCTGGAGCGCGTGCGCGACCTCATCGTGGCGCTGCCGTCGGAATATCCCGACGGCTATACGGTGCCGGACCATCACCACAACCGCAGCCAGTTGCTGCATGCCCTGGCCGGCGTGGTTCTGGTGAAAACCCAATATGGGCGCTGGATGGTGCCGCCCGACCACGCCATGTGGATCCCGGCCGGCATCGAGCACGCGGTGGACATGTTGGGCAATGTCTCGATGCGGTCGATCTATGTCGCGCCCAATGCCGTCGAGGGCCTGCCGACACGGCTGCGCGTGGTGGGCGTCAGCGACCTGATGCGCAGTCTGATCATCGAGGCCGTCACCCTGCCGACTGAACAGCCTCCCAGCGAACGGGCGGCGCTTTTGATGGCGCTGCTCTTGCACGAGATCCCGACCATGCCGGAGCGGCCGCTCGGCCTGCCTTTTCCGGCCGACGCCCGCATCGCCACGCTTTGCCGTCGCTTCGTCGCCGAGCCATCGCCTCATGCGACGATCGACGACTGGGCGGAGACGGTGGGTATGAGCCGGCGTACCTTCACCCGCGTCTTCCACCGCCAGACCGGCCTGTCGCTGTCGACCTGGCGCCAGCAGGCGCTGCTGTTCGCGGCGCTGCCCAGGCTGGCCGATGGCGAGCCGATCACCCGCGTCGCGCTCGATCTCGGCTATGACAGCGTGCCGGCCTTCACCACCATGTTCAAGCGCATGCTGGGTACGTCGCCGAGAGGGTATCTGCGCGGGGCGAGGGAGGTGGGGTGAGGCGAAATCTAGGATTTCGAGGGCGTTCGGACACCGGCTATCAGAATGTCGACCAGCCGTCTGGCAGCCTGCAGGCCGTCGGATCCCGCGCCGAATTTAGCCGCACCCGCAAGCGCGAACATCAGGTCGCGGGGATCGAGATCTCGGCGAACGTCCCCACTTTCAACGGCTCGCTCAATCAGCCCTGAAATTGCTTGCTGCATCTGCGTCACGGATGCCGATTGGAGGTCGGACATTCCGCTGAGCACAGGTTGGAGCAGCTCGTGCATTCCGTGTTTGGTGGTGATGTAGTCGACGAACAGCAAAAGCCATGAGCGCAGTGCCTCGACAGGCGCGTGCTCCTTCACGAGACGGTCCGCTGCCGCAACAAGTTGCTCGGTCTCGTTGCGGTATATCGCTGCGACCAGCGCATCGCGGTTGGGGAAGTGACGGTAGAGGGTCCCGGCGCCGACACCGGCGCGGCGCGCTATCTCGTCGAGGCTGGCATTCGAGCCTTTTTCCGCGAAGACCACCTTGGCGACAGAAAGCAGCCGGATGCGGTTGCGCTCGGCATCTGCTCTCGGCTTCCGGGGGGCGGAGGGTTCGCTCTGACGAACCATTGAAAAAATCCTTGCTATGCGGAGGATATCTCCGTATATAACCGGAGAACATCTCCTCTTACGATAAGCCGCGACGGCCAGCAAGAGTTTGCTGAATTGGCAACACGCCTGGGAAACCAGCGTGGGGTCGACGCCTAAATGCTCCGTGGCGCAGCTGGAAAGCATCCCGCCTCCAGAGAGGCGCACGTTCGACTGACAACATCCGAGGTCAGACCATGTCCCTGGAAATTCCGCTACACACCGATGTCATTGGGCGATCCCTTCAACGACCGATCGAAAATGCCGATTGGCTTTGGGATGACCTGGATGCCCTGCGTCCGGGAGACCCTCTGGCGCAGCTTGGGACTTGGATCGACCAGGTGGCTGAGGATGTTCGAAGCGATGGCTGCGAATTCGCCGGCAGCGTCATTGGACCGGGCAAGCACGACCGTTCCATCAACAGGATGGTCGGGAAAGACCCAAAAACCTATCGCGACGGGTTGGCTGAACTTTGCGCGCGTGCGGGGCTTTTGCGACCCGATACTGCCGCGGAGTTGCTGATCCTGATGGGCGAGGGCGCGAAGGCAAGCCGCCAAAGCGGGGAACCCGAGGGGCTGAGCGTCCGATTCAAGCAAGCGGCCGAGGCAATAGTTGTCGCTTTCGGCCCGGGCTCTGTCCGGTAGAGCAGGAACCAGCTAGAAACAGCGGGAATTCAGTCTTTCGATAACAAAATGCTCCACTCCCTTTTGGCCGGCACCTCAACCCAGGCCATCCTCGCTATCGTTCTCATCGCCCTGATCGCCGGTCTGGCGCGCGGCTTTTCGGGCTTTGGCGCGGCGCTGATCTTTGTCCCGATGGCCAGCGCGGTGATCGGCCCCAAGGTGGCGGCGCCGCTGCTTCTGGTGGTGGATGGGGTGATGACGGTGGGGTTCGTTCCCGGCGCGTGGCGGCTGGCGGACAAAACCAATGTCTTCGTCATGGCGCTGGGCGCGCTCGTCGGCGTGCCGCTCGGCACCTATGCACTGGCGCATCTCGACCCGCTCGTCATCCGCTGGTCGATCATCGCCATCGTTGTGTTGCTTCTTCTCCTTTTGATGTCGGGCTGGCGTTACCATGGTCGTCCGAGAGCTCCGCTCACCGTGGCGGTCGGGGCGATCTCCGGCGTCTTCTCGGGCGCGGCGCAGGTCGGCGGCCCGCCGGTCGTGGCCTACTGGCTGGGCGGCGCTTTTGCGGGCAATACGGTTCGGGCCAACATCATTCTCTATTTTGCGATTTCCTCGGCGATCACCGCGGTCAGCTATCTCTGGGGCGGCCTCATCACAGCGCCGATCGCCGCGCTCGCTGTCATTGCGGCGCCTGCCTACGGGCTGGGGCTGTGGCTCGGCGCGCATATGTTCGGCATAGCCAGCGAACAGACCTTCCGCCGGCTGTGCTTCGGGCTGATCGCACTTTCGGCGCTGATCAGCCTGCCGCTGCTGGACGGCCTGCTGCGTTAGGCGGGATTGGCTGCTGTCGTGCGGCCCCGACTGATCCGGATCAGGACAATCACACACTGCTTGCGGCATGCGCGCGATGGGTTCCCTTGCCTGCTGCCTTGGCGGCATAAAGAGCCATGTCGGCATTGCCGATCAAGGAGGCCGGGGTGTCGCCGTCGGCGGGCGCGGTGACGCTGCCGATGCTGGTGCCGATGCGCACGAGTTCGCCGACATCGATATCGAAGGGGCGGGCAACGGCGCCGATGATCCTATCCGCCAGGGAGGCTGCCTCCACAGCGCCTGCTCTCGGCAGGAGTATCACGAATTCATCGCCGCCGAGCCGGCAGACGCTGTCGCCTTCCCGAACCGTGCGAGCGAGGCGCTGCGTGACGGCCTTCAACAGGAAGTCGCCGGCGGCGTGGCCACGGATATCGTTGACCGCCTTGAAGCCGTCGAGGTCGATGTAAAGCAGACTGAACCCGCTCGCCTTTTCTCCTCGGCCGATCGCCGCGCACAGCCTGTCGAGCTCGTCGTCGAGAAACATTCGATTGGGCAGCCCCGTCAGCACATCCGTCATCGCGAGCTGGCGATTGAGGTATTCGGCGCGGATCATGCGTATGGTGATGTCGTAGTTCTGAGCCATCATCGCGATCATGGCGGCGGTGTAGAAGGGCATGAAGAAGCTGACGACGAACATCCCGGCGGTGGGCGAGGTCAGCGCGGCGACGACATAGGGCAGCGCCACCAGGCACATCAAAAGTACCGCCTGTCGCGGGGTCACCGCGTTTCGCGAGGCGACCGTGCCGATACCGCCCATCGCCAATATGCTGGCCAGCGCGATCAGGGTGGTGTTCCCACTCATGATGCAGAGATAGGCGCCGATACCGAAGGTGGCGGCCCATGCCATGGCAACCAGCATGAGCACATACATCGCCTTTTCGGGGTCGAGATCTGGCTTTCGTTCGACCGCAGTGACGATGCCGATGCGGGCGACAAAGATGGCAAACTCGGCCGCCATCCAGAAATAGGCCCAGGTCTGCCCTGTAAGCGCGATGACGGCGGTGCCCGCCGAAAGGACGCAGATCAGCGAGATCACGTAAGCGGCCTTGCGCATGAACGTGATCTGCACCAGGCGGCGTCTGACTTCAGGCGGGTCTGGCGTGCCCGTCGAGCTCAGCCAAAGCAGGGCCCGAGAGACAAGGCCCTCGAAACTCCCCGGGACGTTACTTGTATTGCCGGTAAGCAATGCGAAGCCCGAATCCAGAAGTATCCCCTTACTTAGGGAACATCTAATACAAGCTCGCGGGTCTTCGCAATTCGGGATTGCGCGGTTTGTGGCGCGTTACTTCACGTGTCAGTCGAAAAGGCTGGAGACCGATTCTTCCGTCGCGGTGCGCGAGATCGCCTCGCCCATCAGGTCGCCGATCGAGATGACGCGAATGTTGTGCGCATCGATGACGGCCTGGGTCGGCTGGATGGAATCGGTGATCACCAGTTCCTGCAATTGCGAGCCGGAGATGCGGGCTGCCGCACCGCCCGACAACACGCCATGGGTGATGTAGGCGGTGACGCTGGTGGCGCCATTGGCGAGCAGTGCGTCGGCCGCATTGCACAGCGTGCCGCCGGAATCGACAATGTCGTCGATGAGCAGGCAGTCCTTGCCGCGCACGTCGCCGATGACGTTCATGACTTCCGATTCACCCGGCCGTTCGCGCCGCTTGTCGACGATGGCGAGCTGGGCGTCGATGCGCTTGGCGAGCGCGCGGGCGCGAACCACGCCGCCGACGTCGGGCGACACCACCATGACGTTGCCGAGCTGCTTGTACTTGGCCTTGACGTCGCGGGCCATGACCGGGACCGCGAAGAGGTTGTCGGTTGGGATGTCGAAGAAGCCCTGGATCTGGCCGGCGTGCAGGTCGAGCGTCAAAACGCGGTCGGCGCCGGCGCGGGCGATCATGTTGGCGACCAGCTTGGCCGAGATCGGCGTGCGGCCCGAGGCGCGGCGATCCTGGCGCGCATAGCCGAAATAGGGAAGCACCGCCGTGATGCGCTTGGCCGACGAGCGCATGAAGGCGTCGATCATGATGAGAAGTTCCATCAGATGATCGTTGGTCGGATAGGACGTCGACTGCAGGATGAAGACATCCTCGCCGCGCACGTTTTCCTGGATCTCGACGAAAATCTCCTGGTCGGCGAAGCGCCTGACGCTGGCTTTTCCCAACGGAATGTTGAGATAGCGGGCGACGCCTTCGGCCAGCACCCTGTTGGAATTGCCCGCGAAGAGTTTCATGCACCGTACCTGGTGGTGGAGTTTATGGGGCTTTTAACGGCCCTCGCCGGTATTGCAAGCGTCGTATTGGCGAATCCGCAGCTGAATCCCAACAAAGGCTTAACCCTGGGGAAAGGCGCGTGGCACGAAGCCGGCTAGGATCCGCCGGGGCGGCCGGCGAGCCAATTGGTCAATTGCGCGATGGTCTGGTCGGCGATCGCCTGCATCGTGGCTGGCTGGACGGCGGCCCATCCCTCGGCGCCCTTGGCCGAAGGCGCCTTCTGCTGGCCGTTGATCCGGTGGAGCCGGTTGCCGGCCGGGTCGTAGACGTCCCAGACATAGATGACGGTGGTGTCCTTGCCCTCGGTGATGGTCGAGAAATAGCCCTTGAGCACGTGCGTCGCGGTCTGGTTGGCGCTGCCGGCCAGCGTGATGCCGCTTTCCTTGGCGCGGGCCGCCAGACGCTGGGTGAGCGGCGTGGCCGCCTCGACGGAGGCGCCGACGATCGGGGCGATCTGCAGGCGCATCTTGCCGAGCACCGCAGCGGTCTGCGCCGGCGATACTGTGGGCGTCGTGCCGGCGGTTGCAGGCACGCCGGGTTGCGGCGCGGTTATTCCCGTCGCCGATGTTGCGGGAGCCGGCGAGGTGGGTGTCGCCGCGGCCTGGCCTTGGGCGGGGGGCTGGGCGCCCGGCGCGGCCTTGCCGGGCTGCAGCGTGTCGTTGGCGCTGTTGCAGGCCGACAGGATCAACGCCGCGAGCAACGACGCGGTGGTCAGGCACGATCGCCTCATCGGCAGACGGACTCCTCGGTGACGTATGAACGGCCCTGTCGCCCTTCCCGGCATCGATTCACCGCACGATCAAGTCGAGATCATGGCGCGAAAGCGGCTTCGGCTGGGATTCGGTGGTGAGGTAGGTCCGGCCCAGCGTCATCGCGGTCTCGGTTTCCGAATCCATGATGATCATGTGCGCGAATAGCGTCATATTTGGCGCGATCGGTTCGGGATTGCCCTGGTAGAACAAGGGCATATCCATCCAGGACGGCGTGAAGCGAGCTCCGACCGAATAGCCGCAGGCGTTGAGCCTGTGCCGCGTCAGGCCGTGCGCTTCCAGCGTGCGGGCATGCGCGTCGAAGACGTCGCCGAAACTGTTGCCGGGTGTCATCGCCTTTTCGACGGCGAGGAGCGCGGCGCGCGACGCGTCGAACAATTCTTGATGGCGCTTGGAGACCTTGCCAGTCAGGATCGTGCGCATCATCGGCGCGTGATAATGATGGAACACGCCGGCCCATTCGAGCGTGAGCTGGTCGTTCTTCGTGAGCTTGCGGCGCCCGGCCTTGTAGCGGCACAGCAGCGCGTCCGGCCCGGAACCGATGATGAATTCGTTGGCGGGGTAGTCGCCGCCACCTGAAAACACTGCGCCCTGCATGGCGGCCAGGATCTGCGCCTCGTCGCCACCCTGCTTGATCAGCGGCAGCGCCGCATCCAGCGCGTCGTCGGCCAGGGCGGCCGCCTTTTCGGCTTTGGCGATCTCGGCCGGGCTCTTGAACAGGCGCAGCCGCCCGACAACGCCGGAAGCGTCGGCGATCTGGCCAAAGGTCTGCAACTGCTCGTCGAGGCGGCGGCCGTTGTAAGCGGTCAGGCCATGCGTGTCGTATTCGACGCCGATGCGGGCGCCGAGCAGGTCCAGATTGTTGAGAAGGTTGCGCAGGTCGATCGCCGGGTTGGCGTCGGCGCGATCGGTCCACACCACGATGTCCTCGATGGTGGAGGTGTGCCGCGCCTGCCTGAGGTCGGCGGAGCGGGTCAGAAGCACCATCGAGCCGTCCGCCTTCACTACTAGGCACTGGAAAAAGCAGAAGCCGAACGTGTCATAGCCGGTCAGCCAGTACATGCTCTCCTGCGCGAACAGGAGCACGGCGTCGAGCTTCTTCTCGGCCATCTCGATCATCAGCCGGTCGCGGCGCGCGTCGAATTCGGAGCGTTCGAAATGCAGCGCCATCAGCCGTGGTCCTCCAAGACGATCGCCGACAGCTGACGTCCGTAGTCCGGCTCATTGCGGTGGACGGTGCGGCGATAGGAAAAGAAAAGGTCTTCTTCCGCGTAGGTGCAGCGATCGAGGCCATGCGCGGTCACACCGGCCTGGACGAGCCGATCGATCGTGTATCGGTTGAGGTCGAACAGTGCATGGCCGGCCTTGCCGGACGGCGCGAAATAGCGCGCATTGTCGGCGGACGCCTCGACGAAGCGGGCAATGAATTCGGGACCGACTTCGTAATTTCTCGGGCTGATCGACGGGCCAAGCACCGCGACGATGTTTTCGCGCCTGGCGCCCAGGCCTTCCATGGCCGCGATGGTGTTTTCGAGCACGCCGGTGAAAGCACCCTTCCAGCCGGCATGGGCGGCACCAACCACGCGGGCAGCGCCATCAGCGAACAGGACAGGCCCACAGTCGGCCGTGGTGGCGGCAATGGCGATGCCCGGGCGGTCGGTGACAATGGCGTCGACCTTCGGCCGTTCGCCTGCGAACGGCTCGCGCGCGACAACCACATCGGGCGAATGGACCTGGTAGGCGCTGAGCAGATGGCTCGGGGCCACGCCCATCCAATCGGCGACACGGCGGCGGTTCTCGCGCACCAATTCCGGATCATCCTGGGAGCCGGCGCCGATGTTGAGGCCGCGATAGATGCCACCCGATACGCCACCGACCCGCGTGAAATAGCCGTGGCGGATGCCTTGCGCCGCCGCCTTTTCGAGCATCGGTGACCGGAGCGGGTCCGGGATCATTTTGTCCAGCATGCGTGCTTTGTCTTCGCCAGGGCAGGATTCGTCAAGACGCCGCGGTCGACGGTTCGAAGCGCGGACAGTGGGGCAGGGCGGGGGACGAAGTCAATCGCGATCGGTGGCGCGATTGCCGCAAGGCTCAACGTAGCGTGGTCACCCAATATGCGAAATGATCCATCATGAAAGGGATTCGTGGTGGATCGTCCACGGCTGCCGCCAACTCCCACAAGCGGTGCGCTCCGGTGAGCACCTCGATGCGTTCGCGCCGAAGCACGCGCCCTGACAAGGCTTCGTAGTTGGTGACGATGCGCTCGGTCAGGTCGGTGGAAATGAAGTTCGAATAGACAAAATCGCGGTGCAGCGAGCCGAAGCCGGAATCGGCGAAGTCATAGACGCCGCTGAGGCGGCTGGTTTCCTGATCGAAAGCCAAATTCCAGCCATGGCCATCAAAGAAGCCGTAGGTGATCCCGCAGGGATCCGGCGGAAGGTCGGCCCACGACGCAATGATCCGCTCGGCATGGGCTTTCAATTCGCCCGACAGAAGCGGCGGCGCCCTTTCGCGGACTTCGTCGGGCTCCATCCAGGCTTCGACGGGTGTTGCACCGGCGGCCTTCATTTTCTCCATGTCGAGGCCATGCAGGTCGACGTAAAAACGCGCGAGCTGTTTTGCCAGATCATCACGCGCGGGCTCAGACAGGCGCGCATAATACGGCGTTTCCAGATAGTCACCTTTCAGCTTGGCATGATGCGAGAAGATCGGTGGTCCGTCGACCAGGCGGATATCCGGAACCGGCATGGCGATGGCAGGACGGATGACGGACAGGAGGCTGACCTCCCGCACCAGCGATTGCCTGGCGGTCTCGTGGCGTGGGAACTTGAAGATCAGCCGATCATCGACATCCACCGCGACCGAATCGAACCCGTTGGTCAGCAGGCTGAATCGAGCCTCGGCCAGATCGGGGAAGTGGGCGAGGATGGTCGCCTTCAGCGTATCGAGTTCGGTTTCCTGCATCGTTGGCGGTCTTATTCCGGTTGATCGACCTGGCTGTGGAACACCGGCAGGACGATGTCTTCATGCGCGATTGCCAGCACCTTGAACAGCTCGCCCATCGCCTGTGGGCCGGCGAGGCGTTCGACCTCGCCCGACAGGCGCTCGCGCGTGGTGTTGTCGGCATTGGCGCCGAGGCTGCCGGCGCGCTCCAGCAGACCCATGCTGAGCAGGAAGGCGCCTTGCGTGGTGAAATCGGAATGTAGGCCGGCCGCGCGTGTCGAGACGGCAAGGGCTGCGAAATCGACATGCGAGGTTAGATCGGCTTCGCCTGGGCTCTCCAGCACATCCTCGTGATCGTGGCGGCGCAGTGCTTGCAGCGTGTCGCCGACCCCTGGCTGCAGATGACCGTAGTCGAAGAACAGGCCGGCGCCGCCATGTTCGGCGATGCGCTCGGCAATCGTCTGCATCAGTGCCGAGCGGGCCGGGGCGATCTCGACAATGGCGCCGGCTGGCGCGGTGTCCGCGTCGGGCGGCAGCAGCGAAGGATCGAGCGAGGCAGCACCCGCGTAAAAGCCGAGTTCGCCATTCGCGTCGAGGCCCACCATGCGCTCGCGCCAGCCGTCGGCGGTCCGCACGAATTGCCGGATCGGAATGGCATCGAAGAGTTCGTTGCCGACGATCAACAGCGGCGTTTCGGGCAGAGACGCGACCGTCTCGTGCCATTCCACGGCATCAGATACGCCGGCCAGCGTCGCCTTCTGCACGTCGCGCAGCCGCGGGCTGGTCTCGATCAGCGCGACGGACGCTGAGCGGGCAAAATCCGCATCGAGGCGCGTCAGCGTGCGCAGCATGTCTTTCATCAAGGTGCCGCGTCCCGGCCCGATTTCGGCCAGCGTCACCGGCATCGGCGCGCCGGCGGCCTGCCAGGTCTGGTAGAGCCAGACGGCGACCAGTTCGCCGAACATCTGGCTGACCTCGGGCGCGGTGATGAAGTCGCCGCCGGCGCCGAAGGGCTCGCGCGTGGTGTAATAACCCGCTTCGGGGTCGAACAGGCAAAGCGCCATGTATTCGCTGACCGGAATAGGGCCGACCGTTCCGATCAGTTCGACAATGCGGCGCTTCAGCCGGGTCATGCCGGCTGTGTGTGCGTGACCGGCCTGGCCGTGGCCATGCACCAGATGCCGATCAGCACCATCGGCACGGACAGGACCATGCCCATGGTCAGCCAGCCGCCGAACAGATAGCCAAGCTGACGGTCCGGCTCGCGGAAGAATTCAACGAAGATGCGCGACAGGCCATAGCCGGTAACGAATGCGCCGGAGACGAAGCGGGGCGTCATCAGCTTCAATCGGGAATGGGTGAGGAAGCGCAACAGCAGAAAGAGCACGAGGCCTTCGAGCAATGCCTCGTAGATTTGGCTGGGGTGGCGCGGGAACGGCCCGCCGGTCGGGAATTCAACCGCCCACGGCACGTCGGAGAGCCGGCCCCAGAGCTCGGAATTGATGAAGTTGGCAAGCCGGCCGAGGCCGAGGCCGACAGGAACGCCGGCAGCCACCACGTCGAACAGCGACCAGACATGGATGCCGCGCGACCGCGCGAAAAAGAGCATCGCCAGGATGGTTCCGGTGATGCCGCCATGGAAGGACATGCCGCCATCCTGGAGGTAGAAAATCTCGATCGGATTGGCGAGATAACGCGGCAAATTGTAGAAAAGCACGTAGCCCAGACGCCCGCCGACGACGATGCCGACGGCGGCCCAGACAACGAAATCGTCGATGTCGATGGGCTTCATGGGCAGTCTGCCTTCAGGCCAAAGGCGGGTGTTGGTGATAAGGCGCTTCGCATACCACCAGGCAAACAGTATGCCCACGACATAGGCGACACCGTACCAGTGCACCTTCAGCGGGCCGTAGCCGAAAAACGGCCCGATCTGGAAGATGACCGGATCTATGTTCGGAAAGGACAGGGCGGCAAGCGGCAGCAGGTCGCTCAAGAAAATCTCCCATGCGGGTCGCGTTCGGGCGCGGACCATGGGGCAGGCTTTTGGCAGGGTCAAGGCGGAGCAACCTTGCATTCTGGCAAGGGGCTCATTAGGTCAAAGCAGACAACAGGGGTTTTGCCATGTCGACCGGACCGAACCGCATCCTCGATGAATTCGCCAAGCTGGTCACCGACGCGGCCGGCGCCGCGCAGGGCGTGCGCCGCGAGGTGGAAACCGCCTTCCGCGCGCAGGCGGAACGGCTCCTGAATTCCATGGAGATCGTGCAGCGCGAAGAGTTCGACGCTGTCCGCGACATGGCCGCCAAGGCGCGCGAAGAGAACGCCAAACTGGCGGCGCGGATCGAGGCACTCGAGGCCCAACTGGCGGGTTCCGCTGGCGACAAGGCCGAAAAGCCGGCTTCGACGACAAGCGCCAAGCCGCGCGCAAAAAAATAATCGTTAAATCTTTCCACAACCCGCCGCCTGAAAAAGCGCTTTGTCGTGAATCGCTTACAGGGCGCGTGTGACTCTTTGTGACTCTCGCTGTCCACATGCGAATGGCCCGTCCCAAAAAATTGGGCTGGTCACGCGACTCCCGATCAATAGACTGAATTTGCTGCATGATTCGGAACGGGTCATGCGCCGGGCGGTGGGGTCCGGTCATGGAGTGTTGCGTCGAGCAGTCCAGGCCGTCCGAGTTCTAGAAATTTGTTCGTTGTGCGTGCCTCCCCCGCGGAGCGTGCGGTGGCGCTCCCAGAACGACAGGAAGCATTCCATGGAACTCCTTGAGCTCGAATTTTCCCGCGAGATCCATCCGGTCGACGTGATCGAACAGGTGGCGCACAACAACGACTGGTCTTTCGAACGCGCCGGCGACGATGAGATTTCGATCTCCGTGACCGGAACCTGGACCGACTATCATGTCTCCTTCTCCTGGATGGAGGACTTCGAGGCGCTGCACCTGGCCTGTGCCTTCGACATCAAGGTGCCTGAAAACCGCACGCTGGAAGTGATGCGACTGTTGTCGCTGATCAACGAGCAGATGCTGTTCGGCCATTTCGACCTGTGGGAACAGGAGGGCGCGATCATGTTCCGCCAGTCGCTGTTGCTCGCCGGTGGTGTCGAGCCGTCCAGCCAGCAGGTCGAGGTGTTGTTGTCCTCTGCGCTTGAAGCCTGCGAATGCTATTTCCAGGCGTTCCAGTTTGTCGTCTGGTCCGGCACCTCGGCCAAGGACGCGCTGTCGAGCGTGCTTTTCGAAACGCACGGAAACGCCTGACCCGCCATGACTGCCAGAAGCGAGCGCAAGCCGGACATCACCTTCGCCGATTTCGACCGTGTCGACATCCGTGCCGGCACCGTTATCGAGGCGGAGCCCTTTCCGGAGGCGCGCAAGCCGGCGATCAAGCTGAAGATCGATTTCGGGCCGGAGATCGGCGTGAAGAAATCGTCGGCGCAGATCACCAAATATTATACGCCGGAGACCGTGATCGGCCGTCAGGTGTTCGCGGTGGTGAATTTCCCGCCGCGCCAGATCGGCAAATTCATGTCGGAGGTGCTGACCCTGGGCTTCCCGGACGCCGATGGCGATGTCGTGCTTGGCGCGATCGAGCGCAAGGTGCCCGACGGCGGCCGGCTCTACTAGTCATAGAAGCCGGCTCAGGCGGCGAGCTTCTCGCGCCGTCCCAAAGCATCGTTCACCGTGTCCATGAACATGTCCGCGCAGGCCTTCCAGCTGTAGCGCAAGGCGCGCTCGCGGGCTTCCGTGCGGCTGACTTCGAGGGCGCCGAGCGCGGCCTCGCGCAAATCTTCCGATACCTTGCCGCCGATGCCGTCGCCGATGATGTCGATCGGCCCCGTCACCGGATAGGCGGCAACAGGCGTGCCGCTGGCCAGCGCCTCGATGATGACGTTGCCGAACGTGTCGGTGCGGCTTGGAAACACGAAGACGTCGGCGGAGGCGTAGAGTTCGGCCAGCTCGCCGCTGGGGCGATGGCCGAGGAAATGCACGCCGGGATAGCGTGCCGAGAGCTTGGCGCGCTCTGGCCCATCACCGACGACCACCTTGCTTCCAGGCAAATCGAGATCGAGGAAGGCCGGCAGGTTCTTTTCGATGGCGACCCGGCCGACCGAGAGAAAAATAGGCCGCGGAAAGGCAAGCTCGCCGCGCTTGGTCGGCCGGAAATGCTCGATGTCGACGCCACGGGTCCAGGGCTTCAGCTTGTTGAAGCCGCGCGCGGCGAGGTCATCGGCCAGCGACTGGGTGGCGACGAGTGTGCCTTGGCCGGAATTGTGGAAGTCGCGTAGCCAGCCATAGGCCCAGCTTTCGGGCACGGGCAGGCGGGCGCTGAGATATTCCGGGAAGCGCGTGTGATAGCTGGTGGTGAAAGGCCGGCCATTTGCTCGGCAATAGCGCCGCGCCATCATGCCCAGCGGCCCCTCGGTGACGATGTGGATATGGTCGGCCTTGGTCTCGGCGATCAGTCGCGCGACATGGCGCGGTGTGGTCAGGGCCAGTCTGATGTCCGGGTAGGTCGGCAGTGGCAGGGTGCGGAAGATGTTGGGTGTCAGGAATTCGGTTTCGACGCCTTGTCCCTTCAGGGTCTCGGACAGCCGCTCCAATGTGTGGACGACACCGTTGACTTGAGGGCGCCAGGCATCGGTCACCATCAGGATGCGCATGAGGCCTCGCCGCGCTGTCGCCGGATCTTGTCCGCGCGTGATCGGCGAGGGCGGCCCAACAACGGCCATTCCTCGCGCCAGCCCGGTCGGGCGGGCAGGACGCCGGGGTCCAACCGCCAGATCGAATCATGGAAAATCGCGCGTTTCATGCGCGCTCTTGACCATGTTTTCATGACGCCGCGATGAAATGTCCTAGGACGGCACCCGGATGACAGCCCGCAAGCCGCCCTGTGGACTGTCGTCCAGGGTGATGTCGCCACCATGGCTGCGAACGATGTCGCGGGCGATGGAAAGGCCGAGGCCGGTGCCGCTGGCGTCGAGGTTGCGCGCTTCGTCCAGCCGCACGAAAGGCTTGAACACTTCCTCGCGCTTGTCGGCGGGGATGCCGGGGCCGTCGTCGTCGATCGTCACCACCAGCGAGCCACGGCTGTTGACGGCCTTGATGTCGACGATCTGGCCATAACGGAAGGCGTTGCCGGCGACATTCGACAGCAGGCGTTCGAAGGCGTTCGGGCGGACATGGACAAGGCGTGGACCGCTGATGGCCGTCGTCAACTTGCGTTTGCGCAGCGTCGCCTCGTCGCGCAACTTCTGGAAATAGGTCTCCAGATCGAAATCGCCCTGGTCTTCGGAGGCCTCGCCGCGCGCGAAGGCCAGGTAGCCTTCCAGCATCGACTGCATGTCCTGGATGTCCTGGTTGAGCGCCTCGGTGTCGGCTCGCCTGCCGCCGATAAGCGCCAATTGCAACTTGAAGCGGGTCAGCACGGTGCGCAGGTCGTGGCTGACGCCGGTCAGCATCGCCGTGCGCTGCTCCATCTGGCGTTCGATGCGTTCACGCATCTGGATGAAGGCGAAACCGGCGCGCCGTACTTCCTCGGCGCCGCGCGGGCGGAAGTCGCGTGGCATCGGTCGGCCCTTGCCGAAGCTCTCGGCGGCCTCGGTCAACGCCAGGATCGGCCGGATCTGGTTGCGCAGGAAAGGAATGGCAATCAACAGCAACACCAGCGAGGTACCGACCATCCAGATCAGGAAGACGATGGTGTTGGACGCGTAAGCCTGGCTGCGGCGGACAAAGACACGCAGCACCTTGTTTTCCAGCTGGATGCGCACTTCGATGACGTTGGAATTGCCGACCGTGTCGATCCAGAATGGCCGGTTGATCTGGCGGGTGATCTCGGCCGGCAGCACGTCGTCGAGAATGGAGAAAAAGGGTTTCGGTCCCGGCGGCGGCAGCGGGTCGGGCGGCAGGAGGTCGACCTTCAGCTGCATGCGATCCTGCGCCATGCGGATGATGTTGGCGTAGTCGGCCTCGCGCGGATAGGTCTCCATCAGGTCGATCACGGCGGCGATATCGCGCACCACCGCCTGCGACAGCAACTGCGTCATCTGCTGCCAATGCCGCTCGAGGAAGACATAGGCGATGACCGACTGCAAAAGGATCATCGGCGCGATGACGATGATGAGCGAGCGGGCATAGAGCCGCTTCGGCATATAGAAGGAGACGAGGCGCCAGAACCGGCGCCAGCCGCGCGGCAAGGCGCCTAGCACGCGACCGATAGGTCCGCCTTCCGGTTTGGGTCCCTGCAATTCCGAAGTCGCCATCCACCTACCGGTTCGCGCGAAGCTGTCGCCGGTGAACCGGTCGCCAGCATCTCATTCTATTCCACGCTCAACCGATACCCAATACCCCGCACCGTCTGCAGCCAGACGGGATTGGCGGGATCGCGCTCGATCTTGCGGCGCAGGCGGTTGATCTGGACGTCGATCGTACGCTCCCCAACCTCTGAATCGTCGCCGACCAGTTCGTGCCGGGGGATGGTCTCTCCGGCGCGGGCGGCGAAGATCGCGAGGATCTCCTGTTCGCGATCGGTCAGTTTCAGCGCCTCGCCGCCACGCTTCAACTCGCGCTTGGCGATCTGGAACGTGTAAGGGCCGAACACCAGCTGCTCGACCTTCGGCGTGGTGGCCGGGCCGCCGCGGCGCAGGATGTTGTTGATGCGCAGGATCAGCTCACGCGGATCGAATGGCTTCGGCAAATAGTCGTCGGCGCCAGCCTCCAGCCCGCTGATGCGGTTGTCGGTCTCCGACAGCGCGGTCAACATCAGGATCGGCACGTTCTTGTCGGTCCGCAGCGATCGGGTCAGGTCGACGCCGCTTTCGCCGGGCATCATGATGTCGAGGACCAGGAGGTCGAAATCGAGGCCGACAAGCTTGCGACGCGCCTCGTCGGCGTTGCCGGCGACGGTGACGCGGAAGCCATTCTCGGTGAGGTACTGCTTCAGGAGGTTGCGGATGCGCGTATCGTCATCGACCACCAGCAGATGCGGTGCATCGTCATTCGGGGCCAGCGGCCTGTCAGTCCTTTCAATGTTCTCCATGATCGTCCCCTGACAGTTTCTGGATCGGGTTTCTGGGCAGAATATCAATCTGCGCCCGCAGTTCCGGATTGACCATTGCCTTCAGGAACAATTCGACCGAGGCGCGGTTTTCGACACCGGAATCTCCCAATGCCGTACTGATGCGGCGCGACTGTGGCCGTGCCAAGGCCAGCGCCAGGGCGCGGCCCTTGGTGGTTGGATAGAGCTCCCGCTGGCGGCGGTCGCGCGGGCCGGGTAACTGCACGATGTGGTCGGTGTCGATCAGCTGTTTCAGCACGCGGGCCAGGGATTGCTTGGTGATCTTGAGCACGTCCAGCAATTCGGCGACGGTGAGGCCGGGTCTGCGGTTGACGAAGTGCAGCACGCGATGGTGCGCCCGGCCGAAGCCATAATCGGTGAGGATCTCGTCGGGATCCGAGGTGAAATCCCGATAGGCGAAGAAGAAGAGCTCGATGATGCCGAAGTCGATGCCGTCCTCGTCGCTTACCGGCGTTGTGATCGGCGTTGGTCGAGCGGTCTTGCGGTCTGCCATGATGATCCCGTACCTAGCCGAAAATTATGTCAGCATTATTGACGTATTTTCCGGACGATGGTAATTTTTGATAAGCTTTAGGGCCGATTGCGAACGAAAAGGCAAGGCGAGACCGCCTTTCCCGAACTTTTCGACAGTTTGCAAGCGAAGCCTGCCGAGGCATCGACCGGCCGCCCTCAAGCCGAAACGACAGCAAACGCAACGTGACAGCGATGCGCGGACCGTCCGCGCGCGGGAGGATTTATGGCGCCTGTTCCCTTCGACCAATTGGAAGGCTTCATCTGGATGAACGGCGAGTTCATCAAATGGGCCGATGCGAAAGTCCACGTCTTGACCCACAGCCTCCACTACGGTGGCGCCGTCTTCGAAGGCGAGCGGGCCTATGGCGGTGAAATCTTCAAGCTGACCGAGCACAGCCAGCGCCTGCACGAGTCGGCGAAAATCCTCGGCTACACCATTCCCTATTCGGTGGCCGAGATCGACGAGGCCTGCAGCACCCTTTTGAAGATGCAGGGTTTTGAGGACGCCTATGTGCGGCCGATCGCCTGGCGCGGCAGCGAGCAGACCTCCGTCGCAGCTCAAAACAACCGCATCCATTGCGCGGTCGCCATCTGGCAGTGGCCGAGCTATTTCGATGCCGAACAGAAGATGAAGGGACTGAGGCTCGACTGGGCCGACTACAGGCGACCGGATCCCAAAACGGCGCCTTCGAAGTCGAAGGCATCCGGCCTCTATATGATCTGCACCATGTCCAGGCATCTGGCCGAGGCGAGGGGCTATGCCGACGCGCTGATGCTCGATTGGCGCGGGCAGGTGGCGGAAGCGACCGGCGCCAACGTCTTCTTCGTCAAGGACGGCAAGCTGCACACGCCGACGGCCGACTGTTTCCTCGACGGCATCACCCGGCGCACGGTGATGGAACTGGCGCGCGAGCGCGGCATAGAAGTGGTCGAGCGCGCGATCTGGCCGGAGGAACTGGCGGGCTTCGAAGAATGTTTCCTGACCGGTTCGGCGGCTGAGGTGACGCCGATCAGCGAGGTCGGCGAATATCGATTCGCGGTCGGTGCGATCAGCAAAACACTTGTGCAGGCTTATGCCGATGCTGTTCGACCCAAGCGCGCGGCGGCCGCTGCATAAGAAAAAATCGTGGAATTGTGGTCAGAAAGCAGTTTTGCGCTGGTTTTTTAAGCCTGCATTTTTCTGCATTTGACTTTCAACCGATTCGCGGTCTCATGATGGCGTCTGCCGGCGGCGGCTGGCATCCAAGGAGGGACTTCAGAATGGAAACACTTCTTCCGATCATCGTCCAGGTGGTTACCGGTATCGTCGGCGGTCAGGCGGTGGGCGCGGCGCTGCAGCAAGCAGCGATGTCCCAGCTTCCGAAGCTGCTCGGTGGTGCAATCGGCGGCGTTGGCGGTGCTGCAATTCTCGGCAGCCTGCTTCACGGCGGCGCGGTTGACCCGGCTGCAGCTACGGCTGCCGCCAGCGGTCTGGGCAGCGCACTCAACCTGAACAACATCGTCGGCGGCGCCGGCGGTGGTGCGATCCTGACCGGCGTCATCGGCATGGTCATGAACGCGATGAAGAAGTAAGTCGGGACACTTATATCTTTCGGCATGGGCGGCTTCGGCCGCCCATTTCGTTTTGGGAAGCCCCCTCGGAGCCTTCCCATGTTCGGCGAGACTGGACGCGGCCGGTCGGGGTCTCTAGGTGGAAGGACAAGACGAAGGAGCCATCATGGGTCAGCTCAACGCCGGCATCGTTCCGGTCACGCCATTCCAGCAGAACTGCACGATCCTGTTCGACGGCGACAGCAAGGCGGGCGTGGTGGTCGATCCCGGCGGCGATGTCGACCGCATTCTGGCGGCAGTGCGCGACAACGGCATTTCCGTCGAGGCGATCTGGATCACACACGGCCATATCGATCATGCCGGCGGCGCGATGGATTTGAAGGATGCGCTTGGCGTCGATATCATCGGACCGCATGAAGCGGACCAGCCGCTGCTCGACAATTTGGAAAACCAGGCGCGCCGTTTCGGCGTCACCGATACGATCCGCAACTGCGTGCCGGACCGGTTCCTGGCTGAAGGCGAGACCGTATCGTTCGGCGAGCATGTCTTCGAGGTGCTGCATTGCCCGGGGCACGCGCCCGGGCATGTCGTCTTTTTCAACCGCGCGGCGAAGTTCGCCCATGTCGGCGACGTGTTGTTCCACGGTTCCGTCGGCCGCACCGATCTTCCCGGCGGAAGTCATGAAACGTTGATCCGCATGATCAAGGAAAAGCTACTGCCGCTTGGCGACGACATCGGCTTCTTGTGTGGGCACGGCCCGGGCAGCCGGTTCGGCGACGAACGCCGCTCCAACCCTTTCCTGGTCTGATCCCTTCGACTTCCCGTCAGAGCGGTATCACAAGAAAAAAAGCGCCGCCCGAAGGCGGCGCTTTTCGTTGGGCAGGGAACTTTGGTTTGGTGGCCGGTTAGTTGGCGGTGCAGAAATGCTGCTGGCCGTCATAGCCGGTAAAGGTACCGGAACGCGCGTTGAACGAGCGGTAGCGGTCCGAGCAATAGCTGTACCATTCCGGAGTCCAGGGCTCGACGCCGCCGGCGTAGGAATAATACTGCCGCACGACCGGCCGCGGTCGCACCACGTAACGGGGCTGAGGCTCGTAGTAAGGATCGTAGTCGTCGTAATAGGTCGGCTCGCGATAGCGCGGTTGCGACAGCGCGCCAGCGATGATGGCTCCGGCCGCAAGGCCCACGACACCGGCGGCGAGGGCATCACCCGAACGGTTGTGGTGACGGCGCCAGCGCCAGTCATCAGCACTTGCGGGCGAGAAGGTCGCCAGCGTCGTCGCGCCGACGGCAACGGACAGGATGGCGGCTTTGAAAAATCTGTTCATGACGGTCTCCTTCATCCCGGTTCGCCTGGTTCTTCTGGAGGCGTGGCCCGGTCTTGCAGCCAGTAATAGTGGGTCGTGGCTGAACGGAGGCTGAACAAAAGTGGCGCTTGCGCGACCCGGCCAATACGTCCCACCGCGTCGATCAGGCGGTGGGCGAACTCTATCGGTCCATGTAATTCCTGATCGCCGGCTTAGCCGACCGTCAGGTTGACCGCCTTGGGACCCTTGCCGCGCTTATCCGGCTCGGTGTCGAAAGTCACTTTCTGTCCATCTTCAAGACCAGGAAGTCCCGATGCTTGTACAGCCGAGATATGAACGAAGACATCCTTCGCCCCGTCGTCCGGCGTGATGAAGCCGAAACCCTTGGCATGATTGAAGAATTTGACAGTGCCGGTCTGCGGCATGGGAAACTCCTTTGAACCCCATCAGTCCAGTCTCCGGGCCCGCAAAGAACCCAGACGGCAAATTTGTCGTTTATTTTGGCGATATCGGCAAGAAAAACTTTTGCTGTACGGAAACCGCAGCCGCGCCGATGCTTTGACAATGAAAAAAGGCGCGACGGAAACCGTCGCGCCTCTCGAATTTGCTCGAATTCGAAAAAACTTATGCCGCGCGCAGGTTGACGGCCTTCGGACCCTTGCCCATGCGGTCGGGTTCCACGTCGAAGGTGACCTTCTGGCCATCGACGAGCGTGCGCAGACCGGAGGCCTCGACCGCCGAGATGTGAACGAACACGTCCTTGGCGCCGCCGTCCGGCGTGATGAAGCCAAAGCCTTTGGTGCTGTTGAAGAACTTTACGGTACCGGTCTGGGCCATTGGGGAAACTCCTTCACCCGTTCAATGGTGGGTTCTGCCTCGTCTCGCGCCGGTTGGCAGTTCCCGGTTCTTGCTTCGGCGTTCATGCATTCGCGCACGACAAAAACCCCCGCCGAAAAACGGGGCCGTCAGAGATTCACACTATCGGGGAAAGGGTCGTGCAAAACGTTCCAGTCTCCGGGTCGCAAATGCCCGAACACAAAATTTATCGCACGGAAATGTGATTGTTGCAAGCTGAAGCCTGAGGGAACAACACCCAGCTTTCACGCTCCCTAATACTAAGACAATACATGGTCATCTACCACAGGCGCGCAAGGATAGGCCCAGATCGAGAGGAACGGGTTTCGTCCCTCGTCGGCGACGAGCGGCCGCGTGTCGTTTCATGCCCCGTAGGGCCGCCTATTCACCACGGTTGAAGCCGGCGCTTGCGTTCCGCCAAGCCGTGTCTATTCAATCGCGCTGAATATGGCTGTCGCGTTAATCGCTGCGCACGGCCATATCGCCCGGCGTCTTGCGTCGGGAGGGGGTGATGGAGGGACGACCATGCAGTTTCTGAAGTTCTTCTTGCGGCCGCAGGGAGCGGCGCTTGCCATTGTCGCCCTGGTGCTTGCGGCCTGTACGGTGGTGGTCGACGAAGGGCCAGGACCACGCCCGCCTTTCCCGGGGCCTGGGCCACAATTCTGCACGCGCGAATATGCGCCCGTCTGCGCGCGGCGCGGCGGAGACAGGCAGACCTTTGCCAATGCCTGCATGGCACGTCGGTCCGGCTATCGCATCATTGGCGACGGCCAATGCCGAGGCGGTGGCTGGGACGATGGCGGCGATCGTCCGCAGTTCTGCACCCGCGAATATGCGCCGGTCTGTGCCCGCCGGCATGGCCAGTTGCAGACATTTCCGAACGGCTGCGAGGCGCGCGCCGCCGGCTGGCGCGTCGTCGACGATGGCCCCTGCTAGACCGTGAACACGGGTGCCGTTGTCTTTCCGGCAACGGCACCCACCTCGGTTGATGCTTGAAACCGGCTCTCGGATAGCCTAGGTCGCAACAGGCTCAGACGAACATGGCAGGTGTCCCATCAACCGGGCATTGAGAAGGCGCGAAGGCGCAAAGGGTGGGGCCGGTGGCCCGACGCAACCACCGCGCGGTGGCGATCTGGATCGCGCCGTCGGGCAGGCGTTGCAACTGCACCAGATGGGGCGGCTGCAGGAAGCCGAAAACCTCTACCGGCAGGTGCTTGGCGCCAAGGCAAACCATGCCGCGGCCGCGCATTTTCTCGGCCTGCTTCTGCATCAGACCGGTCGCAGTACCGAGGGACTTGCGCTGATTGAACAGTCGCTGCGGGCCGAGCCGAAGAATCCGGACTTCCTGAACAATTATGGCACGGTGCTGCGCGATGCCGGTCGCGGGGTTGCGGCGGCCGAGCAGTTCCGCAAGGCGGTGGCGGCAAAGCCGGACCATGGCGCGGCCCGCGACAATCTCGGCTCGACGCTTCGCCAGATCGGCCATTTCGACGCCGCGGAAGAGGTGTTCCGCGCCACGATCGGCCGTAACCCGTTCCATATGCGGGCCAGGGCCGGCCTTGCCGAGACGCAGCAGGAAGCCGGGCGACTGGACGATGCGTTGGCCACTTTCCGCGAGGCGCTGGCCATCCGGCCCAAGGATGCCGAACTCAACCACGGCTATGGCGTGGGGCTGATGGAGAAGGGGCGGCTTTCCGAAGCGGCCGAGCATTTCCGCACGGCGCTGGTGGCCGATCCGACGCAGGCGAAATCATGGCTGATGCTTTCCCAGGTCAAGCCGCAGCGTGAAAGCGACGGCGAACTGGCCGCGATGGAAGCGCAGCATGCCAAGGTACCGGCCGACAGCCTGGCGCGCATGCAGCTTTCCTTCGGCCTCGGCAAGGCGCATGACGATCTCAAGGTCTACGACAAGGCGTTCGACTATTTCGCCGAGGGCAACGCCATCCGCCGCAAGGGCATCGCCTACGACGGCGCCAGGACGCGCGCCGAATTCGAGGCGATGAAGGCGACCTTCACCAAAGCATTTTTCGAGAAGCACAAGTCGAGTGCGATCGAGGACGATGCGCCGATCTTCGTCGTCGGCATGCCGCGTTCGGGCACCACGCTGGTCGAGCAGATCATCGCCAGCCATCCGCAGGTGTTCGGCGCCGGCGAGCTCACCATCCTCAAGACCGCTGTCGGCAAGGGGTTCCCGCTCGACATGAAGGGCGGCTTCCCGGCTGGCATCGCCGATATGCCTGACAAGGCGTTTGCCGATGCCGGGCACGATTATCTCGACATGCTGCATACCCGCTATCCGGGCTTCAAACATGTCACCGACAAAATGCCAGGCAACTTCCTGCTCGTCGGCTTCCTGCACCTGATGCTGCCCAAGGCCAAGATCGTGCATTGCAGCCGCAACGCGGTGGCCACCTGCCTGTCGATCTTCAAGTCGCATTTCCGCGGCGACGGCCATCTCTATGGCTACGACCTCGCCGAGCTGGCCGATTTCCACAATCTCTACCTGGACATGATGGCGCATTGGCACGCCGTCCTGCCGGGTGTCGTGCACGACGTGCGCTATGAGGATTTCGTCGCCGACCAGGAAGGCCAGAGCCGCGCGCTGATCGACTATCTCGGCCTGCCATGGAGCGATGCCGTATTGTCGTTCCATCAGAACGAGCGACAGGTGCGCACGGCGTCGGCCGCGCAAGTGCGCCAGCCCATGTACAAGGGTTCGGTCGACCTGTGGAAACGTTATGGCGATCGGCTGAACCCGCTGATCGAGCGGCTGAAGTAGCGCCGCTCGAAGGTTGAACGGCTTAGAACAGCTTCATGATGCGCACGGTGCCAATTTGGCGGTGCGCGCAAGGCAGGCCAGCTCTCTGCCGTCTCTGCAATCGCTTTTAGCAGATTGGGCGGGCTGCGCCGGATCTCAAAAAACGAACCGCCGGATCGTCTGGGGATACGATCCGGCGGTTGGAAACCGGCCTCCGTTTTGGAAAGGCCGGCCTCTGGCTACTTGATGGGAGCGTTCATTGCCCAGTTGACACCGAAGGGGTCGCGCAGGCTGCCCCAGCGGTCGCCCCAGAACATTTCCGCAAGCGGGTTTTCGATTTCACAGCCGGCATCCACCGCGCGTTTCCACCAGCTTTCGATGTTGTCAGCCCCAAGCACGAGCTGCATCGTATAGCCTTGGGCCGCTTTGTGCGGATGGCCATGCTCCGGAAACGCATCGCTCAGCATCAGCGACGAACCGTTGATGTAGAGATGGATGTGCATGGTGCGGCCCTGTTCGTCCGGCGGATAGGAGAACACCTCCTCGGCGCCGAAGGCACGCTTGTAGAAATCGGCGGCTTTCACGGCACCGTCAACCTGGAGATAGGCGATCAGTCCGCCGAGTACTTTCGGGCGGGGATATTCGGTCTGTGCGGTCGTGTCGTTCATCTGACTTTCCTCTCGTTACAATGTGACTAGCGAACTGTTGCCTGGATTCTGAAAGGCCGGCTCGGCTGTTCATCGACAGCCTCGGGCCAGCCGATGTCCTTGCGCAATTCGATCGGCAGCGAACGAAGCACGCGCTGGGTTCGAGCGTGGGTGCGTGCCGCCGAATATCGGGTCGCGATGCGACCAATGGATGACAGGATCGACATGGTGCATTCTCCCTCTGATTGGCGGCGACATCATCGTGCCGACAACCAAGGAACGAATGGTGCGATCGCATTCCGACAGCGGCGCAAAATTTATTTCAGCCGACGGAGGGAGCCCTCGCGATCAGTGTCCCGGCCGGCCGCTTTTCTTGGGTCGCCGTGTCTGCCGGCGCTGGTCGCCCGGATCTTCGTAGGAGCCGATGCCGGCACGTTCGCGCACGACCGGCTTCACGTCCTCCGGCTTGACCGGACGCGCACCCTCGACCGGCTTTTCCGTTCGCCGCACCGTCATCTCGTCGAGCGTGTTCTTGCGGAACAGCGACTTGCCGTCGTCCGGTGTGCCATAGTCCGAGCCGTGCGCCTCGGCCGCCGATTGTTTCTTGAACAGCGAACGCGAAACCGCGCCAGCCGGCGTCGGCATGTCGGTGCCCGGTCCCATGTCGTCGATGGACGGCTTGGCAAACAGCGATTTCTTCACGGGGACGGCACCATCGGCGCCCATCTCGTCGAGATGCGGCTTGCGGAAGAGGTTCGGCCGGGCAGCCTTGGCCGCTTCCTCGGCGGCGCGGGCTTCGTCGAGCTTGCGGAAACGCTCCTGCTCCTCGGCGGTACGGTGCTTGGCCACACCCTTGTTGTGCTTGCCCTTCTCCCGGCCAGAGGAGGGGCTTTGGCCCTCGACCTCGCGCGCTAGCGGGTCGTCGGAGATGGCGAGCTCCATCTCGCGCAGCCGTTTGATCTCGTCGCGGACGCGGGCCGCCTTCTCGAAGTCCAGATTGGCGGCCGCGTCGCGCATCTGCTTGTCGAGCGCTTCCAGATGGGCCTTGAGGTTGTTGCCCATCATCGCGCCGGCACTATCGGTGAACTGCGAGATGTCGGCGCGGACGTGGTCCTTCTCGTAGACCGAATCCAGGATGTCGGCGATGCGCGACTTCACGCTTTCCGGCGTGATGCCGTTGGCCTCATTGTATTCCAGCTGCTTCTCGCGGCGGCGGTTGGTCTCCGCCATCGCCCGCTCCATCGAGCCGGTGACCTGGTCGGCATAGAGGATGACCTTGCCGTCGACATTGCGCGCGGCGCGGCCGATCGTCTGGATCAGCGACGTCTCGGAACGCAGGAAGCCTTCCTTGTCGGCGTCAAGGATGGCGACGAAACCGCATTCGGGAATGTCGAGGCCTTCGCGCAACAGGTTGATGCCGACTAGCACGTCGAAGGCGCCGAGGCGCAAGTCGCGCAGGATCTCGATCCGCTCCAGCGTGTCGATGTCGGAGTGCATGTAGCGCACGCGGATGCCGTTCTCGTGCAGATATTCGGTCAGGTCCTCGGCCATGCGCTTGGTCAACACTGTGACCAGCGTGCGGTAACCGGCCTTGGTCGTCTCGCGGATTTCGCCAACGACATCGTCGACCTGGCTCTTCGCTGGCCGAATCTCGACCGGCGGGTCGATCAGGCCAGTCGGACGGATGACCTGTTCGGCGAAGACGCCGCCGGCCTGTTCCATCTCCCAGGCGCCGGGGGTGGCGGAAACACCGACGGTGAGCGGACGCATCGCATCCCACTCCTCGAAACGCAGCGGCCGGTTATCCATGCACGACGGCAGGCGGAAGCCGTATTCGGCCAGCGTCGCCTTGCGGCGGAAGTCGCCCCGGTACATGCCGCCGATCTGCGGCACGGTGACGTGGCTTTCATCGATGAAGACGAGCGCGTTGTCGGGGATGTATTCGAACAACGTCGGCGGCGGATCGCCGGGCCGGCGGCCGGTGAGATAGCGCGAATAGTTCTCGATGCCGGCGCAGGAGCCGGTGGCTTCCAGCATCTCCAGGTCGAAGCGGGTGCGCTGTTCCAGACGTTGCGCCTCGAGCAGACGGCCAGCTTTTTCAAGCTCTTGCAGGCGATGCTGCAATTCTTCCTTGATCGACTTGATGGCTTGATTCAGCGTCGGCCGCGGCGTCACATAGTGCGAGTTGGCATAGATCTTCACGCTTTTCAGGTCGCCGGTCTTGTTGCCGGTCAGCGGATCGAACTCAGTGATCGTCTCGATCTCGTCGCCGAACATCGAGATGCGCCAGGCGCGGTCTTCCAGGTGGGCCGGAAAGATTTCGATGGTGTCGCCGCGCACGCGGAAGGAGCCGCGCACGAAGTTGGCGTCCTGGCGCTTGTATTGCTGGGCGACGAGGTCGGCGAGCAGTTGGCGCTGGTCGAGGCGGTCGCCGATCGACATCTGGAAGGTCATCGCGGTGTAGGTTTCGACCGAACCGATACCGTAGATGCACGAGACCGAAGCGACGATGATGACGTCGTCGCGTTCGAGCAGCGAGCGCGTCGCCGAGTGGCGCATGCGGTCGATCTGCTCGTTGATGGAGCTTTCCTTCTCGATATAGGTGTCCGTCCGGGGCACATAGGCTTCCGGTTGGTAGTAGTCGTAGTAGGAGACGAAATACTCGACCGCGTTCTCCGGGAAGAACTTCTTGAACTCGGCATAGAGCTGCGCTGCCAGCGTCTTGTTCGGCGCCAGGATCAGGGCGGGGCGCTGGGTCTCTTCGATCACCTTGGCCATGGTGAAGGTCTTGCCCGAGCCGGTGACGCCGAGCAGAACCTGGGTGCGGTCCTCATTGGCGACACCTTCGACAAGGTCCTTGATCGCCGTGGGCTGGTCGCCGGACGGCTTGAATTCCGTTTCCATCTTGATGGCGATGCCGCCTTCCGACTTCTCCGGGCGTTCGGGGCGGTGCGGTGTCCACAGCACGCCGTTCTTGTGCAGCGGGTTGCCGCTTTCAATCAGCGCCGACAGCGCGGCAACGGTGGCGGTGACGCCGGAATTGGACAGCGTTTCGGCATCTTCGAGCGAGATATCGAGGCCGGCGACCGGGTTGAGGCCGGCCGCTGTGCGCTCCTTGGCCGTGGCGGCGCCGCCCATGGAGGTGCCACGTGCCGTGCGCGTCGGTGCGGCGCTCTTTTCGGGAACCTTTTTCGGCTTCGGTGTCGCCTTCTCCGCTTCCCTGGAAATCTGTTCGGCCCAGTCCGAGATCGAGCCGCTCAATGGCGCACCGGCGAATTCTGCTTGCGGCGCTTCGTTGAAGCCACCGCGATGCAGTGGCTCGGATGCGTCGAGGAAGTCGGTAACCCCGTTGCCGCGCTTGCGCGGCTGCGCACGGTCGTCAGGCGCCGATGCGGACGTTTTCTTGTCGGAGGATTTGGCCATGCGTCGAATATGGGAGGAGTCCGCCAAAATGGGAAGAGCCGAAAGGTCTTGAGCGACCCTTCGGCTTCGATCTCAACGGCGCTGCTGACATCAGGCTGTCAGGAGCCGGTCAGCGCGGGCAGGGGAAACCGGGGGCGATCTTGCAATGAGCGCCGGGATGCGGCCTGGGCGGACGCGGTTTCCAGCCCGGACGGTGCGGTGGCTTGTGCCAATGGGGCGGCCGCTGCCAGTGCGGCGGGCGATGTGGCGGCCGCACGACGATCGTCGGTGCGATGACCACCGCAGGCGGGCGGCCGGCATAATTGGTCAGATAGTTGGCCGAGACCCAGCCATGGAGGCCGGCGCCCCGCACATTGCACCAATTGTCTTCGCAGCCACGCAGGTTCACGCGAGTGCCCGCCGTCAGCGTGCCGAGCTTGGCATAACCCGCCCCCGGGCCGGAGCGCACGTTGACGTTGCCGGTGGTGTGGGCCGTGGCCGCCAGCGCCGGCGCGGCGGTTGCGATCCCGCCAAGCAAGGCAAGGGCGGTCAGCAATTTACGAAACATCATCGTCCTCCTCCATGACTTCGGTTCGAAGGATTGCATATTAGCCCGCGCTTTCGCAGCGTCACCAGCCTTGTCTGTAGATATAGTTAGGGAGACTGGAAGAAAGTCAGGTTCCATCGGGTTCGTGAGGAAAGTTTTGTCGAATTCGCTCTCGATCTCGCCGTATCAATTCTTCGATAAGATCGATTTTCCTCGAATGCTCTTCTTGTTCTTTAGACGATGCATTGAAGTGAGTTTGATATGCCGATCCCTGAAGGTGATCCTGAAGGATATTGATGAACTCCCGATCGCCAAGTTTTCGGACTTGCCGTTGCGGAGGAGACTTCCATCCTGGCTCGGCTAAGCCTTTCTCATATATCACGTAGGGACTGATTGCCCCCAGCGGCGGATCGAGCGTCTCGAGACGGGACAGCGAGAGGACGTAGTGTCCGTTCCGCTCGGAGGCCTCGACGATATTCTCCGCAAAGGCAATCGCATTGTAGTTTCCAGAAGCCGATATTCCGGAGCGCCTCGGCATATACAAGAGAACCCAATCGCCCAGAGCGCTCTGAACCAGTCTAAGATATTTTTTGGAAAAGAAGAATTTATCGCCAATATCTGGTGCTCTATCCCGCCTGCTGGGATGTTTTAGAACTATATGCGCCAAATGTGATCCCCCGGTATTTTTTACTCGGGCGATCTTTTTTGGGAAACTGACCTATGGTTGCTCCTGTGAGAGGTACAAGTTTAAGTTTAGTGAACCTCGCATTTAGACATTTCGCGTTGTGCGGATATCGTTTGCTGATGGAAGCGCGGATACTTTGACCGCAATATCCAGATAGCCCAGCCGGGCTTCGGTTTCGCGGACGCTATCCATGCAGCAACTGGCCCGGCACAGTTGTCTTATCTGCTCTATTTGGCAGACGCTACGCGCCTATCTTCATTGGTATCAGGGACGGATGAGGGACCGGGCCACCGTCTTTGGCGAGGAGGAGTCATCATGACGAGTTTGCAGGCCGTCTACATCGAATCCGACGCGCTGGGTCTGGCTGGGCTGGTGCAGCGGGGCGAGGTTTCGCCGCTGGAAGTGGTCGAGACCGCCATCGCGATGATCGAGCGCCTCAATCCCAGGCTCAATGCGGTCATTCACCGTCTCTATGACATGGGGCGGGAAACGGCGGCCAGGGTTGACCGCAAGGCGCCGTTCGCGGGCGTTCCGTTCCTGGCCAAGGAACTTGGCAGTTCGTGGAAGGGCGCGCCGCGCACCAATTCGTCGGCCTATCTGAAGCATATCGTGGCCAGCGACGATTCCGAAGGGGTGCGCCGTGCTAAGGCGGCGGGCCTGGTTCTGGTCGGCAAGTCGAACGCACCGGAGAATGGCTGGTCGATCTCGACCGAGCCCAAACTGCATGGCGCTACCATCAACCCCTGGAAGGAAGGCATCACCGCTGGCGGTTCGAGCGGCGGCACCGCGGCGGCAGTGGCCTCGCGCATGGTGCAGATCAGCGAGGCGAGCGACGGGGCCGGCTCCATCCGCATCCCGGCCTCCTGTTGCGGCATCGTCGGGCTGAAACCCTCGCGTGGCCGCGTCACGCTCGCACCCGACGGCGACTTCTGGTACGGCGGCGCCTATTTCCTGTGCCATTCACGCACGGTGCGCGACACCGCTGCCTATCTCGACGCGGTCGCCGGTGCGCTGCCTGGCGATACCTACGTGCCGCCACGGCCAGCCGAAAGCTGGCTGGAATTGTCGCGACGCGCGCCGAAGCGGCTGCGCATCGGCTACACCGTCACGTCCACCAACGGCACGCCGGTCGACCCCGAAGTGAAGTCGGCGGTGCTGGCGACTGCCAAGACCCTTGAGGGGCTCGGACACGATGTCGAGGAGCACAATATGGCGCTCGACGGCAACGACGCCTGGAACACCTATACCCATATGGGGCCTGTGGAGGTGGCGGCGATGTTCGAGGAACTGGCCGCTGTCGTCGGGCGTCCGGTGACGCGGGACGATGTCGAGCCGATCACCTGGGCGGTGATCGAGCGCGGCCGTTCGATCAGCGGCATCAAGCATGCGCAAGACGTTCATAAGCTGCGCCTGCTCAGCCGCGCCATCGCGACCGATCTTTCCCCCTATGACATCTTCGTCACACCGACGCTGACGCAATTGCCGCGCCCGATGGGCTATTACGACATGTCTGAGACCGATCTCGACCGCTACAATGCGAAATGGGCGGATGCCGGTTTCGCGTTTCCGTTCAACCTCTCGGGTTTGCCGGCGATCTCATTGCCGCTCGGCTGGTCTTGCGAGGACATTCCGATCGGGGTTCAGCTCGTCGGGCGCTATGGCGACGAGGCCGCCGTGCTGGCCGTCTCGACCCAGCTCGAACAGGCTATGCCCTGGAAGGACAGGCGGCCATCGATCAGCGCGTGAAGGTTCGCGCTTTTGAATACGGCTTTGTCGTTTCGCACCCTTGTCGGTACGAACTCGACCTGACGCTGCTTCACCCGTTCGGCTCGAATGTGTAAACGGGAGCAAACGAACCGGGCCGCGCGTGTCGAACTATCCGCTCTCCTACAAGCTCTCCTGGCTGCCGCGCTTCCTGAGTCCGTCGCTCGACGGCGATGCCCGGGATTTCGCGCCGCCCGCCGCCGCGCTGATCGCGCCCAGGCCGGCAAGAACGGTGCGGCTGGCGTTCATCGGCGACATTTCGGCGGTTGCGTCGCGACAGGCGCCGGTGTGCGATCCAGCTTTGAAGGAACTGCTCGGTTCGGCCGATCTCGTCATCGGCAATTGCGAGAGCCCGGTGGTGGGACGTGCGCGCGCCCGTTTCGGCACATGGATCGGTACGCATCATGCGATGAACGAGACCTTCCTGTCGGAGGCAATCGCGGCCGTCGGTATCGTGCCCCAACGCCTGGTGCTGTCGGTGGCCAACAACCACATGCTGGACCAGGGCCCTGACGGGTTCGACGAGACGCTGGCGGCCTTGCGGCGCCTCGGCATCGGTGTGATCGGCGCGGCTGCCGACGGTCCGGTAAAGCGTATCAAAGTCCAGGACCTGTCGGTCGGCTTCGCCGCCTTCACGCTGTGGCGCAACGCCGACGAGGCGCTGTTTGCCGGCCGTGTCTCAACGGAAGGCGATCCGGCACGTTGGCTGGATGGTAGTCTGGCAGACGCCGACCTCATGTGCGCGGTGCCGCATTGGGGCTGGGAGTTCAGGCATTTTCCGCAACGCGAAACGATGGAGCTGGCCGGGCGCCTGGTGGAGCACGGTTTCGGGCTGATTGCCGGGCACCACGCTCATGTCGTGCAGCCGGTCGGGCAGGTTGGCATGGTACCTGTCGCCTATGGGCTCGGCGATTTCCTCGGCACCGCGTTGGCCCGCCAGCCATGGCCGGGCCGCATCGGTGCGATCTTTACCGTCGATGTCAGCGCGGAAGAGGGCAGCCGGGGGCAGGTCGCCAGCTACCGGATGCATCCCTTCATGCGGTTGCGCGATGGCGGACGCGAGCGGCTGATGCCTGTGGATGCGTTGCCCGGACGGCTGCGCGCGCGGGTCGAGGCGCGGTTGGCGCGTGTGCTGGGGGCAGCCGAGGCCTGATTGGTCAGCAATCGAAACCGTAATTGGTGCGGTAAAATTCGACGTCTTCCTTCGGCATCTGCTTGAACATGGCGCAAACCGTGAAGCTGCCGATCTGGCGGCCGTTCTTGGCGTAGCCCCAGTCGGAGATGTCGTCGCGGGTGAACTGGATGGTCTGGCCGGCAACCACGTTGCGGACCGCTTGCGGCTCGTTTGCAAGGGTGCCCTCAAAACCCTCCTTGGTACGGCTGAACGGGATGACCCAGAAATGTTCCGTGGCGTCGCCGTCGCGGACCATCACCTTCAGCTTGTAGCCTTGGGTGTCGTTCGGTGGCGCTTCGGCCAGTTTCAGGAAATCGTCCAGCGTCGCCCGGGCGTGTTTGATCGCGGCGTTCATGTCGGGGTCGTCCCGAGCGATGTCGACGACCTTGTCATCGCTTTGCGCGCCGGCGGTAAGCGGGACCAGGAACAGGGCTATGAGCAGCAACAGTCGAGGCAAGCGGTTCACGGGCAGCTCCTGCTGTTGCCGGTCAATCCGAGTTTGGCTTTAATCTTTCAGCCGTAACGCAGCTTCATGGCGACGATAGCCGCGACCAGCACGAAGGTGAAGCCGTTGGCCAAGATGACCGGCCAGGAGCCGATCAGCACCCCGTAGAGTGCCCACAGCAGGATGCCAAAGGCCAGGAAGCCGGTGGTGGCCAGCGAGATGTCGCCAGCCCGGCGCTCGCGCGCGATCTTGGCGACCTGCGGAATCCAGCCGACGGTCGTAATGAAAGCGGCGACCGCGCCGATGAGTTCGATTGACGGGAGCAAGACAGTTTCTTTCGCAAATATCGGTGGGAGGCCGATTGAACCGGTTCAATAATGGCAGAAAGCGTGATTCCTGGGAAGACGGACATGGGCTGGACCAAAAAAGAAGATGTCAGGCCCGTGGAACCCTCCATGCGAGCGATCCGTGAGGCGCGAACCGGGCGTCACAAGCCTCTAAGCGATGTCATAAAACGTGTCTGGCAGGATTTTTTCGGCGCCGTTTCGTGAATGGCGGGATCGCGAAATGCGGCGTTCGGGTGGCATCGGGGCTCGGTGGCGAGCGAGTTCCTTTTGTTGCGCAAAACCGCTGCAGCGAATGGCACGAGACGGTCCGAAGCAGTGGCTATGCGCAAATGTGTCTGAAATAAGCCCATGATTTCATTTAACAAAGTCACCCTTCGTGATTTGTTTGCGCTGGCCGTCAACGGTTAGCTTTTGCCTGTCCTGCCGCTCCTGCCGCGTTCGATCCTGTTTTGGCGGAGAGGCTGAAGGGCACTTTCGATTTCCGAAAACGGAGCATCAAGCCATGAAGAAGACCCTCGCGACCGCAGCCGCTCTCCTTGCCCTCGTCGGCTCAGCCTATGCCGCGACGGTGGCCGGCAAGATCGAGGCAATCGACCCTGCCACCAAGTCGATCACGCTTGACGACGGCAAAATCTATCAGCTGCCCCCGGAAGCCTCGCTGACGCATCTCAAGGTCGGCGCCAAAGTGAACGTCACCGTCGACGACAAGACGGGCACCGTGACGTCGATCGCCAAGGGATCGTAGCCGCGCGTTTCGGGCGACAACCTTCCATGGATGGCCGGCCCCGACGGGCCGGCCGCTATGTGCAGGCAAACGCGGACGCAACGCCGTTTGTTACGGCGAGGGCAACTGTGCCGAGAGCCAGCCGGCCGAACGCCCCATTGCCGAAGCCGTGCTGGACACAGTCTGGCTGAGGCCGGTCTTGACCAGGGCGTAGCCATTTTCGGTGCGGTAGAGGACGGCGCGGCCTCCGTCGACCATCGTATCGTAGAAAGTCGGCTTGAAATCGGGATTGGCGACCGCCGTCGCACTCGGACCGATTGGCATTTCGGGCCGGCGCAGCCCGAGCGCCGCGATTTCGTCGGTGATGACAGGCGGCGGGCCGTTATCGGGCGTGGCAGGCGCCGCGGCGAGCTTGCTGGCCGGCTTCTGCACGGTGCGGCAAACGCCGGACACCAACGGATAGTCGAAACTCTTGTGGCGCAGCACTTGGCTTTTCATGGCTGCCTCGCAGTCGGCAAGGTTCGACCATTTGGCCGGCGTCTCGCCGATATATTCGCAAAGCTTGGCGTCACAGTCGCAGCCGACGATGGTCATGGCGACGAGGGCGGTCTTGATCACGTGTTCGGTCCCTTCGGAAGTCGCGACGACGATGACCTTCGAACAAGGCGGGATTTCGCTGTGATTGTGAAATGAGCGTGGCGTTTTGCGCAGCGCTGCCGGCCGCGACAAGATCAGCAGCCGTGGCCGTGTTCGGCCCGGCAGGTTCCAAAAGACAGTTGGCGCCGGGATCTCTCCCAGCGCCTCCCTGTCAGACCAGGACCAGTCAGCGGTCGCAACATCCAAAGGTTGTTGCAGCGTGCCAGCCTTGATTTTGACGACCCTTCAGGTCGCGCACCCCGAAAGGCAGCGCCCTTTCCGGATCACGCCGTTCTCGGTCCTTTCGAACTCCGGTCGACGTGCCATCGAAGGTCTTTCCCGGCCTTCATGGCTTGCATCGGTCCGCCGTTGGCGTTCGCACGCTTTCCGCGGCCCCGTACTTCGTGGCTCCCGCTCCAGCATCAGGCCGAAACCTGCGCCGGTCGGCGCCGTACGGGCCTCAGGAGTTTCCGCGTGGTTGCCGTTGTCTTTCGACCGTTCAATCCGTGGCCGCCTGAGATAATCTAACCATACGCCCGTTTGACGGCGCCCGGAACCGCTGACGGCCTGTGGATACCGGGATTATCGGGTATATCGGCTGGCGGTCGCAGTTTTTTCGGGTAAACAGGCCGGTTTGCCGCGAGCGGCCTGAACAGGCGAATTCGGTCAGGCGCTTGCTCTCCATTCCCCTGCGCGCTTCAATGCCGGCAAAGAACCGCCACGATCGGGGGAGGCGCGGTTGAAAGTCGGTGTCATCCTCAATCCGGTCGCCGGCGGCGGGCGATTGAAGCAGGACTGGACCATGGTCGCCGCGGCGATCGAACGGCATCTCGGTGCCTTCGACATGCGGGAGACGCAGGCCGAGCGTGATGCCGAGCGGCTGGCGCTGGAATTCGCCGTCGAAGGTTACGAGCTGGTGCTGGCCGCCGGCGGCGACGGTACGGCCAGCGAAGTGGCCGACGGCCTGCTGCAGGCCGTGGGCGAAGGCCATGCCGGCACGGCGCTCGCCTTGCTGCCTTGCGGCACCGGAAGCGATTTCGCGCGCGGGCTCGATCTTCCGCGCGACATCGATGCGCTGCTCGCGCGGATCGCCGCCAGCGAAGCCCGCATGATCGATGTCGGCCGCATCTGTTATGTCGACGACCACGGAGCGCTCGCCAGCCGGCATTTCATCAACATCGCCAGCGCCGGCCTTTCCGGGGCGGCGGACCGGGCGGTGAATGCCGACAAGCGCAAGGGAAGGGTGTCGGCGAAACTGCTCTTCCTATGGCGCACGGCGACGGAGTTCCTGCGCTACCGCTTTCAGACGGTGTCGATCACCGTCGACGACGGCGAGCCGTTCGAAGCGCGCGTCGCGCTGGTCGCCGCCGCCAATGGCCGTTTCTTCGGCGGTGGCATGATGATCGCGCCCGATGCCGTGCTCGACGATGGGCAGTTCGACTTCGTCATCCTGCGGGCGGCGAGCAAGCTCCGGCTGATCTGGGATATCCGGCTGCTCTATGGCGGCCGGCATCGCAATCATCCGGCCATCACCATCGTACGGGGCAAAAGGCTACTGGTGGAGCCGGTCGGCGATGCGAACGGCAACAGCGCGCTCGTCGACATTGACGGAGAGTCGCCGGGCCAGATTCCGGCGCAGTTCGAGATCCTGCCGCGGGCCCTGTCGGTCAGGTGGTAAGCAGGCCTGGTTCCAGCGACATACGCCGAATGTCCTCAGGTGTTGATTCAACCACCTGCCGATCCGATTCCGCTATGGGCGGCAAGCCGTTGATCTTGAATCGTTTTCCTCAGGCCTCAAGCTTGGCCGGAAAGCCTGGAGCTCGAAGGTCAGTGCCGACTGCGTCTTCCAGGAGTTTGACGATCATCGTCGACCAGGCGTCGCCGCCGTATTTTTGTTTGCCCAACTCGAAGATGGCATTGACCCGCGATGCGAGGTCGAGCGGCACGCCGAACTCCTCGCCCATGCGCGCGGCAAAGCCGAGATCCTTCAGCGCGAGATCCATGGTGAAGCCGATGTCGTAGGAGCCGCTGAGCACTAACTGGCTCTCGGTCTCGTGGACAAAGCTGGTGCCCGACGAGGCGGCGATGGCGTGAAACGCCTGGGCGAGATCGAGCCCGCCCTGCTTCGCCAGCATCAGCGCCTCGCCGGCGGCGACGAGGTGGATGAAGGCCAGCATGTTGGTGATGACCTTGATCACCGCCGCCGAGCCGACCGGGCCCATCAGGAACGAGCGCGAACACATCGCTTCGATTGCTTCGCGGTGGCGCTCGTAGAGGGCGGGGTCGCCGCCGACCAGTGCCGTGATTTTTCCCGTGGCCGCGAGGTGGACGCCACCGGTGACGGGGCACTCCAGCGTCTCGACGCCCCTCGCGGCGGCAAGCGCCGCGAGACGGATAATTTCGTCGCGGCCGTTGGTCGACATCTCGATCCAGGTTCCGCCCCTCGTCAGGCCTTCCAGCAGCCCAGCCGGGCCGGCGAGTACGGCCTCGCTGATCTTGGGCGAGGGCAGGCAGGTGATGGCGTTTTTTGCGCGGGCCGCCGCGTCCGCTGGAGAGGCGGCGGCGGTGGCGCCGAGCGCTACGAGGCGCGCGACCGCCGCCGGATCATGGTCGTGGACGGTGACGTCGAAGCCGTTGCGGACGAGCGAGGCGGCGAGATGACCCCCGAGATGGCCGAGGCCGATGAAGGCGTATGCCTCGCTCACGGCATCAACGGCGTCTGCATCATCTGCAGGTGAAGTTCCTTGCCGCTGTAGGGATGCGCTTCGCACACCGCCTCGTTCAGCTCGACGCCGAGGCCCGGCTCCTTCGATGGGATGACCCAGCCGTCCTGCCATTCGATTTTTTTCTTCAGCAGGGTGGCGTGGAAGCCATCCCATTGCTTGAGCGATTCCAGGATCAGGAAGTTCGGCAGAGTCGCGGCGAGCTGGATGTTGGCGGCGCCGACGATCGGTCCGCAATAGCAATGCGGAGCGATCTGGATGTGATAGGCCTCAGCCATCGCCGCGATCTTCTTGGTTTCCAGAATGCCGCCCGAGCGGCCGAGATCCGGCTGCAGGATGGTGGCGGCACGATTTTCGATGACACGTGCGAACTCGAATTTCGTCGTCAGCCGCTCGCCGGTGGCGATCGGGATCGACGTGCCACGAGCGACCTGCGCCATCACCTCGGGCATGTCCGGCGGCACCGGCTCCTCGAACCAGAGCGGATCGTAGGGCTCGATGGCGCGAGCCATGCGCAAGGCGCCGGACGCGGTGAACTGGCCGTGCGTGCCGAACAGGATGTCGGCGCGGGTGCCGACCGCCTCGCGGATCGCCTTGATCATCCGGGCGGACAGGTCGATGTCGATCAGGCGGGGCTGATGGCCGTCAAAGGCCGTATAGGGACCGGCCGGATCGAGCTTCACCGCGTTGAAGCCCTGGCCGACGTAGAGTGCGGCGCATTCTGCGGCAAGGTCGGGGTCGTTGTAGACGTTCTTGCCGCTCGCGTCCTCCGAATGGACGCTGCCGGAATGCGGATAGAGATAGGTGTAGGAACGCAGCTTCTCGTGCACCTGGCCGCCCAGCAGCTTGTATACCGGTTTGCCGGCCTCCTTGCCGATGATGTCCCAGCAAGCCATTTCGAGCGCCGAGAAACAGCCCATGCCGGACACGTCCGGACGCTGGGTGAAGCCGGACGAATAGCAGCGGCGGAAGAAGTTCTCGACATCATGCGGGTCGCGACCGACCAGATAGCGTTCCGCCATATCCTCGATCATGCGCGCGGTGACATGCGCAGAGAAAGTGGCGTTGTAAGCCTCGCCATAGCCGACGACGTTGGAATCGGTCGTCAGCTTCACGAAGATGAAATACTTGCCGCCGATGCCCGGCGGAGGGTTGCCGACAACCCAGGTCTTGACGTCGGTGATTTTCATCGGTGGTCCTCCAAAACCATTTCGGCGCCTTTCCAACCCGTCATGATCGAGGCGGCATTGGTGTTGCCGGCGATATTGTCAGGGAAAATCGAAGCGTCGATGACGCGCAGGCCCGCAAGGCCATGGACCTTGAGGCGCGGATCGACCACGGCGCGCGATGGGTCCGGCCCCATGCGGCAGGTCGAGACGGGATGATAAACGGTGCCCGAGCGCTTCCTGAAATCCTGAATCAGGTCCGCATCGGAAGTGATTGACGGGCCTGGCAAAACCTCTTCCGCGATGACCTCGGCCATCGCCGGCATGGCTGCGATGCGGCGCAGGAATTTCACCGCGTCGAGCATTTCCGACACGTCTTCATTGGTCGAAAAGGCATTGGGCGTGATCTTCGGGTAGGCGAATGGGTCCGCCGAGCGGATCATGATTTCGCCACGGCTCGACGGTCTGCAGTTGGAAAGGCCGATGGAGAAGCCCGGCCAGGGGTCCGGTGTCAGGATAGGGCGCTCTCCGGCTCGAGGCAGCACGGTCGAGAACACCTGGAAATAGAGCTGCATGTTCGGGCGCGGCTGGTCGGCATCCGTGCGGAAGAAGCCGCCACCCTGGTTCATCGACATCGACAGCGGTCCGGAGCGCAGCACCAGATAGTGCAGGCCGACCAGCAGCTTGCCCCACCACGGTCGCAGGATCTGGTTAAGCGTCGGCTGCGTAGCCTTCCAGGTGTAGTTGACGCCCTGGTGGTCCTGGAGGTTGCGGCCGACATTGTCCGCCGCGTGGACGACCGGGATGTCGAGGTCGGTGAGCAGGGGGCCGGGTCCAACGCCCGACAATTGCAAAAGCTGCGGCGAATTGATGGAGCCGCCCGACAGGATGACTTCCCTGCCGGCACGCGCGGTCCTGGTTTCGCCATTCTGGACATATTCGACGCCGACGGCGCGTTTGCCCTCGAACAGGATTTTTGTTGCCAGCGCATGCATTTCGACGCGGACATTGGCGCGCTTCATGGCGGGGCGCAGGAAGGCACGCGCCGCCGAGACACGACGGCCGTTCCTGGTGGTGATCTGGTAGACGCCGGCGCCCTCCTGCGCGGCACCGTTGAAGTCGCTGTTCGGCGGCAGGCCAGCCTGCTCGGCTGCTTTGAGATAGCGGACCGTCAGTGGATGCACGCGCGCGCGATTGTCGGTGATGTGGACTGGCCCGCCGCGCCCGCGCCACTGGTTGGCACCAGCCTCGTTGTCCTCGAGCGCCTTGAAGATCGGCAGGACGTCGTCATAGCTCCAGCCGGGGTTGCCGGCTTCGGCCCAGGCGTCGAAATCCTCCCGCGCACCACGGATCCATACCATCGCGTTGATGGAACTCGATCCACCCAGGATCTTGCCGCGCGGCCAATGATCGGCGCTGTTGGCAAGCCCCGGGTCCGGTTCCGCCTTGTAGTTCCAGTTCACCACAGGGTCAAAAAAGGTCTTGCCGTAGCCCAGGGGCATCTGCACGAAGAAGCGACGGTCGGTGCCGCCTGCCTCCAGCACCAGGACCGAGAAGCGACCGGAGGCCGAGAGGCGTTCTGCCACGACCGAGCCTGCCGAGCCCGATCCAACGACGATGAAATCATAAGTCTGCATGTTGGGGTGTGATGTCCGGAATGCTTGTCGGCATCAGACTAGCTGTCGCATTCCCTGCAATCACCGGCACTTCCGGCATGCTGTGTGAGAAATGCGACCACGTGGTTTCTTCATTCGCGCAACACTGTCTCGCGTGGTGGCGGCGTTGACGCCTTGGCGTCACGTCGCTACGCCATCATGACGACGCTTTGGCATGAGGGACTTTCGCATGGTGCATTACGCGGATGGAAAACCGCTCGGCGATCTGACGCTGCGGACGCTGGCCATGCCTTCGGACGCCAATGCCGCGGGCGACATTTTCGGCGGCTGGGTGATGGCGCAGATGGACCTTGCCTGCGGCATCCGCGCGGCGGAGCGCGCCAAGGGAAGGGTGGTGACGGCGGCGGTGAAGGAAATGTCCTTCGCAAAGCCGATGAAAATCGGCGATACGCTGTGCATCTACACGCATGTCGAGCGTGTCGGCCGGACCTCGATGACACTGAAGGTCGAGGCCTGGGCGCAACGATACCTTTCCGACCTGATGGAAATGGTAACCCACGCCGATTTCGTCATGGTGGCGCTCGATGGCGAAGGCAGGCCGAAAGTCGTGCCGGCCGAATGACGCTGATGGCCGTCAGGCCACAGCCTTGATGCCGTCAAAACGGGCACGCGCTTCGTTGATGCGGCCTGTATTGGCGATGGCCCATTCAGCCAATCCCTTGACCGGGATCGACAGCTCTCGGCCAAGATCGGTCAATTCGTAATCCACCCTTGGCGGAATGGTCGGAAAGACCGTGCGCGTGACAAACCCGTCGCGTTCCAGGCTGCGCAGCGTCGTCGTCAGCATCTTTTGCGAGATGTTGCCGATGCCGTGCTTGATCTCGTTGAAGCGCTGCGGGCCCTCTCCGAGATTCTGCACCACGAGCAAAGACCATTTGTCGCCGATGCGTTGCAGGATATCGCTCACCGCCTGGCAATCCTTGGTGATGTGGGGGTGCCTCGGTTTCAAAAAAGTGCCTCCTTGCCAACCGAGTTGACAGTATCAGATATAGTCTCGGTATCCAAATGATACTGTATTTGATGAGGAGCTTGTAGATGTCAAAGCCCAAGATCGCCGTCGTTATCGGCTCGACGCGTGCCGCCCGCTTCGCCGACGCGCCGACCGAATGGATTGCAAAACTGGCCCGGGAACGCGGCGACTTAACCGTCGAGGTGGTGGACCTTCGTGATTTTCCGATGCCGTTCTTCGATGAGGTGGCGTCGTCGCTGTGGGTGCCCTCCAGCAACGAGATTGCGCAGAAGTGGCAGAAGAAGGTCGAGGAATATGACGGCTACATCTTCGTCACCGGCGAATACAATCGCGGGCCCAGCGCGGTCCTGAAGAACGCGCTCGACTATGCCTACACCGAGTGGAACAGGAAACCTGCGGCTTTCGTGGGGTATGGCGGTGTCGGCGGTGCCCGCGCGATCGAACAGCTGCGTCTCAATGCCGTCGAATTGCAGATGGCGCCGGTGCGTACGGCCGTGCACATCGTTCTTGCCGACTACCTCGCCATCAAAGCCGGCAGGAAGATCGTGGAGTTCGAGCACCTCAACCAGGCCGCGCACGACATGCTGAACCAGTTGTCCTGGTTTGCACATGCCTTGAAGGCCGCGCGCGACGCGGATGCCGAGACGGCGGATGTGGCAGCAGCTTGAAGTCGCCTGGATGTTGATCTGAACGCGCAAAAGGCAGCCGACAGGCTGCCCTTGCCGCGCCCTCAGGCCCGGAGCTTAGCGCACCACGCCACGATGCGCCGCTGCCAGACGCGAGGCGATGACCTTGTCGATACGGCGACCGTCGAGATCGACTACCTCGAAGCGCCAGCCTTGCGCGTCCACTGTTTCCCCGGTCGTCGGCAGATGCGCGAAGTGGGACAGGAGATAGCCGGCGACGGTTTCGTAGTCGCGATCTTCCGGCAGGTCGAAGCCGAGCAGATCGGCCATTTCGTCGGCGGGCATGTAGCCGGCCAGCAACCACGAGCCATCCTCGCGCTGGACGGCACTTTCTTCCTCGTCGCCGGCGTCCAGGTCGGAACGGAACACGCCGGTGATCGCCTCGAGGATGTCGGCGGGCGTGACGACGCCTTCGAAGTGGCCGTATTCGTCATGGACCAGCGCCATCGGCACGTCGGATTCGCGCAGCTTGGCCAACACGTCCAGCGCATCGGCCTGGTCGTGGACGATCGGGGCCGCCTTCACATGCTTTCGCGGGTCGAGCGCGCGGCCGCCAAGCATTGCAGCCAGCACGTCGCGTGTCTGCACCACACCCAACATGGCATCCACGCTCTCGCCGGCGGGGAGACGCGAGTGCTGCGTTTCCATCAAGAGCTTGCGCGTGGTGGCGTCGTCGGCCTGCAGGTTGATCCAGTCGATGTCGGTGCGCGGTGTCATCACGGCGCGGACGGCGCGGTCGCCCAGCCGCATGACGCCGGCAATCATGCGGCGTTCGTCGGATTCGATGGTGCCGTGATGTTCGGCCTCGGCAACCAGCATCTTGATCTCTTCGTCGGTGACCTTCTCTTCGCTTTCGCCGCGCTGGCCGAGCAGCCACAATACGGCGCGGCCGGAAATGTCTAGGACGAACACCACGGGTGCGGCGATCTTGGCGAGCACCGCCATGAAAGGCGCCGCGCGGGCCGCCACGCGCTCGGGATCGCGCAGCGCGATCTGCTTGGGCACCAGTTCGCCGATGATGAGCGACGCATAGGTAATGATGGCGACAACGATGCCCACGCCGACGGGGTTGGCAAATCGCGGACCAACGCCGGAAGCGGCCAGGAAGTCGGCAAGTCGTTCGCCCAGCGTGGCGCCCGAAAACGCGCCCGACAAGATGCCGACCAGCGTAATGCCGATCTGGACCGAAGACAGGAATTTGCCGGGGTTGGCGCCCAGTTCCAGCGCGCGCGCCGCGCCATGGACATCGCGGTCGATCATCGCCTTCAGCCTTGCGGGGCGGGCCGAGACGATCGCGAGCTCGGACATTGCCAAAAGGCCGTTCACACAGATGAGAGCGACCACGATACCGATTTCAGCATAAAGCATGCGCGCTCATAGCATTTCGAAGGGGGCTTCGAAAAGCGGCGAGCTCTGTTTTGTCCAATGTATGTTGAACTTGATCGGACGCGCCGCCTCAGCGGCAGGCGCGATAGCCGTTCTTGCGGTTCTTGACGTCGAAATGGAAATGGTTGCGGTGGTCGTAATTGTAGCCGGGGCCGAGCACCGTGGTGAAGTAGTCGCAGCCGTCGGAGCGCACGGAATCAAGGAAGCCGCTGGTGCGGAAGGCGAACCAGCCGGGCTTGCGCACGTCGATATCCTCACCATTGTTCAATTCGATGCTCATCACATCGAGCGCGTTGCCCTTGCCGTGCTCGGAAAGAACGCCTTCACCGGCGATCCTGCGGCAGGAATAGCTCGATCCCTGATGGATGGTCTTGACGCCGGAGAAGTAGCGCCAGCGTGCAGTCGGAACGAGCTCCTTCTCTGTCCAGGCAGCGAAGGTGGCCGCCATGTTGCAGCTCAATGTCGCTGCCGGCTTCATCTGCACGCTGCCGATCGCAGTCACTTTCACCGGATGCTCGATGCCGCATTGCCCTTCGCGGATCGGTGCGAGGTCGGTATAGGCCACGTCAAGCCGCTTCAATTCCTGTCGGCAATCGACCTCTTCCGCCGACAACTGCTCGACCGGCGACATCGGCTCATCCATGCGCGGATAGGCAGCGGTCATGTAGGGGTTGGAAGGGACGAGGCTTTGCAGGCCGGACGTTTTCGGCAGGGCGGCGGTCGTGGAGCCGACATCCACGGCAGGCTTCAATTCGAAGACGTCGCCGGTGGTGCAGGCTGAAGCCACAGCCACGACGCACAATGCCACAAGGCGGCCGGGTGTCGTCCACGGGGCGCGCTTCGGCCGCGCGGCGCTCCGCATGGCATGCAGTTTTCCAGCCATCGTCGTTCCCGTCCGTTGGGCAATCCCCTCCCAGCCAGCGTGTTTTACGCTGCAAGGGTAAAGGAAAGCTCAGCGGCGCGGTTTACGGCTGTGGTGGAAATGCGGCGGCGGCTCCGTCGCGGCCTGCGCTCATTGGCAGAAAGTGCCGCCGTTGCGGCGAGGCGCCAGGTCCAGATGCAGGTGTTTGGCGTGGTCGGCATCGCTGCCGGGGCCGAGCACGGTCTTGAAAGGCCCGCAGGCCGCCTGGCGCACGCGATCAAGCAATCTTGCCTGCTTTTCGGGTCGTGCGCCGTCGACTTCAACCACCGTGTTGTCGGCAAGTGTGAGGCTGGCGATGTCCAGGGCGTTGCCGAAGCCGTGTTCGGAGAGTTTCGTGCTGCCGTTGCGTGGCCGGCAGACATAGCCGGAAGCCTGTGCGACCGATATCGGCGCCGCGCCGAGTTCGGCCTGCGCTGCCGGCGAGACGACATCGATGAGGAAGCGGGACAGCGTTTCCGCCATCGCGCAATTGAGTTCGGCCGCCGGTGTGATTTCGATCGACCCTCCTGCCTTGCGAAGGGTGAGCGGGTAGGGCACCGAGCAGCCTAGCGCGGTGTCGCGCTCCGGCGGCCGGTCTGAGAATTCGGCGCCCAGCGCCTTCAACCGCTCGCGGCAGGCCAATTCGTCCGCGGGCATCTTGTCCTCGGCTATGTTCGCGGAACGCGGGTCCGGGGTGGCCGGAGGATTGGGCTGTTTCGTCCATCCCGGCGGCGGGCTTGGGCCCTGGAACGGTTTTGGGGGCAGGGTGGGCGATGTGTCGGCTTCCCTCGGCTTGGGCTGCGGCAGCGGTATGTCGGGCGCCGCGGGAGGTGTTGGTTCCGAGGCGTCGCGATTGATCTCCGGCACCGGAGCCCGGGACGGCAGCTGTGTGGGCTTGGCCCAAAGCAGATCGCCTTGCGATGCCGCAGCTGCGGCAAGCAACGCTATTGCGATTGGCGACAATGTCCGTTTCGACAGCATGGCCGGTTGCAAACGAATGCCATCCGCATCGGTTGCGGAGCGAAGGGAAGTTGGCGATCACAATGGGTTACCGCTCTGTCGCGGAAGATTGGCCGTCAGTGTCTTCGAGAGATGTTGACTGCCAACGCCAACAGCTTGAAATGCGGTTCCCTCCTTTTTGCCGGTTTTCCCAAAATGTCCCAGATTCTGTCGCCTCGCTTCCTGCCGATCCTGATGCTTGTCGCCTCGAACGTCTTCATGACCTTCGCCTGGTACGGCCATCTCAAGTTCAAGACCTCGCCGATCTGGATCGCGGTGATCGCGAGTTGGATGATCGCCTTCTTCGAATATTGGTTTGCGGTGCCGGCCAACCGCATCGGCAGCCAGATCTATTCAGCGGCTGAACTGAAGACGATACAGGAGGTCGTCACGCTTACGGTCTTCGCGGTGTTCTCGGTGTTTTATCTGAAGGAATCGCTGACCTGGAACCATGCGATCGGCTTTGCGCTGATCGCCGGCGGTGCCGCCTTCATCTTCAAGGGATGACAATCTGGATGCCCAACGAACGGATGGGATGAATTCGAGCTGCCCCGGCGTTATCGTTCTGATCGAAACGCCAGGAGGAATTCCCATGCAAAAGCGACTTCTGATCCATGCGGCGGCTGCACTGGTCTCGCTGCCGTTCCTTGTCGCCCAAGTCTACGCCGCTGGCGAGAGTGGCGGGAGCGGAGGCGGCACCAGCGGTGGCGCGAGCAGCGGCGGAGGCGGTAGCGCCGAGACAACCGCCAAATGCAAGAAGAAGGGCGAGGTCTACGACACCAAGTCCAAGAAATGCGTGCTGCCCAAGCAGGGCATGCTGGATGACAATAACATCTACCAGGCGGGGCACGATCTCGCCATGGCAGGTCGCTATGACGAGGCGATCGCCGTGCTGACGCTCGCCGAGAACAAGAAAGACCCGCGCATCCTCAATTATCTCGGCTATTCGCACCGCAAGTCCGGCCGCGTCGTTGTCGGCCTCGGTTATTACGAGGAAGCATTGCGCCAGAACCCCGACTACACGCTGGTGCGCGAATATCTCGGCGAGGCACGGCTGCAGATGGGCGATATCATCGGAGCGCGCGCGCAGCTTGGCGAGATCGAAAAGCGCACAGGCAAGACGTCTCGCGAATACGGCATGCTTTCGGAGCAGATCGAGCACTACGAACGCAGCTGAAGCCCACCGGTTTTGAATGCCGGCTGTCAGCGAGCGGCCGGCATTTACCTATCTCTGAAACAGGCGAGTTCTTGGCTGCGGTGCCATGGGCGCCGCGGTATCCCCAAATCGTCGGCGTTGTTTTTTTGACGTGAAAATCGCCGCAAGCTTGCTATATTCCGGGAATCTGAGGTGACACGGTTCCGTCAGTCCGAGGCTGCCGGACCGTTTTCTTTTTGCACCCAGCGACACGGTCTGCCCCGTTGAGGGGCTGGCGGCATGAAAGGTGAAACGATGAACAAAGTGCCGATGACAGGCGGAGGTTTTGCGACGCTCAGGGAAGAGTTGCGCTGGCGCCAACAAGAAGAGCGGCCGCGCATCATCGAGGCGATTTCAGAGGCGCGCTCGCATGGCGATCTTTCGGAAAACGCCGAATACCACGCCGCAAAAGAGCAGCAGAGCCTCAATGAGGGTCGCGTCAGCGAACTCGAGGATCTGGTTGCCCGCGCCGAAATCATCGACGTTTCCAAGCTGACCGGCGACAAGGTCAAATTCGGCGCCACCGTCGTGCTTGTCGACGAGGATACCGAGGAAGAGAAGACCTACCAGATTGTCGGCGACCAGGAAGCCGACGTGAAGTCGGGCCGCATTTCGATCTCCTCACCGATTGCCCGCGCGCTGATCGGCAAGGCCGTTGGCGATGCCATCGAGGTCAACGCGCCAGGCGGCGCCCGCGGCTACGAGATCGTAGAGGTCCGTTTCGTCTGAGTTTTTCGGATTTCCCCCGGTGTAGCGATCCCGCTCGCCGGGGCGCCTGAACGGTCAGGCTCGCCCGTCTTTCAAAGCCAGCAGCCTGGCCGCTTCCTCGAAAGCGGCCCGAGGCGTGACGCGTCCGTTTTCGCCTGCGATCAATGTCGAGGCAAAGGGGCCACGCGGTCCGGTCAGCCCCGGCTCCGTGGTCAGGAAGATGGCAACCGTCGGCAATCCAAAGGCTGCGGCAAGATGCGTCAAACCCGTGTCCGCGCCGACAACCAGCGTCGCGCCGCCGATCAGGCGCGCGACATCCGACAGAGGCGATTTCGGCACCACCAGCGTTTCCGGCACGGCATTGCCGATCGCCTCCGCCACGGTTCTTTCCTTGTCATTTGACCAAGTGGTAACCGGAGAGAACCTGCTGGCGACCATAAGTTGGGCCGTTTCGATCCAGTCTTGCATCGGCCATTTCTTGTCCTCGCGGCTGGTTCCGTGCAGCAGGATCGCGGTTCGCTCTGCCTGCGCCAAGGGCGCGCCGGGCGGCACCACGATGCCGGAATCGAGCGTCGACAGGTCCGGCTCGTAACCAAGTGCCAGGCCGAACAGGCGCCTGGTGCGCTCGATGGCATGCATGTCGCGGGGCACGCCATAGCGCTGGTCGTAAAAGACGGTTGCCGAGGGTTCGCGCGCGCTCGCCTTGTCGAAGCCGGCGATCGGTGCTCCGGCGAGCTTCGCCACGAAGGCAGATTTCAGCAAGCCTTGAGCATCGAGAACGAGATCGTAGTGGCCGGCGCGCAATGCGTGGCGCAGCGCGGCGCCCTCGCGCCAGGTGTTGGAGGAGACGACCTGCTTCCGCCAGCGCCGCAGGGCAACCTTGTGAATGGTACCGATCGCGGGGTGGAGTGCAACGATGTTGGCGAAGGCTTCTTCCACGCACCAATCGAAGGACATGTCGGGTCGTGCGTTCAACGCGTCCTGAACGGCGGGAAAGGTGTGGATCACATCGCCCATCGAGGACGTCTTGACGATCAGCACTTTCATGCGGCGGCCGGCGCATCGATCAGATGGTCGGCGGCCTGCAACACACGTTCGACATCGAGGGTGTTCAGGCAATTCATATGGCCGAGCGGGCAGACTTTCTTGTGACACGGCGAGCAGGAAAGCTGCAGCCATACCAGCTCGCGCCGCTCGGCCAGCGGAGGCGTGTTTTCGGGCGAAGTCGAGCCATAGACTGCAACGACCGGCGTCCCGACGGCGGCCGCGACGTGCATGAGCCCACTGTCGTTGGATACAGCGAGCCTTGCCGCCGCGATCAGGTCGATGGCGTCCACCAGCTGCGTCTTGCCGGCCAGATCGACACATCCGGGAGCCAACTCGGCGATTTCTGCCGTTACGGCGCTATCGTTCCTGGAGCCGAACAGCGCCACCCGCAACCCTTTCGCCATCATGGCGCGGGCAAGGCCGGCATAGGAAGCGCTCGGCCAACGCTTCGCCGGCCCGAACTCGGCGCCCGGCATCATTGCCACGAACGCCCCCTCAACAAGCCCGTAGCGAGCGAGGAGTTCCGCCTGGTTCGCGCCATCCACGGTCAGCTTCGGAGCCTGGAAGGAACCACCACGCGCCAGCGAAAAGAACCCATGCGCCGTGCGGCGTTTCTGCTTCTCGGGCAGCGGCACGATGTCGGTGAGCAGGCCGTAGCGCATCTCGCGCAGATGGCCGACGCGCTTGGGGATGCCTGCAAAGAACGGGATAAGCGCCGACTTCAGGCTGCCGGGCAGAACATAGGCCATGTCGTAGCGGCCCTTGAGCATGCGGCCGAAGCGGCGGCGCACGCCAAGCTCCAGCTTGCCGGACGGTACCGGCATTTCGATCTGCTGGCGAACTTCCGGCATGCGCCCTACCAGCGGAGCGGCCCAGGCAGGCGCCATCACGTCGATGCCGGCGTTTGGATAAAGCTGCTTCAGTGCCGAGAACAGGCACTGCGCCATGACCATGTCGCCCACCCAGCGGGGGCCGATCACGAGGATCGTCGGGCTTTCAGCCATTCGACATAGTCTTTCACGCCGGTTTCGACATCGCGGAACTGGCCATTGTAGCCGGCTGCGCGCAGGCGGGACATATCAGCTTGCGTGAAGCTCTGGTAGCTGCCCTTCAGATGATCGGGGAAGTCGATATATTCGATGCTCCCCTTGCCGAGCGAGGTGATGACCGTCTCAGCTATGGCGCGGAAAGGCTGGGCGCGGCCGGTACCGCAGTTGAAGATGCCGCTGACGCCGCGTTTCCAGAGCCAGAGATTGACGTCGGCGACATCGCCGACGTGGATGAAATCACGGCTCTGCTCGCCGGGACCAAACCCGTCATAGGCGCCGAACAGCTTCGGGTTTTCGCCACGCCCGACCTGGTTGAACAGGTGGAAGGCGACCGAAGCCATCGTGCCCTTGTGCCGCTCGCGCGGGCCGTAAACGTTGAAATAGCGCAGGCCCGCAACCTGCGAATGGCTGGGACCGACGTTGCGGCGCACATAGTCGTCGAAAAGTTTCTTCGACCATGCATAAACGTTGAGCGGGCGCTCGAACTCGGCTTCCTCGCGGAACTCAGAGCCGCCGCCGTAGACGGATGCGGAGGAGGCGTAGAGGAACGGCACGCGTGAGCCCAGACAGGCGTGCAGCAGTCGTTTCGAGTAGGTGAAGTTCACGTCCATCATGAACTTGCCGTTCCACTCGGTGGTCGTCGAGCAGGCACCCTGATGGAAGACGGCTTCGACGAAGCCGAGTTTCCCGGCCTCAATGAGCGGCAGGAATTCGTCCTTGTCGAGGTAATCGGCGATCCTGAGGTCGGCCAGATTGACGATCTTGTGGCCGTCGGTCAGGTCGTCGACGACGAGGATGTCGTCATGGCCTTCCGCGTTGAGCGCGGCGACGATGTTGGAGCCGATCATGCCGGCTCCACCGGTTACGATGATCATCAGGGCCTCGAATTGGTGAGCGGATCGAGGCTCTTATAAGAGAGGCCGGCGAAGCTGTCGACACGGCTTGCCTTGCCGGTCGTGCTGGCGGCGCCGCAGTTGCGCAGACAGGGTTTGCGGTATATCCGCTTCGCCATGAGCGAGTTGCACCTGTCTTCTCCCGAAATCCTCCACCGCGCGATTGCACGGTTCGCCGATGTCACCGTCCTGGTCGTCGGCGACCTCATTCTCGACCGCTTCGTCAATGGCGTCATCGAGCGCATCTCACCGGAAGCGCCGATCCCGGTTCTGCACGGGCGCGGCGAGATGCTGGCCGTTGGCGGCGCCGGCAATGTCGTCTCCAACATCGTTTCGCTGGGTGGCCGGGCGGTTCCTGTCTCGGTGCTCGGCGATGACGCGGCGGGCCGCAACGTCATGCGCATGTTCGAGGAACTCGGCGTCGATGCCACAGGGATCGGGCAGACGCGCGAACGCATGACCTCCTCGAAAAGCCGGTTCAGCGCGCTTAACCAGCAGGTTCTGCGCTTCGACGAGGAAGAGGTCCGCGCACCCAATGCGGCGGAGCGCAAGGAGCTCGTCGCGCATTTTCGCGCAGCGCTCGAGCGCGCGGACATCGTCATCCTCTCCGACTACGGCAAGGGTGTTCTGCTCGACGGCGTGGCCGCGGAATTGATCGCGATTTGCCGCGAGGCCGGCAAGCCGGTGCTCGTCGATCCGAAGGGGCGGGACTATTCACCCTATCGCGGTGCGACCGCTGTCACGCCGAACCGCAAGGAACTGGGCGAGGCGGCGGGACGCGCCGTGTTCGCCGACGATGAGATCGTGGCTGCGGCGCGCGAGTTGATCGCCGCGAACGGCTTTGACTTTGTCGTCGCCACGCGCAGCGAAAAGGGCATGAGCGTGGTCGATGCCGGATCGGCTCGCCATATCGCCACGCAGGCACGGGAAGTGTTCGACGTCTCCGGCGCCGGCGACACCGTGATCGCCTCCTTCGCGCTGGCGCTGGCCGCCGGGGCCGACCGCGCCGCAGCGGCGGCCATTGCCAATGCCGCCGGCGGTGTCGTCGTCGGCAAACGCGGCACGGCGCGGCTGACCGCCGACGAATTGACCGGCGCGCTGTTCCGCTCGCACGGCGCCATTCACAAGGACGCCATCCTCGACGCCGCCGCCGCGCAGCGGCTGGTGGCGACCTGGAAGGAAGAGGGGCTGACGGTGGGTTTCACCAACGGCTGCTTCGACATTTTGCACGCCGGGCACGTCAGCCTGCTGCATGCCGCGCGCAGCCAGTGCGATCGGCTGGTGCTCGGCCTGAACAGCGACGCCTCGGTGCGGCGCCTGAAAGGACCGAACCGGCCCGTCAACGATCAGCACGACCGCGCTTGCGTGTTGGCGGCGCTCGCTTCCGTCGATGCCGTCGTGGTCTTCGACGAGGATACGCCGCTGAAGCTTATCGAAACGCTGCTACCCGACATCCTGGTCAAGGGCGCGGACTATACGATCGACCAGGTGGTCGGTGCAGAGGTGGTGCAGAAAGCGGGCGGGCGCGTTGTCCTGGTCGATCTCGTCGCGGGAAAGAGTACCACCGGCACAATCGGCAAACTGCGCGCCGGCACAGGAAACTGAGAGCTTCATGTCCAATCTGAATGACTACCTCGACCGTTCGGCCGCCGCGATCACCGCCATGGTCGAACGCGATCTTTCGGCCGAAATGCAACGGGCGACCGATGCGGTCGTAACCGCTTTGTCATCGGGCAAGGCGTTTCTGATCTGTGGCAATGGCGGTTCGGCCAGCGATGCGATCCACATCGCCGGCGAACTGGTCGGGCGGTTCCTGAAAGAGCGCAAGGCCTATAACGTCATTGCGCTGCCTGCCAATGCCGCGGTGTTGACCGCCTGGGGCAACGACTACGGTTTCGACACTGTCTTTTCGCGCCAGGTCGAAGCGCATGGTGCGCAAGGTGCGGTGCTGCTGGCGATTTCGACCAGTGGCAATTCGCCATCCATCCTGGCAGCGGCCGAACAGGCGCGAACGATGGGCATGACCGTGATTGGCATGACCGGCGATACCGGCGGCAAGCTGAAGCCGCTCTGCGATGTGCTGCTCAACGTGCCTTCGACCTCGACGCCGATCATCCAGCAAGGCCACATCTGCCTCTACCATTATCTGTGCGAGGAGGTGGAAATCCGCCTCAGCGCCAGCCCGGACAACCGATGACGGAAGACGCTGTCCGGTTCCCGCTCGCCGAGCCGGGGCTGTGGGTGGAGCGTGTCGGCGACACCGTCTTTCCGTCGGGCGAGCCGGCCCTCTTTCTCGATCGCGACGGCACCATCAATGTCGATACCGGCTATCCGAGCAATGCCGGACAGGTCGTTCTGCGCGAAGAAATCGTGCCGGTCATCCAGACCGCCAACAGCGTCGGGCTTCCGGTCGTCGTGGTAACCAATCAGTCCGGCATCGCGCGCGGCTATTTCGGCTGGGCTGAATTCGCGGCGGTCAATGGTCGCGTGCTGGAGCTTTTGCACGCAAGGCATTGCTCGGTCGACCTGGTGTTGGCGTGCGCCTATCACGAAGCAGGCAACGGACTGCTCGGCGTGGCCGATCACCCGATGCGCAAGCCCAATCCGGGCATGTTGCTGCGGGCGGCCGAGATTTTGAAGGTCGATCTGGCACATTCGCTTGTGGTCGGCGACAAGCAAGCCGATGCTGAAGCCGGGCGTCGGGCGGGGCTGTCGAAAATATTCCTGGTGGGCGGCGCGGTCAGCGCGGAACAGGCCGCGATCGCCGAAATGGAAACTATTCGCCGGCTTTGACCGAGCTGCCATTGGAGCTGGAGTCGCGCGCTTCGAACAGCTTCGCCTCGGTCACATAAGAATAGAGAAACACCATCGCAGAATGGACGTAGCCGTGGCGGCCGCAGAGAAAATAGCGCTTGCCGACGTAAAATTTGAGGAAATTGACCCAGGGTGAGAACACGAGGCGCGACATGCTCGGCTCGTCTCCCTGCTCCATCTGGGCTTCGACCTTGAGCGACGAATAGGCGTTCGTGCGGCTCAACTCGTTCGCAACCGACGTCGGGCGGCGGTGGAGCAATGTGCCTTTCTGAATCAGGGCTGTCTCGCCAGGGACCTTGTAGGTTTCATGCACGCGGCGGGAGAGGTCGACCGATGCCTTGTCGCGCCGGAAGAGCCGAAAGATGCGGTTATGGGCAACCCACCGATGGGCATAGCCGTAACCGTTGATCCAATCGCGGCGGCGGACGTACCAGCCGTTGACGGCGTCATCGCCCTTCTGTGTCGCTTCCATGATCGACTGCTTCAACTCGGTATCGACGCGCTCATCGGCATCGATGCTCAGGCACCAGGGCTGGGTAGCGTGCGTGAGTGCGAAGAGCCGCTGCTGCGGAAAACCAGGCCACTCATTGCGGATCAGACGGATCGGAAAGCCTTTCGCCGCAAAGCTTTCGATGCATTCGAGCGTGCCGTCGGTCGATCCCGAATCCACGACGACGATCTCCGCGCAGAAGTCGACGCTTTCCAGGCAGTCGGCGATCATGCCGACTTCGTTCTTGCAAATGATGAGCGCGGAAACGGGAGCTTGAAATCGGGACATCTGAAACAATCTGAGAGAAGGTCGGATAATGCCTTGCGGCCGGCACTTTCCCTATGTTTGGTGCGCCGCGCCGATTTCAACCAGTCCTTCGTCCTTGACCTGGCGGATGGTCAATGCGGTCCGCACCGTGTCAACATTCGGCGTGGAGGTTAGTTCCTCGATCACGAAACTTTGGAAGGTGGCGAGGTCGCTGGTAACGCAATGTAGCAGAAAGTCGGATTCCCCCGATACCATCCAGGCGTCGCGAACGATGGGCCAGCTGCGGGTACGTTCGGCGAAGGCCTTGAGTTCCGCATCGGCCTGATGATGCAGACCGATGAGGCAGAATGCCACGACATCCATGCCGAGCACGGGCGCATTCAGCAAGGCGCGATAGCCGCGGATGATGCCGCTTTCCTCCAGTCGCTTGACGCGTCGAAGACAGGGAGGGGCGGAAATGCCGACCCTGCGCGAAAGCTCGACATTGGTCATACGGCCGTCTTTTTGCAGCTCGCGCAATATCTTCCAGTCGATGGCGTCGAGATCGGCCTTGATCGGCATGGTCGCTGTCCGCTGCGCAAGAATGTTTCGCGACATCGTCATTAAACGAGTTTGCGGGTCGCGCCATCCCTGCGAAAAGGAAATTTCGATATTCACCGGGGGTTAACCACAAGCATCCGGTTCCGCATCGTGTATTCAGCATTATGGGGACACTTGTCGCACGTCCTTGCTGGGGAAGGGGCCAGCACTTACATTGCGGCAACAATTGCCGCTCGTTTCGGCCGCGCCATGCGGCCGTCCTTCGCAAAAGGCCGTTTCATGACCGTCAAGCACGCGCCCGTTCTCATCATCGGCTCCGGCCCGGCCGGCTACACTGCTGCCATCTACGCGGCGCGGGCGATGCTGAAGCCGATGCTGGTCGCGGGCCTGCAGCAGGGCGGCCAGCTCATGATCACCACGGATGTCGAGAACTATCCGGGTTTTGCCGAGCCGGTGCAGGGGCCGTGGCTGATGAGCGAGATGCTGAAGCAGGCCGAACACGTCGGTACCGACATCGTCAATGACATTATCACCGAGGTGAACCTGGATGTTCGCCCCTTCGTGGCCAAGGGCGATTCCGGCACGACCTACACGGCGGATACGCTGATCATCGCCACCGGTGCGCAGGCCAAGTGGCTGGGCATCCCTTCCGAGCAGACTTTCATGGGCTTTGGCGTGTCGGCTTGCGCCACCTGCGACGGCTTTTTCTATCGCGGCAAGGACGTCGCCGTGGTCGGCGGCGGTAATTCCGCTGTTGAAGAGGCGCTCTATCTGGCCAATCTGGCCAAGTCGGTTACGGTCATTCACCGTCGCAGCGAGTTCAGGGCGGAACGCATTCTGCGCGAACGCCTGATGAAGAAGGATAATGTCCGCGTCATCTGGGACACGGTGGTGGACGAGATCACCGGCCGCCCCGGGAAGACACCGCTGCCGCCTTCGGTCGAAGGACTGAAGCTGCGCAACGCCGTCACCGGTCAGGAAAGCCTACTCAAGGTCGATGGCGTGTTCGTGGCGATCGGTCACGCGCCGGCGGTCGAACTGTTCGCCGGCAAGCTCAAGCAGAAGTCGAATGGTTATCTGTGGACCGCGCCGGATTCGACGCGCACCGATATTCCGGGCGTCTTCGCGGCCGGCGATGTCACCGACGATATCTATCGGCAGGCGGTGACCGCGGCGGGTATGGGATGCATGGCGGCGCTCGAAGCCGAGAAATATCTCGCGGGCATAGAGGTACATCGGGAAGCGGCGGAGTAAGCCGCAAAATCTCCGAAATCTTTCTTCAGACGCCAAAACGAAAACGAGGGGAATCATGGCGCTGGATTGGGACAAACTTCGCGTGTTTCACGCCGCAGCGGAGGCTGGCTCCTTCACGCATGCGGCCGAGACACTGCATCTTTCACAATCGGCCATTTCGCGGCAGGTCAGCGCGCTGGAACACGATGTCGGCGTGCCCCTGTTCCATCGCCATGCCCGCGGGCTGGTGCTGACCGAACAGGGCGAGATGCTGTTTCGCACGGCGCACGACGTGCTGATGAAGTTGGAATCGATCAAGACAAGGCTGGCGGAGTCCAAGGATCGGCCATCCGGCATTCTGCGCGTGACGACCACGGTCGGTCTTGGGGCCGGCTGGTTGACCGATCGGGTGCAGGAATTCATCGACCTCTACCCGGAAATCCACCTCCAGCTCATCCTCGCCAATGAAGAGCTGGACCTGACCATGCGGCAGGCGGACTGCGCCATCCGGCTCAGGCAGCCCCAGCAGCCGGATCTGATCCAGCGGCGCCTGTTCACGGTCCACTTCCACCTCTACGCCTCGCCGGCCTATGTGAACAAATATGGCAAGCCGGCCTCCGTGGCCGAGTTGAAAAACCACCGCATCGTCACGTTCGGCGTGCCGGTGCCGACACATCTTTCGGAGCTCAACTGGCTGGAGACGGTCGGCGATTTCGAAAGCGGCCAGCGCGTTCCGACGCTGCAGATCAACGACATCCTGTCGATCAAGCGCGCCGTCCAGGGCGGCGCAGGCATCGCCATGCTGCCCGACTATGTCATCGGCAAGGATGCCGGTCTGGTGCAGCTTCTTCCGGAAACCGAAGTACCGTCCTTCGACACCTACTTCGCGTATCCCGATGCGATGAAGAATCAGGCCAAGCTGCATGTGTTCCGCGACTTCATCATCGCGAAGGCTCGCAACTGGTCATATTGAAGGCAAGCTGGTTCAGCTCCCGTTTCGGCAGATTGGGTGCCGGCGGCGCTCAGCCGCCTTGCCATGGCGTCAGCCGTGGCAGCCAGCCGGGAACGGCGCGCCGATAGGCTTCGTACTGGGCGCCGTAACGCCTTGCCAGGGTCGGTTCTTCGTAAAGGCGAACAAAAGACCCTACCGCCACCGCCACGACGATCGCGTAGAGAAGGACGGCCCAACTGGCGAAGAGCATCGCTTGGCCGACAATGATCGACAGCACCGCGACATACATCGGGTTGCGGACGAAGCGGTAGACACCGCCAACGACCAGCTTTTCGGTCGGCGCGATCGGGGCAGGGGTGCCGGAGCCTTCGAGGGCAAAACGGGCAAAGCAATGAACCAGCACGGCAATCGCCGTGATGATCAGCAGCGCGCCGAGCAGGGTTTGAGGCAGGAAGCCTGAGAAGGGCATCCTGTAACGGTCGAGGACCAGCCAAGGCAACACACCAGCTACGATGCACGGTGCCAGCAGGAAGAAGACGGCACTGCCCGCCACCGCCGAAGCTCTGGTCTTCATGACAATCCCCGTGCATTGGGCCGCGAAAGGGCTAGCCCATATGATGCCTGTTTCGATGGCAGCGGTCCGCGCTGTTGGCATGCCTGATCGACGTTGTTTGCAGCGCAGCACGACAATCATTGTGCAATATGCTTGCTTTTCTGGCCCTATGGCCAAGAAATGCGCGTTGGACCACAGCCTGTGCCTTTTTGCATGTGTGCGTTGCAAAATGAGTGCTTGTTTCTTGGGCAGGATACGCCCATATATCAGTCATCTCCTGGGCGCGTTCTCCTCCCATTAGCGCCCTCGAGTGTTCCCCTCTGGAGGTTTAGCCCTAACGGGCACTTCCATTCAACTTAGCCGGGTCTTCGCGATCCGGCTTTTTTGTTTTCTGAAGCAGGATACGCCCTCGCGGCGATCTTTCAGCATCGAGCCCCATTCCCGACCAATAGTGCCGCACCATCCACCGTCGCCAGCTGGTCCAGCGCGCGGCGGTTTCGGAAATCGGCTGCCCAAGCGCTATTCATCCGCCGTGTAACGGTGACATGTAACATCAGGTAACATGCAGTCGACGCGAATTAGCGACTATGCACATACCCAGGACGCGGTGTGGATTGTTCGGGGATGGGGGCATCTTCCGAACAGTCGGGCTCTGGCAACGGCCGCGTCCAGTCCTATTTTTCCCGGTGTGGCGGCCGCCGGGGCCAGGCGGCGGACTTGAGGTTTCCTCCCGGAGACGAAGCGGTCCCAGAAAAACGGCGCCCCGCAATCGGAGCGCCGTTTTTTGTTCAACGCTGCAAGCCTTGTGGCCCAGCCAAACGGCTTTTCCCGAAGGCAGCCGGTATTCCTCAGGCTGCCTTGCCGTTAGAGTTCATGACCTCGTCGGCCAGGCGCCCGGTCAATTCGGCCATATGATCGAAGGTTGCCGTATAGCTGGCCACGCCGGCGGTCGCCGAGCGCAGCTCGATGATGAGGTCACCGATCTCAGCCTGCGGCATTGTCGCCTCCACCACATCCCATCCCGGCCAGTCGGAGCGGGCGTCGTATCCCAGGATTTGGCCACGACGTTGCGGAATGAGGGCAATGATCTTGGCCGTCGCATCCGATGGCGTGACGATCTCGACCTTCATGACCGGCTCCAACAGTACGGGCGAGCAGGCCGCCATGCCCTCCTTCATGGCGAGTTTGGCCGCCATCTGGAAGGCCATGTCGGACGAGTCGACCGCGTGGTAGGAACCATCCGACAGGTTCACGGTGACGTCGACCACGGGGAAGCCGAGCGGCCCGCCCTTGAGATAGTCGCGTACGCCCGTCTCCACCGACTGGATGTAGGTCTTCGGCACCACACCGCCTGTGATCGTGTCGGTGAACTGGAAACCCGTGCCGCGTGGCAACGGCTTGATCTCCAGCACCACGTCGCCGAACTGGCCGTGGCCGCCCGACTGTTTCTTGTGGCGGCCACGCTGCTGTACGGATTTGCGGATTGTCTCCCGATACGGCACTGCGGGGGCGTGGCCCTCGATCTGGATCTGGTTCTTGCCTTCCAGACGTTCGCGCACCACCCGCAGATGCATCTCGCCATGTCCCGACAGCACTGTCTCGGCCGAATCCTGGTTGTGGCTGACGCTGAGCGAGGGATCCTCCTCGGCAAGCCGCTGGATGGCGGCCGACATTTTGACATCGTCCTTGCGTTCCTTGGGCCGCAGGGCAAAGGCAAAGACCGGCCGTGGCGCGGCGAGCGCCGCGAGCGGTTTGGCGCCACCCTTGGCGGAGGTCAGGGTCTCGCCGGTGCGGACTTCGTCGAGCTTGCCCAGCGCGACCGTGTCGCCGGTCCTGGCCGACGGCTGTTTCGATTGGTCCTTGCCCAACATGCGGTAGATGCCGGAAATCTTCGCCGTGTTTCCATTGGGCAGGAAGAGCTCGGCGCTGTCGGCCACTTGCCCCGACAGGATGCGGGAGACTGACAGCTTGCCGCCATGGGCGGTGTGGATGGTCTTCATCACCTGCACGATCGCTGCCGGTCCATCGAGCACACCGAGGCGCTTGCGGGTCGCGTCGATGTCGGGAGCGTCATGGCGGATGGTCTTGAGGAGGCGCAGAACGCCATTGCCCTTTTCGGCGGTGCCGATCAGCACCGGCGTCACCGCGCCGGTTCGCAAATCCGCGGCCAGGTCGTCGAAGACAGCGTCGCGGGGCGGTTCGATCTCCTCAAGCAGTTGCTCCATCAGCTGATCGTCGTGGTCGGCCAGCGTTTCCAGCATCGAGAAGCGGGCCTCGATCTCGCGCGCCTTGTCGTCGCTGGGGATTTCAGCGACCTCGCTTTCGGCATATTCGCGATAAATGTAGGCGCGCTCCAAAGCGAGGTCGATCGAGCCGATGACGACCCCGTCCTTGCGCAACGGAATCTGGCGCAACAATAGCGGCACGGAGCTGGTCGGCTGCAGCATCTTCAGCGTTTCGCGCACGCCGGCTATCGCCTTGTCGACCTTGTTGAGGAACAGGATGCGCGGCACGCCGAGTTCGTCGAGCTTGCGCATGATGAGCTGGAGAGCCGGAATCTTCTTCTCGTCTGCCTCGGCCACGACCACCGCGATGTCGCATGCAGCGAGCACGGGTTCGGCCTCGAACGCAAATTCGATGGAGCCGGGGCAATCGACGAAGGTGAGCTGGTCGCCCATGAATTCGGTGGATGCGAAAGTGGCTTCGACGCTCATGGCGTGCGAGCGGGCTTCCGGCGAATGATCCGACACGGTGTTGCCGGACGAGACCGGGTTCTGCCTGGGAATGGCGCCCGTGCGGGCGAGAATGGCTTCGAGAAGTGTCGTCTTACCGCTGGCGAAGGGACCGACTATGGCGATGCATTTCGGTCCCGAGCGTCGTCCTCCGGCGCGATTACCCATGCTGACCTCCACTCAGGCATTTCGCTGAGAGCGGCGGCCGGCCTGTCGGCCGTCGCAGGCAGGTCGGTTAGCCACCTGCCGGAGATCATCGAAACATGGGTTAGGAGGCAGGGCAAGGAAAATAGGTGACGATCGGGCGCGGATGACCGACAAAGGCGCTCGGGCTGGTTTCAGAAGGAGAACGCCGGTGAAAATCATCGCTTGCGGCAGCGTGCCGACAATCATCGCCTCCAATGCCTATTTCACCGGGCGGGTGACGCAAAATCCGATCATCGAGACCGAGGCGCCGGCGCGGCTGCGCGCAACCTCGGTCAGTTTCGAGCCGGGTGCTCGCACGCATTGGCACACGCATCCGCTCGGCCAGACGCTTTACGTCGTCTCCGGAGCGGGACTTGTTCAGAGTTCGGGCGGGCCGATCCGCGAGATCAGGGCCGGCGACACTGTCTGGTTCGAGCCTGGCGAGAAACACTGGCACGGCGCCGGTCCGAAGACGGCGATGACCCATATCGCCATGCAGGAAGCGCTCAACGGCTCGCCGGTCGATTGGCTGGAACCGGTGAGCGACGAGCAGTATGGCGGCTAAGGCCGACGGCCCGACCGCTGCCCAAACAAAAAGCCCGGTCCAGGACCGGGCTTTTTCAATCATTGCATCATGGTAGCCGTTTTCAGGTCAGGCTTGCGGTGAAGCGCTGGATGCGCGTGCAGGCCTCTTCCAGAAGCGTTTCGGAGGTTGCGTAGGAGATGCGGAAGTTCGGGCCGAGGCCGAAAGCCGAGCCGAACACCACCGCCACACCTTCCGCCTCGAGCAGCTCGGAGCAGAACGTCTCATCGGTATCGATCACCTTGCCGGCGGCGGTCTTCTTGCCGATCAGCTGCGCGCAGGACGGATAGACATAGAAGGCGCCTTCCGGCGACGGGCAGGTGATGCCGCGTGCCTGGTTCAGCATCGACACGACCAGATCGCGACGTGCCTGGAAGATCGCCTTGTTTTTCTTCACGAAATCCTGCGGGCCGTTCAGCGCTTCCACCGACGCCCACTGCGCGATGGTGCAGGCGCCGGATGTCTGCTGGCCCTGGATCATGTCCATCGCCTTGATGAGCGGCAGCGGGCCGGCGGCATAGCCGATACGCCAGCCGGTCATGGCATAGGCTTTCGAGACGCCGTTCATGGTCAGCGTGCGCTCGTAGAGACGCGGCTCCACCTCGGCGATGGTCTTGAAGACGAAATCGCCATAGGTCAGATGCTCATACATGTCGTCGGTCAAAATCCAGACCTGCGGGTGCTTCAGCAGCACCTCGGCCAGGGCCTTGAGTTCGGCCTCGCTATAGGCGGCGCCGGACGGATTGGACGGCGAGTTCATCACCAGCCATTTCGTTTTCGGCGTGATCGCCTTTTCGAGCGCAGCGGCGGTCAGCTTGAAGCCGTTGTCGATGCTGGTCTCGGCAAAGGCCGGGGTGCCGCCGCAGATCGCCACCATTTCGGGATAGCTGACCCAGTAAGGGCGGGGGATGACGACCTCGTCGCCCGGGTTGAGCGTGGCCATGAAGGCGTTGAACAATATTTGCTTGCCGCCAGTGCCGACGATCGTCTGCTCCGGCTTGTAGTCGAGATTGTTTTCGCGCTTGAACTTCTTGGCGATGGCGTCGCGCAGAGGCGCGATGCCCGAAACCGGCGGGTATTTGGTCTCGCCGCGGCGGATCGCTTCGATGGCCGCGTTCTTGACGTTGTCGGGCGTATCGAAGTCCGGCTCGCCCGCGCCCAGGCCGATGATGTCGCGGCCAGCATTTTTCAGCTCGCGCGCTTTCTGCGTGACCGCGATGGTCGCGGAAGGCTTAACGCGGGAAAGGGCATCGGCGAGGAAGGCCATGACATATCTCCATTGGGCAGCAGCCAAGACGGCAGCGGCGCTTGTATTGTCGTATCGGCAAAACAAGCGCAAGCTTCGTTTGATAAGCCAGAGACCCGTAAGCGCATTCGAATATATTAACGCGCGGTAAAACCTTGGTGAGTAGATTTGCCGGGTTCTTGCAGGTCGTGAAGCGAGGGACTGTGTCGCGCAGCATCGGGTTAGCCCATGTCATCCGTCACGATGATGGTACCTCGACCGGTGTCTGGGGCCCGTATACTTTAAAAAGCGCCTTCCAGCCCATCTTCGCGTTCCAGGAAGGCAAGCTTGTCGTCGTCGCCTTCGAGGGGTTGATCCGGCCTTTCCGCGACGGCGAATTGCAGTCGCCCAGCGCGTTCTTCGCCAATTGCCCGCCGGCGGATCGGCTGCATATCGAAGCGCTCACCCGCACCTTGCATTTGCTCAATGTCGGCGTCAGCCTGCCGGAGGAAAGCTCCATCTTCATCAATTTCGACCCTTCGGTTTTCATCGACAGGGCCGTGTCCGAAAGCGCGTTGCGCGAAATGCGGCTTGTGCTGCACGAAGCCGGCATCGACCCACAGCGTGTCGTCTGCGAGGTGACCGAGCAACGCTCGGCCTCGAAGGAGGCGCTCTCCAATTTCGTCGAAGCGCTGAGGACGAACGGCTTTCGTATCGCAGTGGACGACTACGGCGCCGACGATTCCGACATCAACCGTATCAAGGAACTGCGGCCCGACATCGTCAAGTTCGACGCTCATTGGATCACCCAGTTGATGGAATCCGGCGCGGGTTTTGCCCTGCTGATGACGATGGTCGAAGCGTTCGAAGGGCGAGGCATCCGAACGGTTTTCGAAGGCATCGAGGAAAGCTGGCAGCTCGATCTCGCCGAGAAATCGGGCGCCTCCATGGTGCAAGGCTACGTGCTGGCCAAACCGGAGATCGCGCCGACCAGTTTCCGTGCACTGACCAGGACCATGCAGGCCCTGGAAGCGCACCACCAGCCGTCTCCGGAACCTGACGGCAACGGGCCGTCCCCGCCGGCGCGCCCAGGCAAAACCTTCGGCAAGCGCATCATCCAATAATCGACGACATGTGCCGCAAGCGCCTGTTGGCCGACCCTCACGCGCTCTTTGCACGAATTGCGCGGGAATCGAGAGCGGCGCCGTTAAGCGAATGCATCACTGTCGCTGATCGAAATACAGCAAAAGAAATCGCTGGATGATGTACCCTGGCTGCGGCAAAGGGGTGCTTTCCGGGGAAGCGCGATGACAATATTCTACGGCATGATCGACAGCGGCAACTGCTACAAGCCGCGCCTTCTGATGGCCAAGCTTGGTCTGCCCTTCACCAATGTCGAAGTCTCCTCGCACAACGGTGCGACGAGAAAACCGGACTTTGTCGCCAAGAACCCGAATGCGATGGTGCCTCTGCTCGAACTGGACGATGGCAGGCGCATCGCCGAATCCAATGCGATCCTGCTTTATCTTGCCGAAGGCACGCGGTTCCTGCCCGCCGATCGCTACGAGCGGGCGCTTGCCTATCAATGGCTGTTCTTCGAGCAATACAGCCATGAACCCTATATCGCCGTGCGCAAGGCGTTGCTGACTTTTCCCGAGCGGGCCAAGGATGCAACGCCGGAACGGCTCGCAACGACGCTGGAGCGCGGCAACAAGGCGCTTGGCGTGATGGAGCAGCGACTGCGGCAGAGCCCGTTCTTTGCAGGAAACAGCTACAGCGTCGCCGATATCGCGCTTTATGCCTACACGCATACGGCCGAGTTCGGCGGCTTCGATCTCAAGGTCTATCCGGCCGTCGGCGCATGGCTCAAGCGCGTTGAGGCCGATCCCGGCCACGTCCCGATCGAATGGCTGCCGTGAGACAATTCAACATGGGCCGCGCCATTGATTGCGGGAAGGCGACTTCATGATCCTGATCGGGCAATATGATTCACCGTTCGTGCGGCGGGTCGGCATCGCGCTGACGCTCTACGGCATTCCCTTCGAGCACAGACCCTGGGCGACCTTTGGCGACGCCGACAAGATCCGGCCCTACAATCCGCTGACCCGCGTGCCGACGCTGGTGCTGGACGATGGCGAAGTGCTGATCGAAAGCCATCTCATCCTCGATTACCTCGACAGCCTGGTGCCGGCCGAGGAGGCGATGTTTCCGCGCGCGCAGCCGTTGCGGCGCAAGGCGCTCAAGGTGGCGGCACTTGCGACCGGCATGGCCGACAAGGCGGTGAGCCTGTTCTACGAAAAGCGCCTGCATGCCGATGTTTCCGGCCTGTGGGCGGAGCGGTGCCGGACGCAGATCGCTGGCGTACTCGCCGCGCTGGAAAGCGATCTGGCGGATCGCGGACATGAATTCTGGTTCGGCGACCGCATTGGCCATGCCGATATCGCGGTGGGAGCGGCGCTGCGTTTCGTTAACGACGCGCATCCGGGGCTGGTGTCGATGTCCGGATTTCCGAAGCTGGCGGCGCATGCGGCAAAGCTCGAGGCGATGCCGGTCTTCAAGGCGATCGCCCAGGAGTTCGTGGCGCCGGCCTGAGCGGCGATCGCTTCGAAGGTCGATGGGAAAAAACAAAAAGGCGGGATAAATCCCGCCTTTCCAATGTCTGCTAGCCTGACCCGGAGCATTCTGGGTGACGCTGGCGGCAATCTGCCGCTTCAGCCTGTCTTGCCTTTCATGCTCCGGCGCGCTTCTCGCGCGACTGCCAGTACATCCGTGACTTGCCGCGCGCCCCGGGCTATTGCCCGGCGCGCGCCTTGCGCCAAATCAGGCTGCCGACAGAGATCCAGCCGAGGACTTGCCGGTGCGGCGGTCCTGCTCGATCTCGTAGCTGATCTTCTGGCCATCAGCCAGGGTGGTCAGACCAGCACGCTGCACAGCGGAGATGTGGACGAAAACGTCCGCGCCGCCGGCATCAGGCTGAATGAAACCGAAGCCCTTGGTGGCGTTGAACCACTTGACCGTTCCAGTTGCCATATCGATGTTCCTTCACATTCACTTGCGTTTTCTTCAGACCGGACCCTATCCGGCCGTTGGTATCGAGATTTTGGAGAAAGACGGGAGCAAACGCGGGTATCGCGAGGCATGGGGTCAATCGGCCCAAATATCAACGCCACGCATATAAGCGACTTTTTCTCCAAAAACAAGGTGGTGTTGTTCAATCGTCAATGCAGTGCACCGCCAGACTGGCGAGATGCAGGACGGCGGCGTAATCTGGCGGCTTGCGCGCTTCACGCCGGAGGAGGCCATGAAAAAGACGATCCTGCTTGCCGCCTGTCTGTCCCTGGTGGCCGCCGAAGCCGGGGCGATCTCGCGCTACGATCCGACCCGCATGAGCTGCGACCGGGTGCAGGCGCTGGTTACCCGCGAGGGCGCCGTCATCCTGCGTTATCGTTCCAAGCACAATCCCAACCTGCCGCTCTATGACCGCTACGTAGCCAGCGCTCGCTTCTGCGACATGGGCGAGGTGCGCAGCCGCGCCTATGTGCCGAGCGCGGACACCAGTTCCTGTCCGGTGTTCAAATGCAAGCGGCCCGACAACGACCGCCGCTTCCGCCGCATGATCACGCCGTTCGACTAACGGTTCGCCCGGCGCGCTTTTTCGAGCGTCAGTGGCCATATGCCTGCTCAGAACCCGAACGAAGCCTGCTTTGATGGCGGCGGCCCGACGTGGACGCCTTCCATCGCCAGCATCTTTTCCTTGGTGTTGGAGCCGCCCGGAGCCGAGAAGCCACCGATCTTGCCGCCGGCCGCGGTGATGCGATGGCAGGGGATAACCAGCGGCACCGGATTGGCGCCGAGCGCCGCCCCCGTCTCGCGCGCCAGGCCGGTATGGCCGGCGCGTTTCGCCAGTTCGCCATAGGTGGTGGTTTCGCCGAAGGCCAGCTTGCGGGCGGCGTCGTAGATGGCAAGACGAAAATCGTCGACGCCGTCGAGATCGACCGGCACTTTCGAGAAATCGACCGTTTCGCCGGCCGCGTAGGCCTTGATCGAGGCGATCAGTTCGGCCACCCAGCCCGGCGCTGTGTTCTCATCGAAATGCTTGCCCGGCACGGCTTCCAGCCTGAGCAGCCGGCGTTCCAGGCTTTCGCGACTGGACTGCGGCAGGCACAGGCGGATCAATCCGCGTTCGTTCCAGGCGATGCCCATGAAACCCATCGCCGTCTCGAAGATGGCATGGCCGGGTATTGTAGCAACGGTCTTTTCAATGGCGGTCTGCATGATGCGGTTCCTTCCATTTCCAGCGTGGCTTCCAGGGAAGAAACCGACGCAAAACAGTACAAATCATGAACAATCTGGCATGTTTCGCGGCTTTTCGCCACCCGAAAACCATTTCCCCTCGAGGTTGCCCGACCAAAATCGGTGGTGTAATGAGCATTTAACGATTTGCATGAACAGAGCGCGGCTTGCGAACAACAGCCCACACCCTGTCGATCGGTATTCTGCTGGCAGCGGCCGGCGTTTCCGGTTGCACATCCACCACCGCGGTGAAGCCGGCCCTGGCTCCAGCCACGACGTCGACCGCCGAGAGCGATGCCGGCTTTGCGCTGGCACTGCCCGAGCAGGTGTCGGTGCTGCCCGAATCCTCGGGGCTCGCTCCGGTGCAGTTCGCGGCGCTTCCGGCTGAAGCTGCGGGTGCTGCCTTTGCCGGCCCGACGCCGCAGGAAGCCGCCAAGGCCACAGCAACGCTGGCGACCACGCCCGGCACCAGCGCCCGTCTCGCCAATTCCACGGCCGTAGCAGCGGCAGCCGTCCCGGCTGCTGCGACCGCAGCCGCTACACCGGCCTCCGCGACCGCCATTCACGCCAATCCGGCAAGCGCTGCCCAGCCGACGGCGGCCCAGGCCGCAGCCCAGCCCGCGACTTCCACCGCAACGTCCGGCCGCGTCAGCACGCTTTCGGCCCGCATGGGCGGCAATCTGCCGGCACCCAAGCCGGTGCTGAAGCCGGCGCCGGTTATCGTTGCCTCCGCCGCCACCAGCCTGGTCTTCCCGGCCGCACCCGCCACGCCGAAAGCCGCCAAGGCGCTGCCCGGTGTGCAGCCGATCGCCTATTCCGGCCCGGTGCCGATCTACCTCACGCTGCCGGAACCCGAGGCCGAAACGCCGGCGCCGGCCGGTGCGGGCCGTGGCGAGGTCGATCGGCTGATCGCCAAATACGCTGCGCTCTACGAGGTGCCGATCGAACTGGTACGCTCGGTGGTGAAGCGCGAATCGACCTTCAACCCGCGCGCCTACAACAATGGCCATTGGGGGCTGATGCAGATCAAGCATGCCACCGCGCGCGGCATGGGTTACGGCGGCGCGCCCAAGGGCCTGTTCGACGCAGAGACCAATCTGAAATACGCGGTGAAATATCTGCGCGGTGCCTTCCTGGTTGCCAATGGCGACTACAAGCGCGCCGACCGGCTTTACCAGACCGGCTATTATTACGACGCCAAGCGCAAGGGCCTGCTCGAAGAGACCGGCCTTGGCCGCGACCGCAAGCGCAAGCCCGAACCGGACGCCTGAGCCGGACACGGCCAGCGGCAGGGATGAGCGGCCGATGACCCAGCACCATATCGACAAGACCGACGACGTCGGCATCCGCCTGCGGCGTTCGCTGGCGGAGGAGGTCGCGGCGCCGGCCTGGCCCGACGGTTTTACGCTGCGCCCCTTCCAGGCAGCCGACGCGCGCGCCGTGCATGCGCTGCTCACCCAGACGCTGGCGAAGGAAGAAGAGAATTTCGACCTCTGGTGGGCGCTGCATTCCAGCGACGCCGAATACGACCCGGCGCTGTGGTTCGTGGTGGACGGCCCCGACGGGCGGCTGGCGGCGGTGGCGCTGTGCTGGACCAGCGACTATCTCAAATATCTGGCCGTGCACCCCGACGCGCGGCGCAACGGACTGGCCGAAGCGCTGCTGCTGCACGTCTTCGCCACCTTCAAGGCGCGGGGCGCCGCCCGCGTCGACCTGAAGACGATGGTGGTCGAAAACGCCAACGCCATCCGCCTCTACCGCCGCCACGGCATGGTCGAGGTGGACTGGGCGGGGTGAGAAGCGGTCCGCTTCAGCGGACGAAAAGCCAACTGCTTGGCTTTTCGAGCTTCGAACGCCCCGAGTTTACGAGGGGCCGGGAAGCGGTTCGCCGCAGGCGAATTGGAAGGTCCGGTGGACCTTCCAAAGGGCTCGAACGCCCGAGGCAGTAGCCGAGGGCTGGGGGCGGTCCGCTAACGCCCCGAGTTTACGAGGGGCAGGGGGCGGTCCGGTGGACCTTCCCAAGGGCTCGAACGCCTAAGGCCATAGCCGAGGGCCGGGGGCGGCATCACTCCGGCCCTTCGCTGTCGCTTCGGGCGTTCGAAACTCGAAAGCCAAGCAATTGGCTTTTCGTCCGCTAACGCGGACCATTTCTCACTCCCGCCTGCCATAGTCGATCTCCGGCGGGTTGGAGCCGATGTCGATCAGGTAGAGCAGGATCGCCTTGAATTCGTCCGCCGCGCGCTGGCTGATGCCGACGCTGCTGGTGCAGTTGGTGGCCTTGTGGCGCAAAATGATGTGGCATTGGCCGCTCTTGCGGCAGGTTTTGTTGGGGCAGGATTTCGGCGCGCCGTCGCGCGTGAAGGTCATGCGCGCCGCGCGGGTGAACAGCGCCAGCACGAAGGGGTTATTGTTGGACAGAAACTCGTGCATGTAGCCCGGCGTCTCCAGGTTCTTCCACAGATCGTCGTAATAATCGTCTCTCGGCATTGTCGAACTCCCGGGTAAGCGCGCGGCCCGTCGCCGCCACGCCCGCTTTCGCGTCTGGCCGTTGAAAAAGGGGTGGGAAGCGGGGCGCCGGGTCGGTGCCTCTTAGCAAACAGTACGTGGCGCCTTCCGGGCGCCCCGCCAGTGTTCTTGCCCCGGACCGACCTCGCCGTCATTCGCGACGGCAGACTTCGGACCTCAAAGCCGCCATTCGCGGCAGCCGGGTTTTTCCAGGGCCCGGACTTAGGGCTCGTCACCAGACAGCGCCACCGTTAGCGCTGCCAGTCCGGCACCGGCGCCCTCCCTGATACCCGGTGCGCACCAGGTTCCCGTGAGGGCGATGGGCCGATTGTGGCGTGTGCCCCGAACGTGTGGACAAATCCGGGCGTGGTTTTCGTGCGGTTTTCGGCAAGGGACTGAACGGACAACGTTCTTTCTTTGAGCTTGCGTCTTCCTCCACGCATCCAATCCACATCCTGCACCGCGCCGACGCATCAGCGCTCCGGCATGGATTCCCGACACGCTCCGCTCGTTCCTCGCTCACGCGGTCGGGAATGACGGAGTTTTGCGGGGTGCGCCACGTGGCGCCACGCTTGTGCGGGGGGGAGTCGCGTCCGCCGCGTCGGTCCGCGGCGACTGCCTGCGCGGGCCGTCGCCCACGTCGGCAAAGCCCGCGACGCGCCGCCGCGCTTGTCTGCCGCTGCCGCCCGTCTATCCTGCCGCGAAACAGGGGAGACGATGATGGACTGGAAACTGCCGAGACAAGGCGCCTGCCGCTGCGGGCGCGTCAAGATTACGGTGAGTGCGGCACCCTTGGTGACCATGGCCTGCCACTGCACCGGCTGCCAGAAGATGAGCTCTTCGGCCTATTCGCTGTCGGCCGCCATTCCGGCCGAGGGTTTTGCCGTCACCGAGGGCGAGCCGGTGATCGGCGGCCTGCACGGCGCCGACGCGCACCATTATTTCTGCAGCCACTGCATGAGCTGGATGTTCACGAAAGCCGAGGGCATGGACTGGTTCGTCAATGTGCGCCCGACGCTGCTCGAAGGCGCGGGCGACTTCGCGCCCTATATCGAGACCTGGGTGGGTGAAAAACTGCCCTTCGCCGAGACGGGCGCGGTGAAAAGCTACGAGGCGCTACCGCCGATGGAGGATTATGAGGGGTTGATGAAGGAGTTTAGGGAGTGGGGGTGAGTAGATAGAAAGCGTACTAAATCCCTACATAGAAATCAATCAATCTCGGTATAATCCAGGTAAATAAACTATACTACATCTCTGCGCACCCAATTGATTGTAGCTTATATAGTATTATTGGTGAAAATTAACCGACGAGATAGCTGTATTAATTTTCAAGTACCTACAAAAAAAGCTCATGCATTGAGAACTATTTCGGCTACTAAATGATTCATGCTGGATGAATTGCCAAAATACTTAAGTCTATGATTTCGAGAGATTTTCTTCAGCCCTCTCGATCCCACTGCAGATGACCATGCCAACCAATCAGATTGCCCGCTGACGAGATAATCATTTCGTAACTCCGGCAATCCAAATCGTGTATCCGGTATCTCTAGAATCTTTGCCTTGGATATAGAAGTTGCGGAGGTGTGATTGAACAATTTGTCTATTAATTCTGCCGTGTTTTTCGTTTGCATTAAGAAATCTTCAAGTATTGAAGATATCCAAAATAGTTGAAATTCCATTAGTCTCCTTTTTGGCTTTAATACGGAAAGTATTGTTTCAGAAAGAAGCTCTTTATCTTTGACCGATGCGCAAAAATTATAAACGCTCTTTGTGAGGTGTGGAAATCTTTCCAATATATACGGAAGTCTTTTCTCGACTTTACCGGAATTTTCTCTCATAATTGTTAGTATTAATTCTGCATCTTCTTCTTCTATGGTTTGATTTTCGAGTATTGTATTTATGTAGTCCATTTCCTTTTCGCTTAAGGGGGATTTGAAAAGATGTTCCTTCAGTATCTCGTTGCCGGACTCGTCGTATCCTTGCGTTATAAGTATCCTTCGTCTCTCTAGGAGTTTCTGTTTTACCTCATCGATTTCGTTCTCCATTTTTAGGAGAGTGGCGTTGCCCTTGTGGGTCTTAAGCGGGTTTACTGATAAGTTCTTATCGCCGAGGAGGCGTTGAATGGCTTGGAAATCGTCGTCAAGGTCTTCAGCTCTATCGGAAAACAGATAGAAGTCATCCATAAAGCGAACAATTTTCTTGGATCTAAGCCCGTGATAATTATCAACAAATCGAATGAAGTCGTTTCCAATCATTTTGGTTGGGTATAAGCCCTGCGGGAGGCAGTCGACAGATATCCCAGATTTTATCTGTCTGAGCATCTGGCCTAGGCCTTCGGCGTCCGCATCGGATGCGCCAAGTTCGGAAAACCAACTTACGAGGTCGTGATGGTAGATGTTGTTAAAATATGACGCAACATCGAAGCTCATAGAGTATTCGTATTCACTCGTATACTCAGATATAGCGCCCTTGAAGGCTTTGTAAGCGGACGTCGGCGATATCGGCGCCCCTTCCTGAAAACGGTATCCGTAGTGAGACCTGCTTATTATGTGAGGTTTGCGAAATAAATTCTTATTCCGAAATATTATGTCATATATATAATATTCAGATATAGCATCCAATTTTACAGTTCTTCTCAGGTGATTTTCCGGTTTCGCACCGTAAACTCTTATTTGTGATATAAAAGAGTAATGATTATTGTCCTTATCTAGGCATTTGTTGATATAATCTTTAACTAAGCTCTCTCCATTGTTGATAAGAAACTTGTTCGTGTTCAATGGAAACAGTGTTCTGCCGAAATCTTCGTTGTAGAACTCCAGCGTGCTTCCCATCGGTATAGTAGGCGATTTCGACGAGAGGGTTTTCGCTGGTTTAGCGGGTTTCGATTTTGCTGCTGTATTTGACTTGGCAATCATACGGAACTCCACGAACATTAAGCCCAATGTATCCGACCTATTTTTTCCTATCAAGTTTTATAAATACTGATGTTTTACTTGGTGATGATGGGTGCCCCCCCCCTCTTTGCGTTCCAGGTACCTGTCACGGGCTTGATCGTTCGCGGCACGAGTATCCGTTGGATGAATGAGCACCCTACGTACATTCTATACGAACGCTACTTTCCAGCCTTGTAGATTCGGGACGTTCATCGCTCGAAAAGCCAAGCAACTGGCTTTTCGTTCGCTGCGCAGACCGCTCTTCACCTCGTGAAATGAGGCGCTCACGGCGCTCTTCCTCCTCCCCTTGTGGGAGAAGGTGGCTCGACGCGTTAGCGTCGAGACGGATGAGGGGTGTTGGACGGAGCGCTTGCTCGAAAGATCGAGGCGATGTGAGGTGCCGTTGCGAAACGTCCCGTTTCTTCCAGCACCCCTCATCCGACTTCGCCAGCGGCGGCTTTGCCGCCGGGCTCGGTCACCTTCTCCCGCAAGGGGAGAAGGGAAAGGGCTCAAAAATATTCCTGCAGCGGCCGCACTTCCAGCGAGCCGGCGCGCAGCGCGGCGATGGCTTCGGCGACGGCGCCCATGCCGGCGAGCGTCGTGTAATAAGGCACTTTCTGCATCAGCGTGGCGCGGCGCAGCGATTTTGAGTCCGACACCGCCTTCTGGCCGTCGGTGGTGTTGAAGACGATCTGCACCTGGCGGTTGCGGATGGCGTCCTCGATATGCGGGCGGCCTTCCAGCACCTTGTTGATCTTCTCGGCCTCGACGCCGTTTTCCTTCAGGTAGCGCGCGGTGCCCGAGGTGGCGAGCACCCGGAACCCCTGGCCGGCCAGGCGCTTGACCGCCGGCAGCATGCCTGCCTTGTCCTCGTCGCGCACCGACACGAACAGCGTGCCCGAACGCGGCAGGTCGACGCCGGCGCCGAGCTGGCTCTTGGCGAAGGCCATGGCGAAATCGCGGTCGAGGCCCATCACCTCGCCGGTCGACTTCATCTCCGGCCCGAGCAGGATGTCGACGCCGGGGAAGCGGGCGAAGGGGAACACGGCTTCCTTGACCGCGACATGGCCGGGCCGCCTGGGGTCGGGCTTTTCGCCGTAATGGGCGAAGGCGGCGTCCAGGGTCTCGCCCGACATGATGCGCGCGGCGATCTTGGCGATCGGCTTGCCGACGGTTTTGGCCACGAACGGCACGGTGCGCGAGGCGCGGGGATTGACCTCCAGCACGTAGATCACGCCATCCTTGATGGCATATTGCACGTTCATCAGGCCGCCGACATTGAGGGCGCGGGCGAGCGCCGACGTCTGCCGCTCCAGTTCGTCGACCAGTTCGGTCGACAGCGAATAGACCGGCAGCGAGCAGGCGCTATCGCCCGAATGGATGCCGGCCTCCTCGATATGCTCCATGATGCCGGAGACGAAGGTGGCGTTGCGGTCGCACAGGCAGTCGACGTCGACCTCGATGGCGCCCGACAGATAAGTGTCGAACAGAAGCGGGTTTTTGCCGAGCAGTGTGTTGATCTGGCCGGTCTTGTCGTTGGGGTATTTCTGCTTGATGTCCTCGGGCACCAGGCCGGGCACGGTGTCGAGCAGATAGGTCTGCAGCATGCCCTCGTCGTGGATGATCTGCATGGCGCGGCCGCCGAGCACATAGGAGGGGCGCACGACCAACGGGAAGCCGAGCTCGCCGGCCACGGTGCGGGCCTGCTCGACCGAATAGGCGATGCCGTTCTTCGGCTGCTTCAAATCGAGCTTGTGCAGCAGCTTCTGGAAGCGGTCGCGGTCTTCGGCGAGATCGATCATGTCGGGCGAGGTGCCGAGGATCGGGATGCCGGCCTTTTCCAGCGCATCGGCCAGCTTCAGCGGGGTCTGGCCGCCGAACTGCACGATGACGCCGTGCAGCGTGCCGGCGGCCTTTTCGGCGCGCAGGATCTCCAGCACGTCTTCCGCCGTCAGCGGCTCGAAATAGAGGCGGTCGGAGGTGTCGTAGTCGGTCGACACGGTCTCCGGGTTGCAGTTGACCATGATCGATTCGTAACCCGCCTCGCGCAGCGCGTAGGCGGCGTGCACGCAGCAATAGTCGAACTCGATGCCCTGGCCGATGCGGTTCGGCCCGCCGCCGAGGATGACGACCTTTTTCCGGTCCGAGACCTTGGCCTCGTCGGCCAGCGCGCCGGCGAAAGGCGTCTCGTAGGTCGAATACATGTAAGCCGTCGGCGAGGCGAATTCGGCCGCGCAGGTGTCGATGCGCTTATAGACCGGGTGCACGCCTAAGGCGGTACGGCGCTTGGCGACCGCGTCGGCGTCGGTGCGGGTCAGCGAGGCGAGGCGGGCGTCGGCGAAACCCATGGCCTTCAGCATGCGCAGATTGGCGGCGTCTTCCGGCAGGCCGTGTTCGCGGATGCGCGCTTCCATGGCAATGATGCCGGCGATCTGCTCGAGGAACCACGGGTCGATTTTCGAGATGTCGTGCACCTCTTCCAGCGAGGTGCCCATGCGGATCGCCTGCGCCACCATGCGCAGCCGGTCCGGCGTCGGCGTGCCGAGGGCTGCGCGAATAGCGTTGCGGTCGTCGGCGCCGCCATTGCCGCCGAGGCCGGGGATCTCGATCTCGTCGAGGCCGGTGAGGCCGGTTTCCAGTCCGCGCAGGGCCTTCTGCAGCGATTCCTGGAAGGTGCGGCCAATCGCCATCACTTCGCCGACCGACTTCATGGCGGTGGTCAGCACCGGCGAGGCGCCGGGGAATTTTTCAAACGCAAAGCGCGGGATTTTCGTGACGACGTAGTCGATGGAGGGCTCGAACGAGGCGGGCGTAGCACCTCCGGTGATGTCGTTCTCCAGCTCGTCCAGCGTGTAGCCGACCGCGAGCTTGGCGGCGATCTTGGCGATCGGGAAGCCGGTCGCCTTGGAGGCCAGCGCCGAAGAGCGCGACACGCGCGGGTTCATTTCAATGACGACAAGGCGGCCATCCGCCGGGTTGACGGCGAACTGCACGTTGGAGCCGCCGGTTTCGACGCCGATCTCGCGCAGCACCGCGATCGAGGCGTTGCGCATGATCTGGTATTCTTTATCCGTCAGCGTCAGCGCTGGCGCGACCGTGATGGAATCCCCCGTGTGCACGCCCATCGGGTCGATGTTTTCGATCGAGCAGACGATGATGCAGTTGTCGGCGCGGTCGCGCACGACTTCCATCTCGTATTCCTTCCAGCCGAGCACCGATTCCTCGATCAGCACTTCGGTGGTGGGCGAGGCGTCGAGGCCGGAGCCGACGATCTCGAAGAATTCGGTGCGGTTGTAGGCGATGCCGCCGCCGGTGCCGCCCATGGTGAAGGAGGGGCGGATGATGGCCGGCAGGCCGACATGGTCGAGCGCCTGGGCGGCGATCGCCATGGCGTGGTTGATGTAGCGCTGCTTGCGGTCGCCTTCGCCGAGGTTCCACTGGGTTTCCAGCGCATCGAGCGCCGCATCGAGATTGGCGGCGCCCGAAGCCTTCAGCGCGGCGCGCTCGGCCTCGTGCTTCTTGCGGTCCTCGTCCTTGACGGCGGACGCATTGGCCAGCATCGAGCGCGGCGTCTCCAGGCCGATCTTGGCCATCGCCTCGCGAAACAGCGAGCGGTCCTCGGCCTTGTCGATGGCGTGCGCATCGGCGCCGATCATCTCGACATTGTAGCGGTCGAGCACACCCATGCGGCGCAGCGACAGCGCCGTGTTGAGCGCGGTCTGGCCGCCCATTGTGGGCAGAAGCGCGTCGGGGCGCTCCTTGGCGATGATCTTGGCGACGACCTCGGGCGTGATCGGCTCGATATAGGTGGCGTCGGCCAGCTCCGGGTCGGTCATGATGGTGGCCGGATTGGAGTTGACCAGGATGACGCGGTAACCCTCCTGCCGCAGCGCCTTGCAGGCCTGGGTGCCGGAGTAGTCGAACTCGCAAGCCTGGCCGATGACAATGGGACCGGCGCCGATGATCAGGATGGACTTGATGTCGGTGCGTTTTGGCATTGTCTCGGTCCGTTCTAACTCTTTGTTTTGTCACATGATCTTGTCCGAAAAGTCTACAACTTTTCGGGATCATGCTCCAGCCTGCGCCAAGAACCGGGACGGGGGCTTCTCCATTTCGCGCGCTGGCGCGCGCAGAGACCCGGCCGGGTTGCGCAGGAAAGGATTCTTGTATCAGGCTAGGCGGGCCTTATAGGCGAGAGTTTCGGCCGATGTAACCCCGAAAATGACAAGGGCGCGATGGTGTTGTTGACGCATGCCGGCGTGCGGCGCATCGGCGGCGGGCAGGTGCCTTTCAACGGTGGCATCGCGGCAGGCTGGCTGCCGGGTATCTTGTGCCATGGGCAGTTCACATCGTTCGCTGCGGTGGCCGGCCGCCGGTCGTCATCGAGCCAGACGTGATGGCGTCCGTGCAATGGCGCTTCCGATCGGGATCGTTGAGATGTGGATCGGCGATCTCTTGTTCGAGGCGACTGCCAAGTGAGTGAGGTCAGAAGCGGCGAGTTGATCCCGCTCAATCTAGCAACGTTGAAGGAGCAGCACCACTCAGCTAACACTTCACCATAAATGCAGTGGGAGGCAATGTTGTCGAACGGTGTCCGTGACAGTTTTCGCGGAGTGTTAGTTTGGCTCTACGAACGCAAGGCCCTGCTGCTTGCCGCAGCTTTCGTGGCCCTCTGTAATTTCTACTATTTTGATATCAGGTATTTTTCCGCGCTTCATCCCGGTCTTTGTCAGCCTCCTGAGCCCGTTTGGTCCCGGTTTAACAATAGCCCAGATGCGGTAGCTCTACCTCGCGCCTTTCTGTTCCTGCTTTTGGCTGTCGCAATGTTTGCAGTCTATCGGGGCGGCAGAAGCTATCCTTCGTTCTGGAGGTTTGTGTTTCCCAGATTGTATGAGTGGTTCATGACGCTCCCTCGCGTGCGGCCAATTGCCCTAAGTACATCGTTGACATTGTTTGCTCTGGGATTGTCGTCCATGGCCGCCATGGTCGCCGCTTGTTCGTAGACAGGTCACAGTCATCTATGCGGACCAGCTCAGCTTCGGCTGGATAGATGTTTTTCGTTTGTGGATCGGGTTTCTGGTCCGACGTGTGCCAACGACGGTCATGGATTGGAGTACGGGCCGGTCGGCTGGGTCCAGTCTTTAGCCGGCCACCCCGGCAGCGGCTGATCTGATGGTTCGGCTGCGTGATTTTCACGACAAGCCTCTCCGACATTGGGGCTGAGCCCAATTAGTTGCGATCCGTCTTTTTTGTTCGCGCAGGGGAGCGATCGAGATTTGACATCGCTTGGCAAGATCGCCGCTTCAGTTGCGTCATTCGATAGCTTGGGCTTGTCCGCAGGAGGCATTATCGTCCTGCAATTTGCCGGCAATGGATTGTTGCTGCAGACTTGCTTCCCGGTCAGCAGATCAAGTGAATCCAGACTGGTAACCAGCTTCATCTTCAGCATGTTCTGCGGCACCAACTGATGAATGGCGCTGGCCGGGGTGTTTTTCATCGTAACGAGCACATCCTGTTCGACGCCCATCTCTTTTAGGTAGGCACCAAGCTTTTTCTCCAGCGACTTGCTCATCTTGTAGGTTTTGTAGCTGCCGGCATTGTCTTGGGTGCTCGTTTCCGTGGTGATTTTGTACCTTTTGCCCCGCACGGTACGATAGGTGGTTCGGTAATGTCTTATGATGCGGGTGTGGGTCGTCGTAACTTGGTGGACGCCGAGAAAGGCTTGGTTGCCGACCAGACGCCTGTTGCCGCCGGCAAACATCAGCGGACAGGCGGAATTGCATATGGCACCGTGGTCAAAAAGGTTGCCAACATACTGAGTAATCACACCTTCGCCGGTTGCGATGCAGCTTGAGCTGTAGGACGAGCTACCGTCGCAATGGGTTTTGCCAACGGCGATATCGAGCTTGTTCTTGCGGATCAGTCGGCCTAGCGCCATCGCGGCATTAACATCGCCGCCGGGAGAATCGATGATGATCGGCAGCTTTCTTCCATCGAGTATCTTGAGAACGCGCTTGAACAGAGCCGGTGTGCTTGCCTGAATTGCGCCTTCGGCCGATATCCATTCAGGACAGGTCGGCTCACAACCCGGCGCATTGCTCCGGACAATGCCGAATTGCATTGTTGAGCCTATAAAGTCAGGCAAATCTTCCGCGGATGCAGCATTTCCCGTTACCAGCGGCGCCAGAAGCCAGACATGCCGCAGTGACCACAATAGCCAACGATGCAAAAAAGCCCCCCCCCCTCAGTACCCCGACTAACGCCCCATAATGCAACCAGAATAATCTACGGTTAGGCGCTTGCAATCTGCGTCTCGACTTCGCGGCAATCTGGCGGTGTAAAAATGAATCGTTGTGCAGCTAAGGCAGGGAAGAGTGGTTGGAGAGCCGTTCGAATGGCCGCCTGATCGCGGAGGAGGAGCCCCGACCTTTCGACCGGGGTTCCCAAGCTTGCGGCTACCAGCGTGGACCCCAGCCCCGTTCGCGCCAGCACCGAACGTGCGTTCGGCCGTGGCGCCAGTATCGGCGGCATACACGCCGCCAGCCTGGGCGCCTCGGCCGGTGATGCCCGTGCCGTCGACCCCAATGGCGGCGATCCCAGTGTCGTCGGTGGCCTCGGCCATGATCGACCAACTCGACTTCGGCGCTGTCTTCGCCATCGAATACGGCGGGTTCTGCTTTATCGAGTTCATCCAGGATGCCGCCACGAGCGGAAGGCACGCCGGCAAGGGCCTCGCCTGGGCGAAGTGTCACCGCAACCGCAGCGGCGCCGGCAAGGCCGAGTATTCCGGTCAGAAATAGCCGTCGATCCATTTTCTCCTCCGTCAACTGCACCCCCAACATACCACTCAACCCGGGGCCTGCTGAATGGTTCCTGAACGTATCGGGACGATAGGGCACACGAACCTGTGACGGGCGCATTCCGGACGGAGCCAAGAAGGACTGAATAGCGGGCCAGCGGGAAACCAAGTTGCCGGTCCATGACGCATCCGATATTCGGGATGTCGGGCGCTCTGGCCCGCCAACGGGAATGGGAGAGGCCCACCATGACACGCACGACGGTTCTCAAGTTCGGCAAGGTGGAAAACGCCGATACCAGCGACCTGCCGGGCTGGGTTGTGGTCGAGGGAAAGCCCACGATGAAGACCGCCGTCCAGCACACCACCAAGGACGGCAAGGTTCTGTCGGGAACCTGGCAGGCGACCCCGGGGACCTATCACGCGACCTACACGGACTATGAATTCGTCCACATGATCGCCGGCCGTATCGTCATCACTCCCGATGGCGGCGAACCGGTTGAGGTCGGGCCCGGCGACGCCTTTGTCGTGGAAGCGGATTTCAAAGGCACATGGAAGATCGTCGAGCCGGTGACGAAACATTTCGTCGTCACGGTTGGATCGTAAAAGCGCTCCGCTTTCTGGTGGCGCCGTTGGCGCTACACCTTAAACCGCTTCCCTTTCAGCCCCCTGGGCTTCATGCCGTCCGCGGTTTCCACGAATTGAGCCACGGTGTCGATCCACGCCGCCGTCTTTGGCGGGATCTCCGCTTCTTCCGTCAGCCACGCCTTGCCTGCGACACAAGCTGAACGACCAGGCGCTCCTGCGTTCTGGTGCTTCCGACCCAGGAGCGCCGGCAGTCATCTTCGGCTGTAGATGCCGCTGGCCTCGCCTCCGGGGTCGACCAGCGACAATTGCCCGTCTTCCAATTGCCAGTCGAACGAGACAGGCTTCAGGTCGCCGGTGCCGAATTTCCAGCTGCCGGTGAGGTCCGGCCGGCAGCCATTGACGGATTTGTAGCTTCCCGCCTTGGGCATGAAGAGCAGGGTCGAGCCGTTCACCGTCACCGTGCCGGTCTTCAGCGTCAGTGTCTGGACCTGGCCGCAACCGTCGATCAGCGACGATTGAAACAGCGAATATTCGGCGCGGCCGTCCTGGCGGAAGGTGAAGGAGATGCTGCCGCCGCTGCCGGGCGCGCAGGCGCCGAGAGGGTCGCAATATTCGCCGGAGGTGGCGGCAAAACCCCATTTGCCGACAAGTGCCACGGGCACCGCCCCATGGCGGGCGCGTATCGCCGGTCCCTTGCCCAGGCCGGCGGCCTCGGTCGCGCCGAAGGTCAGCCACCCGGCCAGGACGATGAGCGCCGCGCCGTATGCATGGTGCGACAGGCCCCTCAGCATCCCTTGCTCCCGATCAGCTGTTTCAGATAGGCAAGCCGGGTGCCGATGACCTGATTGACGATCGCCATCTTGCCGGCCGGCGCCATGCCGCCATATTTCTTCGGCGCCGGGCCAGCACCTTGGGCCATCTCGTAGTTTGACGTCAGTTGCCGCAAATCCGCACAGGACATGTTGGCATATTTCGCCTGCTCCTGCGGGCTGATGACGGCCGACTGCGCCATGCCGATCGAGTTGGCGGCGGCCATGCCGGCCATGCCGACGACGGCCGAGACAGGATTGACGCCGACGCAACCGGCAAGGCTGAAACAGACAATTGGAGCCGCCAGGACTGTACCTCTCAGGCTCATGGCTGACGCTCCCCGACGCGCGGCGGCAGCTTGAGGTCGCGATGGTCGGCGACGGTTTTGCCCAACGCGATGGGAAGCAGGTAGACACGCGCATTGAAGCCCGCCGAGGCGAGGGCTGACAGCGTCTTGACTATTTGCAGATAAAACATCGGACTCCCTTGTGATCGTTGCCAATGCGCTCCGGGTTTGGAAACGCGCCGCAAACTAGGTTGAGTGGGAGGAGGCGGCTTGGACGGAACGGCCCTAAAAGCGGCCAGAACGGCCCTGTATTGACGTTTTGAGGGGCTGGGCGCATATCAGCGCGCTTCTTGGCAGGGGATGCGACAGTGGGCCCATCCGCCTCGTTTCGGCTGGTGACGGACGCAATTCCGGCGCGGGATCGTGTCGAGATCATGCGCGAGGTCTACGGCCGCACGGTCTTGAAAGTTGACCTCGATCCGCTTGCGCCGACACAGGTCGACATGCGGGTGCGCGCTCTACCAGGCCTCGGCATCGCCACCGGCAGCTGTTCGGAATTCAGGGTGCATCGTTCGACGCCGTTGATCGACAATGACGACTTCGTCCTGCTGGCGGCGCTCGACGGGGTGAGCGTCATGAAGCATCGCGGCCGCGAGGAGCCGGTCGGCAACGGCCAGGCGCTGATGATGAGTGGGGACGAGGTTGGCCTCAATGTGATCCAGCCCGGCGGTCTTCGCTTCGTCAATATGAGCTTTTCGCTGAAGCAGCTTTCACCGTTGATCGGCGATCCCGCAGCGGTGCTGATGCAGCCGCTGGCGACCGGCGGCTGGGCGATGCGGCTTCTGCTCGACTATGTCCAGGCGGTCCAGGATGCGGGCGACGGGCTGACGCGCGAAGCGTCGCATCTGGCGACGACGCATATTTTCGATCTTGCCGCACTTGCGATCGGCGGGACCAGGGATGCGGTGGAGATCGCGCGCGGCCGTGGCGTGCGCGTGGCGCGGCTGCGCGCCATCAAGGCCGACATTGTCGCGCATGGCGGCGATCTGTCGGTCGACGATGTCGCCAAACGTCACCGGCTTTCGGCACGCTACATACGCAAATTGTTCGAGAGCGATGGCATGTCACTGTCGGATTTCATGCTTGGCCAGCGACTGCTGCGCGCGCATCGCATGCTCTGCGATCCGCGCTGCTGTGGCCGCAACATCACGGCCATCGCCTTCGAGGCCGGCTTCAACGATCTGTCCCATTTCAACCGGGCGTTCCGACGGCGCTTCGGGACCACGCCGTCCGACGTGCGCGACACAGCCTCGCGGGCATAGGGCGTACCCTTTCCCGGCAAGCCCGGAACAGGGTTCCATCTACTGTTTGAGCAAAACGTTTCCGGGAACCGGATTCCATTTTTCGGGCCGGTTTGGATGAGCCGCCTGGGTGTTCTCCTGACCGGTGCGCCTGCGCCCCTACAGCCAGCCGCCGGTGAAACCGGCGCGGCGCAGGCCGGTGACGATATAGGGCGATTGGCGCATCAGGTTCCAGATGAGGCCGGTCCAGTGGTTTTCGATCATCACGGGGATGGGGCCCTGGTTGATGCCGACATGGTCGGGCGAAACCCAGCCGGTGTGGTGGCGCCCGGTCAGCGTCGGATTGTAGCTGGCGACGAAGCCGTAAGGATTGTCGTCCTTCAGGTCGATCTCGTGATAATAGCGCAGCACCGGCAGCACGATTTCGGGCGCGAAGGGCAGCGAGGCGATCGCCGCCCAGGGCGAGACGGTGCCGTCGTCCGGTCCATAGGGGGCGCCGCGCGCCCGGTAGTCATAGAAACGCCGCTTGACGCCCTTGATGACGCGTTTGCTGTAGCCGGGACCGTCGGACGCGGTGATGCCCCAGCAATGGGCCTTGTAGCCGGCGAAGCCGTGCGGGTTGCGGATGGCGTATTCGCGCTGGACATAGGTGGCGCGGCGGCTGTTCTCGAAATAATCGAGGCCCTTTTCGCGCATGAAAGCGTCGCGCAGATCGCGGAAGTCGATCCAGACATGCGACATCTGATGGATGAAGAGCGGGCCGGCATAGACGAAGTGCTGGCCGTAGATCGTCTTCCAGCGATAGGTGGCCAGCCAGGCCGCGTAGCTTTCGGCCGGCAGCGGGAAGGTGGGCGAACCGAGGCCGAGGATGTAAAGCAGCAGGGCCTCGCTGTAGCCCAGCCAGCGATAGGAGATGAAGCCGGTTTCCGGCTTCCAGCCGAGCGAGACGGCGGCGCCGCCATTCAGCGCCCACGCCCAGTCGACGCGCCGGTAGAGGGCTTCGGCCAAAGTGCGGATCTCGGCTTCCTGTGGCTCATCTTCCCGGAAATAGGCGCCGGCGGCGATGACGCCGCCGAACAGCAAGGCGGTGTCGATGGTGGAGAGTTCGCAGTTCCAGACCCTGCGGCCGGTCTTCATGTCGAGGAAGTGGTAGTAGAACCCCTTGTAGCCGGTGGCGTCGGGCTCGGGCCCTTGCCGGCTGTTCCAGAAGAAGCGCAGCGTCGCCAGCGTGCGCTCGCGCGCCTCCTGCCTGGTCATGAAACCGCGCTCGACACCGACGGGATAGGCGGTGAGCGCCATGCCGACGGCTGCGATCGAGGCGGGCGAACCTTGCCTCGTGCGGTCGGCGACCAGGCCGTTTTCGGGATTGGCCTCGATCAGGAAATAATCGAAGGCGGCACGCTGGAAGAAGGCCAGCAGCTCGTCGTCGGAAGACGGCGCGGCGGTGCCGTCGACGGCGGTCCTCGATGGGTGCTTGGCGGCCGCCATGGTCAGCCGGCGGGCCCGGCTTGATCGTGGCGATGCACGATGCAAGCGGGTTGCTTCGGCGTGGTGTCGGCCATGCGGCAAGGGATATCAGGCGCTGTCGCGGCCGGCCAGTCAAAAGGAGGGGAGGCTGACTGGCCGGCTGCGATGGCGTCAGCGGTCGGCCAGCCTGACCAGCATCTTGCCGGTGTTGTCGCCGGAGAACAGGCCGAGGAAGGCTTTCGGCGCGTTGTCGAGGCCTTCATGGACGGTGTCGCGCGACGTCACCTTGCCGTCCTTCAGCCAGCCGATCATGGCGGCCGAGAACTGCGGGTAGAGGTCGTAGTGGTCGAGCACGATGAAGCCGCGCAGCGACAGCCGCTTGACGATGATCGAGGCGAGGTTGTGCATGACTTCCGCCGGCTGCTCTTCATTGTAGCCGGCGATCATGCCGCTGATGACGACGCGCGCCGAATTCTTGGCGACGGCCAGCGCCGCATCGAGATGATTGCCGCCGACATTGTCGAAATAGACGTCGATGCCTTCGGGGGCTGCCTCGCGCAGTGCCGCCGTCAGGTCGGTGGCGGTCTTGTAGTTGACGACGGCGTCGGCGCCGAGTTCACGCAGCCAGGCGGCCTTTTCCGCGCTGCCGACCGAGGCGATGACGCGCGCGCCCTTGGCCTTGGCGATCTGCACGGCCATCGAGCCGACCGCGCCGGCCGCCGCCGAGACGAAGACGGTCTCGCCTGCCTTGAGGCCGCCGATGCGTTCGAGGCCGATATAGGCGGTGAAGCCCGGCACGCCGAGCGGCCCGAGCCAGGCTTCGGCCGGCGCGGCGTCAAGATCGACCTTGGTGACGCCGGCGGCGTCGATCACGGCATGGTCGCGCCAGCCGGCGAAGTGGCTGACGACATCGCCCTTGGCGAAGCCTTCGGCGCGGCTCTCCTCGACGACGCCGACGGCCGAACCTTCAAGCGGCTCGCCGACCTGGAAGGGGGCGATATAGCTCGGCTGGTCGCGCATGCGGCCACGCATATAAGGATCGACCGACATCCACAGCGTCCTGACCAGAAGCTGCCCTTCACCGGGCGCCGGCAGCCTGCGTTCGGCCTTGCGGAATGTGTCGAGAGTGGGGGTGCCGGCGGGGCGGCTGTTCAAGAGGATTTCACGGGCTACAACAGACATGGGTTCTCTCCTATATTACTGATCGTAAATTACCCTTGGTAAGTTACTGATGGTAACATAAGTGGCCACCAACGCCGATCAAGCGGCTGGCCAAAATAATTCGCGACGGTGACGGGCATGAACGAAGGCGTGACGAAAAGACTGGCGAAAGCGGACCGTCGCCTGCAATTGCTGGAGACGGCGCGCGCCATCATCGCCGACGAGGGCACCGACGGGCTGACGCTCGGCCATGTGGCCGAACGCGCCGGCGTGTCCAAGCCGATCGCCTACGAACATTTCGGCACGCGCGCCGGCCTTTTGGTTGCATTGTGCGACCAATACAACGACCGCCAGCTGGCGGCGCAGGCGAGGGTTCTGGAAGCCGGCGGCGACACGGTGGAAGCTGTTTCGCAGATCTTTGCCTCGTCCTATGTCGGGTGCGTGCTGGACATGGGCCCCGAAATGGGCGCCACATTTGCCGCCCTTGCCGCGACGGAGGAGACGGCGGCATTCCGCCAGGTGCTGCGCGACGGCTATGTCGAGCGCTACCGCAAGGCCTTTGTCGGGCTGATCGACATGGCGCCGGCCGATGCCGACGTCCTTTACAAGGGGCTGCTGGGCGCCGCCGAGGCGCTGGCGCAGGATGCCGTTGCCGGCCGCGTTTCGCGCGAGGAGGCGGTGAGGGCGCTGACCCGCATCTTCGCGATGACGCTGAAACCCTATGAGCGCAGGTGAGGCGGGTAGGGTTTCAGGCGCAAGGCAGGCCGTTGGTCGCGACGGCTAAGCCATTGGTGTTCCTGTTCGATCGCTTGATTGGTAACGTCTCAGTAAGAACGGCCGCATAGTCTCTTCTCCAGGCGTGTACTGGGGCAGCCGCATGACGATCGAGACGGTTGAGCGAGGACGGCTCACGGGCGTTACGGCTGTTCATCAGCTCGTCCTGTTCGTCGCGGTTTGGTGCCTGGTCAGCTTTACCGTATCGCCGAGGGCCTATCTCGACCTGACCGCCTGGCACCTGGCGATGATGACGCTGGCGTCGCCGGTCATCGTGGTCATCGCCCTTGGGGTACCGTCCCTCATTGCCGGTTGGGACAGCCCGGTTCGTTATGTCCACGACAAGGTGAACTCTCGCTGGGCGAACGCGCTTTTCGTGGCCGTCGGTTTCGCGTTGTGCCTGGCGGCGTTTTCGACGCTGAAGACGACGTTCCCCGAGGTGGTGCCGTTCTGGGCCGACAAGTGGCTGGCGAACGCCGACAAGTCGCTCTACGGGCACTCGCCATGGCGCTTTGCCCATGCCGCGGTAGGCCGGTTCTGGGCGGGATGGCTGTTTAACGCCTATGAATATCTGTGGACGCTGGAGTGGCTCTGCGTGCCGATCGCGCTCGCCTTCTGCGCCAGCGTCCGGACCCAGCTTCGTTATTACTGGGCGCTGGCGCTGACCTTCGTGATCGGCGGCCTGATCGTCGCGGCGATTTTCTCGTCCGGCGGGCCGATCTTCTACGATCGCATCCTGGGCTCGACGCGTTTCGCCGAACTCGACGCCAAGCTGATCGGCCTGGCGAATATCGGCGGCGCGGCCTCGTTCTCGGACTATCTCTACAGCCTCTATCTGTCCGGCCACGCCGATCTCGGCAGCGGCATTTCGGCCATGCCCAGCATGCATGTCGCCGTCGCCTGCCTGAACGCCTGCCTGCTTGCCTCCATCAACAGATGGGCGGGGCTCGCCGGCTGGCTGTTTGCCGCGGTGATCATGTTTGGATCCGTCTATACCGGCTGGCATTATTCGCTGGACGGCTATGCGTCGATCCTGATCGTTTCGGCGATCTGGTATGCGACCGGCCGCTGGCTGCAGCCAACGCCCCCGGCCTGAGTGCTGCGCTGCGACGGCGCCCGGTCACCGCGTGGTGACCGGGCTGTCCTTCGTTATTCGGTGATGGTGTAGTCGCTCATCTGGCAAAGATCCTGGGTGTCCTCGAGATCGTCGAGATCATCGCCCTGGAACTCGAAGCGCATATCGTATTTGCAGGCGCGGCGACCGTCCTTGATGGTGATGGTGACGCTGCCGCCGGGCGCCAGCGCGTTTTGCCCGAACACGTCCTCCTCCCAGTTATCCTCGCCGACCGGCGAGGTGTAGAAGGCATTGAGGACGGAGTTGGTGCCGTTCTTCAGTGTAAACACCAGATCGTCGGCCTTAGCCGATCCCATGACGGCAAGCGTCAGCGCCGCCGCTGAGGCGGCGATTGTCCAGTTCTTCATTTCAAGTATTCCCCAGCCCGAAATTGAGCCATTGTTGTTATAGGCAGGCGCCGCGCGCGCCGCCAGCCCGTCTCGAATGGGCCAAGGCGAACAATTTTGATCCCCCGGCGGCGCTGCGCGGCGGCCGGCTGGCGGGTTTGCCTGCCACGTGGGTGCAAACCTCGCGCGGGGCTTCTTCGGGCTAGTTGGGGCAGGTGGCGGGCTGGCCGTTGAGGCCTTGCGCTTGCCTGGCGAAGGTGGCGGCGGTGTCGCCGCCCTTGCGGCTGAGCTTGACCACATAGATGCCGTCGAAATCGTCGCCCTGCCATTTGGGCACGCTGTCGGGATCGCCGTCGTGATCCTTCATCAATTTGCGCGCCAGCTTGACGAGCTGCTTGTGCTCCCAGGCGACGAGAACAAGCGCATTGGCGTAGGCCTTGTCCTCGAGCCTCGCCTGCAGCTTCGAAATGTCCTCGACGCCGATGCCGGCATTGACCGGCAGGCCGAAGGCGATCGCCGTCGGTTCGACGGTGGCAAGCGGCCTGACATAGTCATAGGCCTCGCCCTGGTCGGTCTTCTGATCGGCCGGATTTGGCGCGAAGATGGCGGCCGGCACCCCGAACCGCGCCTTGACGACCGCCGGCAGGCGCAGCGACCGGTTCAGGCCCTGGCAATTGAGCTGTCCCAACCCCTGCGGCGGTTTTTCGCCGTGGCGGATCAGCACGATGGTCTCGGTGCCGTCGGCGGCGCTGGCGGGGGTCGTCGATGGTAGAAGCGCGAAGGCGAAAGCCACGCCGGCGCTGATGGCGAATACGGTCCGGCGAACGGCTTTGATGGGCATGGTTTCGCTACCTTCCTGTTCGAACTGGCGCTTATCCCGCCTGCCGCCTGCGTCGGAAGCTAACTCTTGGCATAGATGCCGGTGCCGAGCGAGGCGTTGTCCGCTTCCCACGGCATTGCCCAGCTCATCACATAGTCGGTGCCATTGATGGAGCCGAGGCCAAGAAACGTCCCGGCCTGGCGTTGGGCAAGCCAGTAATCCTTGTTGAATTCCGAATAACCGGCGCCGCCGATCTTGTTTCCGCCGCTGTAGAGATCGACCTGAACGGTACGGTAGCCCAGTTCCGGGATTTCCGAAGCTCGCTGGATTTTCAGCGTGCCATTGGCGAGCGCCTCGGAGAAACCGGCCAGCCTGGCGGTGCCGTTTTGAGCGGCATTGGCCATAACCTGCTCGCGCAATTCGGCATCGCCGAGTTGAGGCTGGTCCTTCACGACCCAGCTGTCGGCCCCGAGCGACTGCAGCCATTTCGCTTTTTCCGCCGAGACGATCGCTTTGGCGAGATTGCCGCTCTCTTGCGCGCTGCCTGAAACAAGCTGCTGAATTTTCAACAACGCGTCGGACACAGTGGGAGACAGCGAGCGCGTGGAAACCGGGTTGAGACCAGAAGCAATCCGCCCAACAGGGGCTGGGCTGCCTGCCGTCGTGACACTCATCAGCTTTAGCGCCGCAGTGGCCGTGGTGGAAACCGTATTCACCAAAACCATGATTACCCCCTCCGTACTTTCCCATTCCAGAGTATAGCGGGAACGTTAACTGTCCATTCTCTCAGGCGCTGGGGCTGTGATGCAGGCCCCGAAGCGCTGTTGCTTGTCGGTCAGCGCCATGTGTGATTTTCTTGGCCTCGTCTCATCTGGGAGGGGGAACCATGAGAACGCGCTTCTTCGCTTTGGCCGCGAAACTGCTGGCCGCAACGTTTTCATTGCTTGTCGGCGCCACCAATTTCAGTTTCGCCGACGCAACCGTCCCGACGGCAGACATTGACGGCGCTTCCGACAATGCCCTCGTCAAGCGCTATGAAGGGTCCTTCATCGTCTCGTATGAGAAGCTGGCCTATACCGACTTCAGCCTGCCGCTGTCGCCGCTCAAGGTGAGCCAGGATCCCGACGCGCGCGACAAGAACAACAACCGCGTTTTTGCTCCCGACAAGAAGATCGACGCGGAAGGCGCCCTTACCCGCATCGCCTATGTGCTGCCGGCCCAGCGTTCGCCGCTGGAGGTGCTTCGCAACTATGAGGACGTGATCGCGCAAGGCGGCGGCGAAGTGCTGTTCCAATGCAAGAAGGAGGAATGCGGCGGCGCCTCGGATCGCTCGTCCGATGGCGGCGGTGGCGATATGAGCCTGACCATGTATTCCTTTTCGGCATCGGACCTTAAGGACGCCGATTTTAGCAACGGCAAATGCGCGTTGGCGTCCTCGATTGCCGACCAGCGCTATTTCACAGCCAGGATGCCCCAGGACGGCGGTGACGCCTATGTGGCCGTCCAGACCTACACGCTGATGGACACGCTCTATTGCAAGGAACTCAACGGTCGAACCATTGCCATCGTCCATGTGCTGGAACCCAAGGCGCGCGACAAGAAGATGGTTGTCGTCGAGGCCGCGAAAATGCAGGAGAGCCTGACCGCCAACGGCTCGATCTCGCTCTATGGCATCTATTTCGATACCGACAAGGCCGACATCAAACCGCAGTCCGATCCGACGCTCAAGGAGATCGCGACGCTGCTCTCGAACGAGCCGAAGATGGCGGTTCTGGTGGTTGGCCATACCGACAACCAGGGCAGCTTCGATCACAATGTCGATCTGTCGTCGCGCCGGGCGAATGCGGTCAAGTCCGCGCTGGCAACCCAATATGGCATCGACACCAACAGGCTGACCGCGGCCGGGGCCGGCATGATGGCGCCCGTTGCTTCAAACGACACCGATGACGGCCGCGCCAAGAACCGGCGCGTGGTGCTGGTCAAAGCCAATTAGGGGACGCAGGCGGCCGACTGCTCCAAACCCATCCCGATCACGATTGTCGCCGGCATCCGATTGCCTTTGGCGGCCTTCCGGGCCATGCGGTTCCATGGCAGGCAATAAGAGCGATTGCCGCATCAGGCGCAGCCGGGGAGGGCGGAAATGTCCGAAAGCATCCAGCCGAAAATGGCCAGGCACGAGGTTGCCAGGGATTATGTGGACTTCCTCAGGACAGCGCTGACGGTCTTCACCTGGACGGCGCTGTGCACGGCGGTGACCGTCTTCGCCTGGAGCCCGGCGCTGATGGAGTACGGTCTCCTTGCCAAGGGGCTGGCGGTGGTGGTTTCTTTCGTCGCGCTGACAACCACGATCGGCGGTGCCTACAGCCTGGTGCTGGCCGCCTATGCCCTGCGCAAGAAGATCGTGCGCCACGCGCCCTGGGCCATCCTGCTGCCGGTGGCCTTTTTCGGCCCCATCGCGCTGTGGGCATTCGGGCTGGTGGCGGTGGCGATATTCCTGGTGCCGATGATCAAGAACATCGCCCAGTTCTAGCCCGTGGGGATGGCTGTCGCGTGTCTTCTGTCCGCATTCGGAGAGGGCTTCGAAGAGCGGGGGAGGGCGGGACGTGAAGCTAATCGTGTATCGTGGGGACGAATAATGCGCTGAGCGAGGGGGCTGGTGAGCGCTGTTCAATCGCACATGCAGCCGCTGACGACCGAGGACATACCGCGCGGCGAACGGCTGGCTTTCGTGCATGATTTCATCGGCCGTCTTGATTTGAACCCGCGCGGGTCGCAAGCGCCATCATAGACATCGCCTACGAAGCCGGCTTCTCCGACATCTCGTCGTTCAACCAGGCCTTCCGCCGCCGCTTCGACGCGTTGCCTTCGGCGGCCCGGATACCTCGGCCTGCCTCGCAGAGGCATGGGAAGTTCGGGCGCCTCGCCGGCGTTGCCACTTTGGCGAGCTTTTGCTTGTCGGCCCGGATCGCATGTGGTTTCTTGAATTTGACAAGTTTCCCGGGCGTGGGGCCTCCGCTGGAATGGAACAAGAGGAGGGCGCTATTCCGTCAAATATCTCGATCGATTCCGACAACTTTCAATCATCCCGGCATGTTCATGCCAGGAGCTCGACAAACGTTTGGGAGGCTAAGATGAAGAAACTTGTTTGCGCGTCTTTTGCTCTGTTTGCGATCGGATCGGCGGCATCTGCCGAAGAGTTGCACGAAAGAAATATCTCTTTGGCAACGGCAACCGAACTGGCTCAAGAAGGCGTCGCGGCGTGCAGTGCCAAGGGCTACAATGTCTCGGTCGCGGTGGTCGACCGCGCCGGCTTGCTCCGGGCGCTTTTGCGGGCCGATGCCGCTGGTCCTCACACCGTCGGTGCCGCGCAGGCAAAGGCGTTCACCTCGGCTTCTTCTCGTTCGCCGACGAGCGCGATAGCAAAAACGGTGCAGGAAAATCCCGGGGCCGCCGGCGTGGCCGACATTCCCGGATATCTGGTCCTCGCCGGTGGCGTTCCCATCAAGATCGGCGATGAAACCATCGGTGCGATTGGCATCGGCGGCGCCCCTGGCGGGAACCTGGATGAAGAATGCGCCGTGGCTGCCTTGGACAAGGTCAAGGACAAGTTGAAGTAGATTCTGCCTGGGCTGTTTGCATTTTCATCCGCCGCCCGCCTTCGCGCCGGCGGCGGAGTTCGTTTTTCGCTTCTTCGCCCAGGAGAACACCGCCTGCGGCCCGCTCGGCTCACCCGCCGTCTTGCCCTTTGCCGGCGCTTGGACAAAGATTTCACAAGAGGCATTGGGGGAGTGGACGTGGCGGGCCTTCAACGTGAGCATGGCAGAAATGCCCGGGATGTTTCGCTACTCGTGCATAGTTTGCTGTGGGCGGCGCTGTCGGTTGCGGCGTTTTACACTGCTGGGCCGTATTCGTTCGCGAGCTGCTGGGTGGTAATCCCGATATACATACGACCACTCGTCTGGATGTATTTTGCGTTCGCCGCTTATTGTGCCGGGACACTTCTGTTGTCGGCGGCAATCCCCACGCTGCGGCAGACCAGCTACTTCCAAATCGCCGGACACGGCATAATTGCAGTCCTCGGAATAGTTGTTTGCGGGCTGGCTGCGACTGCTGCTGCCGGGCAGGTAAGCTGTCTCTAGGCACCCCAAGTGCCGCTCTTTCATGTCTGAATCCTCCGAAGTCTTTGCGTGATAGTTTGTAGTGCTCGACAGCAATAGGACCGCGTGATTTGCTCTCCCAAAGAATCGGGGGAAAAAGCATGGGGAAAACGTTTTCGCTCAACCTGTCGATACTGGCGTTACTCTCGGCTCTAGCAATTGCCGGGTGTCAGTCATCTAGTGAGGTTTCTCATGGACCCGCGAAAAGCGCGGGCGGTTGGCTCCAATATGACGCCGCCATGCGTCAGGCCGACAAAATGCGCGCCCGCAACAAGTTGCCAGTTTCCATCCAGTGCAGGGTCGTCGGTGGAACATCTTCCGATCCTGTTCGCGCTGTCAAAGTCAAATGGTCTTCGACCGACAAGGCCATCCGGTGGACGTGGGCTGTGGGCAATGATCGTGATTTTGCGAACGCAAATGCCGCCGCCGCCGCTAACGGCCTTAGAATAGCGTCCAAATCTCGTACGATCGATGAGCGAACCAACCTACCCTCGGTCTGCGCGATCTGGCACAGCAGACCAGGAAAATGAGAGATACCAAGCCGCGTGCTTCTGGCGCCGAGCTTAGCCTGTCATCTTTCAGCGACCAGTCTCTCACGAGGCCTTTGCGCACACTTAACCGAGACGGCAATCTTCGGCGGCCGTTGCCTACCAGCGCGCGTAGAGGACTATGTGCCTTTGCGGGAGACTAGTCGCGGCGTGTCAAACTCCGAAGGTTCGTTAACACGCTGCGAAGTGAAATCCGATGCGTTCAAAAGCCGCCCAAGACGCGCCTCTATGCAGCCTATGCAAAGGAACTCTTCGTCGGTCAGGCCGTGCTCGTTGGGAACCATAGGCGGCATGCCCGCTTGGGCCCATATCTCAGGTAGCACCATGTACCACTCCCAAGTTCCCTTGGTTACCGGGCGCGGCGTCGTATCTAGCCCGCAATCCTGGCAAATGGCCCCCATCCGCAACGCCTCTCTGAGAATCCAGCCAGGGCGGATGCCACGGCTTTGGCCAAGATATCAGATGGCTCCTAAAATCTCGCGCCGGGCTACCCTCCCGACTGGCTGCTGGCCATGGCCCGAAGCCATGATCTCCAAGTGTCGAGGCGCAGCAGCTTACCCTGCTAGCTCTAAGCCGCCTGCTTCTGGCGCTTCAATCTGCTTTCGATCTAACGCCGCGTAAGGGTTTAGTTGCGATCCGAAGGCCGAATCTATCGATACAGCGTTGGATCTCTGGCCTTTTCAGTTCTGCAATCCCCCGCTCGCTGGACGGCGATCGCAAAAGCCCTCTCGTAGACGTGGATGGCTTTCTGGAACTTAGACCGATCTGGCGTCAGATGCTTATCCATCCCGTCGTACAAAATGACGGGGAGAGCAAGCATGGCTCTACCACCTTCAGTCGGCTCAAACCGGCATCTCTGCGTCACGGCGACCATATCGCCGGCCATTGTCGCAGCCTTGCTCAAATAGGCGTCACTCTTCCCAGCCAAGAAATTGATGTTGTTTCGCTCCCCTTGTCCGGCTGAAGCAGACGACGCAGCGAAGCAAATTCCTGCACAGAATGCAGCGACAGCGAGCCCAAATTTCATTAGTCCCCCAAAATTATCTCCGGAACTTACGTTCCCGCATAGGTGAATAGCTGTCAAAGTTTTCCGCTGCGGGGCTCTCGGCAAAAAACTAGTTTTATTTAACGCAATAAATATGGGCTAAGTGACGATTTCCCCGAAAAGGTTGCCGTCTTGCCCTTTGCCAGCACCTGGGCAAAGCTTTCATGACGGGCATTGAGGAGAATGGGCATGACCAAACCAATGGATCTGGGCAACCCGGAAGACGCATGGCAGTTGCGGGCTACGAGCGTTACGCAGAGTTTCGGTGTCGCATTGCGTGAGCTGCACGACAGCAACCCCTGGCCTGACCAACCCTTCCTGCCTTTGGCCATCAATCACCTGATGACCGAATTGTGGGATCAGCGGTTCAGCCAAACAGATATACGGGAAGCTTTCGAGACGGCGATTGCGGACCTGCCGAGATATGCGGGCGGACAGGAGCGCAGGCGTTAGCCACGATCTCGCAAAGTCTCCGCGCCACGCCCAACCCACCACCGCCGCCCGCGATCTTGAGGGCGACGACAACTATTAATAATTTCGCATCGTTTCGATTGCCGAGCAACGGAAGACGGAATACTGCTTCCCGATGAAGAAATTTTGGCCCTTGTTCTTTGCTGCCAGTCTGGGATGCCTGATCCTGGCCGGGTACAGCCTGTACACGGGTGGTAGCGTTGCGTCTCCCAGGGAAGCGCAATGCTCTCGTATCCTTCAAAGATACGCCAATGAGGGACAGCCGCCCGAGCGGGGTACTGTCGACTATTTCGAATATGCGGATTGCTATCGCATTATCTGCGATCCCGAACCGAGTTCCTGACCTTTCGCGGGGTAGCGCTATCAGCCGCCCGATTGCGGCGTCTGTCTGCCCTGCCGCCCCTCAACCCGCTTCGAACGCTTCCTCGATGCGGGGGATGGCTTCCAGGCCGGCGCCGGCGATGATGCTGTCGAGCAGGCCGGGGAAGCGGCTGTCGAGATCGGCGCGGCGCAGCGTGATGAGGCGGCTGGTGCCGACCACTTCGGTGCGGGTGATGCCGGCTTCGCGCAGCTTGGCCAGGTGGTAGCTGAGATTGGTCTTCGAGCCGAGCGCCAGGAAGCGGCTGCAGTTCATCGGCACGCCCTCGCGGCGGGCGAGGTGGGCGACGATGGCGAGCCTGGTCGGATCGCCGAGCACGGAGAGCACCAGCGGCAGGCTGATCTGGTCGGTGGTGGGGTGCGGCAGGGTCATCGACATGCGCCCAAGGTAAGGCCTGTTTCGGCCCGGTTCAATGCGCCGGCAAACCGCCGGTTGCGCGGTCCACTGACATGAGGCTGACAGGAGCCTTGTGGCATGGAATTGACAAATCGCCAAGTCAGGTTCAATTGTTCAATGATTTTTGAACAAAGGATCATGCCATGGACAAGCGCATCTTCTGGCTCGCGCTCGGTTCCTTCACCATCTCGACCGAGGGGTTCGTCGTCTCCAGCCTGTTGCCGGAGATCGCCACCGACGCCGGCATCTCGGTGCCGCTGGCCGGCACCCTCATCACCGCCTTCGCGCTGGCCTATGCGGTCGGCGCGCCGGTGCTGGCGACGCTGACCGGCGACTGGGACCGCCGCCGCGTCATCCTGTGGACGCTGGCCTTCTTCGTGCTCGGCAATGTCGTGGCCGGGCTGTCCTCCTCCTTCGCCGTGCTTCTGGCCGCCCGCATCGTGATGGCGCTGGCGTCCGGCCTGTTCGCCGCGACCGCGCAAGCGACAGCGGTGGCGATGGTCGACAGCCATCACCGCGCTCGCGCCATCGCCGTCGTCGTTGGCGGCACAACGGTGGCGGTGGCGATCGGCGCACCGCTGGGCGCATTGCTGGCGACCTTCGCCGGCTGGCGCGGCACCTTCTTCGCCATTGCCGCCTTCGGCGCGCTGGCCGGGCTGGTGCTGGCATGGCGGCTTCCACGCGGCATGACCGGCACGCGGCTGTCGCTGCAGGCGCGGCTGGGCGCCGCGCTGCGCCCCGGCGTGCTGCCGGTGCTGGCGACGACGCTCTTGGCGCTGACCGGCGCCTTCACCGTGTTCTCCTACATCGCGCCTTTGGCCATGCAGGGCGCCGGCCTCGGCGAGATCGCGCTGCCGGCGCTGCTGCTCGCCTTCGGCGTCGGTGCGGTCGCCGGCAACATCGCCGGCGGCCAGCTGGCCGACCGCATCGGCGCAACGCGCACGGTCGGCGGGTCGCTGGCGCTTTTGACCGGCATCATGGCGCTGTTGTCGGCGGTGCCGGCGTTGCCGCCCGCGCTGGCGGTGCCGCTCTTGTTCGCGCTGATGGTGCTGTGGGGCCTGATCGGCTGGGCGCTACCGCCGGCGCAGGCCAGCCGCATCGTCAAGCTGGCGCCGGACGCTGCACCCATCGTGCTCTCGCTCAACGCCTCGGCACTGTATTTCGGCGTGGCGCTGGGCGCCGTGGTGGGCGGCGCGGTGCTGCGCTTCGGCGGGCCGGTCGACCTCGGTGTCGTCGCCGCGCTGTTCCCGCTGGCGGCGCTCGGCGTGCTGCTGGCCAGCCGCCGTGGCGCCGAGCCGGCGGCGGTGCCGGCGGAGTAGGTCGCGTTTAGTTCGGCCTGCCGTTTGCCGTAAGGCTCCGCGACGAGAACCAGACATCGCCGAAGATGGCGGTGGCGGTCTTGTCCGGGGCCTTTTTCGCGGTCAGCACCAGCGAGCGGCTGTGCTCGGCTTCTGCGCGAGTGGGAGCCTTGGTGGCGGCATCGCTGTGCGAGGCGCCGACGCAGGGGATGAACCAGGAGCGCATGAACGGATCGCAGGCAAAGCCCTTGTCGAGGCGCGTGACCATGACGGCGAGCCCGATCGCCTCGGACGGCCGCCAGGGGAAGACCAGCCGGCCACCGGGCTTGAGCGCCTGCAGCCATGATGCCGGCGGTGCCACGACACCGGCGCAGACATAGACGATGTCGGCGGCGGGCAGCTCCGCTTGCACGGCGTCGGCGTGGATCACGGTGACGTTGTCAAAGCCGGCGAGGTTTTCGCGCGCCCGCTTGGCGAGATCGGCTTCGAGCTCATAGGCCGAAACGCTGCCGCCGGGCGCGACCAGCTTCGACAGGATGGCGCTGTAGTAGCCGGTGCCGGCGCCGACATGGACGACATGTTCGCCGGGCCTGGGCGCCGCCCTGGCCATCCACATGGCGTGCAGCAGCGGCTCGCCATTGTTGATGCCCTTGGCATGGTCCAGCGCAACGAGGTTGTTCTGGTAGATGTAGACGGGATCGGCGCTCGGCGTTTCGACGGGATGCTTGAAACCGGCGACGATGGTCCACGGGCCGGGGCCAAGGAAGGCTTCGCGCGGTACGGTGGCGAAGGCCTTTTCCAGGCGCGGGTCCTGGGCGCCTGCCTGCAAGGCGAGCAGGCGGGCATAGAAGCGGCGGACTTCGGCGATCTTGGTCATGGCGCTCGGTCAAAAATTTGCGGCGGCGCGGAATTGCTTCCGCGCCGCCGTTCATCCTAGCGCATTTTCGCGAATTGCAACCGGGCTTAGCCGAGCCCGATGATGGTGTCGTAGAGCAGCTTGAAGTTGAGGCCGAGGATGAGTGCTGCCACCACCCAGGCCAGCACCGCGACGCCGCGCGAGATGGCGAAGGAACCCATCTTCTCGCGGTCCGAGACGAAATGGACCAGCGGGATGACCGCGAAGGGAAGCTGCATGGACAGGACGACCTGGCTGAACACCAGAAGCTCGGCCGTGCCCTTTTCGCCATAGAGCGCGGTGACGACGACCACCGGGATGATGGCGAGGCCGCGGGTGAGCAGCCGGCGCGCCCATTGCGGGATGCGCAGATGGAGAAAGCCCTCCATGACGATCTGGCCGGCGAGCGTCGCAGTCACCGTCGAATTGAGGCCCGAGGCGAGCAGGGCGACGGCGAACAAGGTCGAGGCGATGCTCAAGCCCAGCAGCGGCGACAGGAGCTGGAAGGCCTGGCCGATCTCGGCGACGTCCTGGTTGCCGCTGCCGTGGAAGGCGACGGCCGAGACGATGAGGATGGCGGCGTTGACGAACAGCGCCAGCATCAGCGCGATGGTGGAATCGAGCGTCGCCCATTTGATGGCGTCGCGCTTGCCGGGTTCGGTGCGCGGATAGGCGCGGGTCTGCACGATGGAGGAGTGCAGGTAGAGATTGTGCGGCATGACCGTGGCGCCGATGATGCCGATGGCGACATAAAGCATGGCCGGGTTGGTGACGATCTCGGACGAAGGCACGAACAGGCCATGCAGGATCGAGCCGGCCGGCGGCGCTGCGGCGAAGATCTGCACGGCGAAACAGCCGAAGATGACGATGAGCAGGGCGATGACGAAGGCTTCGAGATAGCGGAAGCCCTTGTTCATCAGCAGCAGCACCAGGAAGGCGTCGAGCGCGGTGATCAGCGCGCCGCCGATCAGCGGGATGCCGAACAGAAGGTTGAGCGCGATGGCGGTGCCGATGACCTCGGCGAGGTCGCAGGCGATGATGGCGAGTTCGCAGGCCACCCACAAGGCGTAGGCGACGGGCTTGGGATAATAGGCGCGGCAGGCCTGGGCGAGGTCGCGGCCGGTGGCGATGCCGAGGCGGGCGGCCAGCGCCTGCAGGAGGATCGCCATCAGGTTGGACAGCATGATGACGAAAAGCAGCGTGTAGCCGAACTGGGCGCCGCCAGCGAGGTCGGTGGCCCAGTTGCCGGGATCCATATAGCCGACGGAGACCATGTAGCCAGGGCCCATGAAGGCGAACAGCCGGCGGAACCAGACGCCGGTGGTTGGCACGGCGATGGTGGAATTGACCTCCGGCAGGCTCGGCCTGGCATCGCCCATCGGCCGGAAGAATTGCCTGCCGGCGGATAGCGTGTCGGCGGTCTCGGCGTCTTGCATGCTTATGATCCTGCGGGGAATGTATGAACTGGCAGGGTGAACTTATGCCCATGCTCAACATTATGCAATATGCTATATTTCATTGTCTTGGCTTTTTGATTGTGCCAGCTTTTTCGCTTAAGGGGCGACTAGAGCGCTGTTCCGCTTCGGGTGGTGCAGCACGAAAAAGGGCGGGTTTCCGGTACGTTCGGCGTGGCGGCATAAATGTCCCTGAAAAATCAAAGCCCATGCTATAAAAGCGGAAGGCCGGATCAGTCCTGGGAGAAACGATTGGCGTCGAGACCGAAATCCGTTCCGCGCGACGAGCCGCTGCCGGATGCCGAAGTGCATTCGGAAGGTTTTCGCCAGACCCGCGAAGCGCGCCGCAGCGCGCTGGTGGAGGATTATGTCGAGCTGATCGCCGACCTGATCGAGGACGGCAACGAGGCGCGCCAGGTTGATATCGCGGCGCGGCTGGGCGTGGCGCAGCCGACGGTGGCCAAGATGCTGACCCGGCTGTGCGCCGACGGGCTGGTGTCGCGCAAGCCCTATCGCGGCGTGTTCCTGACCGACGCCGGCCGCAAGGTGGCCGAGGAAAGCCGCGACCGCCACCAGACGGTGGAGGCTTTCCTGCGCGCGCTGGGCGTGAGCGCGGAGACGGCGCGCATCGACGCCGAAGGCATAGAGCACCATGTCAGCGCCGAGACGCTGGGAGCCTTTCGCAAGGCGATGGCGAAGGGGTTGTAAGGGCCGCGGGCTACAGGCCCCGGGAGCCCCGCTTAGTTTTTAAAGTAGCCCGGCCCGTCGACATCGGCGATCAGCCCCGGCTGGTTCGGGTGCCAACCAAGCCATTCCCGGGTCTGTGCGCTCGACGTCGGATTGTCCATCGCCGCGAAATGCGCAAGCCAGCCGAAATGGGCGTTCGCTTCCTCGTGCGACAGGCTGACGATAGGGAGCTGCAAGCGGCGACCGACGACCTCGGCAATCTCGCGGAACGGAATGCCTTCCTCGGCAACCGCGTGGTAGCGGGCGCCGGCCGAACCCTTCTCAACCGCCAGCCGGAAAAGTCGTGCGGCATCGATGCGGTGTACGCCCGGCCAGCGGTTCTGTCCGTCACCCACATAGGCCGACGCGCCTTTGCGGCGTGCAAGATCGATCAGCATCGGCACGAAGCCGTGATCCCCCTCGCCATGCACCGAGGGCGCGAGGCGCAGAACCGAAACATTGATGCCCCGGCTTGCAAGCGCTGCAGCGGCTTCTTCCGACGCGACACGCGGATTCGGGCCGGAAATGGCCGCATCGTTTTCGGTGGCGAGCGGGCGTCCCTCAAGCAGGCCGGTCGCCGAGGTGACGACCAAGGGGCGACCGGAACCGGAAAGCGCCGAGCCGAGCGCGTCGATGACACGCCGGTCGGTCTCGCAGCTCTCCTTGAATTTCGAGAAGTCGTGGATGAAGCCGGTGTGGATCACGCCGTCGGCGGCCGCCGCGCCACGGCGCAGGCTGTCGAGGTCATCGAGCGAGCCGCGATGCGCGGTGGCTCCAGCCGCCGTGAGGGATGCAGCCGCACCCTCGGAGCGGGCGAGGCCGATGACCTCGTGTCCGGCCGCGAGGAGGTCCTGAACCACGGCGGAACCGACAAAGCCGGTGGCACCAGTAACGAATATACGCATGAAGATGGTCTCCTGACTGGAATGGAGACCGATGTGGATCAGTGTGATATCCTGGTAAAGTAGTGATGTTATACAGGTATAATAACTAACAGGACGAACATGCCGGTCGTTGGCGAAAATCAGACGAGCGTGGTCTGCATGGCGGAGAATGCGCTCGGCAACTATCTGAAGGGGCTGCGGGCGAAGCTCGATCCGGCAGCCTTCGGTCTTTCAGGCGCGCGGCGGCGCACGCCGGGCCTGCGGCGCGAGGAGGTGGCGCAGCGCGCCAACATCAGCGCCACCTGGTACACCTGGCTGGAGCAGGGGCGGGGCGGTGCGCCTTCGGCCGACGTGCTCAACCGCATTTCGCGCGCGCTGATGCTGACCGATGTCGAGCGCGAACACCTGTTCCTGCTCGGGCTCGGCCGGCCGCCGGAGGTCCGCTACCGGCCATCGGAAGGCGTTTCGCCGCGCCTGCAGCGCGTGCTGGACGCGTTCGAGATCAGCCCGGCCTACATCAAGACCGCGACCTGGGACGTGGTGGCGTGGAACGCGGCCGCGGCCGCGGTGCTGACCGACTACGGCATGCTCGCGCCCGAACAGCGCAATATTCTGCGCCTCGTCTTCCTCAATCCACGCGTCCGCGCAAAACAGACGGACTGGGAAGGCGTCGCCCGGTTCGTCGTGGCGGGTTTCAGAGTCGATGCCGCGCGTGCAGGCGCCGGCGAAAACGTCCGGGCGCTGGTGCAGGAACTCAGCCTGCTGAGCCCGGAATTCGCCGAGATGTGGCGCGAGACCGACATCCGCGCTCATTTTGAAGGCGCCAAATATCTGCAGCATCCCTCCGGCGGCATGATCGCCCTGGAGTTTTCGGCCTTCGCCGTCGACGGCAGGCCGGACCTCGGCATGGTGGTCTACAATCCGGCGACGCCGCAGGACGAGGAAAAGGTGCGGGCCCTGATCAAGGCAAGCGAAGCGGCAAGGAAGGCTCCGGCCGAACCCGCCTGAGCGCACCCGTTACAGCGTCGAAGCCAAAAGTGAAGATTGGCGTCCCGGCGCGGCCGTCTGTGCCAGAGTTGGGATGGGATTTTTCGGGCTTTCGCGCATGCCCGCCAAACCAAAAATCCTGTGACTTGCCACAACCGTTGCGATAACACTGATCGCATTCGGCCAAGCGGCCGAAGCGCTATTCAATACGAGGACTTGCCATGCTCTGGAGAGGTCGCCGTCAGAGTGACAATATCGAGGACGATCGCAGCGACAGCGGCGGTGGCACGCCCGGCGGCCTGGGTGGCGGCCCCGGCCAGTTTCGCATCCCGATCGGCGGCCGCGCCGGCGGCGGCGGTCTCTCGGGCATCATCATCCTGGTGGTGCTCTATTTCGGGCTGAAGTTCCTCGGCATCGATCCGATGCAGGTGCTGGGCGGCGGTGGCGGGCTGCTGGACAGCGGCAGCGGCAACGGCCAGTACACGCAGTCCGGCCAGCCCGGGCAGGGCGCGCCGGCCAATGACGAGATGAAGCAGTTCGTGGGAACGGTGCTGGCCGAGACGGAGGACGTCTGGAACGGCATCTTCAAGGCCAATGGGCTGACCTACGAGGAGCCGAAGCTGGTGCTGTTCAGCGGCCAGATCCGTTCGGCCTGCGGCTTCGCCTCGGCCGCTTCCGGGCCGTTCTATTGCCCGAGCGACCACAAGGTCTATCTCGACATGGCCTTTTTCGATCAGCTCGCCAACCAGTTCGGCGCATCAGGCGATTTCGCCAATGCCTATGTCGTGGCGCACGAGGTCGGCCACCATGTGCAGAACCTCACCGGCATCCTGCCCAAGTTCAACCAGATGCGGCAGCGCATGAGCGAGGTGGACGCCAACCACATGTCGATGCAGGTCGAACTGCAGGCCGACTGCTTCGCCGGCGTCTGGGGCCACTACACCGCGCAGAAGGGCCTTCTGGAGAAGGGCGACCTGGAGAGCGCGCTGAACGCGGCCAAGCAGATCGGCGACGATACGCTGCAGAAGAAGATGCAGGGTTACGTCGTGCCCGAAAGCTTCAACCACGGCACCTCCGCGCAGCGGCAGAAGTGGTTCAAGGCGGGTTTCGATTCCGGCAAGCTTTCGAGCTGCGACACCTTCAACAACCCGATCTGACGGCAGGCATAAATGGCGATTGAACGACGCATCGCGCTTGGCGCGGAGCTTTCCCTGTCGCGTCTGGTGTTCGGTGCCTGGCGGCTGCTGGATGGGCCGGAGCGGCCGGACGCCGAGGCGGTGGCGCGGCTGATCGGAACTGCCGTCGATCTCGGCCTGACCAGTTTCGACCATGCCGACATCTATGGCGATTACGAAGTGGAAGCTGCCTTCGGCGCCGGGCTGGCGCGCTGGAAGGGCAGGCGCGAGGCGATCCAGCTCGTCACCAAATGCGACATCATGCTGATCTCGGCCAACCGGCCGGACAACTGGATCGAGCACTACAACACCGATGCGGCGCATATCGCGGCCTCGGTGGAGCGTTCGCTCGTCAATCTTCGCACCGACTATCTCGACCTTCTGCTTTTGCATCGGCCCGACCCGCTGACGCAGGCCGACGAGACGGCGCGGACGCTTGAGGATGTGGTGCGTTCCGGCAAAGTGCGCGCCATCGGTGTTTCCAACTTCACGCCGTCGCAGTTCGACCTGCTTGCCTCGCGGCTGCCGTTCCCGATCGTCACCAACCAGATCGAACATTCGGTGCTGGAGACCTCGGCGCTCTATGACGGCCGGCTCGACCACGCGCAGCGGCTGCGCTACGCGCCGATGATCTGGTCGCCGCTCGGCGGCGGTTCGCTGTTCACCGGCAAGGGCGAACGCGAGGAGCGGGTGCGCAAGGCGCTGGCGCGGGCGGCGGAGGCGCATGGCGTCAACGACATCTCGGCGATGGCGATCGCCTGGCTGCTGCGGCATCCGGCCAGGCTGGTTCCGGTGCTGGGCACGATGAAGCCGGAACGGCTCGGCCAGCTGGTCAAGGCGCTCGACATCGATCTCGACCGCCAGCACTGGTTCGCCATTCTGGAAGCCAGCGAAGGCCACCCGGTGCCGTAAGGCTGACCGCCTGGCGGATTGCATCGCGAAAACGGCCTCGTCCTGGCGGCTGCTGTCAGGAGAAATGGCATGAGAACGTTCTTCCATTGTTCCTGTGACAAGCTTCGCCTATAAGGACCGTCCCGCCGCGGCCCGGCGGATGAGGGATGCGCGATCATGCTTGAAGCCAAGACCGCAAGGCGGGGTTTGATCCTCGTCTTCACCACGCTTTTGCTCGATATCATCGGCTTCGGCATCATCATGCCGGTGCTGCCTGCCTATCTGCAGGAACTGACCGGCGTCGGTGTCAGCGAGGCGGCGATCGAGGGCGGCTGGCTGTTCTTCGCCTATGCCGCCATGCAATTCGTGTTCGCGCCGGTGATCGGCGGCCTCAGCGACCGTTTCGGGCGCCGGCCGGTGCTGCTCGCCTCGGTACTGACCTTTTCCATCGACAATCTGATCTGCGCCATCGCCTGGTCCTATCCGATGCTGTTCATCGGCCGTGTGCTGGCCGGCATTTCCGGCGCCAGCTATTCGACCACCTCGGCCTATATCGCCGACATTTCGAACGACGAGAACCGGGCCAAGAATTTCGGCCTGCTCGGCATCGCCTTCGGCGTCGGCTTCGTCATCGGCCCGGTGCTGGGCGGCCTGCTTGGCACGTTCGGGCCGCGCGTGCCGTTCTATTTCGCGGCGGGCCTGGCCTTCCTCAACTTCCTCATCGCGCTGTTTTTGCTGCCGGAAACGCTGGATGAGAAACACCGCCGCCGCTTCGAGTGGAAACGGGCGAACCCGGTCGGCACTCTGCTGCAGATGCGCAATTATCCGGGCATCGGCTGGATCGGGCTGGTGTTCTTCCTGATGACGCTCGGCCACATGGTCTATCCGGCGGTGTGGTCGTTCGTTTCCAGCTACCGCTATGGCTGGAGCGAAACGCAGATCGGCCTGTCGCTCGGCGCCTTCGGCCTGTGCGGTGCCATCATCATGGCAACGGTGCTGCCGCGCGTCATTCCGGCGCTCGGCGAGTGGCGCACAGCGGCGATCGGCCTGAGCTTCACCGCCGCCAGCGCCATCGGCTACGCCTTCGCCATGCAGGGCTGGATGATCTACGCCGTCATCGTGGCGGGCTGCCTGGAGGCGCTGGCCGACCCGCCGCTGAGGAGCCTGGCCGCCGGCAAGGTGCCGCCTTCGGCGCAGGGCGAATTGCAGGGGGCGATGACCTCGATCTTCTCGATCACCTCGATCATCACGCCCTTGCTCTATACGGGGATCTTCTCATGGTTCACCGGGCCTGACGCGCCAGTGACGTTTGGCGGCGCGCCCTATGTGCTGGCGGCGTTCTTCCTGGCGCTGGCGGTGATCGTTTTCGTCACCAAGGTGGCGAGACCGACGCCGAAGGAAGTGGAACAGATGCATCCGCAGGAAAGTGCTGCCGGCGGGCATTGACCCCACGGCGAACGGGCATGGAAGGAAAGGCGGCTTCGGCCGCCTTTTTTGTTTTTCTGGCGGCATTTGCGGGCGGTTCGGGATGCGGCGAATTTTTATTCAACCAATTGGTTGACAATAAAATGCCGCTCCATATATTCAACTAATAGGTTAACAACTGAAAGGTTGAATGAATGGCAACGGACCCTCTCTCGCTCACCTTCGCCGCCCTGGCCGATCCGACGCGGCGCGCCATCCTGGCGCGTCTCGCCCAGGGGCAGACAAGCGTCGGCGAGCTCGCGGCGCCGCACCAGATGAGCCTGGCGGCGGTTTCCAAGCATATCAAGGTGTTGGAGACGGCCGGACTGATCAGCCGCGAGAAGGACGCCCAATACCGCTACTGCAAGCTCCAGGCCGGACCGCTCAAGGATCTGGACGGCTGGGTGGCAGCCTACCGGGACCTGTGGCGGGACAATCTCGACCAGCTCGACGCCTATCTCGCCGAGATGCAGCGCGGCGACGACACCAACAAGCAGTGACATTCCAGAAAAGCATAGGGAAACCGAAATGAACAAGATGCACGTCGAGGCCCCCGAGGGTGAGCCAATCGTCCGCATGACCCGCACCTTCGACGCGCCGCGCGCGCTGGTGTGGCGGGCCTGGACCCAGCCCGAACATGTCGCCCGCTGGTGGGGTTCACGCGCCATGGGCACCACCAAGGTGATCAAGCTCGATCCCCGTACCGGTGGCGAATGGCGCTTCGAGCACACCATGCATGACGGCTCGATCTTCATCTTCTTCGGCAAATATCTGGAAGTCGACGAGCCGGGCAAGCTGGTCAACACCTTCGCGCTGGAAGGCATGTTCGAGGACAGGCCGGTGATTGAAACCCATCGCCTCGAGGAGGTCGACGGCAAGACCCACTACACCGGCATTTCGCGCTTCGAGAGCATCGAGGACCGCGACGGCATGGTCGCCTCGGGCATGGAAGCCGGCGCGCAGGCCACCATGGACCAGCTCGAAGAACTGCTCGGCGAACTGGTAGCCGCCTGATTACTGGCCGCCTGATTTCAGGCTGCCGGACCTCTGGTCGGCCTTCGGGCCGGCACTTTCCGAACCTCTAGCGTACCCAACCGGCCGCATACGGTCCGGTTGGGGACCGCTGATCCCCCAAAAACACAGGAACATCCCATGAAACCGCTATCCATCGCGGGCGCGGCCTTGCTCGCGCTTTTTTCCACCCTCGCACCTGCCTCCGCGCAGGAGGCACCGGCACCGCAGCCGATCGAACTGCATCACCAGATCCGGGGCGAGGGGCCGCCGCTGGTGCTGCTGCATGGCGCCTTCATGACCATCGAGACCAACTGGGCGGGCAGCCTTGCCGAGCTTGCCAAAACCAACAAGGTGATCGCGGTGGAGTTGCAGGGCCATGGGCGCACCGCCGATCGCGACGGTGCGCTCAGCCACGAGGCGATGGCCGACGACGTCACCCGCCTGCTCGACAAGCTTGGTGTCGAGAAGGCCTCGGTGCTGGGCTATTCGATGGGCGGCAATGTCGCTCTGCAGATGGCGCTGCGTCATCCCGATCGTGTCGAACGGCTGGTGGTGGTGTCTGCCGCCGCCAGCGACAAGGGCCTCGCCGCCGGCCACAAGGAGATGGTGCAGCATCTTTCGGCCGATATGTTTGCCGGTACGCCGATCGTCGGCGAATACCAGAAGCTGTCGCCGAAGCCGGACTTCCCCGGACTGGTCGCCAAGATCAAGCAGCTCGAGCTGAAGCCGTTCGATCTGACGGCCGAACTCAAGGCGGTGAAGGCGCCGACATTGCTGATCGCCGGCGATGCCGATATCGTCACGCTCGGTCATCTGGCCGAGATGCACGCGGCGCTTGGCGGCCATGCCAATGGCGACGTCAACGGACCGTCCAGGGCGCAGATGCTGGTGCTGCCCGGCACCACCCATATGGGCGTGTTCGCTTATCCGGCGAAGGCGCAGCAGGTGGCCGCTGCCGCCAACGCCTTCCTCAGCGCGCCGGCGCCGAAGTGACCGCGACGCGACATTGAGAACCGGTGCACCCGGCAAACAAAAGGCCCCGCGATACGGGGCCTTTTTTCATTGCGTCATCAGTTAGCGCGGGCTGTTCAGCGCTCGGCCAGTGCCGGCTCGCCCTTGTTGGCGCGAATGAGGTTGGCGAAGCGGCGGAACAGGTAGTGCGAATCCTGCGGGCCGGGCGAGGCTTCCGGATGGTGCTGCACGGAGAACACCGGGCGGCCCTTCAGCGTGATGCCGCAGTTCGAGCCGTCGAACAGCGAAATGTGAGTCTCTTCAACGCCTTCCGGCAGCGACTTGGAGTCGACCGCGAAGCCGTGGTTCATCGACACGATCTCGACCTTGCCGGTGGTGTGGTCCTTGACCGGGTGGTTGGCGCCGTGGTGGCCCTGATGCATCTTCTCGGTCTTGCCGCCGAGCGCCAGCGCCAGCATCTGATGGCCGAGGCAGATGCCGAACACCGGGATGTCGGTCTTGAGCAGGTCCTTGATGACCGGCACGGCGTATTCGCCGGTGGCGGCAGGATCGCCGGGACCGTTGGAGAGGAAGATGCCGTCCGGCTTCATCGCCAGGATCTCGTCGGCACCGGTCTTGGCCGGCACCACGGTGACCTTGGCGCCGAGGCCGGCGAGCAGGCGCAGGATGTTGCGCTTCACGCCATAGTCGACGGCGACCACATGCATGGTGGGCTCGGCCTGTTCGCCATAGCCCGCGCCCCAGGCCCACGGTGTTTCCTTCCACACCGACGACTGGCCGGAGGTGACTTCCTTGGCGAGGTCGAGGCCGAGCAGGCCGGTCCATTCGGCGGCGCGACGCTTCAGGTCGGCGACGTCGAACTCACCGTCCGGCGCATGGGCGATGACGGCATTGGGCATGCCCTTCTCGCGGATCAGCGCAGTGAGTGCGCGGGTGTCGATGCCCGACAGCGCGACGATGCCGCGCCGCTTCAGCCACTGGTCGAGATGACCGGCGGCGCGGTAGCTGGAAGGGTCGGTGACATCGGCCTTGAAGATGGCGCCGACGGCGCCTGCGCGCGCGGCCGGGTTGAGGTCCTCGATGTCCTCGTCATTGGTGCCGATATTGCCGATATGCGGGAAGGTGAAGGTGACGATCTGGCCGGCATAGGACGGGTCGGTGAGGATTTCCTCGTAGCCGGTGAGCGCGGTGTTGAAGCAGACTTCGGCGACGGCCGAGCCGGTGGCGCCGAGGCCGCGCCCTTCGATGACCGTGCCATCTGCCAGCACCAGAAGGGCGGTCGGCTTTTCGGTGGTCCAGGGGGCAGTCGTGGCCATGGCGGCTCTCCATCAAGAGGCGGACAAGATGTAACCAAGCCGGCAATAGATTGCGCGCCAAAAAGCGCCGGGCAATCCTGCCCGCGCCAATCCATGTAACCAGTTTGGTTGCAAGGCCCTCCCATAAGTGAAGGGGCGGGCAGGGTCAATCGTTGCGGGCCGGGCGAAGGCGGGATTTGTGCCGCAAGCTTGTGATTTCGGCCGAAATGCCATTTATCAGGTCAAAACCAAGGAGCAGGACGATGCGCGAGAAGGTCACCGAAGAGGTCAAGGCAGCCATGAAGGCCGGCGACAAGTCGCGGCTGACCACGCTGAGGCTGATCCAGGCCGCGATCAAGGACCGCGACATCGCCAATCGCGGCACTGGCAAGGACGCGGCCAGCGACGACGAAATCCTGCAGCTGCTGGCCAAGATGGTGAAGCAGCGCGAGGAATCGGCCAAGGCCTTCGAGGATGGCAACCGACCGGAACTCGCAGCCAATGAGCGCGCCGAGATCGTCATCATCCGCGATTTCATGCCGACGCAGATGGATGCGGCGGCGACCGAGGCGGCGATCCGCGCCGTGATCGCCGAGACCGGTGCCGCCGGGGTCAAGGACATGGGCAAGGTGATGGCCGGCTTGCGCGAAAAATTCGCCGGGCAGATGGATTTCGGCAAGGCCAGCGGGTTGGTGAAGGGGCTGTTGGGCTAGGCTTCTTCGACTGCGCGGGCCGGCCGGAATTTTTTCCGAGAAAATTTTTCGGGCGATGTCGAATCCAGGCGACGGGGTTCGACAATGGGCGTCAACAACGCACCTGAAGGAGATGACCCGTGCGCTATATCTGCCTGATCTATTACGATGCCAGGAAGCTGTTCGACGGTAGCGCCGAATCCAATGCGGCCCTTGGCGAATGCGCCAACCATGACGAGAAGCTCAAGGAAAGCGGCCATTTCGTCACCGGCGAGGCGCTGGAACTGCCGTCGAGCGCGATGACCGTGCAGGTGCGCGACGGCAAGATGTCGTCCACCGACGGGCCGTTCATGGAAACCCGCGAGATGCTGGGCGGCATCATCGTCATCGACGCCCGCGACCTCGACGAGGCGGCCAGGGTGGCCAGCACCCATCCGCTGGCGCGCATCGGCGCCATCGAAGTGCGGCCGACGGTCGATTTCTCGTCGCCAATTCCCACGCTAGCCGACCTTTGAGCCTGCGGTGACCGACGCCAACGCACGCGCCGCCGTGGAGGCGGCCTATCGCGGCGAGAAGCGGCGCGTGCTGGCGACGCTGATCCGCCTGCTTGGCGGGTTCGAAGCGGCGGAGGAGGCCTTGCACGAGGCCTTCGCCACTGCTGCGCAACGCTGGCCGGTCGAGGGCGTGCCGGCCAATCCCTATTCCTGGCTGGTTTCGACCGGGCGCTTCAGGACCATCGACCGCTGGCGCCGGCAGGCAAGGCTCGCCGCTGCCATGCCGGACCTGACCGCGCTGGCCGACGCCACGGTCGAGACCGTGTTGCCGGAGGAAATCCACGACGACGAGTTGCGGCTGATCTTCACCTGCTGCCACCAGGCGCTGGCGCCGGACGCGCGCATCGCGCTGACGCTGCGCGAGGTGGGCGGGCTGACGACGGAAGAGATCGCGCGCGCCTATCTGGCGCCGGCACCGACGATCGCGCAACGCATCGTGCGGGCGAAGGCGAAGATCCGCGACGAGGCGATCCCCTATGAAGTGCCCGGCCGCGCCGAACTGCCGGCGCGCACCGAAAGCGTGCTCAAGGTGGTCTACCTCGTCTTCAACGAAGGGTATGCCGCGACCGAGGGGCCGGAGCTGACCAGGACCGATCTTTCGGCCGAGGCGATCCGGCTCGGCCGGCTGGTGGTGGGCCTGCTCGACGAGCCGGAGCCGCTCGGGCTGCTGGCGCTGATGCTGCTGCACGAATCCCGGCGCGCCGCGCGTGTCGACGCCACCGGCGACCTGGTGCTGCTGGAAAATCAGGATCGTTTGTTGTGGGACAAAAGCCTGATCGCCGAAGCCTTCGGCCTGATCGAGCGCGCCTTCGCCATGCGCAGGGCAGGGCCTTATCTGCTGCAGGCGGCGATCGCGTCGGTCCACGCCGGCGCGCCGAGCGTCGATGAGACCGACTGGGCGCTGATCGTCGGGCTCTATGACACGCTGCTGCGCGTCGACCCTTCGCCGGTGGCCGCGCTAAACCGAGCCACCGCTATCGGCAAACGCGACGGGCCGGCGGCAGGCCTGGCGGCGGTGGAGGCAGCGCTTCGCCAGGGCGGTCTCGACAGCTATCATCTGGCGCATGCGGCGCGGGCCGACATGCAACGCCGGCTCGGACAAACGGAGGCAGCGCGCGCCTCCTATCGGCGCGCGCTGGAACTGGCGCGGCAACCGGCCGAGCGACGGTTCCTCGAGGCACGGCTGGCGGAACTCGGCGGAAGCTGAGGCCCACCTATCCGCCCTGTTTGACGATCCACTCCGGCGGTTCCTTCTCGGTGCTGCCGTCGATCTTGATGGTGTTGTCCCTGGCCCAGCGGTAACCCCACATCGGGCCGAATTTGGTCGCGGCTGTCAGCGGCTTTTGGTAGGCGGGGTCGGCCTGCGCCGCCTCCAGCGTGGTGAAGCCGTATCCGGCCTCTTCGAAGAGGGTGAGGATGCGGTCGAGGGTGACGGCATTCAGGCGATTGACATGCAGGAGCATGATCGCCGGCGGCTCGTAGCCCAGCACCTGGCGGTTGAGGTTAGCATAATAGACGATCTGTTCCCGAGTGTGGTCGAGATAGGCGGCGACGATACGTTCGGTCGTCGCCTTGTCCTTGGCGGCGAGCGCCTTTTCATAGGCGCGGTCGAACAGATAGTCCGACGTGTCGATGGTCGAGGCGGCAAGGGTGTAGCCGTGTTTGGCAGCGAGTGCGGCAATCGCCTCCTGCTTCTCGGGCGTGTTGCCGAGGTGGTTGTAGGGGAAGCGCAGGAAACGCGGCTTCCGAGCGGCCGACCGGAACAGGAAGGGGCCGATGCTGCGTTCGCCATCGACGATTTCCTTCTCGATCGCGGCCAGGTCGAGCGCGTTGCTGTCGGCATGGGAAAAAGTGTGGTTGCCAAGGTCGAGATTGGCGTCGACCCATTCCTTCAGGATTTCCTGGCCAAGCGGGCCGATCTCCTCGACGCGTTTTTCAACGACGAAGCCGGTGGCCGGGGTATTGTGCGCCTTCAGCGCGCCGAGAATGTCGCGGTTTGCCTGCCGGACGGCGTCGAGCGTCGGCGGCACCGGTGCCTCGGGATCGGCTGCATTGGCATGCGGCAGGTCATCGAAGGTGATGGCGACGGTGCGGGCGGCGGGCTGTTCGGCAGCCTCGGAGCCGCCGGGGCCGCACAGGGATACCAGGGCGAAGCCGAAGAGGATCGCGGCGGCGGCGCCAAGCCTGCCCTGGGTAATTGTCTTTTCCGTCTCGGTCATCGCTCTTCTCAGTGTCCCGTTCGTCGGTTGTCGGCCGCGTATTGGGACAGCTTCATTGCGCCTGCATTGCAATGCGAAGGGGCATGTTCGATGGCGGAGCGGTCGGGATACCGCGCCCGTTCAGGCGCGGTATCCCTTGTCATGAGCGGTCAGTCGGTCTCGGCCGCGCGCTGTCTCTCGACGATGGCCTTGAAGGCGGCATCGCCGGTCAGACCCTGCAGCGCCCAATAGTCCTCCAGCCATTCGGCCTCGCCATCCCAGCCGCCGTCGACAAGCCGTTCAAGGCTGGCAAGGGCGCGCGTCCGGTCGCCGAGGAGAGCCCAGGCGCCGGCGGCATGGAAGTTGTACCAGCCGATCGTTTCGGCGGCCGCTTCCACATGACGGGCCCAGTCGAGGCAGGTGTCACGATCGAGGTCGCCGACATTCTCGGCCGGCAAGCTGCCGCTATAGGCAACGTGACGGTCGAGCTCGACCAGTCCGATCTGGCGCGCGACGGCAAGCGAGCCCCGGTTGGAGGCGTGCGAATGCCATTCGATGTCAGCGATGCCGCGGCGTAGGCATTCCGCGACCGCGGCTGCCGCCGCCGCCCGGCCGAGGCCGAGACGGCGGTAATCGGGCTCAGTGCCGACGCCGAGTTCGCAGCGGCTGGCGGCGACGCTGTCGGACAGGCAATGGCTGACCACCTTGCCGTCATGCAGCACGCAGAAGCCGACACCCTCGTCCAGGAAGCGCTTTTTGGAGCGCCACTGGCCGATGCCGTCCAGCGCATCTGCGGCGCCGGGCACGGTGTCGAGCAGCGAACGGCTGATCCGCCTGAGACTGAAGCCGTCGGGCAGCGGCGGCGTGGCGGGGAGCGGGGATGAGCCGGACGCAAGGCCCATGCGCACCCTGGGATGCGGCCGCGCGAAGGGGTTGGCCCAGACTTCGCCGAGGAGGTCCGTCCACGGCTCTTCCGCGAACAGATAGGCCCAGGCCGGAATGCGTCGCTTCAAGGCGCTGAAGCGGCGCCGGTCGGGCGTGCCGGCCAGGAAATAGCCGTCGCCGGCGCTCAGCAGCGCGATGGTCGGCGCTGTCCTGTCGTCCACCCACAATTCGGCGTCGGTAACGCCCTCCAGTGCCGCGACGACCGCGACATGGATGGCGGCAAGGTCTTTCAGAAGGGGTTGAGCGGCCGCAAAGGCCTTTCGCTCGAGTTTTTGCATGAATGTGCAATCCAATCAGGGCGCCTCGTGGCGAGGTCGCCCATATCAAACAGAGAAGAAACGGCAGCGCCGTTCCCGAAGAAGCCGGCATCAGCCCGCCGGCGCCTGGCGCGTGGTGCTGTCATGCTGCTACCTCTCTGTTCAGGTGGCCGGAACGGCCAAGGGATTGCAAAGGGCCGCTCCGCGATCGGCGAAGCAGCGGAACGCGGTGCGTCGGCCGCCGATTTGTTTTTCGAATATGGCGGATCGGAGGCGGCCCAGTCCTGTTTCGCAAAGCTCATGGAGAGGCGATTGGAGGCGTTGGCCATCGCCTCGCCGACTGTCGCGGTTGCCGCTGTTCGAATTGAATTAGGCGTTGCCGTTCCGACGCTTGGCGCTCATGGCGCGCAACATCTCGTCCATGGCGTCGCGCGCGGCGAGGTTGACCCTCGCCATATCCTTCAGCCGCGCCTTGATCTTGTCGGAAGGACTGGCCTCTGCGCCCTTCAGCAGCTGATTGGCCAGCGCTTCGAGGAGCCGGTTCTGCTGGCCGAGCATCTCCTCGTAGTTTTCAGAAACCTCGTAGAGGATGCGCTTGGTGCCGCGAATGCTGCGGCGGCGGGCGAGGGTGTATTGTTCCAGGAGGCGCGCGGCGACGCTGGCGCTGCTCTTGCTGATTTCGAGATCGGCCGAAATGCGGTCGAGATCGACGGCGTCCGGCATCAGGAGCAGATAGCCGTAGAGACGCGCAGCCGTCAGCGGCACGCCCCAGGGCACGAAAAGCCGGGCGATGTCGTCGATGAAGCGTTGCTGATCCGCGTCCATAATTGACATATTCGATATTTTCCGAATATACTTGATTTGCTGAAAATTTATACCGGTTCGGCCGGTTCACGGCAATCCGGCCCGCGGCGCAGCCTTTCCCCGCGACGGTACGGTATCCCTGGAGGCATCCCATGTCCGGCCCACCCGTAGCTGAAGCGCGTACGCGGGCGTTTGCCCGTGTCATCGGCCCTTTCGTATTGCCGCGCCACGCGGCGACGGCTCGAGGCAATGAGGTGGTGAGATGACGCTGGACGAAAAAAGCGGGCGGACCATGCTCGGCTATTATCTGCAGTTGACGCTCTGGACCCTGTTCCTCGCGGTGGTCACTTTCCTCGCCGCCGGAACGCTTGCCTATCCGGGCGGCTGGGCGATGATCGTGCTGTTCGGCGGCGGCGGTGTCGTCATGGTCGCGTGGCTGTCGCGCCGCAGCCCGCAATTGCTGCGCGAGCGCATGAGCCCGCCCATCCAGAAACATCAGGAAAGGTGGGACAGGATCTGGCTTTCGCTGTTCATCCTGGCGTTTCTCGTCTGGTTCGCCTTCATGCCGTGGGACGCCGCGCGCCGGGATTTTACCGCCGTGCCGCTTTGGCTGCAGGCGGTGGGCGGGCTGCTGATCGTGGCCAATTATGCCGGCACCTTCTGGACCTTCAATGCCAACACCTTTGCCGCGCCGGTGGTGAAGATCCAGGAAGGGCAGACGGTGATCGACACCGGCCCCTATGCGCTGGTGCGCCATCCCATGTATGCGAGCGCGTTGCTGCTGTTCCTCGGCATGCCGCTGCTGTTCGGCTCGTGGAGCGGCCTGTGGGGCACGGCGGTGCTCGGCATCGCGCTGGCCTGGCGCAGCGTGCGCGAGGAAACGGTGCTGCGGCGCCAATTCGCGAACTATGACGACTACAGCCGCCGCGTGCGCTACCGGCTGGTTCCGCTCGTCTGGTAATGCAGGCGGGGCCTGTCCGGCCTTATTCCGCGGCGCCTGCAGGCAAAGGCGGCCTGATGCCGCTGCGGCGCTCGGCGGTGTAGGAGATCAAGGCCACGGCAACGCCGACCACCATGGCGGCGGCGCCCAGCACCGGCAGCGCGCGGTAGCCGTAACCGGCACTCAGCATCACGGCACCGACGGAGGAGGCGAGGGCGATGCCGACATTGAAGCCCGAGGGGATCAAGGACGAGGCAAGGTTGGAGGCATCCGCCGTCCACGACAGGATGCGGGCCTGGATCGGTGCGCCGATGGCGAAGTTGAGCGCGCCCCACAGCGTGATCGCGACCACCATCGGCAGTGGGTTCGGGCTGACCGCGTAGATGACGGCAAGCATCACCGCCTGCAGGGCGAACAGGGTGATGATCGAGGGCATCAGCTTCCAGTCGGCCAGCCGTCCGCCGACGAAGACGCCTATCGTGGCGCCGACGCCGTTGAGCAGCAACACCCATGGCACTTGCGCCTTGCTGAGACCGGTGACCTCCTCAAGGAAGGGCGTGATGTAGGTGTAGAGCGTCATCTGGCCCATCATCAGCATCAGCATCAGGATGAGCGAGGTCCACACCTGCTGGCGTCCCAATGCGCGCACCTCGCGCGCCAGGCCGGCCGACTTGGTCGAGGCGCCGGTGGTGCGCGGCAAAAGGGCGGCTATCGCCAAAAGCGAGACGACGCCCAGAATGCTCATCACCCAGAAGGTGGCGCGCCAGCCCCACAGATTGCCGATTGCCGTGCCGACCGGCACGCCGATGATGTTGGAGACGGTGAGGCCGGACAGGACCAGCGCGATCGCCATGCCGCGCTGTTCGGGGCGCACGAGGCTGACCGCAACCACCATGGCGACGCCGAAATAGGCGCCGTGCGCCACGGCGACCGCGACGCGCAGCGCCAGCATGGACAGGAAATCGGGGGCGACGGCGCAGGCGACCTGGCCGACGGTGAAGGCGATGGCCAGCGCGATGAGCAGCGCCTTGCGCGATACTTTCGATGTCGCCAGCGTCAACAGCGGGCCGCCGATGGCGATGCCCAAAGCGTAGCCGGAAACCAGATAGCCGGCGCTCGGCACCGAGACGCCGAGCCCCTCGGCCACCTGCGGCAGCACGCCGGCAATGACGAATTCCGTCGTGCCGAAGGCAAAAGCGGCCAGGAAAAGGGCGATCAGGGGAAGAGGCATAAGGCGGACCGGAAGCGCTATGGGATTGGCCACAGATCACGGCACGTGCCGCCGGGCAATCGATAAATTATGGATCGGACTTTAGATTTTCTTGATGGCGGCGATCGCCCTTACGGCACCGCTTCGGGCGCCGTGCCAGGTTTGCGGCCATAAGGAATGCGTAGCCAGGCCCGCTCGTGCAGGTAATAAAGGATCGATTTCGTCACCACTTCGGTGAGCCCGATGGTTGCGGCGAGCTTGATGCTGCGGGTGATGATCAAGGACAGCACGATCGTGTCGATGGTGCCGGTAACGCGCCAAGAGATGGCCTTGGCGAAACTGCGTGAATGCGTGTCCAATCCCGTCTCCTCCCGAGGATCGAGCCAAGCTAGCGTGACGAAGGGCGGCGCCGCAACCTTGCGTTACATCGCCTTGAGGCGGGAATCGCTGAGCAGGCCGCGCTTCTCCAGCACCGGATAGGTCATGGAGGCGAGCAGCGAGTTGATCTGCTTCAGGTCGCGGATGGTGTCGAGATGGATGGAGCTGGTCTCGATGGAATTGGGCGAACCGTCGCGCAGGCGCTCGAAATGGGCGCGGCTGGTTTCTTTCTCGCGGTCGCGCAGCCGGTCCTTCTCTTCGACGATCTGACGGGCGGTCTCGGCGTCGCTGGAGATCAGCACGTTGAAGGCAAGCCGCGCATTGGCAAGCACCGAGGCGTGGAAGGCAGTCAATTCGCGCCAGCCTTCCGGCGTGAACTCCAGGCCGCGCTCCATCTTTTTGCGCACCAGCGGCAACATGTTGCGCACGATGATGTCGCCGACCTGCTCCAGCTTGACGCAGGCGCCGATCAATTCCTGGCAGCGCAGCGCCTCGTCCTCGGTCAGCGAATTCTTGGTGACCTTGGCGAGGTAGAGCTTGATGGCGGCGTGTTTCTGGTCGACGCGGTCGTCGAGCGCGGCGAGCGCCCGGATCTTGTCCTCGTCGGCCTGTTCATAGAGGTCGATGACACGCTTCAGCATGATCTCGACGGTCTCGCACACCCGTACCACTTCGCGCGTGGCGTTGGCCAGCGCCTGGGACGGCACGTTGAGCGCCGCCTCGTTCAGCGCCGAAAGCTCCGTCACCTGGAAGGCTTCGGCCGGCTGCGGCTTGGCGCCCAGTGCAACGATCTTTTCCGAGGCGCGGTAGACGAGGCCGGCCAGCGGCAGGCCGGCCAGCAGGATAATGATGTTGAACAGGATATGCGCGTTGACGATCTGGTCCGGCACGGTCGAGCCGAGGAAGGCGATCGGCGGCTTGAAGCCGAGGAACAGCGTCAGCATGACCAGCGAACCGAGGCCGCGCATCAAAAGATTGCCAACCGGCACGACACGCACGCCTGGCTCGGCATTGCGGGTGAGCAGCGGCGCGATGATGGAGGAGCCGAGATTGACGCCCAGCACCAGGACGATGCCGAGTTCCGGCGGGATGAAACCGCGTCCGGCCAGCGTCGTCATCAACAGCACGGCGGCGATCGAGGACTGGAACAGCCAGGTGGCGAGTGCCGCCAGAAGATAGGCGGTGACGGGGTCGCCCTTGAAATAGTCGATGATGACCGGCAGCAGCTGGCTTTCGCGCAGCGGTTCGGAGGCTTGGCCGATCATCCCCAGCGACAGAAGCAGCAGGCCGACGCCGATCAGGATGCGGCCGACCTGGCGCCAGTCGCGCCGCTCGGTGGCCATGAACATGACGGTGCCGGTGATCAGGCAGATCGGCACGATCAGCGACAGATCGAAGGTGAGCAGCTTGACGACCAGCGCCGAGCCGATCTCGGCGCCGCGCACGGCGAGTTGGCCGGCCATGCCCGAGACGATGCCGGCGCCGGCGAAGGAGCCGACCAGGAGCGTGACGGCGGTGGAGCTCTGCAAGGCGATGGCGAGCGCGGTTCCCGCAAGCACCGCCAGGATCGGGTTCTGCATGGTGCCGCGCAGTTTCAGCCGCAGCACGTCGCCATAGGCGCGCTCGACGCCGGTCTTGACCATGCGGGTGGCAAACAGCATCAGCGCCACCGCGCCGGCCAGATGCAGGAGCACGACCGAGCCGCTCAACGGTGGCTTCCCAGCATGGCGCGCGCGCCACGGAACGGCCCGCGGGCATTTGCAGGCGGCCATTTGATCGATGGGGCCGAAGCGGTGTCGGCTCGATGTGAAAAGGCGCGGATCATAAGGCTTACATATAGGCCCAACTGTCGGGTTTTACATTAGCCGGATAATAATTTCCTGTTGACTTCGGCGCGCTTCGACAAACGGCGGCTTGTGTCGGATTTGGACATGAAAGCGGGGCGGGTGCACGCCTGCCGTGAAATCCCGCGGGATTCCGTCCGATTTCGGACGCCTGGATCAATGCCTTGGTTTCATTACATAATTGTAATTTCGACATTCAGTTTGAGTTCATGTTGCGAACCCTAATTCTCTCGTGTGAACAAACGAGGAAACACAATCATGAAACGTCTTATTCTTTCCGCGATGGCGGTTTCGATGCTGGCGGTGTCGACATTGCAGGGTTTCGCCGCGCCGGTGGCGGTGCCAGCCGCGCCACGCTCCGACGTCACCCAGGTCCAGTGGCAGGAGCCGATTCGCAAGGATCGCCGTTATGACGATCGTTATGACCGGCGCTACGACCGGCGCACCGTCGAAAAGCGCGTGATCATCCGCAAGGAAGTGGTGCGCGAGCCGCGCTGGAAGGCCGGTCAGCGTTACGGCGACTGGCGCCGCTACCAGGGCATCAAGGAATATCACCGCTACGGCCTGCGCCGCCCCGGCCCCGGCCAGCAGTGGATCCGCGTCGGCAGCGACTATCTGCTGGTCGGCATTGCCACCGGCCTGATCGCAGGCGCCATCGCCGGGCGCTAAGGCGCCATCGTCTTAGAGAGCAAAAAGGCGGCCCGGGGGGGGCGCCTTTTCCTCGTCGAGACGGGAACGGCCTGTGAAAACCGGGTATGCCGCGCATTGGGGGTCGTCTGGCGCAGCGCCAGCGACTATATCAAAGACAAACGAGCTTCCGCCCATGCGCTTCCCGCCAACCTTTCTCGACGAGATACGAGACCGCGTTCCGATCTCCTCGCTGATCGGCATGCGCGTGTCGTGGGACAGGAAGAAGACCAACGCGCCGCGCGGCGATTTTTGGGCGTGCTGCCCGTTTCATGGTGAAAAATCGCCGTCGTTCCACTGCGAGGACAAGAAGGGCCGCTACCATTGCTTCGGCTGCGGCGTTTCGGGCGATCATTTCCGTTTCCTGACCGAACTCGACGGCCTGAGCTTTCCAGAGGCGGTCGAACGCGTCGCCGACATGGCCGGCGTGCCGATGCCGGCGCGCGACGAGCAGGCGGAGCGACGCGACAGGCAGCGCGCCAGCCTGACCGACGTCATGGAAATGGCGACTGCCTTTTTCCAGGAGCGGCTGCAAGGCTCGGAAGGGGCCAAGGCGCGCGCCTATTTGCGCGACCGCGGGCTGACGCCGGCGACGCAGCAGAGCTTCCGGCTGGGCTATGCGCCCGACAGCCGCAACGCGCTGAAGGAATTCCTGGCCTCCAAAGGGGTCGACAAGGCGCAGATCGAAGCCTGCGGCCTGGTGGTGTTCGGCGACGATATCCCGGTCTCCTATGACCGGTTCCGCGACCGCATCATGTTCCCGATCCCGGATTCGCGCGGCAAGATCATCGCTTTCGGCGGGCGCGCCATGTCGGCCGATGTCTCGGCCAAATATCTGAACTCGCCCGAGACCGAACTCTTCCACAAGGGCAATGTGCTCTACAATTTCGCCCGTGCCCGCAAGGCGGTGGCGCGCGGCGGCACGGTCATCGCCGTCGAAGGCTATATGGACGTCATCGCGCTGGCGCAGGCCGGCTTCGAGAACGCCGTGGCGCCGCTGGGCACCGCGCTGACCGAAAATCAGATGGAACTTCTGTGGCGCCTGTCGGGCGAACCGATGCTGTGCTTCGACGGCGACGCCGCCGGCCTGAAGGCGGCGTGGCGGGCGGCCGATCTCATCCTGCCTTCGATCCAGGCTGGCCGCACGGCGCGCTTTGCGCTGCTGCCCGAGGGCAAGGACCCCGACGATCTGGTCAAGGCCGACGGTCCGGACGCCTTCCGCGCGGTGCTGGCCGAAGCGCGGCCGCTGGCCGAGCTGATCTGGATGCGCGAGACAGCGGGCGGGGTGTTCGAGACGCCCGAGCGGCGGGCGGAACTGGAAAAGACGCTGCGCGAGATCACCAGCCGCATCCGCGACGAAAGCGTGCGCTATCACTACCAGCAAGACATGCGCGAGCGCGTCCTGACCTTCTTCGGCCAGCGCGCCAGGCCACAGCGCCAGGGCGAACGCGGAAAAGGTGGAGGCAGGCAGGGCGGCGACAAGCAGGGTGGCCAATGGTCACGCGGCGGCCAGGCTCAAGGGCGCAGTCCGATCACCGAAAGCCTCGGCCGTTCGGCGATCGTCAAGCGCACTGGCGAGCTGATGTCGGTGCGCGAGGCAACGGTGGTGGTGGCGCTCGTCAACCATCCGGCGCTGATCGACGAGAATTTCGAGCATGTCGAATTCCTCGACCTCGCCAACAGCGATCTGCGCCGGCTGCACGCCGCGCTGCTCGATGCGCTGGCTCACGAACAGGCCAACGATCGCGTGGCCATCATCGCCATGATCGAGCGTACAGGCTGCGCGGATGTGTGGGAGCGCGCGGTGGCGCTGATTCGTCGCACGCGGCAGTGGCCGGCGCTGGAGAACGCCGCGATCGAGGATGCCCGCGACGCTTTCAACCAGGTGCTGCACTTGCACCGCAGCCAACGCACCTTACATAGGGAGCTGAAGCAGGCCGAGGCCGCACTTGCCAGCGATCCAACGGAAGAGAATTACCGGCACCTGGTCGAAATCCAGGCGCAGTTTCGCGACGTGCAGGCCACGGAAGCTTTGATCGAAGGGTTCGGCGTTTCCTCCGGCAGGGCCGGTCGAGCGTGAACCAAAGACGCAGAAGGGGCTATTTGATTCGCTTTTTTAAGGCGAATCATGCGAGAGGCGCTTGACCTTCTGGCAGAATGACGGAATCAGAACGATTCGAAACGTTAACCCATGCCCGGCATTGGCGGGAAATAACGACCTATGCACTGGACGGGAAGGGGATCCCGCCACAGATATCAGGGTTAATCTGGACTTAAGTGAGATGCAGGTACTGGCTTGGCAGGCGCGTGAGTTAAGCGAACGCAACTGATTTGCCCGGTTCAGCAGCGATGCGGTCCCTAGAGAGGCCGCCTGGAGAAGACTTAGAATGGCGACTAAGGAAAAGGAAGAGGTCGAAACCGAACGCGAGGGCACGACCGATGGCCCGCTGCTCGACCTCTCCGATGATGCTGTCAAGAAGATGATCAAGGCCGCCAAGAAGCGCGGCTACGTCACCATGGACGAACTGAATTCGGTGCTGCCTTCGGAGGAAGTGACCTCCGAGCAGATCGAAGACACGATGGCCATGCTTTCCGACATGGGCATCAACGTGGTCGAGGACGACGAGCAGGGCGAAGAAGCCGAGGCCGCCGAAGGCGATGCCGAGGAAGATGCCAACGAGCTTGCCGAACAGACCGGCACGGCCGTTGCCGCCACCCCGACCAAGAAAGAGCCGACCGACCGTACCGACGATCCGGTGCGCATGTATCTGCGCGAGATGGGTTCGGTGGAGCTATTGTCGCGCGAGGGCGAAATCGCCATCGCCAAGCGCATCGAGGCCGGCCGCGAGACGATGATCGCGGGCCTTTGCGAAAGCCCGCTGACCTTCCAGGCCATCATCATCTGGCGCGACGAACTCAACGAAGCCAAGATCCTGCTGCGCGAGATCATCGATCTCGAAGCCACCTATGCCGGCCCCGAGGGCAAGCAGGCACCGGTGGTGGAGCGCATCGAGGAAGACAACAAGCCGAAGGACGAGCCCAAGGCAGGGCGCCGCCGCGGCGACGACGAAGACGACATCACCAATGTCGGCGGCGATACCCGCGGCCTCGAAGAGGACGAGGAAGACGAGGACGAGGCGAGCCTGTCGCTGGCGGCGATGGAAGCCGAGCTGCGTCCGCAGGTGATGGAGACGCTCGACGTCATCGCCGACACCTACAAGAAGCTGCGCAAGCTGCAGGACCAGCAGGTCGAGAACCGTCTCGCCGCCGCCGGCACGCTTTCGCCGAGCCAGGACCGCCGGCTGAAGGAGCTGAAGGACCAGCTGATCACGGCGGTGAAGTCGCTGTCGCTCAACACCGCCCGCATCGAGGCGCTGGTCGAGCAGCTCTACGACATCAACAAGCGCCTGGTGCAGAATGAAGGCAAGCTGTTGCGCCTGGCCGAAAGCTATGGCGTGCGCCGCGAGGAGTTCCTGCGCGAATACCAGGGTTCGGAACTCGACCCGAACTGGACCCGTTCGATCGCCAATCTGACGACGCGCGGCTGGAAGGAATTCACCAAGAACGAGAAGGACGCCATCGGCGACCTGCGCGCCGAAATCCAGAACCTCGCCACCGAGACGGCGATCTCGATCCTGGAATTCCGCAAGATCGTCAACCAGGTGCAGAAGGGCGAGCGCGAAGCGGCGATCGCCAAGAAGGAAATGGTCGAGGCCAATCTGCGCCTCGTCATCTCCATCGCCAAGAAATACACCAATCGCGGCCTGCAGTTCCTGGATCTGATCCAGGAAGGCAATATCGGCCTGATGAAGGCGGTCGACAAATTCGAATACCGCCGTGGCTACAAGTTCTCCACCTACGCCACGTGGTGGATCAGGCAGGCGATCACCCGTTCGATCGCCGACCAGGCCCGCACGATCCGTATTCCGGTGCACATGATCGAGACGATCAACAAGATCGTGCGCACCTCGCGCCAGATGCTGCACGAGATCGGCCGCGAGCCGACGCCGGAAGAACTGGCCGAAAAGCTCGCCATGCCGCTGGAAAAGGTGCGCAAGGTGCTGAAGATCGCCAAGGAGCCGATCTCGCTCGAAACGCCGGTCGGCGACGAGGAGGATTCGCACCTCGGCGATTTCATCGAGGACAAGGGCGCGATCCTGCCGATCGACGCCGCGATCCAGGCGAACCTGCGCGAGACGACGACGCGCGTGCTGGCTTCGCTGACGCCACGCGAGGAGCGCGTGCTGCGGATGCGCTTCGGCATCGGCATGAACACCGACCACACGCTGGAAGAAGTCGGCCAGCAGTTCTCGGTGACACGCGAACGTATCCGCCAGATCGAGGCCAAGGCGCTGCGCAAGCTCAAGCACCCGAGCCGGTCGCGCAAGCTCAGAAGCTTCCTCGACAGCTAAGAAGATCAAGCCCGGGCATCGTCCCGGGCTTTTTTCTGCGCCGGTGCTATAGTGGCCGCCGATCGGAAAGAGAGGCGGACATGAACTACATTGCGAGGACGCTTGCCTGTCTGGCTGTTCTGGTGCCCGGCATGACGGGGCCGGTTGCAGCGGGCACAATGCCAAAGACGACCACCCTGGCCAATCCGGCTTCCGTCCACTGTGGCAAGCTTGGCGGGCGCTTGAAGATCAAGAAAGACGCCGCCGGCAACCAGACCGGCTATTGCTACCTGCCCAATGGCAGCGTGTGCGAGGAATGGGCACTGTTCCGCGACAAGAAGTGCGTGCCGCCGAAACGCTGACCGCAACGGAGAAAAGCGCGATCCCGACGCGCGAATTTAAAATGTTAGAGCGTCCTTTGCGTGTCCGAATGGAGGCGCGGCGCTCTAGCCGGCGCCGGGATCGTGCCTTGCGGCCCTCGCCGCAGGGATGGTGCGAGGGCCGATGGGTCAGAGGCAATTGGCCTTGAAGTTGCCGCCGTTGAGTTCGCGTCCGTTGAGCGTGAGCGCGGTTCCGGGTGGCTGGGTGAGCGAGCCGTTGACGTAGGAACCGAAGCTCGACACCAGGCAGTTGCGCGGCGTGCCCTTGACCGTCACGTCGCCGCCGATATCGACCGCCGGACCCATGAAATAGAGGCCGGCCTTGGCGGCGTTTTCGACGCGCAGCTTGTCGAAGGTGACGTTCTTGACCGGACCGCCGAGGAAATCCCAGTCGCTGCCATAGATGAAGGCGCCGTAGGTGCCGGCATTGGTGATCGTCACATCCCTGAAATGGATGTCGGAGACCGGGTTGAGGAAGATGCCGGCATTGCGGGTGTCGTCGACCGTCAGCCCGTTGACGCGGACATTGGTGGTCCTTGCCTCCTCCGGCAAGGTCGAGGCGGTGACCAGCATCAGGCCGTTGATGCCGCCCTTCAGCGTCATATCGGTGATGGCGACGTTGGAGGTGCCCTGCAAAACGACCAGATCCATGTCGAGCCCCTGCGCGGAATTGTCGACGGTGACCTTGTTCATGGCGACGTCGTTGGCGGCGACCAGCAACACGCCCTCGCGCCGCGACTTGGAGATGGCGACGTTGTCGAGCTTGATGCCGGTGGCGGCATGGGTGATGACGGGCGGCCAACCGCTGTCGTCGATGCGGCTGCCGGCGAAGATGCCGTAGGTGACGCTGTCGATGACGGTGTCGCGTATGGTGAGCCCGCTGGTGCCGAGCGCGCTGATGGCGGCATAGGGCGCGCGGTTGGGATCGCCGACGGCGAATTCGCAATCGGTGTTGCTGTTGCAGATGGTGAGATCGCGGATTTTGGTCTTTTCGATCAGCGCGCCGCTGACATTGTCGAGGCGGATGCCGTCGCCGGCCGTGCGGCTGATCTCGACGTCGCGAACGGTGATGCCGGTGGCGCCGTTGCTGGCGATGCCGGCAAGGCCGCCGCTGATCGCCAGATGCTCGATGGTGGCGCCGGAGGCCATGGCGACGACATTGGCGAGCGGGTTGCTGCCGGCCAGGCGCGTTGCCGCGCCGTCATTGCGGAAGGCGGCCTCGAAGCGGCTGGTCGTGCCGCGCACGCCGATGACGCCGCCACCGCCGAGCATATATTGCCCGGTGCCGAGCTGCATCGTCTGGCCGAGCGCGATGTCGCCGCTGGCCAGAACCAGCGCATTGCCGCCGGCGGCGGCGAGCGCTGCATTGATGGCCCTGGCATCGCCGGTGGCGGCGGAGACGGCGACCACCTTGCCGATCGTGCGGCCGTTGGCGACGAATTCGGCCGTCTCGACCGCTCCGGTGGCGCCGGCATAGGTGCGGAGGAAATCAGCGCGCTCGACCTGCTGGAACATCGGGTCGAAGGCCGCCTGGCCGGTGCGGCTCGAACCGCCGAGCGGCACGCGCAGGCGGGCGGTGAGGGCAAACTCCGTGCGGTCTTCCTTATCGTAGGAGACGGAGGCGCCGAGCGCCAGAGTGGAACCGGAAACGCCGGGCAGGCCGGCAAAGCTCAATTCCGCGCGCGCCCTGACGCCGAGCGTATCGTCGATGGCGCCCTTGCCGTCATACCAGTAGGTGCCGCCGAACACCTTTATCTGCGCCGCAATGTCTTGCGGAAACACCGGCAGGCGCAGGCCGGCCTCGGCATCGAAGCCGCCGCGGGCGATTTCGCCGCCGGCGCGGAATTTCAGCTCGTCGCCGGCGATGAAGGCGCGGCTGAGACTTGCGATAGCCTTTTCGTCGGTCAGCGGCAGATAGACATTGGCGCGCGCCTCATAGAGCGGGCCGAGCGCCTCGGCGCCAAAGGAGAGCTGGTTGAAGCTGTGGCCATGGTCGCTGTTGAAGGTGTCGAAATAACCATAGGCGCCATAGACCCAGTCGTTGGCCGCGCGATGGCGGAAGCCGAGACCGAACGAGCCCTGGCGGGCGGAGCCTTCGACGAAGGAGCCGCTGGCATCGAAGAAAGCGCCGTTGGCGCCGCCGTCGAACAGGAAGGGCACGAAAAGACCGATGCCGCCGCTGCCCCGGCCATAGGCGAGATTGCCGTCGAACTGGAGGATCGGCTGCTGCACCTGCGCGAGGGCATGACTGGAGAGGGCGGTGCCGGTGATCAGCGCCGCTGCGAAAAGCTTTGGAAATGTCATGATGAACGTTTGGGATTCCGATTGAACGATTGTTCGGATAGGATACTTGATTAAAAGAGTCTAGTTTATTCCGGAAATTCCCGCGGCCAGCTGTGGATGGAATTTAGTCCAGCGTTTCAAGAGCTTGATGCCTGGTCTCGACGTACGTGAGGCAATCCGTCCCGTTGGTTCAATCGGCCGGCCCGTCGTCGAGTGTCAGGTCGTGGCTTGCCCACTGGTCGCGCGGGATCTCCTTGCCGAGCAGGAATTCGAAGGCGACGACGGTCTTGAGATCCGGCGCGACGGTGCAATTGAATTTCAGTTCGTACCAATGGCGCTTGCTGCGCACCGCGCCGCCCTTGGCTTCCATCGCCCCGCCGGCAAGTTTCACCTCGGCCATGGCATAGGGGACGACGAGATCGGGTTGGAAATCGGCCCGCTGCTGGCGCACCTGCGCGAGTGCCTCGATGTCACAGAGCTGGATGATGCGTTCCTGTGGCGCCAGAAGCGGCAAGGCGCGGCGCGCGCCGCGGCTGCGGGGATCGGCAAGCACACGGGCGGAATAGAATTTTTCGACCCAGATCATCGGTTGCGGGGCGGGCGCCGGCGGCGGGGTGGGGATAGCCGGTTGCTGCGCTGGCGCGTTGGGTGCCGTCTCGGATTTTGCGGCCGGAACAGGCTCGCTCGCTGGCGCGGGTCCAGGCGGCGGCGGCACGAAATCGACTTTGATACTTTCGATCGGCAATGGCTTGAGCGCAGGCGGCGTCGGCAACAAGGCGAGTACCGTCAGCAACAGGAGATGCAGGAGGAAGGACGCGCCGACACCGAGCGGCAGGTCGGCGCGATCCGGTGGCACCGCAATTGCCGGCGCACGGCCGAAGCCGCGGCCAGCGCTCGCGGCAAGGGCTACCGGTTCGATGGCGATGGGCGGAGCGCGCAAGGAAGGGTTTCGTCAAAACGCGTGGACAGTGACAGCCCGGACCCAAGGACAACTGTGCGGCAGTTTGGCGATGATGGGAAGCGGTGTCGTGCACCGTATGGCGGGCCATCCGCGCCGGGTGGCAGCGCGGCAGCCGGCATCCCGGCTGACAAACTGATTCAACACGCTGCGCGTTTGATTCTGGAAACCCGGCCAACTCATTGGCCGGGTTTCGCTTTTCGCCTTGCCTATTTCGCGCTGGCCGGGAAGGCCGCCAGTTTGGCGATGTCGTCCGCGTCGTGCTGGACGACGAGGGTGGCGCCGAGGGTTTTGGCCATCGACTGCAGCCGCGCCATCGAGGCGAGGCTGTCGGCGCGGTCGGTGTTGAAGGGCGGCACGCCACCGGTTTCGAACTGCTTCTCGAAATGAGCGACGTCGCCGGTGAGCAGCACCGGCCCATTCTTGGCCAGCCGCACCAGCAATGCGTGGCTGCCGGGCGTGTGGCCGGGAGCGGACAGCATGACGATGGAGCCATCGCCGAAGACATCCTTGTCGCCTTCGACCGCGTCCACCGGGGCGCCGCCGCTCAGCCACGGCGCCGCAAGGTCCGGCATGGCGCCGAAGGGCGGCGGGTTGGTCTTCAGCGCTTCGAAGTCGGCCTTGCCGATCATCAGGCGTGCCTTCGGGAAATCGGCGGCCTGGCCAAGATGATCGAAATGATAGTGGCTGATGCCGACCCGGGCGATGGCCTCCGGCTGGACGCCGATTTGCCTCAGCTGGTCCGGCAGGGTGCGATCGAGCGTCGGCGCCAGCGCTTGGTCGGCCGCCATCGGCTTGCCGAGCAGGGCAGCCGGCAGGCCGGTGTCCCACAGCATGTAATCGCCGTCGTGGCGAATGAGATAGCAGCTGTCGGTCAGTGTCTTCTTCTGGCCGGCATAAGCGAAGGTGTCTGAGAAGATGCTGAGGTCGTTGACCGCGATGCGGCCGCAGTCCAGGCGCCACAGTTCGATTTGCGGGGCGGCATCGGCGATCGCTGCCGTGCCTGAAAATGCGGCGGCGAGCATGAAGGTTTTGAAAATCATTGTCTTCGGTCCTGCGTTGGTGACGATGGCAACGCCATCGCTGCGGGGTTTTACAGGCTTGGTCGCGCTGCTCGTGCCCAAGGCGCTCGGTTTCTGTGCCCGAAACGCTCAATTGCGTTGTGCCGCGGCGCGTGGTCGACTAGGCTCTCGCTATGAACGACACGCCGCGTCGAAACCTTGCCGAGCGCCTGCTGAAGGCATTGCGGCCGCTTGCGCTCGATCCGGCGCGGCCACGCAAGCAGCCCGGCATGCACCCGCATGGCCGGCAATTGTTCAGCTATTGCTGCTTCACGTCGGAGCGGCTGGCCCGCGTCATCAATGAAAAGCCGATCATCGGCATCGTGCTCAGCGGTTCCAAGGAAATCTGGCTGGGCGATGCCGGGCAGCGCTTCGAGGCCGGCGATGTATTCGTGTTTCCGCACGGACGCGCCTTCGACGTGGTCAATGTGCCGTCGGAAACGACCGGCATCTATGAATCGCTGATCGTCGAGATCGCGCGCATACCCGAATCCGTGCGCCGCCTCGGCCAGCCGCTGCGGGCGCCCGCCGCCGGGCTCGACCTACGCGTGCCGCTGACGGAGGAATTGGCCGACGCACTGCCCCATGCGGCGGTGGTCCTGGCCGCGTCCGGCCACGCTGGCGCCCTGGCCGAACACAGACTGGCCGAAGTGCTGCTTCTGCTGCGCGAGGTGCCGGCGGCGGCATGGCTGTTCGAGGTCTCGCTGGCCGAGCATGTCGCCTGGCTGATCGCCTCCGAACCGGCACGCCGCTGGACGGCGGAAGCGATCGGCCGCGCGCTTGGCATAGGTGCCTCGACGCTGCGGCGTCGGCTTGTCGAGGATGGCACGTCGCTGAGGGCGGTGCTGGCCGACACGCGCATGCAGCTTGCCCACGACATCCTGGCCAAAGGCGAGGGCAACGTCACCGCCGCCATCGGCGCTGCGGGCTATGCCTCGCGCTCGCATTTCGGCCGTCAGTTCCGCGGCCGCTATGGCGCTTCGCCGAGCGCGGTGCGCCAGCAAGGTTCAACCGAATAGCAGATGTGAGGAGATTTCAGTGTCGCCGGAATTCCTGATCACCACCTTGATCATCGTCGCGTCGCCGGGCACCGGCGTCGTCTATACGCTTGCCGCCGGGCTGTCGCGCGGCGGGCGCGCCAGCGTGCTGGCCGCCTTTGCCTGTACGCTGGGCATCGTGCCGCATCTGATCGCCGCGCTGACCGGCCTGGCGGCGCTGCTGCATGCCAGCGCGGTTGCTTTCGAGATCGTCAAATATGCGGGCGTCGCCTATCTGCTCTACATGGCCTGGCAGAGCCTGCGCGAACATGGCACGCTGAAGATCGAGGCCAAGCCCGATGCGCGCAGCGCGCGCCAGGTGTTGGTCGACGGCATCCTGATCAACCTGCTCAACCCAAAACTGTCGATCTTCTTCGTCGCCTTCCTGCCGCAGTTCATCGCGCCGACGGAACCGAATGTGCTGTTGCGCATGCTGGAACTGTCGGGTGTGTTCATGGCGGCCACCTTCATCATCTTCGCCATCTACGGCCTGTGCGCGGCTTCGGTGCGCGACCGGATCGTCGGCAGCCCGCGGGTGATGACCTGGCTGAGGCGCAGCTTCGCCGCCGCCTTCGTGGCGCTGGGCGCGAAACTGGCGCTGACCGAGCGCTGAGGGCGTCCATCGAAGCTTGGAGAAAAGGGCGGCGCGAGCCGCCCTTTTTGCATTGGGACGCCGGATATCCGGATCAAGTGCCACTTCACGACGTGTAAGATGCATCTTAAGATATATCTTGACTCTGATCGTGCATGCTCCTACTTAAGATATATCGTAAGACATAACTTAAGGAATTTCCAATGCACAGACATCATTCATTCAGCGAACGTGCCGAGCAGGCATTCTGGCATATGGCCGGTCGTTTCGGCGGCGGGCGTGGCGGCCATGGTCCATTCGGCCACGGCCGGCGCGGCCATGGCGGACCGGGCGACGTGCTGCGCGCCGGCCGCATGTTCGGCGACGGCGATCTCAAGTTGATCGTGCTTTCGCTGCTCGCCGACGCGCCGCGCCACGGCTACGACATCATCCGGGCGCTGGAAGAGCGTTCCAGCGGCATCTACAGCCCGAGCCCGGGCGTGATCTACCCGACGCTGACTTTCCTGGAAGAGGCCAGCTATGCCGTCTCGTCCGCCGACGGCGCCAAGAAGGTGTTTTCCATCACCGAGGCCGGCGCGGCGCATCTCGGCGAAAACCGCGACATGGTGGAGCGCGCGCTCGATCATCTCGAGCGGGTCGGCGCCAAGATGGCCAAGGCCCGCGAATGGTTCGGCTGGGACGACGACCGCGAGCGGCATGGCCGCGACGACCGCCGCAATCCCGAACTGCGCCTGCTGCGTCGCCGCCTGCGCGCGGCCCTGGCTGAAGTCATCGAGGCGCCGGCCGACAAGCAGGCCGAGGCCGCCAGTATCCTGAAGGATGCCGCCGAGGCACTGGAGGCGCTGGTGAAGCGCTAAACGATCCAGCGGCATTGTTGAAAACGGGCAGGCCGGCGAAAAGTGCCGTGCTTGCCCGTTGCCGTCTGGGCGGCTACTGAACGGTTGAGTTGGCAAGTCGAGGGCGAGTTCCAGCCCGCCATGCCCAGCAAAACCGGTGGAGGTCGCCCATGTCCTTTCTGAAACGTCTTTTCGGTGGCGGCGCCAGCGAGCCGGAGGCATCGGGCAAGGGCAAGGTGGCGAAGGAGATCGAGCACAAGGGCTTTGTCATTGCCGCGACGCCCTACAAGTCCGATGGCGGCCAGTACCAGACCTGCGGCGTCATCTCCAAGGAGATCGACGGCGTGGTCAAGGAACACCGCTTCATTCGCGCCGACCGTTTCGCCGGGCTCGACGACGCCGTCGACATCTCGCTGAAGAAAGGCATTCAGCTGGTCGACGAGCAGGGCGAGCGCATTTTCGGTTAGGGTGCGCTGATATTCAAGCGAGGCCGGCCTGCAAATGGCGGCCTTCTGCGCTTCCGGTGCTCACGTACTTCAATGTATGCTGCGCTCCGGTTCTCGAAATCCGCCATTTTCGGCTCGGCCTGCCTTGAATCTCAACGCACCCCAAGCCTCACTCAGATCTCCAAAAACGACAACAGCCGCCGTGTCGCCACGGCGGCTGTTGCGTTGGTCGACCTTGATCAGGCCGCGGCAGCCGAGAGAGCAATTTCGGTAGCCGAGGCAGCGATGGCGTCGACCTGTTTCCCGGCATTGGCAAGGGCAGCCTTCACGGCATCCTCGCCCATGCCAACGCCCTCGACGCGGATGACCTCGACGTCGGTCATGCCGTTGAAGGCGAGCACGCTCTTCAGATAGGGCACTGCGAAGTCCATCACCGCGGCCGGGCCTTCGGAATAGATGCCGCCGGAAGCCAGCACGACATAGACCTTCTTGCCGGTGACCAGGCCCTTCGGACCGTTGGCGGTGTAGGAAAAGGTCTTGCCCGAACGCGAGATGTGGTCGACCCACGACTTCAGCGTCGAGGAAATCGAGAAGTTGATGAAGCCGGTGGCAAGCACGATGTGGTCGGCGGCGAACAGTTCGTCGACGGCGACATCGGAGACGCTGACCAGGTCGGTCTGGCGCGGCGTGCGGGCTTCAGCCGGCGTGTAGATGCCGGTGGCGTAGTCAGGCTCGATATGCGGCAGCGGGTTGGCGACGAGGTCGCGGGTGGTGACGGTGGAGCCCGGCAGGGCGGCCTGCAGCTTGGTGGCAAGTTCGGTGGCGACGCGGGTGGAATGCGAGGCAGCGCCGCGCGGGCTCGAAGTGACGAGAAGGATGTTGGACATTTTTGCTCTCCGTTGGTGATGGCGGACAACCGCCTGATTTCGGAGACAGAGATAATCCTCGACACTCATCCAAAAAATTGGGAAAATATGTATCGAATGTATCCAGAAAATGGATAAGCCATGCAGGCGAACCCGACCCTTGACCAGTTGCAGGTGTTCCTGGCGGTAGCTGAGACCGGCAGCTTCTCCCGCGCTGCCCGCCACCTCAACCGCGCCCAATCAGTGATCAGCTATACGATCGCCAATCTGGAGGGACAGCTGGAACTCAAATTGTTCACGCGCGAAGGCACGCGTGAACCGACGCTGACGGCCGAGGGCAAGGCGATGCTGGCCGATGCACGGCGCATGATCGGCGTGCTGCAGGACATCCGCGCCCGCGCGGACGGGCTGAAGCGCGGCCTGGAAGCCGAACTGGCGATCGCCGTCGACGTGACGGTGCCTTCACCGGCGCTGGTCAGGACACTCGCCGCCTTTGAGGTGGAGTTTCCGTCGGTGTCGCTGAAACTCAATGTCGGAGCGCTCGGCGTGATCTGGGACCAGCTGGCGCAGCGGCTCAGCGATCTCAGTTTCGGCGGCCAACCGCAAACGCTCGGCGACGAATTGGTGTCGGTGCGCGTCGGCGATGCCTCGATGACGCCGGTCGCGGCACCCGGCCACCCGCTTGCCACCTACCAGGGCAGGGTGCCGCTGTCGGAAGTGCGCGAGCATATCCAGCTCGTCGTTTCCGATGTCAGCAAGATCACCGAGGGCAAGGAGTTCAGCGTCTTCGCCTACCGCACCTGGCGCATGACCGACATGTCGACCAAGCGCGACCTAATCCTGTCCGGTCTCGGCTGGGGCGGCCTGCCAACCTGGATGATCCTTGAGGATGTGTCGGCTGGCCGGCTCAAGATCCTCGACCTCGAACCCTATCCGGAGCGGCCTTATCCGCTGCACGCCTTCTACCGGGCCGACACGCCGCCGGGACCAGCGGGAAGCTGGCTGATCGAGCGGTTCAAAGAGGAATTGCCGAAGGTCTGTTCGACATTGCAGCATATGAGCGAACGCGAGGAGCGGCTGAGGGCGGCTCAAGAGCCTGACGGACTGCGCATCAGCCCGTCGATGACGGCGGCAAGCACCGCCCGGTAGTCGTCGGGGGAACCACCGGCGTCGACGGCAAGGGCGGCGCGGTCGAAGGCCGCGCCCAGCAGCGATGTCAGCGCATCCAGGGGCAATCTCGGCAGGTCGCCGGCGCGCATCGTCGCCGCCAGACCTTCGCGCAGGGTGCGGTTGCCATGACGGGCGTCGATGGCGTCCATCTCGGCACGGCCGAGTACGGCAGGGCCGTCGACCAGGAGCAGACGGGTGCGACCGGGCACGCCCATGGCGCCGATATAGGCTTCGCCGCCGGCAAGCAGCGCATCGCGCGCCGATAGCGTGGTGGGCGCGGTCCGCTCGATCTCGGCGGCGACCGCGGCCGCCTCGGCATCGACCACGGCGCGGAACAGCGCCTGCTTGTCGACGAAGTGGTGGTAGAGCGCGCCGCGCGTGAGGCCGGCGGCCGCCACGATCTCCGGCGTGCCGGTCTCGGCATAGGATTTTTCCGTGAAAAGCCGGCGCGCGGCGGCGATCAGGTCGCTGCGCGTGGCCTCGGTGCGGTCGCGGTTGGAACGGCGCGGATTGGCCACTTGCATACATGCAGCCTGTATGTTATTTCGATCTACATGCAGACTGTATGTTTATTTCAAGAGGAAGAAAAGCCATGAAAACCACCAGCTATTATCCCGTATTGATGACCGGCGACGTGGCCGGCACCACGGCGTTCTATGTCGAGCATTTCCGCTTCAGGCCGCTGTTCGAAAGCGACTGGTACGTGCATCTGCAATCGTCCGAGGACAAACGTGTCAATCTCGGCATCGTGCAGGGCGACCACGAGACGATCCCGGCGGAAGGGCGCGGCCGTGCCTCCGGTCTGCTGATCAATTTCGAGGTAAAGGATGTCGACGCCGTGCATGAGCGCCTTGTCGCGGCCGGCCTGCCGATCCTGCGCTCGCTGCGCGACGAGGCGTTCGGTCAGCGCCACTTCATCACCCGCGACCCCAATGGCGTGCTGATCGACGTGATCAGGCCGATCCCGCCGAGCGAGGAGTTTCTGCCGCAGTTCGCGCCGGAGGCAGTCGGCGTCTGAGCGGACCAGTTTGACAGCAGTTGTCGGCAGTCTACGGGTTGCCGATCCGGCCAAGATGACATCGTCCCGACGAACGACCTATGGTGGGCCCGGCGAACAACCGGGCCCTTTCCATGCGCGATCTCTGCCTTATCCGGGCACCGTTCAATCTTGGCCTCAGGCCACTGAGGCCCGGTCATGAACCGGGCACCTGGCGGGCGCCGCAGGCATTGACCGACGCCGGGCTGCTCGAGGCGCTGGCGCCGGCGCGGATTGTCGACCTCGATCGACCTGCCTACAGCACCGAGCCGCAGCCGGGCACCAGGCTGCGCAACGGCCCGGCGATCCGGACCTTCAGCCTGCAACTGGCCGATATCGTCGCCGAGACCGTCGGGCGAGGGCAATTTCCGCTGATCGTCGGCGGCGATTGCACCGTCCTGCTCGGCGGGTTGGCCGGCGCGCGACGGTCAGGGCTGCTGTCGCTGGTGCATGTCGACGGTCACAGCGACTTCCGCCATCCAGGCAATGATGACGACAATCTGCCGCTGGGCTCGGCCGCCGGGATGGACCTGGCGGCGGCGACCGGCCGTGGCGAGGCCTTGCTCACCGAATGGCCGGGCATAGAGGGGCCGTTGCTGCGCGACGATCAGGTGGCCCAGATCGGCGAGCGGGAAAGCCGCGATGCCGATTTTGCCTGGCACGACATCGCGGCGACCGAGATGACGCTGGTCGACGTGTTTGCCGCACGCGAACTCGGCGCGGCAGGCGTGCTCGCACGGGTCGAGCCGGTGCTGGCGCGCGGCGGCGGCCGTTTCTGGCTGCATTTCGACGTCGACGCGCTGGACCAGACTTTCATGCCGGCGGTGGATTCGCCGGGCAGCCCGGGTATCGATCCGGACGAACTCGTCGCTATCCTGGGAACGCTGGCGGCAAGGCCGGGCTGCATCGGCATGGATGTGACGATCTTCGATCCCGACCTCGATCCGACCGGCGAACTGGCGGCGTGGCTGGTGGCTCTTTTGCGGCGGGTGTTGACCGCCACCTAGCTCAGGAAGGTCTTGCAGTCGGTGTGACCGCGATGCGGCTGACGCCGCTGCGGCGTAACACCGTGCAGACCGTCTCGCGGCCGATGCGCTCGGCATCGAGCATCCTGACCAGATCGTCGACACCGGTGACGGGCCTTCCGTCGATGGCGGCGATGATGTCGCCTTCCTTCAGGCCCGATTTTGCTGCCGGCCCGGAGGGGTCGACTGTGCGCAGCCGCACCGCCGTGCTGCTGGTAACCTGCGAGAGCAAAGCGGCGCGGCGCGGCAGGTTGGTCGTATCGGCGGAGACGCCGATGAAGGCGCGGCGCACCCGGCCGAAGCGGATGATCTCGGAGATGACGAAATTGGCGGTGTTGGAGGCGACGGCGAAGGCGATGCCCTGTGCGCCCGGGATCATGGCGGTGTTGACGCCGATCACCTCGCCGGCGGACGAGACCAGCGGCCCGCCGGAATTGCCGGGATTGAGCGCCGCATCGGTCTGGATGACGTCGTCGATCAGCCGGCCGGTGGTGGCGCGCATCGAACGGCCGAGCGCCGAGACGACGCCGGCGGTGACGGTCCATTCGAAGCCGAGCGGATTGCCGATGGCGATGGCGATCTGGCCGCGCCTGAGCCGTTTGGAATCGCCGAGCGGCGCGACATTGGCAAACGAGCCGCCGGCGCGCACCAGTGCGATGTCGGTGTCGGGATCTGAGCCGAGCACGCGGCCCTCGTCGACGCTGCCATCAGGCATGGCGACACGCACGGCGCGGGCATCGCCGACCACGTGGAAATTGGTGACGATCAGCCCGTCCGGCGAAATGACGAAACCCGAGCCATGGCCGCCACGGCCGCCGATGCGTTCGATGCGGCACACGGCCGGGCCGATACGGTCGACGGCATCGGCGACCGTCATAGAATAGGCATCGAGCAGGGCGTCGTCGCGGGGGGAGGGGTCGAAAGCGGGCAGCGCCATGGCAGGCTCCGTGTGATTTTGCGGATCGATGCCTATATGTGCGGAGCGCGCCGCTTTGCCGCGACCTGACCAGATGGCCAGAAGCAAGCCGGACTAGCCGTCAGGCGAGTATCATTGCCCGCCAAGGACAGCGATATCTGGAGCAGACAAGAACTCTGGAGGTCACAATGAGCGACTTCAATCTCGGCGCCTTTTCGGATGCCGTCGCCGACATCGCGGCAAAGGCGGCACCCGCCGCCGCCAGCCTGCGCGTCCATCACGGGCGCACCGCCACAGCCTTCCATTGGGGCGACGGCTTTTTCGTCGCCGCCGAGGAAATCCTCGACGCGGACGAGGACATCGAACTGACGCTCGGCTCGGGCGAGACCGTGAAGGCGACGCTCGCCGGGCGCGACCCTTCGACCGGCATCGCCCTTTTGAAATCGGACCGGTCCGGCCTGCCGGCGCTGGCGAAAGCAGGGGCCGTGCGGCCCGGCCATGTCGCCATCGCCATCGGCAACGGCGAAGGTGCGGCACTCAGCGTGCTTGGAACGGTCGCCGAGGTCGGGCCTGCCTGGCGCTCGATGCGCAGCGGCACCATCGACCGGCGTATCAACCTGGCCGTCGGCACCGGCGGGCGCTTCGAAGGCGGCCCGGTGCTGGATGCTAAAGGCGACCTGATCGGTATGCTTTTGTTCGGTCCGCGCCGGCGCGCGCTGGTCATCCCGTTCGAGACCATCGAGCGCACTGTGGCGGTGCTGAAGGAAAAAGGCCATGTCGTGCGCGGTTATCTGGGCGCGGCGCTGCATCCGGCGCGCGACGGCGACGCGGTCGGCGCCATGGTGATGAGCCTTGACGACAGCGGTCCGGCGAAGGCCGCCGGCCTGCATGTCGGCGACATCATCGTGGCCTGGAACGGCGAGCCCGTCGAAGGACCGCGCGGGCTGATGCGCAGGCTGGGGCCGGACAGCGCAGGCACCCAGGTGAAACTCGACATCCTGCGTGGCGGCAGCCGTAGCGAGGTTGTCGTGACGATCGGCGAAAAGCCGCTGAACTGAGAGGATCGCCTGGAACTTGATCAGGCCGGGCTGCAAATTGCGAGGATCTGCGCTCCGATGCTCACGTACTTTAAGTACGCTCCGCTTCGGTGCTCGCTTCTCGCCATTTTCGCCACGGCCTGTTCAAGTTCCAGGCAATCCTAGGGAGTACCGATGGCAGAGAGCAGACGACTGACAGTGCTGATCGCGCTCGGCGATGCCGGGCGGGCCGAGCGGCTGTCGGCGTCGCTGGCTGCCGGCGAGGACTTCACGCCCGTAACTGTGGGCAGCGCGGCCGGCATCGATGTGGCAATTGTCGACAACGCAGCCTTTCCTTTGGACGTGCCGCTGGTGCTGTTGTCGGCCCGTCCGGTTCCGGCGGTCAATGGTGGCGCCGGTCGCGTCTTCGCTGTTTTGCCGCCCAATGCCGAGGACGGGCTGATCGCCGCTGCCGCCCGCCTGGCGACGGCCGGATACCATGCGGTGCGCGACGAGGATGCTTTCGAACCGACCGGCTTCGCGGCGGAGCCGGACGACCATGCAAACGGCTCGGCGGACCATGATGGGGCGGTGCGGCCGGCGCTGTCGCCGCGCGAAGCCGAGGTGCTGGCACTGCTCGCCGAAGGCGCGCCCAACAAGGTGATCGCCCGCCGGCTCGACATTTCCGTGCACACCGCCAAGTTCCACGTCGCGGCGATCCTGACCAAGCTTGGCGCAGCCAACCGCACTGACGCGATTGCCATCGCCATGCGGCAAGGGCTGGTGCTGGTCTAGGGCGCGTTGGGATTGCAGCGCGGCCGGCCCCGTCGAGATCTTTTGCATGTCCTGTCAGGCTGCTGCCTCGATGTCGGTCTGGCGGAAGTCGTCGCCCTTGAACAGCAGCGGCATCGCTTCCAGCTTGGCCGTGGCGTAGGAAATGCAATCGCCGAAATTCAGGCCAGCGGCGTGGCGCCCCTTGCCGTAACGCAGGAAGGCCTGACGGGCGACGGCGGCATGGTCTGGAGTGAAGGTTGTGGTTTCGATTTGTGCCGTCCGCAGCAGATCATCGAGAAGTTCGGGCCCTTGTTCGCCTTTCCTGCCGAGGATGACCATCGTGGCTTCCAGCAAGGTCGGAGCAGCGATGCGCTTCAACGGCGCCTGCTGCAGAACGCGCAGATAATTCTCGAAGCCTTCTTCAGCCAGCAGAATTGCGATCAGCACCGAAGTGTCGACGATCACTTCGAGGGGATCCCGAATTCGTCATAGCCGAGGATCTCGTCCTCGGTCAGATCGGTGTCCGTTGGGATTAGGGCGGAACGCTCAACGATCGCCATCAGCTTGTTGTACATGTCATTCGGCGCTTCGCGTGGCACCAGCCTTTCGCGCGCCACCTCGCGCTCAAGGCTTTGCCGGATCGCTTCGGTCACCGACACGCGTCGACGCCGCGCCAGTTCGCGCGCCAGTTTCTCGACCTGTGCATTCTTGATCGACAACGCCATTATATGTTCTACCTTTTTATATAGAATATATACTCGCCATCGCGACGCTGCAATCGCGCCCAGGAAAGGTGGGCCTCCGCAGCGTCACCACGGCGTTGGCCGGTTCGCCCTTGCGCGATGGTGGCAGCCGGGCAAGGATCGGCCATCGCTGCAGGGAGGCCGCATCATGTCGCTCAAGGGAAAAACGCTGTTCATTTCGGGCGGCTCGCGAGGCATCGGCCTGGCGATCGCGCTGCGCGCCGCACGCGATGGCGCCAACGTCACCATCGCCGCCAAGACCGACACCCCGCATCCGAAGCTGCCGGGCACGATCCACACGGCGGCGCAGGAGATCGAGCAGGCCGGCGGCGAGGCGCTGCCGGTGCTGTGCGACATCCGCGAGGAAGCGCAGGTGGCGGAGGCAGTGGCGAAGACAGTCGAGCGCTTCGGCGGCATCGACATCTGCATCAACAATGCCAGCGCCATCCAGCTGACCGGCACGCTGGAAACCGACATGAAGCGCTACGATCTGATGCACCAGATCAACACGCGCGGCACGTTCCTGGTCTCCAAAATGTGCGTTCCGCACCTGAAGTTGGCGCAAAATCCTCACATTTTGAATCTGGCGCCGCCGCTCGACATGAAAGCCAAGTGGTTCAAGGGCCATGTCGCCTACACGATGGCGAAATTCGGCATGTCGATGTGCACGCTGGGCATGAGCGCGGAGTTCGCTTCCGCCGGCATTGCGGTCAATTCCCTGTGGCCGCTGACGACGATCGATACGGCTGCGGTGCGCAATCTTCTGGGCGGCAACACGGTCGCCGCGATGAGCCGGTCGCCGGAGATCATGGCCGATGCGGCGCACGCCATCCTGACCCGGCCGTCTGGCGAGGCGACGGGCAATTTCTATATCGATGAAGAGGTACTGCGCGCCGAGGGCATCACCGATTTCTCGCACTACGCGCCGGGCGCCAAGGGCGCGCTGGCCGGCGACTTCTTCGTGCCGGACGAGGTTTTCGCGCGCAGCGACACCAAGCTGACCGGGCTGTTCTGAGCCCGGTTGCGAACCGGGCTGCGCCGGTCAGATATCTTCCGACACTTTCTTCCCGCCCTTTCCGTGGCCCATCAGCCGGTCGATATAGGCCAGCATCAGCGCCGACAGGACGAAGGTGAGGTGGATCAGGGTCAGCCACATCAACTGCTCGGTCGAATAGGACGAGGAGTTGAGGAACACCTGCAGGAGGTGGATCGAGGAAATGGCCACGATCGTCGAGGCGACCTTCACCTTCAGCGAGCCGACGTCGATGGTACCCAGCCAGTGCACCTTGCCTTCATGCTCGTCGAAGCGGCTGACGAAGTTTTCGTAGCCGGAGATGATGACCATTACCACCAGCGAGGCGACAAGGGCTGCGTCGATCAGGCCGAGGATCTTCAGGATCGTGTCGGTGTCGTCCAGGATCATGACCTTGGAGATGAATTCGTAGAGTTTCTTGGCGAAGGACATCGCGTAGATGGCGAGCGCCAGGCCGAGCCCGAGGTAGAAAACCACCAGCAGCCAGCGCGAGGCCAGGATGATGGATTCGACGGCAAGTTCGAGGCGTTTCATAAAAAGGCGTCCGTGCTTCTGGGCGTGTTGAGGGCGGAACGATGTCGGCCTGCAAGGCGGCAGTTCAACAGGCGCTAACCGCTGTCGTTTTTGGGCGAGAGGCACGATCTTGGCAAGATGCCGGCCATGCCTTTCCAAAAGAAGGCCCGGTCGGTGGAGTAAGCCGGCCGGGCCTCTTGATGTCCCGCTGGAGACGGGACAGGGCAGGGAACCCCATTAACATTTGGGGCTCCCATTGTGGCGAATCAATGCCCTAGCGCCTTCACCGCCTATTTAGCGTTAGCAACCGGGGCCACCAACGGCGTGATGCGGCGGATGGCGACACGACGGTTCTCGCGTTCCGGCTTCTGCGTGTTGATCTTGAGATAGCGCTCGCCATAACCCTGCGTGGTCAGGTTCTCCGGCGGGATGTCGAAGACATTGGTGAGCGCGTTGGCCACGGCCTCGGCGCGCCGGTCCGACAGCGCCAGATTGGCGAGATCGGAGCCGACCGCGTCGGTATGGCCTTCGATCAGGAAGGTTTCGGCCGGGTTCTTGGCGAGCAGCTTCTGCATGGCGTCCGCCACGCCTTGCAGTTTCTCGACTTCGCTCTCGGCAATGGTCGACGAGCCGAAATCGAAGTTCAGCGTGTCGAGATCGATGCGTCGGGCGATGTCGCGCACGCGGGCCGAGCGCTTGACCTCGTCGATCGAATAGAGGCGCCGGACCTTCTCCACCGGCGGCCGCTCGAGGAAGACATAATAGTCGTCGGGGCTGCGTACGCGCTCGGATTCCAGGATGTATTCGTCGCGCGGGATATCGACATAGATCGGTGGCAGGTCGTCGCCTGGGTCACGCCAGTCGTGCATTTCCTCATAATAGCGTTCGTCGACATAGCTCAGCACATATTCGCGACCGTCCGGGGTGATGCGCGAACGCCGCACGATATCGCCGTAGCGGTTGCGAACGGTGATGATCTGGTTGCCGTTGTCGCGCACCACGGTTTCGCGGGTGCGGCCGCCGGGCAGGTCTTCGTAATAGACATCCTGCGCGTCGCGGGTGAGGCGCGGGCGGTCGTTGCTCTCGACGATGATCTGGTTGTTGAACTGGATGATGGTGCGGTCGCCGAAATTCTTGACGATGTCGGCTCCTTCCGGGCGCTGCATCTTGCGCACGTCGAAGTCGGGCGCGCGTTCCAGCCGCGTGCCCTTCTCCTGGGTGACGGGCGCGATCTTCTCCGGCTGGATCGTCGCCTGGGCGGCCTTGTCGTCGACCGGCGGCGGCGCTGGCTTTTCCGCCGGTTTCTGCGCGGGTTGCTGGGCCGGCTGAACAGGTTGCTGCGCCGGCTGCTGGGTTGTCGCCTGGCCGGGCTGCGGCTTGGCCGGTTCGCCCTTCTGGCCCTCGGCCGGGCGCTCCGGCTGCTTCTGGCTGTCGAAGATCGGCGCGGCATTGGGATTGGCCGGCGCCTGGCCCTCGACCGGCTTTTCCGCGGGCTTGGGCTGTTCCGCCGCGGGCTTGGGTTGCTCCGCTGCCGGTTTCTGCTCACCTTCTGCTGGTTTCTCGCCAGGCTGCGGCTTGGCCTCGGGCTGCTCGCCTGGCTTCTTTTCGCCCTCGGCGGGAACAGGCTTATGCCCTTCCTTGGCCGGCTCTTCGCTGGTCTCGGGTTTCGGCTTGGCGCCTTCCGCAGGCTTTTCGGCCGGTGCGGGCGATGCCTCCGGCTGCTTGGCAGGCTTTTCCGCCGCCGGTTTTTCGGCGGCGGGCTTTTCACCCTCGGGCGCCGGTTTCGGTTTTTCGGCCGCCGGTTTCTGCTCGCCTTCGGCAGGCTTTTCGGCGGGTTTGGCGGCAGGCTCCTCGGCTGGCGCGGGCTTGGCTTTGGGCTGCTCGGCGGGTTTTTCCGCCGGCGCCGGCTTCACTTCGGGCGCGGGTTTCTCTTCGGCTGCCGGCTTCTTGACCGGTTCCTGCTGTTCCTCGGCCGGCTTTTCCTTCTTGGCGCGCGGCTTCTGCTCCGGTTCGGCGGCCGGAGCTTCGGCTTGCGGCTGCTTCTGAGGGGCGGGCTCAGCCTGTTCCTCGACCGGTTTTTTCTTGTGCGGTTTCTGCTCAGGCTCCACGGCCGGGGCCTCGGCCTGGGGTTGCTTCCGAGGCGCTGGCTCGGCTTGTTCCTCGACTGGCTGTTTCTTGCGCGGCTTTTGCTCCGGTTCGGCGGCCGGAGCTTCGGCTTGCGGCTGCTTCCGAGGGACGGGCTCAGCCTGTTCCTCGACCGGCTTCTTCTTGTGCGGTTTCTGTTCCGCCGGCTCTTCCGCTGGCGCCGGCGCTTCGGTCTGGGCTTCTATCTGCGGTGCCGGCGCAGCCTGTGCCACCGGTTCGGGCAAGGCGACGGGCTCGGGCACCGCAACAGGTTCGGGCGCCGGCTGCGGCTCCGGGGCGGCCTGTTCGGCCGGCGCCGGGCCGCCGTCGGTCGCCTCGCCGCCGCCTTCGGCCTGGGCAAGGATCAGCGGCAGGGCGGTCACCGAACGGAGAGCGGTGTCATTCTGCAATGGCAAGGCGGCAAGCGGCGATGAAGCCATCAGCAGGCCAAGGGCCGTACCGGCGAGGATGCGTGGTTGGCGCTTCATATCTGATCTCCTTGACGGGGTATGTGGCGCTGCCGAGGCCCATAAACGTGGCAATCGGGGCCGGCGTGGGGTGTGGCAACGAGGATAGGGATATCGAATGGGCGCTTTGATGACATTGGCGCTGCGCGCTTGACGCGGCGGTTCCGGCGCGCCACATCCCTGCGATGGCAACGCAACCGTTCTGGAAGACGAAGGCGCTGGAGGAGATGTCTCCGGCCGAGTGGGAATCGCTGTGCGACGGTTGCGGCAAATGCTGCCTGTCGAAACTCGAGGACGAGGACAGCGGCGAGATCTACTGGACCAGCGTCGCCTGCCGGCTGTTCGATGCCGGAACCTGCCGCTGCGCCGACTATGCCAACCGCCTGGCGCGGGTTCCCGACTGCGTCGGGCTGACGCCGCAGAATGTGCGCACCATCAGCTGGCTGCCGTCCACATGCGGCTATCGCCTCGTCGCCGAGGGCCATGACCTCTACTGGTGGCACCCGCTTGTCTCGGGCAGCGCCGAGACGGTGCACGAAGCCGGCGTCTCGATGCGCGGCCGCGTCAGCGCCAGCGAGAGCGAGCTCGCCGAGCCGGAAGACTATTTCGACTACGTGCTCGACGAGGAGCCCTGAGGGGCCCGTTTTGCCGGTCGAACAAGCATGCGCGCGGCGCAGGCGCGGTTCCTTTTCCATGCCCGACTATGGCCACCGGCCAAATGAACCTCGCATGAACATGCGGTTCCCGTTCGGTTCAGCCGGGCCTTTCTATGGTTGCGTCATCGCTTCGGCGAACAGGGTTTGAAGACCAAGCAACCAACGCTTCTGACAAGGAGAAGACCATGTTGACCAAGATCAAGGCTGCCGCGCTCTCGGCTCTCGTCGGTTTCAGCGCGCTTGCCGCGGTTCCTACCACCGCCCAGGCCGACGGCGTCTATCTGAATTTCGGCAGCGGCGAGCCGCGCTTCGGCGTCTATGCCGGCGAGCGCGACGACAATCGTGACTGGCGCCGCGACCGCTGGAGCGACGAGCGCGGTTGGGGTCGCGATCGCGACTGGCGCCGCGGCTGTTCGCCGGAATGGGCGCTGAACAAGGCCGAGCGCATGGGCATCTGGCGCGCCCGCATCGTCGATGTGAACCGCCGCGTCATCAAGGTTGCCGGCCGCCAGGACGGCGAACGCACCATGGTGGTGTTCGGCCGCGAGCGCGGCTGCCCGGTGCTTTACCGCTAAGGCACGGCGTCTGGCGCAACGCGAACGAAAAACCCCGGAGGAACGATCCTCCGGGTTTTTTCATTTGCAGTCCTGGAAAAGAGAGCGCGCGGCGCGACCATCCAGTCGCGCCGCGCCTCTTTTTACTTCAGCTCGAAGGTGACGTTGACCATCACCCGGTAGGCATTTTCTCCGGCCTGCACCGGAACCGAGGCGCCGGCGGCGTCATAAGCCTTGGCGTTCATCGGCATGGGCGGCGACATGAAGTTCTGGTCGGTGATCTCCAGCACCTTGCCGACGCTGACGCCGGCGGCCTCGGCCAAGGTCTTGGCCTTGGCGATGGCGTCGGCCACCGCCTTCTTGCGGGCCTCGCCGATGACGGCGGCCGGGTTCTCGTTGGTGAAGGAAATACCGCCACCCTGGTTGACGCCGAGCGACACCGCCTTGTCGAGGATCTCGCCGGTCTTGGAAATGTCGCGCACCCGCACGGACAGCGTGTTGGTGACCTGATAGGCGACCAATTCGGCGGTCTGGCCGCCATCGGGCTTGTTCGAATAATTGTAGCGCGGGTTGATCTGGATGCCCGCCGTCTGCAGGTCGCGCTCGGCGACGCCGGCCGACTTCATCGCCGCGATGACGGCGGCCATGGCGTCGTTGTTGGCGTCGAGCGCTTCGCGCGCGGTCTTGGCCTCGCGCATGACGCTGAGCGACAAAAGTGCAAGGTCCGGCGCCACGGTGGCCTCGCCTTCGCCGGAAACGATGATGCGCGGCGACGGCTGTTGCGGGGCTTCGGCTGCGCCGGCGATTGCAGGAAGGGCGACGGCGGCGGCAAAAGCGAGGGGCAAAAAGGCTCTGGTCATCGAAAAACTCCGTTGTTCGCCAAGGGCGAGAGCTCGAATAGGCAGCGAATATGGATTGATTTGGGCGATCTTGGCCAGACCGCCTCTAAAGCCTTGTGCGGGATCAAGAAAAACACTAATCCAGCCCGCGTGGGGCCTGTAGCTCAATGGTTAGAGCCGGCGGCTCATAACCGCTTGGTTGGGGGTTCGAGTCCCTCCGGGCCCACCAGTCACCTTTTGGCATGCGTGCCAATGTGAAAAATAATCGAAAGAAATCAACGTATCAGCTGCATCGTGAGTGCCGCGCGGTGCCAATGCATGTCAGCTATTTGCTGGTCGGTTTGCTGGTCACTATTGGTTGTGTCCATCAGAGAGAAAACACGAACCACGCTGATGCCGTGGTTGCGCCATTTTCGGACATCCTTAGCAACTCACAGCAGCTAACGTTCGTTGTACAACCGGACCCGATACGTGCCTGCACTCGAGGCGTGAGATGCGGATGTCAGCTTTGTGGATACTGTATGAAATGGTTCTCTGGCGGGTGGATGGCACGGCTTGCCTATTGGCATCGTCGACGCGTTCGGCTGCTCGCATTCAATAGGCCTGGCACATCGATCCCATCAGGCAACCAGGTTTGCTATCCGTCTTGCGGAACCGAGGGCGAGGGTCCATCCAAGCATGCCGTGCCCGGCATTGATATAGAGACCGCGCATCCTGCGGGAGGGAGCGATGATCGGCCGGGAGGATGGCGTCATCGGGCGTTCGCCGGACCAGCGGACTTCTTCCGGCGGGCGGTCGAAGCAGGCAGGCAACACGGCGCTGGCGACCTCCCGCAGGATGCCGAACCGATCCGCGTCGAAGCCCGAGCCGGGCCGCTCGATGTCGGCAAGCCCTGCAACGCGCAGCCGTTGACCGATTGTTGCGAAGGCTAGTTTGCGCTTCACATCCGTCAAGCTGACACGCGGCGCTCCTTCCCGCCAAGGCACGGTCAGGGAATAGCCGCGCACGGGCTGGATTTCAGCGGCTTCGGGCAGGTCGGCGACCAGCGTATGGATCAACGGTCCCGCCGTGACGACCGCGGCATCGACGACAAGTGGATCGCGATCGGTAAGCCGTACCGCCGAGAGCTGTCCCTTGTGCTGATCGAATCCGGCCACCTTGCGTCCGAAGCATGCCGAAACCCGACCTTTGGACACCATGAAATCCGTCAGTTGACGGCAGAAGGCGACCGCGTCGCCAAGAGCGTCGCCGGGCGTGTAAACGGCGCCAGCGATTTCTCCCTGATAAGTCTTCAGGGCCGGCTCCACTTCTTCGGCTTCGCAGCGCGACAGGAGACGTTGATCGAAGCCAAGCCGCCGCTTGCGCTCGATGGTCAGCCGGGCCGCAGCAAGGCCCTTTGCGTCAGGATAAAGGTGCAGCTTGCCAGCGATGCGATAGTCGAAAGCAATTTCCGTCTCCGCCAGCAGCTTCGCCATTTCCCGGCGCGATTCATCGGCCAGTTGCAGGATCTCGCTTGTGTTGTTCCACCAGCGCCGGGCCGGCATGTTCGCCATGAAGCGCAGCCCCCAGACCAGGAAATCGGCATCAAGCCTCCAGCGAACCCGGAACGCCGGATCTCGGCCGGCGAGGATGGCCGGCAGATGCTTCAAAAGCGCGGGCGAGGCCATGGCATCGCCATAGGCCCAGGAAAGTTGGGCTGCATTGCCGGCGCTCGCCCCGCAACCCGGCTCTGCAGCCGCGTCGATCAGGATCACCTCATGATCGGCGCGAGCCAGCAGATAGGCCGACGCGACCCCGACCACGCCTGCGCCGACAACCGCAATTCGCATGGCCTCAGGCCTCTGCGCTGCTGAGGACGGCCGTCAGCTCGATTTCCACGGGCACGCCACGGGGCAGCGAGGCCACGCCAACGGCGATCCGCGCATGTGGCCAGCATTCGGGAAACGCCTCGCGCAGCATTTCGGAAGCGCCATCGACGACCGCGCCATGCTGGGTAAAGTCCGGGGCTGCGGCGACGTATCCGGCGAGCCGTACGAACCCTTTCACCCGGTCGAGCCGGCCGGCGATGCGCTCCAATTGCGCCAGGGCATTGAGCAATGCCCAGCGTGCGCATTCGCGCCCTGCTTCTAGGGAGACGTCCTTGCCCAGATGGCCTGCCCTGAGGACAGCCTTGTCCTTGATCGGAACCTGCCCGGACACGGTCACGATACCGCCGTTGCGGATCGCACCGACGAATGCGCCGGGGGGCGCGGCTGCTTCCGGCAGGCCAAGGCCGAGGGCATCGAGGCGTTTCCGAACGGCACAAGGGGCACCGGATGCGGTCTTGCGGCGGGGACGCCTTGTGCTGCGTTCCACGAAATCGCGCAGGATCGCCTTGTCGAAGTCGGTCAGCCGATATTCGGGATGCCATTGCACCCCCAGACAGAAGCCGCTCGTATTGCCCTCGAAGGCCTCGACGACGCCGTCCGGCGCCCGCGCCACGACACGAAACCGTTCGCCCTCCGTGAGGGCATGCCGATGCAGGCTGTTCACTTCGGCCGAGCCGCCGCCGAGAAGGCGAGCGAGATCGCTGGAGGCCTCGACTGTGACGCCATGGGCCAGGCGATCGGGAACTGCGCCTGGCATGTGTTCAACCGGTTCTCCGGCAGGCCGTGGCAGGCTGGTGACGAATGTGCCACCCAGCCATTCGCCGATCAGTTGCATGCCGTGACAGACGCCGAGCAGCGGCTTTCCTGCTTCCAGCGTCTGCCGCACAAGCTCGCGTTCGAATTCACGCCGCTCCGGACTGGCCTGCTGGCCCGGTGCGGTGCCCGTGATCATCACGCCGTCGGCAAGTTCCAGCGTGGCGGCAATGTCGAGCGCTTCGTAGGGCAGGATCAGCGCGGTGCCGCCGGCCTCGGCTATCGCTTCGGCGTAATTCGCCCGAACGACATATTCGCGTTCGGTCCAGCCTTCGGCGGATAGCCTGAAGTCAGGCGTCATCAGGATGACGGGACGGCGGTTGGGCTGCCGGCACGTCGCGCCGCGATCATGCGTTGAGGTCGTCATTGTCTTGTCTCGTGATTGGAATTTAGCCGGCAGGGCGTACGAGCCGCCGCGAAAGAAGCGAGAACGGCCAGGCTATGAGGAAATAGCACAGCCCCACGGCCAGATAGATTTGAAGCGGCAGGAAGTATTCCGTCGCCATGGCCCGGCCGGTCAGCACCAGCTCATCCACCGTGATGAGCGAGGCGAGCGAGGAATCCTTGAGCAGCGAGACGAAGGTGACGATGAGCGGTGCGATGACGATGCGCACCACTTGCGGCAATATGATCAGGGCAAAGCTCTGAAAGGGCGTGAAGCCGACGGCGAGCGCCGCCTCGCGCTGGCCCTTCGGGATCGCCACAAGGCCGGCGCGGAACAATTCCGCGACCTGCGCCGCGAAGGCAAGTGCCAGCCCCAGAACCGCGCCTGTGAAGGCATCGAAAGTGATGCCGATGCCGGGCAGGCCGAAATAGAGCAGGAACAGGATGGCGAGCAGCGGCACGCCGCGAACCACCGAGACATAGACCGTAGCGAAATGGCGCAGCGTCCGCGACCGCGCATTCCGGCACAGCGCCAACAACAGTCCGAACACCAGCGACAAGGTGAAGGCGCAACCTGAAAGCAGGGCGGTCGTGCCCATGGCCTTGACCAGAAGCGGAAGCCACTCCTTGCCGTATTCGAAATAAGGTTCGACGAAGCCGCTCATGCCTTCAGCCTCCCGTAGCGGCTTTCGAGGAAGCGGATCGCCTGCATCAGCGGCATGCCAAGGAGAAGATAGAGACCGGCCACCGTCACGTAGATCAGCGTGGTCTGGAAAGAGGACGTCACCATGGATCGCGCGTAGAACATGATTTCCGGCGCGGCGATGGCGGAGACGATCGATGTATCCTTGAGTAGCTGCACTGCATAGTTGCCGAGCGGCGGAAGCGCGATGCGCAGCGCCTGCGGTGTCAGGATGTCGAAAATCGTCTGGAAGGGTGTGAAGCCGACCGCAAGCGCTGCTTCACGCTGGCCTTTCGGCAACGCTGCGAAGCCGGAGCGGAACAGGTCGCAGGTGACCGCCCCGCCGATCAGTCCGAGGCCGAGGATCGCCGCGACAATCGCGGACAATCTGAAGCCGATGCTCGCCAATCCGAAATAGAGGATGAACAGGTGGGTGAGCGCCGGGATGTTGCGCATGATCTCGCAATAGGCGTCGATCAGGAAATGAACCGGCCGCAGGCCGCCGAAAACGCGCAGAAGGGCGAGGCCGAAACCGAGAGCGACACCGAGCGCGAGCGATGCCAGCGTGACCAGAACGGTGACGCCGACCCCGGCGAGCAACCCTTCCAGCACCATGATGAAGGTCGACAGTCCGGACATGGCGCGGGTCCTCAGTGCCGGATCTGTTTCAGGAAGGCCTGGGTTCTTGCCTCGCGAGGAGAGAGTATCAGCTCCCGCGCCGGCCCCTGCTCGACGATGGTGCCACCGTCGAGGAACATGACCCGGTCGGCGATGTCGCGGGCAAACGCGATCTCGTGGGTGACGATCAGCATGGTGCGCCCCTCGGCGGCCAGCTCCTCCATCACCTTCAGCACTTCATGCACCAGCTCCGGATCGAGCGCGGAGGTCGGTTCGTCGAACAGCATCAGCTTGGGTTTCTGCGCCAGTGCCCGGGCAATCGCCACACGCTGCTGCTGACCACCGGAGAGCTCCAGCGGCGACGCATCGGCGCGATGGGTCATATGGACCTTGGCGAGCATTTCCAGCGCCAGCTCATGCGCTTCCCTTGCCGAAAGTCCGCGCACCTTGCGGGCGGCGATCGCCACGTTCTCCGTCACCGAAAGGTGCGGCCAGAGATTGAAAAGCTGGAACACCATGCCCATTTCGGCCCGCTGCGGCGCGAGCTGACGATCGCTCATCGCCCGCCCGAGCTTGACGCCGATCCGCTCGCCATCCAGGTGGATTTCGCCGGCATTCGGCTTTTCGAGGAAGTTCAGGCAGAGCAGGCAGGTGGATTTTCCCGACCCCGAAGGGCCGATCAGCGCGATCTTCTCGCCGGCGGTCACCTCGAAATCCATTCCCTTCAGAACCTCGACCAGTCCGTAATTCTTGCGCAGGCCCGTGACGCTCAGCAGCGGGTTCATGCCGTTCCCCATTTTTGTCATTGAACAGGGCGCGTTGAGATTCAGGTGATGCCGGCCTGGCCTGAATCTCAACGCGCCCGGGCTTGAATCGGGGCAGAGGCGGCGGCCTCTGCCCCGGATCGAAGCGTCAGCCACCCGCCTTGCAGGAGGGCAGCTTGTAGTCGGCGGGGCGATCGACGCCGGCGCGGAAGTTCTCGCCGGCGGGCCTGTACCAGACATCGGCGGCCAGGCCGTAGCGGGCGCCTATCTCCTTCATCTCGCAGCCTTTCCACATGCCGCCGATGATGGCGTCCACCTTCTGGCGCAGATCGTCGTTCTTCTTGTTGAAGCCGTAGACGACCTGGCCGAGACCGGTGAGCAAGGGGAAATCCGCATTGCTGTCGGTGAAGGCGAGGAACTGCATGTTCCATTCGGGGTTTTTCTTGATCGCATACGACACGACGGGAGGATCGCCGATCACGGCGTCGATGCGGCCCGCGATCAGGTCGCGCACGGCGGCGTCGGAGGTGTCGTAGAGAGAAAGCTCGAGGCCTTTGATCTTCTTGAGCTCCGGCACGAAGGAAAAGCCGGTGATGGTTCCGACCTTCTTGCCTTCGAGGTCGGACAGCTTGTCCCAGTTCGTCTTCGACGACTGCATGATGCCGTTCTTGAAGTAATGGATCGGCTCGGAAAGCGTCATGATCTTGGTGCGCTTTTCCGTCCAGCCCATGGTGCCGAGCATGACGTCGACGCGGCCCGCTTCCACCGAAGCGATGGTGCCGGACCATTCCATCAGCGCCGGCTGGAGCTTGAGTCCCAGCTTGTCGGCGATCTTCTGCATGATCTCGCCGTCATAGCCGATCATCTTGCCGTCCTGCCAACCGGAACCCGGCATGTCGCCAGTGAAGGCGACGGTCAGCTTGCCCTGCTCGACCAGTTCGAAAGCCTGCGCCAAGGGCGAGAATGCCAAGAAGCTCCCGCCTGCCAGCAGCGCACACACCGCCAGCCTTCTCGAAAGAGAAAGTGCCATTTGTTCGATCCTTGAAATTATTGGTTCCCCTATCCGGCAGTCCTTGTTGCTCCGGATATCGCGTTTAACGAGGGGCAGTCTGGCATCGAAGACGAGGGCTGAATTGTAAAAAAAAGACTTTTTCTTTGAAAATCGGCGCGGTCATCCTATCGTGCGAGGAGGGGGGTAACCATGACCGTTGAGGACAGTGCTCCAAGCACGCAGAGCGAGGCGGACTATGTCCGCTGGCTCGATGCCCTCTGGGCGGAAAGGCTGCTTTCGGCGCGCGAGCACAAGCCTGATATTTCCATCGGCATTCTGCTTTGGCCGACCTTTCCCATGATGTCGCTGACCGGCGTCGTAGAGCCCTTGCGCCATGCTGCGGATTTCGCCGACAATTCCCGCCCGCTCCACTGCCGCTGGTCGATCATGGGCAAGCCGGGCGTTGCCACTGCTGCAAGCTGCGGTATTCGCGTGCAGGCAGACGCGCCCTACATCAACCCGACTGACTTCGATTATATCGTTGCTATCGGCGGCCTGCTGCCGCATTTGCGAACCGCGCCCGCCTCGCACCGCGACTATATTCGCGTCGCGGCGGCGGCGGGTGTTCCCGTCATCGGTGTCTGCACTGGCGCCTTCGTTCTGGCGCAGGAAGGATTGCTCGCCGGTCGCAAGGCCGCGATCCATCCCTTCCACGCCGAGGACTTCCGCCTTGCCTTTCCCCGCCAGGCCTTGTCGGTTCGCGACGATTTCCTGATCGAGAATGGCAGGATCACGGTGCCCGGCGGCATTTCCATTCTCTCGCTGATGACCGAACTGATCCGCAACCATTGCGGGCCGGATCGGGCTGCGAAAGCCGTTCACCAGCTTTCATTGACCGAGCAGAAAACGCTGAGCGTCTTCGATCACGAGCGCGCCCATTCGTACCGCTACGCCGTCGACACCCGCATCCAGCGAGCCATCGTGCTGATCGAAAGCCGCAAGGGCCGCGATATGTCGCCGGAACTGGCCGCAGATACCGTAGGCCTTTCGCCACGCCAGTTCGCACGCCTGTTCCAGAAGCACGTTGGAATGACCCCCAAACGCTTCATTCTGGAGACCCGGCTGCGGTACGCACGCTTTCTCGTGGAAAACAGCACGCTGCCCATCACGGCGATTGCCCTCGAAACCGGCTTCTCGGATTCAGCGCATCTGGCGACGGCTTTTCGGCAAAAGTACCAAGTTTCCCCAAGTGCGTTCCGATATCGGCACGGGTAGCGCATGCATGGTCGCGCGGTCGCAAGAGATTTCGGGACGGCAGGTCGCAGAACTGGCTTCTGTCATCGGTGAGAACCGTTTGGATGTCATAGGCACTGATGCGATCAGAGCCTTGATGAACGTGGCGGCTGTACGGACATTGGCACCTGTCCAAAGGTGTCAAAGGTGAACTCGGACAGCCGGTCGATAAGCGACGAAGAAATAGAGCTTTCGCGGTAGGCACTTCAGCGATGTCTATGTGGAGATATTCGATCGGATAGCGTTAACTTCTTCCTGCGCTTTGTTGTCCTCGGGCAGAAGGCTGGCCCCAATACTGGGTCCTGAACAAAGCGGCCGCTTACTGATCCGTTCGACTGTAAGCAGAAGGACCACTCTCGGCTCCTTTTCGGCCGCCGAACCTGTTGATGTTTTTGTCGCATTGCACAAAACTCCAGGCGGAGCAGGATGAGGCATGCGAGGCGCGGCCCTTACCGTATTGGTCATCGACGAGAATCGGCTCCGAGCCTCGATCATCGAGGCAGGGCTGCGCGAGGCTGGTCACACCGAGGTGGTGCTTGTCGACGATGTGACCGGCATCGCCGCCCGCATCGCGGCACTTGAGCCGGATGTGATCGTCATCGACATCGAGAATCCCAACCGGGACATGTTGGAGAACATGTTCCAGCTCTCGCGTGCGGTGAAGCGACCCATTGCCATGTTCGTCGATCGCTCCGACACCGCTTGGATCGAGGCGGCGGTGGATGCCGGCGTCTCGGCCTATGTCGTTGACGGCCTGAAGAAGGAGAGGGTGAAGCCGATCCTCGACATGGCGATCAGCCGCTTTAATGCGTTTTCGCGGATGGAACGCGAACTCGAGGAAGCGCGCACCGAACTGGAAAGCCGCAAGACGGTTGAGCGCGCCAAGGGCATCCTCATGAAATCGCGCGGGCTCTCCGAGCAGGAATCTTACGCCCTACTGCGCAAGACCGCCATGAACCAGAACCGCAAGATCAGTGACGTGGCGCAGGCCCTGGTTACAACCGCGGGCCTGCTGGGCGCTGGAGACGATCAATGAGCCCGGCCCATCAGATATCCGCTGGCTTCCTGCCGCTGCTCGACAGTGCCGTGCTGGTTGCTGCACGCGAACTGGGTTTCGCGGCCGACGAAGGCATCGACCTCGTTCTCACCAGGGAGAATTCCTGGGCAAGCATCCGCGATCGGCTCGCCGTCGGCCATTTCAACGTCGCGCATATGCTGGCACCGATGCCGATCGCCTGCAATCTGGGCCTGACACCGCTCGCCGCGCGCACCATAGCGCCGATGGCGCTTGGCCTGGGCGGCAATGCGGTGACCGTCTCGCGCGACCTTTGGGACGAGATGTTGGCGCAGGATGCGGCCTCGGATTTCGACCCCCGATCCACCGGGGCAGCGCTGGCGGCCGTCGTGGTGCACCGCAAGGCGGCGGGCGGGTCGCCGCTGCGCTTCGGCGTCGTGCATCCCCATTCGGGCCATAACTACGAATTGCGCTACTGGTTTGCTGCCTGCGGCGTCGACCCTGATCGCGATATCGAGATCATCATCGTGCCGCCATCCTTCATGGCCGATGCACTCGGCGCCCGGCGCATCGACGGCTATTGCGTCGGTGAACCCTGGAACACGGCGGCGGTGGCGAAGGGCGTCGGACGCATCGTCACCACCAAGGCCAGGATATGGCGTTCCAGTCCGGAAAAGGTGCTGGGTGTCGCTGCCGAGTGGGCGGAGGCAGAGCCCGAGGCGCTGTCGGCGCTTTTGCGAGCTCTTTACCGCGCCGCCGCCTGGAGCGGCGACAGCGGCAACCATGGCGAGCTGGCGGAACTGATGGCCGGGCCTGCTTATGTCGATTGTCCAGTCGAATGGCTGAAGCCGGCGCTCTCCGGACTGATCCAGACCGGCGACGGTGGCGAGGTTGTGACACCGGATTTCTTCGTGCCCCATGCCAAGGCCGCCACCTTTCCCTGGAAGAGCCACGCGCTCTGGTTCTACAGCCAGATGGCCCGCTGGGGACAGATCGAGGCCAACCCGGCCAACGAAGCGATCGCGCGCGAAACCTATCGTCCTGACCTCTACCGGCAGGCCTTGCGAGATGTTGGCGTGGCGTTGCCGGGAGCGAACGCCAAGGTCGAAGGTGCACTGGTCACCGAGACGCCGGTCGGTTCGGCCGGCGCCAGCCTCATTCTCGGACCGGACGGCTTCTTCGATGGGGCGGTGTTCGATCCCGACCGCGTCGGGGACTACATTCAAGGCCAGCTTCTCGCCGAGCCAAAAGCCTAGGCGTTCTTTTGCGCTGCATCATTTTTGTGCATTGCGATATGCCATTTGCCGGAAGTTTTGCCAGCGCCGGACGATGCCACGCGCGTCGATAATGCCAATGATTGTTGATTTCATTGCATAAAACTCTGCCGATCAAAACTGGCACGCATCCTGCTTTGTAACAAGCGAGGCCCAAGGCTGGGCCACGAATTCTGCGTCCAACGAAGGGCGCACCAGGCAAGGCTGCCGTTCAGGTCACCACGCGATCCCGGATGTACGGACGCGCGGCCTGTTCGGCAGCCTTTTTGTTTTCAATCGCAGAGCGGCGCTTTCGATGCCGAACACGGAGCGAGCAATGGGCGTATCTTTTCGACAAAGCCGGGATCCGGCAGCCACGCATGCGCTAACCCTATCCACGCTGTCGTTCACGGTGTGCTTTGCCGTGTGGACGATCTTTTCGATCATCGGCATACGCATCAAACAGGAGCTCGGGCTTTCCGAAACCGAATTCGGTCTGCTTGTCGGCACGCCGATCCTCTCCGGCTCGCTTGCCCGCATTATGCTTGGCGTGTGGACCGACCGTTTTGGCGGCCGTCTGGTCTATTCGGCAATCATGCTGGCGGCGGCGATCGCCACCTTTCTGCTGGCCTTCGCACATACTTACCCGCAGATGCTGATCGCAGCACTCGGCGTTGGTCTGGCGGGGGGTTCCTTCGCTGTCGGGGTTGCCTATGTTTCGCGCTTCTACCCGGCTGAGAAGCAGGGCACGGCGCTCGGCATATTCGGCGTCGGCAATGTCGGCGCGGCAATCACGAAATTCCTGGCGCCCTTTGTGATGCTGGCCGTTGGCTGGCAGGACGTGGCGATCATCTGGGCGTCCGTGCTCGGCTTCATGGCGTGCATCTTCTGGTTCAGCGCCGAAGACGATCCGGTGATCCGGCAGCGGCGCGTCACCGGCGCCAATCCCCCACGCAACTTTCGGGCCGAATTCGAGCCCTTGAAGGATGTCCGCGTCTGGCGTTTCGCGCTCTACTATTTTTTCGTCTTCGGCGGCTTCGTCGCCCTGGCACTCTGGCTGCCGCGCTACCTGATCGGCGTCTACGGCTTCGACATTGCCACCGCAGGCATGGTTGGTGCCGCCTATTCGGTCCCGGCCTCGATCTTCCGCGCCTATGGCGGTGTGTTGTCGGACAGGATCGGCGCACGCACGGTGCTTTACTGGACCTTCGCCGTGTCGGCGGTGTGTTGCGCCGTGCTGGCCTTGCCCGCGGCGGATTTCACGGTGCGCGGCATCAGTGGTCCGGTCTCCTTTCATTTCGAGATCGGCTGGATCGCTTTCGTCGCCATAGCCTTCGTGCTCGGCTTCTTCATGGCTGTCGGCAAGGCCGCGGTCTACAAGCACATCCCCGTCTACTATCCCGGCAATGTCGGTGCCGTCGGTGGCCTCGTCGGCATGATCGGCGGGCTCGGCGGCTTCGTCCTGCCGATCGCCTTCGGCGCGCTCAACGACCTGACCAACGTCTGGTCGAGCTGTTTCATGCTGCTTTTCGTCGTCGTGGCCGCATGCCTTGCCTGGATGCATCTCGCCATCCTTCGGATGGAGCAAGCACGCGCGCTGGCCGAACGGGCCACCGTCTCCCCAGCGGAATAGTCGAGTGGAGCCCCAGACTATGTCAGAGAAACTCGTCATCATCGGCAACGGCATGGCGCCAGGCCGCATGCTGGAGCATCTGCTCGAGGCTGCACCCGGCCGCTACCAGATCACCATCTTCAACGCCGAACCGCGCGTGAACTACGACCGCATCATGCTGTCGCCCGTTCTGTCGGGCGAGAAGGACTATGAGGAAATCGTCATTCACGGCGATGGCTGGTACATCAAGCATGGCATCGTGCTCTACAAGGGCCACAAGATCGTCGCCATCGATCGAAGCGCCAGGATCGTCACCTCCGACAAGGGCGTGACCGAGCCCTATGACAAGCTTGTCGTCGCCACCGGCTCGGTGCCCTTCATCATCCCGGTGCCCGGCAGGGATCTGCCCGGCGTGCTCTCCTATCGCGATCTGGACGACGTCGGCGCCATGCTTCTCGCCGCGCAGTCGCGCGACAGGGCGGTGGTGATCGGTGGCGGGCTGCTCGGACTTGAGGCGGCCGCCGGCCTGAAGGAGCGCGGTATGGACGTCACCGTGCTGCATGTCATGCCAACACTGATGGAACGTCAGCTCGATCCGGCCGCCGGCTATCTGCTCCAGAAGCAGCTGGAGGCGAGGGGCATCACGGTCAGGACGAAGGCGAACACCAGGCAGATCGTCGGCGCCGGCAAGGTGCAGGGTGTCGAGCTCGACACCGGCGAGATCATCCCGGCCACGCTGGTGGTGATGGCCGTCGGCATCCGACCGAATGTCGGCCTCGCCAGGGAAGCTGGGCTCGAGGTCAATCGCGGCATCGTCACCGACGATTGCATGCGGACATCCGACCCGGATATTTTCGCGCTCGGCGAATGCGTCGAGGTTGGCGGCCATGTCTACGGCCTTGTCGCGCCGCTCTACGAAATGGCAAAGGTGGTGGCCGCGAAACTGGCCGATGCCGACGACAGGCGCTTCACCCATTCCGATACGCCCACGAAGCTCAAGGTCACCGGCATCGATCTCTATTCGATCGGCGATTTCGCCGATGGCGAGGATCGCGAGGAGATCATCCTGCGCGATGCCTCGGCCGGCGTCTACAAACGCGTGATCCTGCAGGACAACAGGATCATCGGCACGGTGCTGTTCGGCGAGACGGCGGACGGCGCCTGGTTCAACGATCTCAAGAAGAAAGAAGTCGACATCTCCGAGATGCGCGACACCCTGATCTTCGGGCAGGCCTTCCAGGGGGGCGCTTCTACGGACCCTCTGGCGGCCGTTGCGGCTCTGGCGGATGATGCGGAAATCTGCGGCTGCAACGGCGTCTGCAAGGGAGAAATCGTTTCCGCCATTGGCGAAAAGGGACTGACGTCGCTGGACGAAGTCCGCGCGCACACCAAGGCGTCGGCCTCGTGCGGCTCATGCACCGGCCTGGTCGAGAAGGTGATGGCGCTGGTGCTGGGCGATACTTACAACCCGGCCGCCGTGCAGCCGATGTGCGGCTGCACTGAACTCGGCCATGACGAGGTACGCCGGCTGATCAAGGCGAAAGGCCTGAAGACCATCCCGGCTGTGATGCAAGAACTGGAGTGGAGCACCTCCTGTGGCTGCGCGAAATGCCGGCCGGCGCTCAACTACTATCTCGTCGCCGATTGGCCAAATGAATATGCCGACGATTACCAATCACGCTTCATCAACGAGCGCGTTCACGCCAACATCCAGAAGGACGGCACCTATTCGGTGGTGCCGCGCATGTGGGGCGGGATGACTTCGGCGGCCGAGCTGCGCGCCATCGCCGATGTGGTCGACAAGTTCGCCATTCCGGCGGTGAAGGTCACCGGCGGCCAGCGCATCGACATGCTGGGCATCCGAAAGGAAGACCTGCCTGCAGTCTGGGCCGATCTCGGCAAGGCCGGCTTCGTCTCGGGTCATGCCTATGCCAAGGGGCTGCGCACGGTGAAGACGTGTGTTGGTACCGACTGGTGCCGCTTCGGCACGCAGGATTCGACCGGCCTCGGCATCCGCATCGAAAAGTTCATGTGGGGTTCGTGGACGCCGGCCAAGGTGAAGATGGCGGTCTCCGGCTGTCCGCGCAATTGCGCGGAGGCAACCTGCAAGGATGTCGGCGTGGTGTGCGTGGACTCCGGCTACGAGATCCATTTCGCAGGTGCTGCCGGCCTCGATATCAAGGGCACGGAAGTGCTCGGTATGGTGCGCACCGAGGACGAAGCGCTGGAGGCGATCGTAGCGCTCGTGCAGATGTATCGCGAGCAGGCCCGTTACCTCGAGCGTATCTACAAATGGGCAAAACGCGTCGGCCTCGAGGAGATCCGCCGCCAGATCATGGCCGATCCCGACAGGCGCCAAGGCTATTTCGAACGCTTTGTCTTCAGCCAGAAATTCGCTCAGGTCGATCCGTGGTCGGAGCGTGTCTCGGGCAAGGACAAGCACGAGTTTCGACCGATGGCGGAGACCGATTTCCAACAGGCGGCGGAGTGACGGAGATGAGCTGGTTGGACATCGGCACGCTCGACAACATCCCGCCGCGTGGCGCGCGCTGCGTGAAGACCCCGAGAGGCAGTATCGGCGTCTTTCGCACGCATGACGATCGCGTCTTCGCCATCGAGGACCACTGCCCGCACAAGGGCGGACCGCTCAGCCAGGGCATCGTGCATGGCGCCGCCGTGACTTGCCCACTGCACAATTGGGTGATTTCGTTGGAAACAGGCAAGGCGCTCGGCGCGGACGAGGGATCGGTGAAGACGATCCCCGTGCGGGTCGAGGATGGGCGGATTTCGATCGCACTGGGTGAGATACTGCAGGCAGCGGAGTGACTGCCGCCATGAACTCCGCCGAAATCAGCACGACCTGTCCTTATTGCGGAGTTGGCTGCGGCGTGCTGGCGAAGGCTGCCGCCGGTGGCGAGGCTTCCGTCCGTGGCGATCCCGACCATCCGGCCAATCGCGGCAAGCTCTGCTCGAAGGGCTCGGCGCTCGGCGAAACGACCAGCCTCGACAGCCGGCTGCTCCATCCGGAAATCGGCGGGAAGCAGGCGGACTGGGATACGGCGCTCGATCTCGTCGCCCGGCGTTTCTCGGACGCCATCGCCGAGCATGGGCCGGATTCGGTTGCCTTCTACATCTCCGGGCAATTGCTGACCGAGGACTACTACGTCGCCAACAAGCTGATGAAGGGTTTCATCGGTTCGGCCAACATCGACACCAATTCAAGACTTTGCATGGCCTCGTCCGTCGCCGGTCATCGCCGCGCCTTCGGCGAGGATATCGTGCCGGGGATCTATGAGGATTTCAATGAAGCCGACCTGATCGTGCTGACCGGCTCGAACACCGCGTGGTGCCACCCGATCCTTTACCAGCGCATGCTGGCCGCACGGCAGGCGCGCGGCACGAAGATCGTCGTCATCGATCCGCGCCGCACCGCGACAGCCGACGAATGCGACCTGCATCTGGCGCTCGATCCCGGTACCGATGTGCTCCTGTTCAATGGCCTGCTGGCGCATCTGGCGCGCGTCGGCGCGGTGGACGATGACTACGTCGTGGCTCACACCACTGGCTTCGATGCTGCGGTGGCCCTGGCGCAGGCTGACGCGCCCTCCGAAGAGCAAGTGGCTGAGGGTTGCGGATTGAAGAGCGGCGACATACGGCTCTTCTACGAGCTCTTTGCGGCAACCGAGCGCACGGTCACGGTCTACAGCCAGGGCGTCAATCAGTCGGCACATGGCACCGACAAGGTCAACGCCATCATCAATTGCCATCTGGCCACGGCACGCATCGGCAAGCTGGGCGCGGGGCCTTTCTCAGTGACCGGCCAGCCCAACGCCATGGGTGGACGCGAGGTCGGTGGTCTCGCCAACCAGCTTGCCGCTCATATGAATTTCGACAACCCACGCGATATCGACCGTGTCGGGCGCTTCTGGCGTTCACCTGATATCGCGCGCAGAGCCGGCCTGAAGGCCGTCGACATGTTCCGCGCTGCTGGCGCTGGACGTATCAAGGCATTGTGGATCATGGGCACCAATCCGGCGGTCTCGATGCCGGATGCCACACGCGTGCGCGCCGCGCTGAAGGCCTGCGATTTCGTCGCCGTTTCCGACGTCACGCGCACCGACACCACCCGTTTCGCCGACGTGTTGCTGCCCGCCGCCGCTTGGGGCGAGAAGGACGGCACGGTGACCAACTCCGAGCGCAGGCTTTCCCGGCAAAGACCGTTTTTGGCCATGCCGGGAGAGGCGCGGCCCGATTGGCGTATCATCTGCGATGCCGCAGCCCGCATGGGCTTCGGCGCGGCCTTCGATTTCGGCAACCCCGCCGCGATCTTTCGCGAGCATGCCGCGCTTTCCGCTTTCGAAAACACAGGCGAGCGGCTGTTCGATCTGGGAGCGCTAACCGATATTTCGGACGCGGAATATGACACGTTCGAGCCGCGCCACTGGCCTGTCACCAAGAAGGCGTCCGGCCGGCTGCTGGGCGGCGGTAAATTTCCCACGGCCGACGGGCGCGCGCGTTTCATTGCGGTGCGGCAGGAAGGCGTGGCGCTCGCCGTCAGTGCAGAGTATCCGCTTGCGCTCAATACCGGTCGGCTGCGCGATCAATGGCACACCATGACAAGAACCGGGCCCGTGCCGCGCCTGATGGCGAATACGCCGGAACCGATGGTCGACCTCAACCCGCTCGACGCCGCCGCCAACCGGCTCGCCGATGGCGATCTCGCGCAACTGTCCACGCGTTATGGTTTTGCCCGCGCCAAGGTCCGCATCACCGAGGCGCAGCGCCCGGGCCAGGCTTTTGTGCCCATGCACTGGAGCGCTCATTTCGCGGCCAATGCCGGGGCGGGGGCTCTGGCGACGCCGATCGCCGATCCCCAATCCGGCCAGCCGGAACTGAAGAACGTGCCGTTGCGCATTTCGCGCGAAGAGATCGCCTGGGTGGGCATCCTGATGACCCGCCGCAACCTCAAACCAACCGGCTTCGTCCATTGGAGCCGGCAGGCCGTTGCGGGTGGCTGGGTCTACGAACTAAGCGGTACCGAAACGCCAGACCAGGGCATACTGCTCGCGCGCGGGCTGCTTGCCAGCGTCAATCCCGACCATGTGGTCGAGTATCGGGACCGCAAGGGCCTGACCTACCGGGCGGCGGCAATGGATGAAAGCTGTGCGATGGCCGAGGCGCTGCTGGTTGCCCCGCCGGGGCAGTTGCCAGCCCGCGATTGGCTGGTTTCGCTGCTCGGCAGCCGGGCGCAACTGACTTCGGTCGATCGTCACGCGCTGCTTTCCGGGCGTTCGCCTGCCGCCGTGCCGTCAATCGGCCGCATCGTCTGCTTCTGCTTCAACGTCGGCGTGAACCAACTGGCCGATGCAGTCGCCACCGGCTGTCGCAGCCTGGAGGCTATCGGAAGGGAACTTGGTGCCGGCACCAACTGCGGCTCGTGTCGCTCGGAGATCAGGACGATCATCGATGCAGGTCGTGTCCAAGCGGTCGAGTGATCCATTGCCCACGCGGATCCGGCCGCTCGGGAAAGGCCGAAACCAATCGTGCTGGCATCGGGGCCGGGCAGGGGCTCGTTTGTCTCGTCCGGCAAATGCTTGGGCTTAATTCTCGCTTATCGAACTCAGTGCGAATCCTTGGGCACGGCCCGGCCGCGGCAGCCGCGCAGGAAGTCGAAATCCGCGCCGGTGTCGGCACCGGTGACATGGTCGTGGTAGAGCATTTCGTAGCCACCGGCGGGGCGGGTGGAAGGGTTTTGCCAGGCTGCCAGCCGCGCCGTGATTTCCCGCTCGGGCACGTCGAGATGCAGGCGGCGGTTCGGCACATCGAGTTCGATGAAATCGCCGTCGAGCACGATCGCCAGCGGACCGCCGGCGGCGGCCTCCGGGCTGGCGTGCAACACGACGGTGCCGTAGGCCGTTCCTGACATGCGGGCGTCGGAAATGCGCACCATGTCGGTGATGCCCTTTTTCAGCACCTTCGGCGGCAGGCCCATATTGCCCACCTCGGCCATACCGGGATAACCGCGCGGGCCACAGTTCTTCAGGACCATGACGCAGGTCTCGTCGATATCGAGGTCGGGATCGTTGATCTTCTTCTTGTAATCGTCGATGTCCTCGAAGACGACTGCGCGGCCTCGATGGACCATCAACGCAGGCGATGCCGCGGATGGTTTCAGGACCGCTCCGCTAGGCGCCAGGTTTCCCTTGAGGACCGCGATACCGCCCGCCGCCGTCAACGCTTTCGCGGTCGGCAGGATAACGTCCTCGTTCCAATTGCGGACGTCCTTGACCTCCTCCCACAGGCTTTGTCCGGACACCGTCAACGCATCCTTGTGAAGCAAATCGGCTTCGCCCAGTCGCCTCAGCACGACCGGCAGCCCGCCGGCGTAGAAGAACTCTTCCATCAGGTATTTGCCCGACGGCATGAGGTTGACGATAGTTGGCACGTCGCGCCCCAGCCGGTCCCAGTCGTCCAGCGTCAGGTTGATCCCGGCCCGGCCCGCCAAGGCCAGCAGATGGACCACGGCATTGGTCGAGCCGCCTATGGCGCCGTTGGTGCGGATGGCGTTTTCGAAGGCTTCGCGGGTCAGGATGTCCGAGGGTTTCAGGTCGTCCTTAACCATCTGCACGATGCGTCGTCCGGTCAATTGCGCCATGACCCGGCGACGGCTGTCGACGGCTGGAATGGCGGCATTGCCGGACAATGCCATGCCAAGCGCCTCGGCCATCGACGCCATGGTCGAGGCCGTGCCCATCGTGTTGCAGGTTCCCGTCGAACGGCTCATCGCCTGTTCGGCTTCCAGGAACTCCGTCTGGCTCATCGTGCCGGCCTTGATCGCCTCCGACATTTGCCACAGCGCCGTGCCCGATCCTACGCGTTCGTTGCGGAACCAGCCGTTCAGCATCGGGCCGCCGGTCACGGTGATCGCCGGCAGGTCGACCGAGGCTGCCCCCATCAGCAGCGACGGCGTGGTCTTGTCGCAGCCGACCATCAGCACCACACCGTCGATGGGCTGGGCGCGGATGGTCTCCTCCACCGCCATGGCGGCCAGGTTGCGATACATCATCGCCGTCGGACGATAGGTGTTCTCCGAGGCCGAAAGCACCGGCACCTCAAGCGGAAAACCGCCGGCCTCCCACACGCCTGCCTTCACCTTTTCCGCCAGCTCGCGCAGATGGCCGTTGCAGGGGGTGAGGTCCGACCAGGTGTTCAGGATGCCGATCACCGGCCGGCCGTCGAACAGATCGTGCGGGTAGCCCTGGTTCTTCAACCAGCCGCGGTGATAGATGTTGTCGCGGGAGGTGCCGCCATACCATTCCTGCGAACGCAGCCTGCGCGGCCACGGCGCCGGCTGGAACCCGGCGCGGATGTTGGGCTGGATAGTCATGCTGCTTTCCTGTTTGCGGCGCCACGGTCGCCGACCAGCACCAAAAGGCGCTGCAGCGCTATGAAGGCGAACAGCAGGATGCCGACGACGATCTTCGTCCACCAGCTCGAAAGGGTGCCGTCGAAGACAATGTAGGTCTGGATCAGGCCCTGGATGACGACGCCGAAGAAGGTTCCGGCCACCAGGCCGACACCACCGGTCAGCAGGGTCCCGCCGATCACCACGGCGGCGATCGCGTCGAGCTCGACGCCTACCGTCGCAAGCGAATAGCCAGCCGAGGTGTAGAGCGAGAAGACGACGCCGGCGAGGCCCGAAAGGAAGCCGGACAGCGCATAGATGCCGATGGTGGTGCGGGCCACCGGTACGCCCATCAGTTCGGCCGACTGCCTGTTGCCCCCGATCGCGTAGACATAGGAGCCGAAGCGCGTGTAGTGCGCGATCAGGATGCCGGCGGCAAAGACCAGCAGCATCAGGCCGCCGACCAGTGTCAACCGCCCACCACCCGGCATCAGCACGTACATCTTCTGCACAGCCGAGTAGAATTTGTGGTTGATCGGGATCGAGTCCGTCGCGATCACGAAAGCCATGCCGCGCGCCAGGAACATGCCCGCCAGCGTAACGATGAAGGCCGGCACTTCGAGATAGTGGATCGCCGCCCCCATGGCGGCGCCGAAGGCGGTCGAGACGGCCAGCGCAATCGCGAAGGCCAGCAACGGATGTATGTCGTACCAGCTGACGAGCACCGAGATCAGTACGCCGGTGAACGCAATCACCGCGCCGACCGAAAGATCGATGCCGCCGGACAGGATGACGAAGGTCATGCCGACCGCCGCGATGCCGAGAAAGGCGTTGTCGGTCAAGAGATTGCCGGCCACGCGCGTCGACAGCATGTTCGGAAACTGGAACACGCAGACCGCATAGGCCAGCACGAAGATGACCAGCGTTGCGAAGAAGGGAAGCAGGCGCGACGACATCATGTCCGTTGTGCCTTGCTCTGGGGGAGGGCGCGGTCGCGCACGAAGAGCCGCCCGACGGATGCCGACTGCGCCAAAAGGATGACGATGATCACAATGGCCTTGACGATGAGGTTGTACTCAGGCGGGAAGCCCGAGATGAGGATGCCGGTGTTCATGGCCTGGATGATGACGGCGCCCAGCACCGACATCAGGATCGAGAAGCGGCCGCCGAGCAGGGACGTCCCGCCGATCACCACCGCGAGGATGGCGTCGAGTTCGAGCCACAGGCCTGCATTGTTGGCATCCGCGCCGCGGATGTCGGCCGTCACGATGATACCGGCGATCGCCGCGCAGAAGCCGCAGAAAGCGTAGACCAGCATGAGCAGCAGGCGGCTGTTGATGCCGGCATAGGTCGACGCACTGCGGTTGACGCCGAGGGATTCGATCAGCAGCCCAAGCGCCGTGCGCCGCACGACCAGGACGGTCAGCACCGTCAAGGCGGCAACGATGGCGACCGGCATCGGAAATGCGAGGAAGGAGCCGGCGCTAAAGGCGGCGAGGCCGGGATCGTTGAAGGTCACGATCACGCCCTCGGTCACCAGCTGCGCGATGCCGCGCCCGGCGACCATGAGGATGAGGGTCGCGACGATCGGCTGGAGCTCCAGAACCGCGACCAGGAAACCGTTGAGCAGCCCGCAGCCGAGGCCGACGCCGAGCGCGGCCAGCACGACGACCGGCAGCGGATGGCCCGCCATGATCATCGTCGCCGCCACGGCGCCGGCCATGGCCATGACGGCGCCGACGGAAAGGTCGACGCCCTTGGTGGCGATCACCATCGTCATGCCGATCGCCAGGATGGCCACCGGCGCGCCGCGGTTGAGCACGTCGATGAGACTGCCGAACAGCCGGCCGTCCTGCAGGCGTATGCTGAAGAAGCCGTCGAAGGCCATCCAGTTGAAGAAGAGGATAAGCGCCAGGCAGGTGAGCTTCGGGGCTGCACGCTTCAGGCCCGTCATGCGCTCGCCCCTTCGCTGACCGCGATCGTGCGCATGATGTTGCCGGCGCTGATCTCTTCGCCGGTGAGGTCGCAAATATGCTGGCGGTCGCGCAGCACCCGCACCCGTGTCGAGTATGCCATGATCTCCTCGATCTCGGACGAGATGACCACCAGCGCCAGTCCCTCCTCGCAGAGCCGGTTGATCAGCTGGATGATCTCGGCATGCGCGCCGACATCGATGCCGCGCGTCGGCTCATCGAGGATGAGCAGGCGCGGCTGCGTCGCCAACCAGCGCGCCAGGATCACCTTCTGCTGGTTGCCGCCCGACAAAAGCTTGACCGGCTTCTCGATATCGGTGGTGCGGATGTCCAGCGCCTTCACGAGCCGGTGGGCGAGCTCCGCCTGTTCGCTGCTCGACATGGGTTTCAGCCAGCCGCGCCGCGCCTGCAGCGCCAGGGCGATATTCTCGCGCACCGAGAGATCGCCGATGATGCCGTCGACCTTGCGGTCTTCCGGGCAGAGGCCGAAACCAAGCCGCACCGCCTCGCGCGGCGAGCTTATGCGCACGGCCTTGCCGTCGACGGTCGCCTTGCCGCTGTCGGCGTGATCGACGCCGAACATCAGCCGCGCCGTCTCGGTGCGGCCAGATCCCAAGAGGCCGGCGACACCTATCACTTCGCCCGGCGCGATCGCCAGGTCGAAGGGCGCGACCGAACGCGACAGGCCGAAGGCTGAAAACTCGATTGTGCGTCCAGTCCCGCCAGTAGGTGGCGCCCGATGCCCATGCTCCGTCGCGGCTTCCAGGGCACGACCCAGCATCATGGAGACAAGCTCCATCCGGGGCAGCGCCCCTGTGTCGTGCGTTCCCACCAGGCGGCCATTGCGCAGCACGGTGATGCGGTCGGCGACGGCGTAGACCTGGTCGAGGAAATGCGTGATGAAGACAATGCCGAGGCCGCGGTCGCGCAGCTTGCGCATGACGCCAAACAGCAGTTGCACCTCATGCCGGTCCAGGCTGGCTGTCGGTTCGTCCAGGATCAGTACCGAGCCTGACATGTCGACGGCCCGGGCAATGGCGACAAGCTGCTGCACGGCGACCGAGAAGCTCGACAATGGCGCCCGGACATTGATGTCGATGTCATATTGCGCCAGCAGTGCCCTTGCCATCCGGTTCATGGCGGCGGCATGGGTCAGGCCGAAGCGTTTCGGCTGCCGGCCGATATAGAGGTTTTCGGCGACGCTCAGATTGGGCAGGAGGTTGACCTCCTGGTAGACCGTGCCGACGCCGAGCCTTTGCGCATGCAGCGTGTCGCGCACATCGACCGGCTCGCCGTTGAGCGCGATTGTGCCGGCATCCGGCCTATGCACGCCGGTCAGCACCTTAATCAAGGTGGACTTGCCCGCGCCATTCTCGCCGAGCAGCGCATGGATCTCGCCCTTGCGTACGGTAAAGTCGACATTTTCGAGGGCTTTGAAGCCGAAGAAGCTTTTTGAGATATCGTGAGCGCTGAGAAGCGCTTCGGTTTCGCCCACACCGTCCTCCCGTCAGCGCCGCTGAAACTGGATCTGCTTGCCGAGCAAACATTCCGTATGGCGGTGGGCGGAGCGCTGGTCTGCCCCACCCACCTTGCCACCCCCAAACCGCGTCAGTAACCGAGACCCTTCTTCGCCTCATAGACCTTCATCGGATCGTCGGCCTGCGTGTAGAGCTTCGACTCGGTGATGATGGTCTTTGGCGGGACAGTGCCGTCCTTCTTCAGCTTCTCGAGCGCATCGAAGGCAGGACCGGCCATGTTGGGGGTCAGTTCCACCGTTGCGTTGGCCTCGCCGGCCGCAAGGGCCTTGAAGATGTCGGGCACGGCGTCGATCGACACGACCTTGATGTCGGTTCCCGGCTTCAGCCCTGCTTCCTTGATGGCCTGGATCGCGCCCACCGCCATGTCGTCATTGTGGGCATAGAGCGCGCAGATGTTCTTGCCGCCATTCTCCGCCTTCAGGAAGCCTTCCATGACTTCCTTGCCCTTGGCGCGGGTGAAGTCGCCCGTCTGGCTGCGGATGATCTTGATCGACGATGCGCCGGCGATCGCTTCCTCGAAGCCCTTCTTGCGATTGATCGCCGGCGACGAGCCGGTCGTGCCCTGAAGCTCGACGACGTTGCAGTTCTTGCCGGCCACGTCCTTCACCAGCCATTGGCCGGCGACCTTGCCTTCCAGCACCTGATCGGATGCCACCATGGTGGTGTAAAGGTCGTCTGGACCGTCGATACCGCGATCGAGCAGGAAGACCGGGATCTTGGCTTCCTTGGCTTCGGTCAGCACGGCCTCCCAGCCGGTTGCGACGACGGGCGCCACGAAGATGGCATCAACGCCCTGCGCGATAAAACCGCGGATCGCCTTGATCTGGTTTTCCTGCTTCTGCTGGGCGTCCGCGAATTTGAGGTCGACGCCGCGCTTTTCGGCTTGCTGCTTGGTGACGCTGGTTTCCGCCGCGCGCCAGCCCGATTCCGAGCCGATCTGCGAGAAGCCGATGGTCATGCCGGCCGCCTGGGCCGACGCGCCGATGAGAAGAGATGCCGCCGAGGCGAGCAAAATTGTCCTGATGGTCCTGGTCACTGGTTCCTCCCGAGTGAATGCGAAGGGTCGCGCTCCACCCGCGAGCCCTTTCGCTATCAAGGCGCGCCATGTCATAACCGTCAAATCATCATTGGGCATCTTCATATACCGGAATTGGCAAGATAGAAGAGGACATGAAGTTCCAATATCTGAAGCTGAATCAGCTGCGTTTCGTCGATGCCCTGCGCCGTCGGGGACGGCTCGGGCTCGCCGCCGAAGAACTGCACATGTCCCAGCCCGCGGCGTCACGCATGTTGGCGGAGATCGAGGGTCTCGTCGGCCAGCCGATCTGCTCGCGCAATGCGCATGGTGTCGTCTTCAACGAACTGGGCCAGGCGCTGGCGGCGCGCGCGCATCGGGTGATCCATGAAATCGACCAGCTGCGGCGCGACCTGACCGAATTGGTGGACGGCAGCCATGGCAAGGTGCGCATCGGCGCCGTGACGACCGCCGCTGTCGCCTATGCCTTGCCCGCGGCGATCACGCTGCGGCGGCTGGCACCGCGCATGGAATTACAGATTGACGTCGAGCCGAGCGTGACGCTGATGCAGCGCATGCGGGACGGCGACTATGATTTCGTACTCGGAAGGCTGACCGAGCCCCAGGACCGCACGCAATTCGACGTGCGCCAGATCGGGGCGGAGGCCGTGAAATTCGTGGTGCGCGAAGGACACCCGCTGGCAGGCCGCAGCAAATTGCGCCTGGCCGATCTGGCGCGTCAGGACTGGGTGGTCCAGCCGGTCGGCACGCCGATCTGGTCAGCCCTATCGCGCGCCTTCGTCGATGAGCAGACGCGCTTTCCCGAGAGCGTGACCTATACGGCATCGGTGCTGCTCACGCTGGCCACGATCTCGCGCACCGATGCCATCGCGCCGCTGGCCGACGATGTCGTCCAGTTGCTGGCTTCGCCCGCGCTGGCGACCCGCGTCGCCATCCTCGGCATGGCCAATCCGATATTCGTGCCGGATCTCAGTATCATCACCCTGCACGACAGCGTGCTGTCGCCCATTGCTTTGCGGTTCCTGAACTTGATCGAAAGCGAGATTGCGGCGAAAACTCTGGGGGCGTTTGCCGCTTCCTGACGGTGCGTCGGCCCCCCAGCTTATACCGGTCGGAGCTTAGATTTCGCTTTCCCCAGGCACGAGTGTCATTGGCCAGGGTATGCGGGCAGGGCGCTCGGTATACTGCCGACGCGAGCGGGCATCGGGGCTAGCAAAGTTTCGGCAAGCGCAATGCCCAGATCAAGTATTGATAGTTCATAAGACCAGCCTCGTTCGGCCCGCAAAAGAGCCCGATCGCCAGCACTTCATCGATGAGCAAGATCGCCGTCGGCCGCTCCACGAGAGCGGCAAGGTACCCTACCGTTGACGACACCGGAGTTCGCGGTGGTCTTCAACGGCCGAGGGAAGAATGAGATCAGCGAGATGATCGGCCCAACTTCGAACCCACGCAGCTTCGTTTGTCCAACATGCAGACCAAACTGCGGATCTAGGAGATTTACGCGCTGATCGGCGCGGAAGAAGCGATCGGGATTTGTATCTCTCAATTAAAACAGTGCGCACGCTCCTGTGGTCGTCTCGAGTCATATGCGGTCAAGAGCCTGCCTTGGTCGATAAGTAGCTCCAATCGGCCGTCAGGCCTGCGAAGTCGCGACCGCAATGGTTCGTGAACCTGAATGGCTGCTTTTACCAAGTGGATTCTCGAAACCAGCCGATCCGCTTGCGGCCCCAAAACGTATTCTGGCGAGCTGCAGGGAAACGTCGATCGAGCCCGAATGGCAATTGGGTCTGAAGTTCGACTTCCTTGAACAAGGCCCGGGCAGGATGGTTCATTTCCAATAAATTCACCCGGCCCTGAAGCAGGGCGAGTACGCCTAGGGACTGTTGCAAGAGGATGCACGGGAAGACGCATCGATGATCGTTAACGCGGCGAAGCTGCTATGAAAGGTCTTTCCGTGATTCTCCGTGCCGCCGATGACCGCCCTCGAAATTCTCAAAACCGTTTATGGCTATGATGCGTTCCGGGGGCCGCAGGCGCGCATCGTCGAGCATGTCATTGCCGGCAACAACGCTTTCGTTTTGATGCCGACGGGCGGCGGCAAGTCGCTTTGCTACCAGATCCCGGCCATTGTCCGTCCCGGCATGGGGCTCGTCGTTTCGCCGCTGCTGGCGCTGATGGCCGATCAGGTGACGGCACTGCGGCAGGCAGGTGTGCGGGCGGCGGCACTCAACTCCGACCTTGCGCTCGATGACCGCCGCGCGCTGTGGCGCGATATCCGTACCGGTCAGCTCGACCTGCTCTATGTTGCGCCCGAAACGCTGCTCAGGCCGGACGTATTGGAGCTGTTGGAAGGCGTAAAACTGTCGCTGATTGCCATCGACGAGGCGCACTGCCTGTCGCAATGGGGGCACGATTTCCGGCCGTCCTACCGTCAGCTTGACGCGGTGGTGGCGCGTTTTGCCGGCGTTCCGCGCATGGCGCTGACGGCGACCGCCGACGAGCCTACGCGCGCCGAAATCCTGTCGCATCTCGCCATTGACGAGGCCGACGCCTTCATCGCCGGTTTCGACCGGCCCAACATTCGCTACGCCATCGAGGAGAAAGATAATCCGCGGGCGCAGCTCAAGGAATTCCTCAAACGCTACGAGGGCGAGAGCGGTATCGTCTACTGCCTATCGAAGCGCCGTACCGAGGAAACCGCCGCCTGGCTTCGAGGCCTCGGCTACGATGCGCTCGCCTATCACGCCGGCATGGACAAGGCGGCGCGCGAGACCAACCAGAAACGCTTCCAGCATGGCGAAGCGGTCATCATGGTCGCCACCGTCGCCTTCGGCATGGGCATCGACAAGCCGGATGTGCGCTTCGTCGCCCATATCGACCTGCCGGGCAGCATCGAGGCCTATTACCAGGAGACCGGCCGCGCCGGGCGCGACGGCCTGCCGTCCGATACACTGCTGCTCTACGGCTCCGAGGACATCGCGCTGCGCAGTCGCTTCATCGAGGAGTCGGAGGCGCCCGACCAGCGCAAGCGCATGGAGCGGCAGAAACTCGACGCGCTGCTGGGCCTGGCCGAGACGGGGGGCTGCCGCCGGCAGGTGCTGCTGTCCTATTTCGGCGACCATGGCGAACCGTGCGGCAATTGCGACACCTGCGCGGAGCCGCCAAAACTGTTCGATGGCGCCATCGCGGCGCAAAAGGCGCTATCATGCATCTACCGCACTGGCGAGCGTTTCGGGCAAGCCTATGTCGTCGACGTGCTTCTGGGCGTGGACAACGAGCGCATTACTCAGTTCGGCCATGACCGCATCTCCACCTACGGCATCGGGCGAGAGCACGACAACCGCACGTGGCGAGCGATCCTGCGCCAGCTGATCGCGCTACGCCTTATCGATGTCGACCTCACCGGCCATGGTGGCTTGGCGATCGCGCCGGCTGGCCGCGACTTCCTGCGCGACAAGCCGCCGTTGATGCTGCGCATTCCGGCGCCGGCGCGTGCCAGGCGCGGCAAGGTGGCGCGGAGTGCGGCGCAGTCTGCCGTTGCCGGTGCGGACAATGACCTGTTCCAGGCGCTGCGGCAGAAGCGTACGGAAATAGCGCGCCTGCAGAACGTGCCGCCCTATGTGATTTTCCACGACAAGACCCTGATCGAGCTCGCAGCGGTGCGACCCGCCTCGCGCGCCGAAATGGCCGGCGTGCCCGGTGTCGGCGAAGCCAAGCTCGACCGCTATGGACCGGCCTTTCTTGCGGTGATCGCCGAGCACGCATGATGCGGTGGCGGCCGCCGACATCGGACGGTGAGCTTTCGTCAACATCCTGTCCGCAAGCGGGCCGGCAATTCCCGGTCGCATTGTGGTCGTTCGATGCGGTGTCGGTTTTACGGACGCTGCCATTTGGTCACGGCCATGAATGGCGTTCACCGAACGATGGTTATGCTCCCGCTGCTTGCGGTTGAGCTTCGAGACGGCTTTGGCTGCCGCGGCCGAGCCTACAAGGAGGTGTCCAGCCCGATGTCGAGGATCGGGGCGCTGTGGGTCAGCCAGCCAACCGAGATCAGGTCGACGCCGGTCGCGGCGATTTCCGGTGCGGTGGCCGGAGTGACGCGGCCCGAAGCCTCGGTGATTGCTCGTCCGCTGACCATGCGCACGGCCTGTGCAAGCAGGTCCGGTCCCATGTTGTCGAGTAGAACCGCATCCACGCCGAGGTCGAGTGCTTGCTGCAGTTGGTCGAGTGTGTCGACCTCGACCTCGATCTTGACCAAGTGCCCGACATTGGCCTTGGCCCGTTCGATGGCCGCGCGCACGCCGCCGGCGATGGCGATATGGTTGTCCTTGATCAGCACGGCGTCGTCCAGACCGAAGCGGTGGTTCGAGCCGCCACCGGCCCGAACGGCGTATTTTTCCAGTGCGCGCAGACCCGGCGTGGTTTTGCGGGTGCAGACGATCCTTGCCTTGTGGTCGCGCACCGCATCGACGATGCCGGCCGTGGCGGTGGCAATGCCGCTGAGGTGGGAGAGGAAGTTAAGTGCCACGCGCTCGGCCGTCAGAAGCCCGCGCGCTGGCCCTATGAGGGTCGCGAGGATGTCTCCGGCTTCGATGCGGCTTCCGTCCGGGCGTTCGATTTTCATGGCGATTGCGGGATCGATCAGGCCGAAGGCGAGCGCCGCCAGATCGAGGCCGGCAACGACACCGGGCTGACGCGCGGCCAGCACCAGTTTGGCAGAAACATCGGCAGGAACAATGGCCTCGGTTGTGATGTCGCCGGCACAGCCGAGGTCTTCCAGCAAGGCGGCGCGAACAAGCGGTTCGAGCATCAGCCGGGGCAGGGGAGAAAGCGTCATGGTTCAGGCGCTCCGGGCCAGTGGTGCGGGGTCGAGTTCGGCATCAGCGGCCAACGCGGCGTCGAGGGTCAGTCGTGCGCGGCGGGTTGGCGCAGTGTGGGTGGGGAAATCGCTGCGAAAATGTGCGCCGCGGCTTTCTTTGCGACGAAGCGCCGAGACGGCCATCATCAGCGCGACCGCAGCTGGATCTGCGCAGGCGGTTTTGCCGGTCGCCAGAGGCGCCAGGCGGGCCACGGCGCCGCGCAGTTCATCGCCGTTTCGCACGACCCCCAGGGTCGCCGAAACGATGTCGCGCACGGGGCCGGGGGCTGGTGGCGGCAACAGCTCTGCCGGACCTGCCTCGATGATACGGGTCCCCGATGCCGAAGCCACGCTGCGGGCCACCCATTCTGCGCAGACCACGGCCTCGGTGAGCGAATTGCTGGCAAGCCGGTTGGCGCCGTGCAGGCCGGTCGAGGCCACCTCACCACAGGCCCACAGCCCCGGCACGGAACTGCGGCCTTCATCATCCACCGCCACGCCACCCATGTGGTAATGGGCAGCAGGCCGTATCGGGATCGGTTCGAATGCCGGATCGATCCCGGCCTCATGGCAGAAGGCGGCGATAGCCGGAAAACGCTCCGCGAAGCGGGTAACGAGGCAATCGCGCGTGTCGAGAAAGACCCTGTGGCCCTTTGCAAGATGGCGGAAGACTGCGCGTGCGACGGTGTCGCGCGACGCGAGCTCGGCGCCGGGCAGATCAGCAAGGAAGCGCTGGCCGATTTCGTCGATCAGCACCGCGCCTTCGCCGCGCACGGCTTCGCTTACCAGCGGCATCGGTCGCGCCGGCGTGTCGAGTGCTGTCGGGTGGAATTGCACGAATTCGAGGTCAGCCAGTTCGGCGCCGGCGCGGGCGGCAAGCGCCAGACCCTGGCCGAAACAACCGAGCGGATTTGTAGTGTCGTGATAGAGGCTGCCGATGCCGCCAGTGGCAAGCACGACGCGATCGGTCGCAAATACCGCGCTGGCGGTTTGGCTCGTCGCGATGACGCCGGCGATGGAGCCGTCCTCGATGAGGAGCCTGCGCGCCCGGACATCTTCAAACACGGTGATGGACGGCGTGGCGCGTACGGCCGCGACCAAGGCACGGATGAGTTCGCGCCCGGTCGCGTCGCCGCCGGCATGAACGATGCGCCGGCGGCTGTGCGCCGCTTCCAGGCCGAGGGCCAGGCCGCCGCTGGGATTCCGATCGAAGACGACGCCAAGCCGTTCCAGCCTCTCAATGGCCTTGGGCGCCGCCTCGACGATACGCCGGGCGACCGGGACATCGCACAGGCCGTCGCCGGCGTTGCAGGTATCGGCGAGGTGTAGCGCGGTGGAATCGTCGCTGCCGAGTGCGGCCGCCATGCCGCCTTGCGCGAGAGGGCTCGATGCCTCGCCGCCGAGCGGGGCGGCGGACATCAGCACCACCGGCAATGGTGCAAGTTCCAGTGCCGTCATCAAGCCGGCGATGCCGGCGCCGATAATGACGGGCCGGCCGGCGAGGTCGTGGCGATCGGCACTCATATTTCGAGCATCCGCTCCACCGCGAGACGGGCGCGGGACGCGACGGCCGGGTCGATCGTCACGGGATGACGCATCTGCTCCAGTGCTGTGCGAATGTTGGCGAGCGTGATGCGCTTCATATGCGGGCAAAGATTGCAGGGGCGGATGAATTCGACCTCGGGATGGTCGATGGCGACATTGTCGCTCATCGAACACTCGGTCATCAAAACGACGCGCGCCGGCTTTTCCCTGCCGACATAGTCCGACATCGCCGCGGTCGAGCCGGCGAAATCGGCCTCCGCCACCACTTCCGGCGGGCATTCGGGATGGGCGAGCACGATGACGCCGGGGTGTGCGGCGCGCAGTTCGCGGATGTCGGCCGGTGCGAAGCGCTCATGCACCTCGCAATGGCCCTTCCAGGCGATGATCTCGACATTGGTCTGGGCGGCGATGTTCTGCGCCAGATATTCGTCGGGCAGCATCATGACGCGGGGCACGCCGAGCGATTCCACGACGGCCTTGGCATTGCCGGAGGTGCAGCAGATGTCGGAATCGGCCTTCACCGCGGCCGAAGTGTTGACATAGGTGACGACGGGAACGCCCGGATAGCGCTGCCGCATCAGCCTGATGTCTTGCGGCGTGATGGAATCGGCCAGCGAGCAGCCGGCGCCCATGTCCGGAATGAGCACGGTCTTTTGCGGATTGAGCAGCTTGGCCGTCTCGGCCATGAAATGTACGCCGGCCAGCACGATCACATCGGCCTCGACGTTTATCGCCTTGCGCGCCAGCGCCAGGCTGTCGCCGACGATGTCGGCCACGCAGTGGTAGATTTCCGGGGCCTGGTAGTTGTGCGCCAGGATGACGGCGTTGCGTTCGCGCTTGAGCGCCAAGATCGCGTCGATATCATCGGAAAAGGCCGGCCATTCGATCGCCGGGATGAATTTGGCGACGCGACTGTGGAGTTCGGCTGTGGTGGGAGCGATGCTAGACATGTTGATCCTTATTATGCTCTAGTGGAGTATAATATGGGTATATGCTTACCATGAGCATAAGTGCTGTCAAGGGAAGGATTTTGCTATTTAGTGCCGGCCAGCGGCCTTTCGTCGAGCACGGCATGGCGGAAGCGGAACAGCTTGGCCGGACGACCGCCGGTGTCGGAGGACATCTGGCCGGTCTCCTCGACGAGATCCTGTTGTTCGATCAGACGGCGGAAATTCTGCTTGTGCACGGTGACGCCCGCCAATGCCTCGACCGCCCGCTGCAATTGCAGCAGCGTGAACGCCGGTGGCATCAGTTCGAAGACGACGGGCCGGTATTTGATCTTGGTGCGCAGCCTGGCAATGCCGGTCGCGAGGATGCGGCGGTTGTCGCCTTGCATGACTCGTCCCGGCACAAGGTGGGCACGGCTGGGGCTGCTTCGACGCGCGGCTTCTTCGACAAGCCCCGCCTCGTAGAGCAACTCATAGCGTTGCAGGATCAATTCCTCGTTCCAGGGCTGGCCTTGGAGACCAAAAGCGATCGCCGCGCGCCGAAGGCGCTTTTCCTCAAATTCGCCGATGCCGGTCCATCGCTGGAGCGCCGGTTCGATGAGGTCGGCGATAAGCTGTGGCGCACCGTAGCGATGATCTTCCCAAGGAAAGAATTCGTACCAGCTACGCCAGCTGCCGGATGTGGTGGCGTGGGGCTGCTCCTCGTGGGTCAGGCCAAGATAGCTGATCGAGATCACCCGGTGACCGGGCTCGTCCGTGCCGCGGTCACGGTCGGCGAAGGTGTAGAGCTGTTCGATGTAGCCCAGCGGCCGGCCGGTCTGCTGTTCCACCCAGTCGCGCAATCCGGCTTGCAGCGAACGGTGGCTGGATTCGAGGGGACCGGAGGGGAGGGAGGCCGCATCGCCGATCGTCAGGACGAGCGGATTGCCACCGCCAGCAGCAACCAGGACGGCCGTGAGGTCAACCTGCACCGCATGGTTTCTGTCCACCTGGATTGACTTGTCGAAGCTGCTGTTCTGCATATGCCCATTGGTCTCGAAAGAGTTCCATCCGCCTTGCAAAACGTTGCCAGCAGTGCCTTACCCTCGCCAGTAAACACAAAGCGGCTGCGACATCCATCCCCGCGAATTTGCAAATGGCCGAAGCCGTTCGGTCAGACACTTTTCACTCGTCCTCTCAACATTTGTGTTGGAAGATTGCCCTGGCATTGACTTGCCAACACCATCGAGACCGAGTTTTGCCGTCCAACACCGCTCGAGCAACCCGGCATGTCTTTCAATCTTACCAAGATCATGACTTCGGGCGGATCAGGGTGCTGCTATCGAGAGCAAGCGGATGAAGCTGGCCATTTCATCAGGCGCTCGGCGCGGATGAAGACGACCTCCGTGCGGCCGAGGACGGGCGCATCTCGATCGCGCTCGGTGAGATGCCGAGCGGCAGGCGAAACCGCGAACCGGTCGGCTTTGAAGCGCGGGGTCATATTGAATTTAACGCGGCCCAATCGATCCGGACAGGCAATCACCGAAGCTTCACCGGGGCAGTCGTTGAGCCTGCCAGTAGAACGGGAAGCAAGGCTGTCGGCGTTGGAAGGGCTCGGATTCCGGCCGTATCCGTCTTCTGCTCCCACGGTTATTGCGCGCTAAACCGCTTCCCCTTCAGCCCCTTGGGCTTCATGCCGTCCGCGGTTTCCATAAATTGAGCCACAGTATCGATCCATGCCGCCGTCTTTGGCGGGATCTCTGCTTCTTCCGTCAGCCACGCCTCGACCAAAGACACGTCGCAGCCTAACGCTTCCGCCAAAGTTTCCGGTGACCAGCGCATGATGGTCAGGCATTCTTCGAGACGCTCAGGTGTCATGGATCATCTTGCTCGCTGCTGTGCGCTGTAGACGCGATTGAGATATTCCATCAGGTCGCGGAATGCCGTGTCGATGTCAATCTGCGTGGGATCTTTTCGCAGTCGCCGTATGGCGCGGCTGAAGAGGGGCGACTGCCTCTCGGCTGTTCTTCAGCCTGTTTCTTCGCGATGTTTGTTGGACGCAAAAAAGGGTTCGGCCGGCAAATCTCTCGCTGGTGCACGATCTATCTCGTGAACTTCCGGTGAACGGCGCCTTCAGCATCGGTTCCGAACGCTCTCGCTACAAAGGAGCCGTTCAACCGCGGTCCAGTCCGCACTGAAGGAGGTTCACAATGATCCGCACATCCATCGTAGGTGCCGTAGTTGCCGTTGTCGTTGGTGCCGGTGTTACCGCCCCAGCCTTCGCCAATGACGTGCGCATCGAACAATTTGGCTGGCACAACTCCGCCGGAGGCGTGCAGAATGGCCATAAGAACCGTGTCCGCTTCTATCAGGACGGTCAATACAACACCGCCATCGGCCAGCAATACGGACACCGCAACCTGTCCGCGATCGGACAGGAAGGAGACGGCAATTACGGTGCCACCTATCAATACGGCAATCGTAACCAGGCTGGCATCGGCCAGTTTGGCTCGGACCACACCGCGATATTGACGCAGGATGGCAACGGCAATGTCGCCGCTGGCGTCCAGGTCGGGCATGGCTGCAGCGCGGATGTCAACCAGGGTGGCAGCGGCAATGTCGCGGCTTTCGTTCAGGCCTGTCCTTGATCCACAAGACAGGGCGGATCAGGCTCCCGGCTTTTCTCCGTCAAACAGGAGATGATTCATGGCTAACACCGACAGACGAATTCCGACCGTTGCCGCAATCGCATTCGCAGGATTGGTCGCCGTGGGTGCAAGCGGCGCCTTTGCCGACAAGGACAATTCTGCCTCCGGCCCGCTACGCTGCGAGATCCGGGGCAGGGTTCAAGGCAACACGATCTTTATCGAACCCGTCGTGCGCTCCGATGAAGGCGTGAGCGGCAGCTACAGCATCACTGTATCCGGAGGAGGGGCTGGCGGCTCCTCCAACATCAGGCAGGGCGGTGAGTTCACCGCCCTGCCTGGACATCCCACCGCGCTCGGCCAGATCAGCCTTAGCGCCGCCGATGCCTCCTATGACGTGAAGCTCAAGGTGGCGGCTGCAGGGACAAGCGCCACCTGCACCAAGCAGGTGCCGAGCGAAATCTGAGCTTCATTTTCAAAAATAGTCGGATACGCGCCCCGGATCGTCCGGGGCGTTTCTTTTCCCTCGCCAGCCTGGTGCTGAACGATGGCTGAACACGTCCTTCCGGCCCGGTTCAGTATGGTCATGCGAGAGTTCGGCATTCCCTGGCGAATACCCAAAAAGGAGAGTTCATCGGCATTCCCTGGCGAATACCCAAAAAGGAGAGTTCAGATGAACGCCAAAGCTGCCAATGTCCTGCGCACTGTTGCCGCTGCCGTCATGTTGGGACCACTGGTGCTTTCCAGCCCCGCCGTGGCGGGTGGCTCGATTGCCTTCTACCTTTCACCCCAGAATGGCGATGATGCCCAGATGATGGACCTCGGTCTGAGAGCCTATGCGCTCTATAACGGCCTGCGCCACGGCGCGAACGTCCGTCAGCACGGCCACGGCAACAATGCCGGGATCGGCCAGAACGGAGGCGGCAATCTCGGCATCGTCGATCAGCAGGGCGACAGCCATTCCGCTACCCTGCAGCAGAACGGCAACGGCAATTCATACGGTGTCTTCCAGTTCGGTCGGAACACCGACGCGGAAGTCGTACAGAACGGTCAAGGCCAGAGTGGCGCGGCGCTGTTGTTTGGTTGGTGATAAAGCCGCGGTTTGCGAAAAAGCCCCTCCGCGTTGATGGTGAACTCTCTCAAGATGAAAATGACGCGCAAGCACCTGGGTGTCTCGCGAGCAGCCCTTCTTCAGAACCAGCAAGGACGCGATTCAAGACGACGAATTGGTGCCAAGCGCAACAACGCAGGCCCCATATCGCCCCTAAGCGCCAGTTTCATCTTGGTCCGACGCAGATATTCGCCGGCAACGCGTTGTTGTCCCCGTGTCGAACGTGGCTAGCGAACGGATTTTAGGAACGCGCCGAGGCGGGGGCTGCGCGGCTGGCGCAGCACTTCGGCTGGCGGGCCTTCTTCCTCGATGCGCCCGTCATGGAAGAACACCACCTTGTCGGAGACCTCGCGGGCAAAGCTCATTTCGTGCGTCACGACCAGCATGGTACGGCCTTCCTTCGCCAGCGCACGGATCACCGCGAGCACCTCGCCGACCAGTTCGGGGTCGAGCGCCGAGGTCGGTTCGTCGAACAGCAGCAGTTCTGGCTCCACGGCAAGGGCCCGCGCGATGGCGACGCGTTGCTGCTGGCCGCCCGACAGCGAAGCCGGATAGGCGTTGGCCTTCTCCTGCAAGCCGACCTTGGCAAGCAATTCCATGGCCCGCTGCACGGCCTGCTGGCGTGGAACGCCGTGCACATGGATCGGAACCTTGATGATGTTTTCAAGCACCGTCCAGTGCGACCACAGATTGAACTGCTGGAACACCATGCCGGTGCGGCGGCGCAGCCATTCGATGCCTGCTTGCGGAGGGACCTTTCCAGCGCCCATTTCCAGACTGCGGCCCTTGAAGTCTATTTGACCGGAGCTTGGCGCTTCGAGGAAATTCAGACAGCGCAGGAAAGTGCTTTTGCCTGAACCGCTTGCGCCGATGATCGAAACCACCTGATGCTCGTAGGCTTTGAAAGAAACGCCCTTGAGCACCTCGACGACGCCGAAGCTCTTGCGCAAATTCCGCGACTCGATTGTCGGCACCGCAGGCGTGGGTTTGGTGGCCGGCAGTTCAGTTGTATTCATCGTTTCCTCCGGTCGGTCTGGCCAGGCGGCAGAGCAAGTCTCGGCCGGCGCGCCATTGCTGGAACAGGCGATTTTATGTGCTGTGGTGTCCGGCTGATCGGTGTGGCCGATCGACGCCTCGGCGCGGCAGGACGAGACTTGCGCCTCAGCCCTCCATTGCGAAGCCCCCATTGCGCATCATCCGGGCCTCGAGCAGCCGCACCCCGAAACTGAGCGCCATATTAAGCCCGAGATACACCGCGCCCGCCGCCAGGAAGACCTCGATCGGAGCATAGGTCTCCGAAGCCAGGATCCGCGCCTGTCCGGTCAGCTCGATAATGGTGATGGTGCTGGCCAGTGACGTGCCTTTGAGGATGAGGATCAACTCGTTACCATAGGCGGGCAGCATGGCGCGCAGGGCCTGGGGGAACACCACCAGCCGGAACCTCTGCGTGGCGGTAAGGCCGAACGCCTTGGCTGCCTCGATCTGCCCGCGCGGCACCGAAAGCAGCCCACCGCGAATGATCTCGCTGCCATAAGCCGCCGTGTTCAAGGACAGGGCGATGAGCGCGCAGGCATAGGCTTCCCGGAAGATCGGCCACAGGATGGAATTGCGCATGGCGTCGAGCTGGCCGAGCCCGTAGTAGACGAAGAAAACCTGGGCCAGCAGCGGCGTTCCGCGGATGATGTAGACATAGGTGTAGGCGAGCGCCGAAAATGCGCGGATGCCTGAAAGCCTCGCCGCCGCCAGCAGCACCGCCAGCATGAAACCGAGCGCGATCGACGTGACGGCGAGTTCGAGCGTTAGCGGCAGTGCCGAGAGCAGCGCCGGAAACGAGCCGAAGAGCACATCCCATCTCATTTGCCATATCCCCCGACGACGGAGCGGCTGAAATGACGTTCGGCGCTATCGAAAGCCTTGTTCGAGATCGCTGTGAAGACGAGGAAGATGAGGATCGCGACCATGTAGAACAGAAATGGACTGCGGGTTGAACCGGCCGCCACGTCTATAGTGCGCATCAGTTCAACCAGCCCGGTAACAGAGACCAGCGCCGTATCTTTCAGCACCAGCTGCCAGACATTGGAGATCGACGGCAAGGCATAGCGCAGCATTTGCGGCAGCTTGATGTGGCAAAACAATGTGGATCGCCTCATTCCGAAGGCACTGGCGGCCTCGATCTGTCCTTTCGGGATGGCCTGGAAGGCACCGCGAAACACCTCGGCGCTGTAGGCCGCGCAGATCAGGATAACGGCCAGGACGCCGGCGCTGAAGGCGTCCGCAGCGACTGCACCGGAATAACCCAGCGCGTCGGCGACATAGCGGTAGAAGTGGCCGCCGCCGAAGAACAGCAGATAGATCACCAGGAGTTCGGGCACGCCGCGGACAACCGTGACATAGACACCGGAAATGGAGCGCAGCAGGAGACTTGAAGAGAGCCGCGCGGCCGCGATGGGCAAGCCCACGACGAGCCCGCCGGCAAAGCCCAATGCTGCGATGACCAGGGTCATCGCAGCACCGCGCGCCAGTTCGTCGCCCCACCCGGTCGGGCCGAAGGCGAGAAGGTCGAGGAAATTCATTTGGCGACGTTTTCAGGGATCGAACCGTCGACGCCGATCCATTTGACGCTCATCTTCGAGATGCTGCCGTCGGCGGTCGCCTCGCGGATCGCCTTGTTGAACTGCTCGCGCAGTTCCGTTTCCTCACCCTTGCGGAACGCCAGCGCGACACCCTTGCCGAGTGCGCCGCCTTTCAGGGCTGGGCCAAACGCGACAAATTTCTTGCCGGCCTTTTCCTGTTCGCCGATGAAATTGAGTGTGGAACCGGCGCCATCGACGGCGGCGTCGATGCGGCCGGCGACGAGGTCGAGCAGCATGTTCTCGCCCTTGTCATAGATTTTCACTTTGACGCCCGGAAAAATCCCCTCGAAGAACTTCGCATGCGTCGACGCGCGCTCGACGCCGACGGTCGCATCCTTGAGCGCGGTCGCGACATCGCCGATGACGGCCTTGTCCTTGTCGCTCATCGATCCAAGCAGGATGGTCGAGCCTGCGCCGCTCTTGAACTGGCCGAGCTTGCTTTCACCGGAAGCGATCAGACGCGTCGGGCCGGCATAATAGGCGATCGAGAAATCGACCGCCTTTGCGCGTTCGTCGGTGATGGAGAGCGAAGCGAGAATGGCGTCAAACCTCTTTTCGTTGAGGGCAGGGATCATGCCGTCGAAATTCTGGATGACCCACTCGCATTTGACGTTCATGCGCTTGCAGATGTCGTCGACCAGATCGGCTTCGAAGCCGATAAGCTTGCCCGCCGGATCGGTGTAGTTGAACGGCGCGTAGGTGCCGTCGGTGGCGAGTTTCACCACCCGCTGCTCTGCTGCCTGGATCGTGCTTGCCCCGGCGAGAAGCATCGCCGCGGAGACAAGCAGCATTCGTCTCTTCATGTTCATTTTCGCTCACCCTCTGTTCTTGTTTACGCCGCGCCGGGAGCGCCCAGAACGGGCGTCTTGCGCGGAGCCCCATCGAGAGTAGGCCGAAAGACAGCCACGTTCGGTCAAACCAACATTGGCGGGCGGCAAAAAATGTCTGGTTTGACGGCCCACCCGGCAGTTTATTTTGCCAACTCCAACTGGGTGCCCTGGCTCTTCAGCCATGCCACGAAGGCCTGCGGAACCCGTCCTGGTGTGTGGATGACGGCATAATAGGCCCCGAGCACGATATCGACCTGCGGGCACAGCCGGATGATGTTGCCAGATTGCAGCAAAGGGGCGACGAAAGCTGTGTTGGCCTGGGCGACACCGAGGCCCGAAAGACAGGCGTCGATCGATGATTCATCGGTGTCGAAGACGATGCTGCGGCCAAGCGGTTCGAAGGGGATGGCAGCCCCCTTGCACCATTGGCGCCAGGACCAGGCATCAGCCGTGTCCTGCAGGATCGGCAGAGCGAGGACTTGCGCCGGGTCGGTCACTGCAACTTGCCCGTCCAGCAGTGCCGGCCGGCAAATAGGCGCGGTGTTGTCCGCCAGGAACATCTCGCCCTCCGTGTCTGCGTCCTGCGGCAAACCACGCGCATACTTGATCTCGATGTCGATCCTGTCGCTGCCGGCCGCTCCGATGGTGCGAAAGTGCAGATCTACCCCCGGGTGTCCGAGATGATAGTGCTCTATCCTCGGGATCAGCCAACGCTGCGTCAGTGTTACCGGCGCCCATATGGTCAGCTTGGCGGCTTGGCTTGAAACTTCGCGCACGCCCTTGCGGACTTCGGCCAGCGCATTCTTGGCATGACCGAGGAAGGCTTTGCCCGTCTCCGTCAGTTCGATGGCGTTGTGGCTTCGCTGGAACAGCGTTACGTCAAGCGACTGTTCGAGCAGCTTGATCTGCCGGCTCACCGCGCCGGGCGTCAGGTTCAATTCCGAGGCGGCAAGCGTCAAACTGCCAAGACGCGACGCGGCCTCAAATGCGACGAGCGTGTTCAGCCAGGGTAGCCTGACGGTCACTGCATGTCTGGCGCTCATTCAGGCGTTACCTTTTTTCGATTGCAAGCCTTGGGCGTCCTCTCATTCTGGCCGAACCCAGCAGACCGACTGGTCGGTGGCGCGTGTGCAGCCGCAGTTGAGCCTCGTCAGGAGAAAAACACAATGAACATGGTGCCCTTGAAGTCGGAATTCGCAGGCCTGCCCGGCAAGGTCGACCGCATCGATCTGCGTATTCTCACGGAACTTCAGAAGAACGGCCGGATCACGAATTTCAAACTATCCTCACTCGTCGGCATCTCGGCCAGCCCGTGCCACAAGCGCGTGCGCCGGCTGGAAAAGATGGGGCTGATCAGTGGCTATCGCGCCCAGATCTACTGGTCGCGGCTCTATCCCAACGTCACGGTCTTCGCCGCGGTTTCGTTGAAGAACCACGGCTCGGTCGACTTCCAGACCTTCGAGCGCCGCATCAAGCACCATCCCGAGATCACCAACTGTTTCGGATTGTGCGGGCCTTACGACTACATGCTGCGCTTCGATTGCCGTGATATCGCGGCCTACGAAGCCACCTCGCGCGAACTTCTCGACGGCGACGTGTCGTTCTCCCGCTTCGACAGTTTCGTGGTGCTGCGCGAGATCAAGAACGAGCCTTCGTCTCCGGCAACTACCTCATTGCAGACACCACAGGACGAATTGCGGCGGGTTGCCTGACCTTGCTTGTAGTCAAGCCGTCTCGTTTCAGGCGGTTTGGACAAGCGGTGTCTTGCCGACGGCATCTGGACCCTTATCAAACCGGTAGGGGTCGAAGCCTTCGATCTGTGTCGATGTGCGGCCGTCAAGCACCAGTTCGGCGACCACTTCGCCGATGCCGGGGCCGAGCTGGAAACCATGCCCGGAAAAACCGAAGGCATGGATCAGTCCGCCGACGATGCGGCTTCTTCCGAGGAATGGCAGCGAATCCGGCGACTTGCCTTCGACGCCGGCCCAGGTGCGGATGAAATTGCGGCCGCGCAGGAACGGCAGCACGTCGACGGCGATGCGCGACGCATCAAAGAGGTTCTGGGGAACGTATTTCGCGCGGCCGGTGTCGAGATCGGCGCCGCCCGGGCCCCGGCCGAAGAGAAGATTTCCCCGGCCAATCTGGCGGGCGTAAAAGAAGCGCCCGTTGACCGGGTAGTCCACCGTCGACGTGATCATGCGGGGAAATGGCTCGCTGACCACCATTTGCGGGGCCATCACATCGAGCGGAAAGACCTCCGAAAATTGTGCCGCAAGGCGCGCGCCCCAAGCGCCGGCTGCATTGATCAGGGTCGGTGCCCGAACCCTGGTTCCAGATTCGCTCTCGATCTGAAAGCACGCGCCATCGTGATGCGCGGTCCGCACAGCGTCGTGCTCGCGGATATCGACGCCGAGCTTGCGCGTGGCGATGGCGAAGACCGGCGTGACAAGCCGTGGATTGGCCGCACCGTCGCTGGCGACGAAGCATCCGCCGAGCACCTTCGTGCCGATCCAGGGGAAACGCCGTGCAACTTCCGCGCCCGTCATCAATTGCGTGCCGACGCCATGACCATCAGCCATGGTGGCCCATTGTTCGACGGCAGCCATATGTTCGGCGCGGTCGCAGATCTCGATATGCCCAGTGATCTCCGTCTCGCAGCTTTCGCCGACGAGGGTTTCGATCTTCTGCCACTGGCTGCGGGCGCGCAGGCTGAGCGGCAGTTCGGGTTCGGCGCGGCCATTGGTGCGCAGGCCGCCGAAATTCACGCCGCTGGCCTGGGAGCCGACCGTACCGCGTTCGAACAGCATGACGCGCGCGCCGCGCCGGGCAAGATAGTAGGCCGAGCAGACGCCCGCGATACCGCCGCCGACGATGATGACGTCCGTTTCAGAAACTCTGGTCATCGGCTTCACTTTTTTCACCAGCACGCATCCAGGCGTCGACCTGCGGATCTGCCTGGCCGCCGGCATTTGCATACGAGATCGGTTTGACGGGTCCCTGTCCGCGCAGCTTGCCGACCTGTTCGAGCGGCCTTCCGGTCGCCGCCGAAAGCAACTCGGCCAGGACGGGGCCGCAGACGCGGCCCTGGCAGCGTCCCATGCCGGGCCGGGCGAGCGCCTTCAGCCTATTGACCTCCCGCGGTTCGAACTTGGCGATTGCGGCCCTGGCCTCGCCGAAGGTGACGTTCTCGCAGCGACACAGGATGGTTTCGTCGGGCGCTTCGCCAATCCAGTCGGCGGGAAAGGGAAAGCTTGTCTCGACACCCTTGCGAAAGGTGACAAGGCGACCAAGCTCGCGCTCGATCTGGCGCATCCGTGTCTTCGATGATGGCAGCCCGATGTCGGCAAGCAACGCCAGCGCCGCGCGCTCGCCGGCGAGTTCGGCGACATCGGCGCCGCCGATCGCGCTGCCGTCGCCCGCGACATAGATGCCGTCGCCGGCGCGGCCCTGGCCATCGTGCGCGACGACCCACTGCCGGTTGGCCGCATCGAAGCGGGTGCGGCATCCGGCAATTTCGGCAAGCTGCATTTCGGGAGTAAGCCCGAAACCGAGCCCGACGGCATCGCACGGGATAAAATCATCGCGACCGCCGGCGCTGAAGCGGATGCCCTTTACACTCTCCGTGCCCTCAACCGAGCGCAGCCGCACGCCTTCGCGCAGCATGACGCGTTTACGCGAGAGATAGCGGCGATAGGCGAGGCCGCGCAGCAGCATTTTGGGTGCGCGGGCCATCCACGGCGCGCCACGGACCTTGTCGAGATAGGAGGCGGAATCGAGCACCGCCACGACATTGGCGCCGGCCTTCGCATACTGGTAGGCGACCAGATAGAGCAGCGGCCCGGTGCCGGCGAAGACCACGGCGCGTCCTATGGAACAGGCCTGGTTCTTTAGCGCGATTTGCGATCCGCCGAGCGTGAACACACCGGGCAAGGTCCATCCCGGGATCGGGATAATCCGGTCCATCGCACCGGTGCTCAACAGCAGCCGGTCGAATTCCTGCCTGCCGGCGCCGGATTGGTCGCTTGTGTGCACGGCGCCGTCGAAGATGTTCCAGACCAGCGTGTTCGGCCGATAGTCGATCTTGCCGGCAAGAGCGTCGAACATGTCGTGCAGACGCACCGCCTTTGGCGCGTCGTCGCCATAAAGGCTGGCTGGCGGGCGCTGGAATCCGCCGGGCTGGCGCCGGTAGATCTGGCCGCCGCTCGCCGGTGCTTCGCTGATTACCGTGAGGTTTCGGCATCCGGCGCGATGAAGTGTTTCGACCGCCCGCGAACCTGCCGGGCCGGTGCCCACCACGATGATCCGATCGTTGCCTGCCATGATCACCTTGCCTCGCGCGTCAGCACGTCCATGCCGTGCTGGACCTGGGTGGTGCAGGCGCGAACCCGCTCGCCCGAGGCAAGCGACAGCCAGCAATCCTGGCAGGCGCCCATGTTGCAGAAACCGGCGCGCGGCCCATCGCCGAATTCGGAATGCCGCAGATGCCTGCCATGAAGCAGCATCGCAGTCAGCAGCGTATCGCCGTTGAGGCAAGAGACGCTCTCGCCGTCGATGCGGATTTCGACCGGCGCCCGGCCGGTCTCGCCCAAGCGGATAAACTGTCCTGCACTGCTGCCTGTCATCGGATCACAACTCGAAAATAACGAGGACAACCTAGCGGCCGTCGGCTCGCAACCTTTTCCAAATGACGCGTCGGCACGAACAGATTCTTCCAAAGATCGGCTGCCTGCTGCGTCAATTTGATGAGGCACGATTTGATTGCCGCAACTGGACGAGTTGCTCGTCCAACCGCTCCCGCGCCGATGCAAGTTGCGCATGCAACGCGTCGAGCTTGGCTTGGTCGCTATCGATTTCGGCATGTGCAGTATCGATCATGCGACGGATTTCGTCCGGCGAAGCGGCGCCGGCCGAACGCCGGGCCGTGATCGAGCGACCGGGGTCGAGCGCCTGCATGATGGCCGCTTCGGATATGTCGAGCGGATGGCCGAGTTCCCGCTCGATGGCCGCAAGAGCGTCGCCATATTCGATTTCGTCCGGTTTCAAACCACGCTCCAGCGCATTGCGCACCAGATCCGCTACGATGTGATGTGCCTGGCGAAATGACAGACGCCCCTCGCGCACCAGGCAGTCGGCAAGATCGGTCGCCGTGGAGAAACCGGCGCCGGCGCGTTGCCGCATCGTTTCGACACAAGGCTCGATTTTTTCGGCGACGAGGCGGGTAATGGTCAGCGCGTTGCCGGCCAATCGCAGTGTAGGCCAAAGCGGCGCCAGCGAGGAACGGCCGGTGTCGCCGGCGTGGCTGAAATGACCGCCCTTGAGGATGGCGAATGTTGCCGTCAGCCCGCCGATCACCTCGCCGGAGCTCGCCTTCAGATATTCGACCGCCACGGGGTTCTTCTTCTGCGGCATGATGCTCGATGTGCCGGCGATGCTGTCGGGAAAACGAACGAGGCCGAATTCCTGCGTGCCCCAGATATACATGTCCTGGGCGAAGCGCCCCCAATTGGCCGCCAAGCCGAGGACGGCCACCGCCGCGTCCCACGCATAGTCGCGCGATGCCACCGCATCCTGGGCATGCAGATGGACCCTGTCGAAGCCAAGCAGCTCGGCAACCAATTGCCGGTCGATCGGGAAAGAGGTGCCGGCGAATGCACAGGCGCCGAGGGGAGAACTGTTGGCCGCGTGAAAAGCATGGAAGAGGCGCAGGGCGTCACGCGCCAGCGCCTGCGCAATTCCTGTCAGATAGAAGCCGAAGGTAGTCGGCTGCGCCGGTTGCATATGCGTGTAGCCAGGCATGATGGTGTCGGCAAATTCCTCGGCCCGGCGCAACAAGGCGCGCCGCAACGCAATGATTTTCTCGACAAGGTCAAGAACCAACCGCCGCATCGCCAGACGATCGAGCGTCGCGTTGATGTCGTTGCGGCTGCGCGCGAGGTGCAGCCGCCCGCCGGTCTCGGCACCCGCGCGCGCCATCAGCAGCGCCTCGAAGTTGAAGTAGCCATCTTCGCGGGCCGGATCGCGGGGAATGACGTCCTCGCCATCCCTGCGAATGCCGGACAACGCCTCGGCAAGGTCGCTCGCGACCGCCGGCTCGACCAATCCGGTCCTGGCCAGCATCACCAGATGCGCCTCGTTGACAGCGCACAGATCATCGATGCCGAGAGCCAGTTCCCGTTCTATGCGCGGCCGGAAGATGAGCTCGAGAATTTCGGGAGCGAGCGGCTCGGCGAGGCGTGGCGAAACCTTCGATTGCATGGGACGGACCTCAATAGGGGGTGCCGTCCTTGCGGACGAAGCGGCGGCCGCGTCCGTCCGGTATCTGCAACAAATCGTCGTCCGGATAGGTCGATACATTGGCCTGGTCAAAGCTTGCCACTTCGACGAACACCACCCTTGCTTCGCTACGATTGACGATCTGGTGGCCATTGGCTTCGCCGGCGGGAAAGCCAATGGCCTGGCCGGGGCGAACGAGCTGCTCGCCCTGGTCCGAGATCAGCGTCATCTCGCCCTCCAGAACGAGGATGAGTTCGTCCTCGTGGCTGTGCCAGACCCTGAGGGACGATGCGCAACCGCTCGGCAATTCGACATGGACTGCCGAAAGATTGTTCAGTCCGGCAAGGGAACCCAGGCGGCGCTTGCCGCGCCCCTTGACGGGTTCCTGTAGATGCTCCGGATATGTCGATCGTGTATCGGGCTCGATGCTTTCCGGATCGATCACGCGAGGCGGTTTGGACATTCGTGTTCCTCTTTGATGCATCCGCCCGTCGGGCGGGATTGCCTTGACGATAGGCCACGGCGCGCAGAACAAGTTCCCGTTTCCGCTGCCGGGGAGGGCGGCTTTTGTCACCTTGACCGGGCGAGCAGCAGAAGCTGTCGTGGGCGGACAGCCCCTGCCGTGATGTCAGTCGGCGATGTAGGCGGTCTTGGTCTGGGTGAAGAATTCGACAGCGCCGAGCCCCATTTCCTTCGGCCCATAGGCGGAAGCGCCGCGACCGCCGAAGGGCACGTGATAATCGGAACCGACGGTCGGCAAATTGACCATCACCATGCCGCTGTTGCTGGCACGCATGAAGGCGCGGGCCTTTGCGTGCGAGCCAGTGAAGATGCCGGCGCTGAGACCGAACTCGGTGGCGTTGGCAATGCGTATTGCATCATCGAGGTCGGTTGCCTTGAAAACCGAGACGATCGGCCCGAAAACCTCTTCGCGGTTGATGCTCTGGCGCATGTCGCCGTCGAGAAAGATCGCCGGTTCGAAATAGTGGCCATTGGCCGGCGCCTCGAGCACGCGGCCGCCGAAGGCGTGGTGGGCGCCGTCGTAGGGAGCGGCCTCGGCATAACGCGACACGCGCTGCAACTGCGCCGCACTGACCAGCGGACCGATGTCGGAGGTAGCGTCGAGCGCGTGCCCGACACGCAGTTTTGCGGTGCGCTCCACCAGCCGCTCGACAAAGGAATCGTGGACGACCGCATCGACGATGATGCGGCTGGATGCCGTGCAACGTTGCCCGGTCGAATAGAAGGCGCCGCGCACGGCGGCATCGACGGCCTTGTCCTGGTCTGCGTCATCGGCGATCACCAGCGGGTTCTTGCCACCCAATTCGAGCTGCAGCTTGGCGCCGCGCACCACCGCTTGCGCAGCTATTTTGCCGCCCACGGCTCCGGAGCCGGTGAAGCTGATGGCGTCGACGCCGGGATCGGCGACCAGCGCCGAGCCCACATCACCGCCACCCATGACCATCTGGAAGACGCCGCGCGGCACGCCGGCTTCATGCAGGATGCTGGCCAGTTCCCAGGCAATCGCATTGGTCAGTTCCGACGGCTTGAGGATGACGCAGTTGCCATAGGCCAGCGCTGGCGCGCTTTTCCAGGCCGGGATCGAGAATGGAAAATTCCAGGGTGTGATCAGTCCGACCACACCGACGGCTTCGCGCCGGACATCGACGTCGACGCCTTTGCGCACCGAACGCAAACTGGCACCTGCAAGCCGCACCGCCTCACCGGCGAAATATTTGAAGGTATGGGCGGCTTTCGTCACCTCGGCGACGGCTTCCGGCAAGGTCTTGCCTTCTTCCCGCGCCAGCAATGTCGCCAGTTCCTGCGTGCGCCGGGCGATCGCGTCGGCCGCCCTGTCGAGAATGTCGAAGCGTTGCTGGGGGGACGTTTCCTTCCAATCGCCCAGTGCCTTGCGGGCAGCCGCCACCGCGTCGTGAACGTCGGAAGCGGTGGCCATTGCGAAGCGACCGATAACCTCGGTGGTGTCGGAGGGGTTGCGGCCCTCGCTGAAGTGCTCGGCTGAACGCCAGGCCCCGTCGATATAGTTGTTCCTGACCTGTGGCATGCATGAACCTCGCTGTGAACAGCGGCACGCTCGAAATGCGAAAGCCGCGCGCCTCTGTATGGCGCGGGCGTGGAAGAATATGCTGTCATTGCCATGCGGGGCTCGGACATCTTCTGCCATGGCGCCGGAAGCTTCGGGCTAACCTTGCGCCGACTGGCATTAGCTTGGCTTCTCGACACGCCGCGTCGGTTTGCGGCGAAAATGCACTCGCGATGGGACCCGATATGCGCATTGACCTTTTCGAACTCGAACGCAGCCAGTCGATCTGGGAAAACACGGTCGAATACAATCTGACCGAGAGCGGGCTGCATCCCTTCACGATGCGGGAACTGCTCGACCCGCACGAGATCGAAGCGCTGGTCGATCTGCCGCTGGGCTATGGCCACACCGAAGGCGAGCCGGCGCTGCGTGAAGCGATCGCCGCGCGCTATCCCGGTGCCGGCGCCGACAATGTGCTCGTCACGACGGGGTCGTCGGAGGCCAACATGCTGGCGGTGATGAGCCTGCTCGACAACGGTGATGAAGCCATCATCATCACGCCCAACTTCATGCAATTGCCGGGACTGGCGAAGGCGCTCGGCGCAAAGGTGCATCAGGTGCCACTCAGGCTTTCCGGCAGCCGCTGGATGCTCGATCTCGACGAGGTGGCGCGGGCGATCACGCCCAACACCAGGTTGATCTCGGTCTGCAACCCCAACAACCCCACCGGCGGCGTGCTTTCGGCCGACGAACGGTCAGGACTGGCGTTGCTTGCGACACGTCACGGCATCGCTCTTCATGCCGATGAAATCTATCGCGGCGCGGAACTCGCTGGCCCGGAGACCGAAACGCTTTTCGCGGCCGCTCCAGCCGGCGTGATTACCGGCGGCACGGCGAAGGCGATGGCGCTGGCCGGGCTGCGCATCGGATGGATCGTGTCGTCAAAGGACATCATCGAGAAGGCGATGCAGCGGCAGGATTATACGACGATCGGCAGCAACGCGCTTGGGCAGCGCATCGCGCTGTTTGCCCTGCAGCCGGAAAAGCGTGCACGGATCGTGGCGCGCAACCGGCGCCTTCTCGCCCGCAATCTCGATCAGCTGTCGCGGTGGGTAGCGGTGCGCTCGGCGATCTTCAGCTGGGTGCCGCCGCAGGCAGGCGCGATGGCCTTCCTGCGCTACGACCTTCCGGTCTCGTCGGATGATTTCTGCCGTCGGTTGCGCGAAACGCAAAGCGTGTTTGCGGTCGCGGGCAGCTGGTTCGGAATGGAGGGGCATCTGCGCCTTGGCATCGGCGGCGAGCCGGACCATTTCCGGGACGCCTTGCAGCGCATCGACCGTTTTCTCCAGGATGAATTCGCGACCGCGTGACGGCAGTGCTGTGAGGCCGGAAATGGCTCAAGCGGTGGCGAGAACACCGAGCTTCCTGCACACGGCCTTGGCGAGGACGATATCCTGAACGGCGACGCCGGTAAGGTCGACGATGGAAATATCGGCGACCTGCCGGAAAAGGCGGTCCGGTCCCGAGATGACCGCGCCAAGTTCCAGCACGCGCTCCGGCGAAAGCAAACCGCGGGCGATGGCGTGATGGATCTCACCGCGTTCGAAACATTGCGAGTGGCTGTCGGCGATGACGCTTGCCGCCTTGCCCAGCAAGGCGGCATCGACTTCGGATTTTTCAGGCGTGTCCGCGCCCATCGCCACGATGTGCGTGCCCGGCCGGACGTCGCCGCTCATCAGGTACGGTGTCCTTGAAGCGGTCGTTGTGACGATAAGGCGTGCGTGTGCGGCAAGTTCTGCCGGCGATGCCGCGGTCCTCGCAACGAAGCCAAGCGCTGCGATGTCGGCCGCGCAATTCTTGGCGTTCTCGGCATTCCGAGCCCAGATCAGCACATTTCTACACAGTGTCACCTCGCGCAGGAACTGCGCCTGCAGCCGCGCCTGATTGCCCGAGCCGCAAATGCCGATGCATTCGAGTTCGGCCGGCATCAACCATTTGGCGGCCACCGCACCGGCTGCGGCAGTGCGTATGTCGGTGAGGTGGCCCTCGTCTTGCAATATGGCCAGGAGTCTGCCGTCGTTGGCGCTGAACACCAGGACCACGCCGCCGGAAGAGGGGAGGCCGATGGATGGGTTTTCATAAAAGCCTGTGGCGATCTTGACGACAAAGACGCCGTCGCCGCGCACCGCGCCGTATTTGATATGCATCTCGCCCGGCGGCTGGTCGAACAGCAATTCGCCGACTGGCGGCACTGTGGCCAGACCTTGCGAATAAAGGCCAAATGCGGTCTCCATTTCCGCAATGACGTCGATGCCCGATAGGGCCTGCTTGATCTCAGACAGATGTATGACAGCGGTCATTTCAGCCTCCCGAACCTGGTCGCCCGTCATAGCTTCTGTCGGCGCTATTTTCTGTCGAATATGTGGGAACAACAGAATTTCACGGTCATCGTCAGCGGTCCGCTGACAAAGCCGGCGTCGATGCAGTTCGGCTACCCCGAACCTTACCAATCCGTATAAACTGGACGAACTGGCCGTAATCTTGATGCGGCATTCTGAGCTTGTGTCCGTTCCATTCGAAAGGTCGCAGCGATGGAAAACAGGCTTCGCAGGATTGCTCGGATTGTCCCCATCCTTGCCGCTACAATCTGCCTGGGGGTGGCGGGCGTGTTGGTTGTTGCGGTCGAGGCTACTTCGGCGCTTGCCGTCGAAAAGCCAGTTCCAATGGAAAAGAACCCGCCCGGCGACATTCCTGATACGCAGGTGTTCATCGACTATGCGGCGCCACAGGGGTTCACGCTGAAGGTTCCCGAAGGCTGGGCGCGCTCGGACCGCGCCGATGGCGCGAGTTTCGTCGACAAGTTCGACGGCGTCGTCGTCTCTGTGGCGAAGGCCGATGCAGCGCCGACCGTCGCGGCCGCCAAGACGACCTATGTTCCGGAACTCGAAAAGGCCGAACGCGCGGTCACAGTGAGCTCGGTGAAGGCGGAGGCTCTTCCGGCCGGAGCAGCGATCCGTATCGTCTACTCAACAAACTCGGAGCTCAATCCGGTGACCAACAAGCAGGTTCGCCTGGAGAACGAACGCTATTTGTTCTTCAAGGACGGCAAGTTGGTCACGCTGGAGTTTTACGCGCCCAAGGGTGCTGACAATGTCGACCAGTGGCAACTGATGTCCCAATCCTTCCGGTGGAAGTGACATGCACGCGCTGGATGCGTACGAGCTCTATCGCTTCTTCCACATCGGTGACGACGAGACAGCGGCGCTGCGCGGCGTCAGCCTGCAGGTATGTGCCGGCGAGATTGTCGCGGTGACCGGTCCTTCGGGCAGCGGCAAATCCACTTTGCTGGCCTGTCTGACCGGACTGGATGAGCCGGACGGCGGCCATGTCGAGGTGGCTGGCGTAAGGCTTACCCGTCGTTCGCAGGCCAACCGGGCGCGCCTGCGCAGGGCGAATTTTGGCATTCTGCTGCAATCCGGAAATCTGTTTCCGCACCTCACCGTGGAGCAGAATGTCCGCCTCCAGATGCAATTGGCCGGCAAGCCGGACGAAAAGCGGATTGCGCCGCTGCTCGACAGCGTGGGGCTTGTGGCCCGGGCTCGGGCGCTTCCAACCGAGCTTTCCGGCGGGGAGACCGCGCGCGCCGGTCTTGCGGTCGCCCTGGCCTGCGACCCGCCCATCCTCGTGGCAGACGAGCCCACCGCCGAAGTCGATCGCGACACGGAGCTGCGGCTGATTGCCCAGTTCGAAGCAAGGCGCGCCGCAGGACTGGCAACGCTGCTCGCCACTCACAGCAAGGCGTTGGCGCAACGAGCCGACCGCATCGTCCGGCTGAAGGACGGGAGGGTCGAAAATGGATGAAACGCTTGTTGTTGCAAGCGGTATTGGCCGTGACTTCCCAGACGGAACCGCCGGACGTACGACGGTGCTCCGCGATGTGGACTGTGCAATCAACTCAGGCGCCCGCATCGCCCTGGTTGGACCTTCGGGCAGCGGCAAGACCACCCTGCTGCACATCCTTGGCGGCCTGGACCGGCCGACCAACGGGCAGATCGAATGGCCCGGCCTTGGCCCGTTCGAGGACTTAAGGCCACGCTGGATCGGCTTCGTCTTCCAGTCGCCCAGCCTGTTTCCCGCATTGACCGCTGCGCAAAATATAAGCTTGCCGATGATACTGGCCGGAGAGCTGAGTTCCGCCGACCGAACTGCGGCTCTTCTGCTGGACACCTTCGGCCTTGACGAATTGGCGGACAAGCTGCCGGAGGAATTATCCGGCGGGCAAGCGCAACGCATAGCGATGGCAAGAGCGCTCGCCATCGGACCGAAACTCATCCTTGCCGATGAACCGACCGGGCAACTCGACAGCGTCACCGCCCAGCTCTTCTTCGATACCGTGCTCAGCCACTTGGAAAATACGGGCATTGCGCTTGTGGTGGCCACGCATGACGAGGCTGTCGCCGCCAGGATGGCAACGCGCTGGACCATGGAGCACGGCCGGCTGACCTTGCAGTCCCTTCAAACCGGGGCAAGTTGATGCTGCTCCTGTGGATCAGGGGCGTTCTAGCCCATCGACAGCTGCGCGTCGCGGGCGCGGCGGCGGGCGTTGCCCTGGCGACGGCGCTGTTGGTGTCGATGGTGCTTTTCCTTCTCAACGCGAGCGCTTCCATGACCGCGCGCGCGATATCGACCGTGCCCGTCGACTGGCAGGTCCAGGTGATACCTGGCGCCGATGCTAATGCGATCGGCAAGGCACTGGCCGAGACCTCTCGGGTCAAGGCCGTTCACCGCGTGCAATTCGCCGATATCGACGGCTTCCAGGCGCAGACCGGGGGCACCACGCAGACTACGGGGCCGGGCCAGGTCATCGCCTTCGACGGCGATTATGCAAGCGACTTCCCCGCCGAGATCCGCCCCCTGTCCGGGAGCAGCAGGGGCGCCCTCATCGCGCAGCAGACAGCCGCCAATCTTCACGTCGGTCCCGGAGACACGGTGACGATCAAACGCATCGGACTTGCGCCGGTCGACGTCATCATCGCTGGCGTGGTCGACCTGCCCGATGCCGACTCGCTGTTCCAGGTCGTTGGCCTGCCGTCGCAGGCTGCCCCGCAAGCGCCGCCGGACAATGTGCTGATACTGCCACAAGGCCAGTGGGAAAGCCTGTTCGACGCGCAGCGCCAGGCGCGCCCGGACACCGCGCGCCTGCAACTGCATGTGCGGCTGGCGCGTGACGTCCTGCCGGCCGAACCGGTTTCGGCATTCACTGTCGTGACAGGCATGGAGAAGAATTTCGAGGCCAGGGTCGCAGGCCAGGCGCTGGTCGCCGACAACCTCAGCTCGCGCCTCGGCGCGGTACGCTCGGACGCGCTCTACGCCTCGGTACTGTTTCTGTTCCTCGGCCTGCCTGGCGTGGCGCTGGCGGTGGCGCTGACCTTTGCCATAACCGCCTCGGGCGCCGCACGCAGGCGCGCCGAACAGGCACTGCTGCGTGTCCGCGGCGCCACGACGCAACAAATCCTCTCGCTGACTGCCGCCGAGGCCGCTGTCGCGGCGGTTGGCGGCACGGCGTTGGGGACGGTGGCGGCGCTGCTGTTCGGCCTTGCCGTTCCAGGTATGGGTGCAAGGGCCGCCATCGCCGACCCGGCGCTTGCGCTCGCCGTTCTGACCGGCCTGCTCCTGGGTTTCGCGGCCTTCCTGCTGCCCGTGTGGTGGGAACTGCGCCGGAATGATCCCAATACGGCGCGCCGCTCGGTCGAGCGCTACAAGACGCCGCTGTGGCGGCGGCTATGGCTGGATGTGCTGCTGCTCGTTGCCGCCGGGCTCCTTTTCTGGCTGTCGGCGAGTACCGGATACCAGGTCGTCCTTGCGCCCGAAGGCGTCGCCGCGACATCCGTGGACTACAAGGCCTTCATCGCACCCGCGCTGTTCTGGCTGGGTGCTGCGCTGCTGACCATGCGGCTTTCGGCCAATGTCGTCGCGCGCAATGGCCCGGTGCTGCGCACGATCGTGAGGCCTGCCGCCGGCCCGCTGGCGGCGATCGTCTCGGCCGCACTGTCGAGGCAGTCGCGACGCCTGACCATTGGCATCGCCATGACCGCGCTGGCGATTTCCTTCGCCACGTCGACGGCGATCTTCAACACCACATACAACGCCCAGGCGCGCGTCGATGCCGAATTGACAAACGGATCGGATGTCACCGTGTTCGGCACGGCCGACAAGCCGGCCGGTTCGCACCTGGCGATACTGGCCTCGCTGTCGGCAACGGCGTTCGCGCAACCCATGCAACATCGCTTCGCCTATGTCGGTGCCGACCTTCAGGATCTCTATGGCATCGACCCCGCGCGTATCGGAAGCGCGACCAGCCTGTCCGATGCCTACTTCAGCGGCGGCAGTGCCGCCACTGTTCTGGCAAAACTTGACGCCACGCCCAACGGCGTTCTGGTGTCGGAAGAAACCGTGAAGGATTTCCAGCTCCAGGAGGACGACACGATCAACCTTAGGCTCCTCGATTCTCGCGACCATCAGTATCACCCGGTGCCCTTCAAGTTCATCGGTGTCGCGCGCGAATTCCCGACCGCGCCAAGGGACTCGTTCCTCGTCGCCAATGCCGCCTACATCGCCAGCGTGACCGGCACGGACGCCGCCGAATATGTGCTGATGAAGGCCAAGGGCGATCCCACCATGCTGGCGCAACAGGTGAGGGGGGCGCTCAAGGCCGATGCATCCCTGAAAGTCACGAACATCGGTCAGGCAGCCCACCTCATCGGTTCGAGCCTGACCGCTGTGGATCTTGGCGGGCTGACGACAATCGAGCTCGCCTTCGCCGTTGTTATGGCAGCCGCAGCCGCCGGGCTCATGCTGGCTTTGGGTTTCATTGAACGCCGCAGGAACTTCGCCATCCTCAACGCCGTCGGCGCAAAACCCGGACAATTGGCGGCCTTTCTATGGGGCGAGGCTATTGTCGTGATCGTCGGAGGGTTTGTCTTCGGCCTCCTGTCCGGTGTCGTCATAGCGTGGATGCTGGTGAAGCTTCTGACCGGCGTGTTCGATCCGCCGCCCGAGGCGCTGTCGATCCCCTGGCTTTATCTTGGCGTCGTTCTGTGTCTCGTGGCCGTTTCGGTCGGCGCTGCCGTGCTGTTCGCAAGACCGTCGGCCGGTCATGACGCCGAATATTTGCGGGACTTCTGAAGTCTCGAGCTGTCATCCTAGGGGAACGGAAAGGCGCCGATGGACCTCTTATTTTGTCCCGCACCGAGCGCATGCTCTTCAATTTTGTCGTGGGTTATCTGATCGCTGAATTCGCCAAAGCAAGGCCGCTTGCCTGGGTTTGTCGTCACTCCCGCTTAACGTCCTTCGCCACCTTGGCCTAATGTCCCGGTCAGGCCTTTTTTACTATCGTCAGTTTGAAGATATGCACGTGCAAGGGCGGGCTCGTATGCCGGACGCAACTGCACACGGCTACTGTAAGCGTCAGCCAGGGAATGAGGCGCACCGCTACGTCTATATCAGTCCAAAACCGACTTACTTTTGCTGCAACGTGAACGACAGCGTCGCCCCTCATCCCAGCTGTTAGCCCAGTTTCGCCATCAACCGAAGGCAGTCTTCGCCCGAACGATCATCGCGGTGGCAATCGCGACGAAGAGCGCTCATTACAACTTCGCGGATGCCGTGCTATGCGGCATCGACACAGAGACCATGATCATGACCGACGACGCATTGCCCATACACCCCGCGCTTGCTTCCGCCCTCGAGGCGAAAGGTTACAACCAGTTGACGCCGGTGCAGATGGAGATGGCGAATGGCGGGCATGGCGAGGCCGACCTCCTGGTTTCGGCGCAGACCGGCTCGGGCAAGACGGTTGCCTTTGGCATCGCGATCGCCTCGACCCTGCTTGGGCGCGCCGAACGCTTTCCGGCTGCCGGGCGGCCGCTCGGCCTCATCATCGCGCCGACACGCGAACTCGCCATCCAGGTGCAGCGGGAACTCGACTGGCTCTACGCGGCAGCCGAGGTCAGGATCGCGACCTGCGTCGGCGGCATGGACATGCGCAGGGAGCGCCGCGCGCTGGACAGCGGCGCCCATCTCGTCGTCGGCACGCCGGGACGCCTGCGCGACCATATCTCCAAGGGCGCGCTGGACCTTGGTGCGTTGCGCGCCGTGGTGCTGGACGAGGCCGACGAAATGCTGGACCTCGGTTTCCGCGACGACCTCGAATTCATCCTCGGCGCGGCGCCCGATGAGCGCCGGACACTGCTGTTTTCGGCAACCGTGCCGCGTGGCATCGCGGAACTTGCCAGGAATTTCCAGAAGGACGCGGTGCGCATCGCGGCGACCGCTTCCACCGAGCAGCATGCCGACATCGAGTACCAGGTGATGCTGGTGCGGCGCGACGAGCGCGAACATGCCGTCATCAACACGCTGCTGGATTCCGGCAGCGCCAGTGCGCTGGTGTTCTGCCATACGCGCGAGGCGGTGCGGCACCTGACCGCGCGGCTGGCCAATCGCGGCTTCTCGGTCGTCTCGCTGTCGGGCGAGATGGCGCAGTCGGAGCGCTCGAACGCGCTGCAGTCGATGCGCGACGGTCGCGCTCATGTCTGCGTGGCGACCGACGTGGCGGCGCGCGGCATCGACCTACCGAACCTCGACCTCGTGATCCACGCGGATGTGCCGAGCAATCCAGCGACCCTGCTCCACCGCTCCGGCCGCACCGGGCGTGCAGGCCGAAAAGGCGTCTGCGTGCTCATCGTTCCCGAGACCAGGCGCGGTGCCGCGCAGCGTGTGCTGGCGCTCGCCAAGCTGTCGGCCACAATGCGTGGCGCGCCTAGCATCGCCGAGATCGAGACCCGCTATCGCACCCAGATCCTCGACGCGGCGCTTGTCGCCGCCGAGCCGGACGAGGCGGAAGCGGCGTTCGTGGCGGAACTGCTGACGAAGGCAAGTCCGGAGCGCATTGCCACGGCCTTCCTGCGCCAGCAGCTTTCCGTCCGCCCGGTGCCGGAGGACCTCTTGCCGCTGCCGGTCCACGACATGCAGGCGAGGAAGCCCAAACGCGACAAGGAAAACCGCGAAAGGGGGATCGACGAAAGGCGCGACGCCGAACCGCGACGCCCGGACATGGAGGGCGGCGTCTGGTTCACGCTGTCGCTCGGGCGCAAGCAGCGCGCCGACCCGAAATGGCTTCTGCCGATGATCTGCAGGGCCGGCGGCGTCTCGAAACGCGATGTCGGCTCGATCCGGATCGACGACATGGAAACTCGCTTCGAGATTTCCGCCGACAAGGCGGCGGGGTTCAGAGAGCAGATCAGCCAGCCCGGCAGCCTCGAACGAGGCATCGTCATCGCGCCGGCCGGTGAGGCGCGCGAGACATCGTGGCGGGCGAAGCCGAAATTCGGCAAGCGCGCCAAGCCGGAGTTCAATAAGGGCGGAAAGCCGGGCAAGAAGCCCGCGCACCGCGGCCAGGCCGCGCCTGCGGATCGCGACCGCAAGCACAAGGGCAAGCCGAAGCGTCCAGGCTGAGGCGTGGGGTGCGGTCATCCGTGCCGGCTGGCGTTTCTTGGCCAGTTCGCTCGACGTATTTGGTATAGCCACCGCCATAGGTGTGTAGCTCATCCGGGTTGATTTCCAGCGCGCGGTTGGATGTTTCGGGGAGGAAATGCCGGTCGCGGCTGACGAAGAGCGGCGGGCTCTCGTAGCATGGTAGTACGCGGCAATTCTTCTCGATCTCGTTTTCCAGAGAAGCCGAGGCAGCCAGCTATCGCAGCGACGCGTGGCCAACTGGCGATAGTGAGTCTTCCAGGAACTGCAACACCGTGCTGTCACGCTCAAGCACTTCCATCAGGGGCCGGAAATAGCCCGTCCTAACGCCCGGGCCGCGCGAGACGGTACTCTCATCGAATTCGGACGCGCAGGCGACCAATTTCAACGTAGGTCAATGTTGCAGCCAGAGATTGGTAACCCGATAGACATTTGGACTTCAAACCGGATTTACCAAGGCAGCTAGCTGCTTAGAGCAGCCCATCATGTGCTTGTTCTTATCATCTGCCACCGACGTGGTCCGGAATGTACTTAAGCGGCTTGTAGGGACGGCAGTTTCTACCGCCACACAGGGTGCACACTTTCTTGGTGCGAGCTTGCCGTTCGTGTGCGCTGAAAGGGCAAAATTCGCCCCTAAGCTTTCGGGACAGCGCGTCTTGGGCGCTGGAGCTTCGGGCTACTGGCGCGATGCATAGGCGGTTTTACCAACTGTTTCGCTACCTAGTCGTCGGCATGACAAATTCACCTTCAGCGCATTTCGGTGGGCTGCTATATCCTGATCGTTGTCAGCTCGGCATAAAAGCGCAAAGTCGGGGGCCACATGGGATGGTCGCAGAAGAGCAATGCCTTGTAACCTCCGAACGAATGAAGCTATGCTGAGGTCGAGAGAGTGGGGCGGTAGGTACCAAAATCTGGCGCCAGCGGCCTTGATCGCCGCCTCAACAACAAGCTCACGAAGATCGTTCGAAAGGGCCTGCATTGTCAGATGATGGCCTCTGCCCAGCCAACACCTTGAATCACAAACCAGCCCAACCGGGAGTCCCCGCGACTCTCGTGAAATAGGAAACACTCTCTAGGCCTGCCGGTCGAGATCGAACTTACCGTCGAGGTTGCTGAACAGACGCTCATCTGGTCGGTGCGTGGGGCCGTCCAGAGTGCAGAGATTGCTGCAAAGGTTGGTGCCGATCTCAATGGGTGCGAGGTCCTCAGGCAGAGCGCACAATGATCTCAGGAGTGGCATCATGGCTTGTATCGCGCTGGCTCACTCGAACTGGATGTTCTCCTTGAGCAGGACCTCGATGCGGATCCGCTCTTGCGAGGCCAGAGGTTCGCGATGGTCGGAGCGGGCCCGCATGATGCGCAGCGCGCTGCGCACCGCGTGGCCTGGGTCCTGCGCGATCACGGCGTCGATGCGCTCGTCCATCAGTGCCTGTTCGCTGAATGGGGTACGCTCATGCACGATGACGGTGAGGGGGCGGCCTCCTTGCGTATTCCAGACCGCGGTGAGTGGCCCCCGCGCTTCCGAGCTCAGTACATAGACGGCGACCGTATCGGGATTGTGTTGGAGGGTGCGCCGGATGATCAGATCGGCGCGCCTTTCGTCGGCATAGGTTTCCAACGACGGCAGGCTCACCAGGTGTGGGAACTGGGCGTTGATGATGCTGTCGAAGCCGAGGCGGCGCTGGATGCTGTCCAGCGCCATCATGGTTTCGGCCACGACCATGATCTTGCCGGGCCTGTCTCCGATGAAGCGGCCTGCTATCTTGCCGGCGGTTGCGCCGGCTGCAAAATTGTCGACGCCGACATAGTCCGCGCTCTCCAGCCGCTCCTGGCCTGAGAGGAACTGCACCACCTTGACGCCCCTTTCCACGAGCCGCAGCAGCGCGTCGCGTACCTGCGGCGATTCCGGCGCCATGACGGCAACGCCGTCCACTGCATCATGGTCGATACCTGTGAGGTATTTGGCGACTTGGTGCGGGTCGCTCATCGCGATCTGTTCGGCCTCGACCTCGGTCGAATCGGTGCGCAACGCTTCCTTCGCCTCGCTGACCCGGGCGATGAGTTCAGCGAGATACTGGTCGCCCGAGGTTGGCAGGACAAAACGGAAGCGATAGGTCTTGTTGCGCGCCAGTGCCACGGCGGCAGGGTTGCGCACGAAGCCGATTCGTTCGATCGCCTCGGCCACTTTCCTCGCCGCTTTGGAGCTGACATTCGGCCGCTCATTGAGCACGCGGTCGATGGTGGCGAGGCTGACGCCTGCGGCTTCCGCCAGGTCTTTCGTGGTTGGCCGCACCGTTCAGATCTCATTTCCAGATTCGAACCAGATTTCTCCAACAAAAGCAGTCGAAAAGCAAGAATTGAGGTGCGTACCTCAAAAATGACTTGCATTGAGGTGCGCACCTCAATTATGACTCTCGCCGTGGTCGCCCAGGAGGATCGGCGCGAGCCACAGGCGGCGCGGAGGAGTATGGGCCCGCCGGGAGCGTCATTCCGCGTCAGGTGCCCATAACGGGCGTTTCACCCTTCCGATGGAGGTCGGAAGGAGGGGCAGGGAGGTCCCAGTCATGAATTTTCGCCATATCGGATCATTGGCCGCGTTCGGCGTGTTTTTGGCCGCCGGAGTTGCCGGCACTGAGCAAGCCAGGGCAAAGGACTTGACACTCTGCTGGGCCGCCTGGGACCCGGCAAATGCGCTCGTCGAACTCAGCAAGGACTTCGAGGCCAAGAGCGGCATCAAGATGAAGTTCGAATTCGTGCCATGGCCGAATTTTGCCGACCGCATGCTCAACGAGCTCAATTCCGGCGGCAAGCTCTGCGACCTCATGATCGGCGACAGCCAATGGATCGGCGGCGCCGCCGAGAACGGCCAGTACGTCAAGCTCAACGATTTCTTCGACAAGGAAGGAATCAAGATGGACGACTTCATTCCGGCGACCGTCGTGGGTTATGCCGAATGGCCGAAGAATACGCCGAACTACTGGGCGCTGCCGGCCTTCGGCGACGTCGTTGGTTGGAGTTATCGCAAGGACTGGTTCGCGCGTCCCGAGTTGCAGGCGGAGTTCAAGCAGAAATATGGCCGCGACCTCGCCGTGCCGAAAACCTTTGCCGAGCTGAAGGACATCGCCGAATTCTTCCAGAAGCGCCAGATCGACGGCAAGACGGTCTATGGCGCGGCGATCTATACGGAGCGCGGCTCCGAAGGCATCACCATGGGTGCCATGGATGTGCTCTACAGTTTCGGTTTCCAGTATGAGAATCCCGCCAAGCCCTATGAGCTGCAAGGCTACGTGAACTCCGCCAAGGCGGTGAAGGGCCTTGAGTTCTACAAGCAGCTCTATGACTGCTGCACGCCACCCGGCCATTCCGACGCCTACATGTCCGAGGACATCGATGCCTACAAGTCGGGCCAGGTTGCCTTGCATATGAACTTTGCCTTCACCTGGCCAGGTATCAATGCCGACGCCAATGTCGGCGGTGGCAAGTCGGGCTATTTCCCGAATCCGGCAGGCCCGGACGGCGTCGCCTTCGCCCAGCTTGGCGGCCAGGGCATTTCCGTGGTTTCCGCATCGGAGAAGAAGGACGATGCGCTCGCCTACATCAAGTGGTTCGCCCAGCCGGAAATCCAGCAGAAATGGTGGCAGATGGGCGGCTATTCGGCGCTGCGCAAGGTGGTGGAAGATCCGAGCTTTGCCACCAGCCAGCCCTATGCGCAGACCTTCCTCGACTCGATGGCGATCGTGAAGGATTTCTGGGCCGAGCCCGCCTATGCCTCGCTGCTGCAGGCTGCGCAGAAGCGGTTCCATGATTATGTCGTCGCCGGCCAGGGCTCTGCCCAGGATGCACTCGACGGCCTCGTCAAGGACTGGACGCAGGTCTTCGACGACGAAGGCAAGTACTGACCGCCATAATGGCGTGTCCCGCATCCTCCCAGCGGCCATGGTACGGTACGGAGCCGGGACCAGTCCGGCTCCGTCGCCGCACTGTTGATAATCAGGGGACTATCAATGTTGCATTCACCGGTGGATCGGGTCGCCGAGGCGACGCCGCGTGCAATTGCCAGGCGCATCAAGGGCCTGTCGGATCGCTCGCTTGCCTGGCTCTTCGTCGCACCGTCGATCGTGCTCCTACTCGCGGTCAATATCTTCCCGCTGATCTGGACGATCCGGCTGAGCTTCACCAATTTTCGGGTCAATCGCCCCAATGCCGAGGTCGAGTTCGTCGGCCTCAAGAATTACCTGAGCATCTTGTCCGACCGGGATATCTGGCTGTCCATGCAGGCGACGGCCCATTTCCTGATCTGGACGATCGTGCTTCAGGTCCTGATCGGCTTCACGCTCGCGTATCTGATCAACAAGAAGTTCCGCGGCAACGATCTCTGGACGACAATCATCGTGTTGCCGATGATGCTGAGCCCCGCCGTGGTCGGCAATTTTTGGACCTTTCTCTACCAGCCGCAGATCGGCCTCTTCAATTACGCGGTCGGCTTTCTCACCGGCGCCGATCCGTCCTCCTTCTCGATGATCGGCGACGTATCGCTGGCGCCATGGGCGATCATCATCGTCGATACCTGGATGTGGACGCCCTTCGTCATGCTGATCTGCCTCGCGGGCTTGCGTTCCATTCCAGCGAGCATCTACGAGGCGGCCGAATGCGACCGTGCCTCGAAGTGGCGGCAGTTCTGGACGATCACCATCCCGCTGGTCCTGCCATTCCTGATGCTCGCCGTGCTCTTCCGGGGCATCGAAAACTTCAAGATGTTCGACCTCGTCGTGCAGCTTACCGGAGGCGGGCCGGGCTCCATCACCGAGCTCACTTCGATCAACCTGAAGCGTGAAGCTTTCGAGAAGTGGCGCACGGGTTATGCCTCGGCCTATGCCGTCATCCTCTTCGTGACCGTTTTCGGCCTGGCCTCGATCTACGTGAAAGCTCTGAACAAGGTGAAACAGCGATGAGCAGCTATTCCGTCACCGAGCCGTCGCCGCGGCAGAAATGGTCCGCTGGAATCCTGGTGGTTCTCTATGCGCTGATCACGATACTGCCGCTGGTCTGGATCATCGGCACGAGTTTCAAGTCGCCGTCTGACGCCATCGCCTATCCGCCCAAGACCTTCTTCACGCCGACGGTCGAAGGCTACGTCAACGTCTTCACCACGCGCACGCGCCTTTCCGAGGATCAGCTTAAGGCGCTTGGCGAACCACAGACCTGGTACGACAAATTGGTGCGCAAGGACGGTCTTGTCATTTCTGGCCCATCGCGCTTTGCCGAACGCTTCACCAATTCGGTGATCATCGGTTTTGGCTCGACCGTGCTCTGCATCGTTTTGGGCACGGCCGCAGCCTATGCCTTCTCGCGTTTCAAGGTGCCTTTGAAGGATGATCTTTTGTTCTTCATCCTTTCGACGCGCATGATGCCGCCGATCGCGGTCGCTATTCCCATCTTCCTGATGTTCCGCTCGCTCGGCCTCAGCGACACCCATGCCGGCATGATCCTGCTCTATACGGCGGTCAACCTGTCGCTCTCGGTCTGGCTGCTCAAGGGGTTCATCGACGAGATCCCGGTCGAGTATGAAGAGGCGGCGCTGATCGACGGCTACACGCGCTTCCAGGCTTTCTACAAGGTGGTGCTGCCGCAGGCCGCGACCGGCATCGCCTCGACAGCCATCTTCTGCCTGATTTTTGCCTGGAACGAATATGCCTTTGCCGTGCTGCTGACCTCGGGCAACGCCCAGACGGCACCGCCCTTCATCCCGACGATCATCGGCGTTAGCGGCCAGGATTGGCCGGCCGTTGCCGCGGGCGCGACCCTCTTCCTCGTGCCGGTCATGGTGTTCACCATTCTCCTGCGCAAACACTTGCTGCGCGGCATCACCTTCGGAGCCGTTCGCAAATGACCAGGTTCTTCGACGGATTGTTGCAATTTCGGCGTGGCGCCTGGGAGATGCTGGCATCGGTGCTGATCGCGGCGGGCGTTGTCATGCTCATGCAGCCTTTCGCGCTCGCGCTCTATTCCTGGTCCTTCATCGTAACCTTGGCCGGCACGGTGATGTTCATCATCGTCAGCCATTTCCCGGAGTAGGCCGATGGCGCAGATCAGAATCCAGAACGTGTGCAAGGAATTCGGCCCCTTCACAGCCGTTCAGTCCTCGAGTTTCACCATCGAGGACGGCGAGTTCTTCATGCTGCTCGGCCCGTCCGGCTGCGGCAAGACGACGACGCTGCGGATGATGGCCGGTCTCGAACTGCCGACGTCGGGCGAGATCTTCATCGACGGCGAGGAAGTCGGCATGAAGCGGGCAAGCCAGCGCGACATCGCTTTCGTATTCCAGATGTTCGCGCTCTACCCACACATGAACGTGCGCAGGAACATTTCCTATCCGCTAGTCAGCCAGGGGATGAAGCGCGAGGAGGTCAGGACACGTGTCACGGAAGTCGCCCGCATCCTCAGGATTGAGCACATCCTCGACAAACCCGTCGGTGGGCTTTCCGGTGGCGACCGCCAACGCGTGGCGCTCGGCCGGGCCATCGTGCGGCGGCCGAAGGCATTCTTCATGGACGAGCCGCTCGGCGCACTCGATGCCGAGTTCCGCGAACATATGGCCGAGGAACTCAGGGCACTGCACGATCGCATGGGCGCGACCACCGTCTATGTGACGCATGACCAGCTGGAAGCCATGCAGATGGGCGACAAGATCGTCGTCATGAACCATGGCGTGGTCGAGCAGTTCGGCCGGCCGCAGCAGATCTATGACTGGCCGGCGACGAAATTCGTCGCTCAGTTCATCGGCTCCCCGTCGATGAACTTCCTCGATTTCGAGGGCATGATCGGCATCAACGGCAACAGCGTCGATCTCGGCGGCATCAAGGTCAAGGTGCCTGCCGCGCGCGAAGGCCGCGCCGGTCGCCTGACGCTCGGCGTGCGGCCGGAGCATGTCAGTTTCCGGGACGATGCCGTCTATCGCGGTCGTGTCAGCGCCGTCGAATATCTCGGTACGACCCAGATCGTGACGCTGGCGACCCAACACGGCGAACTGAAGGCGCGCATTTCCTCGGCGCGGACGGTGCGCGAGGATGATCTGATTGGGCTGGACTTCGATACACGCACGCTATCGCTCTTCGATGCGGAGACCGGCAAGGCGCTCATCTCCGAAGCCAATGAAGGAGTGCAGGGACATGGCTGAGGTCGTCCTTGAAAAGGTGACGAAGACCTTTGGCGGCACAGTCGCGCTCGACAATGTGTCGCTGACAATTCCCAACGGCGCCTTTGTCGTGCTGCTCGGTCCGACAGGAGCTGGCAAAACGACGATGCTGCGCATGGTCTCTGGTCTCGACAAGCCCGACAGCGGAGAAGTCTATCTCGGCGGTCGGTCGATGAAGGGATTGTCGCCGGCCGAGCGTAACGTCGCCATGGTCTTCCAGCAATATTCCCTTTACCCGCATCTGACGGTTCGCCAGAATTTGGAGTTCCCGCTGAAGTCACCGCTGCTGAAGACGCCGCGAGACGTCATCGAACGCAAGGTGAAGGAGGTCGCCGAGGTCCTGCAGATCGCCCACAAATTGGACAACAAGGCGACGGCGCTGTCGGGTGGCGAGATGCAGCGCGTCTCGATCGGCCGGGCGCTGGTGCGCAATCCTGAAATCTTCCTGATGGATGAACCGCTGAGTTCGCTCGATGCGAAGCTACGTGCGGATTTGCGCATCGAACTGAAGCGCATCCAGGCGAAATCGGGCGCCACCCTGCTTTATGTCACCCACGACCAGATCGAGGCGATGACGATGGCAACCCATGTCGGCGTGCTGAACGAAGGCAAGCTCGTGCAGTTCGGCTCGCCGCGCGAGGTCTATGAACAGCCGGTCAGCGTCTATGCCGCGACCCGGCTCGGCCAACCACACATCAATGTGCTGCCGGCCGATCTTTTCGCCGGAGCGCCGGCGAGCGCCAAGAGCATTGGTCTGCGGCCCGAGCACATCGCGCAAGGCGAGGGCGAGGAGGCACTCGTCAAGCGCGTCGAGCATCTCGGCGACCAGACGCGCCTGCATCTCGCCTTCAAAAAGCACGACCTCATCACCGTCACCGACACACATTCGCCACTTAGGGGCGGCGAGACCATCCGCATCCAACCGTCGCGGCCGCTCTATTTCGACGCGGTTGGCATGCGGCTGGCTTGATCCGCTCGCGCTTAGCTTCAGGAGAATTTCCATGTCCCAGTTCATCAACAAGCGCGAAGATGTCGTCACCGAGGCGATCGACGGTGTGCTGGCGCTGTCCGGCGGCGCGCTCACCCGTCTCGACGGCTATCCGCATATCCGCGTCGTGCTGCGCAGCGATTGGGACAAGACCAGGGTGGCGATCGTCTCGGGCGGCGGCTCCGGCCACGAACCAGCCCATGTCGGTTTTGTCGGCAAGGGTATGCTGACCGCAGCCGTGTGCGGCGACGTCTTCGCCTCGCCGAGCGTCGATGCGGTGTTGGCGGGCATCCTAGCGGTGACCGGTTCTGCCGGATGTCTGCTCATCGTCAAGAACTATACCGGCGACCGGCTGAATTTCGGCCTCGCCGCCGAGCGGGCGCGTGCCTTCGGTCTCAATGTCTCGATGGTGATCGTCGGCGACGACATCGCGCTGCCCGACCTGCCGCAGGCGCGCGGCGTCGCCGGCACGCTGTTCGTGCACAAGATCGCGGGCGCGCTTGCCGAACAGGGGGCGAACCTCGATACGGTGACGGCCGCCGCCAAGCGCGTCATCGCCGGCACGCGCTCCATCGGCATGTCGCTGGACACCTGCCGTGTTCCAGGCTCGCCGAAGGAGGACCGTATCCCGCAAGGCAAGGCCGAACTCGGCCTCGGTATCCACGGCGAGGCAGGGGTGGAGCAGATCGACTTCGCCGGCGCACGTGCTGCGGTTGCCACGATGGCAGAGCGGCTGGCGGCGGTGATGGATGAGGGACCGCATGTTGCGCTGATCAACAATCTCGGCGGCACCTCGGTCGTCGAAATGTCGGTGCTGGCGCATGATTTCCTCGGCTCGCCCGTCGGTGAAAAAATCACCCATGCCGTTGGGCCGGCACCACTGATGACCTCGCTCGACATGCAGGGTTTTTCCATCACCGTTTTCCCAGCTGACGCGGTTGAGCTGGACCTTCTGAAAACCCCCGTACCGCTTCCCGCCTGGCCAGGTGTCTCGGCGGTTCGGCCAATAACCGTCGCCGCCTTGCCCGACGGTTTGACGCCGATCATGCCAATGCCGTCGCAGCATGCGGCGACACGTGTTTTCCTGGTCAACTGCTGCAACGTGCTGATCGCCGCCGAGCAGGATCTCAACGCGCTCGACGCGAAATCCGGCGATGGCGATACGGGCTCGACGCTGGCTGGCGCGGCGCGTGCGCTGATCAACGCGCTCGACCGCCTGCCGCTTTCGGATCACACGCAGCTTTTGCGCGCCATCGGCCAGGAACTCAGCCAGACGATGGGTGGCTCGTCCGGTGTCCTGCTCGCCATCTTCTTCGCCGCCGCCGGCGACGGCGCATCGAGCGGCCTGCCGATGCGGGAAGCGTTGCGGGCGGGACTGGCGCGTATGCAGGAAATCGGCGGCGCCCGGGTCGGCGACCGTACGATGGTGGATGCGCTCGCCCCCGCCCTCGAAGCGCTCGGCAAAGGCATGGCCGATGCGGCCGGTGCTGCCCGGCAGGGTGCGGACTTCACCGCGACGCTTGTTCGTGCCAAAGCCGGCCGCGCCGCCTACATCAATGCCAAGCAGCTCGAGGGGCATGTCGACCCCGGCGCGGAAGCGGTGGCCAGGCTCTTCGAACATCTGGCGGCCTGACAGCGCGGTCTTAGCGGTTCGACTACCGCGTTGTGTGTCTTACGACAACTGGTAGCCGCATCCAGATGGTGCGGTCCTTCCTTGGGGCTGTGAAGCAGCAGCAACTCCTGTCGTCGCCGCAACAAGATCGAGCGGTTCTCAATTCGGCGAGCCCCGTCGGCCGCCGAAACCTGTATGCGGCTGATGATCGAACCTGGCGACTGAGCGCCATAGCAACGACGGCAGAACGGCCCGCAAAGAGCCCCGCGCTCTCCCGGATAGTTTTTCAACTACCGGACCGCTGAGCGTTGCCGCTAGGCGAGAAGGCGGCTGATATCATCATCCATCGTCGAGCGATCAGGATGCCTGGCTCGGTGACGAGCCCGGTGGTTTCCTAGGGTAGCGCCCGCAGGAGCGTGCGTACGGCATGAAATGCGTCCTGGTTCGTTGATATGAGCGGCTTCGGCACTGCGATCAGGCTCGCATCCGGCCGATAGTCGCGAGTTCTGATCGTCTATCATCCGATACGGCACAATTTAGCTTGACAAATTTCCGTTTCGGAAATGAAACTTCTGTCACAAAGCCGACATGGAACATGGTGATGAGCCAGCGCTACCCCGTCGATGATCTTGATCGCGAGATCATCCGGTATCTGACTGAAGACGGACGGTTGTCCGCCGCCGAGATCGCGGGGCGGATCGGCTCGGTGTCCGAGCGCACGGTCCGCAACCGCATCGCCGCGCTGCTGCAGGACAAGATGATCGTGATCGGCGCCATTCCCGATCCCGTGGCGCTGGGACGCGATGTCCAGGTCGAGCTGATCATCGAGGTCGAGCCAGGGCAGGTGGATGAGGTGGCCATCCTGCTCGCCGAGTATGACGAGATCGGTTACCTCGCCGCGACCAGCGGCGCGTCGAACCTCAGCGCCTCGCTTTTCGTCAAGGACCACACAGCGCTTCTGGAATTCATCGACCAGGAACTGGGCAAGCTGCCCGGTGTCAGGCGGGTCGAGAGCTCGGTCGTGCTGCGGCTCTACAAGGTTTTCGGCACAAGGACGACCCCGCTCAGCCGGGTGGCGGACGTTGCCGGCAAGAAGAAGGGATAGTCATGCTGCGCATTGGGGTGGATGTCGGCGGAACCAACACGGATGCGGCGCTGCTGCGCGGCACCGAGGTTCTGGCGACGGTGAAGTCCTCGACCACGGCGGACGTGACTTCGGGGGTGGCGACGGCCATCCGCACGGTGCTGGCGGAAGCCGGCGTGATCGCTGCCTCGGTCAATGCGGTCATGATCGGCACCACGCATTTCCTCAATGCCGTCGTCGAAGGACGCCATCTGGAAAAGGTCGGCGTGCTGAGACTGTGCGGCGCGGCGACGCGCTCGCTTCCGCCGATGATCGACTGGCCGCATACGTTGCGCCCGATCGTCGAAGGCGGTGCCGTGATGGTGGGCGGTGGCGTAAATTATGACGGTTCCGAAATCGCCCCGCTTGATGGGAAGGCGATCCGTGCCGCCTGTCGCGAATGGCGCGCCAAACGCGTGCCGGCCATCGCGATCTGCTCGGTCTTCGCGCTGGTCGATCCGCGCATGGAAAACGAGGCAGCCGAGATCGTGGCGGAGGAGTTGCCCGGCGCCGCTATCAGTCTTTCGCATCGCATCGGCCGCACCGGCCTGTTGTCGCGCGAAAACGCGACGATCCTCAATGCAGGCCTGAACAAACTCGGCCATGAGACGGTCGGCGCCTTTCGCTCGGCCTTCGCGGCCCTTGGCCTCCATTGCCCGCTCTATCTCACCCAGAACGACGGCACGTTGATGGCGGCGGAATTCGCCGAGCGCTATCCCGTCTTCACCATCGCGTCCGGCCCGACCAATTCGATGCGCGGCGCTGCCTTCCTGACCGGGCTTGGCGATGCCGCCGTGATCGATGTCGGCGGCACGACGACTGACATCGGAATGCTGGTGGCGGGATTTCCGCGCACCCGCAGCGAAGGCGCGATGATCGGTGGCGTGCCGACCAATTTCCGCGTGCCGGACGTCTATTCCTTCGGTCTCGGCGGCGGCAGCATCGTGCGTCCCGGCGCGTTGCCGACGGTTGGCCCGGATTCCGTCGGTTTCCGCCTGTCGCAGAAGGCACTCTGCTTCGGTGGCGACACGCTGACCGCCACCGACATCGCCGTGGCGGCAGGCCTGGTCGATCTCGGCGATCGCAGCCGTCTTGGCCACATCACGCCCGACTTCGCCCGCCAGATACTGGCGCAGATGAAGGCCAGCATCGAGACGGTGCTCGATCGCATGAAGCCGAGTGCCGACCCGATCCCCGCCATTCTGGTCGGCGGCGGTTCGGTGCTGGTCGACGGCCTGCTCGAGGGAACCTCGATCTCGCTGAAGCCGGATCACTTCGGTTCAGCCAATGCCATCGGCGCGGCCATCGCGCAGGTTTCGGGCGAAGTCGACAGCGTCGTCTCGCTCGAAGGCACCAGCCGAGAGATCGCGCTCGAAACCATAGTCGGCGAAGCGCGGTCGCGCGCTGTCGAGGCGGGAGCAGACGCCGATACGGTGACATTGGCCGAAATCGAGGAAACACCGCTGGCCTATCTGCCCGGCAACGCCATTCGCGTCGCGGCGAAAGTGATCGGGGAGTTGCGGGTATGAAATACTGGACGCTGACCGAAGCCGATATCGATCGCATTGCCATCGGCTGCGGTATCTTGGGCACCGGCGGCGGCGGCAGCACCTATCACGGCCTGCTACGCGCCAAGGCGTTGCTGCGCGACGGCAAACGCATCCGCATGGTGCGGCCGGCCGACATGGCGCCGGATGCGCAGATCCTCGGCCTTGGCGGCATCGGAGCGCCGACCGTTGGTATCGAGAAGATCGCCGAGGGCGGCGAAGGCGTGCGGCTGTTGCATGCACTGGAACGGCATCTCGGCCGCAAGGTCGACGCGCTGCTCGGCGACGAGGTGGGCGGCGGCAACGGCATCGCGCCGATGCTGACGGCGGCGATGGTCGACCTGCCGGTGGTCGATGCGGACGGCATGGGGCGCGCCTTTCCGGAAGTGCAGATGACGACCTTCTTCATCCACGGCCAGGCGGTGCAGCCCGCCGGGCTCGCTGATGCGGACGGCAACGTTATGATCGTGACCGAGGCGACCACGCCAAAAATGCTGGAAAAGCTGCTGCGCGCCGGCACTATCGCCATGGGCTGCACGGCGCTGATGACGACGGCGCCGATGTCGGGCGATTTCGTGCGCCGTTTCGGCGTGCCGCACACCACCAGCCAGGCCTGGAGCCTGGGCGATGCGGTGCTGGCCGCGCGGGCGGCGAAGGCCGATCCGGTCGAGGCGATCCTGAAACAGTCGGGCGGCGCGCGCCTGATGCGCGGCAAGGTCACCGATATCAGCCGCCGCGTGATGGCGGGCTTTACCCGCGGCCAGCTCACCGTGGCCGGGCTCGACGAGGATGCGGGGCGCAGCCTCGTCGTGGAAATCCAGAACGAATATCTGATCGCGCGCGAAGGCGAGAAGATCTTCACCATGGTGCCGGACCTGATCTGCATCGTGGATTCCGAAACCGGGCGTGCGATCGGCACCGAGGAACTGCGTTACGGTCTGCGCATCGACGTGCTGTCGATGCCGGCGCCGGTGCTGCTGCGCAGCGATATCGCACTGGAGTCCGTCGGCCCGCGCGCCTTCGGCTACGACTTCGACTTCGTGCCGATGGGGGTGTCCGCCGATGCCCCGGCGGTGCCGCATTACCAAGAAGACGCCTGATCCATACGGGCCATCGATCAATGGGAGATTGAAATGAACCGTCGTCACCTTCTGAAGACCGCAGCGCTTGCCGCGCTCGCGACCGCCGCCAGCTCGCGTTGGAATGTCAGCATGGCGCAAGGCAAGGGCAGCATCTTCACGCTTGCCTATCCGACCAGCTTCCCGGATCTCGATCCGGCTACCTCCTTCTCCAATGACGGCGCGGTGCTCGCCAATGCCTACGAGGGGCTGACGCGCTATATCCCGGCGGGGGAAGGGGGCCAGGCCAGGATCGAGCCGCTGCTCGCTACATCCTGGAATGTCAGCGAAGACGGCAAGACCTGGACCTTCCATCTGCGCGACGGCGTGAAGTTCCACGACGGCAGCGCGTTGACGTCGGAGGCGGTGAAGGGTTCGATCGAGCGCACCAAGAAGATCGGCGGTGGCGCGTCCTTCATCTGGGGATCGGTTTCCGCCATCCAGACCCCCGATCCGCTGACGGTGGTTTTCGTGCTTTCCGATACCCAGCCGCTGGACTTGATCGCTTCCGCCGGTTTCGCCGCTTGGATCTATGCGCCGGCCTCGCTGGACAAGGACAATGCGTGGTTCAACAAAGGTAACGATGCCGGCACGGGACCGTTCAAGATTTCCCGCTACGAGCCGGGCCAGCGCGCCGTGCTGGATAGGGTCGACGGTTATTGGGGCAAGGTTCCGGAAGGCGCCTTCAAGACGGTTTCCTTCGAGATCGTCGAGGACACGACGTTGGCCCAGAACATGATCGAAAGCGGCCAGGCCGACTGGACCGAGAACATCCCCTTCGAAAACTTGAAGGCGATGCAGGCCAACCCCGATCTCAGGGTGGCGGTCAATCCGTCCTTCGAAACGCTGTTCGGTCTCTACAATGTAAAACGCGCGCCGCTGGACCGGCCCAAGGTTCGCCAGGCGCTGTCGCTGGCCTTTCCGTATGACGATGTGATCGCCGCCGGCACCATGGGGCTCGGCACGCGCGCCAAGGGCGTGGTGCCCGCCGGGATCTGGGGCCACGACACCGAAGCGCCGATCCCGCACACCGATCTGAAGGCCGCCGCGGCGCTTTTGGCGGAAGAAGGCGTCGCACCGGGGCTGGAACTGGTGATGACCTATACCACCAGCCAGAGCCTGTCTGCCGTCGCCGGGGAGTTGTGGAAGGCTAATCTCGAAACGCTCGGCATCACGCTGACGCTGCAGCCGATGGCTTGGGAAGCGCAGTGGCAGCTTGGCAAGTCGAATCCGAAGGCAGCCCAGGACATTTTCGTGATGGTCTGGTGGCCGACTTTCGTCACGCCCTACGACTATCTCTTCAATCTCTTCCACAGCGAGGAGAAGCCGAACTTCAACCTCGGCTATTATTCCAACCCCGACGTTGACGCCAAGATCGACGAGGCGGCAAAGTTGTCCGGCACTGATCGTCCGCGTGCCGAAAAACTGTTCATCGAGGCACAGCGCAAGGTGATCGAGGACGCGGCGGCCGTGTTCATGCTCGACCGTCCCAATGTCCACATCATTCGCTCCAACATCAAAGGCTATGTCGACAATCCAGCCTACGGACATGTCACCTTCGTCAACGAAATGAGCCGTTAGGGCTGCCTGCGGTCCGATGGAACTCTTGCGCTACATCCTGCGTCGGACGGTTCTCTCCACCTTTGTCGTGGTCGGGGTGACGTTTCTGGTCTTCGTCGTGGCGCAGGTGGTTCCCTCGGATCCCGCGGCGCTTTATGCGGGGCCGCGTCCGACAGCCGAACAGATCGAAAAGGCGCGTCAAGAACTCAATCTCGACGCGCCGCTCATCCAGCGTTTCGCCGGGTTCGCCAGAGCCATGGCGTCCGGCGAATTCGGCGTTTCCTATAAATCGCGGCGCCTGATCGCCGAGGATTTGCGTGCCTATCTTCCGGCGACCCTTGAACTGGCCGTGTTCTCGACCGGATTGGCGCTTCTGATCGGCATCCCGCTCGGTGTCGTCGCCGCCGCACGACAAGGGAAGTGGGCCGACCGGCTGGGTAGCCTCGGCGCCATCGCTGCCGTGGCGATGCCGACCTTTTTCCTCGCCATGATCCTGCAGCTCGTCTTCGCGCAATGGCTGGGCATCCTGCCGCTGTCCGGACGGCTGTCGCGCGAGATTTCGATCAGCGCGCCCTTGCAGATGATCACCGGCTTCAACCTGATCGACGCGTTGCTCGCCGGACGGCTCGACGCCTTCGGCGATGCGCTGAAACACCTGATCCTGCCGGCGCTGACCCTGGCCTCCTATCCCGCCGGGGTGGCGATGCGGCTGACGCGCTCGGCTATGATCGAAATCCTTGAGCGCCGCCACGTCACCGCCGCGCGGGCGCTCGGGCTGTCGGAGCTGCGCATCCTGTTCGGCCACGCGCTGCCCAACGCCATGGGACCGGCGCTGACCGTGATTGGCCTGTCGTTTGCCTACGCGCTGACCGGCGCGGTTCTGGTCGAGATCATCTTCGCCTGGCCAGGCCTTGGCCGCTATGTCTCCGAAGCGGTCCTTGCCAAGGATTTTCCGGTCATCGCGGCGGTCACCATTGTGGTGACGATCTGCTATGTCGTGATGAACCTCGTCATCGACATTGCCCAGGCCCTTGTTGACCCGCGGGTGGCGCTGTCATGAGCCGGCTCTTCCACCGCCTTGGCTGGCCTGGCACCGTCGCTCTCGGGGTTGTTGTCCTGTTCGTGCTTGTCGCCGTGCTTGCGCCATGGATCGCTCCCTATCCGGGGCAGGGGGCAGGCGCGCCTAATATAGCCGCGAAGCTGATGCCGCCTTCGGCCGACTACTGGCTGGGGACGGACCATCTGGGGCGCGATGTGCTCAGCCGCGTCATCTACGGCACCCGCGTCTCGCTGACGAACGGGGTGTTGATTGTCCTGTTTTCGCTGCTCATCGGCCTACCTGTCGGTTTGGCGGCCGGCTATTTCGGTGGCTGGATCGACGAGGCGCTGATGCGCGGCACCGATGTGTTCCTGGCCTTTCCGGCGCTGCTGCTGGCGGTGCTGATGGCAGCGGCGCTTGGCCCCGGTTTCCTCAACTCCATCATCGCGGTCGCCGTTACCTGGTGGCCCTGGTATGCCAGGCTTGCCCGCGCCGAGGTGCTGGTGCTGCGCGGGCAGCCCTATGTCGAGGCGGCGCGGCTCGCCGGCGTTTCGCACACTCGCATCATCGCGCGCCACATCCTGCCCGCCACCGCGCGTCCGCTGACCGTGCAGGCGGCGCTGGACGTGGGGCCGGCTTTGCTGACGGCTGCGGCCTTGTCTTTCCTTGGCCTCGGCATATTGCCGCCGACGGCCGACTGGGGGCAGATGGTCGATGCCGGGCGCAAGTTCTTTCCCGCGCGCTGGTGGTATTCGGCCATGCCCGGCCTGACGATCTTCTTCATCGCGCTGGCCTTCAGCGTTCTTGGGGATGCGCTGCGGGATCGCAAAGAAGGGGCGCGTCATGGCGCTGCTTGAAATCCGCGGCCTCTCCGTCTCCATTCCCACCGCCGACGGCGACGTGCACGCCGTCCGTTCCATCGGTCTCGAAATCGAACGCGGCGAAATCCATGGCGTGATCGGCGAATCCGGCTGCGGCAAGACCATGACCGGCATGACCCTTTTGGGGCTGGTGCCGAAAGGGGCGCGGATCGTGGCGCAGCGGCTGCATTTCGACGGCGAGGATTTGCGCCAGAATGCCGGCCGCCTGCGCGGCCGCCGCATCGGCATGATCGCGCAAGACCCGGCTGCCGCGCTCAATCCCGTGCTCAGCATCGCGCGGCAGATGGACGACGTGCTGCGCGCGCATCGCGACATGTCGCGAAAGGCGCGGCTGGCCGAGGCGATCGATCTTCTGGCCGCCACCGGATTGCCTGATCCGCAAAGGGTGCTGAAAAGCTATCCGCATCAGCTGTCGGGCGGCATGCAGCAGCGCGTGGTGATCGCGCAGGCGCTGGCAACTGGCGCTGATTTCCTGATCGCCGACGAACCGACCACGGCGCTCGACGTCTCGGTCGGCGCGCAGGTTCTGGCGCTGTTGCGCAAGCTGGTGGCCGAGCGCGGGCTGACCGTTCTGATGATCACCCACGACATGGACGTGATTGCTGAAGCCTGCGACCGCGCGACGGTGCTCTATGCCGGACTGTCGGTCGAGACCGGCCCTGTCGCCGATGTGCTGCAGCGGCCGGGTCATCCTTATGCCCGCGCCTTGCTGGCCGCCTTGCCTGACGCCGCGCCGCACGGCGCGCGGCTTGCCGCCATCGAAGGCTCGATCCCGCCGCCGCGTGCGCCGATCAAGGGTTGCGCCTTTGCGCCGCGCTGCTCGCGGGCCATGCTGATCTGCGCCACGCAGGCGCCGGTCGAGCGGAACGCGGCGACGCATCGCTGGCTTTGCCATCTGCCGGGAGATGCGGCATGAGCCCGGCGCAGATCCTCGAGGTGCGCGATCTCGTCGTCCGCTACCGCGCCCGCGGCCTATTCGCGGCGGCGCCGAAGCCGGCGGTCAACGGCGCGAGTTTCGAGCTCGCCAGGGGCGAAACCCTCGGCATCGTCGGGGAGAGCGGGTCCGGCAAAACCAGTCTTCTGCGCGCGCTGTTGCGATTGCTGCCGGTTGAAAGCGGCTCGGTGAGGCTTGAGGGGCAGGATTGGCTGGCCCTGAACGGCGATGTTTTGCGGCGCGTACGTCAGAAGATCGGGGTCGTGTCGCAAAACCCCTTTCTCTCGCTCAGCCCGCGCCTGACGATCGCCGAGATAATCGCCGAGCCGATGCTCGCGCGAGGAGACCGGTCAAACCTCGCCATGCGCGCCAGGATCAAGAGCCTCTTATCGGACTGCGGCCTACCGTCGGACTTCCTCGAGCGTCGTGCGCGCGAGCTTTCCGGCGGCCAGGCGCAGCGTGTCGCGATCGCGCGGGCGCTTGCGCTGGCGCCGAAGCTGATGATCCTCGACGAGCCGACTTCTGCACTCGATGTCTCGGTGCAGGCCCAGATTTTGAACCTGCTGGCCGAGCTGAAGGAAAGCCGCGGCCTGTCGATGCTTTTCGTCACCCACAATCTGAAGGTCGTTGCGCATATGGCGGATAGCCTCATGGTCATGCGGCGGGGTGACGTGGTCGAATCCGGCCGGACAGAAGAGGTGGTGCGGACGCCAGCGCAGGACTACACGCGCGAACTGCTGGCGTTCGGTCTCAATGTCCGCCCGGACCGGGCATGACTTACGGCGTTTCCACGCCGTCGATGTTGTGGCCTGATCCCTAAACCTCCGGGACGCAATCAGCCGACAACAGCGACCGCTTCGATCTCAACCTCGTAGTCGCCGATCAGATCGCCTGCGGCGACCATGGTGTTGGCTGGCTTGATCTCGCCGAAGACGCGGCCATGGGCGCGGGATGCCGGTTCCCATTGCGCTGCATCGCGAAGATAGATGCGGGTGCGCACCACGTCTTCCACCCGTCCGCCGAGCGCGGATATCGAAGCTACGATCTTGTCGAGGATATAGGTGGTCTGCGCGCCGACATCGCCGGGTGCCACACAACGGTCGGAGCCGTGGGTGGCAGTGGTGCCGGACACATGGATCGTGTCCTTGATGCGCACGGCACGGCTATAGCCGGCAATCGGCTCCCACACGCTGCCCGAGGATACGCGCGAACGCCCCGGTCGTCCGGGAATGGCCTCGGCCACGTAGATGGAGGGCAGTGCGTCGAGATGATGGCTGAGATCGCCCGAGGCGGTGAGATAAGGCGGGCGGCGATATTCGTCGCCACAATCGCCAGGAATGGGCAGGGTTTCGGCGAAGGCGGCCTCCAACCGTGCCTTGTCCTCGGCATCGAGCGCAAAGCCGAAGACCTTCAAATTGTCGTCGCGGTGCTCGTTCTCGCCAAGTCGGGCGCCGATGATGGCCGCCGCCACCGCCTGGTGTTCGAGAACCCAGCGCGTGGCAACATTGGAAATCGAGACCTTGTGCTTGCGGGCGATCTCGCCGCTTGCGACCAGAATGTCTTGAAACGCCTGCCAGCCGCCGGCAGCATCGATGAAACGCTTGTATTTCGAACGGCTCCAGTCGGCGATCGAGGCGGGCTCCGAGGCACCCAGCCATTTGTCGCTGAGGAAGCCGCCACAAAGCGTGCCATAGGCGAACAATTTTACGCCGGTGCGCTGGCAAAGCTCCGAAAGCGGACCGGCCGCGCGGCGGTCGACCAGCGAGAAGGAAACCTGGTTCGAGGCGAGGGGGACACCGTCGGCAAGTGCCAGGGCCAAGTGGGCGGCGTCGAAATTGGTGACGCCGATGGCGCTGATCAAACCCTCGTTCTTGAGCTTCGCCATTTCATGCAGGGCGTCGAGCCAGGCGGGATGCTCGAAGCTCCACCAATGGAACTGCAGGAGATCGACCTTGTCGACGCCGAGCCGGTCGAGCCTTTCCTGCACGCCCTTGCGGACCACATCCGCCGTCATCGGCCCGGGTTCAGGGCACCATTTGGTGAAGGCCAGCGAACGCTTTCCGGAAGGATAACGCGCCAGCAGGCGGCCGGTGATGATCTCGGCACTTCCGTAGTGGTCGGCCATGTCGAACGTGTCGAAACCGGCGTTGACATAAGCCTGCAGAGCGTCGGCGCCGTTTTCCGGATCGAGCGGCGTACCACCTTTCTCCAGATCGGCCACCTGCCACAGCCCACAAAGCAGGCGGCTGATGTCGAGCCCGGCAAGCGTCGTGCGCTCGGGAGTTGTTAGCATCATGTGCCTCGTTCAGGGATTTGGATTGGTGGGGTTCGTGGACGCCGCTTGCCTGGCCGAGAGACGGGCGAGATGGCGCGAAACAATGCGTTCTTCGCCAAGGATGCCTCGGGGTCGCAACAGCAGGATGGCGCAAAGACCGACGCCGATGATGACGATGCGCAATGCAGCGGCACGGGCTTGCTGGTCCGGCGGGAACAGGCCCGCGATGGCACCCGCCGAGGCCGCCCAAATCCCCCACACCAGGACGGCGCCGAGGATCGCGCCGCGATTGTTGCCGGAGCCACCGACGATCAGCATGGCCCAGACCTGGAAGGTGAGCAGCGGCACATAATTGTCGGGTGCAATGAAGCCGACGAAGTGTGCCTGGGTAGCCCCCGCCAATCCCATTATGGCGCCGCCGATGGCAAAGGCCTGCAGACGGAACCGGGTGGCGTTCTTGCCGAGCGCGAGGGCGGCGGTTTCGTCTTCCCGGATGGCGCGCAGCACGCGTCCCCATGGGCTGCGCAGCAGATGCTCGAGTGCGAGGTAGAGCAGAATTACCACGACCACCAGAACGCCAAGATTGAGCAGGCTGAATGCCAGCGGATCGCTTGCGAAAGCGGCGAAGGGGCGCGGGATGAAGCCGATGCCAAAGGGTCCACCCGTAACGCTTTGCAGGTTGAGCGCGATGAGCTGCACCGTCACCGCGACACCGAAGGTGGCGATGGCGAGGTAGTCGGCGCGCAGCCGGATCGTCAGCCAACCGACCAGGAAGGAGGCAAGTCCGGTGGCGATGGCCGCGCCCAACCAGCCGACAAGGATCGGCAGGCCGAAGCCGCCGAAGCGGTCAGGTGCATCAGGGGTTGTCAGCAGCGCCGAGACATAAGCACCGATGGCGACAAAACCCGCGACGCCGACATTGAACAGGCCGGTCTGACCCCATTGCACGTTGAGGCCGAGGCACATGACCGCATAGGTCAGAGCCATGGTCAGGAAGAAGGCGGCGTAGGCGATCAATTCGACGCTCATTCGGCTCTCCCGAACAGGCCTTGCGGGCGCAACAACAAGACGGCGACCAGGATGACAAAGGCGACCGCCGCGCGCCATTCGGCGCCGATCACCTGCACGCCCAGCGCTTCCGCTATGCCAACGATCAAACCGGCCAGCATGGCTCCGGGAACGCTGCCGATCCCGCCCAGGATCGCGGCGGCGAACAGCGGCAACAGCAGATCCAGGCCCATATAGGGGCGAATCTGCACCAGCAGGCCTGCCATCGCGCCGGCGATACAGGCAAGTGCCGCACCCAGCACCCAAACGGTGCGGATGACTTGGCGTACGTCGACGCCGACAACTCCGGCAAGCTGCTGATTTTCGCTGACGGCGCGCATCGAACGCCCGATTGCCGTGCGCGTGAGCATGATATGGACTGCGAGCACGAGCGTGGCTGCAGCGGCCAGCGACAAGAGTTGGTCGGGTGTTGCCCTGAGCCCACCGCCAAGCGGAAGCGCGATCTGCAGTGCCTTCGAGAAATAAGCGGGCTTCGAGGTGAAAATGAATTCCAGCGTGCTGCGGAGCGCGAGCGAGGCGCCGAAGCTTGCCATGACCATGATGATGATGGCGCTGCGCCTTTTCCGCAGTGGACCGAACAGCAAGGCGTCGACGAGCAAAGCGAGGCCCGCGGTCAAGGCCATGGCGGCAACGATGCCCAGCGGCAGCGACCAGCCGAAGGAAAACGGACCGATCGGAGCAAGCAGCGCGCCAGACAGGGAGCCGATCAGGCCGCTCGCCGCCAAGGCAAAATAAGCACCCCAGCTGATCATTTCGCCATGCGCGAAATTGGCGAAGCGCAGGATCGAATAGGTCAATGTGATGCCGATGGCGCCGAGCCCGATCATCGATCCGGCGATCAGTCCGTCCATGATGAGTTGCGGGTTCATGGCGTCGGTACCTCGCCGCTGCGCCGCGCGCCAAGATAGAGTTCGGCGACGATCGGGTCGTTGGCCAGGGTTGCGGCAGGACCTTCGTGGCGCAGTTGTCCCTCCACCAGTATGACTGCTCGGTCGGCAATGGCGAGAGCCGCTTTCACATTCTGTTCGACCAGGATGATGGTGACACCCGCTTCGTTGATCGCCTTGAGCTGCGCGAAGACCTCTTGCACGATCTTCGGCGAAAGACCGGCCGACGGTTCGTCGAGGATCAGCACGGCGGGTTCCACAATCAGCGCGCGCGCCACCGCCAGCATCTGGCGCTGGCCGCCCGAAAGCTGGCCGGCGCGCAAGGAGGGGCGTCCGGCGAGGTCAGGGAACATTGCATAGAGATCGGCGATACGGCGGCTGCGCTTTTCCTTCGGCAGCACGTTCGCGGCCAGAAGCAAGTTGTCGTGGATCGACATCGTTGCGAAGATGTTTTCGGTTTGCGGCACGAAAGCCAGGCCGTGGCGGATTTTCTCGTGCGTCGGAACGGCGGTGCTGTCGAAATCGCCAAGAAGGACGGTCCCGGAATGGATCGGCACCAGCCCGGCGATCGCCTTGACGAAGGTAGATTTGCCCGCGCCATTGGGGCCGAGCACGATGACAAGTTCGCCAGCGCGGATCGAAAAATCGACACCGCGCACGATGGGCAGGTCGCGCTCGTACCCGGCGACCAAGGAACGGGTCGATAGAGCAACTGGAGGCTGTTGGCCACTCATACTGTAACCTCGCCGAGATAGGCTTCGATCACGGTTCGGTCACGCGAAACTTTGGCGGGCGAGCCTTCGGTCAGGAACTTTCCCGCCGCCATGACAACAACGCGGCCACACAGCCGAGCCACCATGTCCATGTTGTGTTCGATGAGCAGGATCGACTTGCCCTGACCGTTCAGTTCGAGCACGCGATCGATGATCAGTTCGAGCAGCGTCGGGTTGACGCCGGCCGCCGGTTCGTCAAGCAGGATGGTCTCGGGATCGGCCATCAGCATACGCGCCAGTTCCAGAAGCTTGCGCTGGCCGCCGGACAACACCCGCGCCGGTTCGGCTTCGAGACTGGATAGATTGACGAAGTCGAGCAGCGAACGCGCCTTTTCGACAGCCTGGCGTTCTTGGACGGCGACACGACCGGACCGCAGGAAATTCGACCAGATATGCTCGCCAGCCTGGTTCTGACTGCCGACCAGTACATTTTCCAACACGGTCATTTCCGCAAACGGACGAGGGATCTGGAAGGTACGGCCGATGCCACGGGCGATGCGCCGTTCCGGGCGTTCCTGCGCAACCTCGACGCCGCCGATCCTGATCGAACCGGATGTCGGCGTGAGACTGCCGGCCAAAAGGTTGAAGAGGGTGGTCTTGCCAGCGCCGTTTGGGCCGATCAGCCCAACCATTTCGCCGCGATGCAGCGCGATCGACATATGATCAACCGCGCGCAGGCCGCCGAACTGTTTCACCAGGTCCTGAGCTTTGACGAGCTCCGCGCGCCTGTCGGCGTGCGGAAGAGCGGAAGGTGTGTCTGCGACAGGCTGCATTGTGGTCAATCGAAGAATTTTGATCGATGATGTTTGATCAAACTTTACATCGCAGCGAAATGCAACTAGAAAAATCGAACTGGCATCCGGTTTCGAATGGTGGACAAAATGCCTGATCGCAAGAACCGTCGCGCGCCGATTTCCGTCCGCTCCTTGGTCGCAGGTGCGGCGTGAGCAGGCGTGGTGCTCTTTCGCCCGTAGGCCGCGAAACCCTGCATGATCGCGTCTACGCCGAGATGCGCCGCTCGCTGATCCACGGTATGTTCGACGCGGGCCAAATGATGCGCATCGTGGATCTCGCCGAGACCCTGGAGACCAGCACGATGCCCGTGCGCGAGGCTCTGGGCCGTCTGGTCTCGGAACAGGCACTGGAAGCCTTGCCCAATCGATCCGTTAGGGTGCCGCTGATCACGCGCGAAAGGCTGGAAGATCTGGCCCGCGCGCGTTGCCTGATCGAAGGGCAGGTCACCGCGCTGGCTTCGTCCAATCTTGCCGCTTCCGATTTCGAAGAGCTGCGTCGGTTGACGGCGGCGTGCGAGGCCGCCTTCGCCAGCAGCGATCGCGACAAGGCGCATAAGACTTCCGAACTCAACCACGCCTTCCATTTCTACATTTATCGCGCCGCCGGTTCGGCGGTGCTGATCCCGATCGTGGAAAGCCTCTGGTTGCAATCCGGCCCCTATGTGCGCGCCGCCGCCCAGATCCATGACGGGAACCGTGACATCCCGGCCACCCATCACCACTGGGCGCTGATCGACGCCCTGGAGCGCCGCGACGTTGCGGGCTCGGTAAAGGCGCTGACCGACGACATCACGCGCTCCTTCAACTTGATCCGAGGGCGTCTCGATGCCGAGGATGCGGACAAGCAGAAGCTGCGGCATGGTTGAGCGGCACGACGATTCCTTCGAGCTTTACGACCTGCGCGTCGAGGTGACGGCGCCGGAAGGCGGGCCCATCTATTGTGGCGCCAAGGTTGGCGACTATTTCGAGATGCGCGGGGAGATGCTGCATCTTCCGCCTGGGCAAGGCTTCTCGATCTATTCGTTGGCGGCGTTGCTGCCGCTTCTGCCGGCCAAGCAGAGGCCAACCCACAAGAACGACTGGATGACGACGGACGCGGAAGTCGCCTGTCCGGATCCCAATTGCAGCTCGCGGTTTCGCATTACCCGAACCGGCCTGCGCCGCTTCAGCCACGCTGAAACCACCGCGGTGCCGCTGAAGGACCACTGAGACGAACAGCATGCAGAGAACAAGACTGGCGCCGGACTACGAGATTTCGCGGGTTATCCGCGGCGGCTGGCAGATGGCCAGCGGCCATGGAGCCGCGCGCAGCGACGATCCCGTGGCAGACATGATCGCATTCGTCGATGCCGGCATCACCACCTTCGACTGTGCTGACATCTACACTGGGGTGGAAGAGCTGATCGGTCGCTTCCGGTTGCGCTACCGGGATATGCGCGGGCAGACCGCGCTCGACCGCATCAAGGTTCACACCAAGTTCGTGCCCGACCTCGACGTGCTGCCGCGCATCACCAAAGCCTACGTTGAAGGCGTCATCGATCAGTCGCTGAAGCGCCTCAACCTCGATCGGCTCGACCTCGTGCAGTTCCACTGGTGGGATTATGAAGCGTCGCGCTGGCTGGAGACGGCGGGCTGGCTGGAAGAGCTGAGGCGCGCCGGCAAGATCGACAAGATCGGCGGCACCAATTTCGACACCGGCCATGTCGAGGAGATCGTAGCTTCAGGCGTGCCCTTGACCTCCATGCAGGTGCAATATTCCTTGCTCGACGCCAGACCGGCCAAACGAATGGCGGCGCTGGCCGCCGAAAAAGGCTTCTCGCTGCTCTGCTATGGCACCGTCGCCGGCGGTTTTCTGGGTGACCGTTGGCTCGGTGCGCCGGAGCCGGTCGAACCCTACGAGAACCGTTCACTCGTCAAATACAAGCTGATCATCGACGATTTCGGCGGCTGGGACTTGTTCCAGCGCCTGTTGCGGACCTTGCGAACCATAGCCGATCGCCATGACGTCGATATAGCCACGATTGCCAGCGCGGCGATGCTCCTGCGTCCGGCGGTGGCTGGCGTCATCGTCGGCGCTCGTAGCCGCGCGCATCTGGCTTCCAACCTCGCGATTGCCGACATCGTTCTGACCGCCGAGGATCAGCAACAGATAGCTGCCGTGCTTGCCGAGGCGCATGAACTTGAAGGCGATGTCTACGCGCTCGAGCGCGATCGTGAAGGCCGCCACGGATCGATCATGAAATACAACCTGAACAAGGGAGCGGCCTGACGCCAGCTTGCCAGCTAAATCCGTCTTTGCAGACCAAAACAAGGCCGTGTCGGCAGCAGGGCCACAACAAAGGGGAATGACATGAAGAACTATCTTTTCGCCACCACCGTGCTGACTGCACTTGCCGCTTCTTCCCTTCCAACGCTTGCCGCCGATTGCGACATCACCGTCGGCCTCGTCATGGAGCTCACGGGTCCTGCTGGCGAATACGGACAGGCCGGTGCGAAATCGGTCGAGATGGCTTTCCGCGATTTCAACGAAGCCGGTGGTGTTGGCGGCTGCAAATTGATCACCGATACGCGTGATAGCCAGAGCCAGGGTAATGTCGCGGTCGATCAGGCGACCCAGCTCGTCAACATCAAGAAAGTGCCGGTGATCATCGGCGGCATCATCTCGTCGGTGTCGATCCCGATCCTGACCTCGGTAACCGCGCCGGCCGGTGTCGTGCAGGTGTCGCCGGCCTCGTCCTCCCCAACGCTGACGACGCTTGGAAAGGACGGCAAGACCAATGGTGTGTTCTTCCGCACCATCACCTCCGATGCCCTGCAGGGCACCGCCGCAGCGAAATATGCGATCGACCAGGGCCTGAAGAAGCTCGCCATCATCCATGTCAACAACGACTTCGGCGTCAACATGGTCAAGGAATTCGCCGACGCCTACAAGAAGCTCGGCGGCACCATCACCTCGACGACACCCTACAACGAGAAGCAGGCGAGCTATTCCGCGGAAGCCAGCGCAGCCATGGCGGGCGAGCCGGAAGCGCTCTATCTGGTCAGCTACCCGGTCGATGGTGCGACAATCGCCCGCGCCTGGATTTCCGGCGGCGGAGCCCAGAAATTCCTGCTCAATGACGGCATGAATTCGGCCGAGTTCATCGACGCGGTCGGCGCGCAGTATCTGAAAGAGGCCTATGGGACGTCGTCCGGCACCAGCAAGACGGCGTCGACCGATTATTTCTACGGCGCTTATGAGGCCTTCTCAGGCGGTATCAAGCCGGACGCCCCTGCCGCCGACCGTTCCTACGATGCGGGCGCGATCGTGGCGCTGGCGATAGCCAAGGCCGGCAGGGGCGATGCCGCCGCGATCAAGGCGGCCATTCCGGAAGTTGTCGCGGCAGGTGGCGCACCGATCCATGCCGGCAAGGCGGAATTCACCAAGGCGCTGGCGCTGATCAAGGAGGGCAAGCCGGTGAAGTATGAGGGGGTCATCGGCCCGGTCTCCTTCGACCAGTATGGCGACATCACCGGCCCGTTCCGCCTGTGGAAGATAAAGGACGGCAAGGTCGAGACTGTTGGCGAGATGAGCGCCGACGCGGTCGCCAAGACCAAGGCGGAAATGCAAAAATAGCAGATCGCCGGCCACCCCTGCTGAAACAGGTTTTCGGCAGGGGTGGCTCAGTGACCTGCTGGTTTGCCTTGCGGTGCGAAGCCGCAGCGAGGCATTTGGTCCCTGGACATCCGGCATAGCCGGCGATGTCGCAATTCCCCCATCGCAACACAGCTGCCCTCTAACGGCTGCCGCGGATCGGCATGCGCCTTCCGCCTTCGGCGCTAGCCTGGCGTCGCACAACGTCGGGTGCGACCGACACGCGGTTACGACCGTCGGATTTGGCCTGGTACAGCGCCCTGTCTGCGCGTTCGACCAGGTGGCGCCAGTCGCGGGGGCTGCGCTGGCCGCAGGCGACGCCGAAGCTGGCGGTGATGGCGAGCTGAGCACCGCCGGGAATGGTGAAGCGATGTCCCTGCAGCGTCATGCGGATGCCCTCGGCGAGGTGGGCGGCATGGTCGATGTCGGGACAGGCAAACAAGAGCGCGAACTCCTCGCCACCGAAGCGGGCGACGACGCCGCCGGCTGGCGTCTCACGCTTCAGCAATGTCGCGGTGTCGACCAGCACCCGGTCGCCGGCGAGATGGCCATGGCTGTCGTTGATGTTCTTGAAATGGTCGATGTCGACCATCACCAGACACAGCGTTTCGTCAGCGGGCAGCCTGCCGCCGCCATTCTGGGCGATATGGTCCAGCGTGCGTCGGTTCAACACGCCGGTCAGGCCGTCGGTCTCGGCCTGCACCCTGAGCTCGCTGGTCAGCGAGGCGCGCTCGCGCATCCTATCCTGCAACACGTCGATGGCATTGAACAGGCGCACGATCTCGCCGGCACCGCCGAGATCGGCGCGCGCGGCTGGCGGGCGATCCTCGGCCAGGCCAATCACCTCCTCATGCGCCTGCAGCAGCGGGCGGAAGACGTCGCGGCGCACAGCCAAAAGCACGCCGATCAAGACCGCGAGAATGACCGCCGTTGCCAATGCCACGGCAAGGAAGAGGCGCAAAGCGCCGTCACGCTCCATCGAGAAGCGCGACACCATTTCGTCGAGGAAGGCCATGCGGTAGTCCTCGATCGGCTTCATGGTCGGCACGAAGCGCGTGGTCAGATCGGTCGCGGTGATCGAGTAGTTGGTGGAATCCTTGCCTTCCTTGATGACCTTGTCGATGAGGTCCATGCCGACGCCAAAGAACAGCGCGTCGATGGCGGCCTGGTTCTTGGCGAGGTCGGGCACGGCGTTGAGCGCGGTCTGGCTGTGCAGCATCTGCCAGATTTCGTAGATGCGACCCTGGCTCTGGCGCGCGTCGATGATGTTGGGCAGTGGGATACGCTGGTGCGAGGCAAGCGGCGCGATCACCTCGGAGGCCGCCCGGCCGCCATATTCGCGCAGATCCGCGAGCATCTGGCCGATGAGCGCCGGCGCCGCCAGTCCGCTGTCGTGGCTGATCAACTCGTTTGAGCGCCACGTCACTACGGAGCGAAAGCGGTCCGAAACGTCGAACATCGCCTCAATCGCCTGCTGCATCGCCCGAAGCTTGGCCTCGTCGCCCTTGGAGGCCTGGACTTGGTCGACCTTGTCCCTTGCCTCGGCCAGCGCCGCCGTGACAGCCGCGAGAAGCGCGGACGGCACCGGATGGTCATGGAGCAGGAAAGGCACCTCCGGCGCAGCGGCCAGACCAGCGAGAGCGGCGTCGCTGCGGGCGCGGAAATCCGCCAGGCGCTTCAGGGAGGCATCGCTGGGCGAGGGGCTCTCCGACATGACGTTGTTGGCTGGTCCGCGCTCGGCTGAAAGGAAATTCGCGGCATCGAGAATTTGGCGATAATACTGGATGTCGTAGAGGTTCTGCCTGGCCTCGGCGAAATCATTCCACGCCCGCGACAGGATCATGGTGGCCAGCACTGTTGCGCAGAGCACAGCCAGGCCAATGCTGAACGACAGTTTCGGATAGAGGCTCTGGTCGCGGTTCAACCGGCGCAGGCGCAGCCGTAGCGCGTCGAGCGACCACCGGGTTTCGGCGCGGCGCCGGCGCGAGCCGAAAGGCGTGGCCGCGGCGTTGGCGGACGCTGCCTCTGGGCTCTGGGAGTTGGTCTGCATCATTGAAGGATCGGCCTGAAACGGTACGCTGTCTTACTGCACGTTCTAACGACCCCCACCTTTCGTTTGGTGAAGACGGTTGGTTAAATCGGAGTTAGCGGGTCTCTGCGCCTTTTCAGTGACAGTATGATATTGCATCGGGCGCCGCTTGTCAGCGGCGGCGGTGTTTCGCTCCGGGCGCCAACGTTCGGCTGCGTCGCCACTCAATGGCGCTCACCAAACCGAAGGAACGGCCCGTCGCCGGGTCGACGGCGGGCCGAAACGATTATTGCGGTCTGGCTTCGTAGACCTTCTTGCCTCCATACATGGTCCAGACAACCTTGGTGTCGCCGATCTCCTTGGCGGAGACTGACAGCACGTCGCGATCGACCAGCGCGAAGTCCGCGGCCTTGCCGGGCTCGATCGACCCGATGCGGTCGGCGCGACGCAACGCCTTGGCCGCGTTGATCGTGTAGGCGTAGAGCATCGCCTCCGCGCTCACCGCCTCCTTGTCGAGCAACACCCCCTTAGGCCCCTCGCGGTTCATCGCCGTGCGGATGGCCAGGAAGGGATTGGGCGAGGACACCGGCCAGTCGCTAGCGCCGGCGATGGTGGCACCGGCCTTGAGCAGCGAATTGGCCGGATAGATCCACTGCATGAAGGCCGGGTCGAGATAAGGCTCCAGCATGTCGGTGGTGAACTCGTCCTTCAGCGCCCAGATCAACTGCATGGCGGCGATGACGCCCAGTTGCTTGAAGCGGGGGACGTCCTGCGGCTGTACGATTTCGAGATGGGTGATAGTGTGCGGAATGCCGCTGTCGCCATTCGTCTTGCGTGCCGCCTCGATGCCATCCAGTGCCTCGGTCACCGCGCGATCGCCGATCGCGTGAATGTGGACGAGGGCGCCGCGCTTGTCGGCTTCCGTCACCAGCGCCTTGAACTTGTCGGTGCCGATCACCTCCGGTCCTGGCGTGCCGAGGTTCTTGTAAGGCTTGGACAGCGACGCGGTCTGAGCCGGATATTCGATGACGCCGTCGGCGAAGATCTTGATGCCGCCTACCATCAAACGGTCGCTCTTGGGGTATTTGGTGGCCAGCGTGTCATAGACCTCCATGGCTTGCGGACCGCTGGCCGCGTTGAGCAGCGCCATGCCGGTGACATGCGCGGTCAACTCGCCATTGTCGGCCAAAGCCTTGTAGGCCGGCAGGATGCCTTCCTGTTCCTTCGTCGGCGAGGCGCTGAAGATGGCGCCCGTGGGCTCCACATTGACGATCGGGTCGAGCCAGGCGGTGATGCCGTCGCCGTTCATCTCCTTGACGGCGGCGCGTAGGGCTTCCTTCTGAGCCTCGAGCGGAACCGGTGGCAGCGCCGTCAGCACCTTGTCCCAGCCAGCATCGGCGACAAAACCGTTCGGCGCGCCATCCGCGCCTAGCGTGTAGAATTTGCGGTCGGCCTCGGCGAGACCGTCGACGAAGTCCTTGGTGACTCCGGCGCGGGTCAGCAGTGCCTTGTTGGCCCAGCCGGTATGCCCGTCTGAGCCGACCAGCACGACCGGCATCTTGTCGTAAGGGGCCGCGTTGAACAGCCCGTCGAGTTCCGCCGGTTGCCAGTAAGCGGCGGTGATGACGCCGAGGCGCAGGACATCGCCCACCAAACCGCGTTTGTTGTCGATCGATTCCGTTGCGAACTTGCCGAGCTCCGCGATGGCGCGGCTTTCCTCGGGCAGGATCGCCGAGACCGAATTGAACCCGGCGAACAACGCGTGGACGTGGGCGTCGATCAGGCCGGGCAGCAGCATGCCGCCGCCGAGGTCGATCTTTTCCGCGTCCGCCGAGGCCGCCTTTTCGACATCGGCGAGCTTGCCGACGGCAAGGATGTTGCCATCGCGGATTGCCACCGCTTCGGCGCTCGGCGCCGCGGTGTTGGCGGTGAATACCTTGCCGTTGGTCAGGATCATGTCGGCCGCGAGGGCCAGGCTGGGCATCGACAGACCAGCCAGAAGTGCGCCTATGAAGCCGGCGCCGGCTTTGCTTAGTGTCAAGACACGTTCACTCCCTTTCGTTTCGGTTGCCTTCCACGGACCGAACCAGGGCCGTGCGCCCTAGTGCAGTCCGCCCACTCCCAGCAGCCGCTCGACCGTCGAGTGGTCCGCTGCAAGTTCCTGCGGCGTGCCCCGCCAGGCGATGCGTCCCCGTTCGAGCACGATCACCTGGTCGGCGAAGTCGAGCGCGCTCTGGATACGCTGCTCGACAAGCACGATCGTCATGTCTCCCTGTTTGGCGAGGGTGGCGAAAGCCGCCATCAGTTCGTCGCAGATCACCGGAGCGAGGCCCTCGAGTGGCTCGTCCAGTAACAGCAGCGTCGGTTGTCCGAGGATAGAGCGTGCCGTCGACAGCATCTGCTGCTCGCCGCCCGACAGCTGCGAGCCGAGATTGCGCCGCCGTTCCGCCAAGCGCGGGAACATCCAATAGGCTTCCGCGATTGCCTCCCTGGGCCTTCCCTTGAGGCCGACGAACAGATTTTCCTCGACGGTAAGGGTTGGAAAGACCCAGCGTGCTTGCGGCACATAACCCACACCCTTGAGCGCACGCTGAGCCGTGGCGAGGCCGGTGATGTCGGCGCCGCCGATACTGATCGAGCCGCCGATATGGCGGGTCAGGCCTGCCAGTGTCGCCAGCAGGGTGGTCTTGCCCATGCCGTTGCGGCCAAGCACCGCCAGGCGCGCGCCGGCGGGCACGGAAAGCGAGACATCTTCCAGCACCCGTGTCGGGCCATAGCCGGCCGACAGGCCGGTGACCTCAAGCGGCGCGGCCGGCATCGGCATAGCTCCCAAGATAGGCTTCGCGCACGCGCTGGTCGTGTGTCACATCCGAAGGCGATCCGTCGAAGATGATGGTGCCGGCGGCGAGAACGACCACGCGCCTGGCAAAGCGGAAGACGAGATCCATGTCGTGCTCGATCATCAAGACGGCAAGATCGGCGGGCAGGCCGGCAAGAGCTGCCTCGATGCGGCCAGTGTCGCTCTGCGGCACGCCAGCGGCCGGTTCGTCGAGCAGCAGCACTTTCGGCTTCAGCGCCAGCGCCATGGCGATCTCCAAGAGCCGTTGCTGGCCATAGGCGATCTCGCGCACTTTGCGGTGCGCCTGGGTCTCCAGGCCGAGCGCGGCCAGCAGCGTATTGGTCTCCGCCATCACTTCCGGACGATCCAGATAGCTGCCGGTCATGTTGTTGGCGCGACCGTCGCGCTGGAGGATGGCCAGCGCGATATGTTCGGCCGGGCTCATGTCCTGGAACAGCCGCGTCACCTGGAAGGAGCGGACCAGCCCGCGCCTGACGCGCTCGGCGGGTCCGCTGCGGGTCAGGGTTTCGCCAGCCATCAGCACCTCGCCGGCGTCGGGCTTCAGATTGCCGGTCACCAGATTGACGAAGGTGGTCTTGCCGGCGCCATTGGGCCCGATCAGCGCGACACGGTCGCCGGGACGGAGCGACAGCGAGACATTGTCGGTGACGGCGAGGCCGCCGAAGGATTTCTTCAGGTTGCGGACTTCGAAGACCGGGGTCATGGCCGCTCCCCGCCTCGGCGCGAGAAGCGGTCGGCGAGCGTGCCATAGAGACCCTTCGGCGCGAACAGCACGACAGCGACAAGCAGCGCGCCGACGATGGTCAGCCAGTGGAACGGGTTGGCCGCCGCGACGAAATCCTCGAACAGCATGAAGATCACCGTGCCGGCCAGCGCGCCGAACAGCGAACCGGTGCCACCGAGAACGAGCATGACGAGGGCCTCGGCCGACTGCGTGAATGACAGGCTGTCCAGCGCGACCACCTGCGTCGAGATTGCGCTGAGCGCTCCGCCGACGCCGGCGACGCCACCGGAGAGGACGAACATCCTCAACAGGGTCGCATTGGGCGATGCGCCCATCGCTCGGATGCGCACCGGGTCTTCCTTGGCTCCGCGGCACAACATGCCAAAGGGGGAACGCACGACGATGCGCAGGACAATGAAGACGATCACCAGCAGCGCAACGCCATAGGCATAGGCCGTGCGGCTCCACAGGTCGAAGGCGAACAGGCCGAACAATGGAGCCGGCATGATGCCGGACAACCCGTCGCTGCCGCCGCTCCACGACGTCGTCTTGTTGGCGAATTCGTGGAACAGATGGACGAGCGCGATCGACAGGACCAGTTGCGGCAGGCCGTGGGCGCGCAGGATAACCAGCCCGCAAACGAGGCCGGCGACCATGCCGCCAGTGAGGCCGGCCAGCGTCATCGCAAACGGGTCAGTGATGCCGAAATGGACTGCGCCGATGCCGGCCGCATAGGCACCGGCGCCGAACAGCGCCGCCTGGCCGAGCGTGGCGATGCCGCCATAGCCGGTGACGAGGTCGAGCGAGAGCACCAGCAAGGCGATGGCGACGACGCGGGTCAGGAGGGCGAGGTTGTTGGGAAACACGAGATAGCCGATGGCGGCGATCAGGAGAATGGCGGCGACGCCGGCGAGGTCACCGGCGATGGCGCGTCTGCCTTTCGGCGCGGCCGCGGCGTCGGTGTTGGTTACCACCGACATCAGCCGCGCCTCCCAGCCAGGCCGCGCGGGAACAAGCATACGATGGCGATGACGGCCAGATAGAAAAAGAACTCGCCGAATTCCGGCATCCAGTAGCGACCGGCCGTATCGATGCCGCCGAGGAGCAGGCAGGCGGCGAGCGCGCCGGGGATAGAGCCGGTGCCGCCGACCGAGACCACGACCAGGAACGTCACCATGTAGCGCAGCGCGTAATAAGGCTCGACTGGCAGCAGTTCCGCGCCGAGGACGCCGCCGAGCGCGGCGAGGCCGACGGCGATGGCAAAGGAGACCGCGTAGACGATCTCGGTGCGCACGCCGAGCGCCGCAGCCATCGATGCATTGTCGACGGAGGCGCGCAGCTTGATGCCGAAACCGGTGCGCTCGATGGCCAACCAGAGTGCCGCTGCAATGGTTAAGCCGGCAACAATGGCGAAGACCTTGTGCGCGGCGATGGAGCGGAAACCGAGGTCGACCGAACCTTGCAGCGCATGGGGCAAGGGGATGGTCTTTAGCGTCGGGCCGAAGACGTAGTTGGCGATGCCGATGATCATGAAGGTGATGCCGATGGTCATCAGCACCTGGGTGAGTTCCGGCGCGCTATAGATGCGCCGGTAGAGCAGTCGCTCGATCGGCGCCGCGATGACGATGGTGCCGAAAACGGCGAGCAGGATGGCCACGGCGTAGCCGAGACCGAGCGACTGCGCCGCATAGGAGGCGATGTAGCCGCCGATCATGGCGAAGGCGCCATGGGCGAGGTTGACCACGCGCATCAGCCCCATCGTCACCGACAGGCCGATGGAAATGACGAACAGCACCATGCCGTAGGCAAGCGCGTCGACGGCGACGCTGAAGACAGTCTGCATTACGCACCTCCCTTCGCGCATCCTGCGCCAGGATCATGTCGGCGTCGATGGATGGTCAAGCCACAGGGATCGGCAGCCCGCCGCGCGTTAGGATGGCAGCGGCGGGACGGCCGGGCTCGAACAGGCCTATTTCTTGGCGGCGAGGCCAGGATCGCCCTGCTTTTCGAAAGTGCGGATTTCCTTGTTGTAGTAGGTTCCGTCCGCTGCCTTGGTGACTTCGCGCAGATAGATGTTCTCGACGATGTGCCGGCTTTCCGGGTCGATGGAGACCGGGCCGCGCGGGCTCGTCCAGGACAGGCCCTTGACGGCACCGACCGCCTTCTCGGCATCCTGCTTGCCGCCGGTTGCCTCAATCATCTTGTAGATGACGTGCATGCCGTCATAAGCGCCGACCGCCGGGAAGGAGAGTTCGGCCTGGTTGCCGATCGCCTTGCTCGCCGCCGTCACGAAGGCCTTGTTTTCGGGTGAGTCATGCGAGACGGCATAATGGAACGTCGTCTGCAGGCCGAGCGCGCTTTCGCCGAGCGCCGGCAGGTCGGATTCCTGGGTCAGGTCGCCTGGCGCGAAGAACTTGATGCCGGCCGCCTTCAGGCCGTTCTCGTTGTAGGCCTTGACGAAACCGAGCGTGGGCGGGCCGGAGGGCAGGAACACGAACAGCCCATCGGCACCGGAATCCTTGATACGCTGCATGATCGGGGAGAAGTCGGCGGTCGACATCGGCATGCGCAACTGTTCGACCACAGCGCCGCCGGCCTTCTCGAAGCCGGCCTTGAAGGCCGCTTCCGCGTCATGGCCGGGCGCATAGTCGGCGACGACGGTGACGACCTTCTTGGCACCGTCGTCGAAAGCCACCTGAGCCATCGGCGACACGGTCTGCCAGATGGTGAAGGAGGTGCGCACCACATAAGGGCTCTTGGTGACGATCGCCGAGGCGGCGGCGTTCATCACCACCATCGGCACATTGGCCTGCTGGAGCAGCGGAGTGGCCGCCATCGCGTCCGGCGTGAAATAGAAACCGCCCAGATACTGTACGCCTTCCTTGACGATCAACTCCTGCGCCAGCGCCTTCGATTGCGCCGGATCAGCCTGCGGTACGTCGCGATAAATGATCTCGACCTCGTGGTTGCCGACCTTGTGGCCATTGATGGCCACATAGGCGTCGATGCCTGCCTTGAAGTTCTTGCCCTGTAGGGCGAAGGGGCCGGAAAACGGGCCAACGATGCCGACCTTGATCGTGTCGGCATAAGCGGCACTGCTCATGGCCGCGGCCAAAAGCGCGGCCGAAAGCAAGCGTTTCATGATTCCTCCCTCATCGACGACCTTCGGGTCTTTCCAGAAACTTTGACAGACGATTCGGTAATGTAAAATGAAATGATCAGCCTTTCTCATATTCCCCAGGTTATTGTTCAGCGCCAAGCCGGGTGATGTTGGCGGCAAGCGCGGCGGCAAGCCGCGTTGCCGCCGCCGTGGCTGCGACCATCTGCGGGAAGATCATCCATTCCAGGGTCCAGGCTGCCCCGGACCGTTCCTGTTCGTGCACCAGCGCGCCGTGCATGCCAGCAAGCTGGGTGGCGTTGAAGCGGGCGAGCGTCACGAGAACCTCGGCCGCAACCGGGTTCTGCTTGTGCGGCATGGTGGAGGATGCGCCGCCGCCGGCCAGTTCGATCTCGTCGCCAGCCTGCGCCATCAGCGCGATATCCTGGCCGAACTTGCCGAGCCCGCCGGTGACCAGCGACAGGGTAGAGGCTAGCTCGGCGAGCCGGTCGCGCTGGCCGTGCCATTGCGGGGCGTCAATCAGTCCGAGTTCCGCGGCCAGCGCGGCGCGGACTTCCGCCGCTTTGTCGCCGAGCCGGTCCAGCGTGCCGGCGGCGCCGCCGAATTGCAGCGCCAGCCCTTCCTTCGACCAAATGCGCAGACGCTCCAGATTGCGCTTGGCGGGTTGTCGCCAGGCATCGAGCCGGTCGCGCGCATTTATGGGGATCGCCGCCTGCATCCGGGTCCGCGCCATCAGGGCACGATGCTCATCGCGCTTCTCGATGCCGGCGAGGGCATCGATGAAAGCTTGCAGCCGCGTTTCGATTGCCGCAAGCAGCGGTTTCAGCCGCAGCATCAGGCTGGTGTCGATGACATCCTGGCTGGTGGCGCCGAAATGAACGCGACGCGCCGCCTCGCTGCCGACGGCATCGCGCAACTGGCGCACGAGTTCAGGCACGACGACGCCGTCAACCGCGACGGCGGCGCGCAACCGATCGATATCGGGGCTGAATGACGCGATCGCGCGGGCGATCTCGGCGGCGGCTTGTTTGGTTATAACGCCCGCCTTCGCCTCGGCCTTGGCAAGGGCCGCTTCGAAGTCGAGCATCGTCTTGATACCGGTTGCCGCGGAGAAGGTGTTCGCAACTTCCGCGTCGCCGAGCAGGCCGCCGAGGATGGGATGGTCGAAAGGGCTGACGCTCATCTTCGCCGCGTCAGATGTCGAGGAACACGGTTTCCCGTTCGCCCTGCAGATGGATGTCGAAGACATAGTTGTTGCTGGCCTCTTCGCGGGCGATCAGCGTCGCCACGCGGGAGCGGTGCTCGATGCGCGCCAGTACCGGGTCTTCGGCGTTCGCCTCGGCCTCATCTGGAAAATACATGCGCGTGTGCAGGCCGAGATTGATGCCACGGGCGACAATCCAGAAGGTGATATGCGGCGCCATTAGCCTGCGGTCCCTATAGGGGACGCGGCCGGGCTTGATGGTGTCGAAAGCAAAGCGGCCGGTCTCGCCGTCGCAGGCGCAGCGCCCCCAGCCGGTAAAATTCGGATCGGCGGTGCCGCGCAGCTCGGCCGGGCTGTTGTGGAGCCCTGCCGCGTCGGCCTGCCAGATCTCGACGAGCCCGTCGCGCAACGGTGCACCGGCGCCGTCGATGACACGGCCACTAACGGAAATGCGCGTCCCGCGCGTCTTGTCGCTAACCATGCCGGCGCCGAGGTCGGCGGCATAAACGCCGCCGATGCCGGAAGCATTGGGCGTCAGCCCGATATGCACATAGGGGCCGGCGGTCTGCGATGCCGTTTCCTTCAGATAGCCGAGAGCCTGGGTCATCAAGGTCGTGAACTCTTCGCCATTTCAGGTGACTTTTCGATCATCTTCTCGGGGCCGCGACCTAGTTACCGTCCAGCCGGTTCTCGAACAGGGTCGAGCGCCTGCCGCGCAGCACGATATCAAACTTGTAGGCGCGCGCATCCATGGGGATGGTGTTTTCCATGTCGAGCGGGGCGACGAGCAGCTCGACGGCGCGCCGCTCGGGAATGGTGCGCACGATCGGGCAGCGCCAGATGAGTGGATCGCCCTCGAAATACATCTGAGTGATCAGCCGTTGCACGAAGCCGTGGCCGAACACCGAAAAATGGATATGCGCCGGCCGCCAGTCGTTGGGGCCGTTCGGCCAGGGGTAGGGGCCGGGCTTGATGGTGCGGAAACGGTAATTGCCATTCTCGTCGCTGATGCAGCGGCCGCAGCCGCCGAAATTGGGATCGAGCGGCGCGAGGTAAATTTCTCGTCTGTGCCGGTAGCGGCCGCCGGCATTGGCCTGCCAGAATTCGAGCAGGGCGCCCGGCACGCCGTGGCCGCGTTCGTCCAGAACCTGACCGTGAACGATGATGCGTTCGCCGATCGCGGATTCTCCCGGCCGCGCGAAATTGTGGATGAGGTCGTTGTCGAGTTCGCCGATGATCGAGTGGCCGAAGACCGGGCCGGTGATTTCCGAGATTGTGTTGTCGAGCGCCAGCAAGGCCTTTTGCGGCGAACGCAGCACGGACGTCTTGTAGTCAGGCGTGTAGGCCGGCGGATGCCAGGTGCGGTCGCGCGGGAAGAACGCTCCCGTCTCGGGCTTGCGATTGGGCAGGTCGCTCATGATCAGGCCACCTCCTTTGCGTCGAGCGCGTCGAACACCTGCTTGGCGGTGCGGATCGCCCGGTTGGCGGCCGGTACGCCGGCATAGATGGCGACATGCAGCAACGCCTCGGTGATGTCCTCGCGCGTCGCGCCGGTGTTGACGGTGGCGCGCACATGCATGGCGACTTCCTCGTCATGGCCGAGTGCTGCCAGCAGCGCGATCGTCACGATCGAGCGCTCGCGCTTGGTCCAATTGGGTCGCGACCAAACCGCGCCCCAGGCCGCTTCGGTGATCAGGTCCTGGAACGGACGGTCGAAATCGGTGGATGCCATCTCCGCCCGGTCGACATGGGCATCGCCCAGGACCTTGCGGCGGGTCTCGATCCCCAGCAGATGGCGTTCCGATACCGTTTCGTTCGCGGCCATGTCAGCCCCTCTTGGATGAAGACACAATGAAGGCACCAAGCAGCGCGGCAAAGGCATCCGGCTGTTCGACGCAAGGGATGTGGCCGGCATCGGCGACAATCTCGCAGCGTGCACCCGGCACGAGATCGGCCAGTGCGCGGACGAGGGCCGGCGGTGTCGAGCCGTCCTGGTCGCCGACGACACAGATTGTCGGGACGGAGACGCGCCTGGCCTGTTCGGTCATGTCGGCGCTGCGGAGTGCCTCGCAGGCCGCGACGTAACCATCGACGGGCTGGCGCACCAGCATGGTGCGGTAGGCGGTTAGTTCGTCCGGCCGAGCAGCGTGGAAGGCCGGCGTGAACCATTTTTCCATGATGCCATAGGCGAAACCGGCGATGCCAACGGTTTTGGCAATTTCGATACGCTCGTTCCAGGACTGCGGCGTTCCGATTTTGTGCGCGGTGTCCGAGAGAACCAGCGCGCCGACGAGGTCGGGGCGCGTTGCGTGCAGATCGAGTGCGATCAGGCCGCCGATCGACAGGCCGCAGATGACGGCCTGGCTGATGGCGAGGTGGTCGAGCAGGGCGGCGAGGTCGGCGGCGTGGGTGGCGATGCTCGCCGGCGCGTCGCCGAGGCCGGACAGGCCATGGCCGCGCTTGTCATAGACCAGCGTCGCGCAGTCACCGGCGAGGCGGCTGACGACATCGTCCCAGATGCGGAAGTCGGTGCCCAGCGAATTGATTAAGACGACGACCGGGCCGGAGCTTGGCGCCCCGGTCAAACGGTGGTGCAGGACTATGCCGTTGATCGTCGCCAGTTGCACGCAAGCTCTCCTTGCCTTCCTTGTTGTCCTTTCGTTTGGTTAAGTAAAATAATAAATTCCGCCAAACGATTAACTGACGGGTTATGGCCGCGATGATCGATCAGCGCATCAAGTTCCGCCATCTGCAGACATTCGTCGAGGTGTCGCGGCAGAAAAGCGTGATGAAGGCCGCCGAGACGCTGAATGTGAGCCAGCCTGCGGTGACCAAGACCATCCGCGAGCTGGAGGAGGCGCTGGGGGTGCGGGTGCTGGAACGCGACGGGCGCGGCATTCGCGTGACGCGGCTGGGGGAGGTTTTCCTGCGCCATGCGGGCGCCGCGATCTCGGCGCTGCGGCAAGGGGTGGATTCGATCGCCGCCGACAGCCTCGGCAACGCGCCGCCGGTGCGGGTGGGTGCGCTGCCCACGGTCTCGACCCGCATCATGCCGCACGCGATGCGGTTGTTCCTTGGCGAAAACACTAGCAGCCGTGTCAAGATCGTGACCGGCGAGAACGCGGTGCTGCTCAATCAATTGCGCGTCGGTGACCTCGACATCGTGGTAGGCCGGCTGGCGGCGCCGGAGCAGATGGCGGGATTTTCCTTCGAACATCTTTATTCGGAGGAGGTGCGTTTCGTGGTGCGTGCCGGTCATCCTTTGCTCACGGGCGGCGCCTTCGTCTTCTCCGACCTGGTCGACTATGTGGTGCTGATGCCGACGCGGACCTCGATCATCAGGCCGTTCGTGGAACGTCTTTTGATCGCCAACGGCATGCCGAACTGGCCGAACCAGATAGAAACGGTCTCCCACGCTTTCGGCCGTGCCTTCGTGCGCTCCACGGACGCCGTCTGGGTGATCTCGGAGGGTGTGGTGGCAGCTGATGTCGCCGAGGGGTTTCTCGTCACCCTGCCGATCGACACCAGCGAGACCAAGGGGCCGGTCGGGCTCACCATCCGCACGGATTCGGTGCCGACGCTCGCACTCGGGCTTTTGATGCAGACCCTTCGCGAGGCGGCCGGCGCGATACCCCAGTAGGGAGGTTCGGGCAATCTTCCGGCGCCAGCCTTTCCGGGGCTTGGTATCGGCGCCTTGCATATCCGCAACCCGTCACCTAGCTAATACGGACCTTTGATGGACCGGAGTTTCCCCAACATGGATTTGACCCTCGCTGCCTTCACCCGTCCGGTTTCGCTGCGAGAAGTCCTGTCCCATGCCTGCATTCATCACCCTGTCCAATCTGTGCTGGTCAACGCCTGACGGCACACCGCTTTTCACCGATCTCAATTTAAGTTTCGGCGCGGAGCGCGCCGGCGTCGTAGGGCGCAACGGCACCGGCAAGACGACGCTTCTGCGTCTGATCCAAGCCGAGTTGCAGCCGCAATCGGGCGCCATTCAGGTTTCCGGCACGCTCGGTCTGATGCGCCAGGATATCGGCGCGCGCGACGGTGAAACCATCGCCGACCTGTTCGACGCGCGGCGCGCGCTGGCTTTGCTCGATCGCGCCGAGGCCGGCCTGGCGAGCGCCGACGAGCTGGCCGACGCAGACTGGACGCTGCATGCGCGGCTCGACGCAGCGCTGTCGCGCTGCGGCCTCGATACTGATCCGCGGACGCCGCTGGCATCACTTTCCGGCGGTCAACGCACCCGTGCCGGCCTTGCAGCGCTCATCTTCGCCGGGGCGGATATGCTGCTTCTCGACGAGCCGACGAACAATCTGGACAGAGCCGGACGGGGGGCCGTTCTGGAAATTATCAGAGGGTGGCGCGGCGGAGCCCTGATCGTCAGCCATGACCGCGAACTCCTCGAGGAAATGGACGCCATAGTCGAGCTGAGCACGCTTGGCGCGACGCGATATGGCGGCAACTACAGCGCTTACCGGGCGCGCAAGGCCGAGGAGCTCGAGGCGGCCCGTCACGATCTCGCCCACGCCGAACGAACGCGGGTCGAAATCGATCGCCGGGCTCAGCAGGTGGCCGAGCGCAAGGCGCGCAAGGACAGCGCCGGCCAAAAGGCGCGCGCCAAGGGAGACCAGCCCAAGATCCTGATGGATGCCGCGAAGGGAAGGGCCGAATCCTCCGGCGGCGCCAATGCCCGCTTGCGCGAGGCGCGGCATGAGGTTGCGCTGGAGGCTCTTACCGCAGCGCGCGAAAAGCTCGAGGTCCAACAGCCGCTGCGCATGGACATACCCTCGACTGACCTGCCGCCGAACAAACTGGTTCTGCGGCTCGACGGTTTGACGGGAGGGTACGATCCGGTGCAACCCGCCATCCGCGATCTGTCCCTTGCGATCACCGGGCCGGAGCGCATTGCGATCGCCGGACCGAACGGCAGCGGCAAGACCACGCTTCTTGCGTTGATTGCCGGCCAGCTCGAACCGTGTAGCGGCAAGGTGGATCTGCATGTGAGGCACGCATTGCTGGACCAGCATGTGGGCATTCTCGATCCCGCCCTCTCATTGCGGGACAATTTCCGGCGGCTGAACCCCGGCTCAAGCGAGAACCAGTGCCGGTCGGCTCTGGCCCGTTTCCGGTTCCGCGCTGATGACGCGTTGCGAATGGCCGGCAGCCTGAGCGGCGGCGAAAGGCTGCGCGCAGGTTTGGCCTGCACGCTGGGTCGCGCCGAGCCGCCTCAGCTTCTCATGCTGGACGAGCCGACCAATCACCTCGATCTGGACGCAGTCGAAGCCTTGGAAGCAGCGCTCGCAGCCTATGATGGCGCGCTGCTAGTGGTGAGCCACGACGAGGCATTCATGGAGGGGCTTGTCCTCGATCGCAGGGTCGACCTTGCCGGGAGATCGGGAGGCTGAACGGCGGTAACCCATCGTCCTCGCAGGATCGGTCATAGATTTGCCGGATACGTCCTGGCGCCATGCCAGCCATGGAACCTACGGTTTTCATCGAACCCGTCGCGCCTGAAACGCGCGAGGAATTCGCCTCCGTTCTGCGGGATGCGAGCGCATGGCAGAGATCGATCGGTTCTGAAAGTTGGATCTCGCCCTTCGATGATGCATGGATGCTGCCACGGATCGCGAGGCGCGAACTGTTTCTCGCACGCGTCCAAGGCGAAACCGCCGGAGCATTTCGACTGCTTCGCGAAGACCGCGACTTCTGGGGCGACGGCGAAGTCGGCGACAGCCTTTACCTGCACACGTTCGCGGTGCTCCGGACATATGCCGGAGCGGGGGTAGGAAAGGCGATCATAGACTATGTTGTCGACCAGGGGCGGGCGCTCGGCCGGGAATACATCAAGCTCGATTGCTTCTCGTCGAGCCCGCGATTGGTGTACTATTACGAGAGGCATGGGTTCATATTGGCCGGAACCGTTACCGTGCGCGGCAAGTCCATGAAGCTGATGCAGCGCGCGCTTCGCGGCGTGCCCGGTACCCGCTAGCTGTCGTTCGTAGGTGTTCCGTTGGTGCCCGCCTCAGTAAGGCAGGCCGACATAGTTTTCGGCGAGCGCCGCCGCCGCCGCGCGCGAATGGGTGAGATAGTCGAGTTCGGCTTCCTGGATCCTGCGTTCGAAATCCGTGCTGTCGGGGAAGCGGTGGAGCATGGTGGTCATCCACCAGGAAAAGCGCACGGCCTTCCAGACCCGGGCCAGCGCGCGCCGCGAGTAGGCATCGACGCCGGCGGTGGAGTGCTCGGCGAAGAATTCGCGCAGGCCTTCGAACAAATAGTGCACGTCACTTGCCGCGAGGTTGAGACCCTTGGCGCCGGTCGGCGGCACGATGTGGGCGGCATCGCCGACGAGGAACAGGCGGCCGAAGCGCAGCGGCTCGGCAACGAAGGACCGCAGCGGTGCGATGGATTTCTCGAAGGATGGCCCGGTGACGACTGCTTGCGCGTGATGAAGCGGCAGGCGCCGACGCAACTCGTCCCAGAAGCGCTCGTCGCTCCAGGCTTCCACCTGCTCGTCCGCCGAGACCTGGACATAATAGCGGCTGCGGGTCGTCGAGCGCATCGAGCAAAGTGCGAAGCCGCGCTCGTGGTTGGCATAGACCAGTTCGTGGCTCACCGGCGGCACATCCGCTAGCAGGCCCAGCCAGCCGAACGGATAGACCCGTTCGAATGTGCGGATCGCTTCGACTGGAACGTTTTTGCGGCTGACGCCGTGAAAACCGTCGCAGCCAGCGATGATCTCGCAGTCGATCCGTCCGGCGATGCTGTCCTTCACATAGGTGACATGTGGCTTGTCGCCGGCAAAATCGTGCGGCGTGACATCGTGGGCATCGTAGAGCGTCAGCGCGCCGGTCGCTTCGCGTGCCTGGATCAGGTCGCGCGTCATCTCCGTCTGGCCGTAGATGGTGACGTGCTTGCCGTCGGTCAGGTTGGCGAGGTCAATGCGATGGTCGCGGCCGTCGAAAGCGATGGAGAACCCTTCGTGGATGAGGGCTTTCTCGCGCAGGCGCGCGGCGGCGCCGGCTTGCTCGACGAGGTCGACCGTGCCTTGTTCCAGAACGCCGGCCCGCACGCGGCCGAGGATGTATTCCTTGTCGACGCGGTCGAGAATGATGTTGTCGATGCCGGCCTTGGTGAGAAGCTGGCCAAGCAGCAGGCCCGACGGCCCCGAACCAATGATGACGACCTGCGTTCGCATTCAGTCTCCAGATTGGCGGAGGGCCAGATCAGCGGCCCGCCTGTGAGGCCGCACCATTGCCCAACCTGCCGGTTCGGTAAAATGATATCTAAGGCCGATCGTATATATGGATCGTTATGAAAGCCGGGGACGGTTGTGCGGTGGGGGGACGAAATCGCTCCCTTGCCGGGCGATCGAGGCGGCGCGATCAGGCAGGGTGATCGGACCCACCACGGCCCAGAGCAACGGTGTTGCCCGAGTCCGCCATGAGCCGCCTTTGCGATGGGCCCGATCACTCTCGGGGCTATTCGACTCGCTCTCTGGTGGCCAAACGTTTTGATCCGCCAGCCACAGTTGCCGGCCGGATTGGTAAACCAATGCTTAACGGAATGCGGTCGCGACGCACATGTGTCTTGCGCAGAGAAGGCCGGCGGCCTCGCATATTCGCATCCAGTACCTCATCCACGGCTGTGAGGTCAAAAAAGTATCGGTTATGCTGGCCGAACGTGGTGGCGCGGTTTTGACGATGGGATTAGCGTTTTCCCAGATGTCAGAGCTGAAGCGAATTCAGCCGATAGGGAAAAGGGCCGCGACGGGAGGACCATCTCGCGCCCCGGAGGAAACGAGCATGGGACCGGACCTGGAAGTCGTCCAGATTCGACAGGGTGAATCGTTCAAGGCCTGGTCGCACGGCTATCCGTTCCGCACGGTGCGCTGGCATTTCCATCCCGAATACGAACTCCACCTCGTGGTGGCGACGGCCGGCCGTTATTTCGTCGGCGATTTCATCGGTGAATTCGAACCGGGCAACCTCGTGCTTGCGGGGCCGAACCTTCCGCACAACTGGGTCAGCGATGTTCCCGAGGGTTCGACCATTCCGTTGCGCTGCCGCATCCTGCAATTCAGCGAGGGCTTCATCGGCGACATCATGAAGGTGCTGCCGGAGCTCGCAGCGCTCGGCCCGGTGCTGGAATGGTCGCGGCGCGGCGTATTGTTCTCGACCGAGACGAGCCGCCAGGCGGCACCGATGATGGAAGAATTGATGGAGGCGCAGGGTGTGCGCCGCATCGAACTCTTCATGGCCATCGCCGGCCTGCTCAGCCGGGCGCAGGGCGCGCGCATGCTGGCCAGCCCAAGCTATATCCCGGACCCTTCCGGCTATATGTCGGCCGGCATCAACAAGGCGCTCGCCTATCTGCGCGAAAACCTGACGCAGCCTTTCGGTGAGGCCGATCTGGCGAGGATCGCCGGACAGTCGACCAGTGCGTTCTCGCGTACCTTCCGCCGCCACACCGGCATGACGCTGGTTCAATATGTGAAGCGGCTGCGGATAAACCTCGCCTGCCAGATCCTGATGAGCGAGGAGCAGGCACCGATCACCGACATCTGCTTCGAGGTCGGCTTCAACAATCTGTCGAATTTCAACCGCCAATTCCTGGCCGAGAAGGGCATGACGCCGTCGCGTTTCCGGCGACTGGTCGTCGACCATATCAACGCGGCGAAGGCCGCCTAGGAGGGAGGGCCAGGGAGGAAACCCATAAGAAAATGCATGACGCGAGCGGCTCGATCGTGGCTCGCGAGGGGAGGCCTTTGTCCGAAATTGCCTCTCGGGGAAGTTCGCGGAGCGGTCAGGAGACGCCGTGGAAACACCTGGGTGAGAGCCGCCGGACCTTTGCCGAACAGCGCAGATCAACACACTGCAACGATGTCATCTAAGGGAGAAGATGGAATGACCAAACACTCATGGAAAACGACCGGCCTGGCCATGCTGGCCCTGTCGCTCGTCAGCGGAACGGCACTCGCGCAAAGCGCCGACGGCGCTACCGTGGCCTTCCTGATGCCGGACCAAGCGTCGACCCGCTATGAGGAGCACGACTATCCGGGCTTCAAGGCCGAGATGGAAAAGCTCTGCGCCACCTGCAAGGTACTTTACCAGAACGCCGACGCCGATGCGGCGCGCCAGCAGCAGCAGTTCAACTCGATGATCACCCAAGGCGCCAAGGTGATCGTCATCGATCCCGTCGATTCCACCGCCGCCACCTCGCTGGTCAAGCAGGCGCAGGCCCAGGGCGTGAAGGTCATCGCCTATGACCGTCCGATCCCGAAGGCCAAGGCCGATTTCTACGTGTCCTTCGACAACGAGGCCATCGGCAAGTCGATCGCCGAATCGCTGGTCAAGCACCTGAAGGACAAGGGCGTGAAGGCCGGCGAGGGCACCGGCGTGCTGCAGATCAACGGTTCGCCGACCGACGCGGCGGCCGGGCTGATCAAGAAGGGCATCCACGCCGGCCTCGACAAGAGCGGTTATCCGATCCTGGCCGAATACGACACGCCAGAATGGGCGCCGCCGAAGGCCCAGCAGTGGGCCAGCGGCCAGATCACCCGCTTCGACAGGAAAATCCTGGGTGTGGTGGCCGCCAATGACGGTACCGGCGGTGGCGCAATCGCCGCGTTCAAGGCGGCGGGCTTCAATCCGGTTCCGCCGATCACCGGCAACGACGCGACACTGGCCGCGCTGCAGCTGATCGTCGCCGGCGACCAGTACAACACCATCAACAAGCCGAGCGAGATCGTCGCGGCGGCCGCCGCCAACATCGCCGTTCAGCTCCTCAAGGGCGAGACGCCGAAGGCCGAGGCGACGCTGTTCGACACACCCTCGCAGCTGTTCGTGCCGGTGGTGGTCACCGCCGAGAACCTAAAGGCGGAGATCATCGACAAGAAGATCGCCACCGCCGAACAGATCTGCGTCGACCGCTATGCCGAGGGCTGCAAGAAGCTCGGCATCACCAAGTAGCCGCAGGCGCGGCAACCGCCCCGTCAGACCGGCGGGGCGGCATTTGCCTGCCGACGAGCAAAGGAACTCTTGGAAAGGCTTGCATCATGACCGACACATCACAGAGGCCGACCCCGGCACGTGAGCTTGTGCTCAGCCTGCGCGGCATCTCCAAGCAATTCGGCGCCGTCTCGGCGCTGACCGATATCGATCTCGACGTCCATGCCGGCGAAGTCGTTGCCCTTGTCGGCGACAACGGCGCCGGCAAGTCGACGCTGGTCAAGGTTCTGGCGGGTGTGCACCAGCCGACATCCGGAACGATCACCTTCAAGGGCGAGCCCGTTGCGCTTTCGGACCCGGCGACGGCGCTGGGGCTCGGCATCGCCACCGTCTTCCAGGATCTCGCGCTGTGCGAAAACCTGGACGTCGTCGCCAACATCTTTCTCGGCAAGGAACTCAGCCCGATGCGGCTGGACGAGGTGTCAATGGAGATCAAGGCGTGGAAACTGCTCAACGAATTGTCGGCGCGCATCCCCAGCGTGCGCGAACCCATCGCCTCGCTGTCAGGCGGCCAGCGCCAGACGGTGGCAATCGCGCGGTCGCTGCTGCTCGATCCCAAGCTGATCATGCTGGATGAGCCGACCGCCGCGCTGGGCGTCGCCCAGACCGCCGAAGTGCTCGATCTGATCGAACGCGTCCGCGACCGGGGGCTGGGCGTCATCATGATCAGCCACAACATGGAAGACGTCCGCGCCGTCGCCGACCGCATCGTGGTGCTGAGGCTGGGCAAGAACAATGGCATCTTCCATCCCGACGCATCCAACCAGGAACTGGTCAGCGCGATCACCGGCGCCGAGAACAACTCGGTTTCGCGCCGGGCAAGCCGCCGTCAGGCAGGGCTTGCGCAGACGCAGGAGAACCCGTCATGAGCGACAATTCGCAACAAAGCGCGCCGCAGGCGCAGCTTCTCGACCGCGCCGACGTGCGGGTCAAACACGCCGAAGGCATCGGGGGCTCGGTCGGTGCCTTTCTCGATCGGGTCCGTTCGGGCGATCTCGGGTCGCTGCCGGTCATCGTCGGGCTGGCCATCATCTGGACGGTTTTCCAGAGCCTGAACCCAGTGTTCCTGTCGGCCAACAACCTGGTCAACCTTCTGTTCGACTGCTCGACGGTGGGCGTCATCTCGCTCGGCATCGTGTGCGTGCTCATGCTCGGCGAGATCGACCTTTCCGTCGGCTCCGTCAGCGGCCTCGCCTCGGCGCTGGTCGGTGTCTTGTGGGTCAATGAGGGCTGGCCGGTCGGCTTCGCCATCGTCACGGCCATGGCGGCGGGCGCGGTCATCGGCTCGATCTACGCGCTGCTTTTCAACCGTTTCGGCATGCCGAGCTTCGTTTCGACGTTGGCCGGCCTGCTCGCGGTGCTCGGGCTGCAGCTTTATCTGCTGGGCTCGACCGGCTCGATCAACCTGCCTTACGAATCGCCGCTGGTGAATTTCGGCCAGTTGATGGTGATGCCCGACCCGGTCTCGTACGCGCTCGCAGCGATCGCCGGTATCGCCATTTTCGTCACCGGCTACCGCGAAGCCGCGCGGCGGCGCGAGGCGGGCCTTTCAGCGCAATCGACGGCAAGCCTCGTGGTGCGCGCCGTGGTGGTGACCGTCGCCGTGGAGGCGATCGTCTTCTATCTCAACGGCGCCCGCGGCATTCCGTGGATGTTCGGTCTGTTCGTCGGCCTGGTCGTGGCGATGAACTATGCGCTGAAACGCACCAAATGGGGCCGTTCGATGCATGCCGTCGGTGGCAACCGCGAGGCCGCGCGGCGCGCCGGCATCAATGTGCGCTATATCTACACCACCGCCTTCATGCTGTGCTCGATGCTTGCCGCCACCGGCGGCATCCTGGCGGCGGCCCGCCTTGCCTCGTCCAGCCAGCAGGCCGGCACCGGCGATGTCAACCTCAACGCCATCGCGGCGGCGGTGATCGGCGGCACCAGCCTGTTCGGCGGCCGCGGCAGCGCCTATTCGGCCCTGCTTGGCATCATCGTCATCCAGTCGATCGCCAGCGGGCTGACGCTGCTCGATCTGTCGTCATCGCTTCGATACATGATCACCGGCGCCGTGCTGGCGATCGCAGTCATCGTCGACTCGCTGGCGCGCAGATCGCGGGTTTCGCACGGCCGCGCCTGAACCAACTCCCAAGCAAGACCAGCAAGAAGAGGCAGACATGGCTCAGGACCTTATCGGAAAAGTCGCGGCGATCACCGGTGCCGCATCGGGCATCGGCCTCGAATGCGCCAGGCACCTTATCGCGGCGGGCGCGCGTGTCGCGCTGGTCGACCGCGCCGAGGCGGCACTGAAGGACGTCTGCGCGGAACTCGGGCCTCAGGCGATCCCGGTGGTGGTCGACCTGATGGACCCGAAAAGCGTTGCAGGCATGATGCCGCAAATCCTGGAGAAAGCCGGCCGGCTCGACATTTTCCACGCCAATGCCGGTGCTTATGTCGGCGGCGAGGTGCTGAACGGCGATCCCGATGCCTGGGATCGCATGCTGAACCTCAACATTAATGCCGTGTTCCGCTCGGTCCATGCCGTTTTGCCGCATATGGTCGAGCGCAAGAGCGGCGACATCATCGTTACCAGCTCGATCGCCGGGCTGGTGCCAGTGGTGTGGGAGCCGATCTACACCGCCTCGAAACACGCTATCCAGGCCTTCGTGCACACGCTGCGCCGGCAGGTGGCCAAGCATGGGCTGCGGGTCGGCGCGGTGGCGCCCGGCCCGGTGGTGACGGCGCTGATCAGCGATTGGCCGAAGGAAAAGCTCGACGAGGAACTGGCCGCCGGTGGGTTGATGCAGCCGGTGGAGGTGGCCGAGGCGGTGATGTTCATGTTGACCCGTCCGCGCAACATCACCATCCGCGATCTGGTGATCCTGCCGCAGAGCAACGATCTCTGACAGAATAGCCGCCGGCGCGGCAAACGGTGCCGGCGGCACTTTCCAATTCTTTCGTTTCAAGGGTGATCGAATGACCTTAGCGAAGCATTTTCTCGGCATCGATGTCGGTACCGGCAGCGCGCGCGCCGGGGTGTTCGACGCCAAGGGAACGATGCTCGCTTCGGCCAAGCGCGACATCGCCCTCTACCGCGAGGCGGGCGATATCGTCGAACAGTCCAGCAACGACATCTGGCGCGCCGTCGCCGCCAGCGTGCGCGAGGCGGTGGCAAAGGCCGGCGTGGAAGCGGCGTCGATCACGGGCATCGGTTATGACGCCACCTGTTCGCTGGTGGTGCTGGGCGAGGGGGGACTGCCACTTCCCGTCGGGCCGACCGACGAGGCCGAGCGCAACATCATCGTGTGGATGGACCACCGCGCGACCGAACAGGCCGCCCGCATCAACCGGACAGGCGAGGCGGTGCTGAACTATGTCGGCGGCGCCATCTCACCGGAGATGGAGACGCCGAAGCTCTTGTGGTTGGCCGAGCATAAGCCGGAGACCTTTGGCCGCGCCTGGCAGTTCCTGGACCTGACCGATTTCCTGACCTGGAAGTCGACCGGCAGCCTGGCCCGCTCGGTTTGTACCGTCACCTGCAAATGGACCTATCTGGCGCATGAACAGCGCTGGGACGAACACTATTTCCGCACGGTCGGGCTTGGCGCTTTGGCCGACGAAGCATTCCGGCGCATTGGGACCGAAGTGGTGTCGGCTGGTACACCGCTCGGCGCGGGACTGACTGCCGAGGCGGCGCGCGATCTTGGGCTCGTCGAAGGCACGCCGGTGGCTGCCGGCCTGATCGACGCCCACGCCGGCGGCATCGGCACGGTCGGCGCGCGCGGCGGTGCCGGCACCGTGTCGTCGCGCATGGCCTATGTGTTCGGCACCTCGGCCTGCACCATGTCGACCACCACCGAACCGGCTTTCGTCGACGGTGTGTGGGGCCCGTATTTTTCGGCCATGGTGCCGGGCCTGTGGTTGAACGAAGGCGGCCAGTCGGCTGCCGGCGCGGCCATCGATCATCTGGTGCGCATGCATCCCGCCTCGGCGGAGGCCGCGGCCAGGGCTGGTGAGGCCGGTGCCAGCCTCGGCCAGTGGCTGGCGGATGAGGCAGGCAAGCGCGGCGGTATGGAAGCGGTTCCCGGCCTTGTCGGCAAGCTGCACGTCGTACCGGAATTCCTTGGCAACCGCGCGCCCTTCGCCGATCCCGAGGCGCTTGGCCTGATCGCCGGCATCGGCATGGACGACGGCCTGGAAGGGCTGGTCGGCCTCTATCTTGCCGGGGTCTGCGGCCTCGGCTACGGCGCACGCCAGATCGTCGGCGTGCTTGCCGACAAGGGTGTGGCGACCGACACCATCGTGGTCAGCGGCGGCGCCGGCCAGAGCCCGCTGGTGCGGCAGCTTTTGGCCGACACGACCGGGTTGACGGTCGCTGCCTCGACCTCGCCGGAACCGGTGCTGTTGGGCTCGGCCATTCTCGGCGCAGTCGCCGCCGGCCAATTCGCGGATGTGGCTGGGGCGATGGCGGCGATGTCGGAACTTGGGGAAACCTACCCGCCGAATGCCGCCCACGCCGGCTGGCACGCCAAACGGTTCCAGGCGTTTGAACTTCTCCAGAAGGCTGGGCGAGCGATCCGCGACGACGCGTAGGGGGCTTCCGCTTCACAGGAAGAGGCAGGGACCGGACCGTTGATCATTTTTGGGGTGGTTGCCCTAGTGCCGGGCAACCGATGGACTTTTTCCCGACCTCTGGCGTATGACGCAACCGGACTGGAACGCGCGTGATGATCGTGTCGCGTCCTCGACAGACGTCGGCTAGGGGGAACGAGACATGACTGCAGGCAATGGCGGTACGGCAAAGAACGCAGCGACCGAGGGCGCCGGCGGGTTGCCGCTCTTCTATGCGCAGCCGGAGGCGATGAACCCAGGCCGCCACGGTTCCCTCGGCCTTGCCGCGCGAAACGATTTCTCTTTCACCCGTGCCGCGCATGCGCTGCCCGTCGTGACGGCCGAACTGCCGGCGGCGATGCGCTCCTATCCGATCGTCTTTGTTGGACCGGCTCACGCCCCCCTCGTCATCACCGGCCTGAGGCAAGGTGAGAACCTGTTTGTCGGCAAGGACGGCCAGTGGGCGAAACCGCACTACATTCCGGCCTATGTACGGCGCTATCCCTTCATCCTCGCCGACGATGGCGGCCAGGGTAGTGACCGCCTCGCACTTTGTGTCGACCGCGCCAGCGACCGGGTGGTCGAACAGGCCGAAGCGACGGCACGGGGCGACAAGGTCGCGCCGCTTTTTGCCGGCACCGAGGCGGCGGAAGCGACCAAGCAAGCGCTCGCCTTCTGCAATCAGTACCAGATCGACTTCAACGCCACCCGCACCATGGTCGACGGAATTGCCGCGCATGGGCTGTTCGTCGAGCGGCGCAGTACCGTGACACTGGAGACCGGCGAAATCCTCAACCTCACCGATTTCCAGGTGATCGACGAGGATGCCTTCAACAAGCTGAGCGACGAAGCATTCCTCGACCTCAGGCGATCCGGTGCGCTGACGCTGGTCTATTGCCACCTCGCGTCGACCAATAGCTGGAGCTCGCTGATCCACCAGGCCGGGCTGCACAAGGCAAACGGCCAGGGCTGACAGGCCGAACAAGACGCAAAATTTTGCATCGTCGGCGCCCGTCGAGACGGGACTGGATGACGATGCCGCATCGGCCGCTGACTTGTTCCAGCGGGGTGCGCCACCGGAAAATCATGGCTGCAGCGGCATGGCTATCCACAGCCACCGCGGGCAAAACGCGTGCGTAAAACTCGCTTCGCCAAGGTGAAGGAACCTGCCAGAGAGCAGCGTCAAGCCATTCTGGACGCTGGGATTTTGACGCCAAAAATCCACACCAGTGCGCGAATGGGCGCGCCCACAAAAACCCGCAACCCCTTGTGGGTCAAGGATTTTTGCGCCATTTATTGATTGTGACCAGTTGACGCAGCCATGGTTCGCTCATACCCTTAAATCAAATTGATTTATCTTATCCGCCAACAAGAGCGGAAGGGTCAATTCCAACCCAGGGGAACCGAACTATGCGTGCCATCAGAACGAATCCGTCTTCTTTGCGCCCCGCTGTATCGCGGCGGGGTCTGTTTGCCAGCGCGGCCTTCGCCGCACTCTCGATTGCCGCCGGATTGACCGTCGGACCTGCACCCGCCTCCGCGGAAGCCGTCCTCTCCATGCACATCGAGGAGCAGACGAGCTGGGTACAGAACTTCAATCCCTTCGATCTCGGCGGACGTCGCCAGAGCACGATGGATTTCATCTACGAGCCACTGGTCATCTTCAACGACTATGACAGCGGTAAGCCGATCTACCGGCTGGCTACAGGCTACAAATTCTCCGACGACCTGAAGTCGATTACCTACACGCTACGCGACGGCGTCAAATGGTCGGACGGCAAGCCGCTGACCTCGGCCGACATGAAATTCACCCTCGACATGATGTTGAAGAACCCGGCCGTCGACACGGTCGGCGTCGGTGAGACGGTCGCTTCTGTGGAGACGCCATCGCCGACGAAGGTCAAGATCAACCTCAAGGCCGTCGACACCCATTTCCCGGAATCGCTCGCCGATTTCCCGGTGGTGCCCGAGCACATCTGGAAGGACGTTAAGGACCTGCTCGCCTTCAAGAACGAGAAGCCGGTCGGTTCGGGCCCGATGACCGAAATCCGCCGCTTCACGCCGCAGGTCTACGAACAGTGCCGCAACCCCAATTACTGGGACGCCACGTCGCTCAAGGTTGACTGCCTGAAGCTACCGCAGATTTCCGGCAACGACCAGATGCTGGCGTTGCTGCCGGAAGGCTCGATGGACTGGATCGGTTCGTTCCTGCCCCAGATCGACAAGACTTATGTGGCGCTCGATCCGAAGAACAACGGCTATTGGCAGCCGCCGGCCGAGACCGTCGCCTTTCAGATGAATTTCAAGACGACCAATCCCGGCAACGCCGAGGCCTTCGCGGACATCAAGTTCCGCCATGCGTTCTCGCTGGCCATGGACCGCACCTCGATGGTCGACATCGCCGGCTTCGGCTATCCGGTGGTGAACCTGCATGCGTCGGGCCTGCCGCCGCGCTTCGAGTCCTGGCGCAACAAGGCCGCCGAGGGCGAGAAGGATGTGTGGATGGCCTATGACGTCGACAAGGCCAACAAGCTCCTTGACGACGCCGGCTACAAGAAGGGGGCCGACGGTTTCCGCACCACGCCGAGCGGCAAGCCGATCGCCTTCTCCATCGCCGTGCCAAACGGCTGGACCGACTGGATCGATGCCGTGCAGATCGCCACCGAGGGCCTGCGCAAGATCGGCGTGAACGCCTCCGTGGCGACGCCGGAATACGAGCAGTGGCAGAAGCAGATTATCGACGGCACCCTCGATGCGGTCATGAATTCGCGCGCCGACGGCCCGACACCGTTCCGCGGCTACTACCAGTCGCTGTCGACGGCTTTCGCCGGCCGCATCACCAGCGCGCCGTCGCGTTACTCCAACCCAGAACTGGACAAGGTGTTCGACGCCTATCGCAAGGCGACCTCCGACGAAGAGCGCAAGAAGCTGTTCAACGAGGTGCAGACGATCGTCGCCACCGACTTTCCGGTGGTGCCGGTGTTCAATGGCCCGACCTGGTACCAATACTCGACCAAGCGTTTCACCGGCTGGGTGACCAAGGACGAGCCGGCGATGAACCCCGAAGACCATGACAACAACCGGTTGCGGCTGATTCATCTGCTGCGCCTGAAGCCGGTGCAATAAGCGAAGGGAGCGAGACGAGGGGAGAGCGGCAATGCGGATACCTCTTCGACGGCTTGGGGTCTATCTGGCCGCTTTCCTGTTCGCCATCGTGGTCAATTTCACGCTTCCCCGGCTGATGCCGGGGAGCCCTGTCGACGGGATGATCGCGCAGCTTGGGCCGCGCGCCACTCCTGCCGCCATCGAAGCGATCAAGGCACGCTTCGGCGCGGTCGAGCAGCCGATGTGGTTGCAATTCGTCGATTACCTGAAAGGTCTGGCGACCTTCGATCTTGGCGTTTCGGTCAAATATTATCCGCAGACCGTCACCGAAGTACTCGGCCGCTCGGCCGGCTGGACCGCCTTCCTGGTGGTGACGGCGATCGCCTTTTCCCTCTGCGTCGGTGTCTCCCTCGGCGCGGGGGCAGCCTGGAGGCGAGGCGGACGCTTCGACGCGTTCGTCTCGCCCTTTTCCGTGGTGATGATCGCGGTGCCCCCGGTCATCATCGCGCTGGCCACACTGTTCATCTTCGGCGTGACGCTGCGCTGGTTCCCAGTCGGTTACGCCTACGACCCCAGTCTTGATCCTGGCATCAATTTCACTTTCTTCGGTTCGGTGTTCTGGCACGCGATCATGCCCGTTCTGACGCTCTCGCCCTATCTCATCGGCGAATTCCAGACGACGATGCGCTCCTCAATGATCTCGGTGCTGGGCGAGGACTACGTCACCATGGGCCGCGCCAAGGGCTTGAGCGATACGGCGGTAATGTTCGGCTATGCGGCGCGCAACGCCATGCTGCCGGTGATGACCAATCTGGCGCTGATGCTGGGCGCGGTGTTCGGCGGCTCGATCGTCACGGAAATCGTCTTCAACTATCCGGGCCTCGGGCTCACCTTGTTCACCGCCAGTGTGGCACGTGACTACCCAGTTATCCAAGGGCAGCTGCTCCTGATGACCATGGCCACGCTCGGCGCCAATCTCCTGGTCGACATCCTGTACGGCGTGATCGATCCGCGACTGAGAGAGGGGCAGGTATGAGCTCGAACTTCAGGCTGTTCTGGCGCCAGAAGAAGGCGGTCGCCGGTCTTGTAATCGTCGCGACGCTCTGCCTGATGGCGCTGTTTGCGCCGCTCATCGCGCCCGGCGATCCGGCCGCGCGCGTCGGCCGCTCGCACCAGGCGCCGACGGTGGAGCATTATTTCGGCACCACCAAGATGGGCCGGGACGTCTATTCGCAGTTCGTCTGGGGCGCGCGTCCGTCACTGGCTGTCGGCTTCGTGACCGGTCTCGCGATCACCGCGCTCGGCACGGCGATAGGGCTTGTCGCCGGCTATTTCGGCGGCCGCACCGACGCGACGCTGGACCTGATCACCAACGCGGTGCTGGTCATTCCCAACATACCGCTGCTCATCCTGCTCGCTTCCTTCGCCGGAACCGTCGGGCCGTTGGCGATCATGGCGATCATCGCCCTGACCTCGTGGCCGTGGGGCGCGCGCATGACAAGGTCGCAGACACTGGCGCTCAAGAACCGCGAGTTCGTGGTCGCCGCGCACATGGTCGGCGAGCCGCCATGGCGCATCATCTTCGTGGAGATATTGCCCAATCTGGTGCCGCTGATCGGCATCAACATCGTTGGCTCGATCATCTACGCCATCGTTGCGCAGACGACACTTGAATATCTCGGCTTCGGCGACCCGCTCAACGTCACCTGGGGCACCATGCTCTACAACGCGCAGAATTCCTCGGCGATCATCATCGGCGCCTGGTGGGATATCGGCGCGCCGGCGGTCGGCATCGCGCTGGTCGGACTTGGCCTTGCGCTGCTCAATTTCACCTTCGACGAGATCGCCAACCCGCAGCTTCGCTCCGGCCCCGCGCTCAGCCGCTGGCTGCGGCTCACTCGGCTGCGGGCGCGCGAACTGGAGGCCGCCCGGTGAACGCGCCCCTTTTGCAGATACGCGACCTTTCGGTCGGCTATCTTACCGACGACGGCGCCTTTCGCGCGGTCAAGAACGTGTCCTTCGATATCGGTCGCGGCGAACTTTTCGGGCTTGCCGGCGAGTCCGGTTGCGGTAAGAGCACGATTGCCTATGCGATCACGCGCCTGTCGAAGCCGCCGGCCTGGGTGGCGGGCGGCGAGGTGCTGCTTGACGGAGAGGACCTTTTGAGGCTGCCCGAGGCGGCGCTGCAGAAAGTGCGCTGGCGGCGCATCGGCATGGTCTTTCAGAGCGCGATGAATTCGCTCAACCCGCTGATGCGGATCGAGGCGCAGTTCCACGACGTGCTTTCGCGCCACACCGGTGCCAGCAAGGCACAATCTCGGGCGCGCGCCGAGGAGATGTTCAAGCTGGTCGGCATTCCAGCGGCCCGGCTCGACAATTATCCCTATCAGTTCTCCGGCGGCATGCGGCAGCGCATCGTCATCGCGATCTGCCTGGCACTGCAGCCTGAACTCATCATCATGGACGAGCCGACGACGGCGCTCGACGTGGTGGTGCAGCGCGAGATCCTGGAGCAGGTGATCGACCTGCAGCGCAGCCACGGCTTTTCGGTGCTGTTCATCACCCACGATCTGCATCTGATGGCACAGCTCTGCCACCGTATCGGCGTCATGCTGAAGGGCGAGCTGGTCGAGGTCGGCGACGTGCGCCAGGTGAGCCGCGCACCCGTGCACGACTATACGCGCAGGCTGTGGGGCGCGATCCCGCAATTGCCCGGCCACGGAGCCGCCGCATGAACGCGCAACCGACAGTCGACGTCGAAGGCGCGGAGGCGCTGACCGAACCGGTGGTGCGCCTCGATGGCGTCACACGCCATTTCGGCGCGGTGCAGGCGCTGCGCGGCATCTCGCTGTCGCTGAAGGCCGGCAAGGCCTTGGCGCTGGTCGGCGAATCCGGCTGCGGCAAGACCACTTGTGCGCGCATCATCGCCCGCATGGATGAGCCGACCGCCGGCACCATGCATTTCCGCGGACGCGACGTCACCCATCCCGGCGACAAGGCTGGCGAGGCTGCCTATCGCCGCGCTGTGCAGATGGTGTTCCAGGACCCGTTCGCTTCGCTGAACCCGGTCTTTTCCATCCAGCACCATCTGGCCCGGCCGCTGAAACTGCACGGGCACGCGAAAGGCAAGGCGGATGAGGTGCTGCGCGTCGCCGAGCTGCTTGCCTCGGTCGGCCTCGACCCCATGCTGACGGCGCGCAAGTTTCCGCACGAGCTTTCCGGCGGCCAGCGTCAGCGCGTCAACATCGCCCGCGCGCTCGCAGTGCGGCCGGGCGTGTTGGTGGCCGACGAGCCGACCTCGATGCTCGACGTGTCGATCCGGCTGGGTATCCTGGAACTGTTATCCCGCATCAAACGCGAGCGGCGGCTTGCGCTGCTCTACATTACCCACGACATTGCCACCGCGGCGCATGTCGCGGAGGAGGTGATCGTCATGTTCGCCGGCCAGATGGTGGAATGGGGCGGCACGGAAACCGTCATCCGCGATGCGCGGCATCCCTACACAAAGCTTCTGCTCTCGGCGGTGCCCGATCCCGACCGGCCCTTCGTTCCCGGCGACAGCGCGCGTTTCCTTGGTCATGCCGAGGAGGTGCGTCGCATCAGCCGGCCGGCGTCGGATAAGATCGAGCAGATCGGTCCCAACCATTTCATCCGCGTCCCCGACGCTTCATGAACCGAAACGGCAACAAAGCATGGACTATCTCGTCAATCTGAGCACCCTCAAGCCGGAGCCTTCGCTCGACAAGCGCCTGGAGAAGGCCGGCGTGACGATCCGGCGCGCGCTGGCGCCGGAGCTCGAGCTGGTCACTGGGTGGGTGCGGCGGAAATTTCATCCGTGGTGGTCGAGCGAAACGGCGATCGCCATGTCGCGGCAGCCGCCGACCTGTTTCCTTGCCACCCGCGCCGAAAAGCTGGTCGGCTTTTCCTGCCACGAGGCGATTGCGCGTGGTTTCTTCGGGCCGACCGGTGTAGACGAGGAGGCCCGGGGCCTTGGCATCGGCCACGCGCTGCTGCTCGCCTCGCTGTTCGATCTTCGCACCATGGGCTACGGCTATGCCATCATCGGCGATGTCGGTCCGTCGGAATTTTACGAGCGCACGGTGGGTGCCACGATGATCCCCAACTCCGAGCCCGGCGTCTATGCGGGCCTGTTGAAGTCGCCGCCATCTGATGAATAATGCGCCAGCTCGTCAAAGCGACGGGCGGGACGCGAAGCCGGAAGCTTCCACCTTCCTCCATGGGAAGGGTCCGGCCGGCAAGGGAAGCACCAACGCCGAAACCTCCCACGCAACGCTTGCCGATTGAAAGTGCGCCATGACCATTCAGCCGAAATCCGCCTTGCGCCTCAAAACCAACTGGACGCCTGCAACAGACGGTGAAAGCCTCGCCTATTCGCTGACGCTGACCAATCTGTCTTCCAAGCCGATGCAAGGCTTCAAGCTGTGCGTCAGTGGCCCAGCGCGCATCGATCCCGCCGCGGTGGTCGAGGGCGGCAGCCTGACCGCGCGCCTGTCCAACCATTCCGAATTGTCGCCGCCGGCGAGTTTCGTGCTGGAGCCCAATGCATCGTGGACCGTGACGGCTCGCGGGCTTTCCTATCCGCTGCGCCATTGGACGGACGGCGCCAACACTGCCTATGTTGCGCTGGCTGACGGCACGACGCTGCCAGTGGCGGTGGCTCCGACTCAGGCCAAGGGCGACAACGCGCCGCTGAAGCGCGGCGCCGAGATTTATCCCGTGCCGACGGTGGCGCCGGTCCCAGTTGCCATCGTGCCATGGCCGAACAACGTTTCGATATCCGGCCGGGCGCCAGTCCCGATGGGCTTCGCGCTCAAGGCCAAAGGTGCCGAGGCCGAAGCCGCCGCGGCAACCTTCGGCGAACTGGTGGACGGCTTGTTCTCGGTCGAAGGCATCGTGCGCCCGGAGGCAGAGGGCGGCCTGCCGGTGTCGTTGTCGCTTGCCGACGATTTCGGCCCCGAGGCCTATTCCATCCGCTTTGCCGCTGACCGCGTGGTGGTGTCGGGGAGGGCGCGCAACGGCCTGCTCTATGGGTTGATCACCCTTGGCCAGATGCTGCGCGGCGCGCGCCACCATCCCGAAACCTTCTTGTTTCCGGCCGAAGGTGAGATCAGGGATGAGCCGGCGCTCGGCTGGCGCGGCACGCATCTCGACGTGGCCCGGCATTTCTACGGCACGGCCGAGATCAGCCGCTTCCTCAAGATCATGGCCTGGAACAAGCTCAACCGATTCCACTGGCACCTGTCCGACGACGAGGCCTGGCGTATCGAGATTGATGCATATCCGGATCTGACCCGCATCGGCGCCTGGCGAGGCCACGGCCTGCCACTGCCACCCTTGCTCGGCTCCGGTCCGGCGCGCACCGGCGGTTATTACAACAAGGCCTCGGTCCGCGCCGTCGTCGCGCAGGCCGGACGTCTCGGCATCGAGGTGATCCCGGAAATCGACGTCCCCGGCCATTGCTATGCGATGCTGCAGGCGATCCCCGAACTGCGCGATCCCGCCGAACATGGCTTCTACCAGTCCGTGCAAGGGTTCCCCAACAATTGCCTCAACCCGGCGCGTGAAGAAACCTACCAGGTGCTGGAAACCGTCCTGGACGAGGTGATCGAACTGTTTCCGTTCAAGCGCATCCATGTCGGCGCCGACGAGGTGCCGATTGGCGCCTGGTCGGGCTCGCCGGAGGCGCTGGCGAGGCTCACGGAACTGGCCGGCCCGGAGGCTGCTGCCGCCCATGCCAGACGTCTCAACGTCATCACCAATCATCACGGCGCCGACGATATCGACGGCTCGGGTGCGGCGGTGCTGCAAGCGCAGTTTCTCGCCCGTATCCAGAGATTCCTGGCTTCGCGAGGCTGCATAACCGGTGGCTGGGAAGAAGCTGCGCATGGCGATGTCATCGAGAAAGAGAAAAGTTTCCTGAACGGCTGGCGCTCGGTTGAGGTGTCGGCGGCGCTTGCCGGTCGAGGCTACGACATCGTCGTCTGCCCGGGCCAGGTCTATTATCTCGACATGGCCAACAGCCCGGCTTGGTCGGAACCGGGCGCGGCCTGGGCCGGCTGGTCGGAACCGCAGACGCTCTACGAGTTCGATCCAGTCAAGGGATGGACGGACGAGCAGAAGAAACACTTCCTCGGCGTGCAGTGCTGTATCTGGTCAGAACCGATGTCTGACCGCGGCGTGTTCGATCGTCTCGTGTTCCCACGCATCTCGGCATTGGCCGAAACCGGCTGGACCAAGCCGGAGCGCAAATCCTGGGAACGTTTCAAGGCGCTGGCTGGCTTGATGCCCATCCTTTATGGCATTGCCGCGGTAGGGTAGGGGCGCGGCGCCACTATCAGTTGAGGAAACGGGGCGCGATCCCAGCGCGGTGAACTTCCGGCCTTACTGGCGGCTGGGATTTACACTGCTCGAAACCCGAAAAGCCGGGTACCTGGCTTTTCGTCCGCCAAGTGGATCGCCGCTTACCCGAACGGCTTCTGCAGCACGTCGAATTGCGGGTTGGTCTCCGAAAAGATCGGCAGCGCGGCGGCGCCGAGTACCGGCGTGTCCTTGCCGGTGGCGCCCACCATCACGCGCGGCACGCTGCGCGCGAGCGAGGACGAGACCGACAGGTGCAATGGCTCGAGCCGGCTGGCCAGAAGCTCGATGACCGACAGCGGCATGAAGCCGCCAAGCACCACCGTCTCCGGATCGAAGGCCAGTTCGAGCACGTCGATCGCCTGTCGCAGCGGACCGGCCGCCTGGTCGACCCAGGCGAGAAGACGTTCGTCGCCAGCGGCCAGGAGTTGTTCCAGCTGGTCGGGTGATGCGTGGTCGGGGTCCGGCAGTTCCAGGCAATCATAGGCCGCACGCAACGACACATAGCGCTCCAGGCAGCCGCGCTTGCCGCAGAAGCAGCCAAGCCCGTCCGGCTGCACGATCATGTGGCCGATCTCACCGGCATTGTGGCGGCTGCCTTTGTAGAGATGGCCATCAAGGAACAGTCCGGCGCCGAGCCCGGTGCCGATAAACAGATAGACGAAGCTGTTGAGGTTCCTCGCTACGCCGTAGAGGCGTTCGCCGATCGCGGCGGCGGTGGCGTCGTTCTCGAAGGTCACCGGCATGCCGGTCAGCCGCTCCAGTTCGGCGGCCACCGGGAAACCCTGCCAGCCGGGCAGGGCGGTAGGCCCGACCGAGGTCATGCCCTCGACGTCGAAGGGACCGGGCATCGCCATGCCGATGCCGAGCAGGCGCGAGCGGAAGGCGTGGGCGAGTTCTTCGGTCATCGATGCCAGCAGCGGCATTGCTTCGGTCGGGATCGGCCGGTCGACGCCGCGTTCCAGCCTGGCGCGCACCGTGCCGGACAGGTCGGTGACGACGCCAACTGCAAGCTGATGGTCGAGCTGCAAGCCGATCGAATAGCCGCCATTGGGGTCGATGGAATAGGGCACAGCCGGTTGCCCGCGTGCACCTTTCTGCGTGGCTTCGGCGCGTAGCAGGCCGGCGCGTTCGAGCTCGTCGACGATATTGGAAATGGTCTGCGAACTCAAAGCGGTAAGCCGCGCGATCTGCGCGCGCGACAACGCGCCGTTGGTCCTGATCGCCTCGATCACGACGCGGCGATTGTGGGATTTGGCTTGCTCGAGATTGGTACCGGCGACGGGTCTTTTGAGGGTCATGAAAAGTCTCTACGCGACTTCCGCCGATTATGGTCAAAATTATAAGCCAATCAACTTGATTTAATTAATTCGACATGGTGTATTCCCGCCGGGCTGCCTGGGCGCAATGCGTGGGTCAGTCAGCAAATCGGGAGGAATACCATGAACAGGTTTTTCAAGGGCGCGGCCTGCGGGCTGGCGCTCATGGTGCACCAGTCGCTGCCGGCGTCCGCCGCCGATGTGACGCTGAATGCCATCTTCATGAAGCAGGCGGCCTACAGCGAAGACGACACCAAGGCGATGGCCAAGGCCTTCGAGGACGCCAATCCAGGCACGAAGGTCAATCTGGAATTCGTGCCTTACGAGGCGCTGCACGACAAGATCGTCGCCGCCCAGGGCGCCGGCGCTTCGGGCTACGATGTCGTTCTGTTCGACGTGATCTGGCCGGCCGAGTTCGCCACCAAGGGCTTCCTGATGGATGTCACCAGCCGCGTGCAGGCCGCCGACAAGGACAAGATCTTCGACGGCGCGTGGACCACGGTGAATTATGACGGCAAGACCTGGGGCATGCCCTGGATCCTCGACACCAAATATCTCTTCTACAATGAAGACATGCTGAAGCAGGCCGGTATCGCGGCCCCGCCGAAGACCTTCGAGGAGCTGGCTGAGCAGGCCAAGATCATCAAGGACAAGGGCATCGCCAAATATCCGGTCGTGTGGAGCTGGAGCCAGGCCGAAGCGCTGATCTGCGACTACACATCGATGGTTGGCGGCGCCAAGGGTTCCTTCATCAAAGACGGTAAGCTGAACTTCGACACCGGTGGTTCGGTCGAGGCGGTCAGCTACATGAAGAAGACGCTGGACGACGGCATCACCAATCCGAACTCGCGCGAATATCTGGAAGAGGACGTGCGCAAGGTGTTCTCGGCCGGCGAGGCGGCGTTCGCGCTCAACTGGACCTACATGTACAACATGGCCAATGACCCCAAGGAGAGCAAGGTTGCCGGCAAGGTCGGCATCGTCCCGGCTCCCGGCTTCAAGGGCAAGGCCGCGGCCTCGGCCGTCAACGGCTCGATGGGCCTTGGCATCTCGGCCGGTTCCAAGCACGCCGACGAAGCCTGGAAGTTCATCACCTTCATGACCTCGCAGGCGACGCAGAACAAATACGCCAAGCTCAGCTTGCCGATCTGGAAGTCGTCCTATGAGGATGCGGCCGTGACCAAGGGGCAGGAGAAGCTGATCGACGCCGCCAAGGTGTCGCTCGACGTCATGTTCGCCCGGCCGACGACGCCGTCCTATCCCGAGCTGTCGTCGATCCTGCAGAAGAATATCCAGCAGGTGCTGCTCGGCCAGGCTCCGACGGACGATGCCTTGAAGGCGGCGACCAAGGCTGCCGGACGGCTGCGTTAAGCACCGTCCCCAAGGAGCGCAGCCGTCATGGCCCAAGCACAACAGGACCGGACGGCTTGGCTTCTGCTCACGCCCATGATCGCGATCATGGTGCTGGTGACGGCCTTCCCGCTCCTCAATACATTGTGGCTGGCGTTCACCGACGCCAGCCTCACCGGCCAGGGCTATGTGTGGCAGTGGGTCGGGTTCGAGAACTTCGCCTATATCCTCGACGATGCCGATTTCCGCGCCGCCGTCGGCCACACCGCCTATTTCACCGTGTTCTCGGTCTCGGCCGAAGTTGTGCTCGGCGTGCTGGTCGCGCTGCTGCTCAACCAGGAATTCAGGGGGCGGGCCTATGTGCGGGCGCTGCTCATCCTGCCCTGGGCTCTGCCCACCATCGTCAACGCGGTGATGTGGCGGCTGATCTACAACCCCGAATATGGCAGCCTCAACGCGCTACTCACCCAGGTCGGCCTGCTCGATGCCTACAGGTCGTGGCTCGGCGACCCGTCGATGGCGATGAACATGGTCATCCTCGCCGACGTCTGGAAGAACTATCCGCTGATCGCGCTGATCGCGCTGGCCGGTTTGCAGACAGTGCCGAAGGATCTCTACGAGGCCGCCATTATGGATGGCGCCAATGCCTGGATCCGGTTCTGGAAGATCACCATTCCCGGCATCATGGGTTCGCTGACGGTGGCGATGGTGCTGCGCGCCATCGAGGCCTTCAAGGTGTTCGACATCTTCTATGTGATGACGCGCGGCGGGCCGGCCGATTCCACCAAGACGGTGTCGTTCTTCGTCTACCAGGAATCCTTCACCTATCTGCGCGCCGGCAGCGGCGCCGCCTACGCGCTGACCGTGACGACGATGAGCGCGATGATGATTGCAGTCTATGTCGTCATGCTGATCAGGCGGGAGAAACGCTCGTGAGACGCAGCCTCTTTGCCACGGTCATGATCTATGTCGCCGTCGCGGCCTTCGTGGTGTCTGTATTGGCCCCGGTCGCATGGCTGTTCATCATGAGCATCTCGAACGCCAACGACCTCACCACCATCCCGCTGCGCTGGATACCCGCCGAGCCGGACTTCTCGCGTTATGCGCGGCTGTTCTCGCTGGAAGAGGGCTCGGCCGGCCTGGCCTTCCTGTCGGCATTGCGCAATTCCATCGTCGTGGCGGTCAGCGCCACAGTGATCGCGCTCGCTGCCGGCATACCGGCCGCCTATTCCTTCTCGCGCTTTCCCGGCCGCATGCCGCTGCTTTATGCGGTGATCGTCACCTACATGATGCCGCCGGTTGCGCTGATCCTGCCGCTCTACAAGGTGTTTTCCACGCTCGGCCTGCTCAACAACGTCACCTCGCTGATCATCGTCTATTGCACGATCCTGCTGCCCTTCGTGACCTGGCTGATGAAGTCGGGCTTCGACGGCGTGCCGGTGGAGATCGAACAGGCTGCCTCGATCGATGGCGCCAGCCTGTTCCAGATCCTGCGCTACATCACCTTGCCGGTGGCGGCCGCCTCGACGGGCGCGGCGGCACTTTTCGCGCTGCTCCTGGCCTGGGACGAGTTCTTCTACGCGCTGCTCTATACCAGCGACACCCGCGCCAAGACCCTGCCGGTGGCGATCGCCGACTTCGCGGCCGGCCGCGCCACAGACTACGGGCTGATCTCGGCGGTCGGTCTTCTGGCGGCTCTGCCGCCGGTGCTGATCGGCTTCTTCCGGCAGAAATCGCTGCTTTCCGGCCTGTCCGCCGGCAGCGTGAAAGGCTGACCATGACGAGGGGGACAATGGGCGAGGGGATCGGCCTGGCGCGTTTGCAGGCCGAGATGGCAAGGCAGGGCGCGGACGCACTCGCCTCGCTGACGGGAAATGCGGTTGTCGCCGCCGAACTGGCGGCCAGCATTGCCCGTACCGGCAGTCTGGTGCTGGTCGGCATGGGGGCTTCGCACTACGTCAATCGCATCGTCGAGCCGGCATGGCGCAAGGCGGGTGTCGACTGCCGCGCTGAAACAGCCGGCGACATTCTACAGCAGGATTTGCCGGTGCGGCCGCGCACGCTGGTGCTGGTGTCGCAGTCGGGCGAATCCGGCGAAATCCTGCAGCTGCTCGACCGGCTGCCGCACAACAGTGACCTGTTCGGCATGACGCTTGCCCCGCAAAGCACGCTCGGCCGCACGCTGCCTTGCCTCATTGGCGCCGGCGGGCAGGAAGTGGCTTTCGCGGCGACGCGGAGCCTTACCGTCACGCTCGCCCTGCATGCCGCGGCGCTCGCTGTGCACGGGGTGGGCGAAGAAGACCTCGCCGCGATGCTTGCGACACCACCACTGCCCGATGTCGATGCCGCGCTCGCGGCCTTGGCGTCGAAGACGTCGATCATCATCGCCGGGCGCGGCGAACTGCGCGGCCTTGCCGAGGCGAGCGGCCTGATCCTGATGGAACTCGCGCGCATTCCGGCCTTCGGTTTCGAGTTCGGCCAGTTCCGCCACGGTCCGCTGGAAGCATTGGCTCCCGAACTCGGCGTGCTGTTGCTGCGCGGTCCGGGTTCGCTGAGCGCGGGGACGGTGACGCTGGCAAAGGCGGCAGCCGGCGCAGGCAGCCCGCCGGTCATCTTCGATTGCAGCGGCGAGGCTACGATCGACGGTGCGGTGACTGTTTCGTTTCCGCCCCGAGAAGGGCTCGGCGCGGTGGCCGCCATGCTGCCGGCCCTGCAAAAACTCATCATTGCCATAGCCGGCCGGAAGGTGACCGGCGTCGGCGAGCCGGTGCGCTCGACGAAAATTACCGGAATAGACCATGAAGCATGAACGCCCGCAGCCATCGCAACGACCGTCCATCCACGTCATTGGCGGCGTGATGGTCGATCTGATCATGGGGCCGGTGACGCCATGGCCGCGTCCCGGCACGGAAACCTTCGTTGACCATTCCGAGTTGCGCGCCGGCGGCCCGGCCGGCAATACCGGCCTGGCGCTCAAGGCGCTGGGCGTGCCGCACCATATCGTCTGCAATGTCGGCAGCGACATGTTCGGCGAATGGCTGGTCGAGACCTTCGGCGATGCCGCCAGCGCCTGGCCCAGGGTAGCGACGCCGACGGCCTTGTCGGTCGGCGTCGAACATCCCGGCGGCGAGCGGTCCTTCCTGACAACGGCCGGCAATCTCGCGGTTCAGACCCCGCAGAGCATGCTGGCGATGCTGCCGGAAAGAGCGCGTCCCGGTGACATCGCTCTGCTGACCGGTTCCTTCCTCTATCTCGACCTGATCGATGCCTTCGACACGATGCTGGCAGCCGTTTCGGCGCGCGGTTTCGAGGTGGCACTCGACACTGGCTGGCCTTCGGATGGCTGGACGGATACGATCAAGGCGCACACCATGGCCTGCCTCGCCCATTGCGACCATGTGCTGCTCAACGAGATCGAGAGCCTGTCGCTGTCGGGCGAGAAGACGGTGGAGGCCGCGGCCTGCTGGCTTGCCGACCATGCCAAGCCCGGTGCCATCGTCGTCATCAAGCGTGGCGGCGAGGGCGCATCGGCCTGGCGCGACGGTGCGCTCGTGCATGTGCCGGCACCGGCTGTTGCGGTGGTGGACACCACCGGCGCGGGCGACACGTTCAATGCCGGCTATCTTGGCGCCTTGCTGGACGGAGTGCCGCTGGAAGACGCGTTGCGCGCCGGCGTTGCTGTGGCCTCGGCGGCGATCGCATCCTCGCCGCGCCGATACGTCTCGCTGGAAGTCGCGCTGAGCTAGGCTGCGGTCCATGCTTCCCATGGCTGGCGCCTTGACATGGTGGCCAAGCCCGGACTTCTTGGTCGATGCGTGTGGTCATGGTTCGGGCCGGCGCCGACAAGGGGAAGCATGCGAGCGGCTAGGCGGAAAATAGAAGACACTGGTACTATAAATATCGAGCCCATCGACGGCGCCACCGCGCGCCGTGCCGGCTCGAGCGTGCACGCTTCCGTCGCGCACGAAATCGGCCTCAGGATCGTGCGCGGTGACTATCCGCCCGGCACCATCCTACCCAATGAGGCGAAGTGGGCCGAGACGTTCAATGTCAGTCGTTCGGCGGTTCGCGAAGCCATCAAGATGCTGATGGCCAAGAGCCTGCTTGCCTCGCGGCCGAAGGTCGGCAGCCGGGTCGAGCCGCGCGAGCGCTGGAACCTGCTCGACCGCGATGTGCTTGGCTGGTACGCCACTTCGCCCAACCGTGGCCCCTTCCTGCGTACGGTGCAGGAATTCCGCCACCTGATCGAACCGGAGGCGAGCGCCTTTGCCGCCATGCGCCGTACCGACGCGCAGATGGAGGAGATCAGCCGCGCATGCCGCGATATGAAGGATGCAATAACGCTGGAAGAGCGCACGCGCGCCGACACGCGCTTCCATCTCGCCATCCTGCGCGCTTCCGGCAACGATCTGCTGGTGCCGCTCGGAGTGCTGATCGAACAGGCCTTCGACCACCTGTTCGTGCATGTGACGCGAGAGGGGGACGACCTCGAGACCGCGCAGAAACTGCACGAACTGGTCGAGAAGAACATCCGTCTGCAGCGGCCGGATGCCGCGCGCGCCGCAGTGCGCAAGCTGCTCGCCAACACCGACAAGGTGGTGGGCCGCGAGCCCGAATGACCTTCCAACGGACAGACTCGACCTAGAATGACGACGAAGCCGCAGCGCCCGAACGTGCTCTTCATTTGCGCCGACCAGTGGCGTGGCGACTGCCTGTCGGCGCTAGGCCATCCTAATGTGCGCACGCCGAACCTCGATGCGCTCGCCGCCGACGGCGTATTGTTTCGCCAGCATTTCGGCCAGTGCACGCCGTGCGGGCCGTCGCGCACCAGCCTCCTGACCGGCCTTTATCTGATGAACCACCGCTCCGGCCGCAACGGCACGCCGCTCGATGCGCGGCACAGCAACATCGCGCTGGAGGCGCGCAAGGCGGGCTACGAGCCGGCCCTGTTCGGCTATACCGACACCAGCCTCGATCCGCGCGGGCGCCACCCCAACGATCCGGCGCTGACCGGCTACGACAAGGGCGTGATGCCGGGTTTCGTGACACCGCTGCATCTGCCCGACGACATGGCACCGTGGGTGGCTGATCTCGTGGCGCGCGGCTACCGGCTGCCGCACGGCCGCGGCGATGTTTTCCGGCCGCGACCGGACTTCGAGAAGCCGGCGGATCGCGGCTTTCGTTACATCCCCACCATCTTCCCGGCCGAACAGAGCGAGACGGCCTATCTTGCTGACCGTTTCCTGGAATGGCTGGCGGTGCGCGACGAAAAACCGTGGTTCGCGCATCTGGTCTTCTACCGGCCGCATCCACCGTTGATCGCGCCGGAACCCTACAATCGAATTGTCGATCCCGCCGACGTGACGCTGCCTGCGCGGGCGGCAAGCCTAACGCAGGAAAAGCGCCAGCATCCGCTGCTTGCCTATGAGCTCGACAGGCTGAGCGAACCCGGCCTTTATGACGAGCACAGCCCGCTTGATCCGGTCTCTGCGGAGGAATTGGAAATCCGCCAGATGCGAGCGACCTATTACGGGCTCATCGCCGAGGTCGACCACCATATCGGCCGCATCGTCGCGCATCTGAAACGGACCGGCGAATATGACCGCACGCTGATCATCGTCACCAGCGACCATGCGGAGATGCTGGGCGAGCACCATGCCTGGGGCAAGGAGATCTATTTCGACGGCGCCTTCCACCTGCCGCTGGTGATCCGCGACCCTCGTGCCGAGGCCGATGCGGGCCGTGGATCGACCGTAGATGCGCTGACCGAGGCCGTTGACATCATGCCGACCATCCTCGATTGGCTGGGGCTCGAAAAGCCGCGGGCCTGCGACGGCCGTTCGCTGATGCCGCTGTTGCATGGCGCCACGCCAACCGATTGGCGCGACGCCGTGTTCTTCGAGCACGACTTCCGCACCGTGGCGACGCAGAAGGTGGAAATGGCACTCGGCATCGCCTCCGACCAGTGCAGCTATGCGGTGGTGCGCGACCGGCACTACAAGTATGTGCATTTCGCGGCCCTACCGCCACTGCTGTTCGATCTGGCTCAAGACCCGCATGAGATGACGAACCTGGCCGACCGACCCGAAATGGCGCCGATCGTTCTGCGCTATGCACAGAAGATGCTCGACTGGCGGCTGACCCATGCCGAGCGCACGCTGACCAACATGGTGCTGACCGAGGGCGGTGTCGTTTCCCTTCCTTGAAGTGCGTTGCCCGATATCTGGTATCATTTCTTGGGCCAGATTGGTGCTGCCGGGCGAGTGCGGAAAGGCGCATGAGTTCCGAGCCTACCGCAAGGAGCCCGGGCCCAGACATGAACCAGCATCCCGTCCGGCCGGTGGACGCGGCCTCCGTCATCGATGGCCGCAAGGCTTGGATACGCCTCGCCATCTCGGTGGCGCTTGGCACGATCGGCGCGGTCGGCATGTGGGCGGTGGTGGTGGTGTTGCCAGCGGTGCAGGCCGAATTCGGCGTCGACCGTGCCGATGCTTCGTTGCCCTATACGGCGACAATGATCGGTTTTGCCGCCGGCAACGTGCTGGTCGGCCGGGCCGTCGACCGCATGGGTTACTGGCTGCCGGCGCTCTTGTCGGCGCTGACCCTTGGCGCCGGCATGGTGCTGGCATCCTTTGCCGGCTCGATCCTGCAATTCACGCTGGCGCAGGGCATCCTCGTCGGCTTCGGCACGGCGGCGATCTTCGGTCCGCTGGTTGCAGACATCTCGCATTGGTTCAACCGGCGCCGTGGCGTGGCCGTCGCCTTTGCCGCCTGCGGCAACTATCTGGCGGGCGCCCTGTGGCCGGTGGTGATACCGCCGCTGATGCATGCCGAAGGCTGGCGCACCACTTATCTCGGCATCGGCATATTCTGCGTCGTCACCATGGTGCCGCTGACGCTGATGCTGCGCGAAGGCGCCCCGCGCGAGGCGGCTGCCAACACCCCCGGCGGGCGGCGCGTGCAGCCGATCCCACTGTCGCCGGCGACGCTGCAAGGCCTGCTCATCGTTGCCGGTTTCGGCTGCTGCATGGCCATGGCGATGCCGCAGGTGCATATCGTCGCCTATTGCATGGACCTCGGCTATGGCGTGGCGCGCGGCGCCGAGATGCTGTCGATCATGCTCGCCGGCGGCGTGGTCAGCCGCATCGCCTCGGGTTTCGTCGCCGACCGCATCGGCGGCGTGAAGACGCTGCTGATCGGCTCGGCGCTGCAGTGCCTGGCGCTGCTGTTCTACATCCCCTTCGACGGGCTGGCCTCGCTCTACATCGTCTCACTGGTCTTCGGCCTGTCGCAGGGCGGCATCGTGCCGTGCTACGCCATCATCGTGCGCGAATATATGCCGGCGGCCGAAGCCGGCCAACGCGTCGGCCTGGTGATGATGGCAACGATCTTCGGCATGGCGGCGGGCGGCTGGATGTCGGGCTGGATCTATGACCTCTACGGCTCTTACAGCGCTGCCTTCCTGAACGGCATCGCCTGGAACCTGGTCAATCTCGCGGCGATGCTGCTGTTGCTGTGGTTGGTGGGACGGGTGAAGGCGGCGACCGTGTGACGCTCATCGCGGCGGGGAGCCGGTAACTCGTTCCACCGCAGGCCGTTTCGAACAGGGTGGAACGTGAGCTAGTTGGACTGCGTCGACAGTTCCGCCGGATAATCGTCATTGTCGGCGTCGCGCATGGCGGCCAGGCTGCGGTTGTCGAGCACGTCGGCGATGGCCTGACGCACTTCCAGCATCATATGGCGCACTTCGCAGGTCGCCTCGTTGCAGTCCTCGCAGCGCTGATACTGCGTGCGACTGGCGCAAGGGATCGGCGCCAGCGGCCCGTCGAGCACGCGCACAACATGACCGATCTTGATCTCGGCGGCGGGCCTGGCCAGCCGATAGCCGCCATCCTTGCCCTTGCGGCTCTGCACGAAGCCGGCATTGCGCAGTTCGCCGAGGATGGCGTCGAGGAATTTCTTCGGGATGTTGTTGGCAACGGCGATGTCGTTGACGAAGGCCAGTTGCCCGACCGGCATGCGCGACAGATGCACGAGAGCCTTGAGCCCGTATTTGCCTTTTTTGGTGAGCATGCCCGACACTGCTTGATCCGCGATCCGACCAGCCATTTGCCGGCTGTTTGTGCGCAAATCATGGCAGGATCGGCAGCCTGAACGCGCATTGGGAGAATAGAGTTCAGTGTTTTGATATACAATAAGAAGAGCGTTGATTTTTCGTGACTTTTCGAAATCTTCGAGTGAATTGGTCGACCCCGCGGCCATAAATGAAAAAGCCGGCTTGCGCCGGCTTTTTGCGTGGAGCGTCGTGCCGCCTCAGCGGTTGCCGTAGATCTGGTCGAGCAGCGCGCCTTCGCCGAAGTGGTCTTTCTGGACCTTCGCCCAGCCGCCGAATACGTCCTCGACGGTGACGAGGCGCACGGCGGGGAACTTGTCCTTGAACTCGGCCGCGACCTTTTCGTCACGCACGCGCACGCCGTTCTCGGCCTCGATCTTCTGGCCTTCGGGAGTGTAGAGGAAGTCGAGATAGGTCTTGGCCAGGTCGCGGGTGCCGTGCTCGTCGGCAACCTTGTCGACGATGGCAACCGGGAACTCGGCCAAAAGGCTGACCGACGGTGTCACCTGCTGGTATTTGTCGGCACCATATTCGCGGGCAATGCCCTGGGTTTCGGACTCGAAGGTGATCAGCACATCGCCGATGCCGCGTTCAGCGAAGGTGGTGGTGGCGGCGCGGCCACCGGTGTCGAACACCGGCACGTTGTTGAAGATCTTGGTGAGGAACTCCTTCACCTTGGCTTCGTCGCCATTAAACTTCTCTTTGGCGTAGGCCGCCGCCGCCAGATAGGTGTAGCGTGCATTGCCCGAGGTCTTGGGGTTCGGGAAGATCACCTGAACGCCTTCGCGGGCGAGATCATCCCAATCCTTGATGTTCTTCGGATTGCCGGCCCTGACCAGGAAAGAGGGCAGTGAATAGAAGGGCGAGGCGTTGTTGGCGAAATCTTTCTGCCAGTCGGCCGAGACAAAACCCTGCTTGACCAGGAAATCGACGTCCGGAACCTGGTTGAAGGTCACCACGTCGGCGCCGAGGCCTTCGACGATGGAGCGCGCCAGCTTCGAGGTGCCGGCGTGCGACTGGTCGATGGTGGTGCCCGGATGCTTTTCGACGAAGGCCTTGTTGATCTGCACGAACAGTTCGCGGCCAACGTCATAGGAAGCGTTGAGCAGCTTGTCGGCGGCCAAAGCGGGCGCGGCAGCGAGGATCAGACCGGCCAGGGCGGCACCGGCAAGCAAAAGGCGTCTCATGAAAAGGCTCCGTTCAAAAAAACATCAGGAGCCTCGCACCATAAAGCCCGCGCCGCGCAACACGAGGCATGCGGGCTTCAACAGCCGTCGTGGAATTGGAAAAACCGTCTCCCGGATCGACAATTCCGGGTCGTTCATTCCATGATTGGCCGGAAAACTCCGTCTCCGACTACTTCTGCCCGTCCTGTTGCGGAAACAGCTTCCAGCGGCGTGGGCGGAAAGCGACGCGGCTCTTCTGCGCGGCGGGATGGTCGACCGGCAGTTCGATCTCGACGCGCTGGCGCTCGCCGCCGATTTCCAGTTCGACGCGGCGGGTGCCGGCAACGCGGCGGCTGGCGATTACCGTGCCGGCGATGCAGCCGCTGCAACCGTCGAGCAGCTCGACATCGTGCGGGCGGAAATAGAGCAGGGCGTCGCCGGGCGAATGATTCGGCGCGGACAGGCCGATCGGACGGTCGGCAATCCAGAGCTGGCCGTCGTCGATCTTGACCGGCAGCGAACTCGACTCGCCGATGAAACCGAAGACGAAGGGCGAGTTGGGCGTGTCGTAAACCTCGTCGGCGGTGCCTATCTGCTCGATCTGCCCCTGGCTCATCACCACCACGCGGTCGGCCAGTTCCAGCGCTTCCTCTTGGTCGTGGGTGACGAAGACGGTGGTGTGGCCAGTGGTGTCGTGGATGTCGCGCAGCCAGCGCCGCAATTCGCGCCGCACCTGCGCGTCGAGCGCGCCGAAGGGTTCGTCGAGCAGCAGCACCTTGGGTTCGATCGCCATGGCGCGGGCGAGCGCGACGCGCTGGCGCTGGCCGCCTGACAGCTGCGCCGGATAGCGCTTCTCAAGTCCCGAAAGTTGAACGAGGTCGAGCAGTTCGGAGGCGCGGCGGCGAATTTCGTCTTTGGGCGGCCGGTTGGTGCCGTGCCGCACCTTCAGCCCGAAGCCGATATTGTCGGCCACGGTCATGTGGCGGAACAGGGCATAGTGCTGGAACACGAAGCCGACATTGCGCTCCTGGATGGTCTTGCTCGAAGCGTCCTCGTCGCCGAAGAAGATCTTGCCGGCGGTCGGCTGCTCCAGCCCGGCGATCAGCCTGAGCAATGTGGTCTTGCCGGAACCGGACGGACCGAGCAGCGCGATCAGCTCGCCCGAGCGAATGTCGAGCGAGACGTCACGGAGCGCCGGGAACCGGTCGAACTCCTTGCGTACATTGGCAACGCGAACTTCCATGCGGGTGTCCCTGTCAGTGTCCGCGTGTGGCGGCGAGCTCGGCGCCGTAGCGCATCTCGAGAGCGGTTTTCAAGACCAGCGTGACGAGCGCGAGCCCGGCCAGCAGCGAAGCCACGGCAAAGGCGCCGACGGCGTTGTATTCGTTGTAGAGGATCTCGATGTGCAGCGGCATGGTGTTGGTCATGCCGCGGATATGACCCGAGACCACCGACACCGCGCCGAACTCGCCCATGGCGCGGGCGTTGCACAGCAGCACGCCGTAGAGCAGACCCCATTTGATGTTGGGCAGGGTGACATACCAGAAAACCTGCCAGCCGTTGGCGCCGAGCGACAGGGCCGCTTCCTCGTCGCCATTGCCCTGTTCCTGCATCAGCGGGATCAACTCGCGGGCCACGAAGGGAAAGGTGACGAAGATGGTGGCAAGCACGATGCCCGGCACCGCGAACAGGATGACGATGCCATTGGCCTTCAGCCAGGCGCCAAGCAAGCCTTGTGCGCCGAACAAAAGCACATAGACCAGGCCGGAAATGACAGGTGAGACCGAGAAGGGCAGGTCGATCAGCGTGATGAGGAATGCCTTGCCCTTGAACTCGAACTTGGCGATCGCCCAGGATGCGGCGATGCCGAAGACGACGTTGAGCGGTACCGAGATCGCCGCCACCAGCAAGGTGAGGTGGATCGCGGCGAGCGTGTCGCGGTCGTTCAGCGAGGTGAAATAGGCGCCGATGCCTTTCGCGAAGGCCTGCTCGAACACGATGATCAGCGGCAGGACAAGGAACAGGCCGAGAAACACGAAGGCGATCGTCATGAAGACGCCGCGCGCGGCGCGGCTCTCGGTAATTGCCGACGAGGGATTGTTGTGCACCGGCTCGTAGGACTTGATTTCCGGATCAGCCATAGCGCTTGCGGCTCCATGACTGGAGGAGGTTGATGACGAGCAGCAGGGCGAAGGAGAGACCGAGCATGGTGGCGGCAATCGCGGTGGCGGCGGCGTAGTTGAATTCCTCCAACCGGATGACGATGAGCAGCGGCGCGATTTCGGTGACGTTGGGTAGGTTGCCGGCGATGAAGATGACCGAGCCGAACTCGCCGACGCCACGCGCGAAGGCGAGTGCGAAACCGGTGATGATGGCAGGTGCGAGGCCGGGAAAGAGCACCTTGGTGATGGTCTGGAAACGACTGGCGCCGAGCGTCGCGGCGGCTTCCTCGACCTCCTTGTCGATCTCTTCGATGATCGGCTCGACGGTGCGCACCACGAAGGGCAGGCTGACGAAAACAAGGGCGATGACGATGCCGAGCGGCGTGTAGGCGACCTTGATGCCGGCCTGCATCAGCGGCGCACCCAGCCAGCCATTCGGCGCGTAGAGCGTGGTCAGCGCGATACCAGCAACGGCGGTCGGCAAGGCGAAAGGCAAGTCGACCATCGCGTCGACGATGCGGCGGCCGGGGAATTTGTAGCGCACCAGCACCCAGGCGACGAGTGTGCCGAAGACGACGTTGATGGCGGCGGCGATCAGCGCGGTGCCGAAGCTGATCTGCAGTGCCTTCAGCGTGCGCGGCGCTGTCACGATATGCCAGAAATCGGTCCAGCCCAGGGCAGCCGAACGCCAGACCAGCCCGGTCAGCGGGATGAGGATGATGAGGGTGAGGTAGACAAGCGAGAAGCCGAGCGTCAGTCCGAAACCCGGAATGACACTCGGCTGCCTGAACCGCCACCCCGCCTGCGCGGGTGCCATGGTCATGTTTCTAGAAATCCGTCCCTTTTGTTCGCCCTGGCTTTCGCCCGCTCCGAAGGTGCCGAAGCGGATATGCCGTTCTTGTCACTGCGCCGGCTTGTAGACCTGGTCGAATATACCACCGTCGGCGAAATGATAAGGCTGCGCTTTCTTCCAGCCGCCGAATTGCGGATCGTCGATGGTGACCAGCTTGATCTGCGGCAGCTTGGCGAGATCTTCCGCCGGCACCAGGTCGGGCTTGGCCGGACGATAGTGGTTCTTGGCGATCAGCGTCTGGCCTTCCTTGGAATAAAGGTATTTCAGATAGGCTTCTGCGACCTTGCGGGTGCCCTTGGCGTCGACATTGGCGTCGACCACGGCGACCGGCGGTTCGGCGAGGATCGAGGTCGGCGGATAGACGACGTCGAATTTGTCGGCGCCGAATTCGTCGAGCGCCAGGTAAGCCTCGTTTTCCCAGGCCAGAAGCACGTCGCCCAGACCCTTCTGCGCGAAGGTGACGGTAGAGCCGCGCGCTCCGGTGTCGAGCACGGGAACATGCGAATAGAGGTTGGAGATGAATTCCTTGGTCTTGGCCTCGTTGTTGCCGTCCTTGGCATTGGCATAGGCCCAAGCGGCCAGATAGTTCCAGCGCGCGCCTCCGGATGTCTTCGGGTTCGGCGTGATGACCTGCACGCCTTCTTTGACCAGATCGTCCCAGTCCTTGATGCCCTTCGGGTTGCCCTTGCGCACCAGGAAGATGATGGTGGAGGTGTAAGGGGCCGAATTGTTCTCGAACTTGGTGCGCCAGTCTGGGTTGATCTTCTTCGATTTCGAGGAGATCGCGTTGATGTCGCCTTCCAGGGCAAGCGTGACGACATCGGCATCGAGACCGTCGATGACGGCGCGGGCCTGCGCGCCGGAGCCGCCATGCGATTGCTGTATGGTCACGGTCTCGCCGGTCTCCTTCTTCCAGTGGACGGCGAAGGCTTCGTCGAACTGTTTGTAGAGTTCGCGGGTCGGGTCATAGGATACATTCAGGATGGTCGTGTCGGCGAATGCGAAACCGAGCGCGCCGAATTGGACAGAACCGGCGATGAGCGCGCCGAGCAGCTTCTTGAAATGAGGGTTGGTCATTTCAGCCTCCGTTGAACACAATTCTACTCTATCGAAATTGTAGAAATTGGGTGCGGCGAAAGTTGCATTTTTCAGGCGTAGGGAGAAAAGTTGCAGCGTGTGAGCCGCAGGGCAAGAAAATTCTTCCTTGCCTGGTGACGGTTTCGGGTGCACGCAGCGGCGCCGACGCGTTTGAGGCCGCCTTGGCCGTACGCGATTCAAGCCGGGCCGGCCGGCGGCGAACCCAACGATTTCTTCGGTATGGCGGCGGCGCCTTGGGGAACCGCGCGACAGGCTATTCGACGAACACCTTGACGCTGGTGGCGCGACCGGCGGCGTCGATGACGGTCAGCGTCGAATAGCCAGCGCCGTCCGGCAGCCAGGTCGCGGTGCGCCGGCGATCGATCCCGACCAGCGGCTTGCCGTTGGCCAACCAGCGGAACGGTGCGCGGCCGCCCTGCAGCTTCAGTACTAGCGGCGTGGCGCCAGGCCCCGACGTGCCGAGATCGACACGGGCACCGTCGGGTGGAAAGACGATGCGCGGCGCGGGTTCGGTCGGCGCGGCGACAACCGAGACGTCGGAGGCGGTGCCGAAGCGGGCGAGCGTCACCGGCAAGTCCTCGCGCCGTGGCCGCAGCACGCCCGCGGGCTGGCTTGGCAAAGCGACGGCGGCGATGCCGGAGCGCGCGAAACCTTCGAACAGGATCGGTGCGGCGGAAATGTAACCCGACAGCCCGGGCACCGCGCTGGCGTCGGGCCGGCCGACCCAGACCCCCAGCACATGGCGGCCGTCGAAGCCGATCGCCCAGGCATCGCGATAGCCATAGGAGGTGCCGGTCTTGTAGGCGATGCCGCGTTGCTGCGCGCCCTCGGGTGGGCGCACGCCGGCGAGGATGTCGGTGATCTGCCAGTTGGCGCGCTCGTCGAGGATGGTTGTTGCGGCACCCGTCACGGGCACAGCCTCGGTGCCGTCGCGCAGCGGATGCGCTTTTCCGCCATTGGCGAGCCCTGTGTAAAGCTGGACGAGGTCGCGCAGGCTGACGCCGACGCCGCCGAGGCCGATGGCAAGGCCGGGGGCTTCGTTGACCGGCAGCAACGGCGAGACGCCAGCCTGGCGGAAGCGCGCCATCAGCCTCGCCGGCCCGACCGTGTCGAGGATGCGGATAGCCGGCACATTAAGCGACAATTGCAGCGCCTGCCGGATCGAGACATCGCCCTGGTAGCCCATGTCGAAATTCTTCGGCCGGTAGCCGGAGAAGTCGGCGGGGCTGTCCTCGATGATGGTTTCCTGGGCGACCACGCCTTGTTCGAAGGCGAGGCCGTAGATGAAGGGTTTCAGCGTCGAGCCGGGCGAGCGCAGGATGCGGGTCATATCGATCCAGCCGGAGCGGCTGGAATCGAAGAAGGAAGCCGAGCCGACCTCGCCCAGAATGTCGCCGGTGCGGGAATCGGCGAGCACCATAGCGACCGACAGTTTGGGCCCGAGCTTGGCGGCGGCCTCGCGGGCGACCGCTTCAAGGCCTTCCTGCACGCTCTTGCGGATCGTCAGCTTCAGCGGCGCGCCGGCCTCGGCCTTGCGCACCAGCGTGTTGGCAGCATGCGCGGCAAAAGCGGGCAGCGGGCGACGCAGGCCGGAGACATCGTCGAGCGCGGCACGGCGGGCCTCGCGGTCGCCGATCAGGCCAGCCGAGACCATGCGCGTGAGCACACGATCGCGCGCCGCCTGGGCTATGGCGAGGTTCCTGTCCGGACGGCGGCGCTCAGGCAATTGCGGCAGCGCCACCAGGAGTGCCGCTTCCGAGACGGTGAGGCGGCGCGGCTCCTTGCCGAAATAGGCCAGCGAGGCCGCCCGCACGCCCTCAAGGTTGCCGCCATAGGGTGCAAGCGTGAGATATTGCTCCAGGATCTGGCGCTTGGTTAGCCGCCGCTCGATCTGCACGGCGCGCAGCATCTGCTTGAGCTTGGAACCTAGGGAACGGCTTTCGCGCGGTTCGATCAGGCGGGCGAGCTGCATCGACAGCGTCGAGCCGCCGGAGACGATGCGGCGGTTGGTGGCGAACTGGGTTGCCGCGCGGCCGAGGGCAAGGAAATCGATGCCCTCGTGATCCCAGAAGCGCTTGTCCTCATAGGCGACCAGCATCTCGACGAAGCTCTTGTCGACCTGATCGATGGCAACAGGCAGGCGCCAATAGCCATCCGGCGTAGCGAAGGCGCGCAGCAAGGTCCCGTCGCGATCGACGACCTCGGCGGAAACGGCCAGTTTCTCCGGCAGAGGCGGCGGGAAGGCACGGTCGAGCGCCCAGAGGCCGCCGACCGCGATCGACGCCAAGGCGATGGCGGCGGTCGCGAGGATGGCGAGGCGCCGCAACCGGCTCCTGCCAGGCGAGGGAGGGGACGCTTCGATCGTCATGATCGCCTCATCGGCCGCCTTACGGCGCCTTCACCTCCATCATGCCGGTAGCGGTGCGGGCCGAATATTGCGGCCGGTACATGTCCTCGACCGAGGCCGCCGGATGCACATAGACACCTGGTGTCACGGCGCGCACGACATAGGCCATCGTCTTGGTGCGGTCGCCGTCGTCCTCCGACGGGTCGAAGGCCGCGACGAAACGGTCGTTGCGGAATTCGAGATGCGCGGCATTGGTCTGCGCCAGCCACGGAAAGCCAGTGAGCTGCGCGCTGGAGACGAGACCGGGATTGTCGATCTCGAAACCGGCGGGCAAGAGGTCGGTGACCAGCATGCGCTGCGGCCAGTCGTTCTGCGACGCGACTTTGAGCACGACCACATAACGCTCGTTCTGCTTGGCTTCGGTGACGTTCGCTTCCTTGCCGTCGAGCGTGTAGTAGGTGCGCTCGATGGTGTAGCCGTCGCCGCTTGCCGGCAGCGGTTGCGAGGGCGAGGCCACGCTGGTGACGACCGCCTGCAGCGGAGCCTTGCCGTCATTGGCGACGGTGAGCGGGGTGTCGAGCAGGGTCTCGCCGGTCATGTCGGCCGAATAGGCGCCGGTATGGGGCTGGCCGTTGACCTCAAGCTTTATGGTGTCGTTGCCTTCCTTCAGCGCGCGGGCCGCCAGCAGCATCCAGGCGTTGTCCTGCGTGCTCGTCCAGCGGGCTTTCGCGCGTTCCCTTTCCACCAGCTTGACGAGTTCCGGCAACACGGCCGGCGCTGGCTTGGATTCCGCGGCAAGCGCCAGCATGGCGGCACCGTCGCGCAGCGCCGAGCCGTAGTCGGTGCGGTACCAGTCATAGTCATTCATGGATTTGGCCAGCCGCAGCGCTGTGGAGAAGGTAGCGTCGGAGCGCTGCGCGTCGCCGTAGAGCGCGAGTGAGGCGGCCAGTTGCGCCACCGCCATCGGGCTCGAGAAGGCTTCGAGCTTGGTGTCGACATAATAACGCAGGTCGCCGACGGAGGCTTTCTTGTTGCGGGCCAGCACATAGAGCGCATAGGCGATATCGGTGCCGCGATCCTGAACGTCCTGATCGTAGCCGATCGAATTCTGCAGGTTGCTCAACGCCTGCGAGATTGCCTGCGCCGGTACGTCGTATTTCGCTTCGCGGGCGCGGGTCAGGAAATCGCTGACATAGGAATCCAGCCACAAATCGCCGGAGCCGGGGCCCCACAGGCCGAAGCTGCCGGCGGAAGCCTGGTAGCTCAACACCCGGTAGATCGCCTGCTGCACACGGTCGTGCAGGCCCGGATCGTCGGGGATGCCGTAACCCTTCGACATCTCGCTCATATAGAGCAGTGGCATGGCGCGGCTCGTCGTCTGCTCGGCGCAGCCATAAGGATAGCGGTCGAGCGACAACAGCAGTGACGGCACGTCGAGGGCCGCCGATTGCGAGACGCCGACGCTGACGGAGGCGCCTTGCAGGATGCTGGCGGCGAGCAGTTCCTTGTCGACGCGCAGCGCGCCGCCGCCGCTCTTGAGGTCGACGACCATGCGCGACGTCACCGGCAGCTGCGACGGCCGTATCGGCAGGAACAGCGTCTGCTCGACCTCAGGACCGCCTTCATGGGCGAGTTTGACGGTGAGAGTGGCATCGCTGGGCGAGACCGCGATCAGCGGCACGGTCAGCGACTGGCGCTTGCCCTGGGCGAGCGTCAGCTTGGCCGGCACCGCTTCCTCGCCGATCGTCAGGTCGCCGGTGGTCTGGATGCTCAGCGCGTAGTCTCCGGCCGGGCCGTCGGTGTTGGCGAAGTCGAGCCGCATGGTGGCCGAGTCGCCCGGCGCCATGAAGCGCGGCAAGCCGGCCGTGACCACGATCGGATCGCGCACGATGACGTCGGTGGAGGCGTGGCCGACGGCTTCCTTCGTCCAGGCCACGGCCATGACACGCGCCGTGCCGTTGAATTGCGGCAGGTCGAAATCGATCGTCGCTTTGCCTTCGGCGTCAAGCTTGACGATGCCGGAGAAGAAGGCGACCAGCTTTTCGGTGGGCGGGCTGCCCTGGCTTTGCATGGCATTGCCGTCGCCGCCGGTGCGCAGCTTGCCGGTGGTGCCGAGCGAGCCGTCGATCAAACGACCGTAGAGATCGCGCAGCTCCAGTCCCATCATGCGTTGGCCGAAGAACCAGTTCTCGGGGTCCGGCGCCTTGTAGTTGGTCAGGTTGAGGATGCCGACATCGACGGCCGCCACCATGACATAGGCCTGCGAGCCCGGCTGCATGCCGGTGACAGCGACTGGGATCGACAGCGACTGGCGCGGTTCGGTCTTGGCCGGTGGCGTCAGCGCGACGCCAAGTTTCTTGGCGCCGGGATCGATCTTCAACCATTTCACGCCGATGGCGCGGGCCGGCATGCGGCTTTCCTGCGCGTTGCCCGGCCGGAACAGCGTGGCGGTGACATAGGCGCCGGCGCCCCAATTGTCGGGAACCGGAATGTCGACGGTGCCGCCATCGGCGGGTATCGATACGTCGATGGTCTTCATCAGCCGGTCGGCGCCGATCGTCACCAGAAGTTCACCGGCGTAGTGCGGCGAGACCTTCAGCTTGGCGACATCGCCGGCGGCATAGCCGTCCTTGTCCAGCGCGATTTCGAGGCCGTCGGGCGTCTCGGTCGAGGTGGCGCTGACATACCAGCCGCCGTCGAACTCGTAGCTCGTTGCCGGGCCGTCCGCGCTTGATGTCTCCACCTCCAGCCTGTAGCGGCCCCAGTCGACCGGCAGCGACAGGCTGGCTTCGCCGTCGGTGGCGATGTCGACCGCGCCGTTGGCGACCGATTTGGTGAAGGTCACCGGCTCGTAGTTCCACGAGCTGCCATTGCGGTACCATTGGTAGTTGCGTTCGACTTTGACCAGCGACCATTGTGCGCCGGCCATCGCCTTGCGCTTGCCGTCGCGGTCGACGGCGATCAGGCTGAACTTGGCGGTGCCACCCTGCGGTACCTCGTCATTCTCGAAATCGGGACGGATGCCGATCATGTCACCCTGCGGGCGGATGGCGAGATTGAGCGAGCGCTCGACGGCGCGGCCGCCGGTCTCGCGCATGCGCACCGTCACCTTGGCGTTGACCAGCTTGGTGGTGGATGGCAGCTGGGCGATGGTGACCGGGAAGGTCGCCTTGCCGTTGTCGCCGACCACCGGCAGGTCGGCCAGCGGCGTCGAGGAAGGCTGGGCGGCCTGCTCGTCGGCAAGGCCGAAGACAAAGTCCTTGAAGCGATCCCAGTCGCGTGTCACCGCCAGCGTGGTTTCGCCTTCCAGCGCCAGGCCGGCCGCCGGCGCGCCGTAGAGGAAGCGGCCGTCGACGGTGACATTGGCCGTCTCGCCCTGCGCGATCTCGGTCTTGTCGGCGGTGAGGTCGAATTCGATGCGGTCCGGTACGAAGTCTTCGACCAGGAACATCTGGCTCGCCACCGCCGGCTGCTTGGGATCGGTGTGGATCGACACCGTCCAGCTGCCGCGCATGGCGTTCGGCTCCAGCGACAGGTCGACGGAATGGCCGCCTGCCGAGGTGCCGTCGCTGACGATACGGCGCGCCTCGACGCCGTCGGGGCGCGTGAAGATGAAGGTCAGCGGCAGGTTGTCGACCGCCTTGGAGGTGTCGTCGCGGGCCAGCGCCTGCACATGCACGTCCTCGCCGACGCGGTAGATGCCGCGCTCGGTCCAGGCGTAGACGTCGAGCGCGCCCGTCGCGGCGCGGCCAGCGACGCCGCGATCCGACAGGTCGAAGCCGGCCTTGGCCATGTCGAGGAAGACGAAGTCCTGGTCGCCCTGCTTGGCCATCAGCACGGCCGGCACCATGCCGCCCTCGCCACGGGTGAGGCCAGGATTGAAGACGGCGCGGCCTTCGGCGTCTGTCGTCGCGGTGCCGAGGATTTCGTTGTTGCGGGCAAGAAGGGTGAGTTCGGCGCCCTGGATCGGCTTCGCGGTGCCGAGCGAGCGGGCAAAGACGTTCAGGCCGTCCTGTCCGGTGTAGGTGGAAAGGCCGATGTCGGAGACCACGAACCATTGCGTGGCACGCGAATTGTAGGTGTCGCTGTGGTCATCCACCGGTTGGGCGGTCAGGATATAGACGCCGGGCTTGCGCTGCGGCAGCGCCTCGTCGACCGGGAAGGAGGTGGTGACCTCTTTGTTGAGGTCGCCGGCGATCTCCATCCGGCCTTCCCAGATCGGCTGACCCATCTGGTCCCTGATGTTGGTCATGTCGTAGCCGTCGAGCTGGCGCAAGAACTGGTAGCCGGACAGAAGCTGGGCCAAGGACCGGTCGCCTATGCGGAAGAGCTTCATGTCGGCGGCGTTCATGTTGACGGTAACGACCGGAATGCCGCGGCGCACGCCGGCCGGCAGCACGAAGCTGTCGCCGGTGAAGCGGGCGGACGGCGCGCGGTCCTGTACGTAGATCGACAGTGCAACCGGGGCGGCTGTCACCTCGCCGATGGCCGAAGGCAGGCCGGCGCGGAAGGTGATGTTGTAATGCTGTCCGTGCTCCAGGCCCTCGACGCAGATCTGCTTGCCCTTGGCCTCGACGCCCTTGGGTGCGGCGCCGTCGATGGTGACGAATTGCGCATAGTCGACGCCGGTCTTGACCAGCTCTTCCGAGAACTGCGCGCAGATGCGCGGCGCGGTGGTGTCGGCATCGACGCTGTGCTCGACGACGCGGAAACCCTTGCGGGCCTTCAGGTCCTGGTATTCGGAAAGCACCGCCGGTGAATTGACCAGCGCAAGGCTGGCCTCATAGGCCTGCAACGCCGGGCGGTAGAGTTCGCGCTTGTCGAGACCGGCGGCAAGCAGGGCCAGCACCTCGGCGCGGTTGGTCGTGGTGCGCGACAGCTGGTAGGCATTGAAGGTGGCCGAGGTCGCATTAGCCTGCAATGTCGACTGGTCGTTGCTGGATGCCGTCGTCAGCGTCGCCAGGGTCTCGTGGGCGAGCTTGGTCCACAGTGTGCCGTCGTCCGGCATCATCGACAGTGCCGCTTCATATTTCTGCATTGCTGCGCGGTGGTCGCCGGTCAGGGCCGCCTGTTCAGCGGCCTGTTCCAGCGTCGTCAGCCCGTCGGTCGGCTTGGAATAGCCGGGGCCGACCAGGCGCTTGCGATACTGCAGCGCCTGGTCGGCCATCCAGGCCGGGAAATAGGTCAGTTCCTTGGGCGCGCCGATGTCGGGTTCGCTGGCGACGTTAACCACCTTGCCGCCGACCGCGCCGGCAAAGGGCTTCAGCGTGTTGTAGTCGGATTTGAGGAAACACCACTTGGCCTTGGTGTTGTAGGTGAAGGCGCGGCAGGCATTGTCGCCGAGGCAGTCGGTCTTGCACTGATCCAGCGTGACATTCTGCTCCGAGCGGAGGTCGAAGCCGAAATAATCGACATTGTCGGTGGTGACGATTCGCTTGGTCTCCGCCGCTTGCGCGAGGCCGTGGAAGACCGAGAGGAGCAGGAGAACAACCGGCAGTATCCTGACCGCACGCAAAACCATCGCATCCTCCTCTCACTTTCCAGCACAGCCGCGTTGCCAAGCGACAACGGTGCCCGATTTTTCCGGCTGTCGTGGCATGTTCCGCCTTAGCCGAGGCTTGTCAACACGCGCAAACGGCCATAACCGGCCCACGAAGGTCCATTGCAAACCGTGCCTTAGGGGCATTCAGTGTGCATTCATATGAAAAGCTTCACACAATTTTGCGACGGAACAAAAGGTGTGAACTCAAAGGTGCAAGCAATTCAGACATTTCATGGTTCGTGCCCTATAGGAATTTACGAGGACTTCAGAAGTTCACTCCAATTTTAGCAATCAGGGAGCATGGGAGGGACACGGTTCGGGTCTTGGAGGACAGGTGCGGCTGATGCCGACGAGGGAAAAGCGCGATTGGCAGGGCAGCGCGTGCAGGCGCAGCCTTTCGCGCGCCTTGCTCGCTGTCACGCTTGGCGCCGCCACGATGATAGCCGAAAGCCGTAGCGTTTCCGCCTTCGAACTCTTCGGCATCAAGCTGTGGGGGTCCGACGACAAGGCGGACACCGAGATTGCCGACCCGCTGCGTTATGCTGTGACCATTGACGTCAAGGATGACGACGCGGATCTGAAGAAAAGGATCGAGGCGGTCTCCGGCCTGAAAGCCGACGAGGACCATCCTGTTTCCGGTTCTCTCGGCCTGATGACCAAGGCGCGCAGCGATCGCGAGCAGCTGGTGGCGGCGCTTTACGAGGACGCCCGCTACGAAGGCGTGGTCGACATCTCAATTGCCGGCCAGTCGATCGACGAATTGCCGCCGGATGCCGAATTCAAGGGCCAGCAACCGATACCGGTGACGATCACCGTCACCCCAGGCCAGAAGTTCACGCTGGGCGACATCCGTCTCAAGGGCGATGCCGCGGGGCTCGCCAGCGCCGATTTCGGTCTGATCTCCGGCGGCGATGCCGGCTCGGGCGCGGTGCTGAAGGCTGAGGCGAGACTGGTCAAGGCGCTCAAGGACGAGGGCAGGCCGCTCGCCAAGGTCACCGATCGCGAGGTCGTCGCCGACCATGCCAACGGCCGGCTCGACGTGACGTTGACCGTCGAGGCCGGTCCGGTCGCGGGCTACGGCGAGACCACGGTGAAGGGCACCGAGACGGTGGATCGCGATTTCACCGAATACATGACCGGGCTGAAGCGCGGCGCGCGCTATTCGCCCAAGGAAATCGATACGGCGCGGGACCGGCTGCTCGGCCTCGAAGTCTTCAACAGCGTGACGCTGAAGGAAGCCGACAAGCTGGACGCCGACGGCAACATCCCCATCGGTGTTGAGGTGAGCGAGCGCAAGCCGCGCTATTTCGGCGTTGGCGGCACTTTGTCCAACACCGAAGGGCTGGGACTGGAAGGTTATTGGGGCCATCGCAACCTGTTCGGCAAGGCGGAGAAGCTGCGCATCGACGGCTCGATCAGCGGCATCGGCTCCAATGCTATTGGCCAGCTCAACTACAATGCCGGCATCATGTTCGAGAAACCGGGCGTGGTCGGTCCCGCTTCCAAGTTCTTTGCCAATCTGAAGACCGTCTACGAGCATCCGGACGCCTATGACCGCTTCTCGGTCAAGGGCGGCGCTGGGCTCTCCTACGAGATCGACAAGAGGCAGACCGTTTCGGCGGAACTGTCGCTCGACTATTCCAAGATCACCGACAGCTTCGGCAAGCACGACTACCTGATTGCCAGCGTGCCGCTGCAATATGTCTTTGACAACCGCGACAACAAGCTGAACCCGAAGAGCGGCTTCAGGGCACTGGCCTATGTCGAGCCGAGCTACGATCTCCTGAATGGCGCCACTTTCGTGAAGCTCAGGGGCGAGGGTTCGGCTTATCAGGCACTCGACACCGGCGGCCGGTTTGTGCTGGCCGGCCGCGTGGCGCTGGGCTCGATCGTCGGCGCATCTCTGGGAGACGTTCCCGCAGACCGCCGCTTCTATTCGGGCGGCGGCGGCTCGGTGCGCGGCTACGCCTATCAAGGCATCGGCCCGAAGGACATCAACAACAAGCCGACCGGCGGGCTTTCCTACTTCGAGACCTCGGCCGAAATGCGCATCGGCATCACCGACACGATCGGCATCGTTCCGTTCGTCGATGCCGGTACTGTGTCCACCAAGCAGTTCCCGGACTTCTCCGATGTGAAGGTCGGCGCCGGCGTCGGCCTGCGTTATGTGACGCCGTTCGGTCCGCTGCGCATCGACGGCGCCATTCCGCTCAACCGCGGTCCAGGCGATCCACGCTTCGGCATATATGCCGGCATCGGTCAGGCGTTCTGACGAGATGGCTGGCTTGCTCAGGCGCGCGGCGCGAATCTTCCTCTACCTGGTGGCGATCGTCGTCGCCGGTGCTATCGGCGCGCTCGTCGTTTTCACCACCACGGAACGCGGCCGCGACAATCTCGCCGGGCTGATCTCGTCGATGGCCTCCTCGCCGGATACCAAGGTGACGGTCGCCGGCATCGATGGCATCTGGTCGGGCGCCCTGACGGTCGATCATGTCGTGCTCGAAGACAAGCAAGGGCCATGGCTGGTGCTGCGCAAGGTTGCGGTCGACTGGTCGCCGCTGGCGTTGCTGTCGAAGACTTTTAGCGCCGAGCGCGTCGCGGTCGAGCGCATCGAGGTGGCCCGCCCGCCGGTTGGTGGCGAGCAGAAGCGCGACAATGCCGGTGGCGTGAATCTGCCTGTGTCCCTCGACATCAAGGCGATCGATCTGCCTGATATCGCGCTCGGCCAGGCCCTGGCCGGCGTCGGCATCGCTGAGCTTGCCGCCAAGGGCTCGGTCAAGGCCGATGCCTCGCCACTCGCGGTGGCGGCCAAGCTCAATGTCGCCCGCAACGACGGCAAGCAAGGCACCGTCGACGCCAATGTCGATTTCGCGCCGGCCGCCGACAGGCTGGACCTCGACGTCAAGGCGTCGGAACCGTCGGGCGGCATCCTGGCCAATCTGCTGCAGCTGCCCGGCGCGCCGCCAGTGGAAATATCGATTGCCGGCAAGGGTGCGCTAGCCGACTGGAACGGCACCGGCACATTCAGCGTCGACGGCCAGGTAATCACCCAGCTTGTCGGCCGTCATCAGCTCACCGACAAGGGCAACCGCTTCGAGGCCAAGGGCGACGGCGATTTCGCCCGCTTCCTGCCGGAGCGGTTCAAGCCGCTTCTGGCCGGAAGCACGACATTCGATCTCGCGGGCACCGCCACCAAGGTCGGCGGCGTCGAGGTCGAGCGTGCCAACATCGCCAGCGACGCGGTGCGCGGCGAGGCGAAGGGCACCATCAACCCCCAAGGCACCACCGATTTCGGCTTGCAATTCAACTCGGTCGGCCCGGTGCTGCCGCTCGCGCTCGGCAGCAAGGAAAGCCCGATCGATCTCGACCTGAAATCGGCTTCGGTGCACGCCTTCGGCGAGGGCAGCAAGCCGATGCTGGACATCGGCGCGTCGCTCGCCAAGGTGACGACCACAGTCACCAAGTTCGAGAATATCGACCTGACCATCCATTCCGACAGCTTCGATATCGCAAACCGCGTCGGGCCGATCACTGGCGCCGTCACCGTCGACAAGATCGGCCTCGACAACCCGACCATCGCGCCGCTGATCGCCGGCAAGATCAAGGCAGACGTCACCGGCAGTATCGAGAAAGAGACGATCAACGTCGACAAGGGGTCGATCCGCTCGGACACGCTCGCCGGCGATTTCAACGGCAAGATGGCGCTTGCCGACGGTTCGATCGAGTTGAACGTCAAGGCCGATGCCGCTTCGTCGGCACTGCCGGCTGCGGCACGCCCGGTGCTCGGCGAGCGCGCCGTACTGTCGGCTGCGATCAAGCGCAACGCCAAGGGCCTGGTCTCGGCCGATTCCATCAAGCTCGTCTCCGGCGCGGTTTCCGCTGACGGCAGCGCCAGCCTCCATGACGGCCAGATCGTTGCCGAGCTCAAGGGTGCGCTGGCCGACCTGTCCTTGCTGTCGAAGGAAGCCAAAGGCGCGATCGGCCTCTCGGTCACGGCCAAGGGTGTCATGGTCGCACCGGACGTTACGCTTTCGGTGAGCGGCGACAAGCTCGAGGTAGCCGGCCGCGAGATCCAGGGATTGAACCTCACGGCATCCGGCAGGGCCGACGCGGCCAATCCCGCCGCCGACATTTCGTTGTCCGGCACCGTTGCCGGTCAGCCGCTGCAGGGCAAGGCGGTGCTGAAGACCGCGAATGGCCAGCGCCGCATCGACGGCCTGTCGCTGGCGCTCGGCCAGAACGGGGTTTCCGGCGATCTCGTGCTGGACCAGGCCTTTCTGCCGGAAGGGTTGGTGAAGATCGATCTGCCGGATATCGGGCCGCTGGCGGCGCTGGCGCTGGAAAAGGCCGAAGGCAATGTGCGCGGCATGGTCCGCTTCAGCAAGCAGGACGGCGTGCCGCAACTGGCGCTGCAGGCCAAGGCAGGTCTCAAGCGCGGCGACCTGACGGCCAATAATGTCGCGATCGACGCGCAGGTGGCGAATTACGCGGCGGCGCCCGTCGTGGCTGGCACGGTTCGTGCGGATGCCGTGACTTCCGGAACCATGACCGTGACCGGCATCGCCATCGACCTGAAGCGCGACGGCGAATGGACTGGCTTTTCCGGCGGCGCCACGGTCAAGGACATTCCGGCGAAGGCGGCGGGACGGGTCAAGGTCGCCGGCGGTACGACGACGCTCGAACTCGCTTCCGGCCAGGCTACGATCCGCGGCCTCAGGGCAGCGATCGCCGAGCCGTCCACCATCGCTGTCGCCAACGGCACCACGACGATCCAGAAGCTGGTGGTGGGCGTCGAGGGCGGCCGCGCCACGGTCAGCGGCACTGCCGGCAACGCGCTGGACCTCAACGTCGCGCTGGCCAATTTGCCGATCGCCGCCGCCAATGCTTTCTCGCCGGGCCTCGGTGCCGCCGGTACCGTTTCGGGCACTGCGAAGGTGACTGGCCCCGCGTCGGCGCCGTCGGTGGCCTATGACATCAAGGCGAATGGCGTCGCGCTGGCGGCTATGCGGGATGCCGGCATCGACGCCCTCAACATCACATCGGGCGGCACCTTCGCAGCCAACAAGCTGAACTTCAACGCCGATATCGGTGGCGGGACGGGACTTGCGCTGAAGGCTGGCGGCTCTGTGACGACGGCAGGCGCACCCAACCTTTCGGTCGACGTCAATGGCAACGTGCCGTTCGAATTCCTGGCGCGCAAGCTGGCGGCGCAGGGCCTGTCGCTCACCGGCACCGCCAATGTCGCCGTGCAGGTGCGCGGACCGGCCAGCCAGCCGGTCATTTCCGGCACGGTGCGCTCGTCGGGCGCGCGCTTCCTCGACGCCGGTTCTGGCCTCGCGGTCAAGGACATTGCGCTCGATGTCGGCCTCGGCAACGGCGTCGCGACCATCAACCGACTGACTGGCACTTTGTCGACGCGCGGCACGCTGAGCGCCGGCGGTACGGTCGGCATCGACCCGGCCAAGGGGTTTCCGGCCGACCTGTCGATCAAGTTGGTTGACGGCCGCTACACCGACGGCCGTATCGTCACGGCCAATCTCGGCGGCGACCTGACCGTGAAGGGGCCGTTGGCGACGGCGCCGGCGATCGCCGGCACCATCAATCTGGGCAAGGTCGTCGTCACCGTGCCGGAGCGGCTGCCGACATCGCTGTCGACCCTCAACGTCAAGCGCAAGGACGCACCGGCGGCGGTGCGCGCGCAGGACAAGGCGCTGCGCCCGGCCGGCGCCACCAGCAGCGGTGGTGGGGGCGGCGGGTTGACGCTCGACATCACCGTCAACGCGCCGAACCAGATCTTCGTGCAGGGCAGGGGCGTGGATGCCGAGCTCGGCGGCAATTTGCGCTTGGCGGGGCCGGCGTCGGCACCGCAGGCGGTCGGTCAGTTCACGCTGCAGCGCGGGCGGCTCTCCATCCTTGGCAAGCGCCTGACTTTCACCGAAGGCACGCTGACCTTCTCGGGCTCGCTGGTGCCGTATCTGAACCTGGTCGCGGAATCGACAGCCACCGACGCGACGGTGACGATCACCGTGTCGGGCGAGGCGACCAATCCGAAATTCGCCTTCTCCTCGGTGCCGGCACTGCCGGAGGACGAGGTTCTTGCCCGCCTGATCTTCGGCCGCTCTATGTCCAACCTGTCGCCGCTGCAAATCGCCCAGCTCGCCGAGGCGGCAGCCCAGCTCAGCGGCGTTGGCGGCTCGACCTCGCTGCTGGAAAAACTGCGCAGCAAGCTCGGCGTCGACGATCTCGACGTGACCACCGACGATCAGGGCGGAACGGCGGTATCGGCCGGCAAGTATCTCAATGACCGCACCTATCTCAACATCCAGAAGGGCGAGAAGCCGGGCTCGGGCAAGGCGCGCATCGACTTCAATGTCGGCAAGGGCGTCAAGCTGCGTGGCGAAGCGTCGGACGCCGGCGAAGCCAAGGGCGGCATCTTCTACGAGCGCGAGTACTGAGGCAGCCAATCGCACGCCTGCCGGTAGAGTGTATTGGACCGACGGCGTCGCGCAACTGGTGCTTTCAGAAAAAGGTGTGTTGCCGCAAGTCTAGCTTGCGCGCGGTTTGGACAAAACCGCCGTGGTCATTTTGTTGCCATCGATAGCAAATTTCCGTCAAGATTGTCGCATTCACGCGAACTGCTCCCTTTTCAAAGTTGCACTCTCCTTTTTGAGTTCCAAAGTCGAACGATCTTTGACATCGTCGGTCGAGTGCGGAATGTTAAAAGGCAAAAAGCCAACAATGGGAGTTAGTCATGAAATTCTATCGGAGTAACAGCGACCGCGTTCCCGATCACATCCTGGCAATGGCCGAGCAGGTCAAGACCGGGGAAGTCGATCGCCGTGAGTTCCTGGCGATGGCAAGCATCTTTGGCGCATCTGCAGCCATGGCCTATGGCCTGCTGGGCGTTGCCATGCCGACGCCAGCCATGGCCGAAGAGCAGCCCAAGAAGGGCGGCGTCCTCAAAGTGGCCATGTCGGTCAAGGATCCGAAGGACCCGCGTACCGCCGACTGGTCGGAAATCTCCAATGCCGAGCGCCAGGCGCTCGAGCCGCTGGTGAAGTACACCAAGCAGTACACTTTCGAGCCCTACCTCCTCGAAAAATGGCAGGTCAACGACGACGCCACCGAATACACTTTGCATGTGCGTCCGGGCGTCGAATGGAACAATGGCGACAAGTTCACCGCCGATGACGTGATCCACAATTTCACGCGCTGGGCCGACAAGTCTGTGGAAGGCAACTCGATGCCCGGCCGTCTGGGCAGCCTCGTCGACGAGACCACCAAGAAGCTGCGCGAAGGCTCGATCGTCAAGGTCGATGACATGACGGTCAAGCTGAAGCTGACCAAGCCCGACATCGCCGTTATCGCTAACCTGGCCGACTATCCGGCGCTCGTCGTGCACAAGACCTTTGACGAGAAGGGCGCCAACTTCAAGAATTGCCCGATCGGCACCGGTCCGTTTGAGCTCGTTTCCTACGATGTCGGCCAGAAGGTGGTCTACAAGCGCCGCGAAACCGGCAAGTGGTGGAACGGCGAGGCCTATCTCGATGGAGTCGAATTCATCGACTACGGCACCGATCCGGCTGCCACGGTTGCGGCTTTCGAATCCGGCGAAGTGCAGACCAATCACGAGACCACCGCCGACTACGTCAAGATCATCGCGGGCGTCGGCGCCCCGGTCTCTGAAGTGGTGACGGCGGCTACCGTCGTCTCGCGCTTCAACGTCAAGGCCAAGCCCTATGACAACCAGAAGGTTCGTCAGGCCATGTGCCTTGCCGTGGACAACGCCACCGTGCTGCAGCTCGGTTACGGCAATGCCGGCACCGCCGCTGAAAACCACCACGTCGCGCCGATCCATCCGGAATATGTCGAGCTGCCCAAGATCAAGCGCGACCCGGCCAAGGCCAAGCAGATGCTGCAGGAGGCAGGCGCGCTCGATTTCGAGCACGAGCTGATCTCGAACGACGAGGACTACCATAAGAACACCACCGACGCGATCGCGGCGCAACTGCGTGAGGCCGGCATCAAGGTGAAGCGCACGGTGCTGCCGAGCTCCACCTTTTGGAACGACTGGACGAAGTATCCGTTCTCGGAAACCAACTGGAACATGCGCCCGCTCGGCATCCAAGTCATCGCTATCGCCTACCGCTCGGGCGAAGCCTGGAACGAAACGGCTTATGCCAATCCGGACTTTGACAAGAAGGTCAACGAAGCCCTCGGCATCGCGGATGCGGAGAAGCGCAAGGTTGTGATGAAGGATATCGAGCAGACGCTGCAGGATTCCGGCATCATCATCCAGCCCTACTGGCGCAAGCTCTACATCAACATCAAGCCCGAGGTGAAGAACCACTCGATGCACCCGACCTACGAGCACGATTTCGGCAAGGTCTGGATCGACAAGGCTTAACCGGTCCTTCGGCAGGGATGAGGGCGCACGCCCTCATCCCGTTCATGGCCTCGCGGCGTCGCACGCCGCGGCGGCATGATTCCGCACCAGGTTTTTGGACGCAGGGTTGACAGCATCTGACCCCAACCCGGCCGGCAGGGGGGCGCAATGTTCTCATTCATAGCCAGACGCATCGGCACGATCCTGCTGACCATGCTGTGTCTGACGCTTGTCGTCTTCTTCCTGGTCAATCTCGAACCCAATCTGAAGAAGCTGGCGATCAGCCAGACAGAAATGCACACGCCGCCCGAGCAGCTCGAAAGCTGGCTCGTCAATCACGGCTACAGGCAGAATTTCTTCGTCCGCTACGGACAGTGGCTCGGCGTGGTCAAGAAGGAGCCGATCGTCGATGCGGCGACCGGCAAGGCCTCGCAGCGCTTCACCTTCTGCAATGACCCGATGGAGCCCGCCTATAATGGTGTGCTGCAGGGCGATTTCGGCTGCTCCACCAAATTCAAGGCCACCGTTGCGGCCAAGCTGTTCCCAGCACTGCGTGCCACCGGCATCCTGATGTTCTGGGTGCTTGCAGTGATGGTGCCGGTGTCGCTGCTCATCGGCATCCTGGCCGGCATGCGGGAGGGCTCGCGAACGGATCGAACCCTGTCGGTTGCCTCGATCATCACCACGGCGACGCCGGAATATGTCTCGGGCGTTATTTTCACCGTCATATTCGCGTCGTGGCTCGGTTGGCTGAACGGCTCGGCTGCCTCGGCAAGCCAGGGCATCACCTTCTACAATTTCACGCTGCCGGTCATCACGCTGGCCATATACGGCATCGGATACATCGCGCGCATGACACGCGCCTCAATGGTCGAGGTGATGACGCAGCAATATATCCGCACGGCGCGGCTGAAAGGCCTGTCGTTCTCCAACGTCGTCATCAAGCACGCGCTGCGCAATGCGCTGATCGCGCCGTTCACCGTCATCATGCTGCAGTTCCCCTGGCTGCTCACCGGCGTCGTCATCGTCGAGACGATGTTCCGTTACCAGGGCTTTGGCTACACGCTGGTCGAGGCTGCCGGCAACAACGACATCGATCTTCTGCTTGGCTGCTCGATGGTCTCGGTGTTCATCGTCTTGATCACCCAGCTGATCTCGGATGTCGGCTACGCATATCTCAATCCGCGCATTCGCGTGCAGTAGGGGAGGCCGGCGATGCAGATCGAATATATCGGAGCCGTCGGTATCATCCTGGGCGTGCTGGCGCGGTTCTGGCCGGTTTGGCTGGCGCTCGCCGTCGTGCTCGGCACAAGCTTCACCTATAAGAAGAAACTCGGCCTCTACGGCCAGCTGTTCGACAGCGGCGTCGGCATCGCCGGCGTCATCATCTGCCTGTTCTGGCTGTTCACCGCGATCTTTGCCTCGCATGTGGCGCCGTTTGACCCGCTGGGGCAGTTGCCGGTGATGAAGGACGCGCTGCCCGGCGCGGTCGAGCCGGCCTCCAAGGGCGTCTACCTGTTCGGCGGCGACAAGCTGGCGCGCGATATCTTCTCGCGTATGGTGTTCGGCTCTCAGATCGTGCTGATCATCGCCCCGGCCGCTACCGGCTTCGCGCTGATGGTCGGCATCACGCTTGGCCTGCCCGCCGGCTACTATGGCGGCAAGATCGACACCGTGCTGTCGTTCCTCGCCAATCTGGTTCTCGCCTTCCCGGTGATCCTGCTGTTCTACCTGCTGGTTACGCCCGGCATCATGGACACGCCGATCCCCTATGCGATGGCGGGGCTGTTCTTCCTGTTCCCGATTATCTTCTTCTGCGTCCTGTTCTGGACCCGCTACAAGAAGCGGCCGGACCGGCTGTATGTGCTGATGGGGTTGACTTTGCTGATCGGCGGCTGGGTTTATCTCGGCCTTGTATTCGACGCCGATCCGCTGAAGATCGTGCATATCGATCCCAATCAGCTCAACATCTTCGTGGCGGTGGTCTTTGCCTCGTCACCTGGCGTGTTCCGCATCGTGCGCGGGCTGACCATGGACATCAAGACGCGCGACTATGTGGCGGCCGCCCAGACGCGTGGCGAAACGCCTTGGTACATCATGCTGTGGGAGATCCTGCCCAATGCGCGCGGCCCGCTGATCGTCGATGCCTGCCTGCGTATCGGCTACACTACCATCCTGCTCGGCACGCTGGGATATTTCGGCCTGGGTCTGGCGCCGGAAAGTCCGGACTGGGGTACCGCGATCAAGGACGCCAGCCGGTTGCTGCGCTCCTTCATCCATCCAGCATTGCCGCCGACGATCGCGCTGATGTCCTTCGTGCTGGGGCTCAACCTGCTCGCCGACGCACTGCGCGAACAATCGATGAAAGACTAGAGTGGAGGGCGACGCCATGAACGAAGCCGTTAAAGCCACGAACACAGCCAACGCCCAGCCGATCATCGAGATCGAGAACCTGTCGATCTCCTTCTTCACCCGCAAGGGCGAAATACCGGCGGTGATGGACTTTTCCTGCACAGTGATGCCCGGCGAAGCGATGGGCATCGTCGGCGAGAGCGGTTGCGGCAAGTCGACCGTGTCGCTCGGCATCATGCGCGACCTGTCCAACATCGGCAGGATCGTCGGTGGCCGCATCAAGTTCCAGGGCAAGGATATGGGCGACATGTCGGAGGAGGAGCTGCGCTCCATCCGCGGCAACAAGATCGCCATGATCTACCAGGAGCCGATGGCCAGCCTGAACCCGGCCATGAAGATCGGCCAGCAATTGATGGAAGTGCCGCTGCTGCACGATAAGGTCTCCAAGGAAGAGGCCTACAAACGTGCGCTCGACATGGTGCGCTCGGTCAAGCTGCCCGACCCCGAGCGCATGATGCGCTCCTATCCGCACCAGCTTTCCGGCGGCCAACAACAGCGCATCGTCATCGCCATGGCGCTGTTGTCCAATCCGGCGCTGCTTTTGCTCGACGAGCCGACCACAGCGCTCGACGTGACGGTGGAGGCCGGCATCGTCGAACTGGTGAAGGGGCTGGGCAAGCAGTTCGGCACTTCGATGATCTTCGTGTCGCACAATCTGGGCCTGATCCTGGAGACCTGCGACAGGATCACGGTGATGTATTCGGGCGAAGCGGTGGAAACCGGCAAGATCACCGACGTCTTCGACCGCATGCGGCACCCCTATACGCAAGGGCTGTTCCGCTCCATTCCGCTGCCCGGCGCCGACAAGAACGAGCGGCCGCTGGTGGCGATCCCTGGTCAATTGCCGTTGCCGCAGGAGCGGCCACGAGGCTGCAATTTCGGTCCTCGCTGCCACCACTTCGTTGAGGGCGTGTGCAACGCAGCCGAGATTCCGATGATCCCGGTGCAGGGGCATGACGGCCATTTCTCGCGCTGCGTGCGCTTCAACGAGATCGACTGGGCAGCGCTGCCGCCCGGCGCCAAGAAGGCCGGCGAACCGGTCAAGCCCGGCGCACCGGTACTCAAGGTCGACGACCTGAAAAAATACTACCATGTCGGCGCCGGCGGTGTGTTCGGCGGTAGCGAGGGGCGCACCGTCAAGGCCAACGAGACGATCAGCTTCGAGGCGCGCGAGAGCGAGACCGTCGCCATCGTCGGCGAAAGCGGTTGCGGAAAGTCGACACTGGCGAAAGTGCTGCTCGGCCTAGAAACGGCAAGCGCCGGCAAGGTCACGCTTGCCAACACCGAAATCCAGGCGACGGGCATCGAGAAGCGCAGCGTCGATACGGTCTCGGCCATCCAAATGGTGTTTCAGAACCCGTTCGATACGCTGAATCCCAGCCACACCGTCGGCTCGCAGATCATCCGCACGCTTGAGAAGTTCAACGTCGGCAAGACGGTGGCGGACCGTCGGCAGCGCATGCTGGAGCTTCTGGATCTTGTGAAGCTTCCACGCGCTTTCGCCGAACGCAAGCCGCGCCAGCTTTCCGGCGGGCAGAAGCAGCGCATCGGCGTGGCCCGCGCCTTTGCCGGCTCGGCCAAGGTGGTGGTGGCCGACGAGCCGGTCTCGGCGCTCGATGTCTCCGTCCAGGCGGCGGTGACCGAGCTCTTGATGGACATCCAGCGCCAGTCCGGGATGACGATGCTGTTCATTAGCCACGATCTGTCGGTGGTGCGCTACATCGCCGACCGCGTGGTGGTCATGTATCTCGGCTACATCGTCGAGCAGGGCACAACCGATCAGATCTTTTCGCCGCCCTATCACCCCTATACCGAGGCGCTGCTTTCAGCGATCCCGATCGCCGACACCAGCGTGGTCAAGAAACACATCGTGCTCGAAGGCGACATTCCCTCGGCGATGAACCCGCCGAGCGGCTGCCCGTTCCAGACCCGCTGCCGCTACAAACATCTGGTGCCGGACGGCCGTTGCGAGAAGGAGGTGCCGCCGCTGAAGGATCTCGGTGGCGGCCACCGCAGCCTGTGCTGGCTTTCCGACGAGGTGCTGGCCGGCATGGAGCCGGTGATCAGCTTCGACAAGGCGCATGCGGCGCTGGAGGGCGTGCCCGACGATGCAGTCGAGATTGCTGACGCGCCGGTTGCGGCTGCCAAGGCGAAGGTTGCCCGCAAGGCATCCACTGTCGCCAGGGGCTCCAAGGTGTCCGCGAAGGTGGCCATGGTCGCGCCGGAACCGGCGACACAGCCAGCGCCGGCAGCGAAAAATGTACCTGCCGCCAAAAAGTCTACGGCAGCCTCCAAGAAGACTGCGCCAGCCGTGAAATCGGAGCCTGCGGCGAAGACTGCTGCAGCCGGGAAGACGGCCGCCACTGCCGGCAAGGCGGTTGCTGCAACGCAAGCGAAGAAGGCAACGGTCACTAAGAGTCACAAGCCGAAGGCGGCAACCGGCTCCAGGACCAAGGCGGTGCCGGCTACTCCAGCCGTGAAGGCGGCCGTGCCGAGCCCTGCTCCTGAACCGGTCGATCCCGCGGATCGCGGCCGGCCGGCCGGCATAGCGAGACCCGCTGAGCCCGACGACCTTAAGCTGATCGTCGGCATCGGTCCGCAGATCGAGATCGCGCTCAATGAGCTCGGCATCTATCGTTTCGCGCAGGTCGCCGGCTGGACCGAGATCGAACGCGAATGGATGGACACGCGGCTGACGCTGCTTGGGCGCATCGAGCGCGACGATTGGGGCCGGCAGGCCAAGGCGTTGGCCGATGGCGGCGTGGAAGAATACATCCGGGTTTTCGGCCGCAAGCCGCACTAGGCCGGCTGAACGTATCCAGATTGGCGGCTTCCGGAAAATGGAGGCCGCGCCGGCCACAACGTCGCATCGATGCAGATGAGGCTATCGCCAAGTCTCGGGTCAGCGGCAGTTCTGCAACTGCCCGCGGTAGCGGTCTGCCATTGCGGCGGTGTCGCGCGCATAACGCTGCACGCCGGCATTGGAGCGCCATTCGCCGCGCTTGTAGCTGCCCCAGCCGAGATAATAGGCGAGGTAGAGATTGTAGGTGTCGTCGCGACCGACGCCGAAAGTGTCGATCGTCTTTGAGTGGTACCAACCGACGAAATCGACAGCGTCGCCGAAATTGGTGCGGCTGGCGGTGAAGTTGCCGGTCTCGCGCCGGTATTGGCTCCAGGTGCCGTCCAGCGCCTGCGAAAAGCCATAGGCGCTGGAAATGCGGCCCCAGGGAATGAAGCCGAGCAGCTTGCGGCGCGGCGGCCGGGCATAGCTGTTGAAACCGGATTCCTTGCGCACCGTTGCCATCAGCACATGCACCGGCACGCCATATTTGCGCTGCGTGCGCTCGGCCGACGACTGCCAGTCGTTGAACCAGCCGTCGCGTTGGTCGAAGACGGCACAGACGTCGTTGATGCGGTTGGGCGTGCTCGCGCAGGCGGCCAGCGCCAGCGGAACACCGATCACTAAAACTCGACTAAAACTATACGCACGCATGCGCCAGCATTAGCCGCAAATCATAAAGGGAGTCTTTCGTGGCTCCTTAACCTGTTTGGCGGTTACAAGGCGGAACGTTAGAAATAATGATAATTCGACGCGTAAATGTCGTATTATTTATATTATGTAGCAAATACGACGCTTCAGATAAAATCTCGTCCATATGTGTCGCATTCCTGATAGTTCAGGCGGCCAAACCGCGTTCTGATACGAAGCATGACCGCTCTTCGCACCAGACGCAGTGCCGAGCGCACCCATGCCAAAGGCGGGGCGCCCATTCCGCAGTTGCCGGCGCGCCGGGTCGAAAATCCCTACCCACCGATGGCGCTACTTTCGCCGGACCAGGTCGAGGCGATCCATCTGGCCTCGCTGCACATCCTGGAAAATCTCGGCATGGAGGTGATGAACAGGCGTGCGCTGGCGCTGTTCGAGCGCGCTGGTGCCGATGTCGACCACAGCGCCATGACGGTGCGGCTCGATCGCGGGCTGGTCGCCGAGGCGTTGAAGACGGCACCTGCGGCCTACACCCTGTCGTCGCGCAACCCAGCCCGGCAGATGGCGATTGGCGGCAACGTCATCAACTTCACGCTGGTGGCGGGACCGCCCAATGTGCATGACCGTGAACGCGGCCGCCGCGCTGGTAACATGCGCGACTATCGTGAGCTGGTCAGCCTGGCGCAACATTTCAACTGCATCCACATGCTGGGCAACCAGGTTTGCGCGCCGATCGAACTGGCGGCCAACACGCGTCATCTCGACACCTATCTTGCCAATCTGACGCTGACCGACAAGCCGTTCCACGTATCGGCCATCGGCAGGGGCAGGGCGCTGGATGGGATCAACATGATGGCGATCGCGCGCGGCCTCAGCCTGGAGGAGGTCGCTGCCGACCCGGGTGTCGGCACCATCATTTCCGTCAATTCGCCGCGCCGCTTCGACGAGATGATGCTGGAAGGGCTGATGGCCATGGCCGAGTACGGCCAGTCGGTCTGCATCACGCCGTTCACGCTGATGGGGGCGATGAGCCCGGTGACGCTTGCGGGTGCGCTGGCGCAGCAGAATGCAGAGGCGCTGTGTGGCATCGTGCTGACCCAGCTGGTGCGGCCTGGCTGCCCGGTTATGTATGGTGCCTTCACTTCCAACGTCGACATGCGCTCGGGCGCGCCGGCCTTCGGCACGCCGGAAAACACCAAGGCTAACATCGCTTCCGGGCAGATGGCGCGACGCTACAACCTGCCTTACCGCACCACGCCGGGGTCTGCCTCCAACGCGGCCGACGCGCAAGGAACCTACGAGACGCTGATGGCGCTGTGGGGTGCGGTGCTCGGCCACGGCAATCTGGTCTACCATGCCGCCGGTTGGCAGGAGGGTGGGCTGACGGCGTCGTTCGAGAAGTTCATCATCGATGTCGAGATGGTGCAGCACATAATGGAGTTCCTGCGTCCGATCGTTGTCGATGATGGCGAACTGGCGCTCGATGCTTTGGCGGGTGTGCCGACCGGCGGTCATTTCTTCGGCGAGCCGCACACGTTGGAACGCTACGCGACGGCCTTCTACCAGCCGCTGCTTTCCAACTGGCAGAACTACGAGGCGTGGACAGAGGCCGGCGCGATGGACGCGACACAGCGCGCCACCGGAGTGTGGAAGAAGGCGCTGGCCGACTATGTCCAGCCGCCGATGGACGAAGGCGTGCGCGAGGAGCTCGAAGCCTATGTGGCCAGGCGCAGGCAAGAAATCGGCGCGGACGAACCATGACGGCCACCGCAGCGCTACCTTTCCCGCGAGGGAAGGCGGAGCGCGGTGCAGCTGATATCTTGATTCAACACGTTCCAACCCAGATTCACGCAACTTTCCCAACTCTTTGAAGCAGAAGAGAAAATCATGAAATCGCATGCAAGGGTCGTTGTCATCGGCGGCGGTGTCGTCGGCTGTTCGGTGCTGTTCCATCTGGCGCGCGCCGGCTGGATGGACGTCGTTCTGCTGGAGCGCGACGAACTAACCTCCGGCTCGACCTGGCATGCCGCTGGCGGCATGCACACGATCAATGGCGACCCCAACGTCGCCAAGCTGCAGAAATACACGATCAGCCTCTACAAGGAGATCGAGGAACTTTCCGGGCAAGCGACCGGCGTGCATCTGACCGGCGGTGTGTTCCTTGCGGCCACCGAAGCGCGCATGGACTGGCTGCGCAACATGGTGGCCAAGGGCCGCTATCTCGGCATCGAACTCGAGGAGATTTCCCCGCGCGAAGCGGCGGAACTGATGCCGCTGATCGATCCCGGCCAGTTCGTCGGCGCCATCCACAACAAGGAGGACGGCCATCTCGACCCGTCCGGCGTGACCCACGCCTATGCCAAGGCCGCGCGAAAACTCGGCGCGCAGATCGAGCGATTCACCAAGGTCGAGGACATCGTGCGCCGGCCGGACGGTCTGTGGCGCGTCATCACCAACAAGGGCGAGGTGGTGGCCGAGCATGTCGTCAATGCCGGCGGCCTGTGGGCGCGCGAGGTCGGCCGCATGGTCGGGTTGGAACTGCCGGTGCTCGCCATGGAGCACATGTATCTGATCACCGAGGACATGCCCGAGGTCGCTGCCTGGAACAAGAAGACCGGCATGGAGATCATGCATGCCGTCGATTTCGACGGCGAACTTTATCTGCGCCAGGAGCGCGGCGGCATGCTGATGGGTACCTATGAGAAGGCCGGCAAACCTTGGTCGGAACAGTCGACGCCCTGGGATTTCGGCCACGAACTGCTGGAGCCCGATATCGACCGCATCGCGCCGTCGCTGGAAGTCGGCTTCCGCCATTTCCCGGCCTTCCAGAACACCGGCATCAAGCAGATCATCAATGGGCCCTTCACCTTCGCGCCGGACGGCAATCCGCTGGTCGGGCCGGTGCGCGGCCTGCCGGGTTTCTGGCTTGCCTGCGGCGTCATGGCCGGGTTCAGCCAGGGCGGCGGCGTCGGGCTGGCGCTCGCCAACTGGATGATGCATGGCGACCCCGGCGCCGATATCTGGGCGATGGACGTTGCGCGCTACGGCGGCTGGGCTTCCATGGCCTATACCAACGCCAAGGTGCGGGAGAACTATTCGCGCCGTTTCTCGATCCGTTTCCCCAACGAGGAATTGCTGGCCGGCAGGCCGCTGAGGACGACACCGGTCTACGATCTACTGGCGACGGAGGGTGCTCAATTCGGCGCGTCCTACGGGCTGGAAGTGCCGCTGTGGTATGCGCCGGAAGGCGTCCGCGACGCGTTCTCCTGGCGCCGCTCGACCGATTTCGAACATGTCGCCAATGAGGTGCGAGCCGTGCGCGAACGCGTTGGCCTGTCGGAGATTTCCTCCTTCGCTAAATATCGGGTGACCGGCGAGGGGGCCGGAACCTGGCTGGACAGATTGCTTGCCTGCAAATTGCCAGCGCCGGGGCGCATGACGCTTGCACCCATGTTGAAGGAAGACGGCAAGCTGATCGGCGATTTTTCGCTGGCCAATCTGGGGCCAGGCAACGCCGGCGACGAAGAGTGGTTCATCGCCGGTTCCGGACTTGCCGAGCAGTATCATATGCGCTGGTTCGAACGGCATTTGCCGGCCGAGGGGTCGGTGAAGGTCGAGGCGCTCGGGTTGAGCCGTGTCGGCCTGTCGATCGCCGGACCGCACGCCCGCGATCTGCTGGCAAAGGTCACCCGCGCCGACGTCTCGGCGGCGGCCTTCAAATTCATGGATATCAAGCGGACGGAGATTGGTCTTGCCCCATGCCTCGTCGGTCGCGTCAGCTATACGGGTGACCTCGGCTACGAAATCTGGATGGCGCCGGAATATCAGCGCCATGTGCTTGAAACCTTGATGGAAGCCGGCAAGGAATTCGGCGTCGGTTTGTTCGGTTCGCGGGCGCTCAACGCGCTTCGCCTTGAAAAGAACTACGGCTCCTGGGCGCGCGAATACCGGCCGATCTATGGGCCGCTGGAGGCCGGGCTCGACCGTTTCGTCGCCTATTCGAAGCCGGCCGATTTCTTCGGCAAGCAGGCGGCGGTCGTCGAACGTGCCTCCGGCGGCAAGCTGAGGCTGCGGAGCTTCGTCGTCGATGCCGTGGACGCCGACGTCATCGGCGACGAGCCGATCTGGCATGGCGGTTCGGTGCGGGGATGGGTAACGTCCGGCGGCTACGCTCATCACTCCGGCGTGTCGGTGGCGATGGGCTACGTGCCGAAGGAGATCGCCGACGAGAGCGACGGCTTCGAGATCGAATATCTGGGACGGCGCCATGCCGCCCGTATACAGCCCACGCCGCTGTTCGACGGCAATCAGGAGCGGATGAGGGGGTAGTGGTTTCTAGATAGCCGTTCCCATTGTGTTCTTGTTTTCTACAAGATACAATGATGATTGTACAAATCACTTGTGGTTGTGGACATAAATGGCTATACACGTGCAAGATGAGGAGACCGATTGGCTTGTGCGCGATTTCGCGCGGAAGCGTGGGGTGGGTATAACTGCAGCTATAAAACTCGCGATCGAAGAGGCGACCAGCCACGAGCGGCAGGGGGTCGAGGAGTTCGCCCGGCGGATCGAGCCGATTATCGAGCAAATCAGGGCGCTTAAAGCCAATGGGTTTGAGGATGAGAAAGCTTTTATGGATGATATGTGGGGGGAGAATGACTGATGTTTGTCGAGACCTCCACAATCGTGGGCATATTGCTTGAAGAGCCTGACAAAAAAGATTTGCTCGCTCGGCTGCATGCCGCGGTTGGGCCAGTGACGTCCGTGGTTAATGAGGTAGAAGCAGCGATATCCATAGGCCGACGAATCCGGGATTTTACTTTGGCCGGGAAGTTGGTTGGCGACTTCCTGGAAAAGGCCGGAATCCGCGTTTTGCCAGTAACTCCGGATATTTATGAAGACGTGGTTCGCGCTTATGCGCGTTATGGTAAGGGTACCGGCCACGCGGCGAAGTTGAATTTTGGCGACTGCTTCTCCTATGCAATTGCAAAGCAAGCCGGAATTCGGCTGCTGTGTAAAGGAAATGATTTTACGCAGACCGATATTTCACTGGCCTGAGTTGCCGTGATGTTCATCTGAGGCGGCAGGCGGGGCAGGCGAGATAGCGATCAACCTGCCCCGTGAAAATCGGGGCGTTCAGCGCCCTGGCGCGACCATGGCGAAGTAAGCGCCCTGCGGGTCCTGGCATTGCACGATCCATTGGCCGCTCGGCACTTCCATCGGCCCCATCACCACCTTGCCGCCACGGTCGGTGACCCGCTTGGCGGCGGCATCGATGGCCGGCACGTTGAAATAGAACAGCCAGGCCGGCACGGACATCTGCTCGGGCTTGTTCATCATGCCGCCGATCGGTTCGGCCCCGGCGGTGAAGAGCTGGTAGATGCCCATCGGTCCCATGTCGAAAGGATCGCCTTTCGCCCAGCCGAACTGGCCGGAATAGAAATCGAAGGCCTTTTGCCAATCGGTGGCGAACAGTTCATGCCAGCCGATATGGCCGGGCGTGCCCAAGGGCACTGGCGGCTGGTCGGGGCCGTTGGGCTGCAGGAACATGAAGCCGGCGCCCTGCGGGTCGGCGACGACGGCGAAGCGTCCGACACCGGGGATGTCGTCGGGCGCGCGGTGAACGGCGCCGCCGGCCTTGGTCAGCGAGGCCACCGAAGCTTCGATGTCCCTTGTGTAGATATAGCCGACCCAGGCGGGTGGCATGCCCATCTTGGCGGCGTCCTCGGGCAGCGTCATCAGGCCGCCGACGCCACGGTCGCCGGCATTGACGACGATGTAGCGCGGCATGCCTGGCGATTTCTCGAAGGGTTCGGGCCGCCAACCGACGACTTCGGTGTAGAAGGCCTCGGCGGCGTCGAGGTCGGTTGTCATCAATTCATACCAGAAGAAGCTTTTCGAGGCATTCGGCATGTCGGGCTCCCTTACGTTTCCTGCCGTCTTCCATAGGCGCATGGTTCGCCATGCTGCGGCAGGGCGATCATAGGACGCCGAGCCGGACGGAATTCCGACAGCAAGTCAAAATATTTCGCGTAGCGGCAAATATCCGCAATAAATCATGACTACAAAAGTCATGTTATTTTTGAGCTTTTTCAAGCACTTATCTTGAAAATTGACCAATTGATAAAAAAACAAAACGTGCTAGCCTTTCCTCAAAACCACAACAATGGGGAACCGGAATGACAACAGGTCATTTCAAGGAGGGCATAGCTGGCGGCCGGCTGTCGCCCGAGGCTTATGCCGACAATTTTTCCGATCTGCATCCACCGCTCGACCATCACGAAGCGCTGGTCGAATCCGACCGGTGCTACTTCTGCTACGACGCGCCTTGCATGCAGGCCTGCCCGACGTCGATCGATATCCCGATGTTCATCAGGCAGATCGCCACCGGCAATCCGCTAGGATCGGCCAAGACCATCTTCGACCAGAATATCCTCGGCGGTATGTGCGCCCGCGTCTGCCCGACCGAAACATTGTGCGAGGAAGCCTGCGTGCGCGAGACCGCCGAGGGCAAGCCGGTGCAGATCGGCCGCCTGCAGCGTTATGCCACCGACGTGGCGATGGACGAAGGCAAGCAATTCTACAAGCGCGCGAAATCGACCGGCAAGAAGGTTGCCGTGGTTGGCGCCGGTCCCGCCGGTCTTGCTGCCGCGCACCGGCTGGCCCGTCACGGTCACGAGGTGAAGATTCTGGAGGCTCGCCCCAAGGCCGGTGGCCTCAATGAATACGGCATCGCCGCCTATAAAAGCGTAGACGATTTCGCCCAGGCCGAGGTCGACTATGTGACCGCCATCGGCGGCATTGCGATCGAGAACGACAAGGCGCTAGGCCGCGACTTCCAGCTCTCCGAGCTGACCAAGCAATATGATGCCGTTTTCCTCGGCATGGGGCTTTCCGGTGTCAACGCGCTGCGCGCCGATGGCGAAGATGCCGATGGCGTCGCCAACGCGGTCGACTTCATTGCCGAGCTGCGTCAGACCAGCGATCTTGCCGGCCTGCCGGTCGGGCGCCGCGTCGTCGTCATCGGCGGCGGCATGACGGCGGTGGATGCTGCCGTGCAGTCCAAGCTGCTCGGCGCCGAAGAGGTGACGATCTGTTACCGCCGCGGCCAGGAGCACATGAACGCCTCCGGCTTCGAGCAGGATCTGGCCGCCGCCAACGGTGTCACCATCCGCCACTGGCTGCAGCCCAAAAAGGTCGTTTCCGATGGTGGCAAGGTCGTCGCCGTCGAGCTCGAATACACGGCCATCAAGGGCGACAAGCTCGGAGGCACCGGTGAGACGCTAAGGCTCGCCGCCGACCAGGTGTTCAAGGCCATCGGCCAGTCGTTCCAGCCCGCCGCGCTCAACGGCAGCGGGCAGGCGATGGCGCTGGAGAACGGCCGCATCCAGGTCGATGCGGAGGGTCGCACCTCGCTGGCCAAGGTGTGGGCAGGTGGCGACTGCGTGGTCGACAGCCGCGAGGACCTCACCGTCTCGGCGGTGGCGGCCGGGCGCGATGCCGCCGAAAGCATCCATCGGGCACTCACCTCGAATGGGGGGGCATGAGCATGGCGGATATTCGCAACAATTTCATCGGCATCAAGTCACCCAACCCGTTCTGGCTGGCTTCGGCGCCGCCGACCGACAAGGCCTACAATGTCGAGCGCGCCTTCAAGGCGGGCTGGGGCGGCGTGGTCTGGAAGACATTGGGCGAGGAAGGCCCACCGGTGGTCAACGTCAACGGGCCGCGCTACGGCGCGATCTGGGGTGCCGACCGTCGTCTGCTCGGCTTGAACAACATCGAGCTGATCACCGATCGCGACCTGCAGACCAACCTGCGCGAGATGAAGCAGGTGAAGAAGAATTGGCCCGACCGCGCACTGATCGCCTCGATCATGGTGCCTTGCGTGGAAGAGAGCTGGAAGGCGATCCTGCCACTGGTCGAGGAGACCGAGGCCGATGGCATCGAGCTCAATTTCGGCTGTCCGCACGGCATGAGCGAACGCGGCATGGGCGCGGCCGTCGGCCAAGTGCCGGAATATATCGAGATGGTGGTGCGCTGGTGCAAGCAGTACACGCGCATGCCTGTGATCACCAAGCTGACGCCCAACATCACCGACGTGCGCAAGCCGGCGCGCGCGGCCAAGGCCGGCGGCACCGACGCGGTGTCGCTGATCAACACGATCAATTCGATCACGTCGGTCGATCTCGACTCGTTCTCGCCGGAACCGTCGATCGACGGCAAGGGCAGCCACGGCGGCTATTGCGGCCCAGCGGTCAAGCCGATCGCGCTGAACATGGTGGCCGAGATCGCCCGTGATCCGGAAACCCGTGGCCTGCCGATTTCCGGCATCGGCGGCATCACCACCTGGCGCGACGCGGCCGAGTTCCTGGCGCTGGGTGCCGGCAACGTGCAGGTATGCACGGCGGCGATGACCTATGGCTTCAAGATCGTACAGGAAATGATCGCCGGTCTCGAGAACTGGATGGACGAGAAGGGTCATCGTTCGCTGGACGACGTCATCGGCCGCGCCACGCCCAACGTTACCGACTGGCAGTATCTGAACCTGAACTACATCGCCAAGGCGCATATCGACCAGGACGCCTGCATCAAATGCGGTCGCTGCCACATCGCCTGCGAGGACACCTCGCACCAGGCGATCACCTCCATGGTGGACGGTGCTCGCCATTTCGAAGTGATGGAAGACGAGTGCGTGGGCTGCAATCTCTGCGTCAACGTCTGCCCGGTGGAAGGCTGCATCACCATGGTGCCGCTGGGCGCCGGCGTGCTCGATCAGCGTACGGGCAAGCCGGTCGATCCTGCCTATGCCAACTGGACGACACACCCGAACAACCCGATGGCCAAAGTGGCCGCCGAATAGGGTCTGACGGAAAACGAAAAAAGCGGTGCAGTGATGCACCGCTTTTTTGCTCCCTCTATTGACGATAAAAAATATCCACGATATTAAATATCCATGATTAAGGAGAAGCAATCGTGAAGTTGAGCGAAGGCGTCGAAGCGGCGATCCACTCCACTGCCATGCTTGCCGCGATCGAGCACGGGGCAACCATGCCGGCCTCTGCCTTGGCGGAAGCGTTCGGCCTGTCGCCCAGCTACCTGCTGAAGCATCTGCAGGCGTTGACGGCTGCGCGCATTCTCGAATCCGTACCCGGTCCGACCGGTGGATACCGCCTGGCGCGTGTGCCGGAAAAGATCTCGCTGCTCGACATCGTACTGGCCGTCGACGGCGCGCGTCCGGCGTTTCGTTGCGGCGAGATTCGCCGCAACGGCCCGGCCAAGATCGACGCGTCTGCCTATGTTCAGCCATGCGGCATCAATGCCGCGATGCTGCGTGCCGAGCGCGCCTATCGCACGGCACTCGCCGCGGAGAAGCTTTCCGACATTATCGCCGAGTTCATGGCCGACGCCGACCCGCGCGTCGTCCAGACCGCCTGCGCGTTCGCAGTGAACCACGCCCGGCCGCAGAAAACCGCTCAGAACCGTAACCAGTAACTTGTGAAAGGACCGATCATGCAACCCAGGATGGATTTTTTCGCCGAGGCGCCGCAGCTGATGAAATATGTCATCAGCCTCAATCGGGCTGTGGACGAATGCGGCCTCGACAAGGGGTTGCTGCATCTCATCAAGCTGCGCGCTTCGCAGATCAACGGCTGTTCCTATTGTGTCGACATGCACAGCCGCGAGGCGCGTGACGACGGCGAGAGCGAACAGCGTGTCTACCTCGTCTCCGCTTGGAAGGAATCGCCGCTCTACAGCGAGCGTGAGCGTGCCGCTTTCGAATGGGTGGAAACCGTCACCAACATCGCCGAAGCCGGCGTGCCGGAGGCGCTTTACGACAAGGGCTCCAAGCTGTTCAGCAAGGAGGAACTGGTGAAGCTCACCGTTGCCGTCGCCATGATCAATGTCTGGAACCGGCTCTGCGTGACCTTCCACGCCGTCCATCCGGTGCCGGCCGCCAAAGCCGCATAAGAACCGAACATTTTTTGCAGAAAGGGCGCGGGTAGCCGCGCCCTGTTTTTTCAAGAGGGATCAATACGATGCATGCCAATTTTCATAACGAGATTCTGTTTGTCGGCCGTTTTCTGATGGGCGGCGCTTTTGTCTTCGCCGGGCTGCGCAACATCCAGAACATGGCATTTCTGGCGCAGATGATGGGCGCGCGCGGCGTGCCGCAGGCGGCGACCGTATTGTGGCTTGGCATCGTCGCGCAGATCGTGGCGGGCGTGCTGCTGATGGTAGGCTTCTGGACCGCACCGGCGGCGGCGCTGCTTCTTCTGTTTCTCTTGGCTGCCACGCCGATGTTCCACAATTTCTGGGACCATCAGGGCCCGGACCGCGCCGCCAAGATCAACGGTTTTGTCGGCAATATCGCGCTGGCAGGTGGCTTCCTTACCCTGCTCTCCGTCGCGCAATAAGGTTGACTAGGCGTCGGGCGAGCGCTTCAAGCACAGGAGCGCCGCTTAACGCCCCGGGGGAGACGATGATCGCGGAAACCTTGATGCTGGTCGGCCGCCTTGTTTTCGGTGGCTTCTTCCTGATTGCGGGCATCCGCAACTTTACCCATTTCAGCGAACGCAGAACGACCGCCACCACCAATTACGGCTGGTTGCTGCCGGCACCCGTGATGGCCGCCGGCTTCGCGGTCCAGTTTTTCGGCGGGCTGCTGCTCGTCCTCGGCATCTGGACGGTTCCGGCAGCGGCGGCGCTGATCGTCTTCCTGGTGCTGGCGACGGCGCTCTATCACAATCTGTTCCTGTTCCAAGGGGCCGAGCGCGACCCGCACCTCTATTTCACCCTGGTCAACATCACGCTGGCCGGCGGTCTTCTCATGGTGATCGCCGGTGCGCTGTGAGCGTTGGAGGTACCCAGCCGGTCAGGCGACCAGGCTCAGGCCGCCGTCGCAATAGAGCCGCTGACCGGTGACGAAGCTGTTGCCGATCAGGAAGGCGATGGTATCGGCGACGTCCTCGGAGGTGCCGATGCGACCGGCGGGCGCGAGCCCGGCGAAATGCGCGAAAGCTTGGCTGCGTTGTTCCGCCGGCAAGGTGTTCCACCACGGCGTGTCGATGACGCCCGGCGCCACCGCATTGACCCTCAGTGGCTTGAGTTCGGCGGCCAATGCAACGACGGGGCTGTTCATGGCGCCGTTGACGGTCGCCACTCCGGCCATGCCCGGCGAACTCATCGCTGCCGACGCGGCCGAGACAAAGGTGATCGAGCCGTCCTTGCGGATCGTCTTCAGCGCGATCTGGGCCGACAGCAATTGTGCCTGCACCTTCTCGATGAAGCCTTGCGAAAGGTCGGCCAGATCGAGTTCGGCGAAGGTGCCGAGGCCGCGCCCGCTGCTGACCGTGGTCACCAGATGGTCGAAGGGGCCGACCTTGTCGAACAAGGCGCGCAAGGCAGCCGCATCCGTGGAGTCCGCGATTATGGCTGAAGCCTTGCCGCCGAGGTGCCTGTTGGCAGCGTCAAGCTTTGCGGCATCGCGCCCGGCGATGGTGACGCGGTAGCCGCGTTCGATCAGCGTCGCTGCGGTGGCGAGGCCGATGCCGGAGGAGCCGCCAATGACGATGACATGCTGGTTCTTGCTCATTTCGATGCCTTTCTCTTGGGCCTTTTTGATGTTCGTGCCATCGCTGCCGGTCAGGCGGCGACGCCGATGGCTGCAAGATGGCGTTTGACAAAACGCCAGGCAGGACCAAAGTTATCCTGGTATCGATACTACTATTCTGAACTGGAACTGCGATGGGCGATGTCCTGGAGGCGCGCAGGCGCGAATTCGGCGCTTTCCTGCGATCGCGGCGCGAAAAGCTGACGCCGGCGGAGATCGGGCTGCCGTCAGGCGCGCGCCGGCGCACGCCAGGCCTGCGGCGTGAGGAAGTGGCGATCGCGACCGGCATCGGTACGACCTGGTATACGTGGCTGGAGCAGGGGCGCGACGTCAAACCCTCCGCCGAAGTGCTGGAGCGGCTGGCTGATACGCTGAAACTGTCGATCCCGGAAAAGCGTCACCTCTACATCATCGCCGGTCGTCCGCTGCCCACCTGCACCGTGCCGGTGCGGGAAGCGGTCAGTCCAAGACTGCTGCGGCTGATCGACGGGTTCCATCTGCAGCCAGCGCAAATCATCGGCCGCCGCTGGGATGTCCTGGCCTGGAACAGCGCGGCCACGGCCGTCTTCGGCGACTATGGCGCGCTGCCTGCGGCGGAACGCAACGTCGTCTACCAGACCTTCCTCAATCCCGAGCGCAGCCAGCGCATGGAGGACTGGGAGGACATCGCCAGATTGGTGCTCGGCCATTTCCGCATGGATAGCGCCAGATATTTCGACGACCCGGGATTTGCCGGACTGATCGAAACGTTGAACGTCGGCAGCCCGGCGTTTCGCGAATGGTGGCCGAAGCGGGATGTGGTGCGCCTGCTTTCGGGCACCAAGCATTTCCACCACCCGACGGCCGGGAGGCTGAGTTTCGAATACACGTCGCTGTCGCCGGACGACGGTTCCGACATGCGTATCTTGGTCTACCAGCCGCTGGACGAGGACGACACGGTCGGCAAGCTGGGTGACCTGCTGCAGGACATGGCAACGCGACGCGAACTTGCCGCTACAGATGCTTGAACCAGCGTCGCGGTTGAGGTCTACAACTTGCTTTCAGAAGGCAGGCTCTTGTCTTTCCTGCAGGTGACAAGCGGAAGGGTCTTACCGCCCGTTACGCTTTTCACTGTCTTGGTCGCAGGGTCGGTGGTCAGCTTCACGCACGCGCAGCCATAGCCGTAATTGCCGTTCGACTTCACATATTGCTTTGGATTGAAGTCCGGCAGTTTGTCCATGCCGGTGGCTTCGGCGCCGCCCTGCGCGGCGAGCACCCAGGTTGCGTCCTTGTCGGTCAGCCACCAGTTGCCGGGTGTCGGATTGGCCAGCCAGCCGCAACGGTTTTCGATCTGTCCGGCCGCGGCGTTTGCGTTTGAAGCTGCCGATGCGGATGCGCCAGAACAACGCTTGTAGAGCACCGGCTTGCCCATGCCGAACCCTTGCGGATTGTAGAGCATCAGGTCCTTGTCGTTGGCATATTCGAAGTTATCGACATTGCCTTCCTCCGTGTAATGGATGGCGCCGTAACCGCGCGGGCTTTCCTTCGCCGCAAAAAAGACGGCCTGGGATTTCTGCCCTTTGTATTGGAGCGTGTTGGCGGTGACGGTGACCGTTGTGCCGCTGCATTTGCCGGCCTCAGCCCACACGCCTTGCGCGGCAGTTGGAACTTTCGTGTCATCGGCGAAAGCCGGCACCGACCCGGAGCAGACTACAATCAGACTGGCGACGAACAATTTCAGGCGCATTATTTCCTCCCCCACGGCATATGCACGCCCGCTAATTCTGCACGTGTGCGGACTAGGTTCAAGGCGATTGGTATCGGTGGCTGCTTTTCTCAGGCGAGGCGCAAGCGGTCGATGACCTGCTCCGCCTCTTCGATCGGGCTCTCGCCGATGTCGATGACGGCGCCTGCTTCATCAGGTTGCAGTGGTTCCAGCGTCGCGATCTGCGAATCGAGCAGGCTCGCCGGCATGAAATGACCTTTGCGCGCGCCCATGCGCTGCATCAGCAGCTCTCGCGATCCGGCGAGGAGAGCAAAGGCCACCACGCCCTTTTGGCTCTCGCCGCGCAGGATGTCGCGATAGGACCGCTTTAGCGAGGAGCAGGTGACGAGCGCGGGCCGGCCGGTGCGGATGCGCTCGTCGATCCAGCGGGCGATGGCCCCCAGCCAGGGGCGGCGGTCGTCATCGGTAAGCGGTATGCCGTGGCTCATCTTCTCGATGTTGGCCTTGGGATGCAGCTCGTCGCCTTCGAGGAGATCCCATCGTAGCCGTTCCGCCACAAGGCCGGCAATCGTCGATTTGCCGGAACCCGAGACACCCATTACCACCACGACGACCGGCTTCACAGGAAGGCCCCGAGGATGAGGACGCCGACTAGCCCGCAGACGGAAATGATGCATTCCATCAGCGTCCAGGTCTTCAGCGTCTGGCCGATGTCCATGTTGAGATAACCCTTCACCAGCCAGAAGCCGGCGTCGTTCAGATGCGACAGGAACAGCGAGCCCGACCCGATGGCAAGCACCATCAAAGCGCCCTGGGCCGGCGGCAGACCGGCGGCGACCGGCGCCAGGATGCCGGCGGCGGTGACGGTTGCGACGGTGGCCGAACCGGTGGCGACGCGCACGAGGACGGCGACGAACCAGGCCAGGAACATGACCGGCAGGCCGCTGCCGCTGATCGCGGTGGCGATGACGGCGCCGATGCCGGTATCGACCAGGACCTGTTTGAAGCCGCCGCCGGCGCCGACGATGAGCAGGATGCCGGCGATGGGGCCAAGCGAGCTCTCCAGGCTGTGGGCCACCGCCTTCTTCGGCATCTGGAACATCAGTGCGCCGGCGATGACGGCTATTCCAAGCGCAATCAGCGGTTCGCCCAGCACATGCAGGGCGGCCGGAACAAAGGCCTTCGAACCGGGTGCGACGACTTCCGAGATGGCGCGGGCGAGCATCAGCACCACCGGCAGCAGGATGGCGGTGACGGCGGTCGCGAAGCTCGGCTGAGCGGTAGAGGGCGCCTGATCGCTTGCGGTAGGGGCGAACAGTTGCGGGGTCGGAACCTTGACCCAGCGATCGGCGATGGTCGCGAAAATCGGACCGCTGATGATCACGCTCGGTATGGCGACGAGTACGCCGAGACCGAGGGTGAGGCCGAGATTGGCGCCGAGCGTGCTGACGGCGACGAGCGGACCGGGATGCGGCGGCACCAGGCCATGCATGGCCGACAGGCCGGCCAGCGTCGGGATTGCGATCTTGACGATGGATTGACCGGATCGCTGGCTGACCAGCAGGATCACCGGCATCAGGAGCACCAGGCCGATCTCGAAGAACATCGGCAGGCCGATGATCGCGCCGACCAGTCCCATGGTCCAGGGCAGCATCTGCGGCTTCGATCGGCCGACCAGCGTGTCGACAATGCGGTCGGCGCCACCCGAATCGGCCAGCAGCTTGCCGAACATCGCACCCAGTCCCATCAGGATGCCGACGCCGGCCATTGTCGCGCCGAAGCCCTTGGTGAAGGAGGTTATCGACCCGGCCGCGCCGAGATTGGCGGCGAGGCCGACGCCGAGCGCCCCAATGGACAGGGACAGGAAGGGATGCAGCTTCAGCCAACTGATCAGGATGACGATCGCGGCAACGCCGGCAAGCGCGGCGATGATTAGCTGGGCATCGCCGGCGGTGGCAGCCTGTTCCATGCAGTGTCCTCCATGCCCCCACATGCATTAGTTCGCACGATTGCACGGGAGGTCAATGCCGGTTTCTGGAAACTTTCCGCTGTACGGCGATAGGGGCCGGAGGAATCAGCCCGCGCCGGTTTTCGGTTGCAGTCCCTCGAGGAAGAGCTGTTCCAGGAAGCGGGCTGCGTCCTCGAAGCGGCCTTCGCCACCACGATCTGGACCAAGCACGGCGCGCACCTGGACGTCGAAATCGGCATAATGCTGGGTCGTCGCCCAGATCGAGAAGATCAGGTGCCAGGGGTCGGTGCGGGCGATCTTGCCGGCCCGCATCCAGCCCTTGATGACGGCGGCCTTTTCCTCCACCAGGTTTTTCAGCTCGCCCTCCAGCATCGGCATGATGCGCGGCGCGCCCTGCAGGATCTCGTTGGCGAACAGCCGGCTCTCGCGGGGATAGTCGCGCGCCATCTCCAGCTTGCGGCGGATGTAAGACCGCAACTCCGTCAACGGGTCGCCAATGTCGTCGAGCTCGCGCAGCGGCGCCAGCCAGGTTTGCAGCAGGCGCTGGATCAGCGTTTCGTGGATCTCTTCCTTGCGCCGGAAATAATACAGCAGGTTCGGTTTCGACATGCCCGCCGCTTCCGCGATCTGGTCGATGGTCGAGCCGCGGAAACCGTGCATGGCGAAGACTTCGAGCGCGGCTTCGAGGATCAGCTCGCGCTTTTCTTGCTGGATGCGGGTGCGGGGTGGGGCGGGGGCGTTCATGGCGCGGACCACCCGTTGAATGGCAAGGCGTTCCGGGTAATCTGGACCAATTGTCTGGACCAGTTTTTGCTGGGCTGTGGAGCGCGCTTCAAATGCGGCATTTCCGCTAGTAATCCCTTGACCGTCTTCATGGCGGTGCTAACGTTTGTCCATCCGGTCAAAAATTTGCGTAGCACGAAAACGCGCCGAAGACCAAGCGTTGGCCGCACCGAAACGAAGCAGTGAAAGGAAAGGCTTGGTCATGTCCAATCGGCTCAAGGTAACGCCGAACGATCTCAGTGCATTCTGGATGCCGTTCACGGCAAACCGGCAATTCAAACAGGCGCCGCGCATGCTGGTCGGTGCCAAGGACATGCACTACACGTCCTCGGACGGTCGTAAGATCCTGGACGGCACTGCCGGCCTGTGGTGCGTCAACGCCGGTCACTGCCGGCCGAAGATCACCGAGGCCATCCAGCAGCAGGCGGCGGAACTCGACTACGCCCCGGCCTTCCAGATGGGCCACCCGATCGTGTTCGAACTGGCGAACCGGCTGGTCGACATCGCGCCGAAAGGTATGGACCACGTCTTCTTCACCAATTCCGGCTCGGAATCGGTCGACACCGCGCTCAAGATGGCGATCGCCTATCACCGCGCCAAGGGTAACGGCTCGCGCTTCCGCCTGATCGGCCGCGAGCGCGGCTATCATGGCGTCAATTTCGGCGGTATCTCGGTCGGCGGCATCGTCAACAATCGCAAGATGTTCGGCACGCTGCTCACTGGCGTCGACCACATGCCGCACACCCATCTGCCCGAGAAGAACGCCTTCACCAAGGGCGTGCCGGAGCATGGCGCCGAACTCGCCGACGAATTGGAACGCATCGTCACGCTGCATGACGCCTCGACCATCGCCGCCGTCATCGTCGAGCCGGTCGCCGGCTCCACCGGCGTCATCCTGCCGCCGAAGGGTTATCTGCAGCGCCTGCGCGAAATCTGCACCAAGCACGGCATCCTTTTGATTTTCGATGAGGTCATCACCGGGTTCGGCCGTCTCGGCACGCCGTTCGCCGCCGACTATTTCGGCGTGACGCCCGACATCATCACCACCGCCAAGGGTGTCTCCAACGGTGTCATCCCGATGGGTGCGGTGTTCGCGACCAAGGAAATCCACGACACGTTCATGACCGGCCCGGACCACATGATCGAGTTCTTCCACGGCTACACCTATTCGGGCAATCCGATCGCCTGTGCCGCGGCACTCGGCACGCTGGACACCTACAAGGAAGAGGGCTTGCTCACCCGCGGCGAGGAGCTCGCACCCTATTGGGAGGATGCGCTGCATTCGCTGAAGGGCGAGCCGCATGTTATCGACATCCGCAACATCGGCCTGATCGGCGCCATCGAGCTTGCGCCGATTGCCGGACAGCCGACCAAGCGCGCCTTCCAGGCTTTCGTGAAGGCATATGAGCGCGGCGCGCTGATCCGCACCACCGGCGACATCATTGCGCTGTCGCCGCCGCTCATCATCACCAAGGGCCAGATCAACGAGCTGATCGACCATGTCCGTGAAGTGCTGAGGGCGATCGACTAGCGCGTCGATCCGAAAATCGGAATCGATTTTCGGAAAGCACGATGCGTGGACTTAAAGTGTTGGAGCGCCGCGCGTCCGAATGGACGCGCGGCGCTCCAAAAGCCAAACGTTGCGGCTGGCGTCGGGAACCGCCGGCCGCAACGCTGACTGAACAATGAGAGGATGGTAATGGCCGCACCCGGCGAGAATCTGCGCATCAATCCCGATCGTCTTTGGGATTCCCTGATGGAGATGGCCAAGATCGGCCCGGGCGTCGCTGGCGGCAACAATCGCCAGACCTTGACCGACGCGGACGGCGAAGGGCGGCATCTGTTCAAGCGCTGGTGCGATGCGGCGGGGCTCGAAACCGGCATCGACAAGATGGGCACCATGTTTGCCCGCCGCGAAGGGACGGATCCCAACGCGTTGCCGGTCTATGTCGGCTCGCACCTCGACACCCAGCCGACCGGCGGCAAGTATGACGGCGTCCTTGGCGTCCTCGCCGGGCTGGAGGTCATCCGCACGCTGAACGACCTCGGCCTCAAGACCAAGCACCCCGTTGTCGTCACCAACTGGACGAATGAGGAAGGCGCGCGCTTCGCGCCGGCGATGCTGGCGTCCGGCGTCTTTGCCGGCGTCCATACGCTGGACTACGCCTATTCGCGCAAGGACCCGGACGGCAAGACGTTTGGCGACGAGTTGAAGCGCGTCGGCTGGCTCGGCGATGAAGAGGTGGGCGCGCGCAAGATGCACGCCTATTTCGAATACCATATCGAGCAGGGGCCGATCCTCGAGGCGCAGAACAAGCAGATCGGCGTGGTCACTCACGGCCAGGGCCTGTGGTGGCTCGAATTCACACTTGTCGGCAAGGAAGCGCATACCGGCTCGACCCCGATGAACATGCGCGTCAATGCCGGGCTCGCCATGGCCCGCATCTTCGAGATGGTACAGAAGGTGGCGATGGACAACCAGCCAGGCGCCGTCGGCGGCGTTGGCCAGGTCAAGTTCTCGCCCAATTCGCGCAACGTGCTGCCGGGCACCGTCATCTTCACCGTCGATATTCGTTCGCCCGAACAGGCCAAGCTCGACCGCATGCGCGCCGCGATCGAGACCGAAGCTGCCAGGATCGCCAAGGAACTGGGCGTCGGCTGTTCGGTCGAGGCGGTCGGCCATTTCGACCCCGTCACCTTCGACCCGACGCTGGTTGCCCGCGTGCGCGCCGCTGCGGAGAAGCTGGGCTATTCGCACATGAACATCATTTCGGGCGCCGGTCACGACGCCTGCTGGACAGCGCGCGTGGCGCCGTCGACGATGGTCATGTGCCCCTGCGTCGACGGGCTGTCGCACAACGAGGCCGAAGACATTTCCAAGGAATGGGCCGCCGCCGGTTGCGACGTGCTGTTCCACGCGGTGGCGGAGACTGCGGAGATCGTCGAATAAGGCGACTTTGGAGGACAAGCCATCGATCCCCGGCCAAAATCGATGCACTTATTGTCCAAAGTCGCCTGATCTGAATCACATACCGAACGCAGCTCACAAGAAGCGCGAACGAAACAAGGGAACAAGAACGATGACCAGAGTGATCAGGAACGGTACCGTCGTCACGGCCGACCGGACTTGGAAGGCCGACGTGCTGATCCAGCACGGCAAGATCGTCGCGATCGGCCAGAACCTGCATGGCGACCATGAGTTCGACGCCACCGGCTGCTATGTGATGCCTGGCGGCATCGACCCGCACACCCATCTCGAAATGCCGTTCATGGGCACCTATTCGGCCGACGATTTCGAAAGCGGCACCCGCGCCGCCCTTTCCGGCGGCACGACCATGGTGGTCGATTTCTGTCTGCCGGCGCCGCAGCAATCGCTGCTCGAAGCGCTGCAGATGTGGGACAACAAGACCTCCAGGGCGGCATGCGATTTTTCGTTCCACATGGCCATCACCTGGTGGGGCGAGCAGGTCTTCAACGAGATGAAGACCGTGGTCGACAAGGGCATCACCTCGTTCAAGCACTTCATGGCCTATAAGGGTGCGCTGATGGTGGACGATGACGAGATGTATGCGTCGTTCCAGCGTTGCGCCGAACTCGGCGCGCTGCCGCTTGTGCATGCCGAGAATGGCGACGTCGTCGCCGCCCTTTCGCAGAAGCTGCTTGCCGCCGGCAACAACGGGCCGGAGGCGCATGCCTATTCGCGCCCGCCGGAAGTGGAGGGCGAGGCGACCAACCGCGCCATCATGATCGCCGACATGGCGGGCGTGCCGCTTTATGTCGTGCACACCTCCTGCGAGCAGGCGCATGAGGCGATCCGGCGCGCTCGCCAGAAGGGCATGCGCGTCTATGGCGAGCCGCTGATCCAGCATCTGGTGCTCGACGAGAGCGAATATTTCAACAAGGACTGGGACCATGCCGCGCGGCGCGTGATGAGCCCGCCCTTCCGCAACAAGCTGCACCAGGATTCGCTGTGGGCAGGCCTGCAGGCGGGTTCCCTGCAAGTGGTGGCCACCGACCATTGCGCCTTCACCAGCAAACAAAAGCGTTTCGGCGTCGGCGACTTCACCAAGATCCCGAACGGCACCGGCGGCCTTGAAGACCGCATGCCGGTGCTGTGGACGGCCGGCGTCAACACCGGCCGGCTGACCATGAACGAGTTCGTGGCGGTGACCTCGACCAACATCGCCAAGATCCTGAACATGTATCCGAGGAAGGGCGCCATCGTCGAAGGCGCGGATGCCGACATCGTGGTTTGGGACCCCAAGCGCAAGAAGACGATCTCTGCCAAGGCCCAGCAGTCGGTGATCGACTACAATGTCTTCGAGGGCTACGAGGTGACCGGCCTGCCGCGCTTCGTGTTCTCGCGCGGCGAACTGACGATCCAGGAGGCCGAGGTGAAGACCAAGGCCGGCCATGGCGAGTTCGTGGCGCGCGAGCCGAATGGCGCGGTCAACCGGGCGCTGTCGGCCTGGAAGGAGATCACCGCGCCGCGCAAGGTCGAGCGCACCGGCATTCCCGCGACGGGGGTTTGAGCTTGCGTCCGCTCCTCTGGTTCGCAGCCGCTGCGGTTTTCGCGGCGGCGCCGGTCCATGCGGCCGGCATTGATGTCAGCAAGCCGTATGGCAACAAGTCCGGCTGCATCAACAAGGATGGCCAGCAGGTCTATGCCGAGGATATGCTGCTCGTCACCAAGACCGATTTTGTTACGGCGGCGAGCGCCTGCACCATCAAGGAAAGCAAGCAGAACGCCGACGGCTCTCTGCTTTTGAAAACTGAATGCGAGGCCGAGGGCGAGGAGGGCAAGGCGCCTGCCGAGTTCACGCTAAAGCCAAGTCCGAAGAACAAGAAGAAGCTCATCGTTGTCGATGACAGCGGCTTTGTCATGGGGGAAGTGTCGCAGTGCAAATGACCGCCGTAGAGCCAGCCGTCGTCGCGGCAAGCAAACTCGGTCTTACCTTCCAGACCAATGACGGGCCGGTGCAGGCGCTGAGCAATGTCGATCTCACCATCGGCAAGGGTGAATTCGTCTCCTTCATCGGGCCTTCGGGCTGCGGTAAGACGACGTTCCTGCGCGTCATCGCCGATCTGGAGAAGCCGACTTCCGGTTCCATCACCATCAACGGCATGACGCCTGAACAGGCACGCGAGAAGCGCGCCTATGGTTATGTGTTCCAGGCGGCCGCCTTGTTCCCCTGGCGCACCATCGAGCGCAATGTGGCGCTGCCGCTGGAGATCATCGGCCTGCCCAAGGCAGAGCAGGCCGAGCGCATCAAGCGCACGCTGGAACTGGTCAATCTTGCCGGCTTCGAGAAGAAATATCCCTGGCAGCTGTCGGGTGGCATGCAGCAGCGCGCCTCGATTGCCCGCGCGCTTGCCTTCGAGGCTGATCTTCTTTTGATGGACGAACCGTTCGGCGCGCTGGACGAGATCGTGCGCGATCACCTGAACGAGCAGCTGCTGCAACTATGGGCCGCGACCGACAAGACGATCTGTTTCGTCACCCACTCGATCCCGGAAGCGGTCTATCTGTCGACGCGCATCGTTGTCATGTCGCCGCGGCCCGGCCGCGTCACCGACGTGATCGAATCGACGCTGCCGAGGGAACGCCCGCTCAACATTCGTGAGACGCCGGAGTTTCTTGCCATCGCGGCCCGCGTGCGCGACGGGCTGCGCGCCGGCCATTCCTACGAGGATTGACGGAGCATGGATACCCTTCGCTCCAAGATCATCCCGGTCACCACGATCCTCGCGATCATCGTGATCATTTGGTATGTCGGCGCGGTGGCGATGAACGCGCCGTTCCAGCGCGACATGGACAGCCGCAACAACGTCACGCCCGGCACGGTCGAGTTCATCGGCAAGACATTGTCGCAGCCGAAGCCGACGTTGCCGGCGCCACATCAGGTGGCTCAGAACTTTTTCGAGAACACGTTCGAACGCAAGATCACCAGCAATCGCAGCCTCGTCTACCATGCCTGGGTGACGCTCTCCTCGACGCTGCTCGGCTTCGCCTTCGGCACGGCGCTGGGCATCGCGATTGCCGTCGGTATCGTCCATGTGACGACGCTCGATCGCAGCCTGATGCCGTGGATCATCGCCTCGCAGACCATCCCCATTCTGGCGATCGCGCCAATGGTGATCGTTGTGCTGGCCGCCATCGGCATCACCGGGTTGATCCCGAAGGCACTGATTTCGACCTATCTTTCCTTCTTCCCGGTCGCGGTCGGCATGGTGAAGGGACTGCGCTCGCCGGAACTCATGCATCTCGACCTCATGCACACCTACAACGCCAGTTCCACGCAGACCTTCTGGAAGCTGCGGGTGCCGGCCTCGGTGCCGTTCCTGTTCGCCTCGATGAAGGTGGCGGTGGCGGCAAGCCTGGTCGGCGCCATTGTCGGCGAGTTGCCGACCGGCGCTGTTGCCGGCATCGGCGCAAAATTGCTTGCCGGTGCCTATTACAGCCAGACCATCGACATCTGGTCGGCGCTGGTGGCGGGCTCGATCGTGGCGGCACTTCTGGTTGCGCTGGTCGGGCTGGCGGGTCGCCTGGTTGACCGCGCCATGGGCGGGAGGCCGGCATGAAAGGCTTGAAACCGTCCTGGCAGGCTGTACTCGCAATCGTGCTCTGCCTTGTCGCGGCGGCACTCGGCGCCATAAGCGCACCGGAGGCAGTTGCCTCGGCCCAGCCCACGGCCACGATCAACTACCCTTACATGGGCACAAAAGCCCTGATGTACGGGATCGTCATCGCGGCCGGGCTCCTGTCCATGTTGGCGCTCGCGCCGGCGCTCGAAGCCTTGGCGCTGTTCGTCGGTTCGAGCATGGCTGCGTTCTTGCTGGTGCGTGGCATCGCCGGCTTCGAGGGCACGGCGCTGGCGCCATATTTCCTTGTGCTGGCCGCCGCCTGGCTGCTCGGCTGGCGTTGCGTGGCGGCGCTGTCGTCGATGAAGCCGTCGCAACGATGGATGTCGACGGCACTGAAGCTCGCCATTCCGGCGCTGTTCGGCGCCTGGATCCTGGTGTTGTGGGAGGCGATTACCCGCGGCGCCGGCATTCCGTTCATCCTGTTGCCGCCGCCAAGCTCGGTCGGCGCGCGCATCGTCAATTCGCTTCCCGTGCTGTGGGCCGACGTCAACCAGACCATCTTCCGCTCGGTGCTGATCGGTTATGTGCTGGGCTGCGGGTCGGGCTTCGTTGCGGCCATTCTCGCCGATCGTTTCGTTTTCCTGCGACGCGGGCTGATCCCGATAGGCAACATGGTGTCGGCGCTGCCGATCATCGGCGTGGCACCGATCATGGTGATGTGGTTCGGCTTCGACTGGCACTCCAAGGCGGCCGTCGTCATCATCATGACCTTCTTCCCGATGCTGGTGAACACGGTGGCGGGGTTGGCGGCGTCCGGGCACATGGAGCGCGACCTGATGCGCACCTATGCCTCGAACTACTGGCAGACGCTGGCGAAGCTCAGGCTGCCGGCGGCGGCGCCCTTCATCTTCAACGCGTTGAAGATCAATTCCACCCTGGCGCTGATCGGCGCCATCGTCGCCGAATTCTTCGGCACGCCGGTGGTCGGCATGGGCTTCAGGATATCGACCGAGGTCGGCAGGATGAATGTCGACATGGTCTGGGCCGAAATCGCGGTTGCAGCACTTGCGGGTTCGGTCTTCTATGGCGTGGTCGCGCTCATCGAACGAGCAGCCACGTTCTGGCATCCGTCTGTCCGGGGAGGCTAGGCGGAGAAGAATAAAGAGGGTTTGGGTTCAACTTCAGAGGGTAAGAACATGAAAAAACTGATGGTTTCGATGCTGGCGTCGGCAATGTCGCTGGCGGCTTTCCAGGCGATGGCCGCCGACAAGGTGACGCTGCAGCTTAAATGGGTCACGCAGGCACAGTTCGCCGGCTACTATGTCGCCAAGGACAAGGGCTTCTACAAGGAAGAAGGGCTGGACGTCGACATCAAGCCGGGCGGCCCGGACATCGCGCCCGAACAGGTGATTGCCGGCGGTGGCGCCGACGTCATCGTCGACTGGATGGGCGGCGCCCTGGCCGCGCGTGAAAAGGGCGTGGGGCTGGTGAACATCGCCCAGCCTTTCAAGAAGGCCGGCATGGAACTGGTCTGCCCGAAGAACGGGCCGATCAAGACCGAGGCCGACTTCAAGGGCCACACGCTGGGCGTCTGGTTCTTCGGCAACGAATATCCGTTCTATGCCTGGATGAACAAGCTGGGCCTCAAGACGGAAGGCGGACCGGATGGCGTCACCGTGCTCAAGCAGAGCTTCGACGTGCAGCCGCTGATCCAGAAGCAGGCTGACTGTATCTCGGTGATGACCTACAACGAATACGGACAGGTGCTCGATGCCGGTTACAAGCCGGAAGACCTGGTCGTTTTCAACTATTCGGCAATGGGCAACGATCTGCTCGAGGACGGGCTCTACACGATCGAGGACAAGCTGAAGGACGCGGCCTTCGAGGACAAGATGGTGCGTTTCGTGCGCGCCTCGATGAAGGGTTGGAAATACGCCACCGAAAACACCGACGAAGCTGCTGGAATCATCGTGGAAAATGGCGGTCAGGACGAAAACCACCAGAAGTTCATGATGAAGGAAGTGGCCAAGCTGGTCGACAACGCCGACGGCAAGCTGATCCCGGCCGCCTATGAGCGTACCGCCAAGGCATTGCTCGACCAGAAGATCATCACCAAGGCACCGACCGGCGCCTACACTACGGCGATCACCGACAAGGCGATCAAGTAAGCGCTATTGGCTTCATGCTGAATCGGAAAGGGGCGGGCAACCGCCCCTTTTTGTTTGAGCCCTAAGATGTCGTCCTCGCGGCAGAGACAGTGCGTGCTCGAACATCGACCCCGAACGGCTTGATCCGTTGGGCCGTGCCGCCTAGCTAAGTCGCGACAAACCCTCCAACGTGTTGGGCATTCCATGAAAAAGATCGGCTTTCTCTCCTTCGGCCATTGGTCGCCATCGCCGCAGTCCGGCACGCGTTCGGCGGCGGATGCCTTGCTTCAATCGATCGACCTCGCCGTGGCAGCGGAAGAGCTGGGTGCGGACGGGGCCTATTTCCGGGTGCATCATTTCGCTCGCCAGCTGGCGTCGCCGTTCCCGCTTCTGGCGGCGGTGGGAGCCCGGACCAAAAAAATCGAGATCGGCACGGCGGTCATCGACATGCGCTACGAGAACCCGCTCTACATGGCCGAGGACGCCGGGTCCGCCGACCTGATCGCCGGCGGACGCCTGCAGCTCGGCATCAGCCGGGGCTCGCCCGAGCAGGTCATCGACGGCTGGCGTTATTTTGGTTACGCGCCGCAGGACGGCAAGACCGACGCCGACATGGCCAGGCAGCACAGCGAGGTGTTCCTCGATCTGTTGCGCGGCCAGGGGTTCGCGCAGCCCAATCCGCAGCCGATGTTCCCCAACCCGCCGGGACTGCTCAGACTGGAGCCGCATGCGCCCGGTCTGCGCGACCGCATCTGGTGGGGTGCTGCCACCAACGCAACCGCTGAATGGGCGGCGAAGCTCGGCATGAACCTGCAAAGCTCGACGCTCAAGTTCGACGAGAGCGGCAAGCCTTTGCATGTCCAGCAGGCCGAGCAGATCCGCGCCTATCGGGAAGCCTGGAAGGCGGCCGGCCATGAGCGCACGCCGCGCGTTTCGGTCAGCCGTTCGATCTTCGCCTTGGTCAACGATCTCGACCGTGCGTATTTCGGCCGCAGCGGCGAAAGCACCGACCAGTTCGGCTATATCGAACCGGAGAAACGCGCCGTTTTCGGGCGCAGCTACGCGGCGGAGCCGGACGTACTGGTCGAACAGCTGCGCGGCGACGAGGCGATCGCCGAGGCTGACACCTTGCTGCTGACGGTGCCGAACCAGCTCGGCGTCGAATACAACGCCCATGTGATCGAGGCGATCGTCAAGCACGTGGCGCCAGCGCTAGGCTGGCGCTAGGTCCTGACCCAGAGGCCGGACCTGACTTACTATCGCTTCTCGCGGATATCGGTCAGCGTCTTGGCCGGGGTGATCGCCTCGGGGTCGAGACGCACCTCGATGATCGACGGCTTGCCGCTGGCTTTAGCCCGCTCGAAGGCCGAGGCGAATTCGTCGGTCTTCACCACCGTCTCGCCATGGCCGCCATAGGCGCGGGCCAGTGCAGCGAAGTCCGGGTTCTTCAGGTCGGTGCCTTCGACGCGGCCAGGATATTCGCGTTCCTGGTGCATGCGGATGGTGCCGTAGATGCCGTTGTTCACCACCACGGTGATGATCGGCAGGTCGTATTGCACGGCGGTGGCAAATTCCTGCCCATGCATCATGAAGCAGCCGTCGCCGGCGAAACAGATCACCGGGCGATCGGGGTGCAAAGCCTTTGCCGCGACCGCAGCGGGCAGGCCGTAACCCATCGAGCCGGAGGTCGGGGCTGCCTGCGTGGCGTAGCGGCGGAAGCGGTGGAAGCGGTGCACCCAGGTGGCATAGTTACCGGCGCCATTGGTGAAGATGGCATCCTGCGGCAGCACGCTTTCGAGATAGTCCATGATCGGGCCCATCTGCACCGGGCCGGGGCCGGTCTTGGGCGTCGTCGACCAGGCGAGATAGGTGTCGTGCAGCTTCGCGGTCTCGGCGCCCCAGGCGGGCGCCGCCTTGGGTTGGCGCTTGGCGAAAGCCTCGACGAAAGCAGCCGGCGAGGCGTTGATCGCCAAAGTCGGGCGATAGACGCGGCCGAGTTCGTTGGCGTCGGCATGGACATGAACCAGCGTCTGGTCCGGATAGGGGCTTTTGAGAATGGTGTAGTCGGAGGAGGGCATTTCGCCCATGCGGCCGCCGATCAGGAGCACGAGGTCGGCTTCCTTGATCGCACTGGCGAGCTTGGGGTTGATGCCGATGCCGACGTCGCCGGCATAGTTCGCATGGAGATGATCGAACAGCATCTGGCGGCGGAAGGAAACACCGACCGGCAGCGACCAGGCTTCGGAAATCTGTCTCATCCGCTCGACAGCATCGTCGGTCCAGCGGGTGCCGCCGAGGATGACGAAGGGACGCTTGGCGCCGGCAAGCAGCTTTTCGAGCTGGTCGAGTTCGGCTTCGCCCGGTCGCGTTTCAACCGGTGTGAAGGGCTGCGCCAGCGGCGCCTCGACCTCGCTGACCAGCATGTCCTCCGGCAGCGAAATGACCACCGGACCGGGCCGGCCGGAAGTGGCCACGGCGAAGGCGCGGGTGACGAGTTCCGGGATACGTTCGGCGCGGTCGATCTCCACCACCCATTTGGCGATATCGCCGAAGAAGCGTTTGTAGTTGACCTCCTGGAAGGCCTCGCGTTCGCGAGCGTGACCGGCGATCTGGCCGATGAACAGGATCATCGGAATGGAATCCTGCATGGCGATGTGTACGCCGGCGGAAGCGTTGGTGGCACCCGGCCCGCGGGTGACGAAGCAGATGCCGGGCTTGCCGGTGAGGCGGCCATGGCAATCCGCCATCATGGCGGCGCCGCCTTCCTGGCGGCAGACGATGGTGCGGATCGGAGAATCGTGCAGCGCGTCCAGCACGGCGAGGTAGGATTCCCCCGGCACGCAGAACATGCGGTCGACGCCATTGGCTTCGAGGGCTTCGACGATCAGCTTACCACCGGTTTTCATGATCCGGGCTACTCCAGTTCGGCAAGGATTTCAGCGGTGTGCTCGCCGAGGCGCGGCGAGGGGCGATCATAGACGAGCGGCGTGGCCGACATCACCATCGGCGCGCGCACGGAAGGCAAGGTGTTGCCATGGCCATCGTCGAGATCGAGCCGCACGCCGCGGGCAATCGCCTGAGGGTCAGCGAACATCTGGCCAATGTCGTTAATGGGGCTGGCGGGCACGCCGGCGCCTTCCAGCTTGGCCAGCAGATCGTCGCGGGTGAATTTGGCGAGCGCATCGAGCATGTGTTCGCGGAGCTTCACGCGATTGGCGACACGCGCGGCGTTGGTGGCGAAGTCTGGATCGGCGGGCAGGGAGGCGAGCCCGACCACGGCGCAGAACTTGGCGAACTGGCTATCATTACCGACAGCGAGGATGAAATGCCCGTCGGCGACCGGCAGCACCTCATAGGGCGCGATGTTGGGGTGGGCGTTGCCCATGCGCTCGGGTGCCTTGCCGGAAACGAGATAGTTGAGGTTCTGGTTGGCCAGAACCGAAATCTGCGAATCGAACAGCGCCATGTCGACATGCTGGCCTTCGCCTGTCGCCTCGGCGTGGCGCAGAGCTGCCTGGATGGCGATGACCGAATAGAGGCCGGTGAAGATGTCGGTGACGGCGACACCGACCTTCTGCGGCTCGCCGCTGGCGGCCCCGGTGATCGACATCAGGCCGGACATGCCCTGGACGATGAAATCATAGCCCGCGCGCGGCGCATAGGGGCCGGACTGGCCGAAGCCGGTGATCGAGCAATAGACGAGCTTCGGGTTGATGACCTTCAGGCTGTCATAGTCGAGACCGTATTTCTTCAGGCCGCCCAGCTTGAAATTTTCGATCAAAACGTCGGCGCTGGCGACCAGCTTGCGCACTGTCTCCGCACCTTCCGGCGTCGAGAAGTCGATGGCGATGGAACGCTTGCCGCGGTTGCAGGCGTGGTAGTAGGCAGCGGAAAGGTTCTCCCCATCCTTGCCTTTCACGAAGGGCGGCCCCCATTTACGGGTGTCGTCGCCTTCCGGACTTTCGACCTTGATGACGTCGGCGCCGAGATCGGCCAGCATCTGTCCCGCCCACGGGCCGGCAAGGATGCGGGCGAGTTCAATGACGCGCACGCCTTTCAAGGGAGGATTGGCCATGAAACACCGCAGGTTCGTTTGGTCGGGCAGGCTCTAGCAACCCAAACAGGTCCTGTCACGGTTCTTGCGATGGACCAGCATCTGTAAACGGCAAAACTTAGCGCGAAGCCGTGACCTTGTCCGCCCAGGCGGCGAAGTCTTCCATGATAATGTTCCGATTCACCTCGTTCAGGCTTTCGTGCCGCGTTTCGGGGTAAACCTTTGAAACGAGATTCGAAAAGTGCATCTGGCGCATGCGCCGTGTCAGATGCTCCACGGCCTTGCCGCCACTGGTTGCGGGGTCCTTCTCGCCGCCGGTGAGGTTGACGGGCAGGTCCTTGCGGATGCCGGCGAAACGGCTATCGTCGGCGCCGGCGAAGATGAAACCGAACAGGTCGCGCCAGAGCGAGACCGAGGCATCCCAGCCGCAGAGCGGGTCGGCGATGTATTTGTCTACCTCAGCCGCATCGCGCGACAGCCAGTCGAACAGGGTGCGGTGGCCGGGAACCGCCTTGCCCCAGGCCTGGAAGGTGAGGCGGGGCAACATGCGCGAGGGTACGTCCGAGCCCAGCCTGAACCGCTCCCAGCCCAGTATGGCGAGCGCTGCATAACCGGCGATGCCGGCGCTGAAATTGGCGTTCCAGACGGCGGCGCCCGCCAGGCGCGGCGAATGTCTCTGGATGAAGTTGAGCGCGATCAGTCCGCCCATGGAGTGGCCGAAGGCGATCACCGGCAGCCCGTCATGCTCGGTTGCGATCAGTTCGTGCACGGCGAGGACATCGGTGATCACCTTACCGCCGCCGTCGGTGTCACCGAACTTGCCGGGCGGCGCGTCTGGCGCCGTGGTGTGGCCGTGGCCGCGATGATCATGCGCATAGGTGTGGTAGCCGCGGCCGGCGAGAAAATCTGCGAGGCCGGCATAACGCGCGGCATGCTCGGCAAGGCCGTGGCTGATCTGGACCACGCCACGCTCCTTGCCGTCTGCCTTGCGCGTGTAAAGATTGAGCGATGCGCCGGTGGGTGAGGCTAGGCTGCGCTGGTCATTGAACGGCATTCTCTTCTCCTCCCCCAAGGCGCGGTTGAAATCCGCGCTCCTTGCCACTGAAAGTCGCAAGGCTTTTGTTTGCGCCGGCGCCGGTTTAGCGTCAATCGGCTGCGCTATTTCCGCAGCGGAAGTTCAAACCGCGGTGACGAGTGCATCGCAATTCTGTCATATCGGTGAGGCAGATGGCGCGCTGTCCAACCAGGGGGAATTTTCGCATGCGGATTTGGCTTGTTCTCGGGTCGATGCTTGCCGGGGTCGCACTCAGCGGAGCCGCGCGTGCGGAAACGAAACTCAGCGGCAGCTTCGTCGCCGACGCCGCCTGTCCGGCGACGCAGGCGATCAAAAGCGGCAAGAACCCGGGCGATGTCAGCACGCAGGTGGGCCAGAGCTACGACGTTGTTGCCGGCAACAAGGACGCGCCGACCCACTACATGATCCGGGTGCCGGGCGCCGATCCCGAGCGTCGCTGGGTGAAGGTGAGCTGCGGCCATCTCGCCGGCGAGGCCGCCGCCGCGCCGGTTGTCCCAGCCGCACCGGTCGAACCGGGAACGGCACAGAAGAAAGCCGCGGGCGGCAAGCCCGAATACGTCTTCGCGCTTTCCTGGCAGCCGGCCTTCTGCGAGACCAAGTCAAACAAGCCGGAATGCCGGGCGATGACGGGTTCGAGTTTCGACGCGACGAATTTCACCCTGCACGGCCTGTGGCCGCAGCCGAACGGCAATTTCTATTGCCAGGTGGGCGCCTCGGACCGGGCCAATGACAAGCCGGGCCGTTGGCAGGATCTGCCACCGGTCAATCTGGACACCAAAACCCGCCAGGAACTCGATAAGGTGATGCCGGGCACGGCCTCGCAACTGGAACGGCATGAGTGGATCAAGCACGGCACCTGCTACGGCAAGGATCAGCAGGCTTACTTCGCCGACGCGCTGGCATTGATGCGACAGGTCAATGCCTCGCCGGTGCGGGAACTGTTCGAAAAGAACATCGGCAAGGACATCACCTCGGACCAGATCCGCAGCGCCTTCGACAGTGCGTTCGGCAAGGGGGCGGGCGATCGCGTGCGTGTTTCCTGCTTCAACGACCGCGGCAAGCGGTTGATCGGCGAGGTAACGCTCGGTCTCGCCGGGCCGATCGGGCCGGGCAGTTCGCTGAAGGATCTGATGCTGGCGTCGGCGCCGACCGACAATGCCGGTTGCCCAGTGGGCACTGTCGATCCGGTCGGATTGCAATAGTCGCCACAATCAATTCCACAGAGCGCGGGCTGGCGGCCGAGGCCCCGCCCGCTCTTTGGCTTGCACTGACAGCGTATTGAAAAAGCGCACCTTTTCAGGGTGTCGACAAAGAGCCTGTCGGCTGATCAGGTCGCCACGGCGAGGACGCGGCGCACCTCGGCGATAAGTTCCGGGATCGCCTCGGCCTGGTTGTCGGTGAATTTGAGCAGCGCCTTTTGAAACAGGCCATCCATCACCGCGTAGAGTACCGGCGACGACATCGTCAACGGCTTGCCGGTGAGTTCGGAAAGCCGTGAGGCGACACGCCAGATCATGTCCTCCAGGCTCTTGTCGATGGCGGTGACATCCTCGCGGAAGGCGCTTTCGAACAGCGCCTGGGCCCTGAGATCGTACCAGAGCCGATGCATGTCGGCTTCCTGGCGCAGGGTCTCGGCGAGCTTGTCGAGGAAACCATCGATCAGTTGCTCCCGCGTCCTTGCGGTGGCCGTCACCTCGTCATAGCGGGTCACGCATTTCGCCTTGTACTGGCGCACGCTGCAGCAGATCAGGTCGATCTTGTCGGTGAAGTAGTAGTGAAAGACGCCGTGCGTGAATTCCGACTTCTGGGCGATCTCGCGCAGGCTGGTGCGCGCATAACCAAGCTCGCCCAGCGTCTTGAGGACAGCCTCGGACAGTTCCGAGCGGCGCGCATTGAACTTGTCGATCGGCAATCGCCGCCCGCCCGCCCTGGCCCTCGGGACCTCGATCAGAGCCTCAGTCATTGCGTATCCCTGTTTACCTGCTCCTGCGTCGGAAGATCGTCGGCGCGGCGGGTCTCTTTAGTTTGCCGGAATAAATCACGACGCGGCGCCGCACGCAATGAACCGGTTCATTCCATCGGTTCATGATTTATACAATCGCCCAGAAATTTGCTTGGCAACTGTCAAGATTTTTTTGTTGGATGATCGCCACAAGCTCCGTGGTGTGTGGTTGGCTGTGGGTGGAGGTCGGCTCGGTGGAGGCACCGAAACAGATCGAGGTGTGGAGCGACCTGCCGCGTTCCAAGGTTGGTAAGGTGCTGAAGGCCGAGATCAAGGCACAGCTTCTCGCCAAAACGAACTGATCCACATCGGACAAGGCTTTTTGGCGCCGGGCGGCGTGGTGAAACTCTTTTTGTGTCGACCGGCTTCCAAGCGCTGGTCTGCGGATGTTACCAACCGCAGGAATGTTGCCGACAGAGGCCTGGATGCAAGAACGCCGCATTCACCAGATATTTCAAGTCAGTGTCCTGCTCAAAGGCGCCCATGCTCTGCTTGAATGCGCAGGCGGCATCGCGCTCTGGCTTGTCGGAACGGACACGATTTCAAATCTGGTCAACATGCTTACCCAGGAAGAGCTGGTCGAGGATCCGAAGGATTTTCTGGCCACGCACCTGCTGACCTGGGCGCAAGGCTTTTCCGTGGAAACCCGGCATTTCTATGCGTTCTATCTGCTGAGCCACGGTATCGTTAAACTGGCGCTCGTCGCCGGGCTTTTGCGAAACAAACTCTGGGCCTATCCAGCATCGCTGGTCGTGCTCGGCCTCTTCATCGCTTATCAGCTCTATCGTTTCTCCTACACGCATGGCGTCGGGCTCATCGTTTTGACCGTCTTTGACCTCGTCGTGATGTGGCTGATCTGGCACGAGTACCGCCTGGTGCGGCGGCATCTGCCAACCTCCTAGCGCTGCCGGCCGAGCCATCTCGCGGTTGCGATGGACAAAGCGCTTTCTCACGGCAATCGAAATCTGTGTTCGTCGGAAAAACAATTTGATCGTGGATTGCCCCAAATCGTGCGGATTCGAAGTGTTGATCGAGGCCAACAGCAACCGAAGGAGGGGCAAATGAAAGTCTCTGTTCTTGTTTTGGCGGGCGCGTTGTCGGCGCTTGCGTTTGCCGCCCAGGCGGCGCCGACGATAAAACCCGTCGCGCCGGCTTCCGTTGGCCTCGTTCAGCAGGCCAGGGTGAGCTGCGCCTACCTTACGCCCGATGGCTACTGCGTCCGGCCTCGCAAGCACTACAAGAAGCATCATCGCCAGCATTGGCGCTATCACCGCCCGGTGTACCGCACCTACGAGCCGCAGCCGGACGAATACTGGCGCTATGAGCGGCCGCGTCCGCTGATCCGTATCATGCCGAACTACGGGCCGTTCTACGGTGACGGCTGGGATAATTCGGACGACTGAGAGGTACACGCCATTCGTTGCCCCCGATGGGCAATTTGAATGGGGAAGGACCAACAAACCCAGAATCTGCCTCAGATATGCCGCAAACGGATATGAACCGCTTGTTGTGGGATGGGGCCATGGAGATGAAAAATGAAACTCTCGCGCCAATTCGCGCTTCTTGCTTGCCTGGGATTGGCGGCCGGAGGCGTGGCTCTCTCAAATGCCAATGGCTATGGTTTCGTCAGTGCCGCTTATGCCAAGAACGGCGGTAACGGTGGCAATGGCGGCGGCAACGGACATTCCTCGTCCGAGCACGATGCTTCTGCCGACGCGCACGACAAAACCGAGCCGGAAGACGGCGGAAGCAATACCGGCAAGCTAGGCGCGCTGAACGCGGCTCATGCATCGGCGCGGGCCAGGGCACGCGCAAACCCGAACTCCGCAGTGGGCAAGATCGCCGCCTACGAGAAGAGCCGCGAGGCGGCGCTGGCTATCCAGGATCCCGTCGCCCAGGAACAGGCGCTGGATGCGGCGGAACTGAAGCTTGCCGCCGATTTCGGGCGCCCGGCATTGCCGGAAAGCGAGATCAGCAAGGTCAACGCCCTGCTCGATGCCCGCCGGTAATATTTGCCGGTTTCATGCAGAACGCTGTTTCTGCGAGTTGGGCCTCGTTCAGCCGTGCGAGGCCCCACAGCAGGAAGTCGGTGCACCGCCAGCTCGTTCTTCTTGAATGGGCGGGCAGGGCACTGAGCCATAGGAACAGAAAACGCAGCAATCACCATCCTTCGGGCGCAAGAGGGTGCCACAACCCTTGCACTCGTAGAAGAATTGACAGGCATCGGTCGGCATTTGTTCGACAGCGGTATGGCCGCAATGCGGACACGTGATCGTCGAGTTGAGTTCGGTCATGACAGTTTGCCTTCCTCCCCCGATATAATCGGCCCGCATCCCGCAGTCACTACAGGTTCGAGGGAAAGGCGAAGTCGAGGTCTTGGCCGTCGGAGAGATGGCAAAGGCCACAGGCGTTCGTTTGGAGACGATCCGCTACGACGAGCGCATTGGTCCGATGTCGAGGCCGCGGCAGATCGAGGTGCGGGCGGCTTGCCGCATCTCAAGCCTGGCAAGGTGCTGAAGGCCGAAACCAAGCCGAGGCTTCACGCCAGGACCAATTGACGGCCGGCGTTTTCACGGCCTTGACGATTGCCGTTTCGGTCGCCATCGCCTACATAGCGCGCAACCTCCGTTCAATTCGGCTTCCAATCCGTTCGACCAAGGAAAGCGCGCGTGGCACGCCAGTTCATTTATCACATGTCGGGTCTCTCGAAGGCCTACGGCACCAAGAAGGTGCTGGAGAATGTTCATCTGTCCTTCTATCCCGACGCCAAGATCGGCATTCTCGGCCCCAACGGCGCCGGTAAGTCGACGATCCTCAAGATCATGGCCGGGCTCGACAAGGAGTTCACCGGTGAAGCCTGGCTCGCCGAAGGCGCAACCGTCGGCTATCTGGCGCAGGAGCCGCATCTCGACCCGGCAAAGACCGTGTTCGAGAACATCATGGAGGGCGTCGCCAAGAAGACGGCCATCATCGAGCGCTACAACGAATTGATGATGAACTATTCCGACGAGACGGCCGACGAATCGGCCAAGCTCCAGGACGATATGGACCGCCTCAACCTGTGGGATCTCGAACAGCAGGTCGAGATGGCGATGGAAGCGCTGGCCTGCGCGCCCAAGGACGCCGACGTGACCAAGCTGTCGGGTGGCGAGCGTCGCCGCGTGGCGCTGTGCAAGCTGCTGCTCTCCGAGCCGGATCTGCTTCTGCTCGACGAACCGACCAACCACCTCGACGCCGAGACCACGGCCTGGCTGGAAAAGCACCTGCGCGCCTACAAGGGCGCCGTGCTGCTCATCACCCACGACCGCTACTTCCTCGACAATGTCACCGGCTGGATCCTCGAGCTCGACCGCGGTCGCAGCATTCCCTACGAGGGCAACTACACCGCCTATCTGGAAGCCAAAGCCAAGCGCCTCAAACAGGAAGGCCGCGAGGACGACGCCCGCCAGCGCGCCATCGGCCGTGAGCGCGAATGGATCCAGTCCTCGCCCAAGGCGCGCCAGACCAAGTCGAAGGCGCGTATCCAGGCCTTCGAAAACCTGCTCGAACAGGCCAACAACCGTCGCCCGACCGACACGCAGATCGTCATTCCCCATGGCGAGCGCCTCGGCAATGTCGTTATCGAAGTCGCCGATCTCGACAAGGGTTTCGGCGAACAGCTTCTGATCGAAAACCTGACCTTCAAATTGCCTCCGGGCGGCATTGTCGGCATCATCGGCCCGAACGGCGCCGGCAAGACGACGCTGTTCAAGATGATCACCGGCCAGGAAAAGCCCGATGCCGGTACGATCCGCGTCGGCGAGACGGTCAAGCTCGGTTATGTCGACCAGAGTCGCGACGCGCTCGACCCGAACAAGACCGTGTGGGAAGAAATTTCCGGCGGCGCCGAAGTGGTCAAGCTCGGCAAGTTCGAGGCCAACACCCGCGCCTATTGCTCGTCGTTCAACTTCCGTGGCGGCGACCAGCAGCAGAAGGTCGGCAACCTCTCCGGCGGTCAGCGCAACCGCGTGCACTTGGCCAAGATGCTGCGCACCGGCGGCAATGTGCTGCTGCTTGACGAACCGACCAACGATCTCGACACCGAAACGCTGGCCGCACTCGAAGACGCGCTGGAAAGCTATGCCGGCTGCGCCGTCATCATCAGCCACGATCGTATGTTCCTCGACCGCCTGGCCACGCACATCTTGGCCTTTGAGGGCGACAGCCATGTCGAGTGGTTCGAGGGCAACTTCGAGGACTACGAGAAGGACAAGATCCGCCGCCTCGGCCCCGAAGCCGTCAACCCGCACAGGATGACGTATAAGAGACTGACGCGCTGACAATACCAACGCCCCGCCCAAAAGCGGGGCGTTTTCGTTCCACCTCCCGTTCGGAGTTTGCAAGATGAAAGACTGGTCCGCCGCGCAATACCTGAAGTTCGAGGACGAGCGGACGCGGCCGGCGCGGGATCTGCTCGCGCAGGTGCCCGTCGCCGATCCGCGCCGGGTGGTCGACATCGGCTGCGGGCCGGGCAATTCCACCGAGCTGCTGGTCGAACGCTGGCCCGATGCGCAGGTCAGCGGTTTCGATACCTCGCCCGACATGATCGAGAAGGCGAGGGCACGCCTGCCCAAGCTTTCCTTCGAGCTCGCCGATGCGGCGAGCTGGACGCCGGAGGAACCGGTCGACGTCATCTTCGCCAACGCGGTGTTCCAGTGGCTGCCGGAGCATCCTGCGGTTCTGCAACGGCTGATCGGGTTTCTTGCGCCTGGCGGCGCGCTGGCGGTGCAGATGCCCGACAACATGGCCGAGCCGTCGCATCGGCTGATGCGCGAGACTGCGGCGGCGATGCCTTTCGCCGACAAGCTCGCCAAGGCGGCGCGCGCGCCGCTGCCGCCGGTATCCTTCTATTATGACAGGTTGAAGCCGCATGCTGCCCGGCTCGACATCTGGCACACCATCTACAACCACCCGCTCGCCGATGCGGCGGCGATCGTCGAATGGGTGAAATCGACCGGGCTGAAGCCGTTCCTCGACCCGCTAGACGAGAGCGAACAGCGCCGCTTCCTGGACCACTATACGGCACGGATCGCCGAGGCTTATCCACCGACTTCCGACGGCAAGGTGCTGCTGCGCTTCCCCCGGCTGTTCATCGTGGCGACGCGCGGCGGCTAGGCGGTTTTTGCCTGTGATGGCGCGGTTTCCAAGCTATTCCGTAGCAAAGCCGAGGCTTGTCCGATGCGGACGTTACGTCAACAATCCGCCATGGATGCCGGACAGGAAGGGCTCGCATCGCGGCGGAAGGTAGCGTAAACCGCAAGGGAAAAGCCGGTCACGCCGTATCCTCCCCACGGCGTAAGGATCAGCGCGGCACCCCCGCCGCCAGCAAACGAGTTGGACATGCATCGTGTCATCATCAGCGGCATCGGCGTTGAAATCCCCGAAGCGTCGATCACCAATGACGAACTGGTCGAAAGCTTCAACGCCTGGGTCGACGCGGAAAATGCCAGACTAGCCGGCACCGGCGCGGAGCCGCTGCAGAAATCCGATTCCGACTTCATCGTGCATGCTTCCGGCATCAGGAAACGCCACGTCATCGAGCGCACGGGCATCCTCGATCCGAAGCGCATGGCGCCGCGTCTGCCGGCAAGGCCAGACGATGCGCTGTCGGTGCAGGCCGAATTCGGCATCGCCGCCGCCCGCAAGGCGATGGCGCATGCCGGCATCGAGCCCGGCGACATCGATCTGGTGATCTGCTCCTGCTCGCATCTGCAGCGCCCCTATCCAGCGATCGCCATCGAGATGCAGCAGGCGCTGGGCACCAGGGGCGCGGCCTTCGATATGGGCCTTGGCTGCTCCTCGGCGGCCGCGGCCCTGCATATGGCGGTCAATCTGGTGCGTTCGGGCGCACAGAAGAAGGTGCTCGTCGTCACCCCGGAAATCACCACCGGCCATCTCAATTTCCGCGACCGCCAGACGCATTTCATCTTCGGCGACGCCGCCGTCTCGATGGTGGTCGAAGCCGTGGAAGGCGACGACGTTCGCCCGGGCCGTTTCGAGGTGCTGGATACGCGCCTGTGGACGCAGCTGTCGTCCAACATCCGCACCAATCTCGGCTACCTGACCCGCACCGCGCAGGACGATCCTTATATGATCGACCTCGAAGGCAACATGATCAAGCAGGTCGGCAACAAGGTGTTCAAGGAAGTCACCGTCGCCGGCCACAAGTTCATCGTCGAGTTCCTGGCCGAGCATGGGCTGACGCCCAACGGCATCCGGCGCTTCTGGCTGCATCAGGCCAATGCGCGCATGAACGCCATGATCCTGAAGCTCGCTTTCGGCCATGAGGTCGGCCACGACCGCGCGCCGATGGTGCTGGAGCGGCTGGGCAATACGGCCGGCGCCGGCGCCATCATCGCGCTCAGCGAAAACCATGCCGACATGAAACCCGGTGATTTCGGCCTGCTCTGCGCCTTCGGTGCCGGCTATTCGATCGGCGGCGCGCTGTTGCGCATGTGCTGAGTTAGGCCGGCGTGAAAGGCACCAGCATCGGCACGCGGCCGGCATAGTCGTCATAGGCCTTGCCGAGCTCGCTGTGCAGGAAACGTTCCTCCAGGCGCGCCTTCATGACGATGCCGATGGTCAGCAATACCGCGCCCGCAACCGCCCACAGCGTGCCGCGCGCCACCATCGTGGCGAGGATGGCAAGCAACAGGCCGGTGTAGATCGGGTGTCGCACCAGCGCGTAGGGGCCGGTGTCGACGACATGGTGATCGATCTTGGCGGTGACGGTGCCGGACCAGAGGCGGCCGAGATGGATCCGCGCCCACCAGGTGAAGAGAAGGCCTATGGCGATCAGCGCGACGCAGAGCCAGGCCAGCGTCGGGCTCGGCGGCCACAGCCGCACGCGGCCGATGAAGCCATGCGCGGGCACGAAGAACAGCAACGTGCCGACCAGAAGGACGATGCGATATTGGTATTCGGCGTCGAGACCGGCGCGTCGTTTCACCGGATCGGCCCATAGAGCGGCGATTACCCAGGATATCAGCCAGGCCAGCCAGAGCGTCGCGACCATTTTGTAAGGGTGCATGGCATGAGACGGCACGGCCGCCACCCGGTTGTAGCCTGGATCATCAAATGCCCGAGGCGCGGTGGCAATATAGCCGCCGGCCAGACGCCGGTCAAAACCGGTAAGAAACGCGTGATGTGACGAGCCATTCGCTGCGTTCATCGGATCATCAGCGCTTTCGACTGGACCCGCCGTGCCCGTTTGGGCATTTTCGCGACCGAGATTCCATCGCGCCGACGAGGTGAGCCATGCTCGATGCCCCGACACAGATACAGCCGCCGGCCGAAATCGTGCCGGCGAAAAAGCTAGGGGCCAAGGTTGCCGGGCTTTATGCGGCGCCGTCCGACGATTTCCAAACGCGACCTGTCGATCGCCTTGAGCTCGGTTTCAACGGCATACCGGGCGATTTTCATGGCGGTTCGACCCGCCGCTCGGGCGGCCGCGAGCCGTGGTATCCACGCGGCACCGAAATCCGCAACGAGCGGCAGGTGTCGATCGTCGCCTTCGACGAACTGGCGACGATTGCCGGGCTGATGGGGCTTGCCGAGATCAAGCCGGAATGGATCGGCGCCAATCTGGTCATCGACGGTTTGCCGAACCTGTCGATGCTGCCGTCGGCGACGCTGTTGTTCTTTGCCGGCGGGGTGACGCTGAAGATCGACGCGCAGAACGGACCCTGTCGTCTTTCCGGCCGTTCGATCGCGGAGAACGCCGGAATGGCGGACCAGGATGCCGGTTCGCTGCTGTTTCCGAGAGTGGCCAAGCGGTTGCGGGGGCTGGTGGCCTGGGTTGAAAAGCCGGGCGTCGTCAGCGCGGGGGAAGAAATTTCGGTGCGCGTGCCGGAGCAATGGATTTACAAGGCCTGATCGTCACCAAGCACGCCTAGCACGGCTTCAAATATCGGCCCTGGCCTTATGCAGCCGGTGAAAAGCCCAGGCGATAAGGGTCAGAACACCGAGCAGCATGGTGGCGTTGACGGCGTATTTCACCGTCGGCGAAGGGTCACCGAGCGGCTGGACGACAAAGGAAATCATCGCATTGGCGATCAAGGCCGCTGCGGCCACCGCCAGGACATGCGGTTTCTTCCAGCCGGTGCGGCGCGACCACATCACCAGCAACGCGCCGCTGCCGATACCCACCAACACCGAGAAGGACACACTGGCCCAGTCCGACGCGGACAGCGCCTGGAAGCCGAACACGGCAAACATCAGGGTGGCGACTAGCCACGGCGCCGGAACCGGACCGGCCTGCTTCAGGGTTCTGACAGGAACCAGGAATGCGGCCATGCACAGAAGCAGCGCGCAGGCGGCCGTCGCAACGAACTGCGCCTTGGTGACGACGAAACCCGTGATCCTGAAATTATCGTCGAAGATGAAGGCAGCGCCCACCAGATAGAGCGAAACCATCAGCAGGACGCCGACGCGCCCCAGCCAGGGCCTGTCGGCGATGCGCGGCACACAGGATTCCACCACGGCGATGGGAACCGCGAAGCTCCAGATGACGTGACCGCCGATAAAATTAAGCGCCAGATTGGCACTGATACCAAGATGATCGAGCGCGGTCGGCAATCGTTCCTCATCCCAATAGGGGATGTTGAGATCGACGCCGTAATGCGGATTGAAGAGGCTCTGGTCGATCAGTCCGGCCTGTATCAGTCCGAACGCCGTTGCCAAAAGCAGGATCGTCGGCCAGCCGCGCCCGGTGCGGCGGGTGATTTCGCGGATGAGCAGCGCAACCGAACCATAGAGCGGTCCAAGAATGAGAAGGCCGCCCAGCATCTCAAGCGGGTGGTTCGTGCTTTCGGCATAGCCGATCAGATATTCGGCGCAGACCGGCGACAGGAAGAACAGGAAGACCATCGCGCCGAGCCGTCCGGCGAATGGCGGCTTTGACAATGCGTCCGGCATGGGGGACATCACGAACGGCCCTTGGATATTAATGGAGTGTATGCTCTATTAATGATCGAGATGCCGAAACCTGTCAAGCAGCCGAGACTGGCCGATGCGAACCGTCGATCCTGAAAAACATGCGCAAAAGCGCGCCGGTATCCTTGTCGCGGCAGCCGAGGAGTTTGCGGCCAACGGCGTCGACGGCACCTCGACCGCCTCGATCTGCCGCCGCGCCGGCATCGGCTCCGGCACGCTGTTCCACTATTTCCCGACCAAGCGCGATATCGTGCACGGCCTGTTCGGCGATGCATTCGAGCGCATGGTGGCGATCTACGAGGAGGCCGAGGCCGAGAAAGACCCGGAGGCCGGCTTCGACCGCGTCCTGCAATGCCTGTTCGACGATCTCGCCAATCCGCTGACCCCCGGATTGATGGCGGTGGCGCTTCTGCAGGTCGGCCGTGACGAGGAATTCGCCAGGATGGTGGTGGAAGACGAGGAGCGGGCGAGGCGGACAGTGACCGTCCTTCTGCGGCGCATGGCCGAACGCGGCACCAGGCTCGCTTTCGCGCCGGAGCGTGCCGCCGCCTGGGTGCAGCATCTTTTCGATGCTTCCTTCCTCGCTTCCGGCAATACCGGCTTCGATGCCGCCGAACAAACGGTGGAACTGCGTGCCTTGATCGGCTGGCTGGTCGGAGGAGGGCGCAGAAGCACCTAGCTTTATCCCTGCGGCTTGGCCTTTATCGTGGTGACCTTTTAGACCTGCCCGCCTTGTCATAGTTGGTCCATTCGCCAACCTGCGTGCCGCTGCTGAAATGGCCGGAACGCAGCTTCGTGCCGTCCTTGCGGAACCACTCCCAACTGAAGACGCGTGAGGGCAGCAGAAACGGCTGTGGCCGGCAAGGCGCGGCCTAGCCGTAATGCACCGGGCTCGACCAGGCCGGGTCCTCATGTTTGTCCCAATAGAGCTTTTCGAGCCGCTTCGTGACCGGCCCTATCTTGCCGTCGGCGACAGCCGCGCCGTCGATTATCGTCACCGGCATGATTCCGCCGGCGGTCGAGGTGATGAAGACTTCGTCGGCCTCCTTCAAAGCGGGCACGGAGACATCGGCCGCCGTGCAGTCCAGCCCGAGTTCGGCGCAAAGGTCGAACACGGTACGCCGGGTGATGCCAGCCAGCACGCCGATGGCGGGAGTGGTCAACCTGCCGTTCTTGACCGCGAAGACGTTGAAGCCGGGACCTTCGGCGACATTGCCGTTGAAATCGAGCAGCAGCGCGGTCTCGGCGTTGCGGTCATAGGCGTCATAGAGGCCGCGCACGAGATCCAGCCAATGATAGTTCTTGATCGCCGGGTCGACCGAGGCCGGCGGGATGCGGATGCGGTCGCTGATCGCCACGTGGAGGCCGCGCTGACGCTGCTCGGCATTGGCGACCGAGCCGAAGGGCACGGCGAAGGCCATGAAGCGGTTGATGGCGTCGCGCGGGTCGCGGCTGAAGGTAGGCGAAGCGCCGCGCGTGCAAAGCATCTCGACGTAAGCTGCCCGGTGGCCGGACAGTGCCACGCAATTTTGCAGGATTTCCGATACCTGCTCGCGGCTGAACGGGATCGACATACGCAGCCGCTCCAGCCCGCCGAAGAAACGTTCGATATGCAGATCCAAGCGGAAGAAACGGCCATTCCAGACATGAACGGTGTCGTAGGTGGCGTCGGAATGCAGGAAACCCCAGTCCAGCACTGAAATCTTGGCCTGCGACATCGGCAGGTATTGCCCGTCGAGGAAGGCGACGCCGGCTGGATAGGCGTGCGGGTCGACATGCCGGCTCTCGATGGCGGGCAGGGGGCTTGCGGTCTTGTCCATGATCTTTCCTCCGGCTGTCGGCATATTCGGACGGAGAATGCCCGCGAACGATGCGCCATTTCCGTCAAAATGACGGGCCACGTCCGCGGGCAGCGGGTGTGTCCTTGGTCATTGCATTTCCTTGAGCGCCGACCAGCGTTCAGCGTTCGCTCAAAAGATGTTTGATGAACAGGTTGAAAAGCTCGGTCTGGCTGGAAATGTCCAGCTTGGCGTAGATGTTCTTGCGATGGATCTTCACCGTGCCTTCGGCGATGCCGAGAATGCGGCCGATCGACATCGAGGAATGGCCGCGCAGCACCAGGCTGACGATGGTCTGCTCGCGGCGTGTCAGCCGCGACGGGACAAAGGTCGCGAAGGCACGCTCGACATCGTCGGTGTCGTGCGGCTGGTCTGCTTCGGTCGCGGCGGCCGGCGCCAGCTGTTCCCAATGGCGATTGATCAGCATTGCCACCAATGGGGCAGTCTGCCGGAGGCGCTCGAAGTCGGCGCCGGAGAATGTGGCGCTCGAATTCGCCCGCAGCAGCGAATAGGCGAGATAAAAGCCCGGCTGCAACGGCGTCAGGAAGACGATCTCCTCGCTCAGCGAACCCGATTCCATCGAGATGCAGGGGTGGACGTCCGGCGAGTTGTAATATTCGGCTTCGATGAAGGCATCGGGCGCGAGATCGACCAGGCGGTGCAGGCCCGGTGGTGCCCGACGCAGGCAGGCGGAATAGACGGCATCGAGGAGATAGGTGCCGTCGAGATAGTTGCGCATGATCTGCGAGGAGGAGATGTCGCCCAGCCCGTCATGCAGGAGGCGAGGGCGGTCGCGGCCCGGATAGGCGAAGATGCAGGACAGATCGAAGGGCGCGACGGCGCGCAGCGCCGCGTCCAGACGTTCGGCAAAGCCTTGCTTGCCGATAAGCGCCACCAGGTCGGGCGTGGCCGTGTGCCAGGCCGCCAGCGCGGTTTGACCGTTCATTCCCATCGAACCTCCCTGTCCGACGGATCGTCAGCCTGCATAACCCAGCCTATCCCTCAAGCCATACCCCTTTGGGGATATTTCGTCCCGCGCGCGGCGCTGAAACTATGCCGGATAAGCATGGGAGGGCTAGGACCAATCGACACCGATTGGCGCCGATCCTCCGTGAAGGAGGGGATAGGGATGAGCAAACGCACCGACGGGCGGACAGCCGGCGTCACATACCAGGCGGTCGATCAGAGTTATTTCGAGCAACGCCAGTTGCAACGGCATGCCGGGCTGTTTTCGCTCTGGATGATGGGCGTGGGCGCCGTCATCGCCGGCGAATATTCGGGCTGGAACATCGGCTTCTCGCAGGGCGGCTTCGGCGGCCTTCTATTGGCGGCGCTGATCATCGGCTTCATGTATGTGTGCCTGTGCTGTTCGATCGGCGAGATGAGCGCGGCACTGCCGCATACCGGCGGCGCCTATTCCTTCTCGCGTACGGCCCTGGGCCCCTGGGGCGGCTTCACCACCGGCCTTGCCGAAAACATCGAATTCGTGCTGGCGCCCGCCGCCAACATGTTTTTCATGAGCTCCTATCTCGCTGCCATCTTCGGCACGCCCGACAGCGCGCTGCCGCTGTGGTGGGCGGGTGGCTATGCGGTGATGCTGGGGCTGTCGCTGCGCGGGCTGGAGCTGTCGATGCGGGTCGTCATCTACATCACTGTCGCCGCGATCGCCGTCCTGCTGTTCTTCTTCGTCGTGGCCATCCCGCATCTCGACTTCGCCCGCTACGCCCTGAACATAGCCGCGGGTCCGCAGGGCTCGGCGCTGTTGCCGGAAGGCAATGGGCCGTGGTTACCGTTTGGCTTCACCGGCGTGATGCTGTCGCTGCCGTTCGCGGTCTATATGTTCCTGGCGGTCGAGCAACTGCCGCTCACCGCCGAGGAGGCGAAGAACCCGAAGCGCGACATGCCGCGCGCGCTGATCCTGTCGATCCTCACGCTGGCCGCGCTGGCGCTCGGCGTTTTGTTCTTCAGCGCGTCCATTCCGCATGGCGCGCATGCCATGGGCACTTCGGGCGAACCGCTGCTCGATGGTTTCCGCACCATCTTCGGCGACGGTTGGGCAAAGCTTCTGGCCTCGGTGGCGGTGCTGGGGCTGGCCGCTTCCTTCGCCGGTTCATTCGCTTCCGGTCGCAACATCTATTCGCTGTCGCGTGCCGGTTATCTGCCGACCGCCCTGTCGGTGACCAATCCCCGCACCAAGACGCCCAACATCGCGTTGGCAGCGGGTTCGGGCCTTGCCTTGTTCATGCTGCTGCTCGTCTGGTTCCTGGGCGGCCGGCACAATGTCGCCTTCATGGGCGGGTTCCTGGTCTCGATGATCGTCTTTGCCGGCATGGTCTCCTATGTGATGCAGAGCATTGCTTTCCTGCGGCTGCGCACAACCTACGCCGCGATCGAGCGGCCCTTCATCAGCCCGTTCGGCCGCTTCGGCGCCTATGCCACGATCTTCATCTGCGTGGTCACGCTGGCCTATCAGTTCTTCGATCCGCTCTATCGCTGGGCGGCGATCGCGGCTGCCGTCTGGTACGCCGTCGGGCTTGCCTATTTCGGCTTCTATCGCCGGCACCGCCTGGTGCTGTCGCCGGAGGAGGAATTCGCCGTGTCGGGCGGCATGCGCGGTCAGCCGGCTGAATGAGAAGCAGTCAGGCCGGCAAGAAAAATAACAGCAGGGACAAGAACATGACTGGAAGACTGCAAGGTAAGGTGGCGATCGTCTCGGGCGGTGCGACGGGCATGGGCGGCGCTGCCTCGCGCCTCTTCGCGGCAGAAGGCGCGAAGGTGGCGATCGTCGACCGCAACGCGGAAGCCTCGGCGGCCGCCGTTGCCGAGATCGAGGCGGCCGGCGGCGAGGCCGCCTATTTCACCGCCGATGTCTCGGACGAGGCCCAGGTCGAAGCGGCGGTGAAGGCGGCGGCGGAAACTCTTGGGGCGGCGACCGTGCTGTTCAACCATGCCGGCACCATCGTCATCAAGCCGTTCCTGGACACCACGGTGACGGAATGGGATTGGCTGCATGCCGTCAACGTGCGCTCGATGTTCCTGATGACGCGCGCGGTGCTGCCGGGCATGATCGCGGCCGGCGGCGGCTCCATCGTCTGCACCTCGTCCATTTCGGCGGTGGCGGCGACGCCGATGGAGGTGCTCTACGACACCACCAAGGGCGCCTGCCACATGTTCGCGCGCGCAATCGCCGTCGAGTTCCGCGACAGGAACATCCGCTGCAACGCTGTCTGCCCCGGCTTCATCCGCACGCCGCACGGCTTGCGTGAAGTTGCGGAATTGCAGCGGCTCGGCGTCGATGTCTCCGAGGCGGCGATTGCCGCCCAGCAGGGCCGCATCGGCGAACCGGAGGAGGTGGCGAAGGCGGCGCTGTTCCTGGCCAGCGACGAATCGAGCTTCGTCAACGGCGCGCACCTGTTCGTCGACAACGCCTTTACGGCGATCTGAGCCTAGTCTTCGTCGTCATCCGGGTCGAGCAGGCGGGTGGCGCGCCAGCGTGTCAGCACCTCGTTGGTCTGGCCGACGACAAAGAAACGCGCCGAGTCGCGGTCATAGCCTTCCGCCAGCAGCTTCTCGTAATCGGTGTGCTGGTGGCGGACATGGGCAATCGTCGCCAGCCACACCGCGATGCCTGGCGGCAAGGTCTTCATATGCACGGCGCCGGCGTCGGTGCGGATGCGCTCCATGTCGGCATAAGGCGCCAGCGGCAAAAGTGCGGTGAGCGCCTTGGCGATGGCGCGGCGGCGGCCGGTCGGCGCGGTCATCGCTCACCCCGGTCCGGCATCAGTGCGTCGGCCAAAACATCGACCGAGGGAAAATAAGGCTTGATGTCGATGATCGGCGTGCCGTCTAGCGCGTCGATGGTCTCGATCTCCAGTCTGCCCGCCGCGATATCGAGCGAGACAAGCCGCACCGAATGCAGGCCGACGGGGTTCGGCCGGGCCGGCGACCGCAGCGCGAAAACGCCTTTGGCTTCCGTAGCATGGCGTGGTTTCTGCACAATCAGATTCCGCGGCGCGTGGTGCATCCAGGTCAGCACATGGATATGGTTGGCGCGCTCCAATCCGGTCAGGCCGGGGCGATAAGGCTCGTCGATCAGCAATGCCGCCGGCTGGCTGGTCTCTCTCGCGGCGCGCATGTTCTTCGGACAGTCCTCCCGCGCCATCCAGGGCGACAGAACGCGGCCGATGAAGACGAGATGACCGTCCGGGTCCAGCATGGCCGGATCGTCGGCTAGTCGTACCTCTCCGTCGCGCATCTCAAACATCGATCGTCCCCCGCGCAAAAGGGCTGCGCCATTTTCTGGTCGTGACGCGACATTGCCAATTGCAAGGCTTGCGAAATTGACATAAACATATGTTTATATCTTTTGCGCGAGACTTCGATCATGCATGTCGCACTCGACACGATGGTAGATACATTGAAGGCGGCGGCCGAATCCAGCCGGTTGCGCATTCTGGCGCTTTTGGCGCGCGGCGACCTCACGGTTTCCGACCTCACCGAAATCCTTGGTCAGTCGCAACCGCGTGTCTCGCGCCATCTCAAATTGCTGCTCGATGCCGGGTTGATCGGTCGTTACCAGGAAGGGTCCTGGGCCTTCTTCCGCCTCTCCGACCTCGACAATGCACGCGACTTCGTGCTCAGGCTGATTGGCGGCATCCGCGCCGACGATCCGCAAGGCGAGCGCGATCTTGAGCGGCTGGCGACGGTCAAACGCAAGCGCCAGGACCGCGCTGCCGAATATTTCTCCACCAACGCCGCGAGCTGGGACGAAATCCGTTCGCTGCACGTGCCGGAGCGCGCGGTCGAGGCGGCTTTGCTCAAACTGGTCGGCAAGCGGCCGTTCCAGTCGATGCTCGATCTCGGCACCGGCACCGGCCGCCTGCTCGAAATTTTCGCGCCGCTCTACCGGCGTGGCGTCGGCATCGATATGTCGCGTGAGATGCTGGCGGTGGCCCGCGCCAATCTCGACAAGGCCGGCGTGGCGCATGCGCAGGTGCGCCAAGGCGATATCCTTTCGCCACCGGTGGAACGCGATTCTTTCGACCTGATCACCATCCATCAGGTGCTGCATTATCTTGACGATCCGGCGGCCGCCATTCGCGCCGCGGCGCGGCTGCTGCGCCCGTCCGGGCGGTTGATCATCGTCGATTTCGCCGCGCACGCGCTGGAGTTCCTGCGCGACGAGCATGCGCATCAGCGCCTCGGCTTCTCAGACCGGCAGATCGCCGAATGGTTCACCGAAGCCGGTCTCGATCTTGAGGAGAGCCAGGATTTCGAACCGCGCGGCGGCTCCGACGCCAAGCTCACCGTCAAATTGTGGCTCGGTCGCGACCGGCGCCTGCTGATCGCCGATCCCATCCCCGAAACCCAATCCGTGCGGGAAATCGCCTGATGAACCAGTTCCGCCTTTCCCGCCGCCCCGACATCGGCGACAAGATCCGGGTTTCGTTCGAGTTCTTCCCGCCGAAGACCGACGAGATGGAAGCCAGGCTGTGGGAGACGGTCAAGCGGCTGGAACCGCTGAGGCCGAACTTCGTCTCCGTCACCTATGGCGCCGGCGGCTCGACACGCGAACGCACGGCACGCACGGTGCGTCGTATCCTCACCGAAACCGGCGTTCCGGCGGCGGCGCATCTCACCTGCGTCGGTGCGACGCGCGAGGAGGTGGACGCGGTGATCCGCGATTTTTCCGCCACCGGCATCAAGCGTTTCGTCGCGCTGCGCGGCGATCCGGCCTCCGGCGTTGGCCAGGCCTATACGCCGCATCCCGGCGGCTATCAGAACGGCGCCGAACTGGTGGCGGGCCTGAAGGGGATCGCCGATTTCGACATTTCGGTCGCCGCTTATCCGGAAAAGCATCCGGAGAGCCCAGACTTCGCCACCGACATCGAAATGCTGAAGCGCAAGGTGGACAATGGCGCCAAGCGGGCGATCACCCAGTTCTTCTTCGACAACGATCTCTACGAACGTTACGTCGAGCGTGTGCGCCGCGCCGGTATCTACATCCCGATCGTGCCGGGCATTCAGCCGGTGCACAGTTTCCGGCAGGTGGCGAACTTCGCCACGCGCGCCGGCGCCCATGTGCCAGCCTGGCTGGCCGAGCGTTTCGAAGGGCTGGACAACGACCCGCAGACCCATGCGCTGGTCGCTTCCGCCGTAGCGGCCGAGCAGGTGCTCGATCTTGTCGAGCGTGGCGTCGGCGACTTCCATTTCTACACGATGAACCGCGCCGACCTCGTCTTCGCCATCTGCCACATGATCGGCATCCGCGCGCACCAGCCGGCTGCGGAAGCTGCGGTGCCGGCAAGCCACACGGCAACGGTTGCCAAGGCGGGACCGGCCGCCGCCTGAGTTACACGCGCGTCATTCCGGGCAAGCGAGGCGGAGCCGAGCGCCGACCGAGAACCTATTGAGCAGCGCGGCCGGGTTCAAATTTCGCCGTGACATCGGCGGAGTGCACGGCACCAGTGCGGAAGTGCGGGCAGACTAAGCGAGGACCGGGCCGCTCTCGACGACGATGCGGCCAATGGGTCCCGGATAGCCTTCGCTGCGCTTCGGCTTCCGGGATGACGACGGTGTCGGCGTGGTCGTTCAGGAGGAGGCGGATGTGCCAGTGTTTCCAGCCACACCCTCCGCCATCGCGACTGCCTGCTCGATGCGGCGCTGTCGCGTCTGCTGCTGCCCGGCCCGGCTGATCCAGTCGAGGATTAGCCGCCTGGACGGTGTCGGCAGCCGTTCGAAATTGCGGTAGGCGGCGCGGTTCTTGTCGAACTCCTGCCGCAGATCGACCGGCAGGCTGGCCGGGAAGGCGCCGGCCGCTGTCTCCCAGTTGCCGGCGCTTCTGGCCAGGCGTATGGCGGCAAGGCCGGGCTCCCGCATCAGGCCCCTGTCGATCAGGCTTTCGGCGCGTTCGCGGCTGATCCTGTCCCAGACGCCGTCGACCGGACGCGGCGAAAAGGTGAGGTGGAAACTGTCGGTGTCGCGCCGCGAAGCCCGGCCGTCGGCCCAGCCGTAGCAGAGCGCATCCTCGATCGCCTGATGGAAGTGGATGCCCGGCGCCTCGCTGGTCTTGTGACGGATGAGGAGGCTCACGCCTCGGGCGGTGCGCCCATTGGTTTCCAGCCAAGCGCGCCACTCCGCGCTGGAGGCGACGGCAAGCATCGGGAAATCGTCGCGGGTGCTGGGTTCGTCGATCCGCATCGCTCGTCTTCCTACCCCCCGGGGTCGCCGGTACTATAAGCGGGGCAGGAGTTCCTACAAAGTCCCAGAATGGAAAAAGGCCGGGTTTCCCCGGCCTTTTCAATGATTTGAACTATCAGGTGCTGCTTTCCCCCGCTTTCGCGGCTTTATGGAAGAACGCCCACAATGAGGGCGCCAATGAATGCAAACGCAGCACAAATCATCAATGCGTTGAGTGGCCTCGTTAGTCCCATGACATAGCCTCCTCTTGGAAAACTATGGCCAGAGTCTAGAGGCAATCAGGCAACACACAAGAAGAAAATGTGCTGCAATGCGACAAGCCTTTAGAAAATTCGACCTGTCTCTTGCCCCTATGCCTTGAATTCCTTGGCGAAACAGCGGTGAGCCGGCTGTGCATAAATTGTGTCTGAAAGGTGTCAGCGACGGGCGAAAAGACGCCCGTCTATGGTGACCAGGCCAAGCCCGATCAGCACCATCCCGATAAGCTCGAGCAGCTCGATGCGCTCGCCCAGGAAAGCGATGCCAAGCAGGATGGCGCTGACCGGCACGATCAGCGTCACCAGCGACGCGTTGGTAGCTCCGGCGGAGGCGACCAGGTTGAAATAAAGGATGTAGGCGAAGGCGGTGGACAACAATGCCAGGCCGAACACAGCAGTCCACACCGGCGTGCTCGCCACGAACAAGCCGCCCGGTCCGACGGCAAGCAGCGCAACCGGGATCATGATGATGGTGGAGGCGGTCAACTGGCCAGTCGCCAACACCGGCGGCGGTACGCTCTTCAGCCGCCGCGCCACCATCAGTGCGAAGGCATAGGAGAGCGAGGCACCGATCAGCGCGAATTTCGGCCAGACCGGTCCGCCAAGGCCCGCCAGTACGCCCGGGCCGACCATGACGGCGGTGCCGGCGATGCCGAGGCCGATGCCGGCGAGCTTGTTCACGGACAGTTTCTCGTCGGTGGTCATCGCATTGGCGACGATCAACGTCCAGAACGGCGTCGTCGCGTTGAGCACCGAGGCTATACCTGCGCCGAGCTGGGTCTGGCCGGCGAAGATCAGCGCGAAGGGGATGACGTTGTTGGTGAGCGCCAGCAGGAAGAACAGGCCGGCATGGGGCAGCGCCAGCTGGAAGGAGGGGCCGCGCAGGAGGAGGAAGACATGCAGTGCGGCCGCCGCGATCGCCACGCGAAACAACACCAGCACCAGCGGGTGCATTTCCGCTACCGCGATGCGGGCGAAAAAGAACGAGCCGCCCCAGATGGCGCCGAGCAGCAGAAGCTGGCCCCAGTCCCTCGCGCTCATCGGCCCGGTGGAAACGGTCTGTGTCGTTGCGGTGCTCATGGCTGGCGGTTCCCTCCCGTGCAGCGCGTTGCTGTCGGGCAAGATTAGCCGCTCTTAGGCTCGCGGCCACCCGAATCCTGCCGTCGGCGGCTTTATTCCTGCCAATTCCTTTTGCTGGATCAGTAATGAAGCGAACAGACATGGAAGTGTTTTCTTTCCCGGCTAGCGTGAAATAATTACGCACCGAGAACAGGGATTCGCCCCATGCAGCGATTCGAAAACGCCCGCGAGGCAGCCCTCGCGCTCCGCCCCGACGATCCGATCTATTGCTTCCGCCCTCAGGTGCTGAAGGACGATGCCCGGCAATTCATGCAGATGTTTCCGGGCAAGACCGCCTATGCGGTCAAGACCAATGGCGAGCAGATCGTGCTGAAAGCGCTGGCCGAGGCAGGCGTTACCGCCTTCGACGTGGCGTCTCCAGGTGAATTCGCCGCCGTGCGCGCCATCTCGCCGGATGCGGAAATGCTCTACATGCACCCGATCAAGGCGCAGTCGGACATCAAGCTGGCGCTGGAGAAATACGGCATCCGCGTCATCGCCGTCGACCATGAGGACGAGATCACCAAGCTGACGCGGGTGGTGCGCGCGCTCGACATCGACCCCGGTGCGATCACCGTCTTTGTCCGTGTCCAGACCAAGGGCCACGCCGCCTATGAGCTGTCGAAGAAGTTCGGCGCCGGGCCGGCCAACGCGGTGGAACTGGCGGAGCGGCTGGCGCGCACCGGCTACAAGGTCGGGCTGTGCTTCCATGTCGGCAGCCAGATCGAGGACCCCGACACCTATGAGCGGGCACTCGCCTCGGCCGACTGGGTGCGCAACCGGCTCTCCTTCGATCTCGCCGGGCTCGATGTCGGCGGCGGCTTCCCGGCCGAATATGGCCACGACCCGAACCGCAAGCATGTCGAAATGCCGTCGCTCGGCCAGATCATGTCCAGGCTGTCCGGCGATCTCAAGGAATACGGTTTTGACCAGATGCCGCTGGTGGCCGAACCCGGCCGGGTGATCGTGGCGCGCTGCCTGTCGCTGATCGTGCGTGTGTTGCTGCGCAAGGGCAGGCGGCTCTACATCAATGACGGCATCTGGGCGTCACTGTCGGATTCGTGGACCGGCAAGATCACGCTGCCGGCGCGTTTCATCCCCGATCCCGCGATCCGCTCGCGCAACGGCTCGGAAAAGAACATCGTGCCGTTCAAGGTGTGCGGGGCGACCTGCGATTCCGTCGACATCCTGTCGCGGCCGTTCTGGCTGCCGGAAACGGTGGATACCGGCGACTGGATCGAGATCGGCCATATCGGCGCCTATTCGCTGTCGCTGCGCACCCGCTTCAACGGCTTTTATCCAGACACCTTCGTGGAAGTGACGACGCCCTTCGACGAGGGCGAGGCGCCGCAGGGCTTCGCCAGTCTGGAGACGATGGCGGATTGAGTTCGAGGGTTCAACCTATTGGGAGATCGACCGTGAAAGGCATTGCATTTCTCGCAGGCTCGCTGCTGGCGATGACTGTCGTCGCATCGGCGACGACCGTGGCGATCAAGCTGCCGGGGAAGGAAAAACCTCAGACCACAAAAGCGACCTACACCTGCCCCGGGCGCAAAATGACGGTCACCTACATCAACACCAGCGCCAACCAGTTCGCCGTGCTGGATCTCGGCAAGACCACCGTCGTCACCGTTTCGGTGATCAGCGGTTCCGGCGCGCGCTATGTCGGGCAGCAATACGAGTGGTGGACCAAGGGCAAGGAAGCGACCTTCACCGACCTGATGCAGAACCCGCAGAAACCGGTGACCTGCACCGAAGCCAAATAGCTACGACGAGAGCTTCGCGAGCAGGTCCGGCGTCGGCCAGCCGTCGGCTGGAATGCCGAGCCTGATCTGCTCCTTGCGCACGGCATCGCGCGTGTTGGTGCCGAGGATGCCGTCGACCTTGCCGACGTCGTAGCCCTTGGCTTCCAGTTTGTTCTGCAGCTCCTTCATCTGGTCCATGCTGAGGCCGGGCTCGGGATCGCGCGGGTCATAGGCCGGGGCGCCGGCAAAGCGGGTCGCCAGAACGGCGGCGGTCAGCGCATAGGTGAAGGACTGGTTCCACTCGATATAAACGTCGAAGTTCTCGTAGGTCAGGAAGGCGGGGCCCTTGCGGCCCATCGGTAACGCCAGGCCGGCCTTCAGTCCGTTGTCCTTGAGCGGCGAGCCGTCGGGATTGGTGAGGCCCCATGCGTTCCACTGGCTGATCAGCATCTTGTTGGTGCGCGCCGTCTGTTCCCAGGGCAAGGTGTCGGGCACGCGCACTTCCTGCACCCAGGGTTGATCGCGCTTCCAGCCCTTGATCTCGAGCTTCTTGGCGGTGGTCATGATGACGTCGGGCGCGCTGTTGCGCAGGTCGACCTTGCCGTCGCCGTCGCCATCGACGCTGTCTTCCAGATAGTCGATCGGCAGCATCTGGGTCTGGCCGATCTCACCGGCCCAGGCGCCCTTGACGTCGGCGGGCAGGTCGCCGCGGTCGATCAGCTTGAGCAGCGGCACGATCTGGCGACGGAAGGTGGCCGGGCGGCGGCAGTCATGCGACAGCGTGACCAGCGCGTTCAGCGTGCCGAAATCGCCCTGGACGGCGCCGAAATCGGTCTCCAGCGCCCAGAATGCGGTGACGATGGCCGGCTGCACGCCGAATTCCTGCTGGGCGCGGGCGAAGACCGAGCCGTATTTCTGCATCATCGCGGCGCCTTGCTTCAGCCGGTAGGCCGAGATCATGCGGCCGGAGAACTGGGTGAAGGTCTGCGAGAACACGCCTTGCGAGCGGTCGCGCGCCAGGACGCGGGTGTCGATGCGCGAATCCTCGAGCGCCTCGAGGCCGGCGGCGCCGACGCCGGCGGCCTTGGCCTCCTCGGTGATGCCCTGCTTCCAGGCATCGAAGTCGCCGCCGCAAGGTGCTGCAGTCGGGTCAAACTGTGCGCCGGCGCCGGCATCGGGCTGGACGCCGGCAGCGGGGGTAACCTGCTGTTGCGTGGGCGCGGATTCCTGCGCCATGGCGGGAGCTGCCACCAATACCGGCAGCAGCGCAGCAATGAGCTGGGAGCGCAGTCGCATGGTCTTCCTTTCGGACTGATTACGTGGCGCGGCGCAAATGGCCTGCGCGGTCAGTGTCGAAAAGCAGGCGAGGGCCGCCCTGTCAACGGGTGTTCTGACGCAGCCACTTGTTCCAGGCGGCCTCGGTACCGTTGAAAACGTTGATGTCGGCATCGCCCTTCATGCCTGGAATGACCCCGGTTCCGGTGTATTGCCAGAAGGTGAAGGGGTGGCTTCCGTATTTCTTGGTGGGATGGCCGGCGACCGAGCGCAGCCAGTAGGGATAGCCGCGGAAGGTCGACAGGTTGTTGTCGTCGAAGAAGTCGACGGAGGTGTAGATGATCGGCTTCTTGCCGTAGTGCTTCTCGACCATCTGCAGGAAGATGGTCATCTCCGAACGCACCGTCTCGGCAGGCGGACGCAGCTTGCAGGTCGGCGATTGCGGGTTCCATTCCATGTCGAGCACGGGCGGCATCGAGGAGCGCTCGTTCGGCACGTTCTCGATGAACCAGCGCGCTTGTTCGGCCGCCGGGCGGCAGAAATAGTAGAAATGGTAGGCCGCGCGGGGAACACCCGCTGCTTTCGTGCTGCGCCAATGCTCTGCGAACATGTCGTCGACGCGGTCGCCGCCCTCCGTCGCCTTGATAAAGGCGAAGGAAACGCCGTTGGCTCTCGCCTTCGGCCAGTCGACGGATGTCTGGTATTTGGACACGTCGGTGCCGTGGACGGCATAGTTCCAGGGCGCGCCACTGTCCCATTCATGCGGGTTGGAATCGGCGAAGCGGGGTGCCCGCACGACCACGGAGCCGGCGCCGGAACTGGAGCCCGAGCCGGACGCCACCGGGCTAAGCGTGTCGACCGTAGAACAGGCGGAAAGCGCCAGCAGGGAAAAGGCGATCGCGAGACGGCGCATCCGATATTCAGGTCCAGACCGGAGGCCGCCGGTTGCGGATGGGTCGTTCTGCCGGTCCTTAGCCGGTTGCGGCGTGCCCACCTGGCCGCAACACATCCCTCTGTCATCGCCCAACATGGTTGATAATCGGTTGATGCCAGGCGAAGTGCAATGGGTCGCGGTCCCATCGCAGGGGAGGGAGTTAAGCCTGACAAGCCTGCTTTCCCTAAGGGAAATTAGCGCGGCGACATCCGCTGTTGCGATCTTGGTGCCAATCGCGGCAGATTGCGGCACCGACTGTTGGGAGGCAGGGCATGCGTGTCATCGGCAAGATTTTCAAATGGCTGCTCTGGCTGATCGTCGTCGCCGTTATCGGCGGGGCGGTCTGGCTGTGGATCGCGCCGCCGGTCTTGATCCGGGTCGCCGCCAACTACACGGCCAAGATCGTCTGCTCGAACGTCTTCCTGGCCGGGCGCGATGCCGGGCAGGTTCTGGCGGTGGACGTGCAGGCGCCGGGTCATCCGATCCTCAAGCTGATGATGCTGAATGTCGACAAGAGCGGCGGCACGGTCAGCGCCGGCCTGCTTGGTATCTTCGGCAAGGGGACGGCGGTGCTGCGTCCGGGGCTCGGCTGCACCGACGTGCCCGACGGCAATGTGGCTGCAGCCAAGGCAATCAGCACCGATATCGTCACGCCGCCGACGGTGGCCGACGCGCTGTGGCCGGAAGGCGGCCGTGTCGAGCCCTCGCAAAACCCGGAGATTGCGAAAATCCTTGACGATGCGGGTCTGACCGGTCCGGGCATGCGCGCCGTCGTGGTGGCCCAGAACGGCCGCATCCTCGGCGAGCGCTACGGTGCCGGTTTCTCCGAAAACACGCCGCTGCTCGGCTGGTCGATGACCAAATCGGTCAACGCCGCGATCGTCGGCACGCTGGTCAAGGAAGGCAAGCTTGCCATCACCGACCAGGGCCTGTTCGCCGACTGGAAGGCCGACAAGCGTGCCGCGGTCACGCTGGCCGACATGATGGCAATGTCGAGCGGGCTGGAGTTCAACGAAGACTATGGCGCGGTCACCGACGTGACACGCATGCTCTACCAGCAAGGCAACATGGCCGATTTCGCCTCCAACAAGCCGCTGACGGGAGAGCCCGGCAAGGTCTATTCCTATTCGAGCGGCACGGCGGTGATGCTGTCGCGCATCTGGCAAAACACCTTCGCCGACCCGAAGCAGGCGCTGGCATGGCCGCGCCAGAAGCTGTTCCAGCCGATCGGCATGAACAGCGCGGTGCTGGAGACAGACCAGCACGGAACCTTCGTCGGCTCGTCCTATCTTTACGCCACGGCGCGTGACTGGGCACGCTTCGGCCAGTTCCTGTTGCAGGACGGCGCCTGGAACGGCCAGCAGATCCTCCCCGACGGCTTCGTATCGTGGATGCGCGAGCCGGCGCCAGCCTCCAAGAATGTCTATACGCGAGGCCAATTGTGGATCGAGGCGCCCGGCAACGAGAACGACCCCGGCGCTACCGCCCGGGCCGGCGTGCCGGCGGACACCTATTGGCTCGAAGGGCATGACGGACAGACCGTCGCGGTCGTGCCGTCGCAGAAGCTGGTCGTCGTGCGGCTGGGGCTGACGCCGTTCAAGCTCGGCTACCGGCCGCAGAACCTGACGGCGGCGCTGGCAAAGGTGCTGAAGTAAGGGCGCTGTTTCCTTCTCCCGCGAGGGAAAAAGGGGTCAGCGTCGGGCTATCGCCAGCCATGCGTAGCCGCGATAAAGTCTTTCGAATGAAAGGCTTGCGCCGGCTTTGGCGGATTCCGATTCAAGCACTTCGTGCAGCGATTCACGCGGACTGACGTGGAATTTCCGCAGCCACGCCTGAAGCAGCGAGCGGAACCAGCCGGGCAGCTTTTCCTGCTGGCCGAAATCGACGACATGCAGCGATCCGCCGGGTGCCAGCGCGGCAAGCCCGGCGGCCACGGTCTTTTCCCAACTGGGGATCATCGACAGCGAATAGGACACGAAGACGCGGTCGAAATGCGCGACGCCGAACAGCGCCTGGGGATCGAAGTCGGTGGCATCCGCGCGGGCCAAAACAGCGCGGCCGGCGATACCGTCGCGAACGATCGCGGCCTGCGCGCTGTCCAGCATCTCGGCTGAGATGTCGAGGCCATAGAGACGGGCGTCAGGATAGTGTCGGGCGGTCAGCACAAGGTTGCGGCCGGTGCCGCAACCGAGTTCCAGCACACTGCCGCCGGCCGGCACGTCGAGACCGGCGATCAGCCGGTCGCGGCCGAGCAGATAATATTTGCGGGTCAGGTCATAGATGTGGCGCTGCCAGCGATAGACGCCGTCCATCAGTTCGGCATGATTGGCGGGAAGCTCCTGCGTGCTCATCAGCCGCGCTTCACGTAGAGGTGGAAGCCGCCATAGATCGCCGAGCGGTCGCGGGCGGAATAGTCGCGCGAGGCTTCGTCCTCGTAGTGCCACTGGTCGAGCAGGGAGGCGGAGACACGGCCCGGCAGCAGGCTGGGCTCGGCGGCGGTGCGGAAGATGACGCGCGCGCCGGGCGAGGCGGCGCGGGTGATCTCGGTCCACAGCGCGTTGAGCTGCTCGTCGGTCATCCAGTCCTGCGCGTCGAGCAGGATGAAGCGGTCGACCGTGCCGGCGTCCTTGCCGGCCAGGAATTCGATCATGTTGGCATGGTGGATGCCGACGCGGTCGACATTGGCCTTCAGCGTCGCGTGGTTTTCCTTTTCCAGATAGGCTGGCAGGGCTGCCTCGCCCGGATTGGGATAGCGGCGCGCGAAAGCCTGCCAGGCGAAATAATTGTCCTTCAGCGGGAAATCGCAAGCGAGCTTTTCGAGGCGCGCCTTCAGCACCGAGGCCATCGAGCCATCGCCGGAGGTGATGAGGGAATCGTATTGCGCCGGCGGGATGCCCAGGCCGAACAGCGAGGCCTTGCGCGAGGTTGCCCAGCGCAAAAGCTTGTTGTCGAAGACCGGCGCCAGCTTCTCGTCGAAGAAGCGGCGCTGCTCGGCGAGATCGGTGGCAGCCATGATGCCGGACGGATCGACGCCGAACAGGCGGCCGGCGCGATGGCCGGTGGCGATGAACAGGCCGAGCAGGCCGGTGCGGTAGAAATTGCGATTGAACACCTCGATGCGGCGGCGACCGCGCCAATTGCGCTTTTCCCAATAGTGGCGGCTGACCGGATCGAGATTGGGCGCGATGAAACGGTCATAGGCGGCGGAATTGTGCTCGGCGCCGGCCGCGCCGAAGAAGCGGAACAAATCGGCCTGCGTCGGCAGATCACGCACGGCGGTGAGCTTCATGCGGTTCAGCGCGATATGGGCCGCGTTGAGGTCGACGGCGTCGATTTTCGCCGGCGAGCGCGTGAGATAGGCCAGGATGTTGCAGCCGCCCGAGGCGATGGTGACGACGCGGTGGCCTTCGCCGAGCTGCATCGCCTCGATGTCGATATCGGGGTCTTCCCAGATCTGCGGGTAGACGAGACCGGAAAACAGCAGCGCGAACAGGCGCTCGGAAATGCCCGCCTTGGAGAGGGCGCGGTTCTGGTAGACCGCCTTTCCCACTTCCTTGCCGCGCCTGAAAACCAGTTCCGCAGAAACGTCCGACATGGCAAGGCGATTCCCCGTTTACATTGGGCGAAGCGCGTAGCGCAGCGGCATGACAGTGCGGTGACGCGGGGGTGACGGGCACATGACGCGGCGGAGTCGGCTTGCGCTCGGCGGCCGGCTTGTCCATTTTTCGGGGGCATAGATCGGAGACTTTTATGACTCGACGCGATTTCGACCCCACGACCGTCGTTCCGGACGGTCGTTCACCGGCGAAGGCCCGGCTTTTCGACGCCGCGCTGCCGGGTCCTTATCGCGGGTCTGTCAATGGCGAGACCTTGCCGACCGAGGTCACAATATTGACCTATGGCAACGATGAGCCCGGCACGGGGCCGGTGCTGCACATCCACCCCTATGACGAAATCTTCGTGGTCCAGCAGGGCCGCGCGCGCTTTTTCGTCGGCGACGAGGTGATCGACGCGGAGGCCGGCGACGTCGTGCTCGGACCGGCCGCCCTGCCGCACCGCTTCATCAATCTGGGGCCGGGGCGGCTGCAGACGCTCGACATCCACCTGTCGCCGAAGTGGATCCAGACCAACCTGGACTAGGGACGACGCGCTTCATCCCGCGCCATAGCCGCCCGGCGTCGGCGTCGTCACGATCACCGCCTCGCCTTTCTCCAGCACGGTCTGGTCGCAGGCTTTCAGCACATCGACGCGGCCGTCGAGGCGGCGCACCTTGGTCGAGCCCACTTCGCCGTCGCCGCCGCCATCGAGGCCTTGCGGCGGGCGCGAGCGGTGCGAGGAGAGGATCGCGCACTCCATCTTCTCCAGGAAACGGATCGAGCGGCGGGTGCCATCGCCGGCGCTCCAGCGACCCTTGCCGCCGGAGCCTTGGCGAATGCGGAAGTCCTCCAAAAGCACGGGGAAACGCAATTCGAGGATTTCCGGGTCGGTCAGGCGCGAATTGGTCATGTGGGTGTGTACGCCGGACGTGCCGGCAAAGCCGCGGCCGTCATTCATGCGCCCCGCCGGCGAGCCCGAGCAGATGGTCTCGTAGTATTGGTAGCGATCGTTGCCGAAAGTCAGGTTGTTCATCGTGCCCTGCGCGTTGGCCATGGCGCCCATGGCGCCGAACAGCGCGTTGGTGACGTGCTGCGAGGTCTCGACATTGCCAGCGACGACGGCGGCAGGGTAGGCCGGCTTGAGCATCGAGCCGTCCGGGATGACGATGGTGATCGGCCGCAAGCAGCCAGCGTTCATCGGGATGTTGTCCTCGACCATGACGCGGAAGGCGTAAAGCACGGCCGCCCGCGCCACCGGCTCCGGCGCGTTGAAATTGTTCTTCATCACCGGCGAGGTGCCGGTGAAGTCGACGGTGGCCTGGCGCCTGCCGCGGTCGATGGCGATGCTGACCTTGATGACCTGGCCGGTATCGGTGGCATAGGCATAGGCGGAACTGTCCGGCAGCCGGTCGAGCACGCGCCGCACGCTTTCGGCCGCATTGTCCTGGACATGGCCCATATAGGCTTCGACGACGTCGAGGCCGAAATGCTCGACCATGCGGCGCAGCTCGGCGACGCCCTTTTCGTTGGCGGCGATCTGTGCCTTGAGGTCGGCAACGTTCTGGGCGGGATTGCGGGCAGGGTAGCGATGGTCGGTCAGCAGGTGGACGAGTTCTGTCTCGCGGAATCGGCCTTGCTCGACCAGTCGGAAATTGTCGAACAGCACGCCTTCCTCGTCGACTGTGGTTGCCAGCGGGGTCATCGAACCGGGTGCCGTTCCGCCGACATCGGCATGGTGGCCGCGCGAGGCGGTCCAGAACAGGATGTTCTCCCGTGCGTCGTCGAACACCGGCGTCACCACGGTGATATCCGGCAGATGGGTGCCGCCATTGTAAGGGGCGTTGAGGGCGAAGACGTCGCCCGGCCGGATGTCGCCCTGGTTGAGGCGGATGATTGTTTCGACCGAGCGGTCCATCGAGCCCAGATGCACCGGCATGTGCGGGGCGTTGGCGACCAGCGCGCCGTTGCGATCGAAGACGGCGCAGGAGAAATCGAGCCGCTCCTTGATGTTGACCGAATAGGCGGTGTTCTGCAGCGTCACGCCCATCTGCTCGGCGATCGACATGAACAGGTTGTTGAACACCTCCAGCATGACCGGGTCGGCTTCGGTGCCGAGTGCCGCGCGGCGTTGCTTTTTCTCCGCGCGGCGCAAGAGCACATGGTTGCGCGCCGTGATCTCGGCCCGCCAGCCGGGTTCGACGACGATGGTCTGGTTCGGCTCGATGATCAAAGCGGGGCCGGCGACCTTGTTGCCGGCATTCATCGCCTCACGCCGGAGCATGCCGGCCTCGTGCCATTTACCCTCGCAATAGACCCGTCTGGTCTCTGGAGCTGCCGCGTCGATTTTCGCGAGCGGAGCACTGGCCTCGCCCAGGCCATTCCGGGCTTGTTCCCATCCCTCGACAGCGCCGGTTTCGACGATCATCGGCTTGTCGGCATAGACGAAGCCGAACTGCGCCTTGTGCATGGCCTCGAAATCGCGCTTCGCCGCCTCAATGGAGCCAGCGGAAAAATCGACCGGCAGAGCGGTGTCGGTGCCGTCATAGCGGATATGCAGCACCGGCCTCGTCTCGATGCCGGTTGCCGCGACGCCTTGCTCCGCAAGCTCGTTCACAACCGCCTCGCGCAGGGCAGCCAGCGCGTCCTCGATCTCAGCCAGCGCGCTCTCGGCAAGCGGCGCCAGCAACGCCTTTTGGCGCGATGCGAACACCGAGGACAGGCCGATGCCATAGGCTGACAGAAGGCCGGAAAGCGGATGGATCAGCACCGCCTCCATGCCGAGCGCATCGGCCACCAGGCAGGCATGCTGGCCGCCGGCGCCGCCGAAGCAGTTCAGCAGATATTCGGTGACGTCGTAGCCGCGCTGCACCGAAATCTTCTTGATGGCGTTGGCCATGTTTTCCACCGCGATGGTGACGAAGCCTTCGGCCACCGCCTCGGGGCTGCGGTCGTCGCCGATCTCCGTTGCCAGCGCGATAAATTTTGCCCGTACCGCCTCGGCATCCAGCGGCCGGTCTTGTCCAGGGCCGAAGATCGACGGGAAGAAATCGGGCTGCAGCTTGCCCAGCATGACATTGGCGTCGGTGACGGCGAGCGGGCCGCCGCGGCGATAGCTGGCGGGGCCGGGATTGGCGCCGGCGGAGTCCGGGCCGACGCGGAAGCGGCCGGCCTCGAAATGCAAGACCGAGCCGCCGCCGGCGGCGACGGTGTGGATGCGCATCATCGGTGCGCGGATGCGCACGCCGGCGACCTCGGTGTCGAAGGCGCGTTCGTAGTCGCCGTCATAATGGGCGACGTCGGTCGAGGTGCCGCCCATGTCGAAGCCGATGACTTTCTCGAAGCCGGCGAGCCGCGCGGTTTCCACCATGCCGACGACACCGCCGGCCGGGCCGGACAGCAGCGCGTCCTTGCCCTGGAACTTGTCGGCCGCGGTCAGGCCGCCCGAGGACATCATGAACGTCAGTCTCGGGCTCGCGGCCGAGCGCTCGCTGGGCTGTGCCGACACGATGCCCAGTTCGCCCGCCACCCGCTGCACGTAGCGCGACAGGATCGGCGACAGGTAGGCGTCGACCACTGTGGTATCGCCGCGCCCGACCAGCTTGATGAGCGGCGACACTTCGTGGCTCACCGAAACCTGCGAGAAGCCGGCTTTGTGGCAGACCTTGGCCACCGCCTTCTCATGCTCGGGATATTTCCAGGCATGCATGAAGACGATGGCGACAGCGTCGATGCCGTCGGCCTTGGCCTGTTCGATCGCCGGCTTGACATTGGCGATGTCGAGAAGCCGTTCCACGCAGCCGTCAGCGCGCACCCGCTCGTCCACCTCGACGACGCGCTCGTAGAGCTGTTCGGGCAGGATGATCTCCTTGGCGAAGATGTCGGGGCGCGCCTGATAGGCGATGCGCAACGCATCGCGAAAACCCTTGGTGATGAGCAGCAAGACGCGGTCGCCCTTGCGCTCCAGCAGCGCGTTGGTGGCGACCGTGGTGCCCATGCGCACCTCGCCGATGGCATCGGCCGGAATGGCCGTGCCGGGCGCGAGGCCGAGCAAGGTGCGAATGCCATGGATGGCGGCGTCGGGGTAGGCCTCCGGGTTTTCCGACAACAGCTTCATGGGATGGAGCGCACTGTCCGGTCCGCGCCCGATGACGTCGGTGAAGGTACCGCCGCGGTCGATCCAGAAGTCCCATTTTCCGTTCATCGACCGTCCTCTCGATGCCATTGCCCTCCCTGTTAGAGCCGATGGCGCGGCCCGGCAACGGCCGATCGCGTGGGTTCGGCTGTTACAGAGCGAAACGCAATGTGACGAAACGGATGCGCGTCTGCGGCATTGAACCGATGCCGCCCTTCACAAGGGGGTGAAGTTGCGAAGGAGAAAAGCGATGAAAAACCTCGTTCTTGCCTCGGTTTCGGCGTTGCTGTTGCTCGGTGTCGCCGCCTGCAGTGAAAACAGCGGCGGCGGCAGTGGTACCGGCACGGACAAGACCACGACGGAAAGCACGACGCCGCCTCCCGCCGACGTGCAGCCGATGAAGCCTGCGACCCCGCAGGCGCAGCCGCCAGCCGACAACACCATGAAGCCGGCGCAGCCGAACTCCACGGCACCGGCGCAATAAGCGCGGGAAGTCCTGGCTTGAAGCGGCCGGTCGATGCCGGCCGCGCAAAAACGAAGAAGGCCGGGCGTGTCCCGGCCTTTTTCTTGGTTTCTAGCGGTCAGTTGTCGAGACGTTCTGGTCTCAGACGGAAAATCCGCGATCCGGCCGGTCTGCATCGACCGACCTGCCAGCGCGGCCGGCAACGAGCCGCAGCCAGGGCGGCAGGTGGAAAGCGCTCATCAGCAGATACATCATCACCATGCCGTTGAGCGGCAGGGCGTCCGCCATGGAGGAGCAGATCATGTCCGCCCCTCCGGTGACGGCGCTGAGCAGCGCCATTGCAGCGAAGGTCGGCGTGGCAGCGAGGCAGAGCCAATCCGTGAAGCCTGCCGTTGCGCCGCGCGGCCCGTTGGGCGTGTTGCTTCCGGTTCGATCAAGCGCGAACATAGTCGTTACGCCCGACCGTATTCGTCGTTGCGGCGCCACCAGAAACCGGTTTCGTTGCGGCCTTTGGGAGCACGGTCCAGCCACTGATACATGCCCCAGATACCGTCCAGGCCACGCGAATAGGCGGAATAGGTGTGGTAGACCTGCCCGTCTTCCAACACGAAGGCGCTGAGGCCGGGCAGATCGCGCAAGAAGGTGGCAGCGTCGGTTCCGGTCGTGGCGGCAAACTGGGCGACCGGACTGTCGTCGTCGCGCGGCTGCGATTTGCTGTCGGTCAGTTCCGCTGCTGGTCCAGCCATCGCTGGCTCGCGGCGATAGTTGTAGTCGATGCCGGCGCGCTGCTGCTCTTCGCTGAACCAGACGCCGAAATCGCTGTTGAAATCGCTGCCGAAGGAGGAAGCCCAGTCGAAGCTCCATCCCATGCGCTGCCTGTAAGCGAGCAGCTTTTCCAGCGGTGCCCGCGAGATGGCGGTGAAGGCAACGTCATGGTTTTCGAGGTGCACGACGCTGCCGTTGACGCCGTCGGCGATCGAGGAGCAGGAGGGGCAACCGGCCTTGTAGTCGGGGCCGAACATGAAATGATAGACGAGCAGCTGCGAGCGGCCCTTGAAGAGGTCGACCAACGAGGCGCTGCCGGCGGCGGTGTCAAAGCGATAGTCCTTGTCGATCCGCACCCATGGCAGTTTTTGGCGCAGCTCGGCCAGTGCGTCGCTGCGCCGCGTCAATTCCTTTTCGGCCGCGAGCAGGTCGAGCCGCGCTTCGAGCCATTGTTTGCGCGTTCCTGTCACATGCATCGTCATCGAACGTCTCCTTGTGAACTCTCGGCGGACCGTCACTGGTCCGGCCGTTTGCTTCGGAATAGGATCAGGCTAAGCCCGGAGCGCGCGATGGCGGGAGTTACAAATTTGACGGGATTGCCATGGACTCGCTGATCACCGCGGCAGCCCGCGCTCTGGCGGCCGGTGATCCGCTTGGCGCCTTGAAGCGGGTCGGCCTGCGCGATGACGCGCCGGCGCTGGCTTTGCGCGGTATCACCATGGCGCAGCTTGGCGACTTCGCCCGGGCAAAGATGCTGCTCAAGAACGCGGCGCGTGCCTTTGGTCCGAAGGAAGCGGTGGCGCGCGCGCGTTGTGTCGTCGCCGAAGCCGAGATCGCGCTGGTCTCGCGCGACCTCGGCTGGCCGGTGAAGGCGCTCGATGCCGCCCGAGCGACGCTGGAAGCCCATGGTGATCGCGTCAACGCTGCTCACGCGCGCAATCTCGAAATCCGGCGCCTGCTGTTGATCGGCCGCCTCGACGAAGCCGAACGCCTGCTGACGGAAGCCGACGTCGGACCCTTGCCACCGGCGGCAAGGGCTTCGCGCGAGCTGGCGGCGGCCGGCATCGCGATCCGGCGCCTGCAGACCAGGGCTGCGCGGGCCGCTCTTGCGCGGGCCGGCGAGGCAGCGCGCCAGTCGGGCATCGGCGCGTTGATCGCCGAGGTGGAGAGCGCCGCCGTGGTGCTTGAGGCACCCGCCGCGCGGCTGATCGCCCATGGGCAGGCACGCCCCTTGCTGCTCGACGAGGTCGAGACGCTGCTGGCGTCCGGGTCGCTGGTGGTCGACGCCTGCCGCAACGTCGTGCGCGGCGGCGGCATCGTGGTGCCGCTGGCGACGCGCCCGGTGCTGTTCGCCCTTGTGCGCGAACTGGCTGAAGCGTGGCCGGGCGATGTGTCCCGAAGCACACTTCTGCTGCGTGCCTTTGGCGCGAAATATGCCGATGAATCGCATCGTGCGCGGCTGAGGGTCGAGATCGGTCGCCTGCGCGCGGAACTCAGGATGCTGGTCGAGGTGAACGCGACCAGCGAGGGTTTTGCGCTTGCGCCGCGCCGGTCCGCCGATGCGGTGGTGCTGGCACCGCCCGTCGAGGAGGAAAATGCGGCGGTGCTGGCTTTCCTGGCCGATGGCGAAGCCTGGTCGAGCTCGGCTCTGGCACTCGCGCTCGGCGCCAGCCCGCGCACGGTTCAGCGGGCGCTGGAGCAGTTGGCCGCGGCCGGCAAGGTCCACTCGTTCGGCCGTGGCCGGGCGGTTCGCTGGATGACGCCGCCGGTGCCGGGTTTCCCGACAGCCTTGTTACTCCCGGGACCGCTGCCGAGCGACTAGAGTGGCTTTGAAGGACAGGAGCCGCAGGGCTCCGTGCTCCAATATTGAAACACGAGGCTGAACCATGAAACGCACCGCCGCCGAAATCATCCGCGAATACGGTCCCTTTCCGGGCGTCGAAAAGGTGGCTGGCGTGACCTTCGATGGCCGCAATGTCTGGTTCGCCTCCGGCGACAGATTGAACGCGCTCGACCCGGCAAGCGGCGAAACCGTGCGCTCGATCGATGTTGCCGCGCATGCCGGAACTGCTTTCGATGGCCAGCATCTCTACCAGATCGCCGAGGACCGCATCCAGAAGATCGATCCAGCGAGCGGGCGCGTTCTGGCAACGATCCCGGCACCCGGCGGCGGTGGCGATTCCGGCCTTGCCTGGGCCGAGGGCTCGCTATGGGTGGGGCAGTATCGCGATTGCAAGATCCACCAGATCGATCCGGAGACGGGAACCATCCTGCGCACGATTTCCTCCAACCGCTTCGTCACCGGGGTGACCTGGGTGGACGGCGAACTCTGGCACGGCATGTGGGATGGCGAGGAGAGTGAGGTCCGGCGTGTCGATCCGAAGACCGGAGAGGTGCTGGAACGGCTGGAGTTGCCGGCCGGCTCAGGCGTTTCCGGGCTTGAATCCGACGGCGGTGACCGCTTCTTCTGCGGCGGCGGCCACTCCAGCAAGATAAGGGCGGTGCGCCGGCCGAACCGGACGGCCGCCTAGGGCGTTATCGCTCAAACGGCTTTCGCCGAACCGGCCCATGACGCGATCGTGCCTTGATAGCGCCATGCGCTTGGTTCTAAGAGAAGCGCATGTCGATTTGGGACCGCATTGGTGATTTCATCGCCCGCCTTTCCGCCTCCGCCACGGCTGGCATCGCCGAGGTGGTCGAGGCCGTGCGCACGGTGTTTTCCGGCGACGCGGAACTGCGCCGGCGCGTCTCGTTCTCGGTGGCGATGATCGCGCTGTCGGCCAAGATGGCCAAGGCCGACGGCGTCGTCACCCAGGACGAAATCCGCGCTTTCCGCGAGATTTTCGAAGTGCCGCCGGAAGAGACGCATAATGTGGCGCGGCTCTACGATCTGGCCAAGCAGGACGTTGCCGGCTTCGAGGCCTATGCCGAGAAGATGGCGGGGCTGTGCGGCTCCGGCCACGCCAACTGCATGATGCTGGAAGATATTCTCGACGGTCTCTTCCACATCGCCACCGCCGACGGCGTTTTGCATGAGCGGGAAGGGCAGTTCCTGCACCGGGTCGCCGAAATCTTCCGCATCGAGGACGTGCATTACCAGCGTATCATGGCGCGGCATGTGCATCTTGGCGCCGACGACCCCTATGTCGTGCTCGGCATCGAGCGCGGCCAGCCCTTCACCGAGGTGAAGAAGCGCTACCGCAAGCTGGTGTCCGAAAACCACCCGGACCGGCTGATCGCGCGCGGCCTGCCGCAGGAATTCATCAAGATCGCGACGACGCGTGTTGCCGCGATCAACGCGGCCTACGAGTTGATCGAACGGGACCTCGCCCCGGCATGAGCGGCTTTTCGCCCGACCATGCCGGAGCAGACGTCAGGGTATCGCCCAATTTCGGCCCGCGCCGCGGACCGTTCCGGCCAGACATGATCGTGCTGCACTATACGGGCATGGCGAGCGGAGAAGGCGCCGAAGCCTGGTTGTGCGACCCGGCGAGCGAGGTGTCGTCGCATTATCTGGTGCACAAGGACGGGCGGATCGTGCAGATGGTGCGCGAAAGCGACCGTGCGTGGCACGCGGGCAAGAGTTTCTGGCGCGGCCATGCCGACATCAACTCGGCTTCCGTTGGTATCGAGATCGTCAATCCCGGCCATTCCCTGGATTATCCGCCTTATCCGAAGCGGCAGATCGAGGCGGTGATCGGGCTTTGCGCCGGGATTGTGGCTCGCCACGGCGTCGTGCCGGAACGTATTCTGGCGCATTCGGATGTGGCACCCGGTCGCAAGGTCGATCCCGGCGAAAGGTTTCCGTGGAAGGCGCTGCATGCTGCCGGCATCGGCCATCTGGTGCCCGCGGCGCCGATCCGGCAAGGGGCGGCATTGCGCGAAGGCGACCAGGGCGCTCAGGTCGAGGAATTGCAGTCGCTGCTGGCGCTTTACGGCTATGGTCTTGGAATCACGAGGATTTTCGACCCCGCCACGCGGATCGCGGTAGAGGCCTTCCAGCGTCATTTCCGGCCGCGCCTCGTCGACGGCGTCGCCGATGGCTCGACGATCAGGACGTTGAAGCGGCTGGTTGCTTCCGCGGCGGCAAGTCTAGCCTGACCATCGTTGCGCTTCCGTTTAATATTACAATTTGTAATATGAATTGAATTGCCCGGCCTTCATTGCCGCCAAATCGGGTTTCAAAGGCAAGTCCACACCAATGCCGGACTATTGCCAAGGCTAGTTCGTCATTCATGACAGGATGTAGCGCGAAGTTCTTCGCGCGGCCAAGAAAAACAGGATCGTATGCAAAAACCGTTCGTTGTAGCGGCAGCCTTTGCTGCCGGGATGATTTCTATTGCCTTCACGTCGCAGGATAGCGCCGCGGCCAGTCCAAGGGCTGACCAGACCGCCCCAGCCGCCAATCAGACGATAGCCAAGCCGGCCAAGGCCAAGCAGGTCGTGGCGCGCTCCAAGACCGCTGCCGAGCCGTGCCCCTATCTGTTCGGCTGCGCGAAGGACAACAAGACCGCGTCGAACACCAAGGCCGGCAAGACGGTCAAGGTCGCCAAGGGCGACAGGGTCAGCAAGGGCGACAGGGTCGGCAAGGCCAGGAGGAAAGTGATGGTCGACATGACGACCACAGCCTCGATCGCGCCGCGCACCACCAAGCCTTATTACGCCGGTGGAACCGACGTGCGTTATTCCGATATCGTCGCCCGCTATGCCGCCAGCTACGGCGTGCCGGCCAGGCTGGCGCATGCCGTCATCAAGGTCGAAAGCAACTACCGGCCCGGTATGGTCGGCAGCGCCGGCGAGATCGGCCTGATGCAGATCAAGCCTGCCACCGCGCGCATGATGGGCTACAGCGGCTCGGCCAACGGGCTGCACAACCCCGAGACCAACATCAAATACGGCATGAAGTATCTGGCGATGGCGCAGGAGCTCAGCGGCGGCACCACCTGCGGCACCATTCTCAAATACAATGCCGGCCATGCCGCCAAGCGCATGAACCCGATCTCGGCGGCCTATTGCCGGAAGGTGCAGGCGCAGCTCGGCGGCGCCAGCTAAGCACGATCTCCTTGGGACCCATTTGAGCCGGCTGCGGTTTTCGTTTGCCTTTTCGCTTGCGAATGCCTTTATACGCCCTGCCAGCCGGCCGGGCGGCCGCACCAGCAAGAGCCGAAAGGCTGCGGGTGAGGAAAGTCCGGGCTCCATGGAGACACGGTGCCGGTTAATGGCCGGCGGGGGCGACCCCAGGGAAAGTGCCACAGAAAGCAAACCGCCGCGGTTCTCCGCGGCAAGGGTGAAAGGGTGGGGTAAGAGCCCACCGCGCGACCGGCAACGGGAGCGGCAGGGCAAACCCCACCGGGAGCAAAACCGAATAGGGGCGGTACGAGGGGAAACCCTCAGGGCTGTTTCCGGCCCACCGCCCGGGTAGGTTGCGTGAGGCGTATGGCAACATGCGCCCAAGATGAATGGCCGCCACGTTCCGCTCCGCAAGGGGCGGGGCCATACAGAACCCGGCTTATAGGCCGGCTGGCATTTTTCTCAGGATTTCAGTGGCTTCGGGCGACTTGATCGGATTTCGATTCAGGTCGTTCGGAGTTTGATTCAGCCGCGCCGCCTAAGCCGCCGCAATCCTGTCCAGCGATGCCTTGATCGCAGCCCACAAATCCTCCGCCGGCTCGCAGCCGATCGCCAGCCTGACGAAACCGGGCGGCACGGCGTCGCCGCGCTTGGTGCGGCGCTCGGCCGAGGTGTGGACCCCGCCGAAGGAGGTGGCGGCGGCCATCAGTTCGCAGCCATTGATGAAATTCTCGGCCTCGTCTTCCGACCCGAGCACGAAGCTGATGAGGAAGCCGAAGCGCTCCATCTGCGTGCTGGCAAGGTTGTGCGACGGGTCGCCGATGAGACCGGGAAAGCGGAGCGCCTTGACCGCCGGATGCGCCTTGATGCGCGGCGCGATCAGCTCTGCCGATGTACACATGCGGTCGAAACGCACATCGAGCGTCTCCAGCCCGCGATGCAGCAGCCAGGCGTCGAAGGGGCTCGGAATGCTGCCCGAAGTGGTGCGCCATTCCTTCACGGCCGCCATGACGTCAGCGTTGCGGCTGGCGACATGGCCGGCCAGCACGTCGGAATGGCCGTTCGGCGCCTTGGTGTCGGCCGCCACGACGATGTCGGCGCCGAGGTCGAGCGGGCGCTGGCCGAAGGGCGTCATGGTGGTGTTGTCGACGATAAGCAGGCCGCCGGCCTTGTGGATCGCTTCGGCGGCGGCCGCGATGTCGCAGATATCCAGCATCGGATTGGAAGGGCTTTCGACGAAGACCAGCCGGTAGCCGTCAAAACCGCCGTCGAGGAAGGAGGCTGTCGGGCGGGTGTCGAAATGGACCCCGAAGGCGCGCAGGAAGCGATCAGCCAGGATGCGTGTGGTGTGGTAGCCGTCGGTCGGCAAGAGGATGCGGTCGCCGGTTTTCAGAAGCGCGAAGAACGCCGCGGAAATCGCCGCCATGCCCGACGGGAAGGCAAGGGCCGGCGCGTTCTCCAGATAAGACAGCATCTCTTCGGTTCCATCCCAGGTCGGGTTCGAGAACCGGCCATATTGATGGAAGCCGGTCGAATCGCCGGGCGCATGGAAGGTGGATGCCATCGTCAGCGGTAGGGGAATGGAATCGCCCTTGGACAGACCGTCGCGCCTGAGATGAAGGAGCCCGGCGGCGCGGGAGGGAGCTGTTTCGGACATGGCGGATCTCGGGAAAAGGTCTCTGGAGAGGGTTGGAAAGCGTCGAAGCGGCGCTCGGGCGAGCATTTCAAACGCTATGCCTCGCTGCTTGCCGGGGCAAGGGCGGAGCCACTCTTAAACACTTCGTTAGGCTTAATGGAGGATAAATACGGCAGTGCCCGCAATGTCACCTTCTAAGGGGTTTGTGAAGCCTGTTCCCGTTGACGCCCATGATACCCCATGATATCCCATCTCGCTAATCAAGCCTTCGTTTCGTGTCAGGGTGAAGCGTACGCCGAACGGCCAACCGCGTCGGCTGTGCGTGTGTCGTTTTTCGCTCCGTCCGGCGCGGTGGGCCTGGTGAAGGGGCCGTGCCGCGGCGGCATGGCTGCGAGGATGTTGAGAGGTGCAGCGGCGCAAGCGGCTGTAGCGCGTCATGGACCGTTTTCTATCAAGCGCGGTGAACCGGATCGACGCCAAGGGGCGCGTCTCGGTGCCTGCGCATTTCCGCACGGTCCTGCAGAAACGCGGCTATTCGGAACTCTATGCACTGCGCTGCCTGGACCAGGCGGCGATGGATGTCGGCGGGCTCGATCTGCTCGACCGTTACGAGCAACGCATTGCGCAGGAGGATCCGTTCCTGCAGACGGCGGACGACATGTCCTTCTTCTGCCATGGCGACGGCACCTTCCTGAAGCTGGATCAGGATGGGCGCGTCACGTTGACCGATTTCATTCGCGAGCATACCGGAATAACAACCGAAGTGGCCTTCGTGGGGAGGGGCAGTTTTTTCCAGATATGGGAGCCGGGACGGCTGGCCGCCTATGGGGCGGCCGCGCGGTCCAGGCTCTTGCATCTTCGGCAGGGGACGAAGCCAGGGGAGCGGCCGGAATGACGGCGGGCCACGGCGATGATCTCCACGCCGCTGGCGGACCGGCCCGCCACATTCCGGTCCTCCTCGCCGAGGTCGTCGAGGCACTGGCGCCGCAGCGCGGCGAGGTGATCGTCGACGGCACTTTCGGCGCGGGCGGTTACACCAGGGCGGTTCTAGACAGCGGCGCATCGGTGATTGCCATCGACCGCGATCCGGACGCGATTTCAGCGGGCAGGGCGCTTGAACAGCAGGCCGACGGCAGGCTCCGCCTCGTCCATGCGCCTTTTTCGACGCTCGACCAGCATGCCGAGGGCGTCGACGGCGTCGTGCTTGACATCGGCGTTTCGTCCATGCAGCTCGACCAGGCCGAACGCGGGTTTTCCTTCCGTTTCGACGGTCCGCTCGACATGCGCATGGCGCAGTCGGGGATGAGCGCCGCCGACGTGGTCAACACCTTCAAGGCGGGCGACCTTGCCCGCATCTTCGGCTTTCTCGGCGAGGAGCGCCATTCGGGCCGCATTGCCCGCATGATCGAGACGCGGCGCGAGAAGAAGCCGTTCGAGCGCACGCTCGATCTCGCCGACGCCATCGAAACCCATATCGGCCGCAAGCCGGGCGACAAGATCCACCCGGCGACGCGGGTGTTCCAGGCGCTGCGCATCTTCGTCAATGACGAGCTTGGCGAACTGGCCATGGCACTGATCGCCGCCGAGCGGGTGCTCAGGCCCGGCGGGCGGCTCGTCGTCGTCACCTTTCATTCGCTGGAAGACCGCATCGTCAAGCGCTTCATCGCCGACCGCTCCGAACAGGCGGCCGGCTCGCGCCATATGCCGGAGACGCAGATCCGCACCGCCACGTTCCGCAAGGCGGGCGGCGGCGTGACGGCGGGCGAGGCCGAGCTTGCCGCCAATCCGCGCGCGCGTTCGGCCAGGCTGCGCGCCGCGATCCGCACCGAGGCGCCGGCCCGCGCGGGCGACCTGTCCATCTTCGGCCTTCCAAAACTTCCCGGCGTCAGCAAGCCGGGCGAGAGGTGAGCGCGTGTTCCGTACCAGTGACATCATCCTGATCGCCGTCATGGTCTCGGCGGCGGCCATGACCTACAAGATCAAGCGCGACGCCGAGGTGCAGCAGACCGCGGTCTACAAGCTGCAGTCTCAGATACGCACCGAGGAAGAGACGATCGAACTGCTCAGGGCCGACTGGAGCCTGCTGACGCAGCCGGCCCGCCTGCAGAAGCTGACCGAACTCTACAAGACACAGCTCAATCTCCAGTCCGTCGATGCGCGCCAGGTGGTCGGGCTGGATGACCTGCCGCAGCGGCCGCCGCTCTCCATCGAAGACATCATGGCCGAGAATGGCGCTGCCGGCATCGACAAGGAAAAGACCGCATCGATCGCCAAGGACAAGGCGGCGGAGAAACCAAAGCTGGCAGCCAAGGCCGCGGACAAGGCGAAGCCGGCCGACAAGAAGATTGCCGCCGTCGCCAAGCCGAAACCCGTGGCGAAGGACAAGGCGGCCAGCGCCGCCAAGCCGACTTCACTGGACAAGATCGCGCAACAGATCGAGGCTGGAGCTGACGAATGATCGGCGTTCTCAACAAGCTCCTGAAACGTTCGCCGCGCAGCGACAACGGCTCGATCGTCCTCGACAGCGCCCGCAAGGCGACCGGCGGCAAGACGCGCACCCGCGTCGTCATGACGATGACGGTGTTTTTCGGCATCTACATCGCCATCACCGGTCGGCTGGTGTGGCTGGGCTTCCAGGGGCCGAGCGATTCCGGCCCGCCGCCCAGCCGGGTGACGGCTTCGCGGCCCGACATCGTCGACCGCAATGGCGAGGTTCTGGCCACCGACATCAGGACGTCGTCGCTGTTCGCCGAGCCGCGCCACATGGTCGATGCCGACGAGGCGATCGAGAAGCTGGCGACCGTGCTGCCGGAAATCGATTACGAGCAGACCTACAAGAAGTTGAAGAGCGGTGCCGGTTTCGTCTGGCTACAGCGCCAGCTGACGCCGAAGCAGCAGTCGGAAATCATGCAGCTCGGCATTCCCGGCATCGGCTTCCGCACCGAGAAGCGGCGCTTCTATCCTGCCGGCGAGACGACCTCCTATGTTGTCGGACTGACCAACATCGACAACCAGGGCATCTCCGGCATGGAGAAGTATATCGACGATCAGGGGCTGGCCGACCTGCAGCAGTCGGGCCTCGCCGTTGCCCGCGATCTGAAGCCGGTCAAGCTGTCGATCGACCTGCGCGTCCAGCACATCGTGCGCGACGAGGTCGCGACCGCGATGGAGAAGTATCATGCGATCGCCGCCGGCGGTGTCGTGCTCAACATCAAGACCGGCGAAGTGATGGCGATGGCCTCGGTGCCGGATTTCGATCCCAACAATCCTTATAACGCCCAGGAGAAGGACCGGCTGAACCGCATGTCGGCCGGTCTTTACGAGATGGGCTCGACCTTCAAGAGCTTCACCACCGCCATGGCGCTGGATTCCGGCAAGGTGACGATGGACTCCAAGTTCGATGCCTCGCGTCCGATCACCATCGGCCGCCAGACCATCCGCGACTTCCACGGCAAGGGCCGCGTTCTGTCGGTGCCGGAAGTGTTCATCTATTCCTCCAACATCGGCTCGGCCAAGGAAGCCGACGTCGTCGGCATCGAAGGCCACCGCGAGTTCCTGCACCGCCTCGGCGTGCTGGAAAAGATGAAGACCGAACTGCCGGAAGTGGCCAAGCCCACTGAGCCGAAAGTCTGGAAGAAGGTGCATTCGATCACCGCCGCCTTCGGCCACGGCATCTCGACCACGCCGCTGCAAACGGCGGTCGGTTGCGCGGCGCTGATGAATGGCGGCTTCCTGATCCAGCCGACCTTCCTGACCCGCACCGCCGATCAGGCGATGGACGTCGCCAAGAAGGTGGTCAGCGAGAAGACCGTGGAGGGCATGCGCTATCTCTACACGCTGAACGCCGAAAAAGGCTCCGGCAAGAACGCCCGAGTCGCCGGCTATCGCGTCGGCGGCAAGACCGGCACTGCGGAAAAGGTCATCAACGGCCGTTATTCGAAGGATGTCCGCTTCAACGCCTTCGTGGCGGCGTTCCCGATGGACGATCCACAATATATCGTGTTGACCATCATCGACGAGCCGAAGCCGGAAAAGCCCGGCATGGGCGCCACCGCCGGCTCCAACGCCGCGCCGATGGTGGCCAACATCATCCGCCGCTCGGCGCCGATGCTTGGCGTCAAGCCCGATTTCGGCCAAGAAAATGCGGCAACGATGGTGTCCTACTGAGTGATTCTTAAGAGGCGCGCCGGGATGCGCGCCGTTTTGTTGCAATGACTGGGGTTCGATGAAACTTAGAGATCTAGCCGGTGTCCTGCCTGTCGAGGCTTCCTCCGACACAGCGGTGACCGGCGTCGCTTCGGATTCGCGGCAGGTCCGTACCGGCAATCTGTTCTTTGCGCTGGCTGGCTCGAAGGCCGATGGCGCGACCTTTGCCGCGGACGCTGCCAAGCGCGGTGCATCGGCCATCGTTGCCGCGCGCGGTGCCGGCCTTTCCGGCCTCGGCGTGCCGGTGATCTCCGTGGATGATCCGCGCCACGCGCTGGCGCTCGCGGCAGCCCGTTTCTTCGGCGGCCAGCCTGAAACCATGGTCGCCGTCACCGGCACCAGCGGCAAGACCTCGGTCGCCGCCTTCACCCGCCAGATCTGGGACCATGCGGGGTTTGCCGCCGCCTCCATCGGCACTACCGGGGTCGTAGCGCCAGGCCGCGACGAATACGGTTCGCTGACCACGCCGGACCCGGTCGCGTTGCACCGCCTGCTCAAGGAACTGGCCGACGCCGGCGTCACCCATGCCGCGATGGAAGCCTCCAGCCATGGCCTCGACCAGCGCCGGCTGGACGGCGTGAAGCTCGCTGCAGGCGCGTTCACCAATCTCGGTCGCGACCATATGGATTACCACCCGACGGTCGAGGACTATCACCGCGCCAAGCTGCGCCTGTTCGATGCGCTGCTGCCCAAGGGCGCGCCGGCGGTGATCTTCGCCGACGACCCGTGGTCGGCCCCGACCGTTGCCGCCGCAAAAGCGGCCGGGCTTTCCGTGCTCACCGTCGGCCGCCATGGTGATTTCCTGCAACTCAAGCGCGTCGAGCACGAGCGCCATCGGCAGCGGGCCGAAATCGAGGCCGACGGCGTCATCTACGAGATCGACCTGCCGCTGGCCGGCGACTTCCAGATCTATAATGCGCTGGTTTCGGCCGGGCTGGCGATGGCCACCGGCACGCCGGCGGCCAAGGCCCTGGCTGCTCTCGAAAAGCTGAAGGGCGCGCCCGGTCGGCTCGACCTGGTCGGTACGACCTCGGTCGGCGCGCCGGTCTATGTCGATTACGCCCACAAGCCGGACGCGCTGGAGAATGTGCTGTCCTCGGTGCGGCCCTTCACCACCGGTCGCGTCCTGGTGGTGTTCGGCTGCGGCGGCGACCGCGACCGCGGCAAACGCCCGATCATGGGCGAGATCGCCACGCGACTGGCCGACGTCGTCATCGTCACAGACGACAACCCGCGCTCGGAAGTGCCGCAAGAAATCCGCGCCGCCATCATGGCGGCGGCGCCCGGCGCCATCGAGATCGGCGACCGCCGCAAGGCGATCCACGAAGCGGTGGCGATGCTCGATGCCGGCGACACGCTGATCGTGGCCGGCAAGGGCCATGAGGAAGGGCAGACCGTCGGCGCCGAAACGCTGCCGTTCTCCGATCACGAGGAGGTGCGCGCCGCACTCAGGGAGCGTGCCGCATGAGCCATCTGTGGACCGCCGACGCCCTTGTTGCCGCCCTTGACGGCCGCCCGATCGGCGCCATGCCGGAAGGCGTCAGCGGCATTTCCATCGACAGCCGCACATTGCAGCCGGGCGAGGCCTTCTTCGCCATCAAGGGCGACGCGATGGACGGGCACGACTTCGCCACCGCCGCCATCAAGGCCGGCGCCGGCGTTCTCATCGTCGCCGAAGGCAAATTACCGGCGCTTGGCCGGCTGACCGCGCCGATGATCGTGGTGCCCGACGTGCTGGCATCGCTTGAAAAGCTCGGCGTGGCGTCGCGCGCGCGTTCCCGCGCCAGGATCATCGCGGTGACCGGCTCTGTCGGCAAGACCACCACCAAGGAAGCGCTTCGTCACGTCCTGTCCGTGGTCGGCAAGGTGCATGCCTCGGCCGCCTCCTTCAACAACCATTGGGGCGTGCCGCTGACCTTGGCGCGCATGCCGCAGGACACCGACTACGGCGTCTTCGAAATCGGCATGAACCATCCCGACGAGATCCGGCCGCTGGTGAAGATGGTGCGCCCGCATGTCGCCATCGTCACTTTGATCGCGGCCGCCCATCTCGGCTTCTTCCGCAATCTGGACGAGATCGCCAAGGCCAAGGCCGAAATCTTCGAAGGGCTGGAGCCGGAAGGCGCGGCGCTGCTCAACCGCGACGACCCGCGCTCGACGCTGCTGGCTAAGATGGCGCGCCAGGCCGGTGTCGCCCATGTCTTCGGCTTCGGCGAGGCGCAGCGCTCCACCTATCGCCTGGTCGACTGCGTGCTTGCGGCCGACCATTCGGTCATCACCGTCAAGATCGCCGGCAAGGAATTGGTGGCGCGCGTCGGTGCGCCAGGACGGCATATCGCGCAGAATGCGCTGGCGGTGCTGGGTGCGGCCCATCTCGTCGGCGCCGAGGTTACGCGTATCGCCGAGGCCCTGGCCGACCTGTCGGCGGCACCGGGCCGTGGCCTGCGCCATGTGCTCGGCCTGCCCGGCGGCACGGCGACGCTGATCGACGAAAGCTACAACGCCAACCCGACCTCGATGCGCGCGGCGTTGACGCTGCTGCGCGACACGCCGGTGGCCGAAGGCGGACGCCGCGTCGCCGTGCTCGGCGACATGCTGGAACTGGGCTCGCAGTCGCAGAAGCTGCATGCCGCATTGGCCGAGCCTGTAACGGAGGCGGGCGCCGACATGGTGCTGCTCGCCGGACCTGATATGCAGGCCCTGGCGGAAGCGCTGCCGGCCGAGGCGAACGTCACTTACATGCCAACCACCGACGCGCTGAAGCCTGCGCTCATCAAGGCCTTGCAGCCGGGCGACGTGGTGATGGTCAAGTCATCGAAGGGTATCGGCTTCGCCAAGCTGGTCGACACTCTGGTCAAGACATTTCCGGCGGAGACCGCCGCAACGCAGATTTGAAGGCCCCGGGGGACGAAAACGCATGTTCTGGCTTCTCGTCGACTTTGCCGACCACGTCACGGTCTTCAATGTCTTTCGCTACATCACCTTCCGCACCGGCGGCGCGCTGATCACGGCCGCCCTCATCGTCTTCATCTTCGGGCCGACGATCATCAATTCGCTGCGTGTGCGCCAGGGCAAGGGGCAGCCGATCCGCGCCGACGGGCCGCAGACGCATTTCAAGAAGGCCGGCACGCCGACCATGGGCGGGCTGATGATCCTGACCGGCATCATCGGCTCGTCGCTTCTGTGGGCGAACCTGACCAGCATCTATGTCTGGGTAGTGTTGTTCGTCACGCTCGGCTTCGGCGCCATCGGCTTCTATGACGACTACCTCAAGGTCACCAAGCAGTCGCATCTCGGCTTTTCCGGCAAGGCGCGCCTGGCGCTCGAATTCATCATCGCCGGCATCGCCGCCTGGATCATCATGCGCAGCGGCCAGCCGCCGTTCTCCTCCTCGCTGACCTTTCCGTTCTTCAAGGAACTGATCATCAATCTCGGTTTCTTCTTCATCCCCTTCGCCGCCTTCGTGGTGGTGGGCGCGGGCAACGCCGTGAACCTGACCGACGGTCTGGACGGCCTCGCCATCGTGCCGATCATGATCGCGGCCGCCTCCTTCGGCGTCATCGCCTATCTGTCGGGCAACGCGGTGTTCGCGGAGTATCTGCAGATCCATTTCGTGCCGGGCACCGGCGAACTGGCGGTGATCCTGGGCGCGGTGATCGGCGCCGGCCTCGGCTTCCTGTGGTTCAACGCGCCGCCCGCGGCGATCTTCATGGGCGATACCGGTTCGCTGGCGCTTGGCGGATTGATCGGCACGGTGGCGGTCGCGGTCAAGCACGAGATCGTCATGGCCATCATCGGCGGCCTGTTCGTCCTGGAAATCCTCTCGGTGATCATCCAGGTCGGCTACTTCAAGATGACCGGCAAGCGTGTGTTCCTGATGGCGCCGATCCATCACCATTTCGAAAAGCTCGGCTGGACCGAGAGCCAGGTCGTCATCCGCTTCTGGATCATCGCCGTCATCCTGGCGCTGATCGGCCTCTCCACCCTCAAGCTGCGATAGGCCCTGCATGATCCCGGCTACATCCTTCGCAGGCAGACGCGTTTCACTGTTCGGGCTCGGTGGGTCCGGCATCGCGACCGCGCGTGCCCTGATCGAGGGCGGCGCCGAAGTGCTGGCCTGGGACGACAATCCCGAGAGCGTGGCGAGGGCACAGGAGCAGGGCGTTACCACGGGCGATCTGCGCGGCGCCGACTGGGCGGGCATTTCCTCGCTGGTGTTGTCGCCCGGCGTGCCGCTGACCCACCCCAAGCCGCATTGGGTGGTGGAGTTGGCGCGCGCGGCAAGCGTCGAGGTGATCGGCGACGTCGAACTGTTCGCGCGCGAGCGCAACAGGCTGCAGGCGGATGCACCCTTCATCGCCATCACCGGCACCAACGGCAAGTCGACGACCACGGCGCTGACTTCGCATATCCTGAAATCGGCCGGACGCGACACCCAGATGGGCGGCAATATCGGCCGCGCCGTGATGACGCTCGATCCGCCTGCGGCGGGCCGCCACTATGTGGTGGAGTGTTCGTCCTACCAGATCGATCTCGCACCCTCGATCAACCCGACCGCCGGCATCCTGCTCAACCTGACGCCGGATCACCTCGACCGGCACGGCACGATGCAGCACTACGCGTCGATCAAGGAACAATTGGTGGCGGGTTCCGAAACCGCGATCATCGGCGTCGACGACGCCTGGTGCGCGCAGATCGCCGACCGGCTCGAGCGCGCCGGCAAGGAAGTCATCCGCATCTCCAAGCGGCTGCCGCTCACCGACGGCTATTTTGCCGACGGCACCAATCTGATGGAAGCCGTGCACGGGCGCTACAGCCGCGTCGGCTTTCTGGAGGGCATCGGCTCGCTGCGTGGTCAGCACAACGCGCAGAACGCGCTGGCGGCGGTCACCGCCTGCCTGAAAGTCGGGCTGGAACTCGGCGAGATCCAGGCCGGGCTGGAGAGCTTCCCGGGCCTCGCGCACCGCATGGAGCAGGTCGCCCGCAAGGATCACGTGCTGTTCATCAACGATTCCAAGGCAACCAATGCGGATGCCGCCGCACCGGCGCTGTCGTCTTTCCCGCGTATCTACTGGATCGCGGGCGGCCTGCCCAAGGAAGGCGGCATCGAACCGCTGCGCGGTTTCTTCCCGCGCATCGCCAAGGCCTATCTGATCGGCGAGGCCGCCCCGGCCTTCTCGGCGACGCTCGGCGAGGCGGTGCCCTACGAGATCGCCGGCACGCTGGCGACCGCGGTGGAACGCGCGGCGGCGGAAGCCGCCCGGGACGAGAGCGGCGAGGCGGTGGTGCTTCTGTCGCCGGCCTGCGCCTCCTTCGACCAGTTCAAGAATTTCGAGGTGCGCGGCGAAGCCTTCAGGCAAGCCGTCGCTGCTATTGATGGCGTGAAACCCATCGGAGGGACACGATAATGGCCGCCAGCCGTCTCGACAAAAGCCCCGTTGCAACCTGGTGGTGGACCATCGACCGATGGTTCCTGGCGGCGTTCCTGTCGCTGATGGGACTGGGCATCGTGCTGTCCTTCGCCGCCAGCCCGGCGGTGGCGCAGCGCATCGGCCTCGACCCGTTCCATTTCGCCACGCGCCAGATCATCTTCACCGTGCCGGCGCTGTGCGTGATGCTGGCCGTGTCCTTCCTCGAACCACGGCAGATACGGCGCATGGCCGTCATCATGCTGTGCATCATGCTGGTGCTGATGGTGGCGGTGCTGTTCGTCGGCGTGGAGGTAAAGGGCGCGCGCCGCTGGATTTCCTTCGCCGGCCTGTCGGTACAGCCTTCCGAATTCCTCAAGCCGGCCTTCGTCGTGCTGTGCGCCTGGCTGTTCGCCGAACACAAGCGCCAGCCCGACATTCCAGGCAATGTGCTGGCCATGATCCTGCTCGGCCTCGTCGTGGCGCTTCTGGTGGCGCAACCTGACTTCGGCCAGACTATGCTGGTGACCGGCACCTGGGGCATCATGTTCTTCATGGCCGGCCTGTCGTGGCTGTGGATCGTCGTGTTGGGCGCAATGGGCGCCACCGGCGTGTTCGCGGCCTATACGATCCTGCCGCACGTCGCCGGCCGTATCGACCGCTTCCTGACCGGCGAGGGCGACACCTATCAGGTCGACATGGGCAAGGAGGCGCTGATCAATGGCGGCTGGTTCGGCGTCGGACCGGGCGAGGGCACGGTCAAGCGCGTCATTCCCGACAGCCACGCCGACTTCGTGTTCTCGGTGGCGGGCGAGGAATACGGGCTGATCATGTGTTTCTTCATCATGACCATCTTCGCCTTCATCGTGCTGCGCGGCCTCAACACGGCGCTGAAGGAGCATGACGACTTCACGCGTTATTCCATCGGCGGCCTGGTCACCATTTTCGGCCTGCAGTCGATCATCAACATGGCGGTGAACCTGCAGTTGATGCCGGCCAAGGGCATGACGCTGCCCTTCATCTCCTATGGCGGCTCCTCGCAGATCGCGATCGCCATCTCCATGGGCATGGTGCTGGCATTGACCCGCAAGAAGCCCGAGAAACGCAAGTCGCTGGGCGGCCTGCAAGGCTACGCCTCGCGCGTCATGCCGGCGGAGTAGATCGGCGCACATATGGCAAAGGGGGTTATTCTACTCGCGGCCGGCGGCACCGGCGGACACCTGTTTCCCGCAGAGGCGCTGGCGCATGAGCTGATCGGACGCGGCTGGGCGGTGCATCTGGCCACCGACGACCGCGCTTCGCGCTTTGCCGCGCATTTTCCGGCAACGGCCGTGCACACGATCCGCGCCGCCACCATGGGTTCGAAGAACCCGTTCGCGCTGGCTGGCGCGATGTGGCGCATCTGGCAGGGCGTCAGGCAGGCTTCCAGCGTCATCGGCCGCATCAAGCCCGAAGTGGTTGTCGGTTTCGGCGGCTATCCGACGCTGCCGCCGGTGTTCGCGGCGACGCGGCGCAAGGTGCCGACCGTCATCCATGAGCAGAACGCTGTGATGGGCCGCGCCAACCGGGCGCTGTCGGCCAGGGTCGACGCCATCGCCGGTGGCTTCCTGCCCGAGGACGCCAGCATCGCCGGCGCCAAGACCGTCACCACCGGCAACCCGGTGCGGCCGCCCGTGCTCGAAGCCGCCAAGACGCCCTATGTCGCGTCGGCCGGCGAGGATCCCTTCCGCCTTCTGGTGTTCGGCGGCAGCCAGGGCGCCCAGTTCTTCTCAGATGCCATCCCCGCGGCAATCGCGCTGCTGTCCGAAAACCAGCGGCGGCGGTTTTCCGTCGTCCAGCAGGCGCGCGCCGACGATGTCGGCAGGGTCAAGGACGCCTATGCGAGGCTCGGCATCGAAGCGCAGGTCTCGCCCTTCTTCACCGATATGGCGCAGCGCATCGCCGCCGCCCATCTGGTGATTTCGCGCTCCGGCGCCTCGACCGTTTCGGAGATCGCCGTGATCGGCCGGCCGGCGCTGCTGGTGCCTTATCCGCACGCGCTCGACCATGACCAGGCGGCGAATGCCGCCGCGCTGGCGGCGGCCGGCGGCGGTGAGGTGCACCCGCAATCGACGCTGACGCCGGAGGTGGTCGCCGGGCTGCTTGGTGTGGCGATGGAGGAACCGGAGCGGCTGGCCGGCATGGCGGCTGCGGCGAAGTCGGTCGGACGCCCACACGCGGCGCGGTTGCTCGCCGACCTGACAGAGGCTATTGCCTCGCGCAGAACCGTGGAAGAATTCAGGAAGGATAGAAGCGCATGAAGATGCCGCAGACGATCGGGCTCGTGCATTTCATCGGCATCGGCGGCATCGGCATGAGCGGCATTGCCGAGGTTCTGCACAATCTCGGCTACAAGGTGCAGGGTTCCGACCAGGCCGAAAGCGCCAATGTGCAGCGCCTGCGCGACAAGGGCATCGAGTGCTTCGTCGGGCACCGCGCCGAAAATCTCGGCGAGGCCGAGGTGGTGGTGGTCTCGACCGCCATCAAGAAGGCCAACCCCGAACTCGCGGCAGCGCGCGAGAAGAACCTGCCCGTCGTGCGCCGCGCCGAAATGCTGGCCGAGCTGATGCGCTTCCGCAACGCGGTCGCCATCGGCGGCACCCATGGCAAGACCACGACGACGTCGATGGTGGCGACGCTGCTCGAAGCCGGCGGGCTCGACCCGACCGTCATCAATGGCGGCATCATCAACGCTTATGGCACCAATGCGCGCATGGGCGACGGCGAATGGATGGTGGTCGAGGCCGACGAGAGCGACGGCACCTTCCTGAAGCTGCCGGCCGATGTCGCCGTCGTCACCAACATCGATCCCGAGCATCTCGACCACTACGGCTCGTTCGACAAAGTGCGCGAAGCCTTCCGCCAGTTCGTCGAGAACGTGCCGTTCTACGGTTTTGGCGTCATGTGCACCGACCATCCGGAAGTGCAGGCGCTGGTCGCCCGCATCGAGGACCGCCGCGTCATCACCTATGGCGAGAATACGCAGGCCGACGTGCGCTTCGCCAACCATCGCATGGAGGGCGCCACCTCGCGCTTCGACGTCGTCATCCGCAACCGCAAGCGCGGCGGCGAGACGGTGATTTCCGATCTCAGCCTGCCGATGCCCGGCCGCCACAACGTCTCCAACGCGACAGCGGCGATCGCCGTCGCCAATGAGCTCGGGATTTCCGCCGAGGCGATCAAGAAGGGCCTGTCCGCCTTTGGCGGCGTCAAGCGCCGCTTCACCCACACCGGTTCGTGGAACGGGGTCGAGGTGTTCGACGATTACGGCCACCATCCGGTCGAGATCAAGGCGGTGCTGAAGGCCGCGCGCGACGCCACCAAGGGCCGCGTCATCGCCATTGCCCAGCCGCATCGCTTCAGCCGCCTGCACGATCTGTTCGACGAATTCTCGTCCTGCTTCAACGATGCCGACACGGTGATGGTGGCGCCGGTCTACACCGCCGGCGAGGATCCGATCGAAGGGGCGACCTCCGACGCGCTGGTCTCGCGGATCCGCTCCGGCGGCCATCGCGACGCGCGCTACATCGAAGGGCCTGCCGATATCGCGCCGATCGTGCGCGGTCTGGCGAAAGCCGGCGACTTCGTCGTCTTCCTCGGCGCCGGCAACATCACGCAATGGGCCTATGCGCTGCCGAAGGAACTTGCCGGGGCAGGATCATGACACGCGGCGATGCGCTGCTGGAAAAGCTCGGCGACAGGCTGGCCGGCCTGCGCGGCCGCATCACGCCCAATGCCGAGATGGACAAGATCACCTGGTTCCGCGCCGGCGGCCTGGCCGACGCGCTGTTCCAGCCGGCCGACGAGGAAGACCTTGCCGCTTTCCTGAAGGCGGTGCCGGAGGACGTGCCGCTGACCATCGTCGGCGTCGGCTCGAACCTTCTGGTGCGCGACGGCGGCATTTCCGGCTTCGTCATCCGGCTTTCCGCCAAGGGTTTTGGCGAGGCTGAGGTGGTCGGGTCGACCCAGATCAGGGCAGGGGCCGCGACGCCCGACAAGCGGGTGGCGGCGGCGGCGCTCGAGGCCGGTATCGGCGGCTTCCATTTCTACCACGGCATTCCGGGCGCGATCGGCGGGGCGCTGCGCATGAATGCCGGCGCCAATGGCGTCGAGACGCGCGAGCGGGTCGTGGAAGTGCGGGCGCTTGACCGCAAGGGCGAGCTGCATGTGCTGACCAACGCCGACATGGGTTATGCCTACCGGCATTCGGCGGCGCCGGCCGATCTCATCTTCACCTCGGCGCTGTTCGAAGGCTTCGCGGAAGACAAGGACGTCATCAAGGCGGCGATGGAAGCCGTGCAGCACCATCGCGAGACGGTGCAGCCGATCCGCGAGAAGACCGGCGGCTCGACCTTCAAGAACCCGGAAGGCACTTCCGCCTGGAAGGAAATCGACAAGGCCGGCTGTCGCGGGCTGATGGTGGGCGGCGCCCAGATGTCGCCCATGCACTGCAACTTCATGATCAACACCGGCACCGCGACCGGCTATGACCTCGAAAATCTCGGCGAGACGGTGCGCGAGCGCGTGCTGGAACATTCCGGCATCCGCCTGCACTGGGAAATCAAGCGCATCGGCAAGTTCCGCGCCGGGCACGAGGTGCAGGAATTCCAGGGGCAGCTGCTCTAGCCGCTGCCCCCTCGCGTCGCGCTTGGCGCCGTCACAGGCCGTGGGCCGAAAAATCCCATCTGGCGGAATTGACCCAGCCCTTGCCCATGGCGATCGTGCCCTTGCGGTTGAGGACGACGTGCCGCCATCTGGGCGCTGCCGTTCCCGAGCGCAGATAGCTCATGCACAGGATTTCCAGTTTCTCGGCGTCGGCGGTGTCGCGCCAGGCGGCGCCGTTCTTCTTGGCGTCGGTTATGTGGCCGCTGGGGCCGGCGCGCGTCGCCAGGAAATCGCAGATCAAATCGTCGACGCGGTCGGGACTGTTCAACCGGATGAAATCGGAAACCCGTCCGGGCGTCAGGCCTTCAAGCCCGCCATTCTGGGTGACGATGTCGAAGAACCAGCAGAAAAGCCGCTTCGAGGGCGCCGGCCGCCCGGCCTCGCTTGCCCAGGCGGCGGCGCGGTCGAATGCCCTTTGCGCCACCGCTTCTATCCGGATGCGTTGCTGCTCGCGCATAGCCGGGCTGCCCATCAGCGCCTGCAACTCGGCTTTCGGCCTGGCCCTCAGCGTCGTGCCGCTCTGCCAGCTGCGAACGATGGCCAGCCCCCTCGAAACCGAGGTGCCGCAGGCCGCCCACAACTCCTGTCCAAAGGTGGGCATCAGCGCCCAAACCTCGGCCTGCCCAACAGCGATGACCATAGGCTGCAGCGAGCCCTTGCCGATATTCCATTGCAGCGCGCCGCAGGAAATTCCCATGCCGTCGAAATCGCCGACAGCGGCGCGGTAAGGATCTCCCGATGTCTCGAAGCCAGGCGTGATGGCGACGGCGGATGCGATCCAATCTTGTGCTGGCCTGGCCATGGTTCCCCTCCGTGGTGAACAGCTGATTCAAGCTACTCCGTCCATGCACTATTTCAATCAATTGCCGTGTATCTCAGGTTGTATTTTGAGTTGTTTCGGTTGCAGGAGCGGTCGTGGGAATCAGGTCATTTTGTTTGAAATTGCGGCGGCTTTTATTCTACTTCCTCACCCTTCGAAGAATTTGCGATCATCTAAACTGACAGCGACAGAACATGCTTGCCGTCCGGATCAAGACAATTTATGTCTATACATAAATCGAGACTGGACCAGCACGCCGGGGAACAATCAAACAGGCTGGACCAGTGCCGTCGAAGCGCGATAGTGCTTTGACGTGGCGGTCTTTAGGTGCCGTGAAACGGCCGTTTTTAGGGAGGCGTCAATGATATCGAAGAACGCAGCGAAACTGGTGTTGGGCGGCCTGTTGGCCGGCATGATCTCGTCGGCCCATGCGGGCGAGACGCTGGATCGCGTCATGAAGAACAAGGTGCTGGTGGAAGTGACCGACCAGGCCTATCCGCCGTTCTCCTTCATCGACGACAAGGGCGAGGTGGTCGGCTTCGACGTCGACATCGCGCGCGAATTCGCCAAGCGGCTGGGCGTCGAACTGAAGGTCGAGACGCCGTCCTGGGAAATCATCACCGCCGGCAACTGGAAGGGCCGCTGGGACATCTGCATCTGCTCGATGTCGCCGACCGCCGAGCGCGCCAAGGTTCTGGACTTCGTCACCGAATATTACGGCGCGCCGGCGGTGATCGCCGTCAATGCCGCCAACACCTCGATCACGAGCGCCAAGGACCTGACCGGCAAGAAAGTCGGCGTCCAGGCCGGCACGCCCTATGAGAAGTATTTGCAGAAGGAACTGGTCGACGAGGTGCCGGGCAAGGCGCCTTCGAAGCCGAACTTCCCCTTTGGCGACCTGACGGCCCAGCCCTACGACACCGAGGATTTTGCCTTCCAGGACCTCGGTCTTGGCGACGGCAAGCGGCTCGACGCCGTGATCGCCGGCTACATGACGGTTTCCGACCGCGTCAAGAAGTCGGAAGGCAAGCTCAAGATCGTCGGCGAGGACCTTTATCACGAGACGATCATGGTGGCCTCCGACAAGGGCGACCCGGAATGGGAAGCCAAGATCAAGGAAATCTTCAAGTCCATGTATGACGACGGCACGCTGAAGAAGATTTCCGAAAAGTGGGTTGGCCGCGACATTTCGGCCAAGCAGTAGACGGTCAGGGCGTGGCGGCGGAACAATCAACCGGCAAGGCGCGCATCAGCGCGGCGGACAAGGCGTTCCGCGTTCGCGTCGCCGTCGTCTGGCTGGTGTTGCTTACGCTGTTCGTCGCCTTCTTCCTGTCCTTCGGGCTCGATCTGCCCTTTATCGTCGACAAGTTCCCGGCGCTGGCTGGCTTCACGCTCAGCCGCGCCGGTTTCATCCAGGGCGCCGTGCTGACGCTCTATGTCTGCTTTTTCTCCATCATCGCCTCGGTGGTACTGGGGTTGCTGTCGGCGCTCGGCCGCCTGTCGAAAAGCGCCGTCGCCTACGGCATTTCCACCTTCTACACCTCCTTCTTCCGCGGCACGCCGCTGCTGGTGCAGATCTTCCTGATCTATCTCGGCATTCCGCAGATCGGGCCGGTGCCGGCGGCCATCCCGTCCGGCATCATCGCGCTGTCGCTCAACTATGGCGCCTATCTCAGCGAAATCTTCCGTGCCGGCCTGTTGTCGGTGCCGGCTGGCCAGCGGGAGGCCGGCTTGGCGCTCGGCCTGCACCCTTGGCAATTGATGCTGAAAGTGGTGATGCCGCAGGCGATCCGCGTCGCCATCCCGCCGACCGGCTCGCAATTCATCTCCATGTTGAAGGATTCCTCGCTGATCTCGGTGATGGGCGTGACCGAGCTGATGTTCGTGGCGCAATCCTACGGCCGCTCCAGCTATCGCTACATCGAGATGCTGACCACGGCGGCGGCGATCTACTGGTTCATGTCGATCATGCTCGAGCTCGTACAGTCGCGGCTGGAGAGCCATTACGGTAAGGGCTATCGCGCCCGCTAGTGGCCCGGCAGCGCCGGGCCATGCCGCGGCAGGCCGGGTCAGGCGCCGTCGCCCGGTGTCTTCGACTGGGACACCAGCGCGACCAGGATGCTGAGCACGACGCCTGCCGTCGCGATCCAGAAGGCCGTCTGCATGCCTGCGGTGACCGCATGGCGCAGCGCATCCCCGGTCAGCCCGCCGACATGCTGGTTGGCGACCGCGATCAGCACGGCGAGACCGATGGCGTTGCCGACATTGAGCGTGGTGGAGGCCATGCCGGAGGCAACGCCCTGCTGGTCGTGGTGCACGCCGGATGCGGCGGCGATCCACATCGCCGTCCAGACGATGCCCTGGCCGATGCCCGAAACGATGAGGCCTGGTGCCAGCGCGAGGTAAGTGCTGTCCGGCGTTGTCGCCGGCACCATCAGCGCCGTGCCGATGGCGCCGATCGCCATGCCGCCGATCAGGCTTGAGCGGTTGGAGAAACGGGTCGACAGGCGTGCCCCAAGCTGCGTGCCGGCGGCAATCGCGATCGACGGCACGAGAAAGGCGACGCCGGTCTCCAGGGCGGAAAAGCCCTGCACGTTCTGGAACAGCACGGTGAGGAAGTAGGGCAGGGTGCCGAACGTCGCCATGTAGAGGAAGGTGATCGTCATCCCGGTGACAAGGCTGCGGTTGCCGAACAGGCGCAGCGGCATCAACGGGTCGGAACTTTTCGCCTCGATGATGGCGAAGGCGACGAGAAACAGCACCGCGAGCGACGCGCTCCACAGGATCGAGGGCGACAGCCAGCCATATTCCGGGCCCTGGACGAGAGCGAAGACCAGCAGGGTCGCGCCGGCGGTCACCGTCACCGCGCCGGCAAGATCGAAGCTGCGGTGCTCGTGGCGTTTCGGGTCGCGCGGGATGACGAGGAACGCGGCAACGATGGCGATGCCGGCCAGAAGCACGTTGACATAGAAAACGGACGGCCAGCCGAACATGCCGGTCAGGAAGCCGCCGGCGAGAGAGCCGATGGTCAGGCCGCTGGCGCCGGCCCCACCCCAGACCGCAAGCGCGCGGTTGCGTTCCGGTCCTTCCGCGAACAGCCGGTTGACCAGCGAGAGCGTCGCCGGAAACAGGAAAGCGCCGCCGATGCCCTGCACGGCGCGTGCCGCGATGATGATTTCGGGCGACCAGGCCATGCCGCCGACCAGCGACGACAGCGCGTAAAGCCACAGCGCGAAGATGAACATGCGGCGCTGGCCTATCAGGTCGGCGGCGCGCCCGCCGAACAACAGGAAGCCGCCGGTGAAGACCGTATAGACGCTGACCACCCATTGCAGCGTCTGGCTGGAAAAACCGAGCCCAGCGCCGATCTCCGGCAAGGCCACGAAGACGATGTTGAGGTCGAGCGCGATGATCAGCTGCGCAAAAGCCAGCAGGGCAAGCGTCGCACCCCGCTGTGCCCTGGTTCGTCCGGCCGAAGCCATGGCGCCGTGGGATACGGCCTCGTTCGATGCACTCACGGTGACAATCTCCTGTATCGTTCTTTGTTGATCGACAAATAACTTGAGCTTGCATCGCGCTGTCAAGCGAATTATTTGTTGATCAATCAAGAATGGAGATGCGGATGGCGCGGCCCCGGGAATTCGATCGTGACGAGGCCCTGGCGAAGGCGCGCGACGCCTTCTGGACGCGCGGCTATGAAGGCACGTCGATGGCCGATCTCGTCTCCGAACTCGGCATCGCCTCGGCCCGCATCTACGCCGCCTTCGGTTCCAAGGAAGACCTGTTCCGCGAAGCCATCGGTCTCTACGAGGTGAAGGAAGGCGGCTTCGTCGACCGCGCGTTGGCGCAGGAGCCGACGGCGCGGCTTGCGGTTGCGAGGATGCTGCGCGAGGCGGTCGAAACCTACACGAGGCCCGGCAAGCCGTGGGGCTGCATGGTGGTGACGGCGGCGACCAATTGCGCGGCCGAGAACAGCCGCGTGCAGGAGTGGCTGGCCGAGCGACGGCGCCAGCAGACGGCGGCCATCGCCGGCCGGCTGGCGCGTGCCGTGCGCGATGGCGAACTGGTCGAGGATGCCGATGTCGGGCGTCTCGCCGACTATCTGACCTCGGTCATGCACGGTCTTTCGGTGCAGGCCCGCGATGGCGTTTCCAGTGAGCGCCTTGCCGCGCTTTGCGAACTGGCGCAGCAGGTCGTCGCTGGCTTTCTCAAGCCACGCGCCAGCTAAGTTCGCTATCTCGAAAGGCGTGGCGATTGCCGCCGCATCCGTTGCAGGAAAGACTCAAAACGCCGGCTTTCGAGCGACTTTTTTCGAGAAAGTGAATCGCTCGGAATCATAAGGGCTTGTCAGTGAATCAACTCTCTGATTCTTTGGGGCTACAGCGTTTCCTGATTTGAGTCGTTCGACGCGTGGGGCCGCGTTCCATCTGGGGAAGTCATTCTCCGGACGTGGGCGATTCATGGCTAGGAAACTGAAATTGAAGACCCGCCGCTAGAGGGATGACGGGGTATGAAGAACAAACATGTGGCCGTCTTGCTGGGAGGTTTTTCGTCCGAGCGGCCCGTGTCTCTGTCGTCCGGCAAGGCATGTGCGGATGCGCTGGAGGCGGAGGGGTATCGCGTCACGCGCGTCGATGTCGGTCGCGATGTTTCGGCGGTTCTCGCGGAGTTGAAGCCCGATGTTGCCTTCAATGCGCTGCATGGTCCGTTCGGCGAGGATGGCACGATCCAGGGTGTGCTCGAATATCTCGACATTCCCTATACGCATTCCGGCGTGCTCGCCTCGGCGCTTGCCATGAACAAGGAGCAGGCGAAGCGGGTTGCGAAGGCTGCGGGCATTCCTGTTGCTGAATCCAAGGTCACCAGCCGTTTCTCGATCAAGAACGAACACCCGATGAAGCCGCCTTATGTGGTGAAGCCGGTGAATGAGGGGTCGAGCTTCGGCGTCGTCATTGTCAAGGAAGGGCAGACCCATCCGCCGCAGCTGATTTCCTCTCCGGAGTGGAATTACGGCGAGGAGGTCATGGTCGAGCGCTACATCCATGGGCGCGAGCTGACCTGCGCGGTGATGGGCGATGTCGCGCTTGGGGTCTGCGAAATCATCCCGACCGGCCATTCCTTCTACGATTATGATTCAAAATACGTTCCGGGCGGCTCAAAACACGAGGTGCCCGCTAAAATTTCACTAAATATTTACCAAAAAATACAGACACTGGCCCTCAAGGCTCACCAAGCGATCGGCTGCCGGGGCGTCTCCCGGTCGGACTTCCGTTACGATGACCGTTATTCCGAGAACGGCGAGGTTGTCTGGCTGGAGGTTAACACCCAGCCCGGCATGACGCCTACGTCTCTGGTGCCGGAAATCGCCGCGCATGCGGGGCATTCGTTTGGCGAGTTGTTGAGTTGGATGGTGGAGGAGGCGTCGTGTCGGCGTTGAACTGGGGACAGAACGGAAGGCGGGGCGCGATGCCGCGCGCCGGCCTCGGTGCGTCCTCGTGGTTCGACCGTTTCGTGCTGCCGAAGATGCTGCGCAAGCCCATGCGCACGCTGGGCCGCTTGGGCCGCGGCGACTTCACCGCGCCGCCCTTCACCGCTACCGCGATGACGGCGGTGCTGATGGCTTCCAGCCTGACCTATGGCGCCTATCTCGGCGGTCATCTCGACGGTTTCGTGCAGGACGTGACCGCTCGCACCGGTTTCGCCGTCGACCAGATCAAGGTGGTCGGCAATCGCGAAACCTCCGAAATCGACATTCTCGACAAGCTGGACCTCAATGGCTGGACCTCGCTGGTCGGCTTCAGCGCCGAGGGCGCGCGCGAGCGCATCGCCTCGCTGCCCTGGGTCGAGGGCGTGGCCGTTCGCAAGATCTACCCGCATCTGCTGGAAGTCCGCATCGAGGAGCGTCAGGCCTTCGCCATCTGGCAGCGCGGTTCCGATCTTTCGATCATCGAGCGCGACGGCCGCGTGATCGCTCCATACATCGGCGGCGACCAGTCCAGGCTGCCGCTTCTGGTCGGCGTCGGCGCGCCGGAACATGCGCCGGACCTGATGGCCAAGGTTGCGGGTTTCGCCGATCTCGCCAAGCGCGTGCGCGGCTATATCCGCGTCGCCGAGCGGCGCTGGGATCTGAAGCTCGACAACGGCATCACCATCAAATTGCCTGAAGACGGGATCGACCAGGCTCTTGCCGACCTGGCGCGCATGGATCGCGAGAAGGGGATTCTGTCGCGCGATATCGCCGCGGTCGACATGCGCCTTCCCGACCGGCTGACGGTGCAGCTGACGCCCGAGGCGGTCACCGCCCGCGATGCGGCGCTGAAGGAACAATCCAAGATGGCCAAGCGCAAGGCGGGGCAGCAGATATGAGTTGGCTCGGCGGCAACAATGACGCAGCCTCGCGCCGGTCCGGCATCCTCACGGTGCTCGACGTCGGTTCGAGCAAGGTCTGCTGCGTGGTGGCCAAGCTCAAGCCGCGCGAGGATGGCAACCTCCTGCGCGGTCGCTCGCATCGCATCCAGGTCATCGGCATCGGGCATCAGAAGTCGCATGGCGTGAAGTCGGGCGTGGTGATCGACCTCGATCGCGCCGAGCACGCCATCCGCCTGTCGGTCGACGCCGCCGAGCGCATGGCCGGCCTTACCGTGGATTCGCTGATCGTCAACATGACGGCCGGCCGCCTGAAGAGCGAAACCTTCAACGCCACCATCAATCTCGGCGGCCACGAGGTCGACGAGAACGACATCAAGCGCGTGCTCGCCGCCGGCGCCAAGCAGGCGCTGAAGTCGGAACGCGAAGTCATGCATGCGCTGCCGGTCGGCTTCTCGCTCGACGGCGAGCGCGGCGTGCGCGATCCGCGCGGCATGATCGGCGATACACTCGGCGTGGACATGCATGTCATGACCGGCGACTCCGCACCGCTGCGCAACCTCGAACTTGCCATCAACCGTTCGCATCTGTCGGTCGAGCGCATGATTGCCACGCCTTATGCCGCGGGTCTTGCGGCACTGGTCGACGACGAGCTCGAAATGGGCGCGGCCTGCATTGACATGGGCGGCGGCACCACGACGATTTCCGTCTTCTCGGAAGGCAAGTTCGTCTATGGCGACTCGATCCCGGTCGGCGGCAATCACGTTACGCTCGATCTCGCCAAGGGCCTGTCGACGTCGCTGGAAGCGGCCGAGCGCCTGAAAGTCATGCATGGCTCGGCACTGCCGGGCAGTGCCGACGACCGCGACCTCGTCACCATCCAGCCGATCGGCGAGGAGGGCGAAGCGCCGCAGCAAATTCCGCGTTCGGTGATGACACGAATCATTCGCGCCCGTATCGAGGAAACGCTGGAGCTGCTGCGCGAGCGGCTGAACAAGTCCGGTTACGGCAATGTGGTGGGCAAGCGGGTCGTGTTGACCGGCGGCGCCAGCCAGCTGGCCGGCATGCCGGAAGCGGCCCGCCGCGTGCTGGGCCGCAATGTGCGCGTCGGGCGTCCGCTCGGTGTCGCCGGCCTGCCGGAAGCGGCGAAGGGTCCAGCATTCTCGACCGCGGTCGGGCTGATGATTTATCCGCAGGTCGCCTCTTTCGAGAGCCGGTCTACGTTTGGGGTCTCGCGTTTCAAGATGACGGGAACGGGCGGGAGACTGCATCGGATGGGTCAGTGGTTGAGAGACAGTTTTTAGTTGAGTTGACGGGGACAGCCCCAAAGGCGGCCGCGACGGCGAAGCGGCGGTAAAGGCAAAAGGACGAGGACTATGACGATCAATCTGAAAAAGCCGGACATCACCGAGCTTAAGCCCCGCATCACCGTGTTCGGTGTCGGCGGTGGCGGCGGCAACGCGGTCAACAACATGATCACGGCGGGCCTTCGCGGGGTCGAGTTCGTCGTGGCCAACACCGATGCGCAGGCGCTCACAATGTCGAAGTCCGAGCGGCTGATCCAGCTCGGCGCCCACGTCACCGAAGGTCTCGGCGCTGGCTCCCAGCCCGAAGTCGGTCGTGCCGCCGCCGAGGAGTGCATCGACGAGATCACCGACTACCTGTCCAACACGCATATGTGCTTCGTCACCGCCGGCATGGGCGGCGGCACCGGCACCGGCGCGGCTCCCGTGGTTGCCCGCGCTGCCCGCGAGAAGGGCATCCTCACCGTCGGCGTCGTCACCAAGCCGTTCCACTTCGAAGGCCAGCGCCGCATGAAGACGGCAGACCTCGGCATCGAGGAACTGCAGAAGTGCGTCGACACCCTCATCGTCATCCCGAACCAGAACCTGTTCCGGCTCGCCAATGACAAGACCACCTTCGCCGACGCCTTCGCGATGGCCGACCAGGTGCTCTATTCGGGTGTTGCCTGCATCACCGACCTGATGGTCAAGGAAGGCCTGATCAACCTCGACTTCGCCGACGTGCGTTCGGTGATGCGCGAGATGGGCAAGGCCATGATGGGCACCGGCGAAGCTTCGGGCGAGGGCCGTGCAATGGCCGCCGCCGAGGCCGCGATCGCCAATCCGCTGCTCGACGAGACCTCGATGAAGGGTGCCAAGGGCCTGCTGATCTCGATCACCGGCGGCCGCGACCTGACCCTGTTCGAAGTCGACGAAGCCGCGACCCGTATCCGCGAGGAAGTCGACCAGGACGCCAACATCATCCTGGGCGCTACCTTCGACGAGGAACTCGAAGGCGTCATCCGCGTCTCGGTCGTGGCGACCGGCATCGACAAATCGGCCGAGCAGATTGCGGCCACGCCGATCTCGATCCGCGCCGCGCAGCCCAAGGCTCCGGCTCGTCCGGCAGCCGCGGCGGTTGCTGAAATCCGCAGCGCTCCGGTGCCGCAGTCGGCCTTGCAGGAACCGCGCGGCGTCGACCCGGTTGCGGAAGCCATCCAGCAGGCCGAGGCCAATGCCGCCGCGCTCGCCCAGCAGCCGCGTATGGCTGCTGCCGCCCCGCAGGACGAGTTCCGCCCGCAGAGCAAGCTGTTCCAGGCGCCGCCGGCCCAGCCGCAGCCGCACCCGGTGATGCAGCAGGTTGCGCCGCAGCCCGCCCCGCAGCCGGTGCGTGAAGCTCCGCAGCCGGCTCCCGTCCAGGCGCGCATGCCGCGCGTCGAAGACTTTCCGCCGGTGGTGAGGGCCGAAGTCGAGGCCAAGCAGCACCCGGTGGACCAGGAGGACCGCGGTCCGATGGGTCTGTTGAAGCGCCTGACCAACGGCCTGACCCGCCGCGAGGAAGAGCCTGCCCGCCTGCAGCCTGCGCAGCCGCGCGAGCCCAAGCTGCGCCAGGCCGCTCCGGAAGTGCGCCGGCTGAACAACCAGGATGCGCAGCTCTATGCTCCGCGTCGTGGCCAGGCCGACGACCAGGGCCGCTTTGCGCCGCAGCAGCGCGCGACTCACGAAGACGATCAGCTGGAGATCCCGGCCTTCCTGCGCCGCCAGGCCAACTGATCTTCTGACGGATTGTAACAGTTGTTAACAGGCAGGCGGGCAACCGCCTGCCTGTTTGCTTGAATAGCTTTTGAAAAACAAATAGTTATGATGAGCTTTCTTGCTCCCGTTGCCGTTACATCGGGTAAGAAAGCGTGATTTGGAACCTGCCTGACGGACCACTATCTTCCGCTGGCACTGAACGGTGGCGGGTATTTTTGGGGATGTGCCCCGCCAACCGAATGATCAAAGGCGCTACCAGAGAAGCCGACAGGCCGCGCCAAAAAGGGCACATGGGGATCAGTTTGCAGGACTACCAGACAACCCTGAAAGCGCGCGCGACATTGACCGGTATCGGCGTCCATAGCGGCACCACGGTCACCGTCCACTTTCTTCCCGCCGACGCCGACACCGGCATCGTTTTCCAGCTGACCGACGGCGACCAGCCGGCGCGCGAATTTCGTGCGCTCGCCTCCGAAGTCGGCGCCACCGACCTGTGCACCATGCTCGGCGACCCCGCCGGCCAGCACATCGCCACCGTCGAACATCTGATGGCCGCCGTGCTCGGGCTCGGCATCGACAATCTGGTCATCGAGATCGACGGCCGCGAGGTTCCCATTCTCGACGGATCGTCGATCCAGTTCGTGGAAGCCTTCGACCAGGCGGGCATCGAGGTCCTGGCGGTAAAGCGCCGCTTCATCCGCATCCTCAAGACCGTCCGCATCGAGAATGGCGCCTCCTGGGCCGAGTTCCGGCCCTATTCGGGCACGCGCTTCGAGGTCGAGATCGATTTCGAGAGCCCGGCCATCGGCCGCCAGAACTTCGCCACTGATCTGACCGCCGACACTTTCCGCCGCGAGATCGCGCGCGCCCGCACCTTCGGTTTCATGAAGGATGTGGAGCGGCTATGGGCGGCCGGCTACGCGCTCGGCTCCTCGCTCGACAATTCGCTGGTGATCGGCCACGACCACCACATCATCAATGTCGGCGGCTTGCGCTATCCCAACGAATTCGCGCGTCACAAGACGCTGGACGCCATGGGCGACCTGGCGCTGGCTGGCGCGCGTTTCATCGGCTGCTTCCGCTCCTATCGCGGCGGCCACCGGCTGAACGCTGCGGCGCTGCGCCGGCTGTTGTCGGACCGCAGTGCCTTCGAGGTGGTGGAAACGACGCGGCGTGGCCGCACCGGCGAAATGAACGCCATCAGCGCGCCGGTCTACGCTCCCTGGACGATCTGAACGCCACCGGCTTCCGGCAGCGTACGGCGCCTGTTGCGCGGACGCATCACCGGGTCGGCAAATTAGTGCGTGCCAATTCACGGCGGATTGCGCCACAAAATTGCACGATTGCAGGGCGATAGCGTTGCCGCGCGCGGCGGTTTTGGTTTATGGCTGCTCGCCGACGAAGGCAATGACGCCGAGAGGGCGAATTTCGATCATGTTTTTCAAACAGGCCGACCATCTGAAAGCGCCGGCAACGGCGACCCTTTTGGCACTTTCGATGCTTGCCGCGCCGCTCCTGCTTTCGGGCTGCATGTCCTCCGAAAAGGACATCGATCTGTCGACCTATGTCGACAACACCGAGCCGGGCGATGTGCTCTACAACCAGGCTCTCGCCAATCTGAACGCCGGCCGCCTCGATGAGGCGGCAAAGAAGTTCGCCGCCGTCGACCGTCAGCATCCCTATTCGGAATGGGCGCGCAAATCGATGGTGATGAGCGCCTTCACCAATTACCGCCAGGCCAATTACGATGACGCCATCAGCTCGGCCAAGCGCTACCTGACGCTTTATCCCTCGACCGACGATGCCGCCTACGCGCAGTACATCATCGGTCTCAGCTACTTCAAGCAGATCGAGGACGTCACCCGCGACCAGAAGGAAGCCAAGCTGACGATCCAGACCATGCAGGAACTGGTGACCCGCTGGCCGAATTCGGAATATGCCGAGGACGCCAAGGCTAAGATCCGCGTCGCCAACGATCAGCTCGCCGGCAAGGAAATGCAGGTCGGCCGCTATTATCTGGAGCGCAAGGAATATCTGGCCGCCATCAAGCGCTTCCGCACGGTGATCGAGAATTATTCCAACACCCGCCACATCGAAGAGGCTTTGGCCCGCCTGACCGAGGCCTATTATGCGCTGGGTCTCATCGACGAGGCGCAGACGGCGGCCGCCGTGCTTGGCCAGAACTATCCAGACAGCCAGTGGTACAAGGATTCTTACAAGCTGCTGCAGAGCAAGGGCCTGCAGCCGCGCGAGAATGCCGGCTCGTGGATTTCCAAGGCCGGCAAGCTGATCACCGGCGGCGCCTGATCGTCCTGCTGTCAAGATTGCGCGCCTGATGAGGGCGCGCATCAACCATCGTTGATGCTATAGAGCGCCGATGCTCTCCAGGCTATCGATTCGCGATATCGTCCTGATCGAACGGCTCGACATCGATTTCGCGCCGGGGCTTTCCGTTTTGACCGGCGAAACGGGCGCCGGCAAATCCATCCTTCTCGATGCGCTGTCGCTGGCGCTCGGCGCGCGCGGCGATGCCTCGCTGGTGCGCCACGGTGCCGCCCAGGGGCAGGTGACGGCGGTGTTCGACGTGCCGCGCAACCATCCGGCGCGCGAAATCCTGGCCGAGAACGCCATCGAGGACGACGGCGACATCATCCTGCGCCGCCTGCAGACGAGCGACGGGCGCACGCGCGTCTTTGTCAACGATCAGCAATCCTCCGTCACGCTGATGCGCGACATCGGCCGTGCGCTGGTCGAAATCCACGGCCAGCACGACGATCGCGCACTTGTCGATCCCGGCGCCCACCGCGATTTGCTCGACGCCTTCGCCGGTCATCTCGGCATCGTGCGCGCCACCAGCGAAGCCTGGCGATACTGGCGCGCCTGCGAGCAGGATCTGGCGCGCCACCGCGCCAAGGTGGAGGCTGCCGCCCGCGAGGCCGACTATCTGCGCGCCGCCGTCGCCGAGCTTTCCAAACTCGATCCGCAGCCGGGCGAGGAAACCGAACTGGCGGACCTGCGCACCACGATGATGCGGGCCGAAAAGATCGCCGCCGAGATCCACGACGCGCAGGACGTGCTGTCGGGCCAGTCCTCGCCGCTGCCGCAACTGGCCAGCCTGCTGAGGCGCCTGCAGCGCAAGGCCGGCGAGGCACCCGGCCTGCTCGAAGACGTGGTGAAATCGCTGGACGAGGCATTGATCTCGCTCGATGCCGCGCAATCGGGCGTCGAAGCGGCTTTGCGTGCCACCGAATACGATCCGCAGCGGCTGGAGAAGGCCGAGGAGCGGCTGTTTTCGCTGCGCGCCGCCGCGCGCAAGCACAATGTCACCGTCGACAATCTCGCCCAATTGCGTGACACGATGTCGGCCGATCTTGCCGATCTCGACGCCGGCGAGGAAAAGCTGCACGGCCTGGAAAAGCAGGCGGCGGTTTCGCGCGAGGCCTATGACCTTTCGGCGGCGCAACTGTCTGGCCTGCGCCATGCGGCGGCGACATCGCTCGCCAAGACGGTGATGGCCGAGCTGCCGGCGCTCAAGCTCGAACGCGCCGACTTCCTTGTCGAGATTTCCACCGAGGCGGACAACCGTCTGGAGGAAGGCATCGACCAGGTCGAATTCTGGGTGCGCACCAATCCGGGAACACGGCCGGGGCCGATGATGAAGGTTGCCTCCGGCGGCGAGCTGTCGCGTTTCCTGTTGGCGCTGAAGGTGGCGCTGGCCGATCGCGGCTCGGCGCCCACCCTGGTGTTCGACGAGATCGACACCGGTGTCGGCGGCGCGGTGGCCGATGCCATCGGCCAGCGGCTGGCCAGGCTGTCCAAGCGCGTGCAGGTTCTGTCGGTCACCCATGCGCCGCAGGTGGCGGCGCGCGCGGCGACGCATTTCCTGATTTCGAAATCGGGCGGCAGCGAGCGTGTCGCCACCGGCATTGCCGAGATGGATCGTCCCGCGCGCCAGGAAGAAATCGCGCGCATGCTGGCCGGCGCCACCATCACCGACGAGGCCCGCGCCGCGGCGGAACGGCTGCTCAGGGAAAATCTGGCTTCGTCCTAGATGAGCGGAGGGACCATGGCGTTCGCGATCAAGGCGGAAGTGAGTGACCCCCGGGCCAAGACGCTGACCTTTACGGCGCAAAAGACCATGTATGGCGGCAAGCGCATCGCGCCGGGCGATACGCTGTTTGTGTTCGCCAGCGAGAACGAGGGCGGGCAGGGGCTGATTGCGCGGGGCGTGGTCACCGCCGCCGAGGCGGTCGCGCGCAAGGCCGACGTCGAGCGGCAGACGCCACGGGTGAGCATCGCGGTGACCTGCACCGCCTTTGCCAGGCGGCCGCTGGGGCGCGGTGAGCTGAAGCGCTTCAAGGATTGGGACGACGGCCGGCCGGAGAGCGAGCTCAATTTCAAATTCTACCGCCAGGCCACCAACAAGATCGTCGGCATCTCCGACGAGACGGCGGCATTCCTGGACGGATTTTTCTGAGGCGGCCTGTCTTTTCCGTCCTTCGCGGCGACGGTGCCGCACGCGGCGGCGCAAGATGTGGATAGAAAACGCGGCGGTGCGCGCAAGTCCAAAGAAAGAACCCCGTCCCTTCAATCCCTTGCCGCAAACCGCACGAAAATCACGCCCGGATTTGCCCACACGTTCGGGGCTTGCACGACAATCGGCCCATCGCCCTCACGGGAACCTGGTGCGCACCGGGTATCAGGGAGGGCGCCGGTGCCGGACTGGCAGCGCTAACGGTGGCGCTGTCTGGTGACGAGCCCTAAGTCCGGGCCCTGGAAAAACCCGGCTGCCGCGAATGGCGGCTTTGAGGTCCGAAGTCTGCCGTCGCGAATGACGGCGAGGTCGGTCCGGGGCAAGAACACTGGCGGGGCGCCCGGAAGGCGCCACGTACTGTTTGCTAAGAGGCACCGACCCGGCGCCCCGCTTCCCACCTCCCGCAAGGGAGCATTTCTCGGCAAAGGCCAGACGGAGATTTCCGGGTGTGGCAGTGGTGATGCGCGCCCCTCTTGAACCCGCACCCCCGGTCCGGCCATAGTCCGCAGCCGAAGCAGCCACGGAAATTGCCATGTCCTCTCTCTCCGAAAAAGACGTCGAAACGCTTGACCTGGAGGAGGCGGCCGCCGAGCTGAAACGACTGGCCGGCGAGATCGCCGAACATGACCGGCGCTACCACGCCGAGGACGCGCCGACGATCTCGGACGCCGACTATGACGCGCTGCGCCGCCGCAACCTCGCCATCGAGGACCGGTTCCCGGCCCTGGTTCGCGAGGATTCGCCGTCGCTCAGGGTCGGCGCGCCGCCGGCGGAAGGCTTCGCCAAGGTGCGCCATGCCGTGCCGATGCTCAGCCTCGCCAAGGCCTATACGGACCAGGACGTGGTCGACTTCCTCGATCGCGGCCGGCGGTTCTTCGAGCGCGACAAGGACCTCGACATCGCCTTCACGGCGGAACCGAAGATCGACGGGCTGTCGGCGTCTTTGCGTTACGAGAACGGTGTGTTCGTGCAGGGCGCGACACGTGGCGACGGCACGGTGGGCGAGGACATCACCGCCAATCTGAGGACGATCGCCGACATTCCGCACCGGCTGAAGGGCACAGGCTGGCCCGAAACCATCGAGATACGCGGCGAGGTCTACATGACCTATGCGGAATTCGAGGCGCTCAAGCAGCGCTCGGCGGCCGCCGGCGGCCAGGACTATGTCAATCCGCGCAACACGGCGGCCGGCTCGTTGCGCCAGAAGGATGCCTCCGTCACCGCCAGCCGCAACCTCAATTTCTTCGCCTATGCCTGGGGCTACACCACCGAGGACCCGGCGCCGACGCAGTATGAGGCGGTGCGGAAATTCGCCGAATGGGGGTTCAGGATAAGCCCGCTGATGGTGCGGGCGAAATCGGTCGACGACCTGATCGCCCAGTACAAGCTGATCGAGGAACAGCGCTCGTCGCTCGGCTACGACATCGACGGCGTCGTCTACAAGGTCGACCAGCTCGAATTGCAGCGTCGCTGGGGTTTCGTCACCGGCGAGCCGCGCTGGGCCGTCGCCCACAAATTCCCGGCCGAGCAGGCAACGACCACGGTCCACAAGATCGATATCCAGGTCGGCCGCACCGGCACGCTGGCGCCGGTGGCGCGGCTGGCGCCGGTCACGGTCGGCGGCGTCGTCGTCGAGAACGTCACGCTGCACAACGAGGATTACATCAAGGGCTTCGATTCGAACGGCGAGCCGATCCGCGAGGGCAACGACATTCGCGTCGGCGACACCGTCGTGATCCAGCGGGCGGGCGACGTCATCCCGCAGATCGTCAGCGTCGTCATCGACAAGCGGCCGGCGAACGCGGTGCCTTATGAATTCCCGCATACCTGTCCGGTCTGCGGCTCGCCGGCGACGCGCGAGATCAACGAGAAGACCGGCAAGGAGGATTCCCGCCGTCGCTGCACCGGCGAACTGATCTGCGCGGCGCAGGCGGTGGAGGGGCTGCGCCATTTCGTGTCGCGCGGCGCTTTCGATATCGAGGGGCTGGGCTCGGAGAACATCGACCTGTTCTTCAACGCCGGGCTGGTCAAGACGGCCGCCGACATCTTCACGCTGAAAGACCGGCGCACTGACGTCCAGCAGGCCCTGTTCGAGCGGCGCGAGGCGCAGGCGCGCGAGCGCGAGGCGGCGAAAGGCACGGCCCGCAAGAAGGTGCTTACGGCCGAGGAGCGCACCTATGAGGGGCTGGACAAGCTGTTTGCGGCCATCGACGCGCGCCGCGAGCCCGAACTCGACCGCTTCATTTTCGCGCTCGGCATCCGCCACATCGGCGAGACGACGGCGGCGGTGCTGGCCCGCACCTTCTCGACCATCGAGGAACTGATCCGCGTCGGCAAGGAGACGGCAGCCGCCGAGGATCCGCATACGGTGTTCCCGTCGGTCAACGGCATCGGCGACACGGTGATCGGCGCGCTGCGCGATTTCTTCGGCAATGAGCGCAATGACGAGGTGCTGGATGCGCTTTTGGCACAGGTGCACCCCAAGCCCTATGTCGTGACGGTTTCGGCCGACAGCGTCGTTGCCGGCAAGACGGTGGTGTTCACCGGGTCGCTGGAGAAGATGACGCGCTCGGAGGCCAAGGCGATGGCCGAGCGGCTGGGCGCCAAGGTGGCGGGCTCGGTTTCGGCCAAGACCGACCTCGTCGTGGCCGGCCCCGGCGCCGGTTCCAAGCTGAAAGCCGCGACCGATCTCGGCATCGAGGTGATCGACGAGGACAGCTGGTTGGAACGCGTCGGCAGGAGCAGCTGATGTCGGCCGTGTTCACCGGCTTCGGCCAGAAGGCCATTCCGTTCCTCAAGGCGCTGGATTTCCACCAGAACCGGGAGTGGTTCCACGAAAACCGCGACCTGTTCGAAAAGGAGCTGCGCGAGCCGCTCGGCGATCTGGTCGAAACGCTGACCGAGCGGTTTGGCGCCGCCGGCCTCGGCCTGCGCGGCGACCGCAAGAAGTCGCTGTTCCGCATCAACCGGGACGTGCGCTTTTCGAAGGACAAAAAACCCTACAACACCCATGTCTCGGCCATTCTGTCGCCGGACGGCACCAAGTCGGATTTGGGTGTTTTCTTCTTCTATCTCGGGCTCGACGCCTGTTTTGCCGCCGTCGCCTGGTGGCAGCCGGACGCCGCATTGCTGCAGGCGCTGCGGCGAGCCATCGAAACCCGGCCCGCTGAATTCCGCAAGCTGGTCGCAGCACTTGGCAAGGGCGGGTTGGAGTTCGGCACGCAAGGCGCGATGAAGCGCATGCCGCGCGGCTTCGAGCATGTCGTGGATGCCGATCTCGCCGCGGCCATCCGCAACCGCCATTTCGTCGTTCGCCAGACTATCGATCCCGCCGACATTCACACGCCGGCGCTGGCCGACCAGCTCGCAGCCTTCGCGGTTCACGCCAGGCCGCTGCTTGACTGGGGCAGGGCCATTCAGGGAAGCGTAGCGCCGCAATGAACGGCCCGACCTATCATTTTCGCTGATCGTTTGGCTCAAGCGAATTGGTGTGACAACCAGCCGCCGGCTACCTAAATACGGCCTTCCACAGGAGAGGCCGATGTCGTCGCAAGCGATCGCCGAAAGGTCCCGGGCCAGCGAATTCTGGCAGGGCGTGCGGCTGAGCACGCCGGTTGTCGTGGCTTCGGCGCCGTTCGCCATGCTGTTCGGGGCGCTTGCCGTCGACAATGGTTTTTCGGTCGTCGAGGCGATTTTGATGAGCGCCACCGTCTATGGCGGCGCCAGCCAGATGGTCGGCATCGAGCTGTTCGGCCAGCATGTCGCGCCCTGGCTGATCGTGCTTTCGATCTTCGCCGTCAATTTCCGCCACGTGCTTTATTCGGCCGGCATCGGCCGGCGCATCGCCCATTGGCCGGTCGTGCAGCAGGCGCTCGGCTATTTCATCCTGACCGATCCGCAATACGCCATCTCGGAACGCAAGGCTGAAAGCGGCGAGACGGTCAGCTTCATCTGGTATCTGGGGCTCGGCCTGCCGGTCTATGTGTTCTGGGTGGTCGAGACCGCGCTTGGCGCCTATTTCGGCAAGCTGATCACCAACACCCATTCGCTCGGCATCGACTTCCTGCTGCCGATCTATTTTTTCGGTCTGGTCATGGGTTTCCGCAAGCGGCCGCTGTGGCTGCCGGTGGTGGCGGTCAGCGCGGTTGCCTCGATCATCGCCTACAAGACCGTCGGCTCGCCCTGGCATGTCTCGATCGGCGCGGTCGCCGGCGTGCTGCTCGCCGTCATCCTGCCGCCGCACCATAGCGGCGTCGGCGTCAAGCCTGGCGACGAGATGGAGGAACAGCCGTGAGTTCGACCTTCTGGATCATCATCGCGGCGGCGATTGCAACATACCTTACCCGGGTCGGCGGCCATTTGGTCATCTCGCGCTTCGAGCGTGTGCATCCGCGCGTCGAGGCCGGGCTGAATGCGGTGCCGGCCGCGGTGCTTACCACGCTGGTGGCGCCGGCGGTGCTTGGCGCCGGTCCGGCCGAATGGGCGGCGCTCATCGTGGCAGGGGCCGTCTCGCTGCGCGGCGGGCTGCTGTCGATGTTCTTGGCGGGCGCCGCGGTGCTGATCTTGGCGCGCCAGTTCGTGGCGTAAGCACCTTTCCACTGGGGGAAGGTTGGTGCCTTACAGCGGTGCCGTGGCCTTTTCCAGCCAGGCCAGCGTCTCGCCATCCACCATCGGTCCGATCTCGGCCAGGACGCGGGCGTGATAGGCATCCAGCCATTCAAGCTCGGCCTTGGTCAGGAGATCGGCGCGGATCAGCCGGCGGTCGATGGGTGCGAGCGTCAGCGTCTCGAAGTTGTGCATGGCGATGTCGCCGCCTTCGATTTCCTCCGCCGGCGTGACGATGATCAGGTTCTCGATGCGGATGCCGTAATGGCCTTCCTTGTAATAGCCCGGCTCGTTGGACAGCATCATGCCGGCCAGAAGCTTCTCCGTGCCGGTGCGGGCGATGCGCTGCGGGCCTTCATGCACGGCGAGGTAGGAGCCGACGCCATGGCCGGTGCCGTGGGCGTAATCGCAGCCATGCTGCCACAGGGCCATGCGGGCGACGGCGTCGATCTCGGAACCGCGCGTGCCGGCCGGGAAGCGCAGCATCGAAATGCCGATCATGCCCTTGAGCACCAGCGTGAAGCGTTCGCGCATCTCTTCCGACGGCTTGCCGATGGGGACGGTGCGGGTGATGTCGGTGGTGCCGTCCTGATATTGCGCACCGGAATCGAGCAGGAACAGCTCGTCCTTTCCTAGCTTGCGGTTGGTCTCGGTGGAGACGCGATAATGCATGATGGCGCCATTGGGGCCAGCGCCCGAAATCGTGGCGAAGGACACATCGCGCAGCGACATCTGGGTTTCCTCGCCGGTTTTGCGGCGTACCTCTTCCAGCCGCTTGACGACGGTGATCTCGTCGAGCGTGCCTGGCTTCTGGCGCTCCAGCCAGCACAGAAGCTTGGCCACGGCGGCGCCGTCACGGCGATGCGCGGCGCGGCTGCCGGCGATCTCGGCCTGGTTCTTGGTGGCACGCGGGATGCGGGCGGGGTCGGCGGCGGCAATGACGGTGCCGCCATTGTCCTCGACCAGCATACGCAGCCGGTCGGCGGCGAGAACCGGGTCGAGCGCGACCTTGGCGCCGCCTTTTGCGAGGGCCACGACAGCGCCCTCGAATTCGGCTGGTTCGTGCAGATCGCTGAGCTGGGTGAGATAGGCGGCCACGGTGCGCGAAAACTTGCGGCTGTCCATGAACAGCTGGTGCTTGCCGTTGGCCGCCAGGATGGCGAAGCCGAGCGCCAGCGGGGTGTGGGGCACGTCGCCGCCACGGATGTTGAAGGCCCAGGCGATGGAGGAGGGGTCGGTCAGCACGGCATGAGTAGCGCCGTCCTTCTCGATCGCTGAAGCCAGTCTCGCCAGCTTGTCCTTGGCGAGTTCGCCGGCGAAGGATTGGGGATGCAGTTCGACCGGTGCGATCGGCGCATCGGGCTGGTCGTCCCAGATGAGATCGATCGGGTTCGCGGTCACCGGAACCAGTTCAGCACCGGACCTTGCCGCGCCTGCCTTCAGCGCCTTCACTTCAGCGATGGTGTGCAGCCAGGGATCGAAGCCGAGCCGTGCGCCCTTGCCGAGGTTCTCCGAAATCCACGAAGCGGGCGGATTGTCGATCAGGCTCTCGATGACGAAGATGTCGAGATCGACCTCGGCGCGCACCTGCAGCGTGTAGCGGCCGTCGACGAAGACGAAGGCACGGTCGCCGAGCACGATGGCGACGCCGGCCGAGCCGCTAAAACCGGTCAGCCAGCGCAGCCGCGCCGAGCGCTCGGGCACATATTCGCCCTGATGCTCGTCGGCGCGCGGCACCATGAAGCCGTCGAGGCCGTTGTCGGCCAGCCATCGGCGCAGCCTGGCAACGCGCGGCTTGCCCACGGTGGGATCGCCAGCGGGGTCGAAGGTCTGGAACATGGGCTAAAACCTGCGGGCTATTGGATTGCGTGGCCGGACCGTAACCGCATGGCCGATGCCTGACAATCGGCGCGGTGTGGTCCAGAAGTCTGGAGCGGGATGCGTGGCTATGTCAGCGCTTCATGTGGATGGTCACCCAGCCTTCGCGATGGGTGGTGCGTACATGGCGGAACTGCTGGCCGGCATAAGCCGCCACCACGGCGTCGCGCTGGCGGTCCAGAATGCCGGACAGCACGATGGAGCCGCCAGGGGCCAGGTATTTCGCCATTTCCGGTGCCAGTTTCATCAGCGGCCTGGCCAGGATATTGGCGACGATCAGGTCGAAGGGGGCACGGGCGGCAAAGACCGGGTGATGGAAACCAGGCGCGGTCACCGCCTCGACCAGCGACGAAACCTGGTTCAGCCGCGCATTGGCGACGGCGACCTCGATGGCGACAGGGTCGATGTCGGTGGCCAGAACCGGGATATGGGCGAGGCGCGCGAGCGCGATGGCCAGCACGGCGCTGCCCGTGCCGAGATCAAGCGCATTGCGCGGCTTTTCGCGGATCGCCACCCGCTCCAGCATAGCGAGGCAGCCGGCGGTGGTGCCATGGTGACCGGTGCCGAAGGCAAGGCCCGCCTCGATCTCGATGGCGATGTCGCCGGCGTGGCGCATCTGGCGGTCATGCGCGCCATGGACGAGGAAGCGCCCGGCGCGCACCGGTTTCAGCCCATCCAGCGAACGTGCCACCCAGTCGACATCCGGCAACACCTCGCGCTCGACCGGCCTGGACAGGCCAAGCGAGGCTAGCTCGGTCTTCAGGCGGGCCTCGATCGGCTCGATGTCGCCATCGGCGTAGAGCGAAACTTCGTGCAGGTCCCGATCCTCGTCGAGTTCCAGCACGGCGATCGGCAAGCCGTCCTCCTCGAACACCAGTTCGAGAGCGGCGAAGACGCGGTCGGCCTCGGCCTTGGAAGCGGTCAGAAAAAGGCGCGTCTGGCCCATGGGCACCTGTCTTGCGGCTCGGCCGCGTTAAAGGATCTTGCTTAGCCGTCTTTGGCCAGCCGCTTCAATTTGGCAAGTGCGGCGTCCGGGTTTTCCTCATAGGCGATGGTGCCGAAGAAGTCGCCCTTGCGGTTGAGCATCAGCACGGAAGCGGTGTGGTCCATGGTGTAGTCGCCGCCGCTGGTCTCGACCCGCTTGAAATAGATGCCGAACGACTTCGCCATGGCGCGCACCTTGTCGGGATCGCCGGTGATGCCGACGATGCGGTCGGAGAAATTGCCGACATAGGCCTTGATGACGTCAGGCGTGTCGCGCTCCGGATCGATGGAGACGAAGTAGGCCTTGATGTTCTTGCCGTCGTCGCCCAGCGTCTTCAGCCAGCCGGAGAGTTCGAACAGCGTGGTCGGGCACACTTCCGGGCAATGGGTGAAGCCGAAGAACAACACGGTCGGCTGGCCGCGGAAGGCCGCTTCGGTGACGGGCTGGCCGGTCTGGTCGGTCAACGCGAAGGGCGCGCCGAAGGGTTGGCCGCCATAGTGGCCGCGATACCAGTCGAAGGTCAGCCAGCCGATGCCGGCGGCCATGAGCACGAGAATGCCGATGAGGATTGAGCGCATCATGGGAAGGGTCCGGGCAGAAGTTCGTTTGCGGTTTCGGTAGCCGGTCCGTTTTCAGGACTTGCACGGCGAGACCATGTTCGGCGGCGACATTATCGCCTTGCCGAAACGAGCGCAAAGTGCGTCATTGCCGCAACCTGGACTGCGGACCGCCTTGCAAGCAGCAGGTGGCGGGCCCAAGTGAAGGTGGCATCAACGTAGCCAAGGAGGCTTTCTTGCTTCACAGCACGACGCGAAAACTGATTGGCGGGGCGCTGGTCGGCTCGCTGCTCGTCGCCGCCGGCGCGACCTTTGCCCAGGAGGTCGGCAAGGTCGGTGTCGACTGGTTGGGCAACGACATCATCGTGGAAGCCATCAAGGACCCGAAGGTCGAAGGCGTGACCTGCCACGTTTCCTATTTCGATCGCGGCGTCATCGACCGGCTGCAGAAAGGCAACTGGTTCGAGGACCCGTCGGACTCGGCCATTTCCTGCCAGCAGACCGGGCCGCTCAGCATCGGCGACATCGACCTCGGCAAGGGTGGCGAAGAGGTGTTCAAGCAGGGCATCAGCCTGATCTGGAAGAAGCAGGTGGTGAACCGCATCTACGACAAGGCCAACAACACGTTGGTCTACCTGTCGCATTCGCGCCAGGTGCAGAACGGCTCGGCCAAGATGGCGATCTCGACGGTGCCGCTCTACAACCAGAACGTCGCCTGGAAGAACGGCAAGCCGCAATAGCCCGGCTTGCGAGGTCTGGCTGCCCGGCGTAAAGCCGGGTCATGGACCGCAACGACCAACTCGTGCCGAAGGATCGGGAGCCTCGCATCCACCCGACCGCGGAGCTGAAATCCTGTCGCCTCGGCCGCTATTCGGCCATAGGCGAGCGCGTCGTGCTGCGCGAGGTGACGGTCGGCGACTTCTCCTATTTCGAGCGCCATGCCGAGGCCATCTACACCAGCATCGGCAAGTTCTGCTCCATCGCAGCCAACAGCCGCATCAATGCGCTGGAACATCCGATGGAGCGGCTGACCACGCACAAGGTCAGCTACCGGCCGAACGAGTATTTCCGCTGGCTGGGCGTCGACAACGGTTTCCGCGAGCGGCGCCGGGCGAGGCCGGTGACGATAGGCCATGACGTCTGGGTCGGCCATGGCGCGGTGATCCTGCCGGGGGTGAGCATCGGCAACGGTGCGGTGATAGGCGCCAATGCCGTCGTATCGCATGATGTGCCGGCCTATATGATCGTCGCCGGCGTGCCGGCGAGGCCGCTGCGCCGGCGCTTCAGCGAGGAGATTGCCGCGCGCATCGAGACGCTGTCCTGGTGGGACTGGCCACCGGAGGTGCTGGCCAGGGCTGTTCCGGACATGCAGGCGCTCGCCATCGAGGCCTTTCTCGACCGCTGGGAACGGGAAGCCTAGGCCGGCTTCAGGTCATTTTCACCAGCACCTCGTCTCAGTTCTTAACCATGAGTGTTTGCGCGGAGATATCGCGCAAGCTCAATTTGGTGTTCGCGGTAACCATTCTTGGTAACCAAATTATTTAACGTAAAACATTAAAGTTAAAAATTGGAAAACATCGTGTATTCCTAAATTACACTTCGCTCATACTTGTGTAGTTTGTGATCATGTGTACTATCAATCCTCAGAGGTACTGATGAAGAGGCGCAAGTAAACACTGTTGTAACAAGGAGAGAAGTCATGAAGAAATTCGCGATTGTACTCACTGCCGCAGTTGTTTCGTTTTCAACCGTCAGCGCTTATGCCGGCGGCTTCGGTTCCCACGGCAACAGCAACAACTCGGGCGGTGGGCTCATCAACATTTCCCCCGGCATCGCCCTGGGAGACATCGGCATCCTGAACGGCTCGCCGATCCTCAGCGGCAACAACACGCAGGTCGGTGGTATCCTGAACGGCGTGGGCGTCGGCATCCTGGGTGTCGGCACCGGTCTCAGCAAGGTCACCAACACCATTCTCGGCGGTGGCAACACTTATAAGCTCGGCAAGCACTGAGCATCAGGGGCGGTTTGCCTGAACAAGGCAATCCGGGGGGCGGGAGGGTTTTGCAGCCCTTCCGCTTTTGCCTTTTCAGGATTTGAGGATCATCCGATCATCTGAGCGCGCGATGCTGGTTTGCCCGGCGCGCATATTGGCGGTCAGATCTTGGCGCGCAGCGCGATAAAAGTATCGACGGTGTTCTCACGCACGTCGATCACCGTCTTGAAGGTGCGGGTCACATCCACCCGCAGCACCACGGCGGCGCGGGCGCTCGCGTCATAGGTAGCTTCCGCGTAGAAGATGCGCTTGCGCTCCACATTCTCCCACAAAAGATTGCGCTTGAACTCGCAGGCAACACCAGAGGCGAGCTTCAGGTCCTCGCGCAGCTTATAGCCGACCTCGAATTCGCCGCGGTTGACCCAGGAAGCGAGCGGGTCGTCGCTGTCGGCGGTTTCGTAACGGCCGTACCATGTGCCGCGCAGGTCGAAACCCTTTGGCAAAGGCTTGGCGAAGGTGAGCTGCCAGGCCGGTCGGATGCGCGAATAGGTGTCGTCGGCGCCATGCAGCAGCTCAGCGCCCAGCGCGAGGCCCGCAGTGGCGCCGCCAGCCCCGACATAAGTGATCTCGCCACGCAGGCCGTATTGGTTGAGCGAAACGCCAACCGGCGGACTGCCGAGCCGCTCGACGGCGATGCGCAGCGCCGTCGCCTGGACGCCCAGGGTGAACTGACCGAGCGTACGCACCAGTTTGATCGCGACCTGCGCGTTGCGCTTGTCGGGGTCGAGCTTGCTGGGCAGGAAGATGTCGTTCTCGAAATGCGTGAGGCCGGCTTTTTCGAAGCTGGTCGTGGCGTCGACGATGAGCGCGGTGGCGTTGCCGAGGTCCAGGCCGACCTGCACCTGGCCACTCACCACCTGCTTCAGCGTGCGGGTGCCGATCACGACGGGGCCGAAGTCGATATGGTCGCCCTTGGTGGTGGCGTTGTAGGCGAGGGTGCCGCGCAGTTCGAGGCCGCCGGCGAGGCGACGGAAAGCCTGCACCTGTACGCCGCCGGCGCGGTCGTCCTCGATGGTGACCTCGTCATGGCGCGTCGCTTGGCCTTCGGCGTTCAGCGAAACATAGGCGTCCTCGTCGCCCCATTTGCGGAAGAAAGTGCCGCGCAGCAGGGAATACCAGTCGGCGACTGGCTTATCGCTCCGCATCGCATTGGTGGTGTAGTGACGCTCGATGCTGGTGGTGATGGTTGGCTGCAGCGCCTCGCCAGCGCGGGCTGGGGTGCCGGCCAAGCCGAATGCGACGCTGGCGGTCAAGATCAGCGATCCGCCCAGCGCCCTTGCCGTCATTTGTGCCCAGGTCCCGCCAGTGTTTCGGGCATGATGGCATCTCCAGATACCAGACCCCTTCCGCCTGCTAGTGCGAAGCGGAAGGGGCCCGAGGTACCGCTCAAGGCGGAAGAGCAGACATCATTGCCTGCAAGTTCAAATTTTGCATAGAATCCATAAAAATATATTACCGTGTTATTATATACAGAACTTAAGATGTATTCGTTCTGATCTCGGAGAGTTCAAGAACGCGCGGCCGCGTGCTGAAAACTGTACGCTGTACTGCTTTTCGAGATGAAGTAGAAGTGTGCGCTGCACAATGGACTTGGTGTTGCCGCGATCCGCCGGTAGAAGGGGCGCATCGGCATATCATGGGCCTCGACGAAACATTGACCGACTGGCTGGAGATCCTGAAACAGGAAACCGCGACCGGCGAGCGCATGAGTCGCGAGGTGCCGGAGATGCTCACGCATCCCGAGATCAGCGAGCAGCAGGTCAGGACTCTGTTTTCGGCGCTCGAGAAGCAGGTCGATTTCGCTGAGAAGCTCAGGCTAGCCCTGGAAAAGTTCGACCACGACTTTCCCGTCATCACCGCCGCGGAGCGGCTCGAAGAACGCTATGCCGATCTCGCTGCTACCGTGGCGGAGAAGCTGAAGGCGATGCGGCGCTAGCCTTGTTTTTCGTGCAGCTGTCGTTCGAAGCGTTTGTCGGGCACGAACCACATGGCGGCGACACATACGTAAAGCGCGAGGCCGAGCCACTGGTTGACGAAGGCGAGCGCGACCGCCGCCAGATAGATGACCACCGAGAGCTTGCCCTTCAGGTCATTGCCCAGCCCGCGCGCGAAGGCGGTCTGTGGTCCGTGCAGCCGGCGAAGGGCGGTGACCAGCAGCCAGTAGGCTATGCCGCACAGCACCAGGTCGATGCCGTAGACGGCGACCGGGACCGGCGCGAAATGGTTCTCGCCCATGAAGGCGGTGGTTGCCGGCATCAGCGACAGCCAGAACAAAAGATGCAGGTTCGCCCATAAAACGCGGCCGTCCACCCGTTCCACCGTGTGGAACATGTTGTGCAGGTTGTTCCAGTAGATGCCGACATTGACGAAGGACAGCACGTAGGACAGGAAGATCGGCCACTGCGGCACCAGCGCCGAGAAGGTTTCGCCTTCGGGCACTTTCAGTTCCAGCACCATGATGGTGATGATGATGGCGACGACGCCGTCGGTGAATGCTTCGACGCGGCCTTTGCCCATGCTCTCTCCCGCTGCAGCCTATGGTAGAATCAGCTGCAAGCCATCATAGAGCGGCCAGGCTAGGCTAGGAAAGGTTCAGACGCCGCGACCATTGTCGGCGACGGTGGCCGCCTTGCCGCGCGAACTGCCGCCCACTACCACCAGCCGCTTGATCTTGCCCTGCTTGAAGGCGGCGAGGAAGCGCTTGTAGTCCTTGAAGGCAACGCAGCCATGCGACTGCGCGCGGCCGCCGCGCAGCAGATAGGAATGCGCGAGCAGGCCGGTGCGGCCATGCTTGGTCTTGCCGTCGGTGGGGGTGAGGCGGATCGCCTCGACGCCGTGGAACAAGGATTCCCGCATCGACAGATTGTAGGTGTCGGGCGGCGTCGGGCCGCGCATCTTCTGGTTCACGTAGCGGACATTGTCGGCCATTTCGCCAATGCCGGAATGCGCCTCCAGCCTGGAGCCATCGGGCATGGTGACGGTGGCGGAGGCGATGTCGTAGACGGCGGTACCGTTGCCGGCACGGGCGCTGGAGCCGGGCGAAGAGAACAGGTTGCGGAACGCTTGGCCAAGACCGCCGCTTTCCGCCGGATTGTCCGGTCGCGCATAGGCGAGCACCGGCTGCGACGGTTGGGTGATGCGCTTCGGCTTCGGGGCCGGTGGGGTCACGGGCTGAGGTGTCGCCTCGGCACGGCGCGGCTTTTCTTCCGCCTTCGGGCGCTCTTCGGCGCGAGGGCGATAGACCGGCAGCGGTCCGCTGTCCGGCACGGCGGCGAAAGCGGGCGCGTCGGTCTGGCCGGGATCGGCCAGCGCGATCTCCTGATCACCACTGTCGTCCTGCTGGTCGGGCAGCACCAGGCTCGCCACCAGAACATCGCGCACGGCGGCGTCGGGCGTCGGCGATGGCTCGGCGAAACCGAGCTCGACATTGGACGGGCCAGAGAGCGCGAGCGCAACGCGCGCGGCGCGTTCCGGCTCGGCGAGCTGCGGGCCGAAACGATCGGCGTCGGGCGTTGCGGAAATCGATGCGGTTGCGGCGAAGCGTTCACCGAGCGGGGCGTTCGCCACCAAAGCGGCAGCGGCTGCCGTCTTGGCCTTTTCCGCCATCGCCAGCTTCTCTGCCTCGGCCTGCCGTCGGAATTTCGCCCATTCGCGCGCGACAAGCGCTTGTTTGAGCTTGGACGCCGCTTCGCCACCGCGCGGATCGACCATGGCGGTGCTGGCACGCACGGGCATGAAATGCGCATTGGCGCGGATCGAAGTGGCGGCCGAATAGGCGCCCGCGACGGTTGCCAGCGACCATAGCGCAAGGGCAACACCCGCGCCGGGGATGGCCACCCAGGCGACTAATTTGCCCGAGCGGGCGAGGATTTTTTTCAGACCGTTTGCGGAACCGCCGCCCCGGACTACTTCACGCGCGAACGCCATGCCAACCGAACTTCTTTCAATCGGCGCTACACGTGGAAACCGCGCTACCCATTCGCCCGCCGGGAGGCCGGCGAAGCGGCGCGTTCCATTGCCGATCGTCTCAAAGGATGGACAAAGATGGTTAACCAATCCCTGTGATGCCCCTCTTTGGATTGGAGCCCGCCGCGACAAACCCTCCTAAAAAGGCAAGAAAGCGGCAAAAACGCCACATGGCAAGGATTTTTGTCCGATTCACCCAAAGAAAATGACGTTAGGGAAGGGCGTGGAAGCGGCCCGCGCAGGAGATGAAAAGCCAAGTGCATGGCGTTTCAAGCTTCGAATGCGGCGCGTTTCCGGGAGGCCGGGCGCAGACATCACCGACCCTCGGCGATGGCTTGGATCGTCGAGGCTTGGCGAAGTTCACCAAGCCTCTTCAGGCGCTTGCGGCAAGCGCTTCTGTCTGTTTGAGCTTGTTGGCCGGGTTAAAAATTGAACGCGTTCGGCGGTTTCTCACACCGCCGTCACGAACCCGTCCAGCACCTTCTTCTGGCCGGCGCGGTCGAAATCGATGGTCAGCTTGTTGCCGTCGATCGCGGAAATATTGCCGTTGCCGAACTTCTGGTGGAAGACGCGGTCGCCGACCTTGAAGGCCGATGGCTGGTCGGCGACGGACTTCGCCACCAATTCACCCTCGATGGTGCGGCCCTTCACCGAAGTGCGGCCGGCGCCGTAGCCGGAATCGACCTCGCCATAGCCGATGCGCTCGACCTGGTGGCCGCTGCGCGTGCCCCAATTGCGGCTGGTCGCCTCGGTGCGGTTTTGTTGCGCGCGTGCCCAACCGGGCGTGGCATAGCTGTTGGAGAAGGCGCCGCCCTGGCCCCTTTCTTGTCCGGCTGCGCCGCCTTTCTGGTCGCCACGGCCGGCAAAACCGCCGGACGGCGAGCCGAGGCTGTCGAAGCGCGAGGCGCCGTAAGGGTTCTGGCGTCCGGCTGAAAAACCGCCGCGCCCGGAAGCGAAGGCACCGCCGCCATAAGGATTGCCGTAGCCGCCATAGTTCGAGCCACCGCCCTCCTGCACCTCGACATGGGCTTCCGGCAATTCGTCGAGGAAGCGCGACGGGATGGTCGATTGCCACAGCCCGTGAATGCGGCGGTTGGAGACGAACCACAGATGCAGGTTCTTCTTGGCGCGGGTGAGGCCGACATAGGCCAGCCGCCGTTCCTCTTCCAGGCCCGAGCGGCCGCCTTCGTCCAGCGCGCGCTGGTGGGGAAACAGGCCTTCCTCCCAGCCGGGCAGGAACACGGTCTCGAACTCCAGCCCCTTGGCCGAATGCAGGGTCATGATCGAGACGGCGTCGAGACCCTCATTCTGCTCGGCGTCCATCACCAGCGCGACATGTTCGAGGAAGGCGCGCAGCGATTCATACTCCTCCATGGAGCGGATCAGCTCCTTGAGGTTTTCGAGACGACCCGGCGCGTCGGCCGAACGGTCGTTCTTCCACATGTCGGTGTAGCCGCTCTCCTCGAGAATTGTCTCGGCGAGTTCGGTGTGCGGCGTGGTGTCGAGCAGGCTTTGCCAACGGGCGAAGTTGGCGGCGACCTCGCGCAAGGCGGCGCGCGGCTTCGGCTTCAGTTCGTCGCTTTCGGCGAGCTTGCCGGCGGCCTCCAGCATCGGAACGCGCAGCGCGCGCGCCGTGTCGTGGATCTGGCGGATGGTGGCGTCGCCGAGGCCGCGCTTCGGCACGTTGACGATGCGCTCGAAGGCAAGGTCGTCGGCGCCCTGGGCGACGACGCGGAAGAAGGCCATGGCGTCGCGGATTTCCTGGCGCTCGTAGAAGCGCGGGCCGCCGATGACACGGTAGTTGAGGCCGATCTCGATGAAGCGATCCTCGAAGGAGCGCATCTGGAAGGAGGCGCGCACCAGGATGGCCATGTCGTTCAGCTTGTGGCGGTCTCGCTGATAGGCCTCGATGGTCTCGCCGACGGCGCGTGCTTCTTCGTCGGAATCCCAGGCGGCGTGCACATTGACCTTGGGGTCTTCCGGGTCGGGCCGGTCGGTGAACAGCGTCTTGCCGAGGCGGCCTTCATTGTGGGCGATGAGATGGGCGGCGGCACCCAGGATATGGGCGGTGGAGCGGTAGTTGCGCTCCAGGCGGATGACGGTGGCACCCGGAAAATCCTTCTCGAAGCGCAGGATGTTGTCCACCTCGGCGCCGCGCCAGCCATAGATCGACTGGTCGTCGTCGCCGACGCAGCAGATGTTGACGAGGTTTCTTTCCCTCTCCCCGTTCACGGGGAGAGGGTGGTCCGCAGGACCGGGTGAGGGGCGGGAGCTCGCCTCGGAGACGTTTGCGCCGCCCCTCATCTGCCTGCCGGCATCTTCTCCCCGTGAACGGGGAGAAGAGGGCTGTTTCGGTCGCTGCGCGAGCAGCCTGAGCCACATGTACTGAGCGGTGTTGGTGTCCTGGTATTCGTCGACGAGGATGTATTTGAACTTGCGGTGGTACTCGGCCAGCACGTCGTGATGCTGGCGGAAGATGCGGATCGGGTGCAGCAACAGGTCGCCGAAGTCGCAGGCGTTCAGCGTGGTCAGCCGGTCCTGATAGGCACGGTAGAGCTCGCGGCCACGGCCATTGGCAAAGGCGCGCGCATCGCCTTCCGGAATCTCGTCGGGGCCGAGACCCTTGTTCTTCCAGCCGTCGATCATCTGCGCGAAGGTGCGCGGCGCCCAGCGCTTGTCGTCCAGCCCCTCGGCCTGGATCAGCTGCTTGATCAGACGGATGACGTCGTCGGTGTCGAGGATGGTGAAGTCCGAGCGCAGGCCGGCAAGTTCGGCATGGCGGCGGAGCAGCTTGACGCCGATGGAGTGGAAGGTGCCCAGCCACGGCATGCCCTCGACCGCCTCGCCGACGAGGATGCCGACGCGCTGCTTCATCTCGCGCGCGGCCTTGTTGGTGAAGGTGACGGCTAGGATCTGCGAAGGGAAGGCGAGGCCCTGGCTGAGGATATGGGCGATGCGGGTGGTGAGCACGCGTGTCTTGCCGGTGCCGGCGCCGGCCAGCACCAGCACGGGACCTTCGGTGGTTTCCACCGCCTGGCGCTGCTCGGGGTTCAGCCCCTTCAGATAGTCGGGCGGGTTGTTGTGGCCCTGGCGGGCGGCCATGGCGCGGGCGGCGATGCCGGAGGGGCCTGACTGTGGTGCGGGTGCACGCGCGCTGTCGAAACGCGGAGCATCGTCCTCGTCGAAGAAGGGCATGTCGTGGGGGTCGCCGGCCATTTCGCCTCCGAATGTAGTGATTCGGGCGAGAAAGGCCAGCAATGTTCACACACTGTTCCCTAATTTGGCGGGTTTGCGGGCCATTGACGCCACCAGCAGGATGCGGCTAGCGTCGATTACGGCTCGACGCAGCCGGCAGTCCGCGCCCCGAAATGGGTATGGCGAATGCGTCGCGACACTTCAGTCTGGTCCTTGTCCCTTGGGGCGAAGGCGCCGGCAATGCGGACCCCGGTGAAGCCTGAGCGCCCTGACGAGAAGGATCGCATTATGCGCACATTCCTGGATGCCAAGGCGATGGCGAAAGCCATGCGCGAGACGCTTGCCGTCAAGAAAATCGACATTTCCCATTCCGAGGCGCTGGAGATCGTTGCCTGCCAGTTCGGCCTCGACAATTGGAACATCCTGTCCGCCCGGATCGAAGACAGAGCCGGGCAGGCGGGGGCACCGGCCGCCGATGCAGGCGATATCACCTTCGAACAGGCGGTTCCGATCGTGCGTATCTTCGACGTCGCCAAGGCGCACGAGTTCTATCTCGGCTTCCTCGGTTTCACGGTGGATTGGGAGCATCGCTACGGCGATAATTTCCCGCTCTACACGCAGGTATCCCGGGCAGGCCTCAGGCTGCATCTGTCCGAACATTCGGGCGACGCCAGCCCGGGCGGCAACATGGTCGTCTATATGAGCGGCGTCGAGGCCTTCCAGCGCGAACTGGCGGCGAAGGACTACCGCTACATGAAGCCCGGGCTGGAAAAGGTCGACGACCGGCTGGAGGTCGAGGTCATCGACCCGTTCGGCAATCGCATCCGTTTCATGCAGATCGTGACGGCCGGCTGACCGGCAGTACCGCTGCGGTTCAGAGCTGTGGCCGGAAGGCATGGCCTTCCGGCTTCTTGCGCCCTTTTTCTTCTAGAGGCCGAGCTGACTCTTGAGGCCCGGCACGGAATCCAGCACCTGGCTGGTCAATTGCGGACCGGCGGCGGTTTTCGCCTGCTGGATCAGCGTGGCGGCGGCCTGCTGGATCTGCGCCATGCTGAGGCCGGTCGATTCCAGCTGCGCGACGCCGTTGACCAGCGCGCCGGCCTTGCCACCGAGGATGCCGCCGAGCGCCGACTGCAGCGAACCGAGCAACCCGCCGCCACCGCTGGCGGGAGCCGCGCTCATCACGTCATATTGCTGGGCGAGCTGGTCGGCGCCCGGCAGCTTGGCGAACCACGGCTCGACCGTGGCGGCGTCGACTTCATGCTGGATGACCGACAGGATGGTGCCGACCACCTTTTCCGTCGTCGGCTGGTCTATGCTGGTTTTCTGCGCAATCGTATTCACAACGTCCTGGGCATTCATGGGGCTCACCTTTCGCCATATCCGTGCCCGTTGCGCGGGCTCCGGCAAAGCATGGAATGGTCGCTCGGACGAGGCCATTCACTTCGTCGTGATTCGACGCTCTGGACGGGCTCCTTATTCTGGCCGGCGTTGACCGCGGGAGTATGACATGACCAGGCCGGCCATCACCCAGGCGATGATCGACGCCTATGACGAATACACGCATCTGACGCTCGACCGTCGCGGCTTCATGGACAAGCTGACCCGCTTGGCCGGCTCCGGCGCCGCGGCTGCCGTCATCGCGCCGCTGCTGTCGGCCAATGCCGCGGCGGCATCCATCGTCGCGGCCGACGATCCGCGCGTGAAAGCGCAGGATATTACCTATCCCGGCAGCAATGGCGCCGTGAAAGCCTATCTGGTGCGGCCTGCGAAACAGGACGGCAAGGCAGGCACGGTTGTCGTCGTGCACGAGAACCGGGGCCTGAACGAGCATATCCGGGACATCGCGCGTCGCGTCGCTCTGGAAGGTTTCGTCGCGCTGGCGCCGGACCTTCTGTCGTCGCTCGGCGGTACGCCGGACGACGAGGACAAGGCGCGCGAGATGATCTCGCAGCTTGATGCCGACCGCACGGTTACCGACGCGGCGGCGTCTATCGCTTTCTTGAAGGCCGACGCCAATGGCAAAGTCGGTGCGATCGGCTTTTGCTGGGGCGGCGGCATGGTCAACCAGATGGCGGTCCACGCGCCGGACCTTGCGGCCGCCGTCGCTTATTACGGCATGCAGCCGAAGGCCGAGGACGTGCCCAAGATCAAGGCGTCGCTGCTGTTGCATTATGCCGGCCTGGACGAACGCATCGACGCCGGCATCGACGCCTTCCGCGCGGCGCTCGACGCCAACAAGAAGGATTACAAGATTTTCGTCTATGACGGCGTCAACCACGCCTTCAACAACGATACGTCGGCGGCGCGCTATGACAAGAAGGCGGCGGATCTCGCTTGGGAGCGCACCACCACCTTCCTGAAGCAAAAACTCGCCTGAACGTCGAGGGGGCTCAGTTGCGCGCCGGCGCCGGCTTGTGCATGGCAACGCCGGCCACCACCAGCGCGACGCCAGCGAGGTCCTTCATCTCGGGTATCTGGCGCAACACGATAGCACCGATCAGTGTCGCCACGGCCGGCAGCAGCGCCAGCATCAGCGCAAAGGTGGCGCGCGGCAGGCGAGCCATGGCGAACTGATCGCAGATGTAAGGAATAACCGAGGAACAGATGCCGACGCCGGCGGCCGCCATCAAAAGCATGGGCGAGGAAAAGGCGGGCAGGGCTTGTCCGAAGCCGACCGGCAGCACGACGACAAAGGCGACCGCCATTGCGGCGCCGAGGCCGGTCAGGCCGCCTGTTTCGGCGCGCGAAACGCGATGGCCGAGCACGATGTAGGCAACGAACAGGCCGCCATTCAGGAAAGCGAAACCCAGGCCGACGGGATCGCTTGCCCAGCGGATGTCGATGAGCATGAGGACGCCAGCGACAGCGACGACCAGCGCCGCGACATTGCGGGCGCTGCGCAGGCCGACCAGTGCCACGCCGATGGTGCCGACGAATTCGATCGCCGCCACCAGCGAGATCGGCAGGCGGTCGAGCGCCAGGTAAAAGGAGCAATTCATGATCGCGAGGCAGACGCCGAAGGCAACCAACAACCGCCTGGTGGCCGCATCGGTATGCGCGAAGGTGCGCCATGGCCGCGTCAACGGCAGGAAGATGAGCGCCGCGACACCGATGCGCAACCAGGCCATGCCAAGCACGCCGATCTGCGCGAAAAGCAGCACCGCGAAAGCCGGACCAAGGTAATGGAAGACGGCGCTGACGAGGAACCAGGCCGGTGCGGGGATGCTGGTCACCAGCCGGCTGGTAGCAAGGGGTTGCGCTTGATCGCTCATGGCATCATCATCGCAGGGAAAACAGCTTTTCCATATGAGCGGATGGTGCCCTGGAAACTCGATATGCCTTGAAAACGGAGATGGTTTTGACCGATGAGACTCGGAAACGAAAATGCCGACATCGATGCGATCGACGTGAAGCTGCTGCGGCTTCTGGAAAAGGACGCGCGGACCAGCATCGCGGAGCTTGCGCGTTCGGTGGGGCTGTCGGCGCCGAGCGTGGCCGAGCGGATCAGGCGGTTGCAGGAAAGCGGCGTGATCGAGGCCTACACGGTGCGCATCAGTTCGACCGCGCTTGGCCTGCCGCTTTCGGCATGGCTGCGTATCAGGCCCGTGCCCGGCCAGCTTGCTACCGTCGCCGAAATCATCCGCGGCCTGCCGGAGATCGCCTTATGCGATCGCGTCACCGGCGAGGATTGTTTCATCGCGCTTGCCCATGTCGGTTCGGTCGCCGAGCTGGAGCGGTTGATCGACCGCATCATTCCCTATGCGATGACCAACACGGCGATCATCCAGTCTTCGCCGGTTACCGCGCGTTCGCCATTGAAGGCGGCGCTGCGCGCGCTTGGGCATGATGCGGAGAGATGATGGGCCGGGACAAGGGCGTGGAAGCCGGCAAGCGTTTCCCGAAATCCACAGTGCCGCCTTGTTATCGCCGCCGCGCGCGAGTTTAGTCTTGCCCCGTGGGCGCGGTCGTTTAAGTCTGTCGGCGCTACTAGAAGCCAGTCAAGGCGATGTCATGGAAAAACCATTCGACCCCAAAGGATCCGGACCCAGAATGGACGATAATTTCGACAAGGCCGCCATCGCCGTCATCATCGTGTTCGGCGCGTTGATCATTGGCGGGCTGATGGCAGCCAACCTCGTCATGGGCCACCGCAACGGCTTCCTTTATGCGCTGGGTGCCGCCGGCACCGCCTGGATCGCCGGCCACATGATCCTGTTCGACCTGCCGCGCGCCTATGCGTTCATGGTGGCGGCGTCCTTCCTTTTGGCCTTCGCCTCGACGCTGTCGCTGGTGACCTGAAGGCGCGGGCGCGAACGGGTTCGCCCAGGAATTTCACACATTCGGCTAAGCATTTGTGGAGAGGCGTGCATGGCGCGCCTCTTTTTGACGTGGCCGGAATTCAACCCGGCCCGCGTTTCGAGCGCGCCTGCTTGAGGATGGCGCGCCAGCGCAGCATGTCAAAAGGGATCGGCTCGTTGGAGTTGGCGATCTGGAAGATTTCGTTGTTGAGGTTCTTCAGCGAACGCCAGAAATCGTAGTCGCTGATGCGCGGGTCGGCGGCCAGCTTGGCCGAGAGAGCCTCGATGTCGATTTTCATGCTCGTCCTTCGGCCGGCTTCCTCCGGCCATCCTCCGCGCTTCGTGCCGGCCTCCCGCTGCCGTGTTTTCGTGCGCGCCGCTGATTCGCTCAACGGCGCGAAACGGCTTCTCCCCGTTCAATATTGATTAAGGTTAACGCAGCCGATGCGGCTTCATCTAGACCGTCTTTCGGCGGATGCCGATCGAACGACCGGCGCGTTCGGGGAGGGCCAGGCCGGCATGGGCGGCGCGCATCGCTTCCACCTTGGCCAGCACATCCGCCGGGAAGGGAGCGACCTTCGGCCCGCTCATGTCGACATGCAGCGAAAGCGATTCGGATGTGGCGGCCAGCCAGCCGTCGACATGGCGGATTTCCTGATAGACGCGCAGCCGCTTCTCATCGTGGTCGAGAAGCTGGAAGGTGGCGGTCACCTTGTGGTCGAGATGCAGTTCCTGCACGTAGCAGACATGCACTTCGGCCGTGTAGATGGTGAGCTTGCGGCCCACGGCATAGTCTGGCCCCATGCCCATCAGCTCGAAGGCTTCGTCCGAACAGCGGTCGAACAGCACGTTGTAATAGGCCATGTTGAGGTGGCCGTTATAGTCGATCCAGTCCTTTTGGATATCCATGACGCGGGAGACAAAAGGGGCGGGGATGGGCATCGCGTAGTTTCCTCTGGCGCTGGACAAAGCCGAATGGCACGGCAGACTACGTGTCCATAAGGTGAGAGCAAGGGCCGCGCTGGTCCATTCGCGGAGGAAAGCATGGCCCTGAGCGACCTCGTATCGGTCGAACGCAACGAGGAAGGTATTGCCGCCGTCCTCGGTATCCTGAAACTGCAGCTCGACGAGCGCTTTCAGACCGGGCAGGCGATCCGCGAGCAGCACGCCCACACCACCACCTATATCCCGACACAGGCGCCGGATGGCGTCGCCTTCTGCGAGACGACGGAAGAGGTACAGGCGGTGGTGCGGGCCTGTGCTGCACACCACGTGCCGGTGATCGCCTTCGGTGTCGGTACCTCGCTGGAGGGCCATGTCAACGCGCCGGGCGGCGGCATCTCGGTCGACCTGTCGCGCATGAACCGGATCCTCGCCGTCAATGCCGAGGATCTCGACTGCCGGATAGAGCCTGGCGTGACGCGCGAGCAGCTCAACCAGTATCTGCGCGACACCGGCCTATTCTTCCCGATCGATCCCGGCGCCAACGCCACTTTGGGCGGCATGGCGGCGACCAGGGCATCGGGCACCAATGCGGTGCGCTATGGCACCATGCGCGAGAATGTCCTGTCGCTGACGGCGGTGATGGCAGACGGCGAGGCGGTGACGACCGGCAAACGCGCCAGGAAGAGCTCGGCCGGCTATGACCTCACTCGGCTTCTGGTCGGTTCGGAGGGCACGCTTGGCATCATCACGGAACTGACGCTGAAGTTGCAGGGCATTCCGCAGGCGATTTCGGGCGGCGTCTGCCCGTTCCCGACGCTGGAGGCGGCGTCGCGGGCGGTGATCCAGACCATCCAGATGGGTATTCCGGTTGCGCGTATCGAATTGGTCAACGCGTTGCAAATGCGGGCGATGAAAGCCTATTCCAAGCTCGATTATCCCGAGAGCCCATGCCTGTTCCTGGAATTCCACGGCAGCGATGCAGGCGTGGCCGAACAGGCGGAGACCTTCGGCATGATCGCCGAGGAAAACGGCGGCGGACCGTTTCTGTGGACCACCGTTGCCGAGGAGCGGACGAAGCTGTGGAAGGCGCGCCATGATGCCTATTGGGCCTCGCTGACCTTGCGGCCCGGCGCGAAAGGACTGTCCACCGACGTCTGCGTGCCGATTTCGCGATTGGCGGAATGCGTGGCTGCAACCGAGGCCGACATCGCCGAGATGGGGTTGATCGCGCCGATCGTCGGCCATGCCGGCGACGGTAACTTCCACGTGCTGGCGTTGATGAACCCGAACGATGCCGGCGAGGTGGCGCTGGTCGAGCGCTTTGTCGCCCGGCTCAACGTGCGGGCGATCGCGATGGAGGGCACCTGTACCGGCGAGCACGGCATCGGCCAGGGCAAGGCCGGGTTCCTGAGAGCCGAGCACGGTCGCGGCGTCGACGTGATGCGCCAGATCAAGCATGCGCTCGATCCGCTAAACATCATGAACCCGGGCAAGATCCTGCCGGCCTCGGCCAATCCGCCGCATTGATCGTCCGGACAGGCTCGGCTACTGCCATTTCGTCCAATCGGGAATTTTATGCGCAGAGACGTTCATCGCTGAATGCCGGTCACGACCGGGAGGCCGCAAGGCCGATGCTGGCGCGTGCGCGCCACTCTCTGAAACTAAAAATTCCAAGGACATTTCCATGATAAAAGACCGTGGCGCGACGATCCGCGCCTATCGTGACGATCTCGACCGTGACCGGCTCGCCGAAATCTGGCTGGCGGCGTCGCGGGTCGGCCATCCTTTCCTGAGCGAGACGGAACTGCTCGATCAGCAGGCCAAGGTCAGGAATACCTACCTGCCACAAGCCGAGAATTGGGTCGTCGAGGACAATGGCAGCCAGGTCGGGTTCATCGGCCTGATCGACAATTTCATTGGCGGGCTGTTCGTCGACCCGACCGCGCATGGCAGCGGGCATGGCAAAGCGCTGGTGCTGTACGCCGCAACGCTGAAAGGAACGCTCGACCTGGAGGTCTATGCGGCCAATGTGGCGGCCATAGGCTTCTATCGACGCTTGGGGTTCCTTGAAGTCTCACGAAGCCAGCGGGACGATGAGGGCACATCGCGCGAGGTCGTCCTGATGCAGCGGCCGGCGTCGGAACAAGGCTGTCCCGGCAGATAAAACAAAACGGGCGGAACGGTGAGCCGTTCCGCCCGCCTCTCGGTCACATTGCGGCTAGCAATCGCCGTTGAAGAAGCAGTCGTCCCGACGGCGATCGTCATAGCGACGGTCGTAATAGGGATCGTAGTCGCGGCGCCGTTCGATGATGATGCCGCCGCCATTGTCGTCATAGTAACGACGCACGGGGCGACGGCTAGGCGAACCTTCGCCGAAGACGGCGCGGCACCCACCATCGACCCAGATGGTACCTGAATCACGGTCGTAACCCCAGGTGCGGTTGCGGATGCAGGGGCTGTCCGATTTCTGTCGCAGGATGACGGCGGATCGGAAATCGGCTTGGCATTCGTTGTATTGGTCGCCATTGGACGAACATGTCACGGTGCGCCCGGCGCTGGCCGGTACGGTGGAAACGCCCACAAGGGCGGCAAATCCGATGAGGGAGGCGGCGGCTATTCTGAACACGGTTGGATCTCTATTTCAGTATGAGCTCATTTTATGAAACGCCCCCCGACCCGACAAGACGCGGCCAGGCAGTGCAAGGCGAAACTAGCGCGTGGATTTCGTCATTTTTCCATCAGCGACATTCACGAATGCACCGACAAATGTAATGGATTGCGAGATGCCACTTTATCAACGCAGCATTGCCGTTAGATTGCGGGCACATTTTTACCCAGCGGTTTCGGAGTGATGCTCGCACGCCTGTTCGTTATCTTCGGTGGCCTGTTCGTGCTGGCGCTGCTTGCGGCGCTGGTGGTGCCGCCGTTCATCGACTGGACGGGCTACCGTGCCGACTTCGAGCGCGAGGCGAGTGCCATCCTTGGCCGCAAGGTGACAGTGAAAGGCAGCGCCACGGCGCGGCTGCTGCCGTTCCCGTCGGTGACCTTCACCGACGTGTCAGTGGCGGGCGGTCCCGGCGGTGCTGCTGCAATGACGGTCGACACCTTCTCGATGGATGCGGAGCTGGCGCCGTTCCTGCGCGGCGAGGTGCTGATCTTCGATATGCGGCTGGTGCGACCCAAGGCGACGATCGGCATCGCGGCGGATGGGAAGGTCGATTGGACGGTGCGGCCGTCTTCGCCCTTCGATCCTGCGCAAGTTTCGATCGAAAAGCTGACGGTGACCGGCGGTTCTGTCGAACTGCGCCAGGAGGCGAGCGGCCGCACCCATCTTTTGAGCGATATCAATGCCGTCGTCTCGGCAAAATCGCTGGCCGGACCGTGGCGCATGGAAGGTGCGCTGAAGGCCGACGGCGTGGCCACGCGCGTCAATGCTACGACCGGCAAGGCGGACGGGGCCGGCAAGATCGCGCTGAAGGTCAAAGCCGACCCCGAGGGTTACCCGTTGTCCTTCGAGACAGACGGCACGGCTGGCGTCGAGGACGGCAAGGCGCTTTATGCAGGCCAATTCCGCCTGTTTGGCGACAATGGCGCCCGGCCGGCCGCCGAAGGCAAGCCGGACGCAGGCGCGACGGGCACTGCGGAAGGTGGCAAGGCACCGCCCGGCTATCGGTTGACCGGTAAATTCCAGCTCGATCACAGCAAGCTGGCCGTCAACGAATTCCGTTTCGAGACCGGGCCGCTCGACAATCCTTATTCGGCCGACGGCAAGGCCTCAATCGACCTCGGTGCCGACCCGCGCTTCGCCATCACCGCCAGCGGCGCCCAGGTACAGTTCGACGAGGCATCCGGCGCAGGTCCGGGCGTGACGATGCCGCAACGCGTTGCGGCGCTGGAGCGGGTTCTGCTCGCGCTGCCCAAGCCGGCCATGCCCGGCACGGTCGAGGTGAAGCTGCCGGCGGTGGTGGCGGGTGACACCACGATCCGCGACGTTGCCGTATCGGCCGAACCCACCAGCGGCGGATGGGCGGTCAAATCGCTGGCGGCGACGTTGCCCGGCCGCGCCACATTGGAAGCCGACGGACTGCTCGGCGTCGACGGGGAAGTGCGGTTCACCGGCTCGCTGCTCCTGGCGGTGGCGCAACCTTCCGGCTTTGCCGCCTGGTTGTCGAAAGATGTCGATGAGGCGATCCGCCGCCTGCCTGGAGCGGGATTCCGCGCCAAGGTCGACCTGACCGATGCCCGCCAGAAGTTCGACGACCTCGAACTGGCGCTCGGCAAGGCCAGCTTTCGCGGCAGCCTCGACGCCAACCAGTCGACCGGAGCGAGGCCGGCCGTGGCGATGCAGTTGGAAGGCAGCGCCCTCGATGTCGAAGGGCTGACGGCGTTCGCCTCGCTATTCGTATCGGACAAGGGTTCCAGCCGCTTCGCCGCGAGCGATCTGGACGCCAAGATCAAGGCCGGGCCGGTCAATGCCTGGGGCTTTTCCGCCGACACGCTGGACACTGCGCTGCGGTTGCGCGCCGGTACGCTGGAGATCGACAAATTGTCGATCGGCGGATTGGCGGGCACGGCGGTGAGCGCGACAGGCCGCATCAAGGATTTTCCGGCCGCGCCGACCGGCAGTCTCGATGCTTCGATGCTGGGTGACGACCTGGCACCGCTGATCGACACGGCGGCCAGCCGCTTCCCGGACAATCGGGTGCTGTCGGCGCTGTCAGAGCGCGGCAAAGCGTTTCCGGGGCTGTTCGCCGATGCGCGCCTCGACGTGGTGATGAGCGCGGCCGACAATGGCGACGGCACCACGGGGCTGGCGCTTTCGGGTAAGGGCAAGGTGGGCGGTTCCGCGCTGTCGGTTTCGCTGTCGGCGCATGGGCGCGCGACGGAGCTCGCCAAGGCGCCGTTTTCGCTGACATTCGACGCGAAGAATCCTGACGCCACGGCTCTGCTCGCGCTTTACGGGCTGCCGGCGCTGCCGCTTGGCATGTTGGGCGAAGCGACCACCGACATCACTGCCCGTGGTACGTTGGCCGGCGGCATCGCCACCGCCTTCAACCTGTCGGGACTGGATTTCCGCGCGCGTTTCGACGGGACGCTCACCGACACGCCGCAGGGGCTGGAGGCCAAGGGAAAGACCGGTCTCGACGCTACCGACATCGAGCCGTGGTTGATGAGCACCGGTGTGGTGCTGCCGACCATGGGCATGGGGGCGGCGGTTGGCCTGTCGGCCGATGCAAGCTATGGCAACGGCCAGGCGACGCTTTCCGATCTCAAGGGCGGCGTCGGCGGCACCGCCGTGTCGGGCAATCTGAGCGCGGCGTTTGATGACGGACGGCCGCATCTCACCGGCAAGCTGGCGCTGGATACGCTCGATCTCGACCCGCTGGCGGCGATGCTGTTCGGCAATGACGCATTGGCAAGCGACGGCAGCAACTGGCCGAAGGCGCCCTTTGCCGCCAAACCCGCGATGCAGGCGACCGCCGACCTTGAGTTGAGCGCGGCCACGCTGTTCGCCGGGCCGCTGACAACCGCCCACGACGCCTCGATGTCGCTGAAGCTTAGCGATGATGGGCTCGGTGTTTCCAACCTGACGGCGAAACTGTTCGGTGGCACGATCACCGGTCTGTTCGACCTAAAGAACAATGACGGCAACGGCCTGTTCAGCGGCCAGGCGACGCTTTCCAGCACTGATCTCGCCACGCTGTTGCCGGCTTCGGGTCTGTCGGGCTCCGGTACTTTCACCGCCACGCTTACCAGCAGCGGCAAATCGGTCGACGCGATGGTCGGTTCGCTTGCAGGCTCGGGAACAGCGGCGCTGAGAGGCATGACGATCGCCAACCTCAATCCGGATGCGCTGCCGGCCTTGCTGAGCAAGGCGGACGAGCTCGGCCGCGACATCGATGCGGCGCGGACGGCAGGCTTCGCTCCCGGCATCGTGGGGCAGGGCAGCTACGTTGCACACGATGCCGACATCGCCTTCACCGTGGCCGGGGGCGTGCTGCGCGCGCCGCCCGTCAGCTTCGAGACACCGGCCTCGACACTGTCGGCGGAGCTTTCCGCTGATCTCGTCAAGGCAACGGCCACCGCGCGCGGTACGCTGACCTATCGCCCGGGCGACGAGGCGCTTGTCGGCTCCGAGCCGGCGCTGAACTACAGCATCGACGGACCGATAGCGGCACCGGCGCGCGCGTTCGACAGCGCGCCGCTGGCGCAGTTCCTGACGCAGCGGGCGCTGGAGAAGGAGCAGCAGCGGGTGGAGGCGATGCAGGCGGTTTTGCTGGAGAAGCAGAGGTTGCGTCGCGAAGCGCGCTACTATGTGGCGTTGCAGGAAGAGCGCGATCGCGCCGAGGAAGCAAGGCGCAAGGCGGAAGAAGAGGCCAGGCAAAAAGCGGAAGCGGACGCCAGGGCTGCCGCCGAGGCCAAGGCGAAGGCCGACGCGGAAGAGAAAGCCCGCGCCGAACAGGCAGCGGCCGCAGAGGTCGAGCGGCGCAAGGCGGAAGCGGCGATCAGACTGGCCGTTGAGGAAAAGGCCAGGCTGGAGGCGGAACGCCGGGCTGCCGAGCAGACGCCAACTGTCGTGCCTGCGCCGCGTGCCGAGCCCGTTCCGGCCCCGACACCAGTGCCCAAATCGGCGCCCAAACCGGCGCTGGAGCCGTTTTCGATTCGGGATTTCTTGAAGTCGCTGCAGTAGCGCGAAAAAGCCGGGCCATCGTGACTGTGCCAAGCAGGCGCGGCTGCGGACTATGGCCAATGAAGGGAGGCTGCGATGAACGATGTCAGCGTGAGGCTGGCCGATGTCGACGATGCCGAAGCCTTCAGGCAGATCCGTATCGAAGCGCTGCGGCTGGAGCCTTCGGCTTTCGCCAGTCGGGTGGAGGACTGGGAGGTTTTGCCAGACGAGGAATGGCGGCGGCGCATTGCCGCCAACCCGGTCTTCATCGCCTTTCGCGGCGCCGAGCCGGTCGGCCTGATGGGATTGTTGCGGGAGCAGTCTTCGAAATCGCGCCATCGCGCTACCATCGTCATGGTCTATGTGCGGACCAGTGAGCGCGGCACCGGCATGGCCAAGGCACTGCTCGACACGCTCGCCGAACATGCGTGCGGCATCGGCATTCTGCAGCTCGAACTAACGATCAACGCCGACAATGGCCAGGCGCAACGTTTCTATGAACGCGCCGGGTTTATCCCGTTCGGCCGCATTCCAGCCGGCGTGATCCACGAAGGCAGGGAAGTCGACGAGGTGATGATGGCGAGACGTATCGGCTGACGCGGGAAAACCGCCGGCTGCAGCAGCTCTCTCTGAGCCTCAAAGATAGGCGAAGCCGGCGGCCAGCAGGCCGATCACGCCCAGTGCCAGCGACCCGTGCCATGGCCAGCGTCGCCCGCGCATGATGATGGACAATGTGGCGATGGCGATGGCGATGTGCAGCAAGGTTACCGCCAGCGTCAGGATGTGATGGCGGCGCGTGTGCAATTCGCTGTCGGTCAGCTTTTCGTCGACCTGCTGCTCCAGGGCTTTCGCGTCGGCCTGGATCTTGGCGCTGTCTTGCTCGTTGCGCTTGGCGTTGGCGGTCATCGCGTCCGCTGTTGGCCCGCCTTGCGCCGCAGCCACTTCGTAAAGGTTCTTCTTGATGCTCTTGGCCTGATAGAAGGCCCATTGGTCGCTCGCCTTGTTCTGCAGATAGGCGGCGTCGCTCTTGTCGTTGATTGCCTCGGCGGTCTCAAGCGATTCAAAGCTGCCGACGGTCGCCGCCAACACCGCAAGCACAGCGATCGTCACCGAAACGGTGATGAGGAAGGGGTTGCCTTCGCTTGCCGCATGTTCGGCGTGTTCGGCCTGTTCCAGATGTTCCTGCGTGGCATCTTCCATCGTCATTCCCCCCAAATTGCCGGAAGTCGCCGTTTCCGAACCGGCCGCCGCGTATCGCAGCGGCGTGCGTCAGGCAGGTCGCCGCCGGGCGCGGCCTGGTCGTCGTCAGGTCATTGCGCCGGCTGCGTGGCCTGTGTGGGCGCCGTCTGCTGTTGCTGAAGTTCCTGCTGATGCTTCAGCTTGCGTGCCGCCACCTGCTTTTTATGCAGGGCATGGCCGGCGACGCAGCCACCAACCGCGCCGACGACGCCGTGGTGTCCAGCATAGTGCCCGGCCACGCCGCCCGCAACGGCTCCGGTCAGGCAGCCCACGGCCCCTGCCTGGGAAACCGGCATGGCGAATATGGTTGCGATCATTCCTGCAAGCGCCAGGTTTTTCATCGACACACCCTTGTGGTTGTGTTGCAGCGAGTCCCTTACACGCGATGATGCGGAAGCGATTGTGGCGCGATTGCGACTGGCGGCGCTGTTCTCGCGGATGTGATCGAAGCGTGCGAACCTGCCGGTAGGTGGTGTTCTGAACACGCGACCTGTTTCATATGTCCCGGCATATAGAGCCGCAATGAAGACGATAAGCCTTGCGTCTCCTCAGGACGGTCTACTGCGCCGGCTTTTCCCGTTGTGTCGTAAGTATCTGCAAAATCATGAGGATTCCCGTTGTAATTGCGGTGGCCTGAAGGATGATTTGAACAATTCTATCTCTTGAAAACATCCGCCCGTTGTTGGCAAGGTGATCCCGATCTGCGCGTGATACGGGGGCAGTTTTGCTATCGTCGATCAAAGTCTCTCAGCTGCTTCAGCGGTGGCCGGTCGTTCTCTGGTTTCTGGGTGTTGCGGGCATCTATTTCTTCGCCTTCCACAAAACCGAAATAGGCTTGACTCGTGGATGCCAGGATGGCGTCGGTGAAATTGGCCTCGAGAAAGCAAAACGTCTTTCTATAGGTAGTGATTACTATAGAATTTATCTCGCATGTAAGTATTATACGGGATCTGGAGTTTCAAAAGACCTAAGAATTGCTTTACAGTATTTGGAAGATTCAGCAAAGAAGGGAAGTGCGTACTCGCAGGTAGTGCTCTCTGGGTTCTATATGAGAGGTGAAGGTGTTGGAAAGGATGACGAAGAAGCCATGCGGTTGCTTCGCCTCGCTGCGCTGCAAGGTGACGCTCAGGGGCAATTCCGTTTAGGTGTTGCCCACTTATACGGAACCGCTGTCAAACAGGATGACGCGCAGGCCGCTCAATGGTTCCACAAAGCTGCCGACCAGGGGCTACCTGAGGCTGAGCAGGCGCTGGGTGCTATGTATGGTAGCGGGCGTGGGGTGGCTAGAGACGATGCCAAGGCTGTGCAATTGTTTCGAAAGGCCGCTAAACAGGGAAATGCCGAAGCACAGTATGATCTCTGTTCGGTGCATTTTTCGGGCACCGGTGTGCCGCGGGAATACGAGACTGCATTCCAATGGTGTAGTAAGGCCGCGGAGCAAGGGCAGGTTTCGGCGCAATATCTGACTGGGACAATGTACCTGCAGGGGCAAGGTGTCTTGAAAAATGAGATGCTGGCTCTGCATTGGTTGCAAAAAGCTGCGGAGCAAGAGCACCCAGAAGCTCAACTCCACCTTGGCGTAATGTATCTGAATGGTCAGGGGGTGAAAAAGGATGATTTTCTCGCATTCTTATGGATGCGGCGATCTGCTGAGCGCGGATTGAAGGAAGCGCAAGCAAATCTTGGAAAATTTTACTATAACGGCATTGGCACAAAGCAAGATGGTGTGTTGGGGGTGGAGTGGATTAGGAAGGCTGCGGAACAAGGAGATGCTGGTGCGCAGTACGATCTCGGCGTTGTTTATTTCAATGGTCGGGATGTAAAGAAAGACCTCGTCGAAGCTGAGCGCTGGTGGAGGAAGGCAGCAGGGCAAGGAAATGAAGATGCCCGGAAGATACTGAAAGATATATTCCCCGATGGCTCGAGCGGGCTGCTCTGACACCCGGAAATTTCACCAACGCCATAGCGCACCGAATTATTGGTTCTTTTGTTTCGCCCAATGCAGCACATAAAGCCGTAGCGCCGAGGACAGATTGGCCTCGCACGGGCGGGTTTCGTCGATCTCGGCGACCAGGGCCGCGACGGTGATCGTGCGGTTTTCCGCGATGGCTACGAGCTCGTCGTAGAACGGCTTTTCCAGGGAATAGGACGTGCGATGGCCGCGAATGGTGACAGAGCGTTTTTCGACCAGGCTCACGTCTTCCAGCTCAGTTCCGGTCCGGGGAGGGCGGCTTGCTATCGGGCGCCGGTTCGCGGCGATGACCTTCGACGAAATTGGCGGCGCGCTCCGCTTCCAGCCGCTCGCGCTGCTTCTCGGTCTTGCTGCGACCATGCAGGATACGATTGCGCTCGGCCTCGGCGCTACGATCCTCGCGCGCCTTGCCTTTTCTGAACTGGCGGAGATTGACGATCTCGGCCATGCGCCGCTGGCCCTACTTCTTGCGGAAGGCGTCGAGCGAAACGACGTCGGCGCCCTTTCCGGTGGCAGGCTCTTCGGCTGGCGCCACTTCGGGTTCCGCCGCCTTCTTCTTCGACGTGGTCTTCTTTTCCGGCGCGAGCGCGACTGGTGCCACGGCCGGCTTTTCTTCGATCTCGGTCAACGACTCGGTCTTGACGTCGAACTCCAACTCGAAATTCACCGAGGGATCGTAGAAGCCGCGCACGGCGGAGAAGGGGATCTCGAGCTTTTCGGGGATATCCGAGAAAGACAGGCCGATCTCGAAGCCGGCTTCGGTCACCTTCAGGTCCCAATACTGGAACTGGATGACGATCGTCATCTGTTCGGGATAGCGTTCGCGCAGGCGCGTGGAGATGCGTACGCCGGGCGCTCCGGTCAGGAAGGTGATGAAGAAGTGGTGGTTTCCGGGCAGGCCGGTGCGTGCGACTTCGGCCAGAACCTTGCGCATGACGCCGCGCAGAGCTTCTTGAGCCAGAATGTCGTAGCGGATGTGGTCGTCGGCCATATGCCAGGGCGGTTCCGTTGAATCGTCCGCATAGCTGTAATCAAGCTTGGCGGGCTCGTAAACCGGATATAGGCCCGGCTCCGTTCAAGCCAGCGTGCTTCAGCGTTTTTTGGCGTGATGGTTACCGTTTGGATCAGACCGTAATGGCTTCGCGCAATGAGCCGGCCGGCTGGCGTGCGCCATAGGCCCGCAGGAAGGCGCGCACGCCATTTGTGGCGGACCGCAGCACTTCTTCTTCAGTCGGCTGGATGCCCATCATGAAGGCAATCTGCAGTTCGGCATTGACGAGAGCGATGAAATGGCGAGCGGTCACGTCCGGGTCTTCGATGGCAAGATGGCCGGCAAAGGCGAGGCGGGCAAAACGCGCCGCCAGCGCCGACAATGTCGTGCCAGGGCCGTTTTCGCGCCATTCAGCGAACAGTTCGGGATAGCGTTCGCTCTCGGTCTGGATCAGTTTGCGCAGGAATTTGCCATCGCGGCTGCAGATGCAATTGCGGTTCATGCGCACGGCATAGGCGATCAGGTCGGCCTCGAGATCCTTCGGTTGATCCGGGAAAGTGGCGAGCGTAGCGAAGCTCTCGGCATTCAGCCGTTCAGTGAGTTCGCGCACAACGGCGACGAACAGCTTCTCCTTGTCGCCATGATGGTTGTAGACCGTCTGGCGCGAAACCCCTGCTTCGACCGCGATCAAGTCGATATTGGCTCCAGCAAAACCTTCCCGGCAAAACACCTTGGCGGCGGAGGAGATGACCGAAGCGCGCTTGGCTTCGTGGCCGCGTGGCGGGAAGGTGTCAGCAGAAATCGTCTGGCTCATGGAAATCTATATAGTCGTGATTGACAATTTAGACAAGGATGTCTAATTTTCTGGACTATGAATTGAGAGAATCGACACACCGTTGTCGGTATCTCGAGGGATGGAACGTCCTGGGTTGGACGCCGCATTGCGGTGTCAACCAGATTGAAAGAGCCATATTATGAACGCGCATTTCCTCCGCACCGCGGTGTTGCTTGGCCTTATGTCTGCCGTTGGCGCCTTCGCCGTCGACATGTATCTGCCGGCGCTGCCTTCGATCGGTGCTGATCTCAAGGCCAGCACGTCCGCCGTGCAGATGAGCCTTCTGATCTTTTTCCTGTCGATGGGTTTCGGCCAGATCGTCGTCGGACCGCTGTCCGACATGTATGGCCGCAAGCCGCCGCTTTATGTCGGCCTTGCCCTGTTCATCGTCGGCGGCATCGGCTCCGCGATGGCGCCGAACATCGAATGGCTCATCGCGTTCCGGTTCCTGCAGGGGCTGGGTGCCAGCGCCGGCATGGCTATCCCGCGCGCTGTCGTGCGCGACATGCATACCGGCAATGAGGCCGCCAAGCTGATGTCACTGCTGATGCTGGTGTTTTCGGTGTCGCCGATCCTCGCGCCGCTGTCCGGCAGCCTGATCATCGAAACCCTTGGCTGGCGTGCAGTGTTCTGGGTGCTGACGGGCGCTGCTGTGATTGCCATTGTGCTTTTGGCTACGGCACAGAAGGAAACGCGGCCGGTCGAGGACCGTGTAGGATCATCCTTCGGCACGGCGCTGAAGAGCTACTGGTTCCTGCTCAAGGATCGCAATTTCCTTGGCCTGACCGCGATCGGCGGCTTCGGCATCGCCTCGTTCTTCGTCTATCTGGCAAGTTCGTCCTTCATTCTGATCGACCATTACGGCCTGTCGCCATCGCTTTACAGCGTGTTCTTCTCGATCAACGCCGTTGCCTTCATCGGCATGTCGCAGATGACCGGCTGGCTGGCTGACCGGTTCGGGCTGAAGCGCGTGGTGAAGGTTGCCGTCGTCGGCTACGCCACCGCCATGGTGGTGCTGCTGGCGGTGATGGCTTCGGGCGTCGACCGGCTGGGCGTGATGGCAAGCCTGCTGTTCATCGGCTACGGCTTCCTCGGCCTCGTCATCCCGACCACGTCGGTGCTGGCCATGGAAGAACACGGCACCATCGCCGGGACGGCGTCGGCGCTGATGGGCACGCTGCATTTCGCCATTGGTGCGGTGGCGATGGGCGTCGCCGGACTGTTCTTCGACGGCACGCCGCTGCCGATGGTGGCGGGTATCACGCTGGCCGCTGTCATCGCCTTCGTACTGACGCAGGTCACCCTCGGCCGTGCCCGTCAGGTGGTCGAAGCGCCGGCGGAATAAGTCTCTCCCAAGACTGATCGGAAGGGCCGGACAATTGTCCGGCCCTTTTGTTTGTGCGACGAAAAAGCCAGCGCAGCGCCCGAATGTCGCGGCTTTTAGGTGCCGCGCTATCCTCTTGTTTACCCGTGCCGTGTAGATGTCGGGCTGCATTGGACGCGGGCAACGGGCGCGGGCGAAAACCTTGAAGTTCATTCCTTCGGCATTGCTGCTGCTTTTCGCGGCCAGCTTTTTCAGCGTCTGGCTGCTTGATCGGCGGCGCCGGCATCTCGTGCTGTTTTCGCTGGCCTTCCTGTCGGTCAGTGCCGGAACGGTGGTGCAACTCGCATTGTGGCCGTCCGACATCGGCCTCAACAGCCTGGCCTGCGCAGTGCTCTACACGGCAGGGCCATTGTTCCTGGCCGAAGGCGTGCTTTCGCGCTCGGGCAAGCGGATGCCACTCCTCGAACATGCCGCCTGGATGGCATTGATGGTCGGGTTGCTCGGCTATTTCTATTATGTCGTGGACAATCTCCAGATCAGGGCCTGTGCGCTCAATCTCGGCATGGCCGGTATCGTGCTCAGCGCGGCCTGGAAGCTGCGGCATCTCACGCGCGGCAGCACCATCGACAAAGCGATGCTTTGGCTCCTGTCCGGTCTTTCGCTGACCTTCGTGGTGCGCACACTGCTTACCGGCGGCTCGGTGCCCACTAGTGACATCGCCGCCTTCTTCGAATCGCCATTCTGGCTGTGGGCGCAGTTCGCCATGTCGGTGCTCGGCGTAGCGATGGGGCTCGGCCTGCTCGTGGTTGTGTGCGCCGACGTGGTTCTTGGTCTCAAGAGCGAACGCGACAGCGATCTCTTGACCAGCCTGCTCAACCGGCGTGGTCTCGAGGCGCGCGCGGTCGAGGTTTTGTCCGGTGCCGTGCGCAATCCCCTCAGCGTTGTCGCCTGCGACATCGACCGATTCAAGTCGATCAACGATCGCTTCGGCCATGCCGCCGGCGACGTCGTGCTTTCGACCGTCGCTGGAGTCATCCGCGAGCAGGTGCGGGCAAAAGATCTCGTGGCGCGCATCGGCGGCGAGGAGTTCGTCATCCTGCTCAGGGATTGTTCGACGGACGATGCCTATATGCTGACCGAGCAGCTCAGGGCCGCGATCGCCAGCTGCGAACTGGCCGGTCTGCCGGCAGGGTTCAAGGTTACCTGCAGTTTCGGCATCGTCGAGTGCCGTGCCGGCGAGGACCTTTGGGACGCGATCGGCCGCGCCGACAAGATGCTCTACGCGGCCAAACATGCCGGGCGCAACCGCACGCTGGCCGAAGGTGCCAGGCTACCGCGCGCGGCCTGATGATGTCGGGTCGTGACGGCTGAGGCCGCTTACGGCTTCTTCAATCGTTGAACGATGAAGGCGAGCCGCTCCTCGACCGATGCGTGAGGCAAGGTGATCAATTGATAGCCATAGCGCGGATAGGTGTCGGCCAGGGCGTCGTAGGTGCGCTGGGCTTCCTCGATGTCCTGCTTGCGTTCGGCATCCTGGGTGAAGATCTCCGGCCAAGGCGGCGCGATGAAGACGCGGCGGTTATAGCGGAAATGCTCAGCCGCCTTCTGCATGTGCGCCGGTGTGGGCAGGCCGCACAACTTTAGATAGGCCAGTGTGTCCGGCACGCCGCGATCGAAGAACACAGGCCCGTCCTGCCTGGCGGCGGCGCGGTGGGAGCGCAATTCCCACGCGAGCATCAATTCAGCGAACAATGCCTTGTTGTCCCAGGGTAGGGCGGATCCACCGACCGCCGATTGGTCCTGGATGATGTTGCGTCCGGCCTCGGGCGCGGTGGCATAACCACGCGCGGCAAGCGCTTCGATGAGCGTGGTCTTGCCTGAGCCGGGACCGCCGGTGAGCACGATGAAATGATCGGTTTGGTTCTGCATGGCTGTCTTCCCACGAGTTTGGTGGCGCAAGCCGGACGGCGCGCGGCTCGACGAAAGGCATTTCGATGTTTCGGGAGGGTGCGCCTGGCGCTGGCCTGTCTGCAGGCAATGCGGCCAAAGATGGCCGGGTGGCGTGCGGCGGCTTTTTGGGGGGAGTTTGGGGGGAGGAGGAGAAGTGGAGGCTTCCAGATAAGCGGCCATTTCCAGTTGAATGTCAACGGGATGCGTTTTCCAGCGAAAACCCGGAAAAGCATGAACAAGGGCGGAACAAACCGCACTGTTGTAAAACCGAAATCGTGACATCGGCTGACCTGCCTGTCGGCGGAACGACAGGTCTTTCCCACCAGTCCAGCGTCTCGATCGAACAGGCCGCCGCCTGGTATCGCGACCACCGCTACACGGCCGAGCGGCCGCTGATCCCGGCGCTGCGGAGGCGCTTTGGCCTCACCGCGCATGAGGCTGTTATGGCGCTGCGCGAGGCGAAAGGCGCTGGGCGATGAGTAACGGCCGCCAGCGCTTTTCGATCATTCCCGCCGCAGCTGTCACCGATAGGCGGCTGGAGCCGCGAGACTTGCAGGTCTTGTGTCTGCTCGGCCGCCATACCGACAATCGCGGTTGGTGCTGCCGTTCTCAGGTGAAGATGGCGCGTGAGCTGGCATGCGGTCGCGCCACGGTGCAACGCTCGCTGACGCGACTGGTTGAGGCCGGATACCTTGAGCACCGCGTGATCTATCGTGATAGCGGGGCTGATGCTGCGCACGAATATCGCGTTCTGCTCGATACGCGGGACGGTGCGGATTTTCCGCACCTCGACGGTGGCGAAATTAGCCACTACGAGGATGGTGCCCATACATGGGCAGGGGTGCCCACTGGTGGGCAGGGGTGCCCGCCCAAGGATGGGCAGGGGGTGCCCACCCATGAGCGGGCACCAATGTTAACGACCCCTGTTAAACGAAAAGAGAGAGAGCGCGCGCGCGAAAATGAAGAATTCGAGGCAGCTCGCAAAGCTTGGCCGACTGGCTTCGCCGACAGTCGGGGGGATGCGTTGGCGGCTTGGTGCGAGCTGGGCGATGAAGACCGCCGCGACGCCGCGACCGAGATTGATAGATACATCTCCACCACAAAAGCTGTTGGCCGAAAGTTCTTCGGGACCTTCGCCAGTTACCTCGCCGAGCGGAAGTGGCTCGCGCTGTCCGAGCGGCCAAAGCCTGCGCGCCGCCCAATCGAGGCACGTGAACCAGCGGTGCCCACCCGATCGAAGCCGACGTCGTTCCAGCGGGCGAACCCGCACCTCTACCCCGAACTGTTCGGAGATGCTGCCGATGCGGCCGAGGCGCAGCCATGAAACAGGGTCAGCTCCCGTTCGATGAGGTCGAAACCCGGTGCTTGGTCTGCGGGAAGATCATCGTCCGGCCGAAGAAGAGACGCGGCCGGCACTCTCGGTTTTGCTCCGTCGAATGCAAAAACACGCGGTCCTTGGTCTGGCTTCGCCGATGGCGGATCAAACGACATCAAGGGTGGGTGGGGGGCGAAAGTCTAGGCCCAGATGGCATGGACCGGTCGATGTCGAAGCGCGTATCGCCGCGAAAATAGCGAATAGATTTTTTCCTGCAAAAAGAAAGGTTTAATGGCTCATGGCAAAAGCACTCGATCTCAAAGCCGTACAAAAACGGTTGATGATTTCTCGGGATCGTCGCTTCAGGTTTGAAAATCTGATCGGAAAGCAGTACGAAAATCATATTGGCTCGCATACTGGCCTTTCCAGTCACTGTGAGAGACGCCTCCACCCCGCGCCCTTTGCGCCTGGCTAATGCGTCGGCACGAACGGGGCAGCTTTGCTGCTCTGATGTTCAACCGTGCCGGCGTCTGGAAAAAGCCGGCTGTCCCAAAGGGTACTCACATGACCAAACATATCTCGCTGCAGGACTGTCGCGAGGCCGTCGCGAAAAATCGCGTCGCCATGCAGCAGGCGGACAGCAACTTCTTTGACGACGTGGAGCGGCGGTTCGAAGCCCTTCGCAGCAAGACAAAACACCCTGCCGACTTCAGGCGGTTGTCGAATGAACTCCGCAACTGGGTCAATAATTTCGTCGGCCGGCAGGACTGGAATGCCAAGCAGGATGAGCCTGCATACGAAGGCGCGATGGCGCTTCTGAATATCGTCGATCGCGAGATCGAAAACCGCGCGGTCGCTATGCAGACGCTCGAAGATGCCGGGCTTATTAGAGGCGCTGCCGACGGTTCCTGGCGCGATGCCAACACCGGCAAGGTTGTCGAAATCGTCAACTCGGACGAGAACCTCGCCAAGCTGCGCACGCAATATGACGGCAGCACCGGAGCGTCCGTCGGCACCTATCTCAACGGCATGCTCTTCGGTGCCAGATCGGACGCCATGCGCAATGCCCTCTCGGAGGGCACGGATAGCGCCGGCGGGTATTCCGTTCCCACCTACGTCGTGCGCGAGTTCTTCGACAAGCTGCGCGCGAGGACGACGTTTATCAAGGCCGGCGCAAGGACGATGATCCTCGACACGATGAAGACGCGCATCGTACGCACCGCCGCAGACCCTGTACCGGCGTGGCGCGCCGAGAATGCGGCCATTGCAGAATCCAACCCCAATTTCGAGGCTGTCGATTTTGTCGCTCGGTCGCTCTCCGTCTTGGTCAAGGTGAGCCGGGAGGTTCTGGCCGACTCTGTCAACATCGACCAGGCGCTCGAAACGGCCCTTCTGGGGTCGATGTCGGTCGAACTGGACAGGGCCTGCCTGTTCGGCGCCGGCACGGTCGTTGAGCCGCTTGGACTGTTCAACACGCCTGGAATCGGTTCGGTTAGTCTCGGGGCCAACGGTGCGGTGATCTCCAACTATGACCCGTTCGTTGATGCGTTGTACGAGATCGAGGCGAAGAACGCAGGCCCCGCCAATGCCGCTATCTACAATCCGCGCACGGCGCGCACGTTGCGCAAGCTGAAAGACACGCTCAATCAGCCGCTCAACGCTCATGATGATGTGAAGGCGCTTGAGCGCCTGGTCAGTACGTCCGTGCCTATCAATCAGACCCAGGGCACCGAGGTTGCGGCATCCACGATTCTCGTCGGCGACTTCAGTCAGGCGATTCTCGGGCTTCGCGAGAGCCTTAGCATCCAGCGGCTTGACCAGGCGTTCGCCGCCAATGGCCAGATCGGCTTCATCTGCCACATTCGCGCAGATGTCGGGTTCGCGCACCCTGAGTCTTTCTGCAAGATCCTTGGCGTCAAGCCCTAATCACTCTGAGCGCACATTCTGAGGCTGAACAACCAGGCCAATAACGGAAAGTCACCTCCCGGCGCTCGAGTCTGGATAGCGGGTCAAGGTGGCAAGGCGACGGGCGGCCGGGGCTTTCTCCCGGGCCGCCCGCTTTATGGCAATGCAGGAGCATCGAAGATGAAACTTAGGTATGCAACCGCTCTGCGGAGCACAACAGTGCTTCCGCCGAAAATCTACCGGCCGAATGGAGAAAGCTTGGCTCTCCACCCTCCCGTCTTTGCCATCATCTCAGACTTCACATTGTTAGCGCTGGCTTCCAGTCCGATTTTCATTATGGGGCCGCGGTGACCGCGTTTTGCGTCTATGTCGGTTCGAAGGATGTTCGGCTTCTGACTGATGGGTTGGCAATCGGCCGCTATCCCGGCGCGGCCGTTCCCCCTGTTACGAAGGTCAGACGCCTTCGGGACTTCGGAGCGATGACGCTGCGCGGCGCCGAGTCGATGTTGGAATGGTTTGCCGAACGCGCTTCATCCGCCACAACATTTGAAGAGGCCGTCCTATTGGTCCAGCGGGCGGTCATCGAGCGACAAAAAACCGACCTTTCTCTCGCTTACCAACTGGTGTTCTGTGGCTGGTCTGCGCTGAATGGGCCGCAGGCATATTTCGTGGCCGGGCAAGCGGCCGGCGAAAAATTGCCGGCTGGTGCGATGAACCCAATTGCCCCGCTGCTCACCGCGCCGAGTTTGTCGCAATCGGAGATATTTGCCTTCCTTCATCAGTCAAACGACCGTGAACGCGACTTTCCGGGTCTAATGGATAAGCTGGTAGAGACCGACCTGACCGGCACATTCGGTGCCTTCTGCGAGCAGACAGTCATCTCAGAAACCGGTGTGAGGTCCGAGATCGTGCGTCGATATGGTGCGACCCGTCCGCTGGACCGCAGTTATCTAGTAGCGTTGGGCGATGACACGGCATTGCCGACGGTGTTCCAGCGAGCGTTGGCGCGTTCAGCATGACGCCCTATGAGTACATAGACGCTGCGGCCATGCACCGCTGGCAGTATGGGCAACAAGATTGCACGCTCTTCGTCGGCAACTATGTGCGTGACTGCTTTGGCGTGGATCCTGGTCTTGGGATTCGTGGCAGCTACAGTAATGAGGCTGGTGCCCTGGCGATTATTACGCGCGCCGGTGGCATGCTCGCTTTCATTGGTGCTCGCATGGCCAGCGTTGGTTGGTATCGTGTCGAAAAACCTGCGGATGGCGACGTTGCCGTGTGCGTGGCGCCCTTAGCCCCGCTCGGTGTCGTTGGCGAAGTGCCCGCGATCCGAGCGGGCGGCTTATGGCACGTTCGTACGCTGCGCGGAGTGTGTGCGAGGGATTTTCCGGCCGTGATGGTCTGGAGGCAACCCGTCTTAATCAGAATGTTTTCGGAGCAGAAAGCTTCGAGTTAGTCGCGCCATGCGTCCAAGCAAATACCTGACTGGCTGCTAGTTCCGGGCGGGCTTGTGTAAGCGCCTCGCGCATTAAAGCAGTGCCGTGCCGCACGGGATCCCAGAAGGGCCGCCCAAAACCATTCCCGTCCGGAATAGTTTCACGTGACCACCACTGAAACAGTTATTCGGGTCTTTCAGACGGCCGGTGATGGCGACTTTAGCTTCGGCTGCGATGGCCTTCTGTTGGGCCAACGTTGCCGCCTTCTTCGCAGCGATTCGCTTGGATTTTCGACAAACGCTCCTGCCGATCGATGTTGCGGCCCTTATAAGCGAGTTGTGGAAAGCGGGTGTATTGGCAAGTAGCTCATCGCGCGTGCTGTCTCCATCTGCTTCAATGCGGCATGCCTCTGTCTCCGTCCAGCCGCCGCCACATAGATGGCGCGAAAGCCGCTATGGAACTTCGCGAGCGCATGGTCCGCACAGGCAAGAATCTTGCTGGGCAGGACCTCTGGACCGACGACGAATTGAATCAGTGCCGGGATCACTATCCAGATAGGGATGCGATTGCACAGCGCCTGCCACGGCGAAGCGCTGAGGCGATCCGCCACAAGTGTAACGAATTGGGGCTGACCCCGGTGAGGAATCAGTGGACCGGGGCGGATGTAATGCGTCTTCGCAAGATCTATCATTCTGCCACCTGGCGCGAACTTCTTGCTGCATTTCCCGGCAGATCGGAGGATGCAATCCGTGTTGCTGCGAACAAGCGTGGCATGCGCCGCGACAGAAAGCCGTACAAGGTTACTGGCAACACGATGCTAGATCAGCTCCGGACACATTGCTTCGAAAAGGGTTACACCATGCCCGACTTAGACTTTTATGCAAAATCCGGGAAATACTTCCAACGCTCGGAGTGGCGTAGGAACTGGTTCAGTGCTCGTATCATCGCACGAGCGGTCAGGGAACTTGGCGGAGAGATCAAAGCTGAATGGGAATGACGATACTCCTTTGAGGCGGCGCGTGCGCTGCTAGGCTTCGACAAGTTCGAGGTTATCGGAAGCTAGGGAATCAGGGTCTGCAAATTTGCAGACCCACGAAGGATTTAAGACAATAGGCCTAATGTTTCCGCCTGGAACATTATCCGGGAATCCTATTCGATCATGAGGCGAATCCTTCTAGTCGCGGCTGGGTCGCGCGACGCCATCAGCCATCTGCTTGCCGCGCGCAACCCGTTCTCCCTCGTCGGTGAGCGATACGATCAGATGGGCTTCGTCGTAACCTTCGACAGTCCTGGACCTAAGCAATCCTTGCGCCTCAAGCCGCTGCAAGATTTCGCGGATCTGTGTCGGGCTGCCGTAGAGCCCGATTTCTTCCAGGCAGGCGCCGATAGTACGATTGCTGCCATGCCCGCCGAAAGCGTCGTGCAGGAGTATGCGCAGGACCTGCAGCGCCTGTTCCTCTTCCCTGATGTGTGTGAACGGATCGATCTCGTTCGACGACTTCGCGCGGCTGCCGGCTGGCATTGATGTGCTACTCGGCCGCTTGAGGCGTATTACGCAGGCGGACGCCTGGCCCTTCGCCGTCCCCCTCGATGAAGATTACTCCGGCCGCTTCGAGCGCGCGCTGGATTGCGTCGATCGAATAGCCCGGGCCAGTGGCGTCTGTTTCGATCCTGGTGATCGTATTACGGTGTGCACCAGAGCGCTCGGCGAGATCGCGAACAGTCCAGTTCAATAGCCCGCGCGCGGCACGAATTTGTGCACTTGTCACCATGTTGAATTCCTGTATGGTGCACCTGTCACCATAAATGTGCCGTTGGCACAATCGTAGGAGCAAACGATGCGAACCGCAAGGACTCGCCACGAGAATCCTTTGTCAACAATTGAGGGACAGGATTCAATCCTTGGGAACTCTGACCCCGAAAAGCTCCGGACAACAGCGAGGATATCGGGAGGCACGAATCCTTGTGCACCGGGCGGTAGCGGCACCGGTTCTTCCAATGAACCGCAGGCAATTTCGCCCGCTACATCCTTGGAGAAGATCATGAACCAGCATGTCCGGACATTGAGCGCTATTTCGAACGCCGCCCTCAACACAGAAGCGGAAACTGGCGACCGTTTGCTTGACGCCATCAGATCCTTCGAGGCCGGCCGCGATTTCGCAAATCGTGTTCGAGGCATTGAGGATGATGAAAGAGACGCGTTGATGGACTCTATTTACAGTCCCTTTTTTCAACGCCTCTCGAATTGGACTGAGGCCGCCCCTAGCCGGAAATCCGCTGTTGCCGCCTTGCGGCTGGCTGTGGACGAGAACGATGAATTTGTCGGCTCTCCGCTCGCGTCGAGCATGGTCAATGTAGCTTTCAAGTTCTTCGCTTCCGAACTCGAATGCGAAGACCTGGCTGATCGTCGCTGGGAGATTGCGGAGGCCGCCAGCGCCAATGAAGCCCAAAAAGCAGAAGTGCCAACTTCCAAATCCTATGACCTCAACCACCTCGATTCCGACACAGCCCATCTTCACGAGCTTCTCGACACGATCGTCGACAGCATCATGGACATGAGCTTCGAGCGGGATGGCAAGCGAGACACCCAACTGGATCGCATTTGTGCTCTCCTGTGGATCGCTCGTGATCTGGCCGGGCAGCTCTCTCAGAGAATCACGGACAACTTCCGGGAGATCGGAAGCACCTGTGACGGCTATCCCCGCGAGCACGCAGCATGAACACTCGCCTGGAGCCGATCTTGTTCCTGCCGATCACACTCACCATGCGGCTTCGGCTGGAAGCCGCGATTGAGAATCTGATTGCGCTGCTGGACGAGATTGATGGCGACGCTGAAATCGAGCCGGCCGTTGACGATGAGGACGGCGGCGACGAGGAGCCGGATACCGACGATGAACCTTCCCTTGGGGCCTTGAATAACTTGGCTCATCAAGGTGATTGGGCCGCTGCCGGCTATAGCGGCAGTGACGAGCTTGAAGACGATGCGCGCGATCTTCCGGCGTGATGACCGCAATCTGACCCCTGCTGATATACCGGCAGGGGTGGGTTTCCAGCGGCGAAATTAGGCGTGCTCCACGCTAAATGTCATTTCCACATTTGACAAAGGATGCGCGCTGGACCAAATTAATGTGGAAATCACATTGGAGATATCCATGCTTACGAAAGAGTTTGAACGCTTCCTTGCGCAATTTTCTGGCAATGCGGGTGAGGTGGATCAGCGGGTCCGCTTCTTGCGAGATATCGATGTTCTGTCGACTGTCCGCGGTCGCTATGCTCCCGACATCAATCCGGAACAGATGGCTGCGATGATTCTCTCGCTGGTGTCGAGGCGCGCCAGCGATGCGGCCAAGGTGACCCCGGAGGCGATGAAACTGCGGATTGTGGGCCGAGAAGGGGTTCCGAGCGACCTTGTCGGCAAATCGCTGCAAGAGTGTCTCGCCGGCTTCATCACCGATCCCGCCGCTGCGGAATATGTAGGAGCGGTTCGCTTCGAGATTGCAGAAACCGGGAAGATAGCCCGCCTCATCTTCAGGGATGGGACGACTGCGCTTTTCACCAATGACGCTCACATCCGCGAAAGCGTTTCGTCGAGCGCCGAATTGTATTCAGCTGCGGCCTTGGACGGCTGCTACAGGCTTCTGGTGATCGGGATAGGCTTCCTCAAAGCAGCTGCGACCGAATTGGCTGAGGCGAACGAAGAAGGCGAGATTATCGCGTAAACGGCCGGAGACATGATCATGGCGCGCCCCAACAGCTATTCGAAACCGGCGGATCATAGCCGGCCGCCGTCTTATATTACCTGCAGCACATTGGCACGTGAACTCGAAGTGTCGGAATCGACCGTGTACGAGATGGTCCGGCGCGGCGTCCTTCCCCAGCCCGTGAAGCTGTCGAACGGTTGCGTCCGTTGGTGCTGGGCAGATGTGGAGTCGGCACTCGGATCGTTGTCCGTAGGTTGCGCTTCGGAGGTCGCCGGCGATCCTTTCTTGGCGGGTTTGAAGAATGTCGCATCGCCGGCATAGAGCGGCCGTCACGCTGCCGAAAGGCGTTCACCGCGTCGTGTCGCGTGGCCGCGAATACTTCTACTATCAGCCGGGCAGGGGCACCGACCATGTAGGGGCGCGGATCAAGCTCCCGAACGATCCGCAGTCGCCTGAATTCTGGACAGCCCTTCGCCAGGCGCAAGGCATCGCCGGATCCGTGACGGCCAACACCATCGGCGCTTTGATCGACGCGTACGAAGCCGCGTGGCCGAGTCTTCCCCGCAAGCTGGCGGAAAGCACCCAGGAGAAATACAAGCAGTCTCTGCGCCCCGTGCGCGCTGCTTGGGGCAACCTCCAGGCTGAAAGTCTCCGGCCCTCCCATGTGCTGGCGCTCATCGAGACGATTGGAGCCGAAAAGCCCGGAACGGCCAACAACGTGCTGGATGCGCTGCGCTCCATGTGTCGTTGGGCATGTGGACCGCGCGAGTTGTTGAGCCGCGATCCGACGCAAGGCGTTCCTCATTTCGAGCAGGGCGAGGGGCATAAGCCGTGGTCGCCGGAGCAACTCGCATGGGCCGACAAGAACCTGACGGGCATGCTGCGTCGCGCTTACGTGCTTGGGCGTTTCACCGGGCAGAGAATCAGCGACATGGTCCGGCTTGGCCCAACCGATGTCGACGAAGGTGGCTTCAGCCTTCGTCAGAAAAAGACCGGCGTCCGGCCGTGGTGTCCCATCTTCCCCGAGCTCGAGGCTGAAATGGAGACGTGGGAAAAGCGGCCGGGTCCGTTCTTGCGGCAGGAGAGCGGAAAGCCGTTCACCCCGAATGGCCTATGGAAGATGCTCGACAGGGTGAGGGAAGACCATCCCGAACTCGCCGGCGTCGTTTGGCATGGGCTTCGCGCCAATGCCGTCATCCGGTTGCGGCAGGAAGGATACACCGCCCTTCAGATCAGCGACATGGTGGGGATGAGCGTTCCCATGGTCGAGAGATACAGCCGATATGCCGACCGCAAGGCCGGCGGGCAGGCCGTCCTTTTGCAAATGGAAGAACGGAAACAGGCCAAAATTGTAAAACGCGGTAAAACTGGAAAGCGGAAATGACGGCAGATCAAGGCACTAAAGGGCAGAAAAGGAAGTGGAGGCTTCTGTTGCCAGGTGCCTCCGGACCCCGCCTAGAGGTGCGAACCGCTAGGGCTTGATTTGAAGCGTTCGCGCCGCATTAAGCAGCGAGACGAGCTTCCGCATAGTTGTCGTTGGCAACTATAAGTTTAGCCCGATAACGGTGGTACAATGCCGGGCAAAAGTACGATCTTTACACCTTCGTCGATCCTATTTCGCCCCCAGCAAAAGCCGCTCCCTCCGGGAGACAGCGGTTTTTGGTGGAGGCGCCGGGTACCGCCCCCGGGTCCGAACGGCTTATTTCATCGCCTGTTTATCGCCATAGTCGGTCGAGCCGACGAAGCGAATATAGGGGGCGCGATCGGAAAATGAAAGGCTGCTTTCGCGGATCGATGCTGTGCCAATCGATGTTGTGAGGCTTGACTTGCGCAAAAGCGCAACCGAAGGTTTGGGTCGGTGAGGAGAATCCGGTTGTGTCCGGGTTCGCGGCTTATTCCAGTTGCTCTCACCGGACAGACGCATGGCTCCGATGAGGGGAATTCCTGATGAGCGATTATCTTGCAGACGTGAAGAAATATGACGCCGGCGCCAGCGCCGAAGTTGTCGAAAAGATCGTGAAGCACCTGGGCATCGCGCTCCGGAACCGCGATTCCTCGCTGGTGTCCTGCACCGACCCGGAAGAGCTCAAGCGCGTGAGAGACAGCTGGGTGGGCAAGAAGCTCGGCATCGCCGACGCCAAGAAGGCCGACGCAGCGATCGAGAAGACCTGCAAGGCCATGCATGCCGACCACAGCAAGGGCCGCGTGACCTTCTACTATCTGGTCGCCAAGGATCTCGGCAAGCTCGGCTCGCTCTAAGCTTCAGAGACACGTTGGATGTGTATCCGGCGCGGTATCGCGCCGGAAGGCTGTGGTTTGGCGTGCCTGGGCGATAGCCCTGCGGCGGCGGGTCGGTTATGATCGACAGCGACGCAAATCCCGCGAATCAGGGCAATAGCGATGCGCCAATATCTGGACCTGCTGAACCATGTGATGGAGCATGGCACCAACCGGGGCGACCGCACCGGCACCGGCACACGCTCGGTGTTCGGCTATCAGATGCGTTTCGATCTGGCCGACGGCTTCCCGGTGCTTACCACCAAGAAACTGCACCTGAAGTCGATCATCCACGAACTTCTGTGGTTTCTGGCCGGCGATACCAACATCAAATATCTGAACGACCACGGCGTCACCATCTGGGACGAGTGGGCGGATGCCAAGGGCGATCTCGGCCCGGTCTATGGCAAGCAGTGGCGCTCCTGGCCGGATGCGCATGGCGGCACCATCGACCAGATCGAAAATCTGCTCCGCGAAATCCGCTGCAATCCTTATTCACGCCGGCTGATCGTCTCGGCATGGAATCCGGCCGAGGTGGAGGCAATGGCGCTGCCGCCCTGCCACTGCCTGTTCCAGTTCTACGTTTCGGACGGACGGCTGTCATGCCAGCTCTACCAGCGTTCCGCGGACATCTTTCTCGGCGTGCCGTTCAACATCGCTTCCTATGCGCTGCTCACCATGATGGTGGCGCAGGTGACGGGGCTGAAACCCGGCGATTTCGTGCACACGCTGGGTGACGCGCACATCTATTCCAACCATTTCGAACAGGCGCGCGAGCAGTTGCAGCGCAAGCCGAAAACACTGCCGACGATGTGGATGAACCCCGAGGTGAAGGACCTTTTCTCCTTCCGCTTCGAGGATTTCCGTCTTGAGAACTACGTCGCCGACGCGACGATCAAGGCACCGATCGCGGTGTAATCGCCGCCGGCCAGCCGAATGGCTGCGGGGCGATCGTTTCAGCCCACTTCGAAGTCGCCGGCCTGCGGCGGAGCGATAGGCGTGAACAGCGTGCGGTCGGGTTTCAGGTCGAGCAATGGCGTGCCGTCGAGGCAGTCTATGCCGCGGACCAGAACGGTCGATCCCTCGACGTCGACCAACGTGACGATGGACGTGCCGATCGGGTTCGGCCTGACCGGCGAGCGCAGGGCGAAAGTACCGCGCGCACTGCCGTCATTGGCCGGGCTCTGCCTGACGAGGTCGCGGCGCGACAGATGCAGCCAGTAAAGTACTTCCAGCCGCTCGAACTGTTCGATGCCGGCCAGCGCCTGTTGCCAGAGCGGGAAGACCTCGATGTGGCAGACCGGACCGTCGGCGCGGCCCTGGCGCGGCGTCACCAGCCGCGAGGTCCAGGGTGTGCGGATGGTGCCGATGAAGACGAGCCCGGCATCCGTCGCCGCGGGCGCTTCGACGGCGATCTCGCCTTGGCGGATTTCGTTCTCGCGAACCAAATCAGTCGATGCCGACCATCACGTCGGATGCCTTGATCACGGCATAGGCCTGCTTGCCGACGGCGAGGCCAAGATCGGCGACGGCCTCGTTGGTAATCGAAGCGGTGACGACGGCGCCGCCGATGTCGATGCGGACATGCGAGGTGGTGGCACCCTTGGTGATCTCGACGATCTTGCCCTTCAAGGTGTTACGCGCGCTGATTTTCATGGAAAATTCCTTCGTTCGTTTCTGTCCGCCCCGCAGTGTCGCGCGGGCGGCCAAAATAGCCTGCCGGACAGCCGCACCACAACGTATTTTCAGTGAAACTCTTTTCCTGAAAAATGTGCAAAAGCCTTCCCTTTGTTATGTTCATATGAATATATCGCTCCGAGCCAAAGGCTGGACGGGTCTGCAAAATCAGGGAGAGGTTCGATGATGAAACGTAATGGTTTGGTGCTGGCGGCGCTGGCTGCCGGCAGCATGGCCGCGATGCTGGCGGCACCGGCGCGGGCTGATGAGCAGGTGGTGGTGTTTGCAGCCGCCAGCCTCAAGAACGCGCTCGACGCGGTCAATGTCGCTTGCGAGAAGGAAGTCGGCGAGACCGCCAAGATTTCCTATGCGGCCAGCTCGGCGCTGGCCAAGCAGATCGAGGAAGGCGCGCCGGCCGATGTGTTCATCTCGGCCGACCTCGACTGGATGAAATATCTGTCCGACAAGAAGCTGACCAAGGCCGATACCGAGGTGAAATTGCTCGGCAACGAGATCGTGCTGGTGGCGCCGAAGGATTCCAAGGCCGAGGTGAAGATCGCCAAGGGGTTCGATCTCGCCAAGGTGATCGGCGACGGCAAGCTCGCCATGGGTGATTTCAAGGCGGTGCCGGCCGGTAAATACGGCAAGGCGGCGCTGGAATCGCTCGGCGTCTGGTCTTCGGTCGAGGGCAAGGTGGCGCAGGCGGAGAACGTCCGCGCGGCCCTCAAGCTGGTCGCCACGGGCGAGGCGGCGGCGGGCATCGTCTATCAGACCGACGCCAACGCCGAGAAGGGCGTCAAGGTCATTGGAACCTTCCCGGAAGAGACGCATCCTCCCATCGTCTATCCGGCCGCCCAGACGGCAGCTTCCAAGGACAAGGATGCCCCCGCATTCCTGAAGTGCCTGCGATCTGCTAAGGCAGGCGAACTCTTCAAGGCGCAGGGGTTCACGGTTCTCGCGCCGACCCAGTAAGGCATAGCACTACCGAATGAACTGGCTGCTGGACCTCACGCCCGACGAATGGAATGCGGTCCGGCTGTCGATCAAGGTGGCGACGGTGGCGATGCTGGCCAGCCTTCCGGCCGGCATCGCGGTCGCGTTCTTGCTTGCGCGCGGTCGCTTCTGGGGCAAGACCCTCCTCAATGGTGTCGTGCATCTGCCGCTGATTTTGCCGCCGGTCGTCACCGGCTACCTGCTGCTGCTCGCCTTCGGCCGGCGCGGTCCTGCCGGAGCTTTCCTGGCGGAGCATTTCGGCATCGTCTTTTCCTTCCGCTGGACCGGGGCCGCACTTGCCTGCGGGGTGATGGGTTTTCCGCTGATGGTGCGGGCGATCCGGCTTTCCATCGAGGCGGTGGACCGCAAGCTGGAAGCCGCCGCCGGTACACTTGGCGCCAATCCAGCCTGGGTATTCGCTACCATCACGCTGCCATTGATCCTGCCGGGCATGATCGCCGGCGCCATCCTGTCCTTTGCTAAGGCGATGGGCGAATTCGGTGCGACGATCACCTTCGTCTCCAACATTCCCAACGAGACACAGACGTTGCCGTCGGCCATCTACACGTTCACGCAGGTGCCTGGCGGCGACGAGGGCGCTTTGCGGCTCACCCTCATCAGCATCGTCATCTCAATGGGCGCACTCGTCGCCTCGGAGGTGTTGGCGCGGCGACTCGGTCGGCGGATGGACATCGAATGAGTGTCTCGGTCGACATCGGTCACCATCAGGGCAGCTTTGTTCTTGATGCGGCCTTCGAAAGCACGGGCCGACTGACGGCGCTGTTCGGGCCGTCCGGTTCCGGCAAGACCTCGTTGATCAACGCGATCGCCGGGCTGATCCGCCCGCAGCGCGGCCGCATCGCCGTCGACGGGCGGGTGCTGGTCGACACCGGCGACGGAGTTTTCATACCCAAGCACAAACGCCGCATCGGCATGGTGTTCCAGGATGCGCGGCTGTTTCCGCATCTGAGCGTGGCGGCCAATCTGCGTTACGGGCGCTGGTTCGCGCCGGCCGCGGAGCGCTACGGCGATATCGGCGCGGTGGTCGAGTTGCTCGGCATAGGCCATTTGCTGGATCGGCGGCCGGCCGGGCTTTCCGGCGGCGAGAAGCAGCGCGTGGCGATCGGGCGGGCATTGCTGGCCAGCCCGAGATTGCTTTTGATGGACGAGCCGCTTGCTTCGCTGGACGAGGCGCGCAAGACTGAGATCCTGCCCTACATCGAACGTCTGCGCGACGAGACCAAGGTGCCGATCGTCTATGTCAGCCATTCGGTGGCGGAAGTGGCGCGGCTGGCGAGCGACGTGGTGGTCATGGCGCAAGGCAAGGTCGCCGCCTCCGGTCCGACCGCCGCGATCATGCAGCGGCTTGATCTTCTGGCGCATGAAGAGCGGGGCGAGGGCGGTGCCGTTCTGGACACGCATGTGCTGCAGCACGACCAACGGTTCGGCATGAGCGTGCTTGGCTCGCCGGCCGGCGAAATCCACGTGCCTTATCTGCAAGCGGCAGTCGGTCACCCGGTCCGGCTGCGTATTCGGGCCCGCGACGTGATGATCGCCACTGAACGGCCGCAGGGACTGAGCGCCCTCAACGTGCTGGCTGGCCGCATTGCCGCGATCGAGCCTGGCGAGGGCGCGGCGGTCGAGGTCAGGATCGATTGCAACGGAGTGGCCGTCATGGCGCGCGTTACCCGGCAGTCGCAGCATGCGCTGTCGCTGGCTCCTGGGCTCGACGTCTTCGCCGTCATCAAGACCGTCAGCTTCGACGAAGCCAATGTGGCGGCCACGCCAAGGGCGGAATTCGACGCGTGATGACGCTCTTGCGACGGCATGTCGCTATTCTCCCGTGGAATAACGAATGATCTTTTGACGTGGCGGCATCGACGCCCCAGACCGGGAGGAAGAACAATGCCGTCGCTCAGTCTGAGGATCAATCTCGATCCCGACGGTCGCATCGGGCCGGGCAAGATCGAACTCCTGGAGCAGATCGCCGCCTTCGGGTCGATTTCGGCCGCCGCGCGCGGCATGGAGATGTCCTACAAGCACGCCTGGGACCTGGTGGAAGACATGAACCGCGTCTTCGGCAAGCCGCTGGTGGCGGCGCAGACTGGCGGCCGCAAGGGCGGTGGCGCCCAGCTGACACCTGTCGGGCTGGCGGTTGTCAGCCGCTATCGCGCCATCGAGCGCGCGGCGACGGCGGCCGCAGCCGCGCATATGGACGCGCTGCAGGCGGAGATCGATGCCGGATGAGCAACGGCGTTGCGGTGGGCAGGTAGAGGCGCCGGCTACTCAGGCTTGCGCAGCAGATAGGTGTCCATGATCCAGCCCTTGCGCTGGCGGGCGTTTTCACGAGTGCGGACGATCTCGTCCTCGACGTCGCCGAGCCGGCCCTGGATGAGGATTTCGTCCGGCGTGCCGAGATAGGCCCCCCAATGGATGATGGCATCCTTGTCCGAGACAGTCTGAAAGGAACATTTGCCGTCCAGCATCACCACGGTGCTGGTGGCATTGCCGGGTAAGCCTTCTTCGGTCAGCCGGCGGCCCGTGGTCACCAGGAAGGGGTCGCCAATGCGGTTGAGCGCCATCCTGTGGCCGGCTGCCAGCGCCTGGATGGCGGTGATGCCGGGGATGACTTCCAGCTCAAAGGAGACATTGCCGCGCCGGGTGACGCGCTCAAGGATGCGCAGCGCTGAATCGTAGAGCGACGGGTCGCCCCAGATCAGGAAGGCACCGCAGCCGTCCTCGCCGATTTCATCGCGCACCAGCCGCTCGTAGATGCCGGCGATTTCCTCGTGCCAATCGTCGACCGTGGCGAGATAGGATAGCGCCGGCTCGGCGCGAACCGGTACGTCGAATTCGACGCGGCGGGAGTTCGGATTGGTGACGAAGCGGTCGCAGATCGCGCGGCGCAGGTCGGCGAGCTCGTTTTTCTTCGCACCCTTGTCGGGAATGAAAAGCACATCGGCTCGGTTCAGGCCGTTGATGGCCTGTACCGTCATATGTTCGGGATTGCCGGCGCCGATGCCGATGACGAGAAGCCTGCGCATGGGCGCTGTCCTGCCCGATCGCAGACGACCTGTCCAGTGTTGGCACCGGGTCGGCGGCCGGTCTTGGCGACGACGGAAGGGCTTTGAACGGGCGGTCGAAGCAAGTAGGGTCGGACAGGCTTGTTGGGAAGGGAATCGCTTCGATGGTCCGCATTGCGCTGACGCTCGGCCTCGCGCTTGTCGCGGCTCCTGCCTTCGCCAACGATTCCACCGCGGAACTGGGTGCCGGCGGGTTGATCCTGTCGCGCAACGACGTCGTCTCGATGGACAGCGAGGACCTGTTCATCTCGCGCGACAAGGTGACGGTGGACTATGTCTTTCGCAATACGTCGGACAAGGATGTCTCGACCGTCGTCGCTTTTCCCTTGCCGGAAATCGAGGCCAATCCCTATGAGATGCCATCCATTCCGGATGAAGGCAGCGACAATTTCCTCGGCTTCGAGGTGACGGTTGACGGTGCATCCGTCAAACCCGAACTGGAGCAGAAAGCCTTCGCGGTCGGCGTCGATGTCGGCGCGGAGCTTAAGGCGCAGAACGTACCGCTCTATCCTTATGGCAAGGTGGTGCTGGATGCGCTCGCCAAGCTGCCGCAACAGGTGGCCGACGACTGGCTGGCACGCGGCATCATCGTCATGGACGACTTTGACGACGGTACCGGCTGGAAAAGCGTGCGCTCGCCCTTCTGGCAGCTGCGCTCGACTTTCTGGTGGCGTGCGACCTTCCCGGCCAACAAGGCCGTGCATGTCGCGCACCGTTACAAGCCGAGTGTCGGCGCCACGGCGGGCCTGAATTTCTTCTACGACGGTAAATTCCAGGGCGAGTATGACAGCTACAAGCGCACCTACTGCATGGACAATGCCTTCGAGGCCGGTGTGCGCAAGGCGCAACAAAATAATACCGACGCCGTCCCGCAGCTTTATGAAAGCCGTATCGCCTATATCCTGACAACCGGCGGCAACTGGGCGACCGGCAGCATCGGCAAATTCAAGCTGACCGTCGACAAGGGCGACGCGCAAAGCCTGGTTTCGTTCTGCGGCGATGGTGTCCGCAAGGTCGGGCCGACCACCTTCGAAATGACCGCGGAGAATTACGTGCCGGAGCGCGACATCAACATATTGCTGCTCGACCGGCCCGACAGCGAAGGCGGAACCGGCAACTGATGTTTGTGTCCATTCATGTCGCGATTGCCGAGAATGGCGTGATCGGGCGCGAGGGCGGTTTGCCCTGGCGCCTGTCCACGGACCTGAAGCGTTTCAAGGCCGATACGCTGGGCAAACCCATCGTCATGGGGCGCAAGACCTGGGACAGTTTTCCCAGGCGCCCACTGCCGGACCGGCTGAATATCCTGGTAACCCGGGACGCGGCATTGCGCGCCGACGGCGCCGAAGTGGCGCATTCGCTGGAGGACGCATTGACGCTGGCGCGTATCCGCGGGCGCTGCATGGCGGGCGTCGACGAGATTTGCGTGATCGGCGGGGCGCAGATCTATGCCCAGGCATTGCCCTTGGCCGACCGGCTGCACGTCACCCACGTGCTAGCGGCGATCGACGGCGATGCTTATTTTCCGGTGATTGATCCACAGGTCTGGCGCGCTGTCTCGTCGCTCGACGTGCCGGCCGGCGAGAAGGACAGCCATCCGACCCGTCACGTCGTTTATGAGCGTCGTACCGGCTGACCGGGGACAAAGCGTCGCGGTCGAAGCGGATGGAAGAAGAGTGGCTTGGGACCCCGACGCGTTGAAAGCGCGTCATGGCATCCCTATAGAAGGACAGTACGGATTTGCGCCGACTTTCGGCGCATGAGGGATTCCAGCGAAAGGACATTCATGCCCTGGAACGACAAAAGTGGCGGCGGAGGCGGCCCCTGGGGAGGCGGCGGCGGTAACAACCAGGGCCCATGGGGGCAGGGACCGCGCGGTCCCGGCGGTCCACAGGGCTCGCCCCCCGATCTCGAAGACATCATCCGCCGTGGCCAGGACAGGCTGCGCAACGTGCTGCCCGGTGGCGGCAGCCCGGCTCTTTATCTGCTGATCGCACTGGTGCTGATCGCAGGCTGGCTGTTCAAGGCCGTCTATACCGTGCAGCCCGACGAGGTTGCGGTCGAGCTGCGCTTCGGCAAGCCGAAGGCCCAGCTTTCCGAACCTGGTCTGCATTTCCACTGGTGGCCGGTCGAGACGGTCGAGACCGCCAAGATTTCCGAACAGCTGGTCAATATCGGTGGCGGCGCCCGCAGCGGCAACACATCGGGCCTGATGCTGTCGGGCGACCAGAACATCGTCAACGTGCAGTTCTCCGTCGCCTATCAGGTGGCTGACCCACGCACCTATCTGTTCGATGTCGCCGATCCCGACGAGATGCTGAAGCAGGTGGCCGAGAGCGCGATGCGCGAAGCCGTCGGCCGGCGTCCGGCGCAGGATATTTTCCGCGATGACCGCCAGGGCATCGCGACCGCCGTGCGCGAAAACATCCAGGCGACGCTGGACAGCTACAAGGCCGGTCTGACCATCAACGCCGTCTCCATCGAAGATGCAGCGCCGCCACGCGAAGTGGCCGATGCTTTCGACGAAGTGCAGCGCGCCGAACAGGACGAGGACCGCTTCGTCGAAGAGGCGAACCAGTATTCCAACCAGAAGCTCGGTGCCGCGCGTGGTCAGGCTGCGCAGGTTCGTGAAGAGGCTGCCGCCTACAAGAACCGTGTCACGCAGGAAGCGGAGGGTGAGGCACAGCGCTTCATCTCCGTCTATGACGAATACGCCAAGGCGCCGGAAGTGACGCGCCAGCGCATGTATCTGGAGACGATGGAGAAGGTGCTGAAGGATTCCAGCAAGGTGATCGTCGAGCCGGGCAGCAACGGTCAGGGGGTTGTTCCCTATCTGCCGTTGCCGGCATTGCAGCCGCAGGCTTCGGGAGGGAACCGCTAATGGCCAATCGTCTCCCAGCCATCGTGGTGGCGGTCGCCATCATCCTGTTCCTGCTCTATTCCTCGGTGTTCGTGGTCAACGCCCGCCAACAGGCGATCGTGCTGCGCTTCGGCGAGATCGTCGACGTCAAGACCGAGCCCGGCATCTATTTCAAGGCGCCGTTCGCTATGTTCGACGCCGACACCGTGCAGATGATCGAAAAACGCGTGCTGCGCTTCGATCTGGACAACATCCGTGTCCAGGTCTCGGGCGGCAAGTTCTACGAGGTCGACGCCTTCATCGCCTACCGCATCTCCAACCCGCGCGTCTTCCGTTCGGCGGTGTCTGGTCAGATCGAGCTTGCCGAACAGCGGCTCAAGACCCGTCTGGACGCAGCGTTGCGTCGTGTCTACGGCCAGCGCGCCTTCGAGGCCGCCCTATCCGAAGAGCGCGGCACGATGATGCTTGAGGTGCGCGATCAACTCCGTCCCGACGCGACGTCGCTGGGGCTGGAGATCGACGACGTCCGCATTCGTCGCACCGACCTGACGGCCGAGGTCTCGCAGCAGACCTATGACCGCATGAAGGCCGAGCGTCTTGCCGAGGCTGAAAGGCTAAGGGCGCGCGGCAACGAAGCGGCACAGCGCATCAAGGCCCGTGCCGACCGTGAGGTGATCGAAATCGTCGCCGAAGCGAACAAGGAGTCGGAAATCCTGCGCGGTGAGGGCGATGCCCAACGCAGTGCGACCTTCGCCAACGCCTACAATCGCGATCCGGCCTTCTTCGACTTCTATCGCTCGATGAATGCCTACGGAACGGCGCTGGATGGCGCCGGCACCACAATGCTGCTTTCGCCGAATTCGGAGTTCTTCCGCTACTTCCGCGATCCAGCCGGCAAGGCGGCTCCGGCCGCTCCCGCTAAGCCTGCGCAATAATTCGTGCAGGACTTTCTAGCCGCCATGGGTCTGGTCCTCGTTGCCGAGGGCCTGATCTATGGCGGTTTTCCACGTCTGGCCAAACGGCTGGCCGGCGAGATGCTCGGCATGCCGGAGGGCGCGCTGCGTATCGCCGGTCTGATGGTGATCGCCGTCGGCGTCGGTGTCGTCTGGCTGGTGCGCGGCTGACAAATACGCCATCCTGCGGGCTAGGGATTTGTTCGCCGCGGGTGGTAACGGCCGCAAACGTGCCTTATTTCTTTTAACACTGACATCGCGTCGCGCCAGACGCTGTTGCTGACTTGCCGGGAGGCCCTGATGAAATCCTATTCCATCCTCAGCGCGGCAAGGAAGACGCTTGTCGCCGCCACGGCGGCGCTGGTCGTCGGTACGTCAGCCGTCTCGTTCGCGGCCGCACAGCCGCAGTCGTACGCCAACGGGCCGGCCTCAGTGGCCGACCTCGCGGAAGGCCTGCTCGGCGCGGTCGTCAACATTTCTACGTCGCAGATTGTCAAGGGCAGCGAAGGACCGGGCGCCGTACCGATGCCGCAGTTGCCGGAAGGGTCGCCTTTCCAGGATTTCTTCAACGATTTCTTCAAGGACAAGGGGGGCAACAAAGGCGGCTCGCAGAAGGTGCAGTCGCTGGGCTCCGGCTTCGTCATCGACGCCAATGAAGGCATCGTGGTGACCAACAACCACGTCATTGCCGACGCCGACGACATCGAGGTGAATTTCTCCGACGGCGTCACGCTGAAGGCAAAGCTCATCGGCACCGACACCAAGACCGACATCGCCGTGCTGAAGGTGGACCCCAAGGGCCACAAGTTGACGGCAGTGAAGTTCGGCGATTCCAACAAGATGCGCATCGGCGACTGGGTGATGGCGATCGGCAATCCGTTCGGCCTCGGCGGTACGGTGACGCTGGGTATCGTCTCGGCGCGCAACCGCGACATCAATTCCGGCCCATATGACGATTTCATCCAGACCGACGCCGCCATCAACCGCGGCAATTCGGGCGGTCCGCTGTTCAACATGAACGGCGAAGTCATCGGCATCAACACCGCCATAATCTCACCTTCGGGTGGCTCGATCGGCATCGGCTTCTCCATCCCCGCGCAACTTGCCGCCGGCGTGGTCGAGCAGCTGCGCCAATTCGGCGAAACGCGCCGCGGCTGGCTCGGCGTACGCATTCAGCCGGTGACCAGTGACATCGCCGAGAGCCTCGGCATGAAGGAACCCAAGGGCGCTTTGGTGGCCGGCATCATCAAGGGCGGTCCGGTTGACAACGGCACCATTCAGGCCGGCGACGTCATCACCAAGTTCGACGGCAAGGATATCGCTGAAACGCGCGACCTGCCGCGCGTGGTCGCCGAGAGCCCGGTCGGCAAGGCGGTCGACGTGGTGATCGTGCGCAAGGGCAAGGAGCAGACGGTGAAGGTCACGCTCGGCCGGTTGGAGGATGGCGAGAAACTCGCCTCCGCCGACGAGAGCAAACCCAGCGACAGCAAGGGCGCGCCGGTGGCGGCTGCCTCGGTGCTCGGCATGTCGATCGGCGAGTTGAACGACGAGACGCGTAGCAAGTTCGGCATTGCTGCTGATGTATCGGGCGTGGTCATCACCGATGTCGCCAAGGATTCGGCCGCCTCCGAACGCGGCATCCAGCCGGGCGAAGTGATCACCGAGATCGCGCAGGAATCGGTCTCGAAACCCAAGGACGTCATGGACCGCATCGCGGCACTGAAACAGCAAGGCCGCAAGAACGCGCTTCTGATGCTGGCGTCCAAGACCGGCGAACTGCGTTTCGTCACGATCCGGATGGATTGATTCCGGAAAACGGCGCAACGGGTTGACTTAAAAAGAAGAAAGGGCGGCTAGCGGGCCGCCCTTTTCTGTTTTTCCCAACCCTGGCGCTTCAGACTGTAAAAAGCGTGCGGGCGCAGACGCGTGTATTCTTCAGGAACCAGCGGGTGGTCAAAATCGCGCGACGGGTCTGCCGTCATGCCGATACGTTCCATGACAGCAGTCGAGCGGCGGTTCTCGCGTACGGCGAAGGAAACGATTTCGTCCAGACCAAGCGTCTCGAAGCCGAAGGCGAGCCATGCGCGTGCGGCCTCGGCAACGTAGCCATGGCCCCAGAACTCCGGCGCAAGGCGCCAGCCGATTTCGACAGAACCCTTCGGCAGGGCGGGAAGATAGTCGGCATCATAGAGGCCGACGAAGCCGATGCATTCGCCGGTCGCGGCTACCTCCACTGGTGCAAAACCGTAGCCGTGGCTGTCGATCCAGGCGCGCAACTCGTCCATCTTGGCGTCGGACTGCGCGCGATCGCGCCGGAACGGAAAGAACTCCATCACCTGCTTATCGGAATTGATGAGATGGAAGAGGGACCGGTCGCGCTCTTCCCAGTTGCGCAAGATCAGTCTTTCCGTACGGATCGGGATCATGTGGCGAAATCTTCCTGCCTGTAACCTTGCAGATAGAGCAGGGCGGTCAGGTCGCCATGGTCGATGCGCACTCTGGCCTGGGCGGCCACCGAAGGCTTGGCATGCAGCGCGACACCCATGCCCGACAGCTGGATCATGTCGAGGTCGTTGGCGCCGTCACCAACGGCGACGGCATCCGCCGGCGTGAGGCCGAGCCTGGCGGCGATGTCGATGAGCGCATCCGCCTTGGCGGCGCGGCCGAGGATCGGCTCCGCCACCTCGCCGGTGAAGCGACCGTCGCGCTCGACCAGGCGGTTGGCGCGGTTTTCATGGAAACCTAGCATCGTGGCGATACGGCTGGTGAAGACGTCGAAGCCGCCCGAGACCAGCGCGGTATGGGCACCGGCCTTGCGCATCGTCTGCACCAAAGCGCGGCCTCCGGAAGCCAGTGTGAGCCGATTGGCGATGATGCGGTCGACCACCGCGGTGTCGAGATCCTTCAGAAGCGCGACGCGCTCGCGCAATGCTGGTTCAAAGGCAATCTCGCCATTCATCGAACGGGCGGTGATCGCCGCCACCCGTTCCTTCAGTCCGACTTCGTCGGCGAGTTCGTCGATGCATTCCTGGTCGATCATGGTCGAATCCATGTCGGCGATTAGGATTTTCTTGCGTCGCGTCGCTTCGTCCTGGATGGCGAAGTCAACGGGGTTGGAACCGAGCGCGGTAGCGAGCGCGGCTGCGGTCTCCCGGCTGTCGGCGCCTGACGGCAGGACGAGATCGCAGGCGATCGTCTCGCCCAACCAACGCGTCGCGCTTGCGCCGACCGCCTGCGAGGCTTTATTCGCTAGGGCCGGCGTGAGTGCGCCGCCGGCTGGATTGGAGACGAGCGTGGCGACGAGCGGCATGGAGGAGACCCTGCGGGAGGTGGCCGACGAAGGCCGCGTGAAGGATGCGGTCCTGATAGCCGGCCCGACTGCCAGCGGCAAGTCGGCGCTGGCGCTGGAGGTGGCCGAGCGCTTCGGCGGTGTCATCGTCAACACCGATTCTATGCAGGGTTATTCGATCCTCAACGTGCTGACAGCGCGGCCTGCGCCGGCGGATCTCGCCCGGGTTCCGCATTTCCTTTACGGCCATGTCCACCCTTCGACCGCCTATTCGACCGGCGCCTGGTTGCGGGACGTCGAACGGCTGATCGACGAAGGCGCGCTGGCCGGTCGCCCTCCGGTCTTCGTCGGCGGCACCGGGCTTTATTTCAGGGCGCTGGCCGAAGGCATTTCAGCGATGCCGGATATCCCGGCGCATATCCGCGACCGCTGGCGTCACGAACTGGTCGAGCGCGGCGCGCCACGGCTGCACCGCGAACTGATGCACAGGGATTCGGCCACGGCCATGTTGTTGCGACCGAGCGATGGTCAGCGCATCGCCAGGGCGCTGGAAGTTCTGGATGCGTCGGGCCGTTCGATCCGTTCGTGGCAGGCCGAGCGTGGTCGCCCGTTGATCGATCGCGCCAGCGCGCATTTCTTCGTCATCGAACCAGACCGGGATGCCTTGACCCAACGCATCAACCGACGATTCGACGCGATGATCGACCAGGGTGCCATGGAGGAGGTACGCCAGATCCTGGCGCTCCATCTCGACCCGGCGCTGCCGGCCGTCAAGGCAATCGGCGTGCGTGAGCTTCAGTCCGTGCTGGCGGGCGAGATGGAAGCCGAAAAGGCGATGGAAATGGCCAAGATCGCCACCCGGCAATACGCAAAGCGGCAATCCACCTGGTTTCGCAACCAGTTCGGCGAGGAATGGCGAAGATTGTCGCCGGGCGAAGACATGGCGACCATCATTCGCATGTCGATCGAAAAGAGAAATCGATAGAATTCTCAGTATTAACGCTGCTTTTTCAAGGCTTGTTCAAGTTAACTGCGGCGTAAGCCTATCCGTGCCATAACCATCCGGCGTTGCAGTAGGCTGGGTGCAGATGCATTTTCACAAGGCGGAACACGCCTTCTTCGTCTTTATCTTTGTCATCGTCGCCGCCGGCATGGTGACGTTGCATGCCCACGGCGTGGTGGAGACCGCGACGGCCCAGATCGGCGATGGCGCGGCGTTGGACAGCGTCGCATATATCGGCACGCTGCTGTTTGCCATCGGCGTGCTTTTGGCCACCGCCTTCTTCTTTGGCGTGTTCTTCATCTACCCGCTGATCCGCGATCAGGTGCGCGAGGAGGGAAAGTTGCGGGCGATGACGGCGACGCTGAGCGCCCGTTCCGAGACACTTGAGCAGGCGGCGCTGACAGATGCGCTGACAGGCATGCAGAACCGGCGGTTTTTCGACGACGCGCTGCGCGAATACATCGCGGAATTCCATCGCATCGGCAAGCCGGTCGGGCTGATGATCCTCGATCTCGACCATTTCAAGAGCGTCAACGATACCCATGGCCACGATATCGGCGACGAAGTGCTGCGCTCGGTCGCCGGCTGCCTCAAGGGCATGACCCGCTACCACGATGTCGTGGCTCGGCTGGGCGGCGAGGAGTTCGGCATTGTGACCCCGAATATGGACGCGGAACTACTGACGCGTTTCGCCGAGCGCATCCGCAAGGGCGTCGCCAATCTGGCCATCGTCAACGGCAATGTGCGGCTGAAGGTCACCACCAGCGTCGGGCTGGCGGTTTGGGACCATTCCGAGACGGCCGAGGCCTTCTACCGCCGCGCCGACAAGCAGCTCTACGAGGCCAAGCGCCAAGGCCGTAACCGCGTGTGTGCTTAGGCCGGGCAGAGCGTCAATTCAGTTGAATTTTGAAATGGCGAACGAGCCGGCCAGGCTGGGCTCGCTCCGTCGGTTCAATCGTTCAGGGGTTTGAGGCCGAACGTCATCGGCTTCAGCCCGTAACGCGTGTCGAAATCGTCGTCATGCGGCGGGCGCGGCGCGGCCGGCTGCCGGTAGTCCGGGTCGCCGGGCTGGCGTGTGGCGTCGGCCATTTCGGAGAAATTCATCGCCGGCTGTGGCTTCGGTACGTTGCGCAGTTTTTCGACGATGCCGACGAGATCGACCTCGCCGTCACCGGAAGGTGCTTCCATGGAGTGTTTGGCTGTGCCGGGAATCAGGCTGCGATCCAGCTTCTCGAACTTCAGCCGCATGGTGGTGGCGACGCCCTCACCGAAGGCGATTGCCTCGCGCTGTCCCATCGAGGACAGGAAAGCAAGGCTGGAGGCGGAGGAGTCGGCAATGGCTGAACGGATGATCGCCTGGTCCTGTTCGTTGGACAGGCGCATGGCGAAGAAGGTCGAGCATTGCGACAGGATGGTCGGGTCGAGCTCGCCCGGGCGCTGCGTGACGACGCCGAGATAGCAGCCATATTTGCGGCCTTCCTTGGCGATGCGCGACAGTGCGTGTCGGGTCGGCGCGAAGCCGAGGCGCGGATCGGCCGGCATGTAGCGATGCGCTTCTTCGCACAAAAGCAGCAGCCTGAGCCGCCCCTCGCTCCACAGCGCGAGATCGAAGGCCAGCCGCGCGAGAACCGAACAGACCGAGTTGACGACCTCGGACGGCAGGCCCGCCATTTCGAAACAGGTTACCGGCCGGCCGTGATGCGGCACGCGGAAGATGTTGCCGACCGTTTCGTGGATGGTGTCCTCGATCAGGCGTGAATTGAACATGAAGCGGTAGCGCGGGTCTGCGACGGCCGATTCGATACGCAATTTGAGCGACTTCAGTGCCGGCCGCTCGGCCTTGCTTTCGAGCAGGCCCATGCGGTCATCGATCTGCTTCACCAGATCGGCGATCCGGTAGGGGACCGGTGTGTCGGCGGTCATGGTGTCGGCGCCGCGGCGCACATAGGCGACACCGTTGCCGGTGCGGTAGAGATGCTTCACCACCGGAATGAGATCGCGCAGAATGTCGACCTCCTCGGGCGGTGCCTCGCGACCACGGAACAGCACTTCGGCGAATTCCTCGAGGCGGAACATCCAGAAGGGCAGATCGAGCGTCGAAGCGTCGATCTTGACGCACTGGTCCTTCAGCGAAGAGGCGAATTCATTGTGCGGATCAAGGATCAGTACGCGCAGGTCAGGCCGCGCCGCGATCGCCTTGCGCAGCAGCAGCGAAACGGCTGTCGACTTGCCGACACCAGTGGTGCCGACCACGGCGAAATGCCGGGTCAACGTGTCGTCGACGGCAATCCTGGCCGCGATCGCCTCGTCCTGCGACAGTGTGCCGATGGCCACCGAAGGACGGCCGGCGAGGTCGTAGACGGCCTCGAGATCGCGGCTGCGGATGCGGTGGGCAACCGCGCCGATATGCGGGTATATGGTGATACCACGGTCAAAGAACGGTTTGGCGCCGGGCTCGAAACCATCGCGCACCTCGCCGACCAGTTCGACGCTGACCTCGATCGGGTTCAGGCCTTCGGCGTTCCAGGCAAGATCGGCCTTGGCGATCGCATAGACCAGACCGACCGTGCGGCTGCTGCCCAGATTGATGGAGATCATCTTGCCGACAGCCCATTGGCCACCGGCGGAACCATCTTCGCCGTCAGCGAAAGCGCTGATGGTGGCGCGGGCGCCGTCGCAGCGGACGACATGGCCGAGGATGCGCTTGTCAGTCTGAGCGGCGTCGCGTCGCTCCTGCGATACCGGCTCGCCGCCGGAGACTGCACGTTCGACAAACATCAACGAGGGGATCCCCACTACCTCAGCGAACTCTAATATGGTTCGGTTAAAGTCGCGTGTGAGGGGATGGTTTAGCAGCGGTTAAGGGCGGCGCGACAATTTGAACAATCCGGCAAAAGTCCCTTCCAGTTCATGCTTCATATGATATGTTGGACAAATGTCTGATATATCGAATGATCTTTCGGCAAGGATCGCCGATCGCATCCGCGCCGAACGGACGCTGCGGAACTGGTCACTGGCAGAGCTTGCCGAGCGTTCCGGGGTGTCCAAGGCGATGCTCAGCACCATCGAGCGTGCTTCGACGAGCCCGACCGCACCGATCCTGGTGCGCATCGCCACGGCTTTCGAGATGACACTGTCCAGCCTCATCGCCCGTGCCGAATTGCAGGGCGGCGGTGTTGCCCGGCGCAAAGACCAGCCTGAATGGCGCGACCCCGGCACTGGCTATGTGCGCCGCCATCTGTCGCCGCAGACTGATATGCCGATGGAACTCGTGCAGGTCGAATTGCCGGCCGGCGCGCGCGTCAACCTGCCTGCTGCTTCCTATGCCTTCATCCGCCAGCAGATCTGGCTGATGGCAGGGCGGCTCGACTTCACCGAAGGCGAGGTGGTGCATTATCTGGAGCCGGGCGATTGCCTGGCGCTCGGCGCGCCGGCCGATTGCAGTTTCTTCGCGCCCGGTCCGGAGCCGGCCCGCTACATCACCGCACTTATCAGGACCTGACCATGCCGCGCTTGCCGAAGCGAAACCACAATGGTGGGCCGCCGCTCGATGACTACAAGGGGCCGGCCTGGGGCAAGGGCGACCCGCACCGTTTCATGCATTGGCGGAGCGCCCACAAGGCGGCATGGAAGCCGAAATCGCGCGACATCGCGTTGTTCAGACTGGCCAAGGCGGAAGCGGTCGGGCTGACTTATGAGGAATACACGCTGGAATTGCTGGAGCGCGGCCACCACCTCAGCGCCGACGACGGCACCCGCGTCGATGAAATCAAACGGTCGCGCAAGCGCCGCGGCTTTAGCCATTTCGATTGAGCGTTTTGGCTCTTCCCATCAGCGAGAAGACAAAAGATGAGTTCCATCGAAATCAGACCCCTTGTCCGCTCGTTCGAGACATTGCGGGCGCTGGCCGAAATCCTGGTCGAGACCGTCGCGGCCGGCGGATCGGTGAGTTTCATGCATCCGCTGCCGCTGGATGCGGCCATCGCGTTCTGGGATGATTCGCTTGCGGCGGCGGCGCGGGGCGAGCGGGTGGTGCTTGGCGCCTTCGAAGGCGACGATTTGATCGGTACGGTCACGCTGCTGCTCAGCCTGCCGCCCAACCAGCCGCATCGGGCGGAAATCGCCAAGCTGATGACCCGGACGAGCCATCGGGGCAGGGGCGTCGCCACCCGGCTGATGCTGGCCGTCGAAGAGCTGGCCGTGCGGTGTGGCCGCACACTGCTGGTTCTCGATACGGCCGAAGACGGAGGGGCCGCCGCCCTATACGCGAAGCTTGGCTTCATCCTGGCCGGCGAAATCCCGGACTACGCCTTGAAGCCACATGGTGGTCTGACCGGCACGCTTCTGTTCTGGAAACGCATAGGTTCGGCCGGACAAACGCCGATAATCGCAAACGCCTTGAAGGATTTCGCTCAATGACATTCGCGATCGCACTCGAAGATCCGGCCAAACCGGACATCATCGCCCTGCTGGAGGACGGCGAGCGCTATGGGGCGTCGCTCTATCCCGCGGAAAGCAATCATTTCCTGTCCATCGAGAGCCTGCGGGCCAACAATGTGCGCTTCGTGGTTGCGCGGGACGCTGGCGGCATCGCCGTGGCAACGGGCGCGCTGGCGCTGAATGACGATTGGGCGGAACTGAAGCGCATGTGGGTTGTGCCGGCGGTACGCGGTAAGGGGCTGTCCAAGGCGCTGCTCGCCGATCTCGAAGGCAAGGCGCTGGAGGCAGGCATCGGCCTACTCCGTCTGGAGACCGGGGTCGACAATCACGAGGCGCTCGGCCTCTATGACCGCAGCGGTTTCGTACGGCGCGGGCCGTTCGGCGATTATCGCCCCGATCCGCTCAGCGTCTTTATGGAAAAGCGGCTGGCCTAGTTCGCCCGCATCGCATCCGTGGGAACACCGAAGCCGGACCGGCCCAACGTGCCGGCCCGGCCGCCCACCGCCTAACCCTTGTGATGCACATCCTGAAGGCCGTAGACCGGCGTCGGGATGCCGGCTTGGCGAGCCTTCAATTGCAGCGACAGGAATTGCGAATAATGGCGCGACTGGTGCAGGTTGCCGCCGTGGAACCACAGCGCTTCCTGCTGTGTCGGCTTCCACATGTTGCGCTGTTCGCCTTCCCACGGGCCTGGGTCCTTGGTGGTGCTGGAGCCTAGACCCCAGCATTTGCCGACCTTGTCGGCCACGTCCTGGCTGATCAGTTCCGCCGCCCAGCCGTTCATCGAGCCATAGCCTGTGGCATAGACGATGACGTCGGCCGGCAGTTCGGTGCCGTCTTCGAGCAGGACGGAATGGTCCTTGATTTCCTTTACCTGGCCGCGTTTCAACTTGATCTCGCCATCGATGATCAGCTGCGAGGCGCCGATGTCGATGTAGTAGCCCGAGCCACGCCGCAGATACTTCATGAAGAGGCCGGAGCCGTCGTCGCCCCAATCCAGCATGAACCCCGCCTTTTCCAGGCCTTGGTAGAAGGCCGCGTCTCGTTCCTTCATCTGCTGGTAGAGCGGGATCTGGAACTCGTGCAGGATCTTGTACGGCACCGAGGCGAAGATCAGGTCGGCCTTGGCGGTGGTGACGCCATTGGCCACCGCCTGTTCGGAATAGAGCGGGCCGAGCCCGACATCCATCAGCGTATCGGATTTCACGATATGGGTGGTCGAGCGCTGCACCATGGTGACATCGACGCCGTTCTCCCAAAGGGCCGCGCAGATGTCGTGGGCCGAGTTGTTGGAGCCGATGACGACCGCTTTCTTGCCGGTATATCTGTCGGGGCCCGGGTGCCTTGAGGAATGGTGCTGATCGCCCTTGAACGTCTCCATGCCCTTGTATTTCGGCAGATTGGCGCGGCCCGACATGCCGGTGGCGAGCACCAGTTGCTTCGGTCTCAGCACGATATCCTTGCCGTCGCGCCGCACCGTGACAGCCCATTCCTTCTTCTTGTCGTCATAGACGGCGCTTTTGGCCTCGGTGGATGACCAGTAATTCAGCTCCATCACCTTGGTGTACATTTCCAGCCAGTCGCCGATCTTGTCCTTGGGCGAAAAGACCGGCCAGTTCTTCGGAAAATCGATGTAGGGCAGGTGGTCATACCAGACCGGGTCGTGCAGGCAGAGCGACTTGTAGCGCTTGCGCCAGGAATCGCCTGGCCGTTCATTGCGCTCCACGATGATGGTGGGCACGCCGAGCTGCCTCAGCCGTGCGCCCAGCGCGATGCCGCCCTGGCCGCCGCCGATGATGAGGGTGTGTGGCTGCGTGGTGAAGCCGAGTTCGGCCACCTCCTTCTCGCGCTCTTCCTTCCAGCTCGGCCGGTTCCTGCCTTGACCATGCTTGGCGCCGAGCGGCCGGGTGAAGCCGGCTTTCTCCTCATGTCCCTTCAACTCGGCCATGGTGGTGAGCAAGGTCCAGATCTTGCCGTCCTTAACCCGGATGTGGCCGTAGCCGCGCGCAGCTTCGGTCTCGAAGGTGATCCAGCCCTCCAGCAGCCCCTCGTTTTCCGCGGCATCTTCGCCCTCGGCGATCGCGAAATTGGAGGGTTTGATGGCGCCAAGCTGGCTCTTCAGCATCGTCCTGATCTGGTCGCGACCCTCCAGCGTCTTGATGTTCCAGGTGAAGGCGACGAGATCGCGCCAGTAGCAATCGTCCTGGAAGAAGGAGACTGCTTTTTCGATGTCGCCTGCTGCCAGTGCGGTACCAAAATCAGCCAGCAACTTGGCGAGCTTTGCGTTGGGCGCCTTGTCGAGCATGTGGGTTCCTCCCATGGAATCATGATGATCGGTGTGGCTCCGCCGGAGCTGCCGGCTGGTCGGGAAAGTATCGGCAGAGACGGCGCCATTCGTCACGCCCCACCATAGTTTGGCGCGTTTTCAAGGATTTATCGCGCGTCGCGCCAGACAACGGCGTCCTCGCGAGAACGTGATGAGGCGCGCCGCAATGCCGCCGCCTCGCTTCGGGACCATGCTCGCACCGATATCTCAACCAGCGTTTAGGGGACGCTCGCAGGGGAGGTTTCGCAGAAGGGCACAAAACTGGAGCATGTGTCATGAACGCGAAGATTCTTGCGATAAGCCGCCGCGGGAGAGGGGCGGCACTAGCCCTTATTCTTGCTTTTGGCGGTATGGTCGGCACACCGCTGACGTTGCCCGCCTTTCAGCCGGCGCAGGCGGCCACTGTCTCAATGGCGGTGCGCGAGCGGCTTACTGAATACGGCGTCTGGCAAATCTCGCGCCGCTATGGCGAGGTTTGGGTGCCTTCCGTCGCGGTCGCATGGCGGCCATACACGGTGGGGCGTTGGGTGTGGACCGACGACGGCTGGTATTGGGAATCCAGCGAGCCTTTCGGCCCTGTCGTCTTCCACTACGGCCGCTGGGCCTATGACGACGATCTGGGTTGGATCTGGATCGCGGGCGACGAATGGGCGCCGGCTTGGGTGGTCTGGCGCCAGAGCACGGACTATGTCGGCTGGGTGCCGGCACCGCCGCCGGAGGAACGCGTGGTGTTCCGCGACGTGTGGTGGTCCTTCGTGCCGGTGGCGGCGATCGGTGCCGTCGAAATCCTGCCGGCGCTGCGCCCTGTCGAAAACAATGTGACCATCGTGCGCAACACCACCATCATCGAGCAGCGCGTGGTGGTGAACAACATCTACAACAACTCCACCGTGCAGGTGGAGAACCGGACCGTGCCCATCAACGCCGGGCCGGCGTTGGCGGCGTTGCCAAGGCCGGTCGTGGCGGCTGTGAGGGCCGCGAACATCGTGCCGCCGGCCAGGGGTTCGTTCGCACCGGGCAAGCTGGATGCGTCGAAGGCCGGCGAGGTCAAGCGGAGGGCAGCATCACTGCAACCAGGACAGCCTTTGCCTGTACCCGGCAAGCCTGCCACGGCGCCTGCTGGTGTCGCTCCCGTGGCGCCGAACGCGGCTGTGCCGACGAAACCAAACGGCGCGACTGCCGGCAAACCAGCGGTAACCGCGCAACCGGTGGTGCCGTCGAAACCCTTAGGAAACGCGCCGGCCGGGGTTGCACAGCTTCCGCTCAGGAAGCCGTTGCCACCTGCAGCACAGGCAAGCTCCGGATCGCCTGCAGCCAAGGCCAACATCGTCAAGAAGAAGACGGTGCAGCAGTCAGTGCAAGTACACAACCTACCGCACAAGCCGACACCGCCAAGTCCGGCGGTTGCGCAGCGCCACCGCGCGAACGCGGCGGTCGCACAAGGCAATGGCCGGCCACCGCACCACGCGGCGGCGAAACCAGTGCCTCAGCACCAGATGGCGCGCGTGAATGCGCCGCACCGGCCACAGGCCGCGCCGCATAAGCCGCCGCCGGCAGCGCGCAAGCCGGTGAAATGCGATCCGCACGATCCGCGCTGCAAGCCGCACGGCTGAGCGCTGCTGCGGTCAGGGACTGCCAGATGCCTCGCCGCGACCACCTCAGGGCAAGGTCGCGGCGAATGGCGTTGGTTCGGCGAGCACGAAGACGGCGGCTTGGCCGTTGCAAAATCAGTGCGATATCCCGGTTGACAGCGCTTCGTGCTTGCACCTATTGTCCGCCACCATGAAGACGGCACTCATTCTCGTAGGAAGGCGCGTGGGCAAGGCGGTGTAACCGCCAGGCGAAAACCTCCCATGCGCAACACACAGGCTCCCTCGGGGGCCTTTTTTATTATCCAAACCATGACCAGACGACCAGCAAGAGCTTGAAAAAGCAGGAAAAAGACGGAACCGAACCCATGAGCAACGGACAAAGCGAGCGGCGTGAGATGACAGGCGCCGAAATGGTTGTGCAGGCGCTGATCGACAATGGCGTCAAGCATCTTTTCGGATATCCGGGCGGCGCGGTCCTTCCGATCTATGACGAGCTTTTCCAGCAGGACGCTGTGCAGCACATCCTGGTGCGCCACGAACAGGGCGCCGGCCACGCGGCGGAAGGCTATGCGCGCTCGACCGGCAAGGCGGGTGTCATGCTGGTCACCTCCGGCCCCGGCGCTACCAATGCGGTGACGCCGCTGCAGGACGCGCTGATGGATTCGATCCCGCTGGTCTGCCTCACGGGCCAGGTGCCGACCTCGCTCATCGGCTCGGACGCCTTCCAGGAATGCGACACTGTCGGCATCACGCGGCCCTGTACCAAGCACAATTGGCTGGTGAAGGACGTCAACGAACTCTCGGCCATCATCCACGAGGCCTTCCATGTCGCTACCACCGGCCGGCCGGGCCCGGTGGTCGTCGACATTCCGAAGGACGTGCAGTTCGCCAGGGGCATCTATACGCCGCCGCAGACGGCGCCGCGCACCTCCTATCAGCCCAAGGTCCAGGGCGATCTGGAGAAGATCAAGGCCGCGGTCGAAATGCTGGCTGGCGCAAAGCAGCCGATCATCTATTCGGGCGGCGGCGTCGTCAATTCCGGCCCTGAGGCCAGCCATTTGCTGCGCGAACTGGTTGACCTGACGGGTTTCCCGATCACTTCGACGCTGATGGGGCTCGGCGCCTATCCGGCGTCGGGCAAGAACTGGCTCGGCATGCTCGGCATGCACGGCACCTACGAAGCCAATATGGCCATGCATGATTGCGACGTCATGCTGTGCGTCGGTGCCCGTTTCGACGACCGCATCACCGGCCGTCTCAACGCGTTCTCGCCGAATTCCAAGAAGATCCACATCGATATCGACCCGTCCTCGATCAACAAGAACGTGCGCGCCGATGTCGGCATTCTGGGCGATGTCGGCCGGGTGATGGAGGATCTGGTCCGGCTGTGGCGCGCCACTGCCAAGGCCGACAAGAAGGCGCTCTATCCGTGGTGGGAACAGATCGCCCGCTGGCGGGCGCGGGACTCGCTCGCCTATAAGCCAAGCAACGACGTGATTATGCCGCAATATGCGATCGAGCGTCTCTATGAACTCACCAAGGATCGCGACACCTACATTACCACCGAGGTCGGCCAGCATCAGATGTGGGCGGCGCAGCACTTCCACTTCGACAAGCCGAACCATTGGATGACTTCGGGCGGCCTCGGCACGATGGGCTACGGCCTGCCGGCGGCGCTCGGCGTGCAGATCGCCCATCCCGACTCACTGGTCATTGACATCGCCGGCGATGCTTCGGTGCAGATGACGATGCAGGAAATGAGCGCGGCGGTGCAATACGAGGCGCCGATCAAGATCTTCATCCTCAACAATCAGTACATGGGCATGGTGCGCCAGTGGCAACAGCTCCTGCACGGCAACCGGCTGTCGCATTCCTACACCGAAGCGATGCCCGACTTCGTCAAGCTGGCCGAAGCCTATGGTGGCCATGGTATCCGCTGCGAGAAGCCGGGCGATCTGGACGACGCCATCAAGGAGATGATCTCGGTCAAGAAGCCGGTTCTGTTCGACTGCCGTGTCGCCAATCTCGCCAATTGCTTCCCGATGATCCCGTCGGGCAAGGCGCACAACGAGATGCTGCTTCCCGACGAGGCAACGGACGAGGCTGTCGCCAACGCCATCGACGCCAAGGGCAGGGAGCTGGTGTGACGGATAGCGTGGCCTTGCCAGACGCGGCATAATCAACAAGTTAGCGTAAACGCCTGAGATCGAGATTCATCCGATGAATGCACAGCACCTTCAACCCACCGGCTCCGCCTACTTCATCGCCAAGGAAACGGAAGTACCGGAAAACCACACGCTGTCCGTGCTGGTCGACAACGAACCGGGCGTGCTTGCCCGCGTCATCGGCCTGTTCTCCGGGCGGGGCTACAACATCGAAAGCCTGACCGTCTCTGAGACCGAGCACGAGAAACACCTGTCGCGCATCACCATCGTGACGCGCGGCACGCCGCATGTGCTGGAGCAGATCAAGCACCAGCTCGAGCGCATTGTGCCGGTGCATCGGGTGGTCGACCTGACCGTGCGCTCGACCGAGCTCGGCCAGGAGCGGCCGCTGGAGCGGGAACTTGCCCTGGTCAAGGTGGCGGGAACGGGCGACAGCCGCGTCGAGGCGCTCAGGCTGGCCGACGCTTTCCGTGCCAGTGTCATCGACGCCAACACCGAACATTTCATTTTCGAGATCACCGGCAAGGGCTCGAAGATCGACCAGTTCATCGCCATCATGCGCCCGCTCGGCCTGGTCGAGATCTGCCGCACCGGCGTGGCGGCGATGAACCGTGGCCCGCAGGGGATGTAGGGCCGCGAAGGATTTCATGTCCGGGGCATTGTCACCGAGACAACAATTTTCGTGACTTGGACCGGCGGGTGGGTCAACTAGACTGACCTATTTGCCGGTTCTGTATCTGAAAACCGGCCCTATCCGAAAAGCCGCCATGTCCGTCGATACTTTCCTTGCCCTGCTGGTGTTTGCTTTCGTCACCTCGATCACGCCGGGGCCGAACAATTTCATGCTCCTGGCGTCGGGCGTGAATTTTGGCTTCACGCGCACCATCCCCCATATGCTGGGCATCGGTTTCGGCTTCCTGTCGCTGCTTCTGGCGGTCGGTTTCGGCCTCGGCACGGTGCTCACCGCCTTGCCGGCACTGCATATGGCCCTCAAGATCGCCGGCGGCGCATATCTGCTCTATCTCGCCTGGAAGATCGCGATGTCGCGTTCGATGGGTGGGCAGGCCAACGGCAAGACGCAGCCCATGACCTTCCTGGAAGCGACCGCCTTCCAGTGGATCAATCCGAAGGCCTGGGTGATGGCGATGACCGGCATGGCCCTCTACACGGACGCCGACAGGCCATTCCTGTCCGTGCTCTTGATTTCCATCGCTTTTGCGGTGGTCAACGTGCCATCGGTGTCTTGCTGGGCGGGTTTTGGCATGGCGCTGCGCGGCTTTCTGTCCGACCCGTCACGGCTCAAATGGTTCAACATTGCCATGGGCGTGCTCCTGGCGCTGACCTTGTGGCCGATGTTGCGCTGAGAAGCGCTTTTCGACTTCTCGGCAAGGCATTCCGGCAGGGGGCGCCGTTGTGCAGCGCACATTAAATCTTTGTAATGACGGCGTTTGCCCCTTTTTTGGCGGAGATTTGCGTTATTTTAGCGAATGACCCGCCGCGCGTGGCCATCGGATGGCGCTTGCGGAGGCGCTGATGGGTCGGATCGAGAGGGCCTTTGTCGGATCGCAGGAAAACATTCGCCGCACTTGGTGGGGCTGTCGCGATCGTGGCCGCAGGTCTCTATCTCTGGCCCGCGGGTGCGGCATGGGTCTGGCAAAAGCTGCCGTTCGGCCAGAAGGAGGTTGCCGCCCAGGCGGCGACCGATCTGAGCGGAGGCAAGGGCAAGGCAGGCAATCGCGCTGTCACTGTCGCGACAGCGGTCGCCAAGGTCACGGATTTTCCGGTTCAACGCTACGCTATCGGTTTTCTGGCTTCGCCGGCGGTGGCCAATATCAATGCCCGCGTCGCCAGCCAGGTGATGGCCATCGCCGTCACCGACGGCCAGATGGTCAAGCAAGGCGATCTGCTGATTTCGCTGGATGATCGCGCGCTGAAGGCGCAGGTCGAGAAGGACAAGGCGACGCTGGCCAAGGATCAAGCGCTGGCCGCAAGTGCCGATGCCGACCTTGCCCGCGCCCAGAACCTGCTCGCCAAGCAAGCCGGAACGCAACAGAGCTATGATCAGGCGCTGGCGGCCCAGAAGGCTGCTCACGCTACTGTGGCCGCCGACCAGGCGGCGATCGACGTCGACACCGTGCAACTGAGCTTCACCGCCATCACCGCGCCGATCTCCGGTCGACTCGGTGCCGTCAGCGTCAGCATCGGCGATCTCGTCACGGCCGGCGGCGCGACTGGTACCGGCGCGACACCATTGGTGACGATCACCGAAATGGATCCGTTGCGGGTCTCCTTCAATCTGCCGGAAGCTGACCTCAATCTTTTGCAGCAGGCGCTGGCGAAGCCGGGTTCAATCACGGTGACGCTGACCAAGGACGGCGATGCGAAGCCGATCGGCTCCGGCACGCTTGATTTTGTGAACTCCACGGTGGACACCGCGTCCGGCACCATCACGGCGCGTGCTACGGTGCCCAATGCCGACCTGAAGCTGTGGCCCGGGCAATATGTGAAGGTCACGGTCGATGCCGGCGCCATGCCGCAGATGGTGTCCGTGCCTACCGTTGCCATCCAGCCCAGCCAGAGCGGTTCGTTCGTCTATGTGGTCAAGGCCGACAACACTGTCGAGGCACGGCCGGTGGTAGTCGCGCTCACGCATGGTGAAGACAGTGCTATCGCCAGCGGCGTGAAGGGCGACGAAAAGGTCGTCGTCGATGGCCAGCTCAGCCTGAAGCCGGGTGCGGCGGTGCGCGAGGCAAGCGCCCAGGAAGGCACCGGCAAGACTGGAAGCGACAAGGGCGGCTCTGGCGACAGCAAGGCGCCGAAGTCGGCGGACAAAGCCACCAAGACCGAAACAGCGGGCTGACGAGCGATGATCTCCGAGTTCTGCATCCGCAGGCCTGTCGCCACATTGCTGATGTCGATGGCGCTCATTTTGGGCGGTCTGTTTGCCTACAAGTTCCTGCCGGTCGCGGCGCTGCCGAGCGCGGAATTCCCGACGGTCAATGTTTCCGCCTCGCTGCCCGGTGCTTCGCCGAACTCGATGATGACGTCGGTGGCCGTTCCGCTGATCAAGCAGATTGCAACCATTGCGGGCGTGGATTCGATCTCGACCAGCAACTCGCTGGGTTCGACCTCGATCGCGGTGCAGTTCGTGCTCAACCGTGACATCGACGCCGCCGCCGCTGACGTGCAGGCGGCAATCGCCCGAACGCAGCGGCAATTGCCGCCGGAAATGACGTCGCCGCCAAGCTACAGGAAGGTCAATCCGGCCGACGCGCCGATCCTGCTGATGGCGCTGGCCAGCGACACGGTTCCGCTGACCCAGCTCGACGCCATTGCCGAAAACGTCATCTCGCCGTCGCTGTCGACCATCGACGGCGTCGCGCAGGTGATGGTCTGGGGCCAGAAGAAATACGCCGTGCGCATCCAGATCGACCCGACGGCGCTGGCGGCGCGCGGCATCTCGATCGATCAGCTGCAGTCGGCGGTGCAGTCGGCCAACAGCAACGCGCCGGTCGGCGTGCTGCAGAACAGCAAGCAGCAGCTGACCATCACTACCAACACGCAGCTTCAGGATGCGGCTGCGTTCTCCAACATCATCATCGCCACCAAGAACGGCAATCCGGTCCGACTGGGCGACGTCACGCGCGTCATCGATTCCGTCCAGAGCACGACGACCGCCTCCTGGTTCGACAACACACGCGCCATCGTCCTGGCCGTTCAACGCCAGCCCGACGCCAACACCGTCGACGTGGTCGATCGCGTCAAGGCGATGCTGCCGTCCTTCGAGAGCCAGATGCCGGCCGCGGCGTCCATCAACCTGATGAACGACCGCTCGACCTCAATCCGCGCTGCGGTGGTCGACGTGCAGTTCACGCTTCTGCTCACAATCGCGCTGGTGGTGTTGGTGATCTTCGTCTTCCTGCGCCGCGTGACCGCGACGATCATCCCAGCCGTGGCGGTGCCGATTTCGCTGATCGCGACGCTCGGCGTCATGTTCCTGCTGGGATTCTCCATCGACAACATCTCGCTGATGGGCCTGACACTGGCCGTCGGCCTCGTCGTCGACGACGCCATCGTCATGCTGGAAAACATCTACCGGCACATGGAGGAGGACGGGCTGCCGGCCTATCAGGCGGCGCTCAAGGGTTCCCGCGAAATCGGCTTCACCATCGTCTCGATCTCGATCTCGCTGGTGGCGGTGTTCATCCCTGTGCTTCTGATGGGCGGTGTCATCGGCCGTATCTTCAACGAATTCGCGGTGGTGGTGACGGTCGCGATCCTGGCTTCGATGTTCGTGTCGCTGACGCTGACGCCGATGCTGTGCTCCAGACTTCTCAGCTTGCCGAAGCGGCATGGCAAGGGCGAGCACGGCCCCGAACACGAGCGCGATTGGCTGGTCCGTTCCTACGACGTCGTGTTGTCCTTCTGCCTGAGGCACCATTTCATGGTGTTCCTCGTCTTTATCGGCACCGCCATACTGTCGGTGTGGCTGTTCACGATCTCGCCGAAGGGTTTCCTGCCGCAAGAGGATATCGACCAGATCTCGGTGACGACGCGCGCGCGCCAGGACATTTCCTTCGACGCGATGGTGAAGCTGCAAGGGCAGGTGGCGAATGTTTTCCAGACTTCGCCCTATGTCGCCCATGTGACCTCGTCGGTGGGCTCGAATTCCGGTGCGCTGAACCAGGCGTCGCTCTACGTCCAGCTCAAGCCGAAGGCCCAGCGTCCCGACATGGCCACGGTCATTTCCTCGCTGCGGCGCCAGCTTGCCGGCGTCGCCGGCATCGATACCTATATGCAGCCGGTGCAGAACCTGCGCCTGGGCGCGCGCTCCTCGGCGAGCTCCTATCAGCTGGTCGTGCAGGCCCTGTCCACGAGTGATACCAATCTGTGGGCGCAGAAGCTGACAGACGCCATGGTGGCCGACCGTGCCACCTTCACCGATGTCACCAACGACTTGCAGAACAATGCCTTGCAGGCGTCTCTGATCGTCGATCGCGACAAGGCGGCGACGCTTGGCGTCGACACCAACACCTTGCTCAACAGCCTTTATGGCGGTTTTGGCACCGACCAGGTCACGACCATTTTCGGTGCCGCCGACAGTTACCAGGTCATCACCGAGCTTGATCCCAAGATCGACTGGTCGCCTGAGCGCATGCTGTCGATCCAGTTCCGCACCTCCAGCGGTTCGCTGGTCCCGCTCGGCGCCTTCGCGCGCGTCGACCGTACCGCCGGTCCGCTCACCATCAACCAGCTCGGCCAGCTGCCGGCGGTGACCGTCTCCTACAATCTGCCGGACGGCGTTGCACTCGGCGACACGGTCAACCGCATCGAGCAGATCAAGGCGCAGATCGGCGTGCCGAAGACCGTCTCGACCACCTTTGCCGGTACGGCCAAGACCTTCCAGGATTCGCTGGCCAACCAGGGCCTGTTGATCGCCGGCGCGATCCTGACGATCTATATCGTTCTGGGCATGCTCTATGAGAGCTTCATCCACCCGCTGACCATCCTGACCAGCCTGCCCTCGGCGCTGCTCGGCGCCATGCTGTCGCTCAGGCTGGCCGGCATGGATTTTTCGGTAATCGCCGTCATCGGCCTTCTGATGCTGATCGGCATCGTCAAGAAGAACGGCATCATGATGATCGACGTCGCACTGGTGCTGCGACGCGAGGGACGAACGCCGCTGGATGCCATCCTCAAGGCCAGCGTCATGCGTTTCCGCCCGATCATGATGACGACGCTGGCGGCGCTGATGGGCACGTTGCCGATCGCCATCGGCCATGGTGCCAGCGCCGAACTGCGCCAGCCGCTCGGCATCGCCGTTGTCGGCGGCCTGATGGTCTCGCAGGTGCTGACTCTGTTTGTCACCCCGGTCATCTACCTCTACATGGAGTGGTTGTCCGAGTGGCTGCTGAGCTTCGGCAGCAAGCGCAAGCCGGAGCTGCATGTGGTTGGCGGCGACCAGGCCTCGCTGTTCGAGGAAGACGAGGAGCGCAAGGCGGCAGCCGAATAGGCGACGCACTGTTCGCAATCTGTTGAATTGCCGCGCGGGTCGATCCGGGTAAGGTGTCCCCGCCTGTCGACGGCTGAGGGGATGAACGAGCCAGCGGGCGCCTTTTCGTCGGTCCCGCATATCGGGGCCAAGCAGCAATCCATTCTCCCAAGGGATGTTTTCCATGACCAAAGTGGCCGTGCTTGTCGGCAGCCTCCGCAAGGATTCCTTCAACCGCAAGATCGCCAAGGCGCTCGTCGCACTGACGCCGGGCCTCGAGTTCGATTTCCTCGATATCGGCGCTGTCTCTTTCTACAATCAGGATTTGGACACCAACCCGCCCGCCGACTGGGTCGCGTTCCGCAAGCATATCGCAAATGCGGACGCGGTTCTGTTTGTCACCGCCGAATACAACCGCTCGGTGCCGGGCGTGCTCAAGAACGCCATCGATGTCGCTTCCCGTCCCTATGGCCAGGGTGCGCTGAACGGCAAACCGGCGGCGGTGGTCTCGACATCGATCGGCGCCGTTGGCGGCTTCGGCTCCAACCATCATCTGCGCCAGTCCCTGGCCTTCCTCAACATGCCGGTGATGGCACAGCCGGAAGCCTATATCGGCAGCGCGGCCAGCCTGTTCGACGAAGCCGGCAACCTGACCAATCAGGGCACCAAGGATTTCCTGACCGCCTTCGGCAAGGCATTCCAGCAGCACATCGCGCTGCATACCAAGAAAGCTGCGTAAAGCCGTTTTCCGGTGAACAATGCGGGCCGGGCGTGCAAATGCCCGGCCTTTTTCATGCCACAAGCCGCTAACCTTTGGCAGCAATATGCGGCAAGGGTCTTGCCGACGGCGACAGAATCTCCTTTGTCTCGCCGATGGAATTTTCTCCTCAACAGGACGAGGCGCTGAAGGCGGTTGCGCGCTGGTTGAAGATCGGCCAGCCGCAGGTTTTCCGCCTGTTCGGTTACGCCGGCACCGGCAAGACCACGCTGGCGCGCTATTTCGCCGAACATGTCGACGGCCAGGTGCAATTCGCGGCTTTCACCGGCAAGGCGGCGCAGGTGCTGCGTTCGAAGGGCGCGGTGAATGCCCGCACCATCCATTCGCTGATCTACCGCCCGCGCGGCGAGGAGGCGGTGGAGGATGAGACCACCGGCAAGACCTCGATCAATCCGACCTTTTCGCTCAACCGCCAGAGCCCGATCGCCAAGGCAAAACTCGTCATCATCGACGAATGCTCGATGGTGGACGAACAGCTGGGGCGCGATCTGCTGTCTTTCGGCACGCCCGTTTTGGTGCTGGGCGACCCGGCCCAGCTGCCGCCGATCTCCGGTGGCGGCTTCTTCACCGAGCACGAGCCGGATTATCTGCTCACCGAGATCCATCGCCAGGCGCGCGACAACCCGATCATCAGGCTGGCACTCGACGTGCGTGAAGGCCGCGAGTTCATGAAGGGCGACTTTGGCGCCGCGCAGGTGATCGGGCGCGAGGATGTCACGCAGGACCTGGTGTTGAAGGCCGACCAGGTGCTGGTCGGTCGCAATCAGACGCGCCGCCGCTACAACCAGCGCCTGCGCGAGCTGAAGGGGTTCACCGCCGACTATCCGCAAGCCGGCGACAAGCTGGTCTGCCTGCGCAACGATCCCGCCAAGGGGCTGCTCAACGGCTCGTTGTGGAAGGTGATGACGTCGTCGCGCGAAACGGTAAAGCCGGGCATCAACCTGCTAGTCTCGCCCGAAGAAGACGATCCAGATCGCGGCGTCGCCAAGATCAAGCTGCTCAAGGCCGTCTTCGAGAACCCGGATGAAGAAATCCCATGGCAGCAGAAGAAGCGTTTCGACGATTTCGACTTCGGCTACGCGCTGACCGTACACAAGGCGCAAGGTTCGCAGTGGAACGAGGTCGTGCTGTTCGACGAAAGCTTCGCTTTCAAGGAAACGCGTCAGCGTTGGCTCTATACGGCGATCACGCGCGCGGCTGAGCGTTTGACTGTGGTGCGCTAGAGCGCAAGACATGCCTTGTCCGCGCCGTCGAAGCGACGGCGCAGCCCTTTGTTCAGCAGATCAGTCGATAATCTCGAACAGCAAGGCGGTGGCGTCGTCGCTCACCTTGAAGCGCGGATATGTCTGGCCGTCGGGGTCTTCCTCGCGCTCGATACGGCGGAGTTCGGCCATGAGGGCGACAAGGCCGCGTTCCGAGGTTGCCTTGATAAGCGCGGCACCGTCGTAGCGGCCATATTTGTCGGCCAGCGCGGAAAAGCCGTCTGTGGCCAGAAGGCCGCGTGCCGGCAGGGCAGGGGTAATCCGCTGCACGGCAAGATGGGATGCGGCTTCCGGCGCGCTGCCCAAAGTCCAGACCGCGCCGCCCGGTTGGTTGTGGCGAGCGCGCGAGCGGCGCAAGGCTTCGCGCACCGTCGGCTCCTCGGCCAGTGAACGCCATGCGCGAAGGCCGCCAGCCTGCGTGACGGCGCGGCGTGCGCTTTCGCCTTCGGCCTTGCTGTATGCCTCGCTGGTTTCGAATGTCGCGCCGTCGGCGCCGACGAGGAAAAGCCGGCAATCGCCGAGACCGTAGATGGCGAGTTCGGAGCCCTCGACACGCGCCAGCTGGAAACTCGCCGTAGGCAACGCCCAGGCCTCGACCGGGTCTGAGCCTGCAGCCTCGGCGATCAATTGCGCGACGCGGTTGTTGAGGGCACGCACCACATCGGCAATCGGCGTCGCGGTGGTGGCCTCGGCCTCGAAAACCGTTTTCGCGAAACCGGCGAGCCATGCCGCATCGGATGTCGGACCGAGCAGCGGCCGCCCGCCAAGACCGGTGGCGCCATCGATAACGAAGGCAGCGGACGCGTTGCCGCCGACGGCGTCCTCATTGGCGCGGGCAGCGTTTCCAGGGTCGGTCAGCGAATCGAGAATGCGCAGTGTTGGCATGGGGCCTCCCGGGAGCCCTTCCATGTCGCCCATCCAAAGCCTGGGCGCAACAGAAAGCTGGAGCCCTTTCACATCGGGGCGGGGAGTGGACTTGACTGACATATAGCTCTTTGGTTATACGTCAATCAATAGCCAGCGGGTTATCGATTTCAAATGCCGGACAATCACGATCTGCTCTTCAAAACACTCGCCGATCCGACGCGGAGGGCGATCTTCGAGCGGCTGTGTCGGGAAGGCGAGCAGACAGTCGGCGCCTTGACGGCGCGGGCAGGGGTCTCGCAGCCGGCCGTCTCCAAGCATCTCGGCGTCCTGAAACACGCGGGACTGGTGCGCGACCGCCATGAAGGACGGCAGACCCACTACAGCGCGCAACTCGCCGCTCTCTCTCCTCTGGTCGACTGGACCAGCGAAATGGCCGGGTTCTGGGAGAGCCGGTTCGACAAACTCGAAGATTTGCTGAAAAGGATGGACCAATGACTGAAACGTCGACCGAAACGCGCTCTGTCGTCGTTGAACGCGATATCCCTTTCCCACCGGAGAAGCTTTGGCGCGCGCTCACGCAACCGCACCTGATGGAGGAGTGGCTGATGAAGAACGATTTCAAACCTGCCGTCGGCCACCGCTTCAATCTGCGCGGCGACTGGGGCGGTGTGTTGGACTGCGAAGTCCTTGCCATCGATCCGGGCAAGACGCTGTCCTATACCTGGGACTTCGCCCACGACGATCCGGCCTACAATATGAAAAGTGTGGTGACGTTTACACTCACCCCAACGGGTTCGGGCACGCGTTTGCGTGTGGAACAGGCAGGCTTCCGGCCGGATCAGAAACAGGCTTTCGGCGGCGCCAAGGCGGGCTGGCAGCAGTTCCTCACGAACCTCGAACAGGTTTTGGCGAGGACGGAATGAAGGTTGCCGCGCCGACTTGGCTCGCTTTCAAGGGAGATAGAAACAATGAACTGGAACAAGTGGATACGTCAGGGCCATCGCTGGCTTTCGATTGTCTTCACGGCGACAGTCGCCGCCAATTTCGCTGCCATGGCGCTGGGACAACCGCCGGCCTGGATCGTCTATTCGCCGCTGCTGCCGCTCTTCCTGCTGCTGTTCTCAGGCCTCTACATGTTCATCTTGCCCCATGCCGCCAAGTGGCGCGGCGAGCGAAGCACGGTTGGGTAGAGTGAACGCAATGGCTGGAAAGACATCCGGAAAATCGGCGATGAGCACAAAGAAAACCACAACCAAGCCTGCGGCCGGGGAACCGGTGCTGCTCTCAGGCGGCAACCCGCAGATCGCAAAGGGCTACGGCGACGAGCCGGTTCAGGCCTATATCGCGGCCATGCCGGGCTGGAAGAGCGATATTGGTCGTCGCATTGATGCTGTCATCGAACGCACCGTTCCCGGCGTGCGCAAGGCGGTGAAATGGAATTCGCCTCTCTACGGCGTTGCGGACGAAGGCCAGGGCTGGTTCCTCGGCCTGCACGTGTTCGCCAAATATGTGAAAGTCAGCTTCTTCCGTGGTGCGGCGCTGGACCCAGTTCCGCCAGGCACCTCCAAACAGAAGGAAATCCGCTACTACGACATTCACGAAGGCCGGTTCGACGAAGCGCAATTTGCCGACTGGGTGAAGCAGGCTAGTCAGTTGCTGGGCGAAAAACTGTAACGTCCGGCGTGATAGCGACGACAAGCACGAAGGAAGCGATGGCGACGATGCAGAAAAACGGTTCGACGGACTTAGGCCAAGAAGCCTCCCCCTCCCAACTGATCGATGCCACGATCAATGCGCTTGGCGACTGGCGGGGTGAAGTGCTCGGACGACTTCGCGCACTTATCAAACGGGCCAAGCCCGACGTGGTCGAGGAAGTAAAATGGCGCAAGCCATCGAACTCGATGCTGGGTGTTCCGGTATGGGAGCACGATGGAATGATCTGCACCGGCGAGACCTACAAGGCCGCCGTGAAGCTGACCTTTGCCAAGGGTGCCGCGCTGGAAGACCCCACGGGTCTCTTCAACTCCAGCCTCGATGGTAATGTCCGGCGCGCCATCGATTTCCATGAGGGTGGCAAGATCAATGAAGAGGCATTCGTGGCGCTCATTCGTGCCGCCGTGGCACTGAATGTTTCGACACGGGCTGCAACGCACCCTGCCCGCTCCGGGAAAGCGCCGAAGAGCGCCCAAAGGTAGCGCTGGTGGGTACTTCTCGGGTTGACCGTGCATGGCATTGGCCCTGTGAGCTGGGCATGCTGGCGCACTTGCTGCCCCGTACTCGACCCTGTTTGTTTGCCTGGGGCTGGGCTATAGCTTCTGCCGCCCGCAACCGCCCAAGGCCGACCATGCCCACAAAACTATCCGTGAACCTCAATGCCGTCGCGCTGCTGCGCAACCGTCGCGATCTGCCTTGGCCAAGTGTCACCGGGCTTGGCCGCATCGCGCTTGCCGCCGGCGCGCATGGGCTCACCGTGCATCCGCGCCCCGATGAGCGCCACACCCGCCATTCGGACTTGCCCGAGCTCAGGGCGCTGATCGACGACGAATTCCCCAAGGCCGAATTCAACATCGAGGGTTATCCCACGGAAGATTTTCTGGCGCTTGTGGAAAAGCACCAGCCCGAACAGGTGACGTTGGTGCCGGACGATCCAGCGCAGGCCACCTCCGACCACGGCTGGAACTTCGTCGAACAGGCGGCCTTCCTGGCCCCCGTCGTGAAAAGGCTGAAGAAGGGTGGTTTTCGGGTCTCGCTGTTCGCGGATCCAGATCCGGCCGGGGTGACCGCCGCACGCGACATCGGCGCCGACCGTATCGAGCTCTACACCGGCCCCTATGGCGGCTATCATTCCGATTCCGAAAAGGCAGGTAAGGAGTTGGAAAAGCTCGGAAAAACCGCCGACGCGGCAATCGCTGCCGGCCTTGAGGTCAATGCCGGACACGACCTCGTGGTAGCCAATCTGCCGCCGCTGGTGAAACGTATCCCCAAATTGGCGGAAGTCTCGATCGGGCACGGCTTGACAGCCGATGCGCTGCAGTATGGCATGGCGGGAACGGTCGCAAGGTTCCTCAAGGCATGTGGATGGTAGGGTACGTCTTGCGGCTGCCGGCTATCTGCGGGCAGTGACGTCGGGGCACTTGATATTGCAATGCAGCAAGCGTAGAGCACCGCGCGCTTGAAACGGAGTGTCGCCGATGGCCCTTGCCAATAATGGCTCTGAGGCAGAAGCAACCGAACAACCCGAGCATTCCGGGGTCGAACAGCACAGCACCAAGGTGCTGATGCTGGGCGCGCTGGGGGTTGTCTATGGCGATATCGGCACCAGTCCGATCTATGCGTTCCGCGAGGCGCTGGTAGCAGCGTCTGGCAGCGAGCTGACCAAGCGCGAAGACATTCTCGGCGTCTTGTCGCTGATCATCTGGGCGCTGACGATCATCGTCACCATCAAATATGTCATGTTCGTGCTGCGCGCCGACAACCGCGGTGAGGGCGGTACGCTGTCGCTGATGGCATTGGCGCGCGCCACTTTCCAGAAACGCTCGGCCCTCGTGCTGGGCATCGGCATGGTCGGTGCAGCACTGTTCTATGGCGACGCCGTCATCACGCCGGCGATCTCCGTGCTCTCCGCGGTTGAAGGCATGAAGGTCGTTACGCCGGCCTTCGACCCCTATGTCGTGCCGCTGACCTTGTTCATCCTGGCCATCCTGTTTTCCGTCCAGCGCTTCGGCACCGGTGGCGTCGCCATGATCTTCGGGCCAATCACCGCCTTCTGGTTCCTTGCCATTGGCGCCTCCGGCATCGTGCATATTGTCGACGATCCCGAGGTGCTGCTGGCGATCAATCCCTACTACATCGTCCATTTCCTCATCAATTCGCCGGGTGTCGCCTTCGTCACGGTCGGCGCGATCTTCCTGGCGGTGACCGGCGCGGAAGCGCTCTACGCAGACCTCGGCCATTTCGGCCGCAAGCCGATCGTGCTGGCCTGGCTCTCCATCGTCTTCCCGTGCCTGCTGCTCAATTATGCCGGCCAGGCCGCCTATGTGCTGGCCAAGGGCGGTGAAGTCGGCCATCCCTTCTTCGAGATGAACGAGGGTTGGGCGCTGATCCCGATGGTCGTTCTGGCCACGGCGGCAACCGTGATCGCCAGCCAGGCGGTGATCTCCGGTGCGTTTTCGCTGACCCGTCAGGCCGTGCAGCTCAACATGCTGCCGCGCCTCGAAATCCAGCATACGTCCGAAAGGCAGTCCGGCCAGATCTACATGCCGCGCGTCAACTTCATCCTGGCGATCGTGGTTATGCTGCTCGTGGTCGGCTTCCAGCAGTCGAGTTCGCTGGCCTCGGCCTATGGCATCTCCGTCACCGGCAACATGCTGGTCACGACGGTTCTGCTGTTCGTGATCATGACCCGCATCTGGAAGTGGCCGCTCAGCGTCGCCGTGGCACTGACCGCGTTGTTCGCCTTCATCGATTTTGGCTTCTTTATTTCCAACATCGTCAAGGTGTTCGAAGGCGGTTGGGCCTCGCTGGCTGTCGCCTTCTCGGTGGTGCTGGTGATGTGGACCTGGGTGCGCGGCAGCCGCTACCTGTTCGAGAAGACGCGCCGCAACGAAATCCCGCTCGATTTCCTGGCCGGCAATCTGCAGAAGAAGAAGCCGCAGCTCGTCGCCGGCACAGCGGTGTTCTTGACCAGCGATCCGATGAGCGCGCCCACCGCGCTCATGCACAGCCTCAAGCACTACAAGGTGCTGCACGAGCAGAACGTCATTCTTTCGGTGGTGACGGCGCCGCAGCCGGTCGTGCCCGACAGCGAACGCGTCAAGATGGAGACGATCAACGAGCTGTTCATGCGTGTGACGCTGACCTTCGGCTATATGGAGCAGCCCAACATTCCGAAGGCTTTGGCCATCTGCCGCAAGCAGGGCTGGAAGTTCGACATCATGACGACCTCGTTCTTCCTGTCGCGCCGCTCGCTGAAGGCTTCGCCCAGTTCCGGCATGCCGGTGTGGCAAGACAGGATGTTCATCGGCCTTGCGCGCACGGCCGCTGACGCCACCGAATATTTCCAGATTCCAACCGGTCGCGTCGTCGAGATCGGTACACAGGTGGCGATCTAACCGTTCACGGGTCCTGGGGGAGGCAATGATGCGGGGGACCAAGCCATTGGCTGCCATGTTGGTGGCTGTCGTTGCAGCGTTTTCGTCCATTGGCGCCGCACGTGCCGCTGAGACGGTGGTGACGCTGGAAAGCGGCGTGGCCGGTACGCTCAGCCTGCCAGACGGCGTCGCCAAGGCGCCGGTGGTGCTGATGCTGCACGGTTTCGCGGGCAGCCGCGACGAAGTCGCTTCCATGTACAAGCGCGAGGCGGAGGCGCTGGCCGCCAATGGCATCGCCTCGCTGCGCATCGACTTCCGCGGCTTCGGCGAAAGTGATGGCAGTGCCGAGGATCTGACCGTCGACAGCCAGTTGGCCGACGCGACGTCCGCACTTGCCTATCTCAAGGCCAATGACCATGTCGATCCCGCGCGGCTCGGAGTGCTGGGCTTCAGCCTTGGCGGCGGCATCGCCATCCTGACGGCGGAGCAGAACCCAGCATTGGTGAAATCGCTGGTCACCTGGTCGTCCGTCGGCGACTTCCACAAGGACATGGTGGGCGACGTCGGCCAGAAGACGTTCGATAAGGCAGCGAAAGCTGGTGTTGCCGTCATCGACTTCGGCAATCACCAACTCGTTCTGAAGAAGGATTTCTTCGACAGCCTGGACAAGTTCCAGCTCGCGCCTGCCATTGCCCGCTATCACGGCGCCTATCTGGCTATTGCCGGCAGCGACGACTTTTCGGCGGCCTATGTCGAGCCGTTCGTCGCGTCCGCTCCAGCTAGCCCGAAGGAGGCGCTGGTGCTGCCGGGCGAGAACCACATCTACCATGCGCTGAGTTTCTTCCGCAGCGGTGTCGAGCCGGTGATCGCCAAGACCGCCGATTGGTTCGCCAAGACGCTGTAGCCATTGATGTCCAAACGTCTCGATATCGCCATTGCCGGCGCTGGTCCGGCCGGGTTGGCGACCGCGCTCTATCTGCATCGCGCCGGCCACAACGTCACCGTCTTCGAGCGTTTCGAAAAACCATCGCCCGTCGGCTCCGGCCTGATCCTGCAGCCGACCGGGCTCACAGTGCTCTCCGATCTCGGCCTGCTCGACGCGATCCTAACACTCGGCAGCCGCATCGACCGCCTGCATGGCGCCGATTCGTCCAGCGGCTGCACCGTGCTCGACGTGCGCTACGACGCCCGTCCGGGCGGGCGCTTCGGCCTTGCCGTCCATCGCGCGGCGCTGTTCGGCGTGCTTTATCGCGCCGTGCGCGAGGCGGGCATAACGATCGAGACCGGCGTCGATCTGATCGGCCTGGAAAGCGGCGAGCGGGCCCGCCTCGTTGATGGCGACGGCCGTGGTGCCGGCCCGTTTGATTTGGTCGTCGATGCCACCGGTTCGCGGTCGAAGCTGCGTGGGTATGCGGCGGCTCCGGCCGAGCCGCGGCCGCTGACCTATGGCGCTTTCTGGGCATCGCTTGGCTGGCGCGGCGAGGGTTTTGACGAGCATGCGCTGCTGCAGCGCTACAATCGGGCAAATGTGATGATCGGCGTGCTGCCGATCGGCCGGGCCGAGCCCGGCGGCGAGAAGATGGCGGCCTTCTTCTGGAGCTTGAAGCCGGCGGATGCCGAGGCGGTGCAGGCACGGGGGCTACAGGCATGGAAGGAGCGTGTGCTGGCGTTGTGGCCGGCCTGCGCACCTTACCTTGCGCAGATCGACAGCTTCGATCAGCTGACGCTGGCCCGCTATGGCCATCACACGTTGAAGATGCCGGCCGGGCGGCGGTTGGCCATCATTGGCGACGCTGCTCATTCGACAAGCCCGCAACTCGGGCAGGGCGCCAATATGGCGCTGCTCGATGCGGCGGCACTTTCCCATGCCTTGAAAGAGAACGGCGACGTGACCGATGCGCTGTCGGTCTATGCCGCGGCGCGGCGGCGGCACGTGCGCAGCTTCCAGGCGCTGTCCTTGATGTTCACGCCGTTCTATCAGTCGGATTCGACGGTACTGCCCTTCATCCGCGACCGGCTGGTTGCGATCGCGGCACGGGTGCCGCCCGCGCCGCAACTGCTGGCCTCGATGGTGGCCGGAACGATGGTCGATCCCTTCCGGTCGATCGGCCTGGTCGAGCCGGATTGGCGCGAGATACGTCCCAATCTCTCGACCGTCGCCGTCAGCGTCACCTAGCAACGGGTCGGCGCGGCCTTGACCGGGATCAGCGCCTGTCGCTGTTCCCGGCGGATGGCGATCGCGGCAATGAGCAAAGCCAGGATCGGGGCGATGGCAGCAAACAGCGGCACTGCGGCCAGGCCAGGGCCACGGTCAATCACCAGGCCGGACAGCCACGCGCCCAGCGCATTGCCGAGATTGAAGGCGGCGATGTTGAAGGAGGATACCAGGCTCTGGCCGCCTTCTCCGGCCTTGCCCAGCACCCACAACTGCAGCGGCGCCACCGTGGCGAAGCCAGCGGTGCCAAGCAGGCCGACGAAGATGACGGCCGCGACCTGCTGATGCATGGCGAATGCCGCAAGCGCCAGAGTGAGAGCCAATGCGGCCAGTGAAGCGATGACGGTGGCGTTGAGCCGCTTGTCGGCCAGGCGGCCGCCGAGAAGATTGCCGACCAGCAGGCCGCCGCCGAAGACGAGCAGGATGGGCGAGACGGCGGCCTCGGAGAAACCGGCCACCTGGGTAAGCAGCGGCGCGATATAGGTGAAGGCGCCGAACACGCCGATCCAGGACAGGATGGTGACGGCGAGCCCGACCAGCACGGCGGGCTGCACCAATATGGCCAGGCTGACGCTGTCTTGCGCCACTGCGTCGGCCTGCAGGCGCTTCGGCACCAGAAGCTGGATGACGACGACCGCGACAATGCCGATCAACGTCACCGCCCAGAAGGTGGAGCGCCAGCCAGAATGCTGGCCGAGCCAGGTGCCGAACGGCACGCCGAGGATGGTGGCGGCGGTGAGGCCGGTGAACATGACGGCGATCGCCGTCGCCTTTTTGTCGGGAGCGACGAGACTGGTGGCGACGACCGAGCCGACGCCGAAGAAAGTGGCGTGTGCGAAAGCGGTGACGACGCGTGCGGCCATCAGCGTCCAATAATCCGGCGCCAGCGCACAGGCGGCGTTGCCCAGCGTGAACACGACCATCAATGCCAGCAGCAGCGGCTTCTTCGGCAACCGCGCGGTGGCAATGCCGAGCAGCGGTGCGCCAAGCACGACGCCGAGTGCATAACCGGAGATCAAGAGGCCGGCAGCGGTAATGGAGACGCCGAGATCCTTGCCGACATCGATCAGCAGACCCATGATGACGAATTCGGTGACGCCGATGCCGAAGGCACCGGCGGTGAGAGCGTAGAGGGCAAGGGGCATGGCGGCGCTTTCCGGTTAGGCGGGGCGTTCGGACCGGAAAATGGACAGCATCGCTGCCATGAACTAGACTGCCGGCTGGCATAGGATCCTTGAACTAAATTCACAGATATGACGACCCGCATCGACACCAACCGGCTGGGCGAGATGGACGTGTTCGTGCGCGTGGTCGAGCTGTGCGGCTTTTCGCCGGCGGCACGCGCGCTGCGATTGTCGCCGTCGGGCGTCAGCAAGCTGATCACGCGGCTGGAAACCCGCCTCGGCACGCGGCTGTTCAACCGCTCGACGCGCAAGCTGGCGCTGACGGCCGAAGGCAGCATTTTCTATGACCGCTGCGTGCAAATCCTGGCCGATGTTGACGGCGCCGAACGCGAGGCCGCCGCCGGCGCGGTTCCGCGCGGTCGGCTCAGGGTCAATTGCAACGTCGCCTTCTCGCAATGGGTGCTGACGCCGGTCCTGCCGGATTTTCTGGCGCGCTATCCGGAGATCGTTCTCGATCTCGTCGTCTCGGACGTCGTGGTGGACCTGCTGCAGGAGCATGCCGATGTCGCCATCCGCATCGGCCCGCTCGCCAACTCCAGCCTGATCGCGCGCAAACTGGGCGCAAGCCGCGCCATCGTGGTTGCCGCTCCCGCCTATCTCGATCAGATGGGCACGCCACGGGAGCCTGCCGATCTTGCCCGCCACAATCTGCTCGGCTTCGGCTTTTCCAGGCTGGTCGAGGGCTGGCCCTTCCTGGGCGAGAACGGGCAAGTGGTGCGCGTTGCTCCGCAAGGCAATGTGCTGGTCAGTGACGGTGACACCATGCGCCGGCTGGCGGTGGAGGGCGTCGGCATCGCACGCGTGGCGCGCTTCCAGCTCGAAGAGGATCTCGCGACCGGCCGGCTGGTGCAGCTTCTCGAAGACTACAGCCCCGGCGAGGTCGAGCCGATCCATGCCGTCTATGTCGGGCAAGGCGGTGTGCTGCCGGCGCGTGTGCGCGCCTTCCTCGACTTCCTGACCGAGCGCGTGAAGGTGCGGTAGCGGCCGTCGCCGCTTTCGTGGGTCAATCTTTTTTCTCCAGCGGTGGCCGGTGGCGGATTGGCGAGACATATCCGCCGCCTCTAAGGCTCCCCATCAATGAGTAGCCTTGAGTTGAGAGCCATGTCCCTGTTTTCGCCCATCGTCACCGAATTCTGGAGAACGCAGTTCGCAAACGCGGCTCTTTTCCACGGAGACACGACTTTCACCATCGCCGTCAATCCGGAGCTCGAAGAGGGCAGCCGGGTCATGGTGCTGAAGACGACCGACGGTCGAGGCGCAGCCGTACTGACACCTACCATGGCCGACAGGCTGGGCCTTGCGGCAGGGCACGACCTAACGGAGGCGACGTTCCGCCGGAAACTGGCCGAGGCGGGTGTGATCCTCAATGGCGCGGATTTCGTGTTCTATTTTTCCGACGGCGCCAGGCAGGCCCTGACGCAGGAGAAGCCGGAAGCCGGTGTAGGCCAGCTGACGGATCAGGATGGCGCGATCTTTTCGGCGTTCCAGTCTTCGGCCTCCGAGCAGGATCTGGACGACGCCTATGTGGAACTCGACCACTGGGCGGTGTTCGGTTCCTTCGACGATGGTCGCCTGGTTTGCGCGGCCAGCATGTATCCCTGGGAGGATGCGCCGATCGCCGATACCGGTGTGCTGACTTTGCCTTCATATCGGGGAAAAGGACATGCCCGCAAGGTCGTGCGCGCGATCAGCCGGTATGCCTGCGAGCAGGGCTACGAACCCCAATACCGCTGCCAGACCGACAATCTGGCGTCCGTGGCCTTGGCCAAGACCGCCGGCCTGACCCTGTTCGGAACATGGGAGGTGATTTCACCCGACAGCCCGGACTGATGCGGGCTGTTTTCGACAGGTTCGAACGGCGCTGGCGAATCCGCTTGCAAAGCGCCGCGTTCGCCACTACGAAAGAACCGTAACGTACGGTACGGTTCTGATGGCAATGGAAACGACTGCCGAAAAGGCTGTCAACCAAAGTGGAGGGGAGGCGCGGCCGGCGCAACCCGAAACCTTGACCGATCGCCAGAAGGATGTGCTCGACACTGTCTTGCGCCTCCTTGTCGAGGAAGGCGATGCGCTGACCATGACGGCGGTGGCGCGGCGCGCCTCCTGTTCCAAGGAAACGCTGTACAAATGGTTCGGTGACCGCGACGGGCTGCTCACCGCCACTGTACAATGGCAGGCGTCGAAGGTGCGGGTGGCTACCGTCGATCGCGAGGGACTTGACCTTGCCTCGCTGAGCGCCAGCCTGGAAGGCTTTGCCCGCGACTGGCTGCGCGTCATTTCCAGCGACACCTCCATTGCCTTGAACCGTGTCGCGGTCGGCCATGCCGGCTCCGGCAAGGACGATCTCGGCCGCATCGTGCTCGAAAACGGTCGCTTCGCGCTGGCCAGACGCCTGAAGCCGCTGCTGGAGGCCGGGCGCGAAAAGGGGCTTCTCGATTTCGCGGACGCCGAAACGGCGTTCCGTACTTTCTTCGGACTTGTCGGCCGCGACGTGCAGGTGCGCCTGCTGCTCGGCGACAGACTGGATTTGACTGAGGCGGAGATCGGCGGCGACGCCGTCCGGGCAACGCAGCAGTTTCTCGCTCTTTACGGGGCAAAAACCGGGCCGAGAGGCCTCTGACTTCAAACGGGAAGGAAAGAAGAAATGCGTGTCTATTACGATCGCGACGCCGATCTCAATCTGATCAAGGGCAAGAAGGTCGCCATCATCGGCTACGGTTCGCAGGGCCGCGCCCATGCGCTTAATCTGAAGGATTCCGGCGCCAAGGAACTCGTCATCGGCCTGAAGGCCGGTTCGGCGACCGCCAAGAAGGTCGAGGCCGACGGCCTCAAGGTGATGACCGTTGCCGAGGCTGCCAAGTGGGCCGACCTCATGATGATGGCGACGCCGGACGAACTGCAGGCCGACATCTACAAGAACGAGATTGCCCCGAACATCCGCGACGGCGCCGCGATTGCTTTCGCTCACGGCCTCAACGTGCATTTCGGCCTGATCGAGCCGAAGGCGACGGTTGACGTCGTCATGATCGCGCCGAAGGGCCCGGGCCACACCGTGCGCGGCGAATACCAGAAGGGCGGCGGCGTGCCGTGCCTGATCGCGGTGCACCAGGATGCCTCGGGCAATGCCCACGATCTGGCGCTCTCCTACGCCTGCGGCGTCGGTGGCGGCCGCTCGGGCATCATCGAGACCAATTTCCGCGAGGAATGCGAAACCGATCTGTTCGGTGAGCAGGTTGTGCTGTGCGGCGGTCTGGTCGAACTCATCCGCGCCGGCTTCGAGACGCTGGTGGAAGCCGGCTACGCGCCTGAAATGGCCTATTTCGAGTGCCTGCACGAAGTGAAGCTGATCGTCGACCTGATCTATGAAGGCGGCATCGCCAACATGAACTACTCGATCTCGAACACCGCCGAGTGGGGTGAATATGTGTCGGGTCCGCGCATCATCACCGCCGAGACCAAGGCCGAGATGAAGCGCGTGCTCAACGACATCCAGACCGGCAAGTTCACCTCGGAATGGATGCAGGAATATCGTTCGGGTGCTGCCCGCTTCAAGGCGACCCGCCGCCTCAACGACGAACATCCGATCGAGCAGGTCGGCGAGAAGCTGCGCGGCATGATGCCGTGGATTTCGAAGAACAAGCTGGTCGACAAGGCCAAGAACTAAGCAGGCTTCACGGCTTTCTTCCCCGCGTCCCGGGCTTTGCTCGCGGGCGCCGATGACAGCCTCCTGTAATGTTCAGCGAGAAAACTCAAAGCCGGCGAATCGCTTCGCCGGCTTTTTTCATGTGCCAATTCGGCACGACTAAATTGGCATAAAGGTCGCATGTCTCCCGATGGGGAGGGCGGTCGTCCGGAAATGGACCTGCGCCCGGCGGCATCGGTGTCGACTTTGCGGTCGGCTCGGGGCCGATAGTTCCGTGCCGTTTCGACCGGTCCCGCGGGGGGCTACGGCGGCGGTACGAGAGCCGGTGCGGCGGGGGGCCGCGCCGGCTCAGTCGTTCAGAACATGACCGCTTCAGTAGCGGTAGGGCGAGATGCACTGCCGGCGAGGGCCGTAGTTCGGCTGGAACGTGTTGTCCCAAGCCCGGTACGAACGATAACGGGCATAACACCACTGCACATGGCCAGACGCACGCGGCGCGCGGTAGATGCGCGGCCGGGGCCGGTAGTAATAATCGTCATAGAGCATGCCGGAACCCAGGCCGAGCCCGAAATAGACGCCGGAATTGCCCCAGCGCGGGCGGTGGCGGTAGCGCCAGCCGTCGTCACGCCAGCCGCGGCGCCAATGACGGTCGCCCCGCCAGCCGTCGCCGCGCCAGTCACGATCGCCACGCCAATGCCGGTTGCCGCGCCAGCCATCGCCGCGCCAGTTGCGGCGCCATTCTTGGCTGGCGTTGCCACGATCGTTGCCGCCGGCCCAGCTGTCGCGCACCGTCTGGATATCGGATGGCGCGGCCGGGGCTATCGGCGCGGGCATGGGAACGGAAAATGCCGGCACGGAAAGGCCGACAAGCAGGCCGAGCGTCACGAGCCCGGTGCGGAAGTTGATGAGCCGTTTCATAACACTCTCCAATGAACCACAGGCCCCGCGCCCCTTGGATTTCGTGGGAGGCGGCGACAATGGGCCTCGGTGCATGAACGAGCGATGAACGGGTTGGTTTCATCAACTATTCCAAACGACTTGTCGCGTCCCGTTATCGAACAGGATCAGGTCTTGTCTTTGGCCGGGCTTGCAGGCAAACCTCATTCCATGTCGCTGCGCCTCGCCACTTTCAATGTCGAGAACCTGATGAACAGGTTCGACTTCTCCGGCTACCGCAACCAATTGAACGAGGACCGTACGCTGGCCCTCTTCGATATCCGCAGCGAGGCCGAATACAGGCTGCTCGAGCAAGCCCGCGTGATCGCCCATTCCGACGATACGCGCCAGCTGACAGCCTTGGCGATCGCCGCGACCCGAGCCGACATCGTCTGCCTGCAGGAGGTGGACAATATCGAGGCGCTGAAAGCGTTCGAATACGGCTATCTCTTCAAGATGGTGGGCGAGGGCTACCGGCAGAAATACACGACCGAAGGCAATGATTCGCGCGGCATCGACGTCGCGCTGATGATGCGTACCGAAACGGCTCATGGCCAGCCGATCGAATTCGTGCGCATGACCAGCCACGCCTATGTGACCTTCGAGCAGTTCGGCCTGTTCAACGACGATCTCGCCGCAATGGGGCATGAGCCCGGCGAACGTATCTTCCGCCGCGACTGCCTGGAGGTGGACGTGACCGTCGGCGGTGTGCCGCTCACGCTTTATCTGGTGCATTTCAAGTCGATGGGGCCACCGCGCAACGGGCTCGACGGTCGTGCCGCCACCATGCCGCTGCGCATCGCCGAGGCAAGCGCGGTGCGCCACATCATCGAACAGCGCTTCGGCAAGGATCACGCCGCCGGCAAACGCTGGGCGATCTGCGGCGACATGAACGATTATCGCCAACGTGTCCTCATCGGCGGCGATGCCCATGCCGGCTTCCACTTCGAGCCGGTGGTGGAGACGAACACCTGCCTCAACGTCTTCCTTTCCGACGGTTTCGCCGAAAACATCGTCGAGCGGCGTCCCGAAATGGACCGGTGGACGCTCTACCACACGCGCGGTCCGCAGGAGCGGCATCTTTGCCAGCTCGACTATATCCTGTTGTCGAAAGGGCTTGCGGCGCGAAACGCGGCCATTCCCGACATCGTGCGCAACGGCCAGCCGTGGCGCACGCCGTTCCCGCCCGGCCAGGAAGTGCCGCGGTTTCCGCGCATCGGCTGGGACCGCCCGAAAGCTTCGGACCATTGCCCGGTGGCGGTGACGCTGGATCTGGTCTGACCGTGGCGAAGTTCGAGCTGCCGCGCGATCAGATTGTGCCGGTGACCGCGGTCGAGGTCCGGCTCGATCCCGGCCCTCACCCCTTCGAATTGGAGAACGTCGCGGCTATCGAGGCGAACTGGCGGCAGGAACATGCGGCCAATCCGCGCCTGTTCGATGGCGCCATGGTGTTGCTTTCGGAATTGAAGCTGGACGGGCAGGGCAGGCTTGTCGGCCGCTGCCACAATGTCCGTTTCGCCACGATGCTCTATTGGCGCAAGAACAAGGGCAGTCCCGATATCGAGCATTGTTTCGCGCAGGCGGCCCTGGTGTCGCGCGACGGTGCGTTGGTGGCGGTGCGCATGGGGCCGCATACGGCCAATGCCGGCCGCATCTATTTCGCCGCCGGTTCGTTCGAAGCGGTGGACTTCGTCCAGGACCGCGCCGACATCGCCGCCAACATGCATCGCGAGGTGAAGGAGGAGACCGGGCTCGATCTTGGCGATGTCCGCCACGAGCCGCTTTACCATCTCCATTCGATCAATGGCTCGACGATGCTGTTCCGGCGCTACTTCCTGGCCGACGACGCCGATGTCGTCGCGGACGGGATCAGGACCTTCGTTGCTTCCGAAGCAGACCCCGAAATCGAAGGGCCGGTGGTCATTCGGTCCGCACAAAACCTGCCGGAGGGAGCACTGAACCATCTGGCCGCCGTTGCGCGCTGGCATTTCGGCTGACCAACGCTGCAGGCTGCGTCCAATGCGACATGGCCGGTTCGTTGGAACGCGCGGTGCCACGATGGCGGATGCCGTTTCCACTCGTGGCTGCTTGACAATCCCGGTCGGCGCGGACCCCTATGCTGGCCCGACACGTTGCTGGTGCCGATATTCTCCGCGTCGGATTTCACATTAATTTTCGCTCGCGATTGAAAACCGGGCGAGGGCAGGAACCTGATCATGACGCCACGCAACTACCTCGTCTACGACGTCTTCACCGGAGACAGGCTGGCCGGCAATCCGCTTGCGGTCGTGCTCGACTGCGAGGGGCTGGATCTCGAAGCGATGCAGCGCATCGCGCGTGAGTTCAATCTGTCCGAATCGGTCTTCGTGCTGCCCCCGGAGAATCCGAGGCATCGCGCCCGTGTCCGCATTTTCACACCCGACTACGAGATGCCGTTTGCCGGTCATCCGACCGTCGGCAGCGCGATTGCCCTGGCAGAACTTGCAGAGGGCAATGGCGATGCGATCTTCGTACTCGAGGAGAACATCGGGCCTGTTCGGTGCGCGGTCAGCCACGGCGACGGCGCGACCTTCGCCGAGTTCGATCTTGCCAAACTGCCCGAGCAATTGACACTGACGGCCGATCCCGAGGCGATCGGCGCAGCCCTTGGCCTTGGGCCGCATGAAATTGGCTTCGAGAACCATCGCGTCGCTTTTTTCAGTGCCGGCGTGCCCTATGTGACCATCCCGGTCGCCAATTTGCAGGCCGCCGCCAAGGCGCGGCTCAACAACGAGATGTGGGCGCAGCTTGCGCCGAAAAAAAGCGATTGGGCCTTCGCCAGCCCCTATGTCTACTGCCGCGAAACGGTGAACCAGGAAAGCGCTTTCCATGTGCGCATGATCGTGCCGGGCAACCCTTCCTATGAGGATCCGGCGACCGGTTCGGCAGCGGCGGCCTTCGCCGGTGCGATCATGCATTTCGACCGGCCTGGCGACGGCATGGCGCGTTACTGGATCGAGCAGGGGTTGGAGATGGGGCGTCCCTCGCGTATCCGCCTCGAGCTCGACGTTGCGGGCGGCAAGCTGGCGTCCGCCCGCATCGGCGGTCAGGCTGTGAAGGTCGCCGAGGGCAAGCTTCTGGTGTGAGCGGACACGCGCAAAAGGCGCAATCCAAGGGCATTGGAAAAGAACATCATCGATTTGTCGGGAAATGACAGGACAGGGCTGGACAGGAGCGGAAGCGGCGGCTATATGCCCGCCGACGCTGGTTTTCCAGCGGCGTGGGTGTGTAGCTCAGTTGGTAGAGCAGCTGACTCTTAATCAGCGGGTCCACAGTTCGATCCTGTGCACACCCACCATTTTCTCTCTTATTTATCATTGGTTTGCGGCCCTGCCTTCGCGCGGCAGGGCGAACTGCGGCCGACAGGTCTGGCCTGTCGGCGCACCGGTTCACTGCCCCAGTTCGCGTAGCCACCTTTCGAATGTGGGTGTTGCCGCGCCATCGCTCTTGGTGGCCAAAGGCGGCGTGTTGGTGGCGGCTGCCTTGCGCACTTCACGCGGACTGAGGCCGAATTCGTGCGAGAAGGCACGGGTGAAATTGGCGGCGACGTCGAAGCCGGCGTCTTCGGCGATATCCAGAATACGACTGCTGTTGGTCGGGTCGCTCAACGTCGCATAGGCATCCTGCAGCCGCTTCTTGCGGATGTAGTTGAGCACGCCGCCGCTCGCTTCGAAGAGCTGGTAGAGACGGGTCCGCGAAATGCCGGCGGCTCTGGAAATGGTATCCGGGTTGAGATCGTGCGAATGAAGATTGTCGTGGACGTGGCGGTGTACCCGCTCCATCACGCCGAGCATCGATTGCGCGACCGGTTCCTTGCCGGACGAAGGCAATGAAGCAAGGCAGGTGATGAGCATGTCGCGGATCGTGTGCACGATCTTCGGCAGGTCGTCGGCAACCAGGGTCGGTAGTCTGGCCTCGACGCTGGCAATGTAGTCGATCAACAGGGTAGCGAAGTTGCCGCTCAGGATCGAGTTGTTGGCTGCGACGAGCATTCCCGCGTGTTCGGCGAACAGGTCATAGGGCATGTAGAGGAGCATGACTTCGGACTCTGTCACACGCCCGCGATAAGGATGGCCAAGAGACCGGAATGTTACCGTGCCCGAGGTGCTTTCGACCACGTGCCCGTCAACCTCCGTCCAGGCGTGGCCCCGTCGGGGAATGCCGATATACCAGTGGTCGATCGAACTCGATTTCAGTTTTGCCGCCGATCTCACATAGCGGTAAGCGGCCGCGCGCTGCTGGACAAGCAACATCTTGCCGAGATTCCAGGCCGTATGTTCGGCGTTGAAGCCGTTCTCGGGCCTGGCGTCGTCCGGCAGAAGAACTTCGGCAATCGGGTCAAGATGCGCGCGCCACGCTGGAAACTGATCTGCGATCGCCAGCGGCAGCGTTGAAAATCGCAGCGGCTTCAGCGCGGGTTCGGTTGGTGCAGCACGATCAGCAACTGCCCCATTGACCGGTTCGCGTGGCCAACGCCGCCTTTCGACGCCGGGTACGGATTCCGCGCCGGGCGACGTGTCTGGCCTGTTCGGTCGGTCTGAATGATCACTCATCCAGAGCCCTCCACCAAGCCCCCCTTCGCCGATTAAACGTCGCGACTGGTTAAAAAGTTGCATGGTCAAGAAATGTCTACGCCTGCACTCAAGATTATTAACGCTGAGTAGTTGGTCGGCAGACATTGCTCAAATCAAATACACCCAAAAAAGGTCTCCGCGCATCACCTGCAGCAGTGGAGATATGTACTGAGCGATAATTTCTCGGATTTTGAGATAACGACACTCAAGCATGGATATGAGTAAGTATTAAGAAACGGAAATCTAATTAACATCGTTAACATTCAGTACAAAGTTCCAGAGTTGTCCAACGAGAGTTGAGATAAGTTTCAAGCAACGTTGTGTTTTCGGTTCGTTGCCTGACGGTGTTGCAGAGTTTTCGGAGGCGTATGTGCGTAGTCGAGCATCATATCTTCGCTCCAATGCTGTATCAGCCCGGCGCGGCAGTCTGCAGATACGGCACGCGGAATCCTTGAAGACAATTCTCGTTGCTGGCGGCGCAGGTTTTCTTGGTTCGCATTTGTGCGAACGCCTCTTGCGAGAGGGGCATAGCGTGATCTGCGCCGACAATTTTTCCACGGGCAGAGCGGAAAACATCGGACATCTGAAGCTGCTGGGCGCTTTTACAGCGCGTCACCACGACATCATTGCTCCGCTCGATGCCGAGGTCGACGAGATTTACAATCTTGCCTGCCCAGCCTCGCCTCGGCACTACCAGGCAGATCCCATCCACACCACCAAGACCTGCGTGCTCGGCTCATTGAACCTTCTTGAGCTCGCCGCGCGGTCCGGGGCGCGTATCTTCCAGGCGTCGACCTCCGAGGTCTATGGCGACCCCAATGTGCATCCGCAGGTCGAGGCCTATTGGGGCAACGTCAATCCATTCGGGTCGCGCTCCTGCTACGACGAGGGCAAGCGCTGCGCGGAAACGCTGTTTCACGATTTCAACGCGGTGCACGGTGTCGAAATCAAGGTCGTGCGCATCTTCAATACCTACGGGCCGCGCATGCGGTCCGACGATGGCCGCGTGGTTTCGAATTTCATCGTCCAGGCGCTGCGTGGCGAAGACATCACCGTCTATGGCGACGGCTCGCAGACGCGCTCGTTCTGCTTCGTCGACGACCTGATCGACGGCTTCCTGCGCATGATGGCCTCGCCGGCGTCGCTGACTGGACCCGTCAATCTCGGCAACCCCGCAGAGTTCACCGTCGGTGAACTCGCTGAACTGGTCCTCGACTTGACCGGCTCCCGTTCGAAGATCGTCCGTCGTCCGCTGCCGGCCGACGATCCGCGCCAGCGGCGCCCCGACATTTCGCAGGCCACCCGTGATCTTGGCTGGCACCCGAATGTGCCTCTCGCCGACGGGCTGAAGCAGACCATCGCCTATTTCGACGGCCTTCTCTCAGCCAAGGGGCGCAAGCTTGCCGAGGTGGCGTGATGTCGGTCCAGCGTATCCTTGTTACCGGCGGGGCCGGTTACATCGGCAGCCACACAGCCAAATTGCTGCGGTCGCGTGGGCTGGAACCGATCGTCTACGACAACCTGGCAACGGGCAATCGTGTCTCGGTACGCTGGGGTCCGTTCATCCATGGCGACGTGCTCGACACGGTGCATCTGGCACGCACGATCACCCAGCAGAAGCCGGCCGCGATCATCCATTTCGCCGCCTCGGCCTATGTCGGCGAGTCCGTGAAGGAGCCGTCGAAATATTACCGCAACAATGTCGCGGGTACGCTCTCGCTCCTTGATGCCTGCCTGCAGGCGGGGGTCGACAAGATCATCTTCTCATCGAGCTGCGCCACCTATGGCGTGCCGGCCGTGCTGCCGATCGCCGAGACGACGCCGCAGGTTCCGATCAACCCCTACGGCAAGACCAAGCTGATCGCCGAACATATGCTGGCCGACTATGCGGCGGCATTCGGCCTGCGCTACGTGGCGCTGCGCTATTTCAACGCCTGTGGGGCCGACCCAGAAGGCGAATTGGGCGAATGGCATGACCCCGAGACCCATCTCATTCCGCGGGCATTGCTGGCCGCCGCCGGCCGCATCGAACGGCTGGATGTGTTCGGCGACGACTACGATACCGCCGACGGCACCTGCGTACGCGACTATATCCATGTCAGCGACCTCGCCTGGGCGCATGTGCTCGCCTACGAACATCTGGTGCGGGGCGGGGATAACATCGCCGTCAATCTCGGTACCGGCCACGGGTCGTCGGTTCTCGAAATCCTCGAGACCATAGATCGGGTCACAGGGCACAGCGTCCCCATCGCCATCCATCCGCGTCGCGCCGGTGATCCACCGGCTCTCTACGCCGACCCACACCTCGCCCGCGCCACGCTCGGTTTCTCACCCCAATATTCGGACCTTGAGACGATCGTGCGGACGGCCGCCCGGTTCTTCGGCCTGGAGGCGCAGCCATGACGACGCGCCTGGCCAACGACAATCTGCGAGGCTGGCCAACGGTCGAGCCGCTCATGGTGCCGGTCGTGACCGGTCTGCGGCGGATGGAGTATTTCGCCGGCGTGGCGCTTTGGCTCGGGGCTTTGGCCTATTTCTGGGTTTGGTGGCTGGCGCCGGTGCATCATTTCAGCCTGTTCGGCACGGTCTTGACCACCTGCGAGCTGGCCTGGATCACGCTGATCCCCGGATACTTCATGGCCGTCTTCGCTTTTGCCAGGAAGCCCACCGGGCCGCTTCGGATACCGCAGGGCAGCCGTGTCGCCATGGTGGTAACCAAAGCGCCGTCCGAGCCATTCCAGGTGGTCGCACAGACGCTGCGCGCCATGCTCGCACAGACAGTGCCGCACGATACATGGCTGGCCGACGAAGATCCGTCGTCCGAAACCATCGACTGGTGTCGCCGTCACAGCGTCTACGTTTCGACCCGCCGTGGGCGCAGCGATTATCATCGTCCAACGTGGCCGCGCCGCACGCGCTGCAAGGAAGGCAATCTCGCCTTCTTCTATGATCACTACGGCTATTATTATTACGACTTCGTCGCGCAGCTCGACGCCGATCACGTGCCCGAACCGGATTATCTCTGGCACATGTTGCGGCCCTTCGCCGATCCGGCGGTTGGCTATGTGTCCGCACCGAGCATCTGTGACAGCAATGCCAACCAGAGTTGGTCGGCGCGCGGCCGCCTCTATGCGGAAGCAAGCATGCACGGCGCCTTGCAGGCCGGTTACAATGGCGGTTTCGCTCCCCTTTGCATCGGATCGCACTACGCGGTGCGCACGCGGGCGCTCAAGGAGATTGGCGGTCTTGGACCGGAACTGGCCGAGGATCATTCGACCACGCTGATGATGAACGCGCATGGCTGGCGCGGCGTGCATGCGCTGGATGCCATCGCGCATGGCGATGGCCCCAGCACCTTCGGCGATCTGGTGACGCAGGAATTCCAGTGGTCGCGTAGCCTGGTCATGCTGCTTCTGCAATATTCGCCGACCTATGTGCCGCGGCTGCCGTTGCGGCTGCGCTTCCAGTTCCTGTTTTCGCAGGTCTGGTATCCGCTGTTTGCCACCTTCATGCTGCTTTTGGTGGCGACGCCGATCATCGCACTGCTGCGCGGAGAAAACTTCGTCGCGGTGACCTATCCCGATTTCCTGACGCATTTCATGCCGCTGTCGCTGCTGCTGGTCGGCCTATCCTATCGCTGGCGCGCGACGCGCAGCTTCCGTCCGATCGACGGCAAGATCCTGTGCTGGGAGAACGCGCTGTTCCTGTTGGCGCGCTGGCCCTGGGCGTTTGCCGGATGCATCGCCGCCTTGCGGGATTGGCTCACCGGCACGGTTGTCGATTTCCGCGTCACCCCGAAGGGCACTTCCGACGTCGATCCGTTGCCGTTCCGTGTCTATGCGCCCTACGTGGTGGTCGCGCTGGCCTCGATCCTGCCGGTTCTGCTGGTGAAGGACGCCGGCGCCAGCCGCGGCTTCTACCTGTTCGCCATCGTCAACAGCCTGCTCTACACGGTGCTGACCCTGGTCATCCTGTACCGGCACGAGCGCGAGAACCGGGTGCGGGCGGGCAGTCGCTTCCATCGCCCCGCGATCGCGGCTGGTCTCCTGTCGATGATCGTGCTGCCGGGCGTCGCTACGGCCGAGCACGGTCGTGAGAGCATCGAGGTGCTGGTCTGGGGTTCGGGTCGTCTACAGCTTTTCGACGAACGCTATTCGGCGGCCGGGGCGGGCGTTGGGCGAACCGCGCTGCGCACCACCGTTTTCAACCCGCATTGGCAATCGACGTCATCGGATCAACTGAACTGAGCAAGCAGAGGCGCCGCAAGGCGATAGACACCATGAAGATCGCGGTCATCGGAACAGGTTATGTCGGTCTCGTCAGCGGGACATGCTTCGCCGAATGGGGTCACGATGTTGTTTGCGTCGACAAGAACGCCGACAAGATCAGTCGCATCAACAACGGGCAGTTGCCGATCTACGAGCCGGATCTCGATATCCTGGTGGCCCGCAACCGCGAAGCGGATCGGCTGTCCTTCACCTGCGATCTGGCCTCTGCCATCACCAATGCACAGGTCGTGTTCATCGCGGTCGGTACACCGTCCCGCGTCGGGCAGGGCGATGCCGACCTCTCCTTCGTCTACATGGCGGCGCGCGAGATGGCACCGTTCCTGGCCGAAGGTGCGGTCGTGGCGGTCAAGTCCACCGTTCCGGTCGGCACTGGCGACGCGGTGGAGAAGATCATCGCCAGTGTCTGCCGGCGCGGCTCGTTCTCGGTCGCGTCCAATCCGGAGTTCCTGCGCGAGGGCGTGGCGATCGGCGATTTCCTGAAGCCCGATCGTGTCGTCATCGGCGCCGAGGACGGTCGCGCACGGGCGGTGATGCTGGCGCTCTATCGTGAACCGCTCGGGTCAACGCCGCTGGTCGTCACCGACCGGTGCACCGCCGAACTGATCAAATACGCAGCCAACGCTTTTCTCGCCACCAAGATCACCTTCATCAACGAACTGGCGGATCTGTGCGAGAGAGTCGGCAGCAATGTCGGCGAACTGGCACTCGGCATCGGCCTCGACAAGCGCATCGGCAACAGCTTCCTGAACGCCGGGCCGGGCTATGGCGGCTCGTGTTTCCCGAAGGATACGTTGGCGCTGCTGCGTATCGCGCAGGACTATGGCGTGGTGTTGCGCATCGTCGAGGAGACCATCGTCGCCAACGAAGCCCGCAAGCGCAAGATGGCGCTCAAGGTTGTCGACGCGGTCGGTGGCGACGTCGATGGCCAGACCATTGCGGTTCTGGGCCTCACCTTCAAACCCGACACCGACGACATGCGCGAAGCGCCGGCGGTGCCGCTGATCGAAACGCTGCAGCGTTACGGCGCAACCGTGCGCGGTTACGATCCGGTCGGGAACGAGAATGCCAGTTGCGTTCTGGAAAATGTCGCGCTGGTCGACGATCCCTATGAATGCGCGCGTGACGCCGATGCGGTCGTCGTCGTCACCGAATGGGACAGCATCCGCCGCATCGATCTTAGCCGTCTCAGGCGCGTGATGCGCAGGCCTGTCCTTGTCGATCTGCGCAGCGCCTTCGAGCCAGGCGCCGCGTCGGCCGCAGGGTTTCGGGTTTCGACCATCGGCCAACGTCCCGAGCGGGCCGAGCGCCTCAATCTGCTGACGGACGACGTGGATCGCGACACCTCGCGCCAGATCCGGTCCCGCCAGGTACGTGGAAAGTGAGGTTCACATGGACAATCATTCCATCACCTGGTCCCTGACGCGCCACGGCCTCCTGGCCGGCTTCGGCATTGCGATGTACTGCGGCTCGGCCCGGGCCGAAGAGCCAGTCGTGGTGCCGGCGCAGGCGCGCACCATGACTGCGCTCGACCTCTACGACCTCTATCGCGACAAGACCTGGCAATGGCCGGACGGCGCCGGCCGCATGCAAGACAGGGGTCGTCTCTTCAGGGCCTGGTCCGGCACTGGCGACAACGCAAGCTGGGCCGAAGGTCGCTGGGTACTCACCAATGACGGGCAGATGTGCCTGAGGGCCGTGTGGCACGGTCCGACCGGCGCCTCTCCCGACAAGACATGCTTCCGCCACAAGATCGATGAGGGCACGATCTATCAGAAGAAGGAGCCTTCCGGCGCCTGGTACGTGTTCAAGCACGCGGTGCCGGACAAAGACGACGAGTATGGCAAGCTCGTCGAACAGGACACGGTAAGCGCCAAGGTCATGGCCAACCGGCCGGTGGCGCAGGCCGTGCTTACCCCGGAACATGCACCGTTGCCGACCGCAGCGCCGGCAGGTGCTTATTGAGATCGGAGAACGACGATGAACAGGAAACTCGCGGCCATCGCGCTTTCATGCGTGGGGCTAATCGCATCGGGAGCGGTCATGGCGGCCAGCAACCTGCCGCTTGGTATCCCGAAGAACAACTCCGCCACGGCAACCATGCCGTCGGACAAGCGTCCGGTGATCACGCCCACATCCATCGGCTTCGGGGCCTATGATCCCTATGGCGACTTCGGCAGCGATTCCAGCTCGAAGATCGAGCATCTCTTCCTGCCGTGGGAGGATGTCGATCTGGGCACGCTGGCGGTTGCCGACGCCTATGCGCAGCAGCGGGGTCGCTCGCTGCTGATATCGGTGGAGCCGTGGTCGTGGTCGCCGCACTGGCGTGTCACTTCGCGGCAATTGCTTCACAGCATCCTGAACGGCGAACGCGATTCCTACATGGCGGCGGTCTGTTCGGAAGCCGCGACGCTCAAGAGCCCGGTGACGATCCGCTGGGCGCAGGAGATGGACGAGACCAGCAACCAGTTCTCTTGGGCGCACTGGCCGCCGGCCGACTATGTGACTGCCTACAAGCGCATGGTCACGATTTGCCGTCAGCACATCAAGACGGCCAAATATATGTGGTCGCCGAAAGGCAATGAGGGTCTCGAAGCCTTCTATCCGGGCGACGATTTTGTCGACGTCATCGGTCTGTCGGTGTTCGGTTATCAACCCTTCGACCGGGACAAGGTCGGTCACGACACCACTTTCGTCGAGCAGATGGAGCCGAAATACAACCGCGTCAAAGGTTTCGGCAAACCGGTGGTGGTGGCGGAACTGGGATACGAAGGCGATGACCACTATGTGCGCGACTGGGCCGAAAGCGTCGCCAAGACCTATCCGCAATTCCCCGAGTTGACCGATATCGTCTACTTCGACGACCGCGAGGTCTATCCGTGGCCCGACGGTTATGGGTTGCCCAACTGGCGCGTCGTGCACACGCAGCAGGCAGCGAACTGAACCAGGGTGGAAGCGCGGGAGGAAAGGTTATGTCCGCGATACGGAACATACTTCTATTGCTGGTCGCCGGCACCGTCGCCGGTACCGGAACAGCCTCGGCTGCGGCGCCCAGCGCCGCAGTCATAGAAAAGGCAAAGCCGCTGAACGACAACGAACTCTACAGGCTCTACAGCCAGCGGTCATGGATGTGGAAGGACGGCGCCGGCTATTTCGCAATCCCGATGCGCCGTTTCACCGCCTGGTCGGGCAGGGGCAAGACCCTGAGTTACGGGGTGGGCACCTGGTTCATCACCGATCCTGGCAAACTGTGTTTCCGGGCCGACTGGCATGCGATGGGTGGCGCCAAGCCCGACCTCACCTGTTTCAGCCATCGCAAGAAGGGTGACGTCGTTTATCAGAAGCGCGAGCCGAAGGGCGATTGGTATGTGTTCGCCAACGCGCCGGTAAGGAAAGACGACGAAGCCAGGAAGCTGCGGCACGGCGACTATGTCAGCCACCGGCTGACCAGGATCGAGGCTAAGCTGGACCACTAGTCATAGAAGGAAGGCGGCAGCTTTCAGGCTGCCGCCGGCAATCGTCGCACGCTGTGGCTAGGATGAGGCGTTGCCTGGACTAGGTCCGGGCAAAGCAACGGGCAAGATGGCCGAAGCCGCTCGGCGTGCAGATATAGGGAGCGTTGCCGTAGGATGGGGTGGCGCTGGCCACCTTGGCGATATCCTTCGTTGCCGTTGGCTTGTGCCTCGCGGCCACGACCTTGGCCTTCGGCTTGGCCGTCGGAACCAGGTACGCATAGCTCGTTTTGGCGCTGAAGGAGGCGGTTTTCACATTGCTGTCGGCAACGGCAGAACATCCCGCCGTGGCGGCGAGCATGATCGCGGCGCTAGCCATGAAAATCGTCCGGGCGTGGCCAACCATCCCGGAAGCTGAAGATTTATTGCCAAATGCCATGGGTCACGACCTCGTCGATTGGCGCAGGTTCAGTACAGCAACGATACTCGGGGAGCCTTAAGACGCCGTGGAGATGAAACTGAAAATGCAAGCTTTCCGCGGAAAGTACTGTTTCGGGCTAACGCGACACTGTCCGACGGTGCGTCCAGAAATCAGGGCCCGCATTCTGCGGCACATGGCCGACTAGCCGGTCCCCTAGCATTCCGTTTCGGATGTGGACATAGAAAAATGGTCGCAGGCCGCCATATTCAACAGATTTCTGATTTGGCGCCAGCCGATGCCGCGACGTAGCGGGTGTCATCCAGCTCGGATCGAAGGTCGCTATTTGCCGCAATAATGGTCGTTGACGTCGTTGGCCGCGCGCGCGTCGGGCCCGACGCGATGATAGGCGCAGGCGCCCGCCGCGGTGGTAAACATCTGGCTGTCGTAGTATCGGGGACCACCGAACAGCATTTCGACGACGGTGCGGCCGGCCGGAACGTAGCGCTCCCCGTGATGAGCGCGATGCTTCTTGTGATGATGTTTGTTTTCACCCGCGAAGCTTGGCGAGGCCAGCGGGAGGGCGATGGCGATCGTCAGCGCGCAGGTCGCGAAATGTCTGATCGTCATGGAAAATCTCCTGCTGTCGTCCGATGCCGGCATCTCGTCAAAACCACCATATGGCCGGAAGGTTCCTCGAAAACGACCGGCTTGGCAATGTCGGGCGATTGCCCGGGTCTTCTCCGGGCTTGCTGGCCCCGGTCTATTTCTCCGAAACGCCTGCCTCGGCGAAGCTGGCCATTCCCGCGTGGCAGGCGAGCGCCGAACGCACGAGATTGACAGCCAGGCAAGCGCCGGAGCCTTCGCCCAGTCGCATGCCGAGGTCGAGCAGGGGCGTGAGGCCCAGCGCCTGTAGCAAGCCGCGATGGCCGGCTTCGGCCGAGACATGGGCGGCAATGGTATGGGCAAGCCCGGCGGCATGCAGTTTGGCCAAGGGAGCCGCGGCCGCCGTGCAGACAAAACCGTCGAGCAGCACCGGCACGTTGCGGTGGCGCGCGGCAAGCGTGGCGCCGAAGATGGCGGCCAGTTCGCGACCGCCGAGTGCGGCTGCGGCTTTCAGCGGATCGGCCAGCACGGCAGCATGGCGTTGCAGGCCGGCCTCGATGGCGACCACCTTGCGCTTCAGGCCGGCGTCGTCGACGCCGGTGCCGCGACCGGTCCATTTTTCGGCGCCACCGCCGAAAAGGGCGGCCGAGATCGCCGCCGCCGGCGTGGTGTTGCCGATGCCCATCTCGCCGAGGCAGAGGAGATCGATATCGGCGTCGACGGCGTCGTAGCCGGCCGAAACTGCGGCAAGGAAGGCAGCCTCGTCCATCGCCGCGCCTTGCGTGAAGTCGCCGGTCGGATGGTCGAGATCGAGCGGGATGACGTCGAGTTCCGCGCCAGCCGCGCGGGCGAGCTGGTTGATGGCGGCGCCGCCGCCGGCGAAATTGGCCACCATCTGCACGGTCACTTCCGACGGATAGGCCGACACGCCCTGGGCGGTGACGCCGTGGTTGCCGGCAAAGACGATCACCTTGACGCGGTCCAGCTTCGGCATGTCGCGACCCTGCCAGCGGGCCAGCCAGGCGGCGATGGTTTCCAGCCGGCCGAGGCTGCCCTGCGGCTTGGTCAGCGTATCCTGACGGCGGGCGACGGCGGCGGCGGCGGTGTCGCTGCCGGCAGGCAGGTTGCGGCAGGCATTGTGCAGTTCATCGAGAGTTTTGAAGGACATGGCAGAAGTGTCTCCGAAAGAGAATCAGGTGAGCGACACGGAAGCGACGACAAGGATGGCGATTTCGCAAAGCTGCTGCAGTGCGCCGGCGGCATCGCCGGTATGGCCGCCGATCTGGCTGAGACAGAGCTTGCGGAAACCGTAGAAGATGAGGCCAAGCAGGGCCACGGCCACGATCGCGCCGCCCAGCCCGAGGGTGAGCAGTGCAACGGCGCCGAGGATCGCGCCTGCCTGTGCGGTGGTGGCAGAGACGGTGCCGGCGCGGCTGGAGAGGCCGTCGGCCGTGGCCGGTGGCATCAGATGCAGGAAGGCACCCAGCAGCCCGCGCGAGGCGGCGTGAGCGGCGATCAGCGCCAACAGCGCCGACCAGCCATGGGAGAATTCCGCCAGCGCGCTCCAGCGGATGAGGATGGTCAGGCCGAGCGCGGAAGCGCCATAAGCGCCGATGCGGCTGTCGTGCATGATCTCCAGCTTGCGATCGGTCGTGCGGCCACCGCCAAAACCGTCGGCGACATCGGAAAGGCCGTCCTCGTGTAGCGAACCGGTGGTCAGCATCATCGCGGCCAGCGTCAGAGCGGCTGCCGGGCCGGAGGCGACGCCGAAGGTGGTGGCAAGCGAAAAGACGATCGCACCGATCAGGGCCACAACCGCACCTGCCACCGGCGCCGCCCATATCGCATCGGCCAGCTTGCGGTCGCCGAAGTCGAGAACCGGCAACGGCGAGCGCGTGAAGAAGACCAGACAAAGCGCTATGTCGGTGAGGATCTTGCCGGGCGCGGAGAAGCGGCTCATGGGTTCATCGCGATGGCGTGGAAGAAGGTTCCGCTGACCGGACCCCGCCGTCCACCGGAGGGCCCGAGCGCGTTACCCTGGCCGTCGGCGAGCTCGGCGAGCGGCTCGTCGCTGCCGGTGTCGGTCACCTGAGCGTAGTGGAATTCGTGGCCGCGCACCACTGTTCCGGCAGGCCCGAGCGCGCTGTCGCTCTTCAGCCTGGCCTCGCGGTAGCCGAGGTTCATCTTGCGTTTGGCGAAGGAGGTCGAATGGCCGAGCAAGCCGAGCATGGAATGGGTGACGCCTTCGGCGTCTTCAAGGGCCTTGCCCAGAACCATGAAGCCGCCGCACTCGCCATGGACCGGCTTCGTCGCGGCGAAGCGCTTGATGCCCGCCTGGAAATCGCTGGCGGCGGCCAGCTTGCCCGCATGCAGCTCCGGATAGCCGCCGGGCAGCCAGCAGACGTCGCAGCTCTCGTCCGGCGCCTCGTCCGCCAGTGGCGAGAAGGGCACGATCTCGGCGCCCGATTTGCGCCAATGCGCGGCGACATGCGGATAGATGAAGGTGAAGGCGGCATCCTCGGCGAGCGCGATGCGTTGTCCCGGCGGCGGCAGCGCTGCCTCGAAACTGCCATCAGCCGGTTCGAGCGGGGCGGCGAGCGCCATGATGGCGTCGAGGTTCAGCGAAGCGTCGGCCATATCGGCCAGCCGGTCGAGATGCTGCATCAGGCTGGCATGTTCGCTGGCCTGGACAAGGCCGAGATGGCGTTCGGGCAAGGCAAGGGCTGAATCGCGCAGAATGGCACCGACTACGGGCAAGCCCAGCGCCTCGATGGCCTCGGTGCAGAGCTTGCGATGGCGCTCGCTGCCCAGCCGGTTGAGCACGACGCCGGCCACGCGCACATTCGGATCATAGCAGGAAAGGCCCTTGGCGATCGCCGCGGCCGTCGTCGATTGCCCGGAGACGTCAAGCACCAACAGGACGGGCAGCCGGTAGAGCCGGGCGAGGTCGGCGGCCGATCCCGTGCGCCCGTCCGGCGAAGGGATGCCATCGAACAGGCCCATGGCGCTTTCCAGCACCACCAGTTCGGCATTGTCGGCTGTCTGCGCCGCCAGGCCGTTGAGCAGGGAAGGCGGCATCGCCCAACTGTCCAGATTGACGCCGGGCAGACCGGTGGCGGCGGCATGGAAGCCGGGATCGATATAATCGGGACCGGACTTCGCGCCGCGCACGCGAACGCCGCGCCTGGCCAGCGCACGCAGGATGCCGATGGTGACGCTGGTCTTGCCGGAGCCGGAGCGCGGCGCGCCGACGATGAGGGCCGTCGCGTTCATGGTCGCTGCACCAGCCTGTCGCGCATGGCGACGATGCCGCCGATGACGATGAGCGCGGGAGAAACGATTGCCTCCCGCGCGGCTGCTTCGACCAGTGTGCCCAGCGTGGCGACCACGGTGCGCTCTTGTGGCAATGTGGCGTTCTCGATCAGCGCCGCCGGCATGTCCGCCGTCAGCCCACCTGCCATAAGGTCGGCGATGGTCGCCTCCATATGGGTCAGGCCCATATAGATGACGATGGGCTGGCCGGTGCGGGCAAGGGCTGCCCAGTCCGGCCGGTCGTCGGAGACAGCGGCGAAGCCCGTTGCTAGGATGATGGCGCCGTTGATGCCGCGCATGGTGGCCGGAATGCCGGCCGAGGTCAGGCCGCCGAAGGCCGAGGTGACACCCGGCAGAACCCGGTAGGGAATGCCGTGCTCGGCCAAAGCCAGCGTTTCCTCGGCGCCGCGCGCGAAGACATAAGGATGGCCGCCCTTCAGGCGCACCACCTTGCGGCCTTCCTTGGCGAGTTTCACGATAAGGGCGTTGATGTCTTCCTGCGGAATGGACAGCCGGCCGCCGCGCTTGCCGACATAGAATTTCTCCGCCCGTTCGGCGACAGCGATGATCTCCGGCGAGACCAGCGCGTCATGCACCAGCGCGTCGGCCTCGGTCAGCGCCGAAAGCACTTCCAGCGTGAGCAGGCTGGGGTCGCCGGGGCCGGAGCCGGCCAGCCAGACATGGCCGGGTTGCAGCCGCGGTTTGTGTGCGGTGAGCTTCTGGAAGGTTTCGGAAAACGTCATTGCCGGTTCCTGAAGCGCCGCTGATAATAAGGGTCGTAGAGCGAGCTTTCGGTGAAATCCTGCGCCGCCAGCGAACGCCCGACAAAGATCAGCGCGGTGCGCTCGATCGGATCGGCGGCAAGGGCGGCCGCGACCGTCTCCAGCGTCGCGCGGATGACGCGTTCGTCGGGCCAGGAGGCGCGAAAGACTATGGCGACCGGGCAGTCGCCGCCATAATGCGGGGTCAGTTCCGCCACCACCTGTTCGATGGCGTGGATGGCGAGATGGATCGCCAGCGTGGCGCCGGTGCGGCCGAAGGCCGACAGCGTTTCGCCAGGCGGCATCTTGGAGGCACGACCAGAGACGCGGGTCAGCACCAGGCTCTGCGCGACTTCCGGGATGGTCAGTTCGCGTTTCAGCGCTGCGGCCGCGGCGGCAAAGGACGGGACGCCGGGCGTCAGCGTGTAGGCAATGCCGTTGCGTTCGAGACGGCGGATCTGCTCAGCGACGGCACTCCACACCGAAAGGTCGCCTGAATGCAGACGCGCCACATCCTGGCCGGCCTGGGCGGCGGCAACATATTCGGCCTCGATCTCGTCCAGCGACATCGGCGCGGTGTCGACCAATCGCGTGCCTGGCGCGCAGTGTTCGAGCAGTTCGGGCGCCACGATCGAGCCTGCGTAAAGGCACACGGGGCACGAGCCAAGCAGCTTGGCGCCGCGTAAGGTGATGAGGTCGGCGGCACCCGGACCGGCGCCGATGAAATGCACGGTCATGCCGAGGCTCCGCTGGTGGCTATGGCGCAGGTGACGGCGCCGACAATGATGCGTGGCCCTAGCAGGCGCGCGCCTTCGCCCGCCGCTGCAAGCGCCGCGCTTTCCGAAACCGATGACGAACCGGCGATGGCGAGGGAAATTTCGGACCGGGTGAGCGTATCCTCTCCGCCTGGCTCATCTGCGGCGGTGACCTCAACCACGATCACCTCCAATCCCAACTTCCGTGCCGCGGCGAAGATGCCGACCTCGTCCTTCTTGAAGGTTGTGGTGGCCAGCACGGAGAGCGCGGAACGATCGAGACTGTGGCCGGCGAGCACGGCATCGATGGCGGCAATGACGCTCGCAGTATCCGCACCCTTGCGGCAGCCTATGCCCGCGACGATCATGTCTTGACCCAGCTCCATTGCGTCACCGGCAGGGCCGGGCGCCAGGCCTGCATGGTGCCGACGGGGGCAGCCCGCGAAATGGCGATGCGGGTCAGCGTGCCGCCGAGAGCCGCATGGCGGGCCACGAGCAGCGCCTCCATCTCCAGCGTCACCGCATTGGCCACGCAACGGCCGCCCGACGGCAGGGCCTTGAGCGCAGCGTCAAAGACGCCGGCGTCGGTGCCGCCGCCGCCAATGAAGATCGCGTCCGGTGCCGGCAGGCCGGCGAGCGCCTGCGGTGCTAGGCCTTCGACCACTGCGAGCCCCGGTACGCCGAAGGCAGCCGCATTGCGGCGAATGCGCCCGGCGCGCTCGGCATTGGCCTCGATGGCGACGGCGCGCAGCGAAGGGTGCGACAGCATCCATTCGATGGCGATCGAACCCGATCCCGCGCCGATATCCCACAACACTTCGCCGCGGCGCGGCGTCAGCGCGGAGAGCGTGACGGCGCGCACCTCGCGCTTGGTGATCTGGCCATCGTTCTCGAACAGATCGTCGGCGAGACCGGAGGCCAAGGGCAATATCCGCGCCTCGGATTCCGATTCAATCTCGAGCGCCAGCACATTGAGCGGATTGATGTTTTTGAGGTTGAAATCGCCGGCGCGGGCGCCGCGGACGACTTCTTCCTGACCGCCCAGTGCTTCCAGCACCGTCAGTCGCGATGGGCCGAAACCGAGCTCGGAAAGCAGGGTCGCTACCTTGGCCGGGGCTGCGCCGTCCGAGGTCAGCGCCAGTAAACGTGCGCCGGGATGCAGTAGCGGGCGGATCAGGTCGAGCGGGCGGCCATGCAGCGAGATCGTCTCGACATCCTGCAGCGCCCAGCCGAGCCTGGAAGCGGCGAGCGAAAGAGACGAAGGAGCGGGCACCACCACCATGTCGGCGGCGGCGACCTTGCGCGCCAACGTCACGCCGACGCCGTGGAAGAACGGATCGCCGGAGGCGAGCACGCAGACGCGGCGTCCGGCGCGGTCGAGCACGGCTTCCATTTCCGGGTCGAAAGGTGATGGCCATTCATGCATCTCGCCGGTGACGAGCGTACCGGCGAGGTCGAAATGGCGCTTGCCGCCAAAGACGAACTCAGCATCCGCGATCAGCCGCTTGGCCTCGTCGCCCAGACCCGCTACACCGTCCTCGCCGATACCGACGATGGCGAGCCAGGCGGGCGCGGCATGTGTTTCTTTCTCAGCAGGCATGATGTCCCACCGCATTCTGATCCTGGGCGGCACCACTGAGGCACGGCAGCTGGCCGGCCGGCTGGCGGCGCGGCCGGATGTCGAACTTATCCTGTCGCTGGCGGGGCGCACCGAAAATCCGGTCGCGCAGCAGGTGCCGACACGTGTCGGCGGCTTCGGCGGCGCGGAAGGGCTCGCGGCCTATCTGAAGGAGACCGAGACCGATCTGTTGATCGATGCGACGCATCCTTATGCGGCGCGCATTTCCGCCAACGCGGCCGAGGCGGCCCGTCTTGCCGGCGTGCCGATCCTGGCATTGCGGCGTCCCGGCTGGCAGCGTGAACAGGGCGATCGCTGGGTGGAGGTTGAGGGGGTGCCCGAGGCCGTCGCGGCATTGGGACCAATCGCACGGCGCGTTTTCCTGGCGCTTGGGCGACAGGAGGTTGGCGCCTTCGAAGCAGCGCCGCAGCATCATTATTTGTTGCGCAGCGTCGACCCTGTCGAACCGCCGCTTGGCGTCTCCCATGTCGACTATCTTCTGGCGCGTGGCCCGTTTCGCGAGGTGGACGAACACCGCCTGCTCGTGGACCAGCGCATCGATGCCGTCGTGTGCAAGAACAGCGGCGGCGAGGCGACCTATGGCAAGATCGCCGCGGCGCGTAGCCTTGGCATCGACGTGGTGATGATCCGCAGGCCGGTGCTGCCGGCCGTGCCTTCGGCGCCGAGCATTCCCGATCTGCTTGCCATGATCGATCATTCCCTGCGTCCCGTGGCCGAGCGCGGCGTGTAGATCAGCGCCGGCTTGCCGTCGCGCTTGATGACACGGGTTTCTGGCGATCCGATGATGACGCAGGTGGCCATGTCGGCCATCTCGGCCCTGGCGAAGGCTAGGGCTGCGACGTTGATGCGTTCGTCAGGGCGCCCGGCGGCGCGGCCGAAGATGACCGGCGTGGTGCCGGGCAACACGGCGGCCAGCGCCTCGAAGGCGCGACCGAGCTGCCATGGGCGCGACTTGCTGATCGGATTGTAGAGCGCGACGACAAAACCGGCGCCGGCCGCCGCCAGCAGCCTCAGTTCGATCAGGTCCCAGGGTTTCAGATTGTCGGACAGCGAGATGGCGCAGAAATCATGGCCGAGCGGTGCGCCGGCTCGTGCCGCCACCGCCAGCATCGCGGTGACGCCCGGCACGATCTGAAGGTCGATGTCGCGCCATTCGGCCGGACCGTCCTCGATCGCCTCGCAGACGGCGGCTGCCATGGCGAACACGCCGGGATCGCCGCCGGAGACGACGGCCACGGCATGACCTTCAGACGCCTTGACGATGGCTTCCTTGGCGCGCGCCAGTTCCTCGCGGTTGTCGGAGGCGATGCGGGTCTGGTGCGGTTTGAGGTCCAGCCGGTCGACATAGGGTTTGTAGCCATAGAAGAACTCGGCTTCCGCAACCGCCTGGCTGGCTTCCGGCGTCACCTGATTGGCGTTGCCGGGACCAAGCCCGATGACGAAGAGACGGCCGCTCATTGGTCCGCCCCCGGGCGGCCGGACCAGCCGGCAACCAGCACCACCGCGAAATAGGGCGCCTTGTCGTCTTCCTTGTCCTTCAGCCGCATGGAGATCGAGCCTGGCATGGTGCCGCGTTCGACATAGACGGCGCGGACCAGCTTGCCGGCGGCTTCCAGTGCCCTGCGGATCTTCGGCAGGTTGCGGCCTACCTTCATGATGACGGCGGCATCGGTGTCGGCCAGCCGGCGGGTCAGCTCGAACTCGCTCATCGTGCCGGGCAATACGGTCAGCACATCGTCGCCCTGGACAATAGGCAGGCCGTTGGCCGACCAGCAGCCCGACATGGCGGTCACACCCGGAATGACTTCGGTCGGATAACGATGAGCAAGGCGCACGTGCAGGTGCATGTAGGAGCCGTAGAACAGCGGATCGCCCTCCGAAAGGATGGCGACGGTTCGGCCCTGGTCGAGATGCTCGGCGACCTTTGCAGCGGACTCTTCGTAGAAGCCGGTGATCGCCGTTTTGTAGTCGTCGCTGTCCTTGTCGATCTCGGTGGTGACGGGATAGACGAGCGGCAGTTCGATCCAGTCCGGGCGATGGTGCTCGCCGACGATGGTGCGGGCATTGCCATTGGCACCGCGTTTGGAAAAATGCGCGACGACATCGGCCTCGGCCAGCGCGCGCACGGCCTTCAGCGTCATCAGTTCGGGGTCGCCGGGACCGGTGCCGACGCCGATGAGACGGCCTTTGACAGCCGCGCTCACAGGCCCGGCCTCGCCAGTGAATTCAGCGCGGCGGCGGTCATGGCGCTGCCGCCCAGCCGGCCGCGCACAATGGCGAAAGGCACGCCGTAGGAGTTCTCGGCCAGCGCGTCCTTGGATTCGGCGGCACCGACGAAACCCACCGGCATGCCGATGATGGCGGCTGGTTTGGGTGCGCCGTCGCGCAGCTTTTCGAGCAGATAGAACAAAGCCGTCGGCGCGTTGCCGATGGCGACGACCGCACCGGCCATATGCTGGCTCCACAGGTCGATGGCGGCGGCCGAACGCGTGTTGCCGATCGCCTTGGCGATTTCTGCGGTGCGCGGGTCGCGCAGCGTGCAGATCACCTCATTGCCGGCGGGCAGGCGGGCGCGGGTGACACCATGCACCACCATCTGAGCGTCGCACAGGATCGGCGCGCCGGCTTTCAGCGCATTACGGGCGGTGTCGGCGAAATCCGGAGAGAAGACAAAATGCCGGGCCGCCTCGACCTGACCGCAGGCATGGATCATGCGAATGGCGATGTCGGCCTCGGCTTCGGAGAAACGCGACAGGTCCGCCTCGGCACGGATGATGGCGAAAGAACGCTCGTAGATGGCGTTGCCGTCATGAATGTAGTCGTAGGCGGCCATGCTCATCCGTGCTCATTCCCGTGCGAAGGCTTGCGTGATCGCCGTCTCGCCCAGCCGGGCAAGGCAGGCGGCAACCGTTTCGTTGTCGCGCCTTGCGCCGCCGGCCAGCGCGGCAACGCGACCGAGGCCGCGCGCGGCTTCATATCGTGGGCTGTATCGGGGCGGAAGGGCCTTCGCCGTCCCGTCAACGACAAGTCCGGCTTTGTTTTCGTCGCCCACCAGCGTCAGCGCCGCTGCTGCCGGGTGCGCGCAGCCCTTGGCGCAGCCCGAAATATGCAGGGTGAACGAGCCGTCGAGAAAACCGGTATGGTCGGCGGCGATTGTTTCCGCGATCCCCCGCGTCGACAGATGACCGGACGCGCAGGCCGGCGTGCCGGGGCAGGCCGCGATATGGGTGCGCGGGTCGCTCGCTTCGGTGACGAAGCCGAGCGCGCCTGCGGCCTGTCGCAGTTCGGCACCGGCTTGCCTTGTCAGGCCAAGGAACAACAATGTGCGCTGTGGCGACGGGCGGATCTCGCTGGCACCGCGCGCGACTGCCTCGGCTGCGAGCCTTGCGATTGCCTGGGCCGGCATCGAACCGAAGGGCAGGGCGATGCCGAGAACTTCGGCCGAATTGGTGAGCGGGAAAATTCCAATGGGAAATGAATCGCTTGAGAGGGGCTTTTCAGAAGGTGATTCAATGACACCTTCGGGCGCGACGGCACTCCGCTCCGTGAGCTGTTCCGTATCCAGGTCCCGCGCTCGACCTTCGCGGCCCAGTGTGGCGATTGCCTTAAGAATCGCCATGGTCAGGTCGCTGGCTCGCGCTTCGTCGAACAGGCCCAGCGGTCGCGCTGTGGTCGCCGTGCCGCCAATCGAGAGATGCCAGCTTACGCTACCATCGCGACGAACCGCGACCAGCCGCACATCGGCTAGAATCGCGTCAAGGCTGATCAACCCGCCACCATCCACGACAACGGACACTTTTGGCCCGAGCTTGCCGGCAAGGCCGGCCTCGTAGATCGCGGCGCGGATCGCCTCGGCCAAGGCGCGCGGGTCGGCTGTTTCGCTCAAGTCCAGGCCGGCCAGAGGCCCGGTCTCGACCGGTACGCCGGTGCGCACGGCGATGCCCAGCGCATTCACTTCCGCGGCCAGCACCGCCGCGCTTGTCGCCGTCAACCCACGAATCTGGATCGAGCCGCGCGCCGTCACCTCCATGATGCCGTTGCCGTGGCGTGAGGCCGATTCGCAGAGTCCGATCAGGGCTTTGGAAGCGAGTCCTCCAGCAACGGGGTTGAGCCGCACCAAAAGCCCGTCGCCGGTCTGCATCGGCGCCGTCAGGGCGGGGCAGGCGCCCCGGCGTCGGGCGGCATTCATTCGGCTGCCTCGCTGCGGCCAGCCTCGGCGATCAATGCCGCGAGGTCGTCGTCGACCGAATTGCGCAGCGGGTGCCACAGTCCGCGCCGTCTTGCCGAGGCGAGGCGTTCGGCGATGAATTTCGCGGCTGCCGGGTTCTCGCGCAACAGGAAGGCGCGCACAGTCTCGTCGCCCAGATAGGCATCGTGCACGGCGCCGATCAGATTGCCTGCAATGGCTTGGGTGGTTTCGGCGAAGCCGACGAGCCTGTCGACCGTCTCGGCGAATTCCGAGGCGCCGCGCGGGCCGTGCCGCATCTGTCCCTCGATGAAGCGCCGGTTGACGGCGCGTGCCCGCACCACACGCGTCACCGCTTCTGACACCGAACGCGGCTTCGGCTTCGCCGGGTCAGTGGTGTCGAGTACGATAACGTCGGCCTTGCCGCCAAGCGCTGCGACAGCCGCCGCGAAGCCGCCAATGAAGGCGACGTCGGCGGAACCCTCGAGGATGTCGCGGCCGGGATCGTCGCCGGTATGCACGAGAAGATCAGCCTCCGCGATACGGCCGGCAAAGGCACCGGGCGCAGCTGCCCCTTCGCCTTCGGCGCCGCCATAGGCGTGCGAGGCTGCATCGAGATAGGCGCGGCCAAGCTCTTCGCGGCTTTGCCATTCGCCGCTGGCCAGCATGGCTTCCAGGCCGGCGCCGTAGGTGCCGGGCGAAGAACCGAAGATGCGTGGCTCGACCCGCCCTGCGGCACGCGTGGCGGCGGCGAGCGGATTTTCGGTGTCGTCCTCGTCTCGCTGGGCAACGGCGCGCGCGGCGGCGTCGATGAGCGCGATCTGGGTTGGGAACATGTCGCGGAACAGGCCTGATATGCGCCAGGTGACGTCGACACGCGGCCGCCCAAGTGCCGCCGGCGGCAGTACTTCGATGCCGGTGATACGGCCGGTGGCGGCATCCCATTGCGGGCGGCAGCCCATCAGCGCCAGGCCCTGGGCAATCTCCTCACCGCCGGTGCGCAGCGAGGCGGAACCCCAGAGATCGATGACCAGAGCGCGCGGCCAGTCACCATGGCTTTGCATGAAACTGACCACGATCTCGTCGGCAGCGGCCTTGCCGAGATCAAAGGCGGTCGGCGTCGGCATGGTGCGCGGATCTGCGGTGAACAGGTTGCGCCCGGTGGGCAGCACGTCGGTGCGGCCACGCGCCGGCGCGCCCGCCGGCCCTGCGGTGATGTGGCGGCCGTCGAGCGCGGCCAGCAGGGTGGCTTTTTCATTGATCGCGCTTTGCAGGCGCAGTGCGTTGGCCTCGCCATCCGGCGCGCGGCCATAGATATGCAAGCCGTCCTTGACCGCGAAATCCTTGACGTCGCACAGCCAGGCGTCGATGCGACGCAGCGCTTCATCTGGCGCGTCGGTCCTGGCGACGCCGGCTTCCGAGGCAAGGCCGGTCTTGGAGGCAGTCTCCACGATCAGCTTCGCCAGCCGGTCGCGACGGCGGCGGTCGAGCCCATCGGCCTGCGCATATTCGTCGACCAGCCGCTCCAGTTCCTGCTGGCTTTCGTCCAGGCCCGCGCCGGTCAACGGCGGCGGCAGATGGCCGAGGGTGACGGCGGCGATGCGGCGCTTGGCCTGTGCGGCCTCGCCCGGATTGGAGACGATGAAAGGATAGATGACCGGCAGCGCGCCAGTGACGATCTCGGGGAAGCAATTCTGCCCAAGCGCCACCGTCTTGCCGGGCAGCCATTCCAGCGTTCCATGGGCGCCGACATGGACGATCGCCTGCACGCCGAGCGATTGCTGCAGCCACAGGCCGAAAGCGACCAGTTCGTGGCGCGGCGGCAGCGTCGGGTCATGATAGTCGGCGCGCCGGTCCGCCGAGCGGCCACGATCCGGCGCCAGCGCCACGGTGACGTTGCCGAAGGTGGCCGCACGGAAGGGGAAGCGGGACGATGCCGCCGGCTCGCCCCAGGCTTCGACCACTATCCGGCGTGCCTCGTCCGGCAGATGTTCGGACAGTATTGCGTAGTCTTCCAGCGAAAGCCCTTCGCAGTTCCGTTCGAGAAGATCGAGCAGCACGCGCGGCGATTGCGGAATCTTCTCAACCGCGTAACCGGCCTCCTTAAGGTCGTGCAGCATGGCAAGCACGGAGGAAGGCACATCCAGACCGACGGCATAGCCGGTGCGCCCCGGTGCGCTCGGATAGTCCGGGATCAGGATGGCAAGGCGGCGTTCGCTCGCCGGTGTCTTTTGCAGCCGGATATGGGCGGCGATGCGGTTGGCGACGCTTTCGACACGATCGGGTTCCGGCCGGTTGGCGAAGGCGCGGAAGGCAAGAGCGGCATTCGCCTCGACCTCGGCCTTGAAGGAGACGGCGCCGGCGAGGATGCGGCCATCCAGCTCCGGCAGCACGACATGCATGGCAAGGTCGGCGGGCGCTAGCCCGCGCTGATTGGTTTCCCAGGCGTCACGGCGCGTGGTGGCGACGATGATCTGGAACACCGGCACGCCGGCACGGTCGAACAGCGTCTCGGTGCCGGGTTCCGCGCCGGAAGCAAAGGCGGTGGCGGTGACGATCGCCGCCGGCTTTAGCTCGCCGAACGCGGTCTCGACAAAATCGAGCGAGGTCTTGTCCTTCAAGCTGGAAACGAAGATCGGCACCGCGGCGATGCCGCGTGCCTGCAACGCTTCAGCCAAAGCATCGATAGGCGCGGCGTCGGCCGCCAGCAGCATCGAGCGGTAGAACAGGATCGGGACAACGGGGTTGTTTCCTTCTCCCCGTTCACGGGGAGAAGGTGCCCCGAAGGGGCGGATGAGGGGCGGCTCCTGCCCGTCCTTCAGACCCCCCTGCTGGGATATTCTCCCCGTGAACGGGAAGAAGGAAGCCAATCCATCCGCCACACCAATGCCCGGTTGATAAAAACCAGCCTTCGGCACTTCGACCGGCTGGGTTGCGACGACGTTCCGGCCGCAAAGCCCGGCCAGGCGTCGCACGAGCGCCGTCATGTTGGCTGCGCCGCCCTGGCGGAAATAGGAAAGCAGCGCCGCCAGCTCATCCGCGGGCAAGGTGGAGGCCTCGGTGAGCCGCAGGTCTTCATCGTGCGATTCGCCGGGCAGCAGCGCCAGCTTGATGCCCTTGGCACCCGCCACCGCGGCGAGCTGGTCGCAGCCGTAGCGCCACCAGTCGTGACCGCCGAGGATGCGCACCAGGATCACCTTGGCGTGTTGGGCCACGCTGTCGATCCACAGATCGACCGACATCGGGTGGCGCAGATCCCGCAACGCCGCCAGCCGCATCGAAGGCAGGTTGCCGGCATCCGCCTGCCAGGCCGATGCCAGTCCGGCCAGATCGCTGTCGGTGAACGACAGCGCCACCATCTCCGCCGGCTGCTGGCGCAGGTCGACTGGCTCGGCGATGTCGTCGAGCGAGGCGGAGGTGGTGGTCAGGATGTGCAAGTCTTACCCCACCAGAATACGTTCGATGGCCGGGCGGTCGAGGCCCTTCAGACCGATCACCACCAGCCGCGAGCGGCGGTCGTCGCTAGCGGTCCATGCGCGGTCGTAATAGTGGTTCACGCGCGGGCCGACCGCCTGCAGCAGGAGCCGCATCGGCTTGGCGTCGACTTCGACGAAGCCCTTCACACGCAGCACGTTTTCCTTCTCTGCGGCGTCGGCGACGCGGCGGGCCAGTTCGTCCGGATTGGCGATCGAGGGTATCTCGACGACGAAGCTATCGAAGTCGTCATGCTCGTGGTCGCCCATGCCGTCGTGATGGCTCTTGCGGTTCTCGATGTCGTCCTCGACCGCCAGGCCGAGACCGAGCAGCACGGAAGGATCGACCTTGCCCTGGGCGGTCGGCACCACCTTGACGGCGCGTGCGACGTGCTCGTCCAGCACGGCATTGGCTTTTGCCGTGCCAGCGGCGTCCATCAGGTCGCTCTTGGAAAGGATGATCAGGTCCGCGCAGGCGACCTGATCCTCGAACACCTCTTCGACCGGATCGTCATGGTCGAGCGAATCGTCCGCCACGCGCTGGGCGGCGAGCGCGTCCATGTCGGCGGCGACACGGCCTTCGGCCAGTGCCGGGCCGTCGACCACGGCGATAACGCCGTCGACGGTGACGCGGTTCTTCACGGTCGGCCACTGGAAGGCCTGCACGAGCGGCTTCGGCAGAGCGAGACCCGAGGTCTCGATCAGGATATGGTCGACCTTCGGCGTGCGCGACAGGATCTGGTCGAGCGCCGGCACGAAATCGTCGGCTACGGTGCAGCAGATGCAGCCATTGGCGAGCTCGACGATGTTTTCCTCCGGGCAGGTGTCGATGCCGCAGCCCTTGAGGATTTCGCCGTCAACGCCGACGTCGCCGAACTCGTTGACGATCAGCGCCAGCCGCTTGCCCTTGGCGTTTTCGAGGATATGGCGGATCAGCGTCGTCTTGCCGGCGCCGAGGAAGCCGGTGACGACGGTGCAGGGCACGCGGGAAACGGAAGCGGTCATGTCTAGTCCTTCAGCATGGTAAGGGGAGGGATGCGCGCGATCAGGCCGCGCTTCAGCGAATCAGGGCGGCCGCGCCATGGGATGAGGCCGTCCTCGGAGGTGACGAAAAGTTCTGCGCCGGCGACGAGGTCGGGGCCGCTTTCGGCGGTCAGGTCGCCGAAGACATAGCTCCAGCAGCCGTCGCGCAACAAGGCGGCGGAGAGCCGGCGCTTGCAGTTGCCGAGACATTCGACGGTGCGGACTTCGATGTTCCGGTTATCCTCGGCGGCGGTGCGAGTAGCCTCGGCCAGCAGCGCGCCGGCACGTGGACGCGCGTCCGAGCCGGTCTCGTCGCGGCACGAGGAACAGACGATGATGGTGACGGGCGCGGTGTCGGCGTCTGCCGCAACACCCGCCGTCTCAGCCGAAAAACTGCCGTTGCGATCCAAATCGGACTCCTTGCCCGGGACACCCGCCAGGCGTTGGGGTTTTGGTCGGACGGCAGGTCTCCTGGCTCGCGGGTCGTCGCCTCGGTGCCGCCTTCCCGGGAAATCCCAGTGGCTATCGGCCTTGGCTCGTCGCTCACAGTTGCGGGGACAGCCGCGGAGTTGAGGTTTTTGAACCTCGCACCGCATTCCCTCTTCGCTCCTCCCGGTGAAGAGAGGAGACCGTCTTTGCCGGATTTAGGCTTGGGCGGGCCGTGCTGTCAACGCATGGTTACGGCGGATGACGTCGCATGCGTGGCCATGCCAGTCCGGCGCCGATCTGGCGATCAAACCACGACGCATTCGCGATTGCGCCGTTCGATGTGTAGATTGGCGGCCAGGAAGTCGATGAAAAGCCGCGTTTTGGCGAGCGGCAGGCGAGCGGCCGGCCAGATGACATGAACCGGGACCGCCGGTTGTTCAAACGCTTCGAGGATCACCTCGATTGCGCCGCTGTCGACGAGATCCTGCACTTGCCAAAGCGGTACGCGGCCGATGCCAAGACCGACAGCGACGGCGGAATGGCTCGCCGCGGCGTTGTCGAGATGCAGCCGTCCGCTCACCTTGACGGTCATCGGTCTGCCGCCATCCTGAAATTGCCATGCACCAGCGTCACGGTCGGTGTTGCGGAAAACGCATTGATGTTCCGCCAATTCACGCGGATGCCGTGGCCTGCCATATTTGTCGAAATAGGACGGAGCGCCGAAGACCACACGGCGCATGACACCGAGCCGGAGCGCCTTCAAGTCCGAATCCGGCAGCTCGCCAATGCGGATGGCAAGGTCGAGCCCTTCCTGGGCAAGATCGACGAAGCGGTTCGAGAGGCTGAGTTCGACCTCCACCTTGGGGTGCATTTCCATGAAGCGCGCGACGATGGGGATGAGATAGCTTGGCCCGAACAATTCCGGCCCGCCGATCTTGAGCAGCCCGGAAGGTTCGGCGCTGCGATTGCCTGCCTCGGCCCTGGCCTCGGCAATCTCCGAAAGTGCCGGTTTCACGCGGCGGTAGAAATCATATCCGGCTTCCGTGGGCTGCGCCTTGTGCGTGGTGCGGCGCACGAGCTCAACGCCAACGCTTTTTTCAAGAGCTGCCAGCGAACGGCTGACCGCCTGCAACGAGCGGCCGAGATGCCGGGCAGCGGCTGAAAGATTTCCGCGTTCCACGATTGCCAGGAACGCTTCGACATCACCAAACCGATCCATACCGTTCTCCGATTTTCGAGAGACGGTATCACGAATTGGCCCTCTACCAACCGAAGGGCGAGAGACCGATGTTTCAGGACATGCGGATCCAATATGGAAGGAAAACGGGATGTCCGATGTGAACAGGAAAACCGTGCTCGTGGTTGGCGCTTCCGGCCGCAGCGGCGGCTATGTCGCTGCCGAGCTTGCCCGGCGTGGCGTCATCGTGCGGGCGTTGGTGCGCAACGAGGCTGCCGCACATTCGGCGCGGAACAATGGCGCTTCCGAAATCGTGGACGGTGACCTGCGCGATGCCGAAAGCCTCGACGCTGCGCTCAGGGGTGTCCATGGCGTCTACTATGTCGGTCCACCTTTCGTAGCGGACGAACCGGCACTCGGCATCGCCATGGTGCATGCGGCGAAACGGGCAGGGGTGGGCAAGTTCGTGTTTTCTTCGGTCATTCATCCGGCCAACGGACTGGCCAACCACGCCAGCAAATTGCCCGTCGAAGAGGCGCTGCTGCGCTCCAATCTCGACTACACCATTCTTTACCCCGCAACACTGTTCCAGAACATCGCGCCGGCGTGGCGAGCCATTGTCCGGGACAGTATGTTCGTCGAACCCTTTTCGAACACTGCGCGGCTGGCGCGGGTCGACTATCGCGATGTCGCCGAAGTGGCTGCCGAGGCTCTGACGGATGACCGGCTTGCCTATGGCTCCTTCGAGCTCGCCGCAGACGGTATGTACAACCGCGTCGAGATCGCCGCGATGATGAGCGCCGTGCTCGGACGCTCGATCGAGGCGGTGGAACGCAGTTTCGAGGAGTGGGCAGCTGTCGCCAGGCCGCCCTTTGAGGGGGAAGCGCTGCAGCAACTCGCGCGCGTGTTCGAATCCTATTCGGCCTTTGGTTCTGCGGGAAACAGCCTGACGCTGCGTACCATCCTCGGACGCGAACCACGCACGTTGCGCCAGTATTTCGAAGAGCTTGCTGCCGCCGAGCCTGGCGAGCCGATGCGGGCTTGAACGGGCTGTTTATTCCATCACCACGTTCGTCCTCTGGCCCTGCCGAAGTTGCCTCTTGCCGGGGTTCGTCTGCTATCGTCTGATGCTATCTGAGGATAGCAACATGGCGGAGCCGTCCGGCTCGGCCGCATCGGAGAGGAGAAGGTAATGGCGGTTCAGAAGGTGGCGGTGGTGACTGCCGGCGGCAGCGGCATGGGCGCGGCGGCGGCGCGCAAGCTGGCAGCGGACGGCTACAAGGTCGCGATCCTGTCCTCCTCCGGCAAGGGCGAGGCATTGGCCAAGGAACTGGGCGGCGTCGGCGTCACCGGCTCGAACCAGTCCAATGACGATCTCAAGCGGCTGGTCGACCTCGCCGTTTCGACCTGGGGCCGTATCGACGTGCTGGTCAACAGCGCCGGCCATGGCCCGCGCGCGCAGATCCTCGAGATCAGCGACGATGACTGGCACAAGGGCCTCGACACCTATCTGATGAACGTCATCCGCCCGACGCGGCTGGTTGCGCCGGTGATGCAGAGGCAAAAGGCCGGCACCATCATCAACATCTCGACTGCCTGGACATTCGAGCCGAGCCCGATGTTTCCGACGTCGGCGGTCTTCAGGGCCGGACTTGCTTCCTTTACCAAGATCTTCGTCGAGGCCTATTCCGGCGACAACATCCGCATGAACAATGTGCTGCCGGGCTGGATCGACAGCCTGCCGGCGACCGAAGAGCGGCGCGACAGCGTGCCCTTGAAGCGCTACGGCACCAGCGAGGAAATCGCCGCTACCATCGCCTTCCTGGCCTCGGATGCCGCGGCATATATCACCGGCCAGAACATCCGCGTCGACGGCGGCGTGACACGCTCGGTGTAGTGGTGGCTGAACTTTCCATCGACGCGATCACCGCAGCCGTGGCGATTCTTCAAAGCGGCGATCGTTGCGCGGGAAAGTTGGAGCTTCAGCGGCTATGGAACGACGGCTTCGAGACCGATCCTTATCGCCGCTGTATCATCGCGCATTTTCTGGCCGATACAGAAGAAGATGTGGCCATGGAGCTTGCCTGGGACATCGCCGCTCTTGAGGCGGCGACAGGGAGGGCGGAGGGGGACGCGGATCCGCTGGCGCCGGCGCTTGCGAGCTTTCTTCCTTCGCTCCATCTCAATGTGGGGGATGCGTATCGCCGAATCGGGAATCTTGAACAAGCCAGGTTTCATGCGAAAGCCGGCCTAAGGCGGGCCAGTGTTCTTGAGGAGAACGGCTACGGTTCCATGATCAAGACCGGACTGGACAGGCTCCACATGCGAACCGAGGCGGACTGATCGTCTAAATTTTGCGGTGCGGTGGGATATCCGCCGGCGAGAATGCAACTGAAACGCTATGCGACTTGTAGGATCCGGTCGACCGTTGCTTGAAGAGGACCGCTGGAATCGATTTCGTGGTCGGCGGACTCCCGAAGCAGCGGCTCGATCAGCTCGATCAGTTCGGCGATCTTGCGGCGCTCCTCCGCCACACCGCCGTAGCCACTCGACATGCGTGCCGACACGCGCTGCATGATCGTATCGATCGGCGCCGAAAGCAGAATCACGGTGTCGATCAGCGGGAAAAGCTCTCCCATGTTCTCAGCGCAGCCGCTGATGAAGAGCATGCCTTCACGCGGTTCGGAAAGCAGGGCCCGGACCTTGTCCAGCTGCCACACCCAATCCTTGCCATCTCCGGGTGTCAGCGTGTCGTCCGAGGCGGCGTCGATCCAGTGCGACCATTCGGGCGTGTCGAGATCGCAGGCGGCATAGCCACGCGCGCTAAGCTCTCCGATCGTCGCTGACTTTCCAGTTCCGGACATGCCGGTGATCAACACGCGCTTCATATTTCTTCTCGAGGATATCGGTGGGTGGGTTGACGTCGGCACTACGCTTCAAGCCGCTTCTTCATGTAGACCGTCGTGCCTTCCATATAGGCTTCGCGTCCGGTGATGATGTAGCCGAGCCGCTCATAGAGGGCGATGTTGGCCTCGAAGGCGGCATTGGTCAGCAATTGGATTTCCTTGCGGCCGGCCTCAACCGCCATCTCCTCGGCGTAGCGAAGCAGCGTCTTGCCGAACCCTTTGCCCTGATGGGCGGGCAGCACGCAGACATTCTCGATCCACAAATGATCGTCTTCCAGCGTCGTCTCAATTAGTCCGGCAACCTTAGGACCTTCATGGAGAAGGGTGAATTGGTGCTTCCGCAGCACCTCATCGTAGTCAGCCTTCATCGGGCTTGGCTCGCGGCCGATCACGGGAATCCACTTCGAATAGGCCGCGCGCACGATGTCGCGAACCAGCGCGACATCGTCCATCGTCGCTGCCCGGAATTGCAAAGCGGGTTCGTGCGGCATTCGGGTATTCTCTCCTCAGGCGGCTTTGGCCATTCCTGCCACATCGGCCAGGGCAGGGCCGAGATCGCCGGCCGGCGTGACCTCGATGCGTTCCAGGCCGAGCCAGCCCTGCATCTGCTTCAATTCCTCGAACAGTGCCTCGGCGGTGTTGGCCGGCGCGTGCGGCTCGGCATAGGCGGCATGCACGCGCAGCACACCGGCTGGCCGATCCGCCTTCACGTCGATGCGGCCGACGATCTTCTCTTCATGGAGGAAAGGCAGCACGTAATAGCCGTATTGCCGCTTTTCGGCCGGCGTGTAGATCTCGATGCGATAGCGGAAGTCGAACAGGTTCTCGGCGCGGCTGCGCTCGAACACCAACGGATCGAACGGAGCGAGCAGCGCGCGCGCTTCCACCTTGCGCGGCTGGCGGGCGTCCTTGTGCAGATAGGCCGGTTTGTCCCAACCCTCGACGCGCACCGGGATCAGTTCGCCGTCCTCGACCAGTTCCTCCAGCCGCGCCTTTGTGTCCTCCGGGGCAAGGCGGAAATAATCGCGCAGGCAGGCATAGGTGGCGACGCCATGAGCGCGGGCAGACATGCGCAACAGTTCGCGGTGCGCGTCCTCGGGCGAGGGGACGGGCAGGTCGCGCACGGCCTGTGGCAGCACGCGCTCGGGCAGGTCGTAGAGGCGCTCGAAGCCGCGGCGCGAATGGGTGGTGATGCGGCCGGCCCAGAACAGCCATTCGAAGGCATGCTTGGCCGCGCTCCAGCCCCACCAGCCGCCATTGCCCTTGTGGCCTTCGATTTCCGAGGCGGCGATCGGTCCGCGCGTTTCGACCTCGCGAAAGATCTCGTCGATGAGGTTGGCGTTCTGGCAGCCCCATTTGGCAAGGCCGGTATACATTTCCTCGCCGCGTTCGGCTCGCTCCATGCGCCAGCGCATCAAGGGATAGGTCTCGATCGGCAAGAGCGAGGCCTCGTGCGCCCAATATTCGAACAGCGCGCGCTTGCGGCCCGGCGCCATGGCTTCGTCGAGCAGCGACATCGGATAGGCGCCGAGGCGCGAATAGAGCGGCATGTAGTGGGCGCGCACCACCGCGCTGACAGAATCAATCTGCAACAGACCGGTGCGGGAAAGCACGCGGCCGAGATGGCGGCGGTCGGGCGTGGTACTTGGTCGCGGGTCGGCGAAACCCTGCGCCGCCAGGGCGATGCGACGCGCGGTCTTGAGCGAGATCTTGTCTTTCATCCTGACGGCATTCTGGCGGTTCGAGCTGGCCGCCAAGGGCGGCGATTCCACCCATGCTAGCAGGGTTTCGGCGCCAATCCTGTCAGGAGAGAAAAGTGGAGTAAAAAGTGAAGGAAATCAAATAGGAGCCGATCGGACCAGTTTTCCCGGATCAAGCGTCCACAGCCGCATTTTGGACAAGGTTTGACTTGCTTCGCCGGGAGCGCTGCGCTAACCGTCGCCGCATTGCAGCATGGGCCCCGTAAAACGGTTTAGCCGTTGAACACGCGCGCTTCCGCCCTAAGGTCTTGTGCTGTATCAGGTGGATAAGCCACCAACGGAAAGTCGCAGCATGAACGCACTCCTCAGTTCGTATCTGCCCATCGTCCTCTTCATCGGTGTGGCGCTGATCGTCGGCCTTGCCCTTATCGTGGCGCCTTTCCTTGTCGCCTACCGCAATCCCGACCCGGAAAAGCTGTCGGCTTACGAATGCGGTTTCAATTCCTTCGACGACGCCCGCATGAAGTTCGACATCCGCTTCTATCTGGTGTCGATCCTGTTCATCATCTTTGACCTGGAAGTGGCCTTCCTGTTCCCCTGGGCGGTGTCATTCGGTCAGATCGGCATGCTCGGCTTCTGGTCGATGATGGTTTTCCTGGGTGTGCTGACCATCGGCTTTGCTTATGAATGGAAGAAAGGAGCGCTGGAATGGGATTGAACGACAATTCCGGCACGCTCGTCGCGCCGCGGCCGAAGGGCATTCTCGACCCGAACACGGGCAAGCCGCTCGGGTCCAACGATCCCTTTTTCCTCGAGATCAACAATGAGCTCGCCGACAAGGGTTTCCTGGTCACCTCCAGCGAGGCGCTGATCACCTGGGCGCGCACCGGCTCGCTCATGTACATGACCTTCGGCCTGGCCTGCTGCGCGGTGGAGATGATCCACAGCGCCATGCCGCGCTATGACAGCGAGCGTTTCGGCATCGCGCCGCGCGCGTCTCCGCGCCAGTCCGACGTGATGATCGTCGCCGGCACGCTGACCAACAAGATGGCGCCCGCGCTGCGCAAGGTCTACGACCAGATGCCGGAGCCGCGCTACGTCATCTCGATGGGCTCCTGCGCCAATGGCGGCGGCTATTATCACTATTCCTATTCGGTGGTGCGCGGTTGCGACCGCGTGGTGCCGGTCGACATCTATGTGCCTGGCTGCCCGCCGACCGCCGAGGCGCTGCTCTACGGCCTGCTTCTTCTGCAGAAGAAGATCCGCCGCACCGGCACCATCGAGCGGTGATCGATCATGAGTGAAGCCCTCAACGACCTTGCCGCCCATATCAAGGACAAGCTCGGCGCCACGGTGACCGACAGCGTGATCGCCTATGGCGAGCTGACCGTGACGGTCAACGCCGCCGACGTCGTCAAGGCGGCGACCTTCCTGCGCGACGACACCAAGTGCCAGTTCATCTCGTTCATCGACGTGTCCGGTGCCGATTACCCGTCGCGGGCACAACGCTTCGACGTTGTCTATCACCTGCTTTCGCCGAAGCAGAACCTGCGCGTGCGCCTGAAGGTCCTTGCCGACGAGGAGACGATGGTACCGTCGGTCACCGGCGTGTGGCCGGGTGCCGACTGGTTCGAGCGCGAGACCTACGATCTCTACGGCGTTCTGTTCTCCGGCCATCCGGACCTGCGCCGCATCCTCACCGACTACGGGTTCGAGGGCCATCCGCTGCGCAAGGATTTTCCGCTCACCGGTTTCGTCGAGGTTCGCTACGACGACGAAGCCAAGCGGGTGATCTACGAGCCGGTCGAGCTCAAGCAGGAATTCCGCAATTTTGACTTTTTGTCTCCCTGGGAAGGCACGGACTACGTGCTGCCGGGTGATGAAAAAGCCAAGACGAACTGAGGCGCCCCATGGCCGAGACCTCCGTCCGCAATTTCAACATCAACTTCGGTCCGCAGCATCCGGCCGCGCACGGCGTTCTGCGCCTCGTGCTGGAGCTGGACGGTGAAGTGGTCGACCGCGTCGATCCGCATATCGGCCTGCTTCATCGCGGCACCGAGAAGCTGATCGAGCAGAAGACCTATCTGCAGGCCGTGCCCTATCTCGACCGGCTCGACTATTGCGCGCCGATGAACCAGGAGCATGCCTTCGCGCTCGCCGCCGAGAAGCTGCTCGGTATCGAAGTGCCGAAGCGCGGCCAGCTGATCCGCGTGCTGTTTTCCGAAATCGGCCGCATCATGTCGCACATCCTCAATGTGACGACGCAGGCCATGGACGTTGGCGCGCTCACCCCGCCGCTGTGGGGCTTCGTCGAGCGCGAGAAGCTGATGGTGTTCTATGAACGCGCCTCCGGCTCGCGCATGCATGCCGCCTATTTCCGTCCGGGCGGCGTGCATCAGGACCTGCCGACCAAGCTGATCGAAGACATCGGCAAGTGGATCGACCCGTTCCTGAAGTCGATCGACGACCTTGACGCGCTGCTCACCCCCAACCGCATCTTCAAGCAGCGCAACGCCGACATTGGCGTGGTGTCGCTGGCCGATGCCTGGGCCTGGGGTTTCTCCGGCGTGATGGTGCGTGGCTCGGGCGCTGCGTGGGACCTGCGCAAGTCGCAGCCCTACGAGTGCTATTCGGAGCTCGACTTCGATATTCCGATCGGCAAGAACGGCGACTGCTACGACCGCTACCTCATCCGCATGGAAGAGATGCGCCAGTCGGCCAGGATCATGCGCCAGTGTATCGACCTTCTGCTCGGCAAGGAAAGCACCGGTCCGGTGTCGAATGTCGACGGCAAGGTGGTGCCACCGAAGCGTGGCGAGATGAAGCGCTCGATGGAAGCGCTCATCCATCACTTCAAGCTTTACACCGAAGGTTATCGCGTGCCGGCCGGCGAGGTCTATGCGGCCGTCGAAGCGCCCAAGGGCGAGTTCGGCGTCTACCTGGTCTCCGACGGCACCAACAAACCCTACCGCTGCAAGCTGCGCGCGCCCGGTTTCGCGCATCTGCAGGCCATGGATTTCCTGTGTCGCGGCCACATGCTGGCCGATGTCACCGCCATCCTCGGCTCCCTCGACATCGTGTTTGGTGAGGTCGATCGCTAAATGTCAGTCCGTCGTCTCGCAGATGCCAGCGTCCAGCCAGCTTCCTTCGCCTTCAACAGGGCGAATGCGGCGTCGGCCAAGAAGTGGATCGCCAAATATCCGAAGGGCCGCGAGCAGTCGGCGATCATCCCGCTCCTGATGATTGCGCAGGAGCAGGAAGGCTGGGTCACCAAGGCCGCGATCGAATCGATCTGCGAGATGCTGGGCATGCCCTTCATTCGCGGGCTGGAAGTCGCCACCTTCTACACGCAGTATCAGCTGAAGCCGGTCGGCACGCGTGCCCACATCCAAGTTTGCGGCACCACGCCCTGCATGCTGCGCGGCTCGGAAGAGCTGATGGACGTCTGCCGTTCCAAGATCCATCACGACCAGTTCCACACCAATGAAACCGGCACGCTGTCGTGGGAAGAGGTCGAATGCCTCGGCGCTTGCGTCAACGCGCCGATGGTCATGATCTTCAAGGATACCTATGAGGATCTGACGCCGGAACGTCTGGCCGAGATCATCGACGCCTTCGAAGCGGGCAAGGGCGCGGATGTGCCGGTCGGCCCGCAGAACGGCCGTATATTCTCGGCGCCGATCAGCGGCTTCTCCGCGCTGGCTGACGAGAAGGCCATCCTCAAGACGACACGCGACAAGGAAGCCAAGGCGGCCGCGAAAGCCGCCAAGGAAGCACCGGCCGTTGCCGCCGAGCCAGCCAAGGTGGCCGAGCCGGCGAAGGTCGCAGCCGTGCCGAAGGCTCCCGCCAAGGCGAAGGCCGAAGCAAAGCCCGTCGCGAAGAAGACCGAGGCTGCGGCTGCGGCACCGAAAAAAGCAGCCGCGCCGGCCAAGCCCTCGCTCGATCACAAGGATCGGCCGAAGGGCATCGAGAAGCCGACTGCGGTGGACGACCTCCAGCTCATCTCCGGCGTCGGGCCGAAGATCGAGGCGACGCTGCATGAATTGGGTATCTTCACCTACGCCCAGGTCGCGTCCTGGAAGAAGGCCGAACGCGTATGGGTCGACGGCTATCTTGCCTTCCACGGCCGCATCGAGCGCGAGGATTGGGTGAAGCAGGCCAAGGCGCTCGCCAAGGGCGGGGTCGAGGAATACATCCGCGTGTTCGGCAAGAAACCGGTCTGAGGGACGATCAATGCTTCAGGACAAGGACCGCATCTTCACCAACATCTATGGTCGCTTCGACCAGTCGCTGGCCGGCGCGATGTCGCGCGGCGCCTGGGATGGAACCAAGGGCCTGATCGAGAAAGGCCGTGACTGGATCATCAACGAGATGAAGGCGTCGGGCCTGCGCGGTCGCGGCGGCGCCGGCTTCCCGACGGGTCTCAAATGGTCGTTCATGCCCAAGCAGAGTGATGGCCGGCCGAGCTATCTGGTCGTCAACGCCGACGAATCCGAGCCCGGCACCTGCAAGGACCGCGATATCCTGCGCCATGACCCGCACACGCTGGTCGAAGGCTGCCTGCTTGCCGGCTTCGCCATGGGCGCGGTCGCCGCCTACATCTATGTGCGCGGCGAGTTTATCCGCGAGCGCGAGGCGCTGCAGCGCGCCATCGACGAGGCCTACGAGGCCAAGCTGATCGGCAAGGGCAACAAGAACGGCTACGATTTCGACATCTACGTCCATCACGGCGCCGGCGCCTATATCTGCGGCGAGGAAACCGCGCTGCTCGAAAGCCTGGAAGGCAAGAAAGGCCAGCCGCGCCTGAAGCCGCCATTCCCGGCCAATGTCGGCCTCTATGGCTGCCCGACCACGGTCAACAACGTCGAATCGATCGCGGTGGCGCCGACCATCCTGCGTCGCGGCGCTGCCTGGTTTTCGTCCATCGGCCGTCCCAACAATGTCGGCACCAAGCTGTTCATGCTGGTCGGCCACGTCAACACGCCGTGCACCGTCGAAGAAGCGATGGGCATCACCTTCCGCGAACTGGTGGAAAAGCACGGCGGCGGCGTCCGCGGCGGTTGGGACAATCTGCTGGCCGTCATCCCCGGCGGCGCGTCCTGCCCCGTGATCAAGGGCGAGGACATGGCCGATGCCATCATGGATTTCGACGGCATGCGCGAGAAGAAGTCGTCCTTCGGCACCGCCGCCGTCATCGTCATGGACAAGTCGACCGACGTCGTGAAGGCGATCGCCAGGCTCGCTTATTTCTTCAAGCACGAAAGCTGCGGCCAGTGCACGCCGTGCCGCGAGGGCACCGGCTGGATGTGGCGCGTCATGGAGCGGCTGGTGCGCGGCGAGGCGCAGAAGCGCGAGATCGACATGCTGCTCGACGTCACCAAGCAGATCGAGGGCCACACCATCTGTGCGCTGGGCGACGCGGCCGCATGGCCGATCCAGGGCCTGATCCGCAATTTCCGCCCGGAGATCGAGCGGCGCATCGACGAATTCACCCGCAATGCGCATCGCGCCGAGCCGGTTCTCGTCGCGGCAGAGTAACAAGACAATGAGAGAACAGGGGCGCAAGCCCTGCTGAACAGGAAACGGCAGCAAGAGCAGGGCATACGGAACGAAGCGGCTTAGGAGGCCATCGATGTTTCCCACCCCCGATCGCGAAGTGCCTGACGTGAACGATTTCGAGACCATGAACCAAGAGCTGACCAAATTGATGCCGCAGGAGATGGCCAACGCCGTCAATCTGTTCGCGCATCCGGTCGCCGGAGCCGCAGCGATGTCGGCGCTCGGCGTCGGCCTGGCCAGCCATGCCTTCGGACTGTGGGTTGGCGCGCTGACCGGCGCGGCCGAGGTTTCGCAACGCCTGCTGCAGCCGGTTCTGGACGATTTCCCGGGCAGTGTCGAAAGTTTTGCCGGCGAGGGCGCAGATACGGCCGCCAAGGCTCCCGCGGCGAGGGCACGCGCCACCACCAAAAAGCTGATCGCCGAAGCGCAGTCGGTTGCCGAGAAAATTGCCGAACCGATAGCCGAGCCTATCCAGGAAGCGCCACCCGCCGAGATCGCGGTTGCCGAAGTGCCGGCTCCCGTTGCGCCGACGGTCGCCGTGATGCCGGAGGATTTCCGCAAGCCGGCAGCTGTCGACAAGCCTGCGACGCCAGACGACCTCAAGGCGATCACCGGCATCGGCCCGAAGCTGGAAAAGGTGCTGAACGGCCAGGGCGTCTGGACCTATGCGCAGATCGCCGGCTGGACGTCGGCCGAGGTCGCCTGGGTTGACGACTATCTGGGCTTCAAGGGCCGCGTCGAACGCGACGGCTGGCTGATGCAAGCGGCGGCTCTGGCCGCCAAGACGAACGATTGAGCGAAGGGAGGCGACGGCGATGCAAGTCCATGACATGCGCGATGTGCTCGACGTTCGCGGCGCCGTCGTCACCAATTCGTGCTTCGACGACGTCAACATGTCGAACACGCAGTTTCACAACGTCAACCTGGCCAACGCCAGGGTGGAAGACGTCAATCTTTCCAATACGTTGTTCACCGATGTGAACATGAGCAACGTAAAGATCGAAAATGCGCAGATCGCCGGAATGGAGATCAACGGCGTCAGCGTCGTTGATCTGTTCGCGGCATATAAGACGGCGAAAGACGCCGGGAGCAATTGATGGCAAAGCTCAAGGTCGACGGCAAAGACATCGAGGTACCCGACCACTACACGCTGCTGCAGGCGGCGGAAGCGGCGGGCGCGGAAGTGCCGCGCTTCTGTTTCCATGAGCGGCTGTCGATCGCCGGCAACTGCCGCATGTGTCTCGTCGAGGTGAAGGGCGGCCCGCCCAAGCCGCAGGCTTCCTGCGCCATGGGCGTGCGCGACCTGCGCCCCGGCCCGAATGGCGAGCCGCCGGAAATGCTGACCAATTCGCCCATGGTCAAGAAGGCGCGCGAAGGCGTGATGGAGTTCCTGCTCATCAACCATCCGCTCGATTGCCCGATCTGCGACCAGGGCGGCGAGTGCGACCTGCAGGATCAGGCGATGGCCTTCGGTGTCGATTCCTCGCGCTTCCACGAAAACAAGCGCGCGGTCGAGGACAAATATATCGGCCCGCTGGTGAAGACGGTGATGAACCGCTGCATCCACTGCACGCGTTGCGTCCGCTTCACCACCGAAGTCGCCGGCATTTCCGAGCTCGGTCTGATCGGCCGCGGCGAGGATGCCGAGATCACCACCTATCTCGAACAGGCGATGACGTCGGAACTGCAGGGCAACGTCGTTGACCTCTGCCCGGTCGGCGCGCTGACCTCAAAGCCCTTCGCCTTTACGGCGCGGCCGTGGGAACTGACCAAGACCGAATCGATCGACGTCATGGACGCGGTCGGCTCGGCGATCCGCGTCGACAGCCGTGGGCGTGAGGTCATGCGCATCCTGCCGCGCGTCAACGAAGCGGTGAACGAGGAGTGGATTTCCGACAAGACCCGCTACATCTGGGACGGCCTGCGCACGCAGCGCCTCGACCGGCCCTATGTGCGCAAGAACGGCAAGCTGGCTCCCGCCAGTTGGGCCGAGGCGTTCGCAGCAGTGAAAGATGTCGTCGCCAAGGCTGCACCGGAGAAGATCGGCGCCATCGCCGGCGATCTGGCGGCTGTCGAGGAAATGTATGCGCTGAAGCAGCTCGTGCAGTCGCTGGGTTCCGCTGGCATCGACTGTCGCCAGGATGGCGCAGCGCTCGACCCGTCGCTCGGCCGGGCCAGCTACATCTTCAACCCGACCATCGAAGGCATCGAACACGCCGACGCCGTGCTGATCATCGGCACCAATCCGCGCTTCGAAGCTTCGGTGCTGAATGCTCGCATCCGCAAGCGCTGGCGCGCCGGCAATATGCCGGTCGGCGTGATCGGCGAGGTCGGCGACACACGCTACGACTATGAGGCGCTGGGCGCCGGTCCAGACACGCTGAAGGATCTGGCCGAGGGCAATGGCAAATTCTTCCAGGCGCTGAAGAAGGCCGAACACCCGCTCATCATCGTCGGCCAGGGTGCGCTGTCGCGTTCGGATGGCGCTGCCGTGCTCGGCCAGGCGGCCAAGCTGGCGCAGGCTGTCGGTGCCGTGAAGGATGGCTGGAACGGCTTTGCGGTGCTGCACACCGCGGCTGCCCGCGTCGGCGGCCTCGACATCGGCTTCGTGCCGGGCGAGGGCGGCAAGGACACCGCCGGCATCTTGAGCGACAGCGAAGTGCTGTTTCTGCTCGGCGCCGACGAACTCGATCTGGCGAAGGCTTCCGGTTTCGTCGTCTATATTGGCACGCATGGCGATGCCGGCGCCCACCGCGCCGATGTCATCTTGCCGGCGGCGGCCTACACTGAAAAGTCGGGCACCTACGTCAACACCGAAGGCCGGGTGCAGCAGACCAACCGCGCCGGTTTCGCGCCGGGCGATGCCCGCGAGGACTGGGCGATCCTGCGCGCATTGTCGGACGTGTTGGGCAAGAAGCTGCCGTTCGATTCGCTGGCGCAGCTCCGGCAGAAGCTCTATGGCGAGCATCCGCACCTTGCCCGCGTCGACCAGATCGCGGCAGGCGAAGCGGGCGACGTCACCAAGGTGGCAAAGCTCGGCGGCCGCCTCAACAAGGCGGCCTTCACCTCGCCGGTGAAGGACTTCTACATGACGAACCCGATCGCGCGGGCCTCCGCGGTCATGGCCGAATGCTCGGCGCTCGCGAAGAACGGCTTCAGGCAGGCAGCGGAATAAACCATGGACAGCTTCTTCTCCTTCTACGTGCTGCCGGCGCTGCTGATCCTCTTGAAGTCGGTCGTGCTGATCGTCGTGCTTCTGATCTTCGTGGCCTACATCCTTTATGCCGACCGCAAGATCTGGGCGGCGGTGCAGCTGCGTCGCGGCCCGAACGTCGTCGGTCCGTGGGGCACGCTGCAGGCCTTCGCCGACCTGTTCAAGTTCGTTTTCAAGGAACCGATCATTCCGTCCGGCGCCAACAAGGGCGTGTTCCTGCTCGCTCCGCTGGTCTCGGCGGTGCTTGCCATCGCCGCCTGGGCGGTGATCCCGGTCAACAATGGCTGGGCGATCGCCAACATCAATGTCGGCATCCTCTACGTCTTCGCCATCTCCTCGCTCGAAGTCTATGGCGTGATCATGGGCGGCTGGGCGTCGAACTCGAAATACCCGTTCCTCGGCGCGTTGCGCTCGGCGGCGCAGATGGTGTCCTACGAGGTCTCCATCGGCTTCGTCATCGTCACAGTGCTGCTCACCGTCGGCTCGCTGAACCTCACCGACATCGTGTTGTCGCAACATGATGGCCTCGGCACCCGTCTGGGCCTGCCCAACACCTTCCTCGACTGGAACTGGCTGGCACTGTTCCCGATGTTCGTGATCTTCTTCATTTCGGCGCTGGCCGAGACGAACAGGCCGCCCTTCGACCTGGTCGAGGCGGAATCGGAACTCGTCGCCGGCCACATGGTCGAATATTCGTCGACGCCGTTCCTGCTGTTCTTCCTGGGCGAGTATGTCGCCATCGTGCTGATGTGCGCGCTGGCCACCATCCTGTTCCTGGGCGGATGGCTGCCGCCGTTCGACTTCGCACCCTTCACCTGGGTGCCGGGCGTGATCTGGTTCGTCCTCAAGGTCTGCCTGATGTTCTTCTTCATCTCCATGGTGAAGGCATTCGTGCCGCGCTACCGCTACGACCAGCTGATGCGTCTGGGCTGGAAGGTGTTCCTGCCGATCTCGCTGTTCATGGTGGTGGCGACTGCCGCGTTCCTGAAACTCACGGGGGGGGCGTGATGTCCCCGAATGTTTTGGGTGCGATCGTTGCCGTTTTCTGGTTGGAACTGGGAATTTTGTTGATCTGGTTGGTGCTCCATAAAACCACGTGGCTTGAGAATGTAGGAATGAATCACGGGCTTTCTGCACAGCAGCTCCGTCGCTACTTCTGGATCCTACCGGCCTTGGCCGCGCTCGGCGGTGTGTTCATCGGTTGGCAGGGCGGACCGGCATTATTTGGAGGCGAATAGGAACATGTCCGCTCTTGCTCAGGCCGCCAAGGCACTGCTTCTGAAGGACTTCGTCGGCGCCTTCTTCCTGTCGATGCGCCAGTTCGTGTCGCCGAAGGAGACGATCAACTACCCGCACGAGAAGGGGCCGATCAGCCCGCGCTTCCGTGGCGAGCATGCGCTGCGGCGTTATCCGAACGGCGAGGAACGCTGCATCGCCTGCAAGCTGTGCGAAGCGATCTGCCCGGCGCAGGCCATCACCATCGAGGCCGGTCCGCGGCGCAATGACGGCACCCGCCGCACCGTGCGCTACGACATCGACATGGTGAAGTGCATCTATTGCGGCTTCTGCCAGGAAGCCTGCCCGGTGGACGCCATCGTCGAGGGGCCGAATTTCGAGTTCGCGACCGAGACGCGCGAGGAGCTTTATTACGACAAGGAAAAGCTGCTCGCCAACGGCGACCGTTGGGAGCGCGAGATCGCGCGCAACATGGAACTGGACGCACCTTACCGGTGAGTTTTGAAAGATGGACGCGCCGCAACGGCTCGTCTAAGGACAACGCGGTTTCGCAACCGGAGGCGGGGCGAGGCCGAAAAGAATGGAGCAGGGCGCCAGCCTTGCCCAACAGGAACCTGGGGGAACCCCTATGCTGAACGGACTAGAGGCGGCCTTCTTCTACCTCTTCGCCTTTATCGCTGTGGCGTCGGCCTTCATGGTCATCTCGTCGCGCAACCCCGTGCATTCGGTGCTGTTCCTCATCCTCACGTTCTTCAACGCGGCTGGGCTGTTCCTGCTCACCGGCGCCGAGTTCCTGGCGATGATCCTGCTGGTCGTCTATGTCGGCGCGGTCATGGTGCTGTTCCTGTTCGTCGTCATGATGCTCGACGTCGACTTCGCGGAACTGAAAAGCGGTGCCTTGCAATATGCGCCGATCGGCGCGCTCGTCGGGCTGATCCTGGCGGCGGAGCTCATCGTGGTGCTGGGCGGCTACACCTTCGCGCCGCAGCTCGCCACCACCATCACGCAGAAGACGCCCGATCTTGCCACCCGCACCAACACGGCGGCACTCGGCGACATTCTCTATACGAATTATCTCTTTTACTTCGAGATCGCAGGCCTGGTGCTGCTCGTCGCCATGATCGGCGCGATCGTTTTGACGCTTCGCCACAAGCCGGGCATCAAGCGGCAGTCGATCGCGGAGCAGGTCGCCCGCACGCCGGCGACCGCCATCGAAATCAAGAAAGTCGAGACGGGGAAGGGTATCTGAGATGACCGTCGGCATCGGACATTACCTCACCCTTTCGGCCATCCTGTTCACGCTCGGCGTGTTCGGCATTTTCCTGAACCGCAAGAACGTCATCGTCATCCTGATGTCGGTGGAACTGATCCTGCTGGCGGTGAACATCAATTTCGTCGCCTTCTCGGCGGCGCTGGGCGACCTCGTCGGCCAGGTCTTCGCACTGTTCGTGTTGACGGTGGCGGCGGCCGAGGCGGCGATCGGTCTTGCCATTCTGGTCGTCTTCTTCCGAAACCGCGGTTCGATCGCGGTCGAAGACGTGAACATGATGAAGGGTTAACGGGGCAATCATGTACCAAGCCATCGTCTTTCTTCCCCTCATCGGCTTCCTGATCGTCGGGCTGTTCGGCAATTCGCTGGGCGCCAAGGCATCGGAATACATCACCTCTGGTTTCCTGGTGATCTCGGCGGTTCTGTCCTGGGTGGCCTTCTTCACGGTCGCGCTGGGCTCGGGCGAAGCCTTCACCGTTCCGGTCATGCGCTGGATTCAGTCCGGCGGCGTCGACGCCGCCTGGGCGCTGCGGATCGACACGCTGACTGTCGTCATGCTGGTTGTGGTCAACACCGTATCCGCCTTGGTGCACATCTATTCGATCGGCTACATGCACCACGATCCGAACCGGCCGCGCTTCTTCGCCTACCTTTCGTTGTTCACCTTCGCCATGCTGATGCTGGTGACGTCGGACAATTTGATCCAGATGTTCTTCGGCTGGGAAGGCGTTGGTCTCGCGTCCTATCTGCTGATCGGCTTCTGGTACAAGAAGCCGTCGGCCAATGCCGCCGCCATCAAGGCGTTCGTCGTCAACCGTGTCGGCGACTTCGGTTTCGCGCTCGGCATCTTCGGCGTCTATGTGCTGTTCGGCTCGGTCAACCTATCGACCATCTTCGCCAATGCCGCCGCCTTCGCGCCGGCCGGCCATGACGCCGCCGCCACCGCTGCAGCGCATGGCGAAACGGTGCTGACCTTCCTCGGCTATGCGCTGGACAAGGGTGCGGCGCTCACCGTCGTCTGCCTGCTTCTCTTGATGGGCGCCATGGGCAAGTCGGCGCAGGTGCCGCTGCACACCTGGCTGCCGGACGCCATGGAAGGCCCGACGCCGGTTTCGGCGCTGATCCATGCCGCCACCATGGTCACCGCCGGCGTGTTCATGCTGGCGCGCCTGTCGCCGCTGTTCGAACTGTCGGCTACCGCGCTTACCGTCGTCACGCTGGTCGGCGCCATCACCGCCTTCTTCGCGGCCACCGTCGGCCTGGTGCAGAACGACATCAAGCGCGTCATCGCCTATTCGACCTGCTCACAGCTCGGCTACATGTTCGTGGCGCTCGGTGTTGGCGCCTATGGCGCGGCAATCTTCCACCTGTTCACGCACGCCTTCTTCAAGGCGCTGCTGTTCCTGGGCTCCGGCTCGGTCATCCACGCGATGTCGGACGAGCAGGACATGCGCAAGATGGGCGGCATCCGCAAGCTGATCCCCACCACCTACTGGATGATGGTGATCGGCACGCTGGCGCTGACCGGCGTCGGCATCCCGGCGACCGTCATCGGCACGGCCGGCTTCTTCTCCAAGGATGCCATCATCGAATCGGCCTTTGTCGGTCACAATGCGATGGCGATCTTCGCTTTCGCGCTGCTGGTGATCGCCGCCTGCTTCACCTCTTTCTACTCCTGGCGCCTGATCTTCATGACCTTCCACGGCAAGCCGCGTGCCAGCCACGACGTCATGCACCATGTCCATGAATCGCCGCCGGTGATGCTAGTGCCGCTGTTCATCCTGGCGGCCGGCGCGCTGGCTGCTGGCTTCCTGTTCCACGACTACTTCATCGGCGAAGCCTATGCCGAATTCTGGAAGGGCTCGCTGTTCACGCTGCCCGACAACCATATCCTGCACGACATGCATGGCGTGCCGGTGTGGGTGAAGCTGGCGCCGTTCGTCGCCATGGTGGTCGGCTTCCTGGTCTCCTGGAAGTTCTACATCTCTTCGCCCGAGATGCCGGTGACGCTGGCGCAGCGCCATCGCGGACTCTATGCCTTCCTGCTCAACAAGTGGTACTTCGACGAGTTGTACGACTTCCTGTTCGTGCGGCCGGCCAAGCGCCTCGGCACCTTCCTGTGGAAGAAGGGCGACGGCGCCGTCATCGACGGTCTCGGCCCCGACGGCGTCTCGGCCCGCGTGGTGGATGTCACCAACCGCGTGGTCAAGTTGCAGACCGGCTACCTCTATCACTATGCCTTCGCCATGCTGATCGGCGTTGCTGCACTCGTCACCTGGATGATGCTCTGATGTCGACCTGGCCAATCCTCTCCACGGTCACCTTCCTGCCGCTCGTCGGCGCGCTGCTGATCCTGTTCATTCGTGACGACAGCGATGCGGGGCGCCGCAACGTGCGCGCCATCGCGCTGTGGACCACGATCGTCACCTTCCTGGTGTCGCTGCCGATCTGGTTCTACTTCGACAAGTCGAGCACCGGCTTCCAGTTCGTGGAAAAGATGGGCTGGCTGGATTCAGGCATCTCCTACCACATGGGCGTCGACGGCATTTCCATGCTGTTCGTCATCCTGACGACCTTCCTGATGCCGCTCTGCATCCTGGCGTCGTGGACCTCGGTGGAGAAGCGCGTCAAGGAATACATGATCGCGTTCCTGATCCTGGAAACGCTGATGGTCGGCGTGTTCTGCGCAATGGACATCGTGCTGTTCTACGTCTTCTTCGAGGCCGGCCTGATCCCGATGTTCATCATCATCGGCGTGTGGGGCGGCAAGCGGCGCGTATATGCCTCGTTCAAGTTCTTCCTCTACACGCTGCTCGGCTCGGTGCTGATGCTTCTGGCCATCATGGCGATGTTCTGGCAGGCGGGCACCACCGATATCCCGACGCTGCTGACACACAACTTCCCAGCCAACATGCAGACTTGGCTATGGCTCGCCTTCTTCGCCTCCTTCGCGGTGAAGATGCCGATGTGGCCGGTGCACACCTGGTTGCCTGACGCACACGTCGAGGCGCCGACAGCGGGTTCCGTCATCCTGGCCGCCATCCTCCTGAAGATGGGCGGTTACGGCTTCCTGCGTTTCTCGCTGCCGATGTTCCCGCTGGCGTCCGAGTTCTTCGCACCCTTCGTGTTCACGCTTTCGGTCATCGCCATCATCTACACCTCGCTGGTGGCGCTGATGCAGGAGGACATCAAGAAGCTGATCGCTTATTCGTCGGTGGCGCATATGGGCTTCGTCACCATGGGCATCTTCGCCCTCAACCAGGAAGGCATCCAGGGCGCCATCTTCCAGATGCTGTCGCACGGCCTGGTCTCGGGCGCGCTGTTCCTGTGCGTGGGCGTCATCTACGACCGCCTGCACACCCGCGAGATCGCCGCCTATGGCGGCCTCGTCAACAACATGCCGAAATACGCCACCGCGTTCCTGATCTTCACCATGGCCAATGTCGGCCTGCCGGGCACCTCAGGCTTTGTCGGCGAATTCCTGACCATGATTGGCGCCTTCAAGGTGAACACCTGGGTGGCGTTCTTCGCCGCCACGGGCGTCATCCTGTCGGCTGCCTATGCGCTGTGGCTCTACCGCCGCGTCATCTTCGGCGCGCTGACCAAGGACAGCCTCAAGAGCATGCTCGACCTGTCGCCACGCGAGAAGGTGATCCTTTATCCGCTGGTGATCCTGGTCATCTTCTTCGGCGTCTACCCGGCGCCGGTCTTCGACGCGACGGCCGCTTCGGTCAAGTCGCTCGTCACCAACGTCACCGCATCCATCGGCTCCGCGCAGACCGCGGCGGCGCACTGAGTAGAGCATCATGACACCGGATCTTCTCTCCAGCCTTTCGCTCTCGACGCCGGAACTGATCATCGCCATCGGCGCGCTGGTCCTTCTGATGGTGGGCGCCTATTCGCGCGAGGCGTCGAGCGGCGCCATCAGCGGGCTCGCCGTGGCCATCCTCATCGTCGCCGGCGGCTGGATGCTGTTCGTCACGGGCGAGGGCAACGCCTATGGTGGCGCCTTCGTGCAGGATGCCTTCGCGCGTTTCATGAAGCTGTTGTCGCTGGTCGGTTCGGCGGTCACGCTGATCATGTCGGTGCGCTTCGCCAAGGCCGAACGCTTCGACAAGTTCGAATATCCGGTGCTGATCCTTCTGTGCACGCTCGGCATGATGCTGATGATCTCGGCCAACGGGATGATCGCGCTGTATCTGGGCCTCGAGCTGCAATCGCTGGCGATCTATGTGCTGGCCGCCATCAACCGCGATAATGTCCGCTCGACCGAGGCAGGCCTGAAGTATTTCGTGCTCGGCGCTTTGTCGTCCGGCATGCTGCTCTACGGTATCTCGCTCGTTTACGGCTACACCGGCAATGTCGGCTTCGAGGCGATCGCCAATGCGCTCAGCCATGGCGGACGCCAGCTGGGCCTGGTGTTTGGTCTGGTCTTCGTGCTGGCCGGCCTTGCCTTCAAGATCTCGGCCGTGCCGTTCCACATGTGGACGCCGGATGTCTATGAAGGCGCGCCGACCCCGGTCACCGCCTTCCTGGCGGCGGCGCCGAAAATGGCGGCGATGGCACTCGTCGTGCGCGTCACCATGGGTGCGTTCGAGCCGATCGCCAAGGACTGGCAGCAGATCATCGTCTTCATCTCCATCGCTTCGATGGCGCTGGGCGCCTTCGCGGCCATCGGCCAGACCAACATCAAGCGCCTGATGGCCTATTCCTCGATCGGCCATATGGGTTACGCGCTGGTCGGCCTTGCTGCCAATTCCGAAGCCGGCGTGCGCGGCGTCGTCATCTACATGCTGATCTATCTGGTGATGACGCTGGGCACCTTCGCCTTCATCCTGGCGATGCGCCGCAACGACCAGAATGTCGAACAGATCAGCGATCTGGCCGGCCTGTCGTCGACCAACCCGATGATGGCAACCATCCTCACCATTCTGATGTTCTCGCTGGCCGGTATTCCGCCGCTCGCCGGCTTCTGGGGGAAGTGGTACGTGTTCCTGGCCGCCATCAACGCCAATCTCTACGCGCTGGCGATCATCGGCGTCTTGGCCTCGGTGGTGGGTGCGTTCTACTATCTGCGCATCATCAAGCTCATGTGGTTCGATGAGCCGGTCGGCGCTTTCCAGCCGATGGCCGGCGAGCTTCGCCTGGTGCTCGGCCTCTCCGGCGCCTTCGTGCTGCTCTATGTGCTGATCGGCGGTCCGATTAGCACCTACGCGCAAGCTGCGGCAAAGACGTTCTTTTGATGGGTGAGAAGCGGCGCGCGCAGCGCATGAAAAGCCAATTGCTTGGCCTTTCGAGCTTCGAACGCCCTCAGCCTGCGAAGGGTCCGGTAGGAAAAGGGCAGGCCGTCCTTGTCGGGTTTGCGCCGCTCCCCATCTGCCTGTCGGCATCTTCTCCCTGTGAACGGGGAGAAGAGGTTTTTTCGTCGTGAGCTTCCGTCTCGCACCCACTGTCGAAGCCCAAGGCTTTCGCCTCGAGGCGCATGAGAGCGTCGGCTCCACAAACGCGCTGGCGCTGGATCGTGCCCGCGCCGGCGATCCCGGCAAGCTCTGGATCGTCTCCAAGAAACAGGAAAGCGGGCGCGGCCGGCGTGGCCGGGTGTGGGCGACGCTGGAAGGTAATCTTGCCGCGACCCTGCTTGTAGTCACCACCGGCGAGCTGCGCATGGCGGCAACGCTCGGCTTCGTCGCCGGGCTGGCACTGGCAGATGCGCTCGACGCCGTGGTGCCCAAGGGGCGCATCGCGGTCGGGCTCGACGGAGCCGGCGCGGGGCGCAACCGTTTCGAGCTGAAATGGCCGAACGACGTTCTGGCCTCCGGCGCGAAGCTCTCCGGCATCCTGCTGGAATCGGCGATGCTGGACGGCGGCCGTTTCGGCGTGGCCGTCGGCATCGGCGTCAATGTCGTGGCCCATCCTGAAGACCTGCCTTACCCCGCCACTTCGTTGAAGGCGCTGGGGGCGAATTGCGACGCCGAAACACTGTTCCTGGCGCTGTCGGACGCCTGGAGCGAAAACGCCGGCCTGTGGGCCGAGGGACGCGGGCTGACCGCCATTCGCGAGCGCTGGCTCAGGCGCGCCGCGGGGCTTGGCGGCGAGGTTGCCGTCAGGATCGACGGCAATGTGGTGCGTGGTACCTTCGAGACCATTGACGAGGATTGCCGTTTCGTGATCCGCGATAGTGCAGGCAAAATGATTACGGTCGCCGCCGGCGACGTGCATTTCGGCGCGGTGGCTTCGGCCGGGGCACAATAGGGCCGCCACGGCGCGGTCGCGCCGGATTGTGGCAAAAGGAGAGACTGGATGGCGAAAGCGGACAACGCCGAGCTCGTATTCGTGCCGCTGGGCGGCGTTGGCGAAATCGGCATGAACTTCGCCCTTTACGGCTATGGTCCGGCGAACAACCGCGAGTGGATCATTATCGATGTCGGCGTCACTTTTCCCGATGCCGCCCATCCCGGCGTCGACCTGATCCTGCCCGACACGCGCTTCATCGAGGACAAGCTCGCCAAGCTGCGCGGCATCGTCATCACCCATGCCCATGAAGACCACTACGGCGCGCTGCACGACATCTGGCCGAAGCTGAAGGCGCCGGTGTGGATGACGCCGTTCGGCGCCGGCCTGCTCGAGGCCAAGCGCCAGGGCGAGCAGAACGCGCCGAAGATCCCGGTCACCATCTACCGCGCCGGCGAGAAATTCACGATCGGTCCGTTCGAGATCGAGGCGATCCCGGTCGCCCATTCCATCCCCGAGCCGATGTCGCTGGCCATCACCACGCCGGTCGGCACCGTCATCCACACCGGTGACTGGAAGATCGATCCGGCGCCGTCCATCGGCCCGATGACCGACGAGGCGCGTTTCCGCGCCTATGGCGACAAGGGCGTGCTGGCGCTGGTCTGCGATTCCACCAATGCGCTGAGGGAAGGGGATTCGCCTTCCGAGCAGGCTGTCGGCGAAAGCCTGAAAAAGCTGATCGAGGAGGCCAAGGGCCGCGTCGCCGTGTCCACCTTCTCCTCCAATGTCGGGCGCATCGTGGCGATCGCGCGCGCTGCGCGCGACGCCGGCCGCCAGGTGCTGGTGCTCGGCCGTTCGCTGAAACGCGCCATCGATGTGGCGGGTGAACTCGGTTACATGGACGGCCTGCCGGAATTCATCGCCGAGGAAGATTACGGCTTCATTCCGCGCGAGAACCTGGTCGTCATCTGCACTGGCAGCCAGGGCGAACCGCTGGCGGCGCTCGCCAAGCTGTCGCGCGACGAGATGAAGTCGGTGGCGCTCACCGCCGGCGACACCGTGATCTTCTCCTCCCGCACCATTCCCGGCAACGAGAAGGCGATCCTGGAGATCAAGAACCGGCTGATCGATCTCGGCATGAAGATCATCGAGGATGGCGATGCGCTGGTGCATGTGTCGGGCCATCCGCGCCGCAGCGAACTGAAGCGCATGTATGAATGGGTGCGGCCGGCCATCGGCGTGCCGGTGCATGGCGAGGCTGCGCATCTGGTGGCGCAGGGTTCCCTGATGTCGATGTCCGGTATCCGCCAGGTGGCGCAGGTGCGTGACGGCGATATGCTCAGGCTCTATCCGGGGGCGGCCGAAATCGTCGACCAGGTGCCGTTCGGCCGGGTCTACAAGGACGGCAAGCTGGTTGGCAGCGACGAGGCGATGGGCATCAAGGACCGTCGCAAACTGTCCTTCGCCGGCCATGTCGCGGTCAATGTCGTGCTCGACGACAAATATGAACTCGCCGGCGACCCCGATCTCGTCGCCATCGGCGTCGCTGAGGCGGATGCCTCGGGCGAGTTGCTCGAGGACATCATGCTCGATGCGGCAGTTGGTGCGGTGGACTCCATACCGCGCCAGCGCCGAAAGGATCTGGACCTGGTTCAGGAGTCCGTTCGCCGCTCCGTACGCGCCGCCGCCAACGAGACCTGGGGCAAGAAGCCGCTGGTGACGGTGTTTGTGACGCGGTGAAAAGGGAGTAGGCAGTAGGCGATCGGCAGTCGACATTGAAGGTTGCTTGCTACTGTCAGGCAAATTGCATTCCGTCCCGACTGCCGACTGCCGACTGCCGACTGCCGTGGAGTTTCCATGCTTGGACGTCTCAATCATGTCGCCATTGCCGTGCCCGATCTCGGTGCGGCGGCGGCCACCTATCGCGACACTCTCGGTGCCAGGGTGACGGCGCCGCAGGCGCTGCCGGAGCATGGGGTGACGGTGGTGTTCATAGATCTCGGTAACACCAAGGTGGAGTTGCTTGAGCCGCTGGGCGAGGCATCGCCCATTGCAGCCTTCCTGGAAAAAAACCCGTCGGGCGGCATGCATCATATATGCTATGAGGTGGATGACATCCTCGCCGCGCGCGATCGCCTGAAGGCGTCGGGCGCGCGCGTGTTGGGCGATGGAACCCCTAAGATCGGCGCGCACGGCAAGCCGGTGCTGTTCCTGCATCCGAAGGATTTTTCCGGCACGCTTGTGGAGTTGGAGCAGTCATGACCGGAGGAAGCTTTACCGCCTGGGACTGGATCTCGATGGTCGCGGTCTATTTCGTGGTGTGGTGGATCACGCTGTTCGCCATTCTGCCCTTCTCCTTCCGCCGGCAGGACGAGCAGGAGGAGGTGGTGCTGGGCACCACCGCCAGCGCGCCGAAGCGGCCGCGCTATTTCTACATCCTGCTGTGGACGACGGTGTGGGCGTTCATCGTGCTCGCCACCTATTATGGCGTCACCGCCGGGCTCGGCTACACGGTCGACGACATCCCGCAGATCCTGCCCAGCTTCACCTAGCGGCCTGCCTTAATTTCCAGGCCGCCGCCGGTGCCAAACGCTCGTTTTGCTGCGATGCAGCGGAAAATTGGCGTCTGCCTTCCCACGACGATCACGAACAAGTGTGAAGCCGTTCACAGTGCGTCGCGCCGCGATCGCCTACACCTCGGTGTGCAAGCGCCTGAAGCAGCGGCGAGGAGGCCACGCTTCAGGCGAGATGGGCAGTGGAAGACCGAGACGAGAGAGACGGGGAGAACGCCGCACAGCTTCGGAAAACGATCGCAGCGCGTCACCAATAGTCTTGAGCCGGCTTGATAGTGTGCATCAGCCGGCACATGCAATTTGTTGATTGCCCAAAAAAAATGCAAGGCACGAGGCCTTGCAATTTTAACGCGTCCGATCTGCTTTCCGTTTCCGGCGGCTGCGAGTTACCGCGCCTAGATCGCATCCTCCCAAGACTTTGACCGCGCAGGAGAACAGATTTCGCTCCGTCCTCTCGGTTATTCAATTACTTTAGACTGGCGCCGATGAAAATGTCACGGGAAATTTTTCATCGGAAGCCTGTTTCATGTGCTGCATTGCACAATAAAACGGCGTTCCTCGCCTAGCAAACCCTCAGCCGTTCCCGGCGCGATATTGCCACGGGCCGCGCGGGTTTCCATTCCGCCATGAAATGGCTATGAAGCCCTTGCATTGAAGCCCGCCGCGCACCGATTCCGGCGCGGCCTTCCTCACTTACGGACCCATCCATGCGGTTGTCGCGCTACTTCCTGCCCATCCTGAAAGAGAACCCCCGCGAGGCCGAAATCGTCTCGCATCGCCTGATGCTGCGCGCCGGCATGATCCGGCAGCAGGGACAGGGCTCTTTCACCATGCTGCCACTCGGCAAGCGCGTCCTGGACAAGGTCTGCGCGATCATCCGCGAGGAGCAGAATCGCGCCGGCGCGCTGGAAATCCTGATGCCGACCATCCAGTCGGCCGAGCTGTGGCGCGAAAGCGGTCGCTACGACGCCTATGGCAAGGAGATGCTGCGCATCAAGGACCGCCAGGACCGCGAGCTGCTCTACGGGCCGACCAACGAGGAAATGGTGACGGAGGTTTTCCGCTCCTACGTCAAGTCCTACAAGGACCTGCCGCTCAACCTCTATCACATCCAGTGGAAGTTCCGCGACGAGGTGCGTCCTCGTTTCGGCGTCATGCGCGGCCGTGAATTCCTGATGAAGGACGCTTACACGTTCGACCTCAACTATGAGGGCGCCAAGGCGGCCTACTACCGGATGTTCGTGTCCTATCTGCGCACCTTCACTCGCATGGGCCTGAAGGCGATCCCGATGCGCGCCGATACCGGCCCGATCGGCGGCGACCTCAGCCATGAGTTCATCATCCTGGCCGAAACCGGCGAGAGCCAGGTGTTCTGCCACAAGGACTTCCTGTCGCTGCCCGTGCCCGGCGAGGGCGTCAATTATGGCAACGATGCCGAAATCGCCGGCATCGTGCAGGAATGGACGACGCCCTACGCGGCGACCGACGAGATGCATGACGAGGCCGCCTGGGACAAGATCGCCGACGGCGAGCGCCTCTCGGCGCGCGGCATCGAGGTTGGCCACATCTTCCACTTCGGCGACAAATATTCCAAGCCGATGGGTGCCAAGGTGCAGGGCCCCGATGGCAAGGAGCACAACGTCTCCATGGGCTCCTACGGCATCGGCCCGACGCGCCTCATCGCCGCCATCATCGAGGCCAGCCACGACGAGGCCGGCATCATCTGGCCGGAAAGCGTGGCGCCGTTCGACATCGGCCTGATCAACATGAAGGCGGGCGATGCCGATTGCGACCGCGTCTGCGACGAGCTCTACGCAGCGCTGACCGCCGCCGGCAAGGACGTGCTTTATGACGACACAGACCAGCGACCGGGCGGCAAATTCGCCACCGCCGACCTGATCGGCTTGCCGTGGCAGCTCATCGTCGGGCCGCGCGGCGTCGCCGCCGGCGAGGTCGAGATCAAGAACCGCAAGAGCGGCGAGCGCGAGACGCTGCCGCTGGCTGCCGCCCTCAAGCGCCTGGGTGTTGCCGGATGAGCGAGAGCGCGGCGGTCAAGGCGGCGAGCGCCGGACCTTTCTCCGGTTTCGAGCGCATGGTGGCTTGGCGCTACCTGCGCTCGCGGCGCAAGGAAACGGTGATCTCGGTGATCGCCTCGATCTCCTTCCTCGGCATCATGCTGGGCGTGGCGACGCTGATCGTCGTCATGGCGGTGATGAACGGTTTCCGCGCCGAGCTTCTGTCGCGCATTCTGGGCATCAACGGCCATCTCATCATCACGCCGGTGGATATGCCGCTGGAGGACTATGCCGAGCTCGCCAAGCGCATCAACGGCGTACCCGGCGTCAAATACGCGATCCCGCTAGTCGAGGGCCAGGTGCTGGCGCAGGGCAATGTCGGTTCGGGCGGCGGCGCGCTGGTGCGCGGCATCCGCGGCGAGGATCTCGGCAAGGTCACGCTGGTCGCCAACAACATCAAGCAGGGCTCGATCGTTGCCTTCGACACCGCCGGCGGCGTGGCGATCGGCCGGCGTATGGCCGATAATCTCGGCCTGGCGCTCGGCGACACCATCACGTTGATCTCGCCCGAAGGCGACGTCAGCCCGCTCGGCACGACGCCGCGCCTAAAAGGCTATCCGGTGACGGCGATCTTCGAGGTCGGCATGTCGGAATACGACACCTCGATCGTCTACATGCCGTTCTCCGAAGCCCAGATGTATTTCAACTCTGAAGGCAAGGCGCAGAGCCTCGAGGTCTATCTCGACAATCCCGACAATGTCGAGGCGCTGAAACCCAAGGTGGAGGAGGCGGCGCAGCGGCAAATCTACATGACCGACTGGCGCCAGCGGAACCAGACCTTCTTCTCGGCGCTGCAGGTCGAGCGCAACGTCATGTTCATGATCCTGACGCTGATCGTCCTTGTGGCGGCGCTCAACATCATTTCCGGCCTTGTCATGCTGGTGAAGGACAAGGGGCACGATATCGCCATCCTGCGCACCATGGGCGCGACGCGTGGTGCCATCCTGCGCATCTTCCTGATGACGGGGGCGGCGATCGGCGTGGTCGGCACCCTTGCCGGGGTGCTGCTGGGCGTCGTCATCTGCCTCAATGTCGAGCGTATCCGCGAGTTCTTCTCCTGGCTGTCAGGCACGGTGCTGTTCAATCCCGAGCTCTATTTCCTCAGCCAGTTACCGGCCAAGATGGATGCAAGCGAGACGGTCTCGGTCGTTGTCATGGCGCTTGTGCTGTCGTTCATCGCCACGCTGTTCCCGGCCTGGCGGGCGGCCCGGCTCGATCCGGTCGAAGCGCTGAGGTACGAATAATGGCCGCGGCAGTGCTGGAACTGAAGAGTGTCGAACGGCACTATGTGCAGGGGCCGCGCAAGCTCACCATCCTCAACGGCGCGGAGTTTACGCTGCACCGGGGCGAGATGGTGGCGCTGGTGGCGCCGTCAGGCACCGGCAAGTCGACGCTCCTGCATACGGCCGGCCTGCTCGAACGGCCGGATGGCGGCGACGTCATCCTGTCGGGCAAGGCCTGCGGGCGGCTCTCCGACGACGAGCGCACCGCGATCCGCCGCAACGACATCGGCTTCGTCTACCAGTTTCACCACCTGCTGCCGGAATTCTCGGCGCTGGAAAACATCATGATGCCGCAGCTCATTCGCGGCCTGTCGAAACCGGAGGCGGCCAAGCGCGCCGCCCAGCTGCTCGACTACATGCAGATCGGCAAACGCGCCCAGCACCGGCCCTCGGAACTGTCCGGCGGCGAACAGCAGCGCGTGGCGATCGCGCGCGCCGTCGCCAATGCGCCGCTGGTGCTCCTGGCCGACGAGCCGACCGGCAATCTCGATCCGGTCACCGCTTCCTATGTCTTCGACGCCTTGGAAGCGCTGGTCAGGCAGTCCGGCCTGGCAGCGCTGATCGCCACCCACAACCACGAGCTTGCCGGCCGCATGGATCGCCGGGTGACGCTCAATGAAGGCAAGGTGGTGCCGCTTTAGAACCGGCTGCTGAAGCCCGCCGGCTGGTTTCCGCCGGCATTGCGGACAATGTGATCGCCGTTACAGACCGCAACGCAGGTCTCTCCTAGGTTCGTCGTTGCGACGAAACCTGAAGGGGGAAACTGTCATGCTTTCTCGCGACAAGGCCGCGGCGCATGTGCCGCACGACGTGCATCCTCTATCGACATCCACATTGGCAAAAGCGCTTCTCGGCGCTGCCTGCGCCGCCACATTGAGCCTAGCACTCACGGCACCAGCCGTCGCCAGCCAGGCCATTGGCTGGTGGGGCGGCAACTGGTCCTGCAACATCGACGGCCGCCCAGCCCGGATGAAATGGGTGGTGGTCGACGATTCCCAGACCAACTGCGACGGCGATGTCTGCACTTCCACTTCCGGCGTGCGCTGGAAGGGGTCGTTCTCCGACAACGGTTCACGCTGGGTGCCGCTGACCAATCCGCGTCCCAGCGATGGCGGCGGTGTGTACTTCCGGCATGCCGACGGCAATCGCTGGTTTCTGCGCAAGCCGGTTGGCGGGCGCTCGAGTGGCTGGACCACATGGAACGGCAGCCGCTACGGCCTGTCCTGCTGGCGCTAGCCTGCACCCGGGTCGCGGCATAGCCGCGCTGTTGGCAGGAGCTGGTCCCTTCCGGCCAACAATTGCCCGGTGCACGCCGCCCCTTCCGCTGCGAGGCGGAAGGGGCGATGTCGGGCTCGCTTCCCGGTGCACCGGCATCCCCGGTGGAAAGCAGGGATAAGTTACCGGCGGCCGGCGACATCAACCTTTCCTTAACCCTGCCTTTCGAGGCCATCCGGAATCGGCCGGCATGCCGTTCTCCTGCGTTGACTTTGGAACAAAATTAGAACAAATTACGTACATATTAACAACAGGAGCCAGCCATGACTGATTTGATCCAGGATGTCGTCTCTCTTGTGTGCATGAGCGCCTTCCTCGTTTCGATGGCAATGTGGATCGGTGCGATGTGATGAAGGCGTCGCGGCCAACTGGCCGCGACATGCGTGAAGAACCGGGTCGGCGATGCTGCCGACCGCGAAAGACAAGATCGCCGACACGCCCGGACCGGTACGGGCAGCAGGCGAAACTCCCTCAGAGCCAGACGTGTGAGAGCTTCGGCACGGAGCGTCGACTAGAGCGCCGCGCGTCCAATTGGACGCGCAAAGGACGCTCTAATACTTTGACTCTGCTGCATCGGCCTACCGAAAATCGATTCCGATTTTCTGGCCGATGCAGTAGTTGCGTCTGGCTCATGCCAACAGGCTGCGGTCGCAACAAGCACCCTGTGCTGGCCTGCGAGCCATCAAACGGATGCTGCGAGGGTAGGGCTGGCTCAGCCGGCCTTGCGCTGCGGCTCGGCTTCGGCCGCCTCGGCAGGGCCGAACACGGTCTCGAAACCGGCCTTCAGCGCGACGTCGAGGTCGGCCATGGTCACCGGCAGGCCGAGATCGACCAGCGAAGTGACGCCGTGGTCGGAAACGCCGCACGGCACGATGCCGCCGAAATGGGCGAGGTCTGGTTCGACATTGATGGCGATGCCGTGGAAGGAAACCCACTTGCGCAGGCGGATACCGATGGCGGCGATCTTGTCCTCGGCCGGCGTGCCGTCGGGCAGGGCGGGCCGGTCCGGCCGCACCACCCACACCCCGACGCGGTCCTCGCGCCGCTCGCCCTTCACGTTGAAGGCGGCGAGGGTGCGGATGATCCATTGTTCGAGCGCGGCCACGAAGGCGCGCACATCCTCGCGCCGCCGCTTCAGGTCGAGCATGACATAGGCCACGCGCTGGCCGGGGCCGTGATAGGTGTATTCGCCGCCGCGCCCTGCGTTGAAGACGGGAAAGCGGTCGGGGTCGATTAGGTCCGCCGCCTGCGCGCTGGTGCCGGCGGTGTAGAGCGGCGGATGTTCCACCAGCCACACCATCTCGCCGGCGGTGCCGGCCCGGATCGTCTCGGCGCGCGCTTCCATGAAAGCCAGGGCGTCGGGATAGGCGGTGAGGCCGGGTTCGATGCGCCATTCCACCGGCGCGGAGCCGGCAAAGGGCAGGAACGTCGTGGCTATCTGGCTGCGTTCGGTCATCATGTTCTCGAAAGACTGCCCATCATATGGCGGCAATCGACGGCAACGTCCAGTTCCGGCCATTGTCCCAGCCGCCATACGAGGCGTACAGCGACCGTCGCCGCTGCTCGCTCTGAAGGCTATGGAACGAGTAAATGTGTCCCAGGCATGGTCTTAATGTGGGACACAAATGGCCCGAAAGCCATGGAAATACTGGGTTTTCTGATGGTGAATGGTGCGGTCGAGAAGACTCGAACTTCCACGGGTTGCCCCACAGCGACCTCAACGCTGCGCGTCTACCAATTCCGCCACGACCGCCCGTGGTAGGAGCCGGAATGCACCGGCTCGCGGCGTGTAGCAAATCGTTTCCGGCGAAACAAGGCCATAAGCGGCAATAATCGCACGTTCCGCAACAGACTTTGCATATGGCCCGTGGCGGCCGTTGCGTAAGCTGGGAACAGGGCCGTTTTCCGGCAGTCGCGCCGCTTCAATCCGGCATCGTCTTGCTCTAAACCGGACGCTGATCCTTTCCCGGAAAAGCGTCGCTGGGGACATCATGCAGGTTGAGGGGCAGCATCAGGACGACCAGTTCCACGCCGACATCTACGGCGAGGACGGCGTCATTCGCGCGGCTTTCGTCGCCCATATCGGCGCCGCCATCGCCGACCGCGACACGCTGACCTTGAAACACGAAGTCGGCGACCTGCACCAGTCGGAGCTCGGCGACCTGCTGGAGGCGCTGCTGCCCGACCAGCGCCGGGCGTTGGTCGATCTGCTCGGCACCGATTTCGACTTTTCGGCGCTGACCGAGGTCGACGAGGCGATCCGCCTCGACATCGTCGACAACCTGCCCAACGCGCAGATCGCGCAGGCGGTGCAGGAGCTCGATTCCGACGACGCCGTCTACATCCTGGAAGACCTCGACCAGGAGGACCAGGACGAGATCCTTTCGCAGCTGCCGTTCACCGAGCGCATCAGGCTGAGGCGCGCGCTCGACTATCCGGAAGAAAGCGCCGGGCGGCGCATGCAGACCGAGTTCGTTGCCGTGCCGCCGTTCTGGACGGTCGGCCAGACCATCGACTACATGCGCGACGACACCGACCTGCCGGACCGGTTTTCCGAAATCTTCGTCATCGACCCCACCTTCAAGCTGCTCGGCGCCATCGGCCTCGACCAGGTGCTGCGCGCCAAGCGCGCGGTGAAGGTCGAGGAGATCATGCACGAGACCCGCCACGCCATTCCGGCGACGATGGACCAGGAGGAGGCGGCACGCGAATTCGAGCAATACGATCTTTTGTCGGCCGCCGTGGTCGACGAGAACGAGCGGCTGGTCGGCGTGCTCACCATCGACGACGTCGTCGACGTCATCCAGCAGGAGGCGGAGGAAGATCTCCTGCGCATGGGCGGCGTCGGTGACGAGGAGCTCTCCGACACGGTAGCCGCCACCTCGCGTTCGCGCGTGCCGTGGCTCCTGGTCAATTTGTGCACGGCCTTCCTGTCAGCCTCGGTGATCAGCCTGTTCGGCGCCACCATCGAGGAGATGGTGGCGCTTGCCGCGCTGATGCCGATCGTCGCTTCGCTCGGCGGCAATGCCGGCACCCAGACCATGACGGTGACGGTGCGGGCGCTCGCCACGCGCGACCTCGATATCTACAATGCCGGACGCGTCATCCGCCGCGAGGTGCTGGTCGGCTTGCTCAACGGCGCCATCATCGCCACGCTGCTCGGGCTGGTGGCCGGTCTCTGGTTCCACAACATCGATCTCGGCTTGGTCATCGCCGCCGCCATGATCGTCAACATGCTGGCGGCTTCGCTGGGCGGCATCCTGATTCCGCTGTTTCTTGACAAGCTGGGCGCCGATCCCGCCATTTCCTCGTCGATCTTCACCACCATGATCACCGACGTCATCGGCTTCCTGGCCTTTCTCTCCTTCGCCACCTGGTGGCTGCATCTGGGCGGGGGCTAGCTGGAAATCGCCCGCGTCTTTGAAAACAATTGGTGATTTTGCCCACAATTGACTTTTACGTAAATGCCGTGCGAAGCTTGCCGTCGACCCGCATGCTGTTCGATTCTGGCGATATGAGCCGTGAAGCGGCGGCACGACGGACAACGGCGTATCTCGCCCCCTGTGCCCGGAGTGACCATGCGGGAATATTACACGATCACCGAGCTGACGCGCGAGTTCGACATCTCGACGCGTACCTTGCGTTTTTATGAGGATGAAGGGCTGGTTGCGCCGGTTCGGCGCGGCCGCACGCGGCTGTTCCGCCCCTCCGACCGGCATCTTGTCCGCCAGATCCTGCGCGGCAAGCGGCTGGGCTTCGCGATCGCCGAGATCCGCGAGATCATCCAGATGTACAAGGAGCCGCCGGGCGAGGTCGGCCAGCTGAAGCTGATGATCAAGCGCATCGAGGAAAAGCGCGACGACCTGCGCCAGAAGCGCCGCGACCTCGAGGAGACGCTGGCCGAACTCGACCAGGCCGAGGAATCCTGCGTCGAGCGGCTGGTCGAGCTCGGCGTCAGCACCTGAAATCCGGCGCGCCGCCCGTTCTGGTCGCGGTCCGCACCGTCCCGTTGGCGTCATCGCCGTGACGACGATGGCCGCCGCGCCGCCTTTTTCCAACAAACGCGCAATGCCTGAAACCGGCACTATTTCGGGCGGCGCTCTCTTGTCGGAGCCATGCGTGCTTGCACCGGCCGGCTGCCTGGCCTACCGATGATCCCATGTTGACAAGGCCGGACAGCGCGAGCGGTTTTGCCGTCCATTTCGGACGGCTGCTTTGCCTGTTGCTGGCGCTGCTGCTCCTGGAGCGCCCGGCGCCTGCTCGCTTCGACATCGGCGTTGGCGAGGCTCAACTATCGGCGCCCAGTGCCGATCTGAAGGCCGTCATTGCCGGCAAGGCCGATGCGCCGGCCTGGACCGGCGCGCGCGCCTCACGCCCGCATGGGCTGGCCCCGCAATCCTTCGATGCCGTCGTGCCCGACGCGCCGGTGTTGCTGCTGCCGGCACCCTATAGCTCGACCATTGCCGAAATTTCAGCACCGGGTGCCGCGCAAAGTTCGACGCATGCCCGCATCAGGGCGCCGCCGCGGGCCGCCTGAGCGGCCGCCAAGGCCTTTTGTCCTCAACCCTGATCCTTGTTCGCGCTGCCGGTATCGGCAGCGCCTTTTGGGCATTTTCCGATGCAATCCAAGTTGACTGCCTATACGCTCTTCGGCGTGGCTGCCGCCGCGCTGTTCCTGTCCACCAAGCTGCTCATCGTGCTGGGCACCATCCACTGGCTGGTGTCGGCGATCCTCGGCCTCGGGCTAACACCGCAACTGGTGCTCGCCGCCATCATGGCGCCGCCGGCGCTGATCGCGCTGTGGCGGATATTCAGGCTCTGCTACGAAGCCGAGACGCATCCCGCGAACAACTGATCGCGGGTTCGCCGCCCCGCTTCGGCGGGGCAGTTCCTTCATCGCGCGTCAATTGACGAAATAGCGCTGCCACTCGAAATCGGTGATGTGCGAGGCCTGCCAGGCCTCGAAGGCGGCCTGTTCGGCGCGGCGGCTTTCCACGTAATTGTCGCGGAAGGCCTCGCCAAAGGCTTCGGCGCAGAAGTCCGAGTTGGCGAAGGCGTCGATCGAGGCGTTCAGCGTGCGCGGCAGCTTCGGCTTGTCCAGCTTGGCCAGGTCGCCGCTTACCGGCGCTTCCAGCGGCAGGTCTTTTTCAATGCCTTCGCAGCCGGCCGCCAGGATAGCGGCAACCGACAGATACGGGTTGATGTCGGCGCCGGGCGCGCGATGCTCGAAGCGGCATGCCCCGTCATTGGGCGTGGTGATGGCCCGGATCGGCGCGGTGCGGTTCTCAAAGCCCCAGGCGACGTCCTCCGGTGACCAGGCGCCGCGATCGAAGCGGCGGTAGGAATTGACGGTCGGCCGAAACAGCAGGTGTGTTTCCTGCATGCGGTTCAGCACGCCGGCCAGGAATTTCTCGGCGACCGGCGTCAGCCGGTTGGGGCCGGCGGCGAAGGCCGGCTGGCCGTCTTTCCACAGGCTGACATGATGGTGGGCGCCGCAGGCGCTTTCCTTGCCGGGCGGCTGGAAGCGGGTCATGAAGGTGGCGACCAGCCCGCGTTCGGCGCAAAGCTCGCGCAGATGCAGCTTGGCGCGCATGGCGTCGTCCGCCGCCTGCAGCGCCGTCTTCGGCGTCAGCGCATATTCATACATGCCAAAGCCGTATTCGGTGACCAGCGAGGCGATGCCGATGCCGATGCTTTTCATGCGGCGGATCAGCTCGGCGGCGAAATCCTGATATTCGCCGCTGCGCACCAGGTCGTAATTGGTCAGCGAGTGGCCCCATGGCTTCAATTCGCGATAGCGGCCGGCGCGCATCAGGTCGTGGTCGGCGTGGAAGATACCGAATTCGTATTCCAGCGCGAAACGCGGTTCGTAGCCGAGCGCGGCGGCGCGCTGTTCGACGCGGGCCAGAACGCCGCGCGGGTCATAAGGGCAGGGCGCCCCGTCCAGCATGTAGGAAAAGGTGATCGCCGAGGCGTATTCTGGTTTCCAGCCGTGCTGCACCACGGTTGCCGGGTCGATGATGCCCTTGATGTTGGGAAAGCCGTTTTCCTCGTTCGCCGTCGGCGAGGCGAAGGCGACGTCGCCCATGGGCTGGCCGTCGCCATGGGCGACGCAATAAAGGATGGCGTTGATCGCCTCGCCATAGGGCGACAGCTTCAAGGGGGTGATCTTCGAGCGGAACGCGCCCGAGGTGTCGACCGTATGCACCTGGATGAACTCGACGCCGTCCAATGCCAGCTTGCGCTGCAACGCCTCGAGTTTCGGCCCGTAGTCGGCAACCTTGTCCTGAAACTCCACCGTATATCCTCCACCCTGAAAAATGTCGGCGCCGCCTAGCGGGGATTGCGCCTGAAAAGCCTGTAGAGCTGCTCGTCGAGCTCAAGCCGCCCGCTGATGCCGCCGGGGCGGAACGCCATGCAAAGCACGATGACCACACCCAGTGCCACGCCGGACAGGCCGAGCAGCTGCGGCAGCTGGACACCGGCGATGGTGACGCCGGATTCGATGCTGCGGATGAATTCGAGGCCGATCGAAAGCACGATGACGCCGGTCACCGCGCCCGTCACCGTCGCCATGCCGCCCAGGATCAGCATGGCCAGCGTCATGAAGATCTGCTGGAAGTAGAACAGTTTCGGGCTGATCGTGCCGGCGAAATAGGCGAACAGCACGCCGGCAAGCCCGCAGATCAGCGCCGAAAGAACCCATGCGCCGAGGCGCAGGCGCCTGGCATCGACACCGAAGGCGGCGGCCGCCTGCGGGCTCTGGGCGCTGGCCCTCAGCTGCAGGCCCCAGCGGCTGTCCTTGAAAAGGCGGGCGATGACGATGACGACCACCGATGCCACCAGCATCGCCGGCAGGTCGACCACTTTCGGAATGCCGAAAAACGCCTGGTTACCCTTGAACAAGTCGGTCCAGTTCAAAAACACCGAATGCACGATGATCAGTAGCGCCAGGCTGACGATGGTGGCGGCGACGCCGGAAAGCCGGCTGATGATCTTGCCGCTGATTGCCGCAAGAATGCCGACGGCCAGCAAGGCCAGCACGGCGGCAAGCAGCGGGTTGAGTTCGACGAGGGCCAGTCCGAACGGCGCGTTGGGGATCGACAATTTCTTCATCGCCAGCGGCGTCGACAGGATGGCGACGCCATAGGCCCCGATGCCGACAAAGGCGCTGTGGCCGAGATTGGCGATGTTGCTGTTGCCCATGAAGACCTGCAGACCGACGACGACGATCAGGTTGACGAAGGCGGCCAGCGCCAGATGGGTGTAGTAGGCCGGCGCCAGGCCAAGCACGGCAAGACCGATCACCACGACCGGCAGGGCGGTGACGAGACCGCCGGCCAGCGAGCGGCGCAACATGGCGTGGCCGGATTGCGTGGTTTCGCCCGACGGACGCGAAAGCATGGTCTCTGCGCTCTGGGTCACCTCAGATCTCCTTGTCGCCCAGCTCGATGCGCTGGCCGAGCAGGCCTTCCGGCCGGTAGACAAGCAGGGCGACGATGATCACGTAGGTCAGCGCGTCCTTGAAGCCCCCATATTCCTGCGGCAGCGCCACCAGCAGGCCGACCTCGATGAAGCCGAGCAACATGCCGCCGGCGGCAGCACCCGCCAGTGAGCCGAAGCCGCCGATGACACAGGCGACGAAGGCCTTCAGCACCAGGCCAAAGCCGAGATCGGGCGAGACCGAACCGCGGCGCGCCAGGATGAACACGGCGGCGATGCCAGCCAGCGCGCCGGAGATGGCGAAGGCGGTGGCGATCACCCGGTTGGCGCGAATGCCCATCAGCCGCACCGTGGCGAAGTCGCGAGAGGCGGCGCGGATGGCCAGCCCGAGCGTCGAGCGGTTGAGAAAAAGCACCAGCGCCAGGATGGTGAGGCCGGAGACAACGAGTTCCAGCACCTGCAGCGACGACACCGCGAACGGGCCGAAGAACCACATCTGGTTGAGGCCGTTGAGGATCGAGACTGACTGCGGCTTTGGCGAGATCAGAAGCATGAACAGGTTCTGCACCACGATCGAAACGCCGAAAGCGGTGAGCAGGCCGGTTGTGGTCGGGGCGTAGCGCACCGGGCGGAAGGCGATACGTTCGAAGACGATTGCCGCCAGAGCCGCTGAGGCGACGGCGAGCAGCACGGCCACGAATGGCGAGGTCAGGCCAAGTGCGGCCGCCAGGAAGACGCTGTAGGCGGAGACGCCGATGATCTCGCCATGGGCGAAATTGACCAGGCCCATGATGGAGAAGACGACGGCGAGGCCGAGCGCCACCAGCGAATATTCCGCGCCGAAGGCCAGCGCGTTGAGCAATTGCTGCAAGACATAGTCCATGACGCGCCTATCCGCCGAGATAAAGGTTGAGGAGGCCGTGTTCGTCGGCGAGTTTCGCAGGCGGACCGTCATAACGCAGCGAACCGGAACTCACGACATAGACGCGGTCGGCGAAGCGAAGCGCCTGCGTGGCGTTCTGTTCCACCACCAGGAGCGTCAGCCCTTCGTTTTTCAGCTGGCCGATGAAGTCGAAGATCTGGGCGACGATGCGCGGCGCCAGCCCGAGCGACGGTTCGTCGAGCAAGAGCAGCTTCGGCCGCGACATCAGCGAGCGCGAGATGGCGAGCATCTGCTGTTCGCCGCCGGACAAGGTGCCGGCGGCCTGCGCGTAACGTTCGGCAAGAACGGGAAAGAGCGAGAGGAAACGCTCGGTGTCCTGGCGCACGCCTTTGGGGTCGCGCCGTGTCGCGGCGCCGAGCCGCAGGTTTTCGCCCACCGTCAGATTGGCGAAGATGTGCCTGCCTTCCGGCGTCGAGGTGAGGCCGGCGCGGATGCGGTCCTCGGTGCGCGCGCGTGTTATGTCCTTGCCGTCGAACACCATCCGGCCTGCCGTGGCGGCGACCAGCCCGGTCAGCGCATTGATGGTCGAGCTCTTGCCGGCGCCGTTCGGGCCGAGCAGGGCGACGAGTTCGCCCCGCCCGATGGTCAACGAAAGCTCGCGCACGGCCGCGACCGCGCCGTACCGGACGGAGAGGTTCTCGACCGTCAGCACGGCGTGGTCCAGGCTTGTGGTGCGGCGCGGCTCTGCATGGCGATGGCTGTCCGTTACTTCAGGGCCGGAACGTAGGTTGGCGGCGTATCGGTAATCAGCACGCGCTTGCCATTGGCGAAGCCCATGACCGGCACCGCTTTGACCGGATAACCCTTCTTTTCGGCGAACGAGATGGTCGGCGCGGTGGTGCCGGCATAACCGCCGGGCGCGCGAATCGCCTCGCGCAGCGCCGCCGGCTCGGTCGTGCCCGCCTTCTTCGCGGCCTCGTAGCTCACCTGCACCATGTCGGCGCCGAGCGCGTCGAAGATGCCGTTGACCTTGTAGCCGTCGGCCTTGCACTGGGCGAGGAAGTGATCGATCGGGCCGTCGATGCCGGTGGCGCCATGGGTAGTGAACATCACCTTGTCGAGCGCCGCGGCATTGCCCACCGTGCCTTCCAGCGACTTGTCGTCGAAGGCATCGCAACCGGTCACCCAGCCATCATAGCCATTGGCGCGCAGTTGCCGGATCAGGATGCCGACATCCGGCAGCACGGCGCAGATGTGGATGGCGTCCGGCTTCTGCGGCAGCGCCTTGATCGAGGCGATCTGCGGTGACCAGTCGGTGGTGCCCCAGGAATAATTGAGCTTGGACACGACCTTGCCGCCGCTGTGTTCGAACACCTCGCCGAACCATTCCGGCAGTTTTTCGGAATAGGAACCGGCATCGGGTGAAACCAGCAGCGCCACGGTCCGCGCGCCCTTGCCATAGAGGGCATTGGCGGTCGCGGCGGCGTTGATCGGGTCCGGCACCGCGCCGGCGATGAAGTTGTCGAGCCCGGCTTGCTGCATCTCCAGCTGCGTGTTGGGTGCGGAGAAGACGGTCGCGCCATAGGGCGCCGCGATCTGGGCTGTCGGGATCAGCGCGTCGGGGAAGGGAACGCCGGTGATCACCTGCGCGCCGGCATCGAGGAATTTCTGGCCGAGCGAGACCGAGAGCTGCGGATCGGAACGGTTGTCCTCGATCATCAGCTCGATCTTGGGATCGCCGGGGCTTGCCGCCTTGTTCAATTTGTCGGCCATGCAGCGCGCGCCTTCGGCCTCGCTGTAAGGTGCGTAGGTGCCGGTCATGGCGACCGCCAGCCCGATCTTCAGCTCGGCAGCGCCCGCATGTGCCGCCTGGAACAGGCCCGCTGTCAGAACGGCGGCTCCCAAAGTCAATTTGTCCATTTCCGAACCCTCCCTTGTTCTTGTTATCCTGGATGTCTGGATCGTCACGACGGCTGCGATTGCCCGACATAGACCTCGATGACACGCGGATCGCGCCAGACCTCGACGGTGTCGCCAGATGCGATGACCTGGCCCTGGTCCATGACGCAGAGCCGGTCGCAGAGCCGGTTGATGAAGCGCAGGTCGTGGTCGATGACGATGATGGCGCAGCCGAAATCGCGGCGAATGGCTTCGATCGCCTCGGCCAGCGTTTCCGACTCGCTCTCGTTGAGGCCGGCGGCCGGCTCGTCGAGAAGCAAAAGCGAAGGTCCAAGCGCCAGCGCGCGTGCAATCTCCAGGCGGCGCTGGTTGCCGTAGGAGAGCGTGCCGGCGGGGGCGTCGGCCGCACTGCCGAGCTCATACTGTTCAAGCAACGCATCGATATCGATGCGACCGGCGGCGTCAGGGCGCACGTCACGGCAGGTGATGTGCGCAACCTCGACGTTCTGGCGGACAGTCAGTTCCTTGAACAGGCGGATGTTCTGGAAGGTGCGGGCGATGCCGGCGCGGGCGCAATGTTCGGGACCGCGCCCGGTCAGCTCCTGGTCCGCCAGCCGGATGCTGCCCGCGTCGGGCTTGAGCACGCCTGAAATGGCATTGACGAGCGTGGATTTGCCGGCGCCGTTGGGGCCGATTAGGCCGAGGATTTCGCCGGAAGCGCAGGACAGCGAAGCCTGGCGCAACGCCTGTACTCCGCCAAATGTCTTGCTGACTGCCTCCACCGACAACATCGGTTTCGCCTCCCATTCCGGCCGTGGGCTGTTTGCTCCCTTCGGCAGGTGATCAGGATGCTAGACTCGCAACTTTTCCATAACAAGCATTTTTTTCCATTTTAGAAAAAGTATTTGTGCCGGTTCAGGAAAATCGGTGACGACGGCTCGTGCCGGCAAGGCCGCCGGCGCATCGGTTAGCCGGCCGAGGCGAGTGGAACGCTGTCGCGGGGAACCGTGTTCGACATCAGCATGATCGCCGGCTCGTCGCCGACCGAAACATAGGCGTGTTGCATCTCGCCATCGAACAGGATGCTGTCGCCCGGCTGCAGTACGACCGGGTCGTAGTGAATGGTGTGCAACTCCAGGCTGCCGCTCAGCACATGGATGAATTCTTCGCCCGAATGGCTACGCCAACCGCCATTTTCCTCGAACGATTTCGCCAGCAGCGTGACACGCCAGAAGATATTGGTTTTGTCGCGAAAGTCGCTGCACAACACCTCGAACACCATGGCGTTGCCCTCGTGCAGCACGCCACTGCCGGCACGGGTGATCGAGCGCCTGGCCTGCATGCCGGGTTTCGGGCTGAACAGGAACGATGCCACCGGTACGTGCAGCACGCCAGCGATGGTGAGCGCGACATCGACGGTCAGCCGCGCCTTGCCGTTTTCCAGCTTGGACAATTGCGAGACCGAGAGGCCGGAGCGCTCGCTGAGTTCGCGCAGCGTGATGTTGTGCTGCTTGCGCGCGTCCCGGATCTTGGATCCCACATTGCCCTGCATGGTCCGCGCCCTTGGCTGTCGTGTTTCCATTTCGACAAGCTGTAGCGAGGCCGCTTCCGGGCGTCCAGCGCTTAGACGGCTATCGCGGGGTCCGGCCATAGCGTTTTCGCAATCTCGCAAAGACTGTCGCCGAGCACGCCCACCACCTGTTCGAGACGGTCGGGCCTGACGAGCAGGTCGTTGCGCACTTCGAGATAAAGGCAAGGCCGCTGCTGTTGCAGGCCGTGCCGGTTCAACGTGTAGCCGATCGCCTGGCGCCAATCGTAGGGTTCGTTGTCGCCCATCGTGAGGCCGGCGGCCTTGCTCTTCTCGCGAACCGTTTCCAGCATGGCCGAGACGAAGGGCGACGGCTCGCGCCACAGAATACCGATATCGACATCCCTCCGAACGCCGCCCATCACCGGCGTGAAGGAATGGATCGAGACGAGGGCCCTGCGGTCGACGGCGCCGTCGGCGATCGCCTGTTCCAGCGGCTCCCAGCCGACCTGCCGGCGTAGGTCACGATCTTCCTCGCTTACATCGAGGTTGCCCGGAACCGGGATGCCGCCGAGGTCTGGGCGCATGTGATCCCATTCGTCGACGGGTCGATTGTAGTCGAGGAAAAGCCGTGAATAGCGCGCGATCACCGCCGGCGCCACGAGGCGCTGCGATAGTCGCCGGGTCAATGCGTCGATGCCGATATCGACCGCGAAATGGGTTTCGAGAAAGGGCGCGGTGAGACCAAGGTCGCGCCACGGCGCCGGTACCTTGTTGCCGGCATGCTCGGCGATCAGCAAATAAGGGCTCGCCGCCTGCGGCAGCAGGCAGTCGACGGCTGCTGCCGCCAGCGCTGCTGCCTCGTGTCTTTCCAGGCGCATATCAGGCGATGACGGAGCGGACATGATAGGACTTCGCTGCCGTCGACTCGATAAGGCCAGCGCCGCCATTGGTGCGGCCCATGCCGGAGTTCTTGATACCGCCCCAGGGCAGATAGAGATCGGCGTGGTCGCAGCGGTTGAGGTAGACCGTGCCTGCCTCGACCTGGTCTAGCAGCGCCGTGCCGTGGTCGATGTCCTGCGTCCAGATCGAGGCGCTGAGGCCGTATTCGCTGTCGTTCATCAGGGCGATGGCCTGTTCGTCGCCATCCACGGCCTGCACGCAGGCGATCGGACCGAACAGTTCGTCGCGCATGATCTGCATGTGATGGTCGACGCCGACGAGCACTTCCGGCGCGACATAGGCGGCGCCGAGCAAGGCGGCCTTTTGCGCACCGGTTTCCGGCATCAGGCGCCGCGCGCCGGCGCGAACGGCCTGTTCGGCCATGCCGCGGATGGTCTCGGCAGCGGTCGCGCGCACCACCGGTCCCACCATCGGCTTGTCCTCGATCGGGTGGCCGATCGTCCATTTCGCAGTCTCCGCCACCAGCGCGTCGACAAAGCGGTCGTGGACGGCGCGGTCGACATAGATGCGCTCGACCGAACAGCAGGACTGGCCCGCATTGGAGTAGGTGCCTTCGGCGATCTGCGCCACCGTGGCCTCAAGATCGGCATCGGCGCGCACATAGGTCGGGTCCTTGCCGCCGAGTTCGAGATGCACCTGGGTGAACGTCCCGGCGGCGGCGGCGTGCACGCGCCTTCCGCCATTGACCGAGCCGATGAAATTGACCGCGTTGAAGGCGCCGGAAGCGATCAGCCGTTCGGCGTCGGCATGGTCTAGATGCAGGCTCTGGAACACGCCGTCGGGCCCGCCGGCGGCGCGGAAAGCTTCTTCAGCCACTTCGGCGATCAGCGGGGTCTGCGGCGAATGCTTGAAGATCACTACATTGCCGGCGGCGAGCGGCGCCGTCACCAGATAGCCGAGCATCGCCGTCGGATAGTTCCAGGCGCAGATCGAAAGATGAAGCCCGCCGGGGGCCGGGCGCACATAGCGGCGGATGGTGTCGTCGGAAGGGTAGGGTCGCTCGGCCAGCGTCTCGCCGGCGATGTCGGCCAGAAGTTGGCCGACCAGTGCCAGACGCGGCGTTTCGTCGGCCTGCCAGAGCGGGCGGCCGATCTGCCAGGCCACCATTTTGGCAAGCTCGGCGGAACGCGCCTTCATCTCCTCGCCGAACCTGAGCAGGATCGCCAGCCGCTCCGCCAGCGGCGTCCGTTGCCAGGGTTTTAGTGCCGCGCGCGCCTTGGCGAGCGTCGCCTCGATGGCGGCGCCGTCGGCATAGCTGCGCCGAGCATAGATGGAGCCGTCGACGGGAGATGTAACGGAAAAAGCCCGGATGTCGGTGCGCAGGTTCATGGTCTTGATATCCGCCGGATGGGAGGGTTCATGTCCGGTACGATATCGCTATTTTCCATTTTGGCAAATTTTTTCTATTCCGGCTTGATGGATTCAACACGCGCTCCTATTGTCCGCTTAACGGCGCACGGCCGACAGCAGAGGAGGGGGTATTAATGATCGAGTTCGATTTCACCGGTAGGCATGCGGTCGTTGCCGGTGCCGGCGGCGGCATGGGCGAGGCGATCGCGCTGGCGCTGCTTGAATCCGGTGCTGCGGTCACCGCCATCGACGTCAAGGAGCGCCCGGCGTCGCTGTCGGGCCATGGCGATCGATTGACCTATGCGCAGGGCAACCTCACAGACGAGGCCTTTGTCCGCGACGCGATCGGTTCGGCCGGAAAGGCGCGTGGCGGCGTCGACTATCTCGCCAATGTCGCCGGCGTGTTGTGGTTCGGCCGCGACAGGTCGGTGCTGGACATGGACCTCGACGTATGGGACCAGGTCTTCGACATCAACCTCAAATCCTTTGCCCACACCGCGCGGGCGGCAGTGCCGCTGATGCGCTCGACAGGCCGCGGCGGCGCGATGGTGCATTTCTCGACCATCCAGTGGTATCGCGGCGACCCGGCTCCCCAGGATGCCTACCAGGCCTCGAAGGCCGGCGTCTGCGCGCTGTCGAAGTCGCTGGCCATGCAACTGGCGGCCGAGCGCATCCGCTCCAACGCCATCTGCCCCGGCATGGCGCTGACGCCGCTGCAGGCGCGCTGGGACACCGAGGAAAAACGCCAGGCCGTCGCCAACTACGCGCCGCTCGGCCGCATCGGCACGCCGCAGGACATGGCCAGCGCGGCGCTGTTTCTGTTGTCGGACGCTGCAAGCTACATCACCGGTATCGAACTCGCCGTCGACGGCGGTTTGCTGATGCGGATGTGAGGGGTAAGAAGGCTAGGTAACCGCCGAAGACCCAGGCCCAGCCATGTCGCGAGCCGGTCCGACCAAATAGCGCGAACGATATCGGCCGGACTTTGCAGTCCGGCCGTTCGCATTACCACTTCACCCTGAACCCAAGCGAGCCCTTGATCGTGTTGCTGTCGCCGAAATGGGCGAGGCTGGTCGCGACGGAACCTTCGCCATAGATCGAATATTTGTCGTCGTTCCAGTTGTAAGAGCCGCCGAGGCCGATTTCGCCCCACAATCTGTCGGAGCGGTTCGAAAAATCGACGCTGGCGACGTCGACGCGGGTGCCCTGCAGGAATTCATAATGCAGATTGGTGAGGCCGTAGACATGGCTGCGGGTGAGTGTGCCGTTCTCCGCGGTCCATGAGTTTTCGCGATCGAGCGAAAGGCCCAGCCGGCCGCGCAGGCTGTCTCCGTCCTGAAGCGACACGCCGGCCCCGAACGGGTCGACGAAGCTGTCGAAGTTGACACGCGAATAGATCAGCTGTGCCTGCGGGGTCAGCGTCAGGCCTTCGCCGACCTGGAAGCGTTTTCCGGTCTCCAGCGACAAGGCGTAACCAAAACCGTCATTGCCGGAAGTCAGCGACCGGGCGGCGGTGAACGAAGCGAGATCGCTGTTGTACCAGGTCACTTGCGCCTGGCCGTCGACATAGAACCCGTCATTGCCGTACCAGGTCAACGTGCCGCCAAAGCCGTAGCCGTCGGTGGAGATGCTGCCATCGCCGCTGGGGGCGGTGACGTCGGTCTTGCCGTGGACATAATGCAGCGTGATGCCGCCGAGCAGTCGGCCCGCCTCGTTTTCCGCCACAAGCAAATCCAGACCGGCCTGCAGGCGGAAGATGTTCTGGTCGTAGCTGGCATTGCTGGTCGAGACCGCCGGATCGATGCTCGCATGCGAGCCTTCGCTGCGTCCCCAGAAGGCACGGTTCTCGGTATAGGTCGGATTGACGCCGTCCGGCGCCGGGTTCTGTGCCGGCGCGTCCGCGCCCTGCGCCACGACATTGGCGCCGGCATCGCTCCAGTAGCGGTTGCCGACGCGCTGCTGGAGGGTCGGCAGGCCGTTCATGGCCAGCAGATGTTGCGGATAGACCTCGTAGACCGGAACGCCCGGATTGTACTGGGGTTCAGGCTCAGGATCCGGACCCGGCGGGATGGGTGGGAAGGGTGGCGTCGGCTTCAGCTGCGAACGCAGATACCAGTCGCCGTCCGCCGGCGTCGACGACCCGCCCTGGAACAGGCGATAGGCATAGGCGCCGGCAACGATCGACGGGCTGCCATTGAAGGTGAAATCCCCGACCAGCGAGAACTTGCCGCTCGAAGCGCCGTCGATCTGAACAAGCTTGATGCCTTGCGCCGTCGGCGCGCCGAGACCACCCGCATTGATCACCTTCAACAGGCTGGAGCCGGTGCTGTCGCCATTGATCACCAGTTTGTCGGTTGGCGAATTGTCGCCGCCAAGCTGGGTGGCAAGCTGGACCGTGCCGCCATTGCCGAGATAGTTCCCGGCGACGGTGAGCGTCGTCCCGGTCTTGGTGCCGCCGAGATCGACCGTACCGGCATTGGCGAGCGAGGCCAGTGTCTGGTCGAGATCCTGCAACGCCAGGGTGCCGCCGGAAAGAACGGAGAAGGCGGAGGCCGCGCTGAAGATGTTGGCGGCGCCCGGGGCCAGCGTGCCGGCGGCGACCGTGGTCGGCCCGGTATAGGTGGAGACACCGGTCAGCGTCGTCACGCCGGAGCCGATCTGGCTTACGCCGCCCGATCCGGAAATGCCGTTGCCGAAGGAGAACGCGTCGGAGCGGTTGAAGGCGAGCGTGCCGTTGTTGGTGACATTGCCGGTGATGGAGCCGGAAGTGCCGCCATTGCCGAGCTGCAGCGTGCCGGCCGAAATCGTCGTGCCGCCGGCATAGGTGTTGGTTCCGGTGAGCACCGTGGTGCCGGTGCCGTTCTGCTGCGCCGCTCCAGTGCCGGAGATGACGCCGGCATAGGTAAACGTATCCGAACGGTTGAAGGCGAGCGTGGCGTTGTTGGTGACATTGCCGACGATCGAGCCGGAAGTGCCGCCATTGCCGAGCTGCAGCGTGCCGGCCGAGACCGTCGTGCCGCCGCTATAGGTGTTGGCGCCGGTCAGCGTCAGCGTGCCGGTTCCCGTCTTGGTGAGCGCACCGGCACCGGTGATGCCCTGGCCGACGGTTGACTGGAAGGCCTGCGTGTCGATGGTGCCGCCGGGCGCATTGAGAGTGATGGCACGTGGGGCTCCGATGTCGAAGCTGGCGCCGAGGCGCAGTGTGCCGCCAGTGAAGGTGAGCCCACCCGTCGTCGCGCCAAGATTGCCGTCGTTCGACACCTGCAGCACACCGCCATTGATGGCAGTGCCGCCGCTGTAGGTGTTGGCACCGTTGAGGATAAGCGTGCCGAGATCGGTCTTGACGAGCTGGGTTGCGCCATCGAGCACGGAATCGATTGTGGCGGTGTAACCAGCGCCGGCTGCGGTGCCGTCGCCAACCCTGATGGTGGAGGACGGTGAGCCAACAAGCGTCAACACACCGCCCTGGATGACATAGCCGCCGCTGGCGAACTGCATGCCGGTGGCGCGTACCGCGCCATTGCCGTTGTCGACCGCCACGGTACCTGGCGTTGCCATGAAAACGGCGAAACCGCTGTCCTGCCACGGAGCGTTGAGCGCGCCGCTCTGTTCCGTCCAATTGTCCTGTACACCCGCATTCTGCCAGGTGCCGTTGCCGCCATTGACCGCGCCGTTGTTCTTGGGGCCGGCATCGCCATCCCAGAAGGTCAGTTGGAGGCCGGCGGTGTTGACAAGGTTGACCTGTTGAGCAACCGAAGTCTGCACGAAGAAGGTGTTCGGCGGCGTGCCGGGCGGCAGGCTGGCGATGTCCAGCCCATGGTTGGTCAGCGCACCGTTATAGCTGATGACGCGATAGATGCCGGGATCGAAGGAGCCGCCGGGCGTCAGGTCGACGTTCAGCTTGCCGTCGAGCGTCAAATTGCCGCCGACCGTGGTGAGGTCGTTGAGCGGGCCGCCAACGACATTGGCCTGGCCAAAATTGTAATTGAGGTTGGAGGCCTGGTTGAGGTTGAGCGAACCCTTGATGTTCAAGGTGCCGGGGGTGGTACCGACATTGCCAGGCGCGAGCGTGCCGCCATCGAGCACTGTCACGTCGCCGCCGATGATGCCGGTACCGCCGATGGTGGCGCCCGTGTTGACTGTCGTTGCGCCCGTGGCGGCGGTCTGGTCGCCATTGACGATCAGCGTGCCGGCCGCCACCGTTGTTGTTCCGGTATAGCTGTTGGTTCCGGTGAGCGTGGTGACGCCCGAGCCGATCTGCTGGATCGCGCCCGCGCCCGAAATCACACCGCCGAAGGTGAAGGCGCTGGAGCGGTTGAAGGCGAGCGTGCCATTGTTGGTGACATCGCCGATAATGGAACCGGAGGTGCCGCCATTGCCGAGCTGCAGCGTGCCGGCCGAAATCGTCGTGCCGCCACTGTAGTTGCTGTCGCTGAGGAGCACGGTGGTGCCGGTGCCGTTCTGCTGGACGGCGCCGGTGCCGGAGATGACGCCGGGGAACGTCATCGTATCCGAGCGGTTGAAGGCGAGGGTGCCGTTGTTGGTGACATCGCCGAAAATGAAGCCGGAGGTGCCGCCATTGCCGATCTGCAGTGTGCCGGCCGAGATCGTCGTGCCGCCGCTGTAATTGTTGGCGTTGGTCAGCGTCAGCGTGCCGGCTCCCGTCTTGGTGAGCGAGCCGGCGCCGGCGATCGCCTGGCTGACCGTTGACTGGAAGGTCTGCGTGTCGATGGTGCCGCCCGGCGCATTCAGCGTAATGGCGCGACCGGTGTTGGGGTCGAAGCTGGCGCCGAGGCGCAGCGTGCCGCCATTGAAAGTCAGTCCGCCGCTGGCCGCGCCGAGATTGCCGTCGTTCGACACCTGCAGCACGCCGCCATTGATGGCGGTGCCGCCTGTATAGGTGTTGGCGCCGTTGAGCACCAACGTGCCGAGATCGGTCTTGACCAGCTGGGTCGTCCCGGCGAGCACGGAATTGATGGTGGCCGTATAGCCTGCGCCGGCTGCAGTGCCGTCACCGACCCTGATGGTCGAGGATGGCGAGCCGACCAGGGTCAGCACGCCGCCCTGGATGACATAGCCGTCGCTGGCGAACTGCATGCCGGCGGCGCGCACAGCGCCATTGCCGTTGTCGACCGCCACCGTGCCGGGCGTTGCCATGAAGACGGCGAAGGCGCTGTCGTTCCAGGGGGCGTTGACCGTGCCCGGCTGATCCGTCCAGTTGTCCAGGCCGCCGGCATTCTGCCAGGTGCCGTTGCCGCCATTGACCGCGCCGTTGTTCTTCGGGCCGAGGGTGCCGTCCCAGAAATTGAGCTGCAGCCCCGCCGTATTGACGAGGTTGACCTGTTTGGCCACCGAGGTCTGCACGAAGAAGGTGTTCGGCGGCGTGCCCGGCGGCAGGCTGGCGATGTCCAGCGTGTTGTTGGTCAGCGCGCCGGTGTAGTTGATGATGCGATAGATGCCGGGATCGAAGGAGCCGCCGGGCGTCAGGTTGACGTTCAGCTTGCCGTCGAGCGTCAGGTCGCCGCCAACCGTGGTGAGATCGTTGAAGGGACCGCCGACGACATCGGCCTGGCCGAAATTGTAATTGAGGTTCGAGGTCTGGTTCAGTCCGAGCGAACCCTTGATCGTCAATGCCCCGGGCACCGTTCCGACATTGCCGGGTGCCAGCGTGGCACCGTTCGCCACAGTCACGCTGCCGCCAATGATGCCGGTGCCGCCGATGGTGGCGCCTGCATTGACCGTCGTCGCGCCCGTGGCGGCGGTCTGGTCGCCGTTGACGATCAGCGTGCCGGCGGCGACGGTGGTTATTCCAGCGTAGCTGTTGGTGCCGGTAAGCGTGGTGATGCCCGAACCGATCTGCTGGACCGTACCGCTGCCGGAAATGGTGTTGCCGAAGGTGAACGCATCGGACCGGTTGAAGGTCAGCGTGCCGTTGTTGGTGACATTGCCGGCGATGGAACCGGAAGCACCGCCATTGCCGAGCTGCAACGTGCCGGCCGAGATCGTCGTGCCGCCGCTGTAAGTGTTGGCGCCGGTCAGCGTCAGCGTGCCACTTCCCGCCTTGGTGAGCGCGCCGGCACCGGTGATCGGCTGGCTGACCGTCGACTGGAAGCCCTGCGTGTCAATGGTGCCGCCAGGCGCATTGAGGGTAATCGCCCGGCCGTTGTTCAGGTCGAAACTGCTGTTGAGCTGCAGCGTGCCGCCATTGAAGGTGACACCGCCGGACACAGCACCCAGATTGCCGTCGTTGGAAACCCGGACCACGCCGTCATTGATGACGGTACCGCCGGCATAGCTGTTGGCCCCGTTGAGGACAAGCGTGCCGGAACCGGCCTTGGTGAGGGAGCCGGAGCCGGTGATGCCCTGGTTCACGGTCGACTGGAAACCCTGCGTGTCGATGGTGCCGCCGGCCGAATTCAGCGTGACGGCACGGTTGTTCGCGAGATCGAAGCTGCTGTTCAGCTGCAGCGTGCCACCATTGAAGGTGAGCCCGCCGGAGGCGGCGCCCAGCGCATTGTCGGCGGCAGCCGCCACCGTCCCCTGGTTGATCGAAAGGCCGCCCAGAAAGGTGTTGCCGGCGGGTGCCGCGGGCGTCAGCGTCAAAACGCCGGCGCCCAGCTTCACCACTGAGCCCGCGCCGGTGATCTGGCCGGTATAGGTGCCGTTGTCGGTCTGGGTGAAACGTACCAGCCCGTCATTCTGGACATTGTTGACGTTGGCGGAGGCCGGCGTCTTTGTCGGCAGGCTTTGCGCCCGCGCCTCGAGGATGCCGGTCGGATTGACGACCAGGTTGCCGGTATAGCCGGCATTGTTTCCGGTCAGCGCCAACACGCCGTTCTTGACCGTTACGATGGTGAAGCCGCTCAGGCTGCCGGAGACCGTCCACTGGCCAAGCCCGTCCTTGGTCAGTGTGCTGAAATTGACGATGCTGCCGGGCAGCGTGTCGTTCGATCCCGCAGCACCCTGCAGGGTGAGATTGTTGACGCCGCCACCGCCATTGATGCCGCCGGACGCGGTCGACCCGGCCTCGAAGATGAGGTCGTCATTGCCGCCGCTGAAGGAGAGGTTGCCGAGGATCTTGGCGCCGGTGCGGTTGTAAAAGGTGATGCCGGAATTGCCGCTGCTGCCCATCACGGCACCGCCGCCGACCCTCTGGATCGTGCCGTAGTTGTCGACGACGTTCTTGGCGCCCGTGAAGCTGTCCTCGAACCAGATCGCAGCGCTGTTGGTGGCCTGGATCAGCCCGTAGTTGAGAATGGTGTTGCCGAAGCCGGTCGGGTTGATCGCTTCCGAATTGGTCGAGGTGCCGGAGGCGATGATGGAGCCGCCTGCGTTGATGGTGAGTGTGCTGTTGCTCCTGAACTCGACCGTGTTGTTGCCGGTGCCCGCCGTGCCGCCGCCATTGGGGGTGTTGGCGGTGTTGCTGACCGTCCCGTTGACGGTAATGTTGGCGTTGTCGCCGAGGCTGATGGCGTTGTTGTTGGTGGTGTTGACGGTCGCGCCGCTGTTGACCGTAATAGTGCGGTTGCTGTCGCTCTGACCGGTTCCGACGCGCGTCGTGTAGGGATTGGGGCTGGTCGTGTCGCAAGTGGTGACGCCGCCGGTGGTCGTGCAGTTCGCCAAGGCTTCAGTCGGGACGAGCAAAACGCCCGAAGACAGTCCCGCAATACCGCTCAAGAATGTTGTCGACCAGATGACCCGGTGCCGAACGCGCCTCATGGATGTTCCTTCAACCTGTGGTGAGTCCCTGCCAAGGAACTATTAGCCACGAGGTGAAAGGCAAGCAATGTTTAAATGTAGAAAAAGTATAGGTTATTTAAGTTTAGAAAACTCTATATTAGTGATAAATAACATTTTTATGTACTAATATTGATACTTAATATCGTTCGTCGCCGACATCTTCAGATTCAACCTTTTGGTGTATTTTGGCTGGCGAAGTTTGACATGCTGTCCGCAGATGCTCCGGACAACCCTCTATCGACCTTTATCTAAATCGACGCGTTTGCTTGCACCTCCCTTGCGGGTGGCGGCGACAGGAAAATGGCCCGCGGCTCTAGAGAGCTGCGGGCCGTAAATCATGTAGCGAACTTAGAAATCGCGCTCGAAGCGGAGGAAGCCGCCGACTGAACCCTTGCCGTTGGCGATGTAGCCAATCTTGCTGGTGTAGACGAGTTCAGGCGTCACATAGAAACCGGGTACCACCTCGCGCGAGACATTCGCCACGGCGACGAATTCCTTGCCGGCGTCATAGGCCAACTGCATGTTGAGGCTGGTCTTTTCATTGACCTTGGCCGTACCGCCGCCCCAAACCGCCCATGAGCCTTCCCAGTTGCCGTAGTAGTTCGGTACGTTCTTGTCGGACTTGTAGCCGGCCATCGCCCACAGCGTGACCATGTCGGTGACCTTGACGTCGACGCGCGCCTTGCCCGCCCACACCTCGTTGACGCTGTCATAGGCAGCGACGGCCATCGCGCGGCCCCAGCCTTGCGTGAGCGACACGCCGCCGACGACATGCGGCACGTAGTTGTCGATCGTGTAGCCGCCGGCACCCTGTTCGAGGGCGACGGTCGCGGCAAAGCCGTTGCCGCCCGTGTAGGTGTATGAGATCTGGTTGGTGCGGAACGGACCGTAGCCGAGCAGCCAGTCATTGATGACGTTGCCGGCATAGTCGGTCAATGTGGTGAAGACGGAATCGGTCATGCCCACCCGGAACCCGCCGAGCTGCATGTAGACGTGGTTGATGTAGAGGTTGTCGGCGACCGGCGAGCCGAACGTATTGTAGTTCCAGATCGAACCATTGGTGTCGCGGTCGAAATTGATCTGGGCATAGGCCCGGAGTTCGCCGAGTTCCGTCTGGCTGCGCGCGTCCGTCTTCAAGGCGAACCGAGCGCGCTTGTAGTAGGTGTCGCCGAGACCGTCGCCGTCGACATCCGAACCCAGATTTTTGCCGACGCCGATGTCGTAGCGAACATAACCGCTAAGGCGCAGACAGGTTTCCGTGCCGGGGATGTAGAAGAACCCGACGCCGTAAACGTCGCAGGTCTTCACAAACTCCGCCGGCTCGGGTTCGGCAATGACCGTCGGGTCGGCCGCATAGGCGCTGCCGATGCTTGCCGTCGACGCGGCAAGCGCGGCCAACATTAGAGATTTTCTCATTTCCCACCTTTTCAATTCGAGTTTGCCGGACCGGTTCTCGGTGCGGTCGAATTGATCTGCGGGCAGGGGATTTTCCGGCGGCGAACACGAAGTTTACATATCTGCAAGACTGGGCTTGGGTTTTGCCGTGGCGATGCAGGTGTTGCCGGCTCGCCACATAATTTGCCGGCTTCCGACGGTTCGTTTTCGCAGACGGGTTTGCGGGACGAAGAGGTTGATCACCTGTCGCCTGTCACGTTTGCGGATTTGTATATTCCATCTCAAACAGGCTCAAAGCCACGGTCGTAGATAGGGGCGTCTCAATGACGATGCATTGCCAAATGCGTGCCTAACTATCCGCCCGTGTGCCTGACCTCCACGGGCGGATTTTTTCGCCCGATCCTAGGATGCTTTCGAAAAAGCGATCGAGACCACGAGGCCCGGTCTGTTGTCCGTCAGTGTTATGACCGCGCCATGCATGTCCGAGATCGCCTTGACGAGGCTAAGCCCAAGCCCGGTGCCTTCGGTCGTCCGGCTTTTCTCCAGGCGATAGAAGCGCTTGAAGACCTTGTCTCGCTCTTCCTCTGGAATTCCCGGGCCGTTGTCGCTGACGATGAGGATGAGGGCGTCCGCTTCGGCGGCAAGACCGATGACGATCCGCGCGCCTTGCGGCGTGTGGCGCATCGCGTTGACGAGAAGATTGACACACATCTGCTTGAGCAGGTCGATATCGCCCCACACCCATGAGGGGACGTCGTGATGGTCGTCGCTCAGGTCGAGCAGCCGGCCGGCGTCGACGGCGATATCGCGATAGATGTCGTGGATATCGCTGACAAGCTCGGCAAGATTGACCTGGGCAAATCGCGACCGGCGCGCACCGGATTCGATCTGGGATATGCGCAGCAATCCTTCGAAAGTGCCGGTGATGCGGGTGACTTCCTCCATCGCCTTTTCAAGAAGCGGTCTCGTGGCCGAGTGATCGCCGCATTCGAGCGCGGTTTCCAGCGTCAGAAACAGCCTGCCTATCGGGGTCTTGAGGTCATGGGCGATGTCGGTGGTGACCTGCGTCATGGCGGCGACACTGGCCTGCAGTTGCCCGAGCGCGTCGTTCACCTCCATCGCCAACATATCGATGTCATCGCGGCGCGAGGAAACCGGCAGGCGTCTGGAGAGCTCGCCGGCGCCAACGGCTTTCATTGCCTGGGACAGCCGGCCGATTCGTCGGCGCGTGCGAAATGCCAGCACGGCACCGCCGCCAAGACCGGCAGCCAGGACGATGGCCGTCGCCCAGCCGAAGCTGACCAGCGCGATCCGGCGCAACCGGTTGGTGTCGTCGTAGCTTATGCCAACCGTCAAATCGTAGTTGCCAAGGGCCTTTCGGTAGAGCCGGTAGTTGGCGAGGGGCCGATTGTGGCTTGTCGGAGCGCGCGTGGAAAAGCCGGGCGGCACATCGGCCATATCGATGTTGCCGGCCAGAACGACATTGTCGGCGTCCTTCAGCGTATAAAGCGTTTCCTGGCCGCGGATGGCCGGACCATGGCTCTGCACCATGGCGACCGCACCGTCGATGCCGCTTGTGTCGTAAGCCGAGGCTATTTCCCTGAAGCGCTCCGTGACATTGGCGTCGAGGCGCTCGTAGAGATAGGTGGCGACCATGTTGTAGCCCACCACATTGGCGCCGAGGAAAGAGAGCAGGAACAACAAGGTGTAGAAGGCGGCGAGCCGGAGCGACGTGCTCCGCGCAATGCTAGCGCTGGCCATGGATGCTGTAGCCGGTGTTGCGGGTGTTGTGCAGCAGCGGCGGGTTGAATGGCTTGTCGATCTTGGCGCGCAGCCGGCTGATATGCGTCTCCACGACCGTGCTCTGCGGATCGAAATTGAAGTTCCAGATGCGCTCCAGCAGCATCGTCTTGGTCAGGATGCGGCCTTCATTGCGCATGAGGAGTTCGAGCAGGGCGAACTCGCGCGGTAAAAGTTCGATTATCGTGCCGCCCCGGTGCGCCAGCCGGCTGTACAGGTCGAGTTCCAGATCGGCGACGCGCAACTTCGCCTTTTCGGCGGCGATAGGCGGGCGACGGTTCAGCGCATTGATGCGTGCCAGGAGTTCGGAGAACGCGAAGGGTTTGACGAGATAGTCGTCTGCTCCCGCTTCGAGACCTTCGACGCGATCGTTGACCCCGCCCATCGAGGTCAGGAAAATGACCGGCACCTTGCCACCGGCGCCGCGCAAGCCTCGAACCAGCGACAACCCGTCGAGCCCCGGCAGCATGCGATCAACGATCGCCACATCGTATGGCTCCCGCAATCCCACCAGCAATGCATCGCGTCCGTCCTTCAGCACGTCAGTGACGTGACCGGAGGATTTCAATCCGTTTTCAATATACTGGCTGATCTGCTCATCATCTTCGACTAGGAGAATTCTCATTGCAAAGGCTCTCATCTGGCCTGGTTTACCCGGGCGTGGATGACCTCGAAATTCGGTGGGCTGCCGGCGGAGCCAGAACAGCCCTGTCTCAATGAAACCTTGGACCGGCGGGTGTTCCCGCTCGACGCCGTCTACGGTGGCGCTGCCGTGCCGGCGTTGGCGCCGGGGCTGTATTCCCGGCTAGAAACGCGGAGAACCAACGGCACGAACCTTCGCCGGGTGTTCGGAGACGGATTTCGTCATGTTCTGCATTTCCTACGCATCTGCCACATTTGCGTCATCGCGGGTCTTCGCCCAGGAGGCGATTCCGATGACGGCCCCCGGCTTCCGGGATAACTGTGTTCAATCTGGGTCGCCAGATTGGCGGATTCTGGTTTGCGATCACGGATTGGTGACGGCCGTTTGATGTGGCCTGCATCAGCGGGCGACCTCCGGTGGAGGGTGATACCAACAGGAACGTCGCGGGCATTCCGCGATTTCCAATGAACGACATTCGGGAGCAATCCGCTGGCTGGCCGCCTGCGGATTGCTCCCATGCGTTGGAACGGCGCCGTGGGAGGATACGGGCCGAATGTCACGGCGACCGTTATCGGCCCGCCCAACTGTCGCGCTGGCGCGGGCTCATGCCGAGCCACCAGGACGGCTTGGTGATCTCGACACGATTGTACCGGCTGTTGGCCTTTTCGATGTCGCCATTGGCGAGAACCCTGTAGGAAACATCGGGATTGGAGGTCGACTTCGCCGTGTCGCCGCTCGATCCATGACCTTGCAGTATCTTGTCGACGCCATTGCTTGTGGGGTTCGATCCGCTGTTGGCAAGCGCGCTCGAGGTCATCGCGGCCGCGATAAGCAGCGCATATCCGATGGTGGTTTTCATGGTCATTCCTCTTTTCGAAGGCGGGCGTCTTGGGAGCCCGACGAGCAGAGGCTAGGCGTGCGACCTCACAGTCCCTTTCCGCCCGACTTACAATTTTGTGATTCTCATTTCGGCGAATTGCCGGAGTTTGTTCGGCGCATTCCTGGAGGGCAGTCTTGCGCTTGACGCGCTGACGGATCGTCTCCAAAAGTCGCGCCATATCCGGCTTGACTGCGATTCGTGCGGCACCCCGCACGTATGGAAACCAGCGGACGATTTCGGCCAGCATGAGACCTATACAAAAATGTATAAAGAAACTTGTTGGCCAGCACCGGACCAGGCCTGTACTTTTTGTTCCGCGGCCTTGTACGCCGATATCGGCACCTCAGTGTTGAGGTGAGAAGTCGGAACCGCTGGAACCACGCCTGATGACAGTTCGCCAAACCATTGTGAGCGTCTCGTGCTGCCTTTTCCCAGCGATAGCAGGGGCGGGCAGGGCGTTGGCGATTGCGCTCATGGTGGTGGCCGTGGCCGTGACCAGCACGGGCTGGAGTGCCGCCGCCGGGCTGTCGGCGACTGCCGGGACAATGGCCACGCAGTCATCCGCTGGTGATCACCACACAGCGGGTGCGCATGATCATGGCGCTGGCCAACAGGTCGTTGACCGCGATGCCTGCCAGGAAGGTACGCAAGGCTGTGGCGGTTCGCATCACCAGCCGCAGGATCTGGCGCAGACTTGCTGTGCCATGGCCTGTCACACCGCGATCCTTTCCTTTGCATGTGTCGAGCCGATCAGCTTCGTGACCTGGCAGATCGAGCATCGCCAGCCGACCGACGAGCTGGAAGGCGCCGCCACCGTGCGGCTCGAACGCCCACCCCGGCTGGCCCGCGCCTGAGGCGTCGGCGCAGAACCGGGTCATCGCGCACTAGGCGGGCATTTCCCCGCATCTAGAGCCATTCCCTGATTTCTCATCGACCTTGACGAGCGTCCCAATGACGCTCGCGCAGGATCGCGCGCCGATTTGCTGCCGCCTGTTCGGTGTTTTCATAGCACCGGACCCGTTGCTGCGCCTCCTATCGATCGATGCATGGCCTCGCCGGACCCCTGGTCCGCAAGGCCGGCGCGAACCCATTCATCTTCGTTGTTGAGGAAAATTCATGAGGTCTCTCTTCATGATGGCGCCTGCCATCATCCTGTCTGCCTGCACGGCCTTGCCCGAGGTCGGCGCTGGAGCGTCGCCCGCCGACGCCGGCGTCGCCGTGCCGCCCGCGCGCTACACGCCGGTGCTTGCCGGCACCACCGACTACCGGCCGGTCGCCCCGAAATCCTGGACCGACAGCAACCGACAGGTCGCACCCAAGGAGAAAGGCAAATGACCGTGCCCATCTCCCTTGTCGCCTCCAGTCCGCCTGCGGGCCAACGTATTTCGCGGCAATTCGCCAGGCTGGGCGGTGTCAGCCTGCTTGCTCTGACCCTCGCTGGCTGCGCCTCCTTCACCAAGGATGGCGGTATGTCGCCGGTCGGCGCACAGGTGTCGTCGGCACTCGGTGCCAACGCGGTGAAGATCGCTTCGAAGGCCGACGCCCAGGCGGCCAACGCCCGCGTCAGGGCACTTCTCGCCAAGCCGTTGTCAGCCGACAGCGCCGTCCAGGTGGCTCTGCTCGGCAACAGAAACCTGCAAGCCGAATACAATGCGCTCGGCATATCCGAAGCGGCCTTCGTCGAAGCCAGCCTGCCACCCAATCCGGGCATTTCGCTCGGTGGCACGCTGCGGGAAGGATCGCTCGAAATCGAACGGCGCGTTGTCGGCTCGCTGCTGTCCTTGCTCACCCTGCCGGCGCGCAAGGCGATCGCCGAGAAGGAATTCGAGGCGGCGCGTTACCGCGCGGTCGGAGCGACGTTCCGCCAGGCCGCCAATGCCCGCAAGGCCTACTACAAGGCCGTCGCCGCCCGACATCGCGTTGCCTATCTCGAGCGCGCGCGCGCTTCAGCCGATGCGGCGGCGGACCTCACCCGCAAACTGGGCGAGACCGGTGCCGCCACCAAGCTCGATCAGGCGCGGGCAGGGGCCTTCAACGCGGAGACATCGAGCCAGCTTGCCACGGCAAGGCTGGAGGCGGGCGTCACGCGCGAAGCGTTGACGCGTGAACTCGGCCTGTGGGGCGCCGATACGACCTACAAGATCCCGGACAGGCTGCCTGGCCTGCCGAAGAAACTGCAGACATCCGATCAGGCCGAGACGGAGGCGATCCGCAAGCGTGTCGATCTGATCTCGGCGCGGTTGGAGCTGGATGCGCTGGCCCGCCAGCTGAAACTCGACAACGCGACGCGATACGTCTCGGCCTTCCAGCTCGCCGGCTTCGCCAATTTCGAGCGCACGAAGAACGATCACGGCGAGGTCGAGAAGGACTATCCGAAGGGTGGGGTGCTCGACCTCGAACTGGAGATCCCGATCTTCGATCTGGGCGAGACCACCAGGCGGCGCAATGCCGAGACCTACATGCAAGCGGTCAACCGCTTCGCGGCAAAGGCCGTGAACATCCGGTCCGAGGCGCGCGCGGCACTTCTTGCCTATCGCGCCGCCAACGATATCGCCCGCCAATATCGCGGCAGCATCATCCCGCTGCGCAAGGTGATCTCGGAAGAGGCCCAGCTTCAATACAACGGCATGCTGATCGACGTGTTCGAGCTTTTGACGACCACGCGCGAGGGCATCGAGACCAATGTCGCGGCCATCGAGGCACAGCGTGACGCCTTGCTCGCCGGCGTCGACTACCAGAGCGCCATCATCGGCGGCGGTTCGGGAGGCGGCGATGAGTGACCCCAAGGAGAAAAGAGACATGACGGTTTCCCGTCGCAACTTCCTCGGCGCCACCGGTGCCATGACCTTGCTTGGCGCCGGCGCGGTATCGGGGCGCACCGCCTTCGCCTCGGTGCCCGAAGCACCGACCATGACGGAGGCCGTCATGCAGCCGCCGCTCGTGCCGAAAACCGGGCCGGACTACAACCCCGTCGTCACTCTGAACGGCTGGACTTTGCCCTGGCGCATGAACGGCGATTGGAAGGAGTTCCATCTCGTCGCCGAGCCGGTGGTGCGTGAGTTTTCGCCCGGCATGGTCGGTCATCTGTGGGGCTACAACGGCCAGTCGCCGGGACCGACCATCGAGGCGGTCGAAGGCGACAAGGTGCGCATCTTCGTCACCAACAAACTGCCGGAACACACCACCATCCACTGGCACGGCCAGCTTTTGCCCAGCGGCATGGATGGCGTCGGCGGTCTCACCCAGCCGCACATCCCGGTCGGCAAGACCTTCGTCTACGAGTTCCAGCTGCAGAAGAGCGGTACCTTCATGTACCACCCGCATGCCGACGAGATGGTGCAGATGGCCATGGGCATGATGGGCTTCTTCGTCGTGCATCCGAAGGACCCGGCCTTCCGCCGCGTCGACCGCGACTTCGTCTTCCTGATGTCGTCCTACGACATCGAGCCGGGCGCCTATGTGCCGCGCGTGGCGGAGATGACCGACTTCAACATGTGGACCTGGAACAGCCGTGTCTTCCCGGGCATCGACCCTCTCGTGGTCGGCAAGGGCGACAAGGTGCGCGTGCGCTTCGGCAATCTCACCATGACCAACCATCCGATCCACATGCACGGCTACGACTTCAAGGTCTCGTGCACGGATGGCGGCTGGGTGCCGGAAGCGGCGGCCTGGCCGGAAGTAACCATCGACTGCGCGGTCGGCCAGATGCGTGCTTTCGACTTCGTGGCCGACAATCCGGGCGACTGGGCGATCCATTGCCACAAGTCGCACCACACCATGAACGCCATGGGGCATGAGCTCGCCACCTTCATCGGTGTCGACAAGAAGGAGGTAGCCAAGAAGATCAAGCGCCTGGTGCCCGACTATATGCCGATGGGCACCGCCGGCATGGCCGACATGGGCGAAATGGAAATGCCGCTGCCCGAAAACACGCTGCCGATGATGACCGGTTTCGGTCCGTTCGGCCCGATCGAGATGGGTGGCATGTTCTCGGTGGTCAAGGTTCGCGAAGGGCTGGCCGCCGGGGATTACAAGGACCCTGGCTGGTATCAGCACCCGTCGGGTACGGTCTCCTATGAGTGGACCGGACAGACCCAACAGGCGGCGCGTCAGGAAGCGCCCGCCTTCGACAGGTCAAAAACCGCCGAAGTCACTGTGGTGAAGCCCGGCGGGCAATCCTCCCCCAAGAACGCCCACAACAATCACTAAGGATAGAAACGACATGAAATCCCGAACCCTCATTGCGGTCCTGGCCATGTTGGCGTGGCCTGCGGCCGCCATCGCCGACCCCGGCCACGACGGCGAACGCGCCTATGGCGAGCCCGGCAACCCGAAGAAGCCGGCGCGCGTGGTGCAGGTCGTCATGCGCGAAGCCGACGGCAAGATGGAATTCCTGCCCAACCGCGTCGAGATCAAGAAGGGCGAGCAGGTGAAGTTCATGCTGCGCAACAATGGCGAGCTCGACCACGAGCTGGTGCTCGGCACGCTTGCCGAAAACCTCAAGCATGGCGAACAGATGCAGAAGAACCCCGACATGGAACATGACGATCCGAACGCCAAGCGTCTGGCGCCGAAGAAGAGCGGCGAGATCGTCTGGAAGTTCACCAAGGCGGGCGAGTTCGACTTCTCCTGCCTCATTCCCGGGCACCGTGAAGCCGGCATGACCGGCACCATCGTCGTCAAGTGAAGACGACACAATCCGACTACCCAACGCAACTGAAGGAGAAACCCAATGCGTAAGATCGTAACCACCGCGGCTTTTGTTCTGGCCCTCGCCACTTCCGCTTTCGCCGCGCCCGTGGACGGCCAGATAACCAAGATCGACACGGCCCAGAACAAGGTCACGCTGAAGCATGGCCCGATCACCAATCTGGAGATGGATGCCATGACGATGGTGTTCGTGGTCGCTGATCCGGCCGCGCTCAAGGCCGTCAAGGTCGGCGACAAGGTCAAGTTCGAGGCCGATCGCGTCAACGGCCGCCTGACCGTGACCAAGATTGAAAAAGCCAAGTAAGCTATACTGAAAACCGTAAAGCCTTCGCGGGGCTCGCTTGTTGAGCCCCGCGAAGGCGAATGAATTTTTGGGCCGGCCGATGCAGGCAGCCTGCGAACGGGGACAGGAGACGACGATGAACCGCAGACTATTTCTTTTTGCGACGACTGCGATGCTGGCCGCCTCACAGGCAAGGGCGACCACGCTGCCTTTGGTCACCGTCCACAAGGATCCTTCCTGCGGATGCTGCGGAGCCTGGGCCGACCACATCCGCAAGGCCGGATTCCCGGTCAAGATCGTGGAGGACACCGCCCTTGAAAAGCTCAAGACGCAGATGGGAATCCCCGAAGCGCTGCAATCCTGCCACACCGCGCTTGTCGACGGCTATGTGCTCGAAGGCCATGTTCCGGCCGAAGCACTGCGCCGATTGCTCACCGAGCGGCCCGCTATCAAGGGCCTTGCCGTCGCCGGCATGCCAGCCGGTTCTCCGGGCATGGAGATGCCGGGCGTGCAGCCTGAACCTTTCGAGGTGATGACGTTTGGAGCAACGAGTTCCGTCTTCATGAAGTTTGGTTGACGAGGCCGGAGCTGACCTTCGGTTTTTCGTGCGACGGAACTGCCCGGCGAACGTAAGCTCGCGTCGCCTAGGGCGAAATGTCGCTGGCAACCATGAGGCCAAGTCCGATGGCGATGGCCGCTGTTCCCAGGGCGCGCCGGTAAGAGGAGGCTTTTTCCCGAAGTACAAGGCGCGAGAGCGCGTAGACCAAAACCTGGGTCAGTGCCATCGAAGAGAAAACGATGCTTACATCGTGGTGTCGCAAAAGATACATGTATATCGAAATGGAAACTGCGAAACACAAGGCGGCGACGAAAAGTAAACTTAAATCTATGTTCGTATTTAATGTAAGAATTTTGTATGAATTTTTGTATTTACTTGAAACTGATTTTTTAAGTAATAGCTGAGACGCGGCGTTGGCGCAGCTTGCCGCGACGATGAGGGATCCGAAAATGAAGAGGGACACCATAAGTCTTTCTGTTCGAACAGCGCGTCGCCATTCGAGCAAGGGACCCTCAACCTGCGTTGTCGCGGAGCTTACTTTTCCGACAATCGCCGCCGGCATGACCGGATTTGCGAACGAAGACCTTTTTTCACGCCGAGCGAAGTGAAAGAATGGCCAAGTGCAGTTCTTGAACACCTTCTCCCGCCTGCTTTGGGTTTTCGCTGTCGTCGGCCTCATCCTTGCGCCGATGGCGAGCCCGTCGGCGGCGATGGGTGGGATGGCGGAAATGTCAGGCATGTCCGACGGCATGCCGTGCTGCCCCGACCAGAAAGCGCCGGTTCCCGATTGCCAGAAGTCGTGCCCGCTGGCGGCAATTTGCGTGGCCAAGTGTTTTGCCAATGCATCCTTACTGACTGATTTCGGCGGCACCCGTCTGGAAATGGTGGATCTGCTTGTTCGATGGGATGACGCCGCTTTGGCGGTGACGGCCATTTCGCCACCCCATCCACCACCCCGATCCTGACGTTCGCCATCGGCTCTTCTAAGGCCGAGTTTCGCGGGCCGTGATTGCCTCACGGCGCGCGTCGCCGCGCATTTGCGCGTTCAACGAACGTTATGAGATATCCAAATGACAACTTCAGTGAACAAATACATCGCTGCCGCGATGACGATCGGCCTTGTCTGGACGCAGTCGACGACAGCGGCCCATGCCGCCGTCACCGACTACGAATTCCAGCTCATCCAGAAAAGCGTGAAACAGGGGCAAAAGGTCGAGGTCGCGGTCCGGCTGGTCGACAAACGAAACGGCTCGCCTGTTCCGGATGCCGTGGTCTTCGCGCAGCGGATCGACATGGCGCCCGACGGCATGGAGATGATGGCGGCGCCCATCAAGCCGCTGCCATCGGCCGAGCCTGGAACCTACAAGTTCGAGGCGGCCCTGAGCATGGAAGGCAGATGGCGTCTGTCACTCGTCGCGAAAGTGCAGGGCGAGACCGGCACGCTTGAAAACAAGCTCGTCGTCGAGGTCCTGCCATGAAGCGGGCACTCGCGATGAGCCTCGTCCCGGCTGCCGTTCTGGCGGCCGGGATCGGTGGTTATGAAGCAGGCCGTCGCGATCTCGCGCTGCCTGGCTGGGCCCGGTTGGTTTCCGAGATGGAGCCAGCCAATGCATCGCCGGAAGCAGGCGGTGCAGCAAAGACCGGACGCGTGATCTACTACCGTGATCCGGACGGGCGGCCATTCTATTCGGCCGCTCCACGCAAGACAGCCGACGGCCGCGAATTTCTCGCGGTCTATGCCGGCGAGGACGTCAGCCTCGACACCGGCGCTCCAGTGAAGGAGGCAGCTTCGGCAACTCCCGGCGCGGACAAAGGCCGCGTCCTTTACTACCGCAACCCCATGGGGCTGCCGGACACGTCGCCCACCCCGAAGAAGGATTCGATGGGGATGGACTACATCCCTGTCTATGAGAGCGAGGGGGCGGGCGGCTCGTCGATCAAGGTCGCCGTGGGTAGGCTCCAGCAGACGGGCGTGCGCACCGCGACAGCGGTCGACAAGGCCATTGTCGCCAGCGTGCGCGTGCCGGGGACCATCCAGCTCGACGAGCGGCGCGTTACCGTTGTCAGCACGCGTGCGGACGCCTTCGTCAACAAGGTCGCCGAGGTCACGACCGGCGATCGGGTCACCAAGGGGCAGGCGCTGCTCCAGCTCTATGCGCCCGAAATCGCGGCGGCTGGTGCGCAGTTCCTCAACGATCTCGGCGCCGCCACGCACAACAGCACTTTGGGCGGTGCGCGCCAGCGGCTTGAAAATCTCGGCGTTCCGCCCGATGCGATCGCCGAAATCGAGCAGACGCGAAAAGTACCGCTCTCCATCACCTGGCGGGCTTCGCGCGACGGTATCGTGCTTCAACGAAACGCCGTCGAGGGCATGAAGGCAGCGTCGGGCGACGTGCTGTTCCGCATCGCGGACATTTCGACGATCTGGATTGTCGCCGATGTTCCCGAATATCAGCTCGGCGCCGTCAAGGTCGGGGCCGCGGCCACGGTGCGGCTGCGCAGCCTGCCTGGCCGGACATTCGGCGGCCGCGTCACCTTGATCTATCCGCAGGTCGCGACAGCGACCCGCACGACCAAGGTGCGGATCGAGCTCGCCAATCCCGATGGCGTGCTGTTGCCGGACATGTATGCCGATGTCGAGATCGCCAGCGGTTCCGACGACCGCGTCGTTGCCGTTCCCGACAGCGCCGTGATCAGCACGGGAACCCGGCAGGTCGTCATCGTCGACAAGGGCGAGGGGCGCTTCGAACCGCGCGCGGTGGAGGTTGGCCGGCAAGGCGGCGGCTTCACCGAAATCCGCGCCGGCGTTGCATCCGGCGACAAGGTGGTGGTTGCCGCGAATTTCCTGATCGACGCCGAAAGCAATCTGAAAGCCGCGTTGAGTGGCATGACCGGCGAGGAGGTCAAGCCATGATCGCCAAGCTTATCGCATGGTCGGCCCGCAATCTCGTCCTGATCTTCGTCGGCACCCTGTTTGCGGTCGCCGCCGGGTTCTATGCGCTGAAGACGCTGCCTCTCGACGCTATTCCCGATCTCTCCGATGTTCAGGTCATCGTCTATACGGACTACGCCGGCCAGGCACCGCAGGTCGTCGAGGATCAGGTCACCTATCCGCTCACCACGGCCATGCTCACCGTTCCGAAGTCCAAGGTGGTGCGCGGCTTTTCCTTCTTCGGCGTCTCCTTCGTCTATGTGATCTTCGAGGACGGCACCGATCCCTATTGGGCGCGCAGCCGGGTGCTTGAATATCTGAATGCCGCTGCCCAGCGTTTGCCCCCGGGTGTCACGCCCAGCCTGGGGCCGGATGCCACCGGGGTCGGCTGGGTCTATCAATACGCCGTCGTCGCCAAGGAAATGACGCTCGCCGAACTGCGCGCGCTGCAGGATTGGAGCGTGCGTTATGTCGCTTCGAAGGCTGAAGGCGTTGCCGAGGTCGCCAGTGTCGGTGGTTTCGTCAAGCAGTACAACATTGTCGTCGATCCGCTGCGGTTGCGCGCCCAGGGGCTCTCGCTGGCGGCGGTGCGCGATGCCGTTCGCGCCAGCAATCGTGACGTCGGCGGACGCACGCTCGAACTTTCCGAATTCGAGTTCATGGTGCGCGGGCGCGGCTACATAAAGTCGCCGGCCGATATCGAGGATATCGTCCTGAAGACCGATCAGGGCGTGCCGCTGCGCTTGCGCGACGTCGCCCGCGTCGAGATCGGCCCGGACGAACGGCGCGGCATTACCGAACTGAATGGGGAAGGGGAGGTCGCCTCCGGCATCGTCATGCAGCGCTTCGGCGCCAATGCGCTGAACGTCATCGAGAACGTCAAGCAGCGCCTCGCCGATGCGGCATCAAGCCTGCCCAAGGGCGTCGAGATCATCCCCGTCTATGATCGCTCGCACCTTATCGAGGCAGCGATCGAGACGCTGAAGGGGACGCTGATCGAGGAAAGCATCATCGTTGCGCTGGTCTGCGTGGTCTTCCTGCTTCACCTGAGAAGCGCGCTCGTGGCCATCCTGATGCTTCCGGTCGGCATCCTCATCGCCTTCGCCGGCATGAAGGCCATTGGGCTTGGCTCCAACATCATGAGCCTCGGCGGTATAGCCATCGCCGTGGGCGCCATGATCGATGCCGCCATCGTCATGATCGAGAATGCCCACAAGCATCTGGAGCGGGCCGAACCTGGCAAGCCGCGCGTGCAGGTCCTGATCGATGCCGCAAGCGAGGTCGGGCCGGCACTGTTCTTCAGTCTGCTCATCATCACCGTCTCCTTCCTGCCGATCTTCACGCTGGAATCGCAGGAAGGCCGGCTCTTCGGTCCGCTCGCCTTCACCAAGACGTTTGCCATGGCTGCGGCAGCGCTGCTGTCGGTCACGCTGGTGCCGGCCTTGATGGTGGTTTTCGTGCGCGGCCGCATCATTCCCGAGCACAGGAACCCCATCAACCGCCTGCTGATCTGGCTTTACCGGCCGGTGATCCGTCTTGTCCTGCGCGCGAAATTGCCGACCATCCTGCTCGCCCTGTTGGTGCTCGCCGTCTCGGTTTGGCCGGCGCGCCAGCTCGGTTCCGAATTCATGCCGAGCCTTGATGAAGGCACGCTGATGTACATGCCGACGACGCTGCCCGGTCTGTCGGTGACCAAGGCGGCCGAGCTCCTGCAGATGCAGAACCGCATCATCAAATCCTTCCCGGAGGTGGACACGGTCTACGGCAAGGCCGGGCGGGCTGCGACCGCGACCGACCCGGCGCCGACGGAGATGTTCGAGACCATCATCAATCTCAAACCCAAGGATCAGTGGCGCGCCGGTGTGACGATCGACAGCCTGAAAGCCGAGATGGACGCTGCGTTGCAGTTCCCCGGCGTGTCCAACGCCTGGACCATGCCGATCCGCGCCCGTATCGACATGCTTTCCACGGGCATCCGCACGCCGGTCGGCGTCAAGGTGTTCGGTCCCGATCTTGCCGGGATGGAAAAGGTTGCGCGCGAGATCGAACGCGTCCTGAAAGCTGTTGCGGGCACGTCGAGCGCCTATGCCGAGCGCGTCGTCGGCGGTTATTATCTCGACATCGTCCCGGACCGGCAGGTGCTCGGCCGTTACGGGCTGTCGGTCGGCGACGTGCAGGATGTGATCGCGACGGCGCTCGGTGGCGAAACCGTGACCACCACGGTGGAAGGTCGCGAGCGCTACGGTGTCAACATCCGCTATCCGCGGGACATGAGGTCGAACCCGGTCGCGATCGAGACCGACGTGCAGGTGCCGCTGCCGGGTGGTGGCGCCGTGCCGCTTGGTGAGGTGGCGAAGGTGGAGCTCAAGCGCGGAGCCACGTCGATCCGCACCGAGAACGGCCAGCTCGCCACCTACATCTTCGTCGACATCATCGGACGAGACCTTGGCGGCTATGTCGCCGATGCGCAGAAGGCGGTCGCGGCCGAGGTGCGGCTGCCACCCGGCTACAGCATCGGCTGGAGCGGTCAGTTCGAATATCTGGAGCGCGCCGAGGCACGCATGAAGATCGTCGTTCCGGTAACGCTGCTGATCATCTTCCTGCTGCTCTACATCAACTTCCAGGCGTTGACGGAGACGCTGATCGTCATGGCCTCGTTGCCATTCGCGCTCGTCGGCGGGGTCTGGCTGATGTGGTGGCTGGGCTTCAACATGTCGGTGGCGGTCGCCGTCGGCTTCATCGCGCTTGCCGGTGTCGCCGCCGAGACCGGCGTGGTCATGCTCATTTATCTGGAACAGGCCGTGACCGAGCTGAAGCAGGAATGCGCCGAGGAAAAGCGGCCGTTCACACGCGCCGATCTTCACCAGGCAATCATGCTGGGTGCGGTGGAGCGCGTGAGGCCCAAGATCATGACGGTCGTCGCCATCATGGCCGGGCTGGTTCCCATCCTGTGGAGCACGGGGACGGGTTCCGAGGTGATGCAGCGCATCGCCGTGCCGATGATCGGCGGCATGATATCGTCAACCGTCCTGACGCTGATCGTCATTCCGGCCATCTACGGTTTGGTGAAAGCTCGATTGATTGGGGCCGAAGCATCGATTGACCGGAAAGGAGAGCCGACAGCGGGAAGGGAACCAGTTGGATCATAGGTTTGGCATTCAACAAGCCGTTGTTGACCGAAATCGTCAGAGGTAGCCCGGTTTCCAACTAACACGGGGCTGTATGGGGCGGCCGAGATCTCGGGCGCAAAGCCAGTTTGCGCCTTGCACTGGGTCGTAGGCCATGCGCTCTATCAATGCCAACAACGTGCCTTCGATAGACCCGGAAAATCGACAGGCGATCGCATCTGCCTTCCGACAAACTCCGCAACGGCCTGCCTGAGTTCAGCAGGCCGTTGCCCGCCTCATCGTTCAGCAAGTGACTGTGAAGGATAAGGAAGTCCGGCTCCGGGACACCAAAGCCGTGTTGGTGCGCCGCTTTAAACGACCTAAACGATAGGTCGCTGAAGGTTTCATCTTGTGAGGAAATTGGTACGCCCAAGGGGAATCGAACCCCTGTTACCGCCGTGAAAGGGCGGTGTCCTAACCGCTAGACGATGGGCGCAGCCAAGGCGGCTTATAGTGGCGATGCGGGCGGCGGGCAACCCGTCAAAACCGGCTTTCTGCATTTTTTTGATGCTTTGCGGAGAAAGCCTCGCCTGCCGAGCCTAAACCCCGGTGTTTGCAGGGTAATCCGTCCCCAATGGATGCCGCAAACGAGCTTTTGGGCCCATGAAACCCGTGCAGGCGGCATGCTCGGGCGAAAATCGTGGCTGGCAAGGCCCGGAGATTCGGCTGCTAGGGCGGGGCAAGGCCACGCGCTTTTGCCTGCGTGGGCGCCGGTTACCCTAGCCGGCAGGTGTCCGGTTGCGATCGGCGACCGAGGTTTGCGAATCGCGCTGCGTTCCTCGGCCCGTTCGAATGGGCGTATGCCGCCAAGATCGGAATCGATTTCGAGAAAGGGTCATGCGCCAGGGCAAAGTGCTGGAGTGTGCCTTGCCGCGTCCGAAGGGGCGCGCTGAACTCTCATGCCTGTCGGTTGTGTCTTATATCCGGCTCAGCCGCGGCGGCGGCAGCGCCAGTTCCAGTCGCGCTCGGGGCCGACGTCAACATGCACCGAATCGGTGTGGCAATAGGTGCCGACGCCGCCGCGGCCGGGCAGCGAGCGCACATAGGTCGCCAAATCCCATTTGGTGACACCGGGAACCTGGATGTCGGCGGCGGCGCAATACATGTGCAGCGAGTTCTTGGCGCCGCGTGCCTGCCGGTTGCGGTCCTCATTGCGATAGCCGGAGGTGACCACCATCTTGCGGCCGTAATGGCCCTCGATCTGCTTCAAAACGCGCACCAGCGAGGGCTTGAGGCAAGCGACATCGACGCTCTCGGTCTGCTTCAAGAGGCCGTTGGGTGCCAGCCGGGCCATGCCGGCGGCCGAAGCCACCTGATAGGCGCCGCTATCGTTTTCGTTCAGGTCGACGTCGCTCTCGTCATAGGTGCCGGAGCGGCGGGTGATCTCGAACAGAGCGGTCTTGCGCACGCCGGGCAGGCCGTTGAAGGCGGAGGCGCCGTCGACGGAGGCGAGCATCGCCTGCTTCTGTCCGGCAGTGGCCGAGGCCAGCGTGATGATCGGCTTGGCCGACTTCTGCTCGGGGATGAGCGCCTGCGCCGGCTGCGCGGCCGGCGTCACGGGCTGCGCCTTGGCGGCTGCCGGTGCGGCCTTGGCCGGCGACGAGCCGAACAGCGAGGCGAGGAAGCCCTTCTTCTCGGACTTGGCCGGCGCTGCCGGCATTTCACCGGCGGTGACGTAGACCGGATGGTTCATCTCAGGCGTCTGGCCTTGGGCGGCCTGCGCCGTCTGGCTTGCCGGTTTCTGGGCCAGCACGGCGGCGCTGCCGGCGGCCACCTTGGCGGCGGCATCGGCGGTCTGCTCTTCGGTCTGCGCGGGCGCGACGAGCTGCTGCGGCGTGTTGCCGGCGATTGTCTGCGCGTCGGCGGGAACCGTCAGCGGGAAGGGGTGGGTGCCAGGCTTGGCGGTGGGCAGATAAGCGACCTGGTCGGGCAGCATGGTGTCGCCGGTCGATGCCATCAGCGGCTGCGGGGCCGTTTGCTGGCCCGCCGCGACCTGCGGGCCCGTGGCGGCAAGAGCGGGGCCGGCGGCGGTCTCGACGGTTGCAGCCCCTGGCGCGGTCGTGGGGCCGGCATGGGCGGTGTTGTTGTAGGCAGGGGAGGCGACGTTGAGCACCGGTTCGCCAGTGGAGGTGCACGAGGCCAGCAGCAGCGAGCACAATGCCGCCGCAATAGCGCGGCGTTCTCCCTTCGCGAGGCGCGGCTTGTCTGTGCTCAAATCCGAATTCCCCCTCGCTAACCGATCCGAACCGTCATTTTACCGACGCGCGGGGCGTCGCCGAATGATCGAGTTTCCGCGATCGGAAACGAGACCTGTGACAAATCCGCAAGCGTTTTTATGAAATCGTGCTGGCCTGCGTGATTTGCGTCAACTTTGTGATTGACGTGCTCATTTCGCCCGCTTTGACGCGCGGGTCAACTCACCACACATTACAGATTGTTACACTCGGACTTTGACATAGCTGCCGGGCGCGTCGCCCAGCGGTTCCAAGGTCTTGCCGGGGATGCGGGCGGGCACCCTGTCGTCGGTCATCGCCTCGATCCAGCGCTGCCAGTGGGGCCACCAGGAGCCTGGGTTCTCGGTGGCGGAGACCAGCCAGTCCTCGAATCGCCCAACCGGCTTGCCGCCGGTCCAATGCTGGTATTTCTTCAGCGCCGGCGGGTTGACGACGCCGGCGATGTGGCCGGAGCCGGCCATCACGTAATCGACAGGGCCGCCGAAATACTGGCAGCCGAGGAAGACCGAGCGGGCCGGTGCGATGTGGTCTTCCTTGGAAGCGAGGTTGTAGACGGGAATTGTGATGTCTGAGAGCGAGACGGTGCGCCCGGCAAGCTCCATGCGGCCCTGCGAGAGATTGTTCTCCAGATAGCAGTTGCGCAGGTAGAAGGAGTGGTTGGCCGCCGCCATGCGGGTCGAATCGGCGTTCCAGTACAGAAGGTCGAAGGGCAGGGGCTCCTTGCCGCGCATGTAGTTGTTGACCACGTAGGGCCAGATCAGGTCGCCCGAGCGCAGCATGTTGAAGGCGGTCGCCATCTTGGTGCCGTCGAGGAAACCCTTGCCGCGCATCGCCTGTTCCAGCGCCGCCACCTGCTCCTCGTCGACGAACACCTTGAGGTCGCCGGCATAGGTGAAGTCGACCTGGGTGGTGAAGAAGGTGACCGAGCGGATGCGGTCGTCGCCTTCCTGGGCAAGCAGCGCAAGTGCTGCCGCCAACAGCGTGCCGCCGACGCAATAGCCGATGGCGTTGACCTCCCTCTCGCCGGTCGTCTTCTCGACGATGTCGAGGCCATATTGCAGGCCTTCGCGGATATAGGCCTCCCAGTTCTTGGTGCCGTGGCGCTCGTCGGGGTTGATCCACGAGATGACGAAGACGGTGTGGCCCTGTTCGACCGCCCAGCGGATGAAGGATTTTTCCGGGTTGAGGTCGAGGATGTAGAATTTGTTGATCCATGGCGGGCAGATCAGCAGCGGCCGCTTCAGCACCGTCTCGGTCGCCGGGCTGTACTGGATGATCTCGGCGACGTCGGAACGGCCGACCACCTTGCCCGGCGTCACCGCGATGTTGCGGCCGATCTCGAACTGCGAATAGTCGGCCTGGCGCAGCTTCAGGTCGCCCTTGCCGGCGGCGATGTCCTCGGCGAACATCCTCATGCCGCGCACCAGGTTCTCGCCATGCGAGGACACCGTCTCGCGGAACAGCTCCGGATTGGTCAGGATGAAGTTGGAAGGCGAGATGGCGTTGGACACCTGCTTCACATAGAAGCCGGCCTTGTGGCGGGTGTGCTCGTCCAGCCCCTCGGCGTGCTCGACCAGGTCGTTCGCCCAGCGCGACGTCACCAGATAGGCCTGTTTCAGGAAGTCGAAGAAGGCGTTCTTGCCCCATTCCGGGTCCTGGAAGCGCTTGTCGCCGCGATCGGGCTTGACGCCCGCGGCCTCGTCCTCGACGCCGCCGACGCGCTGGATGGCGTTGGCCCAGACGCCCATGTAACCCGCGAACAGCCGCGTCTGCGCTTCCAGCGCGCGTTTCGGGTCGGCCAGCCAATATTCTGTCAGCTTGGAGAAGGTCTTGACCATGTCGGCCATCGGCTCGGCAACGCTGTCGCGCACCTCGCCCTTTTCGCGCGGCTCGGCCCAGGCGGAAGCCGCCTTGCCGGCCTGCTCGATCATGCGGGCCATGTTGAGCGCGAAGCGCTCCGGGTCCTTTACCAGATACTGCTCGACGGAAGCGCCATCACCAGTGTCCGTCTTGCCTGCATCGGGTCTGTCGGCCATGACTTAAGCAGCTCCTCCCGAAAGCGTTTTCTTGACATAGTATCATGCAAGGTCGAATAGGAGCCAATAGGCAATAGGGTCGGAATCTATCAAATGGATGACCTTGGCCGGCCATTGCGGGAAGGTGAAATGACGGATCGTGTTGGTCAGGTTCTTGGCGCCGCCGGTCGGCTGGCGCTCGCGGCCGCTATTTTCGGCAGCCTTGCCGTTGCCGGCTGCTCCAGCACGCGCAACCAGAATGCCGTGGCGCTGTCGGACGGCCCGGTGACCGGGCCGAAGGACACCGGTTCCTTCCCCAACCTCAACCTCAGGCCGCAGAACGCGGCGACCCAGTTCACCGACGCCGAGAAGAACGCCAAGCTGGCGCAGCTCACCGCCGCCAAGTCGACGGCGCAGGCGAACCCCGGCGACACGACGGCGGCGGCGGACGCGGCCCAGCTCGATTCGCTGAAGGCCAATCACGCCAAGGATGCGCTGAAGCAGATCGGCGCCAAGTGCGACCCCGCCCTCGACCCGAATTGCAAATGAGTATATAGGGCGCCGCCAAGCGCGCCCCTCGATCGCTGGAACTGACATGGAAGAATTTCACAAGGTCCGCCGTCTTCCGCCCTACGTCTTCGAGCAGGTCAATCGCCTGAAGGCCAGCGCGCGCTCCCGTGGCGCCGACATCATCGATCTCGGCATGGGCAATCCCGACCTTCCCACCCCGAAGGCCATCGTCGACAAGCTGTGCGAAGTGGTGCGCGATCCGCGCACGCATCGTTATTCCTCCTCGCGCGGCATTCCCGGCCTGCGCCGCGCCCAGGCCAATTATTATGCCCGCCGTTTCGGCGTGAAGCTCAATCCCGACACCCAGGTCGTCGCCACGCTCGGTTCCAAGGAAGGCTTCGCCAACATGGCGCAGGCCATCACCGCGCCGGGCGACGTGGTCCTGTGCCCCGATCCGACCTATCCGATCCACGCCTTCGGCTTCATCATGTCGGGCGGCGTCATCCGTTCGCTGCAGGCCAAGCCCGATGACAGCTTCATTCCGGCGCTGGAGCGCGGCGTGCGCCATTCGATCCCGAAGCCGCTGGCGCTGATCCTCAACTATCCGTCGAACCCGACGGCCTATGTCGCGACGCTCGACTTCTACAAGGACGTCGTCGCCTTCGCGAAGAAGAACGACATCATCATCCTGTCGGATCTCGCCTATTCGGAGATCTATTTCGACGGCAACCCGCCGCCCTCGGTGCTGCAGGTGCCGGGCGCCATCGACTGCACGGTCGAGTTCACCTCGATGTCGAAGACCTTCTCCATGCCCGGCTGGCGCATGGGTTTTGCCGTCGGCAACGAGCGCCTGATCGCGGCGCTGACGCGGGTGAAGTCCTATCTCGACTATGGTGCCTTCACGCCGATCCAGGTGGCGGCGACCGCCGCGCTGAACGGCGACGGGACCGACATCGAGGAAGTGCGCGACGTTTATCACAAGCGCCGCGACGTGATGGTCGACGCCTTCGGCCGCGCCGGCTGGGACATTCCGGCACCGGCGGCGACGATGTTCGCCTGGGCGCCGATCCCCGAGCCGTTCAAGCATCTCGGCTCGCTGGAATTCTCAAAGCTGCTGATCGAGCACGCCGACGTGGCGGTGGCGCCGGGCATCGGCTTCGGCGAGCATGGCGACGACTATGTGCGCCTGGCGCTGGTCGAGAACGAGCATCGCATCCGGCAGGCGGCCCGCAACATCAAGAAGTTCCTGGCGACCGTCGCCAAGCAGCCCAACAACGTGGTGCCGCTGGCGGCGCATCGCTGAGCCGCCTGCCACCAATCATCCTGAAAGATCGAGAAAGAGGGGCCGTCCATCATGGCTGAATCCTTGCGTGTTGGAATTGCCGGCCTCGGCACCGTCGGGGCCTCGGTCGTGCGCGTGCTCACCGAAAAGGCGGCCGAGCTCACCCGCCAGTGCGGCCGCACCATCACCGTCACAGCCGTCTCGGCGCGCGACCGCAACAAGGACCGCGGCGTCGACCTTTCCACCGTCTCGTGGTTCGAAAATCCGGTCGATCTCGCCCGTTCCAACGAGATCGACGTCTTCATCGAATTGATCGGCGGCGACGAGGGAGCCGCGCGCGAAAGCGTCAAGGCCGCGCTCGAGGCCGGCCGCCATGTGGTCACCGCCAACAAGGCGCTGCTCGCCAAGCATGGCGTGGCGCTGGCCGAGATCGCCGAGAAGAAGGGCGTGCTGCTCAACTACGAGGCGGCGGTGGCCGGCGGCATTCCGGTCATCAAGACCATGCGCGAGGCGATGGCCGGCAATTCGGTCACCAGGGTCTTCGGCATCCTCAACGGCACCTGCAACTACATCCTCACCCGCATGGAAGCCGAGGGCCTGACCTTCGAGGAATGCCTGAAGGACGCCCAGCGTCTGGGTTATGCCGAAGCCGACCCGACCTTCGACATCGAGGGCAACGATACCGCCCACAAGCTGGCGATCCTGACCAGCCTTGCCTTCGGCAACAAGATCGCGGCCGACGACATCTATCTGGAGGGCATCTCCAACATCAGCCAGGCCGACATCCGCGCCGCCGCCGAGCTCGGCTACCGCATCAAGCTCTTGGGCGTGGCTCAGCGCACCGAAAGCGGCATCGAGCAGCGCGTGCACCCGACCATGGTGCCGACCGCTTCGGTGATCGCGCAGGTGCATGGCGTCACCAATGCGGTGGCCATCGAGACCGACATTCTGGGCGAATTGCTGCTTTCCGGCCCCGGCGCCGGCGGCAATGCCACGGCGTCCGCGGTGGTCGGCGACCTTGCCGACATCGCCAAGAGCCGCCCCGGCTTCCAGCACGGACCGGTGTTCGGCCGCCCGGCCAAGGAGCTCAAGACCTACAAGAAGGCGCAGATGCGCAGCCACGCCGGCGGCTATTTCATCCGGCTGACCGTGCACGACCGCGTCGGCGTCTTCGCGGCGGTGGCCAAGCGCATGGCCGACAACGACATTTCGCTGGAATCGATCGTGCAGCACGCGGTCGGGCCGGAGGCGGCCGAGAAGAAGACCGTCATCCTCGTCACCCACGAAACCACGGAAGCGGCGGTGCGCAAGGCGGTCGAGGGCATCACCAAGGATGGTCATCTCACCGACAAGCCGCAGGTCATCCGTATCGAACGGGCGGGTTAATCCCGGAGCCACCTGATTTCGGGCAGCCGGCCGAGATTTCCGTCATTCCCGACACTCTCCGGTCGCTTCGCTCCCTCACGAGGTCGGGAATGACGGCGCGACAGGTTGCGGCTGCCTAATATGCTCCGCGCTTGAATAGTGTGAGTTGTGAGTGACTAGCCACACGGGCGTAATCGCTAGCTCATATCCAGCGGCGCACGCGCTTGGCGTAGTCGTGATACTTCTTGCCGAATTTGCCGGCGAGCGTCTTTTCCTCGCGCTCGATCACCGCTTTCTGGGTGACGAAGCCGGCGATGAAGGCGAGCGGTATCAGCCAGGGATTGCCGGTGATCAGGGCGATGCCGATGACGAGTGTGGCCAGCGACAGATAGATCGGGTTGCGGCTGATGCCGAACGGACCGCCGGTCAACAGCTGGGTGGGCATGGCGACCGGGTTCAGCGGCGTCTTGGCCCGAAACATCATGCGGATGGCGGTGAACCACAACGCCACCGCGCCGAGCGCCGCCAGCCAGCCGAAGCCGAACAGGATGTCGCCCAGAACGTCGCCGAACCAGGGCAGCGGGTAGACGATGTCCAGCCCGATGCCGACAATCAGCGCGACCAGGAAGATCACTGGCGGCAGCGGAAACGGCAGGCGTGCGGCGGTGTCGGTCATTGCGGCTCTCCCGTACTCATCGCGTCATCGGTCTGGGCGGTGCAGGTGCTGGCCAGGTCGCCGATGCGGGCTCTGGTCGAGGCCGATGGGTCGCCCTTCATGATGCCGGCCAGCAATCCGTCCTTCTCGACCGCAGTCAGCATGCAACCACAATAGCGCACGCAGAAGGCGGCGTCGCGGCTCTCGAGACACGAGGCCTGGCAGGCTTTGGGGAAGCCGATCTTCGGGTCCTGCGCCGGTGCCGGCCAGATTTGCGCGAACAGCCACACTGAGGCGATCAGAACCGGCTGGTGGAGGAGGTAGAAGGCGAGGCTATGCCGGCCGATGAAGGAGAGCGGGTTGAGCGCCTGGCCGGTGGAGACGCGCGCCAGCCGCTCGAACAGGCCGGCGGCCTTGGCAAGCTTCGCCGCGCCGATACCCGCCAGCACGGCGCCGAACCAGGGAAACAGCGGCACATAGTCGTTCGAGCGCGGATCGGCCGTGGACAGGCCGACCCACAACAGCGCCGGATGGTCGAACAAGGGCGAGCGCAGATAGAAGGGGGCGGCAACCGCCAGCGCCGCCACCGCCAGCGTCACCGGCGCCGGCAGGCGCAGGAAGAGAAGGCCGAGCAGGCTGGCGAGCGCTATCTGGTGCAGGATGCCAAAGAAGATGAAGCTTCCCGGCGTGGCGAAATAGGTCACCAGCGTGATCGCGGCCGCCGCCGCCACCACCATGGCCAGCCGCTTCCAGAAACCCGGCCAGCGGATGCGCTCGCCATGCGCCAGAAGCAGCGATACGCCGACCAGGAACAGGAAGGTCGAGGCGATGCAGCGCGCATAGATCTTCCACGGGCCGTGCGCGGTCAGCCCAAGGCTGGTATAGCCGAAGAATTCGAGATCCCAGGTGAAGTGGTAGCTGGCCATCGCCAACAGCGCCACGCCGCGCAGGACGTCGATCAGCGGAATGCGACGGGAGGGGGAGGTCGAGGTTTCGAGGCTCATGCGGCGGGATTCGGAAATTGCGACTGGGCCATGCCTAGCACGGATGCGGGTGAAACAAGAATGGCGAGGCGAGGGCTTTCCCTTCTCCTCCTCGCGGGAGAAGGTGGCTCGGCGCAGCGCCGAGACGGGTGAGTGGGCTGCAAGGAACGAGGCGGTGCAAGACCTCATTGTGCCAAATCGCGCAAACCCGTTGGCCGGCTTCGCAATCGGGCACGAGTGCGTCGGTTTCCTGCTACTGGCCTGAGCGTCGCCGACGCAGATTTCCTTCACGAGTCGCGAATTCGAGAATTCATGTCCACGCATGTCCGCCATCCCATCTGGCTACCGGCCGTACCGCCGGCGGATGCGCGCACCTTCGCTTCGCTCTATTCGATCGAATCCTGCGCCCGGGCGACGATCGCCTCGGTCATTCCCATCCAGGCCTACGAGATCCTGAAGAACGAGCAGACGGTGTCGATCCTCTACACCATCGTCTCGTTGCTCGGCCTGTCGGCGACGCTGTTCATGCCGATGCTGATCCACCGCTTCGCGCGCCGCTGGGTCTACACCGCCGGCGCGCTTTTGCTCGCCATCGGCTCGCTGTTTTTCGTCACCCATTCCTTGCCGGGGCAGATCTTCGGCATGCTGTGCCGGGTGATGGGGGCGAGCGCGCTGTCGATCACGCTCAACCTCTACATCATGGATCATATCCGCAAGGCGGACCTGATGCAGGCCGAGTCGCTGCGCATGGCGTGGTCGATGATCGCCTGGACCACCGGTCCGACGCTCGGCATTTTCCTCTACACGCATTACGGCATCTATGCCGCGCATGGCGCGGTCGCGGTGTTCGCGCTCTGCCTGCTGGCGCTGTTCTGGTACTACCGGCTGGGCGACAACCCGATGATCGTGCCGGGCAAGAGCCGACCCATCAATCCGCTCGCCAATATCGGCCGCTTCGTGCGCCAGCCCCGGCTGAGGCTCGCCTGGCTGATCGCCTTCGGCCGCTCCTGCTACTGGACCACCTTCTTCGTCTACGGTCCCTTGTTCATGGTCATCACCGGCCAGGGCAAGCTGGCTGGCGGTCTGCTGGTTTCGGCCGGCAACGCGATGCTGTTCCTGGCGATCTTCTGGGGCAGGGCGGGCAAACGCTACGGCGCCCGCAACGTGATGACGCTCGCCTTTGCCGGGATGGCGATATCGCTTTGGCTGGCCGGCGCCATCGGCGAACTCGTGCCGCTCGCCACTGCCGGCCTGTTGCTGGTCGGCGCCCTGTTCACCATCGCATTGGATGCCATCGGTTCCACCGCCTTCATGCGCTCGGTGCGCACCTATGAGCGTCCGCAGATGGCGGCCGTCTACCGCACCTATCTCGACTTTTCGGAGCTGACGCCGCCGCTGGTCTATTCCGTGGTGCTGGCCTTTTTCGGGCTGGGCTCGGTCTTCGCCACGCTTGGCTGCCTCGCCGCCGTCTGCGGCCTTGTCACCTGGCGCTACCTGCCGAAGTCGATGTAGCGAGCGCCTTTCCTTCTCCCGCAAGGGGAGAAGGGATGGCGCCCGGTCCGCACGATGACGCTTCTGCATCCACCGATGGCGGAATTTGGTTTGCCGGGCGGCGCAATTCTCCCTATAGTCCACGATGTCGTCGGTCCCTTCGGGACCAAGAGGGAATACGGTGGGGAGGGAAGAAAATGTCCGTCCGAAACCGTGGCTGCCCCCGCAACTGTGAGCGGTAGTCCTCTCCAATGCCACTGAGGTTCGCCTCGGGAAGGTGGAGAAGGGCGCAGATCCGCAAGCCAGGAGACCTGCCGGCGACAGCAATGATGGCAATGCCCTCGGGTGGAGGGCGAAAGGACAGACCATGAATACCGCAACCATTTCCCTCGGCGCCTCGACCTCCTCGCAGTCGCGCTTCCTGCAACTGGCGCTGGCCGGCCTGCTCGGCATTTTCATCGTCGGCTTCACTGGCTTCTCGCATATCGAGGCCGTGCACAACGCCGCCCACGATGCACGCCACTCGATGGCGTTCCCCTGCCACTAACCAGGGGGAACCCACCATGTCTGTTTTTCGCAACGTCGTGTTCGTCGCGGCGATCGCTGGGCTATTGGCCGGCATCGTGCTCGCCTGCCTGCAGGCCTATGCCACCGTTCCGCTGATCCTGAAGGCCGAGGTCTATGAACAGGCCGGCGGCGGTCACGAGCATCCGGCGCCGGCTGCTCCCGCGGCTGATGCCGGCGCGGCCACCACCGCCATGAGCACGCCGGCCCCGGCCGCCGCCGCTCCGGCCGAAGAGGAAGGCTGGGCGCCCGCCGATGGCGCCGAGCGCTTCTCCTTCAACGTGGTCTCCAATATCGTCACCGGCATCGGCTTCGCGCTGATCCTTGTCGCCTTCTCGGAATTCGCCGGCGGCATCGGCAACTGGCGCCAGGGCGTGTTCTGGGGTCTGGCCGGCTTTGCCGTCTTCACGCTGGCGCCGGGCCTCGGCCTGCCGCCGGAACTGCCGGCCATGCCCGCCGCCGACCTTCTGCCCCGGCAGATCTGGTGGGTGGCAACGGTGGTGGCAACGGCGATCGGCCTGGCGCTGATCGCCTTCCGCCGCTCGCTGCCGCTGACGATCCTGGCGGTCGCGCTGATCGTCGCGCCGCACATCGTCGGCGCGCCGCAGCCGGCAAGCTACGACACGCCGATCCCGGAAGGCCTGCACCACCAGTTCGTGGTGGCGGTCACCATCACCAATCTGGTGTTCTGGCTGGTGCTCGGCGCCGTCGTCGGCATCGTGCGCGGTCGCTTCACCGGGCAGGCGTCGAACCTTCGCGACAGCTTTGCCTGATCGGCAAAGCGTTTGCTTCATCATCGGCGGTGCGCGCTCGGGCAAGAGCGCGCATGCCGAAAAACTCATTACAGCGCTGCCGGCGCCGTGGACCTACATTGCCACCGCACAAGCCTATGACGAGGAGATGCGCGAGCGCATCGCCCATCACCGCGCCCGCCGTGGCGAAGGGTGGGAAACGCTCGATGCGCCGCTCGACCTTGTCGGCGCGCTCACGAGTTTGCCGTCGGGGCGGCCGGTGCTGGTCGATTGCCTGACGCTCTGGCTCACCAACCACATGCTGGCCGAACACGATGTCGAGGCCGAATGCGCGCGCCTTGTCGCCACGCTCGCCAAACCGCGCGGCCCATGGTTCGTGGTTTCCAACGAGGTGGGCCTGGGCATCGTGCCCGACAATGCGCTGGCCCGCCGTTTTCGCGACGCCGCCGGGCGTCTCAACCAGCAGGTCGCCTCGGTCGCCAGTGAAGTGGTGCTGACGGTTGCCGGCCTGCCGCTCAAGGTGAAATGACATGACCGGGATCGACGAGGCGGAAGCCGAGCGCCATCGCGCCAAGATGGCCAAGCGCAAGGCCGTGCAGGACGCCGAGGTGGCGGCAAAGACAATCGAAAAAGGCCTGCTGATCGTCAACACGGGGCCCGGCAAGGGCAAGACCACCGCCGCCTTCGGCCTGGCGCTGCGCATGCTGGGTTACGGCCGGCGCGTCGGCGTTGTGCAGTTCATCAAGGGCAAATGGCACACCGGCGAGCGCGAGGCCTTCGCGGCTTTCGGCGAGCGCGTCGTGTGGCATTCGATGGGCGAGGGTTTTACCTGGGAAACGCAGGACCTGAAGCGCGACGTCGCGGCGGCGCAAGCCGCCTGGGTCAAGGTCGAGGAACTGATGGTCGACCCGTCGATCAGCCTCTTGGTGCTGGACGAATTGAACATCGCGCTGCGCTACGATTATCTCGACCTCGACCGTGTCGTGGCGGCGCTGAAGGGCCGGCGCGAGGGGCTGCATGTCGTCGTCACCGGCCGCAACGCCAAGCCGTCGCTGGTCGAAGCCGCCGACCTCGTCACCGAAATGGGCGCCACCAAGCACCACTTTTCCGCCGGCGTGAAGGCGCAGCAGGGCATCGAGTTTTAGGCACCTTTACTTCCCTTCTCCCCCTGAGGGAGAAGGTGGATCGGCGCGTAGCGCCGAGACGGATGAGGGGTGTTGGAAGAAACGAGACGGCGCGAGAATAGAATTGCTTCGGCGCTATCCTGGTTTGGGTAAGTTGCGCTCCGGCCAACACCCCTCATCCGACCTCGCCTTCGGCTCGGCCACCTTCTCCCACAAGGGGAGAAGGAAGACCGCCGTCGCCTACCACAGCACCAGCGCCACCACCCCGAACAGCGCGATCAGCAGCATGTCGGCCGCCCAATAGAGCCGGAGCGCTTGGCGGATGTCAGCGCTGGTGACGGCGGTGCGGCCGCCTTCGCCCATATGGCGGCCTTCGACCAGCACGCCGCCATAGGAGCGTGGACCGGCGAGCGCCAGACCCAGCGCACCTGCCATCGCGGCTTCCGGCCAGCCGGCATTGGGCGAGCGGTGAAAGCGCGCGTCGCGCCACATGGCGCGCCAGGCCTCGGCCGGGTCGGCACCCCTGACGAAGAAGGCGGCAGCGACGATCAAAAGGCCGGTCAGGCGCGAGGCGGGCAAATTGATCAGATCGTCGAAGCGCGCCGCCGCCCAGCCAAAGGCCTCGTGGCGCTCGCTGCGGTGGCCGATCATGGAATCGGCGGTGTTGGCGGCCTTGTAGGCGACGCCGCCGGCCAGCCCGCCGATGCCCAGCCAGAAGGCGGGCGCGACGATGCCGTCGGAGAAATTCTCGGCCAGGCTTTCGATCGCCGCGCGGCCGACCGCCGCCTCGTCGAGTTTTTCAGGGTCGCGGCCGACGATCATGGAGACCGCCTTGCGGCCGGCCGTCAGCCCGCCCGAGTCCAGCGCGTCCGCCACCGCCTCGACATGGGCAGCCAGGCTCTTCTGCGACAGCAGCGAACTCGCCAGCAGCGCCACCGCGACAATGCCGAGCGGCAGCGCCAAAAGCGCCGTCTCGGCCAGGCGGGCGATGGTTGCCGGCACCATGACGATGACCAGCAGCGAAAAGACGCCGGCCATGCGACGCGCGGCGTCGCTGTCGGCGGCGCGGTTGAGCCCGCGGTCGAGACAGGATATCAGGGCGCCGATCCAGGTCACCGGATGGCCGACGGCACGGAACAGCCGGTCGGGATAGCCGAGCCGAGATTCGATCAGCAGCGACAGAAAGGCGGTCAGGGCGAACATGCGGCTTCCAGGCGAGGCGATTGCAGCGGTGGATCACGGCGGAAGCCTCGGCCGGGCGCGGGCGCTGTTTCCTGGCGCACCGGAACCGTTCGTCGATCTCTCGACCGGGATCAATCCGCACTCCTATCCGCTTTTCGAGCCGCCCGCCACCGCCTTCACCAGACTGCCGGAGGCGGCGAGGTCGGCCGAGCTGGCGACTGTCGCCGCCACCGCCTATGGCGCCCCGGCGCGGGCCAATGTGGTGGCAGCACCTGGCACCCAGATCCTGTTGCCGCGTGTCGCCTCGCTGGTGGCGCCCGGTCGCGCGCTGGTGTTGTCGCCGACCTATGCCGAACACGCGCGCGCCGCCGCCGTCGCCGGTCATAAGGTGGCCGAAGTGACAAATTTCGCGGCGCTTGCCGAGGCTGATCTGGCCATACTGGTCAATCCCAACAATCCCGACGGCCGCGTCGTCGCGCGCGACGATCTGCTGGCGCTCGCCGCCCGGATGAAAGCCAAAGGCGGGTTATTGGTGGTCGACGAAGCCTTCATGGATGTCGGCCCGCGCGAGGACAGCCTCGCCGGCGACATTGGGCGGGGCGGGCTGGTGGTACTGCGCTCCTTCGGCAAATTCTTCGGCCTCGCCGGCGTGCGGCTGGGCTTCGCGCTCGCCGACACGGCGACGGCCGCACTACTCGACAGCCAGCTTGGGCCATGGGCGGTGGCAGGCCCGACGCTGGAATACGGTATCGCGGCGCTCGGCGATATTGCCTGGCAGCAGGCGATGCGGCAGCGGCTGGCTGAGGATGCCGCGCGGCTCGATGCGCTGTTTGCCCACCATGGCGTTACGGTCGCCGGCGGCACGACGCTGTTCCGCTATCTCGATTTCGCCGGCGCGCCCGGCCTGTTCGAAGCGCTCGGCCGGCAAGGCATCCTTTTGCGCCATTTCGCGCAGCGCCCGCATGCGCTGCGGTCCGGCTTGCCCGGCAACGAGGACGAGTGGCGCCGCCTCGAAGCCGCCCTTGCCGGTTGGGCCGCGACGGGCGAAGCTCGCCAAAACAGGATCCGCGCATGATCATCGTCTGCCCGCTCTCCAAGGTCGAGGCCACCGTCAACCGCGCCGGCGCCGAGCGGCTGTTGTCGCTGCTTGCCGCCGGCACCGACATGTTGCGCCCCGCCGCGATCCGGCCGGAAAACCATCTGCATCTGGTCATGCACGACATCGCCGAGGCGCAGGAGGGCATGACGCTGCCCGGCGAGGAGCATGTGCGCGCGCTGCTTGCCTTCGCCGAGGGCTGGAACCGCGCGCGGCCGCTGGTGGTGAACTGTTATGCCGGCATCAGCCGCTCGACGGCTTCCGCCTATATCATCGCCGCGGCACTGGCGCCGAAGCGCGACGAGCTGGAACTGGCCAGGACGCTGCGCTTTCTCTCTCCCTCCGCGACGCCCAATCCGCGCCTCGTCGCCGTGGCCGACCACATTCTTGGCCGCAACGGCCGCATGGTCGCCGCCATCGCCTCGATCGGCCGCGGCGCCGATGCCTTCGAGGGCGTGCCGTTCGAGCTGGAGATTGAAGGGTAGGGTGCTGGCGCCTCTATCTCCCCCTTGCGGGGGGAGATAAGGCGCCTCTTACTTCACCCACTCATCCAACCTCGCCTTGCGCACATCCTTCAGCAGCGTGATGAAGCCGTCGGCCTGGTGTTCGGCGGTCTGCCGGCCCTTGTCGGCGGTTGCCTTGGCGGCCTCGCCGACCACGCCATGCGGGTTGAGGTCCTGCGACATCCAGGCGAAGGCATGGGTGCCGGTGTGGCGCAGCAGCGAAAACGTCTTCTCGGCCTCGACCACCTTCGAGACGAAATTCTCGGCCTTGCCCATGTCGACCAGCTCGGGCCGGAAATGCAGCATCATGGAGGTCTCGTAGTCGCCGCCATGGATGCCCCAGCGGTCTTCCGCCTCGCTGTAGAGCCCGGCCGGGCGGCCGAAGCGCGACCAGCTCGTCTTCACCGCCAACATCCTTTCGCGCACCCGCAGCTCGCGCGTGACGATACCCATGATCTCTTCATTGCCGCCATGCGAGTTGACGATGACGAGCTTCCTCACCCCGGCGCGGGCGATGGAGAGGCCGAGCTCGGTCCAGGCGTCGATCAGCGTCGCCGGCGGCAAGGTCAGCGTGCCCGGCGCTTCGAGATGCTCGTTGGATTTGCCGACCGCCTGCACCGGCAGGATGCGGATGTCGAGATCGGCCGGCAGGCGCGCGATCACCGTCTCCAGCATGCCGTTCATGATCGAGGTGTCGGTCGACACCGGCAGATGCGGCCCATGCTGCTCGATCGCCGCCACCGGCAGCACCGCGATCGTCGTTTCCGGGTCGATCGAGGCATATTCGGTGGTCCTGTAGTCGCCCCACCACACGCGTCTTTTCGTCATAATGTCAGTCTCCGCATCGTTGCTGGGGTGGTGCATTTCCCTTCTCCCCTTGTGGGAGAAGGTGGATCGGCGCGTTGCGCCGAGACGGATGAGGGGTGCTGGAAGAAACGAGGCATTTCAATTCCATATCTCTCACCCCATTTCATCCTACCATGGCGTTCCGTCCAGCACCCCTCATCCGACCTCGCCAATGGCGGCTACGCCGCCCGGCTCGGCCACCTTCTCCCGCAAGGGGAGAAGGGGAAGGTTCCGTTTCTCACCCGGCCGCGATCACTTCCACCTCGACCTTGAATTCGGGCCTGGCGAAACCGGTGACGATCATCAGCGTCGAGGCCGGCGCCGGGTCCGAAAATGTCCGGTCGCGCACCGCCATATAGGGTTTCAGATAGGCGCGGTCGGTGACATAGGCATTGATGCGCACCACGTCGTTCAGGCCAAGGCCGGCCTCGGCCAGCACCGCGGCGATGTTCTTGAAGCAGAGTTCGGCCTGTTCCTCGACGCCTTCGGGAATTTGGTCGTCGGCGGTGATCGCCACCTGGCCCGCGCACAGGATGAGCCGCTTGCCGGCCGGCACTTCGACGCCGTGGCTGTAGCGCGCGAATGGCGGCTTGATCGTCTTCGGCATCAGATATCGGAACATGGCGGTCTCCTTTTGGGGACGCGTTGAGACCCGGGCGAGGTCGGCCGACCAGCTCTAATCTCGACGCATCCGAGGCGGCGAAACTAGAGCCGGGCGGGGGCTTGGTTCAAGCACTGCTTTTGCACTGCCGGCATTACTTTCAACACGAAGCGCTGATGGACAGCTGCCCGGAAAATGGGCACGATGGCGACAGGAGCTGCAGGTCACGGGTTCACGTCACGGGTCGAAGGCTGGCACCGTCGGCGCAATGCCGCCACCGGTTGGGTGGCATGTGTCTTGCGTGATCGATCGACGGTGTCTTTGTGCCCGTTGCGGGCGGATGGAAGGGGAAATCGATGACACGGGTATTGGCAGGAACAATGGTGGCCGCGGCGGCGCTGCTTGGCGGCTGGATGTCGACGGCGGCGGCGAACGAGAAGGTAATCTTCGCCACCAACTGGCTGGCCCAGGCCGAACATGGCGGCTACTACCAGGCTGTGGCCGACGGCTCCTATGCCGCCTGCGGGCTGGACGTCACCATCCAGCAAGGCGGGCCGCAAGGCAGCGGCCGGCCGCTGCTGTTGGCCGGCAAGGTCGATTTCTACATGGGTGGCAACATGCTGCAGGCCTTCGACGCGGTGCAGCAGGGCATTCCGCTGCGCGTCGTCGCCGCCTCCTTCCAGAAGGAGCCGCAGGTCATCATGGCGCATCCGGGCCAGGGCCTGGACAAGTGGGAGGACCTGCCGAAGGCCGACCAGTACATTATCGGCGACGAGGGGGCGACCTCCTTCTTCCTGTGGATGGTCTCCGAGTTCGGCTTCGATCCCGCCAAGCGCGCCGTCTACACCTTCAACCCGGCTGCCTTCATCGCCAACAAGAAGTCGGTCCAGCAGGGTTACGTCACCTCCGAGCCGCATGCGGTGGCCAAGGAGGGCGGCTTCCAGCCCAACCTCTTCCTGCTCGCCGACTACGGCTTCAACACCTACGCCACCACCATCGAGGCCATGCAGACCACGATCGACAAGCGGCCGGAGGTGGTGCAGTGCTTCGTCGATGGCTCGGCCAAGGGCTGGTACAACTACCTCTACGGCGACAACAAGGCCGCCAACGCCGCCATCAAGAAGGACAATCCCGACATCAACGACGAGCAGATCGCCTTCTCCATCGAGATGATGAAGAAGTACGGCATCGTCGATTCCGGCGAGAGCGAGAAGCTCGGCATCGGCGCCATGACCGACGAACGCATGCAGAGTTTCTACGACAAGATGGTCAAGGCCAAGGTTCTGCCCGCCGGCATCGACATCAAGAAGGCCTATACGCTGCAGTTCGTGAACAAGGGCGTCGGGCTCAATCTGAAGAAGTGAGTGCGGCTTCACCTTCTCCCCTTGCGGGAGAAGGTGGCCCGGCGCGCAGTGCCGGGACGGATGAGGGGTGTTGGAAGAAACGATGCACTTCAAAATCCTGCCGTCCTGTTCGGTCGCCCGCCTAGGCGTGGCAAGTTCGCACTCCGTCCGGCCCACCTCATCCGACTTCGCTTTCGGCTCGGCCACCTTCTCCCGCAAGGGGAGAAGGGATGAGCATTTATCCACGGAAAGGCACTGATGTTGCAGCAGACGGTTATGCGCGGGGAGGGCATCGACAGCGGCACGCCGCTGCTTCACCTGCGCGGCGTCGGCAAGGTGTTCTCCAACGGGGTCACCGCGCTCGACAATGTCAATCTCACCATCAGCCAGGGTGATTTCGTCAGCCTGCTCGGGCCTTCCGGCTGTGGCAAGTCGACCGCGCTCAGGCTGATCGCCGGGCTGTCGACGCCGACGTCCGGCGCGCTGGAATGGCAAAAGGCGCTGGGCGACGATTGCGTCGGCTTCGTCTTCCAGGAGCCGACCCTGCTGCCCTGGGCGAGCGTCTTCGACAATGTCTGGCTGCCGTTGCGGCTGCGCGGCGTGTCGCGGCTCAAGGCCACGTCGGCGGTGATGGAGATGCTGGCGCGCGTCCATCTGGAAAACTTCGCCGACGCGGTGCCGCGCGAGCTTTCCGGCGGCATGAAGATGCGTGTCTCCATCGCGCGCGCCATGGTCACCAAGCCGCGCGTTCTGTTGATGGACGAGCCATTCGCGGCGCTCGACGAGATCACCCGCTTCAAGCTCAACAACGACCTTCTGGAACTGTGGCAGCAGGAGCGGTTCACCGCCATCTTCGTCACCCACAGCGTGTTCGAAAGCGTGTTTCTCTCCAACCGCATCGTGGTGATGGCGGCGCAGCCGGGCCGTGTCTTCCGCGACATGGCGGTGGAGGCGCATTACCCGCGCGACGAGGCCTTCCGCACCTCGCCGGCCTATGCCGCTCTGTGCCGGCAGGCATCGGAGGTGCTGGGCGCGGCGATGAGCGCCAAGGCGGAGGCGCGGCGATGACGACGCTCGAGGTGCGGCCGGTGGCGCTCGACCCGGAAGAAGCGCGGCGCGTGCGCCAGCAACGGCTGGAGAAGATCGGCGGCTGGGTGCTGCCGCTCGCCATCATGGTGGTCTCGGTCTGGCTGTGGGACCGGCTGTGCGTGTGGAACGACATTCCGAAATACATCCTGCCGAGGCCGGGCGTGGTGCTGCAGACCCTGCAGGACGATGCGCCGCTGCTGTTCTCCTCACTGTGGGTGACGCTCAAGATCACCTTCCTGAGCCTCGCGCTCGCCATCGTCGGCGGGGTGGGGCTGGCGGTGCTGTTTGCCCAGTCGAAATGGGTGGAGATGTCGTTCTTCCCGTTCGCCGTCATTTTGCAGGTCACGCCGATCGTGGCGATCTTCCCGCTCATCAACATCTATGTCGACAACCAGACCGCCAAGCTTCTGCTCTGCGCCTGGATCGTCGCCTTCTTCCCGATCCTGTCCAACACGACGCTGGGTCTGAATTCGGTCGACCGCAATCTGCGCGACCTGTTCCGGCTGAACGGCGCCTCGCGCTGGCAGGAGCTGTGGCACCTGCGCCTGCCGGCCGCCATGCCCTATTTCCTCGGCGGCCTGAAGATCGCCGGCGGCCTGTCCTTGATCGGCGCGGTGGTGGCCGAATTCGTCGCCGGCACGTCGGGCCAGGCGTCGGGTCTCGCCTCGCGTATCATCGAGGCGGGCTACCGGCTGAACGCGCCGCGCCTGTTCGCGGCGCTGATCCTGATTTCGGTGACCGGCATCGTCATTTTCCTGGTGTTGTCGCTGCTGTCGCATCTCGTCCTGCGTCGCTGGCACGAGAGCGCCTTGAAGCAGGAGGCGTGATGGCGGACAGATGCCGCGTTTTGGCGGGAACTTGCATCAATTCAGGCGGATTCTGCACCATCAAGGGGGCAGGTGAACAAATCCCGACCGCCATCGACAGCCCTTTCGCGATAAAGCCATGACAAACAAGCGCAAAACTTTTTCACCGCGTCGCGAAATCCGGATTCTCTCCACATCCAAGCGCTGGCCGAAGGTCGGCGGAGCGGCGACATGAGCAGGCTGCCGATCCCACAATCTGGCAGTTATGTGCTTGAAAACGCCCGCCTTCACCTGTCGCTGACGGCCGAGCTGGACGGTCCAGCGGACGCGGACGGCTTCGTGCGCGCCGATATCACGGTTGCCGACGGCCGCATCGCGTCGATCGCGGCCCATCGGCCGTCGCCTTCGCCGGGCGCCATCGACCTCAAGGGCCGCATCGTTCTACCCTGTTTCGTCGATTGCCACACCCATCTCGACAAGGGTCATATCTGGCCGCGCAGCCCCAATCCGGACGGTTCCTTTGCGGGCGCATTGCATGCGACAAATGCCGACAGAACGACGCGCTGGAGCGCAAAAGACGTGTCGGCGCGCATGGATTTTGCATTGCGGACGGCTTTCGCGCACGGAACCAAAGCCATCCGCACGCATCTCGACAGCGCAGCACCCCAGGATGCGATCTCCTGGCCGGTGTTTGAGGCAACGCGGGAAAAATGGCGCGGAATCATGGACTTGCAGGCCGTCTGCCTGGTCGGTATCGAGGAAACCCGCGACGCGGCCTGGTTTGCCGGCCTGGCCCGGCGTGTGGCGTCGGCCCGCGGTATGCTGGGCGCCGTCACCTATATGGTACCCGACCTCGACCTGCTGCTCGACCGGATGTTCCAACTCGCGATCGAGCATGATCTCGACCTCGACTTCCATGCCGACGAGACCGACGCGGTCGACGCTATCTCCTTGAAAAGAATAGCGGAAGCCGCACTTCGACATCGCTTCCAGGGCAAGATCCTGGTTGGCCACTGCTGCTCGCTGGCGCGCCAACCGGACAGCGATGTTCTCGACACCCTGGACAAGGTGGCGCAAGCCGGGATCGCCGTCGTCTCGCTGCCGATGTGCAATCTTTATCTCCAGGACCGCCGGCTGGATGGCACGACACCGCGCTGGCGCGGGGTGACGCTGCTGCATGAAATGAAGGCGCGCGGCATTCCGGTCGCGGTCGCCTCCGACAACACGCGCGATCCGTTCTACGCCTATGGCGATCTCGACATGCTGGAAGTCTACCGCATGGCGACACGCATTCTGCATCTCGACCACCCGGTCGGCGACTGGCCGAAGGCGGTGACGGCGACGCCGGCGGCGATGATGCGCTTGGACAGCGCGGGCACTTTGGCCGCCGGCGGCCCGGCCGATCTTATTGTTTTCAAAGGAAGAAGCTGGACCGAGTTGTTGTCGCGGCCGGAGTCCGACCGCGTCGTCATCCGAGCGGGAAAACCGGTTGACGCTGCCTTGCCCGACTATGCCGAACTCGACGAACTGATGGTGGAATGATGGATCTTGCGGCGCTGAAACGCGATCTCGATGGGTTGAAGATCGAGGACAACGAGAAGATCGTCCAGCAGAAGAGCCGCGATTTCTACTGGTACAGCCCGGTTCTGAAGCGGCAGCTCGACCATGTCAGCGGCGATCTGGTGGTGACGCCGAAAACGCAGGCCGAGGTCATCCGCGTGCTCGCCGCTTGCCACCGCCTTGGCGTCCCGGTCACGCCGCGCGGCACCGGCACCGGCAATTACGGGCAGGCGATGCCGCTGTCTGGTGGCGTCGTGCTCAATCTCGCCGAACTCGATGAAATCGTTGCGATTTCTCCGGGTCGTGTGGTGTGCGGACCGGGCGCCATCCTGGCCGATATCGACCGCGCGACGCGTGCCCATTCGGCGCAGGAATTGCGCCTGCACCCTTCCACCTACAACACCGCTTCGATCGGCGGCTTCATCGCCGGCGGCTCGGGTGGCGTCGGATCGATCAATTTCGGCGGCTTGCGCGACTTCGGCAACATCATCCGGCTGCGTGTCGTCACCATGGAGGCGGAACCCAAGGTGCTGGAACTGACCGGCGAGGATCTGCACAAGGTGACCCACGCCTACGGCACCAACGGTATCATCACCGAGGTCGAGATGCCGCTGACGGCCGCCTATGACTGGGTGGACGTGCTGGTCGGCTTTGACAGCTTCATGGGCGCGGCGCGCTACGGCAACGCGCTCGCCTGCCAGGACGGGCTGTTGACCAAGTTGATCACGCCGATCGCCGCACCCGTGCCGCAACTCTATTTCAAGCGGCACCAGAAATTCCTGCGTGAGGGGCAAAGCATCTGCGCGGTGATGGTCGCGCCGCATGCGCTCGATGCTTTCCTGGCCTTCACCCGCCGCGAGGGCGGCGAAATCGCCTACAATGCGGCGACGGCAAGAGACGAGGACAAGAAGGGCCTGCCGCCGGCCTATGAGCTTGCCTGGAACCACACGACGCTGAGGGCTTTGCGGGTCGACCCGTCGATCACCTATCTGCAGTCGCTCTACCCGTTCCCCAACCAGTTGGCACTGGTTGAAAAGATGGATGCGATGTTCCCGGGAGAGGTCTTTTCGCACCTCGAATTCGTGCGTCTCGACGGCAACATCACCTGTTTCGGGCTCAATCTCGTGCGCTTCACCACGGAGGAACGGCTGGACGAGATCGTGCGGCTGTTCGAGGAGAATGGCTGCCCGATCTTCAACCCGCACCGCTACACGCTGGAGGAGGGCGGCATGAAACAGACTGATGCCATCCAGCTTGCCTTCAAGCGGCAAGCCGACCCGCAGGGGTTGCTCAATCCCGGCAAGATGATCGCGTGGGAAAATCCAGATTACGACTATCGCTCGGGAAAGACGTTTCTGTTCAAAGGCTTGGCGGCGAGGTAGGCATGCGGGTACTCGTCGTCTATTGCCATCCGGTGCCGGAGAGCTTCTGCGCTGCCGTGCGCGATGCCGCACTTGAAGGCATCGCCGGGAAAGGGTGCGAGGCACGGCTGGTCGACCTCTATGCCGAGAATTTCGACCCGGTGATGCGCGATGGCGAGCGGCGCGACTACAATGAACGCGCCCCGGTCGATCCGGCACTCGCCGCCCATATCGCGCATCTGAACTGGGCCGAAGCGATCGTGTTCATCTATCCGACCTGGTGGTATGGGCTGCCGGCGATGCTGAAGGGCTGGCTCGACCGCGTCTGGGCAAAGGACGTGGCCTTTTCGCTCGACGCGGGCGGACGGATCACGCCGCTGATGGGCCATGTCCAGAAGATCGCGGTGGTGACGACTTGCGGCGCACCGCGCTGGTGGTCGCACGTGGTTGGCCATCCTGGCCGCAAGACCATTCTGCGCGGCATTCGCGCGCTTTGCGCGAAGCGTTGCAAGACGCTGTTCCTGGCGCACTACCTGATGGACGCCTCGACGCCGGAGAGCCGCGCGGCTTTCCTTGGCCAGGTGCGCCAGAAATTGCAGGCGTTTTGAAATTAGCTTTCCTCTCCCTGTTTACGGGGAGAGGATGCCGGCAGGCAGGTGAGGGGCAGCGCCGGATTCCCCGAGGCTAGCGCTGCCCCTCATCCGACCCTTCGGGTCACCTTCTCCCCGTGAACGGGGAGAAGGAAGGGGCGCCTACATCCGCACCCGCTCGGCCTTTGGATCGTATATCGGCTTCAATGAAGCCTCGGCGGCAAAACGCTCGCCGGCGATTTCGATCTCGTAGGATGACGCCAGCACATCCGCTTCCGTTTCACCCTGGCAAGGCACGTAGCCGAGCCCGATGGCGCCGCCGAGATGATGGCCGTAATTGCCGGAAGTGACGGTTCCGACGATCTTGCCGTCACGAACGATCGCCTCGTTGTGGAACAGCAAGGGTTCGGGATCGGTGAGGCGGAATTGCACCAAACGGCGGTCGAGGCCGGCATCCTTCCTGCGCAGCACCGCGTCGCGGCCGAGGAAATCGCCCTTGCCGGTTTTCACGGCGAAGCCGAGACCGGCCTCCAGAACGTGGTCCTCGTCGGTGATGTCATGCCCGAAATGGCGAAACGCCTTTTCGATGCGGCAGGAATCCAATGTGTGCAGGCCGCAGAGTTTCAAACCGAAGTCCTGGCCGGCTTCTTCGATGGCTTCGAACACATGCGCGGTCTGGTCGGTCGGCACATAAAGCTCCCAGCCGAGCTCGCCGACATAGGTGACGCGGTGGGCGCGGGCGAGGCCCATGCCAATCTCGATTTCCTGCCAGGTGCCGAACGGATTTCTGTCGTTCGAGAAATCGTTCGGGCTCACCTTTTGAATCAAATCCCGCGCGTAAGGCCCCATCAGGCAAAGCACACTTTCGGCCGACGTGACGTCGGTGATGACGACGAATTCGTCGGTGAGATGCTTGCGCAGCCAGGCAAGATCGCGCTGCAAGGTGGCGCCTGGAACGACGGCGAGGAAGGCCATCTCGGAAAGCCGCGACACGGTGAGATCGCTCTCGATGCCACCCTTGCCATTCAGCATCTGTGTGTAGACGATTTTGCCAGGCGCCACGTCCATGTCGTTGGCGCAGAGGCGTTGCAGGAAGGTCAACGCGTCGCGGCCTTCTATCCTGATTTTGCCGAACGAGGTCATGTCGAACAGGCCGACGCCGTTGCGGACGGCGAGATGTTCGTCGCGCTGGTTGCCGAACCAGTTCTGCCGCTTCCAGGAATAGCGGTACTCGCGCTCCTGGCCCTCCCTGGCGAACCAGTTGGCGCGCTCCCAGCCGGCGACTTCGCCGAACACGGCGCCGCGCGCCTTCAGGTGTTCGTGCAGGGGCGAGCGCCTGATGTTACGGGACGTCGCCATCTGTCGGTACGGAAAATGGTCGGCGTAGAGCAGGCCGAGTGTTTCGGAAACGCGTTCCTTCAGATAGCGGCGGTTCTTCTGGAAGGGCTGGGTGCGACGGATGTCGACCTCCCAAAGGTCGAACGGGGCTTCACCGTCATTGATCCATTGCGCCAGCGCCATGCCGGCGCCGCCCGACGAGACGATGCCGATCGAATTGTAGCCGGTGGCCATCCAGTAGCCAGATAGTTCCGGCGCTTCGCCGAGATAATAGCGATCGTCGGGGGTAAAGCTTTCCGGCCCGTTGAAGAAGGTGTGGATGCCGGCGGTGGCCAGCATCGGCATGCGGTTGACGCCCATTTCGAGGATCGGTTCGAAATGGTCCATGTCCTCGGGCAACTGGTCGAAGCAGAAATCCTCGCGGATGCCGTCCATGCCCCAGGGCTTGGCGACCGGCTCGAAGGCGCCGAGCATCATCTTGCCGGCGTCTTCCTTGTAGTAGGCGCATTCGTCAGGCACGCGCAGGACTGGCAGGCGGCCAAGGCCGGGAATCGCCTCGGTGACGAGGTAAAAGTGTTCGCAGGCGTGCAGCGGGATGGTGACGCCGTTCTGCGCACCCAGTTCGCGGGCCCACATGCCGGCGCAATTGATGACGATGTCGGTTTCGATCGTGCCTTGTTCGTCACCTTGCGCCCAGGAGACGCCGGAAACGCGGCCATCCCTGCTATGAACCTTCGTCACCTTGACGTTCTCGACGATTTTTGCGCCGCGCTGCCGCGCGCCCTTGGCCAGAGCCATGGCGATGTTGGCCGGGTCGCATTGGCCGTCGAGCGGCAGGTGCACGGCGCCGACCACGTCGGACACATTGAGATGCGGATACATCTCCTTGACCTCGCTGGGCGAAATCTCGCGGACATCGACGTTGAAGGCACGGGCCAGCGATGCCTGCCGGTAGATCTCGTGCTTGCGCTCCTCGGTGAGCGCGACGGTGATGGAGCCGACCTGACGCATGCCGGTGGCGACCTCGGTCTCGGCTTCCAGCTTGACGTAGAGGTCGGCCGAATATTTGGCGAGCCGCGTCATGTTCTGCGAGGCGCGCAGCTGGCCGATCAGGCCGGCGGCGTGCCAGGTGGTGCCCGACGTCAACTGCTTGCGCTCCAGGAGCACGATGTCGGTCCAGCCCAGTTTCGCGAGATGGTAGGCGACTGAGCAGCCGGATACGCCGCCGCCGATGATAACGGCGCGGGCTTTCTGGGGAAGTGCGGTCATGCGGCCTCGCGTCGATAGGCTGAAACGAAGCGGCGCAGCCTCTCGGCCGCTTCGAGCAGAACGGGTTCGGGCTGGCACAGGCTGATGCGGATGTGGCCGGCCGCGGCATCGCCGAAGGAAGAGCCGGGCATGACGCCGACATTCTCGTTTTCGAGAAACGCCCAGGCGAATTTTTCGTCGTCCGGTTCGACCGCGCTGATATCGAGCATGGCATACATGCCGCCCTCGGAACCGCGCACGGTGACATCGTTCATGCCGTGCACGGCGTTGAGGAAGAGCTTGCGCCGCCGCGCATAGAGCGCCGCGATCTGGTCGACGCCGTAGTCGTTGTTCAGCGCCTCGATCGCCGCGCGGCTGACGAAATCGGTCAGCCCGTAGGTCGTCACGAGATTGAGGCTGATCAGCAGGGCGACCAGTTCCTCCGGCCCGGTCAGCCAGCCAAGGCGCCAGCCGGTCATGCCGTGGCTCTTCGACATGGAGTTGATGACCAGCGTGCGCTCGGCCATGCCGGGCAGGGCACGCGGCGACAAATGTTCGCCACCGCCGAGCGTCCAGTAGACCTCGTCGGACAACAGCCACAGATCGTGCCGGCGGCAGACATCGGCGATGCCTTCCAGCGATTTCCTCGAATAGACGGCGCCGGTCGGGTTGTTCGGGGTGTTGATCAGCATGGCGCGGGTGTTCGGCCGCACCGCGGCCTCGATCGTCTTTGCATCCGGCTGGAAGCCGTCGGTGGCGCGGGTTTCGACCACGGTGAAATCGGCGCCGGCGGCACGGAAGGTGCCGGGATAGGTGGCATAGTAGGGCGCAACGACGATGGCGTGGTCGCCTGGGTCAAGCACGCCTTGCACGGCGGCATAGAGGGAGGCCTGGCCGCCCGGCGTGGCGATGATTTGTTCGGCGCTTGTTTCAACGCCCGTGCAGCGCGTCGAAATCCGCGCCATCGCTTCGCGCAAGGCGGGAATGCCGGGAAGCTGGGTGTAGTGATGATGACCGGCGCGCAGGGCGGCGACGCCGGCCTCGACGGTTTCGGCGGGCGTATGGAAGTCGTGGTCGCCGACCGAGAGCATGATGATGTCCTCGCCGGCTTCCTTGCGCTGCCAGGCGGCGAAATGCACCTCCCAGCCGTCCTTGCCGGAAGGGGTGATGCCGGAAATGCGGGAAGAGGGTTTGGGCATGTCAAACGCTCGCGTCTTGGAAAGAAGTTCGATGGGTTGCTGCAAGCGTGAGCCTGCCGGTGGTGTCCAGCAGCGGCGTCAGCGCCCCATATCCGGGGATCGTTGGGTGCGGTGTCCTGGCGACATGTGTATGCGTGGCCGTTATCACCATGACCTTGGCACCGGCCGCCTCCGCCGCCTGGATGCCGGCGGGTGCGTCCTCGAAAACAAGGCAGTCCTGCGGCTTCTGGCCAAGGCGTTCGGCGGCGAGCAGGAAGCAGTCCGGCGCCGGCTTGCCGTTGACGACATCTTCCGCGGTGATCATCAGCCGGGGCAAAGGCAGGCCGGTGGCCTCCAGCCTGCGCAGCGCCAGGCGTCGCGGCGAGGAGGTGACGATGGCCCAACGCTCAGGCGGCAATGCGCCGAGGAAGGCGGCGGCGCCCGCAATGGCCTCGACGCCGTCGACATCGTCCAGCTCGGCCTGGGTCAACGCCTCAACCTCTGCCATCACGTCGACGCCGGGCAGGTTCAGATTGCGAACCGTCTCGACCGCGCGCACGCCGTGAATGGTCGGCAGGAAGGTTTCGACATCCAGCCCATGTTTCAGCGCCCACGCCGCCCACACCCGCTCGGCGGAAGCGATCGAACTCAGGATCGTGCCGTCCATGTCGAACAGGAAAGCGCCGAAGGCGTGGTCTGGGAAGGGCAGGGTCGTCAAGCGCGTAGCCTTTCGTTTTCAGAGTCCCACAAGGGCTTGTCTTCCTGGACCGCGGCCTTGAAGCGCTCGCCGAAAATCTCGACTTCGACAACAGTGCCCGGCACGGCCAGATCGGCGCGCACCATGCCAAGCGCGATGGATTTGTCCACCCTGTAGCCCCAGCCGCCCGAGGTGGTTTCGCCGACGATGGTCCCGCCATGCCAGAGCGTCGACATATAGGGCGCGTCGCAATCGCCGGGATTCTCAACGACGAGCGTGACGAAACGTTTCTTCACGCCCTGCTGCTTTTCGTTGAGCAGGGCGGCCTTGCCGCGGAATTCCGGCTTGTCCCATTTCACGAAGCGGTCGAGCCCGCCCTGCAGCACGGTGTAGTCGGTGGAAAGATCGCCCTTCCAGGCGCGGTAGCCCTTTTCGAGGCGCAGACTGTCGAGCGCGTACATGCCGAAGGGTTTCAGCCCGTGCTTTTGGCCTGCGACCCAGACGGCATCGAAGATGGCCGCCGTATCCTCGATCTTGGTGTGAATTTCCCATCCGAGTTCGCCAGCGAACGAGACCCGGACGAGCTGACACCAGCGGCCAGCGATCTGGCAGGACTGGTGCGACAGCCAGGGCAAGGACAGGTCGGCGTCAGCAACCGCAGCCAGGATGGCCCGTGAATTCGGCCCGGAGAGGATTTGGCAGGAAAATGCTTCCGTCATGTCTTGCAGCGCAATTTCCGTGGCTTCGGGAAGCTGCTTCGACAGCCACTCGAAATCATGCAGTTGCGCCACGGCGGCGGTGATCAGGAAGAAGGTATCTTCCTCCAGCGCCATGATCGACATCTCGGTGACGATACGACCATTGTCGTCGGCGAAATAGCCGAGACCGATGCGACCAGATTTGGGCACCACGCCGGTGATCAGGGTGGAAAGCCAGGCACGAGCGCCAGCGCCCTTGAGGCGGAAGCGGCTGAAACCCGGCAGATCCAGAATGCCGGCGGCGTCGCGCACGGCCAGGCATTCCTCGCGGATGCGCGGTTCCCACGGTCCGGAACGTGCGAAGGTCTGTGTCGAGTCCTCCGACGTGTCGTCGCCCGGCCGGGCGTACCAGGTGGCACGTTCCCAGCCATTATAGGCGCTGAACTGCGCGCCCATCGCCTTCAGGCGTTCGTGCAACGGCGAAAGCTTGCGGTCGCGCACTGCCGGCCAGACATGGCGCGGGAACTGGATGGCATATTCGTGCCCATACACTTCCATGCCCTTGGCGACGGCGTAGTCTGGCGCCGATCCAAAGGCGGTGAAGCGGCGCGGGTCACAAGACCACATGTCCCACTCGGTCTGCCCTTCGGTCACCCATTCGGCCAGCACCTTGCCGGCGCCGCCGGCCTGGGCGATGCCGAAGGTGAACACGCAAGCCTCGAACGCGTTGGGCACGCCGGGCATGGGCCCGAGCAGCGGATTGCCGTCCGGCGCGTAGGGGATCGGGCCATTGATGACCTTCGAAAGGCCTGCAGTGCCCAGGATTGGTACGCGTTCGATGGCATCGTTCAGGTACCATTCCAGCCGCTCAAGATCGTCGGGGAAAAGCTGGAACGAGAAGTCGGCCGGCATCGGATCGGTGGGTGTGGCCCAATGCGCGTGGCAGTTGCGCTCATACGGGCCGAGGTTCATGCCGTTCTTTTCCTGGCGCAGATAGTAGGAAGAATCGACATCGCGCAGCAACGGCAATTTGTGTCCTGCTTCCCTCGACCAGGCGGCAAGCTCGGGAATTTCCTCGAAGAGGATGTATTGATGGCTCATCACCATCATGGGCACATCGCGGCCGAACATCTTGCCGACTTCGGCTGCGCGGTAGCCGGCGGCGTTGACGACATATTCGCAGCGGATTTCGCCTTGTTCGGTCGCCACGACCCATTCGTCGCGATCGCGGCGCACGCCCGTCACCGGGCAAAAGCGGATGATTTTGGCACCCTTGTCGCGCGCGCCCTTGGCCAGCGCCTGGGTGAGCTGGGCGGGGTCGATGTCGCCGTCATTGGGGTCGTAGAGCGCGCCTTTCAGCTCGTGCGTCTCGATGAAAGGATAGCGTGCCTTGATATCGTCGGTGCCGATGACCTCGATCGCCATGCCCTGGTAGCGGCCCATGCCTTTGGCGCGCTGGAACTCCTGCATGCGCTCCTTGCTGTGCGCCAGCCGGATCGAGCCGGTGACGTGATAGTTCATCGGATAATCGACCTCGGACGCCAGCCCCCGGTAGAGCTCGGTCGAATAGCGCTGCATGTTCATCAGCGACCAGGAGGACGAGAAGGTCGGCACGTTGCCGGCCGCGTGCCAGGTCGAACCGGAGGTCAGCTCGTTCTTTTCGAGCAGGACGCAGTCCGTCCAGCCGGCCTTGGCCAGATGGTAGAGGGCCGACACGCCCACCGCGCCACCGCCGATGATGACCACGCGCGCGGTCGTCGGAATTCCGGCCATTTTATCCCTCCCCAATTTCCTAGCGCATCGTGCTTACCGAAAATCGGAATCGATTTTCGGTAAGCACGATGCGCAACTACAAAGTGCTAGAGCGTCCTTTGCGCGTCCGAATGGACGCGCGGCGCTCTAGTAGACCGGCGGCGAAACGACCCAGATCACCACGGCAGGTACCGTTCCGGGGTTCTTCCAGCGGAACGGCTTGCCGGCAAAGCGGAAACTGTCGCCTTCGCCAAGCCTGTGCCAGGTGCCGTCAATCTCGATCTCGAATGTGCCGGCCACCACGTAGCCGGCTTCCTCGGTCGGCCTGAGCGCGGCCTTCTTCAATTCCGCGCCAGGCGCGAATTCCGAACGCAGCATCTCGAAACTGCCGCCGAGATCGGGCGACAGCAGCTCTTCCACCAATCCCGAATCGCTGGTACCGAGCGAACGGCGACGTCCGGCGCGCACGACCACGCCGCGTTCGTTCTCTTCCGGCACGTCATGGCTGAAGAACAGGCTGAGCGGCACGTCGAACAGGTCCGCCATGGCGCGCAGATCGCCGAGCGAAGGAACCGAAAGGCCGCGCTCAACCTGGCTGACCCAACCGACCGAGCGGCCGAGTTTCAGGGCGATCTCGGTCAGGGTCAGACCTCGCGTCTTGCGCAGCGCGCGGATGTCGGCCGCGAGGAAACGCTCGCCGGTTTGCGCGTCGGATTGGGCAGCGGGTTCGGTCACGTCTTGCGGGTCCGTGAAAAAATCAAGCAGAATTTCATGTGATGCCAAGCCCGTGAAAAGATCAAGGGTGATCTCATGGTCCAGACAAAATTGCTTGCGGTATTTTTGCGGTTCATGCAAAGGCACCGCAAACAAGCGGCGTGGAATTGGGGGACGCGCCGCCGAAATCCTGCGTCGAAGAGATTGCCATGCTGGCACCGGAAAGCAGAACCCCGAAGTTGGACGAAACCGCGCTCGTGGACGAGGCGATCGTTTCGCGCCGGTCCGTGCGCGCTTTCCTGCCCGACCCTGTCGACGATGCGGTCGTCCGCGACATCCTGTCGGTGGCCTCGCGCGCGCCCTCAGGCACCAATATGCAGCCGTGGAAGGTCTATGTCGCCAAGGGCGACGTGAAGCAGCGGCTGAGCGACGCGATCCTCAATTCAGGCATTCGCGCCGAAAAGGCGGAATGGGACGAATATCGCTATTATCCCGACCAGTTCTTCGAGCCTTACCTGACGCGACGCCGCGCCAACGGCTTCGGCCTCTATGGTGTGCTCGGCATCGGTCGGCGCGAGGTCGACAAGATGCGCGCCCAGCACGACCGCAACTTCGTCTTCTTCGACGCGCCGGTCGGCATGATCTTCACCATCGACCGGCGGTTGAACCAGGGTTCCTGGATCGACTACGGCATGTTCCTGGAGAACATCATGATCGCAGCGCGGGCGAGGGGATTGCACACCTGCCCGCAGGCGGCCTTCGCGCCTTACCACCGGCAGATCCGGCCGGTGCTCGACATCTCCGAGGAGGAGATCGTCGTCTGCGGCATGGCGCTTGGTCATGAGGACACGTCCAAGCCCGAAAGCACCTTCCGCACCGACCGCGCCCCGCTCGAGGAGTGGGTGAAGTTCGTGGAGTGAGGCAGTCGGCAATAGGCAGTCGGCAGCTGTGTGTTTCGGCGACAGTTCTTGCACTGTCTAAGTTCTGAGATTTTCCGACTGCCGACTGCCGACTGCCGACTGCCTACTCATTACTCACCGACCCATGCCCGCTGACATGGGCGCCGTCTTTCGGCGTCAGATGGCGGTAGGCGAGCAGGGCGCACAGTGTCACCAGGCCTTCGATGACGAAAAGCACGCGGAAATCATTCACCGAGGCGTGGCCTTCGCTGCCGGCCAGCAATGACAGCAAGGCGGCGGCCGCGCCGACGCTGATTGCCACGGCAAGCTGCCACAGGATGTAATAGAGCGCGCTGAAACGGGCGAGCTGTTCGGGCTCGATGTCGGCATAGGAGAGATTGCCGGTCGATGCCCATTGCGCCGAGCGGAACACGCCGAAGATGAAGATATAGGCGAGCACGATCCACACTGGCGTCGTGACCTGGATCAGCGCGAAGCCGGCGACCAGTGCCGCCACGATCGGCGTGTTGAAGACCAGCACGCGGCGGAAGCCGAAACGCTTCAACACGGCCGGCATGACGAAGCGGGTCAGCAGCGAGCCGACGGCAGCGATGAAGGTCAGGGAACCGGCCTGCACCGCGCTCATGCCGAAGCCGAGCTGGAACATCAGCGGCAGGAGGAACACGACCGAGCTCAGGCCGATCGTGTCGAGGCCGCCACCGGTGAGGAACGAGATGCGGAAGGTGCGGATGCGCAGCAGTCTCAGGTCGAGTACCGGGTTGCGCGCCCGCAGCAGATAGAAGATGGCGAGGCCGAGCAGTGCGACGGCGAGCAGGACTTGCCCGGCGATCAGACCGGCCGCCATATCCTTGGCGGCAAGCGAATCCATGCCGAGCACCAGAAGCACCATGCCGGCTCCCACCAGCATGAAGCCGGGGAAATCGAATGGCGTTCGGATCGGTTTCCGGGATGCCGGGAACAAGGCAGCCGCCAGCACCAGCGCGGCGAGCGCCAGTGGCACGTTGATGAAGAAGATCCAGCGCCAGGAAATGTAGGTGGTGAGCGCGCCGCCGACGAGCGGTCCGACCAAGGGCCCCGACTGACCGGCCAGCGAGATATACATGTTGATCTTCAGCGTGCGGTTGCGCGGAAAGCTCTGCAGCACGACGATCTGGCCGAGCGTACCCATCAGCGCGCCGCCAAAACCCTGCAAGGCGCGCGCGCCGACCAGCGTCCACATTTCGTTGGCGATGCCGCACAGCGCGGAGGCCACGCCAAAAATGACGAGGGCGAAGCAATAGGCATTGCGCAGCCCAAAGCGGTCGGCCGCCCATGCCCCCACCGGCATCATGATGATCAGACTGGCGACATAGGCGGTGACCAGAAGGCCGAGCTGGCTTGGCGGCCGGGCCAGCGTTTCGCCAATACCGGGAAGGGCGGTGACCACGACATTCTGGTCGAGGCTGGTCATGAAGACGCCACAGGCAACAGTGACCGGAATGAGCGACGAGACGCTGTCCGGTGGGGCGACGCGGCCGGTTGCGGTCGCGGAAGGCTGTGCATCCATGGGTAAAAGAAGTCGACGTATCGGCCGTTTTCAGTCAATCGACGGCGGCCGAAACCATCGATTCTCTCGGGCGACTATCGAGCCAGCCCCCATTTGCCTCAAGCAGCAGGACCGGCTCTTCGTAAGGCCAGTTTAGGGTCGTCCGAGGCGGTTTTAAGGCTATCGCCGCGGCATATGGGCCATGCATTCAAGTTCGAGCCGAGCGCCGAGCGCGAGACCGTTGGCACCGAAGGCCGAGCGCGCCGGAAGCCTGTCCGGGTCGAAATATTCGAGATAGACCCGGTTGAAGGCAGCCCATTGCGACATGTCGGCCAGCATGACCGTGCATTTGAAGATGTCGGCGAAGGTGAGGCCGTTTTCCTTGAGCACGGTCTCGATGTTCGCCATCGTCTGGCGTGTTTCGGCCTCGATACCGCCCGGCACCAGTTCCAGCTTGCCCGGCACATTGCCGAGCGCGCCCGACAGATAAAGCACGTCGCCGACGCGCACGGCCTGGCTGAAAGGCAGCCTGGCGGCCTTGGCGGCCGGTGAATTGATGAATTCCATCACGTGCCTCCCCTTCGACGGTCGGTTCAGGCTACCTCGTAACCGACTTCCTCGGCCGCATGGCCGAGCGCTTTCCAGAAGGAGCGCGCGAAGGAGCGGAAGACATAGAGGTCGAACCTGTCGCCGCCAGTCCGCTGGATCTGGGCGAAGATGTCGTGATGGGTGGTCGAGCGCGCCGCGCCGACCGGGAAGGCTGGCAAGGCGAAATCGAGCGCGAAGAATTTTGCCAGCACCCATTCGGCCTCGGGGCCTTCGATGCGGATGGCGGTGCGGCCATGCGACAGATCGGTCACGGTGCCGATCGCCGGGGTCATCGCCTTGGCGAAAGCGGCGGCGAGGCCTTCTTCCTCGTCAACCACGGTAAATTTGCCCGGCGCAAAGCCGAAGACCGCCTTGGCGCCGTTGACGACACCGCCGCCGGCGCCATCCGGCAAGGCGAGGCCGGTCACCTTGCGGATGGCGGCGATGGCTTGCCGTTCCTCGCCCGGCCAGGCGGCTATCTGCACGATGGAGCCCGGCCGCGTCTCGGAAAGGATGACGCCGACGCCATCCTCGAAACGGCCGTGCGAACCCAGTCGATAGGCCGGTTCCAGCGGTGAAAGGCGCTCAACCATGCATGCGGCTCCCTTCCGGGTCGAAGAAGTGGTGGCTGACGATCTCGACCGGTCCGAACCGCTTGCGCAGCGGGTCGGAGACGAAGGCGCGCATGCCATGGCGGCTCTTGCCGCCCTGGACGAGCGCCAGGGCGATGTATTTGCCGAGCGCCGGTGCGTAACAGCAGGCGGTGATATGGCCGATCGAGCCGTGCGGGTTGTTTTCGTCCAGTGCTTCCACGATGTGGCCGCCGCCATTGAGCGGTCGGTTGTCTAGCGCGACGATGCCGACAAGCTGCAGCCTGTCGGCGGCAACCAGACCCTCGCGTTCCATCGTGGCGGAGCCGATGAAGGGTTTCTTCTTCGACAGCATCCAGCCGAGATGCAGGTCGCGTGCGGTGGTGCGGCCGTCGATCTCGGCACCGGTGACATGGCCTTTTTCGATGCGCAGCGTGCCCAGTGCCTCGAGCCCGTAGGAGACGAGGCCGAAAGGCTTGCCGGCCTCGATCAGCGCTTCCCAGACGTGAGTGCCGTGGCCGGCGCCGCAATAGACCTCGAAGGCCATCTCGCCGGAGAAGGAGAGGCGGCAGATCATCACCGGAACATCGGCGATCTCGCCATGGACGATGCCCATGAAGGGCAGGGCGGCGTTGTCCACCGCCGTACCCTTGACGCAGGCGGCGAGAATGTCGCGCGCCTTTGGTCCGCCGATCGCCGCGCCCGCCCATTCGTCGGTGACGGAGGTGACGGTGACCTTAAGATCCGGCCAGACCACGTCGAGGAAATATTCCAGATGCTGCATCACCTTGCCGGCATTGGCCGTGGTGGTGGTCATCAGGAAATTGTCGTCGCCGAGGCGCCAGGTGGTGCCGTCGTCGAAGGCGACACCATCATCACGCAGCATCAGCCCGTAGCGGGCCTTGCCGACCGGCAGAGTAGAAAAGATGTTGGTGTAGACCCGGTCGAGGAGCTCGGCGGCGTCCGGTCCCTGGACGGCGATCTTGCCCAGCGTCGAGACATCGACGATGCCGGCCGTTTCGCGCACGGCCTTGGCCTCGCGCACATAGGCCTGTTCGACCGTCTCGCCGGCCAGACCATAGATCATCGGCCGGAACCAGAGGCCGGCGGAATACATGGTCGCGCCGTGGGCGAGGTGCCAGTCGTGCATCGGCGTCAGCCGCTCGGGCCTCAGGTCGCCATATCGCTCGGCCGCCAGCGAACCGATCGAGACCGCGGTGTAAGGCGGACGGAAGCGCGTCGTGCCGACTTCCGGGATCGGTTTGCCCAGTGTCTCGGCCATGATGGCGAGGCCCGGCACGTTCGAACTCTTGCCCTGGTCGGTCGCCATGCCGAGCGTGGTGTAGCGCTTGAGGTGCTCGACCGAGATGAAGCCTTCGCGATGCGCCAGGCGCACGTCATCGGCGGTCACGTCATGCTGGAAGTCAACGAAGCTCTTGCCCTCGGCCTTGATCTCGAAAACCGGCGCCGGCTGCGGAGCGACGGACGACGGCTCGACGGCCGGTACCTCGATGGCCGATGCCGCCGCGCCCGCGGCGGCAAGACCGGTCAGATGGCCTTCGACAATCGCTTCCGCCGTCGCGAAGCGGCCGGTACAAGCGCCGGCGCCTGCCCAGTTCTGTGTCGGCTTGGGCGGCAGGAAGGCTTGCAGCCTGTCATCCCATTCGGGTTTCGCGCCGGCCTGGCTGGCGAGATGGAGAACGGGCGACCAGCCGCCGGACATCAGCAGGCCGTCGACATGGATGCTGCGCGCATCGCCGGTCACCGTACCGCTTGCCTGGTCGAAGCGCTGGATCTTGATGTCGGTCAGCGCGCGCCCGCCTTCGGTGGCGACGACCGCGTGCCCGGCCAGCACTTCCGCGCCGCAAGAAGCGGCCAGCCCGCGTGCCTCGTCCGAAATGCCGGAGCGCACGTCGATGATCGCGGTCACGTTCGCGCCGGCCTTGCCGAGCGCGGCAGCGGCCGCGTAGGCCGTGTCGTTGTTGGTGAATAGCGCTATCTTTTCGCCCGGCAACACGCCGAACTGATTGGCGTAGCGCTGTGCCGCACTGGCCAGCATGACGCCCGGCCGGTCGTTGCCTGGGAAGACCAGCGGCCGCTCCAGCGCGCCGGTCGCCAGAACGACCGACTTGGCCCGGATGGTCCAATGGCGGTGACGCGGCTCACCGCGCGCCGCCGTTTCCTTGTGGTCGGACACGCGTTCCAGCGCGGCCATGGTATTGCCGTCGTAATAACCCCAGACGGTGGTGCGCGGCAGCAGTCGCACATTGTTGCGGCCCTTGAGGCCGTTCACAATGTCGTTGGCCCAGTCGGCAGCGCGGGTGCCGTCGATTGTCTCCCCGGACCAGTTGGCGGAACCGCCGAAGCGGGGATCGAGTTCGGCCAGAATGACACGCGCGCCACGGTCGGCGGCCGCCTTGGCGGCCATCAGGCCGGCGGGGCCGGAACCGACCACCAGCACGTCGCAGAAGGCGTTCATGCGTTCGTAGCGGGTGTCGTCGGCGACCGTGCCGGCGCGGCCGAGGCCAGCGGCGCGGCGAATGAAATGCTCGCAGAACATCCAGAAGCGGGTGCCCTTCAGCGGCCCGACCACCGGACCCATGAAGGTCTTGTAGTAGAAGCCGGCGCCGAGCACCTTGCCGGCCAGCTGGTTGAGCGCGCCGACATCCCAATTGAGCGACGGGAAGCGGTTCTGGCTTTCGGCGCGCAGGCCGTCATGGATCTCGATGGCGGTCGCCGGAATGTTGGGTTCGCGCGCGGCTCCGCGCAGCACGGTCACCAGCGCGTTCGGCTCGTCCACGCCGGCACTCAGCACACCGCGCGGCCGGTGGTATTTGAAGGACCGCCCCATCAGCGAGACGCCGTTGGCGAGCAGGGCCGAGGCCAGTGTGTCGCCGGCATGGCCGGTAAAGGGGGCCCCATCGAAGGTGAAGCGGACGGTTTTCAGCCTGTCGATCTGGCCGCCGGCCGTGGTGCGGCGCGGGCTCATGCCTTGGCTCCCGACTTGCGCCGTTCGGTCGAACGATGATGGGCGTCGCCACGCACCGGCACGGCGCTGGAGACATTATGGGTCAGCGTGTTGCGCACCACGCGGATATGGCTGCGGCAGCCGCCGGAATGCTGCCATATCTCGTTGTGGTCGCCGGCCGGGTTCAGCCGGTCGTAGACATATTCATTCCAGGCCTGCATGTCCTGCGAATTGGGGGCGGGGCGCTGGCGGTTGCCATCGCCTTGATAGGTGAATTCGGACACGTCGCGCGGGCCGCAATAGGGGCAAGTGAGAAGCATGGTTTTTCCTGGCGGCCTCTAATGCAGTCGCGGCGTGGCGCCTTGACCCTTCTCGTCGATGAGAATGCCGCGATGGAAGCGGTCGAGGGTGAAGGCGGCGTTGAGTTCGTGCGGTTCGTCGCGTGCGATGGTGTGGGCGAAGCAGAAGCCGGACGCAGGCGTGGCCTTGAAGCCGCCGTAACACCAGCCGCAGTTGAGATACATGCCTGGCAGGGGCCCCGTGGTGATGATCGGCGTACCGTCCATCGACATGTCGCAGACGCCGGCCCAGGAGCGCAGCATGCGCGCGCTGGCGAGGCTCGGGAACAGCGCCAGCATTTCCGACATCACCTCTTCGACGATCGGCAGGTTGCCGCGCTGGGCGTAGGAATTGTAGCCGTCGAGGTCGCCGCCATAAATCAGGCCGCCCTTGTCGGACTGGCCCATGTAGAAATGGCCCATGCCGAAGGTGACGACCGTATCGATGAACGGCTTGAGCGATTCGGAGACAAAGGCCTGCAGCACATGGCTTTCGATCGGCAGCCTGTCGATGCCGGCCAGCTGCATGACGCGGCCGGTGCTGCCGGCGGCTGTGACCGCGACTTTCTTGGCGCGGATTTCGCCGCGCGTGGTGACAACACCGGTGATGCGGTCGCCGTCGCGCAGGAAACCAGTGACTTCACAGTTCTCGAGGATATCGACACCGCGCCGGTCGGCGCCGCGCGCATAACCCCAGGCGACCGCGTCATGGCGGGCGGTGCCGGCGCGCGGCTGCATCAGGCCGCCGACGATGGGGAAGCGGGCGTTTGCCGATATGTCGATCGCTGGCATCAGCCGCTTGATCTCGGCCACCGACATCAGTTCGGCATCGACGTCGAGATGGCGCATGGCGTTGCCCTTGCGGGCGAGGTCGTCGAACTGCGCTGGCGTATGGGCAAGGTTGAGCACGCCGCGCTGCGAGAACATGACGTTGTAGTTGAGGTCGTGGGAGAGGTTCTCCCACAGCTTCATCGAATGTTCGTAGAAACGCGTGTTCTGCGGCAGCAGGTAGTTGGAGCGCACGGCCGTGGTGTTACGCCCGACATTGCCGGAGCCGAGATAGCCTTTTTCGACCACGGCGACGTTGGTGATGCCGTGTTCCTTGGCCAGATAGTAGGCTGTCGACAGGCCGTGGCCGCCGCCGCCGATGATAATGACATCATAAGAGGCCTTGGGTTCCGGCTTGCGCCAGGCCGGCTTCCAGTCCTTGTTGCCAGACAGCGCATTGCGCAGCAGCGAGAAAGCCGAATATTCCGCCATACCAACTCCACCCCCAAACCGCGCGCGGATTCGGGCACCCTATTTTGCAGTAGACTATAGAGCAGGGCGCACGGCCAAAGCCAAGATTGCGCCATGGCTTTTCGACTGGCCGACTCCGGTTGAAATGCCGGTCATGCTTGCCCCGCCCCATTGCCGTCTCTATCAAGGGCGAGATTTCGCAGCCTTGAACGCTGCTTCGCGGGTTGCCGACTTATGCTTTTTCGATTCGTACGCCTTTTCCTGATTGTCTTCCTGACCGTCGCGACATCGGTCGCCGCGTTGGCGCAGGCCGAGATTCCGGCGCTGAACGATAGCCCGCCCAAGGCTGTGCCGGCCCCGCAAGCGGCCCCCGCTCAGCAGCAGCCGGTGACACAACAGGCCACACCGCCGGCCGCGAATGTCCAGCCGGCGCAGGCGGCCCCCGCATCGCAGCCGGGCCCGGCAACGCCTGCCCAGGCGGCGCCTGCCGCTCCAGCTCAGGCTGCACCCGCGCCGCCGCCGGGCGGTCTGGTCGTCGAGCAGCAGAAGGCGTTGAAGTCGCTGGTGACCAAGACCGATGGTCTCGCCAAGCAGATCGAGCAGAATTCCGACGACGATGGCGCGCTTGTCGACATCCGCCTGCAACTCGAAGACCTCGCCCGACAGGCGCTGAATACGGCGACCGTGTTTCGCCCGCGTCTCACCGAGATCGGCAGCAAGCTTGACCAGTTGGGCCCGCCGCCGGCGCAGGGCCAGCCGGCCGAGCCGGAAATCGTTGCCAATGAGCGCAAGGCGCTGAACAACGAAAAGGCCGAGATCAATGCGGTGATCGCGGGCGCGCAGACGCTTTCGTTGCGCATCACGACGATGGTCGACAACATCTCGACGCTGCGTTCGAAGCTGTTCCGCAATCTTCTGACCAAGCGTTACGCGCTGGACAAGGTGGTCAGCAGCGAACTGGTTTCGGACGCCAATTCCGAATTCACCAATCTCTACGCAGCCGTGTCGTCCTGGTTCGGCTTTGTCCTGAAGTTCAAGTATCAGGCGGCCTTGGTGGCGACGATCATGGCGCTGGTGGCGGCGGCCGTGTTGCTGATTGGCGGGCGGCGTCTGTACGGACGGGTGTTCGAGTTCAATTCGAACATCGAGGAGCCCTCCTATCTTTCCAGGCTCTCGCTGGCGTTCTGGTCGACCCTTCTGCCGACATTGGCACTCGGCGTCTTCTTCTTCTCGACCTATTTCTTCTTCGACTACTATGGCGTGCTGCGCGGCGACATCGGCGTGTTCCTGCGCGCGCTGATGTCGGCTATCGGCGTGGCATTCTGCGTCAACCGGCTGACCAATGCGGCGCTGTCGCCGCGCATGCCCAAGTGGCGGCTGATTCCGGTGGAGTCCGGTCCGGCCCGCTGGCTGGTTCGCCTTTCGACGGCCATGGCGGTGGTGCTTGGCATCAACAGTTTCCTCTCCGTCGTCAACGAGCAGATGGGTTCGCCACTGTCGCTAACGGTCGGGCGCAGCTTCATCGCCACGATCATCATCGGGTTGATCCTGATCCTGATGGGGCTGGTGCGGCCCTTCCGCACTCACACCGGCGAATGGCGACCGTGGCCGGTATGGCTCCGGTATCTTGCCTATGCGCTTGGCCTGTTCACCATCATCGCCGCGCTGCTCGGCTTCATCGGCCTTGCGATCTTCCTGTCGATCCAGATCGTTGTCACCGGCACGATCCTGATCACCGCCTATATCGGCTTCCTGTCGGCCCGGGCCATCGGCGCGGAGGGCGGTTTCGCCGAATCCTCGGTCGGCCGCTGGTTTGCCGCCCAAACCAATCTGGAAGACGGCACGCTCGACCAGTTCGGGCTCGCCACCAGCATCGCCATCAACCTCTTGATCGTGCTGGTGTTCCTGCCGCTGATCCTGTTGTTGTGGGGCTTCCAGCCAGGTGACATCCAGGCCTGGGCCTACAGACTGGCCACCGGGGTCAAAATCGGCTCGGTAACGATTTCATTCACCGGCATCCTTACCGGCATTGTCGTCTTCGTCGTCGGTTATTTCGTGACACGCTGGTTCCAGGCGTGGCTCGACGATTCGGTCATGGCGCGAGGGCGTGTCGACACCGGCGTGCGCAATTCGATCCGCCTTATCGTCGGTTATGCCGGCATGGCGCTGGCGGCGCTGATCGGTGTCTCGGCCGCCGGGATAGATCTGTCGAACCTGGCGCTGATCGCCGGCGGTCTCTCGCTCGGCCTTGGTTTCGGCCTGCAGAACGTCGTCTCCAATTTCGTGTCGGGCCTCATCCTCCTTGCCGAGCGTCCGTTCAAGGTCGGCGACTGGATTGTCGCTGGCGATGTCAGCGGTACGGTCAAGAAGATCAGCGTGCGCGCCACCGAGATCGAGACCTTCCAGCGCCAGTCGGTGATCCTGCCGAATTCCAACCTCATCAACAGCGCAGTCGGCAACTGGACCCATCGCAACAAGCTCGGTCGCGTCGAGATCAAGGTCGGTGTCGCCTATGGCTCGGATGTGCGCCGCGTCCACGAGATATTGCTGGAGATCGCGCGCGGCCATCCTCTGGTGCTGAAGAACCCGGAGCCGTTCGTGCAATTCGTCAATTTCGGTCCGAATGCGCTGGACTTCGAAATCCGCATCTTCCTCGCCGACATCATGAATGGTGGCAGCGCGCAAAACGATATCCGCTTCGCCGTCATCGAGGCGTTCACCCGCGAAGGCATCGAGATTCCGTCGGCTCCGCGGCAGGCACAACCCCATATCCACCACGAACCGTGGCCGGTCGACGACGACAAGACCGAGGCGTTGCACGCTGAAAAGGAAGCGGTGAAAGCGGAAGCGGAACGCAACCGCACGAAAGGCCGGCGCAAGCCGCGCAGGCCCGATCCGAACTAGTTTTCCGCCTCTCCAAAGCCAATTGCGGCATGAATGAGGCATTCAGTTGCGGTTCAGCTTGTTTGTCCTATAAGCTTTTCCGCGAAGGCTTGAAACGTCTCGCGTAACGCAACAGAGGCGGTGGAAACACCGGAATTGCAATGTGGAAGTCCCTCATCGCCGCTGCAGCTCTTTTCGCCGCGAGCGGGGTTGGCCATACCGCGAGCGCGGTCAACAAGGACGCCGAGACCCGCACGCTGGTGGTCACGGAAGGCGGTGGCCGGAGCGAGTTGACGCTCGCCGGCGGCGAGACCGTCCAGTTCTGCCCGAACGGCTGCTTCGTCACCTTGCCGAATGGCGACCTGGAAGCGCTGACCGGCTCGGAGACGATCGTGATTTCCGGCGGCGCCGCGACGGTGAAGTAACCGCGAACGAACTGCCGTCGAGAACCAAGGCCGGACATCTGTCCGGCCTTTTATTTTTTGTGGTAAGCTCCATTTAACGATGACTGGCAAAACAGCGTGGTGGGCGCTTGTTTTCGCGGTTTTTTCAGCGTCCGGTAATGTGTCCCGCCACTATATCCGATCCGGGACCGCGAACAGGCGGTCATGGGGTAGGCGGGGCAACACTTTCATGGATGCGCGGTCTGACAGGAACGCAGTGCCACTTGCTGTCGATCTCGACGGCACGCTGCTGGCGACCGATCTCTTGTGGGAGGGGTTGTTCATCCTTCTCAAGAAGAACCCGCTCTATCTCTTCCTTGTGCCGATCTGGCTCGCCAGCGGGCCTGCCAGGCTGAAGCAGGAAATCGCCAGCCGCGTCGATATCGACCCAGCCAGCCTGCCTTATCGCGAGCCGCTACTGTCCAGGCTGCACGCCGAACGCTCGGACGGGCGCAAGCTGGTGCTGGCAACCGGCACGCCGCGCAAGTTCGCCGAAGCGATCGCTGCGCATCTCGGCATTTTCGACAAGGTCATCGCCACCGACGGTGTCGACAATCTCACCTCCGCCAGGAAACGTGCCGCGCTTGTCGCGATCTATGGCGATGGCGGCTTCGACTATGCCGGCAACAGCCGCCATGACCTCGAGGTCTTCGATGCCGCGCGCCTCGCCATCGTGGTTGCACCAGATCGCGCGGCGACGCGCTGGCAGGCCAGAAATGGCGGCGAACTGGTGCGAGGCCCCGAGCGGTCGTTGAAGACTGTTCTCAAGATGCTGCGTGTGCATCAATGGGCCAAGAACGGGCTGATCGCGGTGCCGATGATGCTGTCGGCGGAGTACTTCAACCCGATCATGCTGTGGCAGACCGCCATCGCATTCATCGCGTTCAGCGCGGTCGCCTCCGCCATCTACATAGTCAACGACTTCTTCGATCTGGCGCTCGACCGTCGCCATTCCACCAAGCGCAAACGGCCGTTTGCCGCCGGAACGCTGTCGATCCCCTTTGGCCTCGCTTCGATCGCCGTTCTGGTGACCATCGGTGTCGTCGCCGCCCTGTTCCTGCCTGTCGCGTTCGCCTTTGTCCTGGTCGGCTACATGATCATTACGCTGGCCTATTCGTTGAGCCTGAAGCGCATGCTTTTGATCGACGTTCTGACGCTGGCCGGACTTTATACAGTGCGCGTGCTGGCCGGTGCCGCGGCAACCGGTGTCGAGGTTTCGTTCTGGCTGCTGGCATTTTCGATCTTCTTCTTTCTGTCGCTGGCACTGGTGAAGCGTTTCGTCGAACTGCGTACGGCGCCGCCGCCGCCGGGCGAGCGCATCGCCGGCCGTGGCTATCGTGCCGAGGATCACGACATCATCGCCCAGGCAGGTCTTGCTTCGGCGTTTTCCTCCGCGCTGGTGCTGGCGCTCTACATGGACAGTGTCGAGATGCGTGAGCTATATCCGCATCCTTGGATGATTTGGCCTCTGCCGCCGATCGTTCTTTATCTGACAATGCGCATCTGGATCCTCGCTCGCCGCGGCGAGATGCATGACGATCCGGTCGTCTTCATCATGGGTGACTGGCGAAGCCAGGTCGTCGTCCTGATCGGAGCTGCGCTGCTGGTTGCCGGAGCTTGGCCGAATTGAGCATGAACCGTTTTCAAAGCTTTGGGCGGGTGATCCCGCCGGCCGTAAAGGCCATCACTGCCTCGGAGGCCATCGCGCTTCTGAAAGGTGGGACGGCGCGGCCGGATTCGCTGCTCGCCTATGGCAATGGTCGCTCCTATGGCGACAGCTGCCAGAATGCCGCCGGTACGGTGGTCGATATGCGGCCGATGGGCAAGATCCGTTCCTTCAACGCCGAGAACGGCCTGCTGGAGGCCGATGCGGGCGTTATGCTGGCCGACATCATCGCCTATGCGGCGCCATTCGGGTTCTTCCCGCCTGTGGTGCCCGGCACGCAGTTCGTCACGCTGGGTGGCGCCATCGCGAACGATGTGCATGGCAAGAATCATCATCGGCGCGGCACCTTCGGCTGCCATGTCGAATCCTTCGCGCTGCTGCGTTCGGATGGTCGCGTCCATACCTGCTCGGAAACCCAGAACACGCGCCTGTTCTGGGCGACGATCGGCGGCATGGGGTTGACCGGGCTGATCCTCTCGGCATCGATCCGCCTGATGCGGGTGCCGTCGCTGGATGTGACCGAGACGGTGACGCCGTTCCGCAACCTTGCGGAATATTTCGATCTTGCCGAGGCTGCCGACGCGGCCAACGAATATGCGGTGGCCTGGATCGACCAGCTTGCCGGCGGCCGCAATCTCGGCCGTGGCCTGCTATTTGCCGGCAACCATGCCGATCACGGCTCGCATGCGGCGCAGAAGCCGGGCGGCCGGCTCTCCGTGCCGTTCCAGCCGCCGCTTACCGTGCTCAACCGGCCTTTCCTGAAGGCTTTCAATGCCGCCTACCGCTGGAAGAAGGGCAGGGCTTCCGGCCCGCATATGGTCGGTTATCAGGGCTTTTTCTTCCCGCTTGATGGCGTGCGCGACTGGAACCGGCTCTACGGCCCGGCGGGTCTGTTCCAGCATCAGAGCGTCATCCCCGACGAAGCCGCGCGAGAGGCCGTACCCGCGCTGCTTGCTGCGGCGCATCGGGCCGGGCAGGGCTCGTTCCTGACCGTGTTGAAGCGTTTCGGCGCGATCCGTTCGCCCGGTATCCTGTCCTTCCCGCGCCCTGGCTACACGCTGACGCTCGATTTTCCTAACCGGGGCGGCAAGACATTGGCGCTGCTTGCCGAACTCGACCGCATCACAGTCGCGGCCGGCGGCGCGGTCAACCCATACAAGGATGCGCGCATGAGCGCCGAAACCTTCGCCGCGTCTTTCCCGGACTGGCGGCGGCTCGAAACCGTGCGCGATCCTGCCTTCCTGTCGAGTTTCTGGGCCCGCACCGCATACCGGCTCGGCCCGCAGCGCGGCGGTCTGGCCGAAGCAGCGGAATGACAGAATTCCGATCTGTCGTCGGTAAACAAAGATAAAATTAGACTTGCCTAAAATTACTGGTGCCGTTTCACGAATTCTTTTCGGCTTTATCTTAGACGGGTGACGGGTATTGGGGGTGAAATGAAATACATTGCTTTCATATTATTCACGGTGATGACCAACGCCGCCGCGCAGCTCATGCTGAAGCAAGGCATGATGTCGCTCGGGCCGATTTCATTCGAGGGCGTCAACCCGATCATCAAGCTTTTGCAGATTGTCTTCAGCCCCTGGGTGTTCCTGGGCCTGTGCACCTTCGTCATCTCGATGGCGTCGCATCTCTATGTGCTGTCCAAAGTCGAGCTCTCTTTCGCCTATCCGTTTCTCAGCCTTGCCTATGTCGTGGTCGCGGTGTTCGCCTATTTCGTGTTCCGGGAAGACCTGAACGCCTGGCGCATCGCCGGCATCGCCTTCATCTGCGTCGGCACCGTGCTGATCGCCCAGAGCGGCGGGGCTGATCAGGGGCATGAGCCGGGCGAGGGCGGCAAGGCCACCCAGACCACCTCCCTTTCCACCGACAAGATCAGCGGGACCGTTCGATGAGACATGTGATTATCGGCGGCGACGGCTTCGTCGGCCGCCACCTTGCTCCCAAGCTTGTCGCCGATGGTGAAGAGGTCGTTGTCGCGGACATCGTCAAGAGCGACCTGCCGCACTATCGCGCCGTGCGCCATGTCCAATGCGACGTGACCGACCCGGCCTCGGTGGCCGCGCTCGGCATCAAGGCCGACGACATGGTCTACAATCTCTCGGCCAAGATGCTGTCGCCGATCCAGGTGCGCGCCAAACGCCACGACTTCTTCTATCCGGTGAACTATCACGGCACCGTCAACATCATCGAGGCGATGGACAAGGCCGGTGCGCCAAAGCTCGTGCATTTCACCACCGACATGATCTATGGCCACACGGTCACCCAGCCGATGACCGAGGAACATCCGGTCGCGCCGCTTGGCGAATACGGCATGTCGAAATGGGAGACCGAGCAGCTTGCCGCCGAATGGCGCAAGCGCGGCATGTCGATTTCGCTGTTCCGGCCCCGCCTTATCATCGGTCCCGGCCGTCTCGGCATCCTGGAAAAACTGTTCAAGCTGATCGACTGGAACCTGCCGGTGCCGATGATCGGCTCGGGCCGCAATCCATACCAGTTCATTTCGGTGTTCGATTGTGCCGAAGCCGCACGGCTGGCCTGGAAGGCTGGCGTGCCCAACGAGGCCTATAATCTCGGTTCGCTCAAGCCGCCGCCGGTGCGCAAGCTGCTGGGCGACCTGATCCGCCATGCCGGGTCGAAGTCGATCCTGCTGCCGACGCCTGGCTGGGCGGTGAAACGCACGCTCGACCTGCTCGACCGTCTCAACATGCCGATCATGGATCCCGAGCAATATCTCATCGCCGATGAGGATTGCGTGCTCGACGTGTCCAAGGGCGAGCGCCAGCTCGGCTGGGTGCCGCAATATCGCGACGAGGACATGCTGATCGCCGCCTACCGCGAATACCGGGCCAAGAAGGGCGCTGCCGCGACGGCGGTGAAACACGCGCCCGCCGAGTGAATTTGGCCCGCAAGACCTGGCCGCAACCGGCCGGGCAGGCACCGACAAGGGGGATTTCGAGATGACTGTCATGACCAAGCCAGAACAGGATAATGCCCGCGCCGTTGCAGCCGCGCCGCTTGGCAACACCAGGCGCAAGCCGGAGCTGATCAGCGTCGAGCAGGCAAAGGCGCTGGACGTCGCCCGCATCACCGACCTGTTCAAGGCACACCTCAACCCCGGCCAGCTGCATTTCATGAAGCTGCTCGGCTTCCACAAGGTGAAGATCGAGCGCGCCGAAGGCATGTTCTATGTCGACCAGAACGGCCGCAAGATCCTCGACTTCTTTGGCGGGTTCGGCTCGCTGGCCTTTGGGCACAACCATCCGCGCATCCTCGAGGCGCGCAAGAAGTTCCAGGAGGAGAAGCGGCAGGAGATCGCCATCGCCTTCATGTCGCAATATGCAGCGGCCCTTGCCCACAACATCGCTGCCTGTTCGCCGGGCGATCTCGACATGGTCTTCCTCGGCTCGTCCGGTTCGGAGGCGATGGAGGCGGCGGTGAAGCTCGCCGAGCGCGCCGCCGGCCCGAAGCGGCCGAAGGTCGTCTATGCGGAGAACTCCTTCCACGGCAAGACCAAGGGCGTTTTGGCCATCACCGACGGGTCGCTCTACCGGGCCGACTTCAAGGTGGTCGACAACACGGTTCGCGTGCCGTTCGGCGATATCGATGCCGTCGAGCGGCTGTTCCGCTCCGATCCGGAGATCGGCGTCATCGTGCTGGAGACCATCCAGGGCGGCGGCGGCATTATCCAGGCGCCGACTGAATACTGGCAGAAGCTCAGAGCTCTCTGCGATCAGTATGGCGTGCTGTGGGTGGCCGACGAAGTGCAGTGCGGTTATGGCCGCTCCGGCCGTTTCTATGCTTTCGAGCACCATGGCGTGGTGCCCGATGTGACGGCGCTGGCGAAGTCGCTCGGCGCGGGCAAGGCGGCGGTCGGCGCCATGATCGCCAAACGCGACGTCTACATGAAGGCCTATGGCACGCCGAAGACGGCGATGATCCACGCCATGGCCACCTTTGGCGGCATGGGCGAGGCCTGCGTGACCGCCATCGAAGGCATCAACGTGCTCTACGATGAAGGGCTGATCGACAACGCGGCCAACACCGGCGCCTACCTTCTTGAGCGGCTCACCGCGCTGCGGGAAAAGTATCCGAAGATCATCAAGGATGTGCGCGGCAAGGGCTTCATGGTCGGCCTGGAGTTCCACGATTTCTCGCAGACCTTGCCGATGGTGTTACGCCCGGTGGTCAGCGTGCTGGACGACAAGCTCAAGGGTTCGCTGTCTGGGTTTGTCGGCGCGCTACTGTTGCGCGATTACGACGTGCTGGTCGCCTTCACCGAATACAATCGCAATGTCATCCGCCTCGAGCCGCCGCTGATCTGCCAGTGCGAGCATGTGGACCGTTTCATCGAGGCCTTCGACAGTCTTCTGTCGCGCGGCATCGTGGCCATCGTGAAGGATTTCGTGAAGAGCCAGATGCGCTGATCGCAGTCCGACGGAGGTTGGGAAATGTGAAAGGCCGGGAGTGATCCCGGCCTTTTTCTTTGTCGCGGCGCCAACGACGCAGGTGCGCTGCTTATCCCGGAAACCGAAAGCCGGTCTGGATGCGACAGACGCTTCGCCGCAGGTCAGCTGGCCGGGGCGTTTCGGGGTCCGAGCGCCGTGTCGAATTTCGGGTGGATGAAAGCGTCGTAACAGGCGTCGAGCTTGATGCGGCGATGATTGGTGAGCGCCGGTATGTAGAGCGTGTAGAGGATGCTGTTGTTCGCCGTCGGTGGGCAGGTCGGCAACAGTACCAGGTCCGTATCCGCGACCGCCTGTTCCTCCTCCAAACCGGGCGGCGGCACGGCGCGGCCCGGATCAGCGCCGATCGCCACGTGCAGCGGCGCGGAGCGTTGCATCAGCCAGGGAAACGGATTGACGAAGTTCAGCGACATGATGGTGTCGAAACGGATGCCGGCCTTGGTTTCGATGTCGCGGATCGAACTGATCGCCGTGTCGACAGCGCTCAGATAGCCGATCTGGAAGTCGAAGTCGGAGTAGAGCAGGGGCGTCGGCAGTTCGTAGATGCCGGCGAGATCTTCGTAAAGTTTACGATGCTCGGGATAGAAATGGAGCATATGGTCCGTCCGCGCCTCTATGTCGGGCCGCATGTTGACGGCACCCAGGCTCTTCAGGTTGCGTTCGGCCAGTGGCACGTTCTTGATCGCGCCGAGATAGGTGCGCGCGGCGCGCTCGATGATGCGCACCACTGGCGGCAAAGCCGCGGCGGCGACCAACGAGGTGATGGTCAGCACCAGAACCGGCCGCTCGACGATTCCTCGGGTCTTCATGAGAATGGCGAGCAGCACGGGCCAAAGGAAGATGAAGGCCTGGCTGCCGGTGTTCTGCGTTTCGTAGAGGATGCCGGCGATCAGCACCACTGCCAGCCACAGGCTGTCGCGGGCCAGAACCGATGTCCCCTCGACGGCTTGGGACGCGGTCTTGCGCCATTCCGACCACAACAGCACGAACACCAGTATTCCGGCGGAGCCGACGATGCCGAAGCTCAAGGAAGAGGCTTGCAGAATGCGGGGCAGCAGCGAGCCGCTGTTCAAGCCGATCAGGATCAGGATGTCGTGGATGTAGCGACCGACGAGGCCCGACGACACCTCCATCCCGGCGATGATCGCCATGAAGGCGACCGCGGCGATCAGCGCATCGCGTAGCGCGATACGCCCAGCGACGAGCGCGTAGGCGCAGATCATGCCCGCCGCGAGAAAACCGGTGATCTTCAGAAAGAACAGCGAGCCCATGCAGACAGCGATCAGGCCGACCAGAAGCCGCCTGTCGCGCACGAAGGTGAAGGCCGCCACCAGTACATAGAGCATCTGGCAAGCTTGGCGGTTATAGATGCCGAAACCGTCGGAACCCGGATAGGTGTACATTTCGCGCGTGTTGAAGGGCAAAATCGCGAAGATCAGGAAGGGGATCAGCAAGGCGAACGCGGTGAAACGCGAGCTCCTGTCGACATGCCACACGATGGCCGCCATCGCCGGCGCGGTGATGGCAAGCAGCGACCAGTGCGCGAGAAACACGGGATGGCCTTCCGGAAACAGCGCTACCCAACCGGCGAACAGGTAGTAGCCGAGCGGGCCGACCGGCACGAAGAAGTCGAGGACCGGTACCTGGCCGTCGAAGATGCGGTTGGCGGCGTCATAGTAGATGAAGACGTCCCAATACATCGGGCCGATCGGCAGGTGGACCGGCAGGGCAAGTAAGACGAGGACGACGAGCAGGGCCAGCACCAGCAAGGTGACGGGCGCGGTCAGTACCGACAGGAAAGGCCGGGGGCTTGTCTTGGAGGACTGTTCGAAGGCCACGCTCATCTCCAGTATCCGCGGCGCTCCGGGAAGGAATTCCGGTTCATTCGGCCTGTCTATAAGAAAAATCGAAAACAAGCGTTAAACCGGCCCGGCCGGCGGAGCCAAAAGGACTGGCGCGGTGGCGTCGCGCGGCTTTTTTGCAATGTCGCAAACAGGCTGCAATCGACCGGCGCCGCCCTATAGTGTGCGCGCAATATCATCTCGGAGTCGCGGGCAATGGCAGAGTTTCCGAAAAAGGCGAAGGTTGTCATCATCGGGCTTGGCGGTATCGTGGGCGCGTCGATTGCCCATCATCTGATCGAGCGTGGCTGGGACGACATCGTCGGTATCGACAAGTCGGGTATCCCGACCGACATCGGCTCGACCGCGCACGCCTCGGACTTCTGCTACACGACGAGCCACGACTACCTTTCGGTCTGGACTACCCAGTACTCGATCGATTTCTACGAGAAGATGGGCCACTACGCCCGCATCGGCGGCCTCGAAGTCGCTCGCACCGGCGACGACACCTGGATGGAAGAGATCAAGCGCAAGCTGTCCTCCGCCAAGGCCTTCGGTACCCGCGCACACTATGTTTCGCCGTCCGAGATCAAGGCGATGTTCCCGCTGATCGAGGAAGATCAGGTGATGGGCGGCATGTTTGATCCCGACGCCGGCCTGGTCATCCCGCGCTCGCAGACGGTTGCCGGCAAGCTGGTCGACGCCGCCGAGAAGTCCGGAAAGCTCCAGGTCTTCGGCAACACGCCGGCCACCTCGCTGATCGTCGAGAAGGGCCGCATCAAAGGCGTCGTCACCCATCGCGGCACGATCATGGCCGACCATGTCGTCGTCTGCGCCGGTATATGGGGCCGCCTGATCGCCGAGATGGTCGGCGAGGACCTGCCTGTTATGCCGGTCGATCATCCGCTCACCTTCTTCGGCCCGTACAACGAGTTCGAGGGCACCGGCAAGGAGATCGGCTTCCCGTTGCTGCGCGACCAGGGCAACTCCGCCTATATGCGCGACACCGGCGACCCCAAGACCACCGAAGGCGGCCAGATCGAGTGGGGCTATTACGAGACCACCAATCCGCGTCTCTGCCATCCGCGCGAGATCCTCGAAAAGCACGAGGCACGTCTGTCGCCGTCGCAGCGCGACCTCGACATGGAACAGATCATGGTGCCGCTGGAGCGCGCCATGGAGCTGACGCCGATCCTCGGCGAGATCGGCTACAATGAAAGCCATTCCTTCAACGGCCTGCTTCAGGTTTCCGCCGCCGGCGGCCCGTCCTGCGGCGAGAGCCAGAAGGTGCGCGGCCTCTGGTACTGCGTCGCTATCTGGGTCAAGGACGGTCCCGGTTACGGCAAGCTGATCGCCGATTGGATGACCGACGGCCGCACCGAGATCGACCACAACTCGATCGACTATTCGCGCTTCTACCCGCACCAGCTGGAAGAAAAATTCATCGAGGGCCGCACTTTCGAGGCCGCCCAGAAGATCTATTTCCCGGCCGTGCATACCCGCGAGCCCTACGCCACCGGCCGCAACGTCAAGCGTTCGCCCTTCTACGAGCGCGAGAAGGAACTCGGTGGATACTTCATGGAGCTTGGCGGTTGGGAGCGTGCCCACGGCTATGCCGCCAACGAGCACCTGCTCGAAAAATACGGCAACCGCGTTCCGGTGCGCGAGAACGAATGGGACAGCCGCCATTTCTGGCGCGTGTCCAACGCCGAGCATCTGGCGATGAGCGAGGATTGCGGCATCGTCAACCTCTCGCACTTCCACATGGTGGATATCGAAGGTCCCGACCATGTCGAGCTCTTGGAATGGCTCTGTGCTGCCAAGATCGGCGGCGATAGCAATATCGGCAAGGGCATCTACACCCATTTCCTCGACGACGAGGGCATGGTGCGCGCCGACTTCACCGTCTTCCGCATGGCGGACCGCTGCCGCCTGGTGAACGGTGCCGATGCCGGCCCGCGCGACTTCCACTACATGAAGCGTGTGGCTGAGGATCGCGGTCTCGACGTTACCATCACCGACACGTCGGAAAAATACATCACCATCGGCATCTGGGGACCGAACGCCCGCGAAAACCTGAAGAAAGTGGTGTCCGATCCCGCCGGTCTCGACCAGGAAAACTTCGCCTTCGCCGCGATCAAGCAGATCGAGATCGCCGGTAAGAACGTTACAGCTTTCCGCATCTCCTATGTCGGCGAGCAGGGCTGGGAACTGCACATGAAATACGAGGACGGCCTGGCCGTCTGGGATGCCCTGCGCTCGACCGGCGTCATGGCCTTCGGTGTCGAGACCTACGCCAATTCGCGCCGCATGGAAAAGAGCCTGCGCCTGCAGAATGCGGACCTTCTCACCCAGTACAACCTCATCGAGGCCGACCTTGCCCGTCCGAAGGTCAAGGAAGCCGACTTCCGCGGCAAGGCCAAGCATCTGGAGTACAAGGCGCGCGCCCACCAGCCCGCCATGCTCTGCACGCTCATCATGACCGACAACACCGACGGCAAGGGCGTCAAGCGCTACCCAGTCGGCTCGATGCCGGTCATGGATCCGGAAACCGGTGAGGTGCTGATCGACGAGCTCGGCCGGCGCTCTTATACCACTTCGGTCGCTTACGGCCCGACCATCGGCAAGAACATCGCGCTCGCCTACGTGCCGCACGCTTATGCGCAGGAGGGGCGCAAGCTTCAGGTTGGCTATTTCGGAGAGACCTATCCGGTCGAGGTGGCAGGGGTCGGCTACAAACCGCTCTACGACCCGGAGAATTTGAAGCCGAGAAGCTGAGACCGTCACTCGGCCGCAGCAAACCTTCGAACGATCATACAAAAGCCCGGCACCAGCCGGGCTTTTGCTTTGTAAGGGGCCGGTTTTCGCTTACTCTTCGACCATGTCGGCAGCCTCTGTCAGCTCCCTTTTCGTGGGTGTCGCTTCGGCGCTGGCGCTTGGGCTGATCGCGGCGGCGAATGCAGCCGAACCGGTTGACGTGGAGCTAGTCCTTGCCGTCGACGTCTCTTTGTCGATGTCGCCGGAAGAGCTGGAGATCCAGCGGCACGGCTATGCCGCGGCGTTGACCGACGAAGCCGTGCTGCGGGCGATTGCCGACGGCCGGTACGGCAAGATCGCCGTCACCTACGTCGAATGGGCCGGCACCATGTCGCAATATGTGATCGTGCCGTGGACAGTAATCGCCAACCGCGCCGATGCAGAGGGCGTGGTTTCGCAATTGTCGGCCCGGCCGCCTAACAGCGCGCGGCGCACGTCGATCTCGGCGGCGCTGCAATTCGGCGCCGACCTGTTCGCCGAAAGCCCGTTTCAGGGCGATAAACGTGTCATCGACATCTCCGGCGACGGACCGAACAACCAGGGCGCGCCGGCGCCTTTCGCCCGCGACGCCGTGGTCAAGCAGGGCATCACCATCAATGGATTGCCGCTGATGACCAGTGGCCTGGCGGAATCGCCCTACGATCTGCGCGATCTCGATCGCTACTACCACGATTGCGTCATCGGCGGCCCCGGGGCCTTCATGATTCCGGTCAATGGCTGGGAACAGTTCCCCGAGGCGGTCCGCCGCAAGCTGGTGCTGGAACTGGCCGGTCCGGCATCGCCGCATTGGGCTGCGGCCGAGGCCGTGCAGCCCCCAGTGGTGCTCGCTCAGGCAACCCCCACGGTCGATTGCCTCGCCGGCGAGAAGAGATGGCGTGACCGCAACTATCTGCTCGACAACCGGTGACTTGACCTTCCCCAGGCAGGGGAGGGCTTTCCGATATCAGGCCGCCAGAAGCTGCTTGCGGTCGATGCGCTCCTGCTGCGGCGAGCGCGCATAGAGCTCGCGATAGCATTTGGAGAAATGCGAAGCCGAGACGAAGCCACAGGCCACCGCGACTTCGACCACCGGCATCGACGATTGGATCAGCAAATGACGGGCGCGGTCGAGCCTGATTTCCAGATAATAACGGGCGGGCGAGCGGCCCATCTCGGTACGGAACAGCCGCTCGATCTGACGGCGCGAAAGGTCGACATGGTCGGCGATTTCGATCAGCGACAAGGGTTCGGCGAGGTTCGCCTCCATCAGCTCGATGATGGTGAGCACCTTGGAATTCTGCACGCCTAGCCGTGCGCGCAGCGGCAGGCGCTGGCGGTCGGTCGGGCTTCTTACGCGGTCGGTCAGCACCTGTTCGCAGACGCGGTTGACGAGGTTTTCGTCGAAATCGTCGCCGATCAGTTTCAGCATCATGTCGAGCGCGGCGGTGCCGCCGGCGCAGGTGTAGACATTCTGGTCGACCTCGAACAGGTCGGCGAAGACGTTGGCCTTCGGGAAGGCTTCCTGGAAGCCAGGCAGGTTTTCCCAGTGGATGGCGCAGCGCTTGTTGGACAAGAGACCGGCGGCGGCCAGAACATAGGCGCCGGTGCACAGTCCGCCCACGGCGACGCCGCGATTATACTCCTCGCGCAGCCAGGCGAAGACCGACTTGTTATGGTATTTCTCGACATCCATGCCCGTGCAGATGATGGCCATGGACGGCCGGTCAGGGCCTGCCATCTTGCGGCGTTCCTCGTCCAGCGAGGTGTTGACCGCGCATAGGACGCCGTTCGAGGCCGGCACGGGGCTCCCATCGGTGCTTGCCAGCCGCCAGCGATAGGCTTCGTAGCCGAGCATTCGGTTGGCGATGCGCAATGGCTCAAGCGCTGTCGCAAACGCGACCATGGTGAAATCAGGGACGAGGAAAAAGACCAACGATCGTTTGATCGGCTGCTTTGCGGCGCTCACGAAAAATCTACCTCCCATGACGCGAACAGAATGTCGCGATCAGCATAGCGTCATCAGGAAAATTATTTTCTGTCAATTGGCTAGAGCGGGTAGGGAAGACAAAATTTGCGACATGGGTCGCAAACGGGCCATCGCAAGCGCTTTGGAAAGATCGGGGGCGCGTCGGCGGCTTTCGTCAACGCCCGCGCGGTGTCGCCAATAGCAAAACGCCGCCCGGTCGAAGCGAGGCGGCGTTTGCAATTTTACGGCTGAAAGTGAGGCTCGTCGGAGCCTCGAACGATCATGCCACGAAGCCGAGACGGGCGGCCGCAACCGCTGCGGTCTGGCCAGGCATGGTCTTGGCCAAACGCTGACGCTCCAGAGCGGTGGTCAGGTTGGTCTGGCGGCGGGTGAACAGGCGGGTAAAGAGCTTCATGACTTTCTCCAATCGGTTGCTCAGACGGGTCGCCTTCGCTTGATGGAGTGGGGCAGCTCGTTTGCTGCAGTGCATATAGGCTTGTCCACGCAAAAACAAAATCGCAAAAGCGAAGCGCTTCATATGGAAAAGCGACATGGGAATTGGCATGTTTCAGCCAGAAACCATATTTTGTTTATTTTTTACAATGAGTTGGTTGAATTTTGCGCCGCTATGCGGCTTGTTCATATGCGTCATGCGTCCATTGCATGGCGAGCTGAATGGGCGTTGCGGCAACAAAAAAGCCCGCCGGAAACATCGCGGCGGGCTCTCATGCGACTGCCTGTCCGGTCATTTTCCGCCGGCCCAGCTGCCGACGCCGGCCGCATGGGCGGTGTTTGAAGCCACATCCGGCCAGCCGATATCCTTCTGCACCTCGGCGGGCAGTGCGCGGATGGCGCGCTCGGTGAGATAACGGCTGCGGGCGGCACCGAGTTCGGTCGCGATCCGACCGATGGTCGACAGAACGGTCATACACTTCTCCTTCCACGGTTGGCTGGAAATTCGGCTGCTGGTTCCCATCGAATTGCTGCTGCTCCAACAGCTTGTCAGCAATGATCGATAGGGCCGTCTTGACAGTGTTGACTATGAACCTGCGGTGATGTTCAATCAAACGAAATGACATGATGCTTTAGTTCAGAAAATTTGAATGGAACGCCGATGAACGCGCCACTCAACCATCCACTTCCGCTGCTTGACCTGGATGTGTTGCGCACATTCGTTGCGATCGCCGAGACCGGCAGCTTCACCACGGCGGCCACGGCCGTGTTCCGCACACCTTCGGCGGTTTCGATGCAGATCAAGAAATTGGAGGACGTGCTTGGCCGCTCCGTCTTCGCGCGTGACGCGCGCTCGGTCGCGCTGACCACCGATGGCGAGATGCTGCTTGGCTATGCGCGACGGCTGCTGGCCATCAACCGCGAGGCGGTCTCCAAGTTCATCGTGCCTGATATCGTCGGCGTGGTGCGATTGGGCTCGCCGGACGATTACGGCGAACGGGTCCTGCCGCATGTGCTGAAGCGCTTCGCGCATTCGCATCCCTCGATCGCCGTCGATGTCACCATCGACCAGTCGATCAATCTGCGCCGGCGCATGGATGACCGTGTGCTCGACATCACCTTGCTGACCAATTCCTACAAGACCAGCGCTATCGGCGCCGAGGTGCTTCTAACCGAGCCGATTGTATGGGCGGGCGCCAAGGGTGGATGCGCGCATCTGCGCGAGCCGCTGCCGGTGTCGATCTGGGAAGAAGGTTGCGTGTGGCGGGCAGGGGCGCTGGATGCGCTCGGCCGCGATGGCCGCAACTATCGCGTTGCCTATATGAGTGCACACACTGCTGGCCAGCGCGCCGCCATTCTCGCGGATCTCGCCGTGGCGCCGCTGCCCAAATCCTTCCTTGGCAACGACATGGTCGAGCTCGGCCCGAAGGACGGTCTGCCGCATATCGGCAGCTACAATCTGGCGATGATCGTGACGCCGGACGCCAGTGCGCCGGTCAAGGCGGTGGCCGACCATATCCGCGCTACCTTCGACGTGTTCCGGGAAACGGGGAAGTTCTAGGCCGTTCCTGGCTATTCGGCCGCGAAGGCCAGGCCGGGCTGCCTCTCGCGCCTGCTCAGGAACGTCACGATGCGGTCGCGCGCGCGCCGCGCTTCCGGCATGTTGATCAGCGGCCAGACGTGGAACATGCCTTCTTCGTGGACCAGCTCGATGTCGACGCCGGCGGCACGCGCCCTTTCGGCGAAGATCAGATTGTCGGGCGTCAACAGGTCGCGCGAGCCGGTGAGGAGCAGGGTTGTCGGCAGGACGGTGAGGTCGCCATAGAGCGGGCTGATGTGCCAGTCGCTGCGATCCATACCGGCGCTGTAGAGCCTGACCGCCTCCAGGCCGCCGGGGATGCCCAGCCAGGGGTCATGCTGCTCGGCCGCGAAAACGTCCGGATTGGTCAGCGACATGTCGAGACCGGGCGAAATCAGCACGTGGCTGCCGGGCGCCGGCAGGCCATCCTGCGCCATCATCATGGTCAGCACCACGGCCATGTTGCCGCCGGCTGAATCGCCCATGAAGACGATCTCGCTGGCCGCCGTCTCTTCGAGCATTCCACGATAGACTGCACCGACCATGCCGAACATGTCGTGGAAGTCGTGTTCCGGCGCGATCGGATAGATCGGCACGGTGACGCCAAAGCCCAGCCGTTCCGCCATCTCGGCAATCAACGCCCAGTGATAGGACGTGATTTCAAAGACATAGGCGCCGCCATGCAGGTAAAGAATCCGCCGGGTGCCGCCGTCTCGCGGCGCGATCTCATAGACGGGAAAGCCGTCGACGCTGCGCGTTTTGACGTCGAAGCGCTGGATGATTGCCGGCGGTGGCTGATGGCTCTGCTTGCGGCGCGCATGCTGGATCCAGCGATGCATAGCCTCAGGGCTGGAAAATGCTTTCTTGCGGGTGTGCTTCAGGACAAACGAGACAACGTTGCTGCGGATGCTGGCCATGCGATGCGACCGACGGATGCTGAGCCGGCAGGCCGGCCTTTGAATGCCCCCATCCCAAATTTTGGTCTGCGCCGGAAAATGTCAAGGATCACGCAGCGTTATCGGCTTGCGCCACCGCACGCGGGTAGCGTCGCCCAGGAAAGGTGCGTGCGGCCGCGTATCAGGCGGCGGGCACCGTATCCTGCTGCAACACGACTACGCGGGTGCCGCTCTGCACGCGGCGGTGCAGGTCGATGATGTCCTGGTTGAGCAGGCGAATGCAGCCGGATGAGATCGAGCGGCCGATCGACCAATCCTCATTGGTGCCGTGGATGCGGTAGAGCGTGTCGGCGCCGTTCTTGAACAGATAGAGCGCGCGGGCGCCAAGCGGGTTGGTCGGGCCAGGCTCCATGCCGGCGGAGAGCGGACCGTAGCGCTCCGGCTCGCGGGCGATCATATCCTGCGTCGGCGTCCAGCGCGGCCATTCGCGCTTGTACTGGATGACGCCGCTGCCCTCGAACGCCAGCCCGGCCTTGCCGACGCCAACGCCGTAACGCAGTGCGCGTCCTTCGCCGAGCACCAGATAGAGGAAGCGTTTCGGCGTGTCGATGACAACGGTGCCTGCCGGCTCGGAGCCTTGGTAGGCGACTTCCTGACGGTAAAATTTCGGGTTGATCTTGGTAAGGTCCGGGGCGGGGATGGGGAATGCATCGTCTGCAACCGGCGCATACATGTCTTTGTAATATTGCGGAACTTCCCGCTTGCCCGGTTTGATCGAGGCCACTTTCTGCGTCATGGTGCAGCCAGCCGCAACGAAGGGGATGGCGAGGACGAACATGCGGCGGGTGAGCATAACGGACATTGCGGAACCTGATCGTATTGATTTCGGTTGAGCCGGTTCGTCGCAGAAAAGTCTGAATGCTTCCAATCACCGGCGATCACGCTTCGGTGAAGATGCGCGTATCAAGAAAGGGATTGTGGCGACCGGAAACGAGCGTCGAGCGGCGCGAATGGAAAGCTGTGACTGGCCGCAAAAGGGGGCGAGAACATGGCACCCGGTCAAGGAGAGCCGGCGTGACCGGGGCCTTGACCGTTCCCTGTGTCCCGGATGCCACAGCGGGGCTCGTCGCGTCATCCGGCCTGAATGGCAATCAGCCCGGCGGACCGCTATTCGCGGCCGCGCCGTGCTGCCCGTTCCTCGCGCGAGCGGCGTCGCGGCGTGGCTTCGCCACCAACGCCGTCTTCGCTGGTTGCCTTGCGTGGTGGCAGCTTCACCTGCTCGGCCAATTTGGGGAAGGGGTCGACCTTGTTGGGCAGCGCCATGGCATCGATGAACAGCTGCTGGAAATGCGGTTCGAGCGCGGTTTCGATCTTTTCGATCTTCGCCACCTGCTTCTCGATCTCGCGGCGATGGTCGCGGTTGAGCAGCGCCATCAGCGCCCCGGTACCCGCGGCATTGCCGACAGCCTTGACCTCGGAAAGGTCGCAGTCGGGGATAAGGCCAAGCACCATGGCGTATTTCGGGTCGATGAAGGAGCCGAAGGCGCCGGCGAAACGGATGGTGTCGACAGTTTCGACGCCCTGCTTTTCCATGAGCAGCTTGACGCCCGCGTAGAGGGCAGCCTTGGCGAGCTGGATGGCGCGCACGTCGTTCTGGGTAACGGTGATGCGCGGTTCGCCCTGGCGGCCCTCACGCAGCAGATAGGAGAAGGTGCGGCCGTTCTGGATGATGCGCGGGCTTTTCGCCATCATCGAGCCATCGACGACGCCGTCTTCCGAGATGATGCCGGAGAGATACATCTCCGCCACCACCTCGATGATGGCCGAACCGCAAATGCCGGTGACGCCGGTCGTCCAGGATGCTTCCTCGAAGCCTTCCTCGTCCGACCACTTGTCGGTGCCGATGACGCGATAGCGCGGTTCCAGCGTTTCGGGATCGATGCGCACGCGTTCGATGGCGCCGGGGGCAGCGCGCTGGCCGGACGAGATTTCAGCACCTTCGAAGGCCGGTCCCGTCGGCGACGAGGCGGCGACGACACGTGCGCTGTTGCCCAGGATGATCTCGGCATTGGTGCCGACATCGACCAGGAGCATCATCTTGTCCTGCCGATAAGGGCCTTCCGACAGCGTCGCGCCGGCGGCATCGGCGCCGACATGGCCGGCGATACAAGGCAGCGTGTAGAAACGCGCACCGCTGTTCACGTCGATGCCGATGTCGTTGGTCCAGCCTTGCACCGCACCCGAAACGGCAAGCGCGAAAGGCGCCTGGCCGAGTTCGGTCGGGTCGATGCCGAGGAACAGATGGTGCATGATCGGGTTGGCGACGAAGACGCTGTCGAAGATATCGTGGCGATCGACGCCGCCTTCCTCACAGACATTGCCGATCAGCGTGTTGATGGCCTCACGCACGGCCTTGGTCATCGCCTCGCGTCCGTCCGGATTCATCATCACGTAGGAGACGCGGCTCATCAGATCCTCGCCGAAGCGGATCTGTGGGTTCGACGTGCCGGAAGACGCGACGACGCGACCTGACAGCAACGAGACCAGATGCATGGCGATTGTGGTCGAGCCGATGTCGCAGGCTATGCCGTAGGCCTCGTTCTTGAGGCCCGGATAGAGCGCGATGACGGTTGCGCGCGAGAACTCCATGTCCTTGTGGATTGCCGCCGTGACCGCCCAGTTCTCCTTGCGCAGGATTTTCTGGATCTCGGGGATGAGATGCGGCGCGACGCGCAGATCCTTCCAGCCCCAGTCGTTCTCCAGCACCGCCTTAAGGCGTTCCAGATCGCCAGTTGGCTTGTGCATGTCGGGCTGCTCGACCTCGACATAACACATCTGCACCGCCGAGTTGCGCTCGATGACGCGGTCGGTGGCGGCCTTGCGCACGACCTGGGCGTTGATCACCGTGTCCTGCGGCACGTCGATGACGAGGTCGCCCTGGACGGTGGCCGAGCAGGACAGGCGCCGCCCTTCGGGCAGGCCGCGCACGCGTTCGTAGCGCTCTTCCTTCGGGCCCTTCGGCGAGATGTGGTCGAGCGAGGAGACGATCTTGTGCTTGGCGAAGTTGCCTTCCTGCACTTCGATCTGGCAGCGCCCGCAAGTGGCGCGCCCGCCGCATACCGATTCTACATAGACGCCGAGCTGGCGGGCTGCGTCGAGCAGCGGCGTGCCGACAGGGAACCGCCCGCGCTTGCCGGACGGCATGAACAGGACGAGAGGATCGGTGATGTTGGCGGGCGAGTTCATTTCAATTGCGACCGATTACCCCCGTGCCATGCGTGCTTCGCGGCCGCCACGCCGGCGACCGCCAGCAGCGGCGTCACCGGGCGCATTGACCGCGACCGGAGCGGCAACGGGGTGGCCGCCCTCGGCCGGCTTGTAGTCCTTGTAGGTCTTGATCCAGTTCATGCAATCCTTATCGGTGCCGTTGAGCACGTTGGCGGCGCGTACGGCCTCCATTTCCTGCGGACGAACCGGGTTCATGATCGCCGAGGTCATGCCGGCGCCGATAACCATCGGGATGAAGCCGGCATTGATGCCATGGCGGTGCGGCAGGCCGAACGAGATGTTCGACAGGCCACAGGTGGTGTTGACCTTGAGTTCCTCGCGCAGGCGGCGCAGCAGCGCGAACACCTGGCGGCCGGCATCGCCCAGCGCGCCGATCGGCATCACCAGCGGGTCGACGACGACGTCATGCGCCGGGATGCCGAAATCGGCGCAACGCTCGACGATCTTCTTGGCCACGGCGAAACGCACATCCGGGTCCATCGAAATGCCCGTCTCGTCGTTGGAGATGGCAACGACGGGGACGTTGTATTTCTTGACCAGGGGCAGGATCGCTTCCAGTTTCTCTTCCTCGCCTGTGACCGAGTTCACCAGGGGGCGGCCCTTGGCGACCTTCAGTGCGGCCTCGATGGCCGCGGTGACGGAGGAGTCGATCGACAGCGGCAGGTCGACCAGGTTCTGCACGATCTCCAGCGTCTGCACCAGAAGCGCCGGCTCGGTGGCGTTGGGGTCGACGGCGGTGACACCGGCATTGACGTCGAGCATGGTGGCGCCGCAGGCAGCCTGTTCGAGTGCGTCCTTGATGACGGTCTCGAAATTGCCGGCGACCATCTCGGCGGCCAGCTTCTTGCGGCCGGTCGGGTTGATGCGCTCGCCGATGACGCAGAAGGGCTGGTCGAAACCGATGACGATTTCACGGGTCGCCGAGGCGACGATGGTGCGGGTCATTTCAAACTCCCTCTGGATATAAAGACTTCTTTATATCGTTATCTGGTGTGGATCAAGCAAATGGTGACGCCCGCGCTATCAATGCGCGGTCTTGACCATGTCGATCTGGGTTTCGGTGACGTTATCATGCAAGAGATGATCAAGGCGCTCGGCAACACGGGCGTCGTCCGCGCGCGCCTCGCGCTTCCAGGGCTGGCGGCCCTTGAGCACGCCCGATTCATCGACGATTTCGGCGACATATTCTTCCTGGCGGTAGGCCATCACATGGACGCCGGAGACGCCGGGAATTTCCTTCACCTCGTTGATGATGTCGATGCAGAGTTGCTTGCCTTCCTTCTTCTGATCCTGCGCGCCTTCCAGCCGCTTGATGACGGAATCGGGAATGTGGATGCCGGGCACATTGGAGCGGATCCATTTTGCCGTCTTTGCAGAGGCCAGCGGGCCGACGCCGACCATGATGAAGACCTTTTCCGTGAAACCGAGATCGCGGGCCTTCTGCATGAAGGTTTTGAACATCGGCACGTCGAAACAATACTGGCTCTGCACGAACTGCGCGCCGGCGGCGATCTTCTTGCCAAGGTGGATCGGGCGGAAGTCATAAGGCGGGGCGAAAGGATTGATCGCAGCGCCGAGGAAAACCTGCGGCGGCGTTGACAGCTTGCGGCCGGACAGGAACTTGCCGTTGTCGCGCATGATGCGGACGGTTTCGAGCAGCGACATCGAATCGAGGTCGAACACCGGCTTGGCGCCGGGCTGGTCGCCGGCCTGGACGCCGTCGCCGGTGAGGCAAAGGATGTTGGCCACGCCCATGGCTGCGCCACCCAGCACGTCGCCCTGGATGGCGATGCGGTTCTTGTCTCGGCAGGCGATCTGCATGACCGGGGCATAGCCCATGCGGGTCAGCAGCGCACAGATGCCGACCGAGGACATGTGGCAGTTGGCGCCGGAGGCATCGACGGCGTTGATCGCATCGACCCAGCCATCGAAAACCTTGGCGCGGTTGTAGACGTCTTCCGGATCGGCACTGTCGGGCGGGTTGAGTTCGGTGGTCACCGCGAACTCGCCACGGCGCAGGACGCGTTCGAGGCGGCCGCGCGAGGAATGGCCGGGCAGGGGTTCCAGCGGCAGGTGGATGCCAGCGGGGTTCTCGTCGCGCTGTGGCGGACGCGGCGGGGTCATGCTGGTGCTCCGGTGTTGGGGTTATTGGCCGCCTCACGCGCGGCAGCGGCCTGTGCGGTGACACGCAGCCACGCCGACGTTTCCCTGAGTGACTGGTCGACGGGCTTCTGCACGTTGAGGATGGCATCGCCCTTGACCATGTTGCGCGAGCCTTCCCAGGCCTTGACCCATACGCAGGGCATGTCGGGCTCGACTTCGCAATTGCCGTTGGCGCGTACGCCGCCGCAAGGGCCGTTGCGCAACTGCTTGGGGCAGTTCATCGGGCAGGACATGCCGGTCGACGACAGGATGCACTGGCCACACATACGGCAGTCGAACATCAGGCCTTTCACACGCTTCTCGACGAATTTGACCGGCGCCTCGACGCGGCCGTAGCCGATGCCCCTCCACAGCGGATGGAGCAACAGGAAGGCATCGGCGAAGCGGCTGTAGAACCATTCGAGCAGCTTGGAATGGCGGATTGCCCATAACCGAACCGAATAGGAGCGCTGCACGCGTCGCTGCGGCGACACGTCGGCGGGCTTGTAGTCGCTTTTCGGCGCCGCCTTGCGCACCAGCGTCGCCTGGGTGACGCCGCCTGCCGCGGGCGTATCGCCTGCCGGGCTCTTATTCGGTGTCGGCTGGGTCTCAGACATTTTCCTTGCCGCCTGCCTTGGCGAGAGCGACCAGCCGCTCCCGGCTATACTCCGCGTCGATGGCCGCCGCTGCCTTTTCCACCTCTGCCTCGAGGTCCTCGCCGACAGGGATCGGGTCGGCCTTGCGCCATTCCGCGAGATAGGCGTCGGTCTCGGCCGCGCCCGAACGCATCGCGGCCATGTCGATCGCTTCGGTGAAGCGCAACGGCAATTCGCGCTTGGCGTTCTGCCTGCCTTTTTTGACGATGACCTGGGCGGGGATGTCACGCCAGTAGACGACGATCAGATCGGCCATTTGTACTTGTTCCTTCGATGGTTGGAGCATTGCCGAAAGCGGGAATAGCCCGCTTCTCATCAGACGACGCGCGCGCCTTCAAAAGCGACGCGCGACGATGTCGCAAAACGATAGACCGGCCGCGAGTTCAAGGCACCAGCCGACAACTGGAAAAAACGGCTCTTGCGCGACAAGCCACATCTTTCCTTCAAGACGCAGCCAAGGGGGCTAACTTCGTGTTGCAGGCCACCCGAGCATCTCGGCGCGGCCATTGTCGCGGGGCGATCCGAGATACGGAAAGTGTGACAGGCCGAGCCAGAGAGCTGTTCCGCGAAGGATTCCACCCGAACTCGCCTTGGGGTTGAGTTCGATACGGTTCCTTTAGAACATTTGCCTATCTCATTGAAGTTGCCTATCTCGTGGACATTGGTCTTGTCGATTGCCGGGGATGATGTTGCGAGCAATTCGCGGAGGAGAGCAGTAGAATTCTTCAGCAGCCTTTGGTCCCGGTGGGACGGCTTGTTTTCCGAGGCTGGCTTTCTTCCTCTTGTTCAGGCGCGGTCTTATAACGGCGACCTTCCTGGTTACGTCACTCGTCGCTTTGGCAATTGTCGCGGCGCGCTGGCCGATCCAACATTGTTGGGAATTCTCGATGCCGACGCTGATCATTGTTGGCCTACCGAACTGGATTCTCGGCTGAGTGCTCGCCGAAGCAACGGTCTGCGTGCGGAATATTCGCGCGGGTTCCGGGTCGTCGTTCTCGCTCTATCTCGTCCACTACCCAGTGATCGGGTATTTCGAGTCCGAGTAAGTGTCGGGCGTGGCCTTCAACGACACTGTTGCCGCGAATCTCCTCGCCTGGACGGCGCAGCTCTGCGCGATCGCTGCCGCGACATGCACTTTTTACACGCTCGTCGAAGCGCCATTCCATCGATTGGCGCGAAGGCCGGGAACCAGACATTCGCGCAACCGCGCGACGGAAGAAGCGCTGACCAGTAGCTGATCGTCCGGTTTTACCAGCATCGATGCCGCCTGGTGAATTCCATGTGATCTCTCGCGGTCTTGCTACTCAGGTTTGCCGAGGTTGGCGACAAGCTTGCGGTGGAAGCGCACATAACCGCGCTCGGTCGAGCGCAGATGTTCGGCGATGATCCTGTGAAAGCGCGGTAGGCGGTGGAACGGCACCGCCGGGTAGGAATGATGTTCGGCATGGTAGGGCATGTTCCACGCCACGAAACGAACGATTGCCGTGGTGAAGGTGGTGCGCGTGTTCTCCAGCATGTTGGAGACATGCGGGCAGCGTGTGTGTTCGGCCAAAAGATAGGTGCGCAGGAACGGCTGGCCGATCAATACCGGCACAATCCATGTCCAGAGCAGTGCCGTCGACTGCAGCAGGACCGAACCGGCGAACATCAGGGCATAGAGAGCGAGGAACCAGCGAGCCTCGGACAATACTTTGGCGCGGCCTTTTTCAGGCACGAAGGAATCGCTGTTTCGACCGAGCGCATTGGCTGTGACCACCTTCGCCATGCCGCTCCAATACGGCCAGCCCGACAGGTAGCGCAGATATTGCGCGATCGTCTCCGGTTTCGGGCTCATCAGCTCCGGGTCGTTGTCGGGGTCGTGCGTGTAGCGGTGATGGGCGAAGTGGAAATAGCGGAACCATGCCGGCGGCAACAGAATGAGGAAGCCGCTAACAACCGCAACGATGCGGTTCAGCTTTTCCGTGCGGAACGCCGTCTCATGGATGGTCTCGTGCAGCAGCGTGAACAGGAAGACGATCAGGATGCCGAGCGGCAGCATCAGAACGGGCCAGAACGGCACCTTGAGCAGGATGAGGATGGCAAGCAGCACGATCAGCCCGCCATGGGCGGCGAGCCGCAGCACGCCTGGCGCATCCTGTTTTTCGGTGAGGTCGCGCCGATCCTCGGTCGAGAGGGACGCGATGATCTGCCGGTGGTCAATCTCAGCCATGATCGAAGTCTAACGCTCGCCTGTCCTTAGGTAAACGAGCGGACCGTTCTGGCCTACCAGATGCCACGCCGTATCCCGGTCCATAGGTAGGACCAGATCGTCGGGTGAAACCAGATTCGCGAAGGCAGGCCAGGATCGAACGGTTCGATGCGACCGGCCAGCACCTTCTCGATCACCTCGATGCAGGCATCGCGTGAAATCGCGGCCTGGCGCAGCGGATAGGACGAGATGGTGTCGCCATGCTCCGGTTTGCCGCGGGTGTGGCGCAGCACCGCTCCGGTGTCGACGCCGGCGTCGACGAGATGCACGGTGGTGCCGAAGTTCTGCGCGTCGTTGTTCGCCAGCGCCCAATAGGCGCCGTTCATGCCGCGGTACTTCGGGTTGATGCCTGCGTGATAGTTGATGACCGGGCAGGGGATGGATGCCAGTGTCTCGCTGGTCAGCACCCGGCAGCCCGCGAGCAACACGACGCTCGGTCTGATATCGGCAATGGCTTCGACCGTCTGTGGCGCATTGGCGGAAGGCACCTGCACGATGTGCTGGTTCGGTGCCGGTTCGGTCTTCAAATTGTATTCAGCTACGATTTCCTCGACATGGCTGGCGCCGAAACGCTTGCCGAGGCGAACCAGCACCATGGTTCCCATCTGGCCGAGCACCGAGATCCAGCCCTGCCGGCGGGCACGGCGCTTAAGCAGCAGCCATTTCGAGATCGGCGTTTCCAGAATAACCGTCACCGGGCCAAAGCGATCGGCAATGGCATTGACGATCGCCCAGATGTGTCCGCCGCCCTCGGTAACAATGACGATGGGCGCGGTGCCCGCAACTTCGCTCATTCCTGAAAGTCCAACCGTTCGACGCGGAGTAGCGCCTTTCGAAGTCGTGCCGCGCCATCATTCTCGACGGCGCGGGTTAATCCTTTATGTCAGCTTATGTGCACAAACCGCAGGCCGTCAGCGTTTGAATTCGATGATGTCGAGCTTGGATTCGTAATAGGGCGCCGGAAACTCGATCCGCCAGGCATTGGCGCCGGTGCGGAAGGCATAGCCGGCCTGATCGGTCTTCGGTCCGGCGCCATAACGCTTGGGCTTTTCACCCGCGACGAAGCCGGAACCGAGATAGATCGAGCGTTTTTCGCCGTCGTCGTAGAAGCGGCCGCTGGTACGCTGCGAGCCTGTAGTCTTCTCTAGCATCCAGCCGGAGCCGTCGTCGCTGATACGGCACTTGAACCAGCCATAGATGACGAGCGGGCCAAGTCCTCCGGCCTTGATGGTGCGGCATTGCCACATGCCGGTGAGATCCTTGTTGGAGAAAGCGACCATCGGCCTGGCCAGGACTTCATCCAGTTCCTTCACCTCGGCGGGCTGGCCCGCCTTCGCTTCCGCCAGGGCAGCTTTTCGGGTTTCGCCATATTGGGCGAGCCGTGTCTTGTCGGCGGCAGTCATGATCTTCTGCACGGTGCCATCGGCATGGGCGGAGCCGGTCGCCAGGGTGGCGGCGACCGCAAACATGATGGCTCGCAAAGTCATGATTTCCCCCGGTATTTCGATCAAGCGCCCCGTTGCGCGACTTATAGCGCAAGCAGCGGCCAGAAAACCAGAGCGTGAGTGTTGCCGGTGTTAGGCCATTTTCTGACCTGGTCGCCTCGGTGGCGCGTTCAGCGGGTCGCCGCGGCAAGAATGGCCGGGGCAAGATCGCCATAGCCGGTGAAGCGGTATTCGTAGTCGAGGCCCAGATAGTCGGCCGCCCATTTCGCCTTTTTCTGGAGATCCTCGTCCTCAGTCTGCGCCAGATAGACGATCTTGGTATAGTTGCCGAACACCATGCTGATCAGTTCGGGATGCTTGTCCAGCTTGAGCGGCTCGATGACGAAGGCCTCGAACTGGCGGGTGATGAGGTCGGTCAGGTAGAACGCCGTGAATTCGGTGTCGACGATCTTGGCAAATGCGTCGTTGCCGCTGAAGAAAGCGTAGCAATGTGGGCCGCCGATGCGCTCGATGCCTTCCTCGGCGCAAATCTTGTCGAGCTCGCCGCGCGTGCCGCATTCAGCATAGCCGATGAAAATACGCCGGTAGCCCTCGTCGCGTGCCTTGCTGATCGCCTCGCGCATGGCCGGGGCGATCTTGTCGGGATAGACGTGCCAGATCGCCGGCAGGCAAATCAGGTCGACGTGATCGAGGTTGTTGGCCCTGCAAACGGCGAGCACTTCGCGGGCAATGGCACCGCAGGCGATGACGCGCACGCGCTGGGCAAGCGGCGCGGTTGCGCGAACTTCGCCATCCTTGGTGATGACGGCGTCGGCGATGGTTGTCGCATCGAGGTTCTGTCTTGCCGCCATGGCGGATCGCTCCAACATCGCCGGACACACTCGGCATCGCCGTGGAACAGGTTTATCCTTGTCGCGTTGATGTCTGTTGCATCGCTACAATGGAGACACCGTCCATGAAACTGTCACGCATCGTACCGCTCGCCGTCATCGCCGTGGCACTCGCGTTGTCCGGCTGCGCCAACACGGTCCGCGGCGTCGGCAAGGACGTCAAAAGCACGGCCCACGCTGTCAAGCAAACCCTGCAGTAGCCGACCCTGACAATCTGGTGACAAAAAGGCCGCGCTGCAAGGCGCGGCCTTTTCGTGATCAGGCGGAAGCGCGCAGATTGTGCTTGCGCTTCATGAAGTCCTTGGCGGTCTCGACCGCCACGGCCGCGTCGCGGCAATAGGCATCTGCCCCGACGGCCTTGCCGAATTCCTCGTTCAGCGGCGCGCCGCCGACCAGGACGACGTAGTCGTCGCGAATGCCCTTTTCCTTCATCGTGTCGATGACCACCTTCATGTAGGGCATGGTGGTGGTGAGCAGAGCCGACATGCCGATGATGTCGGGCTGGTGCTGCTCGATCGCCTCGAGATACTTCTCGACCGGATTGTTGATGCCGAGGTCGATGACGTCGAAGCCGGCACCTTCCATCATCATGCCGACAAGGTTCTTGCCGATGTCGTGGATATCGCCCTTGACGGTACCGATGACCAGCTTGCCCTGCTTCGGCGCGCCGGTGGCGGCGAGCAGCGGGCGCAGGATATGCATGCCGGCCTTCATAGCGTTGGCCGACAAAAGCACTTCCGGCACGAACAGGATGCCATCGCGGAAATCCTCGCCGACGATGCGCATGCCTTCGACCAGCGCTTCGGTAAGCACCGCGTAAGGTGCCCAACCGCGCTCCAGAAGGATGTTGGTGCCTTCCTCGATTTCCTCCTTCAGACCGTCATAGAGGTCGTCGTGCATCTGCTGCACAAGTTCCTCATCGGAGAGCTCGGAAAGGATGATCTCGTCGTCGGACATTGCTGATCCATCTCCCTGCGGCCGCGCGACTGTGTCGCAAGGCATCAAACGTCGCGTCAATACCTACCCTGCGACGACGCGCATCCATAGCTGATTTGCGACTTTCCGCAAAAGGAAAGCGACCGGGAATCTGTTGTTCTTCTTGTCGATTTTGCGACAGGCGTTGGCGCTCTCTGGCCGTTTCCGATAGGGTGCATGGCTACGATCCGGAGAGGGACCGCCGGACGGTCGAAGGATTCAAGGAAGAACCATTATGAGCGAGAACGCGGCGGTCGATCAGGAAGCGGCGGGCGGCAGGCGAGGGCGCGGTGCCAGTGGTGGCGCGGCTGCGCGGCGTGCGGCGCGCAGCGGCGGCGGACCGGGCACGCAGCTCACCTATATCCGGCGCAAGATCAAGGTTTACGAAGTGCTGGACGAGGAAGGCCTGGCGCTCATCGAGAAGAACGCCGACACGGTGCTTGAAGAGACCGGCATCGAATTCCGCGACGATGCCGAGGCGTTGGCGCTGTGGAAAGAGGCCGGGGCCGACGTCAAGGGCGAACGCGTGCGCTTCCCGCGTGGCCTGTGCCGCTCCCTGCTCAAGACCGCGCCGAGCCAGTATATCCAGCACGCGCGCAACAGCGAGCGCTCGGTGCAGATCGGCGGCAACGCCACGGTGTTCGCGCCGGTCTATGGCCCGCCCTTCGTGCGCGACCTCGACGGCAATCGCCGCTATGCGACGATCGAGGATTTCCGCAATTTCGTGAAGCTTGCCTATATGGCGCCGTCCATCCACCACTCGGGTGGCACGGTTTGCGAGCCGGTCGACGTGCCGGTGAACAAGCGCCATCTCGACATGATCTATAGCCACATCAAATATTCGGACAAGCCGTTCATGGGTTCGGTGACGGCGCCGGAACGCGCCGAGGATACGGTGGCGATGGCGAAAATCGTGTTCGGCGACGATTTCGTCGACCAGAACACAGTGCTGACCAGCCTGATCAACGCCAATTCGCCGATGGTGTTCGACGAGACCATGCTCGGCGCGCTGAAGGTTTACGCCCGCAACAACCAGGCCTGCATCGTCACGCCGTTCATCCTGGCCGGTGCGATGAGCCCGGTGACGGTTGCCGGCACGCTGACGCAGGTTCTGGCCGAGGTGCTGGCCGGTGCTTCTTTCACGCAGCTTATCCGGCCGGGTGCGCCGGTGCTGTTCGGCACCTTTGCTTCGTCCATCTCCATGCAGTCGGGTGCGCCGACTTTCGGCACGCCGGAACCGTCACTGGTCTCCTACGGCGCGGCGCAGCTGGCACGCCGGCTCGGGCTGCCGTTCCGTACCGGCGGTTCGCTCTGCGCCTCGAAAGTGCCCGACGCGCAGGCCGCCTACGAGAGTGCCAACACGCTGAACTCCACGCTTCTTGCCGGCACCAATTTCGTCCTCCATTCGGCAGGCTGGCTCGAGGGCGGCCTCGCCTCCTGCTATGAAAAGTTCATGATGGACATCGACCAGCTCGGCATGAGCCAAAAGTTCGCCGAGGGCGTCGATCTCTCCGAAAACGGCCAGGCGATGGATGCCATTCGCCAGGTCGGCCCGGGCAGCCATTTCCTCGGCTGCGATCACACCCAGGCCAATTTCCAGACGGCTTTCTACCGCTCGTCCATCGCCGACAACAATTCCTACGAGCAGTGGCTGGCCGAAGGTCAGAAGACCGCGCCGCAGCGGGCCAACGAGCTCGCCCGCCGCTGGCTGGAAAGCTACGAGGCGCCGCATCTTGATGAGGGCCTCGACGAGGCATTGCAGGCCTTCATCGCCAAGAAGAAGGAGTCGATGCCCGACGCCTTCACGTGAAAGGAGCCCGATTCAGGCGGGGCTAAAGTCGCCAACATCATTCACAAGGAAGTCTGGCGCAGCGCTTTCAAGCAGCCAGGCGAGGGATGATGCTGGGCAGCAAGCCGGATCGGAGCGCGGAGATATTGGTGTGAGCAGCCATCGTGCCCCACCGGCTTCTTCAGCCGATGACCTGAAGTCGCGGAATATCGCAACCCAACTCGCCGCGCACGGTCTCATCCTGCGCGGCGGTTTTGTTTTCGGCGTTGACGACGAGGCGCCAATCGGCCCCACCGGCGCCCCTGCAAAATCCGTCTTTCTGGTCGGTCAGGCGGGAGCAGCACCCTGGCCGCATTTCCTGGAGTGGCGGCAGCGGCAACCGCGGCGGCTCGACAACCCGCTCGACACGTGGTCGCGGGGCGTCATTGACGGTGTCGCGGCAAGTTTCGGCGCGCGAGCCGTCTATCCATCCGAAAAGCCCTACATGCCGTTCCAGCAATGGGCGATGCGGGCGGAGGGGTTGAAGCCGTCGCCGCTCGGCATCCTCATGCATCCTGAATATGGCCTGTGGCATGCCTACCGCGGCGCGCTGCTGTTCGCCGATGAGGTTTTGATTCAAACACCTGAGAAGCCGATTCATCTTTGCAGCCTATGTGTCGGAAAACCTTGCCTGAAATCCTGTCCCGTCGATGCCTATTCGGCGGATGGTTTTGCCTATGACGCCTGTCTTGCGCATGTGCATGGGGCCGTAGGCGAACCTTGCCGGAGCGGCGGGTGTCTGGATCGCAACGCTTGTCCTTTTGGGGTCGCGTATCGTTACCCTCCGGAGGTGCAAGCCTTTCATATGGCGAGCTTTGCCGGATTGGCCTGAACGCCGGCGATTGTCGGAATGGGCGAGGCCGCGCCTGTTCGCATGTAACGGACCGGCTCAACCGCGTGATCTGGCCCAATCGTTCCACCATAGTCGGCAGCCTTGCGCGATTGACCAGACGCAATGATGGGCCTACTCATCAAGTCATCTGATGACTTGATGAGTGTATCCATGCAACCGGCGACCCGAACCAATCTCACGGACTCAGCGACGGAAAACCTGCGCGCCGAAATCGTCGGCGGCCGCTGGCCAGTGGGGGATCGCATCCCCAACGAGGCTGCCTTATCGGAACAGCTTTCGGTCAGCCGCGGAACCGTGCGGGAGGCGGTCCGGGCCCTGGTCTCGCAAGGCCTTCTCGACACCCGGCAGGGATCGGGCACCTATGTGCGCTCGGCCATCGATCCGGCCGGACCGCTGTTGCGGGTCCGGCATGCCTGCCTGCGCGACCAGTGGGAGGCGCGCACGGCGCTCGACATCGAGGCGGCGCGGCTGGCGGCATTGCGCCATGCGCCCGCCGATATCGCGCGGCTTCGGCAACTGCTCGAACAGCGTGGCGACAGCGCGGATGGGGGCCAGGAAAGCTTCGTCTGCCGCGACCTCGCTTTCCACAAGGCGATCGTGGCGATGTCAGGCAACCGGGCGCTGGTGGAACTCTATGATTTCTTCACTGCCGCCATCGCCGAAACCATCCAGGCCACCTTGGGCGACGATCTTCCGGAACCCGATGCATCGGCGCATGCGCTGGTGATCGAGGCCATCGCCTCCGGCGACCCCGATCGCGCGGGTGCGACGGTGCGCGCCTTCATGGCACCGGTGCTTCTCCAGCTCGACCGGATGCTTGCGCAATGAACCAGACTTTTCGCCAATCCGGCAAGAAGGCCGGGGTTTCCGCGACGGACGGTATCGACGATCAATTCGTCGACGCCGAGGTCGACAGCCTGCCGCCGCCGCAACCGCCGGTTCTTGCAAGCCGTGGCGCCCGCATCCTGCTCGGCGCCAGCCTGGTGCTGATCGCCTTCAACCTGCGCCCGCTGTTTTCCAGCCTTTCGGTGCTTCTGCCCGAGGTGATGCAGGCAACCGGCCTGTCCAGCACCGGCGCCTCACTTTTGACGACGTTGCCGGTGGTCTGTCTCGGCGTCTTCGCGCCTTTCGCGCCGAAGCTGGCACAGCGCAACGGCGCCGAACGCGTTTTGCTCGGGGTTCTGGTGCTGGTCACCCTCGGCACGGCGCTGCGTGGCTTCGGATCGGTGCCGCTGCTGTTTGCCGCCACGTTCATCACCGGGGCCGCCATCGCCATAGGCAATGTGCTTTTGCCGGGACTGGTGAAGCGCGACTTTCCCGACAACATGGCATTGATGACCGGCCTCTATACGATGGCGCTGTGCGCGGGGGCTGCCGCGGCGTCGGGCCTGACGCTGCCGGTCGAACATTACGTCACCGGCTCCTGGGCTGGTGCGCTCGCCGCCTGGGCGGTGCCGGCGCTGGCCGTGTTGCTGCTCTGGCTGCCGCAGGCTCTGACTAGCCGCAGTAAGGCCAGCCACAGCGGGTTTCGCGTCACCGGCCTGTGGCGCGATCGGCTGGCCTGGCAGGTCACGCTGTTCATGGGCCTGCAGTCGGCGCTGGCCTACAGCATCTTCGGCTGGCTGGCGCCGATCCTGCGCGAACGCGGCTTCGACGCCACCGCCGCTGGCGCCATCGTCTCGGTCTCGGTGATGGCGCAGGTCGTCACCTGTCTTGCGGTGCCGCCGATCGCCGTGCGCTGCCGCAACCAGAGCGCGGTCAATGTCGTACTGGTCACCATCGCGGTCGCGGCATTGCTCGGCATCCTGTTTGCGCCAACCTCGATGGTGTTGCCGCTTGCTGTCCTGCAGGGCATCGGCCAGGGTGGGCTGATCGCGGCGGCGATGACGGTGATCGTGTTGCGTTCGCCCGATCCGCATGTGGCGGCGCATCTGTCCGGCATGGCACAGGGTGTCGGTTATGTGCTGGCGGCGATCGGGCCATTGCTGGTGGGATTGATCCATGGCTGGGCCGGCAGCTTCGCCGCCGCGGCCATCCTGTTCGTGGCGCTTGGTCTCGGCGTCGCCGTCATGGGGTTCGGCGCGGGCAGGGCGTCGCTGGTCGGCGCCCGCACGATACGCATTGAGGATCGAGGCTAGCGCGGCGCTTGCCCTGCGCTGCGTGGCCTCTATCTATCGCGGCTGAGCAACCCGCTAGGAGACGTATGGTGAGTTCGGTCGACAGACGCGACATCGATATCAAGACGGCGGACGGCATCGCCAAAGCGGCGCTGTTCGGTGCCGGTGGTGGGGCGAAGGCCGGCGTCATCCTCTACATGGACGCCTTCGGCCCGCGACCCGCGCTGTATTCGATGGCCGAGCGCCTAGCCGGTCACGGTTATGCGGTGCAGGTGCCGGACCTGCTCTATCGCAATGCGCCCTATGGACCGTTCGACGCCAAGACGGCCTTTGTCGAGGAGAAGAGCAAGGCCGTGCTGATGGCGATGATCGGCGGCTTGACGCAGGAGATGACGGTTCGCGACAGCGGCGCCTTCATTTCGGCGCTGGAGGCTACGGGCATAAAGGGACCGATCGGCGTCGTAGGTTACTGCATGGGCGGCGGGCGCGCCCTCAATGCCGCAGCCGCCTATCCCGACAAGATCGCCGCCGCCGCCAGTTTCCACGGCGGCCGGCTGGGCACGGATGCGCCGGACAGCCCGGCAACGAATGCTGGCAAGATCAAGGCTCGGGTTTATGTCGGCTCGGCCGGCGTCGACGGCAGTTTCCCGCCGGAGCAGTCGGCTCGGCTGGCGCAGGCGCTGCGCGAGGCACAAGTCGACCACATCATCGAGAACTATGTCGGCATGCAGCATGGCTGGTGCGTATCCGATCACAGCGTCTTCGATGTTACCGGTAGCGAACGACACTGGAAGCGGCTCGTCGCCTTTTTTGGTGAAACACTGGGCTAGTCCAGACTTTGCCAATTCCGCCGCGGTTGGCTATCAGGCCGGCGGTGCGCCCAAATTGTCGGGCGGCCAGTTCTCAGTTGCGGAACCCCCCAAATGCATTCTTTCGATGTCATCGTGATCGGCGCGGGTGCAGCCGGCATGATGTGCGCAGCCGAGGCGGGCAAGCGCGGCCGCTCCGTGCTGATCATCGATCATGCCTCGGTGCCTGGCGAGAAGATCCGCATCTCCGGCGGCGGACGTTGCAACTTCACCAACATCCACGCCAGTCCGAAGAGCTTCCTGTCGCAGAATCCGCATTTCTGCATCTCGCCGCTCAGCCGCTACACCCAGAAGAATTTCATCGGGCTCGTCGAGCGCTACGGCATCGCCTATCACGAAAAGACGCTTGGCCAGCTGTTCTGCGACGGTTCGGCGCGCCAGATCATCGACATGCTTGTCACCGAAATGCGGGACGGCGGCGTCGAGATGCGGTTTGCTACCTCGGTCGAGAGCGTGGTGCCTGCGGATGATGGTTTCGAACTGAAGCTCAACAGCGGCAAGACGCGCTGCAAGTCGCTGGTGATCGCTTGCGGCGGCAAGTCGATCCCCAAAATGGGCGCTACCGGCTTCGGCTATGAGCTCGCCGAGCAGTTCGATCTCCCCATCGTCGAGACGCGCCCGGCGCTGGTGCCGCTCACCTTCGACGCAAACACGCTGGCAAAGCTAGCGCCACTGTCGGGGGTTGCCGTCGACGCCGAGGTTTCCTGTGGCAAGACGCGCTTTGGCGAGGCGATGCTGTTCACCCATCGCGGCATCAGCGGCCCATCCATCCTGCAAATCTCCTCCTACTGGCGCGAGGGCGACGAGATCTCTATCTCGATGCTGCCGGGCGCCGATGTTGCAGCCATCCTGCGCGACGCCAAGCGGATGAATGGCCGCCAGGCGGTGCAGACCGTGCTTGGCGCGCATTTGCCCAAGAAGCTGGCGCAGACAATCGCTGAGCGGCTCGGCTTCAACGGCAATCTGGCCGATCTCAACGATGCTCACCTGAAAGCGGTCGATGCCGCGGTGAACCAGTGGCGTATCAAGCCAGCGGGTTCCGAGGGCTATCGCACGGCCGAGGTAACGCTTGGCGGCGTCGACACCAAGGCGCTCGACCAGAAGACCATGCAGGCGAAGTCGGTGCCCGGGCTCTATTTCATCGGCGAGGTCGTCGACGTCACCGGCTGGCTCGGCGGCTACAATTTCCAGTGGGCGTGGTCATCAGGCTGGGTCGCCGGGCAGGCGGTGTGAAAATTTTCTTTTGACGACCCCAAGGATTGACCCGAACGCAACGTCCAACCGACAAATGACGGCGATGATGCTGGACGACGAGGCATCCGACACCGAGCTGATCGGGCGGGCCAGACAGGGAGACAGGGGAGCGTTCGGCCTGCTGGTCGAGCGGCACTATGACTTTGTCTATCGAGTCGCCTATCGCTGGTGTGGACGCCGCGCCGATGCCGAGGACATCGCCCAGGATGTCTGCGTGCGGCTCGGCCGCGCGATCCGCGATTATCGCGGTGGCGCGGCCTTCACTTCCTGGCTTTACGCGGTGACGCTGAACGCCGCCCGCGATCTTGCCCGCAAGAGTGCTCGAGAAAGCGCCAAGACCGAAGCCTATGGCAGCCACGCGCTGATCTTCGGACAGGCGCAGGCGGCGGAGGCGGGCGATCCGACGGAAGCGCTATGGGCGGCAGTGCGGCAATTGCCGGACAAGCAGCGGGAGGCCGTGCTGCTGGTCTATGGCGAAGGGCTCGCCCATGCGGCGGCGGCCGAGGCGATGGCGATCTCGGAGGCAACGGTTTCCTGGCACATCCATGAAGCGAAGAAACGGCTGAAGGTTCTCGTGAACTCAGCCGGGGAAGTGTGACCATGGTCGACGATGACGAACTGAAAAAGTTGCGCGGCGCGCCGCTGCCTGCACACGGCGCTGAGGCGCGGGCGCAGGCGCTCGCCGCCGCGATGGCGGCTTTCGACGAAAAAATCGAAACCGCCCCCCAAGGAATGGCGGCGCGGCCGCGTCTCACCTCCCGAGCACTCACGCTCTGGAGAGAGATCATGCAGAAGAAGCTCATCGCCACGCCGGCCATTGCCGGTCTCGTCGCGCTGCCGATCGCCGGTTACACGGCTTTCCACCTGATGCAGGAACAGCGCGGCGCTCCTGAAGCCGGCATTCCGGTGACCGAGACATTGGCCGACAAGCCAGTTGCGACCAAACAGGATGCCGCAGCCGTGGCGCAAAGCCAGGCGCAGCCTGCGGACGAGGCCAGCCCGGCACAGCCGGCAATCGCGCCTGCCGCACCGGCGCCAAAGCCCGAATTCTCTGCGGCGGACGGTCGTTTGACGGCGGCTCCGCGCAGCGGGCTGATCAGGATGAAGCATGCCGAGGCGAAACCGGCCGCGCCGGCGCAGGCCCCAATGATGGAAAGCGAAAGCGCTGATGCGGTGGCGCGAAATTCGGCCAACACGACGCTGACGGCGGAGCCGCTGGCAGCACCGATGCCAGCACCGATGCCGGGCGATGTCATGGCGCCTAGCCAGGAAAACCGCGATCGCATCCAGGACTTCAAGACCAACCCGGTGCGCTCGGCGAAGGAAGACTCTGTCTCGACCTTCTCCATCGATGTCGACACGGCGTCCTATTCCTATGTGCGCCGGTCGCTGAAGGAAGGGCTGCTACCGCAGGCTGACACCGTCCGCGTCGAGGAGATGGTCAATTACTTCCCTTATGACTGGAAGGGGCCTACCGAGGCCAAGACGCCGTTCAACACGACGGTTAGCGTCATGCCGGCGCCATGGAATGCACAGCACAAGCTGATGCATGTCGCCATCAAGGGCTACGATATGCAGCCGGCGGTGCAGCCGAAGGCCAATCTGGTCTTTCTCATCGATGTGTCGGGATCGATGGACGAACCCGACAAGCTGCCGCTGCTAAAATCGGCCTTCCGGCTGCTGGTCAACAAACTCAAGGCCGATGACACCGTCTCCATCGTCACCTATGCCGGCGATGTCGGCACGGTGCTGGAACCAACCAAGGCGGCCGAGAGGGATAAGATACTCAGGGCTATCGACACGCTGACGCCGGGCGGTTCGACCGCTGGCGAGGCCGGCATCCGCGAAGCCTACAGGCTGGCGCAGAAATCGTTCGTCAAGGGCGGCGTCAACCGGGTCATGCTCGCCACCGACGGCGACTTCAATGTCGGCCAGAGCGACGACGATGATCTCAAGCGCCTGATCGAGAAGGAACGCGGGACCGGAGTATTCCTGTCCGTGTTCGGTTTCGGCAGTGGCAATCTCAACGATCAGATGATGCAGACCATCGCCCAGAACGGCAACGGCACCGCCGCCTATATCGACACGCTGGCCGAAGCAGAGAAGGTGCTGGTTCAGGAGGCGACCTCGACGCTGTTTCCGATCGCCAAGGACGTGAAGATCCAGGTCGAGTTCAATCCGGACAAAGTCTCGGAGTACCGGCTGATCGGCTACGAGACGCGCGCCTTGAACCGTGAGGATTTCAACAATGATCGCGTCGATGCCGGCGAGATCGGCTCCGGCCATTCGGTGACAGCGATCTACGAACTGACGCCGAAGGGCGCGCCACAGCAGGTCGACGATCTGCGCTATGGCGAGGCGGCGACGAGCAATGGCGGCGTCGCCAATGCCGACGAATATGCTTTCGTCAAAATCCGCTACAAGCTGCCGGAGGAGGATACGTCGAAGCTCATCACCACGCCGGTGACCGGCACCAACGAAGTCGCCTCCTTTGATGCGGCCAGTACCGACCAGCGCTTTTCCGTGGCTGTGGCTGCTTTCGGCCAGAAGCTGCGCGACGAGGATGCGACGGCGACGTTCGGCTACGACCGTATCCAGGAGATCGCGAACGCCGCGCGTGGCGCCGATCCGTTCGGCTACCGTGCTGAATTCCTGTCGCTGGTGCGGTTGGCGGCGGCGATGAAGTGACCGGCTGTCCTCTCCCCGTCATGGCGGGGAGAGGACCTTACCCAACTGAGATTTTCCCGGGAGATGCTGCGTCCACAACGCCGCGCGGCGACGGGCGGTTTTGGTCGTTTGCCCCGGTTTTTCCGACGATCGTTAAAAAGCAATCCAGTTTCGACACTGCACTGCAACATGACCAGGGGTAATGGTCGTGGCAGGGACGGTCATCAAGGGTTCGGACGTGCGCATAGACGGAAATATGAATTGGGTTCAGACGACAAGAACGCAGGCCACCGAGCCGACGGGAACATCACAATCGACTAGCAGCATGAGCAGGGATGTCGAGACGGCGCGCAAAACGGCGCTGTCCGCGCTCACCAATGAACGTTTCCGTGCAGCCCTTGAACAGCTCAGCGATCCGCGCGCATCGGAAAAAATAGCGCTGATGCGCAGCGATGGGCCGTCGGCCGATCTCGGCACGGCGCAAGCACGCTACGCCGACAACAACAACTAGGAAAAGCGCTTCCGCTCGGGTCAGGGGCGCGTGCGACGGCGTTCGCGGCGGCCTTCGGCGGTTTCCGCGGTGTTCGGCGTCGCTGCCTTGTTGCGCAGCGGGCCGATGCGTTCGACGATCGTCTCGAGCGTCGGGCGCTGTGCCTTCTTGTGTACGTCGAGCGCCTTGCGCATGGCGGCCAGATGCAGGAACGACGTGCCACAGCAGCCGCCAACAATGCTGGCGCCGCCATCGATGGCCAGGCGCACGTAGTCGGCCATCAATTCCGGCGTTCCGGAATAGTGGATCTCGGTGCCGCGGAATTCCGGGATGCCGCAATTGCCCTTGACGATGACGGTCGCTTCCGGCTTTGCCTCGGTCATGTCAAGCAGCGAAGCCAGGATGTCGGAAGCACCGACGCCGCAATTGGCACCAACGCCGAGCGGAGCTTCGGCGAGACCGTCGGCGACGGCGTGGATGTCCTTCGGCAGCAGGCCCATCATGGTGCGGCCGGCGGTGTCGAAGGAACCGGTATAGGTATAGGGCAGGCCGACACGGATGGCGGCCTCGGCGGCGGCTCGGATCTCGTCCGGAGCCGACATGGTCTCGATCCAGGCGACTTCGGCGCCACCGGCCTTCAGGCCCTCGATCTGCTCGGCAAAGGCGTCGACGGCTTCCTCATAGCTCAGTGCGCCGAGCGGGATCAGCAGTTCGCCGGTCGGGCCGACCGAGCCGGCGACGATGACGCGGCGGCCGACCTTGTCGGCGACGGCACGGGCGATCTCGGCGGCGCGCTTGTTGAGTTCGAAAACGCGGTCCTGGGCATGATGCAGCTTCAGCCGATGACGCGTGCCGCCGAAGGAATTGGTGAGGATGATGTCGGCGCCGGCATCGACGAACCCCTGATGCAGCCTGGTGATGGTTTCCGGCGCGGTCTCGTTGAGGATTTCCGGCGCCTCGCCGGCCGGCAGGCCCATGGCGAACAGATTGGTGCCGGTGGCGCCGTCGGCCAGAAGCACACCCTTTTCCGCGATCAGGGCTTCGATCGGATTTGTGCTCGTCATGGCGCGCGCTTTCAACGTGGATTCAGGTAAAATGGATTTCAAATAAGGATATAAAGAAGTCTTTATGTGAAGTCAATCGAAGGCGCGGCCGGCGGCACGTCTTCGACGACGGTGCTTCCGGTCAGGCGGGCAGCACCTCGACCTCGATTTCGGTGCAGGCATCGCCATTGGTCGGGTGATGGTCGACCGAGCATGCGGTGACGACGATAAGCAAGTCGCGCTCGGCGCGCAGCGTCACCGAGCCGCCGGGCGGGTTGATCGAGGCGTCGACCAGCAGCACGCCGTCCACCGTCGGCAGCGAATTCTGGAAAAAATCCACAGGGTCCGGCGTGAAGGGTAGCGAAATGCCTTCGCCGGCGAGCGCCTTGTGCAGGTTGTCCTGGCAACTCGGATGGTGATCGTGGAAGCCGGCGCGCCGGTAGAGCGCTGCGTTGCAGGCGGGGAAGAGCATGTCGTGCGGGCCTGGCGAATCGTTGGCCATCAGCGTCAGCAGCGGCTCGCCGGTGGTGCCGTAGAAATGCTCGCCGATTGCCGGAAACAGCCGCTCGGTGATGTCTCGCGTGTTCGAGGTGCTCAGCCAGTCGAGTTCGTCGCCGGTGACGAAGGCCCACAGGTCGGCGACCTGTTGTCCCTTGGGATCGACGATGCGGATCTGTTCGCCCTTGGCGACGCGCAGGGCACGGCCGGACTGCGGCGGAACGACGATGTGGCGGGCACTTGGCAAGGATGGCTCCTGTGTTGATCGACCGCCTGAGGTAGCAGTCAGCCGCGCGAAACGGCAAGCGGCAAGTCGGCCAGCCGCTGCGCGAAGGCTGCCGCCTCATGCGCGTTGATCTCGGCTGCGCGGATCAGATTGTCGAAATGGCCGGTCAGCGTGCGGATCGGCTGGGTGGCGTTGAGCACGATGTACATGTCGCCGACATAGATCGCGGCCCGGTACGGTCCGAAGATCGTATAGGGGATCGAATAACGCATGCGCCCGTCATAGAGATAGAGGCGAAAGGTCGGGTAGAGGTCGTCGAGCAGGGCGGCCATGTGCAAGAGCTGCTCGCGGCGTTCTTCCGGCGGGAAGGCGTCCCACACGCCCAATCCGCGCGCGAAGATTTCAAGCGTGTGGCGCGGCATGCAGACTTCCATGTCAGTTTCGGGGCGCCGGCTGTAGTCGATGCGGTATTGGGTTTCGCCGGCCTGTGCCTGTCGGCTCTTGTTGGAAATGCCGGCCTCATAGTCGACCAGCGCCTCGGTGCGCAAAAGGTCAGGAATGCCGGCCGGCACGTAGCGGATCTTGGTTCCCGCAGCCTCGGCGTGCCATTTGGCGATCAGCGTGCGTTCGAAGCCTCCTGATGCTTCCTCGATCTCCAGGCTTTCGCGGATTTCGCCCGTCACGCCCTCGTCTTGGGAGAGGCCGAGCAGCCAGTCGAGCGACACCTTGAACTCGGCGGCGATGTTGAGCAGCGTTTCGGCGCGCGGCAGGCGGGTTGAGGCGCCCGACAGCAGTTGCGACAGCGCCGAACGGTCGATGCCCACGGCTGAAGCGAAGGCTGACTGGTTGAGGTCGGAGCGTGTCAAGAGCAATTTCAACCGCTCGCGGAACACGGTCGAGAGGTCGCGCTTGTCCATCGAGGTTGTTCTCCGCCAGGTAGCATAATGTTTTACGCTAGAGCGTATTACCGCGCCGCAACGTGTATTTGAATCTCACCGCTTGTTCACTAAATATAACACTTGATGGCAAAGGTGCGCAATCTCAACATTTTGTGCGCTTTGTCGCGTTGTGACAGCGTGTGACTGCTGACACAATGCTGTCAGGAATCGGGAGCGGTTCCGACACCTGGACGGGGCAGTGGTCGATAGCATGGCGAAGAAGCGTAACAAGGTTAGCAGTCAACCGGCGGTCGAATGGCCGACCGTCTTTCTCGCCGCCGGCTGTTACGGCACCTGGCTCGCCGCAGGGTTTCTCATCTGGCCGTCTTATCCGCTCGTCGCGCTTGCCGTGCTGACGCTGATCGTGGCGTTGCAGTCCTCGCTGATCCACGAGGTCCTGCACGGCCATCCGACACGCAATGCGTTGGTCAACGAGGCCTTTGTCTTCGCGCCGATCGGCCTGGTCTGGCCGTTCCGACGCTTCAAGACGCTGCATCTGCGCCACCATTGCGACGAACGCCTGACCGACCCACTCGACGACCCGGAAAGCTACTACAAGGCGCTCTGGCATCATCACGACATGCCGGCGGCGATGCAGTTCCTGCTCAAAATCAACAACACGATGGTCGGCCGTTTCATCCTCGGCCCCTGGCTTTCGGTGATCGGTTTCTTCATTGACGATGCCAAGCAGATGCTGGCCGGAGACAAGACGATCCAAAAGGCCTGGTTGCTGCACGCGGTCGGGCTCGCCATCGTTGTGCCGGTGATCCAGTTCGGCTTCGGCATGCCGCTGTGGCTCTACATTCTGGTGCCGATGTGGTTCGGCCAGTCGCTGATTTCGATCCGGACTTTCGCCGAGCATCAGTGGTCGGAGCGTCCGGAAGGCCGCACGGTGATCGTCGAGCGCTCGCCGCTATCCTTACTGTTCCTGAACAACAATCTGCACTTCGTGCATCACAAGAAGCCGACGGTTGCCTGGTACAAGTTGCCGAAGCTGTTCCGCGACGACCGCGAAAAATGGCTGAAGGCCAACAATGGCTATGCCTATCCGAACTATTTCGCGTTGCTGAAAGCCTATGCCTTCAAAGCCAAGGAGCCGATCGTGCATCCGGCGCTGCGGCGAGTGCCGGAAAAGGGCAGGGCGTTCACGCCGCGAGTCAGGGCGCATAATGTCAATGGTCTCGGCACCGCGCCGGTGCCGGCCGAGCCGCCCAAGGAGTGAGGCGCGTTCGCTCCTTGGGGTGATCGCATTCTTCCCGCCGCTTGAAACCCGCCACCAGCAACGATCATATCAGGTCCATGAGCAAATTCATTGCGGCGCTGCCGATGTATGACTGGCCCGAGATGCGCGCCGAGGTCGACGCGCAATGGGCGACGATCCGGGACGCCTTGCGGCATGCCGGTATCGATGCGCCGGAAAGGATCGTGCGGCGCAATGCCGATCTGCCGGCGGTTGCCGGCGGCCTGCGCGACGCTTCCGGTAAGGTCGTGATGCCCGATCCGGTGACACTGCCGCCGGACGAGCTCGATTTCCACGCGGTGTGGCTGCATCCGGCACTGCTTTTCGCGCAGACTTGCTGGGGGCCGATGGAGCTCGGACTGGAGCGCCACGTGCAGGTGATCGGCCAGCCGAGCTATGACGGTATGGAAGGCGGCCGGGGCGGCCTCTATTCCAGCGCCATCGTCATGCGGCAACCGGCGCAACACGTTGCCGCGCCCACCAATGGCAAGGCGGTGATGCCGCTGGAGCTTCTTCGCGGCAAGCGCTTCGCCTTCAACAGCCTGGATTCGATGTCCGGCATCATCGCCATCACACGCGACCTGCAGGCGGCCGGCGAAGGCCTCGACATCTTTTCCGAGCGCATCGAAAGCGGCGGCCATCGCAACTCCATCGTGGAGGTGGCCGAGGGGCGAGCCGATGTCGCGACGATCGACTCCCGCAGTTGGGCCCAGGCGCAGCGTTTCGAGCCGCGGGCGAAGGACGTCGCTGTCGTCGGCTGGACAGCGCAGCGCAAGGGCTTGCCTTACATCACGGCGCGCAGTGCAACGTCGGCCCTGCTGGCAAAACTGCGCGAGGCGGTCTCCCCAGCCAGCAAGGCGGAACTGATCGCCGGCCAAGATCGTCTGGAAAACCAGGCGCCAGGCGCCTGGTGAGCCTTTTCAGACGCAGCGTTCGACTATTTCGCGGGCACGCCCTTCTGCCATTCCGCCCAGTCGGTGATGACGGTGTCGGCGAATTTGGAGCCCACCCGGTACGCATTGGCGGTTGCCGGGCCGAAGCCGCCCGAGTTGGCGCTGAGCGATTCAACCGCCGTCTTGCCTTCCGGTTCACGGTCGAAGTTGGAGGCCGTGCGCAAGAGTGCAATGCGGTCGAACTGCAGGAGACCGGCGTCGGCGCCGCGTTGAAGGGCCGTCAGAGAGGCGTTGTCTTCCATCTGCGTGGTGCAATAGTTGCCGGCGCCGTCGGTCAGCAGGGATACCCATTTGCCCATGCTTTCCGCCGTCTTGGTGCCATGCCAATAGGTATCGGTCGACAGCGTGTCGCAGATGCTTACGGTGGGGGCGGCATTGCCGGGAGCCGTCTTGTAAACGGCGCGATAGGCCTTGGCTTCATCGCTGTCGGCAAGCTCCACCTTGCTGGTCAGGGCGAGCGCCTTGTCGGCCAACTTTTCGTTCAGTTTGTACACCTCGGTGCCCGAACCCCATTTGGGCTTCTCGCCCGGCTTCTTAGCACCAAGCGCGACGACGCCATCCGGCCAGTCGACCGGAATCTGGCGTGGATCGATTTCGTGGCGCAGCCCTGCGTCGACCGCGAAACGTGCCCAGTGCGCGGAACCCAGCGTGCCATCGCTCGGATCAACCCCGGCTATGCCGGCAATCAGGATATAGCTCTGCTTGAGGTCGAAAAGGCCGCTGTAAACAAGCGCGGAGACCGAGCTGGCAGCGTTGGCGTAGCCCATGGCGGTCGTCATCACGCACAGGCCGGCAGCATCGCAAGCGACCTCCGGGTACTCCTTCGACAGGCCGGGGACCTTCACCTTGGTGTCGAGCTTGCGTCCTTCCAGCCAGGGTTTCGCTTCGCCGCCGAACATGGTGATGACGAGGACTTTCGGCGCGATCGGCTGCTCGGCATGGGCTGCGGGCACGGTTGAAACGAGAGTGGCGGCGAGCGCGGCGAGGCCGAAGCGGGAGGATGAGGACATGAGGTTTGTTCCGGTATGGGGCGGTTGTGCCGCCACTATCTCCGCCGGCATGGAGGTGAGCCATGCCGCGATTGGGACTTTCCACACCAAAATGGCAGGCCAGGAAGCACTTAGCCAGCAAGCAGCCTTTCGTCGAGCGGATAGGCGGAGAGCTGCCGGTTGCCGGTTTCGGTGATCAGCACCTGTTCCTCGATCTTGACGCCCTCGTGGCCGCCGAGCCGGCCAATGTAGCTCTCCACGCAGAGCACCATGCCAGGCTGCAAGACGCCGTCCGGCGTGTCGGCGATCCAGTCGGCTGCATGCGGCAAGGTCGGGTATTCGTCGGCGAGGCCGACGCCATGATAAAGCACGCCGTAGCGCGCGGGGAAGCAATCGTCCGGCGGGTTCTTCGAGCGCTCGGCCAGTTCGCGGAAGCCGGTGCCAGGCTGCATCAGCTCGGTGTTGTGGGCGATCTGCTCGGCGGCGATGCGGTAAAGGTCGTGCTGCTCGTTGCCGGGGCGACCGTCGCCGGCAAGCCAGGTGCGCGAAAGGTCGGCGCAGAAACCGTAGGGGCCGATCAGGTCGGTGTCGAAGGCGACGAGGTCGCCGGCCTCGATCTTTCGCGACGAGCACTCCTGGAACCAGGGATTGGTGCGCGGACCGGAGGATAGGAGCCGGGTTTCAATCCACTCGCCGCCGCGCGCGATGTTGCCGCGGTGCAGTTCGGCCCACAGTTCGTTTTCTGAAATGCCGGGCTTCAGCGCCGCTTCCATTTCCCCCATCGCGGCCTCGCAGGCGACGATGGCGCGGTGCATGCACAGGACCTCGTCGGGCGATTTGATCAGGCGCGCATTTTCCATCACCGCTTCGCCATTGCCGATGGTGATGCCGAGGCCGGCCAGTTCCGCCATGCCTTCGGGATTGAGGTGGTCGACGGCGATGCGCCGATTGCCGCCGCCATGTTCGCGCACCAAATCGGCGATGCCCGCGGCCCAGCGTTTGACGCGTTGCTCCGTCAACTCGCCGCCATAAAGATACATCCAGGAGACCGCCGGACGCACTTCGTCGACCACGCCGGAATGGTCGGACAGGTGCTCGCAGGAGAAATAGTCGAACAGCACCACCGGCCCTTCGGTGGCGACAAAGCAGTGGCGGGTTGGATTGTGCGCCACCCACAGCTGCATGTTGGTGGAATCTGTCGCGTAGCGGATGTTGACGGGATCGTAGAGCAGGGCGCCGGCATAGTCGCGGCGCTTCAGCTCGGCGCGGATGCGCTCAAGCCGGTATTTGCGCATCGCCGGCAGGTCGGGGGCAGGGATGCCGGCGGCGGCCCACTCCGCCTCGGCGACCGGGCCGTAGCCCAGGACATGCTGGTTGAGGGCGGCGGCTTTCTCGCGTGCCGCCGAACGCAAGGTCTCGGAACCGGACGGCGAAGAGCCGCCGCCCGGTTCGAATGGCATGATCTTGCGATGGCGGCCGAAGTTTGTGCCGGTGTTCATTGGAGGCCGCCGATCATTTCCGCTTCCTTCCGGCCCCTTGCAAGCGCGGGGCGTTCGCTACCGAAAAGCCAGGCAATTGACTTTTCGCCCGTCAAAGCGGTCGTCTCTCACCCGCGCATCTTTTCGCCACTCGGGTCGAACGGTGGCTCAACGTTGATGCGGGCGGGGCGGCGATGTCCGAGGATCTCGATCTCGAACATGCCAGCGGTTTCGTTCTCGGCAAGTGCTGCCGGCACGTAGCCCTGGGCCATGGATTTCTTGACATAGTGCGCATAGCCGCCCGACGTGATCCAGCCGACGACCCGCCATTCGCCGTCAACGATGCCGCGCACGGCGGAAGCGCCCTGCGCGGCCGTCGAGCCGCGTACTTCCTTGCCGGTCTCGTCGAAGCGTGGTGCCCCGTAGCCATGCGGCTTCTCGACCGTGCCGTAGTCGGTCGGCACCTTGGCCCATACCGGCTCGTCGCCCATCACGTCGGCGTCGGCGACATCGACAATGAAGGAGACACGGCGCAGCTTCGAACCTTGGCCGTTGGCCATTACCGCCTGTTCCTTGGCAGCGGCCTCGCGGCCGATGAAGTCGTTCTTCTCCATCTTGATAAAGCGGTCCATGCCGCCTTCGAACGGGCCGTAGATGGGGCGCAGTTCGCGGAACCAGGTGGGGAAGTTCTTTTCCAGGCGCATCGCAAGCAAGGCGCGCATGCCGAAATCGACGATGCCGAACTCCTCGCCGGCGCCCTTGATCGCCGCGTAGACCAGGCGCTGATAGGCCGGCGCCATCCAGATCTCGTAGCCGAGGTCGCCGGTATAGGTGATGCGGTTGACCATGCAGGGCGCGCCGCCGACGGCCATCTCGCGGAAGTCCATGAACTTGAAGGCCGTGGACGAGATGTCGACGTCAACCAGCTTCTGCAGCAGTTCCTGCGCCTTGGGGCCAGCGATCGAAAGGCCGACCAGCGTCTGGTCGAACCGGTGCAGAGCGACCGAGCCGTCCTTCGGCAGGTGCTTTTCGAACCAGCGCATGTGGTATTTCTGCGCCGCCGACGAGCCCCAGATCATAAATTTCTCTTCGTCGGTCTTGGCGATGGTGAAATCGCCGATCAGCTTGCCGAATTCGTTCAGCATCGGCGTCAGCACGATGCGGCCCTTCTTCGGCATGCGGTTGGTCATCAGGCGATTGAGGAAGTCCTCCGCGCTCGGGCCCGACACCTCATACTTGGCGAAGTTGGCGATCTCGGTGACACCGACGCGCTCGCGCACGGCGCGCACCTCGTTGCCGATATGCTCGAAATCGTTGGAGCGGTGGAAGGAAACGATGTCCTTCGGCTCGCTGCCCTTGGGGGCGAACCACAGCGGCGTTTCCAGACCCCACGAGTCGCCCATCACAGCGTTGTTTGCGACCATCGTGTCGTAGAGCGGCGTGGTCTGCGCCGGCCTTGCCGCTGGCAGTTCCTCGTTGGGGAAGCGGATGGAGAAGCGGCGCGAATAGTTTTCGCGCACCTTGGCGTTGGTGTAGCGCAGCGAGGCCCATTCGCCCCAGCGCGCGACATCCATGCCCCAGACGTCGAAGCCGGGATCGCCGTTCACCATCCAGTTCGACAGCGCCAGTCCGACGCCACCGCCCTGGCTGAACCCAGCCATGACCGCGCAGGCGCACCAGAAATTGGTGAGGCCCTGCACCGGGCCGACCAGCGGGTTGCCATCCGGCGCGAAGGTGAACGGGCCATTGATGATCTGCTTGATGCCGGCCTTCTCGATGCCGGGGAAATGCCTGAAGCCGATTTCCAGCGACGGCGCGATACGGTCGATGTCGGGCTGCAGCAGTTCGTGGCCGAAATTCCACGGCGTGTTGACCGGCGACCAAGGCTTGCAGGCCTTCTCATAGGTGCCGAGCAGGATGCCGTTGCGCTCCTGTCGCGTGTAGATCTCGCCCTTGAAGTCGAGCACGCCGACCATTTCACGGCCGGTTTCCTTGTTGAAGGCCTCGACCTCCGGCATCGGCTCGGTCAGCAGGTACATATGCTCCATGGCCAGCAGCGGCAGCTCGACGCCGACCATGCGGCCGACCTCGCGTGCCCACAAGCCGCCGCAGTTCACGACATGCTCGGCCTTGACCGTGCCCTGTTCGGTGATGACGTTCCAGGTGCCGTCCGGATCCTGCGTTAGCTCGACAACGCGGTTGCGCAAGACGATCTCTGCGCCGAGCTTCTTGGCGGCCTTGGCATAGGCGTGGGTGGTGCCGGAAGGGTCGAGATGGCCTTCCACCGGATCCCACATGGCGCCGACGAAGTGCTTCTCGTCCATCAGCGGGAACATCGCCTTGGCCTCGGCCGGCGTGATCAGCTCGGTGTCCATGCCGAGATAGCGGCCCTTGGCGTGAGCCAGTCGCAGGAAATCCATGCGCTCGGGACTGTCGGCCAGCATGACGCCGCCGGTCAGGTGCAGCGAGCAGGACTGGCCCGAAAGCTCTTCCAGCTCCTTGTAGAGCTGCACGGTATAGGCCTGCAGCTTGGCGACGTTGGGGTCGCCGTTCAGCGTGTGGAAGCCGCCGGCGGCATGCCAGGACGAGCCGGAGGTAAGTTCCGAGCGCTCGATCAGCATCACGTCTTTCCAGCCAGCCTTGGCCAGGTGGTAGAGGACCGAGCAGCCGACGACACCGCCGCCGATGACAACCGCTTTAGCGTGGGATTTCATGGTGTTGAGGCTCTCAATCTAACAAAATGAGTCAAGACGTTGATGCTCCTTGATCAGCGATCGAGGGGCGAATGAAAAATCAGAAGTCAGTCGGCGCGCCGCCTTCGGCGATGCGCTTGTCGACGAAGGCGTTGAGCTCCTCGCGGATCGCCGGGTCGATATAGGGCTCCTCGTAGCTCGCCAGACGCTCCTTCCAGACGCGGTTGGCGCGGTCGATGGCGGTCGGCGAGCCGGCCTCGGCCCAGGTCTCGAAATTGCGCCAGTCGGAGATGATCGGCGAATAGAAGGCTGTCTTGTAGCGGTCCTGTGTGTGCTGGGTGCCGAAGAAATGGCCGCCGGGGCCGACCGACTGGATGGCGTCGAAGCCGAGCGCGTCTTCGGAAAGGTCGAGCGGCGTCAGGAATTCGGCCACCATCTGCAGGAGGTCGATGTCCAGAATGGTCTTCTCGAAGGAGCAGCGCAGGCCGCCTTCCAGCCAGCCGGCGGCATGCATCATCAAATTGCCGCCGCCTTGGACGGCGCCCCACAGCGAGAAAACGCTTTCATAGGCCGCCTGCGCGTCCACGGTGTTGGCGGCGCAGGTGTTGGAGGTGCGGTAAGGAATTTTGTAGCGGCGCGCCAGCTGGCCGCCGACAAGCTGCGCCTTCATGTATTCCGGCGTGCCGAAAGCAGGGGCGCCCGACTTCATGTCGACATTGGAGGTGAAGCCGCCATAACCCACCGGCGCGCCCTTTTTCACCATCTGTGCAAAGGAAATGCCGGCAAGCGCCTCGGCGTTCTGCTGCACAAGCGCACCGGCGATCGTGACCGGCGCCATCGCGCCCGACAGGGTGAAGGGCGTGACGATGACGACCTGGCCCATCGAAGACATCTGGATGATGCCTTCCATCATCGGCACGTCGAGTTTGAGCGGTGAATTGGTGTTGATGATGGTGAAGACCGACGGCTCCTGCATCAACTGTTCGCGGGAAATGCCACGGGCGATGCGGGTGATCTCGATGCCGTCGACATTGCGCTCCTTACCGAGCGAATAGATGTGGAACATCTTGTCGGTGAGCAGTGCTAGGTCGCGGATGCATTCGAGGTGGCGGATCGATGGGTGGATGTCGATCGGCTCGACGGGGTAGCCGCCCGTGCAGTTCAAGATGTTGTGCATCTGCGCGAGCTTGAGGAAATTGCGGTAGTCGACCTGATTGCCTGGTCGGCGACCACGGTCGATGTCGGAGCAGTTGGGCGCCGACGCCATCATCGAGATGATCAGATTGTTGCCGCCGAAGCGCACATTGTGCGCCGGGTTGCGGGCATGGATGGTGAATTCCGACGGGCAGTGGGAGATCAGCTCGATGATCATGTCGCTGTCGAAGCGCACACGCTCGCTCCCAGGGCGCACATCGGCGCCGTGTTCCTTCATGATCTGGCGGGCGCCATCGTGGAGAACGTCGACGCCGATTTCCTTCAGCACACGCAGCGAGGCGAGGTGGATCGATTCCAGCTCATCGTCGGAAACTAGCTTCGTCGGCTGCAACGGGTTTTTCAGCTGCCGGAACGCCGGCTGCTCGAAAGCCGCCGAACCGCCGGCGCGTTTTCCTGCGCGGCCGCCGCGGCGGGCGCGATCGGTGGCCAGAACCGGCTCGGCGGGGTGCAGTGCAGCGGTCATGGTCGGTCCTCGTGATGGTTCCAAATCGGCCGCATAATGGACCGCCGTGAAAATCGCCATTGCGGAGGCGGCGACCACTAGGACGAGCAAAGCGACATGACGTACGTCACCTTCCGGTGGCGTCCGAGACCGCGTCGCAGCCCGCGCCGCAGAATGTGAACGGCGTTACAGTGGCGCCATGAGAAGCGGCTAAAGTGCTCCCGCCGCACCCGATCCATGAATGTCGATTGGTCCTGAGGGGGAAACCATGGCCGACGTCGTCAAAGTGAGAGCCGCAACCAACAATGAGGTGGCCTTCGTCGCCTGGGATGTCGATGGCATGATCCCTGGCTGCCTCGGCTTTGAAATCGTCCGGCTTTATCCGGCGACGGGCGAGGAGCGCTGCCTGGCCTCCTGGGTGCCGTTCAAGGGGCAGCGAAACCAGGATTGGATACCGCAGGACACCGGCGTCTGGCCGGTGCAGAAGACTTTCTGGCGCGATCTGACGCTGCGCCGCCGGCGAGACAGTCTCGACGTCAGGCAAGATGGCGAGATGGTCGCCTATCGCGTGCGGCCTGTCGGTGACATGAAGCCCGGATTGGAACCGGTGCCAGTGCGTCCGCCGCAGGTCGACGGCAAGCCGACCTATACCGGTACGCCGCGTCCGCTCGGCTATCTGGGGCAGGGCGCCGTCAGCCCGACGATTTTCCTCGGCTCGATGTTCGGCAAGGCACGCGTCGCCTTCACCAATGGCGTTTTGTCGACGCAATGGATGTCGCATGCGCTGGCGGATGCGGGCATCAAGATTGGCCAACGCGACAAGATCCGGGAGGAGTTGCAGAACCCCGCCAGCAAGATCCGCGCTTACCTGCATGGTGATGTACCGGATGTTCTGACCAGCCTGCTCAAACGCGCGAAAAGTGAGGGTGGCTCGGTACGGCTGGCGCTCTACGAACTCGGCGATGACGTGCTGCGCGACGCCATCATCGGCGCCAAGGATGTGGTCGAGGTCATCCTTTCCAATTCCGGCAAGGACGACCAGACCAAGAAATGGGATTTCGGCAACGCGCCTTATCGCAAGGCGCTGCATGATGCCGGCGTGACGGTGACCGACCGGCTCTTCAACAACAACCACATCGGCCACAACAAATTCGCCGTCTATCGCGACAGCCATGGCGAGCCGCAGGCGGTGATGACCGGCTCGACCAACTGGACGACCACCGGCATTTGCGGCCAGTCCAACAATGCCTTCCTCCGTGACGACCCGCAGATGGCGCGGGTTTTCAACGATTACTGGGAACGCATGAAGGCGGACGTCTTTCCGCCACCGGCGAGCGAATTCGCGGCGGGTCGTGCCGTGCAGACGCAAGGTGTGCCGTTCCGCAAGGACAATCACATCGCCAACCCGCTCGACGGCCAGAGCGCACCGATCGATGGCATGACGGTGTGGTTTTCGCCGAACGACCCGCAGCGCAACAAGAAGACGATTTCGGTGCGGCCGGTCGATCTCACGGATGTCTTCGCCCGCATCCGGGCGGCCAAGAAAGCGGTGCTGTTCCTGGTCTTCAATCCCTCCCAGCGCGGCGAGAACTCGATCATCGCCGAAGCGGTTGCTGCGGCTACGGCAAATCCGAAACTGATCGTGCAAGGCGCGATCAGCGACCCGGCCGCGATGCCAAACTACGAAAAGGCCGAGAAGGACCCGGTTACCAAGGCGGTGACCAAGCAAGGCAGGGCGCCTTTCGTCTTCCCGGAAAAGGTGTGGGAGATGCCGAACGTCTCGATCGTGCGGGCCGCGAACCTGACCGGCGCGTCGATCGCGCGCGACTTCCAGGCCGAGGTGCTGACCATCGGCCATGCCATCGTGCACGATAAGATCGTCATCATCGACCCGATGGAAGACAATGCGACCGTCATCACCGGCAGCCACAATCTCGGTTACAAGGCTTCTTACGAAAACGACGAGAACCTGGTGATCGTCGAGGGCGACAAGACCTTCGCGGCCGCCTACGCGGTGCATTTCCTCGATGTGTTCGACCACTACAAGTTCCGCGCCTGGCGACGTACGATCGGCAAGGGTCCATCCGACGATGACGGATTGCAGACAAGCGACGACTGGCTGAAACCCTATGCCGACGGCAAAAAGGGCGCGCTCGCTCGCTATTTCCCCTGAACCACGGCTGGCGGCCTGGGGTCTTCGCGCCAGTGGCGCAAGCGATCACCGGGCAACGGCTCTTTCCTCTCCCGCCTCGAACCGCTAGCACCCGAAGACGGTCGGTTCTTGTCGAACCGGCGGTTTGGGGAGCGAGATGGCTGCGGCGGAGACCTGCGACAACGAGGTGGCGACCAATTGGGCGGGCATCGCCGGCGTCATCGCGACTGTGTCGGTCTTTGCCATCGCGCAGGGCCTTACCTATCCGCTTTTGTCCTTCATTCTGCAGAGGCAGGGTGTTCCGCCGGCGATGATTGGCCTGTCAGCGGCGATGACGCCGATCGGCTTCATGGTGTCGTCGCCATTGATACCGGTGCTGGCGCGGCGCTTCGGCCCGGGTCGTACGGCGCTGACTTGTGCTGTGCTTTCGGCGCTCGCCCTGGCGCTCGTCGGCTGGAGCTACAATGTCTATGCCTGGTTTCCGCTGCGCTTCATGATCGGCGTCGTCACCAATCCGCTCTATGTGCTGAGCGAAGTGTGGATGATCGCGCTGGCGCCGCCGGCGAAGCGCGGCCGCATCATGGGTGTCTATTCGACGCTGATCTCGGCGGGGTTCGCCACCGGGCCACTCTGCCTGCTGCTGGTCGGCACGGAAGGGTGGTCGCCCTTCCTGCTCGGCATCGTCGCTTTCCTGATCTGCGGCGCCTGCCTGGCCGCGGTGCTGCCGAAACTGCCCAAGGTGGACCAGAGCGGCCACCATGTCTCGGTGCTGGGCTTCATGCCGTTGGCAGGGTTGCTGCTTGGAGCGGTCGTTGTCGCCGCCGGCTTCGAACAGGCGGTGCTGGCGCTTCTCCCCGTCTATGGCACGCATTTCGGCATCGCCGAGACACGCATGTCCGCACTTCTCACTGTCATGATCGCCGGCAATATCGCCATGCAGGTGCCGCTCGGCCTACTGGCCGAGCGAATGTCGGCGCAGGTCGTGCGCTTTGGCTGCATCGTAGCGACCGTCGTCGGATGCGCTCTGCTGCCCTTCGTCATCACGTCGCCGCTGGTCTGGCCCTTCCTGTTCGTGCTCGGCGCGGTGTCCTACGGCGTCTATACGATGGCGATCATCGAGCTCGGCGAGCGCTTCACCGGTCCGGCGCTCATTGCCGGCAACGCCGCCTTTGCCCTGATGTGGGGTGTGGGTGGCATCGCCATGCCGCCGCTGGCCGGCGGCGCGATGAGCTTGTTCGGTGCGCCTGGCCTGCCCATCACCCTGGGACTGATCTGCCTCGGCCTCGTGGTTGCCTCCGCGCTTGCCCTGCGCGGTGGGTTGAACAGCCGTCGCGCGGTCGGCTAGAGTGCCCGGATGCGCGCCGTGAACCTTCACCCTCGCAAGCTCGATGCCGCAGTGACGCCGTCGCCGCGCACCCGTCATGCCGAGCTCATGCGCCTGTGCGCCCGCATCGGCTATTCGCCTCCGTCCTGCCCTTGAGAATCCGCCTCCGGCTCCTGCCGGATTGATTCAAGAGGAAAGGATAACCCGATGACTTATCAGAATTATTCGCTGAAGCAGTTGCAGCAGATCGACGCTGCGCACCATTTGCATCCCTTTACGGACCACAAGGAACTGCGCGAGATCGGTTCGCGCATCATCACCCGTGCGGACGGCCCGTTCATCTACGATTCCGAAGGCACGGAAATTCTGGACGGCATGGCCGGCCTGTGGTGCGTGAATGTCGGCTATGGCCGCAACGAGCTGGCCGACGCCGCCTACCGCCAGATGAAGGAACTGCCCTACTACAATTCCTTCTTCAAATGCTCGACGCCGACACCGGTGCTTTTGTCCAGGCGGCTGGCTGAGATCGCACCAAAGGGCGTCAGCCAGGTGTTTTACGGCTCGTCCGGCTCGGAGGCCAACGATACGGCCTTGCGCCTGGTGCGCCACTACTGGGCGCTGATGGGCAAGCCGGAGAAGAACCGCATCATCTCGCGCAAGAACGCCTATCACGGCTCCACCGTGGCCGGCACGTCGCTCGGCGGCATGGATGCCATGCACAAGCAGCTCGGCGGCGCGGTTCCCAACATCGTTCATGTCATGATGCCCTACGCCTACGAACTGGCGCTGCCTGGTGAAAGCGACCATGACTTCGGCCTGCGTGCCGCCAAGGCGGTCGAGGATGCCATTGTCGAGGCAGGCCAGGAGAATGTGGCGGCCTTCATCGGCGAGCCGATCATGGGCGCGGGCGGCGTCAAGATTCCGCCGGCCAGCTATTGGCCTGAGGTGCAGCGCATCTGCCGCAAATACGACGTGCTTCTGATGCTGGACGAGGTGATCACCGGCTATGGCCGTACCGGCGAGTGGTTCGCCGCGGATTATTACGGCATCCAGCCGGACACGATCACCACGGCGAAGGCGCTGACCTCCGGCTACCAGCCACTGTCGGCGCTGCTGGTGGGTGAACGCGTTGCTGCGACACTGGTCGAGAAGGGTGGCGAATTCTACCACGGCTACACCTATTCCGGTCATCCGGTGGCCTGTGCCGTGGCATTGGCCAATCTGGACATCATCGCGCGGGAAGGGCTGGTGGAACGAGTGAAGACCGACACCGGGCCGTATTTCGCCAAGGCGCTGCAGGAGCGTATCGCCGGGCACGATCTGGTCGGCGAAGTGCGTTCGGTCGGCCTCATGGGCGCGATCGAGATCGTCAAGGACAAGGCGACTAAGGAGCGTTTCCTTCCCGCCGGAAGTGCTGCGGTGACGGTGCGCGATCATGCAATCGCCAACAACATGATGTTGCGCGCCACCGGCGACACCATGATCCTGTCGCCGCCGCTGATCTGGACCCGTGATACGATCGACATGGCCTGCGAGCGTATCGCAAAGGCGCTCGATCTGGCGAAAAACGATCTGCGCAAGGCCTGACGCTTTGTCGCAGCGAGCCGGCGGAACGATCCGCCGGCTCCAGCATTGGCCTGCCTCAGGCTTATCTTCCCGTGAGGACAACACCGTGAAAGCCAACCTTCAAATGAAGCGCCGCCGCGCGGCGAGCGGCGGAGCCGTCGCCGACCTGATGCTGGCGCCTGCCGTCGTCATGTTGCGGTTGCCGGTCATGGCGGCCGAGGCTGGCGGGATGGCCTGGCATGACGAAACGATGCGCGCCATTTCGGAGAAGGTGGCGGCAACCGCCGAAGGCTTGACCGCCGCGCAACTGTCGATGGCCAACTCGATCGCAAATTTCTGGCCCGAGCTGATGGCGGGGCAGGCGCCCTCCGTCCTGAACGGCGTGGCGTTGGAGCGTTCCATGCATGCCGCGTTGCGCCCCGCGGGCCGACGCGTCAAGGCGAACTTCAGACGGCTGGTCGGACAATAGATCAATTAGCGTGGAGCGGCGTTTCAATGGCAAAAACCGCGTTCGCGGGGAACGCGGCTTTGCCAGATACGCATGGCGTTTCGCTACTGAAAAACCTGCGAAACTAACGGCTCCGGTACGCGAGACCTGATCCGGAGCATGGGCGGCGCGTCGTCCGCCTTGGGTCCGTTTTTACAGGCACATCGTTACCGCGTGGTTAGCGAGAGCTTAAGCAAATCTAAATTTGCCGAGTTTTTGAGCCGTATTTTAGGAAAATGGAATGTTTGTAATGGCTTAGCTTTTATCGCCGCGCAGGAAATTGATGATGCCGGAAAAATCCACGCCGCCGCCGCCCTGCGCGTTGAACAGGGAATAAAGCTGCGCGGCCTCGGCGCCAAGCGGAGTGGCGGCGCCGGAGCCTTGAGCGGCCTCCTGGGCGAGCTTCAGATCCTTCAGCATCAACGCCGCGGCGAAGCCCGGCTTGTAGTCGCGGTTGGCGGGGGAGGTCGGGACCGGGCCGGGAACCGGGCAATAGGTCGTCAACGACCAGCACTGGCCCGACGAGGTCGATGCAACGTCGAACAGCGCCTGATGCGACAGGCCGAGCTTTTCGCCGAGAACGAAAGCTTCGGCCACACCGATCATCGAAATGCCGAGGATCATGTTGTTGCAGATCTTGGCGGCCTGACCGGCGCCGGCTTCGCCGCAATGAACGATGCGGCCAGCCATCGGCTTCAGCACCGGCTCTGCAAGCGCGAACGCCTCTTTCGAGCCGCCAGCCATGAAGGTCAGCGTACCGGCGGCGGCACCGCCCGTTCCACCGGAAACCGGTGCGTCGATGGAGGCAAGGCCGTTCTCGTGCGCGATCGCATGTGCCTTGCGGGCGGATTCGACGTCGATGGTGGAGGAATCGATGAAGAGCGCGCCCTTTTTCGCCCACGGCGCGATCTCGTTGTAGACCGAAAGCACATGCTTGCCGGCCGGCAGCATGGTGATGACAACATCCGCGTCCTTGACCGCGCTCTGGCTATCCTCGGCGATCGTCAGGCCATGTTCCTTGGCCAAAGCGAGGTTTTCCGGCATCAGGTCGAAGCCGACGACATTGTGGCCCGCCTTGACGAGATTGGCGGCCATGGGATTACCCATATTGCCGAGACCGATGAAGGCGATGGTGGTCATTGGATGCTCCGGCGTTGTTCAAAACGGTATGAAGAACAGCGAGTAGGGAATAGCGAATAGAGAGCAGTGTGACTGTTCGTGTTTTCCGCGAGCAGCTTGCTTGGCCTTGTACCTGCTACTCGCTATTCGCTCATTTCCCAATCAAATGCCGCGCCACGATCACACGCATGATCTCGTTGGTGCCTTCGAGAATCTGGTGCACGCGCAGGTCGCGCACCAGTTTCTCCACGCCGTAGTCGTGCAGATAGCCATAGCCGCCGAACAGTTGCAGCGCCTGGTTGGCGACGTCGAAACCGGTGTCGGTGACGAAACGCTTGGCCATCGCCGACCATTTGGAGGCGTCATGTGCCTTGGCATCCAGCTTCGAAGCGGCGGCATAGAGGAAGATACGGGCGGCCTGCAGCTCCGTCTCCATGTCGGCCAGCTTGAACTGCAGTGCTTGGAACTGGTTGATGGTCGAACCGAAGGCCTTGCGCTCGGACGCATAGGTCAACGCCTTGGTGAGCGCCGACTGAGCGCCACCCAGCGAGCATGCGGCGATGTTCAGCCGGCCGCCGTCGAGACCCGCCATGGCGATCTTGAAGCCCATGCCTTCGCCCGACAAAAGGTTCTCGGCCGGCACCTTGCAGTCTTCGAAGATGACGGTTCGGGTGGACTGCATGTGCCAGCCCATCTTGTGCTCGTTAGCACCGAAGGAGAGGCCGGGTGCGTCCTTGGGCACGACCAGTGTCGAAATGCCCTTGGGGCCATCCTCGCCGGTACGCACCATGGCGACATAGATGTCGGAATCGCCGGCGCCCGAGATGAACTGCTTGGTGCCGTTGACGACGTAGTCCGATCCGTTGCCGCCCGAACGCGTCGCCCTGGTTTTCAGCGCGGCAGCGTCCGAACCGGAGCCCGGCTCGGTCAGGCAGTAGCTGGCCAGCCATTCCATCGAGGTCAGCTTTGGCAGCAAGCGCTGGCGCTGCTCGTCATTGCCGAAGCGGTCGATCATCGAGGCCGCCATGTTGTGGATGGAAATGAATGAGGAGAAGGCCGGGCACGCGCGGGAAAGAGCCTCGAAGATCAAAACGGCGTCGAGCCGGCCCAGCGCCGATCCGCCGACGTCGTCGCGTACATAGATGCCGCCCAAGCCGAGCGGCCCGGTTTCGCGGATCACATCGGCCGGAAAGTGCTTGGCCCTGTCCCATTCGAGCGCATTCGGCGCGACGCGTTCGTCGGCGAAGGCTTCGGCCATCGCCTGTATCGCGCGCTGGTCTTCGTTGAGCTCGAACTGGCCGCCGGCCGCCGTCGTGACGGTATCCATGGCGTCCTCCCGGATATGTCGTTTTTAGCTATGCGTGCATCGCAATCTAGACCAATGATGCGCCCGCGCAACCCGCGCTTTGGGTCCACATCCACCCTGGAGTGTGGCAAAGCGGCTGTGCGGCAATGCGTGAGCGGAGCAGGTGGTGACGACAATTTTCGACGAGCTGTTGGAAGCATTTCATGCTTTCCTCGGTCATGCCGACGCTTCGGTGGCGCGCGATGCCGCAGGCGCCGTCGACTGGGCGATGCCAGTCCGTCCGCTGGAGCCGCAATCCATACCGTGCGTTCGCCACCTTGACCGCGTCATTGAAATCGCGCCAGAGCGAGCAAAGCCGCTGGCGCACATGCTGGCTGACCATCGTGATGTATTACGGTGGGGGCAGACTTACGGCGAAGCGGATTTCGATCGCACCTTCCTCGATAATTACGGCTGGCTGGAAGTGTTCGGCACGCGCGGCCACTTTGCCAACGACGCGGCGGCCGGCGGGCTCCTGATCTTGGGGCCGGGGATCGTCTATCCGGATCATCATCACGTCGCCGAGGAAATCTACATCCCGCTGACCGGCGGTACGGGTTGGCGCAAGGGCGATGGCGCCTTCCAGATCCGGCAGGCCGGCGAGGTCATCCACCATCCCTCCAACATCAACCATGCGATGAAGACGGGCGCCGAACCGTTGCTGGCGCTCTATCTCTGGCGGGGCGGGCCGCTTGCCGCCAAATCCACCATCACCGGCGGGGAAGCGTGAGCATGGCGCGGGCATTCATGCTGCAAGGCACTGGCTCCGATGTCGGCAAGACGGTGCTGGTGGCCGGACTCTGTCGCGCCGCATTGCGGCGTGGGCTCAAGGTCAGGCCGTTCAAGCCGCAGAACATGTCGAACAATGCCGCGGTGGCGGAAATTCCCGGCGAGGCTGGCGGCGGCGAGATCGGTCGCGGGCAATGGCTGCAGGCGCTGGCCTGTGGCGTCGCGCCGACTGTCGACATGAACCCGGTGCTGCTCAAGCCGCAGACCGATGTCGGCTCGCAGGTCATCGTGCAGGGCAAGGTTTTCGGCGAAGCGCGCGCCCGCGACTACCAGACCATGAAGGGCCGCCTGATGGAGGCGGTGCTGCAATCCTGGGCGAGGGTGAAGGAAGACGCGGATCTCGTCATCGTCGAAGGGGCGGGTTCACCTGCGGAAATCAACCTCAGGCCGCGCGACATCGCCAATATGGGTTTCGCGACGCGGGCCGATGTGCCGGTGGTGCTGGTCGGCGACATCGACCGGGGCGGCGTCATTGCCTCCGTGGCCGGCACGCATCTGATCCTGCCGGAGGAGGACCGGCGCATGATCGCCGGCTACCTCATCAACAAGTTCCGCGGCGATGTTTCGCTCTTCGATGATGGTATCCGGTCGATCCAAGGGTTCACCGGCTGGCGCTGCTTCGGTGTGGTGCCGTGGCTGAAAGCCGCGTCGCGGCTACCGTCGGAAGATTCGGTCGTGCTGGAACGGTTGGCGGCCGGTGAGAAACGCGCCCTGAAAGTCGCGGTGCCGATGTTGTCGCGCATCGCTAATTTCGACGATCTTGATCCGCTCAAGGCGGAGCCGCAGGTGGAGGTGGTGTTCGTGCCACCGGGAAAACCACTGCCGGCCGATGCCGGGCTGGTGGTCATTCCCGGTTCGAAATCGACCATCGGCGATCTCCTGCATCTGCGCGAACAGGGCTGGGATCGCGACCTTGCTGCCCATGTCAGGCGTGGCGGCCATGTCGTCGGCATCTGCGGCGGCTTCCAGATGCTCGGCAGCACTGTACGCGATCCCGACGGTATCGAAGGCAGCGTGCGCGAGACCGAAGGGCTTGGTCTGCTTGACGTCGAGACGGTGATGGAGCCGGAGAAAACGGTCCGCACCAGCAATGCGCGCTCGACCGTCTTCGACCTGCCGCTGGAAGGTTATGAGATCCATCTCGGCCGCACCACCGGTCCGGATTGCCGGCGCCCGGCGGTGGTCATCAACGATGTGCCGGACGGTGCGGTATCGGCCGATGGCAAGGTGTTCGGCACCTATCTGCATGGCCTGTTTGGGGCGGACGCCTTCCGTGCCCGTTTCCTGGAAAGCCTCGGTGTCACGGGTGGCGGTATCGACTACCGGGCCGATGTCGAGGCGGCGCTCGACGAAATCGCCATGGCGCTGGAAACACATCTGGACTGCGACGAGCTGTTTGGTCTGGCACGTTAGCGCATGGCGGATTTCGCATCGGGGAGCGCGACTGGGGGATCGCGGCCCGATGCGAAATCTGGGCGCGCCACGCCCTTTCGGGAAACCGTCAGTTCGGCTTGATGCCTGTCTTCGGCCAATAGGTGCCGAGCGACCAGACGTTGCCCTCGGGGTCGCGGCAGATGAACTCGCGGCTGCCATAGCCGCGGTCCGTCAACCCTTCGAGGATTTCCGCGCCGGCCGCCTCGGCGCGTGCAAAGGCCACGTCCGCATCGTCGACGGCGATGTAGATGGAACGGCCGTTGGGGCCAGGTTCGCCGACGATTTCGCCGAAGCGGTCGCGGCGTGAAGACCCCAGCATGATCATAGCGGAACCGAGGGCGAGTTCGGCGTGCTGGATCATTTCGCCATCGTTGTAGCGGGCATGCACGGTGAAGCCGAAGGCCTTGGCGAGCCAGTCGACCATCATGGGCGCGTCGCGGAAGCGCATGACGGGATAGAGGCGGGGCGGTTCGGTGGACATGGTCATCTCCTGTCGGGTTGGACGATGCGTCATCCTGGCCGGCATGCGATGGGAGCGTCTTGAAGAAATGTTACCTTCGGCATCTGGCCGGACAGGCTGCGGTCAGGTGCTCAGCGTGCCGGGCGTCGTGCCGGCCAGGTCGCGGAATTCGCGGGCCAGATGCGCCTGGTCGGCGTAACCGCAGTCGGCGGCGATGCCGGCCCAATTGCCGTCTCCGCGCCGCGACAGCTGAAGCGCGCGGTTGAAGCGGACCATGCGCGCCAGTGTCTTCGGTGCTACACCGGTGGCATCGCGGAAGCGCTCGGCGAGATGCCGGCGGCTCCAGTCCAGTTCGGCGGCGATCAGGCCGATGCGCGTCTGTCCGCCGCTCTCCAGAATCCGGTCCACCGCCCAGGCGATTTGCGGTCCTCGTGGCGATGCCGCGGCCACCCGGCGGACGATGAAGTCCTCGACGAGATCGAAGCGCCGGTCCCAGTCTTGCTCATTGCCGAGCGCCTCGCGCAAGGCGGCGCCGTCATGTCCCAGCACATCGTCCAACGGCACCATGCGGTCGGTGAGTTCGCTGAGCGGCATGCGGAAGAAACGCCTTGCGCCGGCAAGCGTGAAATTCACCTGCAGGCAACAGCTGTGACCGAAGGAATCGATCGTCACCGGGCCGGCGTAGAGGCCGGCAGCGAAGCTGTCGTGGCGGTCGTCTTCTTGGGGAGGGCGGCCGAGTGCGATCGCGAACGGCGCGTCGAAATTGATCACCAGCGGCACGATCAGCGTCGCGTATTCGATCTGGCGGTAGTGGCCGGGCGTCAGTTCGCGATAGCCGCAGATATCCGTCACAACCGAACGCAAAGCCGGCACAGGCGCCCGGCGCAGCATGAAAAAATGCCGCGGCTCGTTCTCGCTGTCCTGGCTTCCGGCAGGCATCGCCATCTCCTCTATACGGAGTTTAGCTCTTGCCCGCCGAAATCAAAAGTCGATCGATTGGGCGTGCCGTCAGACGCCGCGCAACAAGCAGCCGACCGCCAGAACGATATAGGCGATGAGCATGATCCACACCGCCGCCAGCGGTATGAAGGACAAGACGCCAAGCGCCGCCAGAAGGCCGATGATGGCGATGACGACGGAAATGATGAACACAATTTGGGTGGGTGCGCTGAGATTCATGTCTGGATTCCCTCTCCACATGATTCGTGCAGGGCAATGCTATCAGCGCTGGCCTCAGACACCAATCAGAACGCGCAGCGGGTTGGCCGGGTCTATCAGAAGTTTTGCGGCCAGTGCCACGCAGGTCAGCACCAGCAGCGGCTTGATCAGCTTCGCGCCGACGCGCACCGCCAGGCTGGCGCCGAGCCTGGCACCGAGGAACTGGGCGATGCCCATGACGATGCCGACTTTCCAGAAGATCACGCCGACCGTGGCGAAGACGGCGAAGGCGCCGATGTTGGAGGCGAAATTCAGCAGCTTGGTGTGCGCGGTGGCCTTGAGCACGCCGTAACCGGCGAGCGCGACGAAGGCCAGCATGAAGAACGAACCGGCGCCGGGTCCGAACAGGCCGTCATAGAAACCGATGGCCGGGACGACGGTGAGGCCGAGCAGGAAGGGCGACAGTCGTTCGGTGCGGTCGACATCGCCCATATTGGGCTTCAGCGCGAAGTAGAGCGCGATCGCGATCAGGATGAGAGGCAGCGCGGCGCGCAGCACATCGCCGGGAACGACTGTTGCCGCGATGGCACCGAGCACGCTGCCAAGAAGCGACATCAATGCCGAGGGCCATTGCTTGAGCGGATCGACCTGACCCTTGGCCGCATAGGCGAGGGTAGCCGAGCCGGAGCCGAAAAGCCCCTGCAGCTTGTTGGTGCCGAGTGCCTCGATCGGCGAGAAACCGGCCAGGAGCAGCGCCGGGATCGTGATCAGCCCGCCGCCGCCGGCGATAGAATCGATGATGCCGGCCACGAAGGCGGCCAGCCCGAGCATGGCGACGGTTTGAAAGGTGAGATCGATCATGGGGCGGAGAGCGCCGGGAGAGGAACAAACGGGGAGACAGCGGCGTTCCATCATAGGCAACCCGTTTGCGCAAGGGCCAATACGCGCTACCTATGAGGCCCGATTCTGGAGGAACGCGATGGCGATGGCGCTGCTGGACAAGATTCGCTCGATCTTCGAAGGCGACCCCGGAGTGCGCAAGGTCGCCGACGATCCGGTGCTGTCGGCCGAATTGCTGATGCTGTTTCGCATGATCCTGGCCGACGGGTCCGTTTCGGAAAGCGAGATGGAGGTCTTCCGCCGCATCTGCTCCGGCTCCTTCGGCATCCCCGAGGACAGCATCGACGCGGTGATCGAATATCTCAACGAGTTCGGCTACGAGACCAATGGTTCGCAGGCGATTGCCATGTTCCGCGACCTCGATGTGGAGCGTCGCAAGCTGCTGGCACAACACATGGTCGAGATCGCGAAGGCCGACCACCATCTCGCCGACAACGAGGTGAAGCTTCTGCGCCGCTCGCTCGATTTGCTCGGCATCAACCCAGTGGATCTGGTGAAGAGCTGACACCGCCGACGCAACCGGCCGATTGAACCAATAAGGGTAGTCGTTTGAGCTTTGCCGACAGCTATCTCGGACGGCTGCGAAAACTGATCGGGCACCGCCTTGTGTTGGTGCCCGGCGCACGCATCGTCATCGAGCGCGATGATGGCTTTATCTTGCTGCACAAGCGCACCGATTTCGACGCTTGGGGCCTGCCGGGCGGCAGCGCCGAGGAAGGCGAGGATATCGAGACGATCATCATGCGCGAGGTCGCCGAGGAAACCGGACTGGTCGTTCGCGACGTCAAGCCTTTCGCCTTCGGCAGCAATCCCCGCTACGAAAGCTTCGAATTCCCCAATGGCGATCGGACCCAGTTCTTCGTGCTGATTTTCTACACGCGCAGCTTTACGGGGGAGGCCGCCGCCATGGACGACGAAAGCAGCGCGGTTGGATGGTTCGCACCCGGCGCGCTGCCCGAAATGCTGCCCAACATGGCACGCAGCGCAGAAGCCTATGTCCGGTTCAAGAAGACCGGCGAATTCCAGATGATCTAGGTTTTCGTCGGCCGACTGAGCCGCTTCTCAGCCTTGTTCCTGCATTCTGCGGGCAATGGCGCGGTGCAGGTCGGGCGCGGCAGTGACCAACGCCTGTGCTGCTTCCGATTGCGGATGGTCGAGGACTTCCCCGGTTCTGCCGCGTTCGACGATCCTGCCTTCATGCATGACCAGCACCTCGTCGGTGATGGCGCGGGCAACGGTCAGATCGTGAGTGATGAACAGATAGGCGACGCCCAACCGGCTGTTCAAATCCGCGAACAGGTCGAGGATCTGGGCGCGGATCGACACGTCGAGGGCCGAAACCGGCTCGTCGGCGACGACCAGTTTCGGTCGCGTGATGATGGCGCGCGCGATCGACAGGCGCTGGCGTTGGCCGCCCGAGAATTCGTGCGGGTATTTGTCGAGATCGGACGGGCCGAGCCCGACTTCGTGCAGCGCCTGCGCCACCATCTCGCGGCGCTCCGCCGGCAAGGGTTTCTTCTCCAAGAGATGCAGGGGCTCGGCCACCAGCTTTTCGACCTTCTGGCGTGGATCGAACGAACCGTAAGGGTCCTGGAACACCACTTGCATGTCGCGTCGCGCCGGCTTCAGTTCCGCCTCGTCCCGACGCGAGATCGTCTCGTTGCGGAAGCGGATCGTGCCGGCGTTCGGGTTGTCGAGGGCGAGGATCATGCGCGCCAGTGTGGACTTGCCGCAGCCCGAGCGGCCGACGAGTGCCACCGATTGGCCGGGCGCTATCGTCAGCGAAACGTCGTCGACGGCGTGAACGGGCGCGCCGCGTTTGAAGAAGGAGGTACGGCGGCCGGGATAGAGACGCGAGACGTTTTCGACGGACAGGAGAGGGGGCGCTTTGCTCACTCCCACTGGGGCGGGCAATCGCTCCGGCACATGCATCGAGGCGAGCGCCAGTTGCCGCGTATAGGGATGCAACTGATCGGAAAGCGTGCGCGCGGTCTCTCCGGCCTCCATCACCTCGCCATGGCGCAGGATGGTGATGCGGTCGGACATTTCGGTGACCACGGCCAGGTCGTGCGAGATGAGCAGCAGGCCCATATTGTTCTCGCGCACCAGATCGCGCAGCAGGTCGAGGATCTGCGCTTGCAAGACGACGTCGAGGGCAGTGGTCGGTTCGTCGGCGATCAGGAGTTTCGGCTTCAGCGCGCAGGCGATGGCGATGACGACACGCTGGCGCTGGCCGCCGGACAGTTCATGCGGATAGCGGCTGAGCGGGAACTTCGCCTCCGGCAAACCGACCCGGTCCAATATCTTTCGCGCGCGTTCTTCCGCTTCGGCGCGGCCGGCTTTGGTGTGCCAGCGAATGCCTTCCGCAACCTGTTCGCCGATGGTCTTGACCGGATTGAGCGCGGTCATCGGTTCCTGGAACACCATGCCGATGTCGTCGCCGCGCAAGGCGCACATCTGGTCCTCGGTTGCGGCGAGGATGTCGATACCGTCGAAACGCACGCTGCCCGCAGCCCTGGCCGTGAACGGCAGCAACTGCATCACGGTCATTGCCGTCATCGATTTGCCCGAACCGGATTCGCCGACCAGCCCGACCACCTCACCCGGCGCGACGGAAAGATCGATGTCTTTCAGGATCGGGCGGCTGCCGATCGAGAGCGACAGGTTCTCGATTTCAAGCAGGCTCATCGGCGTCGCCGCGACTTGGGATCGAGATTGTCAGCAATGCCGTCACCGAGCAGGTTCAATGCCAGAACCGTGATCACGATGGCCATACCCGGGAAGATCGCCATCCAGGGCGCTTGTGTCATGCGGGTCTGCGCCTCGAACAGCATCCGGCCCCAGCTCGGCATCGGCGGTTGCGCGCCGAGGCCGAGATAGGAGAGGCTGGCTTCAGCCAGGATGCCCAGCGCGAACTGGATCGTGCCCTGCACCAGCAGCAACGTCGCGATGTTGGGCAGGATGTGCTCCACCGTGATCAGCGTCTTGCCCTTGCCGGCGGCGCGGGCGGCAAGGATGTACTCACGCGGCCAGATGGTGAGGGCGCCGGCGCGCGCGACACGGGCGAAGACCGGAATGTTGAAGATGCCGATGGCGATGATGGCGTTAACGGCGCCGGGGCCGAAGATGGCGGTGATCATGATAGCCGACAAAAGCGCCGGGAAGGCGAAAACGAGGTCGTTCAGCCGCATCAGCGCTTCGTCGACCAGGCCGCCGCGCGCCGCCGCCCACGTGCCGAGCGGCACGCCGATGCCCATGCCGATGCCGACGGCGACCAAAGCGACGGCGATGGAGTTGCGGGCGCCGATCATGATCATCGACAGGATGTCGCGGCCGAAATGGTCGGTACCGAACCAATGCGCCGCGGACGGCGCCAGCATTTTGTCGGAAATCACCAGCCGAGTGATGTCGTAGGGCGTCCACAGGAACGAAAGGGTGGCCATCGCGGCGACCAGAACGGTGATCGCGAACCCGAGCACGAAGGACCGGTGCCGGAAGGCTTTCGCGACCAGGGAGCCGAAGGTTTCCCGCGGGATTTCAGTCTGTAGCGTCACGATCGTGTCCTCAGGCGCGGATCCACGAGCGCATAGGAGAAGTCGACCAGGAGGTTGACGAGGATGACGGCGGCGACCAGCAACATGACGCCGCCTTGCACCACGATCAGGTCGCGCTGGTTAATGGCCTGGAAGACAAGCCGGCCGAGGCCGGGGAGATAAAAGACATTCTCGATAATGATGGTGCCGGCTAGCAGGAACGCGAATTGCAGACCGAGGATCGTCAGCACCGGGATCATGGCATTGCGCAGCGCATGCCGCCACAGGACGGCGCGGTAGGGCATGCCCTTGGCGCGCGCGGTGCGGATATAGTCCTCGGACAAGACTTCGATCAGCGCCTGCCGCGTCACGCGGGCAAGGATCGCGGCCTGCGGCAGTGCCAGCGCAATGGCCGGCAGGACCAGCGCCTTCAGTGCCGGCCAGATGCCGCTTCCCCAGCCCGGGAAACCGCCCGCCGGCACCCATTTCAGCCAGACGGCGAAAAGATAGATCAGCAGCAGGGCGAACCAGAAGTTCGGGATGGCGACGCCGATTTGCGAAGCGCCCATGGAGACGGTGTCGCCGAAACGGCCTTGGCGGGCGGCGGCGTAGAGACCGACCGGAATGGCGATCAGCGTCGACAGGGCGAGCGCCATCAGCGCCAGCGGCAGGGAGACGACGATGCGCTCGCGCACCAGGTCGATCACCGGCACCGCATAGGTGTAGGAACGGCCGAAATCGAGCACGGCAAGATTGCCGATCCAGTGCAGGTAGCGCAGCAGAAGCGGGTCGTTCAGCCCCATCTGCGTACGCAGCTGCTCGACCTGCTCGGCGCTGGCGCTCATGCCGAGCATCAGCCGCGCGGGATCGCCGGGCAGCACTTCCAGCACGGCGAACACGACGATCGAGGCAAGCACCAGCGTGGCGAAGGCGATTGCGATGCGCTTGAAAAGATAGGCGGTCATGCGCGGCGCACTTTTCCTTCTCCCCGTTCACGGGGAGAAGGTGTGCCAAACGAACGGATGAGGGGCAATAATATGCTCTGCAATGTCTGGCGCCGCCCCTTAATTGCCTGCTGGTATCTTCTCCCCGCGAACGGGGAGAAGATACCTTTCATCAATCCGCCCACTTCACCTTGGTGAGGTCGTTGGCCGGCACCGGCTGGTTCTGCCACAGGCCTTCCAGCTTGGAGTCCCAGACACCCACCTTGGGCAATTCGAACATGAAGCCGACCACGGCATCGTCGGCGAGGATCTTCTGCGCCTTGCCCAGCAATTCCTTGCGCTTGGCTTCGTCTGCGGTGAGGTTCAACTCGTCGATGACCTTGTTGAACTCGGGGTTGTGGTAGTTGAAGTAGTAGTCCTTGCGCGAATAGATATCGATGTCGTTCGGCTCGGTATGGGACACGATGGTGAAATCGTAGTCCTTCTTGGTGAACACCTGATCCAGCCATTGCGCCCATTCGACCGGGATGATCTCGAGGTCGATGCCGATCTCGCGCAATTCCGACGCGACGATCTCGCCGCCGAGACGCGCATAGTCGGGCGGCGGCAATTTCAGCGTCGCCTTGAAGCCGTTCTCCAGTCCGGCTTCCTTCAACAGCGCCTTGGCCTTGGCCGGATCGTGCGGGTACACGCCGGTCAGGTCGACATAGTCTTTGTTGGACGGCGACATGTGCGAGCCGATCGGTACGCCGAGACCGGCCGAGGCGCCGTCGATGATCGCCTTGCGGTCGAGCGCGTAGGACACGGCCTGGCGCACCTTCAACTGGTCGAGCGGCGACTTCTTGTTGTTCATGGCCAGGATGGTCTCGCCCTCGGTGGCACCGACCACGACCTTGAGGTTGGGCGCATCCTTAACCTGGGGAACGGCATCCGGTGAAAAGAACGGGAATGCCTGCACGTCGCCGGACAGCATCGCCGCCACGGCCGCCGCGGCATCGGGAATGAAGCGGAATTCGGCCTTGTCGAGATGAACCGGCTCGCCCCAGTAATTGTCGGTTTTCACGAGCGTCAACGAGGAGCCCTTCACCCAGTTCTGGAATTTGAAGGGGCCGGTGCCGATCGGCTTTTCCTTGTTGGTGTCGGCGCTTTCTGGCGCCACGATCACCGCGTCGCCCCAGCCCATATTGTAGAGGAAGGAACCCTGCGGCTGCTTCAGCGTCACCTTCACCGTCGTCGGGTCGACGACCTCGACGGTGTCGATGGCGGCGAAAAGCTGTTTTTGCGCGTTCTGGGAATTTTCGGCACGGGCGCGGTCCAGCGAGAACTTGACGTCCGAGGCATCGAAATCGGTGCCGTCGTGGAACTTCACGCCCTTGTGTAGCTTGAACGTATAGACCTTGCCGTCATCCGAAATCGTCCAGCTTTCTGCGAGGTCCGGCAGCACTTCGCCATTGGGGCCGATGCGGGTCAGGCCCTCGAAGATGTTGGCGTAGGTGACTTCGCGGATGGCTGCGGCGGCTCCCGCCGTCGGGTCGAGATGCGGCGGCTCAAGCACCATGCCGAGCACCAGATCGGTGCGGGCGGCCATCGCCGCGGTGCTAGAGGCCAGCGCGACAGCAGCCGCGGCCAGAATGGTCTTCCAGTGCCTCATCTCAAACTCCCTCAATGTTAGCCCGGCGGGATAGAAGCGTGAAATCCCGTTCTAGTAAATCGCATTTGTTTTCCCCGATGATGCTGATGGGGAAATCTTATGCCAATGTATCGGCTCCATCCGGCAGCTCTGTTCGGGCGGTGCCGGGATGGCGCGCAGGGAGTGAGACGATGGATGCCGCAATGCTCAAGAATCTCCAGGCCCCGCTCAAGGAGGCCTATCGCGAGACACCCGAGAAGGCGCTCATCACTTTGCGCGCCAAAGGCTCGATCGACGACCAGTCGATCGCCTGCAAGGTCGAGACCGGCCGTGCCTTGGCGATAGCCGGGCTTCATCCGGCAACCGGCGGCAGTGGATTGGAGCTGTGCTCCGGCGACATGCTGCTGGAAGCGCTCGTCGCCTGCGCGGGCGTCACGCTGAAGGCGGTCGCAACCGCGCTCGAGTTCCAGCTGGCGGCGGCGGCGATCACGGCCGAGGGCGATCTCGATTTTCGCGGCACGCTGGGCGTTGCCAGGGATACGCCGGTCGGCTTCCGGGCGGTGAGGTTGGGGTTCCAGTTGCAGACGGACGAACCACAGGAGCGGATCGATTCGCTTGTGAAACTCACCGAGCGCTACTGCGTGGTGTTGCAGACGATCAACCAGCGGCCCGATCTGTCGGTAACGGCACACAGGGTCTAGCGGGCCCCGCCGCGCAGCAACACGTTCAAGCCGATTGCCATCACCTTGGCCGACTGGACCATGTCGTCGATGCCGACCCATTCGTCCGGCCGATGGGCGAGATCGAGAATGCCGGGCCCGTAGGCAATGCAATCGAACAGATGGCCAATGCGGGCAACGTGTTTCTGGTCATAGGTGCCGGGCGAGATCACATAAGCGGGCTCGCGCTCGAACACCTGCATGATGCCTTCGGCCACGGCCTTGACCACCGGCGCGTCGCGCTCGGTCATGGTCGGCTGGACCTCCATGACGTCGCGGATGCGGTAATCGAACCTGGCGCGCTCGCGCTTCAAGCGGTCGAGGATGTCGGTCACCTCGCGCTTCACTTCATCGATCCTTTCTTCCAGCAGGAAGCGGCGGTCGATGGTGAGGCGGCACGAATCCGGCACGTTGGGCGAGGGCAGGCCCGGCCTGAAGTCCTCGGTCTGGCCGCCATGGATGGAATTGATGTTCATGGTGGAGCGGCGCGCGCCCTCCGGCACCACCGGCATCGACGTCTGCTTCTTGTCCAGCGCCGGGAACAGGTCCGCCTCGAAGGCCGCCAGGACCGCGCCCATGTGGCGAACCGCATTGTCACCGAGGAACGGCATCGAGCCATGGGCGATTTCGCCCAGCGTCTCGATCTCCGCCCACCATACGCCGCGATGGCCGAGGCAGATGCGGTCCTTGTTCAACGGTTCTGGAATGATGACGTGATCGACCTTCGGCTTTGAGAAATAACCCTTGCTGGCCAGATAGGCGACGCCGCCGAAGCCGCCCGATTCCTCGTCCACCGTGCCCGATATCTCGATCGCGCCGGGAAAGTCAGGATAGGCATCCATGAAGGCTTCAACGGCGATGATGGAGGCGGCGAGGCCGCCCTTCATGTCGCAGGCGCCGCGGCCATAGACCCGGCCATCCTTCACCACACCGGCAAAGGGATCGACGGTCCAGCCTTCGCCGGCCTCGACCACGTCGATGTGGGAGTTGAAATGCACGGTCGGTCCCGGCGTGCGCCCATCGAAGCGGGCAACGACATTGACACGCGGATAGCGGTCGTTGTCGCCGGGCGTGCCTTCGCCACGGACCAGTTCCGTCTCGAAGCCGCGTTTCTTCAGGCGCTCGGCGATGTATTCCGCGCATGGCCGGTAGGCTTCGCCGGGTGGGTTGACCGTCGGGAAGCGGATCAGGTCAGCGGTCAGCGCGACGAGGTCGTCGGTGCGTGCATCGATGCCATGCAAGAGTCGGTCGGTCATTGGGCGAAGTTGAGCAGGGAAAGACGTCACCTTGCAAGCCTAGCGATTGAGCCAAACAGCGTCAGCACGTGGCGCAGCTGCAGCCGTGGGAAGAAACGCTGGGCGTTCACACGTTCGCGATTGGCGGAAGATCAATAGCCTTTGTGTAAGCTGGCTCACTGTTCTTTTAACATTTGAAAGATAGTGTGAAGCGGCAGGCACGCGGAGACACAGGAGCAAGCAAGGGGAAGTATGCTCATGAAAAGGTCCGTTTTACTGGGCGGGATTTTTGCGATGGCACTGCTTGGGGTGCTGTCGGAAGCGAAGGCAGACAGTCTCGTCGCCAGGATCAACATTTCTACACAGACGATGACCGTCAGTCGTTACGGCGAGGTGCTCTATCGCTGGAGCGTTTCGACGGCGCGCAAGGGTTACGTCACGCCGAGCGGAAGCTGGCGGCCGAAGCGTTTGCACCGGATGTGGTATTCGCAGAAATACGACAATTCGCCGATGCCATGGTCCGTCTTCTACAATGGCGGCTTTGCCGTGCACGGCACCAATGCGGTCCGTCAACTCGGACGGCCGGCGTCGCATGGTTGCGTGCGGCTCTCTACGGCCAACGCCGCCACATTCTACGCGCTGGTCAAGGAAGTCGGCATGAGCGGCACACGCATCGTGGTGACGAACTAAACTGGCATCGATAAAGTCAGACAGGCCGGCGATCAGGCCGGCCTTCTCGTGCCGGCTTCATCGGCGGAGGTTTTGCGCGATCGCTACGATTCTTAGTGCCGTTTGCTCGCATCCGGCATCATTTGAATAATGAAACATCCATAACCGCCGGTTTCACGCATTTCCTTTCTTCGATGCCCTCGATAGTACTTCGGTGTGAGGAGCTATCGATGAGTCCCAAGCCGTATGTGGCTCTGTCCGAACCCGTCGCTGACGAGGTCCGCAAGACGACCTGCTACATGTGCGCGTGCCGCTGCGGCATCAACGTGCACATCAAGGACGGCAAGATCCGCTACATCGAGGGCAATCGCGACCATCCGGTCAACAAGGGCGTTCTGTGCGCCAAGGGTTCGGCCGGCATCATGCAGCACTATGCGCCAGCGCGTCTGCGGGCGCCGCTGAAGCGGGTGGGGCCGCGCGGTTCCGGCAAATTCCAGGAGATTGGCTGGGACGAGGCGCTGGCGATCGCCACCGGCTGGCTGGACAACGTGCGCCGCGACGATCCGAAGAAGCTCGCCTTCTTCACCGGGCGCGACCAGTCGCAATCCCTGACCGGCTTTTGGGCGCAGCAGTTCGGCACGCCGAACTATGCCGCCCATGGCGGTTTCTGCTCGGTCAACATGGCCGCCGCCGGCATCATGACCATTGGCGGCGCCTTCTGGGAGTTCGGCCAGCCGGACTGGGAGCGGACGAAGCTGTTCGTTTTGTTCGGGGTGGCGGAGGATCACGATTCCAACCCGATCAAGATGGGCATCGCCAAACTGAAGCGGAATGGTGCCCGTTTCGTCTCGGTCAACCCGGTGCGCACCGGCTACTCGGCGGTAGCCGACAACTGGATCGGCGTGCGGCCCGGCACTGACGGCCTGTTGATCCTGGCCATCGTGCATGAGCTCCTGAAGGCGCGCCGCATCGATGTCGACTATCTGGTGCGCTATTCCAATGCCACCTGGCTGGTGATCGACGCCCCGGGCACCGCCGAGCACGGCCTGTTCGCGCGGGATGGCGAGGGCAAGCCGCTCGTCTTCGAAAGCGTGACGGAACAGGTCGTTGCGGCAGGCGCCAGGGGGGCAAGGGCAGCGCTTTCCGGCCGCGTGCAACTGGCCGATGGTCGTTTCGCGGTACCGTCCTTCCAGTTGCTCGCCGAAAAATACCTGGACCCGAAATACGCGCCGGAAGCCGTGGCCGGGGAAACCGGCGTCGCGGTCGAGACCATTCGCGGGCTGGCGGCGGAGATCGGCCGCGTGGCCTTCGACGAGACGATAACGATCGAACAACCGTGGACCGACATCAACGGCCAACGCCATGAAGCCTTTGTCGGGCGGCCGGTGTCATTCCATGCCATGCGCGGGATTTCGGCGCATTCCAACGGCTTCCAGACGGCGCGGGCGCTGCATATGCTGCAGGTGCTGATCGGCGCGGTCGATTGCCCGGGCGGGTTCCGCTTCGAGCCGCCTTATCCCAAGCCCGTGACGGCGCATCCGACGCCGCATGGACGGGCCGAGCATTTCGGCTCCAACAAGCCGCTGTCAGGGCCGCATCTAGGCTTTCCGCGCGGGCCGGAAGATCTTTTGATCGATGCCGAGGGTAAGCCGACCCGTATCGACAAGGCGTTTTCTTGGGATGCGCCGCTTTCGGTGCACGGGTTGATGCATATGGTCATCGCCAACGCCCATGCCGGCGATCCGTATCCGATCGACGTGTTGTTCCTCTACATGGCCAACATGGCCTGGAACTCGTCGATGAACACCGCGGGCGTCATCCGCATGCTTGAGGACAAGGACACGGAGACTGGCGAATACAAGATCCCGAAGATCATCTATTCGGACGCCTATGCCTCCGAAATGGTCGCCTATGCCGACCTCGTCCTGCCCGATACCACCTATCTCGAACGGCATGACTGCATTTCGCTGCTCGACCGGCCGATCTCGGAGCCGGATGCCGTGCAGGATGCCATCCGCTGGCCGGTGGTCGAGCCGGACCGCGACGTGCGCGGCTTCCAGAGCGTGCTGATCGATCTCGGCGCGCGCCTCAGATTGCCCGGTTTCGCCGACAACCACGGCAAGCCGTTGTACAAGGATTACGCTGACTACATCGTTCGCCACGAACGCCGGCCGGGCATCGGCCCTCTGGCCGGGTTTCGCGGTCTCAACGGCGATCGCGCCGGGCGCGGCGCCGCCAATGCCGAGCAATTACAACGCTATATCGACAACGGTTCGTTCTTTTCGGCGCATATCCCGCTGGAGGCGCAGTTCTTCAAACACGCCAACCAGGCCTATCAGGACTTCGCCGTGCGTATGGGCTTCTTCGACACGCCGCAGCCCGTCACCTTCCAGCTCTACCAGGAATCGCTGCAGAAATTCCGCTTGTCGGCGCAGGGGCTGCGCGAACCAATCGCGCCTGAAACGCACCGCGAGCGCATCCTCGCAAGCTTCGATCCGCTGCCTGACTGGTACCGGCCGTTCGGCGAGGCGATGGTCGACAGAGGAGAGTTTCCCTTGCACGCCATCACCCAGCGCCCGGCGGCGATGTATCATTCCTGGGGCTCGATGAATGCCTGGTTGAGGCAGATCCACACGTCGAACGCGCTTTATGTACCGGGGCCGATCTGCGACCGGCTGGAGCTCGCCGACGGCGACTGGGTATGGCTGATCTCGCATCACAGCCGCATCAAAGTGCCGGTCCAGCGCATGGAGGCAGTCAATTCTTCGACAGTGTGGACGTGGAACGCCATCGGCAAGCGGGAAGGCGCCTGGGGGCTGAATCGCGATGCGCCGGAAGCACAAAAGGGCTTCCTGATGAATCACTTGATCCACGAACTTCTCCCATCGCGGGAAGACGGCCGGCGATGGTCGAATTCCGATCCGATCACTGGCCAGGCTGCCTGGTATGACCTCAGGGTTCGTATCGAAAAGGCCGACAAGGGCGCGGTGAGCGAGCCGCATTTCTCGACACTCGCCGAACCGGGTAAAGCGCGAGCGCATCCCACCGAATTGCGCTACGGACAGGAGTGGGCATCATGACCAGCCTGCCTGCGTTGCCCACGCCTAAAAAACTCGGCCTCGTCATCGATCTCGACGTCTGCGTCGGCTGCCATGCCTGCGTCGTCAACTGCAAGGAATGGAATACCGGCGGTTATGGCGCCGCGCTGTCCGATCAAAACCCCTATGGTGTCGATGTTTCCGGTGCCTGGCTGAACCGCGTCCACTCCTTCGAGGTAATGCCGGAGGGCGGCCAGATCGTCGGCGAGGCGGGTGAAGCGCGCATCGTGCATTTCCCCAAATCCTGCCTGCATTGCGAGGACGCACCCTGCGTTACCGTCTGCCCGACGGGCGCTTCCTACAAGCGTGCCGAAGACGGCATCGTGCTGGTCGATGAGGACAAATGCATCGGCTGCGGCCTCTGCGCCTGGTCGTGCCCCTATGGCGCGCGTGAAATGGACCTTGCTGCCGGGGTGATGAAGAAGTGCACGCTGTGCATCGACCGCATCTACAACGAAACGCTGGAAGAGGTGGACCGGCAGCCGGCCTGCGTGCGTACTTGTCCCGCCAACGCCCGCCATTTCGGCGATCTCGCGGACCCATCTTCCGCGGTCTCGATCATGGTGGCGCAACGTGGCGGCATCGACCTGATGCCGGAGCAGGGGACGCGCCCGACAAACAAATACCTGCCGCCACGGGCGCGGACGCCGCTGGCGGCGAGCGCGGGTCTGGTGGGGAAGGCCGAAGACACAAGCGGCGCCACCGGCTTTTTCGCCTGGCTCGACGGCATGCTGGACCGTATCTGATCCATGCATCCGGCCTTTTCCATCATCGTTTTCACAACGCTTTCCGGGCTCGGCTACGGGCTGGCGGCGGTGCTGGGGCTTGGCCTGCTCGACCCTGCGGCGGTCGCCACCAAGCTCGCCTACATGACGGCGCTGGCGCTGATCGCAGGCGGGCTCTTGTCGTCGACCCTGCATCTCGGCAACCCGCAACGTGCCTGGCGGGCGCTTTCGCAATGGCGGTCGAGCTGGCTGTCGCGGGAGGGCGTGCTGTCGTTGCTGACCTTCGTGCCGCTTATCGTGTCGGCCTGGCTCTCGGTCGTCTACGGACGCTATTCGGCGCCCTTTGGGATTGCCGCAACCGTGCTGTCGCTCGCCACTGTCTTCTGCACGTCGATGATCTATGCGTGCCTGAAATCGGTGCAAGCCTGGCATACGCGGCTGACGCCGGCCTGTTATCTGCTGTTTTCGCTGGCTGGCGGGTCGCTGCTCGGCGCGATGTTCGCGACTGCTGGTGGTCGCGGCGGCATTCCGCTGTTGTTGCCGGCGCTGGTTTTCCTCATCGCGGCCTGGGCGGTGAAGATCGCCTGGCTGCGCAATCTCGACGGCCTGGTGCCATTGTCGACACCGGAAAGCGCCACGGGGCTCGGCGCCATCGGCCGCGTGCGGCTGTTTGAGCGGCCGCATGTCACCGAAAACTACCTGACCAACGAAATGGGTTTCCGCGTCGCGCGCAAGCATGCTGAAAAACTGCGCAGGCTGGCGCTGTTGCTCGGCGGGCTATTGCCTGGAGGGCTGATCTTCCTGGTGCTGGCCGCGCTGATGGCTGGCGCAAACGCGGGTTTGGCCGCGACCTTAACCCTGGCGGTCGCGGCGCTTTCCCACGTCGTCGGCATGTTTGTCGAACGCTGGCTGTTCTTTGCCGAAGCGCGCCACGCGGTGATGAATTATTACGGTGGGTAAGAATTTTCGACGCGACTGATCGCGTTCTCGATCCGCAATCGAAGCGGGTCGGTCGGGTCAGTTGCCGGCGATAGCCGGCTTGGCCGCCTTTTTCTTGCGCACGTTGCGCAGCCGCTTCGCCAATCGCCTGAGTGCCGCGAACTTTTCACCCGGTTTCGCCGGCTGCTGGCCGCCCCACGGCGTCCACAAGGCAACGCCCTTCTGTCTGATCTGTTCGTCCGTCATCGCCCACAACCCTGCCACGACGTCACTGTCCGGCAAAAAAGTTAACGATCAAGTGCGGCGGAAGTTGTGCATTTTCACGATCTCGCACGTAGCGCGGATCAATTTCGTGCGACCACAGCGATGGCAAGGCGGATTGCACCAAATCAAAGTGCTGGAGCGTCCTTTGCACGTCCGAACGGACACGCGGCGCTCTAGCGGGTGCGGCCCCTGATCTGCCAGCGCTTGTGGAACCACATCCACTGGCCGGGATCGTCGCGCACCCAACCTTCAACCGTGTCATTCATCAATTGCACTGTCGCGGCGACGTCCAGTTGGCCTGCTGCGTTGCGCGGCAAATCGAGCTTGTCGCAAAGGGTGAGCCGGAACCTGTTGCCGGGCAGGCGCACGGAAAAAACGGGATAGACATCGCACTCGAACTGCCGCGCCAGCTTCGGCACCAGCGGGCTGGTCTGGCACTGCCTGCCGAAGAAGGTGGAAAGCACCCCGTTGGTGAACTTCTGGTCGACCAGCGCGCCGACATTACTGCCGCGCTCCAGAACCTGCGCCATGGCGAAAGACACGCCGTTCTTCGACGCGAGCAGTTCGCCCATCGTCGCCGCGCGCGTCTTGAAGATGTATTCGGCGAGATAGGGATTGTTCGGGGCGCGAAACAACGCCGAGACCGAAAGGTCGAAGGTGGCGGCGGCCACCGGCAGCAACTCGAAATTGCCCATATGCGCGGTGAAGAAGATGTGCGGCTTCTTCTCGTCGCGAATTTTCAGGAACAGTTCCTTGCCGATGACCTCGACGCGGCCCGGCGTCTCGGCATCGGGGTCGTAGTCGAAGAGTTGGCCGAGGAAGACATATTCCCCGGCCAGGCGCCCCATATTGCCCCACATGTCGGAGGCGATCTTTTCGATCTCGGCCTCGCTCTTGTCCGGGTAGGCTTCCTTGATGTTGGCGATCGCCACACGATGGCGGCCAACCATCGGACCTATCTTGCGCGTTACGCGGTCGATGAAGGAAAGCGCGCGGTCGGGCGGCAGCAAGCGCAGGATCGCCAGGAGCGCCATGGCGACACGCGCGGTGAGCCAATATTCCGCGACTTTCAGGCCGCGCAACGTCTTATAGACGAGCGGGCGCAGCATCGGTTCCCGCGTGCCGGCCATCAGCCCACGCGCAGGATGATTTTGCCGAAGACGTCGCGGCCTTCCATGCGCTTCAACGCCGCGTCGATGCCGCTGAAATCGACCTCGGTGTCGATGACCGGGGCAACGAGGCCGGCGGCCATCTTTTGCATCGCATTGGCCATGTTCTCCATGCGGCAGCCGAAGGAGCCGAGCAGCTTCAATTGCTGCTGGAAAAGCATCATCAGGTTAATCTCGGTGGAGACGCCGGAGGTCGAGCCGCAGGTGACGAGGCGGCCGCCGCGCTTGAGGGAGAACATCGAGCCGGCCCAGGTGTCCTTGCCGACATGTTCGAAGACGACGTCGACGCCCTTCTTCTTGGTGATCTTGCGCACCGCGCCCTCGAAGCGATCCTCGCGGTAGTTGATGACGTGGTCGGCGCCGAGCGCCTTGGCCTTCTCGATCTTGTCGTTGGAACCGACGGTGGTGATGACGGTGCAGCCGATCTTCTTGGCAAGCTGGATCGCGGCCGAGCCGATGCCGGAGCCGCCGGCATGGACAAGGATCGTTTCACCCGGTTCCAGCTTAGCGTTGTCGAACAGCATATGCTCAACCGTGCCGAAGGTGACCGGCGCGACGGCCGCACCGATAGCGTCGACGCCAGGAGGGGCGGGCACCAGCAGGCGGGCGGGAAGGTTGATCTTCTCCTGCGCGAAGCCGTCGAGATGGAAACCGTGCACGCCGCCGACATGCTCGCACAGATTGTCGCGCTTCTCGCGGCAGGCGCGGCACAGCCCGCAGGTGCGCGCGCCATAGATCGAGACGAGCTGGCCGGGAACCAGGTTCGAGACGCCGGGGCCGACCGCCTCGACCTCGCCGGAGGCCTCCGCGCCGACGGTGAGCGGCAGCTTGCGCTTGGCAAAGGCCATGCCGCGCCAGCCCCATACGTCGATGTGGTTCAGCGCCACGGCCTTGATGCGCAGCGTCACTTCGCCAAGAGCAGGCGGCGGCGGCGGAGCGATATCGACGATTTCGAGCCGCCGATCCTCGATGAGTTGCAGTGCGCGCATATGGTCTTGCGTCCAGTTATGTTTTCGAAAGAGGAAAACAGGGCAATAAGGGAATAGGGCTGCAAGGCAATAGGTTCAGGCGAAATAGCAGGAATCAAGCCGCAATTCGCTGCTCGTCGCCCTACGGCCTTATTCCCTATTCCCTTCTTGTCTGCGCCGTAGCGCCCCAGAGCGCTGCCTTAAACAGGTTCCCGCGCCATGACAAGGCAAGTGTTCTGGCCGCCGAAGCCGAAGGAATTGGACAGAACCGTGCCGACCTTGGCCTCGCGCTTCCTGTTCGGCACCACGTCCAGCGCGATCGCGGGGTCGGGGTTGTCATAGTTGATGGTCGGCGGAATGACGCCTTCGCGCATGGTCATCAGCGAGAAGGCTGCTTCGATGGCGCCCGCTGCCGACAGCGTGTGGCCGATCATCGACTTGTTGGACGAGATCGGGATCTGGCTAATGCGCTCGCCGAAGACAGTGGACAGCGACATATGTTCCATCTTGTCGTTTTCCGGCGTCGAGGTGCCGTGCGCGTTGATGTAGTCGATCTCGTCCTCGGAAAGGCCGGCGTCGGCAAGCGCTGCCTTGACCGCCGCGATGGCCGGCGAACCGTCCGGCTTGGAGCGGGTGCGGTGGAAGTCGTCGGCCTTTTCGCCGCAGCCGCGCAGGATTCCGAGCACGGTAGCACCGCGCGCCAGCGCGCTTTCCAGCGATTCCAGCACGAGCGCAGCCGAACCTTCGGCGAGCACGAAGCCGTCACGATCCTTCGAGAAGGGCTTCGAGGTCTTTTCCGGCACGTCGTTGGAAGTGGACAGCGCCGAAAGCAGCGAGAAGCGGATCAGCGCCTCGGCGGTGGCCGAGCCGTCGGCGCCGATTGAGAGCGCACGTTCGCATTCGCCGCGGCGGATCGCCTCGACGCCGAGCTGGATGGCGGTGGCGCCCGAAGCGCAGGCGGTGGAGAGCGTGATTGGCAGGCCGGTCGTGCCGAAAGCGTCGGCCAGGCGATCGGCAATGGTGCCGAACTGCGCGGAATCGAACATGTCAGAGGAATTCAGTCCGCGCGCAACTTCCAGGATGCGATCGGAGGCATTTTCCCGATCGCCGCCCTTGTAGAGCGCCAGCCTGTCATGCCAGTCGAGCTCGACCGGCGGCGAGGCGAGGAAGAGCGGGCCGCCGAAATTCTCGGCGTCGATGCCGGCCTCGGCGACGGCCTCGCGCGCAGCCGTTTCGGCCAGCTCATAGGTCAGTGCGCTGGCGCCCTTGCTGCTCGACGGCAGGAAATCGACCATGCCGGAGACGCGGGTGTTGAGCTGGTCGACGGGGAAGCGGGTGATGGGGTGGATGCCGGACTTGCCGGCGGTCAGGGCCGCCCAGTTATCGGCCTTGCCGATGCCGAGCGACGTGACCACGCCGATGCCGGTAACGGCAACAACCGGCCTGCCCAGATGATCTTTCAGCTTCGCCATGCCTCAATCCTCGACCGTTTTCGCCTTGCGCCGCGATCCAACCCCGCCGCCATGCGGCCAGCAGGTGCCGCTTAAGCGGCGCTGACCAGCGCCAGTCCCTCGAATTGGTGATAGCCGACCGCTGTTGCCAGTACCTGCTCGGGAATTCCGTCGAAATTGCGCTCGGATGCCGCGTCGAAGGTCGGGTAGGGCGCCTTGTTGTGGATGGCAAGTGCGGCCAACGCCACGGCGAAGGGGAACTGCGCTTCCTTCATGTGGCCGGTTAGCGTGCCGAAGCCGCGCACGGCAAGATTGGCGCGGGCGTCGAATGCGGCCTTCTCGGCGGTCGTGGCCGCGCGGCCACCCGAGGCACCCGACAACGCCAGAAGCGGGCCGGCTGGCAGGTTTGCGGTGCCAAGCAGTGCCTCAATACCGGCGCTTAGTTCGCCGCGCTTGCGGCGCGCGCGACCGGACTGGACCGGGCCGAGTTCGGCGTAGATGCGGCCACCACGCTTTTCGGCATGTTCGCGGCTTTCCAAAACGAGGAAAGCGCCGCCGGAACCGGAGACGACGCCGCCGCCTTCCGAAGCGTCGCGTTGCCAGACGGGCTTCCAGGCTCCCCTGTGCAGGTAGGCGCCGAGCTCGTAGCCCAGAAGCATGTCGGGATGTTCGGTCTGGAAGGCGCCGCCCACCAGCATATGCGTGGACTGGCCGGAGCGGATGCGTGCGGCGGCGGTTTCGACCGCGGCGACGCCGGCACCTTCCTCGCCCATGAAGGTGCGCGAGGAACCGGTCACCTTGTGCACGATCGAGATATTGCCAGCGAGCAGATTGGAAAGCTGCGCCAGAAACAGCGTCGGTCTCAGCTCCGTGGTCAGCTTCTCGTTGAGCAGGACATCGAAGTCGGGCCGGTTTTCGGATGCGGCCAGGATAGCGTTGTCGACCGCCACGTCACGCTCGCCACCGCCGGCGGCAACGACCATGTCCATGGTGGCGCACAGCGCCTCGTCGGTCTTGATGCCGGCATCGTCGAGCGCCAGCCCCGCCACATAGGTGCCCAGCCGCTGCCAGGTTTCCATCTGGCGCTGGTCGCCGCGCTTGGCGATCTGCAGATTCCAGTCGATCTCGGGCAGGGGGTGGACGGTGTAGGGCGCGAAGCGTTCCGAATCGAGCACGGGCTTGGCGCCCGCTGTCGTCAGCTTTTGCCAATGCGCGTTCGGGCCTTCCCCCAAAGAGGAAACGAGGCCGATGCCGGTGATGACGACGTCATGGGATGTCATGGGCGGTTTTTGGGTCAGCGCGCGCCGCCCGTCAAGGGCGGCCGGCGGATGGCCATGCCTGTTCGATCAGGCGGCGTTCTTGGCGGCGACCAGTGCGTCGATCTTGGCGCAGAGGTTCTTCATGACGAAATATTCGTCGGTCGAGGCCTTGCCGTCGTTGACTTCCTGCGTCCACTTTTCGAGAGGCACCTTGATGCCGAATTCCTTGTCGATCGCGAAGACGATGTCGAGGAAATCGAGGCTGTCGATGCCCAGATCATCAATGGTGTGGCTCTCGGGCGTGATCGTGTCGATGTCGATTTCGCTGGTGTCGGCGATGATCTTTGCGACTTTTTCGAACGTGGTGGACAAGGGATCTTCCTTCGATTGCGGGCGGATGCGGTCCGCAGGTGGCTCGGCGCTGTCTAATCGGTTTTCTTGTACAGGGAAAGCCGAAAACGCGGCTTTGCATGGTCTGCGCACCGGCATCTACCGACAGATACAGCCATTTGACGACGAAGGAAGCTGATCGTCCGGCCCGACACGGGTCTAGAAGATGATGCGGCCGAGTACGCGCAGCTTGTCGCCGTCGACGCTCACGATCACCGCTTCGCCTTCGCGGGCACCGGCCCCAGTCAGCGCCTGGATGTTTTCCAGGTGGGTGACCATGACGAGGTTGCCGTCGCCCGAGAAGCCGGCGACCTGTTTGACGACGGCTTCGTTCTGCGCAGCCGCTGCCGCCGCATCCTTGGACAAGAGATCGAGCGGCTCGAACTTCTCCGTCTTGTTGTCCTCGAAGGCGATGCCGGCGGTGTCGAGTGCACGGCAATAGCGGCTGGACAATATCCGATCGATGGGCGCGGCGCGGGCCGCGAACAGCGCACCGATCTTGCGCGCCTGCTGCTTGCCGCGCTCGGACAGTTTCTGTTGCGTCGCGCATGCGTCGATGTCGAAGCCGGCTGGATCGCCACTGCCGGTGACCATGGCGTGGCGCAGCAGCACGACATGGCCGCCAGCCCTGAGCAGCGCCCATCCGGCATCGGTCGCGTGGGCGACGGCTGGCACAAAGGCAAGGAGGAGGGCGAGGGCAAGACGAAACATGGCGGACCTTTCCGCCGTCCCATCGACGCCGGTCTTTTCCATATAGGGACGGCAAAGGCACCGGGAAGGCAAGGCCGGGGTCGTTCGCCGACTGCGTGGCACGGTGTCCCAAGCCTGTAGGCAGGCTGGCGGTTGCGCCGTCCGGGTCGCTCCCCTATCAGTCGGGCGTCGAGGGAAACCATGTCGCCGCTTACCGAAACCGTCCTGTTCGTCTTCGGGCTCGTGGCGCTGGGTTATCTCGCGGGCGTGACCGGCTATCTCAAGGCGCAGAGCGCCGAAGGCGTCGCCGAATTCGCTGTCGGTGTGGCGATGCCGCTGCTTCTGTTCGAGACCATGGTCAAGTCTGATTTCCACGGCGCGGCGCCCTGGTCGCTGTGGGGCGCCTATTTTTCCGCCGTGGCGCTGACCTGGGCCGCTGGGCATCTGGTCACCACCCGCCTGTTCGGGCGCGACCGGCGCACCGGAATCGTCGGCGGCGTGTCGGCTTCCTACTCAAATGTCGTGCTGCTTGGCGCACCCTTCATCCTCGGCATCTACGGGCCGCAGGGCTTCGAGGTGCTGTCATTGATCGTCGCGGTGCATCTGCCGGTCATGATGATGGCCTCGATCGTCATGTTCGAGATGTTCGGGCGGGGCGACGCCCAGGCCGCGCATCCGCTCCGGATATTGCGCCGCTTCCTGCACAAGCTGCTGGTCAATCCGCTGATCATCGGCATCCTCGCCGGTCTCGCTTGGCGCGTCACCGGCGTTCCGCTGCCCGGATTGGTCTCGCGGCTGGCCGAGGCGCTGGGCGGCACGGCGGCGCCGGTTGCCTTGTTCGCCATGGGGCTGGGATTGAACCGCTTCGGCATTTCCGGCCATATCGGCCCGTCGCTTGGGCTGTCGGTGCTCAAGCTGTTCGTGATGCCGGCACTGACCCTGGCGCTGGTCTGGCTGCTTGGCCTGCCGCCGCTGACCGCCAAGGTGGCGGTGTTGGTGGCGGCGCTGCCGTCCGGCATCAATTCCTACCTGATCGCCGTCCAGTTCAACGCGGGCCAGGGGCTCGCCTCCAACCAGATGACGCTCGCCACCGCCTGCGCCGTTGTCACCACCTCGTTCTGGCTGGCGGTCACGGCGCAGGTTTTCGGCTAGATCCGGGCTGCAGGGCTGGATTCGTGCTGGCCCAGTGCTTAGGTTCAGCTATGGCGATTGATCGCAAGCCCGGCTCTGGAGTAAGAGCGGTGGTCCAGTTGCGGCAGTGACGCTGAAAACACCCATCGACCCATTCAAGACCGGTCCGTGAGCGGCCGAAGGGAGGCTAGACCATGCTTCAGAAAACCAGCCATTTCATGCGGCAGGCCAATCTCATCAACGGCGAATGGGTGCAGGCCGATTCCGGCCAGACCATCGACGTCACCAATCCGGCCAATGGCCTGAAGATCGGCACGGTGCCGAAGGCCGGCGCCGCCGAGACGCGCCGCGCCATCGAGGCCGCCCACACCGCCTTCCTGACCTGGCGCAAGACCTCGGCGCTTGAGCGCTCGAAGCTGTTGCGCAAGCTGCACGACGCCATCATGGACAATCAGGACGCGCTGGCCGAACTGCTCACCACCGAGCAGGGCAAGTCGCTGTTCGAATCGCGCGGCGAAGTCGGCTCGTCGGCCGCCTATGTGCTGTGGTTCGCCGAGGAAGGCCGCCGCACCTATGGCGACGTGGTGCCGTCGCCGTGGGCCGACCGTCGCATCATGGTGACCAAGGAGCCGGTCGGCGTCGTCGCCGCCATCACGCCGTGGAACTTCCCGTCCTCGATGCTGGCCCGCAAGCTCGGCCCGGCGCTGGCCGCCGGCTGCACGGCCGTCGTCAAGCCGGCCACGCAGACGCCTTATTCGGCGCTGGCCTGGGGCGCGCTTGCCGAAGAAGTCGGCTTCCCGAAGGGCGTGGTCAACATCGTCACCGGTGCCGCCGGCGAGATCGGCGATGAGCTGTGCTTCAACCCGCTGGTCAAGAAGATCACCTTCACCGGCTCGACCCCGGTCGGCAAGATGCTGATCGAGAAGTCGGCCAAGACGGTCAAGAAGGTGTCGATGGAACTCGGCGGCAACGCGCCATTCATCGTCTTCGATGACGCCAATCTCGACCGCGCGGTCGAGGGCGCCATCACCGCCAAGTTCCGCAATTCGGGCCAGACCTGCGTCTGCACCAACCGCTTCTTCGTGCAGGCCGGCATCCATGACACGTTCGTCGAGAGGCTGGCCGCCGCGACCGCCAAGCTGAAAGTAGGCTCCGGCCTCGAGGATGGCGTGCAGCAGGGACCGCTGATCGACGAGAAGGCGGCGCTGAAGACCGCGGAGTTCGTCGCCGACGCCAAGGCCAAGGGCGGCAAGGTCGAGACCGGCGGCAAGCCGCACGCACTCGGCGGCTCGTTCTTCGAGCCGACCGTGATCAGCGGCGCTACGCCCGACATGATGTTCATGAAGGAAGAAATCTTCGGCCCGGTCGCGCCCGTCTTCAAGTTCGAGACCGAGGAAGAGGCCGTGCGGCTCGCCAACGATACCGAGTTCGGCCTGGCCTGCTATTTCTACACCGGCGATCTCGGCCGCGCCTTCCGGGTCATGGAAGGGCTGAAATACGGCATGGTCGGCATCAATGAAGGGCTGATCACCACGCCGGAAGCGCCGTTCGGCGGCGTCAAGGAATCCGGCCTCGGCAAGGAAGGCGGACATCAGGGCATCGAGGACTACCTCGATACCAAATATGTCTGCATCGGCGGCCTCGGCCTCTGATCGATCAGCGAGCCGGCCTGGCCACGCGCCACCGGCCCGCGACAGCGGCATGAAGGACGGCGAGCTCTTTGGAACAACGCAAGCGGCGGAGGAAATCCGCCGCTTCACCATCCGTGGCGGTGGGCTTTCGGCCAACATCCTCAATCTGGGTGCCATCATCCAGGACCTGCGTCTTGCCGGTCACGAGGCGCCGCTGGTGCTGGGTTTCGACCGGTTCGAGGCCTATGAGCGCGACACTGGCTATTTCGGCGCCGTGGTCGGGCGCTTCGCCAACCGCATCCGCGACGGCCGTTTCACGCTGGCCGGCCAGCGGCAACAGACCGACCGCAACTTCCTCGGCAAACATGCGCTGCATGGCGGATCGGGCGGCTATTCTGGCCGCGCCTGGTCGGTTGCTTTGCATGGGCATGATTTCGTGACGCTTTCGCTGCACGATCCCGGTGGATCGATGGGCTTTCCCGGCGCGCTCGATGTCACCTGTACCTATCGGCTGAAGATCCCCGGAACGCTGAGCGTGGAACTGACTGCCACGGCCGACGAGGCCACCGTCTGCAATCTCAGCCAGCATTCCTACTTCAATCTCGACGATGGCGGTGCCGGCGACGTGCTCGACCACCGGGTCATGATCCCGGCCGGCGCCTATCTGCCGGTCGACGCCGAGATGATCCCAACGGGCGTGGTGCAGCCGGTCGACCGCACGCCCTTCGATTTCCGGCAGGCGCGCAGCCTGCGCACGGAAGCAGGCGACCAGCTCGTCTACGATCACAATTTCTGCCTGGCCTCAGCGCGCGGGCCCTTGCGCAAGGCCGCCTGGGTGCAAGGTGCCGTGTCCGGCGTCGAGATGGAGGTCTGGACCACCGAGCCTGGTCTCCAGCTCTATGGCGGCGGCTATATCGCGCCGCCGGCACCAGGGCTTGGCGGTATCGGCTATAAGCGCTTTGCCGGCCTGTGCTTGGAGGCGCAGACTTGGCCCGACGCACCCAATCGTTCCTATTTCCCGTCGGCAACCCTCTTGCCCGGCGAGACCTATCACCAGCTGACCGAGTACCGGTTCAGGCTGGGATAGGAGCGAGGGCTTCTGCCCTCAGGGAAAAGTTCAGGCCTATTGCCCGAATGCCTTGCGCAGGATGTCGAACGGGGCCAGCGCACCGCGCACCTGGACGACGGCGGCGGCGACGCGATGGGCGCTGCGGGCGGCTTCCGCCGGCGACCGGCCGGCGAGGCGTGCGGCCAGGTAACCGCCGTTGAAGGAATCGCCCGCGCCGGTCGTGTCGACGGGCTTCGCGACATGGATTGCCGGGATCTCCTCCCTGTCGGCGCCGGTGGCGACCAATGCCGGCATCTCGCCATTCTTGACGACGATCTCGGATACGGTCCTGCCCAGCCTCGTCGCCGTTTCCTCCGGGCTCCGGTCGCCATGGAGCATCTGTTCGTCGGGGAAGGTCGGCAGCGCGATGTCGGTGACCGTCAGTGCCGCAGCGATGGCTTTCTGTGCTGTGCCGACATCCGGCCACAGGCGCGGACGGTAGTTGGGGTCGAAGGCGACCAGGCTGCCGGCCGCGCGCGCTGCGGCGACGGTGGTCAGAAGCGTGCCCCGAGCACGTTCGTCCAGAATTGCCAAAGTGATTCCGGAAAAGTAGATAAGCGACTGGCTTTCAAGGCTTTTGACCAAGGCGTCTGAATTCGACGCGAGCTGCCGGGCCGCCGAATCGGCGCGCCAGTAGGTGAAGGAGCGTTCGGCGCCTTCCAGCGTGATGGCGTAAAGGCCGGGCCGAGCGCCTGCAATAACCGGACTGGCGCCTATGCCGATGCCATTTTCGGCGAGAAATTCGATCTGCTGGTGCGAGAAGGGGTCGTCGCCAAAGGCCGAGACGTAAGTTGCGGGGCGATCCTTGGCCAGCGCCGCCAGCGCCCACAAGGTGTTGAAGGTGTCGCCGGCGAAACCCAGGCGCCAGTCCGGCCCGCTCTGGCCAGACAATTCCAGCATGCATTCGCCGATCGAGGCGACACCTTGCATTGACATCAGTGTTTGTCTCCCTTGTCCTCCGTCTAACCGTTCGACAGGATCGACGCCATGGCATGGTGTCCGGGATTCGGGCATCGCCGCACTTTCCCACAACCCAGCGGGATGCTAGGCGCTGTGCCGGACGTTCACCGAGATGATGTGGGGCACAGTTGGCAGCGTTCTGGCGGTATCTGGTTGCTGGCGTCGGGCTGGCCGCCGTCCTCTTCGGCGTGTTGACGGTGGTCTACATGACCGCGCCCAACACCGCGCCCCCAGCCGCGCCCGAAACCCAGCAAACCAAGGGCAGCGAGAAAGGCCTGTTCGTGGCCACCTTCGCGCCGGAGAACGGAACGGTGAAGCAGGGCGAACTGCACGACTGGGTGCTGACATTGAAGACCGCCGCCGGCACGCCGGTGGAAGGCGCGATCATCGAGGTTTCCGGCGGCATGCCGCAGCATGCGCATGGCCTGCCGACAAGCCCGCGCGCGACGGACTATCTGGGCGAGGGACGTTATCGGATTTCCGGCGTGAAATTCTCGATGAGCGGCTGGTGGCAATTGCGCTTCGCCATCACAGCGCCTGCGGGTTCGGATACTGTCCTGTTCAACATCGTGCTGTGAGCCGCTCATGAGACGCTGGTCCGGTCTAGGTTCCAGTCTGGGCATCGTCATTGCGCTGGCGGCCCTGGTCGCGGCCTGCGGCAGGCCGCAATTCTCCGAGGCCGAGAAACGGACCATCGCCGGCCTGGCCTTGACGGCGTTGCCGCCGCTGAAAACCGACGCCACCAACCGTTTCGCCGACGATCCGGCAGCGGCAGCCTTGGGTGCCACGCTGTTCTTCGATCTTTCGATGAGCCGCGACGGCACGGTCGCCTGCTCGACCTGCCACAAGATCGACCGGCAATTCCAGGACGATCTGCCGCAAGCGGTCGGCGTGGCACGCACCAACCGGCGCACCATGCCGCTTGCCGGTGTTGCCTATAGTTCCTGGCTGTTCTGGGACGGGCGGCGCGACAGCCTGTGGGCACAGGCGCTGGTGCCGTTGGAGAACCCGCTCGAGCAGGCGGGTAATCGCGCATCCTATGCGCACTATATCAAGGCGCGCTTCGGTGAACGCTACGAACGGATTTTCGGGCCGATGCCCGACCTTTCGAAAGTCCCGGCCAATGCCAGCCCGTTGGGATCGCTGGCCGACCAATCCGCCTGGAAGACGATGAACGCAGCCGATCAGGATGGTGTCGACCGCGTCTTTGCCAATATCGGCAAGGCGATTGCCGCCTTCGAACGCTCGATCATGCCCAAGGAAACACGCTTCGACCGTTTCGCCATAGCGCTGGCGACCGGTGCCGAGCCGAAGGATGACGCGGCCTTTTCGCCGGAGGAAATCCAGGGGCTGAAGCTGTTTATCGGCAAGGCAAGCTGCTCGACCTGCCATAACGGCCCGCTGTTCACCGATCACGGCTTCCACAACACCGGCGTGCCGCCGGTCAGGGACCTGCCGCCGGACCGCGGCCGCATCAACGCCGTCGCCCAGGTCGAGGCCGACCCGTTCAATTGCCTCGGCCGCTATCGCGACGGCGGCGCGGAGGCCTGCGGCGAATTGAAGTTCATCGTCAAGGACAAGCCCGAGCTGATCCGCGCCTACAAGACGCCGTCGCTGCGGGCGGTCGCCGGGCGTCCGCCCTATATGCATGCCGGCCAGTTCGGCTCGCTGGACGATGTCGTCGCGCACTACACCAAGGCGCAGCAGAGCGTCGAGGGTGTCTCGGAAGTGCATCCCCTGCAGCTTTCCGATCGCGAGCGCGCCGCGCTGGTGGCGTTTTTGAAGACGCTGGGCGAATAGGTCTAGCGGTCCTTCACCGTTTCCATCGCCACGAAAGTCGAGGTCTGCGCGACATGCGGCAGCGACGAGATGCGCTCGCCCAGAATGCGCCGGTAGGCGGCGATGTCGCGTGTGCGCACTTTAAGCAGGTAGTCGAAGCTCGCCGCCATCATGTGGCACTGCTCGATCTCGGGCACGCCCTGCACCGAGCGGTTGAAGGCGTCGAGGGCGCTGGAGCGGGTGTCCGACAATTTCACCTGCACGAAGGCGACATGGCCTTCGCCCATGCGCTCGCGGTCGATGATCGCCGAATAGCCGCGGATGTAGCCATCCTTCTCCAGGCGTTTGACGCGTGCCTGCACCGGCGTCTTCGACAGGCCGACCTTTAGAGCCAGTTCCGACATGGACTGGCGGCCATTCCTGGCCAGGGCGGACAGGATGTTGCGGTCGAGGCGGTCCAGTTGGTCTTCCATGATCCGTTTTGAAGCCCACGCAGCGTATTATTCTGTTCTTCATAGACCAAATGGCCTGCATTGGCGAGTTCTTTGGATCGAATGGCGGGAGGCTTCGTGCTAGCTTGCACCATCCGGTCCGGCAGGCCGCCGACCGGCGTGTTCTTCCGCGCTTTCAAAGGACCGCCATGCCCGCGCTCAACACCATCCGCCAGCAGATTCGCGCCAACTATCTCCCCGACGAGGACGAGGCCGTGAAGCGGCTGGCTGTGGCGAGCGGGCTCTCGGCCGAAGCGCGAAAGGCGATTTCCGCTCGTGCCGCCGATCTGGTGCGGGCCGTGCGCGGTTCAGCCGACCCGCGGCTGATGGAGGTGTTTCTCTCGGCCTACGGACTTTCCACCAAGGAAGGCGTGGCGCTGATGTGCCTGGCGGAAGCGCTGCTGCGTGTGCCGGACGCCGAGACCATGGACGATCTGATCGCCGACAAGATCGCGCCGCATGACTGGTCCGCGCATTCCGGCGGCTCGTCGTCGATCTTCGTCAATGCCTCGACCTGGGCGCTGATGCTGACCGGCCGCGTGCTCGACGAGGGCGAGGGCGGCATCGAAGGCACGCTGCGCGCCATGGTGCGGCGCCTCGGCGAGCCGGTTATCCGCAAGGCGGTAGCAGCGGCGATGCGCGAGATGGGCGAGCAGTTCGTGCTCGGCCGCACCATCGCCGAAGCCGTCAAGCGCGGCCGTTCGATGACGCAGAACGGCTATCTCTATTCCTTCGACATGCTGGGCGAGGCAGCTCGCACCGAGCACGATGCGCTGCGTTACCTGAAGGCCTATGCCGATGCCATCGCCTCGCTGGCGCCCGGCGCCAAGGGCGACGACATCCGCCTCAACCACGGCATCTCGGTCAAGCTCTCGGCGCTGCATCCGCGCTACGAGGTGGCGCAGAAGGAGGCCATGCTGCCGGTGATGGCCGATCGCCTGCTTTCGCTGGCGCGCGCCGCGCGCAAGGCGCGCATGGGCTTGAACATCGATGCCGAAGAGGCTGATCGGCTTGATCTTTCGCTCGACGTCATCGAGCGCGTGCTGGCCGATCCCGAACTGGCCGACTGGAATGGTTTCGGCGTCGTTGTGCAAGCTTACGGCCCACGCGCGGCCTTCGTCATCGACTGGCTGCACGCACTGGCGACGAAGCTCGACCGCAAGATCATGGTGCGGCTGGTGAAGGGTGCCTATTGGGACACCGAGATCAAGCGCGCGCAGACGCTCGGTCTCACCGGCTATCCGGTGTTCACGCGCAAGGTGAATACCGACGTGTCTTACTTGGCCTGCGCGCGCAAGCTGCTCGGCATGACCGACCGCATCTATCCGCAATTCGCCACTCACAACGCGCACACCGCGGCCGCCATCCTGTCGATGGCGCCGGACCGCGATTGTTTCGAATTCCAGCGCCTGCACGGCATGGGCGAGCAGCTGCACGAGACGATCCGCAAGGCTGAGGGCACACGCTGCCGCATCTACGCGCCGGTCGGCGCGCATTCGGATCTGCTTGCTTATCTGGTGCGGCGTCTCCTGGAAAACGGCGCCAACTCCTCCTTCGTGCATCAGCTGACCGACGAGGACGTGGCGCCGGAGGAGATCGCCAGCGATCCGCTCGAAGCCGCCGAGACGCAAGGCTCGGCGGCCAATCCGAACATCGCCAAGCCCGCTGCCATCTTCGGCACCGGCCGCCGCAATGCCAGGGGCTGGGACATCACCGACGTCGTCACACTTGCCGAGATCGACAAGGCCAAGGCCGCCTTTGTCGGCCCCAACCGCTGGAGCGCCAAGCCGATCACTCGCGCCGCCGGCTACGGCCAGGAGCGGCCGGTGGTCAACCCGGCGCGACCGTCGGACGTGGTGGGAACGGTGACCGAGGCGGCGGCCAAACAGGTCGCAACCGCCGTGCGCTTCGCCGTCGAGGCTCAGCCGGGCTGGGCGAAACGGCCGGTCAGCGAGCGGGCCGCGATCCTCGACCGAGCGGCCGACCTCTACGAAAAACATGCCGTCGAGTTCTTCGCGCTCGCCACCCGCGAGGCCGGCAAGACGCTGGCCGACGGCGTCGCGGAAGTGCGCGAGGCGGTGGATTTCCTGCGCTATTACGCCGCCCAGGCCGCCCAGGCCGCCCAGGCCGAGGCTGGCACCGAGGCGCGGGGCGCCATCGTCTGCATTTCGCCGTGGAATTTCCCGCTTGCCATCTTCACCGGCCAAATCGCGGCAGCGCTTGTCACCGGCAATTCGGTAATCGCCAAGCCGGCGGAACAGACGCCGCTGATCGCTTATCGCGCGGTCGAACTGCTGCGTGAGGCCGGTGTGCCGGAAGACGTCATTCAGCTGCTGCCGGGCGATGGACCCACAGTCGGCGCTCCGCTCACCGCCGACCCGCGCATTGCCGGCGTCTGCTTCACCGGATCGACCGAAGTCGCCAAGCTGATCGAACGGCAACTGGCCAAGACGGCGGCGCCCGACGCCATGCTGATCGCCGAAACCGGCGGGCTGAACGCCATGATCGTCGATTCCACCGCGCTGCCCGAGCAGGCGATCCGCGACGTGCTGGCATCTTCCTTCCAGAGTGCCGGCCAACGTTGCTCGGCGTTGCGCGTGCTCTATGTCCAGAAGGATGTGGAAGCCAAGATGCTGGAGATGCTGAAAGGGGCGATGGATGCGCTCAACATTGGCGATCCCTGGCAGCTCTCGACCGATGTCGGTCCGGTCATCGACGACGAGGCGCAGAAGTCGATCAAGGATTACAGCGCCAGGATGGCGGGCGAGGGGCGTGCCATTGCCCAACTCACCGCGCCGAAGGACGGCCGCTTCGTTGCGCCTGCGGTGTTCCGGGTCAAGGGCATCGAGGAAATGGAGCGCGAGGTGTTCGGCCCGGTGCTGCATGTCGCCACCTTCGAGGCCGACGAGATCGACGCCGTCATCGCCGCCGTCAACCGCAAGGGCTACGGACTGACCTTTGGCCTGCACACCCGCATCGAGGGCCGTGTGCAGCATTTCGTCGACGGCATTCATGCCGGCAATATCTATGTCAACCGCAACCAGATCGGCGCCGTGGTCGGCTCGCAGCCCTTCGGCGGCGAGGGCCTGTCAGGTACCGGTCCCAAGGCTGGCGGACCGCACTATCTGCGCCGTTTCCGCAAGGGACCGGAAGCGGGCGCGGCGCTCGTCGAAGGCCGCGCGGCCTCGGCCAGGGAACTATCCGACTACATGCCCGATCCCGCGCTTGGCGGCTGGTCGACGAGGGCTGACCGCATCGCCATGCTGCGCAAGCATCTGCGTGGCAAAGGGGCGGAGGCGATCACTGCTGCCGCCGGTCTCGAATATGGCCAGATCGATCTGCCCGGACCGACCGGCGAAGCCAACACGCTGTCGCTGACGCCGCGTGGCCGTGTGCTGGCACTTGGCCCGGACGCCGAGACGTTGTTGGCGCAGGCGGTTCAGGCACTCGCGGCCGGCAATGCCGTCCTGGCGGTGGCTCTAGGCGCTCCGGCGGCGCTCTCCGCGCTCACCGGAAAAGGTTTGCCGATCGCGGCCATCGATGCCCGGATCGATGCGACGACCATTGGCGCGCTGCCGCTGGATGTCGTTGCCTTCTCCGGCACGGCTGACGACGCCCGCGCCCTGCGCGCCGCGATCGCGGAACGCAAGGGGCCGATCGTGCCGCTGGTCAGCGAGGTCGTCTACCCGGCCGCCTACGCGCATGAACGCGCGGTCTGCGTCGACACAACGGCGGCCGGCGGCAATGCCAGCCTGCTGGCGGCGGCTTGAGGCGAAAAGGTTTTCCGACGAACGATATCCCCTCCCTGAATGAAGTTACGTGAAAATCGATCTAGTCAGCGTTGGTGACAAACAGTACTGCGTGGATCGTTCGTATTTCTAAGGGGTAGGGGGACTTAACGTGCATCACTTTCTAACCATGGCAATTTTCAACGTGGCTCTTCTTGTCGCTTCCGGTCCCGCTATGGCGGAATCACTGGCCGGCAAGGTCGGCGACAAACGTTATCCGGTTAATATTCCCTGGGGGTCCGTCGGAAGCTGCCAGAAGGCGTATGATGACTACATCGCCGCTCCCGGTCATTCTGCTTATGCAACGACGGTCATGGATCGTACGGTGGAATATTTCATCTGCGGTGCTTGGCTGAACGCGCCGTCGCAGAAAAAGGCGGAGGCGCTGGCGCTGAAGTCCTGCCAAAAGTCGGTAAGCAAGTACAAAGTCCAGATCGCGGGCGCTTGCAGCATCGCTGCCTCGAAGTAGCATCGGCTTGCCGATCTCGGTGAAGCTATTTCACGGAGATCGAGGCATGGATCGATTGATGGCTTCCCGCCTCGAGACCGAAGCGGGAAGCTGTCAATATATTTGGATGGCCTACGCGCCTTCCACCACCGAAAAGCCCTCGAATTGCGGGTGGCCGATATAGGCCGCCTTGGACGAACCGGCATTTTTGTGGGCGTTGCGGAAGTTTTCCGATTTGGTCCAGGCGACGAAGTCGTCATGGCTCGCCCAGACCGTGTGTGAGGCGAACAGCGTGTAGCCTTCGGCCTCGTTCGCCGGCCCGCGCAGCAGGTGGAACTCCTTGAAGCCGGCCATTTCCGACAGCGAGGAATCGCGGTTCTTCCAGACAGACTCGAAGGCCTCTTCCGAGCCGTTCTGCACCTTGAAGCGGTTCATGGCGATATACATGGCATTCCTTTCCGGGATGATGGCTGATGCGTGAAGAGTGAATTCAAAGAAATGGGCCGATCTGGACGGTGAAGGGCCAGGCCTTGCGGCCGGTTTCAGGCGGGATTGGCGGGTAGGGTGCCACACCCTTCACCAAGGCCACCGCGAATTTGTCGAGTTCCGGTGAGCCCGAGCTTCGCATAAGCCTCACGTCGACCACGCCGCCGTCGGCCATAACGATGAAGCTGACGACAGCATTGCTGAGTGCCTTGGCCTGTGTCGCCCGCGAAACGCGCCGGTTTGCGCGGTCGAGTTTCCCTTGCACTTGGCCGCTAAAGCGGGACGCTGCCGCATTGCCGGCGCCTGTTTGCGCGCTGGTGATGCCCGACAGAGTGGTGCTGCCATCTTCCCGCCCTTCATTGACCCCGCGCAGTGCATCGTTCTCGGCCTGGCCGCCGGCTCCGGATGCGGATTTCGGCCGCGCCGGTTTTTGCGGTTGCTCGGCCGGCGCTTGAGGTGCGGGGTGCGTTTCCTGCTCAGCCAATTGCCGTTCGGCTTCGCTCGGCTCGGGCATCACCGGACGCATGATCTCCAACTTGGCGGTCGGGCGGCCTTCCAGGACCGCGACGGCATCCTTCTCGTCCTGTGTCTGCGGGATCGCCAACACGTTGGGTGAAGGTTCGACCGGTTGTTGTTGGGGCTCTTTCGTCGGCTGAACCTGCTCCTTGGGCGGTTGAGCCTGCTCCTTGGTTGGCTGAGCCGGCTGGGTGGATGGTGGGTTCTCGGGCTGCGGCTGAATTTTCCTGGGCGGCTGCAACTCGCTTTCCGGCACGACGGTGACATTGGTCACGTCCCGTTGCTGATCGGCACCGGCGGCCGTGGCGTCATTTTCCTCATTGCCAAACAAGAGCGGTTTGGTCCCGTTCGCCCCCGCGATCTCGGTCGGGGTCAGCTCGCGCGGCGGTAAAATGCTCTCGGGCGCAAAGATCAGCATGGCCGCCACCGCGAGATGAAAGACCAGCGAGGCGACAAAGGCCAGTGACCATTTGCGCACCGACGCGGCAGGCCGGGTTTCCGCGACATAGTCCGGCTCGGCGGGCAACGGTTCGATGTCGGCATTGGCGCTGTCATCGAGGCTCGCCTGTTCGGGCGGATCGGGCTGCAACACGCCGCCGGGTATCGCGATCTCGGGATCGCCGCCGGCCGGCATCGAGGCGTCGGCGCCGGCAAGCGGCCGGGACGATGTCCTGTTCGAAATGGCCGGTTGCAATTCCAAGGCGCAAGTTCCTGTTCATGACGGAAACTCAGACCCCGAAGGTGATGCCCGCCTTGCTGGTGGTCTTGAGGTCGCGCATGCAGGCTGTGGGCTCGACGCCCTGGCCGACGCATTCCGTTGCGCTGTTGACCAGCACGCGGCTGATCTTGCCGCAATCCGTACCCGAAAGATCGAAGCGCGTCACCTTCGTCTTGCCGGCTGGCAAATCCTTGAAGTCGAGCACGGTGATACGGTCGACGACACCGGCCGTGTTGAACAGGGCGATCTCGAACGCCGCCTTGGTCAGCCCGGCTCCGAGCGTGTTGGTAACCACGAAGGTCAGGCGGCAGCCCTTGTCGGAAGGCTGCGCGCCATTGAGTTCGAGCGAGAGCGAAGCCGCCTCGGCCTGTTGCGCGAGCGCGGGACCCATGCCGGCAGGGATGGCGGCGAGGGTGGTCAACAGGATCAGCGACTTCGCTCTCATGGTGTCGGCTCAGCCTCCGAAGCGCATCGTTGCGCCCAGCTTGAAGGTCACGCCCGGCTCGTAGATCGTCGAGGTGGTCGTGGCGTTCAGCGGGTTGGCGTATTTCACGTCGAAAATGTTGTCGACGCGGAAGTCGAGATTGAGGTTGTCGTTGGCCTTGTAGGAGGCGAAGGCGTTGACCAGCGTGTAGTCGCGGGCCGCCTTGTTGCCTTTCGGCGCGCCGTTGTACTGCACCTCGCCACCCACGGTCAGCCGGTCCTCGAAGAAGCGGAAGCCGAGCTGGGCCGCGACCTGGGCGGACGGCACGGTGGTCAGATCCGCGCGCACGCCCTTGTAGGAAACGGTGTGGCCGTTGATGATCGAGCCGGAAAGGCCGGCGAAGCCCCAGGCCGCGTCATAGACGCTTTCGAACTCGAAGCCGTTGATCTTGGCCTTGGCGAAGTTCTGGTACTGGAAGCAGATCGGGATCGTGCCGCCGCGCCGGCAGCCGCTGGTCGGGTTGAACGGCGACAGCGTCACGCCGCCGATATAGTCGGTGACGTCGTTGTTGAAGTAGGCGGCCTTGATGCGCAGCGCATCGTCAGCCTGGAAGATACCGTCGGCGGTGTAGTTGACGCCGGCTTCCCAGGTCTTGCCGGTCTCAGGCCGAAGGTTCGGATTCGGCAGGAAGGGGAAGGAAACCCCTGACGGGTGCAGGCCGCTGATGAAGGTTTCGCTGAGCGAGGGCGAGCGATAGCCTTCGGCATAGGTGGTGTAGACCTGCAGGCCGCTGAGGCCCGGTGCCTCGAACGGCGACACACCCACGGTGACGCGCGGCGAAAGCCGGTCGCCGGAGGTTTCCGAGGACGATCCCTTGAGGCTGTAGCTGTCGTAGCGCAGGCCGGCGATCACTTCGAGCCATTCCCAGGTCAGCTTGTCCTGGATATGGGCGCCGCCGACATTGCGCTTGCCCGACGGTGTGTAGAAGGCATCGCCCGCCGCCACGCCGGTGGTGGTGACGTCGTCCGACACCCAGTCGCCGCCATAGGTCAGCTCGTGGTTGATGCCGCTCGTCTCGAAGCGCGAGGTGTTCCAGACGTCGATGCCGAACGTGCCGATGTCGTAGGTGGTCTTCGACCCGGCGGGCAGCGTCGTCGGACGGCCGGTGATCGGGTCGAAGCGGCCGCCGAGCGGGATCAGGCTGGTCTGCTCAAGCGTGGCCTTGTTGTAGGAAAGGTTCACATTGAGGTCGAGCCAGCTCTTGTCTTCGTCGGTCAGGTTGTAGCGGCCGGTGAAGGTGTTCTGCTTCATGTCGAGGTCGTAGGCGGGCTTGCCGCCGCTGATCTCGTTCCAGCTCTCGCTGTTGCCGATCCAGCCGAGCTTCAGCGTCGAATTCTCGGTCGGGCGGATCGTGGTCTTCAGCATGCCACTCAGCACGTCGAAACCGCTGCCGCCGACCTTGTTGCCGGCGCCGTCCTTATAGTCGGAATAGTCGCGGTAGACGATGTTGCCGAGCACGTCGAAATTGTCGTTGAACTTGTAGGCGCCGGTCGCGCTCGTGGTCCAGCCCTTGCCATTGGTCTCATAGCGGCCGGAGAGCGACGTTGCCCAGGTCTCGCCCGCCTTCAGGAAGTCCTCGGCGTCCTTGGTGTCGAACATGACGACGCCGCCGATCGCACCGGACCCGTAGGTGTTGGCGACCGGGCCGCGGATGACGTCGACCGACTTGATCAGTTCGGGATCGATATAGAAGGTCGACTGCGTGCCGTGGTCGGAACGCTGGAAGTTCTGGCGGGCACCGTCGACGATGACGGCGACGCGGCCGAAGTCCTGCAGGCCGCGAATGTTGATCGACGAGGCGGTGCGGCGCGCGTCGGCCTGCACGGTGACGCCAGGCACGCCGCGCAACAACTCGTTCGGCGTCGATGCCATGCGGCGATCGATCTGTTCCTGGTCTACATGGCTGACCGAGGCGAGCGCCTTGATTGCGGTTTCGCCGGTGCGGCTGATCAGCATGATCTTGTCGAGCAGGGTGGCGCCCAGCGACGTGGGTTTGGCATCGGCGGTTTCGGCCGGTTTGTCGTTCTGCGTGGGTTGCGCGGCTTGCTGCGCAAGCGCGGTGCCGGAAAGCAGTGCCGCTGCGGCGGCACCTGCGGCCAGTGTCGCCAATCCTCTTGCTACGGCGCCGCTCGTATTGCGACGTCCCGCGGTCTCTCCAGACCGCCCATCAATCCCCAAGCCCATGTCCAACTCCAAATGGCAAGCTGCATGCTGGCTCACCCTTGGGCTGGCTCGCATTTTTTCGTTCGGCCGGCTTCTTAAATGTTGACTCATTTAGTCCGGTATTGCACTGACTAGTAAACATGATTATTCAAGTCAACAAATGAATCGACGTTTTGCAGGAAGCCGGACACACCCGGCGAGATCAGGAGTGGATCAGCATGAACACGCACAACCCTGACGATTTCCGTTTCCGCTACCGCCGGCCCGAAGCGCAGACGCAATTGCGCGTCGAACGGGTGCCGCTGTCGGTCAGGACACTCACCAGCAATTCGCTTTTCCAGGGCGAACACGAGATCGGCATCGAGCACCACGGCGCGCTCTACCGGCTCAAGATCACCCGTCAGGGCAAGCTCATCCTCAACAAGTAAATAGCAAGGGTAGGGACGGTAATGGACCAGCGCGTAAAGCCAGCCCCGCACGAAATTCGGCGGATGCGAGCGGAAAACCCCAAAATGCGCGAGCGCGATCTCGCCGCTCAGCTCGGCATTTCGGAAGCCGAACTTGTGGCCGCGCATTGCGGCGAGGGGGTTACGCGCGTCGAGCCGCGCGTCAACGATCTCCTGACTGGTCTCGAACCGGTCGGCGAGGTCATGGCGCTGACCCGCAACGAAAGCGCGGTCCACGAGAAAATCGGCGTCTACGACAAGGTCGTCACCGGCGAGCACACGGCGATGGCGCTGGGCGAGAATATCGACCTGCGCATCTTCCCGAAGGTATGGGCGCATGGCTTTGCCGTCGAGAAGCGCGACGGCGATGACATCCGCCACAGCCTGCAGTTCTTCGACGCGGCGGGCGAGGCCGTGCACAAGGTGCATCTGCGTCCGTCCTCCAACCTCTATGCCTATCAGAAACTGGTCGACCAACTCGTCTCGCCCAACCAGGAGCCGACAGTGGCGCTTACGAGCCTCGCCGAGGACGATGCGCCGGGCGAATTGTCGCCGCAGACGGTGGACGATCTGCGCGAGCGCTGGAGCAAGCTGACCGACGTGCACCAGTTCTTCGGCATGCTGCGCACGCTGAAGCTCAGCCGTCAGCAGGCGGTTCAGATGATCGGCAAGGATTATGCCTGGAAGCTCGATCCCGAGGCGGTGACGGCGATGTTTAATGCCGCCGCCGAAAGCGCACAGCCGATCATGTGCTTCGTCGGCAATCGGGGCTGCATCCAGATCCATTCCGGCCCGGTCAAGTCGATCAAGCCGATGGGGCCGTGGATCAACGTGCTGGACGAGACGTTCCACCTGCACCTGCGCACCGACCACATCACCGAAGCCTGGGCCGTGCGCAAGCCGACCAAGGACGGTCACGTCACCTCGCTCGAAGCCTATGGCGCCGACGGCAAGATGATCATCCAGTTCTTCGGCAAACGCCATGAAGGCGAGGTCGAGCGTGCCGATTGGCGCTCGCTGGCCGAGAGCCTGCCGCGCCTGGCAACGCAGAGTGCCGCATGATGTATCTATCCCCGAAGAAGTTCGCGCGGGTCGCCGCGTTCGGCGCCGTTCTGGCCTGCGCCTTGCCAACGGTGGTGGCGGCGAATGAAAACATCACCGTTTTCCCCCGACACCAAGCGCATCGTCGCCGTCGGCGGCGCGGTTACCGAGATCGTCTATGCGCTGGGCGAGGAAGGCAAGCTCGTCGCCCGTGATTCCACCAGCGTCTACCCGCCGGAAGCGCTGAAGCTTCCGGATGTCGGCTATATGCGCGCGCTGTCGCCGGAGGGCGTGCTTTCGGTCAACCCGACCGGGATATTGGCGCTGAAGGGCAGCGGTCCGAAGGATGCCATCGACGTCTTGAAGAAGAGCAGCGTCGCCTATGTCGAGGTGCCGGAGACCTACGACCGCGCCGGCATCCTTGAGAAGATCCGCCTGGTGGGCAAGGCGCTGGGCGCCGACGCCAAGGCCGAGAAGCTGGCAGCGGAAACGGATGTGAAGCTGAAGGCGGCGGAGAAGCAGACGGCCTCGGTCAAGGATCGCAAGCGCGTGCTGTTCATCCTTTCCCTGCAGAACGGCAAGATCCTCGCTGCCGGCTCCAACACCGCCGCCGACGGCATCATCAAGCTCGCCGGCGGCGTCAATGCCGTGGAAAGCGTGGCCGGTTACAAGCAGCTTGCGGACGAAGCGGTGGTCACCGCAGCACCCGACGCCATCCTGATGATGAGCCATGCCGGACCTTCCGTGCCGGACGAGGTGTTGTTCGCCAATCCGGCGATCGCCGAGACGCCGGCAGGCAAGGCGAAGAAGGTGATCCGCATGGACGGTGCTTATCTCCTCGGTTTCGGCCCGCGCACGGCTGATGCCATCCACGATCTTGCGGTCGCCTTCTACGGCAGCCAGATCACCGATTGAGTGGTGGCGTCCCATGGTTGACCACTCGCTTGCCGGTTCAGCCGGCGTGATGACCCGCGCCGGCGATCGTTCGGCACGGGCGCGGCTGACCATCGTTCTGCTTGCAGCTCTGCTTGCAACGGTGATGCTGTTTTCCTTGACCGCCGGCGCCTCCGACGCTTCCGTTTTCGGGATGTTGCGCGACTGGCTGTCGGGCGCCGATGCCGGCGTGCTGAGCGCTCGCGACCGCATCATCATCTATGACATCCGCCTGCCGCGTGTCGTTCTCGGCGCGTTGATCGGTGCTGCGCTCGCCGTGTCCGGCGCCGTCATGCAGGGCCTGTTCCGCAATCCGCTCGCCGATCCCGGTATCGTCGGCGTTTCGGCGGGCGCCGGGCTCGGGGCGGTGTCGGTCATCGTGCTTGGCGGCACTGCGCTCGCGCCATTCACCGCGCTTCTGGGTTCGATGGCGCTGCCGCTGGCGGCCTTCGTCGGCGGTCTGGCGACGACGCTCATCCTCTATCAGGTGGCGACGCGCCAGGGCCGCACCTCGGTCGCGACCATGCTGTTGGCCGGCATCGCGCTCTCGGCGCTGGCCGGTGCGCTGATGGGGATCCTGATCTATCTGGCCGACGACCGCCAGCTGCGCGACCTGACCTTCTGGCAGCTCGGCTCGCTGGCCGGCGCGACCTGGACCAAGATCGCGACCGCTGGGCCGATCATGCTGGTGGCGCTCGCGGCCATGCCGTTCTTCGCTCGCGGGCTCAACGCACTGGCGCTCGGCGAAGCCACAGCGACCCATCTCGGCGTGCCGGTGCAGCGGCTGAAATATATCGCCATCGCCGGGGTTTCGGCGGCGGTCGGGGCCTCGGTCGCGGTCAGTGGCGGCATCGGTTTCATCGGCATTGTCGTGCCGCATGTGCTGCGCCTCTCCATCGGCCCGGACAACCGCTATCTGCTGCCGGCCTCGGCGCTGCTTGGCGCCACCCTGCTGTTGCTGGCCGATGCGCTGGCGCGCACCATCGTGGCGCCGGCCGAACTGCCCATCGGCATCATCACCGCGGCGGTCGGCGGTCCCTTCTTCCTGTGGATACTGTTGCGCAAGCGCGGTGTCCTTGATCTGTGAGGTCTGACGATGATCGAAGCCCATGATGTCACGGTGAGGCTCGCCGGAAAGCGCATTGTCTCCGGTATCGATTTCGAAGCGCGACCGGGCGAGATATCGGCGATCGTCGGGCCCAACGGCTCCGGTAAGACGACCTTCCTGAAGGCGCTGTCGGGCGATCTCGGCTATGACGGTTCGATCGTCATCAATGGCCGCGAGGTGTCGGCGACGCGCCCGGTGGAGGCAGCGACCATGCGTGCGGTGCTGCCGCAGGCAACGTCGCTCGCCTTCCCGTTCACTGTCCACGAGATCGTCCGTCTTGGACTGGTCGGCGGCCGCTCCGGCGTGCTGGCGGGCGAGACCGAGCGGCTGCCGGAGCGGGCATTGGCCAAGGTCGATCTCGACGGTTTTTCCGGGCGCTTCTACCAGGAGCTTTCGGGCGGCGAGCAGCAGCGTGTCCAGCTTGCCCGCGTGCTCTGCCAGGTCTGGGCGCCGGTGCTGGATGGCAAGCCGCGCTATCTGTTCCTCGACGAGCCGGTTTCAAGCCTGGATGTGAAGCATCAGCTCATCATCATGAACATCGCCCGCGATTTCGCCAAGCGGGGCGGGGGGGTGATCACCATCCTGCATGACCTCAACCTGACGGCGATGTATGCCGACCGCATCTTCGTCATGCATCGCGGCACGCTCGCCGCTGCCGGCACGCCGGCCGCCGTGCTGAGCGACAGCCTGATCGAGAAAGTGTTCGACTGTCGCATGCGCGTCGGCGTGCTGCCGTCCGGCGACGTGCCGTTCGGCGACGTGCCGTTCGTACTGCCGCAGTCGGTAGCGATGTAGGATCAGGCCGCCGGGGCGGGCGCGCGTCGTTCCAAAAGGTCGATGCCGAGCAGCGTACGCACATTCGGGCGCGCCGCGATCAAGTCGGCGATCGAGTAGCGGGCGAGCACTTCGAAGAAGGCGTTGAGCGCTTCGCGCAGCGCGGAGTTGAGCGCGCAGCTGTCGATCAGCGGGCACTCGGCGTCAGCCTCGAAACACTCCGCCATGGCGAAATTTTCCTCGGTGATGCGCACCACGTCGAACAGGCTGATCTCGGCGGCCGGGCGGCCAAGCCTGACGCCGCCATTGCGGCCGCGCACGGTCTCGACCAGTCCGTGTTCGACCAGCGGCTGCAGGATCTTGAACAGGAACAGTTCCGATACCGTATAGGCGGCGGCGATTTCGGGAATGCGGCTGAGGCGGCCGTCATTGGCCGCACAATACATCAATATCCGCATGGCGTAGTTGGTCTGGCGCGTGAGCCGCATGATCGCTCCTTCGCAAAGCGCTGGTTGCAGCGAATATGGCCCATAGTCTGGAACAATTCTAGACTGGAGCCGACCATAGATGATGTTTTTAATCCAGTTTCCATCGCAATCGCGTGATCCAGAGGCGGTTCCGTTGCGTCAAGCATCGCGAAGGTCTCGCCAGCCGCCCTTGCCTTGCGTTTCAGTGGAAACTCACGATTATTCCAGTTGAGGGAATGGAACCGGATACAATCCACGGGAGGGGGCATGTCTCTGGAGACCGGGCTCAGGAATATCCCCAGTCCGCCCAAGAAGCCGTTCGTCGGCAACATGCTGACGGTGGACAAGGAGACGCCGCTCCAGAGCCTGATGCAGCTTGCGCGCGAACTCGGGCCGATCATCCGCCTCGACATGATGGGCACGCCGATGGTGGTGGTGTCGGGCGCTTCCCTGGTCCAGGAAATCTGCGACGAGAGCCGCTTCGACAAGGCGGTGCGCGGTTCGCTGCGGCGCGTGCGCTCCGCCGCCGGCGACGGGCTGTTCACCGCCTATACGCAGGAGAACAACTGGACCAAGGCGCATAACATCCTGTTGCCGACCTTCGCTCAGCGCGCCATGGCCGGCTACCTGCCGCTGATGTACGACATCGCCAGCCAGCTCTGCATGAAATGGGAACGACTGAACGCCGACGACGACATCGACGTCGTCCACGACATGACCGCGCTGGCGCTCGACACGGTCGGCGTCTGCGGTTTCGATTATCGCTTCAACTCGTTCTACCGGCGCGACTATCACCCCTTCATCGACGCGCTGACGCGGACGCTGGAAACCTGCATGGTCCAGCGCGGGCTGCCGTTCGAGAAGATGATCCTGCGCAAGCGGCTCGACCAGCTGAAGACCGACGTCGCCTTCATGTCCAAGCTGGTCGACGACATCGTGCGCGAAAGGCGGCGCGGCGGCGGCGACCAGGCACAGAAGGATCTATTGAACTTCATGCTCGCGGGCGTCGACAAGACAACGGGCGAAAGCTTGTCCGACGAGAACATCCGCTATCAGATCATCACGTTCCTGATCGCCGGCCACGAAACGACGTCGGGCCTGATGTCGTTCGCGCTCTATTTCCTGGTCAACAATCCGGATGTGCTCGAAAAGGCCTATGAGGAGGTCGACCGCGTTCTCGGCACCGATATCGGCGTGATGCCGACCATCGCCGAGGTCAACCACCTGACCTATGTGCAGCAGGTGCTCAACGAGGCGCTGAGGCTCTGGCCGACCGCCCCGGCGATCGGCCTCTATCCCTATCGGGACGAGGTGATCGGCGGACAATACAAGATCAAGAAAAACACCTTCGTCACGCTGCTGACCTTGATGCTGCATCGCGACCCGTCTGTGTGGGGCGCCGAGCCCGAGACGTTCAATCCCGACAATTTTTCGCGCGAGGCGGAAGCGTCGCGGCCGGCGCATGCCTTCAAGCCGTGGGGCAATGGCCAGCGCGCCTGCATCGGGCGGCAATTCGCCATGCAGGAGGCGACATTGGTTCTCGGCATGATCCTGCAGCGTTTCCAGCTGTTCGACCACCAGCGCTACCAGTTGCGCGTCAAGGAAACCATGTCGATCAAGCCCGACGGTTTCCGCATCCGGGTGAAGGCGCGTCCCGGCCGCACGCGCGGCACGGTGGTGCCGGGCGCGGCTTTGGCCAGCCAGGCGGCGGCCCCGTCGGTGGCGCAAGCCAAGCGGCCAAGCCACGGCACGCCGCTCGCCGTGCTCTACGGTTCCAACCTCGGCACCACCGAGGAGCTTGCCCGGGCGATCGCGCAGGCCGGCGAGCTTAACGGCTTCGAGGTGACGCTCGACGAGCTCGATGCGCGGGCCGGCAGCCTGCCGACCGACGGCGCGGTGGTGATTGCCAGCGCCTCCTACAATGGCGCGCCGCCCGACAACGCTATCCGGTTCATGGACTGGCTGGAGAAGGCGGAGCCGGACGCCGCCAAGAACGTCAACTATCTGGTGTTCGGCTGCGGCAACCGCGATTGGGCCTCGACCTTCCAGGCAACGCCGCGTCGCATCGACGAGCGCCTCGAAGCGCTCGGCGCCCGCCGCATCGCCCAGCGCGGCGAAGGCGATGCGCGGGAGGACCTCGACGGCCAGTTCCAGGACTGGTTCAAGGGGCTGTTCCAGTCGGTGGGCGCGGCGCTCGGGCTCGACATCGATTTCTCCCAGCAAACCGAGGCGGAGCCGCTCTACGAGGTCGAGATCGTTTCCGGCCAGCCGGTCAATCCGGTGGTGCACCAGTCGGGCGCGGTGGCGATGACGGTGCTGGCCAATCGCGAACTGCAATCGCCGGGCTCCGGCCGCTCCACGCGCCATGTCGAGGTGGCGCTGCCGGAAGGCGTGGCCTATCGCGCCGGCGATCATCTCTGCGTCGTGCCGGTCAACGATCAGGCACTGGTCGAGCGCGTCGAGAGGCGTTTTGGCTTTTCGGCCGATGCGCAGCTTCGCCTGAAGACCACCGGCGGACGGCAGGCACCGTTTCCAGCGGACGGTCCGGTTCCGGTGCGCCGCATCCTGTCCGATTATGTCGAGTTGCAGGCGGTGGCGACACGCAAGCAGATCCAGGCGATGGCGGCGGCGACACGCTGTCCCTTCACTAGGCCGAAGCTGGAAGCGCTGACCGCCGAGGCAGGCGATGGCGCCGATCCCTACAAAAGCGAGGTGTTCGCCAGGCGCAAGTCGGTGCTCGACCTGTTGGAGGAATTCCCGGCCTGCGAGCTCACCTTCGGGCAATATCTGGAGATGCTGCCGCTGTTGGCGCCGCGCTATTATTCGATCTCATCGTCGCCGCAGGCCGGCGCCGGTCGCTGCTCGATCACCGCCGGCGTCGTAGACGAGCCGGCCCGCTCCGGCAACGGCATCTATCGCGGCGCCTGCTCCAACCATCTGGCGCGGACAGGCGAGGGCGGCGTCATCCACGCCAGCACGAAGGAAACCAAGGCGGGTTTCCGCTTGCCCAACGATGCGTCGCTGCCAGTCATCATGGTCGGTCCGGGCACCGGGCTTGCTCCGTTCCGAGCCTTCCTGCAGGAGCGCGCGGCGCTGGCGAAGGCCGGCAAGGCGCTGGCGCCGGCCATGCTGTTCTTCGGTTGCCGGCATCCCGACCAGGATTTCCTCTACCGGGACGAGCTGGAAGCGATGGCGGCGGCCGGCCTCGTCGACCTCCATGTCGCGTTTTCGCGTCATGGCGGCGAGCGGGTCTATGTGCAGGACCTCATCCGCAAGCTCGGCGCGACGGTGTGGAAGCTGATCGAGGCCGGCGCGCATATCTATGTCTGCGGCGACGGCAGCCGCATGGAACCGGATGTGAGGCGGGCGTTGACGCGTCTTTATGCCGACGAAACCGACGCCGACGCGCAGGCGGCCGATGCCTGGATGGAGCGGCTGGCCAGGGAAAACCGCTATGTGCTCGACGTCTGGGCCGGCAATTGAGCGTTGGTTCTGACGGGAGCGGCGACGTCGGCGTACCAGCTGAGGTGGTGTTCGCCTATCTTGACGAGCCGCCCTTCTGCTGGCCAGGCGCGGACGGTCGTCCCCACGGATGCGATGTCGAGGTCGCCGAGGCGGTGCTGAAAGCGATCGGGGTCGAGCGGATTTCGACTCGGCTGGTGACTTTCGCCGAACTGATGCCGGGGGTGGCCGAGGGCGCCTGGACGATCAACACGCCGCTTTTCGTCACGCCGGAACGGGCCCTACAGGTCGCTTTCAGCCGGCCGGTGTGGTCGCTCGCCGACGGGTTCATGATGCGGGCCGACAATAGCAGGCAACTCGACAGCTACCGGGCGATCGCGGCGAACGAAATGGCGGTGATCGGTGTCGTGGCGGGGCAGGTGCAGCACCAGTCGGCGCTGGCCGCTGGCGTGCCGACCGCGCGGACGCGGCTGTTCGCCACCCAAAAGGCCGCGGTCGAGGCGGTGTTGTCCGGCGTCGTCGACGCCTATGCCAGCGTCGCCATGGCGCATCGCGGCTATCTGCGCGAGCATGTCGATATCCGCCTTGAGGTCATCGATCTCGGAGTGGAGGGCAAAGCCAAACCCGCCGTCGGCGCCTTCTCCTTCGCGCTGTCCGACGTGGGCTTGCGGGAAGCCTTCGATCGGCAATTGGCGGCCTATCTCGGCTCGCCCGAACATGTCGCCATCATGGAGCGCCATGGTTTTTCGCATGCGGAGATCGTCGGCGCGTAGCCGTCGCGGAAGTTTACCTTGACGTAAACGTTACCCAGCGTGATCTTGCAATCCATGGTGCGCTGCACAATATTAAGGGCATCGAGCACCGACTCGGGGAGGAACCCACGAGGAGTGCGACATGGAAAGACAGATTTCGAACACGCGCCCCCTGACGGGGACAATTCGCCAGCTGAGACCTTCGGAACTTCCGCGATTCCGCGATCATCTCCTGAGGCTCGACGCTGAAAGCAGGCGCGACCGTTTCAACGGGCTGCCCGACGACAGCTTCATCGCTGATTATGCCGACCGCAGTTTCGCCGACGGTACGACCGTCGTCGGCTATGTCGAGAACGATATGGTGCTGGGCGCTGCCGAACTGCATGAGCGGCCGGAAGAAGCGACGCCGACGGCGGAGATCGCCTTCAGCGTCGAACGCCAGTTGCAGCACCGCGGCATCGGCGCGCTTCTGTTCGAGCGCCTGATCGCGCAGGCGCGCGGGTTGGGCTACACGCGGCTGCGCGTCACCACCCACCCGCAGAACCAGGCGATGAAAGCGCTTGCCCGCCGCTACCGCGCCGCGCTGAATTTCGAGGACGGCGAGACGGTCGGCACGATCGACCTCGAGCCGGCGGAAGACGATGTGCTGACCGGGCTTTTGCCGCTTCGTTCCCGTTCGGACGCTGCCTTCAGCAGGGCCTGATCCCCTGGCTTGCGCAAGCGGGGATACGATCCTCATCTCCATTCAATGAAAAAGGCCGCCAGTGAGGCGGCCTTTTTGCATGTCGCGACGATGGGCGAACGGCGATCAGTTGCCGTTGGCGGTAACGGTCACGCCCAGCGTCTTGGTGAGGTCGGCGGGGCTTGCCATGGCGCCGGCTGCGATCAGCGCGAACGGCACCGGGCTGGCCGGCTTGGCGGCGATCACCAGGTTCTGCGGATTGTCCAGATAGTCGCTGACGGCCTTGGTCACCTGGGCGGTCAGTTCCGGATTGTTGATCTGCGCCATGCCGAACGGCACCACGGCCTTGGCCTGGTTGGCGATGTCCTTCGCGGTCATGCCCTGCTTCTTGGCGACGAATTCCAGCACCTTGTTGGTGAGCGAATTGTCGGCGAAGCGGATCGTCGCGCTGCCGAAGGAGAGCTGCTGCATCAGGCCGAGCACAGCCATGCCTTCGGCCGACTTGTCGGCGCCTTCCGGCGTCGCGGCCATCTTCTTCTGAAGCTGCTGCAGCGACTTGATGAAGTCGGTGGTGTAGCCGCCGAGCGCGAAAGTCATGCCGATCGTGCCGGCATTGTCGACCGCGATGTCGTATTTCGACAGTTCGAGCTTGCCGTCGGTCGGCTGCCAGGAGCCGGCCATGTCGAGCTTGCCGGAGATGTTCTGATAGCCGAGCCCTTCGACGACCTGCTTGGTCTCGGCGTCCTGGATCAGCGTCAGATCGCCGGTAAACTTCTGGGCGCCGCCGGTGAAAGTCATCGGCTGGCCGCTGGCCGGCGGGTTCACGTTGACGGTGAGGTTGTTCATCGAGAAGGCGGTCTTGTCGGCGACCTTCACGGAAAGCGTATCAAGCTGGGCTGACTTGTACATCAAAAGCGATGCGAGCGGATCGGTGTTGCCTTCGGCCGGAATAGACATGCCGTTGATGACGAAGGGGCTCACCTCGAACTTGGCGCCGTCCTTCTCCTGGCTGAAGGCCTGGGTGGCGACGGTGTCGACGAGATAGCCGCCATTGGCGTCCGTCACGTTCTTCAGCGTGACATTGCCGATCGCCAGCGGCTCCTTTTCACCGACCGGCGCGATGGTGACGCCTTCCAGCACCATGTTGGACGTATCGCCGGAGACGCCGGTCCAGCCGACGGTCACACCCTGGCTTTCAAACGTGGCCTTGAGACGTTCCGCCACGGCCTTGGTGTCGGCCGCGAATGCCGGGCTGAGCGGCAGGGCGAGAAGAAGCGCCGAAACGGCGAACTTGCGAACGGTCGAGCGGTGGATGGTCATCGCGTGCTCCAAAGGGTGCCTGAGGCTTTCGAGAAAACGTCTATCGATTTGCGCCTCCACCCGTCCGCAAGGAAAGGGGCCGGAAGAAGGCATTGCCCGCCACAAAAGCCGACATTCGCGGAAAAAGACAGATCCGGCAAGTCGAGCGGCGGCGAGGCGCGGTCCTTACGTCATGCCCGCGACCCGCGCAACATCCCGTATTACCGTGGCCGCGCTTATACGGGGCTTGTTACAGTTTCATGGCGGCGATGTGGGGCTTGCCCTGCGAAAGGTGCCGGCTGGCTGCAAATTGTCATGGATAAGCGAGGAAGTGCTTGACCTGCCGCCTCTTGTCGCGAATCAGCCGCTCGGCTAGTCCAAACCCATGGGAAAGAGCCTTTTGCCGCCTGACAATGGCGGTCACGACAACATAGAACCGGTCGACCTGAAGAAGGCGCTGGAAGATCGTTATCTTTCATACGCGCTGTCGACCATCATGAACCGCGCCCTGCCGGACGTGCGCGACGGCCTGAAGCCGGTGCACCGGCGCATCATGCACGCCATGCGGCTGTTGCGCCTCAACCCGGACCAGGGCTTCGCCAAATGCGCCCGCATCGTCGGCGAAGTGATGGGCAAGTTCCACCCGCATGGCGACCAGTCGATCTACGACGCGCTGGTGCGCCTGGCGCAGGACTTTTCCATGCGCTACCCGCTGGTCGACGGCCAGGGTAATTTCGGCAACATCGACGGCGATAATGCCGCCGCCATGCGTTACACCGAAGCGCGCATGACGGATGTGGCGACGGAGCTGCTCTTCGGAATCACCGAAGATGCGGTCGACTACCGTCCGACCTACAATGAGGAGGACGAGGAGCCGACCGTCCTGCCGGGCGCGTTCCCGAACCTGCTCGCCAACGGTTCCTCCGGCATTGCCGTCGGCATGGCCACTTCGGTGCCGCCGCATAACGCCGCCGAATTGTGCGACGCCGCCCTTCACCTGATCGACCATCCCGACGCGCCGGTCGTCAAGCTGATGGAGTTCGTGCAGGGCCCGGATTTCCCGACCGGCGGCATCATCGTCGACAGCCGCCAGTCCATTCTCGAAGCCTATGAGACCGGCAGGGGCGGCTTCCGTGTCCGCTCCAGATGGAACCAGGAGGATCAGGGCAGGGGAACCTGGGTGATCGCGGTCACCGAAATTCCCTATGGCGTGCAGAAGTCGCGGCTGATCGAAAAGATCGCCGAACTGTTGATGGCCAGGAAACTGCCGCTTCTGGAAGACATCCGCGACGAGAGCGCGGAAGACATCCGCATCGTGCTGGTGCCGAAGAGCCGCACCGTCGACCCAGGCCTGATGATGGAATCGCTGTTCAAGCTGACCGAGCTCGAGAGCCGCTTCCCGCTCAACATGAACGTGCTGTCGCGCGGCAAGGTGCCGAACGTGCTGTCGCTCAAGGGCGTGTTGCAGGAATGGCTCGACCATCGCCGCGAAGTGTTGGTGCGGCGGTCGAAGTTCCGGCTGGGCGAGATCGAGAAGCGGCTGGAGATCCTTGCCGGCTATCTGATCGCCTACCTCAACATCGACGAGGTCATCCGCATCATCCGCGAGGAGGATGAGCCCAAGCAGGTGATGATGGCGCGCTGGTCGCTGACCGACGTGCAGGCCGAAGCCATCCTCAACATGCGGCTGCGGGCGCTGCGCAAGCTGGAAGAGTTCGAAATCCGCAAGGAGTTCGACGCGCTCTCGGAGGAGAAAAAGCAGATCGAATCCCTGCTCGCCTCGGTGGAGAAGCAGTGGAAGACCATCGCCTGGGAAATCCAGAAGATCCGGCGCGACTTCGGGCCCGAGGAGAACAAGGAACTCGGCCCGCGCCGCACCCAGTTCGCAGATGCGCCAGAGCACGACCTGACCGACATCGCGCATGCGATGATCGAGAAGGAACCGGTGACGGTCGTGGTGTCGGAAAAGGGCTGGCTGCGGGCGATGAAGGGTCATCTGACCGACCATTCGCTGTTCGGCTTCAAGGAAGGCGACGGGCTGAAGCTCGCGTTCCATGCGCAGACCACCGACAAGATCCTCGTCTTCACCACCGGCGGCAAGTTCTACACCATCGGCGCCGATCGCCTGCCGGGCGGTCGCGGCCACGGCGAGCCGATCCGCATCATCGTCGACATGGAGAACGATCAGGATATCGTCACCGCCTTCGTCCACGATCCGAAGCGCAAGCTGCTGCTTGTCTCGCATGAGGGCAACGGTTTCGTGGTTTCCGAGGAGGAAGTGGTCGCCAACACCCGTAAGGGCAAGCAGGTGATGAACGTCAAGACGCCCGACGAAGCCACGCGCTGCCTGCCGGCCACGGGCGATCATGTCGCCATCGTTGGCGACAATCGCAAGATGCTGGTGTTCGCGCTTTCCGAAATCCCGGAAATGGCGCGCGGCAAGGGCGTGCGCTTGCAGAAATACAAGGATGGCGGCGTGCTCGACGTGAAGACCTTCGCCATGGAGGGTGGCCTGTCCTGGCAGGATTCGGCCGACCGCACCTTCGTTCGGCCGCGCGAGGAACTGGCCGAGTGGATCGGCAACCGCGCCGCCGCCGGCCGCATGGTGCCGAAGGGGTTCCCGCGCACCGGCAAATTCGGATAACCGACTTTCTTCCATGGCGGCGCGAATCCTTTTGCGGGGTTCGCGCCTCTTATCCCTGCAGCCGGCATGGTGCCGGCGAGACAGGAGATTTGAACCATGGCGTTCTACAGGAAGAATATCGGCGGCTTGCACCAGATGATGAGGATCGTCGTCGGGCTGGCGGCAGCGGCGGCTGCGCTGATCTGGCTCGCCGCCCCGATCAGTTATCTCGCAGCCATGATGGGTGTTGCCTTGGTGCTCTCCGGCCTGTTCGGCTACTGTCCGACGTGCGCCGTTACCGGTATGGGCCGGCGTTCCTAGGTTCGACATGAACACTGTGCCGGTCCATCTGTTCGATGCAGCGCGGCTCGGCGATCGCGTGGCGATCGTCAAGCTGCTCGATATCGCGCAGCCGGATATCCGTCGTTATGCCCGTTCGAGCTGCCGCACCTCCGCCGATGCCGAGGATGCCGCGCAGGAGGCGCTGTGGCTGCTTTCGCGCAGGGTCGGCACGATCCGCTCGCTCGCCGCGTTCTCCGGCTGGTTGTTCACCGTGGTGCGGCGCGAGTGCATGAGGCTGGCGCGCACCATGCGGCTGCAGCCGCCACAATCGCTGGCCGAGATCGATCTGGAGCGCTCGTTCGGCGTCCGTCCCCACGCGGAGCTCAAGCTCGACATCGCGGCCGCGATTGAAGCCTTGCCGCCGCATTATCGCGAGGTCATGCTGCTTCGCGACCTGCGCGAAATGACGATCGACGAGCTGGCGGAAAGCCTTGGCGAGACACGCCAGAGCATCAAGGCGAAACTCCATCGCGCGCGGCTGCTGATGCGGGAATATCTCTCGCGTTGAGGCGAGGTTTGCCGCGCGCTCCGTCGTCGGGATTGACCATGTTTCAACCGACGATGGCCTGGTTATCGCGGACTTCTTGACGCCCGCAGCCGGCTCTCTACCTTGTCGCGCTAATATGCGAGGGGATGGAGGATATCGATGCTGGCAGTCGCGCGCGCGGCGCTGTTTTTGTTGCTGGCCGCGTGCGTGCCGGCCGGCGCCGCCCAGCGCACCGTCTATCTGACCTTTGACGACGGACCGCTCAACGGCACCGCCAATGTGCTGGACGTTCTGGAGGCACAGCAGGTGCCGGCCGCACTTTTCATGGTCGGCCAGCATGCGCTGGTGAGCCCGGAGCGCGGCGCGCTGGTGACGCGGGCGAAGTCGCTGCCGCTGGTGACGGTGGGCAACCACAGCTTCAGCCACGCCAACAACCGCTACCAGCGCTTCTATGCCGACACCGAGGCGGTTGTGGCCGACATGCTGAAGGCGAACACAGTGCTCGGTCTCAAGGCACCGCCGCCGGTTCCGGCGCGGCTACCCGGCCGGGACGTCTTCCGCCTGCAATATATGTCGCGCGACGATTTCGGCCTGAGTTTGGAGGAGGCGCAGCGCGAGCAGGTGGATTTCGAGTTCGTCGCCGCTTCCGGCTTTCATCTCTATGGCTGGGATTTCGAATGGGTGCACGAGGACAGCGGCAAGCCGGTGCAATCCGTCGACCGCCTGATCGACGAGATCGGGCACCTGTTCGCGGCCGGCCGCACGGTCGGCAAGAACAAGCTCGTCCTGCTCATGCATGACGAGATGTTCCAGGACGTCTTCCAGGGCAGGGACAAATTGACGGCGCTGGTCACCGGGCTGCGCGCCAAGGGCTATGCCTTCGGGCACATCGCCGACTACGACACCGCGACGAGCCCGTAGCGCGTTCGCGGAACTCCCAGCTCCATGGAGCCGGTCAGGCGGCGATATTGGGCAGCGCGCGCACGATCTCGTCGGCGGCGCGCTGCCTGGACAGCGGACCATATTGTTCCGACCATTCCACCAGCGCCTTGAAGGCTGGCTTCAGCCCATGCGCGCCTTCGCTGACCTCGTATTCCACCCGCAGCACGCTTTCGGGATAGACCGTGCGGCGGATCAGTCCGTCGGCCTCCATCTCGCGCAACCGCAGTGTCAACATATGCTGGGTGATGCCGGGCAGGCTGCGCCTGAGCTCGCCGAAACGGTGGCTGCGCTGGGCAAGAATCCAGAGGATTTCGATCTTCCACTTGCCGGCAAGGGGGCGCATCGCCTCGATAAGCTTCGTATAAGGGGCGTCGCCATTCGCGATCCGGTCCGCTTCCTGATCGTTGGACGGGCACATGATTGTTCGCTCGCTGCTATGGGGGATCTGTAACAAGCGTAAAGAACGAGCTCGCGCCATTTTCGTTGCCCGACTTTTGTCAGGAGTGTTGCGCGTGACCCGGCATTGACCGCGAATGATCGCTCGCATAAATTGAGAATGATCATTCGCATTTCTTGGAATAGCAATGAAAACAGCCTTTGGCAATATCGAGATGATGCTGGAAGCGGAGGCCGACGAGGGCAGGGCGCTGTCGCGTGCCGAGCGCCGCGAGCTTCAGGTGCAGCGCATTCTGGAAGCCGCCAAGACCTGTTTCGCCCGTGAGGGCTTCCAGGGCGCGTCGATGCAACAGATTTGCGCCGAGGCCAGCATGAGCCCCGGCGCGCTCTATCGCTATTTCGTCTCCAAGGAGGCGATCATCGAGGAGATCTGCGCCGCCGCGCAGCGCGACGACGAGATCAAGTTCGCTGTTATGTTCGACAATCCCGACGTCGTCGAGGGCATGGTGTTCGGCGCCATGGCCCATATCCGTTTCGTGCACGAGACCGGCGCCTGCGCGCTGATCGCGCAGTTCCATGCCGAGGCGACCCGCAACGAAGCCGTGCGGGCCACCTACTGCAACCACATGACGCAGGTGCGCACGCTCTTCCTCGATTATCTCGGCGCCGCCAGCGAGCGCGGCGAAATAGCCCCGCTGCTCGAACTGGAAACGCTGGTGCCGGCGCTGATGGCCGTCATCCAGGGCATCGCCAGCAACGACCTGCCGTCGAACGGCATCGCGCTCGACAAGCTGGAGACGATCGTGCGCACGGTATTGGTCGCCATGCTGCGGCCTACGGGCCGCACGGCGAGGCCGGCTGAAACGTCCTCCACGGCCGCTGGCTGACCGGGCGGAGATTTTCCCGTCGATTGGCTTATGGTCACGATTGCTGCACTATCGTCGTGCATAGTACCGGACAGTGGCCTTGCTTGAGCCGCCGCTGTCGATTCGGGGGACGTGTTTGAAATCACCGCAGACGAAAACGCCGCAGAAGGAACCGCGCCTGTTTGGTGCGGCGGCGCCCAACAGGGCGGCGGTCATTGCGCCGCTGTCGGCGGCACGCTGGCTCCTGGTGCTGATTGTCGCGGCCGGCGTGTATTTCTTCTACGGCTTCCTGGTTCCGGTGCTGGCGGCACTGGTCATCGCTTTCGCCAGCTGGCCGCTCTACAAGCGCCTGCTTGTCGCCGTTAACGGCAACCGCACGATCGCGGCCACCATCGCGCTGCTCCTGATCCTCGCTTTCCTCGTCATTCCGATCTCTATGGCCGGCACCTATGTCATCAACGAGGTGCGCGAATGGGTGACCTGGGCGATCGGCACCAATCGTTATGGCGCGCCGACGCCGCAATGGATCGCCAGCCTGCCGGTGGTCGGCGAGTGGCTGAACGAGCAATGGACCCGCAATCTTGGTCATCCGGGCGGCATCGGCGAACTGATCCAATTGGTCAGCGGCGCTACCATCCGCTCCATCTACAACACCGTTTTGGTTGCCGGCGGCAGCGCCTTCTCGCTGCTTTTGACACTGCTGTTCATGCTGATCGCGCTGTTCTTCGCCTATCGCGACGGCGAGGGATTTGCCCGGCAGGTCGATACGCTGGGCGAACGTATCCTTCCCGTCCGCTGGGAGCGCATCTCGCGCGTGGTTCCGGCCACCATTTCCTCGACCGTCACCGGCATGACCGTCATCGCCATCGGCGAGGGCGTCGTGCTTGGCATCGCCTACTGGCTGGCCGGCGTGCCTTCGCCGGTCACGCTGGGCGCGCTCACCGGCGTCATGGCGCTGATCCCCGGCGGCGCGCCGCTCGCCTTCACTCTGGTCTCGATCTATCTCGTCGGTTCGGGCTCGATCGTCGCAGGCGCCGCGCTGTTCATCTGGGGCTCGGTGGAACTGTTCATCGTCGACAAGACGATCCGGCCCAAGCTGGTCGGCGGTCCGATCAAGCTGCCATTCCTGCCGACCTTCTTCGGCCTGATTGGCGGCGTCAAGACGATGGGCTTTCTCGGCCTGTTCATCGGCCCGGTGCTGATGGCGCTGCTGGTCGCGATCTGGCGCGAATGGCTCTACGAAGTGGATGTGGTGGACCGCCAGCCGCCCGAAACGGCTGACGTGGAGGAAGCACCAACGGTGGTTGCCGAGCCGGTCGTCCTGGAATCGGCGCCGCGCAAGGTTCAGGCGGGGTGACGCACGGCAAGCGTCGCGCGGCGCTTGCGGCCCTGATGCAATTGCCACAGTGAATGGCTGACCAGCGCCACGATTAGGATCGTGCCGCCGATCATGCTGTCGCGCGACGGAACCTCGTTGAACACCAGCCACACCCAGACCGGCGCCAGCACGGTCTCCAGGAGATAGAACATCGCCGCCTCCGGGCCCGGAATGTATTTCGGTGCCGTGGCCAGGCAGAAGAACGAAATCGGGATGATGAAGCCGCCATTGAAGATGATCCACCACGGCGCGTTCACCTGATAGCCGGTCTTCCAGACCATGAGGACGGCGACGAGGAAGGGCAGCACCACGCCGATCAGCGCGGGGAAACCCATGTCCTTGCCGCTGTGGCGTGAAATGGTGATGGCGGAAGCGATGCAGAAGGCCGAGGTGGCGGCCAGGACGTCGCCGAACAGATGGCCGGAGCCGATCGAGCCGCCGACGATGATGCCGACGCCGCCGATCATCGCCGCCATCGCCGCAAAGGTGGCCGGGCGCGGCCGCTCGCCCAGGAACAGCCATGACAGCAGTGCCGCGAACATGGTGTTGAAGGCGAGGATGAAAACGAGATTGGCCGTCGTGGTGTTGAAGACCGCGGTGATGAAGGCGATCGAGCCGATGCCGTAAAGCGTGGCGACGGCCAGCCCGGCGCGGCCGGGGATCAGTTTCGGTGCCTTGGGCGTCAGCGAGCGCCAGATCGCCCAGACGATTAGCCCGGCCAGCAGGGTGGTGCCGCTGCGTAGCATCAGGATGCTCCAGGGCTGGCCGTCGGCCAGCCGGATCAGCGGAATATCGACGGTTAGCGCCATGCCGCCGAGGGCGGCGATGAACAGACCTTTCGAATGATCATGCGAAACAGTCACGCGCACAGGCTCCGTCATAAGGCAACGGCAGCGTTGCGAGCCTGGATCCTGACGTGGACTTGGTGGCTAGACGGGCCGATCGTTCAACTTCAGCCGCCGAAGCGTTCCCAGCCCTTCGGGCCGAGATGTTCTTGCGGCGTGAAACGCATCTTATAGTTCATCTTGCGCGAGCCGTTGACCCAGTAGCCGAGATAGACATGGGGCAAGCCCATGGTCTTGGCGCGCTGGATATGGTCGAGGATCATGAAGGTGCCCAGCGAGCGCTCGTCCATCTCAGGGTCGAAATAGGAATAGACCATCGACAGGCCGTCGGCCATCTTGTCGGTCAGCGCCACCGCAACCAGCGCGCCCTGGCCCTTGCCGGTGATGAAGGTGTCCGGCCCGCGCCGGCGGTATTCGATGATCTTGGTGTCGACATGGGTGTCCTCGACCATCATGGCGTAGTCGAGCACCGTCATGTCCGACATGCCGCCCTTGCGGTGGCGGGCGTCGAGATAGGCGCGAAACAGCGAATACTGCTCCGTCGAGGGCTCGGCATCGTGCATGGTGCCGATCAGGTCCGCATTGTGCTGTTCGACGCGCCGCATGTTGCGGCTCGGCTCGAATTCCTGCGCCAGGATGCGGACCGACACGCAGGCGCGGCAGCTCTCGCAAGCCGGGCGATAGGCGATGTTCTGCGAACGCCTGAAACCGCCCTGGGTGAGCAGGTCGTTCATGTCCGAGGCCTTGTCGCCAACGAGGTGGGTGAAGACCTTTCGCTCGAACTGACCCTCGAGATAGGGGCATGGCGAAGGCGCGGTCAGGAAGAACTGCGGAGACTGGGTAGGATGCTGCGTCATCGCGCGTCGAAAGATGCTCCCACGAATCGCTCTACCTTGGCGCGTACGGCAGAAAATTCAACAGGATTATCAAGCTTTCGGCCCGGCCGCCCCGCATAATCGGCAACCAGGCGAGCCGGCGCGTTCAAGGACGGCCTCAGCGATCGCTGCGGCTGACGACTGTGCCCAGCAGGAGGTCGTGCAGCGCGCGCTTGCGGTCCGAGAACAGGGTGACCAGGAGCACCAGCGGCGTCAAAAGCACATTGCCCGCCCAGAACAGCACCGTATGGACCACGGCGGTCATGCCGTCGATCGGCGCGCCGTCCAGCCTGTCGAGGCGGATGCCCATTGCCCGCATGCCGAGCGTGGCCTGTTCGCGGCCGCCCAGCGTGTTCCAGATGTAGAGGACGGCTACCGCCGGTACCAGGAACGAGTACAGCATCCAGCCCAGGCCCAGCGTGATGATGCCGAGCAGGAAGACCAGGATGGCGAAAGGAATGGTCAGCAGGCCGACCACGATATAGTCGAGAATACAGGCAAACACCCGGCGCGAGCGCACGCCGTCATAGGCACGGACATCGTCCAGCCTGGAAGTGATGATCTCGCCGTCAAGCACGCGCGCGTTCATGTCATATCCTCGTCATTCGGCGCGGTTTTCGTACCGGCCGGCTCAATCGAGATGGGGCGTGCCGGTCGCAGAATCAAGAGGCGCGTGTTACGGCGACGGTGAAATCTGGGTGGCGGGCCATCCGTGTTTCGCGTTTGCTTAAATCGGTTGAATGGATGATGGCCAAAGCGCTAGCTTGATGTGATCGGGCGGCGCCGCGACCGGATATGAAGCGCGTCGCGAACCGCGGCGGGACAAGAGGGTTTTATGGACTACGACATGCTGGTCATCGGCAGCGGCCCGTCGGGTAGGCGCGCCGCCGTGCAATCGGCCAAGCTCGGCAAGCGTGTGCTGGTGGCCGATGCCGGCCGGCGCCTGGGCGGGGTTTCGGTGCATACCGGCACCATCCCCTCCAAGACCCTGCGCGAGACGGTGCTCAACCTGTCGGGCTGGCGCGAACGCGGCTTCTACGGTCGCGGTTACCGGGTCAAGCAGGACATCTCCATCGGCGACTTGATCGAACGCCTGCACAAGACCCTCGACCACGAGGTCGAGGTGCTGCAGCACCAGTTCATGCGCAATGCGGTCAAGAGCGCGCGCGCCATGGTGCGGTTTCTCGGTCCCAATCGCGCCAGCCTCACCACCGATACCGGCGACTACAGCGAGATCGGCTTCGCCAATGCCCTGATCGCGGTGGGCACGCGGCCGCATCGCCCGGCCGAGGTGCCGTTCGACAAGAAGCGTGTGTTCGACAGCGACGAGATGCTCGAACTGTCGCAGCTGCCGCGTTCGCTGACGGTGATCGGCGCCGGCGTCATCGGCGTCGAATACGCCACCATCTTTTCGGCGCTCGACGTGCCGGTGACGCTGGTCGAGCCGCGCGACACGATTCTCGATTTCGTCGACCGCGAGATCGTCGACGACTTCATCCACCAGATGCGCGACCGCGGCATGACCATCCGGCTGGGCAGCAGCGTCAAGGAGGTGAAGTCTGGACAGGATTTCGCCGAGGTGACGCTTGCGGATGGCCGCAGCATCCGCTCCGAAATGGTGCTCTACGCCGCCGGCCGCAGCGGCAATGTCGGCAGTCTCGGGCTTGAGGCCGTCGGCATCGAGGCCGATGCCCGCGGCCGCATCAAGGTCGACCCGCACACGTTCCAGACCACGGTGGTGCCGAATATCTACGCCACCGGCGACGTCATCGGTTTTCCGAGCCTCGCCTCGACATCCATGGAGCAGGGCCGGGTGGCCGCATGCCATGCCTTCGGCGTGGCGCTGCCGCCGCCGCCAGAAACGTTTCCCTATGGCATCTACGCGGTGCCGGAAATCTCCACGGTCGGCCAGTCGGAAGAGCAGGTGCGCGCCAGCGGCGTTGCCTATGAAGTCGGTGTCGCGCGGTTCCGCGAGACGTCGCGCGGCCACATCATGGGCGTCAATTCGGGCTTCCTGAAGTTGCTCTTCTCGCTGGAGACGCGCCGGCTGCTCGGAGCGCATATTGTCGGCGAGGGCGCGACCGAGCTGATCCATATCGGCCAGGCAGTCATCAATCTCGGCGGCACGATCGATTTCTTCGTCAACAACACCTTCAACTATCCGACGTTGGCCGAAGCCTACAAGATCGCCGGGCTGGATGCCTGGAACCGGATGGGCCAGGGCTAAGGCCCGCCCCTTGCCGCGCCCGGCCTAGCGTGGCGCGGCGGCCGATGTCCGCACGATCAGTTCGAACGGCAGTTCCTGCCTGCGTAGGGCATCGCTCGGGTCGAGGATGGCACGTGCGGCGCGGCGGCCCATCTCGATGATCGGCTGGGCAATGGTCGTCAGTGGCGGTTCGCAGCGGGCGGATTCCGGCACGCCGTCGAAACCGATGATAGAAACATCGCCCGGCACCGACAATCCGCGCTCCTTCAGCCAGTCGATCGCGATCATGGCGATGCGGTCGGACATGGCGAGCAATGCCGTGGGCGGCTGCGGCCGGTCGAACATGTAGTTCAGACTGGCGTGCACGGTCGGCACGTCGTTGCCGGTCTCATAGATCGGCACGCTCCCCGCATCGATGCCGGCGTGGGAAAGGGCTTCCAGATAGCCGGTCAGGCGGTCGCGCGTGCCGGAATAGGTGGCGCCTTGCGCGCGGGCGGCGGTAACCGGCCCGGTGCTGCCTTCGGCGAAATGCAGCGCAAGGATACCGAAACGGCGATGGCCAAAGGCCAGCAGATGCTCGGCCGCCAGTTTGGCGCCGGCCCTGTTGTCGACGCCGATGGCCGAGGTTGCGCCCTCGTCGAAGGCGAAATCGAGCACGACAAAGGGAAGCTTGCGCTCGCGGGTCAGTTTCACCGGTTGCCAGTTGCCTTCGACGCAGAAGACGATGAAGCCGTCGACCAGTGCGCTCTGGATGTTCCAGGCGAGATGTTCGCCGTTGATGGCCGAGACCAGCGACAGGCCGGCACCGGTGGCATCGCAAATCTCGGAAATGCCGGACATCACCACGCGGGCGAAGGGGTCGTCGAAGAAATAGGAGAGGGGCTGCGCGGTGGCGACGCCGATGGCGTTGACCTTGCCAGCGCGCAACAGCCGTCCCTTGGGATCAGGCCCCGTATAGCCAAGCGCGTCCGCCGCGGCTTTCACCCGTTCGCGCACTTCCTCGCGCACGATCTCGGGGTGGCTGAAAACGTTGGAGGCAGTGCCATGCGAAACACCGGCGGCCTTGGCGACATCCGCCAGCCTGATCGGCTTGATCGCCGTCGCCTGTCTCGCCATAGGCATGCTCCTTTGCCGTTAAGGGTGCCGGGTTGCCTCGGCGCCGTCGGTCGCGTAGGCGACCCATTACCGCCAACCACTCGTGCACTTTCCGTTACCTTGAGGCAGCGGCAGAAGTCGTCTGGCGGATCAGCGTGTCATTCTTCTAGTTAGTCGGCGAGCAGCGCAATCCCAAGGCTTTTTAGCAGATTTCTTGAATCGATCCAGTTTCTCCTTGACGGGCAGGAGTGGTCGAGCGATATTTGAATCGATCCAATTCTGTGTATTTCGAGCTCGGGCCGATCCAGGGCCGGGCCGAATCCGACATCATCTCGAAGGAAAAGCAGCATGCATCCGATCGATTATCTGTTCGACGAACTGTATCGCAGCTACTGGGGCATTCCTCCGGTGTCCGAGAAGCGCAAGGCTGCCCGCCGCGACCGGTTGGCGATGCTTGGCTTCGATGCCGTCCGCCGCAAGCGGCGCTGAGCCGTTGCCGGCGGATCTGCGGGACAGGGAATAGAGAACAGAGAAGGTTACGGTCTAGCCGGCGCGCCTTGCAGCCGTCGACGGGAGACCAGCAGCGGTACGCACAGGAGGTAGAGGGCGGCGCCGCCGATCCAGACCAGCCCCGGGAAGGTGGCGCGCGTGGCGAAGTAGCCGGTTGAAATCGCCAGCGGCGCGACCACCGAGGCGAGGCTGGTCAAGCCGGCAAGCACGCCCTGCAGGCGGCCCTGATTGTTCTCGTCCACTTCGGCCGTCATCAACGATTGTAGCACCGGCGCGCCGATACCGCCGAGGCAGAGCAGCGGCAGCAACATGAAAGCCATCCAGCCACGCGTTGCTAGGCCGACTAGCACATAGGCGGCGCTGTCGGCGGCGATGCTGACGAGCAGAGCTTTTTTCTCGCCCAGCCTTTCGCTGACCGGCCCGGCGACGAATGCCTGCGCCAGGGCGTGGAACAGGCCGAACAAGGCAAGCGAGATGCCGACGGTCAGCGGGTCCCAGGCGAACTTGTCCTCGACATAGACGACCCAGATCGTGCCGCCGACTTCGCCGATCATCGTCAGCAACACGGCAGTGCCCAGCAAAGGCAGCAACAGCGGAAAGCCGAATGCCCAGCGCAAGGGCGCGAAGGGATTGAGGGAAACGGTCGCCATTTCGCGGTCGCGGCGCTTCGGCTCCTTCAGCACAAAAAGGGCGATCAGCAAGGTGATGCCGTTCAAGGCCGCGGCAACGAGGAATGGCGCGCGGGTCCAGACGCCTCCGAGAAGGCCGCCTATCGCCGGGCCGGCGATGAAGCCGATGCCGAAGGCCGCGCCAAGCTGTCCAAAGCGCCGAGCGCGCTGCTCTTCCGGCGTGACGTCGGCGATGTAGGCCGATGCGACCGCCGAAACGGCACCGGTTATTCCGGCGATCGCGCGGCCGACGAACAGCAACCACAGCGTCGGGGCCACGGTCATGAACAGATAATCGACAGCCGCGCCGGCCAGCGACATCAACAGCAGCGGTCGACGCCCGAAGCGGTCGGACAAAGCGCCGAGCAGCGGCGCGAAGACGAACTGCATCAATGCATAGAGCGCGAGGAACGCCCCGTAGCGCCAGCCGAGGTCGCCGGTATGGCCAACCTCGCGCAGCAATTGCGGGATGACCGGCATGGTCAGCCCGATGCCGGTTGCGGTGAGGGCGACCGTGGCCAGAATGACGGCGATGGGGCGGTTCATGGATTGCTCAAAATTTATCAGTGATAAATTCACTTATCATTGATAAATTCCAGATGCAATGCAGCTCGCAATGATCCGGAGGCGAGAATGAAGGTCGACCGCGCGCGCATCATCGACGAGGCGCTGAAGCTGCTCAACGAGGTTGGCGTGGATATGCTTTCAACGCGCCTGCTTGCCGAGCGGCTTCAGGTGCGGCAGCCGGCCTTGTATTGGCATTTCAAGAACAAGCGTGCGTTGCTGGACGCGATGAACAAAGAGATCCTGGAGCGCGGCCATGACAGCCGGCTGCCGCATGCGGACGAGGACTGGCAGCATTATCTGGCACAGAACACGCGCAGTTTTCGTGCCGCGCTGCTTGCCTACCGCGACGCCGGCCGGGTGCATGCCGGCACCGAAGCCGAGCCCGACGAGATGCAGGACATCGAGGCGAAAATCGCCTTCCTGGTCGCGCAGGGTATCGATGCCGGCGAGGCGATGATGTTGTTCATCGCCCTTGGGCGCTACACGCTTGGTTGCGTCATCGAAGAGCAGGCCGATTTTCCGGAAGGGCCGGGCCGGGGCGCGGAACTCGACGGCGCGGCGCGCGACTATCCTTTGACGGCAGCGGGTCTGGCGCATTACCGCGAAGGTGGGCATGCCGCCTTGTTCGAGGCGGGCTTGCGGTTCATCCTCGATGGCGCGGCGGCGCAGCTTGCCAGCGCGGCTGTCTCAAAGCCCTAGGCCTTCGAACGTATAAGCGCCGAAGCGGCAACGACCAGCCAGCCGAGGATCAGCAGCGAACCGCCAACCGGTGCCGCGAAGGGCACAAGCCGGCCGCCGAGGAAATCGCGAGCGAGCAGGTCGCCGCAAAACAACACCAGCCCCACCAGCAGCACGAAGCCACCGATGCGCAGCAGCCGGTTGCCGCCGACCAGGCCGATGGCGAGCAGGACCGCCGCATGCGCGAGCAGAAATGACGCCACGGTTCCGGTAAAAGCCCCGCCGAGATGAGCGGCGGCGGCAGACAGCGCGACACCGGCCGCGCCGCAGAGGCCGCCGGCAAGCACCAGCGGCGAACAGGGTTCGAAGGCGAAGCGGGAAGGGCTCATCGGCAAGGCTCGGTCTCGTTGCGGGGCGGGCGTTCGAATTCAAAAAGCAAAGGCACTTTCGGAAGAAAGCGCCTCTGGCTCTTCGCCGCAACATCGCACGCTTCTGGCCTCAGGCGGGCTGCGGCTGTTGGTAGCGGGCGCGCACGACCCAGTTGTAGAAAGCGCCGAGCGCCAGAAGCACGGCGGTCGACAGGAACACGGCGCGCATGCCGAAATGGCCGCCGACAAAGCCGCCGAGCACCGGTCCCGCGACCTGGCCGATATATTGCGCCGAGATGGAATAGCCGAGCACATTGCCGCCGACGCCGTCCGGCACATTGTGGCGGATGATGCTTGTGACCGAGGGCAAAAGCCCGCCCAGCGCCAGCCCCATCAGGAAGCGCAAAACGATCAGCTGCCAGCTTTCGGTGACGAAGGCCTGCGGGATCAGCAGCAGTGCCGCGACCGCCAGCGCGCCGGTGATGACGGTCCAGTGGCCGACGCGGTCGGCCAGTCTGCCGAGCCTTGGCGCCGACAGGATCGCGCCAAGTGCGGCCGCCGACATGACGAAGCCGGCGACCAGCGTCACCCTTGCCGGATCGGGAACCAGTTCGGCGACATAGACGGTGATGATCGGCTCGATCGACATGGTGGCGAACATCAACAGCATGCCGGTCGCCAGCATCGCCACAATCGGCCGCTTGTCGGGAAGCTGCGACCAGCCGCCTTGCGTCTGCTTCCGCGCGCCTGTCGTCGCCGGGCGCCGCTCTTCCTTGATCAGCAAGGTCGTGGCCAGAAACGCCAGGAAGATGACGCCGCCAGCAATCAGGAAGGTGGCGCGAATGCCGATGCGGGGCGGCAGGCCGCCGCCGATCAGCGGGCCGACCAGATTGCCGGCCATGATGCCGGCTGAAAGCATGCCCAGGGCCCAGCCGGAACGATCCTTCGGCGTCTGCATGGCGACCAGAATGGTCGAGCCGGACGAATAACCGCCAGCCAGGCCGATCAGCAGGCGCAATGCCACCAGTTGCCAGACATCCTGCACCATGCCCATCAGCGACATGCACACGGCCATGCCGAAGCTTGCCCGCACCAGCATCACCTTGCGGCCGTAGCGGTCGCCCAGTCGCCCCCACAGCGGCGCGACCAGCGCCGCGGCCAGAAAGGTGGCGCCATAAGCAATGCCGGACCATTGCACGATGGCGGCGCGGTCGCTGACGCCCAGTTCCTCGACATAGAGCGGCAGGAAAGGCAACAGCAGCGTCATCGCCACCAGCGTGGTGAAGGAGCCGATCAGGCAGACGACCAGATTGCGGCGCCAATGGACATTGTAGCCTGCATCGGCGGACGCGGCGTTTTCATTCGGCATGTCGGCGCTCTTCACTGCGGCTTGTTTCGTATGCCGCTTTGGGATACCAAATTGGTATCCGTATCGGACGCGCCTTGCGTCCTGTCAATGGGCCAGGATTGAAGAGAGCGGTTCGGCGATGTCGCAAATGCAGCAGGTGGAGCGGCAGCTTCGCGAAATGATCCTCGGCCTCGACATCGGTCCGGGCGAAAAACTCACCGAACGCTGGATCGAAAGCCGTTTCGGCGCTTCGCGCACGCCGGTACGGGCCGCGCTGCTCCGGCTGGAAACGGAAGGGCTGGTCCAGCGGGACGGACGCGGCTGGACGGTGTCGCCGATCAATCTGGCCGAGATCGAGCAGATCGCGGTCTACCGGCAGGCCGTCGAAGTGGCGGCTGCGCGGCTGGTGGCGAAGCTCGAGGACAAGAGCGGCCTCGACGCCATCGAGGCGATGCTGGATTCCTGTGGCGACGATACGCCAAGGGAGGAGTGGCACCGGGTCGGAACTGATTTCCATGTCGAACTGGCGCGCATGTCCGGCAACGAGTTCCTGTTTCGCGGCGTCCGCGATGCCATGACAAGGCTGTCGCGGGCGCGCTGGCTGGAAATTCGCGACGAGGCGGCGTCAGCCCGCGCCTGGGCCGAGCACCGCGCCATTCTGTCGGCGATCCGGGCAGGTGAGGCCGACGAGGCGGCGCGCCTCCTCGTTCTTCACATCGGCGGCAGCCGCGACAGGCTGGTCGGCTCCCTGCAGACCGAGCGCCGGGGCTTGCGCGCCATGGGCTTCGCCGTCGTCGCGGCCTAGAACAGAACCCGCATCCGGGCTGGCTGACTGGCGTTGTTTCTTAATAATGTTTCGTCACATTCTTTGATTGTTTTTCGCCGAGATTATCTGGTGCAACGGTGGTCCCGGCGATAAAAACCGGTGCGGCCGCTTGCATTGGAATATCGATGGGTAATCTTCGTCGTCGGGCAGGGAAAGTCTTCTACTATGCTCGTAATATTGTTCGCGACAGTGCGCCGCCAGCGCTGTTTCGCCGCCGGCTCGACAAGTGGCTGGCGCGAGCGGTTCGCTCCGGACCTTCGATCGTCGAGCGGCTGAACTACTACAACAAGCTGCAAGACCGTTTCACACCGAGCGCGGCTGCGGTATCGGTGGCAACGTTGCCGTTCCGCCCGACGATGTACTATTACGACCTCAAGGAATTCGCGCGTTACTTCGATGGCGCGCTGCGGCTGGATGTCGAATATGGCGACGTGCGTGGCCTGCCGCCGGTGCCTACCATCGTCAAGAACCGGCCGGTCGGCGCCGACAACGCCAATGCCGTCCTGTTCAAGCTGGACAAGCTCCGCCATTTCCAGATGCCGGCGGACCCGCTGCGGTTCGCGGACAAGCAGCCCCGGATCGTGTGGCGGGGCGATCTCAACAACCCGATCCGCCTGACCTTCCTGGACGCCGCCCAGGGGCTGCCCTTCTGCGATGTAGGCTCGCCGGCCACCCACGCGCCGGAGCGCCACCGCAGGCCGTTCATGAGCGTCGAGGAGCAGAAGCGCTACCGCTACATCGTCTCGCTCGAAGGCTATGACGTGGCGACGAACCTGAAATGGATTATGAGTTCGAATTCGCTGTGCCTGATGCTGAAGCCGACGAACGAGATCTGGTTCTGCGAGGGGCATCTGAAGCCCGACGTCCATTATGTCGAGCTCGCGCCGGATTTTTCGGACCTTTCCGACAAGATCGCTTTCTTCGAGCGTCATCCCGAACAGGCCGAACGCATCATTGGCAATGCCCAGGCCTATTGCCGCCAGTTCCAGAACGGACCGACCGAGACGGCGCTGTCCTTCCTCGTGCTCTACAAATATTTCGTGCTGAGCGGCCAGATCGAGCCCGACGACAAGATCTGGCGCTTCATATCCGCTTGAGGCGGTGAATACGGGGCTTCTTCCTCAGAACGACTTCGTTGCTCCGAATACCCTGAAATAAAACCGTCATTGCGGGCGGATATTGGTCGGCTCACGGCGCCAACGCGGAGCGACATGATGACCGAACTGGAACGCAATTCTCCCGCAACAGACTGGCTTGAGGCGGAACTCGCCGACACGCTCGACGAAGACTATGAGCTGGAGCTGTCGGAACCGGCGCTTTCGGAGGAAATCGCCAAGATCTACAAGCGGTCGCACCCGCCATCCGTCGACCGCATGACCTATTTCCGCGAACTGCTCAGGCTGCAGTCGGAACTGATCAAGCTGCAATCCTGGGTCGCCCACACCAAGGCGAAGGTGGTGGTGTTGTTCGAGGGGCGCGATTCCGCCGGCAAGGGCGGCGTCATCAAGCGCATCACCCAGCGTCTCAACCCGCGCATCTGCCGCGTGGTGGCGCTGCCGGCGCCGACCGAGCGCGAGCGCTCGCAATGGTATTTCCAGCGCTACGTGCCGCATCTGCCGGCCGGTGGCGAGATCGTGCTGTTCGACCGCTCCTGGTACAACCGCTCCGGCGTCGAGCGGGTGATGGGTTTCGCCACGCCCGGGCAGGTCGAGGAATTCTTCCACGATGTGCCGGAGTTCGAGCGCATGCTGGTGCGTTCCGGCATCACGCTGATCAAATACTGGTTCTCGATCACCGACGAGGAGCAGCAGATGCGCTTCCTCATGCGCATCCACGATCCGATGAAGCAGTGGAAGCTGTCGCCGATGGACCTGCAGTCGCGCGTGCGCTGGGAGCAGTACACCAAGGCCAAGGAAGAGATGCTGCTGCGCACCAACATCAAGGAAGCGCCGTGGTTCATCGTCGAAGGCAACGACAAGAAGCGGGCACGCCTCAACTGCATCGACCATCTTCTGCAGCAGGTGCCCTACGAGGCCGTGCCACACGACGACATCACGCTGCCGGAGCGCGTCTTCAACCCGCAATATGAGCGCGCGGTGCTGCCGCCGGAACTGCACGTGCCGCAGAAATACTGATCGGGATCAGCCGGCCGGGCGCTGGGAGACGAAATAGGCCTTCAGCGCGTCGATCTTCTCAGCCGTCCAGCCGGGCGGCTGGGAAACCGCCACCCAGGCATCGATATAGTGTTCCGGGGCATAGACGTGGCCATGCCCCATCGGCGCGGTGGTGCCGAGCCCGATGTCCACGGTCAGCTGCAGCAGCGTCACGATCGGGAACCAGCGGAAACGCGGCGAGACGTCGGGGCCGCGCTCGCCCTTCATCCAGGCGGGCTGGCGGAATGCCGAGTAGGGGTCGAAGAAGACGATCGGATCGCTGGCATATTGCAGATAGACGATCCGGATCGGCCCCCACGGCGCGCCGTCGAGGCCAAGGGCGTTGTGCTGGTTGGTGAAACGGATGATCGAGCCGTCGCGGAAGCGCGGCAGCCAGGCTGGCGAACCGGCGACGCGGCTGGCGGTGGCGGTGTTCCAGGTGCGGCTCGGGAAGGGCGGTCCCGCCCAGAGCGCGCCCTGATAGGGATCGCCGACGACGTCATAGAGATCGCTCGACAGGTCCGAATTCATCGCGCCGAGGCTGAGGCCATAGAGATAGAGTTTCGGGCGCTTGTCCTTCGGCAGTTGTTTCCAGTAGCCGTAGATCTGCGCGAACAGCGCGCGCGAGGCCTCGGAACCGTAACCGGGCTCGACCAGCAGCGACAGCCAGCTCGGCAGGTAGGAATATTGTATGGCGACGCTCGCTATGTCGCCGTGGTGCAGATATTCGACTGGGTCGATACCGGCGGGATCGACCCAGCCGGTTCCGGTCGGCGTGATGATGATGAGCGCCGAGCGCTCGAAGCCGCCGACACGCACCAGTTCGTCGAGCGCCAGCTTGGCCCGCTCCTCGACAGTCCTGGCTGAGTTCAAGCCGGCATAGACGCGGATCGGCTCCTTTGCGTCCTGATGAGTCTGGTTGGCGATTTCGCTCCCGGTCGGCGCCGAGGCGATGTAGTCGCGCCCCATCTTGCCAAGGCCCTGCCAGCCGATCAGCGAGGTGGGACCGCCGGTCTTTTGCGGGTTGGCCGGTGGCTTCACATCCGCGTCGACGATCTGGTCGACCTCACGATAGGACGAATCCATCACCCGCAGCGCGAAGCGCAGCAGCACCCCGTCGACCACCGACCAGAACAGAAGCGCGGTGACGGCGAGGCCGACGACGCCGGCGACGCGCCTCGGCACATAGGGGCGCAGGCGGCTTGCGATGCCGCGGAAGATGCGGGCCAGCAGCCGGGCGATCAAGATGACGATGGCGAAGGTGACGAGCGCGATCGCCGCGACCTGGATCGGTCCGATCTTGTCGGCCGGTTGCATGCCCATCAGGACGCGGATGGAATCCTGCCAGCCGGACGCCTGGACCAGGAAGATGACGGCCGCCGCGATGCAGGCCAGGATGATCGCCCAATAGGGAACAGCCAGCCGGCGGATGTCGGCAACGGGCAATCCCATATAGGTCCAGAGCGCGCGCAAGGCGACGCCGACGCCGTAGCCGGCGGAGAAGCTCAAGCCCGACAGCACCCCTTGCGTGATGCCGTCACGCGGGATGAGGCTCGGCGAAAGCGACGCGCAGAAAAACAGCGTCGCCAGGGCCAGTCCGGTCAGCGAGAAGGCGTCGATTGTCCTTGCTGCCCACCGGAACACCATAAGCGAGGCTCAGCCTTTCAGGATCTCGGCCACGCGCGGCGCGAAATAGGTGAGGATACCGTCGCAGCCGGCGCGCTTGAGGGCAAGCAGCGATTCCAGCATCGCCTTTTCGCCGTCGATCCAGCCATTGGCGCTTGCTGCCTTGATCATCGAATATTCGCCCGACACCTGGTAGGCGAAGGTCGGCACGCGGAATTCGTCCTTCAGACGGCGGATGATGTCGAGATAGGGCAGGCCGGGCTTCACCATCAGCATGTCCGCGCCTTCGGCGAGGTCCTGCTCGGCTTCGCGCACCGCCTCGTCCGAATTGGCGTGGTCGATGTAATAGGTCTTCTTGTCGCCCTTCAGCAGGCCTTGCGTGCCGATCGCCTCGCGATACGGGCCGTAGAAGGCAGAAGCGAATTTGGTCGCGTAGGACATGATCGCCACGTCCTGGAAGCCGTTGGCGTCGAGCGCGTCGCGGATGGCGCCGATGCGGCCGTCCATCATGTCGGACGGCGCGACGATGTCGGAGCCGGCGGCCGCCTGAAGCACGGCGGCGGCCGCGACCTGTTCGACCGTCTCGTCATTGACGATGATGCCGTCGCGCAGGATGCCGTCATGGCCGTGGCTGGTGAAGGGGTCGAGCGCGGCATCGGTGATGATGCCGATTTCCGGAACGGCTGCCTTGATGGCGCGGGTTGCGGCGTTGATCAGGTTGTCGGGGTCCAGAATGTGCGAGCCGGTCACGTCCTTGCGACGCGCGTCGATGTTCGGGAAGGTCGCCAGCGCCGGAATGCCCAGTTTGGCGGCGCGCTCCGCCTCGCGAACCGCCTGGTCGATGCTGAGGCGGAAAACGTCCGGCATCGCGTCGATCGGCTCGCGCACATTGGACCCGCCGGTCAGGAAGATCGGCCAGATCAGATCGTCGACGGTCAGCCGGTTCTCCTGCACGAGACGGCGCGACCAGTCGGCCTTGCGCATGCGGCGCAGGCGGCGCGAGCCGGTGATCTCGTCGACGCTGCGGGTGCCGGCCGGTTTTGCCGGGACGAACTTGTTCATGGCGATAACTCCGATTGGCCGTTTTCTATCATGCCCGTGCCAAAGCGACCAATGCGGCATGGTTGTACCAGGGGCGGAAGCGGCCGGCGCGGATGGTCGCACCCGGTGCGCCCACACTATGGATGGAGAGGCTAAGGCTGGCCGTTGCCCGACAGGATTTGGGCAGCACCACGCATGGCTAAACGGAAGGCATCGTCGAAGGAAATGCCGCGCGCGCCCCAGCGCCACACCTTGCCCTTGACGGCAAGCCGCCACTCGGCCACCCAGCCAAGGTCCTTGTCGCTCCAGGTGAGCGATCCGGCCAGGGCTTGGTCGCCATCGGCGGTGATCGCGATCGTGTCGAGATCCTTGATCCCGGCACCCTGCAATGCATTGAAGTCGAACTTGTCCCTGGCCAGCAAGGCGCGCGGCGGTATCGCGATCGACAACGACGGCAGTTGCGCGGCGGCGAGCAGCGATTCCTGCATGTACCGGCCGCTGGCCTCGTCGGAAGCCAGGACATAACTTCCCTTGGCGTTCTTTACGCCCAGCAGCACGACCAGTTTCGGCCGCTTGTCCAGCCATGGCCTGCTGCCCAGCGATTTCAGCACCGCGTCGACGGTCTCTGGCTTGTACAGGCATGTCAGGTCGTGCGGCCGGTCATGCGTGCCTTGTTCGTCGCGCACCGGACGGCCCTCCAGCCGGTCGCGATAGCGGAATTCGGCGACGAAGCTGCCGGCCCTGTCGCGCAGCGCCGGCATTTCGCGGCGGCTGAGCAGGCGCTGATCGCCGGAAACGCGCAGCAACACGTCGTCGAGGCATTTGCGGAAACCGAGTTCGCGGTTGGTCTCGCCGGTTCCGGTGACGATGGCCTTGGCCTGATAGAGGTCGGAAAGCGGATCGGCGAGGGCAAGACTGCCAAGGCCCGCACCCATAAGCATGAGCAACGCAAACATCAGTCGACGGCCGATGGTCATCGCTCACCCCACCAAGCGCCACGCCCTGCTGCGTGGCCGGGCGGGACAGTAGCATTGGCTTTTCCAACGGCCAATCGGCGCGAGCCGTGCGGCATTGACGCGCCCAAGGGCGGCGCTTAGCACTTCTGTGGCGGGCTCGAAGGGATTCTCTTGGCTATGGACTTTGGCGGCGGCGACGAAATCCGCTTCGAAAGAATGGGCCGGGCAGGCGTCGTGACGCTGACCCGCCCGCAGGCGCTCAACGCGCTCACCCATGGCATGGTCAAGGCGCTGATGCGCGCGCTTGAGGCCTGGGAGGCGGATGCCGCCGTCGAGCTGGTGCTGGTCAAGGCCGAGGGCAGGGCGTTTTGCGCCGGCGGCGACATCCTGGCTGTCTATGAAGGCGGCAAGGCCGGCAGGCCGCCGGTCGAATTCTTCGCCGACGAATACCGGCTGAACGCCTATATCGCCCGTTACCGCAAACCCTATGTATCGCTCATCGACGGCATCGTCATGGGCGGCGGCGTCGGCATTTCCTTCCACGGTTCGCACCGGGTTTTGACTGAAAACGCGCTTTTCGCCATGCCGGAAGTCGGTATCGGCTTCTTCCCGGATGTCGGCGGCAGCCATCTCCTGCCCGATCTCGGCGGCAGCTTCGGCATGTATCTGGCGTTGACCGGCGAGCGCATCCGCTATGGCGACGCATTGTGGTCGGGGCTGGCCACCCACACAATCAAGGCGGCCGACCAGGCCGGCTTCGTGCAGCAACTGACCGAGACCGGTGAACCGGACGCGGTGCTGCGCAGCTATTTCATCCAGGCGGCGCGCGAAACCGAGCGCCCGTTGCTCGGGGCCATCGCATATCATTTCTCGAAGGACACTTTGGCCGGTGTCGTCGCCAGCCTCGAGGCCGGCAAGGACGAATTCGCGGCCAAGACGCTGGCGACGCTCGCCCAGCGCTCGCCCACCAGCCTCAACGTGGCGTTTCGCCAGATCAGCGCCGGCCTCGCCTTGTCGATGGACGATTGCATGCGCATGGAGTTCCGCATTCTGGTGCGCATGCTCGAAGGCCACGACTTCTATGAAGGCATTCGCGCGGCGATCGTCGACAAGGATCGTCAGCCGAAATGGCGTCCTGCGGGACTGGGTTCGATCGGGCCCGCCGACGTCGATGGCTATTTCGCGCCGCTTGGCGAGCGGGAACTTGCGCTGTGAACGACGCCGCGCAGAGCCGTGTCGTGCTTGAACCGTCGCTGACGGAACTCATCTTCGAGTGGTTCCAGCGCATCGTCGCTGTCTATTGCCTGATGTTCGGCGTTCTCTACTGGATCCGGCTGATCGGCTTCTACCCCGGTCCGCTGTGGCGCTTCGACCTGATGCCGGTGCATTGGCAACTGGCGGCGGCGACGCTGGCCGTCTTCTTTCCTTTCGCCGCCGCCGGCCTCTGGATGCTGGCGTCATGGGGGCCGGTGATCTGGTTTATCTGCGCGCTGACCGAGACAATTATGTATGCGGGCTATCCGCAGCTGTTCGGCGAACGCTGGCTGATCGTGGCGGCTCATGCGGCGGTCGCGGTGATCTACACTGTCCTTAGAGTATTGGTGCACCTGCAGCAGCGCCGCCAAAGGCAGTGATTCCGGGCCTTTCGGTCATTCGCTAAATCTTTAGGTTAATTTTCTCCCCTCGGCAGGGTTTTTATTAACCCTCTATCGAAACCTCTTACCGGTAAGCTCTTGTTAGCCCTGGCGTTTAAGTCGAATTTTATGGGTATTCGATAGTGTCGCGATCAAGGTGACAAAAACAAAAAAGTCACCAGGCGACAAACGAGAGGCAAAGACAATGATCAATTCGCGTCCCATGGCGAAGACCGCCAACGTTATCGATGAACGTCGTGACTCCATCCGCACGCTCTACATGGAATCCCTCCAGCTGGTCGAGCGTCTGCACCGCCGTTTGCTTGACGTGATCAAGGATGAATTCGACCGCAACGGCCGTTCCGACATCAATGCCATTCAGGCACTGCTGCTCTTCAATATCGGCAATGCTGAACTGACCGCCGGTGAACTGCGCTCGCGCGGTTATTATCTCGGCTCGAACGTGTCCTATAACCTGAAGAAGCTGGTCGATCTCGGTTTCATCAACCACCAGCGCTCGCGCATCGACCGCCGTTCGGTCCGCGTCAGCCTGACCGACAAGGGCAATGCAGTGGCGGAAGTGGTGGCCGGTCTCTATGAGCGCCACATCGGCTCGATCGAACAGGTCGGCGGCATCAACCAGGACGAGTTCAAGCAGATGAACCGCGCCCTGCAGCGCCTGGACCGCTTCTGGAACGACACCATCGCCTACCGCATGTAAGCGGCCGATATCAACTGTTGCCCGCCGGCCAAGCCGGCGGGCAATGGTTTTGCGCGGCCCTGCCGCTGCATCGAAATACCACGCCAGAGAGCGGGGAGGAGGAGATCGAGATCTCCGGACTGGGCCGGTGCTGAAAAGGCACTGGCCCTTTCTTTCATGCGGTGCCGGCATCTATGGCGGGGCCGATGCCCAATTGCCGCCATATTCCGATGAAAGCGAGGAGGCGAACGGTGTCGCCGGCAGCAGGCTGGCGGGAACCTCACTCGCAGTCGGGCGTTCTCCCGCAAGGAAATGCGAGGTATGGTTGGCTAAATGTTAAGAATGGCAACCATAAAGTGCGGACCCAATCGCTAGGGTCAAGTGGCCGATCGTCGAACTGTTGAACAAGTCTGGAACGCTTATGAACACCAGTCGCCGCCTGTTTCTCACCGGAGCTTCCGCGCTCGCCGTGGCATTTGCCGCCGGCGCCGCCAGCGCCCAGGACGCCGTTGACGGAATCCTGAAGGCCTCGGGGCAGGGCGGCTGGGACGACACGTTCGACGCCCGCGCCACGGAAACCGGCAAGGTCGCATCGACATTGCCGATCTTCAGCCCGCAGACGGTGACCTATACCGAGCAAGCCATTGCCCAGTATCGCGACATCGTCGCCCAGGGCGGCTGGCCGCAGGTGCCGGCCACCAAGAAGCTGCAACTCGGCGTTTCCGATGCCGATGTCGCCGTGCTGCGCAAGCGGCTGATGGTCTCCGGCGATCTGTCGGCGAGCGCCGGCCTGTCGGAATCCTTCGATTCCTACGTCGATTCGGCCCTGAAGCGCTTCCAGACCCGTCATGGCCTTCCGGCCGACGGCGTCACCGGCAAATACACCTTCGCCGCCATGAATGTCTCCGCGCAGGTGCGCCTCGGCCAGCTCGAAACCAATCTGGTGCGGCTGCGCTCGATGGGCGGCTTCCTCGGCAACCGCTATGTGATGGTCAACATCCCGGCCGCGCAGATCGAGGCGGTCGAGGGCGATCGCGTCGTGCTGCGCCACACCGCCATTGTCGGCAAGATCGATCGCCAGACCCCGATCGTGAATTCCAAGATCAACGAGATCATCGTCAATCCGTACTGGAACGCGCCGGTCTCGATCGTCCGCAAGGACATCATTCCGCTGATGCGGAAAAACCCGAACTATCTGAAGGACAGCCACATCCGCCTGCTCGCGCCCGATGGCTCGGAGGTCGATCCGACCACCGTCGACTGGTCGACCGAGGAAGCCGCTAAGTACCGCTTCCGCCAGGATCCGGGCACCGGCAATGCGATGGCCTCGGTCAAGATCAATTTCCCGAGCCCGGACGGCGTCTACATGCACGACACGCCGCAGCAGAGCCTGTTCGGCAAGCTGATGCGTTTCGATTCGTCGGGCTGCGTGCGCGTGCAGAACGTGCGCGACCTCGTCACCTGGATCCTGCGCGATACGGCCGGCTGGAGCCGCCAGCATTTCGAGGAGACGATCAAGTCCGGCAACAACACGCCGGTCGCGGTCACCAATCCGGTGCCGGTCTATTTCACCTATATTTCGGCCTGGTCGACAGGCACTGGCGTGGTGCAGTTCCGCGACGACGTCTATCGTCGCGACGGCGTCGACGAGTTGCAGATCACCTCGTCGCTCTAAGCAGCGCGCCGATCAAATTCAGTCACGGCCACCGCGGCAGCGCCGGTGGCCGTTTCATTTTTCCAGGCAGACGTCGCGCACGCATCCGCGCAGCCAGCGATGCGCCGAGTCAGCGTCCAGGCGAGGGTGCCACAGAAGCGAGATCGTGAATTCCGGCACCGGCACCGGCAGGGGAAACCGGAACATGCCGTCGCGCAGGTGCCCCGTATAACGTTCGGGGACACTGGCGATCAGGTCGGTCGCCCGTGCAAAGGCCAGCGCTTCCGAAAAACCGCCGACGATGGTGACGATTTCGCGCTTCAATCCAAAGGGCTCCAGCGCATCGTCGATGGGCGCCTTGTCGGAACCGCGCCGCGAGACGAGGATATGGCGACCGGCTGCATAGCGCTCGGGCGTGACCCGGCCCTCGCACAAGGGATGGCCGGTGCGCACGACGCCGACAAAGCGGTCGTGAAAAAGGGCCTGCGCGCGGATTTCGGGACCTGTCGTGTCGCCGATGACACCGGTTTCCAGATCGACGCTGCCTTCGCGCAGCGGCGCACTGTCCTTGTCGGGCTTCGGCACGAAACGCAGGCGCACGCCGGGTGCCTGCTCACTGACGCGGGCGATGAGGCGTGGCCCGAAATTTTCGACGAACCCGTCGGAATTGCGCATCGTGAAGGTGCGTACCAGCCGTGTCAGGTCGAGCGCCTCGGCCGGACGCAGGGCGGCTTCCGCGTCCTCGACGATCTGGCCGACGCGTTCGCGCAATTCCAGCGCGCGCGGTGTCGGGACGAGGCCGCGACCGGCACGCACCAGCAACGGATCGCCCGTCGTCTCGCGCAGCCGGGCCAGCGCGCGGCTCATCGCGGAGGGGCTTAGCCGCAGCCGCCGCGCGGCGCGCGCCACGCTGCCTTCGGCAAGCAGCACGTCCAGGGTGACGAGGAGATTGAGGTCGGGGCGCGTCATCGATCGAGCATAACGCAGTCGAGGCGATTTGATGAGGCGTTTCATGCACGAATGAAATGCAAATGATGCGCCTTCCGCCATGTTTGGCCAGGAGCTACCTGTCTGTCGACCATTTTCGAGGTCGGTCAACGTTGGAGCTCACCATGCAATCGAACACGAACGGCGCCGCGGAGCGAAGCGGGGCAAAGCCGCGGGTCAGCGGCTGGGTGCTGGCCAGCCTGGCGCTCTCCATGCTCTTGTCGTCGCTCGGCATCAGCATCGCCAATGTCGCCTTGCCTGCGCTGGCCCAGGCCTTCGATGCGCCATTCCAGCACGTGCAGTGGGTCGTTCTGGCCTATCTGCTCGCCGTCACCATCATGATCGTCAGCGCGGGGCGGCTTGGCGACATCTTTGGGCACAAACGTGTCCTGCTTTTCGGTATTGCCTTGTTCATGCTGGCTTCTGCCGCCTGCGGCCTCGTCTCGTCGCTCTGGATGCTGGTGGCGGCCCGAGCCTTGCAGGGGCTGGGAGCGTCCGTCCTGATGGCGCTGACCATTGCATCGGTGCGGGACATCGTCGCCGACGGCAAGACCGGCAGCGCGATGGGGCTGCTCGGCACCATGTCGGCGATCGGCACGGCGCTCGGTCCCTCGCTCGGCGGTTTTTTGCTCGCGTCGGCCGGCTGGCGCGCGATCTTCCTTGTCATGGTGCCGCTGGGCGTTCTGAACCTCCTGCTCGCCTCCCGTTTCCTGCCTGCATCGAGGCCTGCGCAAAAGGCCGCCGGTTTCGACGGGCCCGGCACGCTGCTGCTCGGCGCAGCACTTGCCGCCTTCGCGCTCGCCGCGACCAGCGGGGGCGGGCGCTTCGGCTGGTCGAACGCGGTGCTGCTCGCCGGCGCCCTTGTGGCCGGGGGCCTGTTCCTGCTGGTCGAGGCGAGGGTGGCCTCGCCGCTGATCCGCCCGTCCGCCTTCCGCAACGCCGGGCTGAGCGGCAGCCTCGCCATGAACATGCTGGTGTCCACGGTGATGATGGCGACCTTCGTGGTCGGTCCGTTCTATCTCTCCCGTGCGCTCGGCCTGAACGCCGCTTCCGTCGGCTTGGTGCTGTCGGTCGGCCCGGTCATCGCGACATTGACCGGCATTCCGGCCGGCCGCGTCGTCGACCGGCTGGGGGCGTCGGCCGTCGTTCTCGTCGGGCTGACGCTGATGGCGGCCGGCGCGTTCGCACTGGCCACGATGCCGGCGGCCGCGGGCGTTGCCGGTTACATCGCCGGCATCGCGGTGCTCACCCCCGGCTATCAGCTGTTTCAGGCCGCCAACAACACGGCGGTGATGATGGATGTGGCGCCCGACCGTCGCGGTGTCGTTTCCGGCATGCTCAGCCTGTCGCGCAATCTCGGGCTGATCATCGGGGCCTCGGTCATCGGCGCGGTGTTCGCCCTGGCCTCGGGTGCGATCGACGGCGCCGCCGCGCCGCCCGAAGCCGTCGCCGCCGGCATGCGGACCTCCTTCGCGGTGGCCGGTGGTTTGATGCTCGCCGCGATTGCCATCGGCTATCTCAGCCGCCGGCGCCTCGACGTCGCCCTGGCTGAGGATCGCGGGTGACGATGCCGGCGCATCGCGCATTGAATCGGAACTCGGGCATAAGGCCTTAATTTCGAAAGGGATTCTCCTCTTACGCTCGCGATTGCCGTCCCTGTCGTGTCGCGGAGCGCGGGTGCATATTTGATCTTTTGTGTTTTCCGTTGTATAGAACCAATTAGTTCCAGAACTAAGTGGTTCCATATATGCAACACCAGGACCCGATGAGCCTCACCTTCGCCGCGCTGGCCGATCCGACGCGTCGGGCGATCCTCGACCGGCTGCGCCATGGCGAGGCGTCGGTGGCCGAACTGGCGGTGCCGTTCGACATGACGGTGCGCGCGGTGTCGAAACACATCGGCGTGCTGGAGGCGGCGGGGCTGGTGACGCGCGGTCGCGACGCGCAGCGGCGGCCGAGCCAAATCCGCGCTGAACCGCTTGCCGGCATCGATGCCTGGCTGGACGATTACCGGGCGCTGTGGAACAGCCGCTTCGATCGGCTGGATGCGCGCCTCACGCGTTTGCAAACAGGAGGCGACAATGACGCATAAGGACAAGACCACCGCGGCGGTCATGCTCGATCTGACGATCACCCGTCGGTTTCAGGCTCCGCCGTCTTTGGTTTTCGCGCAATGGGTGACGGCGGAAGCGATCCGCGACTGGTTCGCGCCGGACACTTATGCAACGACGGACTGCACCGTCGATGCCCGCCCCGGCGGGGCCTGGCGTCTGCGTTATCGCTCCGACAAGGGCGACGAATTCGTCGAAAACGGCGTCTTCCGCGAGATCGCGCCGCCGGAGCGCCTGGTGCTCACCCTGACCCAGGCCCACAGCGCCTTTGCCGGTCCCGAGACCGTCATCACCGTTACTTTCCGCGCGGTGGATAGCGGCACCGAGATGACTTTCCACCAGAGCGGCTTCCGCGAACAGGCGCATCGCGACGGCAACGCCGAAGGCTGGCAGGAATGCTTCGACAAGCTGGCGCGTTTGCTCGCCGCGTAGTTCCTCGACCGACGCTCTACGCGGGGAACGGAACTCACGCCGTTGCGAGATCGAATCACGATTTCGAGATAAGCGATTGTCCAGGAAGAGAAAAAAGCCGTCCGGCGGGTGAAAGTCACCGCGCCGGGGCGGCTTTTTCTTGACGCGGCTTGCCGCTTCGGCCCCTATGTCCGGGGAGGTCGAGCCCGTCACCCCTGGAGAAACGCTTGGCCGTCGCGACACTGATCCTCCTGCTTCTCGTCCTGGTCGCCGCCTCCGGCGTTCTGGTGCGCATCCTGCCCTTGCCGCTGCCGATCATCCAGATCGGGCTCGGCATTTTGCTCGCCTGGCCGATCGACGGGCTGAGGGTCGAGCTGGAACCGGAACTGTTCCTTCTGGTGTTCGTGCCGCCGCTTCTGTTTATCGACGGCCTGCTGCTGCCGAAGCGCGAATTCGCCGAATTGGCGCCGCGCATCTTTGGCCTGGCTTTCGGGCTCGTCTTCTTCACCGTCGTTGTCTTCGGCTACGCGCTGCATTGGCTGCTGCCGCAGGTGCCGCTGCCCGTCGCCTTCGCGCTGGCCGCCGTGCTGTCGCCGACCGATGCCGTCGCAGTGTCCTCGATTGTCGGGCGCGATCTGGTTCCCGCCCATATCCGCCACATCCTGGAAGGCGAATCGCTGCTCAACGATGCGTCGGGCCTTGTCGTGCTGCGCTTCGCTGTGGCCGCCGCGCTCACCGGCCAGTTCTCGATCGGCGAGACGGCGATGACCTTTGTCCTGGTCGCGCTCGGCGGCGCGCTGGCCGGTTTCGCCATGTTGTGGGCAACGGCCAAGGCGCTGCGCATCGTCGCCAGGCTCGGCGACATCAGGCCCGAGGTGGAAGTGGTGATCCTCATCCTGCTGCCTTTCGCTGCCTATCTCCTTGCCGAACAGTTTCACTTCTCCGGCATCCTGGCGGCGGTGACGGCGGGTCTCTATGTCGGCCGCTCCGGCCTGTTCGGCTCGCTGTCGATCCCGGCGCGCATGCAGAACATGGCGCTCATCGAAGTCCTGTCCTTCACCTTCAACGGCGTCATCTTCCTGCTGCTCGGCCTGCAACTGCCGACGATCATCCGCAACGTCCCGCCGGACCTGTCGCTCTATGGCACGATCTGGGAACCGGTGCTGGCGGTGATCACGCTGACGCTGATCCTGCTTGCCATCCGTTTCGCCTGGATCGTCTTCGGTTCGGCGGTCCGCGGCGCGGTCGATCGCTGGCGCGGGCGGGCGTCGCTACGGCTCACCACGCGGCTCAAGGTGGTGATGACGCTGGCCGGCGTGCGCGGCGCCATCACGCTTGCCGGCATCTTGTCGCTGCCGCTCGTCATCTCGGAGAACGGCCCGCCCTTTCCGGCGCGCGACCTCGTCGTCTTCATCGCCGCCGGCGTCATCATCTGTTCGCTGGTGCTGGCCAGCATCACGCTGCCGGTGGTGGCGCGCGGCATCCCGCTCGACGACGAGGACATGAACGCCAATGAGGAGCGGTTGGCGAGACAAGTCGCGGCCGAGGCGGCGATCGCGCGCATCGAAGAGATGGTCGACGAGGCGCATGCCGACCCGGCGCTGCACGAGGCGCGGCTGGCGGTTTCGCAGCGGCTGATCCCCAATTACCGGCAGCGGCTCGGCGCCGGCGACGCGGACGATCCGGCGGCCGTGGACATGCAGCCGGTGCTGCAATCGATGCGCGACGCAGCGCTTGATGCCGAGCGCGCCGCGCTTGTCGATCTGTTGAGAGCCCGCAAGATCAACGACACCACCATGCGCGCGGTGATGGGCGAGGTGATGCTCGGCCTGGCACTCAGCGCCAGGAAGCAGGCAAACAGCCCGGCCAGGGCGAAAAAGCCGGCGGCGAAGAAGGCGGGCGCCAAGCGATAGCGCCCGCCCTTGGCTCAGCGGCCGTCTTCGGAGGCGGCGGCGAAGAAGTCTTCCGGCCCCTCGACCTCGATCAGCTTGCGGTTCTCGATCTGCCAGAATCGATTGCCGACGCCGCGCACGAAACTGCGGTCGTGCGAGACCAGCAGGCAGCTCGCCTCCTGCACCATCAGTTCGTTCTCCAACGCTTCCTGGCCGTCGATGTCGAGATGGTTGGTCGGCTCGTCGAGCAGGTAGAAGTTGGGATTGGTGAGCCTGAGCACCAGCATCGCCAGCCGCGCCTTCTGCCCGCCCGACAGCCGGCCGATCGGTCGCTCCTGCATGTCGATGCCGATGCCGGCGCCGGCCAGCAGCGCCCTGAGACGCGGGTCGCCGAACTCGAAACGACGCCCGACGGCGGCCATGGGCGTATCGCTGTCGGCAAGGTCGGACAGCGCCTGGTCGACATGGCCGAGCGCCAGCGACGGCGTGGCGCGGATGCCGGCTTGAGCGCTGCCCACGCCGGCAATCGCGTCGCGCACCAGGCCGACCAGTCGCGATTTGCCGGAGCCGTTGCGGCCGAGCAATACGATGCGGTCGCCCTGGCAGATCCAGCGCTTGCCGGTCTTGAACAGCAGCGCGCCGTCCGGTGTGCGCACCTCGGCGTCGTCCAGCGTCACCAGCTGCTTGGCGTGGGTGCCGCGATTGGCGAGCCGGATGGCGCCGGCCGAACGCTCCTGATGGGCGGGGCGGGCGGCATCCTCCAGCCGTTCCGCACGGTCCTTCAACTGCTTGGTCTTGATGACCAGGAGATCACTGCCGGAGTTGATGCCGATATTGTTGAGCTTGGCCGCCTGCCGGCGCAATTGCTGGGCCGCCTTCATGTCGCGCTGGAACTGCCGTTCCTGCGAGGCGTCGATCTCGTCCCGCGCGACGCGCGCCCGCGAATAGGGCAGGGCGAAGGCCTGGCTCGCCTCGGCGCGCAGGAACAGCGTGCGGTTGGTGACGGCGTCGAGGAAGGCGCGGTCGTGGCTGGCGACGATCAGCGGGATGCTCTGCGGCAGGTCGCGCAGCCAGTCTTCCAGCCAGCGGATGCGGGCGAGGTCGAGATGGTTGGTCGGCTCGTCGAGCAGAAGCGCGTCGGGATCGTTGATCCAGACGCGCGCCAAAAGCGCGAGCCGCTGCCAGCCGCCGCTCAGCGCGCCGAGTTCTCGCTCGCGCAAGTCCTGCGGCACCTCGAAGGTCTCCAGCACCACATCGGCGCGCCAGCTTTCGCTCTCCGCCTGTTCGGCCGGCAGTGCCTGTCGCACCGCCTCGTGAAAGGGCAGGGCGAGCAGGCCGGGTGCTATATCCTGCTCGACATGGCCGATGGTGAGCCCGCGGGCGCGGGTGACAGCGCCTTCGCCGGGTTCCAGCGCGCCTGCGATGACGCGAAGCAGCGTCGACTTGCCCCGGCCATTGGCGGCGACGATGCCGACGCGGTCGCCGGCCTCCACCGAGAGGTCGAGATTGGAAAACAGGCGGGCGCCGAGGGTGACGCCGAGTGCCTTCAGATTGATCAATGCCATGGTCGTTCTCTGGTCTGTCGCGAGCCGCGCCGGCGGCCGGGCATGTCCTATGCCTGGCGTCTCATGCCGGAACTGCGTTGGCTCGGTGTTTTGACGAAACGCGAACGCGGCTTGGCCGGCGTCGCGCTACCCCTTGGGGCAGACCAGAAAGAGATGCGGTGAGGCGATCGTCCTGAGGTCAGCCCTGCAAACGCATTTGCAGGGCCTGGTTCGGGCCGCACTGACGATGGTGATTAAACCTGGGATGATTAAATCCGGTCACGCAGCCCTCCTTTCTTTCTCGACGGTTGCGCGAAATAGATAGACGTCGTCGCGTCTCCACGCAAGCGGCGGCGGTCAGGCCGGCGCGTAACGTGCAAGCACGACACCTTGCGGCAACAGTTCCTGGCTGAGCGGGCGCAGCGTCATCGCCTTGCCGTCCGCGAAAAACGGCTTGCCTTCCCCCAGCACCACCGGCTGCAGATAAAGATGATATTCGTCGATCAGGCCATGGCTGGCCATGCTGGCGGCGAATTCGGCGCCGCCGACGAGGATAAGACCATCGGTCTCGGCCTTCAGGCGCTTCAGGGTCCCGGCGGCGTCCGTGCTGACCAGCCGCGCATTGGGGCCGACCTCGCGCAACGTCGTCGAGCAGACGAATTTCGGCGTGGCGCGCCAGGCCTGCGCGAACTCCCACGCTTCCGGCGGCCAGGCGTCGTCGTCCGTGTCCCAGTAGCGCATCAGCTCATAGAGCCTGCGGCCATAGACGGCGACGGCGGTCGCTTCCATCAGCCGGTTGAAATGCCGGTGCAGCGGCGCTTCCGGCACCGGCAACACCAGTTCGCCCGACGGCGCGGCGATATAGCCGTCGAGCGACATCGAACTGGCAAAGATCGTCGTGGCCATGATTTCCTCCTCAATCCGCTTGCATTTTGCAATCGGATCGCGGGGATGGCAAGCGGAATCCCGTGCCGTTGGCACCGGCCAATTTCGCGAGGCTGCGCGTTTGCGAAAAACGACGCGATCCGGCCAGAGGATTTCGCAGCGCAAACGTGGCGGGGCGCATACAACTGTGTTAATGGCGCCGTGACTCCCTGACAGCAAGGATCCCAGCGCATGGCAACAGCAGCGGCCGTTTCGAACTCCCTCGAATCCTTCTTTGGAACTCCGCTCGCGGAGGTCGATCCGGAGATCTTCGGCTCGATCCGCAACGAGCTCGGTCGCCAGCGCCACGAGATCGAGCTGATCGCTTCGGAAAACATCGTCTCGCGCGCCGTTCTGGAAGCGCAGGGCTCGATCATGACCAACAAATACGCCGAGGGTTATCCGGGCAAGCGCTACTATGGCGGCTGCCAGTTCGTCGACGTCGCCGAGGAGCTCGCCATCGAGCGCGCCAAGAAGCTGTTTTCCTGCAACTTCGCCAATGTCCAGCCGAATTCCGGTTCCCAGATGAACCAGGCCGTGTTCCTGGCGCTCTTGCAGCCGGGCGACACCTTCATGGGCCTCGACCTCAATTCCGGCGGCCATCTCACCCACGGCTCGCCCGTCAATATGTCCGGCAAGTGGTTCAAGGTCGTCTCCTACGGCGTGCGCAAGGACGACCATCTGCTCGACATGGATGAGATCGAAAAGCTCGCCCAGCAGCACAAGCCGAAGCTCATCCTGGCCGGCGGCACCGCCTATTCGCGCGTCTGGGACTGGAAGCGCTTCCGCGAGATTGCCGATTCGATCGGCGCCTATCTGATGGTCGACATGGCCCATATCGCTGGCCTCGTCGCCGGTGGCCAGCATCCGTCGCCGCTGCCGCATGCCCATGTCGTCACCACCACCACGCACAAGTCGCTGCGCGGCCCGCGTGGCGGCATGATCCTGACCAATGACGAGGACATCGCCAAGAAGGTCAATTCGGCGGTGTTCCCCGGCTTGCAGGGCGGCCCGCTGATGCACGTCATCGCCGCCAAGGCGGTGGCCTTCGGCGAGGCGCTGAAGCCCGACTTCAAGCTCTACGCCCAGAACGTCGTCGCCAACGCCAAGGCGCTGGCCGAAAGCCTGAAGGAAACCGGCCTCGACATCGTCTCGAACGGCACCGACAACCATTTGATGCTGGTCGATCTGCGTCCCAAGAACGCCACCGGCAAGCGCGCCGAGGCAGCACTTGGCCGCGCCAACATCACCTGCAACAAGAACGGCATCCCGTTCGATCCCGAGAAGCCCTTCGTCACCTCGGGCGTGCGCCTCGGCACGCCGGCCGGCACGACGCGCGGCTTCGGCCAGGCCGAGTTCCGCGAGATCGGCAAGCTGATCGCCGAGGTGCTGGACGGGTTGAAGGTGGCCAATTCCGACGAGGGCAATGCCGCTGTCGAGGCCGCGGTGAAGGCCAAGGTGGTGTCGCTCACCGACCGCTTCCCGCTCTATCCCTATCTCGGCTAAGCCGTTGTTTTAAAGAAGGTACCCGCCGATGGATATCCTGTGGAAGGGTGTTGTCGGCGGGCTGGTGACGGCGCTCATTGTCTGGGCCTCGAAGCGTGGCAATGTGTTGCCGGGCATCCTGCCGCTGGCCCCGACCTTCGCCGTCATCGCGCTGCTCGCCGTCGGTGCCAAGGGCGGCGCCGACGGGTTTCGCGAGGCCTGTCTGGCCGGCGCCAAGACCATCCCTGCCTATCTCGCCTTTCTCGGCGCCTGTTATTTCCTGATCGATCCGCTCGACTACCGGCTGGCGGTGCTCGGCGGCCTCGTCGTCTGGCTTGTCGCCGCGCTCGCGATCTTCCTTGCGCCCCGCTATTTCTGAGCCGGAACAGGTCCCGGCTGGCTTGAATCGCTCTGTTTCGGCGCTGGTTCCAAACCGCGGCCGACATCACCGGCGCGGTGCAAGATGTGGATTGGATGCGTGGAGGAAGACGCGGGTCGAAAGAAAGAACGTTGTCCGTTCAATCCCTTGCCGAAAACCGAGCGAGAAATCGCGCGCGGATTTATTCACGCCACTCGCCTTCAGTTGACAATCGGCCCATCGCCCTCACGGGAACCTGGTGCGCACCGGGTATCAGGGAGGGCGCCGGTGCCGGACTGGCAGCGCTAACGGTGGCGGTGTCTGGTGACGAGCCCTAAGTCCGGGCCCTGGAAAAACCCGGCCGCCGAAAATGGCGGCTTGAGGCCCGAAGTCTGCCGTCGCGAAGGACGGCGAGGTCGGTCCGGGGCAAGAACACCGGCGGGGCGCCCGGAAGGCGCCACGTGCTATTTGCTAAGAGGCACCGACCCGGCGCCCCGCTTCCCACCTCCCGCAACGGGAGTGTTTTTTGACAATGGCCAGACTGCGAAAAGCAGGGCGTGGCGATGAAGAAGTGTATCAACGCAACCGCGCGTCGACGCGACTGTACCGCCGTCGTCATTCCGGCCGAGCGCAGCGAGAGCCGGAACCCATTGGCCGCACCATCGTCAAGCATGGCCCGGTCCTCGTTCTGGACCGTTCAGACAGCCGAACCGACGCCGCATGTTTCACCGCTGTCCACGCGAACCGAGGTCCCGGCTGTGCTCAATGCGCTGGGACCAATGGGTTCCGGGTCGGCGCTCGGCTTCGCCTCGCTGGCCCGGAATGACGAAGGCGTGGGATGGGACAAGCCCGCGACTGCGGGCCGCCGGTCGAAGACCACAAGCGCGACCGACCGATTGGATTCCGCATCCGCGCTTCCTACTTGTGCCGAAAGGCTCTAGCCTCCCGCGCAATCAGAATCGCTAGCCAAGGCTCACCATGCGCTGCCCCTATTGCCAGTCCGAAGACACGCAGGTGAAGGATTCGCGTCCCGCCGAGGATGGCGCCGCCATCCGCCGGCGCCGCGTCTGCCCCGATTGCGGCGGTCGTTTCACCACTTTCGAGCGCGTGCAGCTGCGCGATCTGGTCGTCGTCAAGAAATCCGGCCGCAAGGTGCCGTTCGACCGCGACAAGCTCGCCCGCTCGGTCGAGACGGCGGTGCGCAAGCGCAATGTCGATCCCGACCGCATCGACCGGGCCGTCACCGGCATCGTGCGCCAGCTCGAAAGCTCGGGCGAGACCGAGATTCCCTCGGCCGAGGTCGGGCGCCTGGTGATGGACGCGTTGAAGTCGCTGGACGACGTCGCTTATGTGCGGTTCGCCTCCGTCTATCGCAATTTCCGCGAAGCCAAGGATTTCCATGACGTGCTCGGCGAACTGAAGGGCGACGAGGACGCCGGCTAGACCGTGGTTTCGCACAGCAGCCCAGAACAGCACGCCCTCGACCGCCGTTTTATGGCGGCGGCGATCCGCCTGTCGCGGCGCAATCTCGGCCGCACCGCCACCAACCCCTCCGTCGGCACCATCATCGTGCGCGACGACGGCAATGGCCCGATGATCGTCGGCACCGGAGTGACGGCGATCGGCGGGCGTCCGCATGCCGAAACCGAGGCACTGGCCGAGGCCGGTGTGCTGGCGCAAGGCGCCACCGCCTATGTGACGCTGGAGCCCTGTGCGCATCACGGCCGCACGCCGCCTTGCGCCAATGCGCTGGTTTCGGCCGGCATCGTCCGGGTGGTCGGGGCCGCCAGCGATCCCGATCCGCGGGTGTCCGGCAAGGGCTACGCTATTTTGAGGGCCGCCGGTGTCGAGGTGGTCGAGCGGCTGCTGGCCGAGGAGGCCGCCGAACAGATGGCCGGCTATATGAACCGGTCGCTCAAGAAACGACCTGAAGTGGTTCTGAAGCTTGCGCTGTCGGCCGACGGCATGATCGGCCGCAAGGGCGACGGCCAGATATCGATCACCGGCGACGCGGCGCGGCGCGAGGTGCATCTGATCCGGGCGGAGACCGACGCGGTGCTGATCGGTATCGGCACCGCGCTGGAGGACGATCCGGCGCTCACCGTGCGATTGCCCGGACTGGAGACTCGTTCGCCGGCGCGCATCGTGCTCGATCGCCATATCCGGTTGCCGGAAAACGCCAAGCTGGTGGCCGAGGCAGACCGTGTGCCGCTCTACATCGCCGCCTGCGCCGAGGCCGACCCGCATCGGCGGGCGGCGCTTGAACGGCGCGGCGTGCGTTTCATCGGCACCGAGACGATCGATGGCCGCGTCGCCTTGCCGGAACTGATGGAGGATCTGGCCGCGCTCGGCATGGCGAGCGTGCTGGTCGAGGGCGGCGCGGAGGTGGCGAAAGCCTTTCTCGACGAGGGGCTGGTCGACCGTATCGTGCTGTTCACCGGGCCGGAGACGATCGGCGAGGGCGGCATTGCCTCGCCCGTCGACGCGGGCAGCATTCCGGCCGGCTTCCGCAAATTGCGCGAGACACGCTTCGGCGAGGATCGCGCCACCGAATGGATAAGGGATCTCTACTGATGTTCACCGGCATCGTCACCGACATCGGCACCGTCGCCGCCGTCAGCCCGCGCAAGGAAGGCGTCGGCCTGCGCATCGACACCGGATACGATCCCGCCACCATCGACCTCGGCGCCTCGATCTCCTGCGGCGGCGTCTGCCTGACGGTGACGGCGCTGCCCGAACAGGGCTCGAACGCCCGCTGGTTCGAGGTCGAGGCGTGGGAAGAGGCGCTGAGGCTGACGACGGCGTCCGGCTGGCAGGCCGGCACGCGCATCAATCTGGAACGGGCGCTGAAGATCGGCGACGAACTGGGCGGCCACATCGTGTCCGGCCATGTCGACGGCACCGCCACGATCCTGGCGCGGGAAGACGAGGGCGATGCCGTGCGTTTCACGCTGGAAGCGCCGCGCGAACTCGCCAGGTTCATCGCGCCGAAGGGTTCGGTGGCGCTGGATGGCACCTCGCTCACCGTCAACAAGGTGGAAGGCACACGCTTCGACGTGCTTCTGATCCACCATTCGCTGCAAGTGACCACCTGGGCGGACCGGCAGGCAGGCGACCGCGTCAATCTCGAGATCGACACCATGGCGCGCTATGCGGCGCGGCTGGTGGAGGCCGCGAAAGAGGGGCTCTGACGGAGCGGAACGCCGCCGGTCGGCCAAGACACTGAAACGTCGCTTGCGCCCGCCGCCGCTTCGGCCTAAGTCACCGGCAATCCCGGAGACCTTCATGGCTGGCATATCCCAACACGGCAAGGCGTTCATCCGTCCCGAGCGGAACGCCCATCTACTCATCATCGAGGCGCGTTTCCACGACGACCTCGCCGACGCATTGCTCGACGGCGCCACCAGCGCGCTCAAGGAAGCCGGCGCAACCTGCGACATCGTCACTGTTCCGGGTTCCCTGGAAATTCCAGCGGTCATCGCCTTCGCGCTCGACGGCATGGCCGAGGGCGGCAAGGTGTATGACGGTTTCGTCGCGCTGGGTTCGATCATTCGCGGCGACACCTATCATTTCGACATCGTGGCCAACGAATCGAGCCGCGCGCTGATGGACCTTTCGGTGCAGGAATCGCTTTGCATCGGCAACGGCATCCTGACCACCGAGAACGACGAACAGGCCTGGGTGCGCGCCAGGAAGAGCGAAGGCGACAAGGGCGGTTTCGCCGCGCGCGCCGCGCTCACCATGATCGCGCTGAAAGACAGACTGGGAGCGCAATCGTGACCGAACCGTCCGAGCCCGGCTCCGTTCCGCGCCAGGCCAACAAGCGCGGTGCCGCTCGGCTTGCCGCCGTGCAGGCGCTCTACCAGATGGACGTCGCCGGCTCCGGCCTGCTAGAGATCACCGCCGAATACGAGGCCTTCCGGCTCGGCAAGGAAGTCGACGGCGCGCTTTACCGCGAGGCTGATGCGCAGTGGTTCCGCGCCATCCTGGCCGGCGTGGTGGAGAACCAGAAGACGGTCGATCCGGTGATCCGCCAGGCGCTGACCGACGACTGGCCGCTGTCGCGGCTCGATTCGACGCTGCGCGCCATCCTGCGCGCAGGCGTCTACGAGTTGATGAAGCGCGAGGACGTGCCGGTGGCGGTCATCGTCTCCGAATATGTCGACATCGCCAAGGCCTTCTATTCCGAGGACGAGCCGAAGCTGGTCAACGCCGTGCTCGACCGTGTGGCGCGCCGCATGCGCGGCGAGGGAAGAGGCAAGGACGCACGATGAGCGTGGTGACGGCGGCCGCACAAAACGAGGCGCGCCGCACGACCTACATCCTGTCCGCCGCGCAGGCGGTGTTGGGCTCGGCCGGGCCGATCTGTTTCGCGCTCGGCGCGCTGGCCGGCGAATATATGCTGGGGCCGGACAAGTCGCTGGCCACCGCTCCGCTCACCGGTTACTCGGTCGGCCTGGCCGTGGGCGCGCTGCCTTCGGCGGCGCTGATCCGCAAGCTCGGCCATCGCGACGGATTTCTGGTCGGCACGGGCGTGACCGGGCTCGTCGCCACCATCGCCCTGTTCCAGTCGAGCTTCTGGCTGTTCGTCTTCGGCCTGCTGGTCATCGGCGCGGGTGCTGCCTTCGTGCAGCAATTCCGCTTCGCCGCCGCCGACAACGCCCCGCCTGAATTCAAGGCGCGCGCCATTTCCTTCGTCCTGGCCGGCGGCATCATAACCGCCATCCTCGGCCCCCAGGTGGTGATCTTCACCAAGGACCTTCTGGCGCCGGTGCCTTTTGCCGGCGCCTTTGCCTCGATCCTCGGCCTGGTGGCCTTGGGCGCGGCGATCCTGTTCTTCCTGCGCCCCAACCATGCGACCAAGACCGTCGAGGTCGCCGCTGACGGTGGTCGCCCGCTTGCCGAAATCATCAGCCAGCCGCGCTTCTTCATCGCGCTTTTGTGCGCGGTCGGCTCCTATACGCTGATGACCTTCGTCATGACCGGCGCGCCGTTGGCCATGGTCGGCTGCGGCCTCTCGTCGGACGAGGCGACGCTCGGCATCTCCTGGCACGTAATGGCCATGTTCGGGCCGAGCTTCTTTACCGGGCGGCTCATTCACCGTTTCGGCGCTCCGGCCATCGTGGCGATCGGCTTCGTTTTGTTGATCGCCTGCGCAGTGGTGGCGCTCTCGGGAATCCAGCTGTGGCAGTTCTGGACCACGCTGATCCTGCTTGGGCTCGGCTGGAATTTCGGCTTCATCGGTTCGACCGCCATGGTGACGGAAAGCTACCGGCCGGAAGAGAAGGGAACCATCCAGGGTTTCCACGACCTCGTGCTGTTCGGTGCGGTGGCGTTCGCCTCGCTGATGTCAGGAGCGGTCTACAATGCCTGGGGCTGGAACATGCTGGCCTGGGTGGTGTTTCCGATATCGCTTCTGTGCCTTGTCGCGCTCGGCGGGCTTCGCATGACGGCTTTGCGCGCAGCCAACTGACACGACGCTGTCGGGATAGGTGCCGCGAACGCGCGCGGCCCAGATAAAAATATTGCGCTTACCCTCCATCTTATGAAACCGTATGCCCCGACTGGCCGTCTGGGTCGTGCGATATGCAATAATCGTTTCCGGTTCCATCAGAGGGATTTGCCACCATGTCTTCAACCAGGTTTTTCGCCGGCGCGCTCGTGGCGTTCGGCCTTTCCGTCGCCTCGGCCAATGCCGCCGACGTCGTCGTTTCCTCCAAGATCGACACCGAGGGCGGGGTGCTGGGCAACATCATCCAGTCGGTGCTGAACGCCAACGGCATCAAGACCGTCGACCGCATCCAGCTCGGCGCCACGCCGGTGGTGCGCAAGGCGATCATCGCCGGCGAGATCGACATTTATCCCGAATATACGGGCAACGCCGCCTTCTTCTTCGAGAAGGCCGACGATCCGATCTGGAAGGATGCGGCCAAGGGTTACGAAGCGGCCAAGAAGCTTGAATACGACGCCAACAAGATCGTCTGGCTGACACCGTCGCCGGCCAACAACACCTGGGCGATCGCGTTGCGCAAGGATGTCGCCGATGCCAACAAGCTGGCCTCGCTCAGCGACTTCGGCAAATACGTCTCCGGTGGCGGCAAGGTGGTGCTGGCCGCCTCGGCCGAGTTCGTCAACTCGGCTGCGGCCTTGCCGGCTTTCCAGACCACCTACGGCTTCAAGCTGAAGTCGGACCAGCTGATCACGCTTTCGGGCGGCGACACGGCGGCCACCATTGGCGCCGCTGCCAACCAGACCAATGGCGCCAATGCGGCGATGGTCTACGGCACCGACGGCGGCATCGCGCCGTCCGGGCTGGTGGTGCTCGCCGACGACAAGAACGTGCAGCCGGTCTATCAGCCGACGCCGATCATCCGCGAGGCGGTGCTGAAGGAAAATCCGAAGATCGCCGACCTCCTGAAGCCGGTCTTCGAGAAGCTCGATCTGGTGACGCTGCAGGAGCTGAACGGCCGCGTCCAGGTCGGTGGCGAGCCGGCCAAGGCGGTTGCCGAGGACTTCCTGAAGAAAAACGGCTTCCTGAAGTAAGGCATGAAGAGCTTGCCGGCGCCCGCTGAACGGGCGCCGGTTCGCCGGGGACAGGCATTGTGGGCATTCGCTTCGACAAGCTGGGCGTTGTGATCGCCGCGATTGCCGCCTATGCGGCGTTCCTGGCGCCGTTTGCCACGTTCCGTGCCAATCGCATCGTGCCGGGGCAAGGGCGATCCATCCTCGAAGCACTTCCGTCGGGCAGTGGGGCGCTGCTTTTGGCGCTGGTGGTTGTCGCCGTCGTCGTGGCGCTCGTGAAGACGCCATTGATCTGGCGTCTGGTGGCAAGCGTGGCCGTGCTTGGCGTGCTGGCGCTGGCGATCGGCGTCGCCGGCAGCTTCCTGACGCCGGCCGGCAATACCTTCGCCCGCATCTCGCCGGCTTCCGGCTTCTGGCTGCTGGTCTTCGCCTTCACGCTGCTCTTGGCCGATGTTCTGACCCGGCTCGAACTGTCGCCGCTGGCGCGTATCGGCATTCTTGTGATCGCTGCGGTCGCGATCGGCATCCTGCTCGCCTCGGGCAGTTGGGACAGCCTTTCCATCCTCAAGGAATATGCCAATCGCGCCGGCAGCTTCTGGGCCGAAGCGCGCAAGCATGTGACGCTGGCGCTGGGTTCGCTGGCTGCCGCGGTTGTCGTCGGCCTGCCGCTGGGCATCCTTTGCCACCGGGTCGAGCCGATGAAGGCGGCCGTGCTCAACGTGCTCAACATCATCCAGACGATCCCGTCGATCGCGCTGTTCGGCATGCTGATCGCGCCGCTCGGCTGGGTGGCGCTGCATGTGCCGGGGGCTGCGGCGCTCGGCATTCGCGGCATCGGCACCGCGCCCGCCTTCGTGGCGCTGTTCCTCTATTCGCTGTTGCCGGTCGTCGCCAACACGGTGGTGGGACTGGCCGGCGTGCCGCAGGCCGCCAACGAGGCGGCGCGCGGCATGGGCATGACCAGCCGGCAGCGCCTGTTCGACGTCGAGTTCCCGCTGGCCTTTCCGGTGATTTTGACCGGCATCCGCATCGTGCTGGTCCAGAACATCGGGCTCGCCACCATCGCGGCATTGATCGGCGGCGGCGGCTTCGGGGTTTTTGTGTTCCAGGGCGTCGGCCAGACGGCGATGGACCTTGTTCTGCTCGGCGCCGTGCCAACCGTGGCGCTGGCCTTCGCGGCGGGCATCGTGCTCGACGCCATCATCGAACTGACCGCAACGAGACGGCGCAGGGAAGCGGTAGCATGATCGAGATCGAAAACATCACCAAGCGTTATGACGACCAGACCGTGGTCGACGACGTGTCGTTGGTGATCGAGCCGCGCACCATCGCCGCCATCGTCGGCACGTCCGGGTCGGGCAAGACGACGCTGTTGCGCATGATCAACCGACTGGTCGAACCGACCTCGGGCACGATCAAGCTGGACGGCGTCGACAACCATTCGCTGCCCGACTACGAACTGCGCCGCTCGATCGGCTACGCCATCCAGGGCCATGGCCTGTTCCCGCACCGCACGGTGGCCCAGAACATCGCCACCGTGCCTTTGCTGCTCGGCTGGGACAAGGAGCGTATCGACGAGCGCGTCGACGAATTGCTGCGCCTGTTCCAGCTCGATCCCGCCGCCTTCGGCCCGCGCTATCCGCACGAACTCTCCGGCGGTCAGCAGCAACGCGTCGGCGTGGCGCGCGCGCTGGCCGCCAAGCCCAACGTGCTTTTGATGGACGAGCCGTTCGGCGCGCTCGACCCGATCATCCGCACCAAGGCGCAGGAAGACCTGCTGGCCATCCAGAAGCATTTCGGCACCACCATCATCCTGGTCACGCACGACATGGAGGAGGCGGTGCATCTCGGCCACAAGATCGCCGTCATGGATGGCGGCAAGCTGGTGCAATATGCCAAGCCCGCCGAGATCCTGGCGAAACCGGCCAGTTCCTTCGTCGAGACACTGGTCGGCTCGTCCGAGCGGCCGTTCCGGCTCCTGTCGCTCGGCCGCGTCGCCGATGCAGTCGAGAAGGGTACGGCGGAAGGCGAGGCCATCCCCGCCGAGGCCAGCCAGCGCGACGCGCTGGCCGAGCTTTTGTGGTCGGGTCGCCCCGCATTGCCGGTCAAGGGCGCCGACGGCAAGCCGCTCGGCCGCGTCACCGTGGACGGGCTGATCAAACTGGCGGCACGACCGGCATGAGACGGTTCCTGCCCGCGGCGCTGCGGCTGGTGCTGTTCGTGCTCCTGGTGACGTTCATCGTCAGTCCGGGCTGGTTCGAGCCGTTGCTCAAGCCGCTGACGGAAAACAACGCGCCGGCGATCTACAATCAGGGCAGCCTGCTGACGCTCACCCTGCAGCATCTGGGCACCGTGGCGGTCGCCACGCTGGGCGCGATCGTTGTTGCCATCGGGCTGGCGATCCTGGTGACGCGGCCCTTCGGCGCCGAATTCCTGCCGCTGTCGCGCAGCCTGGTCAATATCGGCCAGACCTTCCCGCCGGTTGCTGTGCTGGCGCTAGCCGTGCCGGCGGTTGGCTTCGGCGAGAAGCCGACGCTGATCGCGCTTTTCCTTTACGGCCTGCTGCCGATTTTCGAGAACGCGCTGACCGGCCTCACCACGCTGCCGGGCAATGTGGTGGAGGCGGCGAGGGGGGCGGGCATGACCAGCCGTCAGCGACTGCTCAAGGTGGAGCTGCCGCTCAGCCTGCCGGTCATCCTGGCCGGCATCCGGCTTTCGGTCGTCATCAGCCTGGCTACCGCGACGATCGGTTCCACGGTGGCGGCCAAGACTTTGGGTGAGGTCATCATCGCTGGCCTCATCTCCAACAATCTCGCCTTCGTCGTGCAAGGCGGCCTGATCGTCGCCGGGCTCGCCGTCTTCATCTATGACGGCCTGGTCGCGTTGGAACGCGTGGCGGCGCGCCGCATGGGTCTGTCGGGCCTTTAACCGCCTCAGGTTGGGCCGAACGGCTGTGGTCCTTCAGCGTCGGGATGCCGCCGCGGGATGGTCGAGCGTGATTTCCAATCTTGTCCCGTTGCCGTCCGCGATCCAGCGGCGCCGGATGATGGAAAACGCGTGACGATCGGCGGTGTTCTCGAGTGAAACGAGATCATCCACCGCGCAGGTTTCCGGCAGTTGCAAGGCCGCAAGCGCCGTCGAAAGCCCGTAGTCGGCAGCGTGGCGGCTCGCGGTCGCGGTCAAGGCGATGACGACGGGATGGATTGCGTGCCGGGCGGGACTCGGCAATCTTCCGTCACCGTGACTTGCACCATCGAAAGCAGAAGGGGCTTTTGCCATGACGTCACGTCTTTCCAAGATCATCATGTGCCTGTGTCTGGCGATTTTCGCGTTCCTTGTCGCCTTTGGCAACATCACCGACTATGGCTCGAACTTCGCCTTTGTCCAACATGTGCTGTCCATGGACACGACCTTTCCGGGCAACGCATTGATGTACCGCTCCATTACCAATCCGGCGCTTTGGACAGCCGGCTACTGGTTGATCATCGCCGGCGAGGCGCTGACCTGCGTGCTCTTCCTGATCGCGGCATGGAACCTGTGGAGCGCCCGCAACGGTAGCGGGGCGGCGTTCAACAAGGCCAAGAATTTCGCGATCGTCGCCACCACCATGGGCTTTCTCGTCTGGTATTTCGGTTTCATGGCGATCGGCGGCGAGTGGTTTGCAATGTGGCAGTCGAAGACCTGGAACGGCCAGGAAGCGGCTTTCAAGTTCTACATGACCATGCTTGTCGTGCTGATTTACGTCATGCAGCCGGATCACGATCTGGCCGATTAACAAGGGGTCGTCTTATCAGGGCTCGTCGCCGGCGCCGCGAAACGACGGCGCCGGCGTTCACCACCTTGGTGCGGACAGGCCGACTGGCCCAACAAGACCGCGCTAAAGTGTCGCAAGGAAATGCGGGCAAATGTCGCACGCCGGCTTGACGGTCGAGACCGCGGCTCTGCATAAATCGCTGCGAGGGGTCGGGACTCTGCTCAGAGCCCCGGTTCGGTTCCACGGCCCGGGGGAGGAGGTCTGCCGGGCCACAGATCGAGGAAAAATCCGCACATGAGTATGCTTTTTGTCGTCATCCTCTGCGGCGTGCTTTCGATCGTCTACGCCATATGGGCTACGCAGTCCGTACTGGCATCCGATCAGGGCAACGCCCGCATGCAGGAAATCGCCGCGGCCATCCGCGAGGGCGCGCAAGCCTATCTGGCGCGCCAGTACACCACCATCGCCATCGTCGGGGTCGTCGTGTTCCTGCTGGCCTGGTGGCTGCTTTCGGGTACCGCAGCGATCGGTTTCCTGGTCGGCGCCGTGCTTTCGGGCGCCGCTGGCTTCATAGGCATGCACGTTTCGGTGCGCGCCAATGTGCGCACCGCGCAGGCTGCATCGAACAGCCTGGCGGCGGGTCTCGACATCGCCTTCAAGTCGGGCGCCATCACCGGCCTTCTGGTGGCCGGCCTCGCGCTGCTCGGCGTCTCCGTCTACTACTGGGTGCTGACCGGCCCGCTCGGCCTGGCCCCCGGCGACCGCAAGGTCATCGATTCGCTGGTGGCGCTCGGCTTCGGCGCTTCGCTCATCTCGATCTTCGCCCGTCTCGGCGGCGGCATCTTCACCAAGGGTGCCGATGTCGGCGGCGATCTGGTCGGCAAGGTCGAAGCCGGAATTCCGGAAGATGATCCGCGCAACCCGGCCACGATCGCCGACAATGTGGGCGACAATGTCGGCGACTGCGCCGGCATGGCGGCCGACCTGTTCGAGACCTATGCGGTGACCGTGGTCGCCACCATGGTGCTTGCGGCGATCTTCTTTGCCGGCACGCCCGTTCTGTCGAGCATGATGCTCTACCCGCTCGTCATCTGCGGCGCCTGCATCGTCACTTCGATCATCGGCACCTTCTTCGTCAAGCTGGGGTCGAACGGCTCCATCATGGGCGCGCTCTACAAAGGCCTGATCGTCACCGGCCTGCTCTCCATCGTCGGCCTTGGTGCCGCCACCTCGATGACCATCGGCTGGGGCGACATCCAGGCGGCAGCCGGGCAGCACCCGGTCAACGGCACCAAGCTGTTTATCTGCGGGCTGGTCGGCCTGCTGGTAACGGCGCTGATCGTGGTGATCACCGAATACTACACCGGCACCAACAAGCGCCCGGTCAATTCGATCGCCCAGGCCTCGGTCACCGGTCACGGCACCAACGTCATCCAGGGCCTCGCGGTCTCGCTGGAATCGACGGCGCTGCCGGCCATCGTCATCGTCGGCGGCATCATCGGCACCTATCAGCTGGCCGGTCTGTTCGGCACCGCCATCGCGGTCACCACCATGCTCGGCCTTGCCGGCATGATCGTGGCACTCGACGCGTTCGGCCCGGTCACCGACAATGCCGGCGGTATCGCAGAAATGTCGGGCATGCCGAAGGAAGTGCGTCATTCCACCGACGCGCTCGACGCGGTCGGCAACACCACCAAGGCGGTCACCAAGGGTTATGCCATCGGTTCGGCCGGCCTCGGCGCGCTGGTGCTGTTCGCCGCCTATTCGAACGACCTGCAATATTTCGCGGCCAATGCCGCGCAATATCCCTATTTCGCCAATGTCGGCACGATCTCCTTCGACCTGTCAAACCCCTATGTGGTTGCCGGCCTGATCTTCGGCGGTCTCATCCCGTATCTGTTCGGTGGCATTGCCATGACCGCCGTCGGCCGTGCGGCGGGCTCGATCGTGGAAGAGGTGCGGCGTCAATTCCGCGAGGATCCGGGCATCATGAAGGGCACGTCCAAGCCCAACTACGCCCGCGCCGTCGACCTTTTGACCAGGGCGGCGATCAAGGAGATGATCATTCCGTCACTGCTGCCGGTGCTGGCGCCGCTGGTCGTCTATTTCGGCGTGCTTTTGATCTCGGGCTCCAAGGCCTCGGCTTTCGCGGCTTTGGGCGCCTCGTTGCTCGGCGTCATCGTCAACGGCCTGTTCGTGGCCATCTCGATGACATCGGGCGGCGGCGCCTGGGATAACGCCAAGAAGTCGTTCGAGGACGGTTTCGTCGATAAGGACGGCGTCAAGCATCTGAAGGGCTCAGAGGCCCACAAGGCCTCGGTGACGGGCGATACCGTCGGCGATCCTTACAAGGATACCGCCGGTCCGGCCGTCAACCCGGCGATCAAGATCACCAATATCGTGGCGCTGCTGCTTCTGGCAGTGCTCGCCCACGGCTGACGCGCAAGAACCTCCGCCCGGTCGCATTGGCCGGGCGGCGGCGACAAATCAAAAAAACCCGCGGGAGCGATCCTGCGGGTTTTTTCATGGACGATGGTGCTGTGGGCGTAGCCCGCGCGCCTAGAGCAGCGAGCCAGCGCTCGGCTTGAGCTTGCCGGCGCCGGAAATGATCTGGCCGAGGAAGTTCTGGTCCTTGCCGCCGGTCGGCGTCGTGCGCGAGATGAAGTCGAACACCCTGCCGTCCTTGAGGCCATAATTGGCGATGCGGGCGACGCGGTTGTCGGCGCCGAAATAGACGGCCAGCACCTTCTGGTCGACCACGCCGGGATTGGCGAAGGCGACCGGGCGGCGGCGCGTCTGGGAAATGTAATAGAAGACCTCGTTGTCGAAGGTCGCGGTGGTGGACGGCGTGCCCAGCGACAGGAGCACCTGTTCGCGGCTGGAGCCGACCGGCACCGAATCCAGCGTTTGCTGGTCGACGACGTAGCCCTGGGTGAGCGTCTCGCCGGGGGTCAGGTCCCCGAACATCTTGGACGAATTGCAGCCAGAGAGCGCCGATACGACGATCAGCATCGAGGCGACGGAAGCGGGACCTGCCAAGGCGGTCGACTTGAATTTCAGCGCGCGCAACAACAACTCCATAGTCCGCTCTCGGGCACCGGCTTGCGCGAGGCGGCAAAACCGGTAAACCAGCTTAGCCGCCGATGCAACAATCGTGCCTTAACAAACAGGTCCCTGGGAGACCGTCCCCAATGTTTCAGCGCCTGTTCGGCCGCGAACGCCACGCCAACCGCGCCATCACCGAGGCGCTGTACGGACAAATCGTGGCGGCGGCGCGGCAAACTTTCTTTTATTCGGACTGGAATGTGCCGGATATGCCACTCGGTCGTTTCGAGATGCTGTCGCTGCACATGTTCCTGTTCCAGCATCGCCTGCATGGCGAAAGCGGCGTCGCCGCCGACGTCGCCCAGGTGCTGATCGACGAGTTCTTCACCGATGTCGATCATTCGCTGCGCGAGCTCGGCATCAGCGATGTCGGCGTGCCGAAGCGCATGAAGAAGCTCGCCAAGATGTATTATGGCCGTACCGCCGCCTATGCGGATGCGCTGGAGCGCAACGATGCAGGCGATCTCGGTGCAGCACTCGGCCGCAATGTCCGCCCCGATGTCGCGGAATGGCCGGAGGCCGCGGCGCTGGCCACTTATGTGATGCGGGCGAGGGATGAATTGGCCGCCCAGCCGACCGCGACGATCTGCGCCGGCACGGTCGTCTTTCCGGCGGCGGCCGGTTGAAGGATGATGATCATGCAAAACGAACCCGGTTCCAGAAGTTCGGTATCGTTCGAGGCGCATGTCTCGCGTTTGCCGCAAAAGGGCATGCCCGTGCGCATCGAAGCCACTGCCGCGCAACGCGAGGCGCTGGCCAAGGACCACGAGCTCCAGTCGGTCGAACGTTATGTCGCCGATCTCCTGGTGACGCCCTGGAAACGGCATGGCGTGAAGGTCAGCGGCAGCGTCGAGGCCGACATCACCCAGGCCTGCGTGGTGACGCTTGAACCGGTGACGACGCATATCGACGAAGCGGTCGAGGGTTTGTTCCTGCCGGAAGAATCAAAGCTTGGCCGGCAGGGCTTCGAGGGCGGCGGCGAGATCCTGATCGATGCCGACGGGCCGGACAGTCCGGAGACGTTCTCGGGCGACACCATCGATGTCGGCGCGCTGGCCGAGCAGTTTTTCGGACTGGGAATCGACCCTTATCCCCGCAAGCCCGGCGTGGAATTGGAACTCGCCCCGGACGAGGCCGAGCCCGAAAGCGAATTCCAGCGGAAGCTCAAATCGCTGCTCGGAAAATCCTGAAAGCAGCGGGAAGGCGACAAAAGCCGGTTGTGTGGAGACCCAAAACCGCTATTTTCGCCAAAAGTCATGATGGCCCGAAGCCAACACACGAGATGAACAACGCGTGATTAAAATTTCCATCGATGCCATGGGCGGTGACCACGGACCCAACGTGGTCATCCCGGCGCTCCAGATAGTCGCCACCCGCCGCCCGGACATCCGTTTCGCCATTTATGGCCGCGAAGAAGTGGTGCGGCCGGAACTGGCGAAATTTCCCGGTCTGGCCGAGAAAAGCGAACTGATCCATTGCGATGTCGCCGTGCGCATGGACGACAAGCCAAGCCAGGCCTTGCGCCATGGCCGCTGGAAGTCGTCGATGTGGAAGGCGATCGAGGCGGTGAAGGCCGGTTCGGCCGACGCCTGCGTTTCCGCCGGCAACACCGGCGCGCTGATGGCGATGTCGAAATTCTGCCTGCGCACCATGGCCACCATCGACCGGCCGGCGATCGCCGCGATCTGGCCGAACATGCGCGGCGAAAGCGTGGTGCTGGATGTCGGCGCCACCATCGGTGCCGACGCGCACCAGCTTATCGATTTCGCCATTCTCGGCACCGGCATGGCGCGCGCCGTGTTCGGCATCGAGCGGCCGACCGTCGGCCTGCTCAATGTCGGCGTCGAGGAGGTCAAGGGCCAGGAAGAGGTCAAGGAAGCCGGGCGCATGCTGCGCGAGGCCAACATGGCCTCGATGAGCTATCACGGTTTCGTCGAGGGCGACGATATCGGCAAGGGCACGGTCGACGTGGTGGTGACCGAAGGTTTCGCCGGCAACATCGCGCTGAAGACCGCCGAAGGCACCGCCCGCCAGATCGGCGGTTATCTGCGCGCCGCGATGAGCCGTACCCTGATGGCCCGCATCGGCTATCTGTTCGCCAAGGGCGCTTTCGACCTCTTGCGCGAAAAAATGGATGTCAGCCGCTCCAATGGCGGTGTCTTCCTCGGACTGAACGGGGTCGTGGTAAAAAGCCACGGCGGTGCCGATTCGGCGGGGTTTGCGGCGGCCGTGGAACTGGCCTACGACATGGTGCGCAACCGGCTGCTTGACCGGATCGAAGCGGATCTCGATCTGTTCCATGCCCGCAATCCGCAGTCACCGGCAATCAGACGGTCCGACGTCGCAGCCGACGAAGAAGGATAAAAAGACTTGATTAGATCAGTCGTGCGCGGCACGGGCCAGTCACTGCCCCGCCGCATCATGAAGAATGCCGATTTCGAAGGCATGGTCGAGACGTCGGACGAGTGGATCGCCCAGCGAACCGGCATCCGGCAGCGTCACATCGCCTCCGACGACGAGACGACGGCTTCGCTCGGCGAGGGGGCGGCGCGCGCCGCACTTGCCGATGCCGGGCTGACCCCGGACGACATCGACCTGATCGTACTGGCGACGTCGACGCCCAACAACACGTTCCCCGCCACGGCGGTCGAGATCCAGCAGCGGCTCGGCATGCGCCACGGCTACGCCTTCGACATGCAGGCGGTGTGTTCCGGCTTCGTCTATGCCGTCACCACGGCCGATGCGTATATCCGCGCGGGACTGGCCAAGCGTGTCCTGGTGATCGGCTCCGAGACGTTCTCGCGCATTCTCGACTGGAGCGACCGCTCGACCTGCGTCCTGTTCGGCGATGGCGCCGGCGCAATGGTGCTGGAAGCGACGGAAGGGGCGGGCACCATCGCCGATCGCGGCGTTCTGGCTGCCTCCCTGCGTTCCGACGGCACGCACAAGGAAAAACTCTATGTCGACGGCGGTCCGTCGACCACCGGCACGGTCGGCCATCTCAGGATGGAAGGGCGCGAGGTTTTCAAGCATGCCGTGGGCATGATCACGGACGTCATCGAGGCGACGTTCTCGCAAGCCGGCATCACCGCCGACGACCTCGACTGGTTCGTGCCGCATCAGGCCAACAAGCGCATCATCGACGCTTCCGCCAAGAAGCTCGGCATTGCCGAGGAGAAGGTGGTGATCACCGTCAATCTGCATGGCAACACTTCGGCCGCATCGGTGCCGCTGGCGCTGGCCATCGCAGCGGCGGACGGGCGGATCAAGCGCGGCGACCTCGTGCTTCTGGAGGCGATGGGCGGCGGTTTTACCTGGGGTGCCGTGCTCGTCAGATGGTGAGGCGAACCGGTCGGTTCGGTCCTTGACCTTGTCGAGTCAATTACTTAGGCTCCGGCGGCGTTTGATCGATACATTTGAGATAACTGATAGGGCGGTCCGATGGGAGGAAAGACACTGACACGTGCCGACCTTGCGGAGGCCGTTTATCGGAAGGTCGGCCTGTCGCGCACGGAGTCTGCCGAACTGGTCGAAGCGGTGCTCGACGAGATCTGCGAGGCGATCGTGCGCGGGGAGACGGTGAAGCTGTCATCCTTCGCCACTTTCCATGTTCGTTCCAAGAACGAACGGATCGGCCGCAATCCCAAAACCGGCGAGGAAGTGCCGATTCTGCCGCGCCGGGTGATGACCTTCAAGGCGTCCAACGTGCTGAAAAGCCGTATCCTGCGCTCGCACCAGACCAACAAGTCCAAGGCCGGCAAATAGTCGGTGGCCTCATTCAACGGTTGAAAACCCGGCCCGGCTTGATGCCGGGCTTGAATATTTGGCGATAAACCGCTGAAATGAGCTTCGATTCGGCGCAATCGGCGTCGAATCTTCGGTTGTCTGTTGTTTGCGCATCGGGTTGGCCAGCACGGGCGCCGACCTTTACGATCCGATGCCCAGCGCGAGGATTCGCCCATGGACAAGAGCCCCGACGCCTTCCGCACCATTTCCGAGGTTGCCGAAGACCTTGACTTGCCGCAGCACGTGCTGCGCTTCTGGGAAACGCGTTTCACCCAGATCAAGCCGATGAAGCGCGGCGGTGGCCGCCGCTATTACCGGCCGCAGGACGTGGAACTGATCAAGGGCATCCGGCATATGCTCTACGACCAGGGTTACACCATTAAAGGCGTGCAGAAACTCCTGCGCGAGAACGGCAACCAGTTCTTGATCGCTGTCGGTCATGGCGACGTTGCCGCCGTCGAGGCGATCGCGCAGCGCCGGCAGGCCGAGGAAGTGCCGCTGACGCCCGCCGCCCAGCCGCGCGGCGACGACGAGATGCTGGTCGGCCAGCCGACCGCCAAGCCGAACCGCCGTTTCTTCGGCCTCGGCAAAGCGGACGACGAGGGCCCGGTGCAATCGGGTTCCGGCAAGCTGTCGCGCGACAACCGCGCGCTGCTGCAGGAAGCGCTGTTCGACCTTCTGGAGTGCAAGCGCCTGCTCGACCAGGTGCGCTGACCGCCCGAGCCCTCGGCGCGCCTTTCGGGCGACATGCGGTGCCGCCGCCTCGGTATTGTTGACAGTGCCGTTCGGCATGAAACACTGTGCCTCGCGGGCAGGTGCCCGAGGCAGGAGCAAGGCGACCAACCTCATTGCGCATCTTGTTGGCCGAAGACGACCGCGACCTTTCGCAGTGGATCACCAGGCTGCTGCGGCGCGAGCACTATGTCATCGATTGCGTCCATCGCGGCGACGATGCCGACGCGGCACTCGCCGCCTGCCAGGACTATGCGCTGGTCATCCTCGACCTCGCGCTGCCGCATCTCGACGGCATCGAGGTTTTGAAACGGCTGCGGGGGCGCGGCAACACCACGCCGGTTATCATCCTGACCGCCAATGACGCCGTTTCCAGCCGTATCCGCGGTCTCGACAGCGGCGCCGACGACTATCTGGTCAAGCCATTCGAGGTCGGTGAATTCGAGGCGCGTATCCGTGCACAGTTGAGGCGCGGGCGCGGCAATTTCGAACCCGCGATCAAGCTCGGCCAGCTGTCTTTCGACACGCGCGGCCGCGCGTTCAGCCTTGGCGACCAGCCGCTGCATCTGACCGGCCGCGAGCACGCGGTGCTGGAAACGCTGATGCTGCGTGCCGGCCGCCCGGTGTTGAAGGATGCGCTGACGGAAAACGTCTTCGGTTTCAACGAGGAGAGCAACGCCAACGCCATCGAGATCTGCGTGCATCGCGTGCGGCGCAAGCTGGAGGGCAGCGATGTCGGCATCGTCACGCTGCGGGGCTTGGGTTATGTGCTGAGGGTGTCGGGTGGCGGGTAGGAGCCTCCAGCGCGAACTCTTGGCCTGGCTGATCGTGCCGATGGCCGCGGTCGTCGTCTTCAACGTGTGGACCACCTACAAGGGTGCGCTGGATACCGCGAACCTTATCACCGACCGCACGCTGCTTGCCTCCGCCAGGGTCATCGCCGAGCGGGTCCGCAAGAGCGACGGGCTGGTCGAGGCGCCGATCCCGCCCTCGGCGCTCGAGATGTTCGCTTCCAGCGACCAGGACCTCGTGCTCTACCGGGTGGCGACATCGGACGGACTGTTGCTGGCCGGTTATCCCGACATCGTCGCGCCGCCGCAATTGCCGGTCGGGCTGGAGCCACTCTATTTCGACACGCTGTTTCGCGGCACGCCCGTTCGGGCGGTGGTGCTGTCGCGGCCGATCATCGACACCGGCAACCAGCAGACCGCGATCATCGCGGTGGGCGAAACGCTGAAGAACCGCAACAGGCTGGTGACCGATCTGTGGCTCAAGGCGCTGCGCGACCAGGTGCTGCTGGTGGCGGCGGCTGGCATGCTCGCGGTGTTCGGGCTGCGGCGCGGCATCGCGCCCCTGATGCGGCTTCGCGACGAGGTGGTCAGCCGCGATCCGGCGGAACTACAGCCATTCGACGCGGGTGCCGTGCAGACCGAGGTCAGGCCGCTGGTCGAGGCCCTCAACGAAGCGTTCGACCGTGTGCAGCGGCTGATTGCGACGCAGCGCCGTTTCGTCGCCAATGCGGCGCACCAATTGCGCACGCCGTTGGCGCTGCTCAAGACGCAGATCGTGGTCGGGCGCCGCGAGCAGGGCACGGAGGCCAAGGAAGAGGCGCTGGCCGCGATCGACCGTTCCGTCGACCGCATGGCGCGGCTGTCGAACCAGCTTCTGTCGCTGGCGCGCGCCGAGCAGGGCGTCTCGTCGCTGCGCAAGGAAGCGGTAGACATGGAGATGGCGGCGCGCAACGCGCTGGACACGCTGGCGCTGGCGGCGGTCGACCGCGACATCGATCTCGGCTTCGATCCGGTCGGCGGCCCGTTCCTTGTCTGGGGGCACTCCAACCTGTTGCGCGAACTGGTCTTCAACCTCGCCGACAACGCGCTGCGCTACACACCGCGCGGTGGCGCGGTGACGGTGCGCCTGGAGCACCAGGCGGGCGAGGTCGTTCTTCTGGTAGAGGACAATGGTCCGGGCATTCCGGCAACCGAGCGCGAAAACGTGTTCGAACGCTTCTACCGCCGTCTCGACACAGGCGGCGAGGGCACCGGCCTCGGCCTTGCCATCGTCAAGGAGATCGCGGCCTCGCACGAGGCGACGATCGAACTGAAAGACCGGGCGCAAGGGCCCGGTCTCGTCGTCGAAGTCAGGCTGGCCGCCCATGAAGAAGGTGCGGCCGAAGGCTGATGTGTCGCCTCACTCGGTTTCCTGCAGAGGCTGCGGACGCCATTTCGCCAGGCGATCCTCGATCATCGTCATCAGATATTCAGCGACCAGCGCCACCACCATGACGATGACGATGGCGGCATACATGCCGGCGGCGTCGAACGAGCCCTTGGCGACGTTGATCAACAGGCCGATACCGTAGCGCGAGCCGACGAACTCGCCGACGATGGCGCCGATGATGGCGAAGCCGAACGACACGTGCAGGCTGGCGAAGATCCAGCTCATGGCCGACGGCACGATGACCGAGCGGGTCACCTGCCAGTCCGACGCGCCGAGGATGCGGGCATTGGCGATCATGGCGCGGTCGGCCTCGCGCACGCCCTGGAAGGCGTTGTGGAAGACCACGAAAAACACCATGACGAAGGCCAGTGCCACCTTGGATGCCAGGCCGAGGCCGAACAGCATGATGAAGATCGGCGCCAGCACGACGCGCGGAATGGAGTTGATGACCTTGATGTAGATGGAGAAGATGTCGGAGGCCATGCGATTGCGGCCGAGCGCGATGCCGGCCAGGATGCCGGCGACCGAGCCGGTGAGGAAGCCGAGCATCGCTTCCTCCATCGTCACCCATAGATGATACCAGAGCGGCCCCTCGGAGGTGCCTTCGGTGATCCATTCATACAGGCGCCCGACGATGGTCGAGGGCATGGCGTAGAAGAACGGGTCGATCCAGTTCAGCCGTCCCGCGACTTCCCAAAGTCCGAGGAAGGCGACCAGGATGCCGACGCGCCAGAACAGCACCGTGTTCTGGCGCTGGCGTGCCGCCTGGCGGGCAGCCGCCTCGATTTCGGCGTCGGAAGTACCTGGGCGAAAGCCGGTCTCTGCCGGTTGCAATGCCGCATTTGCCATGTCGTCCTCCTTCAAGCCGCCGCGCGGGCGTAGCTTGTCTGGACTTCCTCCTTGAGGTCGGACCAGATCGTGCGGGAATAGTCGATGAAGCGCTGGTCGTAGCGGATGTCCGCAACGACGCGCGGCCGTGGCAGGTCGATCTCGTAGACCGACTTCACCGTCGCCGGGCCGGCGGTCAGCACATAAACCTTGTCGGCCAGTGCGATTGCTTCCTCGAGATCGTGGGTGACGAAGACGACCGATGCCTTGGCCTGCGACCACAGTTTCAGCAGTTCCTCGTGCATGAGCACGCGGGTCTGCACGTCGAGCGCGGAGAAGGGTTCGTCCATCAACAGGATTTCCGGACCGTTGATGAAAGTCTGCGCCAGCGCGACGCGCTTGCGCATGCCGCCGGAGAGCTGGTGCGGGTAGTGGTGTTCGAAACGCGAGAGGCCGACACGCGCCAGCCAGTCGCGGGCCGACGCATAGGCCTCGGTCTTGCCCTTGCCGCGAAACAGCGGCCCGGCGACGACATTGTCGACGACGGAGCGCCAGGGAAACAGCGCGTCTGTCTGGAAGACGAAGCCGACGCGCGGATCGATGCCGTTGACCGGCGCGCCCATGACGCGGACCTCGCCGGCGCTGGGTTTGGCGAGGCCGGTGACGAGGTTCAGCGTGGTCGACTTGCCGCAGCCGGTCGGGCCGACCACGGCGACGAATTCGCCGCGGCCGACTGTCATGGTGAAATTGCGCAGCGCCGTCAGCGACTTTCCGGTCGGCGAAAGGAAGCGACGGCTGACATTGATGAGTTCGATGGCGGGCGCGCTGGCGCCGTTGAGACTGTTCATCGTGGTTGTTTCCTCATGCCAAGCGGGAAGGGCGCGGACATCGGCCCACGCTGCACATGCACTAAGCGGGCCGGGCCTCGTCGAGGCCGGCCGCGCTCAGGCTCCCGTCACGGCTTCTTTATTTCGCGTTCTTGACGAAGGCGGTGGTGTAGGTCTTCGACAGGTCGATCTGCTTGCCCTGCAGGTCCTTGGAGAAGGTCGACAGAACCTTCAGCACCGTCTCCGGGCCACCTTCGGGCATGACGCCATCGGCCGTGAACATCGCCTTGCCGTCGCCCAGCGCCTTCACATAGCCGTCCTTGTCGCCGACATAATAATCCTTGGGCATCTTCTCGGCAATTTCGGCGGCGCTGTGGGTGTTGATGAACTTCAGCGTCTTGACGAAGGCGTTGGCGAGCTTTTGGGTGTCTTCCTTGTGCGCTTCGACCCAATCCGTCTGCATGTAGAGCGAGGCGGCGGGATAGGTGCCGCCGAGCGCCGCCTTGGTGCCTTCGATGGTGCGCATGTCGATCAGCACCTTGGCCTCGCCGGTCTTGAGCAGGCGCGAGATGGTCGGCTCGGTGGTCATGCCGGCCTGGATCTTGTCCTGCTGCATGGCGGCGATGAAGGTGTTGCCGGCGCCGACGGGCACGGACGTGAAGTCACCGAGCTTCAGGCCGGCCTTGACCGCCAGGAACTGGGTCAGGAAATTGGTCGAGGAACCGAGCCCGGTGACGCCGAGGCTCTTGCCCTTGAAGTCGGCGGCCGACTTGATTTCGGGGTGTTTGGTGGAAACCAGCTCGACCTCGCCCGGCGCCTGGCTGAACTGGACGACGGATTCGACGAACTTGCCCTTGGCCTGCAGGTCGATGCAGTGGTCGTAGAAGCCGACCACGCCCTGCACGGCGCCGGCGAGCATCTCGTTTTCGGCGTCGACGCCAGCCGGTTCGTTCAGCAGTTCGACGTCGAGACCCTCGTCCTTGAAATAGCCCAGCGCCTCGGCGAGCTTGGCGGGCAGGTAGATCTGCTTTTCATAACCGCCGACCATGAGCGTGACCTTGTCGGCGGCGAAGGCCTGATGGCCGGAGAAAAGGGCGCCAGCCGCGACGAGGGCGCCAAGGGCGGTCTGCTGGAGAAATGCACGCGAAATGGACATGAGCCGGTTCCTTGTTGGTTTCCTGACGTCCCGTCCGCGCTGTTTGCCGCCCGGTTCATGAACGCTTGAAGGGAGGATGGGCACCCAACCTTTCATGAACCTTTCAATCTGTGGTGGCGAATAGAAGGCGGAGAACGTCAGGCGGGCGGGCAAGGGAGCATTGAAACGATGGGCCCCGATTGCCGTTCACTATCCAAGCCGATCACTCCTGACAGGATTGCGCGAGCTGAGGTGCTAGGGTGTGTCTTAAGGCATCTTCTGGCCAAAGGAGAATTCATCACGTCCAGGATCAATCGTCGCGCTTTGCTTCTTCAATCAGGTGCCGCCGTCGTCGCCACAACTGTTGAAGCCCCGGCTTTCGATGCTTCGAGCACAGAACCGCGCGCCCAATTGGTGGCTCTGATAGAAGCCCACAAATCGGCATACATGGCGCTCCGCAAAACAGTCGAGGGAATCGGCAGTCGCGGCAACGCTTTCGACAATGCCTGCCGAACTGAAGAAGAGGCCCTTATAGCAATCTGCGCCTATCCTGCGGCCACGGAAGGCGATCGCCTGGCCAAATCCACCTACCTTTTGCAAACCGAAGCGCGGGGCGAACTCGACCTACCGCAGCACATGCAGGCAATTCTGCGTTCGGCGATGTGGAAGGCGTGACAGCCTCTCCTGGAGCAGTGCCAGTACCCGCTCGCCAGCCTTCCAAGTGCCTAGCAGCGGCGTGCTGCCTATATCAGTATCGAACGTATGGTCAGATACATCGAATATGCCATCAAGCCCGCCACTCCAGTGAAGATCCAGAAGGCGGCGCTCTTCTCCAATCGCGACTGAAACGCTGACCAACATGCGAAACCCGCAGTCAGTAGGGACATCACAAACAACGCGACGAAGATGCTTTTGGGATATTGGGCTCGCAACAGAAAGCCTGCCACGCCAATCGCGTAGATGGTGGCGCAAAACGCCCTATATCGCCATGGCAGCCAAACGTTCATATTGTGAGCCCCTCATGCCCGCGGTGCCGCTGGCAGTTAGAACAAGCTTAGCACCCACTCGCCAGCTTTCCACAGCCCAACCGCAGAGCCCTATGCAAAGTCGAGGGCGATAATCAGGCGAGCGTCGGGCGCAGTCGGCCCGGGAACCAAGGCGGAATATCCGTGGGACATTGTATCCCGTGTTATCCACATTCGCCCGCAACGATCGGCTTCTGTTCTTTTTCCCCAAATCAGGGCTTGCGACTTAATCCTTGTTCCCATAAGGCTTTGCGCGGTCCGGAGTGTAGCGCAGCCCGGTAGCGCACTTGACTGGGGGTCAAGGGGTCGTCGGTTCGAATCCGGCCACTCCGACCATTTTTCCAAAGCTTGACTTGACCCCACTCGCCGCGCCGACGGCGCGACCGTCCCGATTTGCAGAAATCATGTCCGGATGGAGCCCCGCACGATCGTCGCGGGTGATTTTCCGCGACTATTGTCCGGCGGGGACCATGGAAAGCAGCGAGCGCGACCGGGTCCCGGACGCGGGCAAGGGCGCCGCGATCGACGCAGGACGCGGGCGATCCGCGTTGGCGGGCGTGGTTCCCGGCAGGGCGATCAGGCCGCGCTGGTAGCGGTATTCCAGCGCGATGCCGCCCCAGACCAGGCCAAGCAGCAGATAGAAATGGCGCCAGTGGTCGGTGTCGATGACGCTGCCGAGCCCAACATGGCCGACATAGACGACATAGGCGCACAACACGTAGGGCTGCCAGGGGCGGTTGCGCAGCAAAAGCCGGAAGCCGGCCGCCAGCGTCCACAAGGTCAGGCCGAGATAGGAGATGAAACCCAGCCAGCCATAATCCATCAGCGTCTTCAGCCAGATGTTGTGGGTGTCTTCGCCATAGATGGTGCCGAACACCAGCGCGCCGATGCCGAACGGCCGTTCCAGCGCCAGCATGAAGCCGATGGCGTAGCGGGCGAAGCGGCCGAGACGGGCGGAATCATAGTCCTGCGCCAGCTTGGCGCGGGTGGTCAGCATCTCGGAGACGCCCGGGATCTGGAGGACGACGATCATGGCCAGCACCAGCAGCGCCAGTGCGGCGATCGTCATCACCACGACGCGCAGCCGGAACCTGCCGCTGGTGCTCTGCAGGAAAAGGATGCCGGTGAGCAGGATGACGGCGACGCCGAACAGGCCCCAGGCGCCGCGCGAAAACGACAGGAAGATGCCGCCGACAACGATCAGCAGCGGCACGGCGACGAGCGGCATGCGCTGCACCGGGCCGGTCAGCAACCGGTAGAGCAGATAGGTGCCGGGCAACGCCAGGAAGGGGCCGAAGACGTTGGGGTCCTGGAAGGCACCGGCGGCGCGCTCGTATTTGGTGAAGATTTCGGCGGCGTGGAACAGCTTGAAATAGCCGGCGATGCCGAGCGTCGAGGTGACGACGGCCGCCGTCACATAGGCCGTGAAGATCAATCGGTAGAGGTCGGGCTTTTGCTCGACGACGGAGGCAAAGAACACCGCCGTGAAGGCCAGGAACAGCGAGACGGCGAGGTAGAGCGGCGTCCACGACAGCTCGGCCATCTGCGTCATGGCGATCATGCCGCCGATGTTCATGGAGACCAGCAGAATGAGCAGCGGCACGATCGGACGCGAGATGCGCAGGCCGAACAGCGCCCACATGCCGATCAGCCCGGTCATGTAGACTTCATAAGGCGCCGGTTCCCCGATGACGAAGCCGGACAAAAGGATGCCGAGGATGATCGCGCCCGACGACAGCAAGCCGATCAGCTTGGCGTTGACCGCCTGCGGGGGCAGTTCATGCGTCAGCGCGCTCAATAGGCGTTTTCCGTGTTGAGCAGACGCACCGGGGTCAGGAGCAGGATCTTCAGATCGAACAGCAGCGACCAGTTCTCGATGTAATAGAGATCGTATTCGGTGCGCATGCGGATTTTTTCATTGGTGTCCATCTCGCCGCGCCAGCCATTGATCTGGGCCCAGCCGGTGACGCCCGGCTTGACGCGGTGGCGGGCGAAATAGCCGTCGACCACTTCGTTGTAGAGCAGGTTGTGCGATTGGGCGGCGATGGCATGCGGGCGCGGGCCGACCAGCGACAGCGTGCCGAACAGCGAATTGAAGAATTGCGGCAGTTCGTCGATCGAGGTCTTGCGGATGAAGCGGCCGACGCGGGTGACGCGCGGGTCGTTCTTGGTCACCGTCTTCTTGGCCGACGGATCTGACTTGTCGGTGTACATGGAGCGGAACTTGTAGACCTCGACCTCTTCGTTGTTGAAGCCGTGCCGCTTCTGCTTGAACAGAACCGGGCCCTTGCTGTCGAGCTTGATGGCGATGGCGGTGGCCAGCATGACCGGCGAAAACACGATGATGCCGATGATCGAAAAGACGATGTCGAAGGCGCGCTTGGCCACCGAATCCCAGTCGTTGATCGGCTTGTCGAAAATGTCGAGCAGCGGCACCGAGCCGATATAGGAATAGGATCGCGGCCTGAACTGCAGGTGGTTGGAATGCGCCGACAGGCGGATATCGACCGGCAGCACCCACAGCTTCTTCAACAGCTGCAGCACGCGCGCCTCGGCCGAAATCGGCAGCGACACGATCAACATGTCGATGCGGGCGATGCGGGCGAATTCGATCAGTTCGGAGATGGTGCCGAGCTTGGGATAGCCGGCCACGACGGGCGGCGAGCGGCTGTCGTCGCGGTCGTCGAAGATGCCGCAGATGCGGATGTCGTTATAGGGCTGCTTCTCCACCGAGCGGATCAGCGTCTCGGCGGCCTTGCCGCCGCCGACGATGACGGCACGGCGTTCCATGCGTCCGTCGCGCGCCCAGCGGCGCAGCAGTCGGGCGGTGATCAGGCGCATCAGGAAAATCAACGCGAAGCCGAGCAGGAACCAGCTGGCGAACAAAAGGCGCGAATAATTTTCCGAGATCTTCATGAAGAAGGCGGTCAGCGCCAGCGCCGCGAAAGTGCCAGACCACATCGCCAGGATGCGGCCGAAATTGGCGACGGGGCGGAACAGGGCCGAGATCTGGTAGCAATCGGCGATGTCGAGCAAGACGATCGCCAGCAGCGAAGCCGAGCCGAAGGTCAGCGCGTATTGCCAGCCGAGATTGTGGAAGAAGCCCTCGAAATACACATAGAGCGCAAGGCCGGACAGAAACAGCAGCGCGAATTCGATCAGCCGCAGCACGCCGGTGACCATCACCGGCGACATGGTGTCCCGGCCATACTGCGCCGCGACCTGGCGCGCGAGATCGCTGAGGCCGCCGGAAGGTCCGTTACCCGCCGACTGGTCTTCGAACTTGCGTACCGCGTCGGCTGAGAAGCGGCTCGCGGGATCGCGTCTGTTCATGGAGTGGTTCCCAAGCTCCCGTATGTTCTAGCATAGGAGAGCTAAGAATCCCTTCCAAGAACCTTTTGCGTTAGACCTTTCAGCCAGGGACCACCCCGCGCATCGTTCGAGAATGCGCGGGGGAGATCGCGAAAAGGCGTAGCCGTGGCAACGTCGCATGCCGGGAACCGGCGTGGACACCGAGCCTCAAGCCGTTGCAAAAAGTACTTAGCCGGTGATGACGTTGCGCGCCTTCAGGGCATGTATCAGCCTGTCATGCGGCAAAGCGGGGCTGCGGTGGCCGTCACGGCCGACCATGTCGGCGTTGGCCACCAGCGCATTCACCACCGCTTCCTCCGCTGCCTGCACGGTGGCGGCGTAGAAATCGTCCATGCGGCCCCACGGGATGAAATCCATGTGACTGTAGGTGCCGGCGTCAGGCTCGCCCCTTGGAAAGCGACCGTTCAGCGCATCGCGATTGGCGGTCGAGAAGGCCAGGAAGATGTCGCCCGAGAAATGCGAGCCGGCGGTGCCGGTGCGCGCCAGCCCCAGCGGCACGCGACGGGCCAGCGCCTTGCACTGGCCGGGCAGGAGAGGGGCATCGGTGGCGACGATGCCGATGCAGGAGCCGGCGCCGGCCGGCTGCAGGCTGGCGGCGAAGGCCTCCATCGGGTTGTCGTCGGCAAGGGTGGCGCCCAGCGGCACGCCGGCAACGGTCAGCTCATGGCGCGAGCCGAAATTGGTCTGCAGGAAAACGGCGACCGTGTAGTCGCGATGACCGTAGTTGACGATGCGCGAGGCCGTACCGTTGCCACCCTTGAAAGCGTAGCAGTTCATGCCGGTGCCGCCGCCGACCGAGCCTTCCTCGATGGCGCCGCCCCTGGCCGCATCGAGCGCCGCGACGGCGTGCTCGGAGGTCACGTGCGGGCCGTTGATGTCGTTCAGATAGCCGTCCCAGGTCTCCGCCGTGACGGGCAGCATCCACTGGCTGGCGATGTCGGGCTTGTTTCGCACCATCCAGTCGATCGTGCCGCGGTGGCAAGGGCCGATGGCATGGGTGTTGGTGATGAGGATCGGCATGTTGAGGGCGCCGGCCTCTTCCAGCCACGACACGCCGGTCATTTCGCCATTGCCGTTGAAGGAATGGTAGCCGGCGGCGATCGCCTGGCCAGCACCCTCGCGGCCGAGCGGCAGGATGGCGGTGACGCCGGTGCGCACCGGGCCCTTGCCGATTTCCATCTGGCCGTCGCCGGAAATCAGCGTGGTGTAGCCGACTTCGACGCCCGTCACGTCGGTGATCGCGTTGAGGCGGCCGGGCGTGCCGGTGAAGGGAATGCCCAGCGCCCGGGCGCGTGGTTTTCCGGCGGGCGTGACGTGCGAGGTCTGCGTCATTCGATCTGTCCTGTGGTTGGAAATGGGCTTGGCGACGATCAGCCGAGATGGCAGCCGGTCGCCGTTTCGGCATAGGCGGTGAGGATGCCGAGCGCGGTCGGGTAGTCCACCGCCGGCACGACATTGAGAAGATGCAGGCCGAGCCCGTCCTCGAGCACGACGAGGCTGCGCGCCAGCGTGTCGCTGGCATCGGCCAGTTTGAACGCGCCGGTGATGGCGCCGGCCTCCAGAATGCCGACATAGATCGCCACCTGCCGCTCGAACAATGTGATGTGGCGCGCGGCATAGGCGGCATCGGAGCGGGCATAGGCGCCGAGTTCCATCAAGAGCCGGCAGAGGCGATCGGAAGGATCGTCGGGGATGCCGGTCAGGATCATCGCCTTCAGCCGCGCGCGCGGATCGGCGATCTGGGCAATGGCGGCCGCGCGCAGCGTGCAGAAGCGCTCGACAGCCTGTTTCTGCACGTCGTCCAGAAGCTCCTTCAGGCCCGGATAATAATAGAGCGCGGCGCTGGAGCTCATGCCTGCCTCATTGGCGACGGCGCGCAGCGTCACGCCGGCCAGGCCATGCCTGGCGATCATCGTCTCGGCGGCGCTGATGAGGGTCAGTCGGCGTTCGGCCTGGGCGGCGGGTCTGCTCATCATATCTCCTGAATGCCATTCAAATTAAAATGGGCTCTGTGAATCTTGCAAGCGATTTTACGATGGTTTGTTGACGAAATGCCGACTCCATCGTAGCATTTTGATGGGAACAGAATTTTAATTGCATAAAAACAATGGGAGGGCTTGATGCCATCGGAAGTACCAAACTCGAGCGGCGGTCTTGATCGCGCGCTCAATGCACTGGGCACGCTGATGATCGTGCTGTCGGCGGTGACGCCGGCATCCTCGGTCTTCATCATCGTGCCGGGCGTCATCGCTCTGGCCGGTACGGGATCGTTCCTGTCCTTCGTGCTGGCCGGCGTCATCGGGCTGTTCATGGCCTTCGTCTATGCGGAATTGTCGTCAGCCTATCCGACGGCCGGCGGCGAATACACCATGATCGGCCGCACGCTCGGCCGCTTCTGGGGCTTTGTCACACTCGTCCTCGTCTTCGTCTCCATCGTGCTGATCATCGCCGTGGTGGCGCTCGGCGTCGGCACCTATCTCGGCGTGCTCATGCCCAATCTCAACGCGCAATGGGTCGGCGTGGCCACCATCATCCTGGCCGGCGTGGTGGCGGCGTTGCGCATCAAGCTCAACGCCTTCGTCACCGGCATTTTCCTCGGCATCGAAATGCTGGCGCTGGTCATCCTGACGGTGCTGGGCTTCATCCATGTCGAGCGGCCGCTTTCCAGCCTGTTCACGGCGCCGCAAATCCTCGACACCACCAACGCGCTGGTGCCGGCCTCGGCGGGCCTCATCATGGCGGCCACCGCCGTCGCCATCTTCGCCTACAACGGCTATGGCGCCGCCGCCTATTTCGGCGAGGAGACGCAGGACGCCAAGCGCAGCATCGGCAAGGTGGTGGTGTGGGCGCTGCTCATCACCGTGGCGGCGGAACTGATTCCGCTGACCGCCGTCCTGCTCGGTTCGCCGGACCTGGTCGGCCTCCTGGCCGCGCCGCAGAAGATCGAATATTTCCTCGAGGCGCGCGGCGGCCACACACTCACCGTGCTGGTCAGCCTGGCGATCGCGGTTGCCATCTTCAACGCGGTCATCGCCATCGTGCTGCAGGCGGCGCGGCTGCTGTTCTCGTCGGGCCGCGACAAGACCTGGTTCGGGCCGATCAACAATGCGGTTGCTTCCGTGCACGGCACCTACGCGTCGCCGTGGATCGCCACCATCGTCGTCGCGGTGCTGGCCGCCGCGGCCTGCTTCATCGACATCAACCTGCTTCTGGTGGTCTCCGGCACTTCGCTTGTCGTGATCTATGCGCTACTCTGCCTCGGCGCGATCGCGGGGCGGCGCAACGGCGCCACCGCCAATGGCCATTATCGCATGCCGTTCTTCCCGGTGCCGGCCGTCCTGGCCTTCCTGGCGCTGGTCTATGTCGCCTACCAGAACCTGCTCGACGCTTCCTTCGGGCGGCCGAGCCTGATGGCTACACTGGCGATCATGGCGGTGGCGGCGGTCTACTACGTGCTGTTTCTGGCACGGCGCGCCGACTGGACCATGCATGCGCCCGAGGAGATTGCCGGGTAGGTCCTCCCTCCTTCGACCGACCCGACAGAGACCCCGGCCGCGAGGCCGGGGTTTTTTTGACGCTTGCGCAAGGCGGGTCCGCCCAACCGGGGCTGTCGCCGAGCCTCGCGAGGCTTGGGCACTTTCCTGCTTGGCCGGAAGGAACCCGAAGGCTCATCACAGGCAAAGAAAAACCCCGGTCTTGCGACCGGGGTTTCTTTTATCCAGCGATGCGAACCGCTTAGATCGAATAGTACATGTCGTATTCGACCGGATGCGGGGTCATTTCAAAGCGCATCACCTCAGCCATCTTCAGCTCGATGAACGAGTCGATCTGGTCGTCGTCGAACACGCCGCCGGCCTTCAGGAAGCCGCGATCCTTGTCGAGGCTCTGCAGGGCTTCGCGCAGCGAGCCGCAGACGGTCGGGATCTTCTTCAGTTCCTTCGGCGGCAGGTCGTACAGATCCTTGTCCATCGGCTGGCCGGGGTGGATCTTGTTCTTGATGCCGTCGAGGCCGGCCATCAGCAGCGCCGCGAAGCCGAGATAGGGGTTCGCGCCCGGATCGGGGAAGCGGACCTCGACGCGCTTGGCCTTCGGCGAGTTGCCGAACGGGATGCGGCAGGAAGCCGAACGGTTGCGCGCCGAGTAGGCGAGCAGCACCGGCGCCTCGTAGCCCGGCACCAGACGCTTGTAGGAGTTGGTGAGCGGGTTGGTGAAGGCGTTGACGGCCTTGGCGTGCTTGATGACGCCGCCGATGAAGTACAGGCAGTTTTCCGACAGGCCGGCATATTCGTTGCCAGCGAAGGTCGGCTTGCCGTTCTTCCAGATCGACATGTGGACGTGCATGCCCGAGCCGTTGTCGCCGAAGATCGGCTTCGGCATGAAGGTCGAGGTCTTGCCATAGGCGTTGGCGACCTGATGCACGACATACTTGTAGATCAGCATCTTGTCGGCGTTGCGGACCAGCGTGTCGAACTTGATGCCGAGTTCGTGCTGGGCTGCGGCCACCTCATGGTGATGCTTCTCGACGCGCACGCCCATGTCGGTGAGCACGGTCAGCATTTCCGAGCGCATGTCCTGCGCGGAATCGATCGGCGGAACCGGGAAGTAGCCGCCCTTGACGCGCGGACGGTGGCCGAGGTTGCCGGTCTCGTAGTCGGTGTCGTCGTTGGACGGCAGTTCCGAGGAGTCCAGCTTGAAGCCGGTGTTGTAGGGATCGGCCTTGTACTTGACGTCGTCGAAGACGAAGAATTCGGCTTCCGGGCCGACGAAGATGGTGTCGCCGATACCTTCGGCCTTCATGTAGGCCTCGGCCTTCTTGGCGGTGCCGCGCGGGTCGCGGTTATAGGCTTCGCCGGAGACCGGATCGAGGATGTCGCACAGGATGACCATGGTCGACTGCGCGAAGAACGGGTCCATGTGAACCGTGTCCATGTCGGGCATCAGCACCATGTCGGACTCATTGATCGCCTTCCAGCCGGCGATCGAGGAGCCGTCGAACATGACGCCGTCGGCGAACATGTCCTCGTCGACCTCGGCGATGTCCATGGTCACGTGCTGCAGCTTGCCCTTGGGGTCGGTGAAGCGCAGATCGACGAACTTCACGTCGTTGTCCTTGATCTGCTTGAGAATGTCCTTGGCTGTCGTCATGTCATGCTTTCCTATGTGATGACGTTGAAACTTGAAAAGGCGGGCTGGTCGTCAGATCGCGTCCGGACCGGTCTCGCCGGTGCGGATGCGTACGACTTCCTCGATGTTGGAGACGAAGATCTTGCCGTCGCCGATGCGGCCGGTCTGGGCGGCCTTGCGGATCGCCTCGATGGCCGCCTCGACGGACTCGTCGCCGAGCACAACCTCGATCTTCACCTTGGGCAGGAAGTCGACGACATATTCGGCGCCGCGATAGAGCTCGGTATGGCCCTTCTGACGGCCGAAACCCTTGGCCTCGGTGACGGTGATGCCCTGCAAGCCGGCTTCCTGAAGTGCTTCTTTCACTTCATCCAGTTTGAACGGCTTGATGATCGCTTCGATCTTTTTCATTTCGGATATGGGCCTCCACTGCCGGAAAAACGGGTTGTCAGTCCCGCTCGCGCATCCTTCAAGCATGAAGCGTGCCAGTTTGAACCGCGTGACGGTTTTGTCGCGAATTTTCATGCCAGCTTCGTGACAGGCACGGTTTTGCGGTGCCGGCGCGGCAGCGGTCGGAAGCCCGTTGCCCAGGAGATGTGCGCGCAGGGTTTTCGAGATGTGCCTGAATTTTGTGCAACATGCGCATTTCGCGGGCTCGCCACACTGCTCGTCCTTCCCGGGCGAGGAGGTGTTCGACGCAAACGCCCATTTGCCTCGCACGGCAAACTGTTCGAATGTCCGCCCACACGCCTGCCGGGATGCCGCCTATGACGCTTGAATTGCTCACGCCCGCCGAAATGGCCGAGGCCGATCGCCTGGCCATCGCCGCCGGGCCTTTCGACGGCATCGGACTGATGCGCAATGCCGGCTGGGCGGTTGCGACAGTCGTGCTGGCGCGTTTCCCGGGTGCCCGGCGCGTTCATGTCCTGGCCGGACCCGGCAACAATGGCGGCGACGGCTATGTCGTGGCGAAGATCCTGCAAGAAAGCGGTGTCGCCGTTTCGCTGTGGGCGTCCGGTCCTCCTCGTACCGGCAGCGATGCCGCGCTTGCGGCCGATGACTGTCCGGTGCCGACGAAGCCACTCGCGGAGTTTGAGGCCGGGCCGGGGGATGTGGTGGTCGACACGCTTTATGGCGCCGGCCTGTCGAAGCCGCTTGCGAGCGATGCGGCGCGCGCGGTCGCGCTCGTCGCGGCCAAAGGCCTGCCGGTCGTAGCGGTCGACCTGCCGTCCGGCATATCGGGCGACAGCGGCGCGGTGCTGGGCTGTGCGTTTGCGGCGACCGTCACCATCACCTTCGCGCGGCGCAAGCCGGGTCATCTGCTTTTGCCCGGCCGCGACCTGTGCGGCGAACTGATCGTCGCCGACATCGGCATCGCGCCGGCGGTCGTCGAGGCGCTCGCGGTCAAGACCTTCGAGAACCGGCCAGCCTTGTGGCGGCGATCGTTTCCGTCGCCAGCGGTCGATACGCACAAATACAGGCGCGGCCATGTCGGTGTCTTTTCCGGCGGTGCGAGTTCAACGGGCGCGGCGCGGCTGTCGGCGCTGGCTGCGGCGCGCAGCGGGGCAGGGGCGGTGACGGTGCTGTCACCGGGCGATGCCATGCAGGCGAATGCCGCTCATCTCACCGCCATCATGCTGCGGCAGGTGGACGAGCTTGCCGACCTTCACGGGTTTCTCGCCGACCGAAGGCCGTCTGCCTTCGTGCTTGGTCCCGGCTTCGGGGTCGGCGACAGGGCGCGGGCGTTTACGCTGGCGGTGCTGGCGTCAGGCAGCGGCGCGGGCTCCGGCGTGGAAGGGCTGGTGCTGGACGCCGATGGCATCACCTCCTTCCGCGACGAACCTGGACAGCTGTTTGCGGCTGCCGCGCGGCCGGGCGCGCCGGCGCTGGTGCTGACGCCGCATGAAGGCGAATTCGCCCGGCTTTTCCCGGCGATTGCCGAGGACGACAGCTTGTCGAAGCTCGGCAAGGCACGTGCGGCCGCCGCTGCCGCGCATGCCGTGGTCATCTATAAGGGCGCGGATACGGTGATTGCGTCATTCGATGGCCGCGCCGCCATCAACGCCAATGGCGCGCCCTGGCTGGCGACCGCCGGTTCGGGCGATGTCCTGGCCGGCATCGTCGCCGGCTTGATCGCGCAAGGCATGCCGGCTTTCGAGGCGGCCTGTGCCGGCGTCTGGCTGCACGCCGAGGCGGGCAGCCGCTTCGGGCCGGGGCTGATCGCGGAGGACCTTCCCGGCGCACTGCCGCCGATGCTGCGAGACCTGTTCAGCCTTCCGCCGCAAAGCAGATCAGATTGCCGTCCGGGTCCCTGACGATGAACGTGCGTGCACCCCATGGCTCGGTTCTCAGTGGCTGGTGGAAGTCGACGCCAGCTGCCTGATATTCGAGAAACAGCGGCTTGATCGCGGTCACCGCAATTGTCGCCGACAGGAGCTCCTCCCGTTCGCGCGCGATCCGGTCGAGGGGCAACGCATCGACATGGCGCAGATTGAGGCGCGCGCCGTCGCGTTGTACCTGCGCGTAGAAGGGCGGTTCGCCATAGGCGAAGTTATCGGGAAAGCCGAGCTTCTCAGCATAGAAGGCGAGCGCCGCTGCCATATTGGTCACGAAAAGCTGCGGTTCGGCGTGGGCGAGAACGGGTGCCGCAGCGCGGCTTTCATCTGCTTCTGTCATGGTGTCGAGACCTTTCGTCAGCGCCTGCCAGCTGTCGAAGCCGGCCTTGCGGGCCACCAGTTCCTGGGCATCGGCAAGCTTGAACTCGGCATCGAGAACCTGCCGGTCATCGAGATGCCGGAAGCGTGGCAGAACCCACGCGATCGTCGCCGCGACCGGATAGTACCGTTCGCGATGCCATTTGAGGTGCAGCTTGGCTTGCTTGCGGAAATGATCGAGCCGGGACATGGGCGCATCGTGGGTTGATGTGGCGTAGGCGGGCAATGCCCCTTCGGCCAAGGCCGGTGCGCCCTACAGCAGCGAAGGGATGGTAGGCGACGCCGTGGGAGGAGGCAAGGCTTGCGGGTATTGTCCACCCGGTTGCCGCGCCTATCTGTCGGGTGATGGCCTTTCGCCACGGTTGACTTGGCCAAAACCTTCCGATTTACCGTCACCAGCAAATCCCGACAGCCCGGACGCCTTTCCCATGCTTGAAAAAACCTATGACGCCCAAAGCGTCGAGCCGAAGATCGCCAGGATTTGGGAGGAGGCGGACGCTTTCCGCGCCGGAGCCGGCGCGGAGGAAGGTGCGGAACCCTTCACCATCGTCATCCCGCCGCCCAATGTCACCGGCTCGCTGCACATGGGCCACGCGCTCAACAACACGCTGCAGGATATTCTCATCCGCTTCGAGCGCATGCGCGGCAAGAACGTCTTGTGGCAGCCGGGCATGGACCATGCCGGCATCGCCACGCAGATGGTGGTCGAGCGCCGGCTGATGGAAAAGCAGGTGCATCGCCGCGATCTCACCCGCGAACAGTTCGTCGACAAGATCTGGGAGTGGAAGGCCGAATCCGGCGGCGCCATCTTCAACCAGCTGAAGCGGCTCGGCGCCTCGGCCGACTGGTCGCGCGAGCGCTTCACCATGGACGAGGGCCTGTCCAAGGCCGTGCTCGAAGTCTTTGTCACGCTCTACAAGCAGGGCCTGATCTACAAGGACAAGCGCCTTGTGAACTGGGACCCGAAGCTGCTGACCGCGATCTCCGACCTTGAGGTCGAGCAGCACGAGGTCAACGGCAATCTCTGGCATTTCCGCTATCCGGTCGAAGGCGAGACCTACGATCCGGAGAACCCCAAGACCTTCATCACCGTGGCCACGACCCGCCCCGAGACGATGCTGGGCGACACCGGCGTCGCCGTGCACCCGGAAGACGAGCGCTACAGGGACCTCATCGGCAAGAACGTCATCCTGCCGCTGGTCGGCCGCCGCATTCCGATTGTCGCCGACGAATATTCCGATCCGGAGAAGGGCACCGGCGCGGTCAAGATCACGCCCGCGCACGACTTCAACGACTTCGAGGTCGGCAAGCGCCACAAGCTGCCGGCGATCAACATCCTCACCGTCGAGGCGGCGATAAACCTCAACGACAACGAGGATTTCCTGGCCGGGCTCGAGGCGACGCCGGAGCGCCAGGCCGTGTGGAGCGAGTTGCACGGGCAGGACCGTTTCGCGGCCCGCAAGCGCATCGTCGAATTGATGGAAGAGGGCGGTTTCCTCGACAAGATCGAGCCGCACCGCCACACCGTGCCGCACGGCGACCGTGGCGGCGTGCCGATCGAGCCGTTCCTGACCGACCAGTGGTACGTCAACGCACACGAAATGGCCAAGCCGGCAATGGCTTCGGTGCGCGAGGGCCGCACCAATTTCGTGCCGAAGAACTGGGAAAAGACCTATTTCGACTGGATGGAGAACATCCAGCCCTGGTGTATTTCGCGCCAGCTGTGGTGGGGCCACCAGATTCCGGCCTGGTATGGCCCGGATGGGCAGGTCTTCGTCGAAAAGACCGAAGAAGAAGCGCTTGAATCGGCGATCCAGCACTATCTCGCCCTTGAAGGGCCGTGGAAGGCCTGGGTCGAGGAGAAGCTGGAAAACTTCCAGCCCGGCGAGATCCTGACCCGCGACGAGGACGTGCTGGACACCTGGTTCTCGTCGGCGCTGTGGCCGTTCTCGACGCTCGGCTGGCCGGACAAGACGCCGGAACTGAAGACCTATTACCAGACCGACGTTCTGGTCACCGGCTTCGACATCATCTTCTTCTGGGTCGCCCGCATGATGATGATGGGCCTGCATTTCATGGACGAGGAGCCGTTCCACACGGTCTATGTCCATGCGCTTGTCCGCGACAAAAACGGGCAGAAGATGTCGAAGTCGAAGGGCAACGTCATCGACCCGCTCGAACTGATCGACGAATATGGCGCCGACGCGCTGCGCTTCACGCTGGCGATCATGGCCGCGCAAGGGCGCGACGTGAAGCTCGACCCCGCCCGCATCGCCGGCTACCGCAATTTCGGTACCAAGCTGTGGAACGCCACGCGCTTCGCCGAGATGAACGGCGTCGCCCGCGACGATACGTTCTGGCTCAACGACGCCAAGCTCGCGGTCAACCGCTGGATATTGACGGAATTGACCCGCGCGGCGCGCGAGATCACCGACGCCATCGCCTCCTATCGCTTCAACGAGGCGGCGGGCGCGGCCTACCGCTTCGTCTGGAACCTGTTCTGCGATTGGTATCTCGAACTGTTGAAGCCGGTCTTCATGGGCGAGGACGAGGCCGCCAAAGCCGAAAGCCGCGCCTGCGTCGCCTTTGTGCTGGACGAAATCTACAAGCTCCTGCATCCGATGATGCCGTTCATGACCGAGGAGCTTTGGGCGCAGACCGTGGGCGAAGGGCAGGAGCGGCAATCGTTGCTGTGCCATGCCGCCTGGCCGGCGCCTGATTTCGAGGATGTCGAGGCCGCCGCCGATATCAACTGGCTGGTCGATCTCGTTTCCGGCATTCGCTCCGTGCGCTCGGAAATGAACGTGCCGCCGGCCGCGATCGCGCCGCTGGTGGTGATCGGCGCCAACGCGACGACGCGCGAACGCCTGGTTCGCCACGAGGCGGCGATCAAGCGCCTGGCGCGTGTCGGCGACATCTCCCATGGCGAGACCGCACCCAAGGGCTCGGCGCAGATCGTGCTCGGCGAAGCGACCGTATGCCTGCCGCTCGGCAGCCTCATCGACCTCAAGGCCGAGGCCGCGCGCCTGCAGAAGGAACTGGCCAAGGTGACCGAGGAAATCGCGCGCCTGCACAAGAAGCTGTCGAACGAGAAGTTCGTCGCCAACGCGCCGGAAGACGTGGTCGAGGCCGAGCGCGAGAAACTCGCCGAATACAACGAGCAGCAGACACGGCTGTCGGTGGCGCTGGAGCGCGTGCGCGACGCCGGCTGACCCGAACAACAATCGAGCCAAAACAACCTCGATCCCGGTGCTTCGCAAGAGCGCCGGGATCGTTGATTCTGACGTTGCGGAAGTGCCGCGGAAACTGCGTGAGTAGGTACGGTTTCGGCATTCCGCAACGTCACAATTGACGTAAACGGAATGTTTTGGGCCCCATTGTTGCCATAATGTAACAATGGGGCGTTTGACCTGCCAAAATGAGGCTTTTTCGGGCGTTTCCTGCCAATTTCCGCGCGGTTTTGCTTCGCCTGCCTCTAAAAATGGTGGCTTTTCGGTGTCCTCGCCAATGCAGCCGACTGTATTCGCGCGCCACCAGCTCGATTGTACTAGTACGGCCGGAAAAATCGTTATTGCGCCATTAATGCGAATTGGTTCTAGCTTGGTGTACGAATTTCCGGGGAGAGGATTTCATGATCAATTTGCGTTTCAAGGCGCTCCTGGGGGCAGGGTGCATTTCGGTGGCGATGATGGGCGGGGCTCAGGCCGGCGGCTTCTCGCGCGGCTCGGCCGATACCGACATCATCTTCGAGCCGGGCAATTTCAACATGCGCTCGAGCGTCACCTATGTGAGCCCGACGCGTAAGTTCAACAAGAACGGCAATCCGAGGCTGATTGGCACCAACTACGCCGAAGATTATATTATCCCGTCCTTCGCGGCGAAGTTCAACCTGACCGACAATCTGCGCTGCGCCGGCACGCTGGTGAACAACAATGGCGGCAATGCGAGATACGCGTCGCCGACGCTGAGCGGCAAGATTTCCGAAGAATTCACAACCTATGAATCCGCGCTGACCTGCGGCCTCGGCTTCGATGCCGGCCAGGGCAAGTTCTGGCTGCTCGGCGGCGGCTTCATGGAAAAGTTTGAATACAACCGCGTGAATTCCTACGCGGCGCTCGGCATGGGCAACGCTACCCTTAATCTCGACGGTCAGAAATATGGCTTCCGGATCGGCGCTGCCTACGAAATCCCGGACATCGCCCTGCGCGCGCAGCTGATGTATCGCTCGGGCACGAAATACGGTGCCGACGGCAATCTGAATGCGCCTGCCGGCGTTTTGTTCGCTGCGACCGCAGGAACACCGCTGCAGGCTCAGTTCGCAAGGATCATTGCAGCTTCGCCGCTGGGCAAGAATACGCCCGTTGATGTCCCCGCGATCGGCGTTGGCGCCCTGCCGCAAAGCGTCGAGTTCAAGTTGCAGAGCGGTATTGCGCCCGGCTGGCTGGCTTTCGGCAGCGTCAAGTGGACCGACTGGAGCCAGCTGACGACCCTCGACGTTCGCTCGAAGTCGGCGGGCTTCACCATCAGCCAGGACAAGTATTTCTGGAAGGATGGCTGGACCGTAACCGGCGGTGTCGGCCATGCCTTTAACGACAAGGTTTCCGGTTTCGCCAGCCTGACCTGGGATCAGGGCGTCGGCACCGGCTGGGACATCACCGGCGACACCTATACGGTGGCTGTGGGCGGTTCCGCCAAGGACGGCATCGGTGGCGAGTTCCGCGGCGGTGTCGGCTTCAGCTATCTCGGCGCCGGCGAGGAAACCAACTACGCCCCAGGCACCAACCAGGGTGTCAAGGCCGGCTATGCGATTGCCTTCAATGCAGGTTATAGCCTGAAGTGGTAAGCCCTTCATTCTAATCAACAAAGCCGGGCTCTATGCCCGGCTTTTTTGTTGTCCGGGGTTCGTTACAGTCGAATTCTCGAGGTCGGCTGACCGCCCTCCGATGCGTGCCGTAAATGCAACATTAGCTGCGGCATCCATTATTGTGACGTTTCGGCAACAGTTTCGAAACAAGCCATCGGCTAAGAAGACCGGGACGCGGCGATGCCCATTTCCCGCCATAAACCCGGAGCACCTCGATGGGGTACCCGGCAAGACCGATGACGGTCAGGCGAGGGAATGGGCCGCAGATCCGCGGCAGGAACAGAAATGCACGCTGACGAGTTTTCCATTGCCAGTCTGCCGGAGCGCGGTGCGAACGCCATGTCGTCGCCCGAGACCGACCGCAGTTTGGCCGGAAATGCGTGCCATCATGTGCTGAATTCTAGCAAAGTTTCCATCGTCCGCGTCGGCGATGTCGAAGAAATGCACTGCCATGCGGGTTGTTGAGTTGGCAAGGTCGTCGGTGTTCACGGTGATGGTCGCGGTTGCGACCCTCAGCGCCGCCGGCTCGGCTTTTGCCTTCGACGACAAGGTTTTCGACGACAAGAGCGGCGTAAAGCCGAAATCCAGCCCTTGGGAAGTCTTCCAGTTCGGCTTTTCCGCCTACAAGAACGGTCACAAGGAGCAGGCGGTCGAAGCCTATAAATACGCCGCCGAGAACGGCCAGATCGGCGCGACCTGGAAGCTGGCGCGCATGTATGCCGAAGGCGACGGCGTGGCGCAGGACGACTACGCCGCCTTCAAGTTCTTTTCGGAAATCGCCGAACAGGATGTCGAGCCGGGTTCGCCCGAGGAAAGCTACGTCTCCGACGCGCTGGTGGCGCTTGGCGATTATCTGAAGCAGGGCATCCCCGGCAGTCCGGTGGGGGCCGATCCGGTCGTCGCGCAGGAATATTTCATGCGCGCCGCCGCCAATTATCGCAATCCGAACGCCCAGTACGAGATGGGCAAGATGTTCCTGAAGGGCGATGGCGGCGTCAAGGTGAGTGTCAAGCAGGCCGGACGCTGGTTGCAGCTTGCCGCCGAAAAGGGCCATGCGGGCGCGCAAGCAACACTCGGCAACCTCTTGTTCCAGAGCGGAAAGGCGGTGCGCGGGCTGGCCATGATGACGGCGGCACTGGCGCGCGCGACGCCGGCCGATCAGCCTTGGATCCGCTCCATGCAGGAAGAGGCTTTCGCGGTGTCCGGCGAGGCCGACCGCCGCACCGCCATCTCATTGGCCGACGATATGCTGGCCAAAGGCGTTACCGGCGCCGAGCAGCAATAGGCGCACACAGCTGCCTCTTCGGGCCGCTTTGCTCAATCTCAGTCGAAAATTCCGCAGGCGTCGACGGCCTTCATGCAGCCGCCAGCGTCAATTCCACCGCCACCGGCACGTGATCGGACGGCTTTTCCCAGGCCCGCACGTGTTTTTCGATCGAGGCCGAGGCGAAGCGGTTCGCCGCCTCCGGCGACAACAATAGATGATCGATGCGGATGCCGTTGTTTTTCTGCCAGGCGCCGGCCTGGTAATCCCAGAAGGTATAAGTTTCCGATGCGTCGGTGACGGAGCGCACCGCCTCGGTGAAGCCGAGGTTTTTCAGGCGCCGGAATGACTGGCGGGTTTGTGGCTGGAACAGCGCGTCGCCGAGCCATGCTTCCGGAGTTCTCGCGTCGACCGGCTCGGGAATGACGTTGTAGTCACCGGCCAGTACCAGCGCTTCCTCCAGCACCAGTCGCTCCGTCGCCCAGCGTTCAAGCCGCGCCATCCAGGACAGCTTGTAGGGGAATTTGACCGGGTCGCTGATCGGGTTACCGTTCGGCAGGTAGAGCGAGACGACGCGCAACACGCCTTTGTCGGTCGAGAACACGCCTTCGATGAAACGCGATTGCTCGTCGGCATCGTCGCCAGGCAGGCCGCGATTGACCTCGTCGAAGCGCAGCTTCGACAGGATGGCGACGCCGTTAAAGCCTTTCTGGCCGTGCGTCTCGACATGGTAGCCGAGCGCCTCGACCTCGGCGCGCGGGAACTGCTCGTCGACCGTCTTGATTTCCTGCAGGCACACAATGTCGGGCTGGCTCTCGCCCAGCCAGTGCACGAGATTATCAATACGGGCGCGGACGCCGTTGATGTTCCAGGTAACGATTTTCATGAAAATCTCGCGACTATTTCAAGCAAATCAAGGATGGCGCAATCCGCATTCCGATTCGATCCTGCAACATCCTTCGCAGGAAGGGAACCCGGTCAGGGAACGGCCGGCACAATAATGGGAACACCGTCATGTCATCAACCACGCATCCCGTGGACGAGGTGCTGCCGGCGCCACGTCTTGCCGCGCTCGGCATCCAGCACGTCCTTGTCATGTATGCCGGCGCCATCGCCGTCCCGCTCATCGTCGGGCGGGCGCTGAAGCTCGACCCGCATCAGGTCGCCTTTCTGATCTCGGCCGATCTCTTCGTCTGCGGCATCGCCACCATCATCCAGTCGCTCGGCGCCACGCAGTGGTTCGGCATCAAGATGCCGGTGATGATGGGGGTGACCTTCGCCGCCGTCGGGCCGATGACGGCGATCGCCAGCGCCAATCCGGGTCCGGATGGCGCGCGGCTTCTGTTCGGCGCCATCATCGGTTCCGGCATCATCGGCATGGTGCTTGCGCCTTTTGCCAGCCGCATGCTGCGTTTCTTTCCGCCGGTGGTGACAGGCACCATCATCGTGGTGATCGGCGCCTCGCTGATGCGCGTCGGCATCAACTGGATTTTCGGCGTTCCGGTGGGGCCGACCGCGCCGCGCCTGGTGGCGCCCGAACATGCGGCTTGGCTCAAGGCGGTAACGGAAATGGCGCAAACGGCCGGCTCCACCGTTCCGGCCATTCCCGCCAATCTGGCGCTGGCGCCGACGCTGGACAACGCCGCCTACGCGCCGCTCACCAACATCGCCGTTTCCGTGGTGGTGCTGGCTTCCATCCTGTTGATCGCCAAGTTTGGCAAGGGCTTCCTCGCCAACATCGCCGTGCTGCTCGGCATCATCATCGGCGGCGTGCTGACCGCGGCGCTCGGCATGATGCATTTCGACAAGGTCGCCAACGCCGAATGGTTCGCCATCATCACGCCGTTCCATTTCGGCACGCCGATCTTCGATCCGATCCTGATCATCACCATGACATTGGTCATGATCGTGACACTGATCGAATCGACGGGCATGTTCCTGGCGCTGAGCGATCTCACCGGCCGCCGCATGACGCCGGCGGGGCTCTCCGCGGGCCTGCGCACGGACGGGCTGGGCACCGTCATTGGCGGCATCTTCAACACCTTCCCCTACACATCCTTCTCGCAAAATGTCGGACTGGTCGGGGTGACGGGCATCAAGAGCCGCTTCGTCTGCGTCGCCGGCGGCATCATCCTCATCGTCTTCGGCCTGATCCCCAAGATGGGCGCGCTGGTCGAGGCGCTGCCGACCGTCGTGCTCGGCGGTGCCGGCCTGGTCATGTTCGGCATGGTGGCGGCCACCGGCATCCGCATCCTGTCCAATGTCGACTTCAAGGGCCAGCGCAACAACATGTTCGTCGTCGCGGTCTCGGTGGGGCTGGGCATGATCCCGCTGGTGGCGCCGGACTTCAAGATGTGGCTGCCGCATGTCATCCACCCGCTGGTCGAGTCCGGCATCCTGCTGGCCACCGTCTCGGCGGTCATGCTCAACGCCTTCTTCAACGGCGCGCAGGTGGATGAAAACGAGATCCGCGAAGCTGCGATGACATCGGAGGCGTGATTTATCCCGTCATCTCGATGCGAAGGCCGCCCGATCAGGGCGGCCTTTTTCGGACGACGGGTTTGCGCGATGTCTGCCGCCGATGGCGGTCTGGATAAAAGCGGTTATCGAAACCCTTGTCACCGCACGATCGGCTCGCCGTGGAAGCGCCGGCTTGACGGCTTGGACACGCCGAAGCCGACTTCCATCATCAATCGCGGCGTGGTTTTCGGCACCGTTCCCATGTGAAAACCGAACGGGTCTTCCACGAAACCGCTGCCGGCCGGGCCGGTAAGCGTCAGCGGGCTTTCGCGCCCGTAGATATCGAGCACGTCCTCCGCAGAATGGCCGACGAGAAGCGTCAGCTGGTGGCGCAACACCCGGCGCTTGTGGCTGCCGCGCACATAGACATGCGGGCCGGTGTCGGCGTCGACAGGCTGCAGGTGGAAGAAGAACTTCAGCATCCGCCAGTCGTCCAGGTCGAAATGGAACTTGTCGAGCGAGGCCAGGCTCTTGTCGCGCTCGGAAGCCGAGCGGGTCGGAAAGCTCCACCAGACGCGTGTCGTGATCAGCTTCGCCTGGTTGCCGAGGTAGCGCGCGGCGATTTCGTGCAGCAGCGGATCGGCCTGCACCGTGCGCACTTCCGGGCATTCGAGAATCGTCTCGAAATAGTGGCCGCTGAGCAGCGGTCGCTTGAAGTGCTGTTCGGCCTGGTCGTGCTCGAGCGGTTGGAACGACAAGCGACGGTCGAAATTGCCGAAACACGGCGTCTTGCGGGCGAAGGCGGCAATCCCCTCGTGGATATCGGCCGGAAGGTCGATGCCGGTCTGGATGCCGTCGGCCCGCAGCCGTGCCGTTGCCTCCTGTGCGTCCACGCCTGCGAAGATCGAGGATGCCGGCCGGTTGTTGGCGGAGAAGGGGCGGGCGCCCAGCCAATGCAAACGGCGTCCGGGCATGGTGCGGGCCAGCATGAACATCGGCAGCCATGCGGGGTTTTCGCGGACATCGGCAAGGTAGGTCGGGATGCGCGCCCTGATCCGCTTGAGCGTGCTGCCGCTGCGCGCGGCGATTTCCAGGTCGGTCGATGCCGTGTTCATAGGGACGTCTCCCGGTGAAAGGCGACCCTGCGGCCCGCCTCACCCTACGAGTTGTTGTCCCCGACCCTTGTGCGGTGCAACATATGAAGGTGCTTATCTACGGTCAACCGTCTTTGCCGCGTTCCGCGCCATCGAATTCGGGAATGGAACGCGGTGTGGCTGGCGATGGGACGATCGCCATTGTCGCGTCGGCCACTGCCTTCTTGCGCGCTGGCAGCGTCATCGCGACCACGCCGGCGATGACCGCGACCAGCCCGATGCCGGCCGTGCTCGTCACCGTCTCGCCCAGGAAGACGACGCCGATGGCGATGCCGATCGGCACCCTGAGGTAGGCTTGCGCCGTGGCGCCGACCGAACCCAGCGTCTGCAGCAGTCGGAAATAGATGGCGAAGGCGAGCGCGGTCGAGAACACGGACAGGCCGAGCAGCGCCAGCATGGAATGTGTCGATGGCGCCAGCGCCCAGGGATGGTCGACCGCAAGGCTGACCGGAATCAGCAGCACCGTGCCGGCGATGAGGGAGCCGGCCGCCGGCACCATCGGGTCCACGCCCTTGAAGCCTTTGCCGGTAATGGCGGCCGCGCCATAGCAGATGGTCGCCGCGACCACGGCAAGCTGGGCCCACAACTGCGCGCCGAGCCCGTTCAGCGCCTCCATGCCGATGATCAGGCAGGTGCCGGCAAGCCCGGCGACGACGCCGAACAGCTTGCGCATCGTCACCTGTTCATGCCTGGTGATGAGTGCCGTCAGCAGGAAGGCGAAGATCGGCGTCATCGAATTGAGGATGACGGCAAGGCCCGCGTCGATGGAGCGCTCGGCCCAGGCGATCAGCGTGAACGGGATCGCGCTGCTCAGCACCGCCTGGGCCACGAATCTGCCCCACATCGCGGCATCCGTCGGCAGCCTCACGCCGCGCCAGCGCAACACGACAAGCAGGATCAGCCCGGCGATCAATGTGCGCGCGGCAATGAACGTCACCGGCGGGATGGTCTCCACGCCGATCTTGATGAAGGTGTAGGAGGCCCCCCACAGCGTCGACAGGAGGACGAGCAGGGCGAGTTCGGTGACGGGAAGAGTTTTTGCGGGCATGACGGTCGCGCGGTCCTGATGGCGTGTTACCGTTCTCTAGCGCGCCATCGCGATGCAATGTTTCGATGCCGGTCGAAGTGTTGGTCCACACTTGCGCATCGCCGGTATGAAGGTATCATACCGCAAGGCAATGGAGAGCGTATTTGATGGCGGCCACCGAGAAACGGACCTTCAGTCTCCCGCGAGAGCAGGCGGATTACATTGATGAACTGGTTCAGTCTGGAGCATACGCCTCGGCGAGTGAAGTGATGCGGGCGGGCTTGCGAGCCTTGCGGGAGCGCGACGCCGCCGTGGAACGTTGGCTGCTGGAAGAAGTCGTGCCGGTCGCTGCGGCGATGCAGGCGAATCCCGACCGCGGTCTTTCGGCGGAAGACGTTTTTGGCGGCCTCCGGGCTTTGCACACCGCATCCCGCAAGGGTAATTGATGCCCTACCGGATCGTCTTCGCGCCCGAGGCACGAGACGATCTCGAAGCGCTATATTTCTATATTTCCGGGCAAAATGGTGCGTCTCGCGCCATCGCATATCTTGATCGGATCGAAAAATTCTGCCTGACGTTTATGGATTTCCCGGAGCGGGGCGCAAAACGGGACGATCTTTTTCCAGGCTTGCGGATCGTCGGTTTTGAGCGGCGCATTTCAATCGCCTTCGGCATCAGTGGCGATACGGTGATCTTCTACCGGTTTCTGTACGGTGGGCGCGATCTGGACGCGGCGATTGGCGGTTAGCTCACTTTCCGCTCGACCAGGCCGATCGTGTTGCCGGCCGGGTCTTTCAGGAACGCCATCCACTCGCTTTGGCCGGCTGGGCCGAACAGGCCGTTGACGTCGTGATGCACCATTGCCGGCGCCGCGGTGAACGGCACGCCGGCGGCCTTGGCCTCGGCATGGAAGGTGTCGATGTCGGTGATGTCGAGATAGACGGTGCCGGCCGGCACGCCGTCGGCGAAATAAAGCCGCACCTCGCCTGCCATGATGAAGGCCATGCCCGGCGGATCGAAGCGCGAATGCAGCGGCAGACCGAGCACGTCGTGCCAGAAGGCCAATGTGGCATCGAGATTGCGCCCGGCCGACAGCGCGACCTGACGGACCGCGCCGACTGAGGGCATGTTAGACGGAGAAGCTGGTTCCGCAGCCGCAGGAGGCGACGGCGTTGGGGTTCCTGATCTGGAAGGACTGGCCCATCAGATCGTCGACGAAATCGATCACCGAACCGCCCATGTAGATCAGCGAGATGTCGTCGATCAAAACCGTGGCGCCGTCGCGCTCGATGGCGACGTCGTCATCGTTGCGGGCGTCGACAAGGTCGAATTTGTAGGAGAAGCCGGAGCAGCCGCCGCCTTCCACCGAAACGCGCAAAGCCGTCTTGCCGGGTTCGTTGCCGACGATCTTCGAAATCCGCTTGGCGGCGGATTCTGTCATTTCGACCTTCATGGCGGTCTTGGCGTCGGCACCCATGGGCGTCACCTTGCGTTCGGTTCTGCATGATAGGTATGAAGCAGGGCGGGGCAAGTCAACAGCGACAGGGGTCATGAGCAGCGAGCTTGGCGATATCGGTTTCGGTTACCGGCCCCGCGCGGCCTATGCCTGCGACCCCGCCCGCTCGCGTGGCCGCCTGTTCGACGAAGTGGAAAGCCCGACCCGCACGCCGTTCCAGCGCGACCGCGACCGCATCATCCATTCCACCGCCTTTCGCCGGCTGAAGCACAAGACCCAGGTCTTCGTGGCGCATGAAGGCGACCATTTCCGCACCCGGCTGACGCATACGATCGAGGTGGCACAGATTGCCCGGGCGCTGGCGCGGGCGCTGTGCGTCGACGAGGATCTGGCCGAGGCGGTGGCGCTGGTCCACGATTTCGGCCACACGCCGTTCGGCCATACCGGCGAGGATGCGCTGAACGAGAAAATGGCGCCCTGGGGCGGCTTCGACCACAACGCCCAGTCGCTGCGCGTGGTGACACGGCTGGAACGGCGTTACGCCGAATTCGATGGGCTGAACCTGACCTGGGAAACGCTGGAAGGGCTGGTCAAGCACAACGGCCCGCTGACCGACGCGGCGGGCAAGGGGCTGAAAGGGCCGGTGCCGCAGGCGATCCGCGACTATTCGGAGCTGCACGATCTGGAATTGTCGCGTTATGCCAGCGTGGAGGCGCAGTGCGCGGCGCTCGCCGACGACATCGCCTACAACACCCATGACATCGACGACGGCATCCGCTCCGGCCTGCTTCGCCTCGACATGCTGGAGGAGGTCGGGCTTCCGGGCTCGATCCTGCGGGGCGTGCGCGAGCGTTATCCCGCGCTCGACCCGGTGCGCACCGGCCACGAACTGATGCGGCGGCAGATCACCATGATGGTCGAGGATGTCATCGTCACCGCCAAGGCCAATCTCGACCGGCTGGCGCCCGGCAGCGCCGACGCCGTGCGCGCCGCCGGCGAAACCATCGTCCGCTTCTCCGGCCAGATGGCGGCGCAGGAGAAGGAACTGAAGACCTTTCTCTATGCGCGCCTCTACCGCCACCCCGAGGTGATGCGGGTGCGCGCCGACGCCGAGCAGATCGTCAAGAACCTGTTCGACGCCTATTTCGCCGATCCGCGCGCCATGCCGGACGGCTGGCGCGAGGGGCTCGACCGCGCCGAGGATCGCATCAAGGCGCGCGATGTCGCCGATTTCATCGCCGGCATGACCGATACCTATGCGTTGAAGGAGCACCGACGCTTGTTTGACCATACGCCGGATTTGAGCTAGGCCGGGCGCGATTTTCGCCGGCCAACGACCGGTTTTCTTGCATGGATGCAGAGTAGTTTTCATGAACATCTTCGCCGACTTCACCGCGCGGGTCATCAAGGCCGTCGAAAGCCTTGATCTGAAAGACAAAGATGGCGGCACGCTCGATCTCGGCCGCATCGCTGTCGAACCGCCGCGAGACGCCAGCCATGGCGATCTCGCCACCAATGCCGCGATGGTGCTGGCCAAGCCGGCCGGACAGAACCCGCGCGCCTTGGCGGATCGGCTTGTCGAGGCGTTGCGCGCCGATGCGGATGTTTCCGGCGCCGAAGTGGCCGGCCCGGGCTTCGTCAATCTGAGGCTGACCGACGCCTTCTGGCACCGGCATCTGGCCGGCCTGATCGCTGAGGGACAGGATTACGGCCGTTCCAAGGTCGGGCAGGGCATCGCGGTCAATGTCGAATATGTCTCGGCCAACCCGACCGGGCCGATGCATGTCGGCCATACGCGCGGCGCCGTGGTCGGCGACACGCTGGCCAACCTGCTTGGCTTCGCTGGCTACAAGGTGACCAAGGAATATGTGATCAACGACGCCGGCGTGCAGATCGACGTGCTCGGCCGCTCCGCCATGCTGCGCTATCGCGAAGCGCTGGGCGACGATATCGGCGAGATCCCCTCCGGCCTCTATCCCGGCGACTATCTGGTGCCGGTCGGCCAGGCGCTGGCCAAGGAATTCGGCCGTTCGCTGCTGCAGATGCCGGAAGACGAGGCGCTGGCCATCGTCAAGGACCGCACCATCGACGCCATGATGGTGTTGATCAAGGAAGACCTGGCGCTGCTCAACGTGCACCACGATGTCTTCTTTTCCGAGCGCACGCTGCATGCCGACAACGCCAAGGCGATCCGGGCGGCGATCGCCGACCTGACGCTGAAGGGCCACATCTACAAGGGCAAGCTGCCGCCGCCGAAGGGCGAGAAGCCGGACGATTGGGAAGACCGCGAGCAGACGCTGTTCCGCTCGACGGCAGTGGGCGACGATATGGATCGCGCGCTGGTCAAGTCGGACGGCGCCTTCACCTATTTCGCCGCCGACGTCGCCTACCTGAAAGACAAGGTTGAACGTGGTTTCGACGAGCTGATCTATGTGCTGGGCGCCGACCACGGCGGCTACGTCAAGCGGCTGGAAGCGCTGGCCAAGGCCGTCACCGACGGTCGGGTCAAGCTTACCGTGCTTTTGTGCCAGCTGGTCAAGCTGTTCCGCGATGGCGAGCCGGTCCGCATGTCGAAGCGGTCGGGCGATTTCGTCACGCTGCGCGAAGTGGTGGAAGAGGTCGGCCGCGACCCGGTCCGCTTCATGATGCTCTATCGCAAGAGCGACGCGCCGCTCGATTTCGATTTCGCCAAGGTGACGGAACAGTCGAAGGACAACCCGGTCTTCTACGTGCAGTATGCCTCGGCGCGCTGCCATTCGGTGTTCCGGCAGGCCAAGGAACAGCTCGGCATCACGGATCCTTCGCGCAAGGAGCTGTCGGCCAGGCTCGACCTCTTGAAGGACGAGGGCGAGCTTTCGCTGGTCAAGAAGCTTGCAGAATATCCGCGTCTGATCGAGCAGGCGGCGCAGTCGCAGGAGCCGCACAGGCTGGCTTTTTACCTCTACGACCTGGCTTCCAGCTTCCACGCACAGTGGAACCGCGGCAATGATCATGTAGACTTACGTTTTGTTAAGGTTAACGACCCAGAATTGACACGTGCCAGACTCGGGCTGGTGCAGGCTGTTTTGGACGTTTTGTCGTCTGGCCTGGCGTTGATCGGAGCGGAAGCCCCGACCGAAATGCGTTAGGTTCGACTAATCAGCCTGTCACCTTTTGCCCACATTGCGCTGGTAGGGGCCAACCTTCCGCGACGTCCATGGCGTCCGATGAGTGCGAGTTCGGGAACGACAATGGCAGATAGAACCCAGGCGCGTGTAGCCAACCATAACGACATCGCAAGCGACGATCCTTTTGCGGAATTGACCCGTATCATGGGCTTCGATCCACGCGAGCCCGTGCAGCGGCAACCCGCCCAGCAGGCGTCCGCCGAGCTGTCCGACGATTTCGACATCGACCTCGAAAAGGAGTTGATGGGCGAATTCTCCGGTCACGAGGCAGAGCCGGCCATGGCCGCCGCACCGCAGCCGCTGCCAGCCATCGCGCCGGTTGCCGCTTTCGCCGACGAGGCGATCGACAACGACATGGTTGCCTCGATGGAAGAGGAATTCCGCGCCGAGGCGCATGCTCCGCTGGCCGCCGCACCGGCCGAAGCGGAAGCGTCCGACTTTGAGTTCGCTGCCGCCGACGAGATGGAAGAGCCGGTCTTCGACGCGGCCGTGACGCATTCGCTGGAACAGGAATTCCAGCCGCAGGCAGGCTTCGCGCCCGTCGTCGACGAGGCCGAGGATTTCGATCTGGCCATGCGCGATATCGATTTCGGCGACATGGAACTGGATCACGAGCCAGTGGCAGAGCCGATGGCTGTCGCCGCCGAGCCTGTCGCCGCCGCTCCGGAAGACTTCGACGCGCATTTTGATACGGCGATGGCCGATGTCGACATGGATTTCAACGCGCGGCTTTCGCCGGTCCACGAAGCGGCGAACGCGGATGTCGCGGTTGCCGAGGAAGACCATGCGCCGGCGCAGGCCGAGCAGTCCTTCCTGCCGACATTCGGCCATCACACGCAGCCGGCGGACAACGTCGCGACCGGTGCCGATTTCGATATCGACATGGACGACGTCTTCACCGACGAGGCGCATGCCGAACCGGTGGCGTTTGCCGCTGCCGCGGCGCAGCCGGAAGTGGCCCCGGCGGCTGCCAATGAGGCCTCGGCCGCCGCCGCGCAGGACCGCAGCCTGGAAGACGAACTCAACGCGCTGCTCGGCCGCATGACGGCACGTCCGGCCGTTGCCGAGCCGGCCGCCGAGACCTGGCGGCCGCAGCTCGCGGCTGCGCCGGTCGTGGAAGAGCCTGCTCTTGACGCCGATCTTGACGCTTCGCTGATCGAGGAACTGTCGGCCGCCGAGGTCGACGACGCCCACAACACCTACGAACAGGCCGCTGAAGAACCGCTCCTGGCCGACGACGAGATCGATTTCGACGTTGATGCCTTCGACGCTGCCATGGCCAAGGGCCTCGACACGCTCGATGACGAACCTGTCCAGAAGGCTGAAGAGGAAGATCCTGTCGAGGCGCTTCGCTGGGCCGCTCCGGCGGTGGCCGCCGCTGCCGCCACGGCCTCGTTCGTGCAGCCGATCAAGGCATGGGGCCGCGGCAATCCGGTGGCGCCGGGTCAGCAATATTCCGCCCCCGTACAGCAATACGCCGCTCCCGTGCAGCAGTACGCGGCGCCGACCCAGCAGTACGCCGCGCCGACCCAGCGGTACGGGGCCCCGGTCGAGCCGGTGATGGAGACCTTGCCATCGATGCCGTTGCAGCCGGCCATGCAGGCGGTCGCGTCGACGCCGTCCTGGCACAAGCCCGCCCAGCCGGCCACCATCCGCGAGGACGTGCCGGACATCGAGACGATGGATGTGCCGGAGCGCGTCGTGGCGCTGGCCGACGATCTCGACATTCCGGAAGTGCCGTTCGAGCAGGATAAGCCGGAGAGCGCTGCCTACGATGAGCTCGACGCCGAATTCTCGACGCTGCTCAACGAGATGGTCCCCAATACTCAGGCATCCGCCAAGGTGGCGCATTACGACGACGAAGCGGACGGTCACCGTCGCGACCGTGTCGAGATGCCGGCCTATGCGGACACGCCGCAGGCGGCAGCTGCCGCGGCGGCCTATGCCGATCTTGGCTACCAGGGTTACGATCCGCAAAGCCCGGCGCGCGGCAAACCGGCCGCTGGTGCTGTCGCCGATGACGGTTTCGACTACGATCCTGATCTCGAAGAGGCGATGTCCATTCCGGAAGCCGCCGCCGCCGGTGCCGCTCAGGAGCCGCGTCGTCGCGGGCTGCTGATCGCCGCCGTGGTCGGTGCGGTCGCCGTGGTTGGCGGTGTCGGCGCCTTCGCGCTCTCTTTCGGCGGTTCCAGCTCGGAAGCGCCGGCCATCGTCAAGGCCGACAACCAGCCGATGAAGGTGAAGCCGGAGAATCCCGGCGGAGCGGTGATCCCGAACCAGGACAACAAGGTCTACGACGCCGTCGCCAAGGGCGCTCGCCCGGCGGTGCCGACGCAGCCGAAGCTGGTCGCCAATGCCGAGGTGCCGGTCGATGTGGTGGCCAAGGAACAGGCCGACCGCGCCGCCTCCCTCTCCGGTCCCGACGACAGCGAAAACGGCGCTCTGGCCCCTGCTCAGGACGCCAACGCCCAGCCGGCTGCCAAGGGCGAAGATCGTGTCGCCCAGGTCGCCCAGGAAAATGCCGGTACGCAGGAAGGCGCACTGGTGACGCCGCGCAAGGTGCGCACCATGGTGGTGAAGCCCGACGGCAGCCTGGCGCCGCGTGAAGAGCCGGTGGCCGCTCCGGTTGCCGCCAGCGAACCGACCGACCCGACGCCGCAGCGCGTTGCCCAGCAGGACCAGACCGGCACCGTGCCGCAGGCGACCGACGGCGATGCGCCACAGGCCGCGCTGAAACCCGCCGCCAAGCCGCAGGCTGTCGCCAAGACCCCGGCCGCAGCTCCGGTGGCGCCGCAGCGTCCGTCCGACCAGCCGGTCAACATCGCCGGCGAAGTCAAGCCGAAGGCCGATCAGCAGGTTGCCTCGGCGCAGCCGCAGGCTCCGGCGCCCGCCGCCGGTGGCTGGTCGATGCAGATCGCCTCGCAGCCGACCGTCGAAGGCGCCCAGTCGACTTATCAGGACCTGGCGCGTCGCTACTCCAGCGTGCTGGCAGGCCGCAGCGCCAACATCGTCAAGGCCGAAGTGGCCGGCAAGGGCACCTTCTACCGGGTGCGCGTGATGGCGCAGTCGCGCGACGACGCCGTCAAGCTGTGCACCAGCTACAAGGCCGCCGGCGGCAACTGCTTCGTCTCGAAGTAATCTCTGGTTTCCATCGATCCCGAACGGCGCGGCCTGGTCCGCGCCGTTTTTCTTTGTGGACGACCCGACAGCGAAATATCCGGTTGCTGCGGAGCTGCCATGGCAATAGGTCTGGAAAATCGATGCCGCGAAAGGTGAGGGCTGACGCGTGTCTTGTTCAACATGGATTTCCGGGTTGAGGATCAATGCGTTGCGGGCAATTTTCGCGACGACGCTTTCGCAGGGCGAGGCAGGCTGATGGCGCCTTTTATCGTCGATCACACCAAGGTCCGTGAATTCGCGGACGCCGAGAGCTTCTACCAATGGCTGTCGCGGAACCATGCCAGCCAGGACGAAGTCTGGATCAAGATCCACAAGGTGAGTTCGGGCCTCGCCTCGATCACGCCGCTCCAGGCCATCGATGTCATTTTGTGCTGGGGCTGGATCGACGGCATCCGCAAGGGGTTCGACGACCGCAGTTATCTGCAGCGCTACACGCCGCGCACCAGAAAGAGCATCTGGAGCCGCATCAATGTCGACAATGTCGCGCGGCTGGTCGAGGAAGGCCGCATGACCGAGCATGGTTTGCGCGAGGTTGAGGCCGCCAAGGCGGACGGGCGCTGGGACCGCGCCTATGACGGCGTCAAGACCATGACCATTCCCGACGACCTCCAGGCGGCAATCGACGCTGAGCCGGCGGCGCGGGAAATGTTGGCCAAGCTCAGCTCGCAAAACCGCTTCGCGCTGGTTTTCCGCACCCACAACATGAAAACCGAAGCCGGCCGCAAGAAGAAGATCGAGAGCCTGGTGGCGATGCTGAAACGCGGCGAAACGATCTACCCGCAGAAGAAGAAGTGATACCGGACCGCCTCGGCCCCGCGCGGCATTTTTTTCGCGCGGGGCCGGCGGCGGATCAACTCCGCATGGCTGGGCTTTGGCGGCGTACCAGGCCGAGTGCCGAAAGCACGATCAGCGCCATCGCGGCCATGTAGCCGACGAGCGGCCAGGCCGTATCGCCGCCGAACCCCATGACCGCCAGCGTGCCGGCAATGCCGACGAACAGGCTCTCGATGCAGAAATAGAGCGCGACCGCCGTGCCGGCCCGGTCGCCGAACTCGGCCAGCGCGCCGTTGGCCGCCACCGAGACGGTGAACACCATGCCGATCGCCGCCACCCACATCGGCAGGATGAAGGTGGCGAAGGAGGGTGCTTCCGACATTTGCCCGCCGGCGAGCAGGATCGCAGCCGCCAGCAGCAAAACGATGCCGCGCGCGGCGCTGCCGGCCACGCCCCAGCGCGTGACGAAATGTTTGGCAAAACGCGTGGTCGCGATCATGACCACCGCCACGGTGGCGAAGGCCAGGCTGAAGCCCAGTTCCGAATAGCCGGCCCTGTCGATCAGGACGCGCGGCGCGGTCGAGAAAAAGACGAAGAAACTTCCCATCGCCGCGCTGAAGGCCAATGTGTAGGCCCAGAAGGACGGGCTGCGCAGGATAGGTTTCATCGAAGCCCGGTGCCGGGTGACCGGTGTCGGCCGCGTCTCGTGCCAGCGCAGCGTCGCGTTGATCAGCGCCGGCAGGGTGAGCAAGGCGAGCGTTACGAAGATTGCCCGCCAGCCGAACCGCTCGGCGATCAGCGCGCCGGCGACCGGGCCGAGCGCCGGCACGAAGGCCAGCATCGAGCCGAACAGGCTGTAGATGACGGCGCCCTCGGGGCGTTCGGCATAGACGTCGCGCACGGTCGCGAAGGTGGCGACCAACGCCGCTGCCGCGCCCGCCGCCTGCGCTACCCGCAGAAACAGGAAGACCGGGCCGCTGCCGGCGGCGGCCAGCGCGAGGGAAGCGGCTGCGAACAACGCGGCACCGCCAAGCAGCACCGGCCGGCGGCCGATGCGGTCGGACAACGGCCCGAACACCATCTGTCCGGCGCCGAGCAGGATCATGTAGAGGCTCAGCGTCAGCTGGATGACGGTCGGGCTGGTGCCCAGCCTTTCCGGCATGGCCGGCACGACGGGGAGGTAAATATCCATCGCCAGCGAGGCGAGGAGGTCGAAAGGGGCCATCAGCAGCAGTGCCGCGGGCAGGCCATGGGCCCAGACAGGGTTCTTTTTAGACATGACAAAGGGTCCGCTCAAAAAGGGAATTTGGGCGGCGACTGCCTGTCGGTCCGGTCGGTTGGATGGGAGTGGACAGCGCGCCGCAACAACGAAAGCGTCGTTGCGGCCTATCTGTCTGACTGCGGTAAGGCTCCCATGCCGATGCTCCATAAAAGGATCGCGAAGGCCGGCCGTTTAGCATTGCATCGACACGGGCGCAACGCGGCTTGGCCCGGGGAGCATGGCTGCCATGCGCCGGCAGGTCTTGCCCGGGCCGGGGGAATCGCTAAATTGCCCGACAGAGGACGACCTCTCCCATAGCGGGCCCAATATCGGGAAAGAATGTCCGGGACGGCCCGGCGCCCCCAAGGAGGGTCGCCATGGCCTGGGTCTATCTCATTATCGCCGGATTGCTGGAAGTCGTCTGGGCTTTCTCGATGAAGAAGTCGGAAGGTTTTACGCTTCTCACCCCCACCATCGTCACCATCGTCATGATGACCGCCAGTTTCGGCCTGTTGTCGGTGTCGATGAAGACGCTGCCGCTCGGAACCGCCTACACGATCTGGACCGGCATTGGCGCGGTCGGCGCTTTCGCCGTCGGTGTCGCCGTGCTCGGCGAAGCGGTAACGCCGATGCGCGTGCTTGCCGCCGCCCTCATCGTTGCCGGGCTGGTGATGATGAAGCTGTCGAGCAGCCATTAGGGTTCGGCCGCTGACGCCTTACCTTCTCCCCCTGTGGGAGAAGGTGGATCGGCGCGCAGCGCCGAGACAGATGAGGGGTGCTGGAAGAAGCGAGACGGCGCAAAGCGATCGCCCGTTTCAACAGCACCTCAGTCCGGAAAAGTAACACGCCGTCCAACACCCCTCATCCGACCTCGCCTTCGGCTCGGCCACCTTCTCCCACAAGGGGAGAAGGTAAGGCGCCCAGGCACCTCACTGTCAGGTCATGGCAGCAAGCATCGACATCGCGAAAAAAACCGTCCTTTATTCTGTCGGGACCTGTCCGGCCGAAACGTCATCCTGATGACGGCGGCCGGTGGTCGGCGCCTTCGGCAGTTTCCTGCTTATTCGGGAGGCAGACGGACATGGGTGCTTCTTCCTATCGTTGGGTGATCGTCGGCGCCGGCGCGCTGATGACCTGCGTCGCGCTCGGCGCGATGTTTTCGCTGGCAATCTTCCTCGAACCGATCTCGGTCGACACCAACTGGTCGCGCGCCGGCATTTCCAGCGCGATGACGCTGAATTTCCTCGTCATGGGGGTCGGCGGCTTCATGTGGGGCGCGGCCACCGACCGCTACGGCCCGCGCATCGTCGTGCTGATCGGCGCGGTCCTTCTGGGCCTGGCGCTCGTTCTGGCCAGCCAGGTGCACACACTGCTCATCTTCCAGATGACCTATGGCGTGCTGGTCGGGCTGGCGGCCAGCGCCTTCTTCGCGCCGATGATGGTCACCACCACGGCCTGGTTCGACAAGCACCGCAGCCTCGCGGTCTCGCTGGTCTCGGCCGGCATGGGTGTCGCGCCGATGACGATTTCGCCCTTCGCGCGCTGGCTGATCACCGCCTATGACTGGCGCACCGCCATGTTCGCCATCGGCGTGATGTCCTGGGTACTGCTCATCCCGGCGGCGCTTCTGGTGCGCCGCGCGCCGCAGAATCTGGCCAATGACGAAGCGGGCTCCGAACTGGCCAGCGAGGGCGGCGGCATGACCGTCGGCCAGGCGCTGCGGTCGATGCAGTTCCTGGTGCTGGGCATGACCTTCTTTGCCTGCTGCATGGCGCATTCCGGCCCGATCTTCCACATGGTCAGCTACGCCATGGCCTGCGGCGTGGCACCGATGGCGGCGGTGTCGATCTACAGCGTCGAAGGCCTCGCCGGTCTCGGCGGCCGGCTGGTGTTCGGCGTGCTGGGCGACCGGCTGGGCGTCAAGCCCGTGCTGGTCGCCGGCCTGCTCATCCAGGCGGCGGTGATCGCGGCCTATCTGATGGTCAGCAAGCTCGGCGAGTTCTACGCCCTCGCGGTGATCTTCGGCGGCACCTATGGCGGCGTCATGCCGCTCTATGCGGTGCTGGCGCGCGACTATTTCGGCCCGCGCATTCTAGGCACCGTCTTCGGTGCGGCCACCATGCTCTCCAGTCTCGGCATGGCCTTCGGTCCGCTGGCCGGCGGTTGGGTCTACGATGCCTATGCCAGCTATTCCTGGCTGTTCATCGGCTCGGCGATCGTCGGGCTGGGTGCGGTGGCCATCGCGCTGGCCTTTCCGCCGGTGCAGCGCCAGCAACTGCAGCCGGCTTGACTGCCGCATATCGGGGTCGAGCAAATGCGCGCTGCGCGGCCTCGGCTGCGTGGTGCTTTGTGGCGGTCGGGGGCGCGCCACCGATCTTGCGTCACGTCGCCCGGGGCGTTCCGATCTCGTAGACGACGAGATTGCGGTCGGTGATGCCGAGCGTCGGCCAGGCGGCGCGCCAGGCCTTGATGTGATCGGAGGAAAAATGCGCGTCGAGCGATGCCTGGTCGCGCCAGATCTCCTTCACATGGATGCGTCCGGGGATCAGCACGTCCTCGGCGTAGGAATATTCCACGCAGCCGAATTCCGCGCGGCTCCCCATGATCATGCGCTCCATGACGGGCCTCGCTTCGGCCAGTTTTTCGGGCGGCAGGCGGACGGTGCCGACAATCAGAAGCATCGTTTCACTCCAACAAAGAGGGCGGGTAACGGCGCGCGTTTTATGCGGGTGCGCCGAGATAGGAGAGGGTGGCGGTGACGAGGAAGACGATCCAGGCCGGGTGTCGGCCCCTCGTGCCGATCAGCCAGAAGACCGCGCACAGGGTGAGGAAAGTCGCGATGGCGACCGCGAGGCCGGCAAGGCTGCGATCGGGCCTTGCCATCCAGAAAAACAGTGCTGCCAGCCCCCAGCCGAAAAGCGTCGCCAGATGCCAGGTGCTGCGCAGGGCGGCAAGATGGCGCCGCCCGAGCAGTTTCGAGCCGTCGCTCTGTGTTGCCTGAACAGCGAGACTGCGGAAGATCAACATTTCGCCCAACACGCTATGCGCAAGTCCGAGAAGAACGGCTGCTGCTGCTGCCGCGAGAAAATACACGTTCATCGATCGTCCCCCAAAGAAATCCCGTCGTGTAGCGACACCCGGCGTCAGGACATACAGCGTCACCGGTTGCGTCCATTGTCGCGGCCTGATTGCAGCGTAGACGAAATCGACGCCGGCGCGTTGGAGAAACTGCGCGTCGCGGCGGGAAACCGGATGTTGAAACCTCCGATACCCCAGATTCCCTTAGGCCGCCGAAATCTCTAGACTTGGCGCATGACCGAATCACAGACCCTCATCCTCGGCTGCGCCGGAAAATCCCTCACCCGTGAGGAAAAGACCTTCTATCGGGGCGAAAGCCCGTGGGGGTTCATTCTCTTTGCCCGCAACATCGCCGAGCCGGAGCAGATCCGCGACCTCGTCGCCGAGATGCGCGACTGCGTCGGTCGTCCGGGCGCGCCGGTCTTCATCGACCAGGAGGGCGGGCGCGTGCAGCGGCTGAGGCCGCCGCTGGCGCCGAATTATCCCGCCGGCGGCGCGCTCGGCGCGCTCTACCGCGACAATGAGGACGCCGGCCTGCGCGCGGCGTGGCTGCACGCCCGGCTGCACGCCTTCGACCTTCTGCGCTACGGCATCACCGCCGACTGCCTGCCCGTGCTCGACGTGCCGGTGGAGGGCGCCAGCGACGTCATCGGTGCGCGCGCCTATGACAAGGAACCGTCCATCGTCGCAGCCCTCGGCCGCGCTTCCGCCGAGGGGCTGATGGCCGGCGGCGTCATTCCGGTGATGAAGCACATTCCCGGCCACGGCCGCGCCTCCGCCGACACGCATTTCGAATTGCCGACGGTGACGACGTCGCTGAAGGAGTTGCGCAAGCATGATTTCGCCCCATTCCAGGCGCTGAACGACCTGCCGATGGCAATGACCGCGCATGTCATCTTCAGCGCGGTCGATCCGAACAATCCCGCGACCACGTCCGGCAAGGTGGTCGAGGAGATCATCCGCGGCGAGATCGGTTTCGACGGGCTCCTGGTGTCGGACGACACCTCGATGAAGGCACTTTCTGGGGATTTCCAGACAAAGGCGGCCTCGATCCTTGCGGCGGGCGTCGATCTGGTCCTTCACTGCAACGGCGTCATGGAAGAAATGGCCGCCGTCGCCTCGCGGGCCAAACCGCTCGTAGGCAAGGCGCTGGAACGGGCCAACCGGGCACTTGCCTCGGTCAAGGGCCATGACGGCAAGGACGAGGCGGCACTGCGCGCCGAATTCGCGGAATATTTCGAGGCGGTCGCGTAACCGCATGGAGTGAGAAAAGAGGCAAGGTGGCTGAGTTAGCGGAGAAAAAGCCCGGCAAGGCCGCGCCGATGGACCGCCTCTGGGCCGAGGGTGACGACGAGCGCGTCACCGGCGACCCCGAACTGGTCGTCGATGTGGACGGTTTCGAAGGCCCGCTCGATCTGCTTCTCCATCTCGCCCGCAACCAGAAGGTCGATCTCGCCCGCATCTCGATCCTGGCGCTGGCCGAGCAATATCTGGCCTTCGTCGAGAAGGTGAGGGCGCTGCGGCTCGAACTCGCCGCCGACTATCTGGTGATGGCGGCGTGGCTCGCCTTCCTGAAATCCAAGCTCCTCATCCCCAAGCAGCCCGGCGAAGAGGGCGAGAGCGGCGAGGAACTGGCGGCGGTGCTGCAGTTCCGTCTGCGCCGGCTGGAAGCGATGCGCGATGCCGCCGCGCGCCTCGTCAACCGCAACCGGCTCGGCCGCGACGTCTTCCAGCGCGGCCTGCCGGAAATGGTCATCGTCGAGAAGCGCAACGAATATTCGGCGACGCTCTACGATCTGCTTACCGCCTATGCCCAGCAGCGCCAGCGCGAGGCGATCTCCACCGTGCGCATCGCCAAGCGTGGCGTGTGGTCGCTGAAGGAAGCGCGCACGATCCTTGCCCGGTTGCTCGGCACGTCGGCGGACTGGACCGCGCTCGACTGTTTCCTGATCGAATATCTGGCGAGCCCGGCCGAAAAGCGCACGGCGATGGCGTCGTCCTTCGCGGCGACGCTGGAACTGGTGCGCGAAGGCAGCATGGAAATGCGCCAGGACGAGGTGTTCGCGCCGCTCTACCTGCGCGGACGCCAGCGCGCCAAAGCAGTCGAGGTCGCGCAATGAGCGAAAGCCGCAACGCTTCGGTCATTCCCTTCAAAGATGGGCCCTTCAAGGCGGATGACGAGGACGACGCCCTGGCTCAGAACCCGGCCGAGCGGCTGCATCTGGCCGAAGCCGCGCGCATGGCCGAGGCCATCGTCTTCGCCAGCGCCGAGCCGGTCAGCGAGAAGCAGCTCGCCCAGCGCCTGCCGGACGGCGTCAACATCGCCGCCGCCATGGCCGAACTGCAGGACATCTATTCGCGGCGCGGCGTCAATCTGGTGCGCATCGGCGATTGCTGGGCCTTCCGCACCGCCGGCGATCTCGCCTTCCTGATGAGCCGCGACACGGTGCAGCAGAAGAAGCTGTCGCGCGCCGCGCTCGAAGTTCTGGCGATCATCGCCTACCACCAGCCGGTCACCCGCGCCGAGATCGAGGATATCCGCGGCGTCGAGACCTCGAAGGGCACGCTGGACACGCTTCTGGAGACGGAATGGGTGAGGATGCGCGGCCGCCGCAAGACGCCGGGCCGCCCGGTGACCTACGGCACCACGGACCGTTTCCTCGACCATTTCGCGCTGGAGGAAATCCGCGACCTGCCGGGCATGGAGGAGCTGAAGGGCGCCGGCCTGTTGTCGACCCGCATGCCCGCCAATTTCTCGATACCGCTGCCGCCGGCCGATCCCGACGAGCTGACCGAGGACGAGGATCCGCTGACCGATATCGACCTCGAGGAGCTCGGTCTTTTGACGCCGCGCGTCACGGAAGAGTGATTGGCGCGGTCGTCGAAACCGGTCCATGCGCTGATTGGTAGCGGCAATATTGCCGAAAAGAGCCTGACAATAAGCAGGACATGATAAAACCTGTCGTGGTTCCGTTTGAAACCGGCTGCGAAAACGCATAGATCAGCGGCAGGGAAATCAAATCAAGAGAGATAAACAATGGGTTCGTTTTCGATTTGGCACTGGCTGATCGTTCTGGTCATCGTGCTGCTGGTGTTTGGCCGCGGCAAGATTCCGGAGCTGATGGGCGACATGGCCAAGGGCATCAAGAGCTTCAAGAAGGGCATGGCCGACGATGAGACGGACGATGCCCGCACGGTGGAGCACCGCTCCGACGAGACCGTTTCGACCATGAAGGAAAAGGCCGGCAAGAGCTGAGCCTTTCCGTTCGTCGAAGCCTTTAGCAGCGTTAGTCGGAAGCCATAGCCATGTTCGAGGTCGGCTGGAGCGAGATGCTGGTGATCGCGATCGTGATGATCGTGGTCGTCGGCCCCAAGGATTTGCCTGCCATGTTGCGCACCTTTGGCCGCACCACAGCCAAGCTGCGCGCCATGGCTGCCGATTTCCAGAAGCAGTTCAACGAGGCGCTGAAGGAAGCCGAGCTTGACGAGGTCAAGAAGTCGGTCGACGAGTTGCGCAGCCTCAACCCGGCCGCCGAGATCCGCAAGCAGCTCAATCCTTTCGAGCAGGCGGCGGCGGATGTGCGTGCCGGCGTCGACGATATGATGAAGCCGAAGCCGGCGCCGGACCCGCAGACACCGGCGTCGAGCGAGCCGCAACCCGCCGATCCGCTGAAGAACGGCGCCACGGTTCTGCCCGGCGTCGACGGTCCGCAGGCGATGCCGGCTCAGCCCGTCATTGCCGCCGCTGAAGCGGGCACCGCCCGGGCCAAGACGACGCGCCGCAAGACAGAAGCTGTTGAGGCGGTTGCCAAGGCTCCAGCCAAGGCCGCGGCGAAGCCGGCCGCCAAGGCGACGGCGACGAAAGCCGCGTCGGCGAAACCCGTAGCCGCCAAGGCCGCTGCCCCGGCGACGAAGCCGGCTGCTGCAAAGGCGCCTGCAACGAAGCCGGCCGCCACCAAGCCTGCCAAGACAACTGCGAAATCGGCTGCCAAGGCGGTCAAACCTGCCAAGCCCGAAGCTTCGGCGCCAGCGAAGAAGACGGCGAGGACCGCCAAGTGAGCGTTTCGGAACGGGAAGAAATCGAGAAATCCAGCGCGCCGTTGATCGAACATCTGGTCGAACTGCGCCGCCGGCTGATCTGGTCGATCGCCGGCTTCTTCGTGGCCTTCCTGGTCTGTTTCTTCTTCGCCAAGAAGCTGTTCAACCTGCTCGTCGTCCCGTTCAAATGGGCGACGCAATGGGCCGGCCTCGATCCGCACAAGGTCGAGCTGATCTACACCGCGCCGCAGGAGTTCTTCTTCACGCAGGTGAAGCTCGCCATGTTCGGCGGCATGGTCATCGCCTTTCCGCTGATCGCCACGCAGATCTACAAATTCATCGCGCCCGGTCTCTACAAGAACGAGCGCGCCGCTTTCCTGCCGTTCCTCATCGCCTCGCCGATCCTGTTCCTGATGGGCGCGGCGCTGGTCTATTTCTTCTTCACGCCCATGGTGATGTGGTTCTTCCTGGCCATGCAGCAGACGGGAACCGACAACCAGGTGCAGATTTCGCTGCTGCCCAAGGTTTCGGAATATCTCAGCCTCATCATGACGCTGATCTTCTCCTTCGGCCTGGTCTTCCAGCTTCCGGTGGTGACCAGCCTGATGACCCGCGTCGGCATGTTGTCGTCGCAGGGGCTGGTCGACAAACGCCGCTGGGCGATCGTCATCGCCTTCGTCGTTGCTGCCATCCTGACGCCGCCCGACCCGATGAGCCAGATCGGCCTCGCGCTGCCCACCATCATCCTCTACGAGGTGGCGATCTGGACCTCGCGCATGATCGAGAAGAACCAGGCCCGCGAGAAGCTTGAGCGCGAGAAGGCCGAGGCGACGACGGAAACGGAAAAGTCCGGCGAGGCGGGTTCCTAGGAATTGTTGACCCTGCGGCTTGGGTGTGATTCCGAGCCGTAGCGTTCCGCTTCTCCGGCGGTTCTGAACCGCCGCTGCCGCCACGAATGTTCCGGCATGGATTCCCGACACGCTCCGCTCCCTGCGGTCGCTCACGCGGCCGGGAATGACGGATGTCCGTGAGCGCTTTCGCCAATCGCAGCGGTTTCAGAAGGGCGTCGTTTCGTTGGCATGGAGCACTGGCTGCTGTCGCAGCGACACCGATGCAACGCCGGGCATGGACAATTGGCGAGACCGTCCATGCATCTCGTCATTCCCGACCGCGTGAGCGAGGAACGAGCGGGGCGTGTTGGGAATCCATGCCGGAACGCTGACGCGTCGGCGCGGTGCAGGATGTGGATAGAAGGGGTGGTGGTAGGCGCGAACCCAAAGAAAGAACCGTTTCCCTCCAATCCCTTGCCGAAAACCACGCGAAAATCGTTCGCGGATTTGTCCACGTCCTCGCGGCACACGCCACAATCGGCCCATCGCCCTCACGGGAACCTGGTGCGCACCGGGTATCAGGGAGGGCGCCGGTGCCGGACTGGCAGCGCTAACGGTGGCGGTGTCTGGTGACGAGCCCTAAGTCCGGGCCCTGGAAAAACCCGGCCGCCGAAAATGGCGGCTCGAGGCCCGAAGTCTGCCGTCGCGAATGACGGCGAGGTCGGTCCGGGGCAAGAACACTGGCGGGGCGCCCGGAAGGCGCCACGTACTGTTTGCTAAGAGGCACCGACCCGGCGCCCCGCTTCCCACCCCTTTGCCAATGGCCAGGGCCGAAAGGCAGCGTGGCGATGTAATCGCGTGGAAAGGACACTCCGCTGCCGTCAAGGTGACACGGTCTCGCCCTTGCATCCGGCGCCGAGGAGCGTTACCCCACGGCTCTCCCTTCAGGATGGACGGACAATGCTTGATATCAGATGGATTCGCGAAAACCCGCAGGCCCTCATCGACGCGCTGGTGAAGCGCTCGTGGTCGTCGGCCGACGCGCAGTCCACTGTCGAGGACATCGTTGCCAAGGACGAGGCGCGCCGCGCCCATCTCGGCCGCCTGCAGGAAGCGCAGGAGCGCCGCAACACCGCCTCCAAGGAGATCGGCAAGGCGCTCGGCATGAAGGACGCCGAACTGGCTGAAAAGCTGAAGGCCGAGGTCGCCGAGATCAAGAGCTTCATCCAGGGCGGCGAGGCCGAGGAACGCCGGCTGGACGAGGCGCTGGAAGGCACGCTGGCGGTGATGCCCAACATTCCGCTGCCCGACGTGCCGGTCGGCAAGGACGAGCACGACAATGTCGAGGTGCGCAAGGTCGGCACCATCGCCACGCGGCCCAACTGGGTGAAGGAGCATTTCGAGATCGGCGAGGCGCTCGGCCTGATGGATTTCGAGCGCGCCGCCAAGCTGTCGGGTTCGCGCTTCACCATTCTGCAAGGCCAGTTGGCCAGGCTCGAGCGGGCGCTTGGCCAGTTCATGCTCGACCTGCACACGACCGAGCATGGCTACACCGAAGTGCAGCCGCCGCTTCTGGTGCGCGACGAGGTGCTGTTCGGCACCGGGCAGTTGCCGAAATTCGAGGAAGACCTGTTCTTCACGCCGCATGGCGAGAGCCGGCTCGGCCTCATCCCGACGGCGGAGGTGTCGCTGACCAATCTGGTGCGCGAGGAGATCGTCGCGCATGACAGGTTGCCGCTGCGGCTCACCGCGCTCACCCCGTGCTTCCGGTCGGAAGCGGGCTCGTCCGGCCGCGACACCCGCGGCATGCTGCGCCAGCACCAGTTCTACAAGGTCGAGCTGGTCTCCATCACCGACCAGGAAGGCTCGATCGCCGAACACGAGCGCATGACGCAATGCGCAGAGGAAGTGCTGAAGCGGCTCGGCCTGCCATACCGCACCGTGGCGTTGTGCACGGGCGACATGGGTTTTGGCGCCCGCAAGACTTACGACATCGAGGTCTGGCTGCCCGGCCAGAACGCCTATCGCGAAATCTCGTCCTGCTCGGTCTGCGGCGACTTCCAGGCGCGGCGCATGAACGCCCGCTACAAGGACCGCGAGGGCAAGGGCAATCTGTTCGTGCACACGCTGAACGGTTCGGGCGTGGCGGTCGGCCGCGCGCTGATCGGGGTCATGGAAAATTATCAGAACGAGGATGGCAGCGTAACGATTCCTGAAGCGCTGAAGCCTTACATGGGCGGCCTGGAAAGAATCGAATCGAAATAATGCGCATTCTTCTGACCAATGACGACGGCATTCACGCCGAGGGCCTGGCCTCTCTGGAGCGCATCGCCCGCACGCTTTCCGACGATGTCTGGGTGGTGGCGCCGGAGACCGACCAGTCCGGCTACGCGCATTCGCTGTCGATCTCCGAACCTTTGCGCCTGCGCAAGATCAGCGAGAAGCACTATGCGGTGCGCGGCACGCCGACCGACTGTGTCATCATGGGCGTACGCAAGATCCTGCCCGGCATGCCGGACCTGATCCTGTCGGGCGTCAATTCGGGCGCCAACATCGCCGACGACGTCACCTATTCGGGCACCGTTGCCGGCGCCATGGAAGGCACGCTGCTCGGCGTGCGTTCCATTGCCGTCAGCCAGGCCTATTCTTATGTCGGCGAGGACCGCGTGGTGCCTTACGAGACCACCGAAGCGCTGGCGCCGGCGCTGCTGAAGAAGCTGGTGGCCATGCCGCTGCCGGAAGGCGTGCTGCTCAACGTCAATTTCCCGAACTGCACGCCGGACGAAGTTGCCGGCACCGTGGTGACCTCGCAGGGCAAACTGGTGCATTCGCTGTGGGTCGACGAGCGCCGCGACGGGCGCGGCCTGCCTTATTACTGGCTGCGTTTCGGCCGCGAGCCGGCGGAAGGCAAGGCCGGAACCGACCTGCACGCCATGCGCAACCGGCTGGTTTCGGTGACGCCGCTGCACCTCGACCTGACCGCCTACGAGATCCGCGACCAATTGACGAAGGCGCTTGCATGATTGCTGGTTTCGACGAACGCGAGGGTTTCGCCGCCTTCCTGCTTCGCCTGCGTGGCAAGGGTGCCGTGCCGAAACCGCTGATCGCCGCCTTCGAGGCGACGCCGCGTCCCGCCTTCATCTCGGGCCAGTTCCACTCCATCGCCTGGACCGACCGTATGCTGCCGATCGAGTGCGGCGAGGCCATGGAGGGCGCCGACCTGCAGGCGGCCGTCATCACCGCGCTCAACATCGAACCCGGTCACCGGGTGCTGGAGATCGGCACCGGTTCGGGCTTCACCGCCGCCGTCATGGCAAGGCTCGCGGCGCGCGTTGTCACCGTCGACCGCTACAAGACGCTGATCGAACTCGCCAAGCAGCGGTTCGAGGCGCTTGGCATCACCAATGCGTTCGCCCGTCACGCCGACGGCTCCAACGGCCTCGTCAATGAGGGGCCGTTCGACCGGATCATCGTCTGGGCTGCTTTCGATGCCTTGCCGCGCTTCCTGCTCGACCAGTTGTCGAGCGGCGGTTCGGTGATCGCGCCGATCGGGCCGGAAGAGGGCGAGCAGGTGCTGGCCAAGCTGATCAAGGTCGGCAGCCGCTTCGAGCGCGAGGACATCGGCACCGTGCGTTTCCAGCCGATCCTGCCAGGCGTCGCCGCCATCATCTGACGGCAGGCCAACTGCGGCGCCCTTATCCGGACAAATATTTTAAGAAAAATTTCGACGGATTCTAACGGTTTAACTGACCAGTAACATTAACGCGCTTTAATCCAGTCCAGTGAGTACCGGGTAAGTGCGGGTTATTGCGATGCAGTTCAAATCCTTGAAGGCAAACAAGCGCAATTTGACGCGTGGCTGCGCCATGTTGCTGATCATCGGCGCGGTGTCAGGGTGCAGTTCCCAGGTCGCCCGCTTCGGCGGTGTCGACACGATGGCGACGGCCTCGACCGACAACCAGCGCTCCATCATCGAAAAGCAGCCGGTTTCGCAGCCCTATCCGGGCGATGTCCAGGCTCCGGCTTCCAACAACACCTATTCGCGCGCTTCGGTCTCGCGTTCGAGCCTGCAGCCGGTTTCCGCCCAGCCATTGCCGCCCGTCGCCAATTCGGTTTCGGCCGCCGCCACGACGGCTGCGGCGCCGGTGCTGGCAAAGGGTGCCGCCAAGGTGGCCAAGGTCGATCAGACCCTCACCGGCGGCATCAACCAGGTGCAGGCGCCGGTCAATTCCGCAATCGCCAGCGCCCAGACTGCAGCCGAGGACGTGAAGGGCTGGTCACGTGCCGGTGGTACGCAGATCACCGCACGTGAAGGCGAGACGGTGTACAATCTGTCGCGTCGCTATGGTGTGCCGGCCGACGTCATCTTGAAGACCAATGGTCTGGCCGACGCCAACGGGCTGCGTAGCGGCCAGAAGCTGGTCATCCCGACCTATGTCTACACCAACAAGGCGCCGGTTTCGGCGCCCGACAACGATCCCAATGTCGCCGACGCCAAGTCGTCGCGAGGCACCAAATACGACGTGCCGGCCAACAAGATCCCGCTGCCGGCCAACGCACCGGGCGACAAGGTCGCCGTTTTGCCGCAGCAGCCGAAGGTCAAGGAAGGCAAGGGCGTCGCGCAGGTCGATTCTTCCGCCGCAGCCAGCGATCCGAAGACCAAACCCGGCAAGGAAGCACAGGTTGCAGCCGTGCAGCCGAAGGCAAGTGCCGGCGGTTATGTCGTCCAGAAGGGCGATACGCTGTCGTCGGTTGCCAAGAAGATGGGCGTCACCACAACCGCGCTGAAGCAGGCCAACGGCATGCAGGACGGGTTGCTGCGCATCGGCCAGACGCTGAAGGCGCCGGCTGCCGGAGCCGCGACCGTTGCGGCCGCCAAACCAGCCGCTCCGGCTGCGGCGGCACCGGTGGACGCGGTCAAGACGGCCTCGATCCCGCCGCAGGAAAAGCCTGCCGCGACGCTCGCCACCTATACGCCGCCGAAGAAGGACCAGAAGGTCATCCAGCAGGCCGAGAGCGATGCCGCCGAAGCGCCTGACTCAACCGGCATCGGCAAGATGCGCTGGCCGGTGCGCGGCCGCGTCATCACGGGCTTCAAGGCCGGGCAGGGCGGTATCGACATCGCCGTGCCGGAAGGCACGCCGGTCAAGGCCGCGGAGAACGGCGTCGTCATCTATGCCGGCGACGGTCTCAAGGAATTCGGCAACACCGTGCTGGTGCGCCACGAGGATGGACTGGTCACCGTCTACGGCCATGCTTCCTCGCTGGAAGTGCAGCGCGGCCAGAAGGTCAAGCGCGGCCAGGAGATCGCGCGCTCCGGTATGAGCGGCACCACCGACGCGCCGAAGTTGCATTTCGAGGTGCGCAAGAATTCGTCGCCGGTCGATCCGCAGACGTTCCTGGAGTAAGGCTTTCCCGAACAGGATAGGCCTCGAATAGAAGAGCAAGAACGATTTCGGGCTGTCGACCTCCAGTCCGGCCCGGCAGCTTGGCCCGCTTCGCAAGAAGCGGGCTTTTTCGGTTCAATGGGAACGAAAAATGCGTTGCCCGATCAGTCGGCCAGCGGCCTGCCGAGGCGGCCGGCAAGGTCCTGCGTGAATTGCCACGCCACGCGGCCAGAGCGGCTGCCGCGCGTGGTCGCCCATTCCAGTGCCTCGGCGCGCAGCGTGTCGGTGTCGATGTCGAGGCCGAAGTGGTTGGCATAGCCGTTGACCATGTCGAGATAGTCGTCCTGCGAGCATTTGTGGAAACCGAGCCACAGGCCGAAGCGGTCCGACAATGACACTTTTTCCTCGACCGCCTCTGACGGGTTGATCGCGGTGGAGCGTTCATTGTCGATCATGTCGCGCGGCAGCAGATGCCGCCGGTTGGACGTGGCGTAGAAGATGACGTTGCCTGGACGTCCTTCGACGCCGCCCTCCAGCGCTGCCTTCAGCGACTTGTAGGACGTGTCGTCATGATCGAAGGAGAGGTCGTCGCAGAACAGGATGAAGCGGTAGGGGGCAGCCTTGAGCATCGCCATCAGCTTCGGCAGCGTGTCGATGTCCTCGCGATGGATCTCGATCAGCTTGAGCGGACCGCCCGGCTTGCCGGCGGCATTGATCGCGGCATGCACGGCCTTGACCAGCGACGACTTGCCCATGCCGCGCGCGCCCCACAGAAGCACGTTGTTGGCCGCAAAGCCGGAGGCGAAACGTTCAGTGTTGTCGAACAGGATGTCGCGCACGCGGTCGACGCCGCGGATCAAGCCGATATCGACCCTGTTCACCCTGGCGATCGGCTCCAGATAACCGGGATCGGCCTGCCAGACAAAACAATCGACGGCGGTGAGGTCCGTTTTTGGTGCCTGCGGCGGTGCCAGCCGGCTGACGGCGTCGATCAGGCGGTCGAGTTTCTCGGACAGTGCTGCGATGGTTTCCTGGGGCAAGATATGTCCTCGGCGTGATTGCGAAGCCTGCGTTTCGGTTGCGTACCGTACCGTACGGTTCTCTCACGAGCCTTCGGCTTTTGCAAGCGGATGTGCGACCAATACGACACGGCGGGGGAAGTGCGACGGGAGCAGGGCGGGGGATGGTTGCAATAGTAGCTTTACCGACTATATTCCGGCCAAATTTCATGGGCCAGATAACGGCTTTCCTTTACGTCTCAGGAGTTTTCGATGTTCGTAACACCGGCATACGCCCAGGGCGTTGGCGCCACGCCCGATGTTTTCATCAGCATTTTGCCGTTTGTCCTCATTTTCGTGATCATGTATTTTCTGATCATCCGTCCGCAGCGCACGCAGATGAAGAAGCGCGGCGAGATGCTGGCCGCGATCCGTCGCGGCGATACGGTCGTCACCGGCGGCGGCTTCGTCGGCAAGGTCACCAAGGTGGTCGACGACAATGAACTCGAGGTCGACCTCGGCAATGGCCTCAAGGTGACAGCTGTGCGCAGCACCATCGCCGACGTGCGGGTCAAGGGCGAGCCGGTCGCCAACCAGAACGCCAAGAACTGAGTGCCTTGGCGCGCCTGGCGCGCCGATCGGCCCACTGGATCGTAGAACATGCTCTATTTTTCGCGCTGGAAGGCAATCCTGATCTGGCTGGCCGTTGCCGCTACGTTCATCCTTGCCGCCCCTAATCTCATTCCGGCGGATACCTTGGCCAAGTTGCCGAGTTGGGTGCCGAAAAAGCAGATGACGCTCGGCCTCGACTTGCAGGGCGGTTCTCACATCCTTCTCAAAATCGACCAGAACGACCTGATCAAGGATCGTCTGGAAGCCACGCGCGATGAGATCAGAACGCTGCTGCGCGATGCCAAGGTCGGCTACACCGGCCTGTCCGGCACCGGGCGCATGGTGCAGGTGCGCGTTCGCGACACCGCCCAGGTGGATGCGGCCAAGGAAGCGCTGAAAGCCCTGATCGCGCCGGTTACCTCCGGCCTGTTCACCGGCGGTTCCATCACCGAATGGGCCATGGACGAGCCGGAGCCTGGGCTCCTGCGCTTCACCATGACGGACGCGGGCATCAAGTACCGCTCGACGACGGCGCTGGCGCAGTCGATCGAGGTGGTCGACCGCCGCGTCAACGAACTCGGCACCACCGAACCGATCGTGCAGCGTCAGGGCGATGACCGCATCCTGGTGCAGGTGCCGGGCCTGCAGGACCCGCAGCGCCTCAAGGAAATTCTCGGCCAGACCGCCAAGCTGACCTTCCAGATGGTGGATCAGTCGATGCCGGTGCAGGAAGCCCTCAACGGCCGTCCGCCGGCAGGGTCGAGCGTGCTCTATTCGAAGGACGATCCGCCGGTTCCCTATCTGATCGAGAACCGTGTCATCGTTTCGGGTGAAAATCTCGTCGATGCGCAGGCGACGTTCAATTCGCAGAACAACGAGCCAGTCGTCTCGTTCCGCTTCGATTCCAAGGGTGCCACGCGCTTCGGCCAGGCTACCCAGCAGAATGTCGGCAAGCTGTTCGCCATCATCCTCGACAACCAGGTGATCTCGGCGCCGCAGATCCGCGAGCCGATCCTCGGCGGCACCGGCCAGATTTCCGGCAACTTCACCGCCCAGAGCGCCAACGACCTCGCGGTGCTGCTGCGCGCCGGCGCGCTGCCGGCCACGCTGACGGTGATCGAAGAACGTACCGTCGGTCCGGGCCTCGGTCAGGATTCGATCCAGGCCGGCAAGATCGCCGGTATCATCGGCTCGATCCTTGTCGTTGCCTTCATGTTCGTGGCTTACGGCTTCCTCGGCTTCCTCGCCAACATCGCGCTGGCCGTGCATGTGGCGATGATCGTCGCGCTGCTGTCGCTGCTGGGTGCCACGCTGACGCTACCCGGTATCGCCGGTATCGTTTTGACCATCGGCATGGCGGTCGATTCCAACGTGCTGATCTACGAGCGTATTCGCGAGGAGCGACGCAACGGACGCTCGGTCATCCAGGCGATAGACACCGGCTTCTCGAAGGCGCTGGCGACGATTGTCGATTCCAATGTCACCTCCCTTATCGCCACCGTCGTGCTGTTCTATCTCGGCACCGGCCCGGTGAAGGGCTTCGCGGTGACGTTCGCCATCGGCATCCTGACCACCGTCTTCACCGCCTTCACCTTCACGCGTCTGCTGGTCTCCATGTGGCTGCGCCGCGCCAAGCCGAAGGAAATCCCGCGCGCGCCGGTGACCTTCGTGCCACCGGGCACCAAGATCCCGTTCATGGGCATCCGCCGCTGGACCTTCGCGCTGTCGTCCGCGCTGTCGATCCTGTCGGTCGTGCTGTTCATGACCGTCAACATCAACTACGGCGTCGACTTCAAGGGCGGTTCGCTGATCGAGGTCCAGTCGAAGAGCGGACCGGCCAACATCGCCGATATTCGCGGCAAGCTTTCGCAGCTCAACATCGGCGAAGTGCAGGTGCAGCAGTTCGGCAACGACAATGACGTGCTGATCCGCGTTGCGGCCCAGTCCGAAGGCGACAATGCCGAGCAGAGCGTCATCGACAAGGTGCGCGGCGAACTGCAGGACAGCTACGACTTCCGCCGCGTCGAAGTGGTCGGCCCGACCGTGTCGAGCGAACTGGCCAAGCAAGGCACGATCGGCATGCTGGTCGCGCTGGTTGGCATCCTGATCTATGTCTGGTTCCGGTTCGAATGGCAGTTCGCTGTCGGCGCCATCGTCGCCACCGTGCACGATATCGTCATGACGATCGGGTTCTTCTGTCTGACAGGCATAGAATTCAACCAATCGTCCATTGCCGCCATCCTGACGATCATCGGCTACTCGCTGAACGATACGATCGTCGTCTATGACCGCGTTCGCGAAGACTTACGAAAATACAAGAAGATGCCGATGCCGCAGCTTCTGAACAACGCCATCAACGAGACGTTGTCCAGAACGACCCTGACATCGGTGACCACCATTCTGGCCTTGCTGGCGCTGGTGTTGTTCGGCGGCGAGGTGATTCGTTCCTTCACGCTGGCGATGCTGTTCGGCGTGGTGTTCGGCACCTATTCGTCGATCTTCATCGCGGCTCCGCTGCTGATCCTGTTCAAGCTGCGTTCGTCGGACGCGGCTGAAGGGGAGAAGCCGGTGAACGGCAAGGCCGTCGCGACCTGACGGCCGCTGCCGTGGCGAAGGGTTTGTTCGGCAAGGGCATCATCATCCGCGAGGCGCATTTTCCGGGCCGCGCGGCGATCGAGGCTTACGGCAATGGCGGCTTCCGCTTCGCCGACATGTCGCATCGCGGCTCGCTGCTTTGCCTGCCCTCGGGCATCCATGGCTGGCAGCCGGCCGATGCGACTGCCTTGAGCGTGGCGGATTTCGACAAGGTTCTGGCCGAGGCCGGCAAGATCGAGATCCTGCTGGTCGGCATGGGCAAGGAGTTGCGGCCCTTGCCGGCGGCGTTGCGCGCCGCCTTGAAGCAGGCGGGTATCTCGGCCGATCCGATGTCGACGGGCGCTGCGGTGCGCACCTACAATGTGCTGCTCGCCGAAGACCGCGCCGTGGCCGCCGCGCTTGTCGCAGTCGACTGAGGTGACTGATCCCGCCAAGACCGTGATCGACATGGTGCGCGGTGCCGACCATGACCGTTATCTGTCGGCGCTCTATGCACCGGCCGAAAAGCGCGACGCACTTCTGGCCCTTTATGCCTTTAATGCCGAGATTGCCGGCGTGCGCGACCGCATTCGCGAGGCATTGCCGGGCGAAGTGCGGCTGCAATGGTGGCGCGACATCATCGCCTCCGACGCGGCCGATGCCGGCGCCGGTCATCCCTTGGCCGAAGTACTGGTTGCCGCGATCAGACGGCACGACCTGCCCAGGCAAGCATTCGACAATTATCTGGAAGCGCGCGTCTTCGACCTCTACGACGACCCGATGCCATCGCGCACCGATCTCGAAGGTTATTGCGGCGAGACGGCGTCGGCGCTGATCCAGCTTGCGGCGCTGGTGCTCGACAAGGCCGAAGCGCCTCGCTTCGCGGAACTCGCCGGCCATGCCGGCTGCGCGCAAGCCATCACCGGCTTGCTGCTTCTTCTGCCGCTGCACCGAGCGCGGGGGCAGTGCTATGTGCCGGTCGATATCCTGGTGGCGGTCGGCACATCACCGCAGGAGTTCCTGAGCGGCGATGGCGGACCGGGCGCCCAACGCGCGGTCGCTGCGATGATTGCACTGGCACAGGAGCACCTTGTTGCCTTCGAGCGTGGAGCGGCCTCTCTGCCGATATCGCTGCGCCCGGCATTTTTGCCGCTGGTGCTGACGAAAGCCTATCTGGCCGCGATGAGCGGCAAGGCGTCGCCGCTTGCTGGAACGGCACGGCTTTCGGCTTTGCGCCGGCATTGGCTGCTACTGCGGAAAGCCGGGCGCGGCTGGGGTTGAACCGGCCTGCTCCTCAGAGCAGAGCGATCATCTGGAACAGTGCGGAATTTGCCTGGGCATGTCGACCGCGTCGCACGTGCTCCTAATTCTGTCTTTGACGTAAACGTCAACCATGCTAGGTTTCCGGCGGGTTCGAACGCAGAGGAGGCGTTTGCCCGGAGGAGCATCCTTGATCAGCTTGCCAATTCTTGTGGTGATGGTCGTCTCCGGCATTTCGCTCGCGGTCGCTGCCGTGCATTTTACGGGCGGCAGCCGGACCGCGCGTCTCGTCGATGCGCGGGCAGCCCTTGAGCGCTTCACCGTCGACTTTCCCGATTTGCGGCCGGCCACGGTCTATCTGACTGAGGATGGCGGGGCTGCTTTCCTCGATCTTGGCCAGGGCCGGACCGGCGTGGTCCAGGTCATCGGCGATCGCTTTCTGACGCGCATCGTGACGCCGGCGGATGTCGACCTCGCCAGCCTTGTGGAAAGCAAGGTGCTGTCGCTGCGCTTCAAGGATTTCACCTGGCGGGGCGGGCGTTTCGCCTTTGCCGACGCGGCGGCGGTGCAGGCCGTGCTCGCCTCACTCGATCCCAAAAGCCAGCCGGCAAGGCAGGAGGCCGCCTGATGGAGACTTATCAGTTTCCCGATGTCACGAAACTCGCCATTCCGTTTTTCGTCATCGCCATCCTGATCGAACTATGGCTGGTGCGCACCGGCCGCACCAAGGGGGCGTTCGAGACACGCGATACGCTGACCAGCCTGATGATGGGCACCGGTAACGTCGCCGCCGGCATTCTGCTCGGCATCGTCTCCTACTCGGCGCTGTTGTGGGTTTGGCAGTTCCGCTTCCTTGACCTCGGGGTGTCGGTATGGACCTGTATCGCGGCCTTCCTGATCGATGACCTGCGCTATTACATGTACCATCGCATCGCCCATCGCTGCCGCTGGGTGTGGGCGGAGCACGTCAACCACCATTCCAGCCAGCACTACAATCTCTCGACGGCGCTCCGGCAAAGCTGGACCGGCCTGTTCACCGGCATGTTCGTGCTGCAGGTGCCGATGGTGCTGCTCGGCTTCCATCCGGCGCTGATCGCCTTCGTCTACGGCTTCAACCTCGTTTATCAGTTCTGGATCCACACCGAGACGATCGGCAGGATGTGGGGCTGGTTCGAATTCATCTTCAACACGCCCTCGCATCACCGCGTCCACCACGCCACCAATCCACGCTATCTCGATGCCAACTATGCTGGAACGCTGATCATCTGGGATCGCATGTTCGGTACCTTTGTCGAGGAGCTGGAAGAGGATCTGCCGCGCTACGGCATCGTCAAGAACATCGGCACCTTCAACCCGCTCAAGGTGGCATTCCATGAATGGATCGGCATGTTCAAGGACGCCTTCTCACCGGGCCTGACGCTTGGCCAGCGCCTCCGGTATCTGTTCATGCCGCCAGGCTGGAGCCATGACGGTTCGCGCGACACGTCCGAAACGCTGAAGGCCGCCTATGTGCGGCGCAATCCGACCGAGGCCGGCAGGCCGGGGCTGCCTGACAGCAAGATCGAACCGGCCGAATAACCTTGGTAGCTGCCGTTACTGTGGGCTGGCGACGGGGGTACCCCACGACGACAGAGGTTTTTCACTCGCCGTGCGCACCAGCGAGTCGTAAACGGCCAGGCTCTGCAGGCGTTGATTATCGCTGCTGCATTGCTGGATGACGCCGCCGGCATACCATGTGCAGCCCAGCCGCTCGCCAGGCAGGGCGCCTGTCGCCCAATCCTTGACGATACCGTCGGCACCGACACGGAAATAGGCGAGCCGATAGCGTGTGGCCACGCTCTCGCGCTGCATGACGATCCCGGCATCGACATTGGTTCTGCTCGATTCGACATTGTCGATGTGACGGTAGACGGTGTCGCCGTCGGCCAGGCGATATTCGCCGATCATCGGTCCGTAGATGGTCGCGCCTGCCAGGCCCTGCGTGGACATCTGGCTCTGCGACGCAATCTGCGCATAAGGCTTGCCCGTCGCATAGCGCATGTAATTGCGGTCGCCGAGCGATTGCAGCGCTTCCGGTGCCGTCGTGCAGCCGGCGCCGACCGCCAGAATCACGGCGGCAAGGATTATTCTTTTCCGAAACATGATGGCCCCCCGACCAAGAGGTGCGCAGACTAGCGCATCGGCCCGAAAATCGGAATCGATTTTCGGTAAGCACGATGCGCAGCTTCAAAGTGTTAGAGCGTCCTTTGCGCGTCCGAACGGACGCGCGGCGCTCTAATCTGCCGGTGGGCTGCCGTAAATCCCGTCTATTCGGCGGCTTGCGCCTGTGTCGGCAGGCCAAGCCAGGCACGGCAGTCGGCAAGCGCGCGCCCGGTCGTCGCCTTCTTCCTGGCGACCGACTTGTCCTTGCCGCGGAAACGGCCCTCGAATCCGTCGGGACGCAATTTCGTTCCCGGCTCCAGTGGCGGGAACAAGCCGAAATTGACGTTCATCGGCTGGAACGAACGCTTGCCGGGCTCTTCGTCGGAGGTGATGTGGCCGCCGGTGATGTGGTTGAGCAGCGCTCCGAAGGCGGTAGTGGCCGGTGGCAGCGATATGGACATTCCCAACCGTTCCGCGGCTGCGAAACGACCGGCCAGGAGGCCGATGGCGGCGCTTTCGACATAGCCCTCGCAGCCGGTGATCTGGCCGGCAAAGCGCAGGCCCGGCCGGCTCTTCAACTGCAACGAGCCGTCGAGCAAGGTTGGCGAATTGATATAGGTGTTGCGGTGCAAGCCGCCCAGCCGGGCGAACTCGGCGTTCTCGAGGCCCGGAATGGTCTTGAAGATACGCACCTGCTCGGCATGCTTCAGCTTGGTCTGGAAGCCGACCATGTTGTAGAGCGTGCCCAGCGCATTGTCCTGCCGCAGTTGCACCACTGCATAGGCCTTGACCGTCGGATTGTGCGCATTGGTGAGCCCCATCGGCTTCATCGGGCCATGGCGCAGCGTTTCGACACCGCGCTCGGCCATCACCTCGATCGGCAGGCAGCCGTCGAAATAGGGCGTGCCTTCCCATTGCTTGAACTCGGTCTTGCCGCCATCGAGCAACGCCTGCACGAAGGCCTCGTATTGCGGCTTGTCCATCGGACAGTTGATGTAGTCCTTGCCGGTGCCGCCGGGGCCGACCTTGTCGTAGCGCGACTGGAACCAGGCGACATTCATGTCGATCGTGTCGAAATGCGCGATTGGGGCGATGGCGTCGAAGAAGGCGAGCGCATCGGCGCCGGTCTCGGTGGCGATCGCCTGCGCCAGCGACGGCGCGGTCAGCGGGCCGGTGGCAATAATGGTCTGTCCCCATTCGATGGGTGGCAGGCCGACCATTTCCTCGCGCTGGATGGTGATGAGCGGGTGCGCCTCTATCTTGGCGGTAACGGCCGCCGAAAAGCCGTCGCGGTCGACGGCCAGCGCCCCGCCGGCCGGAACCTGGCTGGCGTCGCCAGAGGCCATGATCAATGAACCGGCCAGCCGCATTTCGGCATGCAGGAGCCCGACCGCGTTGCTTTCGGCGTCGTCGGAGCGGAAGGAGTTGGAACAGACCAGCTCGGCCAGCCCGTCAGTCTTGTGCGCGTCGGTGCCGCGCACGGGGCGCATTTCGTGCAAGATCACAGGTACGCCGGCTTGCGCCGCCTGCCAGGCTGCTTCCGAACCGGCGAGGCCGCCGCCGACGATGTGAATGGGGTCTTTGCTCATGCAGCCCGCAATAGTCCCTCGGCTCTACGAATGCAATTCTCGCACTGCATCGGCTGGGGTTTTGGCAGGGTCCAAAAACACAACACCCGCCGGGGGAGGATGTCCGGCGGGTGTCGTTTTGGTGACCGGCCTCAGGGAGGAGGAGAGGTCCGGTCTTATTCGTCATCGCCGGGGAGGAGGTCGGCTTTGACGAAATTCCTTTTGCCAATCGGAGAGGGCAAAACTCTCTTTCGGAACAATGCCCGCCGCTGGGAGGAGGATGCGGCGGGCACCGTTTCGGCGGTCGACCTCAGGGAGGAGGAGGAGGTCGACCATATTCGTCATCGCCGGGGAGGAGGTCGGCTTTGACGAAATTCCTTTCGCCAATCTGGAGAGGGCGAAACTCTCTTTGGGAAACAACGCCCGCCGCTGGGAGGAGGATGCGGCGGGCGCCGTTTTGATGGTCAATCTTTGGGAGGAGGTAAAGATTGACCGTATCCGTCAGGGCCTGGGAGGAGGTAGGCCCTGCCGAAATTGCTTAGCTCGCCTTGCGAGCGACCTTCTTGATGTCCATACGGAACAGGCCGATATCTTCCAGCTGGCGGTTCGACAGGCGACCGAGCTGCTCGACCGTGTCGCGATAAGCGCGCCAGTTACGGTAGTTGCGGATCAGGTTCATTTTCGTGTCTCTTCAGTTCGTCGTTCGGGTCGTAGGCGACCCGTAAAGCCTTAGGCCGACTTGCGGGCCACGTAGGGAATGTCGCTGCGGCTGATGCCGAGGTCAGACAACTCCCGATTGCTCAGGCGGCTCAGCTCGGAAACGGTTTCCCGGTAGCGGCGCCAGTTGCGGTAGTTGCGGATCAGGTTCATGATACTTGCTCGTTTACGTCTTTGTTTCGGTCGTTCATCTTTTCTGTACGACGCTAAGATAGGTGGACCCATATCGATTTAAAAGTGCGAATGGCGCATGGCAGCAATGCGTTTTGTGCAATGCAACATGGCGGCCGTTTCACACCGATGTCATAAAGAAGCCAGAATCGGAAAATGACGCGACGTCAAAGATTTGCTCCGGTCGGCTGGTAATCCGACTAAAATAGTGGAGTGACGCCTTTGGCAGGCTATGTGGGCAGAGTCAGGCAAGACATCGCGCGCTGGGTGGAAAGCGGCCTCATCGACGCCGGTACCGCCGAAAAATTGACCAGCGACATCGAGGCGAATGCACGGCGCTCGCTGAGCTTCGGCTCCATCCTGGCCATGCTGGCCGCAGTGCTGCTGGCGGCCGCGATCATGATCTTCGTCGCGGCCAACTGGGAAGCGATTCCACGCGTCGCTCGCGTCCTATCGCTGTTTGCGGTGATCGCGGCCGGCTATGTCGGCGGCGCATGGCTCAAGCTGCGCGACCATCCGGCCTTCGCGGAAGCGGCGTGGGTGGTGGCCGCGGCCGCGTTTGGCGGATCGATCGCGCTGATCGGCCAGATGTACCATTTCTCCGGTGACGAATCCGGCGCGATACTCACCTGGTGGGCGGGAACCACGCTAGCGGCGGTGGCGCTTCGCTCCAATCCGCTCACCATCATGGGCGTGCTTATCTCTGGCGGCTGGGTGACGATGAAGCTGCTCGGTTCCTTCAGCATCTGGCGCGGCTTTGACTTTCCTCATGCCTATCTGGTCATGCTGGTCGTGCTGTTTGCCGTGTCCTACTGGACCCGGAGCCGGCCGTCCCGCCATCTCGTGCTCATTTCGCTCATTGGCTATGCAGCATTCCTGACACTGGATGGCGATCGTGCCTTCATGTTGGCCGAACTGGCAGCCGTTTCGGCGGCTGTTTTCGGCGTCGCCGTCTTCGCCGCGGAGCCGGTCGACCGGATCGTTCAATTGGGCGGGCGCCTGTCGCTGCATGCCTTTGTCGGTTTTCTCGTCGGCATGTTCATCCTGCAATTCCAGATCGAGGGCTCGGGCGGGTTCGCTCCGGTTGCCGCGATCACATTGGCGGGCATCGCCGCTGCCATCGTGCTGGCCGGTCGCGAGAGCCGTGGACTGCGCTGGATCGCCTATGTCGGCTTCGCGTTCGAGCTCATTGTCATCTATGTGGTGATGATGGAGACGATGCTGGGCACGGCCGGCTTCTTCCTGGCCGCCGCGGTCATCCTGGGCATCCTCGCCTTTGCCATCATCCGCATTGAGAAACGCATGAAAGGCCCAACCGGCCAGGGAGCAGCGTCATGACGGGCAAGAAGCTGCTCATTTCCGCAGTGGTGCTGGCGCTGGTGCAGATCGGCTTCCTGAGCTGGATCATCGCTGGCCGTGCCGCGATCCTGCGCAATGGCACGGAAGTTCTGCTGAAGGTCGAGCCGATCGATCCGCGCGACCTGCTGCGCGGCGACTATGTCAGCCTTGGCTACGAGATTTCGCGCATACCGGTGAAGCTGGTCGCCGACATCCCGACCGACCGCACGGCAGCGACCGACGAGCGTATCCTCGTCAGGCTGCACAAGGACCAGGACGGCTACTGGCGCGCGGTTGCCGCTTTCCTTGGTAAGCCGACGACGGCGCCGGGAACGGACGAGGCCGATATTGCGGGCCGGCTCCTCGGCGGCTCGTCGCTAGAGCCGGACGCAACCTTGTCGCCGGATTACGGCATCGACCGCTTCTATCTGCCGGAAGGCGAGGGGCGGGCGATCGAAAAAGACATGCGCGTTCGGCCCTTCGGCGTGCGCGTAGTACTGGCCAGGGACGGCACGGCCCAGATCAAGGCGCTGATGGACGGCAGCGAGACGCTGTTCGAGGAGCCGCTTTACTAAGGTCGACGGGGAATAGTGGCTGCAAGGATGGATGGCGTGACGGCGCCATCCGGAGGCTGGTACGGATGAGAGGACTCGAACCTCCACGCCTTTCGGCACCGGAACCTAAATCCGGGGCGTCTACCAGTTCCGCCACATCCGCATGGCCCGGCAATCCCACGTAGCCATCATTCTGTCAATGTCACCGGTCAAGGACAGCCATTCGCCGGGCGCGAAGATGGTTGAAAATCGGCCTCGCCTGTGACAAAAGGCGTGTCGAATGTGACGGGATGCGACGATCCGCTTCTTCTAAATGTGATATGAAGTCGGAAAAACAAAGACTTACTCACATTTTGGAGCGTCGTTGGGAGAATTGAGCCGCCGAAGCGGTCAGGACTCCAGCTTCCGCGCCAAAAGCCACTCCCGGCAAGACTATTCCGGCAGGCTGCGAACGGCGGGACCGTTTGCCAGCCCCATTGGTGAAGATAAAGGTTTGATGATGCAGGTCACCGAAACGCTCAATTCCGGTCTCAAGCGCGAGATCAAGGTCGTCGTGCCGGCCGGCGACATGGAGGCCAAGCTGTTGGCCCGCCTGTCGGACGCCAAGGACAAAGTCCGCATCAACGGCTTCCGTCCCGGCAAGGTGCCGGTACAGCACCTGCGCAAGGTCTACGGTAAGTCGTTCATGGCCGAAGTGGTCAACGAGATTCTGAACGAATCCCGCACGATCATCACCGGTCGCGGTGAAAAGGCCGCCATGCAGCCCGAGGTCATCATGACCGAGGACGAGAAGGAAGCTGAAAAGATCCTGGCCGGCGGCAGCGACTTCGAATTCCGTCTGAACTACGAAGTCATCCCGGCGATCGAGATCAAGGACTTCTCCGACATCAAGGTGACCCGTCCGGTCTACGACGTGCCGGAATCGGAAATCGACGAGCAGGTCCAGCGCGTGGCCGAATCGTCGCGTTCCTACGAGACCAAGTCGGGCAAGGCCGCTGAAGGCGACCGCGTCACCATCGACTATCTCGGCAAGATCGACGGCGAGGCCTTCGCTGGCGGCGCCGGTACCGACCAACCGCTGGTCCTGGGCTCGAAGGAGTTCATCCCGGGTTTCGAGGATCAGCTCGTCGGCGCCAAGGCTGGCGACGAGAAGCTGGTCACCGTGACCTTCCCGGAAAACTACCAGGCCCCGCATCTGGCCGGCAAGGAAGCGACCTTCGACGTCACCGTCAAGGAAGTTGCAGCACCGGGCAAGCTCGAGCTCAACGACGAGACCGCCAAGAACCTCGGCCTGGAATCGCTTGAGCGCCTGCGTGAGATCGTCAAGGGCCAGATCGAAAGCCAGTTCGGCTCGATGACGCGCCAGAAGGTCAAGCGCCAGCTGCTCGACCAGCTCGACGCATCCTACTCGTTCGAAGCGCCGTCCAAGCTGGTCGACGCCGAGTTCAACAACATCTGGAACCAGGTCAACCGCGACCTGCAGGCTGCCGGCCGCACCTTCGCCGACGAAGAGACGACCGAGGAAGAGGCCCGCGCCGAATACACCCGCCTTGCCGAGCGTCGCGTGCGTCTGGGCCTTGTGCTTGCCGAGATCGGCGAGAAGGCTGGCGTGACGGTTTCGGACGATGAACTGCAGCGCGGTCTGTTCGAGCAGGTTCGCCGCTTCCCGGGCAACCAGCAGCAGGAAGTCTACGAGTTCTACCGTTCCAATCCGGAAGCGCTCAACACGCTGCGCGCGCCGATGTTCGAGGAGAAGGTCGTCGATCATCTGCTCGGCCTGATTTCCGTCACCGACAACAAGGTGAGCAAGGAAGAACTGATGGCCGACGACGAGGAAGCCGAGACCAAGGCCAAGCCGGCGAAGAAGGCTGCCGCCAAGAAGGCCGAAAAGGCTGACGAGGCCGGTGCCGAAGAGCCGAAGAAGAAGGCCGCGCCGAAGAAGAAAGCCGCCAAGGACGCCGAATAAGCGTTTCCGGCAAATGAAAGAGGGCCGCCGCGAGGCGGCCTTTTTCTTTGTGCCGAAGCCTTGTCGGTTGAATGCTGTTTGGTCGGCTCCTGGCGTTCAAATCTACTAGCCCGCGTGCGCGAAATTGGATCGGCCTTGGCCGGTCTGCTTGTGCGGACTACTGGCGATCGGTCGCCGCTGATACTAAATCGGGCACTAATGAGTTGGTAAGCTGCCGCAGCGTAGCTTGCGGCCGCATTAACGCGCAGTGGTTTCGCGGAGGGCAAGTTGGCAAGGTCGATCGTCGTGCTTCGTCCATTGATGGGCGTGGTGCTGCTTGCGCTCGGCTGCTCGGCTGCCCTCGCCAGCGACGCGGCCGACCGCTGGCGCTTCGGCTCCGCGGCCGACGGCGTCATTACCGCTTCGATCTACGCTGACAGCATGCTGGTCACCGGCAATGGCGCGCTTGGCTATAGTCCAGTGCTGACCATCGCCTGCCGACCGGTGGGTGATCCGCATTGGAGCGAATGGCTGCAACTCAGCGATGGCGTGGCGGCCAGCGATACGATCACCGTTGCGGTCACGGTCGACCACGGCAGCAGCGTTCGAGAAAACTGGTTGGTTGCCAGCAACAGCATGACCTTGATGCACGACGGCGCGGACGCGGTCTCGCGGCTTGCCTCGGCAAAACGGTTGCGGTTGTCCTGGCGGTTCGGTCTCATCACCGGGCGTGTCGACGCTGATTTCTTCCTGGCTGGAGCCGCCGAGGCGATCGATCGGCTCGCGGCGGAGTGCAAGATCGCCACGCCCTGAGCACGCGGCTAGATCAGCATCAGCCCCTTCATCGATGCATGGCCCTTCTTGCCGATGATGATGTGGTCGTGGACCGTGATGCCCAAGCGCTTGCCGGTCTCGACGATCTCCTTGGTCATTTCGATGTCGGCGCGGGACGGGGTCGGATCGCCGGAGGGATGGTTGTGCACCAGAACGATCGCGGTGGCGGAGAGTTCGAGCGCCCGCTTAACCACCTCGCGGGGATAGACGGGCGTGTGGTCGACCGTGCCGGTCTGCTGCACCTCGTCGGCGATCAGCACGTTCTTCTTGTCGAGGAAAAGGATGCGGAACTGTTCCCTGGTTTCATAGGCCATGGCGGCGCGGCAATAGTCTAGCACCTGTTGCCAGGACGAGAGCGTCTCGCGCCCGGTCAGGTCGCTGCGCAACATGCGGTGCGCGGCCGCCGCGATCACCTTGAGATCAAGCGCCGCCGCCGGCCCGACACCCTTGACCTCTTTGAGCAGCGCTTCGGGCGCCCCCAGAACCTCGGCCAGTGTGCCGAACCTGGCGAGCAGCGCCTTGGCCACCGGCTTGGTGTCGGCGCGCGGAATGAGGCGAAAGAGCAGCAGTTCCAGGAGTTCGTAGTCGGGCAGGGCACTGTGGCCGGCGGCGCCGAAGCGCTCGCGCAGGCGTTCGCGATGGCCGAGATAATGGGGCTTCTCGTTCTCCGGCTTGCGCCTGTCGAGAGGAAGTACGGACCGTTCGGCAAGAAATCCGCGCTCGTCGTCGCTCTTGCTCATCAGCCCCCCGCTTCGAGCACGCCGGTTTCTCCGGCGGCTCCAAGTGTAGTGGGAGTTTTTTGCCTCGGATAGAGGTTAGCGCGCGGGCAGGCCGGGCCGATCGAGCCCCTTCGGCGACAGGGTGAAGATCTCGCAGCCCGTCGAGGTAACGCCGATCGTGTGCTCGTATTGCGCCGACAACGAACGGTCGCGGGTGACGGCGGTCCAGCCGTCGGAGAGAACCTTCACATGCGGGCGGCCGAGATTGATCATGGGCTCGACCGTGAAGATCATGCCCGGCCGCATCTCGACACCTTCGTTGGCGTGGCCGTAGTGCAGGATGTTCGGCGCGTCATGGAACAGCAGGCCGACGCCGTGACCGCAGAAATCCCGCACCACCGAGCAGCGCTCGCCTTCCGCGTATACCTGGATGGCCTGACCAATGGCGCCGGTGCGGGCGCCGGGACGGATCGCGGCGATGCCAAGCATCAGGCACTCATGCGTCACTTCCATCAGGCGCTCCGCTGCGCGCTTGACCGCGCCGACGGGATACATGCGGCTGGAATCGCCATGCCAGCCGTCGAGGATATAGGTGACGTCGATGTTGACGATGTCGCCATCGCGCAGCGGCTTGTCGTCGGGAATACCATGACAAACGACATGGTTGATCGAGGTGCAGCTGGATTTGGTGTAGCCGCGATAGTTGAGCGTGGCGGGCAGGGCGCCGTTATCCATGCCGAATTCGAAAACGAAGCGGTCGATGGTGTTGGTGGTCACGCCGGGCTGTACCATGCCGGCAAGTTCATCCAGGCAACGTGCGGTAAGCTGGCAAGCCTTGCGCATGCCGGCAAAGCTCTCCTCGTTGTAGAGCCTGATCTGGCCGGTGTTGCGCAGCGGGGCTGTTTCAGCGTCGAGATAGGTAACCATGGTTTTCGGAAAGGCTTCGAATTGAATGTCTTGAGCAGGCTATCATGTGACACCGATGGCGCCGATCTTCAACCTCTGGATTGCATCGGATGCAAGACAGGCGTCACTCATCCGTGATAGACGGCGCCGCGACTGGGGAAAGCAGGCGTCCATACGAGGCAGGGTTCCGTGTCGGATTTCGTCAAGCAGTTGCGCGACTGGCAGGGTTGGCGCGCGCCTCCCGCCCCATGGCAAGTCAATATGCTGCAAAGCTGGGCCCGCTACTGGCCGCTTTTCGTGCTGGCGGTTGGCATCGCGCTCTATTTGCCATTGCTCGCCGTGAGACCTCTGCGTTTCGAGGAAGGCCGTCGCGCGCTGCAAGTGCTGGAAATGCTGGACGGCGGCGCCTGGTGGCATCTCAAATTCATCGGCACGCCCTATGTCAACAAACCGCCTTTCACCCCCTGGCTGATGGCTTCGATGGCGACGCTGCGCGGCTCGCTCGACGAGGTGGCAGTGCGGCTCCCCGGGGTGCTCGCCACGCTCGCCGGCGCGCTGGCGGCCGGTTTCAGTGCATCGACGCTGACGATGGGCGATCGCCGCGTTGCCGGCCTGTGCGCCGGGCTGGCGTTCCAGTGTTCGGTCCAGATTCTGCTCAAGGCGCGCATCGGCGAAACCGACGTGACCGCGACGGTGTTGTGCGGCATTGCGCTGGCGCTTTGGCTCTGGGGCAGGGCTCGGGGCCGTTTTGGCGTTGGGTTGTGGCTGGTCATCATGGCGGTTTTCGCCTGTGCTGCCCTCACAAAGGGGCCAATTCCGATCGCCTTCTCGGCATTGCCGATGATCATCATGCCGCTAATCGAAAGAAAGCCGCGCGAGGCCGTGGTCGCTGGCGTGGTTGTCCTTGCGGCGCATATTCCGATGCTGGCCTGGGCCTGGAGCAATTTTGCGGATGCCGGCATCGCCCACTGGGCGTCCGAAATGCGGATCGGGCCGGAGCGCGACGATAACGACCGCCTGATCCGGTTGCTTCATCTGAGCGACCTGCCGGCATCGATCGTCTATCAACTGCCGTTCCTGCCGGCGGCGATCGCCTTGGTTTTCGCCCGATCGCAGTTGGCCAAGGACAGGCGCTGGGTCGTCGACGCGCTGCTGCTTGCGGCCGTACCGATGGCCGTGCTGACCACCGTCCTGCCGGTCGGTCGTACGCGCTATTCGATGCCGGCAAGCTGGCCGCTGGCGGTGATGGCCGGCATCTGGATTTCGATTGCCTGGCGCAGGCTGTATTTCGCGCATTTCATCATCGGTGCCGGTCTTTCCATCGCCGTCATCGTGCAGATCGTGCAGATCGGCATCATGGACGGCCGCACGGGCGGCCAGAAGCAACTGCGCGTCGATGTCGAAGCCTTTTCCAGCGTCATGAAGGCGCTTCCGCCAGGGCCGGTGCCGGTCGTGTGGGAGCGCCGGTTTATGAACGAGAACATCCTGTTCTATGCGCATCGCAAGATGTTCGAGCTGGAGCACGACGAGCTCGATTGCCGCACCGGTGGCGACTATCTGGTCGCAGGCGTTCCGGACCGGAAAGTGCTGGATGCCTCTCCCAACTGGAAGCAGGTGCAGCCGCTGGCTGATTGGGGCATCCTCTACCAGCGGGTTCCGCAGGCTCCGGTCAGGGACTGTCGGCCTCGCAACGCGCCGGCTTGATTTCGGCACAGCCGTTCGCTGGGCCGAGACTGAATTAACCGTAGGACCCGCCTGACGGGTTCTGTTGCAAATATGCAACTATTGGTCGTGCTCCTGCCACATTCATTCGTGAGAAGCGTGTGAAAGGAACCTCCGCATCAAGAAGATTTTGAACGACGGCGGAGGGCCTGTTCGAGAGGCTTCGACATGCGCGAACTCCAATTCGCCATACCTGTTCGTATCGTTCCTGTTCTCGGCCTGCCGGTCGAGGAGATCTACGGCGTCGACCAGGCGATGGATTTTCTTGCTGAATGGTCAACGGGCAAGCAGGGCAAGCTCTATCAGGCGGCGTTCAATGCCTGTTTCGGCGCCAGTGTCGGCGTCGCGTCGGCGGAAGAAGCCTGCCGCGCCTTCGCGATATTCTGCCGGGTCAGCGGCATACTGGCCAGGGACATGATGCCGCCGCGCAAGGGCGGCGACAAGGTTCAGGGCGTTCCGCTCTGAGGTCATCGCAAGCATAAATCCCCTTCTTTATGAGGCTCGAGATTCTTCGCGACTTCATTTCCCAGAAATACTGAAATCTCTTTCAATCGATTGATATTGTTTCTCTTTCGAGAAATGGCCGTTTCGGGTCTTGCCGTTGTCATATGCCTTTGACACAAGAGGCGCGCCCGCGTCACGGGCATGCGTTTCGAACGAGGATTGCTGCTTCATGAATGCTTCCGCGAACACCATCGCCGGCCTTGACCGGATACTCACCATGGAAGTGGTGCGCGTCACCGAACGCGCCGCCGTCGCCGCCGCCAGGCTGCGCGGACGCGGCGACGAGAAGGCGGCCGACCAGGTCGCGGTCGACGCGATGCGTTCGGAACTGAACCGCCTGAACATCAAGGGCACGGTGGTGATCGGCGAGGGCGAGCGTGACGAAGCGCCGATGCTTTACATCGGCGAAGAGGTCGGCACCGGTAAGGGGCCGGCGGTGGACATCGCACTGGATCCGCTGGAAGGCACCACGATCTGCGCCAAGAATCTGCCGAACGCGCTGGCCGTCATCGCCATTGCCGAGAAGGGCAGCCTGCTGTTCGCGCCGGACGTCTATATGGACAAGATTGCCATTGGCCCAGGCTATCCGGAAGGCACGATCGATCTCGACGCATCGCCGGCCGACAACATTGCAAGCCTTGCCAAGGCCAAGGGCGTGCCGGTTAATGAAGTCACCGCCTGCATTCTCGACCGGCCGCGCCACGCCAAGCTGATCGAGGCCGTGCGGGCCACGGGCGCTGCTATTCGGCTGATCGGCGACGGCGACGTCGCAGGCGTCATCCACACCACCGACCCCGAGGAGACCGGCATCGACATCTACATCGGATCGGGCGGCGCGCCGGAGGGCGTGCTGGCGGCGGCTGCGTTGCGTTGCACCGGCGGCCAGATGCAGGGCCGTCTCATCCTCGACACGCCTGAAAAGGTCGAGCGTGCAGCGAAGATGGGCATCGCCGATCCGAACAAGGTCTACCGGGTCGATGAAATGGCGCGCGGCGACGTGCTGTTCGCGGCGACCGGCGTCACCGACGGCAACATGCTGGCCGGCGTGAAATTCGGCCGTAACTACATCACCACCGATACCATCGTGCTGCGCTCGTCCTCGCGCACCGTTCGCGAGATCAAGGCCCGCCATCAGGACTTGGATAAGTTTTGATTTTCGCCGGTTTCGCCGTATTGAGCCATTCCATGTGGCTCGATACGGCGATGGGTAGGCCCTGAATGACGGGCGAAAAGCGGTTCTTTCTTGATGTCAGGCGCTCGGCCACCGGCCTCGCCTGGGTGCACCGACTATCCGAACGGCAGGATATGACGGCGCTGGCCATCGCCCAGGGGCATGGCGTTCCGGATATCGTTGCCCGCGTTCTGGCGGGGCGCGGCGTTACCGCCGTCGGCACCGAACGGTTCCTCGACCCAACCATTCGCGACCTTTTGCCGGATCCGGCCTCGCTGACCGACATGAACAAGGCCGCCGTGCGGCTCGCTGAAGCGATCATACGGGGCGAACGGATCGCCATCTTCGGCGATTATGATGTCGACGGCGCGGCGTCCTCGGCGCTGCTCAAGCGGTTCCTCGACGTCTTTTCGATCCCTTCGGAAATCTACATTCCCGACCGCATCTTCGAGGGCTACGGCCCCAATCCCGACGCGATGCGCGAATTGGTCGGGCGTGGCGCGAGCCTGATCGTCACCGTCGATTGCGGCACCAACAGCGCCGCTTCCATCGATGCTGCCAAGGAAGCCGGCGCCGATGTCGTGGTGCTCGATCACCACCAACTGGGCGGCGCGCTGCCGGCGGCGACCGCGGTCGTCAATCCGAACCGCGAGGACGACCTTTCGGGGCAGGGGCATTTGTGCGCGGCGGGCGTGGTGTTCCTGACGCTGGTGCAGACGGCCAAGCTGCTGCGCGAACGGGTGCCGGATGCGCCGAAGCCGGACCTGCTTGCCATGCTCGATCTCGTCGCGCTGGCAACGGTGTGCGATGTCGTGCCCCTGGTTGGTGTCAACCGCGCCTTCGTGGTGAAGGGGCTGCAGGTCGTGCGCCAGCAAAGGAATGTCGGACTGGCCGAATTGACGCGGGTTGCGCGCGTCGGCGAGCCGGTCAACACCTTCCATCTCGCCTTCCTGATAGGCCCACGCATCAATGCGGGCGGACGCATCGGCGATGCCGCGCTCGGCAGCCGGCTCCTTGCTACGGACGATCCGGCCGAGGCGCGGGGGATTGCCGAGACGCTCGACCGGCTGAACCAGGAGCGCCAGGTGATGGAACAGGAGATGCTGGCCCAGGCGCGCGCCGAAGCGGACGCCGAACTGGCTGGCGGCGAGGGGCCGGCGGTAATCGTGACGGCGTCTGAACAATGGCATCCCGGCATCGTCGGGCTGATTGCTTCCCGGCTCAAGGACCATGCGCGTCGGCCGGCCTTTGCCATCGCCTTCAACGCCAATGGCACTGGCACCGGCTCGGGCCGTTCGGTTCCGGGTTTCGATCTCGGACGATTGGTGCGCGAGGCGGCGGAAGCCGGCTTGATCGTCAAGGGCGGTGGCCATGCGATGGCGGCGGGGATCACCGTGGACCGTCAGAAGCTGGGCGCCTTGCGCGCTTTCTTCGAGGAACGCGCGGCGGCCGACGTGTTCCGCCTGCGTGACGAGGAGAGCCTCCTGGTGGATGGCGCGCTTGCCGCCGAGGGCGCAACACTGACCCTGCTCGACAATCTCGAGAAGGCCGGTCCGTTCGGCACCGGCCATGTGCCGCCGCTTTTCGTGCTGCCGCGCCACAAGCTTGCCGATGCGCGCGCCGTCGGCACCAATCACATCCGTGTCGATCTGGTTTCGGACAGCGGCGGGCGCATCCAGGCGATGGCATTCAGGGCCGTGGACACGGTGCTGGGCGACTTCTTGTTCAAGAACCGGGGCCGCACCCTGCATGTCGCCGGCTCGATTGGCGGCAACTACTGGAACGGCAATCGCAGTGTCCAATTCCGCATCACCGATGTGGCAATGGCCTGAAAGCTACGCGACCAGTATCCCGGAACAGGCCGACAAGATTGATAGCCGGTCAGGCCAAGACGGCCTGGAGCCGCCGCAACTCATCGACATGCGCCATGGTTGCCTCATAACCCAGCCGGATCGCCTCGTCGGCGCGGTGGAATTCGGTGAGCCCGACATGGCCGAGCTTGGGCTGTAGCGACAGATCGGGCGGATCACCGGCCAGCCTGGCGCGCGAGATGCGATCCTGAATGATGTTGAACGCCTCGACCATCATGCCGGTGATGCCGAGCCTCGTGCCCTGCGCGGTGGCGTTGGGGTCGTGCCGAGTAGGCCTTGCCGCATCCTTCTGTATCATCAACTCGCCAGCGCTATGCTTGATCACCGCGGCGCGGCCGAACAGGTCGTAATGGAGGTTTACCGCCACCACCATCGGCTGTTCGTAGGCACGGCAGACCGACACCGGCACCGGGTTCACCAGCGCGCCATCGGCCAGCACGCGGCCGTTGCAGTTGACCGGTTCGAAGACGCCAGGCAAGGCATAGGATGCCCGCATGGCAGTGACCAGCGAACCCTGGGTGATCCAGATTTCGTGACCGGTCCTGACTTCGGTGGCGACCGCCACGAACGGTTTCGGGAGATCCTCGATACGAAGACCGTCAAGATGTTCGCGCAGACGGGCATCCAGCTTCATGCCTCCGAACAGGCCGCTGCCGCCGAGATTGATGTCGAGCAGGCCGAAGATGCGTCGCCGGGTCAGGCCGCGCGCGAATTCTTCCAGTTCGTCCAATTTGCCGGCGAGGTAGCAGCCGCCCACCAGCGCGCCGATCGAGGTGCCGGCGATCATCGAGACTTCGAGGCCGACTTCGTCCAGTGCCCGCAGCACGCCGATATGGGCCCAGCCGCGTGCCACGCCGCCGCCGAGGGCGAGGGCAATTCCGCATTTCTTGGGATGTTTGAATTCGGGCGCCCCGTCGGACGACGACGGATCATTCGCGTCGCGAGCGATTCCCCTGCCACGCAATGACGCCCATTCGAGCATCACAATCTCCCTAACCCGCGACCAATATAGAGATTGGCCGTATCGAAATCGTGAATCGGGGCGAAGTTGGTCCCGGCGGGATGGTCAACGTGGCGTCCGATAGGTTTCCTGCGCATCGAACAGCGGCTCGGAGCCATCTCTGGCAAGTATTGCCTTGCCTTCGACAAGCGCCACCGTCCGATAAAAGCAAGAACGCCGACCGGTGTGACAGGTTGCATCGTGGCCGGAGACTTTTACGCGAAGCCAGACGGCGTCCTGATCGCAGTCGGTCTTGATCTCGACAACGTGCTGGAAATTGCCCGATGTCTCGCCCTTCTTCCACAAGGCGTTGCGCGAACGCGACCAGTAGTGGGCGATGCCGGTTTCCATTGTCAGGGCGAGCGCCTGCGCGTTCATGTGCGCCACCATCAGCAGCGTGCTGTCTTCGGCGTCGGTGACGACAGCCGTCACAAGCCCTGCCGCATCGAAGCGCGGCGTGAACACACTGCCTTCCTCGAGCAGGCTCTTGTCCTTGGAGGGTTCGGAAAACTGCAGAGCGGTCATCGCCTAATCCTGGGCCGGATCCTGAAAATTCTGGAGCCGGCGAAGCGAATCAAGCTCCGCTGCCGGCGCGCACCATGGTAACGAACCGGACCTGTTCCTCGGGATTGTCCCGGAAAGAGCCGGTGAAGGTGGAGGTCAGGGTCGTCGACCCCTGCTTGCGGATACCGCGCATGGCCATGCACATATGCTCGGCCTCGACCATCACGGCAACGCCGCGCGGATTTAGCACGTCCTGGATGACGCCGGCAATCTGGGCGGTCATCGCCTCCTGCGTCTGCAGGCGGTGCGCAAAGATGTCGACGACGCGGGCGATCTTCGACAGGCCGACGACCTTGCCGTCCGGCAGGTAGCCGACATGCGCCTTGCCGATGATCGGCACCATGTGGTGCTCGCAATGCGAGTGGAACTTGATGTCGCGGACGATGACGAGGTCGTCATAACCGGCAACCTCCTCGAAAGTGCGGCCAAGTTCCTCGGCCGGGCACATGTCGTAGCCGCCGAACATCTCGCGATAGGCCTTGGCAACGCGCTTCGGCGTGTCGACCAGGCCTTCGCGGTCCGGATTGTCACCGGTCCAGCGCAAAAGCGTGCGCACCGCTGCCTCGACCTCTTCCTGGCTCGGACGGTCAGTGACCGGCTTCTCCATATAGGACGAGGTCGGCATGATCTTCTTGATGACGGCATCCATGAAAGGCATCTCCCGTAGTTCCCTTCATAGAGGGAACGAGTTGAACGGACCACTGCCTTTTGCGGTAGCGGAAACCCCACCCGGCTTCCCGCCCGAAAGCGGCGTGAAGAAGAGACCGAACGACGCGACAGCCCATCGCCTTGTCGATACCGGACCCAAGGCATTATATATGGTCGTGCCGAGCGAATGAAAGATGCGCCAGCAGCATTCGATGATCGTGCCAGCACGGCGGATTGAAAGATTATGATCGACGACGTCTATAATGCGAAAATTCTCGGTTTTGCCGGAAATATCGCCCGCATCGGTAGGCTCGACCATCCCGATGCGACTGCCAAGGCGCATTCGAAGCTCTGCGGTTCGACCGTTACCGTCGATCTGCGGATGCAGGACGGCATTGTCACCGATTTCGCGCATGATGTGAAAGCATGCGCGCTCGGACAGGCTTCGTCCTCGATCATGGCCGCCAATGTCGTTGGTGCTACCGCCGAGGAGTTGCGCGCCGTGCGCGACACCATGTTGAAGATGCTGAAGGAAAATGGCGCGCCGCCAAATGGGCGTTTTGCCGATCTGAAATATCTGGAGCCGGTGCGCGACTATAAGGCACGTCATGCCTCGACGATGCTGACCTTCGATGCCGTGGTCGATGCGATCGGCCAGATCGAGCAGAAGCGCGCCGAAGCCGCCGCGTGAGCAGTCGTTCCGCCGGGTGATTAGCCGGCCAACGCCGCGAAATAAGCTTTTTCGATCTGCGCAGCCATCACGTCGGCACCGAATTTTGCGGTCAAGTCGGCCTGTTGCGGCATGGTTTCCCGATAGGCGTCGAGGTCGGCCAAGGCTTCACTCATCTTCTCGCCAACCACGCCCGCGTCGGGCTGTGTCAGGGCAGGGGAACCGATCCCGAAGATTTCCGGAATGCCGCCCACGGCGGTGGCGATCATCGGTTTTTCGGCCGCGAGCGTTTCAAGCACGATGTAAGGCATCGCCTCCGCTCGCGACGGCACGACGACAAGCTGCGCCAACGCGAAGGCCGCGCGGGCGGGCATCGGTTCGAGGAACTGGATACGGTCGTCGAGACCGAGGCGCAGCACCTGGGACCGGTAGCGGGGCAGGTCTTCGCCGTCGCCGACCATCACCGCATTGATGGTACGCCCGAGGCGAATCTCGGCCTGGGCAACCGCGTCGATGAAGATGTCTGGGCCTTTCAGGTCGCGCATCATGCCGATGTAGAGGAGATCCGCAGCATCGGCCTTCGAGACCACCGGTTCGAATTCCGCGGCGCGCAGGCCGTTATAGACCAGCGTGTTGGGCACACGCGGTTCGCCAACCTTGCGGCGATAGGCCTGCCTTTCATAGTCGGACACGAACAGCAGATAGTCTGTGAAATACGCCATCGTCCACTCAAGCGCGAAGAACAGCTTTCCGGTGGCTGTGCGTTCGTCGTAGTGGAGACTGCCGCCATGCGGCGAATAAAGGCGGGCCACGCGAGACCTTGAAACCCGCAACAGTGAGCCGAACAGACGCGCATAGGCGCCACCCTTGGCGCCATGGCCATGGAGCACGTCCGGCTTCAATTCCTTGATGATCTTGAAGGTACGCCAGGCCGAAGCCGCGTCCCCGGGACCGATGTGGCGCTGCATCGGCGTACGATGCACACCGAGCGCCAGAACCCCTTTCATGTCTTCGAAGAGCGCTTCTTCGAGCGCACCGCCCGTCGTCGAATCGCAGACGATGCCGACCATGTGGCCTGCCGCCGCCTGCGCATCGGCCAGATCGCGCACATGGCGGAAAATACCGCCGACGGGCGAACGGAAGCAATGCACGATGCGGAGGGAGGAAGGCGCCACGTTGTCAGAACAGACGTTCGCGGACATAGACCGTGTCGCCGGGCAGCAGCGGGTCGGATGTCACCACCCGGCCGGTCATGACCTCTCCGTTGATGTCGCGTGTGACGTCGACCATTGATTGATTGGCCCTGGCGGAGAAGCCGCCGGCGATGGCGATCGCCTTCTGAACGGTCAGGCCCGGTACATAGGAATACTGGCCGGCGGCGCCAACCTCGCCCATCACGAAGATCGGCCGGTAGCGGTCGATCTCGACCGAGACGTCGGGATCGCGCAGGTAGCCCTGGCGCAATTTGCCGGCGATCGCCTTTTCCAGCTGCTGCGCCGTGCTGCCGCGGGCCGGCACCGAGCCGACAAGCGGGAAGGAGATGTAGCCGGACTGGTCGACGCTGTAGGTGTTGGTCAGCCCATCCTGCTCGAATACGGTGATGCGGACCCGGTCGCCGGCACCAAGCCGGTAGGGTTGCGTCAGCACGTCATGAAAAGCTGCTGGGGTCGGGCGATAACTGGAACAGCCAGCCAGCAGCGACACCGCAAGCAATGCGCAAGTGAGCGGGGCGGGACATCTCATGGCTGGGCACGTACCTTTGAGTGGTCGCCAGATGTGCGGCGACGTTCAGGATCGAGTCTTGTTATCGGTCTGTTAGGGTTAATGGCCGGTAAAGGGAGTGCCGGTTCTGCGGTCCGAAATAAGGTCCGCGCGCGAAAAAGGTGGCGATCCGGCATTGGTGGCTCGGCGGTGTCTGCTTTCGCTCTTCCGCCGGCCCAATTGCCGGGCGGTTCTCTTAACCAGTGAGTTACCATAGTTGTTTACCTTGCATGCGACCCAGTATGGGAGCGGGATACATGTCAGGCGTACAGTCCAGCGCAGCAGATCTTGATGTCGATTTGAGGCAGCTCTTCGCAAGTCTTGCGCGGAACTGGCTTCGAATCCTCGTGGTTGCGTTGATCGTGGCGGGTCTCGCCTTCGCGCTCGCATGGCTGACGACGCCGCTTTACAAATCCGAAACGCGGCTTTTGATCGAAGCGCGTGAATCGGTATTCACCCGTCCGAACACGACCAACGATGCCGACCGGCCGCTTTTCGACGAGGAAGGCGTGACCAGCCAGGTCGAGGTGGTCTCATCGACCGACATTCTCAAGCAAGTGGCGAAGCAGCTGAATCTGTCCACGCTGCCCGAATTCGACGAGACGGTGAAGATGTCGTCGATCAGCAGGTTGCTGATCCTGGCCGGGCTGAAGAGCGATCCAAACGAGATTCCGCCGGAAGAGCGCGTGCTCAAGAAGATGCACGAGAAGCTCAACGTTTATCGTGTTGAAAGATCTCGCGTTATCGTCATCGAATTCTCGTCGCGCGATCCCAAGCTGGCGGCCGATGTGCCTAATGCCATCGCCGATGCCTACCTCGCCTTGCAACGCGGTGCCAAGCTGCAATCGAACACGGAAGCGACCGACTGGCTGGCACCGGAAATTGCTGACCTGTCGAAGCGCGTGAAAGACGCCGAAGCGAAAGTAGCCGAATATCGTGCGCAGTCCGATCTGCTGATCGGCCAGAACAATTCGGTGCTGGCTACCCAGCAGCTTTCGGAAATGTCCAGCGAACTGTCGCGCGTGCGCGCCAACCGTGCGTCGGCCGAAGCGACGGCGCAAGGCGTGCGCAAGGCTCTCCAGAGCGGAGGTTCCCTGGATTCGCTGCCGGAAGTGATGTCGTCCGCCGCCATCCAGAGGCTGCGCGATCGGCAGGGGCAGATCAAGAGCGATATCGCAGACCTTTCCGACGACGCTGCTCGACAACCATCCCCGTATCCGCTCGCTGAAGTCGCAGCTTGCCGATATCGATGGCCAGATTCGCACCGAGGCGCAAAAAGTGCTGGCCGGTCTCGTCACCGAGGCCGATACCGCCAAGGAGCGTGAGAGCCAGCTCGTGGCGGATCTCAACCGGTTGAAGGCCGAATCGGCCCGTGCCGGCGAGGAACAGGTCGAACTCAACGCGCTGGAGCGCGAGGCGACCGCCCAGCGCCAATTGCTGGAATCCTATCTGACCCGCTACCGCGAGGCATCGTCACGCCAGGACCGCAACTATCTGCCGGTCGACGCCCGCATTTTCTCGCGCGCGATCGTTCCGACCGAGCCCTATTTCCCCAAGATGCTGCCGATCGTCGGTGCCGCCTTTGCCGCGTCGCTGCTGGTCATGGCCATCATCACCTTGCTTCGCGAATTGTTCTCCGGCCGCGCGATGCGCCCGGCCAGCGGTCCGCGGCCGGAACCGGTGAGAGAGGTGCCCATGCCAGCCGTTCGGGACGATGATCGGCCCGTGCCGCCGGTGGCGAAACGCGATCTGATGGAAACGACTGCGCCGGCTGCTCGCCTGCAGGCCTCCGACGACGAGCGCGCCGCCGCCGTCCGCAAGGCGGCAGCCCTGATCGAGAATGCCGCGGTCGGCAGGCCGGCTGTGAAGGAAAAGGCACCGGAACCCAGCGATGCGGGGCTCGGAGAAATCGACATCGAGAAGGCCGCCGAAAGGCTGATCACCAGCGGCGCGGCACGCGCGATCTTCGTTTCGCCCGAGGGTGACGAAGCGGCGGCCAGTTCCATCCTGGTGGCCCGCGAGGTCGCGGATGCCGGCTTGCGTGTGCTCCTGATGGATCTGACCGCATCGGGTGCCGCCTCGCGCCCCTTGCTCGACAGCAGCGCCTATGCCGGCATCACGAACCTGTTGGCTTCGGAAGCGCAATTCAGCGACGTCATCCATGCCGATCACTATTCCGATTGCCATGTGATTCCCGCCGGAACCGCCGACCCGATGCGCGCCATGCGGGCAGCCGACCGGTTGCCGATCATTATGCAGTCGCTCACCACCGCCTACGACCTTGTCGTGGTGGAATGCGGACCGGCCGATGCGGACGGCATCCGCCGGCTGGTGGGCGAGGCGACGGAGGTTTTCGTCAGTGTGCTGGAGCCGAGCGAGGCGATCACCGAAGCCGCTGTCAAACTGATCGAGAGCGGTTATCCGGACCTGATCCTGGTCACGCCTGCCGGGCATGGCACGCCAGGCGCGCCGGTCTCCGGCCGTTCGGCCGCGTAGCGGACGGGCAGGGGCGTCTCAGTCTTCCGAGGTTGCCGCCGGCTGTTCGTGGCCCGCGGCCCTGCGGCGCAAAGCTTTGGTGAATTTCCAGATGGTCGGGCTGTTCTTGATGAAGGCCTTGACCCGCGCGCCCTGATGCAGGCTCGAAGCCAGGGCGCGTCCTTTCAACGTCAGCGGCACCATCGCGTCCCGGTGCAGGATTTCGATATCGCACCATTGTCGTTTGTACGGCTCGTCGCCAACAGAGAAATCGTAGACGGCGTTGCCTTGTTCGCAGGCTTCCTGGATGTTGTCGAAGAACAGGAAATCGCCGGGGCTTGCCGACGAAAGCTCGTCTTCGAGAATCGCACCGAATTCGCATACGAGCCGGCGCGGCGCGTGGCTCGATCCGGTCACCGCGCGCAACTTGCCGGCCACTTCAAGCCCATGAAGCACGAAGGAAGGTTTCTCTTCGTCGAGTGCCTCCGCAAACAGGGCATGGAAGAAAGCGCGCACGCGCGGGTCGCCGAAGACATTGGCGATGCCCATCTTGCGGAAACGCTGTTCCTTCATGGCCAGGAAGGCTTCCAACAGGCGACGGGTTTCGTCCGCTGACCGGGCTTCGATTCTGGAAAAACCGCCCGCCGTCTCGAATTTGCGGGCCTGCGAGCGGTGTTTCTTGCGTTTGCGTTTGCCGCTGGTGCGCTCGAGCACTTCCTCGAAGCCGCCGCTCAGATCCACCGCCAGCGACAGATTGGGGCTTTGAAAAGAGGGGAGCGCCGACAGCGGATTGACCAGCCCGTCGAGGTCAGGCTGCAGTCGCTGCAGGGCGATCAGGTCGATATCCGGACGGGCTCTCTTGATGGCGTCGAAGAGCCTGCTCAGGTCAGCTGCGGCCAGGGGGCTGTCGGATGTCTGCGCAAAGGGAGGGAAGTTGCCGTTGGCGTGACGTCCACCCATAAAGCGGGCGACCTTGAATGGCCCGGAGCGCTCGACTTCCAGAGCCATGGCAAGCAGCGGCTGCTCGCCCGTTTTCAGCCAGGCGATCAAGGCGTCCGGGCGCAGATTGTCGATCCAGTGTCGTATCCACAGCGCGCTTTGCGGCGGCGCATGGGGGGCGGTCCGGCTGAAGTCTCCGTAGGACGCGATCGCTTCGGCGGAGGCAGATTGAACGGTGGCCACTACCGCCGGCGCCTGATGTGGTGCCGCGGTTGCCGCGAAAGTCTTGCCGTCCCCCGACGCCGTCGCGTCCGCCATACCTGCATCGTCCCATTGGCGCCGTGCAGTGAGCCTGCATCACGCGGGCGCGCTATGAAGCCTGAATATTAGGCCAAAAAGATAAATGAATCTTGGATTTGACCGTTAGTTCTTCGGGCGCGGCTCCAGGATCAGCCATTTGATGATGCCCATGGCGGGCAGCACCCAAAGCAGACCGCTGAAGATAAAAAAAGCGAGGTGGACCAAGGGGCCGGATTCCGAGAGCTGTGCCACGGCGACGATCGTCGCGACGATGGCGTAGATGATGACCAGCGCCACCAAAAGCACGGTTCCGATCAGCTTCTTGAGACGCAGGGGCATGGCGCAGATCCTTTGTGGTTTCGATTATGCCGAATGTCGGCCGCGCGCAACCGGCAAGGCTAAGCGGCGCGACGGCGTGCCGCGCTGCTTCGTCTTGCCAGTTTCGCCGCTATGGTTCACCTAACCGCTCGTTGGAGCGCAGCATGTCCATTTGAACGCGCAAAGGGTGCTTCAGCGCTTTGAATCCGCGCATCGTGCCTGCCGAAAACCGATTCCGGTTTCACTGCCGATGCGTTAGCCTTCGGAGAAGCCATGACTTCCGCCGCCGACATTGCAGCCCCGGCTGCCGAACAGGATCGCGAGTTGCGCAACCGCGCATGGGTTCGCGGCTGGCTTTATGTCGTGCTCCTGGCGCTCTTTGCGTTGGTGATGGTGGGTGGCGCCACCCGCATGACCGGCTCGGGTCTGTCGATCACCGAATGGAAGCCCATCCATGGCGTCATCCCGCCACTCAACCAGGCCGAATGGCAGGAAGAGTTCGAGAAATATCAGCAGATTCCGCAGTATCAGCAGGTCAACAAGGGCATGTCGCTGGACGAGTTCAAAGGCATCTTCTGGTGGGAGTGGGCGCACCGGCTTCTGGCCCGTGGCGTCGGCTTCCTGGTTGCTGTTCCGCTTGTCCTGTTCTGGGTGACGCGGCGGCTGGAAAGTAGGCTGAAACCGCGCCTGATCGGCCTCCTGGCCCTGGGTGGACTGCAAGGGGCCATCGGCTGGTGGATGGTTGCGTCAGGGTTGGCGGAGCGCGTGTCGGTCAGCCAATATCGGTTGGCGACACATTTGACGCTCGCCTGCATCATCATCGTGGCGGTGACCTATATTGCGCGCGGCGTCGCTCGCTATTCGGAGCGGCCGGCCGGGCGCGGCGCGCAACGTTTCGCCGGTCTCATGGTGCTGCTCGTGTTGATCCAGATCTATCTCGGCGCGCTGGTCGCCGGCCTGCATGCGGGCCTGACCTACAACACCTGGCCGCTGATGGACGGCGCCATCATCCCGGGTGACCTGTTCGTCATGGATCCCGCCTGGCGCAATCTGTTCGAAAATCCAAAGACGGTGCAGTTCGTGCACCGCATGTTCGCCTATACGGTACTGGCGATAGCCCTATGGCACGCGCTGGCGACCACCAGGTCGGCACCCGGCAGCACCCACGCGCGCCGCGCCTGGCTGTTGTTCGTTCTGGTGCTGGGGCAGGCGGCCATCGGCGTCGCGACGCTGTTGATGATGGTGCCGCTGGATGTGGCGCTGACACACCAGGCTTTCGCGATGATCGTGCTGATCTTCGCAACCGCGCATTGGCGTGGCACCAAGGGCGCTTATCCGCTGGAAACCCAGGTGGTGGTCCGGTCCTAGGCTTGGCGCCGGTAGCCAGACCACGGCGCGAGCGAGCCGGAACCGCTACGCCCGGCCTCAGAAATTATGATCGCGAACAGTGCGGACGACTGAAACGACTGCCAGTTCGCGGCGCTCGTCCTCATCGCTGCCGTCTTCGGCATGCCAGGACGACGACAGGCAACCATATGCGATCGCGTGGTCGAGCAGACGGCGGGGATCCTGCCGCATCGTGCGCGAGAAGATCGTCACCATGGTGGAGATCCGGTCCGGGTCGACGCACAGCGCTTCCCGCTCGAGCGGGTTGAAGAACATGTTGGCGGCATCGAAGCCGGGATCGCCCAATATGCCCTTGGGATCGATCGCCAGCCAGCCGCGCGGCGACTGGATGATGTTGTCGTGGTGGATGTCGCCGTGAAGCGGGCGCACGTCCAGCGGGTCGGACAACAGGCGCTCGGCGATTTCGGCTCCCTCGACATAGATAGTTTTCTGTCCAGCGGCCCGATCTGCCTCGGCCTTGGCAAAAAGGCTGACAAAGCGATCCCGCAGCGGCTGCAGGTCACCGGGCAGGGCATGAGATGATGGAGCGTGCAGCCTTGCCATCACGTCGGCGGCGATTTCAGTGGCTGCTGTATCACCCACGTCGTCCAATACGGCGGTGAGATGGCGCTCGCCGGCATATTCGATCAGCATCATCTTGTCTTCGCTGTCGAACAGCCGGATGAGCCCTTCGCCACGCCGCCATGCCAGAAGATGGGCGCCGCGCAACTCGTCCTCGACGTCGTCGAAATCCTTCAGCGCCTTGACGATGGCCGGCATGCCATTGGTCTGGCTAACCTTCCAGATACGGCTTGAGAATGTTTCGGCAATCAGGGTGGGCTCGCTGACATTCCAGCGCGCCGGCAAGGCAGGCGGTTGCATGAGGATTTTTCCTGATGGATCGAGGCCGCGCCAATGGCGCGGCCAGGCTCTTGTACCGAAGTAAAGATCAGCCGTTGAGGCCGAGCATCAGATCGAGGTTCTGCACAGCCGCGCCCGAGGCTCCCTTGCCGAGGTTGTCGTAGACGGCGACGAGCAGCGCCTGGGCGCGGGCATCGTTGGCGAAGACGTAGAGCTTCATGCGATTGGTGTCGTTGTACTCTTCCGGGTTCAGTTCCGGCACGCGGTCGACCGCTTCATAGGGTGCCACCTCGACCACGCCGCCCTTGATGGCGGCGAAATGGTCGGCGATGGCCGCGTGCAGTTCCGCGCCGGTCGGGATGTGATGCAACTGTCCAAGTTGCAGCGGCACCACCGTGATCATGCCCTGCGCGAAATTGCCGACGGCCGGCTGCATCAATGCGTCGTGCTTGAGCTTCGCATAGGCCTTCAGTTCCGGCAGATGCTTGTGCTTCAGGGCCAGTGCGTAAGGTGTGAACTCCGAGGCGTTCTCGCCCTTGGCTTCATAATCTTCGATCATCGTGCGGCCGCCGCCCGAATAGCCCGAGATACCGTTGAAGGTCACCGGATAGTCGGCCGGCAGCAGGCCGGCCTCGACGAGTGGGCGCAGCGTAGCGATCGGGCCCTGCGGCCAGCAGCCGGGGTTGGCGACACGCTTCGCCGAGGCGATGCGCTGCGCTTGTTCCCTGTCCATTTCCGGGAAACCATATTCCCAGCCGGCCGCCACGCGGTAGGCGGTCGAGGCGTCAATGACCCGGGTCGTGTCGTTGGAGATCAACGACACGCTTTCCCTGGCGGCGTCATCGGGCAGGCAAAGGATGGCGACATCGGCGGCGTTGAGGAACTCGGCGCGGGCCGCGGTCTCCTTGCGGCGCTCAGCCGGAATGGAGATGATCTCGAGATCGCCGCGACCTGCCAGCCGGGTCCTGATCTGCAGGCCGGTGGTGCCGTGTTCGCCGTCGATGAAGATTTTCGGTTTCATTGCCTGTCTGGTCCGATGTTTTGTGGCCGGGACGTCAGATGTCCTGGCCGGTATGCGCTTGGTTGTTGTTGTCTTCGGCTCTCGCCTTCTTCTCAGCAAGCAGGCCGAGATAATGCATGGCGATGGTCGAGCCGGCGATCGCCGTTATATCGGCATGGTCGTAGGCTGGTGCAACCTCCACCACGTCGGCGCCGACCATGTCGATCTGGCCAAGCAGCCGCAGGGTCGACAGGATCTTGGAGGATGTCGGGCCGCCGGCTACCGGCGTGCCGGTCCCCGGAGCGAAGGCCGGGTCGAGGCAATCGATGTCGAAGGTGACGTAGGTCTTGCGGCCGCCGGTGCGTTCGACGATGGCGTAGGCGATGTCGGCGGCGCGCATCTCCTCGACTTCGTAGCCGTGCAGGATCTTGATGCCGAACGTGTCCGGTGCATGCGTGCGGATGCCGATCTGGATCGACCGGTCGGGGTCGATCAGGCCTTCCTTCACCGCGCGGCCGACGAAGGAGCCGTGGTCGATGCGCTTGCCGTCATCCGGCCAGGTGTCCTGATGCGCGTCGAACTGCACCAGCGCCAGTGGGCCATGTATGGCTGCATGCGCCTTCAGGATCGGATAGGTGACGAAGTGGTCGCCGCCGAGCGACAAAAGGAACGCGCCGCTTTTCAGGATCTTGGCGGCCTCGCGCTCGATGATGCCGGGCGTCTTCTGGTGATTACCCGAATCCAGCAGGCAATCGCCGTAGTCGACAACCGCGAGATGATCGAAGAACTCGCGCGCAAACGGATATTGCGGATCGTTGTCGAAGATGGCGGAGGCGCGGCGAATCGCCTGCGGCCCGAATCGCGCACCGGGGCGGTTGGTGACGGCGGCATCGAACGGAATACCCCAAACGACGGCATCGGCCCCCTTCACGTCCTTGGTGTATTTGCGGCGCATGAACGACAAAGCGCCAGCGTAGGTCGGCTCATAAGAGGGACCGGTTTTGCCGCGTGCGGTGAAAGCGTGGTCGATGTTCTTGTTCGACATCACGTGCTCCTACGGTTGATCGGGCAGCGACACATAACGGACCGGATCGCAACATGCCAGTCACGAGACCGGAATGGGCGTGGTCCATGGCACCCCAAGCCATTCCCGGGCGCACCCAAATCGCGCGAACCTCTCCGCCCGGTTCGTCGAAAGACTGGCGGTTCCCTGGACTTTCCATCATGGTTTCATTGCACAAACACGACAGCCTTCAGTCGTGAGTACCAACTGCCGCGGGCTGGCCTCATTCTAATCCGCCGCGTGTCTGCTTGATCTCGGTCAACACATCCCCACGTGGAAAGGGTGACGCTGAGGCGACAAATGGAGACTGCAATGTACAAGCATATTCTGATCCCCACCGACGGTTCGGACCTGGCCGGCAAGGGCGTGAAGCAGGGGCTTGCGCTGGCCAAGGCGCTTGGCGCGAAGGTGACCGCGGTTACGGCGACAGAGCCGTTCCCGATCTCCGGTCTTGCCATCGGCGCCGGCTGGGTTCCCTCCGAAGCCGACATGCAGGACTTCAACGCCGCCCAGAAGGAAGGTGCCGACAAGATCCTGGCGGCGGTGAAGGCCGAGGCCGCGAAGGTCGGTGTGGAAGTCGACCTCGTCCACGCGCCCGGCGAGCGCGCCGCCGAAGCTATTCTCGACGCTGCGACAACGCGCAAAGTCGATCTGATCGTCATCGCCTCGCATGGTCGGCGCGGTGTCGAGCGCGTGCTGCTCGGCAGCCAGACCGCCGAGGTGCTGGCGCATTCCTCCATCCCCGTGCTGGTGGTGAAGTAGGCCCCGGCCACCTTACCAATCGGTATAGTAGCGGCAATGTTCCTGTGATGTCGGCCCCTCAGGATCGCGACGCCTCAACAAAAGGAGTTGCCCCCATGAGGAAGTACATTGCCGCTGCCGCCGTTGTGTTCGCGCTTGCTGGTGTGAATGGCGCTATGGCCAAGGATCTGAAGGCCACGATCAAGAAGGTCGATGCCGCAACCAGCTCGATCACGCTCGACAACGGCCAGTCGGTGACGTTGCCGGCCGGCGTCAAGGCCGCCTCGCTGAAAGCTGGCGACAAGGTGCTGATCACCTATTCGACGGACGCCGCCGGCAAGGCGACGGTGCAGAGCATCAAGCCTTCGAAATAACCGAGAGGGCGCGCATTCCTTGCGCCTTCGAATGAGACTGCGGTGGTAGTTCGCCACCGATCGGCCGGGCCACAAGCCCGGCCTTTTTGCTGATGGGCATGTGTTCGCGACGCTCAAAGAAAAAGGCCCGCTTGTGGGCGGGCCTTGGTTACGCGACTTGCACTCGTACAGAAATCAGAACCGGTTTACGCGGAGCGTTCGCTTCGCACGGATGGCTTCAATGCAAGCCTGCGTCGATCAGGCGGCCTTCTTGTCGAAGGTGTAGAGCTTGCCGATTTCAGCCTGGACGGTCTTGGCGCCATCGACAACGGTGGTCTTGGCGGTCTCGGCAGCGCCGCGAATGCGCTCGATGTTGGCGGAAGCGTTCTCACGCACAAAGTCGGCCTGGATCTGGACGGCTTCGTTGAAGGACTGCGCACCGGCAACCTTCTCGACCGTGGTCAGCGCATGCTGGACATTGGCCAGCGTCGCGTCGAGCAGGCCGCGGGTGAAGTTGGCGTAACCAACGACGAAGGAGGTGGCGATCTTCTCGGCGCCGTCGTTCAGCTTGGCGACACCGCCGTGCACGCTCTCGGCGCGCTCCTTGGCGGTCGAAGCGCCGCGCTTGACGAAATCGCGGGCAGCAGCCGGAACTTCAAGCTTCGACTGGGCGGTTTCGAAGGCGGACTTGATCGAGGAAAAATAGGTGGACGAAGGGGCGGTGGTCTTGGCGGTCTTGGTCATGGCGATTCCATCCTCTTAAGGAGCTATGGGTTGCGCTCCGGTCAGGATCGACCCGGAGCATGGCGAGCATATAGGAGCAAATATTGTGCACTGCAACATAAAACTTTGGTGCGGTGCAAAATTTCGGGCAACCTGTTGTTGTGGAACGCGTAATTTTGAGCGCGGCTAAACGGTTTCGTCGCCTTTCGAGACCTTGCACTCGGTCGGTTGGCGACCGACATGCGGTGATGTGTTTATGCAAACACTGCGTATCGTATGCGTGGGGCTGCCAAGCTCGGGCAGGGGAATGCTAAGCTTGGGCAGGTTGGATGCAGGATAGACCGTCAATGTCGCAGCAGGATGCAGTCGCGAGCACGGGCTTCGTGGTAGGCGACAAGGATGCCGAGGTGAAACTCGCGGCGCTGAAGCGTACGAAGTTTGTCGCGGCCGCCGCCCTCGGCCTGTGCGTGGTCGTGTTCTTTGTCACGAAATCGCTGGAGGGCAGCCATCCCTGGCTCGCCTTCGTTGCTGCCTTTGCCGAGGCCGCCACCATTGGCGGTCTCGCCGACTGGTATGCGGTGGTGGCGCTGTTCAAGCGGCCGCTAGGCCTGCCCATCCCACACACGGCGATTATCCCGGAGAACCAGACCCGCATCGCCGACAATCTCGGTCGCTTCATCGAGGTCAATTTCCTGGCACCGGGGCCGGTGCGCGAGAAACTCAACGAGGTGGATTTCGCAGCCTTGGTGGCCGACTGGCTCGCACATGAGGAGCGTGCGGCGGGCCTGTCGCGCTTCGTCATGCGATTGGTGCCGCAGACGCTGGGTGCAATCGAACAATCCAGCCTGCGCGACTTCGTTGCCCAGCGCATGCTGGAACAGGTGGAAAAGGTGCAGGTGGCGCCACTGGCGGCTGAACTGCTCTCGGCGTTCACCGACGATCGCCGCCATCAGAAGCTGTTCGACGAGTTCACCAAGGTGGTCGGTCGTTTTCTCGCCGACGAACAGGCGCTGGCGGTGATGCGCGAGAAGATCCGCGAGGAATTGCCGTCGCTGTTCAACCTGTTCCGCGCGGATGCCTATCTGTTGAAGAAGATCGTCGCTTCGGCGGGCTCGCTGCTCGAGGAGGTGAGGGCGGATCCCGACCACCCGATGCGCGAGGAGTTCGATCGTTTCGTCAGGAAATTCATCGAGCGGCTGCGCACGTCAAAGGAATATGCCCGGCGCGCCGAGCAGATGAAGCAGGGGTTCCTCGCCAGGCCGGAAATCCGCGATCTGGCGCACGACATGTGGGAAAGCCTGCGTCGTTTCATCGAGCAGGACGCGGCGTCGGAAAATTCCATGATCCGCGCCCATCTCGCCAATATGTTCGTCGAGGTCGGGCGGCATCTCGCCAGCGACCCGCAGATCAGGGCCGATATGAACCAGGGCTTTGTGGTGGCGCTCGCCTCCTTCGTCGAAACCCAGAAGAGCAGCGTCTCCAAGTTCATCGCCGATCAGGTCAAACGCTGGGATCTCGGCCAGCTTACGCGGCTCATCGAGATGAACATCGGCCGCGACCTGCAATATATCCGCTTCAACGGCATGATCATCGGCGGCCTGGCCGGTCTTGCGCTCTATACGGTCGAGCGACTGTTTCTGATCAATTGACGGTTGTGCCCTGTTGTCTATTCTGACCCCTGCGGCGATCGAGCCGGCAACAAGGGAGGAGAAGACGATCATGGCCAAGCAGCCCGAAACCGAATCCTTCATGGACATGTTCAGCAAGCTCGGCCGCGACCTGAAAATGCCGAAGGTCGATGTCGAGACCATTCTCAGTCATCACCGCAAAAACCTTGAGGCGCTGGAGAAATCGGCCAGGGCAACCGCATCGGGCGCGTCGTCCGTCATGGCCAAGCAGCGCGAGGTGTTGCAGGATTCGCTGCGCGAAATCACCGAACTGGCGCAAAACTACCGTGCTCCCGGCAATCCGCAGGAATTCATAGCCAAGCAGGCGGACTTCGCCCGCAAGTCGTTCGAGACAGCGGTGAAAAATGCCGGCGAAGTGGCCGAGATCGTCAAAAAGTCCGGAACGGAATCGGTCGACATCCTGCGTGCCCGCATCAAGGATGCGATGGACGAGATCCGCGAGGGCTACGAGAAGAAGTAGGTGGCTACCGTCCGCTACTTTGCCGCTGACGTCGATGCTTCCATCGATTTTTACACGAAGCGACTGGGCTTCGTGTTGCGGCAGCAATTCGGCCCCAACATGGCGATCCTCGACCGGAGTGATCTGACGCTCTGGCTTGCGGGGCGCCATGCTTCCGCATCCCGGCCGATGCCGGATGGCACAGTGCCGGAACCGGGCGGCTGGAACAGGTTCGTCATCGAGGTGGAGAACCTGCCGGCCTTGGTGAAGGTTTTGGAAGGCGATGGCGTGCAGTTCCGGAACACGATGATCGAAGGTCCTGGCGGACGACAGGTTTTGTGCATGGACCCGTCCGGCAATGTGATCGAGCTGTTCGAAGCAACGCAGGGCTGATCTGGCTGAAATCGGTTATTTCTCGGGACTGTCAGCCGCTCTTGGTGGGGGAGAACATGAACGACATGCGAGCCACGGTCGCACCCGGCCGCCTGCGCCAGATGCAGATCTACGTCACCGGCGCTGGCGGCAAGCGGCCGGCTGTGCCGGTGGCTCACGACCTGCTGGAACAGGCTGCCGCCCGCAAGATGACGCCGCAAGCCGCCGCCTACATCATCGGCGGCGCCGGTGGCGAGGCGACGATGCGGGCCAATCGCGCCGCCTTTGAACGGCGCCAGATCGCGCCGCGCGTGCTGCGCGACGTTTCAAGTCGTGACCTCTCCGTCACCTTGTTCGGACGCTGGCATTCCGCGCCCATCCTGCTGGCACCCGTCGGCGTTTTGGAGATGGTGCATCCGGAGGCTGATCTTGCGGTGGCGCGCGCTGCGGCAGCTGAGGGCGTCGGCTACGTCTTCTCCAACCAGGCTTCGATGCCGATGGAGCGGGCGGCCGGGGCGATCGGCAATGCGTCGCGCTGGTTCCAGCTCTATTGGTCGAGCGATGATGATTTCGTGCGTTCGGTTGTCGGCCGGGCCGAGCGTTGCGGCTGCGAGGCGATCGTGGTCACACTCGACACGACCTTGCTTGGCTGGCGTCCGCGTGATCTCGACATGGCCTATCTGCCATTCCTGCGCGGGCTCGGTCTTGCTCAATATCTCAGCGATCCGGTTTTTCGCACCAAGATCCCGGCCAGTCCACCTGATACGGGCGTGAAGCCCGCTGGCCTGGACATCGTCTCGACGGCGCTCAGCCTGCGTCGGAAAGGCAAGGAATTTGGCCTGTCGATGCAGCAGATGCGCGCCGCCGTCGCGCATTTCACCGCCACCTATTCGCGTCCCGACCTCAATTGGTCCGACATCGCCCGGCTGCGCGGCATGACGAAACTGCCGATCCTGCTCAAGGGCATTCGCCATGCCGACGATGCGCGGCTGGCGCGGGAGCATGGTGTTGACGGCATCGTCGTTTCCAACCATGGCGGCCGGCAGGTGGACGGCGAGATTGCGACATTGGACGCGCTGCCGGCGGTTGTCGCCGCGGCGGGCGGGCTGCCGGTCCTGCTCGATTCGGGCATTCGTTCGGGCAGCGATGTCGCCAAGGCGCTGGCGCTTGGCGCTGCGGCGGTGCTGGTCGGCCGGCCTTATGTCTATGGCCTGGCGCTTGCCGGCGAGACGGGCGTGCGCGAGGTTATCCGCAACATCGTCGCCGAGTTCGACCTGACACTTGCATTGGCCGGGCTGACTAGGGCTAGCGACCTCGATACATCGCTGTTTGCCGGATAGGGCACGATCACCTCTCCTGTGGGTTTCGCCAATCGGCCCCTGCATCGCAGCCATCATGGTGCTAGACCTCGGCTCCATATGTCTGGAATTTCGCCGGGGTTTTGAATGAAGGTTGGCATCGAGATGGGGACGGCGTCGGGCGCGGCCGCCACGCTCGATCTTGAGGAATTGCTGGCCACGCGCCTTTTGGTGCAAGGCAATTCCGGGTCCGGAAAATCGCATCTGTTGCGTCGGCTGCTCGAACAGAGCGCGCCTTGGGTGCAGCAGGTCGTCATCGATCCCGAAGGCGATTTCGTCACACTTGCCGATCGGTTCGGCCATGTCGTGGTCGATGCGCAGCGCACCGAGGCCGAACTGACCGGCATTGCCGGCCGTATCCGCCAGCATCGCGCCTCGGTCGTGCTCAATCTGGAAGGGCTCGACGTCGAACAGCAGATGCGCGGCGCCGCCGCCTTCCTGAACGGCATGTTCGATGCCGAGCGCGACTACTGGTATCCAGTGCTGGTGGTGGTGGACGAGGCGCAGCTTTTCGCCCCGGCGGTGGCCGGCGAGGTCTCGGACGAGGCGCGCAAAATCTCGCTCGGCGCGATGACCAACCTGATGTGCCGCGGCCGAAAGCGCGGCCTCGCCGGGGTTATTGCCACGCAGCGCCTGGCCAAGCTCGCCAAGAACGTGGCGGCCGAGGCTTCCAATTTCCTGATGGGCCGCACCTTCCTCGACATCGACATGGCGCGTGCCGCCGACCTTCTCGGCATGGAACGGCGGCAGGCCGAGATGTTCCGCGACCTGGCGCGTGGACATTTCGTGGCTCTGGGGCCGGCGATGTCGCGTCGGCCGCTGCCGGTCGCCATCGGCGCGGTCGAAACCTCGGCGCGCTCCGTCAGCCCGAAACTGACGCCGCTGCCGGAAGCGATCGAGGATGTGCAGAGCCTGATCCTGACCCCCAGCCCGGAAGAATTGCGGCAGCCGCCGGCGCGCCGGCCACGTCCCGTGGCGCCGACGCCGACCGCCGACATTCTGGAGCAGTTGTCGCGGTCGCTGCCGGAACAGTCGGCAGCCCTGGAACCGGCGCCGACCCTGTTCGATCAGGCTGAGCGCGAGGTGCTCATCGCTGCAGTCCTGGCGGAGATCGTCGAGGATCCAGACGCGGCTTTTCGTGCCGATTCATTGCTCTATCAGGATTTTCTCGTGCGGTGCCGTATTCGCCGAGTGCCCGGCGAACCACTTGGCCTGCCCGCATTCCGGCGCCGGCTGGCTATTGCCAAGACCGGCATCGACGAAACGACCGCGGCAAGCGATGCCTGGCAGCAGGCACTGGCATTGTCCTCGGATGTCCCGGAAGATTTGCAGGCCGTGTTCCTGATCGTCGCCCAGGCGGCGGTGACCGGTTCGCCCTGTCCGTCGGACGCTGCGTTGGCACGTGCCTATGGCACGCAATCGGCACGGCGGGCGCGGCGGCTGTTGTCCTTCTTCGAGGAGCGCGGCCTTGCCGTGCTGCGCACCGATTTCCACGGCCGGCGTGTCGTCGCTTTCCCGGATCTCGGTTGTGAAACCGCGCCCGGCGATCCCAATCGCGTGGACGACGTGCCGGAACAACAGGCGGCCGAGTGAGCCGTCACGCAGAGCGGTATATGAAACGCTCTAGTTCCGCTTCGGATCGGGGAAGAACAGGCTCTTGAAGCCGCTTCGGTCGAATGGTTTCCATTCTCCCTGGGGCTGCGCCAGGCGATCGGCAATTGCGTAGACCGCCGCGGGGTGATGGCCGAGGCCGCAATGGCTCGCTTCCACCTCGATGCTCTCGGTGTGCGGGAGGTCGTTTTCCATGCAGGCTTGCCAGGCGCAGATACCATCGGTGCGGCTGTAGATCGCCGTTGTCGGCACCGGGGGCGATTCCGAAATGGCGCCACCCATATGGCCTTCGCGATCGTCGACCTTGTGGCCGGAGGTGAACTCGTAGAGCTTCCAGGCATTGGTGGCACGCGGGTCGCCGTTGAACGGGCTGCCGAGCGTGATCACCAGCCGCACCTCGTCGGGCAGCATCTTGGCGAGCTGGCGCGCATAGATGCCGCCGAGGCTCCAGCCGACGAGGCTGACCTTGCGGCCATGCTTGTCGGCCAGCGCCTTGAGGCGGTCGACCATCTTTCGCTCGACACCAGGCAGCGGGCCGTAGTTGCGGCCGAGGTCCCAGCCATAGGCGGCGTAGGCCTTCGATTTGAGGAAGCTGCGCAGCGCCACCGTCGAGCGGTCGCTGGTCACCAGCCCGGGCAGGACTAGGACCGGATGGCCGTCGCCGCGCGGCGCAAGCGCAGTGAGCAGGGGCAGCGAGGCGACGAAACCGCCGAGCTCCGGCAGCGCCCTGAGTTCCAGCGCGAACAGCAGTCGCGAAGGCGGTTTCAGCGTATCAGCGTGGGCCATGACGGCTCCTGTCGATTGATTCCAGCTGCACTCAACGCAGAATATGGGCCCTTTGTTCACAAAACTGCAACATTGCTCCCGGTTTCCGCAACGGTAGCAGGGTCAGTGTTTGATCGGTTTCGGCGGTGGAGGCGGCAGCTTTTCGACCCCTTCCTTCAATTCGGCCATGGCGGTGACCAGCAGGTCGCCGAGGTGGTCTGCGTCGGGCACGGCACGGCGGTCGGCTGTGATGCCGAAATCGAGCCGGTCCTGATAGCTCTGCACGGTGATGTTGAGAGCGATGCCGTGGACGGGGATCGAGACCGGGAACATCGCGAGCACCTTGGCGCCGGCGCAGAATACCGGAATGGGCGGACCGGGCACGTTGGAGATCGTCAGATTGGTGGTCGACGGCATGATGTCGGCAAGGCCGGTGCGGCCGTAGAGCTGGGCGAGGCCGGGAAACAGGATCGGCGCGCCAAGCAGCGTATAGTCCTTGGGCGAAACGTCCTTCACCGTGCCGGCCAAGGTCTTGGAATCGCCGCTGTTCTTGGCGATTGCCTTCAGTCGCTCCAGCGGCTCGGCAAGCTCGGTGGCGATCGGACAGAACATGCCGAAGACCCGGTTAGAGGCTTCCATGTCGCCGGGCTGGCGCAAGGAGATCGGCACGAAGGCGACCAGCGGTTTCGTCGGCAGCGCCTCGTGATCCTGGAGATAGGCGCGAAGCGCGCCGGCACTCACCGCCATCACCACATCGTTGATCTTGGTGCCGGTCGCCTTGGCGATGAATTTGGCGTCACCGAGCGACAAGGCCCTCGCGGCAAAGGCGCGCTGGGCGGTGACGGTCACGTTGAACGGTGTCTTCGGCGCCAGAATGTCGGGAATGCCGGGCAAGCCACCGCCTTTGCCTTCGCCACTCTTGGCTATGAGCAGATCGGTCATGGTGCCGAGCATCTGCGGCACTGCCTCCATCGCCTTCAGGTGCTGGCGCATCACGTTCTGCACGACGTCGTTGATGCCGAGGATCGCGCGTTCCTCGATCGTCGGCTTGCGCATCGCCGGTTTCGATTCCGGCGGCTTCACCTTCCGCGGCTGGGGCGAAAGGTCGTAAAGGGCGGCGGCGATCGCCATGCCGGCACCGCCATCAACGGCGGCGTGGTGTATCTTGGAATAGATGGCGACATTGCCGCCTTCGAGCCCGTCGATGACAGTGAATTGCCACAGCGGCCGCGAGCGGTCGAGCAGCGTCGAATGCAACTCGCCGACGAGATCCTCAAGCTGCTTCCAGCTGCCCGGCGCGGGCAAGGTGGCGCGGCGCAAATGGTAGGCAATGTCGATGTCGCCGGCATCGACCCATGCCGGATGATCGAGTTCCAGCACCGTGCGGGCGAGCCTCTTCTCGAAGATCGGCGCCAGATGCATGCGGGTCAGGAAGAATTCCTTGAAGTGGTCGTAGAACGTCCCGGACAGATCGGCCGGCGGCTCGTAGAGCGTCAGGCCGGCGACATGCATCGGCGTTTCCGGCGTCTCCATGTAGAGAAAGGTGGCATCGATGCCGCCGAGCTGCTTCATGCGTTCCCTCCCGGCCAGGTATTGGTCAAGAACCGCCCGGCCGCGCGGCCCCTTTTCCGCGATCATTTGCCGGATCGCAGGCAAAGGCAAGGTGACGCAAGGTACGGAGGCAAGTCTCCGACACCCCCAGCGCAATAACCCACGCTCCACAGCCTGTCATCTACTAGGCATGGCGGGAACTTGCATTCCGCAGGGTAATCGTCGTGAGCCGTCTAAGCCGCGGCACGCCGCTTCCCAAGCCCTTTTTGCCCGTCTAGATTGAAAGAAAAACGCGATCGAGGGGAGGAGCGCATGGACCGCATTTGGCTCAAGAGCTACCCAGCCGGCGTGCCGGCCGATGTAGACGTCAATCAATATCCGTCGGTTGTCGCGCTCTTCGAAGAGAGCTTCGCGAAATACCGGAACGACAAAGCCTATGTCTTCATGGACAAGGCGATCACTTTTGGCGACATCGACCGGCTCTCGCGCGACTTCGCCGCTTATTTGCAGGGCCTTGGCCTGAAGCGTGGCGACCGTGTCGCGGCCATGATGCCGAACGTTTTGCAATATCCGGTCACGGTTGCGGCGATCATGCGTGCCGGCTTCATCGTGGTGAACGTCAATCCGCTCTACACGCCACGCGAGCTTGAACACCAGCTCAACGATTCAGGTGCCAAGGCAATCATCCTCCTCGAAAATTTCGCTGCCACGCTGCAGCAGGTCATCAAGAACACCTCGATCCGGCATGTCATCCTCGCCAGCGTCGGCGATATGCTGGGCTTTCCCAAAGGCGCCATCGCCAATCTGGTGTTGCGCAAGGTGAAGAAGGCGGTGCCGTCCTTCTCGCTGCCGGGTGCCGTGCGCTTCAACGCGGCGCTGGCTGCCGGCAAGAGCAAGGCTTTCGAAAAACCGTCGATCAAGCCCGACGACGTGGCGGTGCTGCAATATACAGGCGGCACGACCGGCGTTTCCAAAGGCGCGGTCCTGCTGCATGGCACCATCATCGCCAATCTCCTGGCGTCGGAGGCCTGGACGCTGCCTGGCCTGAAACGCAAGCCGATCTCGGGCCAGCTCACCTTCATCTGTGCGCTGCCGCTCTATCACGTGTTTGCCTTCATCACCTGCGGGCTGCTCGCCATGCGCACGGGCGGCGTCAATGTTCTGATCCCCAATCCGCGCGACATTCCGGCGACGGTGAAGGAGCTCGCCAAATACAAATTCCATGTCATGCCGGGCGTGAATACGCTGTTCAACGCCTTGGCCAACAATCCCGATTTCGCCAAGGTCGATTTCTCGCAATTCAGGATCGCCAACGGTGGCGCCATGTCGGTGCAGGAGCCGGTCGCCAGGAAATGGCTCGCCATCACCGGTTGTCCGATCATCGAAGGCTACGGTCTGTCGGAAACATCCTCGGGCATTGCCTGCAACCCGACCGACAGCGACGCCTTCACCGGAACGATCGGCCTGCCATTGCCCAATGTCGAGATACGGCTCCTCGATGATGACGGCAATGATGTGCCGCATGGCCAGCCCGGCGAGATCGCCATCAAGGGGCCACAGGTCATGGCGGGCTATTGGCAGCGGCCCGACGAGACCGACAAGGTGATGACGCCGGACGGTTTCTTCAAATCGGGCGATGTCGGCGTCATGGACGACAAGGGTTTTGTTACCATCGTAGACCGCAAGAAGGACATGATCCTGGTTTCCGGCTTCAACGTCTATCCGAACGAGGTCGAAGCCGTCGCCGTGCAGCATCCAGGCGTGCTGGAGGCTGCTGTCGTGGGCGTGCCGGACAAGAATTCCGGCGAGGCGGTGATGATGTTCGTGGTCAAGAAGGATCAGGCGTTAACCAGGGAGGAACTGGCGGCGTTCTGTGTCAAGAACCTCACCGGCTACAAGAAACCGAAATACATCGAATTCCGCGATGACCTGCCACGCACCAATGTCGGCAAGATCCTGCGCCGCGAATTGCGTGATCAGGCTGTCAAGGAAATGGCGGTGTCGCGATGACGACAAGGGACGGGGCTTGCGTGAATTGACAGGGCGTTGCGTTCATGGTCGGACGGCGTAGCCGAAACAATCAGGGATGATGGGATGAGCAAGTCACCTCCGACCTACGAACAATTGCGGGCAATGACCGGGCAGGACCTGGGCTTTTCCGATTGGGTGGTGGTCGACCAGGCGCGCATTGACCAGTTTGCACGGTGCACCGAGGATCAGCAGTGGATCCATACCGACCCGGAGCGAGCCAAGAAGGAAAGCCCGTTCCGCACCACGATCGCGCATGGCTATCTCAGCCTGTCGCTGATCGGCGGCCTTAGCCAGCAGATGAATGTCGTTCCCGAAAACACCCAGGCCGTCTTCAACTATGGGCTGGACAAGGTGCGCTTTCTTGCGCCGATCCGGGCGGGTACGCGGGTCAGGCTGCGCGCGTCGCTGATCTCCGTGGAGGATAGGGGGCCTGGCCAATATCTGATGAAGTTCGCCAACACGATCGAGATCGAGGGCGAGGAGAAGCCGGCGCTGATGGCCGAGACTTTGGCCATGTTCTACGAGCGGCGGAGAAAAGCGGGAGGATAATTCATGGCGAAGGCGCCGGCGAAGGACAGCAGGGACGGCGACAAACGCGACGGCGACGACAGGGCGAGGGACGCGCGGCCGCTTGCCGAGCAGATCGCCGATGAGGCGGCCGAGAATACGCTGGCACTCAATCCGCTTGTCGGCCTGCGTACGCAGGACATCGCTGCCGCCGCCGGCTCGGTCATGAAGGCGCTGGCCAGCCATCCCCAGGCACTCGCCGAGCAGTGGCTCGCCTTTGCCAGCGAGTTCGGCAAGATCGTCACCGGTCAATCGGAAATCGCAGCCGACCCCAAGGACCGCCGTTTCGCCGATCCCGCTTGGAAGACGAGCGGACTGCACAAGGCGGTCATGCAATCCTATGTGGCCTGGAGCAAATCGGTCACTGAACTGGTTGCCAAGACCGAACTGCCGGAGAAGGATGCGGCGCGGGCGCGGCTGATCACCTCCATATTCGTCGACACCATGGCGCCGTCCAACAATCCGGCGCTCAATCCCACCGCGGTCAAGGCGCTGGTCGACAGCGGCGGCAAAAGCGCGCTGAACGGACTGAAGAACTTCCTCGACGACATGACCAGGAATGGCGGGTTGCCGTCCTCGGTCGATGCCTCGAAGTTCAAGGTGGGCGAGAACCTCGCCAACAGCCCCGGCACGGTGGTGTTCCGCAACGACGTGCTGGAACTGGTCCACTACACGGCGACGACCGACAAGGTCTACCGGCGGCCGCTGCTCGTCGTGCCGCCGCAGATCAACAAATATTATTCGGTCGATCTTTCACCCGACAAGAGCATGATCAAGTTTCTGCTCAGTCACGGCATCCAGCCCTATTGCGTGTCGTGGCGCAATCCGACGCCGGAACAGCGCGACTGGGGCCTCGATACCTATATTGCGGCACTGGACGAAGCCTGCGACGCGGCGCGCGACATCACCGGTTCCGACACCGTCAACATCATGGGCTCGTGTTCGGGCGGTATCACGCTGTCGACCTATGTCGCCTGGCTGGCTGCGCAGAAAAAGCAGAAGATCAACGCCGTCATTCTCGCCGTCTGCGTGCTCAACACCCAGGCCGAGACGGATTCCGACTTTGCCGCGCTGGTGACGCCGGAAACGATCATGGCGGCCAAGCAGATGTCGAAGGCGAGGGGCATCCTCGACGGCCACGAGATGGCCAAGATGTTCGCCTGGATGCGACCCAACGACCTGATCTGGAACTACTGGGTCAACAACTACCTGCTCGGAAACGCGCCGCCGGCCTTCGACGTGCTCTACTGGAACGCCGATACGACACGCCTGCCGGCCCGGCTGCACGGCGATTTCCTCGACCTGATCTTCACCAACCCGTTCATGAACCCCGGCAAGATGTCGATCCACGGCGTCCCTATCGACATGGGCAAAGCCAAACACGAGACCTATGTGATCGGCGGCACCACCGACCACATCACGCCCTGGAAAGCGGTCTACCAGACGGCGCGTCTCTATGGCGAGGACACCACCTTCATCCTGTCCAATTCCGGGCATCTGCAGAGCCTGCTCAACCCGCCCGGCAATCCGAAGGCCTGGTATGTGAAGGGCAAGACCAAGGAGAAGGATGCCGATGCCTGGACTGCCACGGCGGCCAAGCACGAAGGCAGCTGGTGGCTGGATTGGGCGACCTATCTGAAGGAACGCTCCGACGCCGAAATCGATGCGCCGGCCAGGCCCGGCAATGCCAAATACAAACCGCTCGGCGCAGCACCGGGAACCTATGTGTTCGAGCTGTGACGGCCGGACGCCATCGCAAGGAAGCATCGAAATAAACGGGGTTTGACTGAATGGCGATGGCGGCGAACAAGGCCAAGGCGGATGGCGCGATGGACATCAAGATGTTCGATGTCGACGGGCAATTGTTGCGCGTCGGCATCCGGCATGGTGCGTCCGAGCGGCCGCCGCTCCTGATGTTCAACGGCATCGGCGCCAATCTGGAACTGGCGGCTCCCTTCATGGCCGCGCTGGAAGACACCACGGGCATCATCTTCGACGTGCCGGGTGTCGGCGGTTCGCCCAACCCGATCTTTCCCTATAGACCGTCGACGCTGGCCAGGCTCGCCAAGCGGCTTGGCGAAATCCTCGGCCATGATCGTCTCGACATTTCCGGTGTGTCATGGGGCGGCGGGCTCGCCCAGCAATTCGCCTTCCAGTACCCGTCGGTGTGCCGCAAGCTCATCCTTGCCGCAACCGCGCCTGGCATCACCATGGTTCCCGGCGCGCCCACCGTGCTTTCCAAGATGGCAAGCCCGCGCCGCTACACCGACCCCGGCTATATGCGGTCCATCGCGGCCGAAATCTATGGCGGGGATTTCCGCAAGGACCCAACGCTGATCAACCGCCATGCCGGAGCCATGAAGGGCGCCTCGCAATATGGCTACTTTCTCCAGCTCTTCGCCATGAGCGGCTGGACCAGCCTGCCATGGCTCTGGATGCTGCGCCAGCCGACGCTGATCATGGCTGGTACCGACGATCCGCTGGTGCCGGTGATCAACGCCAGGGTGCTGCACACCATGATCGCCCGCTCACGCCTGGAACTGCTCGACGATGGCCATCTGTTCCTGGTGACCAAGCCGAAGCCGTCGGCGCAGATGATCGAGGCTTTCCTGCGGGAATAAGCGTGGCCTGAGCGAGGGCTTGCCACGCTCTGCTCACGCGTGGGTTCAGAAGCGCGTCACCACGCCGATGCCGATACCTTCGAAATTGCCCATCGCCATCAGCGCTGCCGGGGCTTCGTCGAGGCTCAGGGTCTTGCCGATCAGAAGGTCCGGCTTCAGTTTGCCGGCCCTGATCATCTCCATCATCGCGCCGTAACGAAACGCCTGCATGCCGTGGCTGCCGCGAATTTCCAGTTCGTAGGCGATCACCTTGGCCATTGGTATCGCCGCCTTGGCATGGTCGCCCAGCATCAGCCCGACCTGCACGTGCCGGCCGCGGCGACGCAGGTTGGAAATCGAGTTGTAGGAAGTGGTCGGATGGCCGAGCGCGTCCATCGACATATGCGCGCCGCCATTGGTGATCTCCTTGACGGCCTTGACCACGTTTGGCGTCTGCGCTGCGTTGACGGTAGCGGCCGCACCGAGCTTTCGGGCGAAATCCAGCTTTTCGTCGGTCAGGTCGATGGCCACCACATTGGCGCCCATGGCGCTGGCGATCATGATCGCCGAAAGGCCGACGCCGCCGCAACCATGCACGGCAACCCATTCGCCGGGCGTCACGCGGCCCTGGTCGACCACGGCGCGAAACGAGGTGACGAAGCGGCAGCCGAGGCTGGCGGCGGTGGCGAAATCCATCTCCTCAGGCAACGTCACGAGATTGGTGTCGGCGCGGTCGATGGCGACATATTCGGCGTAAGAGCCCCAGGCGGTGAAACCCGGCTGGAACTGGTGTTCGCAGACCTGGTGATTGCCGGAGGCGCATTCGAAGCAGCGGCCGCAAGCCGCCACGAACGGCACGGTGACACGCGCGCCGGCCTTCCAGTTCCGCACTTGACGACCGACGGCTACCACGATGCCGGCAAGTTCGTGACCGGGCACATGTGGCAGGCGGATATCGGGATCATGCCCCATCCAGCCATGCCAGTCGCTGCGGCAGAGCCCGGTTGCCTCCACCTTGATGACAACGCCATCGGGCGAGGGAACAGGGTCCGGTACGGTCCGCACCGTTGGCGCTTCACCGAATTTTTCGAAGACAACGGCTTTCATCGGCTGGTCCTGTATCTGCGACCTGGAGGGGTTATTCGGCGTCGGGCTGGTTCTGTGGCGCTGCCTTCTGGAAGGCGGGCAACGCCATGCAGGCGGCGTTGATGCGGGAAATGATCGGATAGGGTTCCATATCGACGCCGAAACGGGCGTTGTTCGTCACCTGCGCAGCCAGGCAGATGTCGGCCAGCCCTGGCGTTTCGCCATGGCAGAAGGTGCCCGTCTGCGGCGACGTCGCCAGAATCTTTTCAAGGGGTTGGAAGCCCTCATTCACCCAATGCCGGAACCAGTTGGCGATATCTTCGTCACTGGCGCCGAAGACGCTGCGAAGGCTGGTCAGCACGCGCAGATTGTTTACGGGATGGATGTCGCAGGCGATCATCTGCGCGAGCATGCGCACGTGAGCGCGATCTGCCGCTTCCCGCGGCAGCAGCGGCGGCTCGGGGCTGATCTCGTCGAGATATTCGATGATCGCCAGCGATTGCGTGATGAGGGCGCCGTCGCTCCAGATCAAGGCGGGGACCAATCCCTGCGGGTTGACCGCCAGGTAGGCCGGTTCGAGGTGTTCGCCGTGGCGCAGGTGATGCGGCACGTAGCGGTAGTGAATGCCTTTCATTTCCAGCGCGATCCGCACCCGGTACGAGGTCGAGGAGCGGTAATAATTGTGCAGGATGATGTCGCTCATCGCGCTTGTCCTATCGTAAGTTCGATGGTGCCGATGCCCTCGACGCCACCGCTCAGGCGGTCACCGGAAACAATCTGTCCGACGCCCGCTGGCGTACCGGTGAAAATGAGGTCGCCGGGCCGAAGTTCCACTGCTTCGCTGCAAATGGCAATGATGTCGGCGACCGGCCAGATCAGTTCGGCGAGGTCGCCATCCTGTCTCACGGTTCCGTTGACGGACAACCAGATGCGGCCGCTTGCCGGATGCCCGGATTGCTTAGCCGGCACCAGAGGCCCGCAAGGCGCGGATTGATCGAAGGCTTTCGCCCAGTCCCAGGGGCGCGCTGCCTTCTTGGCTTCGTCCTGCAGGTCGCGCCGGGTCAGGTCGATGCCGACGCCATAGCCCCAGACATGGGAAAGCGCTTTGTTCACCGGGATCCGAAAGCCTGCTTCGCCTATCGCGACGACAAGCTCGATTTCGTGATGCAGATTCGCGGTCAGCGGCGGGTAGGGAATGGTGCTGCCCGAATCGACCACGGCATCGGCCGGCTTGGTGAAGAAGAAGGGCGGGTCGCGTTCGTCATTGCCCAGTTCGCGGGCATGCGCGGCGTAGTTGCGGCCGACGCAGAAAATGCGTCGAACCGGAAAACGTTCCGCGGATCCTGCAATGGCGACGGATGGGATCGGTGGCGCCGCCAGGGCCAATGCATTCATGCTGATTCCGCTCCTTTGCCAATGTCGGATGCCGCGCACCTTCGGTCGTTTTGAACGGAGGGGCAAGGCATTGCCGACAGGTTGCGCGGGCGAACCGTTCTTGACCTGATAGGCCACTGCTCGATGGGCTAGCGCCAAGGGGCGGCCGATGTACTATTGGCCAATGAACGGATCGTGCCGCCGGGCGTATGCTGAAAGGCGCGATGACGATCGACATCGAGGCAGTGCCACCATGAATGCAGTGAATGAAGTCGCAAGATTCCTGATCATCGACGATCATCCGCTGTTTCGCGAAGCACTGCACAGCGCCGTGCAGATGGCCTATCCGGAAGTCGACACCGTCGAGGCCCGATCCATCGGTGAAGCACTGGAATTGCTGGCGGGCGCCGGGCAGTTCGACCTTGCGCTGCTCGATCTGTCCATGCCCGACGTCCACGGCTTCGACGGACTTCTGCAATTGCGGACGCGTTATCCGCATCTGCCGGTGATGATCGTTTCCGGCCACGAGGATGCCCGCATCATTTCGGAGGCGCTGTCTTATGGCGCGGCTGGATTTGTTCCGAAATCCGCGCGCAAGGACGATCTTGCGGGAGCGATCCGCGCCGTGATGGAAGGTGCGATTTATGTGCCGGAGACCTATTCGGTGCATCAGCCCGATCCGGAAAGCACCGACAGGGCCGACATGGTGCAGCGGCTTTCGCGGCTGACGCCGCAGCAGTTGCGCGTGCTGCAGATGCTGCGCCAGGGCATGCTCAACAAGCAGATTGCCTATGAGCTGCAAGTCGGTGAAACGACGGTGAAGGCTCACGTGTCGGAGATCCTGCGCAAGCTCAACGTCTACAGCCGCACACAGGCGGTTATCGAGGTTTCGAAACTCGACAATGCCGAGTTGTTCAGGGATCAGCAGGGGTTCTGAAAAGGCAATCGGCAGTCGGGAATAGGCAGTCGTAGAAAAACGGCTCGTTGCCCGCTTGCATATGGCTCGCAAACTATATGATCCGACTGCCGACTGCCGACTGCCTAAGCCAGCAAATGCGCCAGCAGCGCCCGAAGTTGTGCCGGCTTCAGCGGCTTGCGCATCAGGTCGATGCCCGCTGCCCGGGCGGCCTTGACCACGCTTTCCGACGGGTCGGCGGTGACGATCAATGCCGGTACTGTGCGGCCGAGATAGTCGCGCACCTCGGCGACCGTCTCCGTGCCCAGGTCACCACCGTCCAGATGCTGGTCGGCGATAACGATGTCGGGCACCCAGTCGGTGTCGCCCAGAGCGTCGAGCGCTTCGTCGGTCGAGGCGGCCGGGCGCACGATGCATTGCCAGCGCTCCAGCAGCGACGTCATTGCCGCCAGCACGTCGGCGTCGTTTTCTACCAGCAACACCTTGGTGCCGAACAGGCCATAACCCTTTGGCGTTTCGCTTTCGCCGGCACCGGGTTCCGGCTGCGGGTTGGCTGAGACCGGTACATCGATATGAAAGATCGTGCCGCGCCCGACCCTGGAAGAGAAGGTGACGGGATGGCCGAGCGCGCCGGCCATGCGCCGCACGATTGCAAGGCCTAGGCCCAGCCCGCCGCCGGTCGGCTCGGTGCCGCCGCCGACCGTGCCGCGATGGAACTCCTCGAACACGGCCTCGCGCTGGTCTTCGGGAATGCCGTAGCCCGTGTCAGCCACATCGATGCGGAGTGTCTTACCGCGCTGCCGGGTGCCGACCAGCACGCCACCCTTATGGGTGTAACGCAAAGCGTTGGAGAGGATGTTCTGCAGGATGCGGCGCAGAAGCGTCCTGTCGGAGCGTACTGCGATCGCGACGGGGCGGAAACGCAACGTCAGTCCCTTCATCTCGGCGACTTGTTGGAAGTCGGAGCGCAGGGCGGAAAACAGCGTTTCAAGGCTGACGTCGGTTATCTCCGGCTCGACCACGCCTGCATCGAGTTTCGAAATGTCGAGCAGCGTATGCAGCAGATCTTCCATGGTCTGCAGCGAACGTTCCACTTGCCGGACCAGCTTCTTGCCTTCGGTGGAAGTCTGCAGTTCCGCGAGTGCCGAAATCGACAGATGGGCGGCGTTCAAAGGCTGCAATACGTCATGACTGGCGGCGGCGAGGAAGCGCGTCTTGGAAAGATTGGCGTATTCGGCATTCTCCTTGGCGGCGGAGAGGGCCAGGTTCGACTGTTCCAGCCGGCGCAGCGCGGCATGTAGTTCCTCGGTGCGCATGCGCACCCGGTTTTCCAGCGAGATCGCGGTCTGAAACAGCGAGAACGCATTGCCCTGCTGGTCCATCGATCGTTCGACGCGGCTGACCAGCGCGGCGTTGATCTTCTTCAGTCGCTCGATGTCCTGGATGTCGTTCAGCGGCATTCGAGTTCTACTCCGCCGCCTGGCGCTGTCCAAAGGCGATGCCGGTAAAGGTCTGGTTCAAATGCATCGACCGGTATTGTTCGCCGTAGGTGCCGAAACCGATCACCTTGTTGGCGCGGTAGAGTTCGGAAATATCACGGAAAACCTGGCGGTTGCGGGCATCGAGCCGACGCAGCACGCAATCGAAGCCGAGGATCATGTCGATGTTGCCAAGCTTGGCCTCGACCTCCTTCAGCGCGGCGCGCGTCGTCTCGACCATGCTCTTGGGCTGGGCGATCGACAGGACGATGCCGTCGTCGATGGCGCAGAAAAAAGAGAGCGAACCGTCGGGGTTCATCTTCTGGATCGACCGGCAATAATATTCGCCACCCACTTTCACGACCACGGGATGCGACGCGAACGAAAAGGGCGTCAGCGTATGCTGCACGATGCCGACCGAGGCGGCATATTCGGTTGCCGCGACATCGGCATTGAACTCGCGCACGATGCGATGATCGGGATCGGAAGCGGTCACAACCAGCTTCTCGTCGGTCGGGACAAAATTGTCGGTCTTGAAGACGTGGAAGGGGATGGTGGTGGCGATCAGGATGACGATGGCGCTGTCCGAGGCGACGCGCCCGTCGCGCATCAGCGTCGTGGTTTCGAATTTCAGGTCATCGCCGGCCGAACCGCCGATCAGCGGGATGTCGTCGAGAGCCCAGTGGATTGCGGAGGTGACCGCTTCCTCGGCGTAGGAGAGCCCGTCGATCAGGCAGAGCGCGAAGACGTTGTCGGCGCTGGCGTCGCCAGCTTTGGCATGCAGGGTACGTCGCAGCACTTCCACTTCGCCGGTGATGCCATCCATGGCCGAAGACGACAGGTTCTCGACCATGGCGCTGGCGACGGTAAAAGCGCTGGTGGGAAAGAGCATGGCCAGCATATGGCCTTCCTCGAGGCCGTCCGGCGTGATTTCGCCTGCCGTCGAACAGCCGGCGTAAGGCAGCTTCGGGGCGTGTTTTTTCAATGAGTTGGCAAGCGTCGTTGCATCAACCAGGCTGCGCGAGAAGAACAGCAACGCAAAGCCCGCGCCGATCGCCCTGGCTTCAGCCTCGACGGCGATGGCAAAAGCATCCGTGTCCGGTTCGCTCGTGGTGAGCGCCGAAAGCCCGCATGCATAGCTCGTCCGCGAACAGACCAGCCCATTTCCTCCCGATGCCCAAGGCGCTCCCCAACGCCGCCAATCATTGTTGCCGCAGGGGGCGATCTTTGGCAATGGCCGCGCGCTAAGCCCAACGACCGAAAGTACAATATACGGGATTCAGGGCCGGTTGCATTGTCGTGAAAGCGGGGGTGCTTCGGGCGTTTGAGGCACTTCGCGAGACAAGAACATCGGTCTGCCGGGGTGTCCGGAGGGAGCCGGCAGCCACACCGAGGTTGAATACCCAGGGAGGCTTCATGTCGGACATTTCGTTGACCGTGAACGGCAGGCAGGTTCACGCAACAGTCGAGGACCGCACGCTGCTGGTCCATTTTCTAAGGGAACATCAAGGGCTTACCGGAACACATGTCGGTTGCGACACCTCGCAGTGCGGCGCCTGCGTCGTCCATGTCGACGGCAAGGCGGTGAAGTCCTGCTCGATGCTGGTCGCCCAGGCTTCCGGTTCCACCGTCGTCACGATCGAGGGTCTCGCCAATGGCGCGGACCTACATCCTGTGCAGGCGGCCTTCAAGGAACACCATGGGTTGCAGTGCGGCTTCTGTACGCCCGGCATGATCATGACCGCGACCGACATGATCGCCCGCCATCCGGAAGGCCTGGATGAGGCCACGGTGAGGGCAGAGCTCGAGGGCAACATCTGCCGCTGCACCGGATATCACAACATCGTCAAGGCGATACTGGCCGCTTCTCAAGCGATGTCGAAGGCCAAGCCAAAGGCCAAGAAGGCGGCTTGAGCCGCGAAAAGTGAACACAGCCCGGCGGCCGCGACCAGAGTCAAAAAGTTTTGACGAAGCCGATCAAGCACTTGGCGGCAAGAGGCCGCCGATACCGGGTGAAACGAATTCACTTCAAGGTTCCGGAGGAGAATTTTGATGGGTATTGAAGGCATCGGCGCCCGCGTGGCGCGCAAGGAAGACAAACGTTTCATCACCGGCGCAGGCCGCTATGTCGATGACATGGTGGTGCCCGGGATGAAGCACGCGGTCTTCGTCAGAAGCCCATATGCGCATGCGCAGATCAAGAAGATCGATGCCAAGAAGGCGCTGGCCATGCCCGGTGTCATCGGCGTGCTGACGGGCAGGGAATTGAAGGCCGACGGCATCGGCAATCTGATCTGCGGCTGGATGATCCATTCCAAGGACGGCTCGCCGATGAAGATGGGGGCCTGGTCGCCGCTGGCGTTCGACAAGGTGCGTTATGTCGGCGACGCGGTGGCGATCGTCGTTGCCGACACAAAGGGCCAGGCGCGCGATGCCGCCGAGGCGGTGGACGTTTCCTACAAGGAACTGAAAGCTGTCGTCGACGCGGTGAAGGCGCTGGAGAAGGGCGCGCCGCAACTGCATCCGGAAGCCGACGGCAATCTGATCTTCGACTGGGAGATCGGCGACGCCAAGGCGACCGACGCGGCGATCAAGGCCGCGCACCACGTCACCCGCATGAAGATCGTCAACAACCGCCTCGTGCCCAACGCCATGGAACCACGCGCGGCGCTCGGGCTCTATGACAAGGCCGAGGACCACTACACCTGCTGGACGACGTCGCAGAACCCGCATGTGGCGCGGCTGGTGATGAGCGCTTTCTACAATGTGGCGCCGGAAAACAAGCTGCGTGTCATCGCGCCCGATGTGGGCGGCGGCTTCGGCTCGAAGATCTTCATCTATCCCGAGGAGATCGTCTGCCTGTGGGCGTCGAAGAAGACCGGTGTGCCGGTGAAATGGGTTGCCGACCGCACCGAAAGCTTCCTGACCGACGCGCATGGCCGCGACCATCATTCGACGGTCGAGATGGCCTTCGACAAGAACAACCGCATCACCGGGCTCAAGGTCGACACCATCGCCAATCTCGGCGCCTACATGTCGCTGTTCTCGTCGTCGGTGCCGACCTATCTCTACGCGACCCTGTTGTCGGGCCAGTACAACATCCCGGCAATCCACGCCAATGTGCGCACGGTCTACACCAACACCGCGCCGGTCGACGCCTATCGCGGCGCCGGGCGGCCGGAAGCGACCTATCTTCTGGAACGCACCATGGAGACGGCGGCACGGGAACTTGGCGTTTCGCCGGCCGAACTCAGGCGCAGCAACTTCATCACCCAGTTCCCGCACCAGACGCCGGTGATCATGTGTTACGACGCCGGCAATTACAGCGCCTCGCTGGATGCGGCGATGAAGGCGGCCGACTATACCGGTTTCGCCAAGCGGCGCGACAAGGCCAAGAAGGCGGGCAAGCTGCGCGGCATCGGCATGAGCGCCTATATCGAGGCCTGCGGCATCGCGCCGTCGGCGGCGGTCGGTTCGCTGGGTGCCGGCGTCGGCCTGTGGGAATCGGCCGAGGTGCGTGTCAACGCGGTCGGCACCATCGAGGTGATGACCGGTTCGCACAGCCATGGCCAGGGCCATGAGACGACCTTCGCGCAACTGGTCTCGGATCGTTTCGGCGTGCCGATTGACAGCATCAACATCGTCCATGGCGACACCGACAAGGTGCAGATGGGCATGGGCACCTATGGTTCGCGCTCCGGCGCGGTCGGCATGAGCGCCATCGTCAAGGCCCTGGACAAGGTGGAAGCCAAGGCGAGGAAAATCGCGGCTCACCTTCTGGAAGCCGACGAGGGCGACATCGTGGTTGAGAACGGCGAACTCAAGGTGGCCGGCACCGACAAGAAGGTGCCCTGGTTCCAGATGGCGCTTGCCGCCTACACGGCCCACAATCTGCCGGCCGGCATGGAGCCGGGCCTGAAGGAGGGCGCGTTCTACGATCCGTCCAACTTCACCTTCCCGGCGGGCTGCTACATCTGCGAGGTCGAGATCGATCCCGATACCGGCGAAACCCAGATCATCCAGTTCGTTGCGGCCGACGATTTCGGCAACATCATCAACCCGATGATCGTCGAAGGCCAGGTGCATGGCGGCATCGCCCAGGGCGTCGGCCAGGCGCTTCTGGAGGGCGCCTATTACGATCCGTCCGGCCAGCTGCTGACGGCAAGCTACATGGATTACACCATGCCGCGCGCCGGCGACCTGCCTTCGTTCAAGGTCTCGACCTCGAACACGCCATGCCCGGGCAATCCGCTCGGCATCAAGGGCTGCGGCGAGGCCGGCGCCATCGGTTCGCCGCCGGCGGTCATCAACGCCATCACCGACGCGCTCGGCATCATGGATTTCACCATGCCGGCGTCGCCCCAGAAGGTGTGGGCGGCGGCGCAGAAGCATTGAGGAGGCAGTAGGGAGTGGGCAATCGGCAGTCGGAACGACTTCAAACGACTGCCGACTGCCGATTGCCGACTGCCCTGTCGAAATCTCTCTGAGGAGAACGAGCCATGTACTCCGTCACCTACCATCGGGCCAATTCCATCGCGGATGCGGCCAAGCTTTTGAAGACCGGCGATGCCAAGCTCGTGTCCGGCGGCATGACGCTGATCCCGGCGATGAAGACCAGGCTGGCGGCGCCGTCGGACCTTGTCGACATCTCGAAGATCGCTACGTTGAAGGGCATCAAGGTGTCCGGCAAGACCGTCACCATCGGCGCGGCGACGACCCATTTCGAGGTTTCCACAGACGCCAAGCTGCAGAAGGCATGCCCGGCGCTGGCCGAGCTGGCGGCGATGATCGGCGACCCGGCCGTGCGCCATCGCGGCACCATCGGCGGCTCGATCGCCAACAACGACCCGGCCGCAGACTATCCGGCCGCCTTGCTGGCGCTTGGCGCCACCATCGTCACCAACAAGCGCGAGATCGCCGCCGACAAGTTCTTCAAGGGCCTGTTCGAGACGATCCTCAAGGATGGTGAGATCGTCACCGCCGTCTCCTTCACCGCTCCCGCCAAAGCCGCCTATCAGAAGTTCCGCAACCCGGCCTCGCGCTACGCCATCGTCGGTGTGTTCGTGGCCAAGAGCAAGGCGAACGGCAAGGACGAGGTGCGCGTGGCGGTGACCGGTGCCGGCGACAATGGTGTCTTCCGCGCCAAGGCGATCGAGGCGGCGCTCACCAAATCCTTCGACGCGGCAGCGGTGTCGGGCATCAAGCTGGCGTCGGACAATCTGATGACCGACATCCACGCCTCGGCCGACTATCGCGCCCATCTGATCGGCGTGCTGGCCAAGCGCGCGGTAGCCGCCGCCAACGCCTGACGACATCGGCATCGCCGGCAAAAGGGAAGGGGCCGCGAGGCCCCTTTCGTATTGTGGAATTCATAGGGTCACGAAGCGCTCCGTCGCGGCGACCAGAATATGCGACGCGCGGTCTTTCTGCTCAATCGGCGGTGCCTGTTGACAGCAACGGATTTTCCGCCTGGGTTTCCACCCTGTCGCGACCTTGCCGCTTGGCCCGGTAGAGCGCGGTGTCGGCGCGCGCGATCAACGCGCCCAAACCTTCGCCATGACGCGCCGAGGCAACGCCGAAACTCGCGGTGAGCTGGCGCGACGCCGGCAGCCCGTCGAAACGGGTTTGGCGAACGATGCCTCGCAGCCGCTGGGCAAAGGCATCGGCGCCGGCGGCATCGCAATTGGGCAGCAGAAAAGCGAACTCCTCGCCGCCGAGACGGCCGCAAATGTCCACCTGCCGCATCGCTCCCTGAAGCAGGTGCCCAAATGTCTTGAGAACAGCATCGCCGGCCGGATGCCCGAACGTATCGTTGATGTTCTTGAAGTGGTCGATGTCGACCAGGATGAGGCTTGTCGGCCAGGCGCGAGCGCTGTTCAGCAGTTCCTGCGCGCGCTCCTCGAAACCGCGCCGGTTCAGCACCCCGGTGAGGGAATCGACCGAGCGCTCGTGGCGCAGATCCGCCATCATGTCGCTGACGGTCACGGCAAATAGGGCAAGCGCCAGCATCACTCCCAGCACAGCCAGCGAAAACTGCAAGGCCAGCCAGAATGGCGAGGCGCCGAACGCAGTGGCCGACGGGGCGACCGTGCCAACGGTCAGCACCGTGCGCGGAAAGAAGTGGAGCGAAAAGGCGAGCGAGGTCCAGAACAGGATCTTTTCCGCGAACATTCCGACCCGGAGCCGGCGCAGGCGCCATGCGGTGGCAAGGCAGACCAGCCCGTAGCCGAAATTCATGATGTAGATGCGGACGATCAGCTGACGATCGACATAGAAGAAATAGGCGACGCCGCCGCAAATCAGGCCGAGGATGGCGAGGTACGAAATCGGACCGAGACGCTGGCCGGAGCGCCGCAGCAGCCCGTCATTGAGCAAAAGGACGCTCAATGTGTAGAGAAAGGCCGAGGTTACGGCGTTCGGGCCGTGACCGTCGGGTACGCCGAGGATCTGGGACAGGGTTCCCAGGCAGAACAACAGGCAGGCCGCGCAAAAGAACAGCAGATGGCCAAGCCGTCGGTCCCGTAGCCAGATCGCCACGAAACTCGCCGCGAAAACCAGCAGGATGGCGGGGCCGATGAGCACGAGGGGGTTGTTGGGGACGCGCATGGCGGTACGGCGGCTTTCGGCTTCCGTCGGCGGTCTGGATCGCGGCGCAGGCTTCGCACATAAGCCGATGGCCCGCAACGAGCGAAGACAAGTCAGGTTACCGCCCGGTCAACGCGGCGCGCGAAACGCCGCGTATTTTGTGTGTCGAAACCCCGCAACGGGTTTCCCCGCAGTCCCGACCGTTCGCATCATCTCCTGCGCGCCACGATGTAGGGGCAGATTTCGTTGCCCTTGGTCGCATGGCGTTCATTGACGAGAATGTCGAAGCCCGCGGCGGAGATAAGCTGGCTGAGTTCAGCTTCTTTGAAGACGTTGGCGTGAGGCGCCTTGCCGATCGCGCGCATGGCGGGCAACAAAACGAGGCGGATGAGCGGGTTCATGTCGCCGACGCAAGGCGTCTTGGTGATGAACAGCCCTTCGGCCCTGAGCAGGGCGTGGATGCGGCGCAGCGTGCCGGGCAGGTCGCGCACCAGATGGAGATAGTTGAAGCCCAGAACGGCATCGAACTGTTCGACCTCGGGCGTAAGCATCTCGGCGGTGGCGACGCGAAAGGACAGCGCCGGCCTGGGGTCGGCGGCGTGCTTTTCCTTGGCAATGGCGATCATTTCGGTGGAAATATCCGTCGCGAGATAGCTTTGTACGCCACCCGCGAGCTTGAGCGCCGTCGTTCCCGTGCCGCAACCCAGTTCCAGCACCCGGGCATGCGGTTCGAGCAGGGCGCGGGTGCGGTCCAGCGTGCGCTCATAGCCGGCCGGATCGGCAATCGCGGCGACCGCATATCGCCGCGAGGTTCGGTCCCAGAAATCGGCGTCGTTCGTTGTGCTCATGAAGGGCCCGTGCATGAATTGCGGTGCGGAACTGGCGTGAAAGACGGCGGTGTCAAAGCTTCACGGAACGGTTAGTCACCGCTGCCCTTGAATGGAGGCTGGCGCTGGCCATTTGTTGGCAGCAGAAGTCAGTATGGGCGCCCGCCGGACGGCAACGAACCCGTTCCAGTCTTGTTAGCGGGCTTTCGTATTTTCGCAATGCTGCATATAATATTGGCGTTGCTGGACGGAGTAGGACCGATGCAGCTAACCGACATGCAGCGCGAGACGCTGGGACTGATGAAACAGGCACTGACTTCTCACCGCCAGGCGGCCGAGAGGGATGGATTTGATATGCTCGCCTATCTTCTGGAAATGGCGATCATCGAAGCAGGCGACATTATGCAAAGGGGTGGCGACCTCAGCCGCGGGTCCGAATTGCTGGCTATTCTGGGGCAGGATCGTCGTCACCCCCAGTGAGCTGAACCGCTGTCCGATCCCGTCGAGGTGGATGGCCTCGACGGGATCGGATCGCTTTTCAATGCACGGGCAAGCGACGTCTAGGTCGCGTGCCCGGCCATTTTCCTGACATCGGCCGCCTGCAAGGGCTGGCCGCCGATCGCCCAGTCGCCGCCTTCCACCTCGTTGATCTTCACCCAGGTGACGCCGCGCAGCTTCTCGCCCTCCACCGACACCATCGCGTCGGTAACCTTGGCGATCATCGCCGACTTCTGTTCGGGCGTGAACACGCCCTTGATCACATGAATATCCACCAGTGGCATGAGTTGCTCCTCTCGGTTGTTTCTGCGAGAATCGCACATTCGACGGCAGCGACAAGTTCAGGAACTGAACCGGTGCTCAAGCAAGCGGAAGCCTCCGACAACCGCGACCGGATCAACATTCCCGGTGGCGAAGCCTCGCTCTACGGGCAGTTCTGCCCGATCGCCATGGCGGCCGAACTGCTGGCGACGCGGTGGACGCTGGTGGTGCTCGGCGAGATGCTGTCGGGCTCGACCCGGTTCAACGATATCCGGCGCGGCGTGCCGCGCATGTCCTCGGCGCTGCTCGCCAAGCGGCTGCGCGAATTGGTGGATGCCGGTGTTCTCGACCATGTCGATGGCGAATACACGCTCACCCGGTCGGGCCGCGACCTCGCGCCGATCATCCAGGGTATCGGGCGCTGGGCATTGCGCTGGGTCGATTCGGACTGCTCGCTGGCCAATCTCGATCCACGGCTGCTGATGTGGAACATGCGCCGCAACCTGCGACCCGACCCGATGCCGCGCAGGCGCGTCGTCGTCGAATTCGGCTTCAATAGCCTGCCCGCCGACGAAGGCCGTTATTGGCTGATCGTGGCGCCGGGCATGCCGGTCGATCTGTGCTCGATCGACCCGGCTTTCCAGATCGACCTCCTGGTAACCGCCGATCTTCGCGCCATGACGTCGGCATGGATGGGAATGAGCAGTTTCGACGACGAGTTGCGCGCCGGCCGCATCGAGCTGGACGGCGACGCCGGGCTTGCCGCGAGTTTTACCCGCTGGATCGGCCAGAGCGGTCTGGCCAGCGCCGTCGAGCGAGCCTAGATCTCGATTTCGGTTCCGAGCTGCACGACCTGTGGCGCCGGGATGCGGAAATAAGCGGCGGAGCGCTCGGCATTGCGCTGGAGCATGGCGTAGAGCACCTCGCGCCAGAAGGCCATGCCGGCGACCTTACGCGAAGGAATGACCGTTTCGCTGCCGATGTAGAAGGAGACTTCGCCAAGGTCGACCGGCGCGATCAGGCCGCGCGACAGGCCGAGGCGCAGGCCACGCAGCACATCCGGCTCTTCCATGAAGCCATAGCGCAGGATGACACGCTCGAAATCGGGGCGCAGCGGGACAACGGTGACACGATCTTCATCCTTGATGCGCGGGGTCTCGGCACCTTGCACGGTGACGAGCATGACGCGCGTGGGGATGGCGCGGGTGTGGCGCAAGAAGATGCTCAAGGAAAGCGGGATGCCGCTGGCGGCGGAGGAGAGGAACGCCGCCGTTCCTGGCAAGCGTACCGGTTTCCGTTCTTCCATCGCGGCGAAGAAGGCGCTTTCCTCGGCGCGCAGATGCCGGCGGGCCTGTTCGGCAAGCATCTGGCCGCGCCGCCAGGTGAGCATCAGCATGGCGACCAGGATTGCCAGCAAGAGAGGATACCAGCCGCCCTCGAACAGCTTGATGGAGTTGGCGGCGACAAAGATCAGGTCGACGATGAAGAAGGCGCCATTGACCAGGATGACGAGGAAGAGGTTGTAACCCCAGTGACGGGCGACCAGCGCCGCCAACAGGGTGGTGATGGCCATCAGCAGCGAGACGGCGATGCCATAGGCGCCGGCCAGCGCGTCGGAGGAGCGGAAACCGAGCACGGCGGTGATGGTGGCGGCGCAAAGCAGCCAGTTGACCAGCGGCACATAGATCTGGCCGAACTCGTCATTCGCGGTCTGCTTGACGGTGAGGCGCGGCAGGATGCCGAGCTGCATCGACTGGCGGGCCAGCGAGAAGGCGCCCGAGATGATCGCCTGGCTGGCGATGATGGTGGCGATCGTGGCGAACGCGATGGCCGGAAAATGCGCCCAGTCCGGAACCAGATTGTAGAAGGGGTTGTTGGCTGCCGCTGGATCGCTCAGCAACAGCGCGCCCTGGCCGAAATAGTTGAGCACCAGGGCGGGCAAGGCGACGGCGAACCAGGCGAGGCGAATGGCGTTGCGGCCGAAATGGCCCATGTCGGCATACATGGCCTCGCCGCCGGTGACGGCGAGGAAGGTGGCGCCGAGCACCGCGAAGGAGACCACCGGATTGGCGTGCAACAGGAAAGTGAGCGCGACGAAAGGATTGAGCGCCGTCAGGATCGCCGGCGCGCGCAGCACTTCGACCAGGCCAAGCAGGCCGATGGTGACGAACCAGGCGAGCATGACCGGGCCGAAGAAACGACCGATCGTGCCCGTGCCGAAACGCTGGGCAAGGAACAGCGCCAGCAAAATCACCACCGTCAGCGGCACCACGACAGGGGTGAGCGAGGGGGCGGCCACTTCCAGCCCCTCGATGGCGCTGAGCACGGAAATGGCAGGCGTGATGGCGCCGTCGCCATAAAGCAGCGCGGAACCGACCAGGCCGACGACCAGCAAGACCATCTGCTGGCGGCCGCGCCGGCGGGCGCTGCCCTCAAGGATGGCGAGCAGCGCTACGATGCCGCCTTCGCCCTTGTTGTCGGCGCGCAGGATCAGCACCGCGTATTTCAGCGAAACGACCAGGATCAGCGCCCAGAAGATCAGCGACACGACGCCGGTTACGATCCAGGGCTGGCTGGCACCGCCCGGACCGCTGGCATTGATGGCTTGTGAGAAAGCGTAGAGCGGGCTGGTGCCGATGTCGCCATAGACGACGCCCAGCGCGGCCAGCGACAAGGATGGCGAGAAAACCGCCGCGCGACCGTGTTTTTCCCTCGTCATCGGCCCGTCCGCTGATGCGCACCACGATAGGGTGGAGGATGGCAGATTGCGCAGGCTCGTCAAGGAGATGGCGGGGCAGATTGCGACGGATTGCCGTCGTTGCCCGCGCTATGTTCGGTTTTGATCCTTGAGCAGAGATTCGGCGAAGAGCGGATGGTCTTGCCGGCGTTTTCGCGCCGGCTGGTCGCCACGTCGCGCCGGCGTGGCCGCTTGACGGGGCGCGGGCGGCCGCTAGCGTCCCGGCATCAAGAAACCGGGAGGAAACACGATGTCCACCATCAGGGGTAAAGCGTGGCTTGTCGCCAGCGCATTCGCACTTGTCGCCGGCACGCCGGCAGCTTACGCCGACAGCCAGGCGCTGATCCTGCGCGGCGCGCGCGTGCTGACCATGGACCAGCAGAAGCCCGAGGTGCAGGCCGTGGCGATCGTTGACGGCCGCGTTGCCGCCGTGGGTTCGGCCGACGACATGGCACCATTCCTGAAAGGGGCGACGGTCTATGACCTGCCGGCGGAGGCACTGGTGCTGCCGGGCTTCCAGGATTCGCACAACCATCTGATCTGGAGCGCGACCGAATTGCAGGACATCGACCTCAGTGGCGTTGCCGATGAGGCCGGCTTGCGCGCCGCGATCGAAAAGGGCGTGGGCAAATTGCCGGAAAACGCCTGGATTCGCGCCAGCTTGTGGGACCCGACGACGCTGCCCAACGCGTCGGCCGCCGTTCTCGATGCCATCACCGGTCCGCGTCCGATTTTCGTTGCCGCCGCCGACAGCCATTCGGCCTGGGTGAACACCGCGGCCCTGAAGGCGGCCGGCATCACCGCCGAGACCAAGGCGCCGGAAGGCGGTCGCATCGAGGTGGATGCGCAAGGCCAGCCGACCGGTCTGCTGCGCGAAAGCGCCATGTCGCTGGTCAGCAGCCTGTTGCCGGAATATCCCGACAGCCAGGTCGATGCGGGCCTCGCCAAGGCGATGGCCGAGGCCGAAAGCTATGGCATAACCGCCATCATCGATCCCGCCGCCAAGGAATGGATGCTGCGCGGCTATCAGCGCGCCGACGCGGCCGGCAAGCTCAATCTGCGCGTGAAGGCGGCCGTGCAGATCGAGGCCAAGGAAGGCGCCGCGGCCGGTGTCGCCAAGGTGCTCGACTACAAGGCGCGCTATGCCTCGCCGCATCTCGAAGTCAACGCGGCCAAGCTTTTTGTCGATGGCGTCATCGAGACCGGTACCGCGGCGTTGATCGAGGCCTATGTCGGCAGCAATCAGGCCGGCGACCTTTTGTTCACGCCGCAGGCGATGAAGGAGATTGCCATCGCCGCCGACAAGGCCGGGCTGCAACTGCACGCGCACGCCATCGGCGACCGCGCGGTGCGCGCCACGCTCGATGCCTACGAGGCGGCGCGGGTCGCCAACGGCACCCGCGACAGCCGTCACCAGATCACCCATCTCGAGCTGATCGATCCCGCCGACATTCCGCGCTTCAAGGCGCTCGGCGTGCTCGCCAATATCCAGGCGCTTTGGGCTTATCCGGACCCCTATATCGTCAACCTGACCGAGCCGAAGATCGGGCCGGAGCGGTCGCAACAGCTTTATCCATTCGGCGCGCTGAAGCAGGCAGGCGCTTTGCTGGTCGGTTCGAGCGACTGGAGCGTATCGTCGATGAATCCGCTCGAAGCCATCCAGATCGCCGTCACCCGGCAGGACATAGCCGACCCTAACGGCCGGGTGCTGACGCCGCAGCACCGTCTGGAGGTGATGGACATGATCAAGGCCTATACGGCGAATGGCGCTTATGCGGCCTTCGACGAGGCGCAATCCGGCACGCTGACGGTCGGCAAGCGCGCCGATATCGTGGTGCTGGGCCATGACGTGACCAAGATCCCCCCGACCCAGATCGCGGCGACGAAAGTGATGCTGACCCTGATCGAGGGAGACGCGGCCTATAAAGGCGAGGCTTTGCCCAAGCCGACGATGCCGTAACCAGCGGAGCTTGAACTCTTCGGGAGCGCGACCGGCTTAGGCCGGGTGCGGCTCCCGAGGCGAGTTCCTATTCTAATCGGCGAGTGTCTTGGCGTAGTAGCGCACGGCCTTCTTGCCGCCATGGATGACGGCGTCGCCGACCTCGCGAAACCCCAACGCGGCATGAAAAGCGTCGGAGGCGGGATTGGGCGGGTCGGCATTCACCTCGCAGGTGACGAGTTCGTGGCCGGCGGCCGCGGCGCGCGCGAACAGATCCTCGTAAAGCCGGCGCGCATGGCCGCGCCCGCGCGCGCTGGAGGCGACGACGACGCGGTCGACATAGACGAAGCGCGGATAGCGGTCGCGAAACCACAGAAAGTTCGGGCTGTCATAGGTGGCGTCCTGGTCGAAGGTCATCAGGAACGCCTCGAGCCTGCCGATGCGGCGTGCATGGAAAGACGCGTCGAGCAGAGCGGTGAGCCGTTCCGGTTCCAGCCAGGAGAGCTCGGCGGCGTGCTCGTTGTTGAGTTCCAGGACCGCCGGCTCGTCGGCGGCAACGACGGCCTCGATGGGGAGCGGTGCCGTCATGCGCGGGCGGCTGCGATGGTGGCGGCCACCAGCGCCTCGTCGGTGAAGGTGTTGCGGTATTCGCGGTCGAGATCGTCGCCGCCCATGCCGACATTCGGGTTGCGGTAGCGCATGGCGCTGGCCTCGTGCCTGAGCGAGGCGAAGTGCATTTCGGTCAGCCCGGTCTTCGCCCTGACCGCGCCGATATTGTCGGCGTCGAGCGCGCCGCAGCCCATGATGATGATGCGTCCACCCGCCTGCCTGACCAGCGCGGCCAGAAGATCGGCGCCCTCGATGGCGGTGTCGCGCTGGCCCGAGGTCAGGACGCGTCCGACCTTGCAGCGGACCAGGGCTTCCAGCGCCTCGGCTGCGTCGCGCGTCATGTCGAAGGCGCGGTGGCAGGTGACGGCGAGCGGGCCGGCTGCCTCGACGAGCGCGGCCATGCGGACCTCGTCGATGGCGCCATCGGCGGTCAGGCAGCCGACGACCACGCCGGCGACGCCGAGTTCGCGAAGCGCCGCGACGTCGGCCAGCATCGAACGATATTCGTCGTCGCTATAGAGAAAATCGCCGCCGCGTGGCCGCACGATGACGTGGAACGGAATTTTCGCCAGTTCCAGGCCCAGCCTTGCGGTGCCGAGGCTGGGCGTGATGCCGCCCTCGACAAGGCTGGCGCAGAGCTCGACGCGGTCGGCGCCGGCGCGCTCGGCGGCAAGCAGGCCGTCAATGCCTTCCACGCAGATTTCAATCACCGGGAGTTTTTTCGTCGGGTCGAGGCTGGCCAAGGTCGTTTCCAATTCGGGTTGAAGCGGGCGTTTTCGTTCGGGCGGAAGCTGGGGATGCCCTAGCACCGCATGGGATCAAGCGGAAGCGGGCAGGGCCGCCAAACAAGGCGGCCAGCGACCGTCCACGGGTCTTTCGGAGGGGGACGTTTTCCCGTCCCGGTCCCCGGTTCGGTGTTTTGTTCAGCATTTATTGTGGAGACAGCGAATGCCGCCGTACCCGCGCCACGGTGATCTTTCTATGGTCGCCGTTGCAAATCACCACGGGACCAAGATGCAGACAGAGCAGAAGATCGCAGCCGCAATCGCCACCGAGATCGGCGCGGCCACCGCCCAGGTCGTCGCCGCCGTCACACTTCTGGACGAAGGCGCGACGGTGCCGTTCATCGCCCGGTACCGCAAGGAGGTGACCGGCGGCCTCGACGACACGCAGCTGCGCAATCTTGCCGAACGGCTCGGCTATCTGCGCGAATTGGAAGCGCGCCGTGTCGCCATTTTTCAGGAGATCACCGGGCAGGGCAAGATGAGCGACGAGCTGGCGCTCAAGATCGCCGGCGCCGTCACCAAGGCCGAACTGGAAGACCTTTATCTGCCGTATCGGCCGAAGCGCCGCACCAAGGCCGAGATCGCGCGCGAGCGGGGGCTCGGGCCGCTCGCCGAGGCATTGTTGGCGGACCGTTCGCTCGATCCGCACAAGACGGCGGAAGCCTATGTGGCGGGCGAAGTGGCCGACGTGAAGGCCGCACTTGAAGGCGCGCGCGACATCATCGCCGAACAATTGGCCGAAGACGCAACGCTGATCGGCGCTTTGCGCGACTATATGAAGCTCAATGCCGTCGTCACCTCCGCGGTGCTGGACGGCAAGGCAGAGGCCGGCGCCAAGTTCTCCGACTATTTCGCCTATTCCGAAAAATGGTCGACCGTGCCGTCGCACCGGGCGCTCGCCATCCTGCGCGGCCGCAACGAGGACATTTTGTCCATCGCCATCGAAGTGGATGCCGATATCGCTTCGCCGAACAAGCCGGTGGAGCACAAGGTGGCGGCGACGCTGCGGATCGGCAGCGGCGCGGCCGACCAATGGCTGCGCGACGTTGCCGGCTGGACCTGGCGGGTCAAGCTTTCGCTGCAACTGTCGCTCGACCTGATGCGCGAATTGCGCGAGCGCTCCGAGGAAGAGGCGATCCGCGTCTTCTCGCGCAATCTCAAGGATTTGTTGCTCGCCGCTCCCGCCGGCTCGCGCCCGACGCTCGGCCTCGATCCGGGCATTCGCACCGGGGTCAAGGTGGCGGCGATCGACCAGACCGGCAAGCTGGTGGAGACGGCGACCATCTATCCGTTCCAGCCGAAGAACGACGTGCGCGGCGCCCAGGCCGAGCTGGCCAGGCTGATCGTCAAGCACAAGATCGAGCTGATCGCCATCGGCAACGGCACGGCCAGCCGCGAGACCGAGAGGCTGGTGGCCGAGCTTCTGGCCGACATGCCGGCACCGACGCCGACCAAGGTGATCGTCTCCGAGGCGGGCGCCTCGGTCTATTCGGCGTCGGAGACGGCGGCGGCCGAGTTCCCCGGTCTCGACGTGTCGCTGCGCGGCGCCGTCTCGATCGGGCGGCGCCTGCAGGATCCGCTGGCGGAGCTGGTCAAGGTCGAGCCGAAATCGATCGGCGTCGGCCAATACCAGCACGATGTCGACCAGTACCGGCTGGCCAAGGCGCTGGATGCGGTGGTGGAGGACGCGGTGAACGCCGTCGGCGTCGATCTCAACACCGCCTCGGTGCCGTTGCTGACGCGCGTTTCCGGCCTTGGCCAATCGATCGCCGAGGCGATCGTGGCGCGCCGCGACGCCGACGGTCCCTATGCCAGCCGCGCCGACCTGCTTTCGGTGCCGCGGCTCGGCGCGCGCACCTTCGAGCAGTGCGCCGGCTTCCTGCGCATCCGCGACGGTGCGGAGGCGCTCGACGCCTCGTCGATCCACCCGGAGGCCTATCCGGTGGCGCGCAAGATCGTGGCCAGCTGCGGCCGCGACATTCGCGCGCTGATGGGCGACAGCACCTCGCTGCGCAAGCTCGATCCAAAACTGTTCGTCGACGAACGGTTCGGCCTGCCGACGGTGAAGGACATCCTGCTCGAATTCGAGAAGCCGGGCCGCGACCCGCGCCCGGATTTCAAGACGGCGACCTTCGCCGACGGCGTCGACGACATCAAGGATTTGAAGCCCGGCATGCTTCTGGAGGGAACCGTCACCAATGTCGCCGCCTTCGGCGCCTTCGTCGATATCGGCGTGCACCAGGATGGGCTGGTGCACGTCTCGCAGCTTGCCGACCGCTTCGTGAAGGACGCGCATGAGGTGGTGAAGGCCGGCGACGTGGTGAAGGTGCGGGTCGTCGAGGTCGACGTGGCGCGCAAGCGCATCGGCCTGACCATGCGACGCGACGGTCAGGCACCGGAACGCTCGACACCGGCGGCGAAACCGGCACCCGGCGGCGGCAAGAACCACGCCAGCAAGCCGGACAATCGAGGCGGCCAGTCGCAACAGGGTTCGTTCGGCGCGGCGCTGTCGGAGGCGCTGCGCAAGCGCTGAGAAAACCGGCCTTTTACGACGGCTCCGGCGTTCGCCGGGTAGAGCGATCGCGGCACCAGGTTTGCACCGGCGTGGCGATTGGCCTATGTGAGCGGGCATCAACGGGCAGTCGTCGATACGTGAACACCAACGCAAAATCGGGCGGGCAGGGCGCCTATGGCGATCATCGCCTGTCCATCGCGCCGATGATGGACTGGATGGATACTTAAATAAATTCAGCTAGTTATGAGATGTTGTGTGCAAAAAGCGCACACGAAAGTTCTGCTTCTCTTCTTTTTTCGTTCCCACGAAGGAGCCGCCGACAGGCCTTTTCGGACGCTCTCCTGCCGACGATATTTGCCGCTCCTATGCGGAATGTTCGCCGGAATATCCGTGGACTTCATTGTCCGCTGCGGTGTCCAGTTTGCCTGGGGTTCTTGGAAGCTTTTCGAACTTTCTGGCTGGTGCCGCCAGCCGAATTATCCGGGCTAGTGGAGGAAATCAGGCTTGATTGACCTGCACACGGTCTAGCGATGTTAGAAGCAAGTTTGGCACCGCTCGACGGCAGAATGATTTCCGCTGACTGATTGTGCGGAGCCCTATCTTCCTAATAACGCTTCCAACGACTTGGCGCCGGAAGACTGAGTATCGAGTGTCTGGACCCTTAGCGGAAGGCGAAGTCAGTCGGCTTCGCGCAATTTGTGCGAGACGAGGGCAACGCCTATTTTCCATATCTAAGCGTCTAAGGGCAAATCGACTTCGTCAAGATCGCAAATAGCCCAAAACTGAACTCGGCGATGGAACCTGCAGGTAGGCCAAAAGCGTGATCGTTGGTTTTGACGGGTAGTGCCGCAAAGCACATTTTTGCCTTTCGGCGCGCACTGCCTGAAGGCTGTCGCGCCGAAAAGATGATGGAGGGGTGCGCACTCGAAGTGAAGGGTCTATTTAGAGGGGTGCAACCTTCCACGAAAGCACATGATATGCAGCCGACCAACCGGGGTTTGTCTGCGAAAAAAACACGATGGCTGGACCAACCTTGTTTCGATTTGTGATGTGGTCCGTGGCGGAGACGCTATATGCGTCCGAGAAATTCTGACCATCTCTAGAGAACGACCAAACGAAATTTGAGCCGTTGTAGGTCAATCTCGACCAAATCGGAGATGAAGGCGCTGGCAATCCCGTATCTGAAAAAGCACTATCGTTGGAGTAGCTATCGAACCCGGTTCCACCGGACATTTTCAAATAGTCAAATCTATATGCACTGTTTCCGTTGGCGCTTATGCCGAACGTGATGGTCCGGCTGTTCGCAACGTCCCTGACGGCTATCCCTGGTAAATTGTATGTGGACAATGGGCCTGAATACACTGTCAGCATTGTGGCTTGCCAATTCCCGGATGGCGCATCGACTTCTGCCATCATCGCACGGTTGTTCGCTACCGTGCTTGCCGTGAGTGCCATGCCTCTGGAGGTTGCGGTAATAGCTGCGCCTACTGGCGCAGTGGTCGATGTTGTTAGAGCAAAATTCGCCGCGATTGGCTTTGCCACTGCAGAATAATTCAACCAATCGACATCCCCGCCGCTACCACTCCCTGTGGTTGCAATCGTGATGCTTCCTGGGCCATTTAGGATCGCAATTCCTGGCCCCGCGGTAATAGCACCCGCTTGCGGGGGATGACCACTGGAGCCAATGAGAACCTGACCATCGGTCAATGGGGTAACTCCACCAAAACCACCGGTCCCGTTGTTGAATTGGATGGAATTTTGCTGCCCACCAGGTGCAATGTTGGTCACGCAGTTCCCAAGGGCATTGAAATTCGCCATCACTTGCGTGGCGTCAGCAACTTGTCCATTCGTCAATTGGTTCGGTAGAACGCATTGGCCGAATGCTGCCTTCGTAGCAACGAGGACCGTGCCAAAGGCAAGAGCGAAATTGATCTTCCTCATCGTCGCAAACTTCCTCGAATTGGATACTAATTTAGGCTGACAAGTGTCCAGGACAGAACTTGCTGCGATACGGGCCATGTAGGGTATACAGGTTCGGAGAAGAGAATCGCTGGTCCGACACGATCGACGTTTACGAGATAATCGTCCGCTGCCGCCGAGTAAGCGGTTACAAAGAACTGACCGTCGCGAGAGAAAGCCCACGACAGGGTCGTGCCGTCGTAGGTAAGGCGGGTCCAAAGTGGCTCGGATGGCGCGGGCAATCCGATGTCCTGAAAAGTGGCTGCCGTGCCAAGGAGGCGATCCAGTCCTGATCCGCCAGAGGACCTTAGATAACTGAAGCGATAGTCGTTTTGTCCCAGCGCTCCAATTCCAAACTCAACTGCGCGATTGTTGACGGAGTCCCTGACCGCAATTGCAGGAACACTGGAGTTTGATGCTGCCCCCGTATAGGCGGTGAGCATTGTTGCCTGCCACTTTCCGCTCGGGGCGGGAGTTTCGGCCATCATCGCTGTGTTGGCGGCCCCTCCCGTCGCAGTCATTGCAAACCCACGCACAGTGGCCGTAATCCCAGCACCGCTTGGAGGCGTTGTCGATGTGCGGAGGGAAAAAGCGGCGACTGACGGCCGGACGACGGCAGCTGAATTGAGCCAGTCAACAGCGGTTTCGTTGCCGCCGCTGGGAGCTGCAATGATGATTCCGCTCGGCGAAGATTGGATGTTTATTCCAGTTCCGGCTGTAAGGGTCGAGTTCATTGGGAGGGCGCCTGTCGACCCGATCAATAATTGCCCATCGGACAGTGTATTGGTTCCTCCAAAGCCGCCAGAAGAGTCTCGTACCTGAACAGAATTGGCAGAGCCGGCAGGAGAGTTTTTGACAATACAGTTGGAGACCGCGGAGAAGTTATTGTTCACCGGGGTTGCGTCTACGGGCTGGCCATTGATGATCGCGCTCGGCATCGGGCAATCCGCAAAGGCAGAAGATGTTGAAATAACAAAGCCGCCTAATAGCGCGACCGCAGGTACAAAACGCAAAATGACTTGCATCTGTCACCTCAATTCGGATGGATAGCGCGAGTAGCTACAATTAATTTGAAGATGTCAAGTATCAAAATTGAAGATTGTCGGATCATGGCAATGGTAAGAATAAAAGTTTATTGAATACAAAATTTAAATAACCAAAACAATTGGACTAATAAATTTTCTATGCTGGATTAACTAATTCAATTTACGAAACTACTCACCGTTGTTAGACGTTGAGCGTCTTCAATGATGAATTGGCATTCAATCCTGACTGGCTAACCCGTATTGGCTAAGCTTTTCTGGGGTGGATATTCGCTGGCGCATTTCGTTAAATTCGTTGGATTGGCAACCTTGTAGCATTTCAACCGGAGGCGGCGCATGAATGCACGCTTGAGAGTTCAATGCTTCTCATTGTCGGTTTTATTTATTTCTGCAGCCATGGGGTCGGCCGCTGCAGATCAATCTGGCGTTTCATTTAGCTACGATCCGGCCGGGCGCCTGGTGACAGGTTTTTACAATCAACTGCGGTGTCTGGTTTATGGTTATGACCCCGCCGGAAATCGAACGTCACAGGTTTTGGTCACCAAGGCTGCAGCACCTCCGGTGTGGGGTGTCGCGCAATGGAACGGTTTCTCCTGGACATCCGGGATGCTCAACCCTGTGTGGGGAGTGGGCAACTGGGGGTGCTTGAATTGGACAAGCAACTAAAGGGGCGCGGTAACCGCACTCTTTGACGACCACCCACGTTCCGTAGGCTGCGGCCGCGACATGTTCAATGTGGGTCTGTCTTATTTGCACATGAGGGTCGGAATGAGATTGATACGGCAATTCTTCGTCCTCGCTGCGTTGCTGGCGTCATTTGCCGCACAGAGTGCGGTTTTGGCGGCGCCGATCGTGTCACCCACTGAGACAGCCGCTGTGTCAAAGCCCAGTTCTTTGACCGAGGCGATGCGAGTTGCGCGTTTCGAGGAACCGCTCGTGGCGACTGAAGCCACCAGTTCTGCCGAAGATGCAGCCTTGCGGCATGCCTTGAATGCCTACAATCAGAGGACAGATCTGGCCAACTACGGCGATTTGGTCGCGTTCCTGGAATCCAACCCGCACTCCCGCTGGGCATCCGCGATTTGGGCCAACCTTGGGCTGTCTTACCTCCACGATGGCCACTTTTCGAAGGCGATCCACGCCTGGCAGTCTGCATGGGTCGCAGGAAAGAGTTCGAGGGAGCCGCGCGCCAGGGCATTGGTTGATCGAGCCGTTGGAGAGCTTGCACAGCTCTACGCAAACTTGGGCAAGACAGACGAGCTCGCAGCGCTGTTTCGCGACATCGGGGATCGTCCAATTGCAGGCTCCGCAACGGAGACAATTCAAAGTGCAAGCGAGCAACTGGCGCTTACCACGCGGGATCCGCGACACCTGTTCATCTGCGGTCCCCTTGCGCTGAAGCAGTTGCTGTTGGCTCGCAAGGTCAGCTTTGAGAAGGCTGATCCTCTGCAGTGGTATAAAGCCGGGCCCAACGGAACCAACTTGGCCGAAGTCGGTCGTCTCGCCGACGATGCCGGATTCGCGCATCGGCTGGTCATACGCAGGCCGGGTGAGCCAGTTCCCGTTCCGTCAATCGTGCATTGGAAAGTAGGGCATTTCGCAGCCATCGTTGGTGAGGCGAACGGAAGATACCACGTTAGGGATTCTGTGTTTTCCGGAACTGACCTCTGGGTGACCAAGGCTGCGCTGGATACCGAGGCAAGTGGATATTACCTTGTTCCGCAAGATTTGGACCCCGCCAAACAATGGCGGGATGTCGAACCCTTTGAAGCCGCTTCGGTTTGGGGGAAGGGGCCGACCAATGGTGACAGACCAGGTGGCAACAATGATCCAGATGCCAACGGCGGCGGTGGTGGCGGTGCTGGCGGTGGCGGTGGTGGCGGTGCTGGCGGCGGCGGTGCTGGTGGTGGCGGTGCTGGTGGTGGCGGAGGTGCTGGTGCTGGCGGACGTGGACCTAATGGCGGCTGTGGCCTGTGTTTCTATAACATCAAAGAAGCGAGTGTCGCGGTCACGATCACCGATCGGCCAGTGGGCTACAATCCACCAATTGGCCCGTCGGCGATGGTCGAGATCAGCTACAATCAACGGCAGGACAGCCAGCCCGCGAACTTTAACTTCTTCAACATCAGTCCAAAATGGTCGTTGAACTGGCTGAGCTATGTAACGGATGATCCGACGAATCCAGGCGCCAACGTCTCATCCTACCTGCGAGATGGGACCACGTTCTTCTATCTCGGCTACCAGGCTAGGAACGGAAGATTTGCTGCGCAGGATGGCGATGGATCCATCTTGGTACGCGCGTCTGGTTCTCCAATCACCTACCGCCATCTCATGCCTGACGGTAGCGTTGAAATCTATGCGCAGTCTGACGGGGCCGCTGCCTATCCTCGGCGAATTTTTCTGAGCAGGGTGATCGATCCGCAAGGCAACGCGGCCACTCTGAATTACGATGGCCAGTTCCGGCTTATTTCACTGACCGATGCTGTCGGGCGCTTAACCACATTTAGTTATGAGTTGGCGACATCCCCTTTGCTCATAACCAAGATCACGGATCCCTTTGGGCGCAGCGCTGTTCTGGCATATGACGGAAACGCGCGCCTGAAATCGATCACTGACACGATCGGCCTGACATCGAGTGTCAGCTATGATGACAACTCCCTCATCAACGCCCTGACGACTCCCTATGGCACCACAAAGTTCGCCTACACTGCCCCGGGATCAAGTGGCCCGCCTCGTTTCGTTGAAGTAACGGACCCGCTAGGCTACCACGAACGTGAAGAGTGGCTTGAGCCTGCGCCCATTCCCGAGAGCGATCCGGCGGCGACCGTGCCGCAAGGAATGCCGCTCGCCCCGCTCAATCAATACCTAAAGTATCGAAACAGCTTCCATTGGGACAAGGATGCCTACGTCGCGGCAGGATGCACCTCTGGCGGCGGCTGCGACTATACCAAGGCTAGAATCCGGCACTTCGTTCATATGCCGGACACCTCGATCAAAGGGACGGCGATCGAGAGTGTCAAATACCCCTCTGAAAATCGGATCTGGTATAACTATCCGGGTCAATCCCTCAGTGCTTACGGGGGAACTTTTGGCAAACCGATCGCGATCGGGCGGGTGTTGGATGACGGAACCAGCCAGGTCAGCCGCTATTCTTACGACACGGGTGGCTTTTTCAATCTCACCCAGGCGATCGATCCAATTGGGCGGACAACGAACTATACATACGCCAACCAGATTGACCTGACCTCTATCAGCCAGACGACTGAATTCGGCGTTCAGCAAACCATCGCGCAGTACGTTTACAACACCCGTCATCGTCCGGTGATCTATACGGACGCTTCCGGACAAATTACCACTTACACGTATAACAACGCAGGGCAGCTAACCTCGGCCACGAACCCTCTCGGCGAGAAGACGAGCTATCGATACAACGCGTCCAGCCGGCTGATCGAGGTTATCAACGCCAACAATGCGACCGCAGCGTTCTACACCTACGATAGCTTCGAGCGGATAAGGACATTCACGGACTCAGAAGGGTGGATCGCAACCTACGATTATGATGCCGCAGATCGCCTAACAAAGATTGCTTATCCTGATGGCACAAGCGATCAGTACGCCTACGACAAGCTCGATCTCGCATCTTATCGTGACCGTGAAGGCCGCCAGTGGACATATCGTTATGATGCCAATCGGCGATTGACATCGGTGACAGATCCGCTCGGCCAACGCGTGCTGTTTGGCTATAGTCGCATTGGCAATCTCTCGAGCCTCACCGATCCTAAGAACAACATCACACGTTGGTCCTACGATGTGGAGGGTCGGCTCAGCCAGAAGACCTATGCAGATAATGGTACGCTCACCTATACGTATGAAAATACAACGAGCCGCCTCAGGTCCACTCTCGACGCACTTGGGCAATCAAAACAGTACAGCTACACCGGCGACAATCAAATTGCAGCTATCAGCTATCTGAACGCCATACACTCAACACCAAATGTAGTACTCGCCTACGATCCGTATTTCCTGCGCCTGGCTTCAACGACGAGTAACGGCAGCACGACATCCTATGATTACTACCCAGTAGGTTCATTGGGCGCTTTGAATCTCAAGCAGGAGGGTGGGCCGCTAGCCGATAGCACGATCGAGTATGCCTATGACGCATTGAACCGGGTAGCCACGCGCACCGTCCAGGGGGCGGGTGCTGAGACGTTCGGGTATGATGTCCTTGGGAGGCTAACCTCTCACGCTAGTGACCTTGGTTCGTTTACTCTCGGCTATCTGGGTCAAACAGCCCAGATCACGTCGCGAAGGCTTGCAAGCAGTACACTGGCAACGAGTTGGAATTACCTGCCCAACTCTGGCGATCGACGGTTGTCTCAAATCAGCAATGTCGGTCTCTCGGTCGGCCAGTACTCGACATACGATTACGTCACCACTCCTGAGAATTTCGTAACCAAAGTAACCGAAACGAGTGACGTATCCCCCGCGTACTCTTCGGCAGGCGCACAAATCGCCGCCTACAACAATCTCAATCAGCTCACCAGTCTTTCGGGTCAGGCGCTGATCTGGGACGCTAACGGCAACCTTTTGTCTGACGGCCAACGAACCTATAGCTGGGATGCGGAAGATCGATTGATCGAGATCGCCTACCCCGATCAACCAGGCAAGGCTACGATATTCGCCTATGACGCACTTGGGCGCCGTACGACAATCACCAGTGCGCCAGCAGGCGGTGGCGCTTCTGTCGTCACCTCTTATATCTGGTGTGGCAGCGCCATCTGTCAGGCCCGAAACGCAGCCAATGCAGTGACCCGGCAGCACTATCCTGAAGGTGAATTTGTTCCCGGAGCCTCGGCCCAAACCTTCTATTATGGGATCGATCAAATTGGCTCGATACGGAGAGTGTTCAAAAATGCCTCCGACGCACCAGCTTACAGCTACGATCCCTATGGTGTTCCGCTGCAGGCCGCTGCACCACTCACTGAGTTCGGCTATGCAAAGATGTTCAGCAGTCCCGATAATGGGTTAGATCTTACCCTCTTTCGGGCATATAATCCGATTGTTGGACAGTGGCTTTCAAGGGATCCGATCGGAGAACTTATTAATCCGGCAGGAAATCTCTACGCCTATGTTGGTGGAAATCCTGTCAGTTTTATCGATCCACTTGGTTTGGCCGGCTCTGTTTGTCCCCCGGCCGTGCAAGATCTGGCTTCTAGGCTTGAAGCTGCGGGTGGTGGTGCTCCTCGGTTCCAACCGACGCCAAAGGGGGCTGCGCAGTTCCTATTTCCAAATGGGATGAAATTGCGATTTGATTTGTATCCTGGGCAGTATGGAGATCGCCCTCCAAATGACGGCCCGCATATTAATTTTGAAGCCCCTTGGTCGCCGGCTCATATAAACGTGCATATTGAGGTTATTAACCCGACAGCCCCACGATGATATATTGGTATGATCATGAAATATGATTTAAATTCTCTAGAAAGATCTGCCGCAGAAATGGTTTCTGTGGGGAGGCCGCAGGATGCAATTAAGATATATCTGTTTATGGCCGATGGTGATCCTTCGTTGGATGCTGGATATCTCGGAGAAAAATTGGGGCAATGCTACGAAATGCTGGGTGATCTACATGCTGCACGATATTGGTACGGCAGAGCTATAGAAGAAAACCCTGGCGTAAGATTGCATGCGGAAGAATCCCGCAAAAGGCTGGACCACTTAATCTTGGATGACGCGTTTCTAAAAAGAAGTGGCGGTCAATGAGACGCGGTACTGTTAGCACCAACGCAATATCGGATACCCGACGACCAGCCAGCGGCTCCGACGGGATGGGATCTGGGTGGAATGAGCTCGCAGTAGCTAACGATCTTGCGGCTGGGATCAGCGGGTTGTCACCACTTCGGCTGAGAACTACAATCCCTAAGCCCTAGAGTGTTAGAGGGACAGCGTATCCGCTTTGCAGTGCAAGCTGAGTTTCCGTAATTGTTGTTGAAACTGCTCGGCAGCTGGCAATTCATTGTCTCTGGCCTCATCTCCGTCACTTGATTGCAAACATAACACGTGCACTATCCCTGTTGGGGAGAGTGGGCTGTGGGTATTATCGTTTCAGAGTCGGATTCTATTCTGACGGTTGTTGTTGCGCCGCAATTCGAAGCCTTTGTTTTGAACGCCGCTGTCAAATTCCAAATTCAATTCCCCGAACTTGAAGTCCAGGTGGAACACGGAGCAGTCGCTATCTTATGCGGCGACCACTCAAAGGTCGCTGATCTTCGGCGTGCGTTCCTGCATACCCTCTATCGAGAGAAGATTTACACCGAGACGTTGCCCCTCAGGGCAAATTTGATTGCTGCTGTGACCTCGCGATGAACGTCTGGCCACTTAAGTTCCGCGAGCTCACAGACGGCAGAATTCTGTTTGCTGACGATGCCGGCGGCTTCTTCATGTCGAACGACAGCTTCCTCGGCCGTTATGCCAGCGACGCATTAAACGTTGGGGACCAGACGTTCCTGAGAGAGGGCGGCCATGCGTTCAATGACGAACTCGATCTATCCTGGATATCGTTTGCCTATCGGTGGTCGCAACGACAATCGAAACCACAGCAGCTCAACTACGTGATCTTGGTGCCGACACTCCGGTGCAACCTCGCGTGCGGTTACTGCCAAGTGTCCCGGGCTCCGGAAAAGGCACGCGGCTTTGATTGGACCGACGAAACCTTGGCCGCCGTCCTTGCTTTCCTGGGTTCCATCGAAAGCCCAGAGATCAAAATTGAATTCCAAGGTGGCGAGCCGCTGCTGCGCATCGACCTGCTCGAGATCGTACGCGACTTTTGCCGCGGCAAGTTTGCCCGCGCGCAGTTCGTGGTCTGCACCAACCTCCAGAACCTTGATGAACGAGCGTGGGCTTTCCTCGACGCGGATGACACCTTCATCAGCACTTCGCTCGACGGGGATGCGACAACCCACGAGCGTCAGCGGACGCGTGACAAGGACCGCACCGAGGCCTTCTTCGCAAATCTCGAAGCTGCCGTTGAACGTTATCCTGAGGGAAAAATCTCGGCTCTGCCGACGATTGACGTCTCTTCGCCGCCGAATCTCGAGGGACTTCTCGACAGCTACGAACGGTATGGGATCAAGTCCGTCTACCTGCGGCCGATAAATCATCAAGGATTCGCCCGAAAACTCGATCAAGGCGCGGACGCATTGGGGCGCTGGAACAAGCTCCACTCACAGTTCATCGACCGCCTGATCGACCGCAATCATCGTACCGGGCGCTTTATGGAGGAATACTATTTCAGCCAGTGCCTGAAACGGGTTCTTCGCTTCGGAGCCGACAACCATGTCGATATCCGCAATCCAGGGTTCTTCGCTTCGGACTATCTCGTCATCGATCATGATGGACGGTTCTATCCGACGGACGAGGCTCGCATGCTGTCAAGGATCGGCCGCATAGACCTCAGCATCGGGGATGTGATCACGGGCATCGATAGATCGAAGGTCGAGGTCCTGAATTCCGGTGCCTTCAATCACTTCGACCCGGACTGCATTCATTGCGCGTACCAGCCGTTCTGCGGTTCCGACGTAATCGATGACATCTCCCGGTATGGTCGTATCGACATGCCGCGTCATGACACCTGGTTCTGTGGCCGACACCTCGCGATTTTCGACAAGGTTTTTGAGGTGATCTACCGTCAGGACGACGCAGCTCGAGCCTCAGTTGCCGCCTGGCTGGGTATCGGGAGCTGGGACCCAAGCATGGTCACGGTGCATTCATGATACCGCTCCGCATCAAAGCCGAAACGCAAGCAACACAGCCATTTGTGATACGGCTCCGGTCGTTCGAAGGCACGGACAGCGTCGACGTACGCGCGAATACAAGTGCCTTCGATGTCAGTCTGGAAACTGCAGGGGCTGAAGCTGCCGAATATGTGGGCGAGGGCGGTTCTGTTCGAATTTTGGGTATCGATCCGTCGGAAGTCGATGGCGATGTGCTACTCGTCAATCCACGGCGTGGAACCGCGGATCGCCTGATCCGAAGCACATCTCCCCACAACACGTTCTTGGTAACGGAGCGCTGCGATCAGCTCTGTGTGATGTGCTCGCAACCGCCGAAGAAGCAGCATGTCGATCTGTTCGAGCATTTTGAAACCGCGGCAATGCTGGCTCCCGAGGGGGCTACGATCGGGATTTCGGGAGGTGAGCCTACGTTGTTCAAGGCCCAATTATTGGGGTTTTTGGCTCGCGTTATGCTGGCCCGAGAAGATCTGCGGTTCCATGTGCTTACGAATGGCCAGCATTTTGAGAGTGCTGACCGTGAAGTGATGCTTGCTCTGGACAGAAGTCGCGTGGTTTGGGGCGTGCCGCTCTATTCAGCCGATCCCACCATCCACGACGAGATCGTAGGCAAGGCCGGGGCTTTTGAGAAGCTTCAATCAGGCTTGGCATTCCTGGGTAGGGCTGGCGCTCAAATCGAGTTGCGTACGGTTCTCATGCAACCGAACGCCCAAGGTTTGCCCAGGCTTGCCAGGTATCTGACGACATCGGTGCCGTTCATCCAGACTTGGGCGATCATGCAGCTGGAAAACATCGGCTACGCGCGGCAAAACTGGAGCCGTCTGTTCTTTGACAGCTCGACTGGCTTTGAAACAGTGGCGCAGGCAATCGACATTGCCCGAAGCCGCAGCATCGATGTCCAGCTTTTCAATTTTCCGCTTTGCACGGTCCCTGGACCGTATCGGCATCTCGCGCCGTCAACGATTTCTGATTGGAAACGGGCATACATGGATGACTGCAAAAACTGCAGTCTTAGAGGCGACTGCGGCGGGTTCTTTGAATGGCACCCGCGCGAGCACGGCTATGCGAGCTTGGGTGGGGTCTGATGAAAAAACGCCTGTTTGCGATACCGTCACTGTTGGCCGCAGGCTTCATGCCCACAGAGGGGCAGGCCTTACCTTCAAAGCCGATGTTGACTGACGGAGGTAAGTCGCTGTCCTTGTTTGACATCTTCAAGATGGATCACGTGTACACATTGGCTGGTCACCGCAGCCATAGTTCACACAGGAGTCATAGCTCGCACAGTAGCCATCGTTCATCGACCGGTGGCTACTCCTACCGACCGTCAGTCTACAATAGCCCGTCGCCATCGTACGTAGCGCCATCGAGCCCGCTCTATTCGGCGCCGTCGACTACCCCGACTTATCAGCCGCCGGCGACCGCAACAGCGCCTGCTCCCCTTAAGACTCTTCCGGGCAACGCAAACAGGTTCAAGGAGATCGTACTTGAGGTGCAGTTCGCGATGCTGGCCTTCGGTTACTATAACGGCGAACTCAATGGTGTGATGGGACCCGAGATGAGGGCTGGGCTGCAGCGGATGCAGGGGGATTACGGTCTGAAGGTCACGGGGACGATCACGCCAGAGACATTAACTGCGCTGCGGATCGAGGCGCGGTAGCTTAAGCTCTGACGAGCTGTGGGCTCGAACTACTATCTGGCGTAGGCCAAGGCGCGTTTCGCGGCGGCACGCAAGCTGGCAGTGATCACGTATGCCATGTGAAGCGGCGGCACATTCTACGTTGGCGATCCGACTACAGGCAAAACCGACACCGCGCGGCGCGCGTACAGCAAGGCCCGCAAGCTTTTGAGTGCGTATCGATGAGCAGCGCGTCGGCAGCTGAAATGCATGGCGCAGGCACGCTGACAGGCGCCAACTGAGATAAGTAGATCCGCTGCGGCGGATGAAGACTGATGTAGACCAGGAACGCACGTTATCCTGCCTGCGGCCGCGCCGATCGACGGTAAGACCGTATATCCGCCTCCGTCGATGAGGTGGCTCGCCCTACGCTGCGCGTCCGAGGGTTGCTCGGAAATCTCTGTGCGGGTCGATTGGTTGCCCTTGAGTTACCGCCCTGGAAACCGCGATCGTGTAACGTGAAATGGATGTCAGCGCTGTTCCCGACGCCAGAACTATGAACGCTGAAGTCGCCCGAGAATATGGGCAATGTGGCGTCCAGCAATTCTATGCAGCCATGACTTGGTAGTCAGCGCCATGCAGACGAACAATACAATTCCGAAGCTCAGGCCTATCAAAACGAGCCCGGCAACGCCCGCCATGACGGTTACATCGCCTTGCAGATCGCGAAACAAGTCCTTCAACCCGGTCGCATGCCCAGTGCGAGCAAAAAGTACGGCGACGGTAGCGAAAACAGCAGCCACGAGCGCAGTAGCTAATCCAGCCTCAATAAGGTCGAGCGCTGACACCATCTTTTCTCTATCGGTCATTCTCGGTTCGCCAGGGCAAACGGCGCGGAGCGCTTAAGATATTCGTTTCAGGATTTAGCAGCGCTTCGGTTTTCGACTATAAGGTAATTAATACCCTCTTCACGCTCCAACGTATAGAACGCGTCTTCAAAATACCCATCTTCCTCGCGGAGAGCGATTGCAAAGTACTTATTCTCACCATCCATTAAAAATACTGTTTCATTGGTTATATTCTCGACAGGCATTCTAAAAAGAACATAGCCAACGATGGCGTCTTTTATAGGGTTTCCGAAGGAATCTTTGTAGCACAAAACATAACGAAGTGTGGGGATCGAACGAAGTTTAGATGGATCGTCGACCTCGGGTTCCAAATAGTGTCTTAAGATATGCGTTCTCGCACCATCGGAAATTTTTATGTTTTGTCTAATTTTCATGAGTCTGCCTCAAAAAAATGCCCCAGCCGTAGCCGAGGCACTCTTCAGCGTCCCGTTACCTACCACTTCCACCGATACCCTTCGGTGCTGGCGATGTTGGATCGCAATTGTGAGAACCGGCCATTGATACGGTAAATCCACCAACTGGTGTCGAGTAATGACAGTCCGTCCTAATTCCGGTCCCGTCAAACCCCTTTGTTACGCCGGCGAGCGTTCCGGAGTATCCGTAGGAGCCGCCAGATCGGCCGTGATGACCATGACCACCCCCATGCCCGCCGCCGCGCCGGCCGCCGGCGACCAAGTTCATCTCTTCAATTGTCAATTCACGCATATTGATCCTCATTTGCTTTGAATGCGAACAATTTCCTGCGCTTCTTTTCCGAGATTGGCTTGGTTCATAGACGCCAAGCGGATAATTCTAGCTCTTCTAAATTTACTTCGTCAATATCTCTTGTGGGAGATCGATCTCTTCATCATTTCTACTCGAAATCTCCACGATATGTCGACTAAAGATTTGATTGTGAGCGTGGGGTGAATTCGATAATATTACACAATCGTTTATTCAGCCGGCCGTTGATGCGCGCCTGACTTACATGTGATCTGGGGTGAAATTTGGATGAGCCCCTTTTTCGATTGGAGGCCGTTACCTCCCAAAAAGACGGTTGGTTGGGCCATACCATTTTGCTGCGCCCGCTTCGTGTTTCGATCACGGCCGCGCTAGGGGTTGCTGTCGTTCTTGCAATCAGCACCTACCTAATTTTTGGAGAATATACGCGCCGGGTACGCCTTGGTGGGGTTGTCATGCCTAACACCGGGATCGTACGGGTTTTTGCACCCAATGCCGGCCGTGTGATCTCGTTGAACGTTGCTGATGGCAGCGATGTTCGCCAAGGACAATCCCTCTATACGATCACCTCCGACAGCATGACGTCTCTGGGCGAAACACAAGCAGCGGCAGCCGTGCTGCTGCGCAAACAGCGGAGCGAACTGGAAGCCGAGATCATCCGCCAGCAAAAACTGGACAGTATCGAGAAAGCTGGGCTGGCGAAGGAAGAGCAAGGCCTGCTTCGAGAGATCGATCAAGTCCAGATCCAGATAAAGGTCACGGGCGATTACGCCGCCGTGTTGCGAACCATCTCCGAGAAATACGAGGAACTGGTTCGCCGGCACGTTGTCCTGCAGCGCGAGGCTTTTGCCCGGATGGAAAGCCGGATGCAAAAGGAACAGGAACGGGAGAACCTTCGGCGTGAAGCCATTCGCCTTGAGCAAAGATTGACGGAGGTGCGCACGAAGCTGGCGGGTTTTGATGCAAAGGCCGCATCTGTCATCGGCCAGTTGCGCAGACAGATCAGCGTCATCGAGCGCGATCTCGTCGAGGGTGAAGCGCGCAGGCAGATAGACGTCACCACGCCGAGAACCGGGAATGTGACTGCCATTCTTGTCCAATCCGGACAGTTCGTTGCCGCTGGAGCGCCGCTGTTGTCGATCCTGCCGAGCGAAGCCAAGCTCGAAGTCCATCTTTATGGATCAAGCAGTGTGATCGGTTTCATGCACGAAAATGCCAAGGTGATGCTGCGTTATGCGGCTTTCCCCTATCAGAAGTTCGGCCTTCACCCGGGAACGGTCGCGGGGTTCTCCCGTGTCAGCTTGCGCCCGAGCGACATCGATACGATTTTCCTGCCCGAAAGGGGAGCTTCGCCGACGAGCGATCCATCCGCAGGCCTCTACCGGGTCATCGTCAGACCGGAACAAGATCATGTCATCGCTTATGGAAAGGCAGAGCCTATCCGGCCAGGCATGGCGGTTGAGGCTGATGTGTTCCTTGACACCAGGCCCATCTATCAATGGCTGCTTGAACCGCTCTACAGCCTGCGTGGCGCCCTCTCCAGCCACGGGGACAGGCTGTGACGGTTCTGGAAAGGCTCGCTTTCGGTTTCAGGCCCCGCTTGCCGTTGATCCTGCAAACGGAGGCAGCTGAATGCGGTCTTGCTAGCCTGGCAATGATCGCGTCCCACCACGGGCATCAAATCGACATCAGCACCATGCGCCTCAGATTCAGCGCATCGCTGAAGGGCATGACGCTCTACAACATCGCTGATCTCGCCAGTGAGCTCTTTCTTTCGACGCGGGCCGTGCAAGTCGCGCTCGATGATCTTCGCGATTTAAAGACCCCTTGTGTCCTCCATTGGGATTTCAGCCACTTCGTTGTCCTGGACAAGGTCATCGGCAAAGGGGCCATCATTCATGATCCGGCCCGGGGCCGCCGTCATGTCACACGCAAGGAACTCAATCAGAGTTTTACCGGCGTTGCCCTCGAAGTCTGGCCTGCCCAATCCTTCTCGCCAAAAGTGGAGCAGAATCGGTTCCAGCTGGTGAGCTTGTTTCGGGGCGTCGTCGGTCTCAAGCGGGCTTTGGCGCAGATTTTCCTGCTTGCCCTTTGCCTCGAGGTCTTTGCCATTCTCTCGCCGCTTGGTCTGCAATTGATCATTGATCAGGCCATCGTCAGTGCCGACCTCGATCTAGTCACGGTGGTCACCGTAGGCTTGGCGCTGTTGGTCCTCTTGCAGACGGCTATCGGCTTTGTCCGCTCATGGGGGACAATGGTGCTGATGACCAGGTTTGCTATCCAATGGGATATAGGCCTGTTCTCTCATCTGATGCGCCTGCCTCTGTCATGGTTCGAGAAGCGTCATGTCGGTGACATCGTATCCCGTTTCGGTTCGATCCAGACGATCCAGCATACGCTGACAACGGATCTTGTCAGCTCCATCATGGACAGCCTGATGGTTGTGGGCATGCTGGCCATGATGTTTCTCTACAGCCCGCCCTTGGCTGTCATTTCCTTGATCACAACCGGGCTTTACGTGCTGGTCAGGGCTGTTTTCTACCGACCCTACCGTTCAGCCACCGAAGCGGAGCTCGTGCACCACGCGCGAGAAAATACCCATTTCATAGAGTCAATTCGGGGCGCAAACAGCGTCAAGGCCCTGGGCTTGGAGGAACGACGCCAAAGCACATGGCTAAACACCTTGGTCGACGCCGTCAATGCCGGCCTCAAAACGAACAAGCTCGATATGGTTTTCAATGGGATCAACGGTTTGCTGTTCGGCTTTGGGCGGGTTCTCATGCTCTGGCTGGGCAGTCGTGCAGTGATCCACGGCAACCTGACCGTCGGCATGCTCATGGCGTTCTCCTCCTATCAGGAGCAGTTTACCAGTCGCGTCACCGAACTGATCAACATGATTTTCAAGCTGCAAATGCTGTCGCTGCAAGGGGAACGGCTAGGCGACATCGCACTCGCCGAACCCGAAGCGCACAAAGGCATCGCACGGGTTGGAACTTCGATCGGCATCGTGGCGGGCCGCCTTGAGGCGCATGGGCTTCGTTTCCGCTATGGCGACGGCGAACCGGATGTGTTGGAGGGGATCAATCTTACGATTGCAGCGGGCGAAAGCGTCGCCATCACCAGTCCATCTGGCTGCGGAAAGAGCACATTGCTAAAAATCCTTGCGGGGTTGATTCAGCCCACGCAAGGGCGTGTCTGCCTGGATGGCTGTGACATTCGCGATATGGGACTATCCAACTATCGAAAAATCACAGGCTGCGTTCTTCAAGACGACCAATTGTTTACTGGAACGCTAATCGAAAACATAGCTGCTTTCGATCCCCATGCCGATCAAGAGTGGATCGAGGAGTGCGCGCGCCTGGCGGCAATCGATGGCGAAATCCGGATGATGCCCATGGGCTATGAATCGCTTGTCGGTGATATGGGCAGTGCGCTTTCCGGAGGACAGAAGCAGCGCTTGTTCCTTGCACGCGCGCTCTACCGCAAACCACGTATCCTGTTCCTGGACGAAGCAACATGCCATCTCGACGAGACCAACGAGTATCTCGTCAATCGAGCGCTCGCGGACCTTCGCATCACCCGGGTGATCGTGGCTCACCGGCCATCGACAATCGCTATGGCCGGCAGGGTGATCGCGATCGGCAACGGCCGGATTTCCAACCCATGAAGGCTCGGGGCAACCGTCACATCCCCTGGTCGAGCGGATCAGGGAATGGGGCAATCTAGCCGCGCCATTTGCCGGCGACGGTTCCTCTATGAGTTGCAGGAAAACGGGAACCGGAAGCCGATTTTGAACGCCACCTCGGAGGCGTTCCCTTCGCTACCACGCTTCGACGTGAACTACCCACCAGGATTGTCGCGCCTTGTTCTCGAAATGTCTCAAATTCACCGGAGATCCTCCATGCTACGAAGGAGCCCGACATGCCGCGCAAATGCACTACTCAATCTGGGTGCAGAGACCGGACGCTTACACGGCCGATAGAAACGGGAAGCACGATATCTTGCCTGTGGCCGGCACTGCCGGATCACGCACGAATGCCTGTGATGTTGCCCCGTGAATCCGATAGCGACATGTGCCGCGACGGTTCGAGCGCTGACAATAAGCAGCGCAGCTATCCCGTCGATGAGCCGGAAGAGTGCACGGCGTACCTGATCTCGACGACTGCGCAGAACCTCGCGCCCTGGCGTGTGATATCAAGCGATTTACTGCTATGAAGGAGAAATGGCGATGGCGAATACTGGCGCGAAATCCACCCCAAATAAGAGGGCAGGATAAAAGCGCGCACGGTGCGCTTCGGTCTGGCGGTTGTTTTTGCTCAGCTTTCTGCCGGGTTTTGCACGGTGCAGCGTATCCGTGCACCTTGCGCTTTCGTGTCAGTGCTTTGAAAAAACTAAACTTTCTACACGGTGCGAGGGCTGGGTCTGACGCTGGGGGTATCTTATTTCAACCGAAAGCCAACATCACGATGTTGCAGAGGCTGGTATACTGCATACCGATTGTTGTTTCCGTAAGACGTTTCGACGGGCAGGGGATGCAAGTCAGAAATGCGACAGTGAGGTGCTTCCTTTCCTGACTCAAAGCTAAGCCGGATCGGATGCGAGCCGTTAGGCTCCACGGATTACTCGACAAATGACACGAACGCTTCCTGTTTCCATCTCGATCGAGCGACCTGCCGGCGCTGATAATGCAGCGTTGATCGAAGAACGGATCGCCCATTCTCAGGTCAATTTGCCGCCCCAGAGTATCCATTCATTCAGCCTGTCACAGCTCGACAAGCCCGACATAACGTCCTGGACGGCAAGGATGGGCGCGGATCTTACAGGGCGCGGCGCGCTGAAACGTCACAGCGATGGCACCGGCGAGATCAAAAGTATGTTTGTACGGCCGGCTTGGCGAGAAAACGGAATATCCCGCAGGCTACTGACGGCAATTGAAGATGAGGCGCATAGGATCGGCCTCAAGTGTCTATTTCTGGAAACCGGCACAGATGCCTTGCAGCTCGAAAGCTCTATGAGAATTTCAGCTACGTCTATTGTAAGCTCTTTGGCCAATACGAGCCCGCCCCACTCTCAGACTTCATGACCAAGGCAATCGGCTAAGCCACCAATCCTGCTTCGAGCTCGGTAGCATCTACCCCGGCCGCAACGCAGGCTGGATCGTTCGTGCGATCTGTCTCTTGCGAGCTTGCAAGCTACGATGAGCCCCCGCGCTTGCGACCGCGCTTCTGGTCCGGTTTCCTGCCCAAGCCGAGCTTCTTGGCCAGTGCGGATCGCTGCTCCGCGTAACTTTCGGCCACCATCGGGTAATCTGCCGGGAGTAACCACTTTGCGCGATAGCCCTCGGGGGTCAAGCCCAGCGCGGTCAAATGCCGCTTCAAGGTCTTGTACTGTTTCCCATCTTCCAGGCTGATGATGAAGTCGCGCGTGACCGACTTCTTGATGGGAACCTTGGGCTTCAGCGGCTCAACGGTTGGTTCTTGTCGGCCATTAAGATTGCTCAAGCTCTGAAAGACGCTCGCGATTACGCTCGGAAGTTCAGATACCGGAACCGGGTTCTTTGTGACATATATGCTAACTATCTCGGCGGTAAGTTCGGTGAGAAATTCAACGGTGAGATGCTGGTCGGCCATTGTTTGTTTCCCCTTATCGATCGCCGAAATCTGCCAAGCCGATAAAGCTTGGTTTCGTAAGATGGGACACGATTGCGCCCTAAGAATTTGCCCGGTCCGAAAACGTTTGGCATCAGCTTTTGCGGCACGCGCCGACGATGCGTCATCGGAGTCAAGACCGATGGGGCAAGTCTTGACTACTCCGATCCCATCCAAGCTCAGCTTTGAGCATCGTTGACCTCAACCATGCGTGCGCGGATGGCCGATATGCGCGTTCAAAGCAGACCCCCGAACATCGCCCTCCTCACGGTCATGCACGAACGTGCAAGACCCGCAACTCACACCGGCATCTTTTTGCATACTCGCACCCGAGCTCCTACTCTACGCGGACGTACTGATCGCTCTGGCCGCAGATCTTCACTGCAACTGTGATGATCCGAGCGGGAATTTTCTGCTAACTTGATCGGGGAACTAGGGGGAGAATCAACGTGGCTTTTTTCGAAGGTGATCAGGTTTCCGCCGTCTCAATCGAGCGAATGGTTTTCCATCTTGTAGGGCCACGGCCAGAAGACATGGTGTGGCTGGAGGAGATCAATCCCGGTCGGTTCTCGGATTTCTTCATCGACCGCATCCGCTCCGTGAACAACGGATTGCCCTATGTGTTCTCGGACGCCTCCGCCACGCGTGAACGTCTGCGGCGCATCGCAACGGATTCCAAGCACTTCCAAACCGAAAGCGAGAAGCTCGCAGAAGATTTTCAGCGTCTCCATGGCGGCAGCGCTGCGGCCGGAGCGTTTCTGCTCTTTCAACTCGCTGCCGCCGGGGCGCAATTTTTCGCCCTCCTCAAATATGATGACGAAAAGGTGCTGACCTACGAGCTCGCGGAGGGAAGGGGCGGCCGTAAGAAGGTGAGCCTGGACGCACTTGAGCGGACCTTTGTCCAAAACCGGGATGCGCTTCAGAAGTCCGCGCTGGTCAAACTCACCGAGGCGGGCGGGGAATTGACGGTCCTCGATCGCCGCAACCAGCAAAACGTGGCGCGCTATTTCGAGAATTTCCTGGATGCCGTGCGTCAGTTCGATGACGCGGAGGCAACGCGCAAGATGGTCGATGTGACCCGGCAGGTCATCCGCGAAAACCGGGATCTCGTATCACCGCAGGTCTATCAGGAGGTGACGAAACGCACATTCGATGCCGCGTCCGCGGGTGGGCAGGTCGGCGTAGACGATCAGAAATCGTTTCTCGACACCGTGGTTGGCCAAGCCCTGCCGCCGGACCATCCGCTGGTGGCTAAGTTTCAGAGCGCGCTACGTAAGCAGCGACTGGATGGAACGCCAATCAAATTTGACGTCTCAAACGTCCGCCCGCCATCAACGCTGCGCTATCGTACTAAAAACGGGATTCAAATCCGGGTGCCTTCCGAGCTGAAGAAGGTCGTCACGGTCGAGGCGAACCGGATCATCATCAACGACCCGCTTGATGTCAGTTATGATGACACCGACACGCGTCTCTGACCTCATCGTCCGGACCGCGCAGCCGACCGATATCGACGAGCGGTCGGGTCTTGCGATCCTACATGCCGCCCTGTCCGATGCGGAAGTCCGCAGTGCCTGGCTTGATCTCCGCCGGTCGCCACCTCCTTTCATCGGCTCGATTGTCATCACGGATGTCGAGTCGGATGAACAGCTTGAGGATGACGCGCCGGTGTCGGATGCGAGATTTCGAGTCGTCTTGGAAACGGTCTCCGTCGAGGGTGAGCTCCGGCTGTTCCTTGGCAACTCCCTTCTCAACGCGGTTGACGCGATCGAAGACGTCAACTGTGTACAGATAGCGGACATGGCTGGAAACGGGACCTTCACGACATACCGGAGCCGGTTCCAGGTCTGGACCAACGAGCCGCCCGAACTCTACGCTCCATCTGAGGCGCTGCCTGATCCTCGCACCCTGTCAACCGATTTCACGCGGGTGCGTCTCGTGCCGGAAGATCTGCGTCCCTGGTTGCAGCGCAGTGGACCGAAAAAGTCCAGCACGGCATATGAAGCTTGGAAGGGGCTATCCGGCCCCCGTCTGCTCGCCGCGCTCGCCAATCGGGTCTCCGAGACCGATGTAGGTATCGCCTATCACTTCAGTGGGCCACCTTCGTGCATCATCACACCTTCGCCGACGCAAATAAGCACGGTCTTTGACCGTATGTTGGCAGGAGCCGGGTGGGTGTTCGCTGAGGGCCGCGACACGGATACCCGCCATCTGCTCCTCGCCAATGAACTGGCCCGGAGCCATAGGAAAAGTGCGCTTGCTGAATTTGGCGACGGAAGTCTTGACTCCGCGAAGGGTGCCTACGCCGCTTATGTGCAATCGAGCAGCCGCGAGACTCTGAAGGCATTGGCGGAGCTGCGCAAGACAGTTGTCGACGAAGCACAAAAGGCGAGCCAGAAGGCGCAGGATCTCGCAAGCAGCCTGTGGAAGGACGCGGCACTTGCCGCAGTCCCATTCGGCCTGAAGCTTCTCCCCGATGCCACGAAAGTCGGGAACCGCTACATCGCAGGCGCGATGGCGTTCGCCGCTATTTTGCTCCTTTCGTTCTCCTACGGGATCCAGCTGTTCATCAACCACAAATTCTTCAAGAATCAGGGCAACGCCCGCCGGGTCTGGAAACAGGCGCTGAATACAATTCTAACCCCGGCCGAAATCGAGGAGTTCAGCGAGCAGCCGGTCGCCAAGAGCATCGCTGACTATGGAACAGTGCGGCGCTGGGTTGGCTTCGTCTACGTGGGCCTAATCCTCGCGCTTGCGGTATTTGCCCTCTATAACTTCTGGCCTGACCTGTTCGCCGCCATACCAGGACCCGCAGCGCAACCCGAGCCTGGCCCTTGATTGGCAGAACGGTCACCTGGCGTTCGGCGCGGGCCTTGATCAGTATCTGCACGCCAGACCAGCTAATTGTGCGATCGGGTTCACGCACCTCTTGAAGTGGAGAACAACGGCGGTTTTGCGCCTTCGCTCCGGCCAGAAGGGCCGGTGGAGTCACTTTCCAAGAGCAGGCGCTCCCTCGAGGTGAGGTTCCCGACACGCGCTACTCGCCTGTGCAGGAAAGCAATTCGTCGAGTTGCTCAAGCTGCTCCGGCAATGCGGCCGCCGAGCCTTGCAGTGCTTCCTCAAGCGCCTCCTTGGACGGATAGACCTCGTGGAAATTCAGTAGCGTCTTCCCGCCCTGGTCCTCGAAGGTCACAGTCGTGATCGCGCCTTCTTCGCCCTCGTCGTTGGTCCAGACGATGCGCTCGTTCGGCACCACCTCGAGATATTTGCCGTGAAAGACCATGGTGTCCGAACCGCCGGCGCCGAATTCCAGCCGATATTTGCCGCCGGTGCGGACGTCCATATCGCACGATACGAGCAAAACGCCGGACACCGATCTTGGCACCCACCAGCGTTGGAATAGCTCCGGCTGGCTCCACGCCCTATAAACCGCGTTCGGCGACGCATCGAATGTTCGCGTCACGACGAGTTCGCAATCCCCTCTGCGCTCGACCGACGTGCGGTTCTGCGCACCACCTGCACTGTTAACTTGCTGATTCATCGCTTCCCTCCCGTTTCATTTCGCTGATGATTTCGTCCAATGCTTCGAACCGGGCCTCAAAGAGCTTGCGATGCGCCTCGATCCACTCGGCCTCCGCCGTGAGGCCGCGTTTCCCAAGTCTGCAGGTCCTCACCCGTCCGACCTTCTGCGTGACGACGAGCCCCGCCCGCTCAAGAACCTGGACGTGCTTCTTCATGCCGGTCAGCGTCATCTGGAACTTATCCGCGAGACTGGTGATCGACGCGTCCTCTCGCCCAAGCTGATCGATGATCCCGCGGCGTGTCGCATCGGACAGCGCCGCAAACGAGAGATCGAGGGGAGTACTTAAATACTGAACCATTCAGTTCAGTATTTAGCCTGCTCACACGGGAAGCGCAAGTATCCCGAACTTTCCATGCAGTAGACCGGTCATCCCAGATCATTCACCGCGGCGGCGGCGGCAAAAAATTGCCTGCTGCGAGGTCAAATGCGCCATCTAGGAGTCAATCGTTCCTGCGCCGAAGCATCGGCCATCTTTTCTCCATTCATGCGCCGCTCGACAAAAAGGCAGCGGAATGCTGGCCGACGCCGCAGCACGGTCAAGCCCGGCCCGCGCCGAACCGTGTAGGGCCTGACCGCGCCGCTTTGGTTGCGCCGGCCTAACACCTCCTCGCCCTCGATCGGAGAGTGACATTGAATGGACGCCATCATGGCCGAACCGCTCATCACTGAAGACCAACTCGCCCAACTTCTCGCCAATGACTCACGAAATTTTGCTGGTGAGAACATCGATCCGAAGCCCGTCGTCAAGCTTTTCACGCCTGACGCGGCCGTCACCTGGCTCATCACCGAGGCCGATCCCGCGGACTCGGATCATTTGTTCAACCTCTGCAATCTTGGTCTTGGCCAACCGGAACTCGGTTACATTAGCTTGGCCGAGATCCGATCCCTGCACGGCAGGCTTGGCCTCCCGGTCGAGCGCGACCTGTATTTCATGGCCCAATATCCGTTGAGCTGGTACGCGAAACAGGCAGGGCTTCGACCACCTAGATGGTCGACAACCTCTTCGTCCGGTCGCCGACGGCGGCGAAGGTCGACAAGCCAGTGAACGTCGTTACGGGCTCCAGGATCAAGCATATTCGGTTTGCGAACTGTCTGACGCAGGTGTTGGCCGAATCTCTCCAGACGCTCAAGCCGAGGAAAGGGATCGGTTGCGCCTCAAATCTGGGCCACAGAAGTAATTAAGCTGTTTCTGCGCGTGGCGGGACGCTGCCTTTTCGGCGCGTGACATGCTAGAGTTACACCATGGGCGTTTGCCGGCGCCGCTATACGCAATTCGCAAGTCGTTTAGCTAAACGTGTCGGACAAGAGAATGGCATTTTACGTCCCTCTGCCGGTGACGCTTCCGCGATGGCACATGATCATCGCGGTCGTCTTCGTGATGACGGCGACCGAGGCTATCGCCGGACCGATCGTTTCAGTTTGCCCGGCGCCACTTGCGCCGCGAAGGGCGCTGCCCTCCGACACCGTCTGCGTGGACCTGGCGAGCCGAAAGCGCATCGCAGCCGAAAACGCGCGCGCCCCGCTTCTGTGGGTGCCCGGACCATTCGGTCCAAAGACCTGCGCCAACGGTTATGTCTGGCGTGAGGCTATGGTGCAGGATCTGGTCTGCGTCACGCCCGACATCCGCAGCTTCGTCGCAAGTGAGCAGGCGAACCCGATGCTGGCGGTCGGACAATGATGCGCCGCCTCGCCGCGTTCTGCCTGTTCCTTGTATTGGCGCTGCCCGCGGCAGCACAGACCGCAGCCGACCTCGGCCCGGCAGCGACGACCGGTCAGGCGGCGCATGATGGCTTCGCCGAGCGCACGCAGCGCCTCCACCTCGTCATGGCGTGCGGCAATGAGTACGAGTTCGTGCAGGGATTCGTACTGGCGAGCCGGTTCGGCAAAAAGGGGTTTCCAGATGATCCGAACACACCAAACCTCAATGAATCCGACCTCGCCGCGTGGCCGCTAACCTTGGTTCTCGGCAAGGCGGCGGTGCTGGCGGACGCGTCGATCGCCCCAAACTCGACTGCGGCCGGTCGGCCCGTCTGCTACGGCGTGCTCGCCGAACCCACGGCGGTCATCGCAGCTTGGCGCCCACTCGCCCGCTGCCGTTCACCAGACGATCCGCCGTCCTATCTGGGTCAGCCAGACAGCCGCGGGCGCTGCCCGGAGGCACGAGCATTGCCCCGCAACGCCTCAGCCCAGGATGTCGTCAACCGCGTCTACAATGACTGGTTCGGGTTTCGTTTCGAGGACGACCAAGGCCCTTGCTCAAGCGTAGCCTACGTATTTGTTCCACCGGGTGACAGCCGCGTGCAGGTGGATATGACCCGCGCCTGCCTCGCCCGGCAGATACGCGCCGTGCTGCTCGACGACCGCCATGGGCCGTGGACCGAGGAGGGCGGCATCGTCAAGCCCGAAGTCCCCGGTACCGATGGCGTACCTTGCCTCTCTGAGTTCTCCGGCGCCGACGTGAAAGGCGACTGGGATATGGGAGTTCTCGAATATACCCGCATCGCGCATGTGCTCTACCGCGTCGGCGAGCGTGGCCACGGCGTCGGCTTTGACGTCGACGCCGCACTTGGGCGGCTCAACACGCGCTTCCTGTCTCTGCGATCCGCGCCCGGCAACGCAACGGCGCGTGAGCAATTCAACCTGGTCTTCAGCTGCGGCAACCAAAACAACCAGTATGGCAGCGCGATCGACACCGTGGAGGGAACTGGCAGCGACCCAGGCGTTGGACGTTACAACAACGACGGCGCGGAGGAACTCCACCCGTCGGGCTGGGACAGTTTCTGGCGCTTTCTCGCGGTGCTTCTCATCCTGATCGCGGCGGCGGCCGTGTCATTCGGTATCGGCGCCGCGATAGCAGCCGGAGCGATGGCAGCAGGCGCCGCAGCGGCAGCGGCAGCGGTGGTGGCGGCGGTTGTGACCATCATCATCTTCGGCTCGGTGCTGTGGGCGAGCATAGACGAGACAGAGAACCACCTGCTGATGCAGAACACCTCGCGTTATCTTAAAAACAAGCTGATGATGGCTGAACTCGCCCGCGCCGGAAACCGCGAGGCGTTCGACAAGATCTCCGACCTCAACGACGACGTGCGCGAATGGCTCCTGAAGCGCATGCAGCGGATCGCGAAAGAAGACTTCCTTGAATACAACGCGAAGCCATATGCGCGGCTCAGCCACTTCGCGCTGCTCAACCTCATCGATTATGCCTGCGACGTGCGATGGAACTATGACCTTGCCGGCCTGCAGCGGGGCGCCGACGCTCCGTGCGATGACAAGGACAAAGCGATCGTGACCGCAGCGGCGGCGGTGTTCGACTTGTCGGCGGCAAAGGCAGCGGTCGGCTCACTCGAAGGCCGAAGGCTAATCCCGTTCCGCCGCCGTGCCGAAGTGAACAAGCAATTCTATGACGGCCGCCCACTGACAGAACTCGTCCAGGGCGCCGACACAATGATTGGTGCCCTTCAGGTATGGACCGGCAACAACCGCTTCGCCCCGACCGGGATCGCGAAGCCGGAGACGTTTGGCCAACTCTCTTTCTACTCTACCTCGCGCTATCGCCCTGACCCGATGATCCTCGATATAGCCGTCGACAAGACGACACCGCGAGTGCAGCAATACCGCCACTTCGGTCGCGAAGCCTATGTCAGCGGTAATGGCTGGCTCCTCACCGCCGGCGGCAACGACGAAGGCCAGCCTGCTGGAACCAGCCTCATCTTCGGCATCAAAACATATCTGCTGTCTCCGGCCAACGACCGTGGAGTCGGTGTGCCGACGACGCTGATGACACGAGCGCGAACCGTCACCAACAGCGACGGAACGACACGCGAGCGCAACCGCGTCACTGACTTCCTCCGCTTTGACGGAACTGCAGAGCAATATGGTATGGAAGAAGACAAACCGCTGGTGACGTACTCGCACAACAACTGCATCGCAGGCGCCTTCGGCTGCGGGCTGCGGCCACGATTGCCAGCGGATTTCAGTCCGTCGTGCTGGACGACGATCGACCAGCATTTTTATGCCATCGATGGCCACGTCTGCCCTGCGCTGAAGGACCCGGACGACCGCGGCGACGTGTTCATCGCCCTTTATGACCACGACGGCATCGACGTCGACGGCTCGAGTTGGGGCTTCTTCGAGGTGGCCGAGCAGGATCGCTTCGGACGGTCGCTGGCCGCTTTCATCGCCGCAGTGAAAGCAAGGAATTCCGGTCGTGTCGCCGATTGGGAGAAGGCGTCGGCCAGCGACAAGGTCACCTACACGACGACGGATGACCGAACCCTCGAATTCGAGGCGGAGGACGAGGATTTCGGCGCAGACCGGCGCGCCTGTGGCATCGTCAATCACGAGAGCGACGCGCGCTTCACGATCAGCGCCGTGCCAGCGGCGCAGGCGGCGAATTGCCGGTCGGTCGGCCGGCGCATCTTCATCAACCTCGATGATGAAGAGAATCCGGTCCGCAAGGCCGAGGACGGGGCACAGCTCGATGATCTGTTCTAGCCGCCTCGCCACCCTCGTACTGGGTTTCATGCTCGTCACGGGCGGCGCGGCAGCGCAGGAACAGTTCGTCACCGTGTGCGGCCGCGACGATGCGCCGGGCGGGCTCAACCTCGCCACGGCGCTCGGCCAACCGGGATCGATCATGATCCGCTGCCCGGCCGGAGAAGACCACATCGCGGTCACCGCGACGCATGTTGTGCCATCCTCGCGCACGATCCGCTCCGAACAGCCTGTGACACTGTCCGGTCCCGGCAATGGGCCGATGTTCACCACGACGTGGTCGCTGTATCTGACCGGGCTGACGCTCACCAACAAGGCAGCAGCCGCGGGCACGATCGTCGCAGGCGACCACGCAACCGTCACGCTCGACAATGTGATGGTCGAGGACAGCCCATCGGCCTTTCTGGTGCGCACGCTACGCGCGAAGAACAGCCGCTTTCGCCGCAACGGCGACGCGCAAGCGGAAGCGACCGGCAGCGCCGTGGTCAACGCCGAGACCGTGGAGATGGCGGACTGCGAATTCATCGGCAACGGGGACCACCCGATCGCCGGCGGCGCGTGGCCGACGCCAGACCGGGTGGCGCTGTCGCGGCAGATCACAATCGATCGGTCGACCTTCGCCGGCAACCGCGCAAGCCTGCTGTTCACGGATGCGCGGGTCAAAATCCGTGCCAGCCGATTTGTCGAGAATGGCACCCGCCCGGAGGCGGCGCGCGATGCCTTCGGGGCGACCGGCGGCGCGCTGACCATCGTACGGTCCGATGTCGAGATCACCGACAGCGACTTTGTCGACAATGGCTCGTTTGGCCTCGGCGGCGCCATCCTTGCGCTCGGCTCGCGCGTCACGCTGACGAAATCGACCTTCGAACACAACACAGCGCGGATTGGCGGCGCCATTGCCGCATTCGGTCGGCCACCGCGCGAGAACATCTGGAGCGCCGACGAGTGGATCGATCTGCCGCGGCTTGTGATCTCTCGCGTAACTTTCGATGGCAATACCGCCGACCAGGCTGGCGGCGCACTGGCATTCGCGGGGCAGGTCATGGCCGACGGCGTGCTGCTACGCAACAATGTCGCCGGCCGCGTCGGTGGGGCGATGGCCGCCTTGGAGGCCGCGTCATTGCCCGAGCCGTGGCAGAACGTCTTTCAGGTTCTCGCCGACACGACCAACCCCATACCCAACGACCAGATGACGTTGACGCGGTCGATCATCGTCGACAATCACGCCGCAGATGACGGGGGCGCATTGGCGTTGGGCGGGGTCGACTCGGCAGTCGGCAACACAATTCTCGCGCGCAATACGGCAGCGGGCGCCGCCATCTCGGGCTCGCGCCTGCGCCTGGTCAATTCGGTTGTTGCCAACAACGCCGCCACCGGCCTTGCCGCGCCCACCGGTGCCGCCCTGGCGCTTGGAAACGTCGCGATATTTTCAAACACCGGGGGCAATTGTGTGCCCGGAGCCACGCCAACGGCGATCGGTCCCAACCTGCAGAGTCCAGACAATGCGTGCGGCGCGGCAGCCCAAGTCGCGGACCCGGGACTCGATAGCGGCTACGCGCCGGGCTTCTTCAGCGCCGCGCGTGGCGCCGGCGATTGGCGCCTCTGTATCACCGACCCGGTCGTTGGCGGCGTTGACCTCTACAGTCACACGCGCGCAGGTCGTGATGGGCGATGCGCGATCGGTGCTATCGAGCGCGATTTGACCGAGGTGTTTGCAGCGGGCATGGGCCTGGGAAAGCCGCATACGCTGCCGAGGTGGCTTTGGTGGTGCCTCGCGCTCTTCCTTCTGATCGTATTCCTGTTCGGCTTGTTGCGACGGTGCAAGCGCGCCAAACGGCGTCTGTTTTCACAACGCGCATAAAGCCGTGGAGATGGACCGAGATGGAGGCCTGGATTGTGGACATCGTCGTTGGATCAAGGGCGGGCCTTCAGCTAATTTCGCTCAACTCCCCGAGCGCAATGTCAAAAGACCAAGGGCTCTATTTCCACGCGACACCATCTCTGCACCATCACCGCGATATATGTCCGCCGTCAGGACCTTTGAGACAAATAGAGGGACTTCACGAAGGGAGGAGTTCTGGTTCATCGTAGCCGCAAGGAGCGAAGATGAAGCAGAAATCCGTGCCGACATAGGCACTGTCGGTCATGATGCGGGTCACGTGCCCGAAATGATGCTGGAGGGCATGAAGGCTGGGCGGTCGCGTTTGCCGACAAAGCGGGCGAAGGTCTTGCGGCCCTGATACGTGGTCAGGTGACAGGGCGAGCCGTCTCCTTGCGAGGCAGATCGATGAAGAGGGGCGAACCGCTCGTTCGAGCGATGATGAGGGAACTGGCAGTTATGACCTCCGGGGCACGGCGGTCGACGATGCCGCTGCCGGCAAGGGAGAGCCAGAGGGTTGATTTTCACTGCATGCCGATTCACAGCTCAGACAGTTAAATCGTCACTAGGTCCTAGGGTGAAGAAGTTTCTATCCTGCGATCACTTCTCGGTCGACGGCACACTAATCGAGGCCTGGGCGTCGACGAAGAGCATCGAGCCGAATAGCTCGGATGAGCCGCCGGCTGGCGGCGGCGGGCGCAACGCGGAAGCGAACTTTCATGATCAAAAGTGGTCGAAAGAGACGCATTTCGCGATCACCAATCCCGAGCCAAGCTCAACCGCAAAGGCAAGAAAGCCGACCTTTGTTTCATAGGGCATGGGCTGATGGAGAACCGCCCGTGGGCTTCTGGTCGATGCCTGCCTGACGCCGGCTGATGGTCAAATGAAAAAACCTGCTCCGGAGACCGGAGCAGGTTAAGAATTGGGAACCGTGAAGCTCCCGTCAGATCACTTGCAGTCGTTGAGAAGCTTCAGTGCCTTCTCTGCGTCGGCCTTGGTGGCGTAGCTTTTCTTACCGGCATCCGTCAGCTTGGTGCCGTCCGGCTTCTTGTCGACGATTTCGCACTTTTTGGTAGCGGCAGATTTGGCGACGTAGAACTCGGCAGCAGCAAAAGCCGGTATGCTGAATACAGCGACAGCTGCGGTCGCGAGAACAATCTTACGAAACATCTTCCATCTCCAATTGTTGAGAACAATCCCCCACGTCCATCTCCTGCTATGTCGATTTTGACGGAACGAAGGCGCTCAACTTACCGATTCGTAAGATTTGCATTTTGCTTACGCGGCGGCCGGCTGCGTTTCTCATCAACAATGGTTTGGAGCGCGGCCGCGCATTGGAGTGGATCTCGAGCGTCATCAATTGGCGGAGGTCCCTTTCTGGCCGCAAATCTGATTGAACGAACCCACTGACGCGGGATTGGCGAGTGAATTCGCTGGAACGACCTCCAGATGGGAAGATTTGGTTGCTGAGACGACCCCTGACCAAGAGACCATCCCAGGATGAAGCTATTGCGGTGGTAAGCTTATTGCGCAGGTCGACTTCGTGCTTTCCCTCGAGTTTCATCACGGATCAGGATTCTTGCATCGTTTCCTTTACCTCCCGCACATCGTCAGGTTGAAGTGTTCTAACGGCGTAACCGCTATTCGGAACCACAGCCGGGCTGAATACGAAAGCCATCTACACGGAACTCACCATGGCGCTCGTTGAATTCCTGCCAATCAAGCGATGGCCAGTTCCTCCCTTCGGCACGACAGGGCTATGGAGAGGCGATCGCTGAGGCTCTACCGCATGCCGATCAAGTCGCTGACCGTTGGCATCCGATGGAGAATTCCAGTCGAGCCGTTCTCGATGCTGTGGGGATATCGATGTGACAGATCAGGAGGGCAATCGGCAGCAGTGCCGCTGATCCAACGCTTCTGATCTATGCCGAACGGCTGCAATACGAGGGATACCTCCGTCGCCAGGAGACCAACGACGCCATCCTGTCACTATCGAAACGAGAGGCCCGATCAGGCAGATCGTGGGGCAGGCGGGCCATACCTGCGCCTGAAGCAGGTCTAGCTCGAGAGCTTCCAGGGCGTCATCACCGCCTGGGAGCGCGAGCACCTCTTCGGGAGGGTGTGATCATGGGCTTCAATTCCGGACTTGATATTGAGCGGTCCTACCACCGCTCTATATGCAAGTGCGCCAGAACGATCGCCTATGACAATGACCGGGTCGTGTCCACCAGTCAGAAGTGACCGCTCACGACGCGACCTTCGAAGATAACCGTCTTCGGCGTCACCTTGCTGACCTCAAGCGCCGGAGTGTGGAGCAGGTTGCGATCGAGGATCATGAAGTCGGCGGATTTCCCTTTTTGGAGGGTCCCGGCTTTGTCGTCGAGCCTTAGCTGATAGGCGGAGTTTCGAGTGTATCCAGCGACGAGATCCTGCAACTGCAGCATTTCCGATGCGGGCTTGCGAATGAGATCAGAAACCAGACCCTTCTCGATATCGCGTCGGGTGTGGGCGATCTGCATTCCGAAGAACGGGTCCGATCGGTCCCATTCCTGCTTGGAAACGGTGCCACTTCCATAGGTTATCCGACCGCCAAACGCGATGACCGGCTGAAACCGATATTCGTTGTCATGCCGTTCCTGTCCGAGATAAGGCTCATTGCCCTGGAAATACCCACCAGACCAGTGCGGGGTCCAGTTGAGCGTCACATCGAGATCAACGACGCGGGCAAAATCAGCGTCGTCGATGAGTTCGCAATGCGCGAAGGTCACGCGCTGCTTCCAGGCGGCTCCGACGGTCTTGCGGGCAATCTCCACTGCGTCCAGAGCGGTGCGAAACGCACGATCGCCGACCATGTGAAGGTGCATATCCATGTCGGCTTGGTTCAACTTGACCAGAACACCGGCAAGTTCCTCCTTCGTCATAGCAGGCTCGACAGACTTCGCTCCGTTTGAGAAGGGGGCCAGAAGTGAGCTCGTTCCTATCTCATTGGTGCCGTCGAGGAAGAATTTGACCGTATGAGCACCGACATGTGCGGTTCCATATTGGCTCCGCCATCGGCGTAGCGTCGTCATTGCCGTTTCGACATCACCTGGCTTCCCGATCCTGTAGGACGCTTCGAAACGCATATTGAGCGTTCCAGTCTTGTCCATCTCGGACACGGTCCTTACCGTGTCCTCGTCGCTGATGGCCTCCAACAACCCGGTGACGCCATGATCGCGCAGGTAAGCGAGCATTGGCCCCATGGTTTGCGGCGTGTTCTCGGTCGGTGGCGGGGAGGGGATCTTCGCGTACAGCTTGGGCAGGTAGACCGACCGGCTTTACCGCAATCTCAAGGTTGGGTGACGCTCGACGAGTTGAATATCGAAATCCATCTCGCCAAGGAAGGCATGGTGCTATCGCGGGATTCCCGCTCGTCGGAAAAGTTCATACATGGCATCAAAGTGTTGATGGCCAAGAACTACATCGACAACCTTTCCGAGGAAGCCCGCAAGGGACGGATGGAAAAGGCGGAGCAGGGAATCTGGCCATCCAAAGCGCCGCTTGGCTACATCAACTACGCCCAAGGGTGGCAAGAAGGTCATCGAACCTCATCCAGAACTAGCACCGGCGGTTACCAGGCTGTTCGAGCGCTATGCGACTGGACAGTATTTGCTCAAGGGACTCACTAACGCTACACACGCTGACGGGCTCATCTACCCGAAGAGCGGCAACTCGGTGCCGGTCAGCACGGTGCATTCCATCTTGCACAATCGGCTCTACACCGGAAGACGGGCGATAAGCTGGACAACGTCCTGCTTATCGCCCGTCGCTTTAAGCTACATTGTCATCATCGGTATCGCTGTCCTGTGAATCGTCATATGCGTCGTCGAGACGATCCATTTCGGCGTAATCGTTCTGCGTACCGGTGTTCTTGTCATCGCTGTAGTAGTTGTTAATGACCGTCTCGCTGGCACCAGTTTGCGGCGCGCTGCCGGTTCCGGCGCCCGGGCCGCCAAACAACGAATTACCGCCCATCATGTTCTTGATGCCCTCGAACATGAGTGCGCCTCCCGCCACGCCGGCTGCCGTGCTCAACGCGCCCTGCAGAAAGCCGCCGCCTTGGGCCTGTGGTTGCGGCGGTGCCGCCCAGCGCCCGGCCTGTGGCTGCTGCCCTTGTGGTGGATATCCGTCCTGGGGAGCTGTGCCGCTGCCCCAGGGTCCGCTGAAACGACCGGGAGACGGCTGGGACGACTGTGCACTTTGGGAGCTGCCGAAGATCGAACCCAGCAAGCCGCCAGACTGCGGTTGTGTGGGCGGCGCATTCTGCAAATCCTTCACCTGCGCTTCCAATGCCTGGATGCGCTCGTGACATGCGTTCAGGCCATGTTCCTGGACGATGACAGCCTGAGCCAGGAGATAAGGGGCCGAAGGCTGGCTTTTAATCTGGTTCAGAATGAAACGCTCGGCTTCGGGGTCACGTGGAGTATCAGCCGCCTGCCTTGTACGATCAAAGAGGTTACTGAGAAGGTTCTGTTCATCGGCATTCATTTTCAACCACCTCCTTTTTAGGCGAAATATGATCTCGATCCAGATTCATGGCATTTAAATGGCTTTACCAAAATGTAATCTTGCAGCTGCAGCTGCTCTACCGGATATTTATTTAGCCGGATAAATGGCTGTGGACAGCGGAAACGTCAAAACGTTGCCAGCCAGAACATCCGAAGTTTCGTTCCCTGGAACGAGTTCACAATCGGTTCGGCATAGTGCTGGAGAAGACAGTCCGGCGCAGTGCGATTTCGAAAGGCGGACGCCCCGGTTTTGACGTGGTCTTGAAGTTCAAGATGCTGGTGCTTCAGGCGTTGCATGGGCTTTCGTTGTAACAGACGGACTACCTTGTGCGGGACCGGCTGACCCGGCGCCGCGTGGGGCATGTTGAGCAGGTTGATGTCGACGAGCGGAAAATCCCCGCCGACATCACCGAACGCCGCATGGCCAGTGACGCCCCTGACCGGAGCAATGTTTTTGCCGTCCGCAACCTCCCCACTCAAAGCCTAGGCAAGCAGATCGGCAGCGGTGGTGCGAGCTGGCTCAACCAGGAGCTGGCGTCACCCAACTGGAGGCCGCTCGCAGAAGCTCGCTTCAGCCGAGGGGTTATGGAAGCGTTTGCGCGCCGCCGCCAAAACCTTGTCGATCAGGACCAAGCCACGCGGCTTGACGTTGGCAGCATCCGCACCCAAAGACCCATCGCCCGATTTGAGGTCACCGAGATCGCTGCGTCGGCCGCGCGCGAGCCGCCGAGCGTGGGCTGACCTATTCCCCCAGCAAGCCAGGCGAGTACGTCACTGGATGCCTTCCGCCGTTGCCTGGCTCGCTAGCGGGCACTTCGCGATGATGGGAGGTTGGCTCGGCTTTCAGTTCGTTCCTTGGCAGCCCGTTCTCGAAAAACAGATTGGCACACACTTCTCTGGCGTCATGTGCAAGGCCGGTGGCATCGAATGGACTCTCGGCAGGCAGCGCGGACTCGGATTGTAAGTCGATCCGCAACGGCGTATCCTTTTACTGCTGGTGAGAAATGGGATCAGAACGGCGTCTGGCCGCCAAGGCCAAACCGCTACGCAGGGGTGCTGATGCGTCCGCCTTGACCGTCTGCCACCGCCCCGGTCGAGTTTCTTCAAACAGACAATACGGATTGTGCGCGCAGTTGCGCTCCCATCCGGGAACAGAAGTGTGCGTCGCACGATGAGGCCAGCGATGGATGGTTTTTGTGAAATGAGTTGCTAGCGGTATATTTATCTTATTAGTGAGGTGAAGGATCATCGGCTTTCGGGATGACGGGCTGCAGGCATTCTTCGTAGACGATGTCCGCTCCCGCTGCACTGCGCCTGATTTTGAAGTTCGGTTGTTCTGCAAGCTCCAGATGATCGACGATGCTGTAACCGATCAGGACTGGTGCTTGCCGCCAAGCAACCATGTCGAAAAGCTGCGTGGCAATCTGGTTGTGAATTGGCAGCTGCGAACGAATACCGTTCTTCCACGCCAGCAGAGAGGTAGCTATGTCGGTTCCCTATTTCTCACTAAGCGGCATCGCCTATCCAGACGATTTGAAGCTACTAAAAGGCGTCTATGATGACATTTGCATCTGCGAAGGCATTCCATGCGGAAGCCAAATGGCAGAAGATTTGGCGATGGCCACAATGGATTTGTTTTCGCAGGGCGTGTTCGATGAAGCAGAAATTCGCGAGAGTTTGAGATTGTTCCTCAACCGGAAAACACATTGAACGAAAGGTAGTTTATCCGAAGTTGCCGACCGCCGTCGCGATCGACGCATTCTTCAATCTCTCCGCCCGCACGTTTCGGATTTTCTTCTCTTTGGGAGCCCAATCCCAGATAAGCTTTGTCGTCCAGGTTCGAGGCAAGACAACGCTGCTAATTTTGTTGCCACGCTCCAAATACGTCGATGAATCGATGTAACATCCTATTGTGTGTGCTGGTTGAGCAAAGTCTCCAACTCGTCAAGCTTCTCGTTGACCAGCCAACCGTAGTAGTTTTCAACCGGCAGCTTTTGCGCCTTGCGGCCTGCTGTTGCTCGCAATTCCGCTGCGCGGCGCCTGGGTTGACCGACATTGTATAGGGTGGCGGTGATGCCTGGGTTGCGTGAGATATCGTAGCCTTGTTCTGCATAGGCATCGATGGAATCCCGCACGATCGCGGCGATGTAGATGATCGATCGGTCGGGATCCATGATGTCGCGATAGATCGCCTGGGGTTTGTCAGTTGTCAGCTTGGGCAAGCCGCTGACCTTGTGAACCAGGTCGGTGACCTCCAAGGCGGTGAGAGGGCTGATCTGACCGAAGCCGAATGTCTGTCCCGCGTAAAAAGGCTGGAAGAACGCGCGCTGGAAGGTCACAGGCTCGTAGGCTACGCCGTCCACCGTTTTTCCGCGAAAGGCATCTTGCCATACCTGGTCGCGGCAGTTCCACAGCGCGGCGCTGCCTGTCTCGGCTTTACAGTGGGCGAATTCCGGACGGTCGAGGAAGGTCTGCAACGACACTCCCTTGTAGCGGAAGACGAAGTCCGCATTGGCATAGGCCAGCGCCTTCACATAGTAGGTCTGCGCGCTGCCGACCGCGCTCACATTGTAGGTGTGCTCACCTACCAATGCACCGACGATATGGATCGGATCGATATCATAGGCTTCTGCTGCCTTATGGATCTGCGCCATCAGGGTTTTTTCTCGCCCGAGCAGGGCGATGATCTGAGCGTATTTGGCCTCGTAAGTCGTGTTGAAGGCCCGTGTTCTCTGGGCAGACGCTGTGGGAATTGTGGGCTGAACGTGAGAGCGGTTGCCCGGTGGGACAACCACCATCTTGTCGGCTCGGGCAGATGCAATCCACGGATCCGCCGCTATGAAGATCGCAATAGCGGCCAAACCAACCATCTTCCAGGCACGCATATCGGTCCTCGCCTCAGCCGCTTCTTCCGCAACCAACCTTATCGACTTCATTCTGTCCATGCCAAGCGGAGGTGGCGCCGAAAACCGAACGATATCCAGTCGGTCATCTGGTGCGTGAATTTTGCCAGAATTGGAAGCCGCGTGTTCCAGCGTCGTACGGTCGCACTGCATCGATGTCCAAGGCGCGGGAACTGGATGCGGGCGGCTGTTCGTTCTGCTCAGGCACGAGGGTGAGGCTTCTCGAATTAACCGCGCCTATCGACTCTACCACGAAGGGGATCGTAGGAGCTGGCCACCGCCGGAAGGTCACAGGTTTGCATGTCGCCACGGCTCGCCCAAGGGCGCAGTTGATGTCCGTCTGAATACCGATGAACGAACGCCATTTGGCCGCAGCTGGACAATTCCTCGTCTACGACGCCAGCCGCGAAAGCCGGATCGCAAATTTTTGTTTTCGCTTGACTCTTTGAGTGGGGCAGCTGACAAGTGAAAAACATGACTTCTCCAGTAAGGTATTTGCGCGCCGCCGACAGACGATGCGTGGCAGGGGTTGTCTTGTCTTACAGCGCAAACAAGCATCGAGGACGCTAATGAACATGCAATCCATTACAGCGGCGCTTGCACTCGCTCTCCTGACCATGGGGTCCGGCTCGGTTCTGGCGAAAGAAATCCCGGTGGGCACACCTCACTCCGAGGCCGGCATGGAGATCGGCGCGGTCTATCTTCAGCCCATCGAGATGGAGCCGGAAGGGATGATGCGCCCGGCCAAGGATTCCGACGTGCACCTCGAGGCCGACATCAAAGCTGGAAAAGGCAACACGAACGGCTTTGCCGAGGGCGATTGGATGCCCTATCTCGTCGTCTCCTACGAGCTGACCCACGTCGACAATGGCAACACGCAGAAGGGCGATTTCATGCCCATGGTGGCCAATGACGGGCCGCACTATGGCGACAACGTGAAGCTCGATGGACCGGGTAAATATAAGCTGAAGCTGACCATTTCCCCGCCTTCAGCCAATATGCACGCGCATTTCGGCCGTCACGTCGACAAGGAGACCGGCGTCGGCGAGTGGTTCAAGCCATTCACCGTCGACTACGATTTTGTCTACGCCGGAACCGGCAAGAAAGGCGCGTACTGATCCGATGTCGGCGCGCGGGTGGATCATCGCAGCCCTGGCCGGACTGTGGATTGCATCAGCATCATCGGCCGCGCTGGCCGACGACCCGACCTTCAGGATCGAATTCAGGGACGGCGCCATCTCACCGCTTCGCCTAGAGGTGCCCGCCAGGATGCGCATTCGGATCGAGTTGGCAAACATGGGGGATATGCCGGCTGAGTTCGAGAGCCTGGAACTGCGCAAGGAAAAGGTCGTTGCGCCGCATTCCGAGGCTGTGATGGTCATTCGCACACTCGACCCCGGCGAATACCCCTTTTTCGACGATTTCCACCCCGGCGCGGCGCCAGCCGTTCTCGTTGCGAAGTAGCTCTGCCATGGGCACGCAAGATTTCAATGTCCTGTTCGTTATCTGGCGAGAGTGCATCGAGGCGCTGCTCGTCATCGGCATTCTCAATGCTTGGCTCGGGAAGCGCCCTGTCGCCGAACGCCGGTCGGGACGGTTATGGCTGTGGTCCGGGGTTGTCGTCGGTCTGGTGGGAGCCGTCGCGCTCGCGTTTCTACTTTTGACGGTAGGCGACGCATTGGGTGACGACTCGCAGGAGTATTTCCAGACAGCCATCGTTCTGCTCGCCGCCGCCCTTATCGTCCAGATGGTATTCTGGATGCGCAGGCATGGCCGCACGCTGAAATCCGAACTCCACGCCTCACTGAGCGAGGTCGCGGACCGGTCGAACTGGTTTGGCGTGTTCGCCCTGGCAACGCTGGCCGTGCTGCGCGAGGGCAGCGAGGCCGCGGTGTTCCTCTATGGGACCATGGCTGGCGTTTCCGCTTCGAATTTCGGAGCCGCGATCGCGGCCGTCCTAGGCATCGTCGCCGCGCTTGCCACCTATTGGCTGCTCCAGATCGGCGGCAAGATCCTGTCGTGGCGGACATTCTTCCGGGTGACCGAGGTGATGCTTCTGTTTCTGGCTGCATCCCTACTCCTCTCAGGCATCGACCATCTGATTTCGCTCGGCCTGTTGCCCTCGCTGTCGGGGCGACTATGGGATACCTCGCCGCTGCTACCGGACAGCGGCATGGCGGGTGGCGTCATTTCCGGCCTCACCGGTTACCGCGCCCGCCCTGTGATGATCGAACTGCTCGCCTTCGCGGCATACTGGACTTTGGTGATATGGTTGCTCAACCGACCCCGTGCAGCCCAGCCGGCTTGAGCCTTCGGTCGGGCAGCCACGCAAGAGCCGCTACAAAGCGCGCGGGGGAGTGGCTGCGTGACCATCAGAACGCGATCCGATGGCTTCAATGGATCATCGTTGTGGCCTATGTGCTGCTGTTGATAGTCCCGGTGCTTGCACCGATGCCGACACGGTTGTCGCACATATGGTCCGACGCTGTGCTGTTTGCCCAGTTCGCGTTCTGGGGCATCTGGTGGCCTTTCGTGCTGGTCAGCATGGTCCTGGTCGGCCGTTCGTGGTGCGGCCTGTTCTGCCCGGAAGGCGCACTGGCGGAAGCGGTCAGCCGTCACAGCCTAGCCCGAGCCATACCGCGCTGGATGAAGTGGAAAGGCTGGCCATTCGTCGCCTTCGCTTGCACGACCATCTACGGGCAAATGGTTAGCGTCTACCAATATCCGAAACCAGTCATCATTGTGCTGGGAGGGTCGACGCTCGCCGCCGTGACCGTCGGCTTCCTATACGGTCGCGACAAGCGAGTGTGGTGTCGCTATCTCTGCCCGGTCAATGGCGTCTTTGCGTTGCTGTCGAAGCTCGCGCCACTGCATTACCGCGTCGATAAGGCGAACTGGGTCGCATGGCGTCGTGTGCCTGGTGGGCCCACCCCCTTCGTCAACTGCGCGCCTCTTGTGCCGATCCGTACCATGCAGGGCGGATCGGCCTGTCACATGTGCGGACGCTGCGCCGGGTTCAAACAGGCGGTCGCACTGGAAATCCGCTCTCCATCGCACGAGATCGTCAATGTCGCCGGCGACGAGCCAAAGCCATGGGAAACGTTCCTGATCGTGTTCGGTCTGATGGGGCTGGCGGCCGGTGCATTCCAGTGGGCCTCCAGTCCTCTTTACGTGACGGCTCGGCAGCATATCGCCGAATGGCTGGTCGAGCATGCCGGCACCGCGCTCATCGAACCCCGCCTGCCTTGGTGGATCCTGACCAACTATCCTGACCAGAACGACATGATGACGCCTTTGGACGGCGCCCTCATGATTGCCTATGTGCTGGCGATCGCTTGCCTGACGACCATGGCCGTCGGCACGGCGCTAGCCTTTGCAACGCGCGCGCTCGGGGCGTTCCAGGCCGCCCCTCTCCATCACCTTGCGCAATGCCTGATCCCGATGGCGGGCTGTGGGGTGTTCCTCGGTCTGTCTATGACGACCGTGACGCTGCTGCGCCGCGAAGGCCTGTCGCTCGGCTTCGTTGACGCCGTGCGAGCCTGTCTCCTGCTCGGCTCCGCCCTATGGTGCCTTTGGCTGGCATGGAAGGTTTCCGCCCGCTATTCCCGCTCCATTGGGCGCAGGCTTGTCGCTATGGTCGGCATTGCCGCCGCCGTGCTGTTCGGCGCAGGTAACTGGTGGCTGCTGTTCTGGGTTTGGTGAGTCTGCTTAAGCTTCGAGACGAGGTAAAATTCGTCGCTCAGGCGCTGACAACTCCGGTTTCCTCGCGGAACCGTCGCCACGATTTCGCAAAACTGTCATCCGCAGCCGCTAGGGCTTGCCGGCATCACGGGGCTGGCGATGTCGGGCATCACAGGTCAATTTGCCGGGACGGCAGCCATCGAGCTGCGCGCGCTTGCGTTCTCCTATGGCGAAACAGCGATCCTACGCAATATCGGCCTCGACCTCGAGCGCGGCCGCACCCTGGCGCTGTTGGGGCCTTCGGGCTGTGGCAAGACCACGCTTCTGCGTCTACTCGCCGGGCTACTCGCCCCGACTATAGGGACGATCTCGATCGGCGGGCGGTTGATGGCCGATGCAAACGCCAGGCTGTTCGTGCCTCCGGAACGGCGCGGGCTCGGCATGGTGTTCCAAGACTATGCGCTCTGGCCGCATATGAGCGTGGCTGGCAATGTCGCCTTTCCGCTGGAGATGGCGGGCCTTGGTCGGGCCGAGATTGAGCACCGCGTCATGGCTGTGCTTGACCGTGTCGGTCTTGCCCCGCTAGCAGCGCGCGGACCGGGCGACCTGTCCGGCGGCCAGCAACAACGTGTTGCGATAGCTCGCGCTATCGTTGGCGAACCGGGGCTGCTGTTGTTCGACGAACCGCTGTCCAACCTCGACCGCGAGCTGCGTGAGGCACTTGCGGTCGATCTCGCCGCGCTTCTTTCCGATCTTGGTGTCAGCGCCGTCTATGTCACCCACGACCAGGGCGAGGCCTTCACCATCGCAGACCAGGTCGCCGTCATGCGGGGCGGTGCGATCATCCAGTGCGCCGAACCGCAGACGCTGGTCTCCGCCCCTGCCAGCGTCGAGGTAGCGGAATTCCTGAAGCTCGGCACGGTGGTCGAGGCCGAGCGACAGGCAGACGGTGCATGGCAACTTTGCGGCACCGGCATCCATTTGGCGCCAGGATCGGAAGGTCCGGCTGCAGCCGCCCGCGCGCGCATCATGCTGGGCCGCAAGGCGATCGATGTGCTTGCCCCGGAGGCGGCAGATGCAAACGGCCAAGTGGTACGCGCGCTGTTCCGCGGCGATTCCTATGCACTGTCGGTTGCGCTTGGCGAAGGGGCTGCGCGCGTCGTGGTCGAAACCGTCAGCGGATTGCGCCGCACCGTCGGCGAGAAGGTCGGGCTCGCCATCGAGCCCGGGGGACTTCGCTGGTTTCCGGCGAATTGACAAGGAAAGGAACGAACCTGATGCGCATTTCCCTTTTTGTGATGTCGACCTTGGCGGGCTTGGCGCTTTCTGCTTCGACAGCGCTGGCCGACATTACAGTCTACACGGCTGGCCCGGCCAAGCTGATCGAAGATCTCGCCGCTGGCTTCACCGCCAGCACCGGCGTGAAGGTCAATATCTTCCAGGCCACCACCGGCAAGGTCATGGCCCGTATCGAATCGGAGGCCGCCAATCCGGTCGTCGACGTGTTGATCTCAGCCTCCTGGGACACGGCCACCGACTTCGCCAAGCGCGGCTGGTTGGTGCCCTATACCAGCCCGAACGCAACCTCAGTGCCCGATTTCCTGAAGTCCGACACCGCGGTTGCCCAAGGGGTCTCAGCGCTCGCTATCGCCTGGAACCCCAAGAGCGGCACGCCGAAGCCGGCCGATTGGAGCGACCTTGCCAAGGCAGACTACAAGGATCTGGTCAACATCCCTGACCCGGCACAGTCCGGCTCGTCCTTCGAGCTGACTGCCGCGCTTGAGGCCGAGAGCGGCTGGAAACTGTTTGAGGCGCTGAAAGGCAATGGGGCTGCCGTTGCCGGCGCCAATGCAGAGGCTCTTAATCCCGTGCTGCAGGGTGCCAAGGCTGCTGTCTTCGGCGCCGTCGACTACATCTCGCTCGCCGGCCGCAAGAAGGGCGAATCGATCGAAGTCATCTTCCCGGCTTCCGGCACGGTGATCGCACCACGGCCGATGATGATCCTCAACTGGTCGAAGCAGCAAGACGACGCCAAGCGCTTCGTCGACTATGTTCTGTCCGATGAAGGCCAGACCAAGGTTGCCGCCATCGAGCTGATGCCGGCGCGCGCCGACATTAAAGCCGACCGACCGCTCGTCGGTGACCTCAAGGTGCTGAAGATCGACACCGACGCCGTCTACTCCAAGCGCAAGGACACGCTGGCCAAGTTCAACGCCATCTTCGCCAACTAGGTTAAGGCGATGGGGACGATGGAAGTGGCGCGGTCTGCCGAGGATGGCGGGGCGATCGCTTTCTCGTCCCCCGACCTCCCCGGGTCGAGGAAAGCGCGCAGGGGATTACGGTCGGGCGGTACCTCGCCGGCCATGTGGGTGGCCGCAGCCGGACTTGTCTTGGTCGTGGTGGTGCCCTTCACCTTCGTTATCCTGCAGGCCATTTTTCCGGAACTGGGGCGCGGCTCGCTCGCAGCGCCGTTCTCCGCATTGGCGCCGACCCTGTCCGATCCGGCCTTGCTGCGGCTGGCGCTGAACACGGTGGGGCTCGGCATCGCCGTAGCCGTATTCTCGTCGCTCATCGCGGTGCCGCTTGCCTTGTTCCGCGCCTGGTTCCTCGTGCCGGGCGCGGTGGTGTGGGACGCGCTGATGCTCGTGCCATTCATGATCCCGCCCTATATCGCTACGCTCGGCTGGATCATGACGTTGCAGCCACGCGGCTACCTGCAGCAGCTTACCGGTTTCAATCTCGCTGCCTTCCTGTTCTCCGTCCCTGGCATGGCCTTCGTCATGTCGCTAAATTGCTTTCCCGTCGTCTATTTCGCCATGACGCGAACGCTTGCCGCCGTTGGCGCGCGATATGCCGATGTCGGGCGCGTTTTCGGCGCCTCGCCCTGGCAGGCCTTCTGGCGCATCACATTGCCGCTTTCGCTCCCCGGTCTGGCGGCAAGCCTGCTGTTGGTCTTCGCCATGGCGATCGAGGAATATGGCACGCCGGCGGCGCTCGGCCACCGCATCGGTTTCACCGTGCTGGTGACGGAGATCGAGCTACGCGTCTCGGATTGGCCGGTCGACCTATCTGGCGCCTCTATTATAGCGCTGGTTTTGGTCCTGCTGTCGTTCTCGGCTTTCCTCGTGCAGCGGCGCCTATTGTCGGCCAGGAACTTCCAGACCGTGAGCGGCAAGCCGCAAGCCATAGTCAAGCGGCCGCTGGGCTTGCTCGCAGTGCCGGTGCTCGCGCTGTTTGCGCTGGTCGCCTTCATTGCTGCCGGCGCACCGCTTCTAGCCATCCTTGCCACCGCGCTGTCACGCACCATTTCCGGCGGCCTCGCGCCGGATAACCTGACGCTGCAGAATTTCACTAACATCTGGGAAGACGGCGCCGGCGCGCTCAAGGCTCTTTCGCTGTCCCTCTCGCTCGGCGTTGCCACGGCGTTGGTCACCGGCCTGCTCGGTGCGATTGCCTCATATATCGTGGTCAAGACGAAGGTGCGCGGCCGCTTTGTGCTCGATATGCTCACCGTCATCCCCAATGCACTTCCCGGCGTCGTCGTGGCGGTGGGGCTAATCCTTGCCTGGAACCAGCCGTGGCTACCCATCACGCCCTACAACACCTCGCTGATACTGCTGCTCGCCTATTGCTGCATCCTGCTGCCGCAACCGGTGCGTTACACCACTGCGGCTTTTCACCAGATCGCCGACAATCTCGAAGCTGCGGCGCGGGTAGCCGGCGCTTCGAGCGCGGTGGCATTCCGGCGTATCCTGCTGCCGCTGATCCTGCCCAATCTCGTCGCCTCGATGCTGTTCGTCTTCGCTGTTGCCACACGCGAACTGGTGGCCTCGCTGCTGGTGGCGCCGGTCGGCGTGCACACCGTGGCCAGCTTCATCTGGCGACAGTTCGAGCAGGGCTCGGTCGGCCTCGGCATGGCAATGGCCTTCGTCGCCATCATCCTCACCGCGCTGATCCCATTCCTGGTGCTTTCAGCCCTCCGGCGCTTCGCCATGCGCCAAGATGTGCTGTGAGCCGGGCCGAGAGTCGCCTCGAAGTCATCAAGATCGCGAAACGAACCGGCTCACCTCCGGCGGTATCGCCGAGGCTGGCCAGCGCTATCGATTCACCGCCAACCGGCATTATCGGCAGGTGTCCGGCTTCAAGCGCAGAAGGCTCCAATTTTTTTGCGTCGGAACCTGTTCCTTTTTTTGCAAAGGGCAAGCAGTTCGCCGAGAGCCGCTTCGTCGGGCGTCTCGCCTGTCACAATCCGGCGCAGGGCATCCCTTTTGCCAGAGCGGGCGATCGACCGACCAGTCTAGGATGGTTCCAGTACGGTTTTGTTGGTCTGCTTGTTCGCCCCATTGCCCCCAACCACGTGACCGTTTCCCTCAGTGTCCGTTCTAAAAAGAAGTAAGTGATTTCAGCGGATTGTGGTTCTGTCGGATTGCTGAGATTCGACGGAGATCATGATGCCCTGGACTGAAACCACTCGCCGCCCCTATGAACGGCGCTGCCCGCGCTACGCAAGCGACCTGACAGATGGGTAGTGTCTCAGTTTGAAATTTCTGGCAGCTTCGGCCGAATCTCGCCGATGGCATCAACGATGGCGTCGGCAGCTTCGCAGTCGAGCGCGATTTCTAACAGACCCGTTGTTGTCTTGATAGAGAGAATGCCGAGCGGACCCCTTTCATCCTCGATCGTACCGATGTGGATTTCGGTCGGCACGAAAGGCGGGGCCTTTTTCGTCGGGATCACTAGGTTACTCGCGTCACTGAGGCGACTTCGACAATCGCGCAACCCAGTGTCACATTCAAGCAACCTTAGGCGGCTACACGCTTTTTATAAGGGCCGCGCTTCCCCAGCTTCGGCGCGACGGCGTCCATATCGCAAACTTTCGCATGCTCACCCGAATGCTAGCAAGAGCCTGACAAGTGCAGGTCTTTCTGATTCAGACATTAACAGCATAACCAAGTGCGTCCTCAATTCGATTTGCGGCGAGGGCGCTAACTAAAAGTTCATGCCCCTCGTCGAAATTGGAGCTGCGGCCATGTATTCTGTTCCGCCTCGGGCAATAGGGACCCGCTCCGTTGGCGAGCGGGTCCTTGTCTTTGTAACGGTGCCTTTGAATCGGTAGCCGCAATGAACTGGGTGTTGGTGAGCGAGTCGGCTTGCGAGGCAAGCAAACGGCCCGCACTAACCGTGAAGCATCCAGTCCATTGGATGCCATGTGCATGCGCCCAGTAGTGAGTAGCGATTTTGGCGCTTCACGAATCGCGAGCACGACCACATTCGAGGCGACGTGCTCGAAACCGCATGCTCCGGTGCTCCTCGGTTACGTCGTCATCTGGGATGACCATTTTGCGCCAGAAGCCGTCGTGCACTCAAGGAGGCGAACCCCGGACTGAAGACCGTCAGCAGGCAGTCAGCGTTCTAAATTTAGGTATCTCTTCGCCGCTACAAGGTGAAGATAGTCAGAGCCATATTTGTCCGCTGATCGCCACACCTGGGCTGGCCTGCTTTTACTCCACCCCAATGGCCGGGTTTTGCTCCGCCGTTGACACTGGGATGATGGCGACGGAAAATCGTCAGCCTAAGTTAGGGCTGCCGCCGCCAACGTCGACTATTTTTCTAAACGCATTACGACGTCTGTCGGTTACTGAACCGCCGAGTTTTGACTGAGGTGGATAGATGTGCGCTCGCCTTATGACCAAATTCTGTCGCTGTGGAGAGCAAGATGAGTACACCGTCTCAGCAAATCCTGCGCATGGGCTTCGGGTTCGCGCTTTCGCAATCTTTGCGCGTCGTTGCCGAACTAGGCATCGCTGATCTTCTTGTCGGAGGCGACCGCTCGGCAGACGAGTTATCCCAAGCCACCCGAACGAATGCCGAGGCACTCTATCGCGTCATGCGTCTGCTGGCCAGCGAAGGCGTGTTTCGCGAAGTATCGCCGCGCTGCTTCGCGCAAACCGAACTGAGCGCGACGCTTTGCTCCGATCTGGCGTCTGGCCCGCGCGATTTCGTATTGATGATCAACAGCGAACCCTATCAGGCCTTCGCGCAGCTTCTCTATTCTGTTCAAACAGGTGAGCCTGCCTTCGAACAGGTCTTTGGAGCCCCGAGGTTCCAATGGCTCGGGTCCCACCCTGAGCAAGCAGCGCTCTTCCAACGTGCGATGATCGCGATGAGCCAAGGCACCAACGAAGCTGTGGCTGACGCCTATGATTTTAGCGCATCCCGCTGCGTTGTTGACGTCGGGGGAGGGCACGGGCAGCTCCTTTCGGCCATCCTGGCCCGTAACGCCACCTCACTGGAATTCTCTTTGATCTGCCCGCGGGGGTCGCTGCCGCACGAACGGGAACCGGAGGCGCATTGCCCCGTAGCGAGCTCGTCGAGGGTGACTTCTTTGAGAGTGTGCCTTCGGCGGATACCTATATCCTAAAAAAGGTCATCCACGATTGGGACGATGAACGCGCTGCCATAATCCTGAAAAACTGCCGAACGGCCATGACGGCAAATGGGAAAGTTCTCGTTGCCGAGACCATCATTCCCGCTGGTAACGATCCTCATCCCATCAAGGTGCTGGATGTGACGATGCTGACGGTTCCAGGTGGGCTTGAGCGGACAGAAGGCCAATTTGCAAAACTGCTATCGGTCGCTGGACTGCGCCTAGAGCGGGTAATCGCGACCAAGGCGCCAATTTCGATCCTTGAAGCTCGGGCCGCGTGAGCGGGTCGGGCCCTTGAAGGACCAGGACTGCTAGAAGCGGGCGATATGCTCGGTGCAATGAGTCTGGACGCCCTCCATTTCTGCGTCAATGCGGCGCTAGTCGCCCGTCACGCGATACCCCAGCGCTTTGGGTGTGAGATGTCGTCAAGACATCATCCGAGCGTCACGCCTCTGTCACGCTAACCCTTGATCTGTGCGCCCTTCGGGAAAGGGACGTAGTATGGCTCCTCAATCGCTTGAGTTGTCACGCATCAGCAAGAATTTCGGGCAAGGGGATGTGCTCAAGGGCATAGACCTTTCGATCCGGCCGGGAGAATTCATCTCGCTGGTCGGCATGTCCGGCTGCGGCAAATCCACATTGCTGCGCATCATTGCCGGGCTGGAGACGCCGGATCAGGGGCGCGTGCATATCGGCGGGCAGGATATGACTGACACCGATCCCGCGGCCAGAAATCTGGCCATGGTGTTTCAATCCTACGCGCTCTATCCGCACATGACGGCGCGGCGGAACATCGCCACGCCGCTGCGCATGCGCCGCCTGCCCTTCTGGGCGCGGCTGCCGCTTGCCGGGATGTTTGCGCCGCGTGCCGCACTCGCCGACATCGATGCGTCGGTCAAGCAAGCCGCCGAGACCTTACAGATAACGGAACTGCTCGACCGCAAACCCTCTCAGCTCTCGGGTGGCCAGCGGCAACGCGTGGCACTTGCACGCGCTCTGGTGCGCGAACCCGTGGCTTTCCTGATGGATGAGCCTCTCTCCAATCTCGACGCCAAGCTGCGCGCGCATATGCGTGACGAACTGGCGGCGCTGCATCGCCGCCTTGGCGCGACCTTCATCTATGTGACGCACGATCAGGTTGAGGCGATGAGCATGTCGAACCGCGTCGCGCTGATGTCGGAAGGGCGCATCGAGCAGCTTGGGACGCCCGACGAGCTCTACCAGCGGCCGCAGACACTGACCGTCGCCCGCTTCATCGGCATGCCCTCGATCAATCTGCTGCCGGTCGATGTCGCCGCCTCTGGCGCACTGACCTTGTTCGGACAGCCGCTCCGCATCACCACCAGGGATGAGGCAGGTCCGGCAACGCTGGCGATCCGCGCGGAAGACTTTCATCCTGCGAAAGACGGCCTGTCGGCGCGTGTCGTGCGCGTGGAACGCCATGGCGCGGATAGTTTCGTCACCTGCGACTTCGAGCTGGATCTGAACGTAACGATCATCATGCGCCAGAAGGCAGGCGAGAGCGGAGCCGCCAATGTCGGCGATGCGCTGCAGCTCGGCTTCACCGCAAATCGCGCACATCTGTTTGGCCGTGACGGCAAGCGCCGCGATCTCTCCGTGCGCGAGCGAGTGGCGGCATGAGCGCGGCGGTTGCAGACGTATCGCCTCAGACCAGTTCCCGGCAGTCGTCCACCGCCGAGCGGCGCATCGTGCGCAACGGCCTGCTGTTTGTCGCGCCGGCAACGCTGCTTCTGCTCGCAACCTATGTGCTGCCGATGATCTTCCTCGCCGGCTTTTCGTTGACCGACTATCGGCTTGGCGCGCTTTCGGCGCGGTTTGTCGGCATCGACAATTTTGTCAAGGCGTTTGGCGACGAAGTCTTCATGCGCTCTCTGAAGAACACTGTCGTCTATGCACTCATCGTCATTCCCTTCGGCCTGTTCCTGGCCCTTGGCGCGGCGCTGCTGGTCCATGGCCGCAAACGCAGCCGCACCTTCTGGGAAGCAGCCTACTTCCTGCCGGTGACCGCGACGCTGGTGGCGATGGCGACGGTGTGGCAGTTCCTTCTGCATCCCTCGCTCGGGCCGGTCAATGCGGCGATCAAATGGTTTGGTTTCGCACCCGTCGGTTTCCTGTCCGATCCAGCGCTGCTTATTCCAACCATGGCCATTATCGGTGTCTGGCAGATCCTCGGCTTCAACATGGTGCTGTTCTTGGCCGGGCTGACCGCGATCCCGAAGGATATGTACGAAGCGGCCCGCCTGGATGGCGCCAGAAGCCCGATCGACCGATTCCTGACAGTGACCTGGCCGATGCTCGGCCCGACGACGATGTTCGTCGTTGTCACCACCTCGATATCGGCCTTCAAGGTGTTCGAAACGGTGGCCGTGCTGACCAAGGGGCGGTTCCAATCGGAGACGTTGCTCTTCGATCTCTATCTCGAAGGCTTCGAATATTCGAACACCGGCTATGCCGCCGCACTGACCCTGATCTTCCTCGTCATCGTGCTCGTCATGTCGATCTGGCAGACGGTGCATATGGACCGCAAGGTGCATTACTGATGGCGAGACTACGCAAATTCCTGCCACATCTCGTGCTGGCGCTCGGCGCCTTCGTGATGCTCTTGCCCTTCTACTGGATGTTCCTGACGTCCATCCGCTCGTCGGCCGAGATCTTCGACGTCTCGCTCTGGCCGATTCCGAAACAGTTCGAAGCGGTCGCCAATTACACGCGCGCGACCTCGCAGCAGCCGATGGCGCGCTTCATGCTGAATGGCGTGATCGTGTGCCTGGGCATTCTGATCGTACAGGTGCTGACGGCCGTGCCGGCCGCCTACGCACTCGCCAAGCTGAGGTTTCCGGGACGGCGACTGCTTCTGCTGGCAGTCATCGGCGCGCTTTGCGTGCCCATTCAGGCACTGGCGCTACCGCTCTTTGTCGGGCTCGCCAAGGCGCAGCTGCTCAACACCTATTTCGCGATGATGATGCCGTTCTTCCTGTCGGTCTTCGCCATCTTCCTGTTTCACCAGTCATTCCGCAGTTATCCCGACGAAATCATCGAGGCGGCCCGGCTCGACGGCTATTCCGAAATGGAAATCTGCTGGGGGCTGGTGCTGCGCGGCTCACTGCCGTCGCTTGCTGCTTTCGCGGTCTTCTCCGTCGTGGCGCACTGGAACGACCTCTACTGGCCGATGATCGTTGTCACCGAGACCAATCTCGCACTGCCGCCGCTCGGTATGCTGTTCTTCGCCGATGTCGAATCCGGTGCGGACTATGGCGCGCTGATGGCGGGTGCGGCGATCATCACGGCGCCCATGGTTCTGTGCTTCCTGCTGGCACGCCGACATTTCATCGCCGGGATCACCATGACAGGCGTCAAATGATCCCTTCGACGACTTCTCCCCACCCAAAGGAACACCACAATGAAGATTACACGCCGCAGCGCATTGGGCGGCCTCGCCCTCGGACTGGCTGTCGTCTCGCTTCCTGGCATCGCCTTCGCGGCGGAAGAGGTGACGCTGAACGTTCTCTACAACCTGCCGGGCTTCACCAAGTTTCACCAGCCGCTGGCCGAAACCTTCATGAAGAACCACCCGAACATCAAGATCAACTTCCTCGCTCCGGCTCCCGGCTACAACGAAGGCCAGCAGCAGGTGCTGCGCTCGGCGGTGACGGGCAACCTGCCCGACGTCTATTTTTCCGGCTACAACCTGACCGCCGAACTGGTGAACACGCTTGCCCCGCGCAACCAGATCACCGACCTGAAGCCCTATATCGACGCAGAGGGCGGGCAGGCATTCCTCGACAGGAATTTCAGCCCGAAGCTGGCAGCGCTCGGTCGGGTCAATGGCATTCAGTACGGACTGCCTGTCAATGCCTCCTCGCCGATCATGTACATCAATGCCGATCTGGTGAAGAAGGCTGGTGGCGACCCTGACAGCATGCCCAAGACCTTCCCCGAACTGATCGAGCTGGCAAAGAAGATCCACGCACTCGACCCCAAGGTTTCGGGCATGGGTTACGACATCAATGGCTGGCCGGATGACTGGTTGTGGCAGGCGGCGATTTACCAGCAGGGCGGCAAGCTGGTGGACGAGACGACAAAGAAGGTCGCCTTCGACAACGAGATCGGCCTCAACGCGCTCAAGCTGTTCCGCCAGTTCGTGACTGATGGCGGTCAGAACCTGCTCGACTGGGACCAGTCACGCCAGCAATTCGGTGCAGGCCTCACCGGCTTCATCTTCTCGACGCCGGCCCACGTTCAGACGATCGAAGGTCTTGTCGGCGAGCGCTTCCCCCTGAAGACGACAACCTTCCCGCTCGATAACCCGCAGAACGGCGGCGTGCCGACCGGAGGCAATTCGGCGGTCATCCTGACGCAGGACAAGGCGCGGCAGGATGCAGCCTGGGAATATGTGAAGTTCGTCACCGGCCCAGAGGCGCAGAACGTCATCGTGCGCATCACCGGTTATCTGCCGACCAACAAGCTCGCTACCGGGTCTGACTATCTCGAGCCCTATTATGCCGCGCATCCGAATGTGAAGACGGCTTCGCTTCAGGCCGACCGCTCGCTGCCCTGGGCCGGTTATCCAGGCGGGGACTCGGTCCGCATCTGGCGCACCCAGCGCGACATCATCGGCGCCGTCATGCGCGGCGAGGTGACGCCGGAAGCCGGCCTGAAGCAGATTGTCGATCAGACCAACGCACTGATGCACTGATCATTCTCGATCGATGGCCTGCGGGGAGAAGCGTCCCCGCAGGCCCAGCTTCCGGACAACCATATGAAAATCATCCACCTGACCGACGCGCATCTGATGCCATCGGGCGTCATCGTCCATGGCGTCGACCCTGAACAGCAATTGCGCATAGCGGTGGCCGACATTGTCGTCAAACATACCGATGCCGACCTCTTGGTCATCACCGGCGACCTCTGCAATTTCGGCGACCCGGAAGCCTATGCGCTGCTGCGCGATATTCTTGCCGCGGTGCCCTTCGAGGTTCGCTTGCTGCTCGGCAATCATGACGCGCGCGCCGCCTTCATCGAGGCCTTCCCGCAGCATCCGCGCGACGACCATGGCTTCGTTCAATCCTGGCTCGACACCGATCACGGGCGACTGCTGTTTCTCGACAGCCATGAGCCCGGCTTGATCGGCGGGCGTTATGACGAGATGCGTCTCGCCTGGCTGCACGGAGCGCTTGGCAGCGCAGGCGACAAACCGGTGACGGTCTTCATCCACCATCCGCCGTTCGATTGCGGCATCGCCCATTTCAACCATATCGGGCTGCATGACGGCGGCGCGCTGATGGAGAGGTTCGCCGCACATGCGTCGGGTGTGCGCCACATTGTCTTCGGGCATATCCACGTGCCGATGATGGGGACGACCGCCACAGGCATTTCCTACAGTTCCGGCCAGTCGTGCTCGCATCGCTTCATCACGGATATCGGGACGCCCAATCCATGGTGGACGAAAGGATATCCCTGCTATCGGATCATCATGCTCGATGACCACGGCTTGCGGTCCTATAGCGTGGAGGTCGGCGAAGAGCCTACCGAACGAACACAACCCTGCGCCGGACCTTGAAACGGCCTGTCTGTAGCGACTCAAACGGCGGGACGGTCCAGTGCTCGGCGACAGGGGTGTACAATAGCCACTCACAGCCGCACACGCTGCCGCTCTTTGTATGAGCGTAGTCTCGGCGGATATAGCGTATTGTGGAGTATGGTTGGCGGTATTTGGCGCGCCGCACCGGGCGAAGATGAGAACTATGTCTACGCCATAGTCCTCTAGGGCCCTCCTTTCGTGAGAATCGAGACTTGCTGCTCCCGGTCGCGGCAACTCCCAAGTGTCGTCCCTACGAGGGGCACCGAACCGCGCTTTTCCCATTTTGTAACGGTCTTCGGGTTGATCCCTTAGCGCTTGGACAGCGCCCTCAGGCTCTCTTGACTATTTTGTATTGCTCGACGGTCTGTCGTTGTGGCGCAGTCGTGAAGAACCTGTCCCATAGCGCACCATAAAACCTCGGGATCAAACACCTAGCACTCTCGTTCCGTATCAGCGCGGCGCGCCTCGAGCCAGATGCTTTTGGCCCGGTCGTAGCATCCCCCGCACAGGAGCTTGACTTGGGCAAACTCGATAGCCTTATCGCTCCACTCGCCGCCTTCCGCCACGCGAATGCGCTCGCATTCCGTGCACCATGCGTCGGGTCGAGATGCGAGCTGATCCCTAGACCAATAGAAGCCAACGGCCCGCCGGGTGTCCAAGGAGTCAACAATATGGCGACATACGAATGTAGCCTCGCGCTCGCCATGCGCTTGGCATTGTACCTTTTCAGCCATAGATACCCCCGGCGACCTCGGATACCATACGCTCATCCACGACAACTTCAGCATGGACTGGGCTACGTGGCTGCAGCACGCTGGCCTGGACGATATCAATCCCAATAGCAGCGTGAGGTTCCACACCTCGACTGAACCGCCCCGGTTTTGTCGGAGGTTGTTTCGTTTGAGTTACGCCGCCATGGCTGGCTCTTCCGGCCTGGCATAGTGGCGTCCCTCGGCTTTGGCCGGCGGGATGTTGCGGATGGGCTCCAGCAGCCGGCGATTGTTGAACCAGTCTACCCATTCCAGCGTTGCGAACTCGACGGCCTCGAATGAGCGCCATGGCCCGCGTCGGTGGATCACCTCGGCCTTGTAGAGACCGTTGATGGTTTCGGCGAGAGCATTGTCGTAGCTGTCGCCGACGCTGCCCACAGAGGGCTCGACGCCAGCCTCCGCCAGGCGCTCGGTGTATCGAATGCTGATGTATTGGCTGCCTCTATCGCTATGATGCACGAGCCCGCCGCGATGGATCGACCGCCGATCATGGAGGGCCTGTTCCAGAGCGTCCAGGACGAAGCCCGTCCAGGTCGCGCCGTAGGTGAAGTCGGAGACCCAGAGCATGTGCGGCGCCGGGGCATGGAATTGGCGGTTGACCTGATCGAGAGGGCAAGGTGCGGCCTTGTCGCTCACCGTCGTGCGGAGCGGCTTGCCGCGAATGATGCCCTCAAGGCCCATGACCCTCATCAGGCGGGCAACGGTACAGCGGGCGACATCGAAGCCCTCGCGCCGCAACTACCGCCAGACCTTGCGAACGCCGTAGACGCGGAAGTTCGCCTCGAACACGCGTCGGACCTCATCCTTCAAAGCCTCATCCCGCTTCGCCCGAGCCGATAGCCCAGAGGGATCGACGCGCTTGGCGATATGGTCGTGGTAGGTCGACGGAGCGATTTGCAACACCTTGCAGATCGGCTCGACCCCATGCGCCTCGCGGTGATCGTCAATGAACGCGATCATCGCTCGAACCGGCGGTCGAGCTCCGCCTGGGCAAAATGCGCGCTCGCCTTGCGCAGGATCTCGTTGTCCTGCCGAAGCTCGCGGTTCTCGCGCTCCAAAGCCTTCAGCTTCGTCGCCACATCCGTAGGCACACCGGCACGCACACCGGTCGCGCTCGGCCTTCTTCACCCACTCATGCAGCGTCTGCGCCGTGCAGCCGATCTTGGCGGCGATTGACGAAACCGCCGCCCACCGCGAGGCATGCTCGCCTTCGTGATCTAGAACCAGCCGAACCGTGCGGGTTCGGACCTCGGGAGAGAACTTGTTGGTCGTCTTGCTTGTCATGGCTCCACCTTCTCAGGAGTTGAAGCCTCCGGCAAACCCGGCGCGGTTCAAAGCGTGGGCTTCCCCAACTGCCAAGTTCCTAGTGGGCATTTTCGATAGCGAGAGAACCAGGATCATGCTCGCGGGTGCGGCTGGCGCGTATTTTGGACTGCTTATTAAGCGGATCGCTCTCGCCAATCGGGCTTCGAGCCAATCTGGTTGATCGTCGAAAGCTTGCCTAACCCGCACATTGCAGCTATTCGGCCGCGCGCTTGTCCGTTGGCAAGCGCTCTCAGGCAACAAGCCCGCTCCGGTTCGCCGGGGCGGGCCTTTTGCGTTTGGGTGCTATCGAATGCGCTCGCAGCGCAGCGCGTCTGTACCGGCCTGATACCGCCGCAGATTGCCAATCCGCATATTCAGATGGCGCGGGCAAATACCGTTCGCCTTATACGGCTTGCACATAAGGCACCCGGCCCTAGCGCTTTTCGGCTTCTTCCGCTTGTGATGCATGTTGATCTCCGATCTTCACCGGTGCGCCCCGATCGCGCACGGTCGTGATGGGAGATCCGGTAGAATAGTCAGTCACAGGCAGCGCAATCTCGCCCGGGCTCCAGGCAAGAGCCTCCTCAAGTCCTTCGCGAATGCGGCTGTAGACCTCTTTCAACATAGCGAGAATATAGCCACCGGCAGCAGAAACGAAAACCCTGACCGGAGCCGGGGTCATAAACACAAATTAGGAGACTGACGCTCTCAGCCGCATCGTCATAACTCTAGACGACGGTGTGCCCGTGGAAGTCGGGCTCAGTGACGATTAGCCTTTTTCTGGTTTTCCGGCGCTATTTCCATTGCCGTTGTTCGCCCTACCTCGGATCAATGTCGCAGCTCCGCCAAGTACGCCGGTCCCCAGCAAAAGTCCTGCGAGTACATTGTTGCCGTGCATGCCCGCATACACCGCTGTCAAGATAAGAAGCACTAGCGCCGCGAATCCGAGATACATGGAATAATGGCTGGTCCGGATCGAACCTTTCACAATCGCCGATTCCATGGCTTGATTGTGTGACTGAGCTTTCTCAGCCATCGAGACGATACGTTCCGCCGAGCCCGGAAGTATCGCTTCATACTCACGCAAATGTCTCGGATGCGCTATCGGACCAGCAAATAATTCACTGGTCATCACGCGTGCGAGGCGCATAATTATTTCGGTTCGCTGGCCTTGAGGGACCAGCGAGCCGATCTCGCGATCTATTTCTTCTTTGATTGTCGCAGGAAGATTAGGCTGCTTTTCTTCGCTGCCTGCGGGGGGGCTGCTTGCCGGTTTTTTGCTCAATTAAGGCGCCCTGATCAGATGTCGCGTTCGACAACGCGCGGCCAACATCTGCCCACGCCTTCGCAACGCTGCCGTTGAACTGCGTAGGGCGGCGAATCTCAACTGGAGCAAAGAACCCAAAAGGCGCAGAAAACCCCCGCAGGAAGCCCTTCTTAAAGGCATCCGCTTTCATTGGATTTGCTGGTCCCTGTTTGCTCATACCCATAGATATGCCCCCCCAACGTGAAAAACAAATTAACGTTCTGTAAGGACTTTGCAACAATTCCGTCATCTGCCTATCTCGCTATCAGCGAGGAATCCGTTTCGCCTTCAGCCCCTCGGGCATCATTCCGTCCATCGTTTCTATGAACTGGGCGAAGGTATCGATTCCTGCCGCAGCCCTTAGCGACCTTGTCCTTTTTCAGAGTGTTGGTTCTTTACCCTTGCCTACCTCGCAGAGCATCGAGCCCCCACTGACCAGGGCCGGCGGCGGATATGAACAGGAAAACGAAGCAGAACAGTAGTAGGCGATCATCGAAAATGAGGGGCGGATAGTGCCCATAGACGACCGTAAAGAGTGCGTATTTTAGTGCGGTCACCAGAAACAAGAATGTCGCCACCAATCGCGTGAATAGCCCAACGAGAAGCAGCGCCCCACAGGCTAGTCCGACCCAGAACAAAATCGCTTCAATCGAGTCCGTCGCGCCAGTAAATACAACGGGAGGGTTCTCGCGAATCCGCTCCCATCCGTTAAATAGGACTATGTAGCCGCAAACCATTCTGAGGACGCTCAACAGCCGCGGTGCCCAGTATTCGCTGGTGAACGAGGATTTCATTTCCTGCCTCGCTGAATGAGTGCGCGTATCTCAGTTTGTCCCTGGCGCCGGCTCGTGAGGTTTTGCCCGTGTGCAAATGGGATCGCCCTTGTCAGGCCGGAGGCAGTCCCATTCTGGACCGAAGCCATGGTTCACTCTTGCTTGGAGCCGATGCAGTTCACTGGCGTAGTAGATCATTGCCGCGCTCAATCCGGCTGCGATGACTGAAGTAATGAGTACCGCTTTGGCATCGCCTTTTCTGAGCGGCGGAAAGTAGGGCCTTCGAAGTGGAGCCCTCATGGCTTCGGTAACCGCATTTGAGCGCACATGAAGGCAAGTTCGACCTCCTGCTCTGCATTTGATTCCTGGGTGCGGTCGTGGGCTGCCAACAGATTCACGAAGGCTAACTGGATTTCGTCACGGCTCCGGCCAGCGGCTATCATCTCTTCACTGAGGATCTGAAAACCCGGCTCAAGTGCTTCCTGGCAGTCTATCTGCCGGTCGAGGTAGGGCTCTTGGCGCGTAGGCGGATTGAACCACATGGTTGCAATCTAGCGCCAAACCTCGCGCAATCAAAGATCAGCCCTCGATCATGGTTTCTTCGGCGTATCGACTATGACCAGCATATTCGCCGGCAACCGGCGCTGTATGTGTTTCACGTCATCCCATGTTCCGGAAAGCCAAAGACCAACCTCATCCGGTGTCGTGCGATACGTGCGAAATGAACGTCGTTATGACAAACTCAAAATGCTGGAGGTAGGTGGCGACCGGCCGCCAGGGAAACTGATAGAGGCAATCGTTCGCCGGAACGGCTGCACGCCCAAGGAATCGATACCGGCCTACGACAAGTGTGATGCAATCTATGCCAATCTGCCAGCGGAGAAGCCGGCGCCGAAGTCGAACGCTTACGCTGAGGCCAAAGGCCACTCTTGATGATTGACGGAAACGCCTGGGGCTGACGCGATGTTGAAATCACCAATGAAAATCTCCGCCGCTGCTCGGGCGCAAATAGCGCTGGGCCTCGATCGTATTAAAGCGCGAACAGGCGTGGAGTGCATTCCCGCGGTTATGTGGGTTGATTCAGAACTCAACAACGGAATTGTCCCAAGCGGCGTCCTAATGGGAGCGTTCACCGAGGCGCAGCGAAACGAGATTGCGCACATCCTACGTAGCGATAATGGATACGAGTACGTTCTCTCCGTTGCGGAAGAGGACTTTGTCAGGTTCGTGGGTAAGACGCTGGACTACCGAGACGACAACTATGTTCTCGTTTAGTTGACTATTGGGGCTCTGATTTGCAGTTCACGCCCTTCGGGCCGTAGAAGCAGGGCCAGTTGGGGTCCGCGAGATGCTCGCCGGTTTGGCGTCCGTACCAGGCAACAGCAACAACGAGACCGGCCACCACGATCAAGATCAAAGCGACACCGGGAAGATCTGGCTTTCGCAACTCCAGCCACATCAATCCTCGTTTCCAAGGTGGCATGATCTTCCCACTCCGCGTGCCCTAGGGCGGCTAGCCCATTCAACCTGCTCGATCACAAAGAATCTGCGACCTGAAAGAAATCAAAACCTTTTCCCGCGTTGATCCCTTCGCGATACTTCTCATACGTGTAGCGGTTCTGAACTAATCCGTTCACGAAGCGTTTACAGGCGACAGGCGCGACATCGCGCAACGGAATCTTATGGCGCGCTGCGAAACGCTTCTGATTTTCCAAGGGCTCTGAGTTCGCATAGATGAGGCAGTCTGCAATGGTGCGCTTCAAAAAGGCAGGATCAGTTTGCATCTTGGCCTGATTTGCCACGAAGCTATGTCGTGACATTCCGCATCCAGTTACGCCCAAAGCAACGACAATCAAAGCTATCGCGCGGATCATGTATTCCCCCTGAGATCTTGCCGCGCTATTAGTCGATCCTCTGCCCAACAAGTTGCTAGAACAGCTCCAAAACCCACGCAACAGCCTTCCACAAGCCAACAGCGGCGCCCATCGCAAAGGCGATGGCGATGATCAAGCGAGCGTCGGGGCGGATCATTCGAGCAATGACCAAATCGACCCAGCGAGCCCGACGATCAGCGTCAGCCAGATCAGGCCGCCAATGACCATGGCGATGGTGAGTTTGGTGCTACGGCGGATCATGAAATCTCCATGAGACAACGCCATTGTTGGTTGCGGAAGGGGCGGCTATCGAAATGATAGCCGCACCGGCGGATCATGTGTTTGTGAAATTTCAAGCTGGGCTTCTCTAATCAGTTCCTGATCTTCCGTCGGGCGCGCTCGGCTACTACGAACCAACCTGGTGCTAAACCATTGGCCCATGTCAGTTCGGCTTCCGGATCGTGCTGCTCTTCAAGGGGTTCAGGCTCGAAATCAGCATCGCCGTCCAAATTATCGAGTAAGGTCAGAAGTCGCTCTATTTCCGCCTCTATGGCCGCCCGACCCGTTCTCATAGGTCGTCCTCCCAACGTACTGAGATTTTGCCACCAAGTTCTCTGATGGCCTTCACGATCCGGTTCATATCGATGCAACCGTGCGGTCCACCCCAGGCCTTTCGTTTGAAATACCCCTTGCCGTTCGCGATCACGTCAAGGTCTGGCATAGTGATGTTCTGGCGGAAGCACTCAGCCCGCAACTCATCCAGAAGTAGGTCACGTGTGGGTCGGTATGGCCGCCGCGCGCGTACGATTCCAATCTTCATTGCGCGGTGCTCTAGGCTGCCGCGTGATCTATCCGGAAACGCGGCTTTGAGTTCATCGGAAGTCGATGTTCGATACATCTTGCGAAGGCGAGATTGCTCATCGCCCGTCCAGAATTTGGCCGGAGAGGTCAGCTGCAAAACCTGGCAGCGGAACCGAATTGCGCACAGCGTTCGGCGCGGAAGGGCGATCTGCAGCGCCTCATAGTCTGGATGCAATTTTCGACATATGGCGTCTTCCGCTTCGGTCCAGAGCGCGTCTCCTGACCAATTTGCACCTCTGGCGTGGCACTGTGCGCGCATTCGAGAGGCGAGATTTGCATACTTGGAAGCACGAGCTAGCGACATTGGAATTCCTCCATTCGCCCCCGCGTGAAAAGGATGGCGAAATGAATCGCGATGTCGATTGGTCCGAAGCAGCAGACCGCACAATCCTTGCAATTAGTGGCCTGGGGAGAAAATAGCGGGGGTATCAATACTGAATCCGGGCGGCTGCTTAGTGCTAGTCAGACACGGAAAATCGGGCGTAAAGGTTAGGGATTTTGCGCTCAAAATACGTGAAAAATCGTTGCCCTAACCTTCCGCAAGTAATTGATAACCCTCGCTTGGCACTTCCGCCTGGGCAAAATAAGCGGAAACCTTGCGAAGGATCTCGTTGGCCTGACGGAGTTCGCGGTTCTCGCGCTCCAAAGCCTTGAGTTTCGTCGCCACATCCGTCAGCACGCCGACTCGAACGCGACTTTCGCGCTCGGCCTTCTTCACCCACTCATGCAGCGTTTGCACCGTGCAGCCGACCTTGGCCGCGATCGATGAGGCCGCCGCCCATCGCAAGGTGTGCTTGCCTTCGTGATCCAGCGCCATCCGAACCGCGCGGTTGCGAACCTCGGGGGAGAATTTGTTGGTCGTCTTGCTTGTCATGGCTCAACCTTCTCAGGAGTTGGAGCCTCCGATCAACCCGGCGCGGTTCAGTTGATTGATCTCGGTCCGATGCAATTGAAGGCGTTGGCTCTCCTCTTGCCTCAAAACGTATGAAAAGATTTGCTTTTTCAAAATCTTGACGTGTGCGCGCACATTGCCCCCTCAAACAAGGCAACGTGCGATGCATGCCAGCCCCAGAACAAACAACCGCTCGATCGACGCGCAATGCGCGCGCTTTTATCTTGCCACTGTATCGACGAGCTATTTTTGTTCTGTGCTAAATCTGCACGAAATGTCCGCTATCCTTCCACAGAGGATGGCGTACGTAAATCCCTGTAAGCTAGATGGCTCATGGAGATGGAAGATGTTTCGTAAGATTGTTCTCGCGACCGCAGCTGTCGCTGTATTCAGCATACCGGCTTTTGCTGCTGCCGAGTTCTACGTCGCCAAATCTGCCGCTACCAAAAAGTGCGAAATCGTCGACAAGAAGCCGGACGGCACCAAGCTGACGGATGCCGGTAAGAAAAGCTACGCCACCAAGGCCGACGCAGAGAAGGCACTGAAGCTTCTCAACGACTGCAAGTGATCTGACGGGAGCTTCACGGTTCCCAATTCTTAACCTGCTCCGGTCTCCGGAGCAGGTTTTTTCATTTGACCATCAGCCGGCGTCAGGCAGGCATCGACCAGAAGCCCACGGGCGGTTCTCCATCAGCCCATGCCCTATGAAACAAAGGTCGGCTTTCTTGCCTTTGCGGTTGAGCTTGGCTCGGGATTGGTGATCGCGAAATGCGTCTCTTTCGACCACTTTTGATCATGAAAGTTCGCTTCCGCGTTGCGCCCGCCGCCGCCAGCCGGCGGCTCATCCGAGCTATTCGGCTCGATGCTCTTCGTCGACGCCCAGGCCTCGATTAGTGTGCCGTCGACCGAGAAGTGATCGCAGGATAGAAGCTGGACGCTTCGATCAACATTTTGATTTAAGCGTTACGAGGCACTTCGGCATCCGAGCGCTGTTATGGCGCGCCCGAAGAGATTCGAACTCCTGACCCCCAGATTCGTAGTCTGGTTTGAAGTTTTGGCCCATACTGCAGTCGAACACGGAGGCGACCATCGCGTTACGCAGCACGGTTCGCCAGCACTGCGTGAAGTGCCTCGGGCTTAAGGTGCGTGTACCGTTTCAGCATTTTCCAGTCCTTGTGTCCGGTTACCAGAGCTACCTGTTCAATTGTGAATCCGGCCTCGAAAAGGCGGCTCGTGCCTTCGTGTCGTAAATCATGAAAATGAAGATCGTGGATATCCAGGTCAGCGCATCCTCGACGGAAGGCGGTGCCGACTGACCGATGATTGAACGGGAAAATCCGATCGTCGTCATTGCTGCGCCGTGCCCGTTGCTCCTCGACAATGGCCCACGCATCGTATCCGGTTGCCGCGAATAGCGGTATGCGCTGATTGTTGCCTTTCTTGTTGCGTGGGTCTTTCCGGTCACGGATGAGAAGCATCCGCGTGCGAGTATTCATATCGGACCAGCGCGCCTTGCAGATTTCCTCCTGGCGCATCGCGGTTGCGACGGCGAAACGTATGATCTGGCTAACCGGTGCCAATTGACGAGGGTTTGCATCGAAGTGAGCAATGAGCCTGTCGAGTTCATCCTGGGTCGGTCGCCTGTCGCGCTGGTGGCCTTTCCCAACGAGGCCAAGCCTCTTTAGGGCGATACGCGCGAGATCAACCGGTTCGACCTTGACGGGCAGTCCGTGCACCGCAGCGGCATGAGACAGGATAAGTTTTACAAAGCCGATGTCGATACCGAGCGTCATTGGCCCGGCGCCTTGGGTGGCCCGGTCGCGACCAAAACGAATGAGTCGTTCGCGATCGAGAGCCGCGATGTTGCACTTCCCCAGATGTCTTTGGAGCATATCGAGGGTTGCGGCCTTGGAGCGGCGAGGGGACTTGCCTACATCGCACATGTCGTCGATATGAAGGTCGATGAGTTCGCCGAAAGTTTTCAGGCGCGCGATACGGGACTTGGTCGGCGTCTCACCGCGATCGACTTGGCGCTCGGCTTCGGTCGCCCAGCGCCGTGCGTCGTCTCGGCGCAGGAAGGTCTCGCTGACGTAGCGACCTTTGCGACGGACTTGGACACGCCAGGAACCGGACGAGAGCTTTGTGTAGGTGGCCATTTTTTCGTGTGCGCTCCGTGTGCACTGAGAGATCGAAACGTGGCGAAAAGGGTCGTATTCTGGCGTAAATTCGTCTGCACTCAGCAGGTTCTAATGATCTGATGTTAAAGAAAAAATGCTGAAAAATCAATATTATAGAGTAGCCGTGGCGCCCATGATGGATTGGACGGACCGGCATTGCCGCTTCTTCCATCGCCAGCTGACGCGTCATGCGCTGCTCTACACCGAAATGGTGGTGGCGGATGCGGCCATCCATGGCCAGCGTGAGCGGCTGCTGGGCTTCGATGCGGTCGAGCATCCGGTGGCCTTGCAACTCGGCGGTTCGGACCCGCGAAAGCTCGCCGAGGCGGCACGCATCGGCGAAGGTTTTGGCTATGGCGAGATCAACCTCAATGTCGGCTGTCCTTCGGACCGGGTGCAGTCCGGCACGTTCGGTGCCTGCCTGATGCAGACGCCGGCGCTGGTCGCCAACTGCGTGGCGGCGATGAAAGCGGCGGTGGCGATACCGGTGACGGTGAAATGCCGCATCGGCGTCGACGACCAGGACCCGGAGGTCGCGCTCGACGCGCTGGCCGACGGCGTGTTCGCGGCCGGCGCCGACGCCTTGTGGGTGCATGCGCGCAAGGCCTGGCTGCAGGGGCTCAGCCCGAAGGAAAACCGCGACATCCCGCCGCTCGACTATGACCGCGTCTACCGCCTGAAGGCACGGCTGCCGCAGCGTTTCATCGGCATTAATGGCGGTGTTCCGTCGATCGACGAGGCGGTGCGCCATCTCGGCCATGTCGACGGCGTCATGCTCGGCCGCGCCGCCTATCATACGCCCGGCATACTGGCCGGCGCCGACGCCGCGCTCTACGGGACTGTGCCGGAGCCGGTCGATTTCGCGGCGCTGATCGAGACGATGGCCGCCTATGCCGCGCGCCACATCGAACAGGGCGGTCGGCTCGGCCATGTCACCCGCCACATGGTCGGTCTGTTCCACGGCCTGCCCGGCGCGCGCCGCTGGCGGCAGATCCTGTCCACCGATGCGACAAAACCCGGCGCGGGCGGGGAAGTGTTGCGCGCGGCGTTCGCGGCGATCGATTTCGCGGGCGCCGAGGAAGCTGCCTGACGCCGACAGCGCGTGTCGAGTAGGCTAGGCCGTGAATTTATAAACGCGAGATGACCGGTGTCGGGTGGAAAGCGGTCAGGCTGTTTACATGCTATTGGCTGAACTAACAGACGCATCCTTACAGCGTTCCCGCGCCGACTTCGTCACCGATGTCGTCATTCAATGAGTTGTAAGCGAAGATCCCGATTTTTCCATGCCACGGACTAGCCCATCTCATAGCCAACACAGCATTGAGATGAGTGTTAAAACGACGGAATTCGTCCGGAAACTCCGCCTATGCGACACTCCACTGTGACATGGTTCTTCGAACGTCGATCAAGAAATTCGGATTTATTTCACAAATTCAATTGGATAGGTCCGTTTTCGAAAAACAGAAGACGGGGCCATGTATTTAATTTATTAATAGCGCTGTGTGACAAGGAGGAGCTTCGTGGTCGATCCGGTCGAGAACTTCATAAGATATCAGGGCCCCTGTCTCACCAGCGCCGTCTCCGACCATCTGGTGCAGAACCTCGGCCTCACCCCGGCGGCGGCCCGCAAACGTGTTTCTCGCGCTTCCGGTGAAGTGAAGCGGCTAGCCTACATCACCTTTCCCCGCAAAGCGCGGTACGTTTACCTAGAGAAGCAATTCGGCTCGCCTGAATACTGGAGCAATCTGGTCGATGCGCTGCAGGACACGAACTCGGCTTATGGCTACGCCATTGCCGCGATCAGGCTTAGGGGCGGGGTCATTCCCGAGTCCCAGTTTCCAATTGCGAGCGGATCGCCACTTAAGCAGGCGAAGCACCTGTCGCCGGAAACGGTGCTCCAACGCCTCATTCAGGCAGGACTATTGGAACGACGGGATGTTCCCGGCCTCGGGGCCTGCATATCCCTGGTGCAGTCCGAACACCATTTCGACTTTATGGCCGCTGAAATGCGCGCCCGCCTGATAACCGAAGAGTTCCTGCTATATGCTGTTCGCGATTGGGCGCGGAAACTAGGCTTCGTCAGCTACGACAAGGTTGCCATGCGCGGGCCGGACAGTGCGCCAACGGTTGGTACATTCGCATGGGACCTCACTGCGCCATCTTATTTGAGCTTCATGGTGAAACCGGGCAAGGATGGGAAGATGAAGCCCGGATTTATAGCCTGCGACGTCTATCTTGGCGGGGAGGTTGACGTTCAGGGCATTCGCCCGTTCATCAACAAATGCCTGACGCTTCGGCGCCTTCGGAACGTCGGGCCATGCATGCAGATATTCGTTGCACATAAATACTCCGAAGAGGCGTTTGCCCTGCTTAAGCAGAACGGCATCGTTCCCGCCACGCCCGGAAATATGTTTGGGGATGAGATTGCCGAAGGGCTTGCCCAACTTTCCTCGGTGTTGACCAAGGCGGCGTTCACGGCCCTGAACCCTGAGGGGCTAGACCTGCTTTTCAAAAGGCTGGGCAAAATAGAAGGTGCGTCCGTCCAACTCCGGGGAACCCTGTTCGAATATCTAGCTGCTGAAATCGCCAGGAAGACGATCTCGCACCAGGTCAAAATGAACCAGATATTCAAATCGCCAGAAGGGAAAAAAGCAGAAGCCGATGTGGTTGCCCTCGTGGATGATAAGTCCGTCACATTCATCGAATGCAAGGGCTACAATCCCTACGCAGACGTGCCGAACAAGGAATTCACGCACTGGCTCCAACACAATGTCCCGGTCATCTACGCTGCTGTAAAGGCGCACCCCGAGTGGAAGAACCTCAAGGTCCAATTTGAATTCTGGTCCACTGCGTCGCTGTCAGATGACGCGTCCGCGATGTTCGACACTGCAAAGAAGACGATCAAAGCGTCGCGTTACACGATCGAACTGCGCCTCGGAAAGCAAATACACCAGCTCTGTAAAGACACCGGGAACGATGGTCTCGTGACCTCGTTCCGCAAGCACTTCATGAAATATCCACCCGTCGAGCAACAAGGTGTTGTCGTTCACGTCCAGCCTCAGGGATGGATGGTCGGCGCCTAGCGGACGCGTCAAACACTAGGATATTGTCGTTCCGCCGGATTCCGGCTCGTCCATCCGGCCTCGATCCTCGCGCCGCATTCCTTTATTTCGCCGATGCGAACCCTGTGGGTGCCTGCCTCCCACTCGGCGCAAATCCCCGATCAACATTTCCGCCAGACCTGGCTTTAGGTGCTCCACTGTCCGCCCTTACTTTTCGCTCGGGTAACAGCAGCTTTTGGGGCTTGCAGCCTCATTGTCAAAGTCCGAACGGCGGTCGGCAGCCGTCGCATCGCAACCCGATACGACAAGCTGGCAGAAAATTACCTTGCGGCTCTCAAACGCGTCGCAATCCACATCTGGCTACGACGTAACGGGTCTACGTCCCAGGGTGCTTAGTCGCGCAGGATCATGCGGTTGCCGCGCATGTCGAAGCCCGACAGCGAGCCGATGAAGTTCATGCCGAGCAGGCTCTGTTCCAGCGCGCCGGGGGACGCGACCAGAACCGGCATGTCGCGTCGCACGATGCTGCCCAAAGCCAGTTCGTTGGTGCGCACGGCCGCGGCACTGGCGGTGCCGTTGGCGGTCGAAACACGCACCGTGTAATTCAATCCTTCCGGGTTGATGCCGGCGGCGCGCGCGTCCTCGGCGGTCAGCACCGTGGTGGTGGCGCCGGTGTCGACGATGGTGTTCACCGGTTTGCCGTTGACCAGGATGCGCGCCTGGAAATGGCCGCCGTCGCCCTTGTCCAGCGTCACCGTGGCGCGGCCGTCTTCCACGCCCAGCGCCAGCGGGCTGCCGGGGATCAGGCCGGCGGTGACGCGGCTGGCGATATCCTGCAATTCGTAGCGGTACTGGTAGCCGGCAACGAGCACCAGCGCGATGATCGCCCAGGCGCCGAGATTGCGCCCCGTGGTGCCGAGCGACCCGCCTGATTGCAGCAGGCCGGCACCGATGACGGCGACGAGGATGCCCAGCCAAACCAGCCGGCCGAAATCATAGTTGCCGACGCCGAAGGTGGTGCCGGCGGTGTCGTTGTAGATCAGCAGGCCGGCCGCGGCCGCGATGACGACGAGGATCAGGATGAGCCCGCGGTTCATGCCGTCAAAGCGCCTCACCACGCTCGCGCGCCATGCGGGTGCGCCGGGTTTCGCGCCGCGGCCGCCGCTCGACCGTCTCCAGACGGGCCGGCAGTTCCGCCATGACGGCGCGGCGCTTGTCCGGCGTCATATCGAGCCAGGCCGAGATTTCGTCGCGCGTGCGCCCGCAGCCGAAGCAATAGCCGGTCTTCATGTCGATCGAGCAGACAAGGATGCAGGGCGATTCGATGGCCGTCATGGGATTATCCTAGGGGCACGCTCCCACATGGTGCAACGAATGTGGCAATGCAAGTCTCTCGCTTTACGCCAAACCGGGTCGTTTTCATGGCCGCGCGGTTGTGCCGGGCGGGCGGGGCGGCTATTGCCGGCCGGCCCAAGCAGGAACTTGCCATGACCAGCGCATTGCCCTTCGACGATTTCCGCGAGCTGATCGCCAACCTGCCGCCGGCCGACGCGGCGGCTGGCGAGCGTGTGCGCGCCCTGTTCGCCAAGGCGGACAAGCCGGCGGGTTCGCTCGGCCGCATCGAGGATGTCGCGGCCTGGCTGGCCGCCTGGAGCGGCAAGGCGCCGCCGGCGGTCAACCGGCCGCTGGTCGCGGTCTTCGCCGGCAATCACGGCATCATGCGCCGGGGTGTGTCGCCACGCCCGGTGGCGGCAACGGCGAATGCCGTGGAACTGTGCGCCGCCGGCGGTGCGGCGGTGAACCAGGCCTGCATCGCCTATGATCTCGGCCTCAAGGTGTTCGACCTCGCGCTGCATATTCCGACCGGCGACATCACCGAAGAAGCGGCGCTGGACGAGCGCGGCTGCGCCGCCACCATGGCCTTCGGCATGGAAGCGACGGCCGGCGGCACCGATCTGCTTTGTCTCGGCGACATCGGCGTCGGCAATTCGACCGTGGCCGCCGCCCTTCTGGCCGCAGTGCTGGGTGGCAATGGTGCGGACTGGGTCGGACCGGGATCCGGCGCGGATGCCGCCATGCAGGCGCGAAAAGTGGCCGCCGTGGATGCGGCTTTGGCTTTTCACGGCTCGAACCTCAAGGACCCGTTGGAGGCTTTGCGGCGTGTCGGCGGGCGCGAGTTCGCGGCGCTGGCCGGCGCCATCCTGGCGGCGCGCGTCCAAAAGGTGCCCGTGCTGCTCGACGGCTTAGCCGCCATCGCTGCGGCGGCGGTTCTGCACGCGGCCAATCCGGCAGCGCTCGACCATTGCCTGCTTGCCGGTCTTTCGCCGGAACCAGCGCACAAGAAGGCGGCAGAACGGCTGGGGCTGAAGCCGCTTCTCGACCTCGGTGTCGGTCACGGCGAAGGTTACGGCGCGGCGCTGGCAGCCGGCCTGGTCAAGGCGGCGGCGTTGACCAGTTCCGGCATGGCGGCGGCGATCCGCAACTGAGCAAAGGCCGGCGCGCCACTTGGGACGCGGCTGGCCAGAACTCGCTACGACGGATTTCAGACCGCCTCGATCCTCGACAGGCATTCGATGGCGAGTTTCGTGCGGTCGCCGATGTGGCGTGCCTCGCGGACCTCGAGGTAAAGCGCGAATGGCACCTCGACACCGCCTTTCCCGGCAAAGCCGATCAGCCAGCCGGCGGTTGCCTTGTCGAGACCGTTCCTGTCATCGACGCCGACCAGGCCGCTCTTGACCCGGATCGCGCCTTCGCCTGCCTTGGTGACGGTCATCACATCGACCGCCAGATCCTGGCTGCGCCTGGAAACCGGTAGGGCGCGGCGTTGCAGGCGCTCCAGGAAGGCAATTTGCTCTACCGGGCTGACGCGCAGTTGTCCGCTCAACCAGAACCGGTCGATGCCGCCGCCGATGTCGCGATTGCCGTAGTCGAGAAGGTCCATATAGGCCTGCATGCGCTCAGTGCCGATGCGCCGCGCGATCTGCTGGTAGGCGGGCACTGCGGAGGCGGCGATGGCCGAACGCAGGGTCTGGTCCTTGTTCCAGTCGGGAAAGCTGCGCTCGACGCCGTCCCATGCGAGGATGTCCTTGTCGGGGTCGGATACGACGCCGGTCTCGAATGCGATGATCGAATGGGCGACCTTGAAGCTGGAGGCCGGCAGGCGGGGTTCGCGGATCAGATGCAGGTCGCTGCCCACCAGCCGGTCGCCCTGCAGGGCAACGAAAGCGCCGACGGTTCCGGCCTTGCCAAAAATTTCATTGAGGTCTGGGCGGATCTCCACCGCGGCCAGCGGCTGCTTTTCCACCGGCAGTCGACCCTCCTTGCCGTGGGCGGCGCGGGCATCTCGGGAGAAGTTGTTCATCTTGACGGCAGCGTAGATGGGAGCCGCGAGCAAACCGGCGGCGAGTAGCCGCCGGCGCGACAAAAATCGGGTCATTCGTGGTTTCCTTGCGGGTTGGTCGTGAAGAGACGAACGGCGCGCCCATGCGCGCCGGAGGGGACCTGTCTGCGTCTCTTGAAAGGAATTATGGGCGCGTGACCGCGCACGCACAAACGATCAATTCTGAGCTTTGACCCTAGAAAAATTATTGGCTCAGCGGCGCCGTCCGGCGGCGGCGATCTTGGTCGGCAGCGCCGGCAGCTTTTCCATCACCCGGGTGGGCGGGAAGATGGCGATCGCCTCGGTGCCTTCGCGCAGCTTGGAGTGTAGCTCAAACTCGCCGCCATGCATGGCCATCAGGCCCTGCACGATGGGCAGGCCGAGGCCGGTGCCCTGCTCGGCGCTCTTGATGGCAATGGAGCCCTGGCCGAAGGCGGAGAGCACGACGGGAATCTCGTCGGCCGGGATGCCGGGGCCGTTGTCCCTGATCGAGACATATTGGCCGCCGCCCGCCGTCCAGCCGACGCGCACGCGCACCTCGCCGCCGGTTGGCGTGAATTTGACGGCATTGGAGAGCAGGTTGAGCGTGATCTGGCGCACGGCGCGCTCGTCGGCGAACAGCCGCGGCAGCTGGCGCTCGAATTCCTCGATGATGCGGATATCCTTGTTGCGGGCCCTCAGCTCCATCATGTGGCAGCAGTCCTCGACGACCGCCAGAAGCGTCACCGGCTCCTCGTTGAGCTGATAGCGGCCGGCTTCAATGCGCGACAGGTCGAGGATCTCGTTGATGAGATCGAGCAGGTGGCGGCCGGAATCGTGAACGTCGCCTGCATAGGTCTTGTAGGTGTCGTTGCCCATCGGACCCAGCACCTCATTGGCCATCACCTCGGAGAAACCAAGGATGGCGTTGAGCGGCGTGCGCAATTCGTGGCTCATCGAGGCGAGAAAACGCGACTTGGCGAGGTTGGCCTCCTCGGCGCGGCGGCGTGCCTCGTCGGACATCGACTTGGCGGTCTCCAGTTCGGCGATCAGCGCATCCTTCTCCGTGCGGAACGACAGCAGCATCACCGAGGACCGGTGCAGATGGTGCGCCACATAAGCGAAGAAGGGCAGGGCGGCGACCAAGAGCGTCACCATGATCGGCTCGGCCGGCATCCAGCCATGCGAGCCGACATAGGCATAGACGGCGACGGGAATTGCAAAGGTGGCGAGAAGCGCGCCGCGCAGCGACGAAGCCATGATGGCGGTGGCGGCCATCGCCATCAAAAGGATGACGGCCTTGATAACCTGGAACTGGTCGAGCACGCAGCCGCCGCAGCCCAGCGTGGCGAAATAGGCCCAGCCGAGGCCGCTGAGGAAATGCGCGGCCAGGAATGCGTTACGGGTCGATGTTTGCCGGATGTCGGCGGCTTCGGTGCGGTTGACGCGGCGCGCGATGATGCCGAGGCCGGCATAGCAGCCCATGGTGGCGAGCGCCCACACCAGCGCCTCGGAATTCATGCCGGAAAGGACGCCGGCGATGGCAATGGTCAGCACCAGAAGCGGCACGACCGCCGCGCCGTTGACCATCGCGCGCGCGTGCAATTTCAAAAGTTCGCGGTCGAAATCGGGATTGCCGGCCTGCTGGGAAAGGCGGTCGCGCGTACGCCGCACAGCGCGCGCGACATCGCTGTTGCGATGCGGCTTGCTGCGGTCCACAATGTTCTTGTCCGCCGTGGTCGAGCTTAACAATGGCATGAAACTTCAATCGTCGCAGGCAGCGGCTCCAGACTGGACGCTAAGGCGAAATCATTAAGAGACTGTTTGCCATATGAGTCGAACATGGTCGCAAAGGCCTGGACGGCGGCATTTTCAGCCGCGTCCGCGCGGCCCGTGGCGCAAGCTGCTCGATTACGCGCTGGCCGTGATTTTGCTTGGTCTGCTGGCATTGGTGGCGGCGCGGCTCGACCGGGTGGCGACCAAGCAGGAAAGCGGCGCTGCCATCGTCAATGACGGCGACACGATCACGCTGGGCGCCGAGCGCATCCGCCTGCGTGGCATCGACGCGCCCGAATACATGCAGACCTGCAACAAGGACGGCGCCGACTATGCCTGCGGCAAGCTGGCGCGGCAGGCGCTGGTGAAGCTGATTGGCGGGCAACCGGTGTCCTGCCAGGGCTGGCAGCGCGATCGCTATGGCCGGATGCTGGGCGATTGCACGGCCGGCGGCGTCGACCTGAACGCGGCGCTGGTGAAGGCGGGCTGGGCGATCGCCTTTGGCGATTTCGAGCAGGAAGAGGCCGCCGCGCGTGGCGCCCGCGCCGGCGTGTGGGCCGGCAGTTTCCAGGAGCCGCGTGACTGGCGCCGTGCCCATGACGGCGCCAGCGAGCCGCAGCACGGGGCGCTCGCCAGCGTTGGCGATTGGCTGAGAGAAATGCTTCGCTTCTGGTGAACCCGCCTCTATGGTTGGCCGGGCAATTCAAACAATCCCGGGAGCCGGCGATGAAACTGTTCGATGGCGGACGCGCGCCCAACCCGCGCCGGGTGCGCATCTTCCTGGCCGAGAAGGGCCTGAGCGTGCCGCTGACGCCGGTCGACATGGGCGCGATGGAACATAGGAACGAGGCGGTGACATCGCGCAACCCGCTGCGGCGGCTGCCGGTGCTGGAACTGGACGACGGCACCGTGCTTACTGAGACGGTCGCCATCTGCCGCTATTTCGAGGAATTGCATCCGGAGCCGGCACTGTTCGGTACAGGCGCGCTCGGCAAGGCGCTGGTCGAGATGTGGCAGCGGCGCATGGAGTTCAATCTGTTCCTGCCGGTTGCGCAGGCCTTTCGCCATATCCACCCGGCCATGAAGGAATGGGAGGTGCCGCAAATCCCCGAATGGGGCGAGGCCAACAAGCCGAAAGCGGTCGAGTTCCTGCACATTCTGGACAAGGAACTGGCGAGCCGCGAATTCATCGCCGGCGACAGTTACACCATCGCCGACATCACCGGGCTGGTGGCGGTGGATTTCATGAAACCGGCCCGTATCCAGATGCCGGAAGACTGCACGCATGTGCGGCGCTGGCATCAGGCCGTTTCCAGCCGGCCAAGCGCCGCCGCCTGAGGCAGGGTCTATGCTCAGCACCGAACTGGAGCGCCTGACCGAGGCGGTGCGCGCCTGCCGCATCTGCGTGGACGCGCCGCTTGGAAAGCCGTTGCCGCACGAGCCGCGCCCGGTGTTGATACCGTCGTCGTCGGCGCGCATCATGCTCGCCGGCCAGGCGCCGGGCACCAAGGTGCATCTTTCCGGATTGCCGTTCACCGACGCTTCCGGCGACCGACTGCGTACCTGGCTGGGCGTCACGTCGGAAGAATTCTACGACGCCGACAAATTCGCCATCGTGCCGATGGGTTTTTGCTTCCCCGGCCAGGATGCCAAGGGCGCCGACCTGCCGCCGCGCAAGGAATGCGCGCCGGCCTGGCGGGCGCCGCTGATGGCGCTGATGCCGCAGATCGAGATCGTGCTGACCATCGGCATCTATGCGCAGGGCTGGCACATGGGCACGGCCCGCCGGGGATCGCTGACCGAGACGGTACGGGATTGGCGCGCCGTCTGGGACAGTCGTTCTGGCCCGAAAGTGCTGCCACTGCCACATCCTTCCTGGCGCAACACTGGCTGGCTGAAGCAGAATCCCTGGTTCGAAATAGAGTTGCTGCCTTTCCTGAGATCGGAAATACGCTCTCGAATTAACCCCGGATGACGCAAATTATCACTCGTTTTGTTGCGATGCGGCAGAATTCCTTTCTTGTTTGTGACGGAAATAAGAGGGAATATGGGGAAATATTTTCCCTGGGAGCCGAAAATGGATCGTCTCGATAGAAAAATCCTCCGCCTGTTGCAGGAGGACGCAACGCTGGCGGTCGCGGACGTTGCCAAGAAGGTCGGGCTCTCGACGACGCCCTGCTGGCGCCGTATCCAGAAGCTCGAGGAAGAGGGCGTCATCCAGCGCCGTGTCGCGGTGCTGGACCCTGAAAAGATCAACGCCCGGGTGACGGTGTTCGTCTCGATCCGTACCAATTCGCACAGCCATGAATGGCTGCGGCGTTTTTCGGAAGTGATCCAGGAGTTTGCGGAGGTGGTCGAGTTCTACCGCATGAGCGGCGACGTCGACTATCTTCTGCGTGTGGTGGTGCCCGATATCGCCGCCTACGACGCCTTCTACAAGCGGCTGATCGCCAAGATCGAGATCCGCGACGTGTCTTCGGTGTTTGCGATGGAGCAGATCAAGTTCACCACCGAAATGCCGCTCGACTACATGATCCTGGATCGCGAGTCCGGATCCAACGCGGCCTGAGGCGTCTAACCGTTCTGTGACTCGGCGTCGCGCGAAAGCGCGACGTTGAGCAAGCCGGTCTAGCTGCGCCTGGCCAGCCTCTCCAGCGTCTTCGGATTGGTCAATTCGCGCACGGCGTCCTTGCCGATCCAGCGTGCGGTCTTGTCGGGAGAAGCGGCCAGCTTCTCGGCCGTGGCAAGTGCCGGGCCATGCAGCGCCATCCGGCGCTTGCCGATCTCGCGCAGGGCCCAGTTGACGGCCTTCTTGACGAAGTTGCGGGGATCTCCCGCATGCGCCTCGATCAACGGCAGAAAAGCCTCGAAGGTGGCGTCCGGCTCCTTCTTGCGGTGCACCGACGCCCAGGCAATCATCGCGAAAGCGGCGCGGCGAACGAATTCGCGCTCGTCGGCCGCGAATTCGGCGATCAGCGGCTGCCAGTGGTCGGTGTCGACGAACAGGCTGGTAACGCCGTCGACAACATCCCAGGAATCGAAAGTCTCGGCCCAAGCCCTTGCGTCATCTATGGAAAAGCGCTTCGGGTCGACAGTTGAGCAGGCAATGAACTGCGCTTCGACGATACCGCTTTCCCATAGCTCGAAAGCCCGCTCGTGATTGCGTTTGATCTTCCTGGCAATGTCGCGCTGGGGACCGTGCGGAATACCGAGCGACCGCTCGATCCTGATGCCGAAACGCTGCATGCCCTGGCGTTTTTCCTCCGAGGCGAGCGTATGCAGATGAGCGAGGATTTCGGCTGCGGTCGAGGCGGGAGAAAGAGGATCTGTCATGGCTTTCCCGGATAAGCTTTTCAAAGGGGCTTCGATGGGTCGAAGGTAATCGTCATCTCTTTCCAGCTGTCGTATGGCGCCAATTCAACCAGTTTCGGAAAAGGCGAGCATTTCCGGATGGCCCGTATCGCGCTTTGAACAAGGGCCGCGCGTTTCTTGTCCTGTGGCGTCGCGACGATCCGAGGGGGGCCGACAACCGTGCCGTTGTCGTCGAGTTGGATGCGGACGGTTGCCTCGTGGCCGGCCAGTTCCGGCGTTTCCCGGACCAGTCCCTTGCGGTCGAGTTTCAGCCGAATGATGACGGCACCGATGCCGGAAGCATCGGCGGGAACAATCCAGCAGCGCACTATTTGACCGCGGACATAGTCGGCCGCGGTCTTCTGCGGGTCAGCGCCGGCGGGACCGGATGCGATGAGGAGCGCCGACAGCAGGAACGGCGCCCGGCGCATGCTATTTCTCCAGGCGGGCAAGCAGCGAGGAGGTGTCCCAGCGGCTGCCGCCCATCGCCTGCACATCCTTGTAGAACTGGTCGACCAGTGCGGTGACCGGCAGGCGCGCGCCATTGTTGTCCGCTTCGGCCAGGCAGATGCCCAGATCCTTGCGCATCCAGTCCACGGCGAAGCCGAAATCATATTTGCCGGCATTCATCGTCTTGTGGCGGTTTTCCATCTGCCAGGAACCGGCCGCCCCCTTGGAGATGACCTCGACGACCTTTTCGATGTCGAGCCCGGCCTTCTTGCCGAAGTGGATGCCTTCGGCGAGGCCCTGGACCAGGCCGGCGATACAGATCTGGTTGATCATCTTGGTGAGCTGGCCGGCACCGGCCGGACCCATCAGCCCGACCATGCGCGCGAAGGCGGAAATGACCGGGCTGGCCCGCTCGAAAACATCCTCGGCGCCGCCGACCATGACGGTGAGCACGCCGTTTTCGGCACCGGCCTGGCCGCCCGAAACCGGCGCGTCGAGGAAGGAAAAGCCGCGCTTCTCGGCTTCGGCGGCGAGCTCACGCGCGACTTCGGCGGACGCCGTCGTATTGTCGATGAAGACGGAGCCCTTCTTCATGGCATGGAAGGCGCCGTCGGGCCCGATGGTGATGGAACGCAGGTCGTCGTCGTTGCCGACGCAGGAAAAGACGAAGTCCTTGCCTTCGGCGGCCTGTCTCGGGGTGAGGGCGACATTGCCGCCATGCTGGGCGGCCCACTTCTCGGCCTTGGCGGTGGTGCGGTTATAGACGGTGACGTCGTGGCCGCCCTTGTTCTTCAGGTGCCCGGCCATCGGATAGCCCATCACGCCGAGACCCAGATATGCCACCGCTGCCATGCCGAAAATCCCTTCAAATCGCTGCGGCGGCAGTCTTAGCGCATCGGCCCGAAAATCGGAATCGATTTTCGGTAAGCACGATGCGCAGCTTCAAAGTGCTGGAGCGTCCTTTGCGCGTCCGAATGGACGCGCGGCGCTCTAGCCGATTGCGGCGCGCTTGGGCAATTCATGGCTTGGTCCAGCCGGCAAACGCGGCCGGGTCAGCGATGCAGATGGCGGGTGATGCGCCGCTCGATCCATTCGATGCAATGCCGCAGCGCCTCGACCATGATGAGATAGAAGATGGCCGCCCAGATATAGGCCTGGAAGTCGAAGGTGCGCGAATAGGTCAGGCGGGTGATGCCCATCAGGTCGTAGACGGTGATGATGGCGACGATGGCCGAACCCTTGATCATCAGGATGACTTCGTTGCCATAGGGGCGCAGCGCCACGATCAGAGCCTGCGGCAGGATGATCTTGCGCAGCGTCTGCAGCTTGTGCAGCCCCAGCGAAGACGCGCCTTCCCACTGGCCCTTTGGCACGCTTTCGATGGCGCCGCGCAGGATTTCGGCCTGATAGGCGGCGGTGTTCAGCGAAAAGGCGAAGATCGCGCAGTTGAAAGCATCGCGGAAGAAACTCCACAGTCCGACCATCTCAAGCTGCGGACGGAAGGAGCCGAGACCGTAATAGATAAGGAAGGTCTGGGCGAGCAGCGGCGTGCCGCGGAAGAAATAGACATAGGCGTAGGCGAAGCCAGAGAGGATCGGGTTCTTCGACATGCGCGCATAGGTGATCGGAATGGACAGCAGCGCGCCAAGGACGATCGATATCGCGACCAGGGTCAGCGTGACTTCGATGCCCGACAGATAGCTCGGCCCGTATTTCTTGATCAGCTCCGGGTTCCATGACGCGACAAGGAACCAGACGAGACCGAGGCCAAGCAGCGCCCATAGCGCCAGGAGCACATGGCCGGTGATGCGGGCCTTGGTCCAGCCGGGCGCCGGCTCCGCCGGTTTTTCGACGATGGCTGTTGCGGTGCTCATCGATTTGCCTCCCGGCGACCGACGGCGCGCTCAATGGCGTTGATGCCGAAGGAGGAGATGATGGCGAGCACGAGATAGATCAGCGCCGCATAACCGAAGAACAGGAAGGCGTGCTTGGTGACACGCGCGGCGACGCCTGCCTGGCGCAGAATGTCGGGGAGGCCGACGGCGGACACCAGCGCGGTGTCCTTGAGCAGGATCAGCCACAGATTGGCGAGGCCGGGCAGGGCGATACGGATCAATTGTGGCAGCACCACGAGACGCATGGTCTGGCCGCTGGTGAGGCCTACCGCGAAACCGCCTTCATACTGCCCCTTGGGAATGGCGCGGAAGGCGGAGAGGAAAACTTCGCTGGCGTAAGACGAGAAGACGACGCCGAGCGCGATCATGCCGGAGACGAAGGCGTTCACCTCGACGGTGCCGGTGGGGTCGAACAACTGGACCAGCTTCTGCAGCGCGATCTGGGCGCCGAAGAAGACCAGGAACAGGGTCAACAGTTCCGGCAGGCCGCGGAAGATGGTGGTGTAGACATTGCCGGCCAGCCGCAGCGACGGGTCCTTGGATTGTTTGGCCAGGGCAATGAGGAAGCCGATGACGAGACCGACGGGCAAGGTAGCCGCCGCAAGCGAGATCGTGATCAGAACGCCATAGGCGATTTGTTTGGACCAGCCATCTGGTCCCCAGCTAAGAAGCGTCCATACGCTTTCCATGCGCCCGCCTGTCCCCATCCTCGTTAGACATGCCGTGTTCGTCCCCATGACACGGCTTGATCTGGCAAGAAAGGCGGGAAATTCCCGCCTTTCGCCGTTTCAACAATAAGTCTTAGGATTCCGAACCGTAGACGTCGAACTTGAAGTACTTGGCGTTGATTTCCTTGTATTTGCCATTGGCGCGGATGGCCTTGATGGCGGCGTTCAGCTTGTCCTTGAGTTCGGTGTCGCCCTTGCGCACGGCGATGCCGGCGCCTTCGCCGAAGATTTCGGGGGGCTGTGGCGAGGGCTGGCCGAGCAGCTTGCAGCAGGCGCCATCCGGCGTCGCCAGCCACTGGCTGAGCACCACAATGTCGTCCTCGACCGCGTCGAGGCGGCCATTGGCGAGGTCGAGCTGATACTCCTGCGCGGTCGGGTAAGGCTTCACCGTCGAATCGGTATAGGTCTTCGAGGCGTAGTTGAAATGGGTGGTCGAGGACTGCACGCCGACCGACTTGCCGGCGAGATCTGCCTTAGCCACGCCCTTGACCGTGCTGTCCTTCGGCACCGCGAGGGCCGAGGGCGTGTTGTAGTACTTGTTGGAGAAGTCGACCTTTTCCTTGCGTTCCGGGGTGATCGACATGGAGGCGACGATGGCGTCGAACTTGCCGGCCTGCAGCGCCGGGATGATGCCATCCCAGTCCTGGGCGATGAATTCGCACTTCACCTTCATCTCGTCGCAGAGCGCCTGGGCGATGTCGATGTCGAAACCGACGAGCTTGCCGTCGGAGGTGAGGTTGTTGAAGGGGGGGTAGGCGCCTTCGGTGCCGATCTTGACGACCTTCTCCTGGGCCTGGGCTGCGCCAAGGGCCAGCACCATGGCCGACGTGGCGAGCGCGATACGCATTGCAATACGCATGATGATCCTCTCTGTTGGTCTCGGCCGTTCTGACAACGGCTCGTTGGGGCGAGTTTCTTATCGCCCGCTGGCCGGATAGTGGAACTTTTTCGCAAGTGAAAGCAACTGCAAAACCGCCGACAAAGCTTTTCAGCCTCGGCAAAATTACGTGAGTTTTAGGCATATCGCAGGGGAAGCTTGCCGGCCGGCGGACGTCTTTCAGGCGGCCAGACCCGTCTGCCGTTCGACGAAGTCGGCTATCGCGGCGACGTCGTTCAAATCGAAGACAGGCAGCGTCTCGCCGGCTTGCGGATGGTCGGCGGCGACGGCGACGATGCTGGGGTCCGACGGCGCCAGCGGTGCGCAGTCCTTGGCCTCCAGCCGGCGCGCCTCGATCTTCAGATGGCTTTCGCGCTTGTAGCCTTCGACGATGACGATGTCGGCCGGCGCCAGCCTCGCCAGTATATCGGAAAGCTTCGGCTCGTCCTCGCCGCGCAATTCGTGCATCAACGCCCAGCGCCGCCCCGAAACGATGGCGACTTCGGTGGCGCCGGCCTGGCGATGGCGGAACGAATCGGCGCCTTCCTTGTCGATGTCGAATTCGTGGTGGGCGTGCTTGACGGTGGAGACGCGCCGGCCGCGCCGCACCAGTTCGGCTACAAGCTTCTCGGTCAGGGTCGTCTTGCCGGAATTCTTCCAGCCGGTGATGCCGAAGACGCGGTTGTTCATGCCGGAAGCTCTTGCAGGATACGCTCCGCCTCCACGAGGTCGGCGGGTGTGTTGATGTTGAAGAACGGGTCGAGCGTGCCGTGGCGCAACGGCGCCAGCGGGAATTCGACCTCGACGAAGCGGTGGCGTTCGATGAAGGACAGCACTCGCCGGTTGCCTTCCTCGACCAGGAAATGCCGCAGCGGCTCGCGCAGCGCCAGCGGCCACAGTGCAAAGGTCGGGTGCGGCCGGCCGGACGAGCGCGCCATGGCAATGGTTCCGGCCTCCGCGGCGGCTTCGCTCAGGCCGACGACCAAGGTTTCGGGGAAGAACGGCGTGTCAGCGGCGACGGTGACGATCGCGCGGCAGTTGGTCTCGGCCGCCGCCCATTCCAGGCCGGTCAGCACGCCGGCGAGGGGGCCCGGAAAACCGGCGACGCTGTCGGGCAGGATGGGAGCGTCGAAATCCGCGAAGCGGGCCGGGTCGCCATTGGCGTTGAGGGCGAAGCGGCCGACCTGGGGCTTGAGCCGCGCCGTGACGCGCTCGAGCACGGAGTGGCGGGCGAGCGGCAACAGGCCCTTGTCGCCGCCGCCCATGCGGCTCGACAGGCCTCCGGCCAGGATAACGCCCGCAATCTCCGCATTCATCGTATCGATCTCCCCTGCCGCGGCGGACTGCATTCCAGCCGCCACCCGCCTTCAGCCTATATGCCGTCCGGCTCCATGGCCGGTCCAGTGCTTTCGGCGGCAATGCGGTGCTTGCCGGCGACACGCTCGCGATAGAGCGTGTAGAGGCCGGAGGCGACGACGATGGCCGAACCGGCCAGCATGGTCGCATCGGGAACATCGCCGAAGACGAGGAGACCGAGCAGCAGCGACCACAGCAGCGCCGTGTAGCGATAGGGGGCGATGAAGGAGATGTCGCCGGCGCGCATCGACAGGATGACGAACTGATAGCCGATCAGCAACAGGCCGGCGGCAAGCACGAGCAACACAAGATCTGCCGTCGTCATCGGCGTCCAGCCACCCATGGGGGCAAGCAGGACGCCGCCGAGCAGGGTGATGACGACCGCCGTGGAGGTGGAGACCAGCATGGTCGGGATCTCGACCGGGATCTTGCGGGTGACGAGGTCGCGCACGGCGCAGCAGGCGACGCTGGCCAGCGCCAGTAGCGAATAGACGCTGAAACCCTCGAAACCCGGGCGCACGACAACCAGCACGCCGAGAAAGCCGATCAGGATGGCGAGCCAGCGGCGCCAGCCGACGCCCTCGCCGAAGACCAGGGCAGCGCCCATGGTGACGGCGAGCGGCAGCGCCTGCATCACCGCCGAGACATTGGCGAGCGGCAGGTGGACGAGTGCGAGGAGAAAACTCACCGTGCCGCCGGCCTCGGCCAGCGCGCGCAGGGCAACCAGCGGGTGCAGCACCAGATGCGGAGCGGCGAGCGCGCCGCGCCGCCAGGCCAGCACCGCGATCAGTGCGGAAGCGAAGACGCCGCGCACCAGCATGACCTGCGCCATGTTCATCGAGGCCGAGGCGTGTTTGGTGATGGCGTCGTTGAAGGCAAAGCCGACCATCGCCACAACCATGTAGAGCGCGCCACGGAGGTTGGGCGAGAGAGGCAAGGGCGTTTCCTGTCAGGCGTTCGAGCAAAGCCGTACCACCGACGCGCGAAACTGCAACGGTCAAGCGCTGGGCCAGCACCAGGAAGTTGTTCGGAAAACTCCGCTTCCGTGTCGGAATTGGTCGTCTTGGAGCGGTTCGGCCACGATCGGCCGATCAGCCCCCGGTGACGCTCATGTGGCGGGCCACGGCCGGCCGGCTGCTGCGGCGGTCGATGATGAAATCGTGGCCCTTCGGCTTGCGGCCGATCGCCTCGTCGATGGCATTCGAAACCAGCTCGTTGCCCTCGGAAGCGCGCAGCGGCGCGCGCAGGTCGGCGGCATCCTCCTGGCCTAGGCACATATAAAGCGTGCCGGTGCAGGTCAGCCGGACGCGGTTGCAGCTTTCGCAGAAATTATGCGTCATCGGCGTGATGAAGCCGAGCCGGCCGCCGGTTTCGGCGACCTCGACATAACGTGCCGGGCCGCCGGTCTTGTAGGCAATGTCGTTGAGCGTGAAGCTGCGCTCCAGTTCTGCGCGCACCAGCGACAATGGCAGATACTGGTCGGTGCGGTCAGCCTCGATCTCGCCCATCGGCATGGTCTCGATCAGCGTCAGGTCCATGCCGCGGCCATGCGCCCAACGCAGCATCTGCGGTATCTCTACGTCGTTGAAGCCCTTCAGCGCGACCGCGTTCAGCTTGACTTCGAGGCCGGCGGCCTGGGCGGCATCGATGCCGGCCATCACCTTGTCGAGATGACCCCAGCGCGTGATGGAATGGAACTTGTCGGCATCGAGCGTGTCCAGCGACACGTTGATGCGCCGCACGCCGCAATCGGCCAATTCGCCGGCGAAACGGGCAAGCTGCGAGCCGTTGGTGGTCAGGGTCAGTTCTTCGAGGGCGCCGCTCTTCAGATGGCGCGACAGTTCGCGCACCAGGTGCATGATGTTCTTGCGCACCAGCGGCTCGCCGCCGGTCAGGCGCAGCTTGCGCACGCCCTTCTCGATGAAGACGGTGCAGAGCCGGTCGAGTTCTTCCAGCGTCAGAAGGTCTTTCTTCGGCAGGAAGGCCATGTCCTCGGCCATGCAGTAGACGCAACGGAAATCGCAGCGGTCGGTGACCGACACGCGCAGATAGCTGATGGTGCGACCGAACGGGTCGATCATGTTCATGCGGCAGTTCCGTTACTCGGAGCCGAAGCGCGGCCCGCTATAACCATCTATGTGATACGAAGTTGCTTGTCGTTCAAGATCGCCGATCTTGGCTTTTCGTCCGATGCGGGGAACGACACAATGTGTCGAATGCGCGAAACAGCTTTCCCAAGAGCGGTCATGCGGCGTAGGAAGGCGAATTATCGCAAAGGAAGTCACGATGTCGGCACCAAAGGAATTGAGGGTCTCGAAGGACCGCAGGCTGCTGACGGTGACTTTTCCGGACCACCGGCCGTTTGAACTGCCGGCCGAACTGCTGCGGGTGCTGTCGCCGTCGGCCGAGGTGCAGGGCCATTCGCCAGAGCAACGGGTGACGGTGCCCGGCAAGCGCGACGTGGCCATCCTCAAGATCGAGCCGGTTGGCAATTATGCGGTGCGCATCACTTTCGACGATTTCCACGACACCGGCATCTTCACCTGGAACTACCTGCATACGCTGGGCCACGAAATGGACAGCCGGTGGCAGGGGTATCTGGACGAATTGTCGGAAAAGGGACTGAGCCGGGATCGTTAGAGCGCCGCGCGTCCATTCGGACGCGCAAAGGACGCTCTAACACTTTGAATTTGCGCATCGTGCTTACCGAAAATCGATTCCGATTTTCGGGCCGATGCGTTAGCCGGGCTTCGTCGTCAAACTGTTACATGGTTGCGTTAGCCGGCGGGCAGCAAGGATGAGGGCGATGTCGAAAATAGAGACCGTCGAACAACTCGAAGCGCTTTACGGGCTTCCCGGCGAGGCTTCGCTGGTGAAGGAACTCGACCATATCATTCCCGAATACGCCGCCTTCATCGAAGCCTCGCCCTTCGTGGCGCTGGCCACTGTCGGGCCGGAGGGGTTGGATTGTTCGCCGCGCGGTGACCTCGCCGGCTTCGTGCGCATCCATGATGCAAGAACGCTGATGATGCCTGACCGGCGCGGCAACAATCGCGCCGATTCGCTGAAGAACATCATCCGCGACCCGCGCGTCGCCCTGCTGTTCCTGGTGCCGGGCTCGGGCACCACGCTGCGCGTCAACGGCCGCGCTGAAATATCCATCGATCCCGAACTGTGCGCGTCGTTCACGGTCGAAGGAAAACCTGCACGGTCGGTGACGGTGGTCGCGGTCGAAAAGGTCTATTTCCAGTGCGCCCGCGCCATTCACCGCTCGGAATTGTGGAACCCGGAAAAACACGTCGACCCGAAAAGCCTGCCGACCCCCGGCCAGATCCTCGAAGTGACCAGCCGCAAGGGCATCGACGGCGAGACCTACGACAAGGAATGGCCGGAGCGGGCTAAGAAGTCGATGTGGTGAGGCTTTGCCGGGCCGCGCTGCGATAGCAGGCGCTGCTATTCCACCTTCATGGCTTCGGTGATGCGCTGCATCATGGCGCCCATGCGGTCGCATTCGGCCGGCGACGACTGCGACATCACCTGTTCGATCAGTCCGTTGTAGATCGCCAGGGCCTCCATCAGCAGCGCCTCGCCGCTGTCGGTGAGGGTGAGCCGCATCACCCGCTTGTCCTTGGCATCGTTCTCGCGTTGGACCAGGCCGCGCGTTTCCAGTTGCGGCAACAGCATGGTGATGTTGGAGCGTCCCACCAGCAATTTGCGAGCGAGATCGTGCTGCGACATGCCGGGATGCCGGTAGAGGTTCATCAGCATGTCGAGCTGCGCCAGCTTCAGATCCAGCGGCTGCAGCGCCTTGGTCAGCGCCGCCACCACGGCCTTTTCGGCGCGCACCAGAGCGATCCAGTTGCGGAATCGCGGATTGTCCCAAGGCAAGTCTTGTTTTTTGTTCATTCTTGAACTAACATGTTCATCATTGAACTAATATGGTGGATCGCCACTATGGCATCATTTGGTTTGAAGGTCATCCGGGGCATGTTCGGCGTTGGTGAGCGTATCGCGCCCGGTTTCGCGGGCCGTATCGCCTTCCAATTGTTCTGCCGCACGCCAAACGTCAATAAGCCGACTGACAATGAGCGCCGCGCTGTCGAACGCGCGGCCGATTTCATGGCCGAGGCACGCCATCATCGGCTGAAGACCAAGGCAGGCTGCGTCGCCGTGCACGAATTTCGCCCGGAGCCAGGCAAGGCGGCGCGTGGGACGGTTCTCGTCATCCATGGCTGGCGCTCGCGCACCGAATATATGCGCGCGCTCATCGAAGGATTTTTGCGCGACGGCTACAGGGTGGTCTCGCTCGATCTGCCGGGGCACGGCGCTTCCAGCGGCCGCAGGCTCAACATGATCAATGCCGTCGAGGCGACACGGTTGGCCGGCGACTGGTTTGGCCCTTTCGTCGCCACCGTCGGCCATTCCTTCGGCGGCGCCGTGGCGACCAACGCGGCCGTCGGCTCGGTCAAGGGGTTCCTGCCGGTCGGCACCGACAGGCTGGTGCTGATCGCGGCTCCTTGCTCGATCCCGGACCTGTTCGCCGAGTTCAGCCGCATGCTCAATGTCGGTCCGCGCTCGCAGCGGGTCATGGCCGGCGAGGTGGAGAGGCTTTCCGGGCGACCGCTCTCGGAATTCCAGGGCGACCGGCAACTGGCCACGACGCCGCTGCCGACGCTGGTTATCCACGCGCCGGACGATCGCGAGGTTTCGATGCGCCACGCCGAACTTTACGCCAGCGCTGGCGACCATGTCCGGCTGCACCGGGCGGAAGGGCTCGGCCACCGCCGCATCCTCGCCGATCCCGGCGTGGTGCAGAGGTCGATCGCTTTCGCGGCTGAGCGCGTCAAACCCGAATTGGTGCACTAAGCTCGAACAGGCCGGCTCTATTTCTTGGCTTCGGCCAGTTCGACCGGCAGGCCGGCGTCTTTCCATGCGGTGAAGCCGCCCAATATGTGCTTGACCGGCGCCAGGCCCATATCCTGCGCGGTCTTGGTGGCGAGCGCCGAGCGCCAGCCGCCGGCACAGAAGAAGACGAAGCTCTTGCCCGAGGCGAAATAGGGCTTGTGATAGGGGCTTTCCGGATCGATCCAGAATTCCAGCATGCCACGCGGGCAATGCTTGGCGCCAGGGATGCGGCCGTTCTGCTCGACCTCGCGCGGGTCGCGCAGATCGACGAAGATGGTGCCGTCGTCCTCGAGCAACGCCGCCGCCTGATCGGGCGACACCGCCTCGATCTCGGCATTGGCCTCGTCCAGCATCTGGCGAAAGCCCTTCTTCACGGCATTCCTCCGCAGGTCTTCTGTCAATTTCGAAACATCGTTGCGGGGATTTCCAGCATACGGCAGCGCGTTTGTCACGCGTGGCGATCGCCCTTGGCCCGTGCTTTCTCGACCAGGGGCTGGAAGGCCGCCATGGCGCAATCCGCAACCGCCGCCAGTTCCTCACGCGAGGCGCCGTCGCGCGCGATAATCGACATGCCGTGCTGGGCGGTGGCGTAGAACAGCGCCGCCGCTTCGCAGTCAAATCCCGCCGGCAGATCGCCTACGGCGACGCTGCGCAGGAAGCGTCCGCGCAAGGCATCGACATTGGCGGCGCGCCGGCGGCGCAGGTCGGTGCAGATCGCGCCGGAGGTGGAATCTCGGTGCAGCGCGCTCAGCGCGATGAGGCAGCCCTGCGGGCAATCCGTGCGCGAATAGGCGTCGACCGTCGCGCCAAGGAAGCCGGCCATGGCGGCCCGCGCCGTCGGGGCGCTCTCGATCGCTTGCCATATCTCGGTGCCGACCACCTTGTTGTAGTGGTCGGTGGCCTCGAGAAAGAGCGCTTCCTTGCTGCCGAAGGCGGCGTAGAGGCTGGGCGAATTGATGCCCATCGCCGTGGTCAGGTCGCTCAGCGACGCGCCTTCGTAACCTTTCGTCCAGAACACCTCCATCGCCCGCCCGAGGGCGGCGGTGCGATCGAAACTGCGTGGACGTCCGCGGTCGGCCATGGGGTCTTCCTTTCTGTGTTGATCAATACATAAATGTCTTGACGGCGCTGCGCAACATCGCCAGATGTTTATGTATCGATTGATACAGAAAGGAATATCGATGACTTCCACCAATTTGCAGGGCAAGGCAGCGCTAGTGACCGGCGGCAGCAGGGGCATCGGCGCGGCGATCGCCCGCAGGCTTGCGGCCGAAGGCGCGGACGTGGCGATTACTTATGTCAACGGCGCCGACAAGGCCGAAGCCGTGGTCAAGGAGATCAAGGCGAGTGGGCGTCGCGCCGTCGCGATCAAGGCCGACAATCGCGACGCCGAGGCGGTCGAACGTTCGGTCAAGGAAGCGGCCGGCGCGCTCGGCCGGCTGGATATCCTGGTCAACAGCGCCGGCATCTGGCGCGCGGCTCCGGTGGGCGAGCTTTCGCTTGCCGATTTCGACGAAACGATCGAGGTCAATCTGCGGGCGCCGTTCGTTGCCTCCAAGGCTGCTGCGGCGCTGATGGGCGAGGGTGGCTCGATCATTTCGATTTCATCCAACCTGGCCGACCGCGTGTCGGACCCGGGGCTTGCCGCCTATTCGGCGAGCAAGGCGGGGCTGGTCGGGCTCACCAAGGCGCTGGCGCGCGATCTCGGGTCCCGTGGCATCACCGCCAACATCGTCAATCCCGGATCGACCAACACCGATATGAACCCTGCCAACGGGCCACATGCCGAACACCAGCGCCAGAAGATGGCAACGCCGCGCTTCGGCGATGCCTCGGAAATCGCCAGCCTGGTCGCCTGGCTTGCCGGTCCGGAAAGCCGTTTCGTCACCGGCTCGGCCTTCACCATAGACGGCGGCGCCAACATCTGAGGCAACCGTTCCGGGCCTGATTTCGTTGATAGCGGGGTAGGGATGGATTCCCGCCCCGCTGGCCAGTTCCCACAGGACCATTCTGCAACAGTGTGAGTGGTTTCATGGAGGCTTAACCAAAAGGGTGTGAAACGTTATCATCCTGCCATAGAACCGCCACGCCTGTGACCAGAGCATCCGCGGCGGAATTCGGGGCCCAGGAACGGGCTGGAGAGGGTGGTTCATGAAATCGCTGGGTAAGAAAACCGTGCTGCTTTCGATCGCGGCTTTGACCGCGACGCTGGCGCTCGGGGCCCCACAGGCCAGTGCCGACGGGCTGTTCGACATGTTGTTCGGCGGCAGTGGCGGCAGGCCGGGCCAGTCGCCCTCCATGCGCGGCGGCGACGATTATTTCGGCGACACCTATGGGCGTGGCGAGCCGCGCAAACAGGTTCGGCGCGGCGAGTTTCCACCACCGCCCGGCACACGCAAGCAGGCGGCGATCGCCAAGATCACCGGGCCGACCTACAATACCTACAAGGCCGATCCGCTGGTCCGGGTCGATTTTTCGTCGCTGTCGGCAGCGCCGCAGAAGGTGGCGTTCGAGCCGGGACAGACCGACGGCGCGTTCCGCGATGCTCTTGCCGGGCTGGTGGGCTACGACCTTCTTGCCGAATCGGCCAATGCCAAGGCGCTTGTCGCCTATTACGCCGCCAATCCGGGCTTCATCTGGGTGACCGGAACCGAGGTCAACGAGCGCGCCAAGCAGGCGCTGCGCGTGCTGGGCGAAGCGGCGAGCTACGGGCTTGCCCCGTCGGACTACACGGTCGAGGTGCCGGTTGCGACCGTCACCGATCCGGCAGCCCGCACGAAGGAGATGATCCGCTTCGAAATGGCACTGTCGGCGCGCGTGCTGCGCTACATCGACGATGCCCAGGACGGCCGCATCGATCCCAACAAAATCTCCGGCTACTATGATTTCCCGGCGAAGCCGTTCGACCGCGAGGCCGCGTTGAAGGCGCTTGCCCATACCCAGGAGACGGCCACCTATCTGGAATCGCGCCATCCGCAGAATCCCGAATACCAGGCGCTGCGTGTCGAACTCGAAACGCTGAAGGCCAGCGAAGAGAACCAGATCGTCGTCGATCCCAAGCTGAAGCTCAAGCCTGGCGAGACCAGCCCGGAGCTACCCAAGCTGTTGTCGCTGATCGCCCGCGACCTCGATGACGAGATGGGCGGCGCATATGGCGAGGTGCTGGCGAGGCTCGGCACCAGCGAGACCTATGGCCAGGAACTCGTGCCTGTCATCAAGGCGGCGCAGAAGAAGGCAGGCCAGAAGGGCGACGGCGTCATCGGGCCGCGCACAGTGGCGGCTCTCGCCGGTTCGTCCAAGGCCGACCGCATCGCCAAGGTGCAATACGCGCTGGAGGAATTGCGCTGGCATCCATCCGATCTGGGCAGCCCGCGCGTGTTCATCAATCAGCCTGCCTACACGGCCAGCTATATCGATGGCGGCGTGGAGAAGCTGAAGACGCGCACCGTCATCGGCAAGGTCACCAACCAGACCAGCTTCTTCTTCGATGAGATCAAGCAGGTCGACTACAATCCCTATTGGGGCGTGCCGCAGTCGATCCTGGTCAACGAGATGCTGCCGAGGCTGAGGCGCGATCCGGGCTATCTCGACCGGGCCGGCTATGAGGTAACGGACGCGCGCGGCAAACGCATTCCCTCCAACGCGGTCGACTGGGGCGCATACGGTTCGAAGATCCCCTACAATGTGCGCCAGCAGCCGAGCGAGGCCAATGCGCTGGGCGAACTGAAGATCCTGTTCCCCAACAAGCACGCCATCTACATGCACGACACGCCGCAAAAGGCATTTTTCCAGCGCGACATGCGGGCACTGAGCCATGGCTGCGTGCGCCTCCAGGACCCGCGCGGCATGGCCGCCGCGGTGCTCGACACCTCGGTCGACTACATTGCCGACAAGCTGGCGCAGGGCCATTCCTCGCAGCAGGTGACGCGCAAGATTCCGGTCTATGTCGCCTATTTCACCGCCTGGCCCGACATGTCCGGCAAGGTCGAATATTTCGACGACGTCTACGGTCGCGACGACCGCTTGCGGCAGGCGCTGGAAGCAGTCGCCGCGGTGCGCAGCCCGTCGAGCTGACGCAAGCGCCCAACAGGCGCTTGCCCATCACTCCGGCCAGCGTGATGACGCTAGTCCGCCTTCAGCGGCTGCGGGGTGTCGATGCGGCGGGACCAGTCTTCGGTCTGGCCCGACGACAGCCGGGCGGCGGCGAGGCGGCGCCAATTGTCCGGCAGGCCGGGCAGGGCGGCGAGACCGGCGAGTGCTGCCCGGTTCATGCGGTCGTGGTAGAGAAGGTGCGATACCCTGGCCACCGACCAGTCGGGATGTCGCCTCTTAATCAGCCGGCCGTGGTCGCCGGCGGCGATGATGCCTGGTTCTGACACCCGGAAATACCAGCCGCTGCGCCCCGTATCCTGCACGCGGCGTGCCATGTCAGGCAGATCGAAGCGCAGGTTGAGCTTCCAGCAGGGCTGGCGGCCCTGGCTGACCTCCAGCAGCGCGCCACCGACGCGCCAGAGGTCTCCGAGGCAGAGATCGGCTTCGGTTATCCCGTCCAAGACCAGGTTCTCGCCAAAGGCGCCGGGGCTGAAGCGCGCGGCGCGATGCGGCAGTTCGGCTGCCCAGTCCGGCATGTGCGAAACCGCATAGGCGTGGATCGCCTTGTCGGGGCCGCCGTGACGTTTGCGGTCGCCCTGTTGGTCGCCGTCAAGTCCGAGTTTTTCCGCCCGAACCGGCCCGTCGACCTTGTGCTTGTCGATGGCACTCAGCGCGCCATCCGGGCCAAACGGCACCGCTTGCCCGATGCGCAGTTCGGTCACATGGAAGGTGGTCATGCTGGGCAGTGTCCTCGGCAAAATGAGCAGGTCGCTGCGATATCCGCCCTTATCTGGGGTTTGTCGTCAGCGGCCATCAAGGCGCCAGGCGATGCAAAGGACTGACCCATGGCTTGGGTGGCCGGGGGCGGTCAAATCGTATCGAGCGATGTCCAGCCTTCACCACCAGCCCATCTCGTGGCCTGCCACGGCGATGGCGATCAGGATGCCGGCAAGGTGAAGCAGCCACTCATAGCGCATCGCTACCTGTTAGCGGTTTGGCCAAAGCGGCGATAGAGCGGGCCGCGACGATGGTCGTGCCGCCAGCCAACGTAGATGCGGCGGTTTCCGCCTGGCTTTCCATCAAAAAAACGACCCGGCCATGGGGGCCGGGTCGATGTCTGATGACGTCTTCACTTGGATAAAAAGAGCGAATGACTGGAGGTCAAACCTTTCACCCGCTAAACCAAAAGAGCCTCAGCCTTAGAAGTCGCGCTGGAAGCGGAGGATGCCGCCGACGCTGCTCTTCTTGTCGGTGGTGGTCCAGCTGCCGAGCCAGTCGGCGTCGCCGCGCTTGCCTTCGTTGAGGTAGTCAACTTCGGCCGTCACGGTGAAGCCCGGAACCATCTGGTAAGCCACGTTCGCGGCTACGCCGAGGTTCTTCTGCTCGTCATAAGACACCTGGGTGTTGAAGGTGGTCTTCTCGTTGAACTTGTACGAGCCACCGCCCCAGAATGCCCAGTTGCCGCCCCACGGCTTGTAGAAGCTGCGAGCCGCGTGGTCGTCCGTGCCGTAACCGCCCATGATGAAGAGCGAGATCTGGTCGGTGGCGTTCACGTCCAAGCGAACCTTGCCGGCCCACTCTTCCCAACTCGGATTGTAGGCAACGACACCGGTGATGCCGCCCCAGCCCTGGGTGTACTTGGCGCCGACCACGACGTTCGGGGCGTAGCTGTCGATGGTGTTGTCGACAATGCCGGGAACCCAGGCGCCGGTGCCATCCTTCACGAAGGTATTGTAGCTACCCGAACCCTGTTCGAGCGACACGATCGCCGAGAAGCCGTTGCCTGCGTCGAAAGTGTAGCTGATCAGATTGGTGTCGAATTCACCGTAAGGAACCAGCGTATCCTGGATGACGTTGCCGGCGTAACCCGAGAAGGTGTCGTAGGCCGATTCGTCCTTACCGACACGCAGGCCACCGAGCTGGATCCAGGCGAAATTCAGCGAAATGCCACGGTTGCGAGCATCGGCATTGCTGTTGTCGTTGCCGAAGTTGAAGCGGGTTTCGGTGTAGGTCTTCAGGGTGCCGAGCTCGGTCTCCTGACCGGTCCAGGTCTTCAGCGTGAAGCGGGTGTTCTTGTTCCAGGTGTTCTGTTGCTTGCCGGTGAGCACGTCGTTGGTACGCGCGCCGTCGAAGGTACCCCGGTCGCCAAGACCGGCATCGTAACGGATGTAACCGCCAATGCGCAGGCAGGTTTCAGTGCCCGGGATGTAGAAGTAGCCGGCGCCGTAAACGTCACAGATCTTGACGTATTCGGCCGGTTCCGGCTCGGCGACGACGACAGCGTCGGCGGCGCGTGCACCCGAGACTGCGAGCAGAGCCGCACCGGTGCTGAGAAGTAAAGTATGGATTTTCACTGAAATCCCCTGTCCGTGCCTTGGGATCGTCAAGTTCCCCCTGTCGCGATTGCAATCCTCGCCGGAAGTTCCCGATCCAAACAAGGCGAACTATGCCTAGATCATGGCCGCTATCGTTAGTAACAAAAAAGTGACTGGTCTGTAACATTCGGAATATTTACTAAGTATATCATTGGATATCGCATAATTGAAAAGTCATTGATTCCATTGTGTAATTGAGAAATTTATAATTTTACATTGATGGATGGCCCGGCGGAGTGACGGAGTGTTCGGCGCTGTTCAGCGCCGACATGATTGTCACGGTGTTGCAATAACGTCACGGATCGCAGCTCACCAGGCGCCGTTAGACGGCTTGGGCTGTTTCTGATCGAAAAGATGCTGCGCCCGCGTAATCTGGTCGGCGTTGTCGTGCGTCCAATGGTGGATAGCGTTGAGCAATGTCCGCACCGAACGCCCGAGGTCTGTCACGCTGTATTCGACGCCAGGAGGCGCGGTGTCGACCAGTCGCCGGCTGATCAGGCCGTTGCGTTCGAGCCGCCGCAAACTCTGTGTCAGCGTTTTCTGGGTGATGCCCACCAGTTGGCGCTTCAAGACATTGAAGCGTAAAGCGCTTTCGGCGCGGTAGATGGCCTGCAAAACCAGTATGGTCCATTTGTCGGCGAAAAGTTCGTGTACGACGCGGTCCTCGTCCTCGCTACGATCCGAGGTACTATTGATCATAATGCACTCCTGAAGGACCCCCGGTTGGAAATGGGACGAATGGCCTCTAACGGTCTTGGCGGCGCTTAAGTTCCAGCAGATTTTCTGCGGATGTCTCTCGCAAGGTTGGCGAAGAGACGGCGGCCAGAATCGGTGCGACAGGATGCACCCGCGCGCCGGTTTCAGGGAGCCGGTGCCAGATCAAAATCGCGTTAGCGGAGACTTCGTCAGTCCGCCATGGCGGTGAAACAGGCCCTTGGCGGGAAGAATTGCAGTGCCAATGTGGACGTTGCCCGGACGATCAGGGCTCGTCCTGTGGGGTGGATTCCGAGATCGCGGGCATGGCGGTCCCTATCCCCGGCTCATGCTTGAAGGCAACGAATGTGTCTGAAATCTCGACCCTGCTGAACAAGCCGCTTTCGTCGATCAATCGCGCGCAAACGGCGTTGAAATAGACGATCCAGACGCTTCTTTCCTCGCGCAGGAGCGCGCTTTCCAGATTGGCAAGAACACCCCGCAGGACGGTTTCGCCGAATGGATTGAACAGGAAAACCAGCAGATTCCCGGAGGGGAACTGGTAGTCGATCGCGTCCATTTGAAGTGTCGAAACATCCTGGCAGACGCGCCTCGATGCGGGGTACTTCAGAATGTTTTCGGCGGCGACCGCGTTCAGCTCGTGCGAAAATTCCACGCCGATCACCCGTTTGAAGGGGTATTCGGACGCGATCATGAGGATGCGACCTTTCCCGGAGCCCAGGTCGCAAAAGGAAAAATCTTCCAGATCTGCCGGCAAAGCCTCGATCGATCTGCGGATCAGAAAGGGCGCCAATGTCTGATAGTGCGCTCCTTCAAGCTGATGGGGACTATCGATCTCCAACTGCCATAAAGGAACATTGCCTTCGGTGTCGGTACCGAATTCACGATCGAACGCGCTGCCTTCGGCATTTTGATGCCGCCGACCTCGCAACCTTGCCAGGCCAAGCCGCACAAGCGCGGCAAACCCGTCGCGATGCAGCCTGAAGCGAAGCCGGTCGAAAGCCAACTTCAGTTGATGTGGTTGAGCAAACCCCATCCGCGGATCGCTTTCTGAAGAAAGACGGCACAACGAATTGCAATTATATCGTTTTCCCGTTTCGGTGGCCAGTGTTCTGCGAGGCCGTCGCCGGTGCCTGAAGCGGGGGGCGGATGGCGGTTGTAACCGAGGCAGGGCAGGCGGTGGTGATCTCGATCGTTGAGCGTCAATCCAACGTCTCTATGAGCGATTGGCCTTCCGCCTGATTGCGTGACAGCGATGGCGCGCGGGGTTTCAACCGGCCCGACAAGCGCAGACATTTCCGCCGAAAGCCGGATGAAGTCCGCCGCAAGGTTGAGGTTCAGATGCGCCAAAAGTGAGTGCTTCATCGGCTTGCCGGTTTTCCAGTGTGTCGTCGTGCGATATAAATCCTTCGTGACCTCGGGGCGGGATGGCAACGCACGAAACCTGCAAGTTCCGTTAACCCCGGTTCGAATCCGAGGCGAGGTCTCCAGTCCGCTTCCTGTTTGACCAAAACCGTGGCTTCGGGCGGTAAGGCCTGCGGGTTGTTAATTGCAAAATATCTATTGCAAAAAAATGTAATCGTTAATATCTAGATATCGAAAATGATGCCGCGCCATGTGAGTGCGGCGGCTTGAAGCGATTTCGAGAGGATGTGCGATGATCAAGGTGACCGATAAGCTCTGGGTTTCCGGACAGCCGACCGATGCCGATGTGGCTGCCGCCGGCGAGGCCGGCGTCCGCAGGATCGTCAACAACCGCCCCGAGAATGAAGAGCCGAGCCAGCCCAGCATGGCGGATGCCGCCGCGCTTGCGGGGCAGGCGGGCATGGATTTCGTCAACATCCCCGTGGCGCCGGGGCGCTATACGCTTGAGACGGTGCGTGCCTTCCAGAAGGCGGTAGTCGAGGCCGACGGGCCCGTGCTTGCGCATTGCAAGGGTGGCACACGCTCCGCCACGCTGTGGGCGATCGGCGAGGTTCTCGACGGTAGGATGTCGGCCGACGAACTCGACGCGGTCGGTCAGCGGCTCGGCATCAATTTCGCCGGTGCCAAGGACTGGCTGCGCAACAACAACTGACGATTTGAACCTGAACCGATCGTGAGGCTTGCCATGAACCTGAAAGCCGAAGTGACCGCATTCTTCGATCCCCGGACCTTTTCGGTGCAGTATGTCGTCGCCGATCCGGCAACGAAGAAGTGTGCGATCGTCGATCCCGTGCTCGATTTCGATGAGAAGTCGGGCACTACGGCGACCGTCAATGCCGACCACATCCTCGACTTCATCGAGGAACGGGGGCTGGCGGTCGAATGGATCCTCGATACCCACCCGCATGCAGACCACTTCTCCGCGGCCCGTTATCTCAAGTCGAAGACGGGTGCGCCGACCGCCATTGGCGAACGTGTCGTCGACGTCCAGAAACTGTGGAAGGGCATCTACAACTGGCCGGAGCTGAACGCGGACGGCTCGCAGTGGGACAAGCTGTTCGCAGAGGGCGAGACCTTCTCCGTCGGTGAACTCGAGGGAAAGGTGCTCTTCTCGCCGGGGCACACGCTGGCCTCGATCACCTATGTCGTCGGCGACACGGCCTTCATCCACGATACGCTGTTCATGCCCGACAGCGGCACCGCGCGCGCCGACTTTCCCGGTGGCAGCGCCGGGCGGCTCTGGCAGTCGATCCAGGAGATCCTGTCGCTGCCGGCGGAAACGAGGCTGTTCACCGGCCACGACTACCAGCCGGGCGGCCGCGAGCCGAAATGGGAAAGCACGGTTGCCGAGCAGAAGGCGGGCAATTCACACATCTCGAAGCTCTTGACCGAGGCGGAGTTCGTCGCTGTGCGCGAGGCGCGTGACCGCACGCTGCCGATGCCAAAGCTGATCCTGCATGCGCTGCAGATCAACATCAATGGCGGCCGCTTGCCGGAGCCCGAGGCCAACGGCAAGCGCTACCTGAAATTCCCGCTCGACGCGCTGCAGGGCGCGAACTGGGGGTAGAGAACCATGGTCCAGCAACCGAACATGCCGGTTGCCGATCTGCTCGAACGGGCAGGAGAGGCATCCGAATTCCTCAAGAAGCTCGCCAATCCCAACCGGCTGATGATCGCCTGCGCGCTTGTCGACGGCGAGCACTCGGTGCGCGAACTGGAAGACAGTCTCGGCATCAGGCAGCCGGGACTGTCGCAGCAGATCGCCGAGCTGCGCGATGCGGGCCTGATCGTCGGACGCAAGGAATCGAAGTCCGTCTTCTACCGGCTCGCCGATGAACGGGTGAGGGCGGTCGTCACCCTGCTCTACCAGATGTTCTGTGCCCCCGGCGCTGACGCCAGAAACGAGAGCTGAGAGAAATGACCGAATTCACACCGATCGCCTCCACCCTTGGCGGCGTCCTCATTGGCTTCTCCGCGGTTCTGCTGATGGCCTGGGAAGGGCGCATCGCCGGCATCAGCGGCATCGCTGGCCGCTTGCTGCCGCCCTATCTCGACGGCGCTTTCCTGTCGCGCCTTGGTTTTGTTCTGGGGCTGGTCGTCGCGCCCGTGATCTATTCCGTGGCGACGGGGCAGGCGGTGCTGCAGTCGGTCTCGTCCAATCTGCCGCTGATCGCCGTGGCCGGGCTGCTGGTCGGCTTCGGTTCGGTCTATGGCAATGGCTGCACCAGTGGCCACGGCGTCTGCGGCCTCTCCAGGCTGTCGCCGCGCTCGCTTGTCGCCACGCTGACCTTCATAGCGACAGCCTTCGCGACCGTCCTCGTCGTCCGTCACATCGTGGGAGCATGACCATGTCGTTTCTCGTCAATCTCGCGCTCGGCCTTTTGTTCGGCATCGGGCTCGTCGTGTCGGGCATGTCGGACCCGGCCAAGGTGCTCAACTTCCTCGACCTGCTCGGCACCTGGGACCCGTCGCTTGCCTTCGTCATGGGCGGCGCCGTTGTCACGGCCTTCATCGGCTACCGCATCGTGCTCCGCCGCCCCAAGCCTGTTGCCGCCAGCGCGTTCCACCTGCCGGCGAAGACCGACATCGACAGCAAGGTGCTGGTCGGACCGGCCATCTTCGGCATCGGCTGGGGCCTTGGCGGCTTCTGTCCGGGGCCGGCGCTGACCGCGGCAACCTTGGGCGCCACCGGTGCCTACGTCTTTCTGCCGACGATGTTCCTCGGCATGTGGCTGGCCCGCATCGTGGCCAACAGAAAGCTCGCCGCCGCAGCGGCGTGACGACATCGCCGGACCGCAACTGACCGTCCGGCAACACAGACATTTCAGATCGGAAAGGGCCGGGCCATGTTTCTGGAACCCGTTCAATATGCTTTGGGCGCACTCTCCGGTGGCGTTGTCGGCCTCAGCCTCGGTCTGTTCGGCGGCGGAGGCTCTATCCTGGCCGTGCCGCTGATGGTCTATCTCGTCGGCGTTCCCAACGCGCATCTCGCCATCGGCACCAGTGCCGTCTCGGTCGCTGCCAACGCCATGACCGGGCTCGCCAGCCATGCTCGCAACGGCACCGTGAACTGGCGCTGCGCCGCCGTCTACAGCGCTGCCGGCGTGCTGGGCGCCTTCTTCGGCTCGTCGCTCGGCAAGGCCATTGACGGTCGCCATCTGCTCTTCTTGTTTGCCGGCCTGATGCTGGTCGTCGGGGCGTTGATGTTCCGGCGCCGGGGCGTTGCCGGCGATCCGACTGCCGTCTGCAGTCGCGAGAACGCGCCCCGAGTAATGGGTTTCGGTAGCGGCACGGGCTTGCTGTCCGGCTTCTTCGGCATCGGTGGCGGCTTTCTGATCGTGCCGGGCCTGGTCGCGTCGACCGGCATGCCGATGATCAACGCCATCGGCTCATCGCTGGTCGCCGTTGCTGCTTTTGGCATGACCACCGCCATTTCCTATGCCCTGTCGGGCATGGTCGACTGGTCTCTTGCCTTCGTTTTCATCGCTGGCGGCATAGCGGGCGGCCTCGGCGGCTCAAGGGCCGCCATGCTGCTTGAGACGCGCAAGGGCGCGCTCAACATGCTGTTTGCGCTGATGATCGTCGTCGTCGCCATCTACATGGCCTGGCGCAATATGATCGGTGGCTAATAGCGCTGGCAGAGCGCTGCCTGTGCCGTTCAGCCCTTGCGTCCACAGACCGGTTCGACCGCCATGGGCGCGGCTGTTGATCGTGAAGTCGACGGCATAAGTCTCGATAGACCCTGATAGCGGCTGGCTTGGCGAGGCCACGAGGAACATTGGTGCCCGGCCCGTGAACGTGTAACGCGCAAAGACAGTTGGCATGTGACCGAGGAGCGGTGGGAATAGGCGGGATTTGCCGGGAACCGCCGAGAATTTATGGAAATCAACGTATTGCGCGGGGAAGCGGTGGAGTGTCGGAGGGCTGCATATCTCTGTCATCTGCCAAGTGATGTTGCGCTGGCAAGCGTCTAGAGGATGGCGCGGCGGTTCAAATTCGGAAAAAGGCGGTCAAGTTGGGGTTGAGGTGGGAACTGTGATGGTTTTCAGCCGATCAGTTCCCACCTTGTGATTATCTTAATCGATAAGGGATCTGAACCGGTCGTCTGTACTTCGCGCCTTCGAGGTGGGAACTGTGAAATTCGGTCGCAGCCCGACAGTCAAAGGATATTGCTGCGGCAACCCGTTGTCTTCGGACAGAGTTTCCACTTCGGCGTGGAAGAGAGGTGGGTTCCGGTCGGCTTTGTGAGGTACTTTCCGCATTTTAGCACAGGTGTGTGAAAGCGGCTTCCGGGGCGGCGTGGTAGGTCAAGTAGCCGGATATCACCTCATCCGGTTGCGGTATTGCCCGGAGGGATCGTAGAATTACCTGCGACGAGTTTGGCCTTGCCTTTTGGTGTGCAGGGCCTTTCAGCAAGATGAACGGCGACCACTTTCTACTACGCCGTAGTTGACAGCTCTACGCTGGGAATCGATGCGTGTCGCCTATATATGGATTGATACGATTGGGCCGAAACGGACTTCAGCAGCGCTTCAACTTTCCCCGTTTCGATTAACTATCCTCCGGTTCCCTGCGCCCTTGGCGCTGTCCAATTGCGAGTTCGGTAGCCTTTACGGCATCCACTCGAGGCACTTCGAACACGTCTCTTAAGCGCACATATCGGCCGCTTCCATTAACTCTACCCACTAAATCTAAACGCGCAAAATCGATGCCCCCACCGGGCTCGATCAGATCATCACAAATATGTACAGCTATCACCTCTCCAACGAAGATTTGATCGGCTCGCCCTATCTGCAGAGTATGCGTCACCCGGCATTCCAATGCGACAGGACTCTGAGATATGCGCGGAGGCGCAACGTCCGTGGATGCTTCGAGACCAATACCTGCTATTTCCACTTCGGACACAGATGAAGGGAAGTCGGCAGCTGTCAGATTCATATCTGACACAAGAGCTGCCGTGACGAGATTAACGACCATTTCCCCGCTGCATACAAGGTTTCGCGCTGTGTCCTTTTGCCCGCCATCGTCGCGGCCATTAACTCCAATACAAATCGTTGCGGGGTCAGTTGAAAATAGATTGAAGTATGAGAATGGAGCTGCGTTCACTTGTCCGATCGTATCCAGCGTAACAACCCAAGCGATCGGGCGTGGCACTATCACGGATGATAGAATCTTAAAGGTGAGGAATTTGTCCTCATCGCAACGAAACAGCATCTGTCTAATTTCTCGAAATCAGTCTGCCAAATTGAAGTCAACATGATCCTGCCAGTGCGCAAGCTCACCATATGCCCCGGTTGTTCTAGCCGCTTCCATCATTTTCTTCCAACGCTCGGGGAGCATCCGCGCCAAATCTTTCTGATCAGCTGAGCCAAGGATACGGTTGTTGAGAAGTTGTAGCCGCGCTTCATCCATCATAGGTGCTGTTAAGTCTTGGTTTTCCTTCCCAATAAGTTCATGAGCTTTCAGATAGTTGCTGCCAAGGTAGCGGCGGCACCCCTCAAAAGTCGCCTTTACGAATGCACGTAGAGCGCTACGTCGAGTATCAAGTGTCGCCTTTCCGACGGCGAGGAGATAAGCGTAATCGTCGAACCCGTGATCTGCCAGAAGGAGCACCTTCGGCTCCACCCCAGCAGCACGGAAGCGCGCAGGCTCGCTGGAGACGAACCCTAGGATTGCTGCTTTCGGCAAACTGAGCGGTAGCTCCAAGGTTCCCATGTAGTCCCTTGCCTGCTCATCATTCCAATTAAATAGCTTCTTGAGCATTGGCCACACCGCCAGCCTGCTGTGGGCTGACATGAAGATTGGAACTCCAGAAAACTCCTCAAGAGTCGAAAGGTCGCGATCGGTTCGGGAAATCAGTGCTAACGGTGAACGCTGAAATAGGGCTCCAATGGCCACCAATGGTAGCTTTTCTTGTTCGTAAATGAAGACCTTTTGAGCGAAAGAAGCCACACCCACATCCGCTTTGCCAGTGAGCAGGGTCTGTTCTACGTTAAGTTTTGGACCTCCCGGTCGCAATTCTACAGTGAGGCCGGCTTGCTGATAAAGGTTTTCGGCTTGAGCTTGATAGAAGCATCCAAATTCTGGCGCGGGAGACCAGGAGAGCTGCACGGTGATACGCTCTTCCGCATTTGCAGAATATACCTGGAGAAGTATTGCTATCAATGAAAATACCAATTTTAGTGCCGCTCTAAACACTGCCATTCCTTTCGTACAGCGTTTCGATACGAGATAATGCTGGAGAAAATAGATAAAGGCCGCCGGTCCCATGAACCCAGGTGGTTTGCAGTCTGGGAGTACTCACGACTTCGCAGTGACCGAGAGGGTGGCGCACTTCAATTTGGTCCCTGTCGTCGAGGCGCCCCAATAGCGCATCTCGAACGGCACCGTTCTCGGCGGAGCTGAATGTGAGAAAGTCTGAGACAAGGCGTTCGTACTGGTCTTCGATAGACGACATATAGGCAAGGAAATGCAACCCCCGATCCACTGGATCGACAACGGGTGCTGCCAATGTCGAAGTCGATGGTCTGCCGTACGGAATGCCACGTCGGAACAGTGGCGGTGTTGGGTTTGGATAGTCTAAACTTGGTCTGCATTTTCTTGCGTGAGCCGACAAAGGGCACCGACTTCCCGGTGGATCGTCACCATCCCTTGGGAAGATAATGTTCTGATCAGTAACCGCGTTGGGGTCTCGTTCTGGCGAGGAAAATAGCGATGCCCCTGAAGGCCATCGCCCCATGACACCTGCTGCAATACTGGACCTCGCCGCGTCGATAGATCCTCCAAATTGCTCAACCGAGCGTCGAGACATCGTGTCAACCCATCGGTGGAAACCAGCGACGTCTTGTCTCAACCTCAAAAAGACAAGAAACGAGCCACCCGTGAAAAATTCCGGGAGCTTAGAGGGCGTGCCGTTCACCTCTTCTGCTGCCTTCGCTTGGCCGACAATTAGATGCCCAGGCCAAACCAACTCTTGACCGTGTTTGGTGGGGCGGTTGGGATCGTCTGGGTCGCGTTGGACTATCCAAGAATCCGCGCCTAGGTTCGCCCGGCCTCTTATTACGGGCGTAGCCAGACCGTCACGAAAACCGAAATGCTCAGCCATCGCGGTTTGCTCGCCCCACCGGTGTTCGAGCGCAGACCCAACCTCATAACCTGGCATGAGAAACTTGTCCCATCCTGCCGGTTTTGCTCCAGAGATGCGTCCAAAAAGATCTCGCATCCAATCTTGTGTTGAGTTTCGATCGTCTCCCGCAATTATGAATATGCCGTCACAAGCGTTTTCGCCTGTAGTTCCGTCGTGGATAAGCCAGTTTGCGGAGGAGTTGGCGTTTGAACGCTCGTTGAAGATCCCCAGTTTTTGCGCGGAAGCGTGGTAGCCTTGGCCAAATGCTCCTTGATCTGACCTTTCGTGGTGAAGCACGAGCTTGCGCAGACCGGCTGCTGTAAAAGCTATGTTTACCCATATGGCGTTCTCAGCTGAACCGCTTTTGCGTAGGGCGCTTCGGTAAGCCAAGACTTCGGCCGAAGACGTAACATGCGGACGCAGATTTGCTAGAAAGGCCCCGAAAGCGATTCTATCAAGGATTGTAAATCCAGCGGTGATCTGCGTAGCTTTTCGAAAGCCAGGACAGGCATTTCCTTGTATGTCGGTCAGATCGATTACCGGTTCTTCTGTCGGGTTATTTGCCATTTTGCAGCTCTAACTCAACTTGCAGCTCCGCCTCAGCCATCTGTAGCCGCCGCCCGTCTGCTTCCTTTTGATCTCCCAGCGGGCGCAAGACGACTGAAAGAAGTTCACTCTGTTCACCGAGTGGGTTCAGATTGACCAATTCATCCAATTCTTCCGGTGTTTCAGCGTCGATAACAACCGCCGCACCCTTTTGGTTTGAAACCGGATTGCCAGGATGACAAAGGACACCGCTGGCCCAGCCATGTGTTACAGAGCCGCTTTCTACAAGTTTGCTATTGTAGGTGTGCCACCATCTTACCTTCTCGGTTTCGACATTTCGCTGCAAATCCGAAATAGTCATGCCGGCTTGGGGGGCGTGACCCACAAGCAAATACGAGATCCGATATCTATCGCTTGCGCGGGCGTCAGGAGGCGCTGGCAAATTTGCAGGCGCTATAAAACCTTGTGTCGTTTCCTCCAACTCCGGCGGCCTTGTGGCAAAAAGCGCGCGGGCGCTTTGTTGCGCCATGCGCGACGCAGGATCTGACGGCAGCGGTTTTGCCCAATCTCTGTTTTGAACTTCATCGAGATAATCTCGCTCGAGACTCCGCAATGGCACTGTTACATAGCTGCTGTATTCCCTTAGCGGATCACGCTCGAGGAGCGTGGTGAACTCTTCCATTCCGTCGCAGTGATAAATGGCGACATGGGTTGATACGATTTGCGAGTCTCTGAATTTGCTAATTAGCTGATGGGAGCCCCAAGACCAGGGAAGCTTGCCCGCGGCATGAAGTTGAGCCACGTATTCGTGCCATTTCATAACGGCTCGCCAGCGCATAACCTTTTGGCGCGGCGTCCATGACAGATAATCGTCAGGCGAATTGATGATGACCAGTGTTGTGATCGCGTATGCCATATTTGGTCACTCCCCTCCGGATAATTTTGACAACATCACCTTTCGTAAGAGCCGGGTAGGTTCGTCGAGCAGTACATGCCTCTCCTCGTAGCTACGGAGATCTATTCCAGACAACGGCAGTTGCTGAACCATGTTCTTGTCTTCGGCGGTAATCTGTCTCTGCAGCAGCGCCTCTTCCCGCGCTTGTTCTTCGGACAGGTTTGCTCCCTCGCCCCGCAGAACGAGCTTGTAAACTAGCGTGGATTGTGTGGTCTCAGGTTGAAGAGCTAAGAAAATGCGATCAAAAATTCCCCGGCGAGGGTAGGCAATTGTCAAAGCGAGCGAAAATGGAAAGTAATAGCGGTAGGTAAGAATTCTTTCTTCGACATCGTCCGAATTTCCTCCGCCAATCAGCCTTTTGCCTCGGGCGGACACCTCACATTCGAAGCCGTCGTCGACCTCAGACAGTCGCCGGACATCCAGCCGCCCCTTCTGTCCAAAAGTGTCGGCATGTACAAAAGGGAAGTGCGTTACATCGATGAAGTTGTCGATGATCTGGGATGCGGTAGCTGACCATGAATCGACAAGGCAAAAAGTTCGATCGTCGATCGGCCAAAGTCCCTCTGGAAGAGCTGGAAGCGAGGTGCTCGAAGCCTGCGGTGCGACCCAAAGAAGGCCGTACTTGACGTCTACGCCGTGCGGGCTACTCAAGCAAAATTGGGCGAGTTGGTTAGTAGTTGCGCTTGGCGCCGCAACGCAATTCCCTTCACTGTTGAAGACAAACCCATGGTATGGGCAAGAAAGGAGGTTTCCGGCGGCTCTGCCCTTGCTTAACGGGGCCCCTCGATGCGGACATCGATCTTCAAATATAGAGTACTCGCCGTCCAACCTCGCAACCACGTAATGCTGCCCCAATAGGGTCAAACGTCGCGGCTCTACTCCGATGTCAGCAACTCGAGCCACCGGGTGCCAGAAAGCAGATAGGCGTTCATCTGAATTTACGAGACGATCCGAAGAAAGAACCACCTCACCCCCCTCGGGAAGTTGTTCAAAACAGAAGGTAGCAGGCTTCTCGATATTTCCAAAGAAGCCTGACCTCAGCAACATTCGAGCTTCAATCAACGAATACGAAAACGAGCAAGCGCGCTCGACACTTTTGAACTCTTCGCCCGCTAGGCACTGCCCATATGAGCTCGTACCACATCTTGCACATTAGGCAGATTACTTCGTGTCTTCAAGTTCTGCCTGAATTGGTCAAAAGCCGTCCGAACAGAGTCGGCGGGCGTGGTATGACGATAGAAATACGGGTGGGTGCAAGTAGGTCAGGATGGCAGAGTGAACAATGGCGCGCCCGCAAATTGGCTTTGGGCGCATCGTTCGCCACTACCTATTTCAGTTCGCTCCGTTTGTCCGGCGAACTTTTGTTCGCAGCTAACCCCCGACTAGCTGCCCGCTAGCTTGCCGCCCTAGTCAAAGCGGAAGGCCTCCTTTATTCCTCAATCCACCGCGTAGCGCAGCATCATGACGAAACCGCCGAGCAGGCGCACGACGATGTCCTCGGCCTCGATCGGGATCGGGCGCATATCGACGGCGAGATCGGCGGTGTGCATCATCAGGAAGGGCGGCTTGTAGATGCGCAGGACGGTTGCGAGATCGCCGTCGCTATTGCGGATCTCGGCGACGACCGGTTCGCCGTCGCGCGGCTTCTTCGTCGCGCTGAATTCCAGGATATCGCCGGGCAGAAAGCCGGCCAGTTCGATGGCGCGGCTCATCACCCGCCAGCGCGAGCGGCCGGTCTGTGGCCGTGCCCCGAAAGTGAGCGTGCCGCCACTGTAGCGCGCGACATCGCTGCCATCACCATTCACGGGCATGAAGTCTGCGGGCAGGGCGTCGGCGCGACCCTGTTCCGGCAGCCAGTCCATCGGTTCGGCGCAGCTATCGGCAATGCGGCGCAGATAATCGAGGTTCGGCTTCAGCGTGGTGCCGTTCATGTAATTCTTCAGTGTCTGCAGCGGGATCTCGGCCAGCCGGGCGATGGCCGACGGGCCGCCATGGCTGCCGACCACGCGCTTCAGCCAGCGCCGCCACGGCTCGTCGCCCCTTGGCCATTCGGACTGGTGATTGTTGTTTTCTTGGTTATCCACCGGCGCTATGGTCCAATTCTGTTGACTTTAGTCCATTTCTGGACCATCTGGAAAACCAGAAACTGCTCTCGACCGGTTCGGCGGCGGGCCGCCCGGTCACTTCAGGGTAGAGCCGTGCACAAGGGCAAGCACACGACCCGATACGACCGACACGCGATCCTGGCGGAGATCAAGCGCCGGTATGGCACTTTAAGCGCCTTTGCCCGGCATACGCCCGTCTCCGCCTCGGAAATCTCGGCCGCGCTCGGCTCATCCTACCCGAAGGCGGAGAACGCGATCGCGGCGGCGCTCGGCATACCGGTGCAGACCCTATGGCCCGACCGCTATTGGCCGAACGGCAGGCGGCGTCTTTTCCCTAGCACCGCGCCGGTAAAGGAAGCGAGTCAAAAGGCTCGAAGTGGTACGGACCAGGAGGGGGCTCGATGATGCGACGGCGGTCCGAAAATCGCGACGAAACCGACAGGAACCGCGTCTTCGGCGCGCCGGAGCCGCCGCCGCGGCGCAACTGGCCGATCACAGTAATCGCTCTGGTGCTGATTGCCTCCAACATCGTCGCCGCCGTGCTGTCCATCGACCTCATGATGGGTGGCTCCACGCTTGCCCATTTCGTCGCCGGCACCGTCGGGCTGATCTGCCTGTCGCTGGCCATCTGGCTGATGAGGAAAGCGCTTTGACCGCCTTCCAATCCGTGACCGTTTGCCCCCCATCGGTCGCGGTCGGTGCGCCCGCCGCTCCACCCCCAGGCGGCGGGCGCATTTTTTCGCATCGGCAAGTTGCCGGGGAGGGGCGCTGATGGCCGGCGCGCGGGCAACGTTCCAGCGCATCGCGGTCGCGCTGATCGACGTGCCGGAAGACCGCTTGTCGGCAGTGCGTGCCGCTCGTGTCGAGACCATCGCCAAGACATCGCGCGCCATCGGTCTCCTGCAGCCGGTCAATGTCGAGGCTCTGAAGAATGGCCGTTTCCGGCTGATCGCCGGTGCCAAGCGCCTGGCGGCGTTAATGAAGGCCGGCGAGGCCGAGATCGATGCCCGCGTCATCGCCGCCGGAACGCTGGACGAGGCCGGACGACGGCTGATCGAGATCGTCGAGAACCTCGATCGCCACGACCTGACCAAATTGGAGCGGGCCGAACATCTGGTGGCGCTGAAATCGGCGCATGAGGCGCGTTTCCCAGAGGCCAGGCGCGGCGGCCGGCGCGGCAACCAGCACAGCGGCGGCATGGTCCGCCAAAGCGAAATCTTTGCGTTCAGCCAGGAAGCCGCCGAGATGACCGGCCTGTCACGTCGCGCCATCGAGGTGGCGGTGCAGATCGTCTCGGCGCTCTCCGAAGACAGCAAGGTCCGCCTGTGCGGCAACTGGCTGGAAGACCACCAGGCCGGGTTGAAACTCTTGTCGGAACAGAAACCGGCCGTGCAGGCGCGCATCCTCGACATTTTGTTCGCTTCGCCGCCCGAGGCCGCCAGCGTCGCCGATGCGCTTGCCCTGGTCGAAGGGCGGCGCCTTTTGACCACGGCCGAAAAACTGTTCGCCTCGACACTCGGAAACTGGTCGCGGCTGTCGGAACGCCAGCGCAGCGCCTTCCTCGATACGCATGAAGCGGCGATCAGGGTGCATGCCAGGGCGCGCGGATGGTTTCGATGAAATCCCGCGACCGCTTCACCGCCGACCTGTTCGACTGGCAGCCGCCAAAAGTGGCGGTGGGGTTCGAGGCGGACCTTTCCGGCAACCGGCTGGGTTCGCGCATCAGCCGCGCCGTCTCGTTGGCTCTTAAGGAATGCGGCAAGAGCCGCGCCGAGGTGGCCGAGGCGATGAGTTCGGAACTCGGCTACCCGGTCAGCGCCGACATGCTCGACGCCTATGCTTCCGAAGCCAAGGAAAGCCACCGCATCACGCTGGAACGTTTCGTGGCGCTGGTCACCGCCACAGGCTGCCTCGACCTGCTCGGTTTCGTCGCCGGCCTGTTCGACCATGTCGTGGTGCCCGGCCGTTACCAGTCGCTGATCGAGCTGCATCTGATCGAGGAGCATGAAAAGGACCTCGCCAGGATGAAGCAGACGGTCGAGGCGAAATGGAGGGCCGGCCGATGAAGGTCTGGTTCACCGCCGCCGAATTCGCCGCCCTTGCCGCCGCCGGCGAACTGCCCGGCCTGCCGACGACCAAACGCGGCATGAACATGCTGATCGCGCGGGAAGGCTGGGACCGGCACGCCAGCCTGTGCCGCCGGCGCGAAGGCCGCGAAGGCGGCGGCGGCACCGAGTTCCATCTCGACCTGTTGCCGCTGTCGGCCAGGCTTGCCCATGCCGGCCGCCATTGCCGCATCGAACAGGACGATGTGCGGCCGGTGCTGACCGGTGGCGATGGCTTGACCATGCGGGCGCGCGGCGAGCGCGACGCCAGGCTGGCGCTCACCGCCGTGGCCGACCGTTTCCGCCGCGAGCAGGGGCTATCGCTGGCCGCCGCCGACGATCTTGTGGCAAACCTGTTCAACAGTCGTTCAATCGCGCTTCCGGCCTGGGTGCAGACGCAGGTCAAGCGTGCCAGCGGTCGTTCGCTGGCACGCTGGCGCTCGGCCCGCGACGCCGGCCAGGCCGACCGGCTCGGCCACGATCCGGCCGTCGCGCGCAAGGGATCGAGCCAGCTCGACCGGGCGCTGGACGGCCAGGTGCGCAGTGTGCTCCTGGCCGCGATCGCCAAGATGCCGTTCCTTTCGGCCGGCCGGGCGCTGGAGCTGATCCGTGATCGCTTCGGCGATACCTTCGAGGCGCCGGCGCTCAGAACGCTGCAGCGCCAGCTCGCCATCTGGCGCCGGGACTACAGTCACGAGCTGATGCTGCTCACCGATCCCGACGGGTTCCGCAGCCGCATCGAATATGCGGCGGTAGGCGCGACCAGGGCCGAGCGGCTCAACCAGCTCTGGCAAATCGACGCCTCGCCGGCCGACATCATGCTGAAGGAAGGCCGCCATTCGATCTATCTGGCGATCGACGCCTTTTCCCGCCGCATCAAGGTGCTGGCGACACCGACACCACGCGCCGCCGGCGTCGGTCTGTTGATGCGCAAATGCCTGCTCGCCTGGGGCGTGCCGGAAAAGGTCAAGACCGACAACGGTTCGGATTTTACCGCACAGGCGACGGAGCGGCTTTTCGCGCTGCTCGGCATCGAGACGGAACTGTCGCCGCCTTATCAGCCACGTTCGAAAGGCATGGTCGAACGTGCCATCGGCACCTTCCAGCGCGATCTCGCCGGCCTGCCGGGTTTCGTCGGCCATTCGGTCGCCGATCGCAAGAAGCTGGAAGGCCGCAAGGCGTTCGCGCAGCGGCTCGGCGCCGATCCGTCCGAACTGTTCGGCGTCGACATGGACCTCGCCGACTTCCAGGCCTGGTGCGACGACTGGGCGGACACAATCTATGCCTCGACGCCGCATGAGGGGCTCGGCCGGCGCACCCCGTTCCAGGCCGCGGCGAGCTTTTCCGGACCGATCCGGCGCATCGACAATCTTGCGGCGCTCGACATCCTGTTGGCGCCGGTCGCTGGCAAGGACGGTTTGCGCACCGTCGCCAAGACCGGCATCCGCATCGACGGCGCGCATTATTTGTCGGGGTCGGTCATGCCCGGCCGCACGGTGTTCTGCCGCATGGACCCGGCCGATATGGGTCGCATCCTCCTGTTCGAACCGGACGGCACCAGCTTCCTCGGCGAGGCGGTCTGCCCGGAACTCGCCGGCCTCGACCCCGTCTCGACAATTGCCCGCGTCAAGGCGGCGCAAAAGGCGCATCTCGACGGCCGCATCAAGGACATCCGCCAGGAGATGCGCCGCATCGGGCCGCGCGCCGTGGCCGACGCCATGCGCCGCGCCGGCGAGAAACGGGCGGGCAATCTCGTCGCCTTCCCGCGGCCGACACAGGCACATGTCACGCCGGCGCTCGATGCCGCGGCGCGGGCGAGCGCGCGCAACGAACCCGCCGCGCTTTCCGAAGAGGCCGCTGACATCCATGCGCGGCTTCTGGCCGATGCCAGCCCGGCGGTCGTCGCCTTGCCGGAAACGCGCGAGCAGCGCTTTCGGCGTGCGCTCGACATCGAGGAGCGTGTCGGTCGCGGCGAGCCGGCGCGGCCACAGGATCTGGTGTGGCTCGGCGGTTACCGCCAGGGCTCCGAATACCGGGCCATGCGGCAGATGCTGGATGAATTCGGTCGCGCCGCGCTCAGTCTTTAGCCGGCCAGTTGTCTTGCGTGCGGGTTGTTGGCGTCGGGCCGCGAATGCGGCGGATCGGCTTTCGAGGGGTGGTGTGGAATGAACGGAAATTCTGTGTCGCATGCGGTGAGGCCGGGTTCGGTGGCGCCGCTCAAGAATGTCGCATCGTGCCTGGCGCTGGTCGATACGCTGGTGCACCGGGCGCCGCATCTGCCCAATATCGGCGTCTTTTCCGGCTTCTCCGGCTACGGCAAGTCGATGGCGGCGCAATATTGCTGGAACCGCACCGGCGCGCTGTTCGTCGAGGTGTTCGATTTCTGGACCCGCAAGAAGTTCTGTCAGGCGCTGCTGGCAGAGCTCGGCGTGGCGCAGCCGCGCGGCACCATCGGCGACATGATGGACGAGATCATCGCCCGCCTCGGCGACGACCCGGCGCGGCCCGTCATCATCGACGAGGCCGACAAGCTGGTCGACAAGGGCATGATCGAACTGGTGCGCGACATCAACAAGGCGGCCCAAGTACCTGTTTTGCTTGTCGGCGAGGAATTGCTACCGCAGAAACTGGAGCAGCATGAGCGCGTGCACAACCGCGTGCTGGAATGGGTGCTGGCGCAGCCCTGCGACCTCGCCGATGCGCGCGCGCTGGCCGATTTCCTCTATCCGCGTCTCGGCATCAGCGACGAACTGCTCGACCTGATCCGCGAGCAGACCGGCGGCAAGGCACGAAAGATCGCCACGACGCTGAACGCCGCCGCCTCCTTCGCGCTGACCGCCGGTGTCGGCGAGCTCACCATCGCCAATTATCGCGGCCGCGTCTTCACCGGCGAGACGCCAAAACGCTTTTCGGCGCGGAGGGCCGCCTGATGCCGCCCGCCCTCAAGCTGACGGTGGCCAAGGCCGAACTGCTCTATCGCGGTCGCGACCATTTCTGGCGGGTGATCCGGGCGCTTGGCGCCGACGGACGCCGTTTCACCGCCGCCGAGGTGCGCGGCGCCTGCGATGAGCCGCAGCGCGGCACCATCCCGACGCTGTTGCGACGGCTTCAACGCGACGGTTTCGTCGAGGCTTGCGGCGAGCGCCGCAGCGCCGCCGGCAAGCTCGAGAAGGAATGGCGCCTGATCAAGGCGCCGAAAGCCGCGCCGACCGTGTCGCGCGACGGCCGCCGGCGCCGTCCGTCCACCGCCCAGCAGCAGATGTGGAACGTCATGCGCGGGCCGCTGGCGCGCGCCGGCTTCTCCTTCGCCGATCTCGTCGCCTATGGCTCGACCGACGACCTTACCGTGCCGGCCGTGACGGCGAGGAGTTACATCGGGGCCTTGTCGAAGGCTGGTTATCTGCTGCGGCTCGATCCGGGCGGACCGGGACGACCGGCGCTGTGGCGATTGCGCCCCTCCATGAACAGCGGCCCGCTGCCGCCGATGGTGCTGCGGGCGAAACTGGTCTTCGACCAGAACCGCCATCGCGTCGCCGGCGAGGTCTTGGCCGAGGAGGTGGCGCCATGAAGCGCGGGCCTCGCGCCGGCGGTGCCGCACCCGGCCGCAGCTTCGCCGACAAGGCGCAGGGTGCCTGGGCGCCGGCGCCGGACTGGGTAGGCGAACTTGCGGCCTTCTGCGACCGCGAGGGACTGCGCGGTGCGGAAAAGCGCGTCGGCTATTCGCCCTCGGCGCTGTCGACGGTGATCTCGCGGCGCTATCCCGGCGACATCGCCCGCGTCGAGGAAAAAGTACGCGGCGCGCTGATGGGGCAGATGGTGCTTTGCCCGGCGCTCGGCGAGATCGGCCGCAATGTCTGCCTCGACTGGCAGAAGAAACCCTTTGCCGCCACCTCGTCGGTTCGCGTCGCGGTCTACCGCGCCTGCCGTTCCGGCTGCCCGCATTCGGCATTGAAGCCGAGCCAGGAAGGGGGTGGCTGATGCGCGCCGGGCGTCAATTGGCGACCGCCGCCGGGTTGGCCGGCCTGTTGCCGCCGGCCGTGCTGGCAAGCGACCGCGCGGCCAGGATCGCCAGCGACATCGCACCGGCCATTGCTGCAGCCATCGCTGCCGAGATCGACACGTTGCGCCAGTTGCGGGCAGCGCGCGAGCGCGAGGAACAGCGCATTTTCGAGGCCTGCCGCGGCGTCGGCCTCGCCGTCGACCGGCTGGAGCAGGCGCGTTTCACCGCCGCCGAGCCGGCGGCAAGACGTGGGCTGGAACAGGCGGCGAAAACCTTGCGCCGCGCCATCCAGGCCAAGGACGTGCATGCGAGCCGGTGAACAGGGTCTAGGAGGAAGACATGCAACCCACATCCCTCAAAATACCGGATGGCACCATTGAGGTCGCAGGCCGGTTCTACCTGCCTGACGCGAAAGGCAATCTGGTGCCACTGGAGAGCATCAAGCCCGCCGACAAGCTTCAAGACGAGACCGTGCGTAAGGTGATGGGACATGCCCGCGACCTTTCTGCTCGGATCGCGCGCTTCAAGCAGCACACCTTCGATGATCTATCGGCTTTCGAGCAACTGCTGGCGCAAGAATATGACGCCAAGGTCGGCGGCGCGAAGGGCAACAAGACCTTCATGACCTTCGACGGACTTCTGAAGATCTCGGTTCAGGTGCAGGACCATCTCGACTTCGGCCCGCAACTACAGATCGCCAAGAGGCTGATCGACGACTGCCTGCTCGAGTGGACGGCTGACAGCCGCTTCGAGATCCGCACCATCGTCACGCGCGCCTTCAACGTTGACAAAAGTGGACAGATCAACCGCGCCGAGATCTTTGCGCTGTTGCGCCACGACATCGACGACGAGCGTTGGGCGAGCGCAATGGCGGCGATCCGCGACGCCATTCGGGTAGTGGGTTCAAAGACTTATGTGCGCTGTTATGAACGGGTCAGTCTAGACGCAGAATGGCGGGCTGTAACGATCGATCTGGCGAAAGCCTGAGATCAGTGACGTACTTCTGCAATCTCAAATTCTTTCCGGAGAGCCTCAAGCTCGTTCGCGAAAACAGTGAGGTGATCGGTCAATCGCTCGACGACAATTTTCGCGCGCCGCAGCTGGCGAGAAACACTCATTGGGGAACCGCCGGATGTGTATGCCGCGACCATGTCTGTCAGTTTTCCGTGAAATCTATTGATGCTCAAGAATCGATGATGCATCTCTGGTGGAAACAGGCTCTTTGCGTCATCGAAAGTCTGGAGAGAGACGAACCGATCGACGATATTTCGAAGATTGGGCCAAAGTTTGAGGCTTGTGGGATCCGCTGCTACAGCAGCGAGCCATTCATTGTAGCTCACTACCATCGTTCGGCATCCAACCGCTCGCGCAGAGCAGCGCTCGATAGTCATTCGGTCTTGCCGAAGAGACAAACGCAAAAGGTCGTTGTGCCGCTTGCCCTGAGCTGCTTCCGTCCTCCGCATCTCAAAAAGGGTGATTGCTGCTGCGCCGACTGCCAAGATGCCTGCTATGAGGGTCTGCCAGTCATACAGCCGAAATTCCAACTCGGTCATGCCTCCCAAGGCAAGACCCGCGCAAATGCCTATCAGCAGGGTGGTGATCAGTTCTGCGAAACGGTGCATGGATTGTCGTCATGCCTTCCAGTCGGGTGCCATGAGTTAGATCTTGCCGCCCTTCTTCAACACCTGCTGTGCATCGAAAGCGCCGCGTGCTCCGGCTTCATTGGCGTGGAACATGATGACGGTGACGCCGATGTTTGCCGTGCGTGCATAAACGGGTGTCGAGAAGCTGGTGCCGTTGTATGTGCCGTAAGCGTTGTTGCCGTAGACAGTTGCCGTACCGACCCCGCTGGTCTGGGTCTGCATGCCTACCAGCCGGCTGCCGGAGGCCATCGTGGCTTGCTCAAGCCGGAAATGCGAATAGCCGCGCGCAAGCGTCGCCTCGGCTGCCTTCTTCATCGTTATGGATGGAGCGGAACCTACAAAGAGGGCGCCGCTGGCCTGTGTGTCGAGACGCACCACATTAGGCGCCAGCGGCATTTCGCTGGTTGTCGCACAGCCGGCCAATACAACCAAAGCAATGCCCACAAGAATCTTGCGCATTGTAGCCCCCCCGAAAAACCCAATCCCAACAGAAGATTAGTCACAGCTTGCGCATACGACAAGGCTGAGACGGCGATGGGGCCACGGTTGTGAACACCCTTGCCGCAATCCATGTCGCCCGCAGGCAGCTGGGCCTCGACGAGGACACTTATCGTGCACTCGCGCTGCGCGTCACCGGCAAAGCTTCGGCCGGCGCCATGAATGCCACCGAGCGCGGACGGCTTCTGGAGGCGTTGCGCCGGCACGGCTTCAAGGGCGCGAAAAGAGGGCTTGAAGGCCCGTTCGCGCGCAAGCTGCAGGCCTTGTGGATCTCGGCCTGGCATCTCGGCCTGGTGCGCGACCGTACAGACGCAGCGCTGCTCGATTTCGTCCGGCGCCAGACCGGCATCGACCACACACGCTTCCTGGTCGATCCGGTGGACGCGGCCAAGGCGATCGACGCGCTGAAGGCCTGGACGGCGCGCGAAGGCGGCGTCGACTGGAAGCTCGGCGCTTCGATGCCGGCCTGGCAAAGGCTGCCCGGCGCCAAGATCGTCATCGCGCAATGGTCGACGCTGGAAAGAGCCGGCCTGGTCGAGCCGGGTTTCAGGGCCTTCGCGGCCTATGTCCAGGACCATGCCTTCAACCCGATCGACAGGATGAGCCCGAAGGAATGGGCCGGCGTTATGGCGACGCTCGGCACGCGGCTGCGCAAGGTTACCCGGCGATGAGAGACCTATTTCGCCAAGTCGCTATCCTTGGCGTCCTGGCGCATGTCGGCGCAATGGGCGGCGCGCCATTTCGGCGGCGCCTGGCGGATGCGCTCGACGGCCCTTCTCATAGCGTAGGCGACATCCTCGGCATAGCCGGGATAGCGGTCTTCGGCGCCGTGCAGAATTTGCCTGAGCACTTCCTCGTCGAGCTTGAAACCGCACTCGGCCGAGGCCGCCATCATGGCGCCGATGCCGCGCGCCTCGTTGTCGTGGCCGTCGGAGGCGATGATCAGGAAAGCGAACAAGATGCCCATGCCGTCCTTGCTAGCGGAGTGCGGCGCTGATGCAAAGGGTGCGCCTGCCGGCCGGTCCGCCGCCGCTCTTGATCTGGCGCGAACGTTCGGCGCTCGACCAGCTCGAGCGCGATGCCCAGGCGCTGGCCGGGCGCATCGCCAGGCTGCGCCCGCATTGCCATCACCGCATCGAGCTGGAGGCGCGGCTGCGTGAGCTGCGCTGCCGGCAAATGCGGCTGGAATGCCAGCTCAAGGGCACGCTGTGAGCGAAACGCGGCTCTCCTCGCTGCTGTTGTCGCTGCTCGGCGCCGAGGGGCTGGTGCGGCTCGCCGAACGGCGCGGCGGCACCCGGCTCTATGTGCCGGCCGAAGGCAATGGCCAGCTTGCCGCCGACATCGGTGCCGCCGCCGCAGGCAGGCTCGCCGACCGCTATGGCGGTTTCTACATCCGCGTGCCGCTTGCGCGCGAATTGCGCGCCAGGCACTATCGCGCCGCCGGCTGCTCCAACGCGGAAATCGCGCTCAGGCTTGGCATGAGCGAAAGCGGCGTCGATCGCCTGTTCTACGCCATGCCGAACAAGCCGGCCAAGGGTTCCGGCGATCCGCGCCAGGGCGATCTTTTCCCCAGATGACGATACCGATGCCCGCCTCGGCGGGCATGGCTGCCGCGCGCGGCGGCGCCCATGCTCCAGGCCGTTTCCAGCCGCCGGAGCCGCCCGCCATGCGCCAGAATTTCGAGGCCAGTCTCAAACTTACACTGAAGCATGAGGGCGAATGGGCCGACCATCCGCGCGACCCCGGCGGCGCCACCATGAAGGGCATCACGCTCGCCACCTATCGGCGTTTCGTGCCCAACGCCACCAAGACCGCCCTGCGCAACATCGCGCCGGCCATGGTCGCGCGCATCTACCGGCTCGACTATTGGGACAAGGTCGGGGCCGACCGGCTGGCCACCGGCGTCGATCTTGCTACTTTCGATGCCGGCGTGATGAGCGGGCCGGGGCGGGCGAAAAAATGGCTGGCCGCCTCGCTCGGCGGCGCCGACCACCAGACGGTGAAGATGCTTTGCGGCAAGCGCCTCGGTTTCGTGCGTTCGCTCGCCATCTGGCGCAGTTTCGGCGGCGGCTGGGGCAAACGCATCGCGGCGATCGAGGCCAGGGGCGTCGCCTGGGCGCTGGCCGCCTCGCTCCCCGGTCACGAGGTCAAGGCGGCGCTCGCCGACGAACACAGGGCGGCGCAGGCCAAGGCAAGGACACGCGCGGCCGGTAGCGGCGGCACCGGTGCTGCGACGGCCGGCGGAGGCGGCGACCTCATGCTTAATCCCGGTCATGCCGAGCAGCTCGCCGGCTGGTCGATCGCAGCACTTCTGGCGGCCGGCATGCTGGTGGCGCTGGTCTTCGCCGTTCGCGCCGTCCTGCATCGCCAGCGCGCCGCCGCCTATCGCGCCGAGATCGAAGCGATGGGGGATGCCTGATGGATCCGCTGGTCGGCTCGGTCCTCATCGAGGCAGCGCGCAAGGTCGGCGCGCCGCTGGTCAAATCGGTGCTGGAGCGTTTTCTTGGCGGCGAGGCCGCCGATATCGGCGCCGCCGTCATCGACAGCGTCGCCGAAAAGCTCGGCGTGCCGCCAGACAAGATCCCGGCGCAGCCGCCCGAAAGGATCGAGGCGGCGGTCGCCGCCACCGAGGACGAGACGCCGGAACTGATCGCCGCCGAGGTGGCGCGCATGAAGGCCGGCCATGCCTTTGTCCAGGACAAGGCGACGCCGGCATGGGTGCCGGCCTGGCAATGGTTCATCATGGCGCTGTGGGCTTACAGCTGGGTGCTGGTGCCGGTCGTCAATGCCGCCACCGGCGCTGCCATCGAGCGGCCGTCGATCGCCGACCTGATCTGGCTCACCACCTGCTACCAGGTGCTCAACATGGGCGGCAACACGGTGCTGCGACTGGCCGACAAGGCGCGCGACCTGTGGGGCGCAAGGCCGGGGAGCGCCTGATGCCGGAGACCGTGAGCGAATGGCTGTCCTTCGCGCTGTCCTTCATCGCGCTCGCCGTCATCGTCTATGGCTGGTTCACCTCCGGCGAGAAGACGATCGCCAGGGATCTCGACGGCCACAAGGAGACAAGCGCCAAGGCGCTGACCGCCATCGACGCGGGGCTCGATGCGCATGAGCGCCGCATCCAGGCGCTGGAGACCGAACTGAAACATCTGCCCGACCGCGAGCAGGCGCACCGACTGGAGCTCGCCATGGTCGAGCTGACCGGTTCGATGACGGCGATGGACGAACGCCTGTCCGGCCGCATCGACGCGTTGAGCGAACGGTTGCAGCCGGTGCAGGCGATCGCGTCGCGGTTGCAGGAGCTGGAACTCGAGAGGAAACGATGAGCCTGGAGCGCATCATTCGCGAGGAGGCGCGCCTGATCATCCTGCGCGCGCTGGCCGAGGAACCGAACGAGAGCGCCACCTCGAGCGCGCTGCGCGAACATCTGGCCGACATGTTCATGATCGTGCGCGAGCGCGAATGGGTCGAGCGCGAGCTTGCCTGGCTGAAGGAGATGGAAGCGGTGCGGCTGACGCCGGCGGGAACCGTGATCATCGCCACGCTTCAGCCGGCCGGCACTGAGCATCTTTCGCACCGGCGTTTTCTGGCCGGCGTCAAGCGCACCAGCCGGCCTGTGCGCTGAGATGGCCGAGCGCCGGGTTCTCTCCTCACTCGACCTGTTGCCGGAAGAGTGCCAGGACGATGTGGCGTGGGCGCTGTGCCAGCTCAACCAGCGCAGCCGCACCCAGGTCGACATTCTTGCCGATCTGAACCGCCGTCTCGCCGAAAAGGGGCAGGGGCCGCTGTCGCGCTCCGCTTTTTCGCGCCGCAATGTGCGGCTGAAGCGCCGCCGCGACCGGCTGGAGGAACGCAGCGCCATCTATGCCGGGATCGCCGAGCAATTGCAGCCGGACAAGGTCGGCGATGCCGATGTGGTGCTGGGCGAACTGATCAAGACGCTGATCGACGATCTGCTCGACGAGGCCAAGACCACCAAGCAGGCGCAGGAACTTGCCGCCGCCTACAAGAATGTCGTCACCGGCCAGCAGGTCTCGGCCGACCGCCGTGCGACGGAAAACCGCCGCGCCGCCGAAAAACTCGACCGCACGGTGGAAAAAGTGGCCGAGGAGGTCTGCAGGACCGGACGGCCGGTCGATGCCGGGCAGGTGCTCGAACTGATCCGCAAGGCCTACCGGGAGGGCGCCTGATGCGGCCGATCCTCTATGGCTACCAGCGCCGCTGGTTCGACGACCGCTCCCGCTTCAAGCTGGGCAAGTTCGCGCGACAGACCGGCAAGACCTTCACGACGACGCTGGAGACCGTCGACGACAGTTTCGAACATGTAGTCAGGCAGGCGCGCACGCGCTGGGTGATCCTGTCGCGCGGCGAACGCCAGGCGCGCGAGGCGATGGACGAGGGCGTCAAGCTGCATGCCAGGGCCTATGGCATGACTTTCCAGGAGTATGAGCAGGACTACGATATCGGCGCGGTCCGATACACCGCGCTCGAAGTGGCGTTGCCGCACGGCTCGCGTATCCTGGCGCTGCCCGCCAATCCCGATACGGCGCGCGGTTTTTCGGCCAATGTCTTCCTCGACGAATTCGCCTTCCACAAGGACAGCGCCGCCATCTGGAAGGCGCTGTTTCCGGTGATCTCGGCCGGCTGGAAGCTGCGTGTCACGTCCACGCCCAACGGCAAGTCGGGCAAGTTCTACGAGCTCGACACCGGTACCGACAGCGCCTGGTCGCGCCATGCCGTCGATATCTACCAGGCGGTGGCCGACGGACTGCCGCGCGACATCGAGGAACTGCGCGCCGGCCTCGCCGACGAGGATGCCTGGGCGCAGGAATACGAGCTGAAATATCTCGACGAGGCGTCGAGCTGGTTGTCCTACGAACTGATCAGTTCGGTCGAGGATGCGCGGGCCGGCGAGCCGGAAGCCTATCAGGGCGGCGTTTGCTTCGTCGGCGTCGACATCGGCCGCCGCAACGACCTCTTCGTCATCTGGGTGCTGGAACAGGTCGGCGACGTTTTGTGGACGCGCGAGATCGTCGAGATGAAGCGCGCCACCTTCGCCGCGCAGGACCAGGCGCTGGACGAGGTGATGCGGCGCTACCGCGTCGGCCGGGCCTGCATGGACCAGACTGGCATGGGTGAAAAGCCTGTCGAGGATGCGCAGCGCCGTTATGGCGAACACCGCATCGAGGGTGTCCTGTTTACCGGGCCGAACAAGCTGGTGATGGCGACGGCGGGCAAGGAACGTTTCGAGGACCGCACCATCCGTATTCCCGAAGGGCGGCCGGCCTTGCGGTCCGACCTGCACAAATTGCGCAAGGTGGCCGGTCCGACCGGCGCGCCGCGCTTCGTCGCCGAACGCGACGACGACCATGCCGACCGCGCCTGGGCCTGTTTCCTGGCGGTCAATGCCGCCGCCGGCCCGCGTTACCAATATGGCTACGAGCCGGTTTCAAGCCGCCGTGAAGCGGCATTGAACAGGCGCGGCTTCGAGCGTGCGGACGACGATGATTTCGGCGACGACGATGCCTTTCGCGGGCCGCTCGGCGCCTCGATCCGGGGAGGGACCTGGTGATGGTGCAGATCCTCGACGCCTATGGCAGGCCGATAGACCGGAAAGCGCTGGTGCAGGAACGCGAGGGGCCGACGCTGACCGGTGTGCGCTCGCCAATGTCAGGCTATCCGGCAGACGGGCTGAACCCGATCAGGCTCGCCGCCATCCTACGCGAAGCCGACCAGGGCGACCCGGTGCGCTATCTCGAGCTCGCCGAACAGATCGAGGAACGCGACCTGCATTATCTCGGCGTCATCGGCACCCGCAAACGGTCGGTGGCGCAGCTCGAGGTGACGGTGGATGCCGCAAGCGATGCCGCCGCCGATGTCGAGAAGGCGGACCGGATCCGCGCCTGGCTGCAGCGCGACGAATTGCAGGACGAGACCTTCGACGTGCTGGACAGCGTCGGCAAGGGTTATTCCTTCACCCGCATCCAATGGGACACATCGGAAGGGCAATGGCAGCCGAAGCGGCTCGACCGCTGGGACCAGCGCTGGTTCCGTTTCGCCAGGCAGGATCTCGCCACGCCGCTGATGCTGGACGAGGACGGCCGCGAACTGCCGCTGCCGCCCGGCGAATTCATCTTCGCGGTGATGAAGGCGAAGTCCGGCCTGCCGATGCGTTCCGGCCTGGCGCGCGTCGCCGCCTGGGCCTGGATGTTCAAGGCCTTCGCCAACCGCGACTGGGCGATCTTCACCCAGACCTATGGGCAGCCGATCCGCATCGGCAAATATGGCGCCGACGCCACCGACGACGACAAGCGCAAGCTCTATCGGGCGGTGGCCAATATCGCTGGCGATTGCGCCGCGATCATGCCGGACGGCATGGCGATCGAGTTCGTCGAGGCGAAATCGATCGGCGCCTCGATCGACCTTTATGAAAAGCGCGTCGACTGGCTGGACCGGCAGGTCTCCAAGGCGGTGCTCGGCCAGACCACGACGACAGACGCCATCTCCGGCGGCCATGCCGTGTCGGAGGAACACCGCAAGGTGCAGGAGGACATCGAGCGCGCCGACGCCCGCGCGCTGGCCGCGATCCTCAACCGCGATCTGGTCAGGCTGTGGATCGACCTCGAATACGGGCCGCAGAAAGCCTATCCGCGGCTAACCATCGCCCGGCCGGAAAAGGAGGACCTGGCGCAATTGTCGACGGCGCTGTCACAGCTGGTGCCGATCGGGCTCAGGGTGCAGGCCTCGGAGATCCGCGACAAGTTCGGCCTGGCCGAACCCGGCCCGCAGGACGAGGTGCTGGCGCCGGCGGTGCCGAAAGAGCCGGGCAGGGCCGAGCGGTCGGAAAAGCCCCGAGAGAAGCCTGCGCTGCAGCATCAGCACACGCCAGCCGCCGCCTTGCCGGACGAGCTGATCGGGCAGCAGGGCGCGAATCTCGGTGCGCCGGCTGTAGCCGCGTTAGTCGACCGCGTGCGCGGGTTGGTTGGCCGCGCCGGCAGCCTGGAGGCGGCCGAGGCGGTTCTGTTTCGCGTTGCCGCGGTCGAGCGCACGCCGGCCGAGCTGGTGACCGCGCTGCGGCAGGCGATGCTTCTGGCCTGGCTGGCCGGCGAGGCGGCGGAGGTCGACCGTGGCGACTAGCGGCGTGCGTTTCGACGAGGCTATCGATTTCCTGCGACGCCGGCTGGCGCTGCCGCCCGAACGCTGGCTCGAACTGTTGCGCGCCGTCGACGCCGGGGCAACCGACCGCGCCGCCGGCATGAGCGATGCGCTGGTGCATGACATCACGCAGGCCGTGCTCGACGCGCTGGAGGAGGGCACGGGCCTGCCGGGGTTCCTGGCCGAATGGGACGGGATCGTCGAGCGGCACGGCTGGGAGAGCGACGGCCGGCGCGCCGCGCTCGCCTTTCGTATCGCCACCGCGCAGGCCTATGCCGCGGGGCGCTGGCAGCAGATCCAGCGGCTGAAACATATCAGGCCCTATCTTCGCTACGTCCATGTCGACCCGGCGCTCACGCAACCAGGCAGCCGCGAGGAACACGCCGCCTGGCATGGGGTCATCCTTCCTGTCGACCACGACTGGTGGCAAACGCATTATCCGCCGAACGGCTGGAACTGTCGCTGCTACGTGCAGTCCCTGTCGGCGCGGGATATCGCTCGCTACGGCTGGTCGGTTGATGAGGACGCGCCGCCCGAACGCACCATCATCAAGTGGCAACACGGCCGTCCGGTCGAGATGCCGGCCGGCATCGATCCGGGCTTTGGTGTGAATGTTGGGGTCGTCGGGCTCCGGTTGCCCAGTTGAAGGCCGAAACGCGGCTGAAAGCGTTCAAAACCGCTTTAGCATGCGGGAAATCGGGAAACGAAACCTCGGCATAACACGAGGCTTCGATGTGTGAACAAAATCATAGAGGTATAATAAAAGCGCAAATAAATGACCTATAGGCTCAATCATTGGAATAGAGGTGGAAATTACAGCCGCCTCGGGCCTGGTTGCAAACTATCGGCCGCGTTGAATATTGCCCGCGTCGTGCAGCTACCGATCCAATCGGCACCGGATTTAAGTCGAGATTTCGAGGCGGTGGGGATCAATTATCGCATTCGACAAAGGCTATGCTGATCGCGCTCCGATCTTGGGCAGCCGACGCAAGCTTAGATCAGATTTTGGAGCAATCGCGATGTTTACATACGTAATTCGTGCATCTGCTGCAGTGGCTATTCTTGCAGCAAGTGCTTCATATGCAATGGCGGGGAAACTTACCTGTTCACAGGGGTCGGAAGCAGTCTGCGATGCCTGGTGCGGACATGTGGGTGGCGGGATGTCTTCGAACCCGGATGGCTCGGTGAGCTGCTCTTACGCCATGGCTTCGTACAAGGCGAAAATGGACGCCAAGAAAAAATACGACATCACGAAATTGAACAAGGGCGACTGGAAAATCACGGCCGTCTCGAAGAAGAAGCCGAAAGCTAAGTAAGGCAATGGCAAACGTCTTTCCAATGTCGAGACTGCCCCCAGCGTGCCTAACGGCGCGCTGGTTGGGGCACATCCTTTTTGGCGATATCCACTTCCGTGACGACTGGATGCCATGTCGATAGCGAAATGCGGCACGCCGACTGATGGTCTCGATATTGGAGGATGCTCTTCGCTTCTTCTTCGCTTCAAGCATGGATTTGAGTGCTATCTCGCCGGTACGGCTGGAAGCTAGTGGAAGTCGCGACGCCCCAAAGCACTGTCGTCAAATGGCAGAGCGGCCGTCTGATCGAGTCGTCGGCTGGCATCGATCCGGGTGTCGACATGAATGTCGAGGCGGTCGGACTCCGGTTGCCAAGCTTAGCGCGGGATCACGGCTGAAAGCGTTTTGAATTGCTTGAGCGTGTCTGTCTTTCAACGGCGCAAGACGCAGCCGGTGCCTTTCCCTTCGTCGTCTTATGTCTTTCACTAAATGCCACGATTTGCTTGGCTGACGCTTAGTTGCTTCATCCGCTCCTCAATTTGAATTTCTGCGCGGCTGACATCCTCAGTAGGAAGGAAATGGCCGACAAGCCAGCGGCCGATATACTGCTGGATGGGGGCAGCACACTCCCTTTTGATCAAAGTAAGAACAAGCGCCCAATGGGTGGAGTGATATCGTATCATCTGTTCTAGCAGGACGCCTGTGGCCTGCTGGCAGGCGACATCGAACTGGTCGCTTACGAGCCAAAGCTGATTGAGGAACTCCACTGCTACATTGATATGCGATCGCATGTCTGCATTTTTGGTACCCATAAAATGAGCGAGCGCCTTGAAGTTTTCCAGATTTCTCTCTCGACTGTCCTCATAGGCGACAAGCAACGTGGCGGCGTCCAACGAGAGGTGGCCGTGACGATGCCACGCGAGTTTTACAACAAGATCAACATAGTCACGCTGGTCGATGGTTCCGAGTGCGCGTGCGAATGCAAACACGGCCTGAAGCCATACACCTCTGGTTGAACAGGCTGCTTCACCAAACTGGCGGAAGTTCATGTCCTCGGAGAGGAGAATGTGCTTCGTTCCTGCGAGATTAGCCGCGTCGAGCACATGGGCACCCAAGGATTGGTGGGTCAAGATCGCCAACTCAGATGGCTTGTTTTCAATAATGACCGGCCGAATATCGCAAGCTGCCTCGATCCTGGCGATTTTCTCTATGATATAGTTGCGACGAACTGCGACATCGCCTGCAGTGAATTCCTGCTTGATGTATTCGCCATCATGCCAAGCGATTGTCATCGCCTCTTGGCCAACAAATTCCTGATCGTCTCTTAGCGTTCTTAACTCATCAATAACGGATTGAGGAACTATCACCGATCCAACCACCGACTTCAGTGCTGCGAAAGCATCCATCGTGGCAACTGTCCATGCCGTGTAGGTATCAAGGACCGCGCCAGTATGTCTGTAATCGCTTAGTATTTTCTCCGCTGCTACACGCTCCGCTTCGGTGCCTGCGCACGTGCGGATATCGAAGTCGAGAAAGCGGATATAGTCCACAAAACTGATGGCGTCGCGGTCGCCCCTCGAGACAACTAGGCTGATGGGATAGTTGTTCTCCAGATAGAGATCGGCGAGCTTTCGATTGCTCTCCGATACGCGACGAACCTGATCCAGCGCTGGCTGGATATTGTCATCCTCGATCGTGACTTTGTAGAAGCCCTTGGTATCCGGAAATCTTTTCTCGAAATTCTCCATGACGTCGTGCAAAGCGTGGAGATATTTGTGCTTGATCTCTACGACACGCCACTTTCGAACCCGGCCAAAACCAGCCGGCATCTCGAATTCGTCATTGATCTTCAGACCAAGGGCCGCCGCAACAGTCGGATGAGCTGGGCTCAAGATATCCTCGGCAGGTCGATCACTGCCTTCTTCAATGAGGAACGCATGCGTCTCGTGCTTATCGCTTTCTAGGCTGACCCATGTTCCAACTGCTACGGTTTCAACAGGCGGGATGAGACCGTCCGCCGGATTCATCATGATGAGACCGAAATAGCGAAGAGCTGCGTTCTGGTCATTTCTAGCAGATCGGAGTACTTCATAGGCGTACTCGAGTGCTTTGGCTCCCTCCCCGATCTTTCGCACGATTTGGGCTAGGAACATCTTCTGACCAGGTGTTCCATCCACCGTCTTGAGATCGATTGCTTCAACGACCTCTTTCAATTCGTCATTTCGATCTGAGCGGTAGAGCACCGAGATGAGCGCAAGGTAGTTTTCAAGGTCCGGTCGTACCTGGACGGCCTTTCTGAGTGCCGCTTCTGCTTCGGAGAGGGCGCCGCGGTTGAAGTGCAACAAACCTTCAGCATTCAGGAAGAAGGGGAGTGCTCTTAACTCGACGGACAATCGTTCGAAGAAAGCCAAGGCACGCTGCCGGATGGGGTAATCATTGACCAATGCGCGTGCAAGTGTCCGCAATTCGTCATTGTCATGGTCTTCCGCTACATGATTGTCCAACAGGTCCACGACGATCGAATAATCTCCGCGCCGTGCCGCATGATGTGCCACCATCAACCTGTCCGCGACGTGACTTTCATCACTGATATGGGTGAGGGCTACTTTGTAGGTATCATCAGCAATGCCCTGAATTCCTTCTCTTCGCGCAAAGTCAGCGACGATAATGCTGGCGCGAGCATCGCCAGAGGCCTCGGAGGCAATAGAGGATATCTGTTGCCTGAGCGTTTCCTGATCACCATGACTGATCTTAATCTTTGCTAGCTTTCCGGTCGTTAAGATAGCCGGGGCTTCCGACGCTGGGATCAACAAAGCGTCATCCTCAGCGATACGCACTACTTCTTCCCAATCTCCACGTGCGGCGTGAAATCGGAACTTTAGGACAGCTGCGTCCGAACTTCTCGGTAGCTTAGCAAGGAGCGATCGAGCGAAGAGCTCGTCATCGGCGTCGATGGCGACTACGGCTGCGCGGGTAATGATCTCGACGTCATTAGGCGCTAGCGAGAGCCCTTGATGTGCGATGTCGATCGCTGCATTCAGGTTGCCGAGGGCATGAAGCGTAACCAAGATATTGCAGCAAACAGCTGCATCCTCTGGCCGTATTGCACCGTCAGCAACCCTCGCATGATCCCATCGTGAAATGAGTATTGTTGCTGCAGCTTCGAGCCTACTTCGTTCCGTCGGTGAGAGCAGGCGCCGGTTTTGAAAGCCTTCACTTGCTAATATTTCCTCGAGGTCAGCCTCCGCTGCAAATTGCATCGCATAAGGCTCCAGGGGATGTGCTTCAAACACCTTTCGAGCGATCGGCCACCAATCACCCGGCTTGCCATTGCGTCTGACGAAATCAATCCTTCCGATCTGAACTGAAGCAGTTGCGTGCAGTTGTTCAGGAACGATGCCGAGCGGATCGCTGATCGATGTATCGAACCTGGCGGCCTGTACGACGTAGCCTGCGAGCCATTCATTCGTTGGATTGGCTTCCAGCATTGAGCTTCCGAATGCCAGAACCTCCTCGTATTCCTCCCTCAGCAAGTGCCCGAAAGCCTTGTTTGCAACAGCTTTGGGCTCGTCAGGCGCGTGGCTGTAGGATGCCAGCAACATCGCGGCGGCGTCATCGTCCTTGCCGAGCGCCACCAGGCAATGGCCGATGTTCGCTTTTATGCGGAAGAGGATGCGACCGGAAGCTGATGTCTTGACACGATCCAGGAGCCTTTCCAGCAGCGGTAATGCGGTCAGCGTTTTTCCGTTGTTGTTCAGTTCGCGATATTCGTCGATCTCGGCATCGAGATGCTCCTCAAGCAAGCTCATTGCGACTGTTGTGTCACCTGGTGGCACAACCCTCAGCGCGCTTACTTCGGTGATCATTGCTTCTATACGAGAGAAGCCAGCGCTCATGTCCGCACGTGTCTCATGCTGAGCAACGAGCATCGCCCGCGTTTCGTCTAGAAGTTTCCCACTGAACGGGTCGTAGGTTGGATCGAACGAGTTGCGGGCGTCGGCATCCTCGTTGATTTTTTCTTCCAGCGTATTCCACCCCCAAACGAAGACGCGAAGTTTGTGATTTGATTTCGCTAGCTCCGTCGTGATGACACGCGCGAGTTCCTGCATCGCGACATCATCCGATGCAGTTGTCGTTATGTAGAATTCTCTAAGAAGAGGCTTGAATGTCAGAGCCTTCCGGACCTCACTGCGAACTTCTGCCTCTGTGAGGAAATGTCCTTCACTTTTGAGTTTGCATTGAATGCCAACCAGCCAATCCGTGTCATTGTCACGAATTCCGAAGAGATCGACGCCATTCTGTCGTTGCCCCCGTCGACCGTTCCGCTGCACCGATCGATCGTTGAGCAAGCTGCGCCACAGCACAACTGAAGCGCGCTCGAAAGCTTGTTCGTCAGCTGGCTTGGGGATCTGGGTTGCGGCAAGAAGTGACATGAGAGAAGCAGAGTGTGATTCGTTGTACTTGAGTGCACATTGATACAATCACATACCTTCGTCAGTTGCTGCGTCATTCAAAGTTGGAATCTGATAGTCAACAGGTAGAAAAAGAGCGGTAGAAGCAAAGCTTTGCAGAACCAATAGCGAATTGGTGCCACGCCCGCGCCGGCGGGCATGGTTTGAGCTTTTCCATGGCGGCAAGCTGCCGCCATGCTTCGCTCCTCGCTTCACTCCGCCGAAATCGCCGCCGTGGCGCTCTGCGCCGCCGTCGGCTTGCCTGAGGGCGCGCCTGATTGGGTGCATCTTCTTCCAGCCGGCGAGATCCGCACCGGCGATGGCCGGGGGCCGTACCGCGTGCCTGACGCCGCCCGCCTGGCGACTGCGAGCCTTGGCGCCGGCGAGCGGCTGCCGATCGACGAGAACCACGCCACCGATCTCGCCGCCCCGCGTGGGGAGCCTGCGCCGGCGCGCGGCTGGATCGTCGAGTTGCAGGCGCGCGCCGACGGCGTCTGGGGCAGGGTGGAATGGACCGAGGACGGCCGCCACCTGGTCGCCAGCCGCGCCTATCGCGGCATTTCGCCGGCGATCCAGCACGCCGCCGACGGCACCGTCACCGCCATCCTGCGCGCCTCGCTGGTCAACCGGCCGAACCTGCGCGGACTGACCACGCTTCACCAGGAGACAGAGATGAACCCGCTGCTCGAAAAGTTGCTCGCCGCGCTCGGCCTGCCTGCCACTACGGCCGAGGACGCGGCACTGGCCGCTGTCACCACGCTGCATGCCGAAAAGGCGAAGTCCTTGACGGCGCTGCAGGCCGCCCTCGATCCGATTGCGGTGGCGCTCGGCCTGCAGGCTGGCATCGATGCCGGCGCCGTGCTGACCGGTGCCCAGGCGCTCGCCACCGGCAAGGGCGGCAAGGACAGCGAGCAAGCCCTTACCGCGCTGCAGAGCGAGCTCGCCACCGTCACCAAGAGCCTGAATTCCCTGCAGGAGACGACAAAACGCGAGAAAGCCGAAGCCTATGTCGACGGCGCCATCAAGGCCGGTCGCGTCGGCGTCAAGCCGCTGCGCGACCGCTACATCGCCATGCACATGGCCGATCCCGCCGGCACAGCCGAACTGATCGCCGGCCTGCCAGTGCTTGGCGGCGGTGGCGAGATCGTGCCGCCGCCGGCTCCGGCGGGCGAGATCGCGCTGCAGGCGGAACAGCGCCAGGCCGCGCGCCTGCTCGGCATCGCCGAGAAGGACTATCTCGCCACGCTGAAGGCCGAACGCCAGGCCTAGCCACCTCATTCATCCGCCACCGGAGACAAAATCATGACCGCCCTGACCGCCGACCGCAACACGCCGAGGATGATCGGCGACGACCGTTCCGGCCCGATGGCGGCCGGCGTCACCATCTTCGCCGGCGCCATCGTCATGCGGGCAGTCACCGGCCATCTCACCAAGGGCCAGACGGCGCTCGGCCTGATCGGTGTCGGTCGCGCCGAGGAGCAGAAAGTCAATGCGGGCGCGGCGGGTGCGGTCGACGTCAAATACCGGCCGGGCATCTATCGCTTCGCCAATTCGGCCGTCGCCGACCTCATCTCCGCCGCCGATATCGGCGGACCGGCCTATGCCGTCGACGACCAGACGGTGGCCAAGACCAGCGCCACCAACACGCGCTCTATCGCCGGCTTCGTCGACGGGGTCGACGAGCTAGGCGTCTGGGTACGTTTCGACGAGGCGCTCGCCAAGGCCTATCTCACCTGACCGTTGGCGCTACGAAAAGGCTTTCGCTTCAACAGGATCAACGTCCATGCTCATCAACGCCGCCAATCTCGACAGCCTGCGCGTCGGCTTCAAGACCTCGTTCCAGGCCGGCCTCGGCCAGGCCTCGACCCTGCATTCGCGCATTTCGACCGGCGTGCCGTCGTCGACCAAGACGCAGAAATATGGCTGGCTCGGCAAGATCCCCAATGTGCGCGAATGGATCGGGCCGCGCGCGGTGCAGAACCTGCAGCAGCATGACTATTCGATCACCGAAAAGCCGTGGGAACTGACCATCGGCGTCGACCGCGACGACATCGAGACCGACAATCTCGGCATCTATGCGCCGATGTTCACCGAAATGGGTCAGTCGACCGGCGCCAAATGGGACCAGCTCGTCTTCAGCCTGCTGAAATCCGGCTTCTCCGAGAAGTGTTATGACGGCCAGTATTATTTCGACATCGACCATCCGGTGCTCGACGAGGCAGGCCAGCCGGTCTCGGTCGCCAACACCGATGGCGGCGCTGGCACCGCCTGGTTCCTCATGGATGCTTCGCGCGCGCTGAAACCGGTCATCCTGCAGAAGCGCCGCGATTTCGACTTCCAGGCCAAGGACAAGCTCACCGACGACAATGTCTTCATGAACAAGGAATTCGTCTATGGCGCCGACGCGCGCGCCAATGTCGGCTTCGGCTTCTGGCAGTTCTGCTGGGGCTCGCGGCAGCCACTCGACGCCGCCCGCTACGAGACCGCGCGTGTCGCCGTCTCGTCGATGAAGGGCGACTACGGCCGCCCGCTCGGCCTTACGGCAAGCCTGATGGTGGTGCCGCCGGCGCTGGAAGGCACGGCGCGCAAATTGCTCAACAACGACTATGGCGCCGGCGGCGAGACCAACCAGTGGAAAGGCACGGCCGAATTGCTGGTCGTGCCCTGGTTGGCCTGACCGTTCCCGACCCGGAGACCGCTCATGACCAGGAAATCGAAAGCCGCGGCCCAGCCGGCTGCGGAACCCCTTCAGCCTATCCAGACATCCGCGCCGGCCCCGGAGCCTGCCGGCCCGGATGCCCCGCAGCCCGCCGTCGCTGCGGGGACCCCTTTGCCCGACGATGCGCAACCAGCCGAAGAGGCGTTCCGTCTGCGCTTCCCGCTCCTGGCGGCGGCGCTCGCGGCCTGGCGAGCGGCGCATGACGCCCCGCCATCCTGCCTGCGCGTTGTTTCCCGCATCGACGGCTTCCGCCGCGCCGGCATGGCGCATAGCGCCGTTGCGGTCTTGCACGATCTGTCTGCCTTCCGGTTGCCGGAACAGGTCGAGGCGCTGCTCGCCGAGCCGATGCTCACTGTCGAGTTTGTCTGATGGCCGCCTATTGCACGCTAACCGAGCTGAAGGACCGCTATTCGGAACGGTTGCTGATCGAGTTGTCCGATCGCGGCGAGGTGCCGGCGACCGTTGTCGACGTCGCGCTGTTCAACCGGGCGATCGCCGACGCCGGCGCGCTGATCGACGGCCATCTCAAGCTGCGTTACGCGCTGCCGCTGGCCGAGGTGCCGCGCCTGGTCACCGATCTCGCCCTGCGCATCTCGATCTATTACGCGCATGGCCGCGTCGCCGCCGAAAAGATCAAGGCCGATCACGATGCCGCGTTGAGGACGCTGCGCGACATCGCCTCGGGGCTGATCCGCCTCGATGTCGCCGGCGCCGAGCCGCCGGCCTCGGCTGCAGCCGAAGTCATCACCAACGATCCGGAGCGGCCGCTCTCGGCTGCGACGCTGAAGGGCTACATCTGAGCGAGGCGGCGCGGGGCGCGCGGCTTGCCTTCGATGGTTACGAGGTCGTGCTTTCGAGCCTGAAACAAGCTGCCGTCCGGGCCGAGCGGCCGCGCGAATTGTGGGACGAGGTCGGCGCCGCGTTGGTCGTCTCGACCCAGCAGCGTTTCGAGGATGAAGAGGACCCGCAAGGCAATCCCTGGCCGCAATCGCTGCGCGCCCGTTTCTTCGGCGGCCGTACCCTGACCGATACCGCCAGCCTGGTGCAGTCGATCACCCATGAGGCGAGCGACGACGGCGTCGCCGTCGGCACCAATGTACTTTACGCCGCCATCCACCAGACCGGCGGCCGCATCGAGGCGAAGAAGGCGCGCGCGCTGCGTTTCCGGCTGCCGGGCGGCAATGGTTTTATCGCCGTCAAGGCAGTGACAATGCCGCGGCGTGCTTTCCTCGGTCTGGACGAAGCGGACGGCAAGGAGATCGCTGCGATCGCCGGCGCCTATCTCGGCGCGGAGGAGGGCGGCGATGCTGGTCGCTGAGCTCGTTGCCCGCATCGACAGCCGCGTGCCCGAGCTCGCCCGCCGGGTCGAGGGCGCCGCCGAACTGTCGGAACTGGTGCGCAAGGGCGGTCTGCCGCAGGCGCCGCGGCATGCCTTCGTCCTGCCGCTCGGCCTTGTTGCCCGCAATCAGGGCGACGCAGCGGCCGGCGCTTTCACGCAACTGGTCGACGAGGTGTTCGCCGTCATGCTGGTCATCCACGCGGCCGGCGATATCGCCGGTGCCCGTTCGCTCGCCACCGTCGACCAACTGATCTGGAAGCTGATCGCGGCACTCGCCGGCTGGGGACCGGAAGAGGCGGTTGGCGTTTTTTCGCTCCGGCGCGGTCAGCTGCTGTCGGCCGAAGCCGGAACCGTCATCTACCAGCTCGATTTCGCCATCCAGAACCAGTTGAGGGTGCTGCCATGAGCAAAAAACCGGTGGTGGAAGACAAGGCGTTGCCGGCGCCGTTGCCGTCGTCCGGTGGCAGTTTCGAGCGCCAGCCGGACGGTTCGCTGAAACGCGTCGAATTCACGGCCGAGCCGCCAGCCGGGGCGCCGTCGAAGGAGGCTTGAAATGCCGATCAAATGGAAATCGAAGATCCTGCTGTGCAAGCGCGAGACGGTCTATGGCGTCGATGCGGCGCCCACCGGTACGGTCGACGGCATCCTGGCCACCAATGTCGTGCTGTCGCCGATGGAAGGGCAGGATATCAGCCGCGAGCATGAATTGCCCTGGCTTGGGCCGCAGGCCACGGTGCCGACGCAGCTGGCGATGCGGCTGCAATACCGTGTCGAGATGGTGCCGTCCGGAACCGTCGGTGTTCCGCCGGCCTGGGGAACCTCGCTCAGGGCCTGCGCGGTTGGCCAGACGATCACGGCCGCCACATCCGTCGTCTACAATCCGATCAGCGACGGCCATGAAAGTGTCACCCATCATTTCTGGATCGGTCCGACCCGTTTCGTGCTAAAGGGCAGCCGTGGCAGCGCCGTGATGCGGATCGACGCGCAGGGCATTCCTTATTTCGAATTCGATTTCCGCGGCCTGTTTTCGCTGCCCAGCGATCCCGGGGTGCGGCCCACCGTCGACCTGACCGCCTTCCTGGCGCCCGATATCGCGACCAGCCTCAATACGCCTGTTTTCACGCTCGGCGCCGTGCCGCTGGTCTTGCGCAATTTCTCGCTCGACCTCGGCAACGACGTGCAGGGCCGTTTCCTGATCGGCGCCGAGAGCATTCTGGTCGTCGACCGCACTGATGCGATCTCGTGCCAGGTCGAGGCGGTGCCGCTTTCGACATTCGACCCCTTCGCCGCCGCCGCCGGTCAGACGCGGACAGCGCTTTCCCTGCAGCATGGCCGCAGCGCCGGCCGCAAGGCGACGCTTGCGGTTGCCGGCGCGCAATTGCAGCGGCCGAGCTTCGCCAACCAGCAGAACATCCTGGAATGGGTGCTGCCGATGGTGCCGCTGACGACCGCCGGCAACGATCAATGGACGCTGACGCTGACCTGACGGGAGGATTTGATGTTTCGCCTCGATGCCAATCCGAGTTTCTGGACGACGGTTGCGGTGCGCTCGCCGGATGGCGAGACTGAGCTCGGTTCCTTCCGCGCCGAGTTCCGGGCGCTGACCATCTCCGAGCTGGAGGGTTTCGACATAACCACCGGCGCCGGCGCACGCGCGCTCTTGGAGGCAGCCCTTGCCGCCATCGACGAGGTCGAGGACGACGACGGTTCGCCGCTGGCGCTGACCCCGCAGAGCTTCGCGCGCCTCGCCGACATCAACCATGTCCGCCAGGCGCTGCTGACCGCCTTTCTCGGCGCCATCGGCGGAGCCCGCCGGGGAAACTGAAGGCGGCCGCGCGGGCCTGGGCGGCCGGCGGCCTCGTCGAGACAAGCGCCCGCACCGATCTGGAGGATTTATCCCATGCCGCGCTCGATGACGCGCGCGCCTTCGCCGTGCCGCAGGATCAGCTGCTTGCCCTTGCCGAACGGCTGGCCGGGCATCGGCCGGGCGGTTTTGCCGGCGTGTGGCCGGAAAATGCAGCGGCGGTCGAGGCCTTCCTTGCCGCCGCCAGCCAATGGCGCACCACGCTTGGCCTGGAGGACGGGAGGCTGCGCGCCGTCTTCATCGGCCTCGATTATGCCGGTGCCGCCGTCGCTTTTGGCGCGGCCGGCATCCACCTCGACCGAAAGCTGCTGGCCGATCTGCAGACCCTCGAAGCCGCTGCGCGCGATGCGCTCAACGGGGCGCTGAGATGACGCTGAGGCTGGCGCTCGTCATCGACGGAGATGCCAAGGGTGCCCGCCAGGCGCTCGACGAGACGGCGCGCGGCGTCGAGGATCTCGGCAAGAAGGCGGCCAAGACGTCCGGCGATCTCGACAAGGTGACGGCGCGCGACACCAAAAAGCCGATCGAATGGGCGCCGGTCAACGAAGAGCTGGACAAGCTTGCCAGGAAGGCGCCGCCGGCGGCCGATGCGCTGGACAAGGTCGGCGCCGGGCTCGGTGACACTGCGCGCGCGGCGCCGGGCGCAGCAACCGGTCTCGGCGATGTCGGCAAGGCGGCCGGCGGCGCCGCCGACCATCTTGGCCGCTTCCGGGGCGCAACGGTCGGGCTGCTCGCCGGTCTCGCAGGCGGCGTTGCCGGTGCGGCCGTCGCCGCCGGCCTCGGTTTCGCCACCGAAGCTTTCGTCTCCTATGCCCGCGAGGTGTTCGACAACACGCCGCGCATCAACCGCGATCTCAAGGAACACACCGAACTCATCCGTCGCATCAAGGGCGCCTATGACGAGGCGAGGGGCGGGGCCTCCTCCTACGGTCTCGAGAGCAGCTCGCTTTTGCGCTTCCAGGCGCAGCAGGACATCGGCCGCCTCGAAAAGGACGTCGAACTGGCGATCGGCGACTTCAACGGTCGCGACCTGTTCGGCCCGCTGGCGCTGCAGAACGGGCTCGAAACCTTCCTCGAGGATTTCGGCGCCGTCGGTGAGGCGGTGTTGAAGCTGCGCCGGCAGCTGGCCGAGGGCAAGGCCGACCTCATCGCCTTCCGCAACGAAATCGGCAAGGCGGCCGAGGAACTGCCGGTCGGCTCACCCTTGCGCCAGACCGCCGAGCGGCTGATCGCCGACACCGAGCAGGCGGCCAAATTGCAGGCCGAGCTCGCCCGCGCCAAGGATCTGTTGAAGGGGCTGACCGGCGATGCCGAGGCGGCCGCGACAGCGCTGGGCGGCTCGGCCGAGAAATATCGCGACATCGGCGGCAGTGCCGCCGCGGCCAACGCGCCGATATCGGGCGTTTCCGGCGAGATCGCCGCCTCCGGCACCGCCGCCGGCGCGGCCAACGCGCAGCTTGCCGAATATGAGCGGCTGCTGCGTTCGATTTCCGGTCTTTCGGTGCAACCGACGCTCCCGGCTGGGCCGGGCGGATTGCCGGCGGGCGGTTTCGCCGCCGGCGGCTATACCGGCCATCTGCCGGCCGACCGCGTCGCCGGCTTCGTGCACGGCCGGGAATTCGTCTTCGACGCGGCCTCAACCGCCCGCATCGGCGTCGCCAATCTGGAGGCGATGCGCACCGGCATTTCCGGCTACGCCTCCGGCGGTTTTGTCGGTAATAGTGCGGCCTATGCCCGGCGCGGCGGAGCCGGCGGCAGTGCGGCGGAACTCGCCGACGAGTTCGGCGCGCTGCAAGGCGTCATGCACCAGTTCGGCATGACGGTCTGGCGGGCCGGCAGCGCCGGCGAAGCGCTTGGCGGCGTCATCCAGATGGTCTCGCAGCGTTTCCTCGATTTTTCGCTGCGCGCGCTCGACCAGGCCTTGTTCGGCGGCCGAGGCGGCGGGCTTGGCATGCTCGGCGACCTGTTCGGTCTCAACGCGCTCAACATGTTCCCGGCCGCTCCGGGCGCGCTTGGCGTCGGTCTCTACCATGGCGGCGGCCCCGTCGGTGCCGCGCCCGGACCAACGCGCCGGGTGCCGCCGTCGCTGTTCGTCGGCGCGCCGCGCCTGCATGGCGGCGGCTGGCTGAAACCCGGCGAGCGACCGGTGATCGCCATGGACGGCGAGGAGATCGGCTGGCCGGAAGACCTGCAGCGCAAATATGGCGGCGGCCGGACGGTGGTCAACAATTGGCATGTCGAGACGCCGAACCCGAAAGCCTTCGCCGAAAGCCGGGCGCTCGCCGCCCGCGCCGCCGGGCGATTGGCGGCGCGCAGCGGCAGGTATTCGTGATGGCGATCCCGTTCCTCGAGGAGCAGCTCTTCCCGGTCCATGTCTCGTCGGGTTCCGCCGGCGGGCCGGACTGGCCGGCCGAAATCATCGAAAAATCTTCCGGCCATGAGGAGCGCAACACCCGCATCGCGCAGCCCTTGCGTTTCTACGATGCCCGCTACGGCGTGCGCACGCCGGATGAGCTCTACCAGGTGCTGGAGCTCTATTACGTCGCCATGGGCCGGCTGAAGGGCTTTCGGCTGAAGGACTGGTCCGACTACCGTTCGCGCGGGCCGCACCAGCCGGTGAGCCGAACCGACCAGGATCTCGGCACCGGCGACGGCGTGCGCAGGACCTTCCAGCTGGTCAAACGTTATGCGCGGGGTCCGCACGAATTCTTCCGGCCGATCGGCAAGCCGGTGGCTGGCACGGTGCAGATCGGCATTGGCGGTGCGGCGGCCACCGGTTGGACGCTCGATGCCGCGACCGGCATCGTCACCTTCGCCGTTGCCCCGGCCGCCGGTGCCGCGCTCAGCTGGGGCGGCGAATTCCACGTGCCGGTGCGCTTCGACTGCCGCCTCGACCAGATAAGCCATCGCACGGCGACGCTCGGCGACATTCCGTCCATTCTCCTGAAGGAGATCCGGCCATGATGGCGCTGCCGGCAGGCCTCGCCGCGCTTGTCGCGTCCGGCGTCACCACGCTTTGCCATTGCTGGCGTTTCCAGCGTCGCGACGGGCTGGTGCTGGGCTTCACCGACCATGACCGCGACCTTGTCTTCGGCGGTGTCACCTATCAGGCCGAAACCGGTTTCACCGCCGCCGAGACCGAAAGCTCGCTCGGCCTTGCCGTCGATACCGACGAGGTTTCCGGCGCGGTCTCGGCCGATGCCATCGCCGATGCCGACATCGCGCTCGGTCTCTGGGACGACGCCGATGTCGAGGTCTGGATCGTCGACTGGACGCAGGTCGATAACCGCTTGCTCGAGCGGGCGGGCTCGCTCGGCGAAGTGACGCGTGGCGACCTTGCCTACGAGGCCGAGATCCGCGGCCTCGTCCATCGCCTCAACCAGGACGAGGGCAGCACCTACCAGCGCCAGTGCGACGCGGTGCTAGGCGACGCCCGCTGCGGCGTCGACCTGACCAATCCGGCCCGTCGCGGCGCCGGCACCGTGCTCGGCGCGAGCGACGACCGGCTGCTTGTGGTCTCCGGTCTCGCCGGTTTCGCCAGCGACCTGTTCACCCATGGCGTGCTTGCCTGGACCGCCGGCGCCAACAAGGGCGCCCGCGTCGAACTGCGCGGCCATGCGGGCGACAGGCTCGTTCTGTGGCGTCGTGCCGCCCGGCCGGTCGTTGCCGGCGATGCCTTCGTTGTCACCGCCGGCTGCGCCCGCACCTTCGATATGTGCCGTTCGCGTTTCGGCAACGGCGCCAATTTCCGGGGCTTCCCGCACATTCCGGGCAATGATTTCGCGCTCGGCATCGCCAAGAAATCGGAGGTGAACGATGGTTCGTCCTTCTTCCGATGAGGTTTTCCGCGCGGCAATCGTTGCCGAGGCACGCGGCTGGATCGGCACGCCCTATCGCCACCAGGCGTCGCTGAAGGGTATCGGCGCCGATTGCATCGGCCTGGTGCGCGGCGTCTGGCGCGCCTTCCATGGCGAGGACCCCGAACCGCTGCCGGCCTATAGCGGCGACTGGGCGGAGACGACCGGCGAGGAAACCTTGCTCGATGCCGCGCATCGCCACTTCACCGCCGTGCCGGTCGCGGCGATGCGGCCTGGCGACGTCTTGGTCTTTCGCTGGCGGCCTTCGCTGCCGGCCAAGCATTGCGGTTTCCTGGTCGAGCCGGAACGGCTCCTGCATGCCTACCAGTCGGCCGGCGTCGTCGCCGAGGGCTGGCTGGCGCCGCAATGGCGCGCCCGCATCGCCGGTGTCTTTTGCCTGCCGGGGAGGGCGTGATGGCAACCATCCTGCTCGGCCTTGCCGGTGCGTCGCTAGGGGCGGCCTTCGGACCGATCGGACTGATCGCCGGCCGCGCCATCGGCGCGCTGATCGGCTCGATGGCCGACCAGGCTCTGGTCTCGGCGCTGACACCGACGCAGAAACGCGAAGGCCCGCGTCTCACCAGCTCCGACGTGCAGACCTCGACCGAAGGCAGCCCGATCAACCGGCTTTACGGCCGCGCCCGCACCGCCGGCCATTTGTTCTGGGCGACGCGGTTCGAGGAGGAGATCCGCAAGGAGAAATCCGGCGGCAAGGGTTTCGGCGGGCCGAAGGTCGAGACCACGACCTACGTCTACCACGCCAATTTCGCGGTCGGCCTGTGCGAGGGGCCGGTCGCCGGCATCGGCCGCATCTGGGCGGACGGCAAGGAGATCGACCAGGACGAGGTCGAATTCCGTTTCCATCCGGGTTCGGAAAGCCAGCTCGCCGATCCGCTGATCGAGGTCAAGGAGGGTGCGGCGCCGGCCTATCGCGGGCTTTGCTACATCGTCTTCGAACGGCTCGACCTGACCGCCTATGGCAACCGCATCCCGCAGATCAACGCAGAAGTGTTTCGCCTTGTCGGCGCGCTGGAAACACAGGTGGAGGCCGTGGCGCTGATCCCCGGCAACGAACATGGGCTGGACACGCGCCATGTCTGGGTCAAGGACGGCGAGAGCCAGAACCGCCACACGCTTCTGGCCGCGACCGATATCGCCGCCTCGATCGACCGGCTGCAAATGTTGTGCCCGGCGCTGAAGAGCGTGATGCTGGTCGTGTCCTGGTTCGGCACCGATCTGCGCTGCGGCGCCTGTCGCGTCGAGCCGCGCATCGAGGCGGTCAAGACCACCGAGCCGGTGACGTGGCGTGTCGCCGGCCTGACCAGGCAGACCGCGACCTTGGTCTCCACCATCGAGGGCGCGCCAGCCTATGGCGGCACGCCGGACGACGCCTCGGTCATCCGCTGCATCCAGGCGCTGAAGGCGAGGGGGCTCGATGTCTGCCTGCTGCCCTTCATCATGATGGATGTGCCGCACGGTAATGCCTTGCCCAACCCCTATTCGGCGGGGGCGTCGTCTCCCGGCCAGCCGGCCTATCCGTGGCGCGGCCGCATGTCTTGCTCGCCGGCGCCGGGTTTCGCCGGTTCACCCGACAAGACGACCGCGGCCGCCGATCAGGTCGCTTCCTTCGTCGGCACGGCGCGCGCCGTGCATTTCGGCGGCTCCGGCACCACCGTCACCTATTCCGGCCCGGCCGAGTGGAGCTTCCGCCGCTTTATCCTGCACAATGCCAGGCTGGCGGCGCTGGCCGGCGGTGTGGAGTCCTTCCTGATCGGCTCGGAGCTGGTCGGGCTATCGCAGGTGCGCTCGTCCGGCTCGACCTATCCGTTCGTCGACGCGCTGAAGGCGCTGGCGGCCGAGGCGCGCGTCATGCTGGGCGCTGGCGTGAAGCTCGGCTACGCCGCCGACTGGTCGGAATATCACAGCCACCGGCCGGGCGACGGTTCGGGCGACGTCTTCTTCAACCTCGATCCGCTCTGGGCCGATGCCAATATCGACTTTATCGGCATCGACAATTACCTGCCGCTGTCGGACTGGCGCGACGGCTCGGCGCATCTGGATTTCGACCCGGCCGGACCGTCGACCATCTATGACCAGGCCTATCTTCGCGGCAACGTCGCCGGCGGCGAATATTTCGACTGGTTCTACGCCTCGGAGGCCGCGCGTAACGCGCAGGCACGCACGCCGATCACCGACGGCGCCCATGGCGAGCCCTTCGTTTTCCGCAACAAGGACATTCTGGGCTGGTGGCGGAATGCCCATCACAACCGGCCGGGCGGGGTTCGGAGCGGCGGCTCGACCAGCTGGGTGCCGCGTTCGAAGCTGTTGCGTTTCACCGAATTGGGCTGCCCGGCCGTCGACAAGGGCTCCAACCAGCCGAACCTTTTCCCTGATCGCCGCTCCTCGGAGGGCGGCTTTCCGTGGTTTTCCAGCCGTGCCCGCGACGACCAGATGCAACGCAGCTGGCTGGAGGCGATGATCGGTCACTATGCGCTGGCCGCCAACAATCCGGTCTCGCCGGCCTATGGCGGCCGCATGGTCGATCTTGGTCATTCCAACATCTGGTGCTGGGACACGCGACCCTGGCCGTCCTTCCCGGTGAGTTCGGGCCTGTGGGGCGATTGGCGCAACTGGCAGACCGGACACTGGCTGTCCGGCCGACTGGGCACGGCGCCGGCGGCCGAAACCATTCGCGCCATCCTCAACGATGCCGGTTTCAGCCACTATGCCATCGAACCCATCCCGGGCGTCGTCGACGGCGTGACGGTCGGCAACCTGACCTCGGCGCGCGCTTTGCTCGATGCGTTGCGGCCTGCCTACCAGTTCGACGCGGTCGAAAGCGGCGGCATCGTCAAGTTCCTCGCCCGCCATGGCCGCGCACCTGTCGCCACCATCACGGCCGACGAACTGGTGGTGGCGAGCGATGCGCCGGCGCGTTTTCGCCGGACGCGGGCGCAGGAGACCGACCTGCCGGACGCGGTCAAGCTGCGTTATGGCGACCAGTCGCGCGACGACCAGGCCGGCGCCGCCGAGGCGCGGCGCTCGGCCGGCTCGTCGCGTCGCGTCGTCGATTTCTCGCCGCCCGTGGTGATGGGCGAGACCCGTGCCCGCGAGATCGCGGAGTTGGAGCTCAATGCCGCCTGGGTCGGCCGCGAACGTTATGCCTTTGCGCTGGCACCATCGCGGCTGGCGCTGGAGCCGGGCGACGTCGTCGCCTTCCAGCCGGCCGGGCAGGCGGTGCGCATCGAGCGCGCGGCGATTGGCGAGGCGCGCCGCATCGAGGCCTTTGAGGTCGATCCGCTCGCCGGCGGCAGTTTCGGCACCGACCCGACCGGCGGCCAGCAGCCGCCACGGCAGCCGATCGTGCCGGCGCAGGTGATTGTCGCCGACGCGCCGCTGCTGCGCGACGGTGATATTGCGCACGCGCCTTACGTCGCCGGCGTTATGTCGCCGTTCCGCAGCGGCATCGCCTTGTGGCGTTCGCCCTCCGATGCGGGTTTCGAACTCGACACGCTGCTGCCGGTGCCGGGCGCGATCGGCCGCACCGCTTCGCCGCTCCATAGCGGGCCGGTGGGCCGCTGGGACCGGGTCAACCGGCTCGACGTCGAGTTGCTGCGTGGCACGCTGGCATCGGTGCCGGAGCTTGCCGTGCTCAATGGCGCCAACGCCATGCTGGTCGAGAATGCCGATGGCGAATGGGAGGTGCTGCAATTCGCCAATGTCACGTCGACCGGCGCGCGCACGTTCCGGCTTGCCGGTCTCCTGCGCGGCCAGCGCGGCTCGGAGCACGCGATGCGCGCGCCGGTGGCCGCAGGCGCGCGCTGCCTGATGCTCGATCCGAGCGTCGCCCAGGCGACCTTGCCGGCCTCGCTGCTCGGCCTGCCGCTCAATTGGCGCGCCGGCTCGGCCGAGCGTGGCGTCGCCGATCCCGGCGTGTCGTCTTTCACGATGACGCTGCGCGGGCGCGGGCGGCGACCGCTTTCCCCGGCGCGGCTGATCGGCCGCCGTAGCGAGACCGGCGATTGGCGGCTCAGCTGGATCAGGCGCAGCCGCATCGGTGGCGACAGCTGGGACGAGGTGCCGCTCGGCGAGGAACGTGAGGCCTACCGACTGGAGATCCTGGACGGTGCCGGCGGCACGGTTCTGCGTACCTTCGAGACCACCGTGCCCGAGCAGACCTACACGGCCGCTTCTCAGGTTGCCGATTTCGGCGCGCAGCGCACCGCCTTCCATGCCCGCGTCGCGCAGCGCAGCACCAGCTACGGGCCGGGCATCTTCCTTGAAACCCTGGTCACCATTTGACGGAGGCACCGATGCCCGAGACGCTCAAACTGAAGCTGCAGACCATCGCGCCCGACCAGGCGCAGAAACATATCCCGGTCAACGAGGCGCTGCACCGGCTGGACGCTTTGGTGCAGCTTGCCGTGCTCGACCGCGATCTCGCCGTGCCGCCGGCGGCACCCGCCGAAGGCGACCGCTACATTCCGGCCGCCAGCGCTTCCGGCGCATGGCTGGGCTGGGATCTCAACATCGCGCTCTTCGCCGATGGCGCTTGGACCAAGATCGTTCCCCGCCAGGGCTGGCTCTGCTTCGTCGCCGACGAGGGGCTGCTGCTGGTCCATTCCGGCACCGCCTGGCGCGAAACGGCGGCGGTCGGCACCACCATCGTCTCGGAAAGCCCGAATGGCGCCCGCAACGTACTGGCGGTCGCCGAGACGTTGGTCTCGGGGCTGGCCGGGGCCTTTGCTGACACCGCGATTTCGATCCCGAACCGCGCCATCGTCTTTTGCGTCTCGACCCGCACCGTCACCGCCATCACCGGTGCGGCCTCCTACGATTGCGGGCTGGCCGGCGAGCGTTCGAAATTCGGCGGCTCGCTGGGCATCGCCGCCGGTTCGAACAATGCCGGTGTCATCGGCCCGACCGCGTTTTATGCCGACACGCCGGTCCGGCTTTCGGCCAATGGCGGCAATTTCACCGGCGGCGCCGTGCGCGTCGCTATCCACTACATCCTGCCGAGGGTGCCGCAGACATGACCGAATGAACGGGTGGCCAGCGCCGAGGCGCTGGCAGCGGGCCGATCGCCAAACCAGTCCCGCCTGACGATGATCCGAGATAACCGCCACACCCGCTGCCCGGCCGGGCAGGACAAGAGTGGCCGATTCTCGAAAGCACTGAAATGAGCCTTGAAGATGAGTTTATGGCGGTCGAAACGGTGCAGCCGCCGGCGCCCTATATCGGCGGCAAGCGCCGCCTTGCGGCACACATCGCTGCACGGATTGCCGCTATTCCACATCGTACCTATGCCGAGGTTTTTGTCGGCATGGGTGGCGTCTTCTTTCGTCGACGCCACCGGCCACGGTCCGAGGTGATCAACGACCGCAGCGGCGAGGTGGCGAACCTGTTCCGCATCCTGCAGCGGCACTATCCGCAGTTCTTGGACACGCTCCGCTTCCAGATCACCGGCCGCAAGGAATTCGAGCGGCTGAAGGTGTCCGATCCGGCGACGCTGACCGATCTAGAGCGGGCCGGCCGTTTTCTCTACCTTCAGCGGATCGCCTTTGGCGGCAAGGTTTCCGGCCGAAATTTTGGTGTCGATCCGGGTTCGGGAGGTGCCTTCAACCTGTCGCGTCTGGAGCCGCTTCTGGCCGACGTGCATGAGCGCCTCGCCGGCGTGGTCATCGAATGCTTGGATTGGCTGGAATTCATCGAGCGTTACGACCGAGCGGAGACGCTGTTTTACCTTGATCCACCCTATTTCGGCTCAGAAGGCGACTACGGCCGCGATCTGTTCGACCGTGAGCAATTTGGGTTGATGGCTGAGCGGCTGGCGCGCCTGAAAGGTCGCTTCCTGCTCTCCATCAACGACGTGTCCGAGATCCGCACTGCCTTCGCTGGCTTTGCTTTTGAAGGGGTGGAACTCGCCTATTCGGTCGGCGGTGGCCGACGCACCAAACGGGCACGGGAGCTGATTATCTCGAGATAGCGCAGGACACTGTGTCGCGTGGTCGAGTTACCAACGATGGAGAGATCCAAACTCCAACATTATGTTGATTTCACACAGTTTACCTGCCAGCGATGAGTGTCGATTTGTAGGGGGGAACGATGCCTATAGGCGGACACTTACTCGATGTCCTTAACGGATACGCGTTGGCGAAGAACGAGACATTTGAGGGCCATGCCCTCGCGCAAAAAATTCGCGTTGAATTGCCAAAATCAATTCGTGCTGCATTGCCAGGCGAGGATTTGTTGCTCTTGATCAAGGGCAGTGCGGGACAGGGAGCCTGGGCGCGAGGGCCTTGGGCTGCCATCTTCGACCGCCTAGTTACTAACAGTGCGCAACGTGGTTTCTATCCAGTCTATCTGTTCGCTGAGGACATGAAAGGCGTCTACCTAAGCCTCAACCAGGCTATGACCGAGGCGAAGAAGCGCTATCGCGCTGATGCCAAGACAGCACTACGTGCTAGGGCCGAGAATTTCCGTGCGATGCTTGGGTCCAATATCCAGCCGTTTGATGCAAACGCGATCAACCTCGCTCCCAGTAGCGTCAGCAATGACACGGCATTTTACGAAGCCGGCAATATTTGCTCGGTCTATTATCCTGCTGACAAAATTCCTGCTGAATCTGCGTTGGTCAGGGATCTCGTAAGAGTCTTAGACCTCTACCGGATTTTGATTGAAGCGGGCGCTGGTGACGAACAAAACGGGCAGGAAGAGCTCGAAATTTTCTTCGAAGGAGATGGTCGAGCAAGGACACATCTGAGGATTGAGCGGAACCGAAAATTGGTTGCCAGAGTGAAGAAGCTCAAAGGCTGTCGTTGTGAAGCATGCGACATGAGTTTCTCAGAACGCTACGGAGAGCTAGGGGTGGACTTTATCGAGGCCCATCATCTGGTGCCGTTCTCTCAATTGAAAGGGAACGCCATTCCCTTAGATCCCGTCGCCGACTTCGCTGTTCTTTGCGCCAATTGCCACAGGATGGTTCATCGAATGAAGGATATAGCCGACATCAATGGGTTACGCGCTGCTCTTCAAACCAACAAGGCTTGAGCGTGAGCTCCTTGTTCCATCATTTGAACTTTTGGAGACGGGTACTCTCGTCGATTTCTGCACCAGCGAAGCGAATTTGTCGCGGATCTCTGCTTTGCGGATGTCTGGTGCAAGATGGCCATAGGTACGGCTGACCGTGTCGATGTTAGCGTGGCCGAGCTGTTCGGCAACGACGATCAGCGGCGTGCCGTCCTGGACAAGTTGGCTAGCATAGGTGTGGCGCAAGCCATGGAAACAGAAATCCTCCGGCAATTCAGCGTCAAAGACAGCGCGTTTGAAGCCTGGACGATGGTTGGTGTACCATTGCCTGCCGTCTTTTCGCACGAATAGCAGGTCGTTGGGTTTCTTGCCGGCCGCTAATTTTTGGAAGAAGGCGAGCCCCTCATCGGGCAACATCACCACCCGCGGGCGGTAGCATTTGACAGGTGTGACATAGACGCCTGCACCGTCGCGACCGAAATGCGATGCCTGCATGTTGAGCAATTCCTTGATGCGGCACCCGGTGTAGAGCGCACCCAGAACCAGGGTTCGCAAATCCGGCGCGCAGTGTTCGAGCAGCCGGAAGCATTCCGGTCGGCTGAGATGCAACATGCGCGGTCGGTCGACATTGTTCAGCCGGCGTATGCAACGCCAGGGACGATCCGATTCTATATAGCTGTTTTCCCAAGCCATCAGCAGCGCCATACGCAGCACTCCGATCAGCGTGTTGGTCGTCTTCCTGCGTTTCCTAAGTTCCTCCTCCGACATGGCCTCGATCGGTCGCCGTGGCTTGAGCGGCTGGTTTCCCCTTTTAGGCGGTGTCTCGAGAACATCCTTGATGAAAAACCGCAGTCGTTCGGAATTCATGTCTTTCGCGGGAAGAGAAAACAGCCGCGGCACGAAGTGGAGGTTGATCAGGGTGACAAGGGCGACAAAATGCGAGCGCGCGGCAACCACGCGCTTCCACTCGATGTAGTCGCTCAAGGCACGTCCTATTGTGTAGACATCGCCGATCGGAGAGGCTTTCAGAAAGTCGATGGAGCCGATTGGCCTGGCGTCGGTGGCCAGGTGTTTGAAGGGGTTCGCCGCGAACCATTCCTGGGCAGCCTCGCAAGCGGCTTCGAACGAAAGCCCTTGGTCGCCAATGTCCGGATTGTCTTCGGTGAAGGCAAGCCGGTGTTGTTGATAGCTTGCATCCTTCAGTCTGATCTTGGCGACCCAATGGGTCGCGCCGGAGCGATATTTTTGGTAGCCGACGGCGCGGCCATACTCCAAAGTCTGCCAATAGGGTGCGTAACGCCCGCGTAAAGATTGACGCAGTTCGACGTCCGACAGATCAAAGCCGAAGACGGTTTTTCCAGCCATGCTCGCATCCCAGCGCCTATCGTGGTCGGACAATGGCATTGTAGGGTGACAATATGACGAGCCCGTCTGATGCACTGCATGCGGTAATGGTGGCCCGGTTGAGGGCGTTGGACATGATGCCGGTTGCGGTTGCAGAGGCGAGGCCGCGCGAGGAGCCGAGGGAATTTCCCTATGCTTCGATCGGTGTCACCGCTGCCGACGAGGATGGCGGCAGCGTCAGTTTGCTGGCCACCGTCCACTTCTGGGATCGTTCGGGCGACGCATCCACCAGAAAACTGCTCAAGAAAATCCAATCCGCCTTCGTCGAACCGCCGACGGTTGACGGCTACGAATTCGTCACCTGGGCGCCGGACTACTCTGAAATCAGGGCAGAAGACGAGTATTCGGCCTTCCACGGGTTGGCGCGGTTCAGCGCCCAGATCCAACGAAGGCCTGATTGGCAGCAAGAGTCAGCTGTCTGATCCACACCCAGCGCTGGCCGGTGACAATGTCTCCAGCAACAGGAGGCAAAAATGAACCGCTTTGAAATCTCGATCTTTGGAGTTCGGCTCATCGCGCGCGGTTATGCAGGCATTGTCGGCGCCATCATCGTCACCGCCATGCTTCTGGCCTATGCCGTGGGTTCGACATGAGGTGTTGCGATGGCGGCGATCGGCTGCGCTCAACACAGTGCCTTGGCTGCCTTAGTGTCGGCCGGGGATTGAACCGAACAGGAACTCCGCGTGAAGACGCTTTGGGTGTTGGTCATAGCATGGGCGAGCGTAGCGCCAGCGGCGTCCATGCCCGTTTGTTCTGGAGGGCATCGGGTCAATTGCGTCGTGGACGGCGATACATTCTGGTGGCGCGGCAAGAAGTACCGCATCGCCGATATCGATGCGCCCGAGACGGATGCATCCTGCGAGGCCGAGAGGCGGCTGGCGGCAGAAGCAACATCGAAGTTGAAGGATCTGCTGGCGAATGACTTCGCCGTCGAGCCTACAGGCCGGTTCGATCGCTACGGGCGGCGGTTGGTGATCGTAAAGATCGACAACAAAAGTGTTGGCGAGACTTTGATAGCAGCTGGACTGGCGCGCCGTTGGCAGGGACGCAAGGAACATTGGTGCCCTGCACCTTGAACGGGCTTTCAATCCGCTTTCAACACATTCCGAATTGATGCCAAATGAAGTTGCGCGATCCTGCCAAGTGAAGTTGCGCGCTACAGAACGGGCCTTCAACCGGCTTTCAAAGCATTCTGAATTGATGCCAAGTGAAGTTGCGCGCTGCAAAACCAAGAAAACCATGGGGAAAAAGCGCGAGCGGAATGGTGGGCGATGTAGGGATTGAACCTACGACCCCACCCGTGTGAAGGGTGTGCTCTCCCGCTGAGCTAATCGCCCGCTCCGTGCCCGAAGGCCAAGCGCGCCGCGATATAAGGGAGGCCGTGGTCGGAAGTCAACCGTCCCAACCATGCTTCCACGGCAGGAAAGCATGATGCGGCAAAAGATTTTTCAGCGCGCCGCCGCGATCAGTTTTTCAACGAGGCCCAGCGTCAGTTCATCGAAGTGCGAGATGATCGCCGAAGGCTCGAATTCGCGGACATGGCGGTCGGTGTAACCGAAGTCGACGGCCACGACGGGAATGCCCGCCGCCTTGGCGGTGTCGATGTCGGTCTGCGAATCGCCGACCATGACGGCGCGCTCGGGATCGCCGCCGGCCATGGCGATGGTTTCGAGCAGATGGCGTGGGTCCGGCTTGCGGAAGGCGAAGGTGTCCTGGCCGGCGATGGCCGAAAAATGCCGCTTGAGGCCCAGCGCTTCGATCAGCGCCAGCGAATTCGCCTCGTATTTGTTGGTGCAGACGGCAAGCGCGTAACCTGCGCTCTCCAGCCGGTCGATCGCCTCGACGACGCCGGGATAGGGCAGGGACTTGCCGGGGATGTTCCCGGTGTAGTGGGTCATGAACAGGCCGAGCAGGCGGTCGAGCTCTTCGGACTTCAGCGCCTTTTGCTGCGCGGCATAGGCCCGTTCGATCATGACGCGCCCGCCCTGGCCGACGAAGCGCTTGAAGCCGGCATAATCGACGCTCGCCATCGCGCCCGCCACCAGGCTGTGGTTCAGGCTGTCGAGCAGGTCCGGAGCGGTGTCGACGAGCGTGCCGTCGAGGTCGAACACGATGATAGGGCGCTTCATGATCCGTTCCGTGGCTGTTTGCGCCAACGGCCTAACCGTTCGGCCGGTTCGAGGCAAGCCGCGTGGCCTTGTCCGCGCTAGTGGGCCGCGACCAGATGGCCGTCGCCGATATCCCGCAGGTCGAGTTTCGCCGGCGGATCGCCGACCCGGCGCACCGGACTGGCGATCTCGCTGTGCAGCCTGGCGAAACGGGGACGACGGCGCGCCGGATCGGGCACCGGAACCGCCTCGATCAGCCGCCTCGTGTAAGGATGGCGCGGATTGGCGAAAATCTGGTCGCGCGTGCCCATCTCGACGATCTGGCCGAGATACATCACCGCCACGCGATCGGAGATGTTTTCGACAACCGCCATGTCGTGGGAAATGAACAGATAGGCGACGCCGAACTCGTTCTGCAGTTCCTTCAGCAATTGCAGCACACGCGCCTGCACCGAAACGTCGAGCGCCGAGACGCTTTCGTCGGCGATGATCAGCTTCGGCCGCAGCGCCAAGGCGCGCGCGATGCAGATGCGCTGGCGCTGGCCGCCCGAAAATTCGTGCGGATAACGCTCCATCTGGTCGGCGGACAGGCCGACGCGCTCGAACAGGGCGGCGACGCGGTCCGTGCGCTCTTTCGGCGTGCCGATGTTATGGATGAGCAGCGGTTCCGCCACCAGTTCGCCGACGCGCATACGCGGGTCGAGCGAAGCGTAGGGATCCTGGAAGATCATCTGGATGTCGCGGCGCACCGCCTTGCGTTCGTCGCGGCCGAGGCCGGCGAGATTGCGTTCGCCGACGGCGATGTCGCCGCTATAGGGCAGGAGGCCGGCCAGCGCCTTGGCGGTGGTGGACTTGCCGCAGCCGGATTCGCCGACCAGCGACAGCGTCTCGTTCGGAGCGATCGAGAAGGAGACGCCTTCCACGGCATGGACGCGGCGGGTGACGCGCCCGAAGAAGCCGCCATGCAGGTCGAAGCGCACATGCAGGTCGCGCACTTGGGCGACAGCAGCAGGTTTCGCCGGTTCGGCCGGCTTGGCAGCCGCATTGGCGCGCCCGGTGCCCATCTTCGGCACGGCGGCGAGCAGTTCGCGTGTATAATCGACCTGGGGGCGCTCGAAGATATCGGCGACGCTGCCTTGCTCGACCATACGGCCGTTGCGCATGATGATGACCCGGTTGGCCATTTCGGCGACGACGCCCATGTCGTGGGTGATCAAGATGACGGCGGTGCCTTGTTCGCGCTGCAGGTCGCGCAAAAGCTCCAGAACCTCGCCCTGCACGGTGACATCGAGCGCGGTGGTCGGCTCGTCGGCGATCAGCACGTCGGGTTTGAGTGCCAGCGCCATGGCGATCATCACGCGCTGGCGCATGCCGCCGGACAGTTCGTGCGGGAACTGCTTCAGCCGGCTCTCGGCCTCGGGGATGCGTACCGCCTTCAGCGCCTCGATGGCGCTGGCGCGGGCTTCGCTGCCGCTCAAATCGGTATGCGCTTCGATTGCCTCGATCAGCTGGCGCCCGATCGAGAGGACCGGGTTGAGCGAGGTCATCGGCTCCTGGAAGATCATGGCGACGCGGTTGCCGCGAATGGCCTGCATGCGCCTTTCGCCCAAGGTGGTGAGCTCAAGGTCGCCGAGGCGGATCGAGCCGGCCGAGACACGCGCCTGCGGCTGCGGCAACAACCCCATCACGGCAAGCGAGGTCATCGACTTGCCGGAGCCGGATTCGCCGGCGATGCACAGCGTCTCGCCGCGAGCGAGCGAGAAAGAAAGATCGGCGACGACGGCCCGCTCGCCATCGTCACCGCGCACCGAGACGGTCAGGCCGGAAACGGTTAGCACCGGTCCGCCTGTGTCCGGCTGAGGCGCGGCCGGGGCCGCGCCTGGCTTTGTGCCGGCAGCTGCGGTCATTCGAACACGCAGCGCGGGAAGTAGAACGACACCACCCAGTTCGGCATGTCGACGATCTCGCTGATCCTGAGGTCGCCGCAGACCGAAACCAGCATGTAGGCGTCGACCGGATCCATCTGGTAGCGCGCGGCAAGCAGGTCGACCATCTGGGCGACGGCTTCCTTGGCGCCGGTCATCAGGTCCGGGCCGATGCCGGTCGTCACCTCATAGCCCTTGGCATCGAGATGGCGTGTCACCGGGCCCGGCGTGGTGAAGCGCGGCGTCTTCAGCCGCGCGTCCTTGACCAGATCGAGCGTGAGCACGACATCCATCGGGCTTTCGATCGCCGTGCCGCAGACCTCGCCGTCGCCCTGGGCGGCGTGAGTGTCACCGACCGAGAACAGCGCGCCCGCCACTTCCACCGGGAGGTAGAGCGTGGTGCCGGCGGCAAGGTCGCGGATGTCGAGATTGCCGCCGACGCGGCGCGGCGGCACCACCGAATGCAGACCCTTTTCCGCCGGGGCGTTGCCGATCGTTCCGGCGAACGGCTTGAGCGGCACCCGACCGTTCTTGCCGAACAACGCCGGTTCCAGCGATGTCGGGTCGTATTTCCAGATGGCGAGCGCCGGCTCCTTGAAGTCATCCGCGAGCAGGCCGAAGCCTGGAATGTTCGCCGTCCAGCCGAAGCCGGACGGTTTGAACTGCTCGATGGTGATCTTCAGCGCGTCGCCAGGCTCGGCGCCGTCGACATAGATCGGCCCGGTCACCGGGTTGATCTTGCCGAAGTCGAGCTTGGCGATGTCGGCGACCGTGCTGTCGGGCTGCAACTGGCCGCCGGACGAATCCAGGCAGTTGAACTCGATGGTCGTGCCCGGCTTCACCCGCTCGGCCGGGACAAACGAATTGTCCCAGCCGAAGTGATGATGGCGCCCGTGGATGGTGTAGTTGCAGTTATTGCACATCGTTTACATACACATAGTCGTAGTTGATCGGGATATGGACCGGGTCGACATAGAGCTTGTCGTCGCCGCCCATGCGCGGGGAGCGCATGGTGAAGCGCTGCTCGTTGAAGACCGGCGCCCAGGGCGCGTCTTCCATGACCTTGGAGTAGATTTCGCCCCACAGCTTGTAGCGCTCGTCGGCCTTGGCCGGATCGACGATGGAATCGGCTTTCGCCGCCTTGGCGTCGAGGTCCTTGTTGCAATACCAGGCCCAGTTCCAGCCGCCGGCGACGGCGCCGCCGCAGCCGAGGATCGGGCCGTAGAAGTTCGACGGATCGGGGAAGTCGGCGATCCACGCCATGCCGCCCGACCAGATCATCGGCGCGCCGGCCTTGTCGCCACCGGCGGCGATGACATTGGCCTGCGCCAGCGACTGGATCGAAGCCTTGATGCCGATGGCGGCCAGATCCTGCTGGATCGCCTGGGCGATGCGCGGGTTCGGGTCGGTGTTCATGACGAAGAGCTGCGTTTCGAAACCGTCCGGGTGGCCGGCTTCGGCGAGCAGCGCCTTGGCCTTGGCGACATCGTATTTATAACCGGCGAAACTCTTGTCGTAGCCCGGCATCGACGGCGGCAATGGCTGGTTGGCCGGCACCGCGCGGTTGTTGATGATCTTGACGACGCGTTCCTTGTTGATGGCCATGTTGACGGCCTGGCGCACCTTCACATTGTCGAAGGGAGCCATGGTGGTGTTCATGGTGACGTAGCCGGTCTGCAACTGGCCGCCTTCGACGACGCGTGCCTTCTGGGCGGGGTCTGCCATCACTTCCTGGAACTTGGCCGGCGGGATGCCGTCGCCGGGCACGTCGACCTCGCCCTTCTGCAGGCGCAGCAGCGCCACGATCGGCTCCTGGCCGATTTCGAAGGTGATCTTGTCGAGATAAGGCAGGCCCTTGTGCCAGTAGTCGGGGTTGCGCTCGAAGACGAGGCGCTGGCCGAGCGTCCATTCGGCGAGCTTGTAGGCACCGGTGCCGACAGGATGCTTGCCGAAATCGGCGCCGTATTTCTCCACCTCTTCCTTCGGCACGACATGGCTGAAATTGATCGCCATCACATGCAGGAAGGTGGCATCGGGCCGCGACAGCTCGATCTTGACGGTCGAAGGATCGACGACGGTAACACCCGCCAGGCCGGTCGCCTTGCCGGCGGCGACATCCTCGTAACCCTTGATCGAGGCGAAGAAGCCGGCACCCGGGCTCTGGGTCTTCGGGTTGGTGACACGGTCGAGCGAATATTTCACGTCGTCGGCCGTCATTTCGCGGCCATTGTGGAATTTCACGCCCTTGCGCAGCTTGAAGGTGAAGGTGGTGCCGTCCGGCGAGATCTCGTAGCTCTCGGCGAGCTCCGGCCGCAGCTTGGTGGTGCCGGGCTCGTAGTCCATCAGCCCGTCGAACAGGCTCTTGATCATCGACCAGTTCTGCCAGTCGTAGCCGATGGCCGGGTCGAGCGTGGCGACATCGTCCTTGTAGGTGATGGTGATGGCGCCGCCCTGCTTGGCGTTCGGGTCGAGCTTCTCCTCGGCGGAGGCCGGCGCAAGGCCGAGCATCAGCGCCAGCGCCGACGCTGCTACGGTTGAGGCCAGGTATTTTCTCATGTGAGGTTCCCTTCTTCTTGGTTGTGGGTTGCTAAGGTCAGCGCAATTTGATGCGCGGATCGATGAATGGGGCGACGATGTCGGCGAGCAGATTGCCGAGCACGATGGCGCAGGCTGAAACCAGCGTCACACCCATGATGATCGGGATGTCGACGCGCTGGATCGCCTGCCAGGCGAGCTGGCCGATGCCGGGCCAGCCGAACACGCTCTCCACCACGACGATGCCGCTCATGAACAGGCCGATGTCGATGCCGATCATGGCGACGACCGGCAGGATGGCATTGGGCAGCGCATGGCGGAACAGGATGGCGCCGCGGGCCAGGCCCTTGGCGCGGGCGGTGCGGATATAATCCTGGCGCAGCACGTCGATCATCGATGAGCGCATCATGCGCGAATACCAGCCAGCGCCGAGTATGCCGAGCGTCAGCGATGGCAGCACCATATGCCGCCAGGTGCCGTAACCGCCGATCGGGAACCAGCCGAGCTGGACGGCGAAGACATAAAGCAGCAACAGGCCGACCACGAACTGCGGCGCCGATACGCCGATGAAGGAGCCGACCATCAGCGTCTGGTCGGTGACGCTGCCGCGCTTCACTGCGGCGATCAGGCCCATGGTCAGTCCGAGCGCCACTTCGCACAGGATGGCGCCGACCATCAAAAGCAGGCTGGCCGGCAGCCGCGCGACGATCAGTTCGGTGACCTCCGAGCGCTGAATATAGGAGCGGCCGAGATCGCCGGAGACGAGATTGGTGAGGTAGCGCCAGTATTGCACGACGAAAGGCTGGTCGAGGCCGAGCTGCTGGCGGATGCTTTCCACCGTCTGCGGCGTGGCGCTGCGCCCGGCGATCTGCCGCACGGGATCGGCCGGCAACAGGTAGAGCAGGGCGAAGGTGATGATGGAAACGCCAAGCAGGATGAGGACAGCCTGCATCAGGCGGCGGGTGAGATAGGCGATCATGCCCGCCCCCTCTGGGTGGGGTCGAGAATGTCGCGCAGTGCGTCGCCGACCAGGTTGAAAGCGAGCGCCAGCGCCAGGATCGCCGCGCCCGGGAAGAAGACCAGCCAGGGAGCGGCCTGGAAGTAGGTCTGGTTCTCGAAGATGATGTTGCCCCACGAGGCCGTGGGCGGCTGCACGCCGATGCCGAGATAAGACAGCGTGGCTTCCAGAAGCACGGTGGTCGAGATGCCGAGCGTGCCCCAGACGATGATGGTGGGCAGAAGATGCGGCAGGATGTGGCGGAACAGGATGCGCGGCGTGCTGGCGCCGATGGTGCGCTCGGCGTCGATGAATTCGCGCTCGGCCAGAGAACTGGTTTCGGTGAAGACGACACGCGCCGTCTGCACCCAGTTCACCAGCGCGATCACCATGGCGACGATCCACAGGCTGGGCTGGAAGACGGCGGCCAGGCAGATGGCGAGCAGAAGTGCGGGGAAAGCCATCATCAGGTCGGTGAAACGCATCAGCGCGCCGCCGATCCAGCCGCGGAAATAGCCGGCGGTAACCCCGACCAGCGTGCCGATGATCAAGGCCGCGCCATTGGCGACGACGCCGATGATGAGCGAGGTGCGCGCGCCGTAGAGGATACGGGTCAACAGGTCGCGGCCGAGCAGGTCCGTGCCCAGCCAGAAAGCGGCGTTGGGCGGCAGCGGTGAGCCTTCCAGCGTCAGGCCGTCGAACAGCTGTTCGTTGGGATTATAGGCGGTCAGCCACGGCGCGAAGACAGCGCCGGCGACGGTGAGGGCGATGATGATGAGGCCGATGACGGCGAGCGGCCGCTTCAACAGCCGGCCGAGCACGCCGGCGCGACGTTTTGCAATCACGGGCGCGGCGAGCGGCGCGTCAGGCGCGATGGGACTGGTCAACGCCGCCCTCCTGTTCGGTCATGGCGACAACGCGCCGGGCAGCTTCTTCAAGGGTAACCTGCCAGCTCATGGCGAGCGAACGCAGCTGCGCATAGGCACGCTCGTCGTCGATGCCCTGGCTGGTCAGTGCGGCGACGGCGCGCACGATGGTCTGGCGCTCGGCGACGCGGGCTTGCAACGTGGCGATCTCATCGGCGAGCTGGCGCCGCGCGGCGAAACTCTGGCGCGCGATCAACAGCGCTGAATAGACGCCCGAATTGCCGACGGGCTTCAGAAGCTGGGCGTCGGCATTGTGCGACAATGCCCATTCGATGCGGCCCGGCGCTTCGGAGCCGATCAGCGCGATGATCGGCATCGGCGCTTCGCCGGGCGCCCATGGGAACTGCTCGTCGAAACCGAGGTCGACGTCGAAGAAGACGAAGTCGGCGCCGAGCGCCTCCGGCGGCAGTTCCGGCCAGCAATCGGTGGCGGCCAGGCCGATGGCGGAAAGCTGGCGCATGATGGCGGTCAGGTTTGCATGCGGCCGATGCAACACGAAGGCCTTGGCGCCGCCGAGAATGGGAATGCGGGCGGCGCGTTTCATGACACCACCTTCAGCTTGCGGCCGCCGAAGACCTTGGCACGGTCGTAACGCGACAGGTAAGGATCGGGCGCGACTGCCTTAGTGGTGCTGACTTTTTCAAAACCGTCGCCGGCGATGCGGCCGATCTCGACGGGCAGGGTGGCATGCTGGGTCTGCGGATCGATGCTGATCGCGCCGAACGGCGTTTCGAAGCTGCGGCGCGTGAAGGCGGCGGCCAGGTCGCTCCCGCCGTTGCCGTTCTCGGACGCCAGGATTGCGGCAAGGACCTTGACCGAGGCATAGGCCGAAGCCTGGAACGACGAGGGCCGTGTTACAGCATCTTGTCCCTGCGACATCAGCCACGGCTCCCTGACCGAGGCGTCGTGGAAATAGGGGCCGGCGGAGAGATGGCCGTTGCCGGCCGCGCCGATTGCCGGCAATTCGCATTCGGTCAGGTTGCAGGAGATGATCGGGCAGTGCTGCGGCGTGAAATAGTCATCCTGCCGCAACAGTTCCGCATAGGCCTGGAAGAAGGCGTAGGAGGAAGGGCCGATCAGATTGTTGAGGATGAAATTCGGCCGCGTCGCGCGGATTTCCTCGATGAGCCGCGCCACATCGGTCTCGCCGAGCGGCAGGTAACGTTCGCCCAGAACGCGACCGCCGGCATCGGCGATCAGGTCACGCGCGACCCGGTTGGTCTCCCAGCCCCAGATGTAGTTGGAGCCGGTCAGGAAGCCGTTGGCGCCGAACAGCGGCACGACATGGCCGAGCAGCGGCACCAGATGCTGGTTCGGGCAGGCATGCATGTAGACGACATGCTCGTTGGCCTCGAACCCTTCATAGGGGCAGGCGTACCAGAGTATGCCGTCGGCTTTTTCCAGAGCCGGAATGATCTCCTTGCGGCTCCAGGAGGTGACGCCGCCGATGATGTGGCGGGCGTCGCTGTTGCGCAGGATGTCTTCGGCCAGTGTCGCATAGCGGTCGGCATTGCCTTGCGGGTCGCGTTCGATGGCGATGAATTCGATCGGAGAGGACGGATCGGCATTGATCGCCGCAACCGCCTGCATCGCGCCGCGATGGCAGGCTTCGGAAACGAGACGGTAATTCCCGGAACGGGAATAAAGAATGCCGATCTCGACGCGGCGCTTCGCCAATGCTTCCCCCCAAAACGAAAATGCCCCGCAGCCACCGCGATCGGGCGGGGCATACGAGGCACGCTTGCCGTCCGGCTAACGAGGCCGGTATTTTGTCCCTAAACTATCCTGTGCCGGCCGGCAGTCAAGCGCGAAAGCGCGCAATCCCAATGGAACGGCTTTCGGAAGGCTAATCGAGCCTCACGCAGTCTTTGACGCGATAGGTCGGCTTGTACATCGTGACCAGCTCCTCGGCCGCCGTCGGATGTACGGCCATGGTGCGGTCGAAATCGTCCTTGGTCAGCCCGGCCTTGATCGGGATGCCGAGAAGCTGCGCCATCTCGCCGGCGTCGGGGCCGAGGATATGGGCGCCGAGCACCTTGCGGCTCGCAGCGTCCACCACCAGCTTCATCAGCATCTTCTCCTGACGCCCGGAAAGCGTGTGGCGCATCGGCCGGAACGAGGCGCGGTAAATCTCCAGTTCGGCAAACCGCTTGGCTGCCTCATCCTCGGACAGGCCGACCGTGCCGATCTCGGGCTGCGAGAACACGGCGGTGGCAATCGTCTCGTGGTCGGGCGCGGTCGGGTTGTTCTTGAAGGCGGTCTCGACGAAACACATGGCTTCGTGGATGGCGACGGGTGTCAGCTGGACGCGGTCGGTGACATCGCCAACCGCCCAGATGTTGTCGACATTGGTGCGCGAATAGCGGTCGACGACGATGGCGCCGTTCTTCGCCGTTTTCACGCCCGCCGCCTCCAGGCCGAGATTTTCGGTGTTGGGCTGGCGGCCGATCGCGAGCATGAACTGGTCGACGGTCAGTACTTCGCCGCCGGTCACGCGCACGTCGAGCCGGCCGTCTGGTCGCCGTTCCACTCCTTCGGAAACCGCGTGGGTGAGAATGCGGATACCCTTCGCCTCCATGGTTTCGTGCAGGGCGCGCCGCAGATCCATGTCGAAGCGGCTGAGGATCTCGGCGCCGCGATAGATCAGCGTCGTCTCGACGCCAAGGCCGTGGAAGATGTTGGCGAATTCGACGGCGATGTAGCCGCCGCCGCCGATGGCGATCGCCTTCGGCAGTTCCGCCAGGTGAAAGGCCTCGTTGGAGGTGATGCAATGTTCGTGGCCGGGCAGTGCGCGGTGCTCGGTCGGGCGGCCGCCGGTGGCGATCAGGATCTGGTCGGCGGTGACGGTGCGGTTCTCCGCCTCAAGCCGGATCGTGTGGCGGTCGATCAGCGTGGCACGCGTCTGCAGGGTTTCGCCGCCGGCGCCCTGCACATTCTTGCGGTAGAGACCTTCGAGCCTGGCGATCTCGCGATCCTTGTTGGCGATCAGGGTCGGCCAGTCGAAGCTTGCCTGCGGCACGGTCCAGCCATAGCCAGCCGCGTCCTCGAAATGTTCGGGAAACTGCGAGGCGTAGACGAACAGCTTCTTGGGAACGCAGCCGCGGATGACGCAGGTGCCGCCGAAACGGTATTCCTCGGCGATGCCGACCTTCTTGCCGAGGGCCGCCGCGACGCGGGCCGCGCGCACCCCGCCGGAACCGCCGCCGATGACGAAGAGGTCGTAGTCGTAAGCGCTCATGGCTGGTTCCGGTCCGTTACAGAAAGCGGTCTCAGAGGTAGGCGTCGAATCGCCAAAAGAAAAGCCCGGCTGTCGCCGGGCTCTTGATCCAATCGATTGTCGAAGACGGCGCGATCAGTTGGCGCTGCCATCCGCGGGTGCCGCGCCATCGGCCGGAGCAGCACCATCGGCGGGTGCGGCGCCGTCAGCCGGGGCGGCGGCATTGTTGTCGGCCGGAGCAGGCGCCGGCGCCTTGGCACCAGCGGCCGCCTGAAGCGCTTCGCCAACCTGCATGGCGAGGTCACGGGCGACGCCGTTCTGCCAGATGTCGGCGGCCTTCATCAGTTCGCGCGTGACGATCGGGCCGCTGTCGAGCAGCTTCTTGCCGCTCTCCGACTGGTAGAAGGTGGCGATGCTGTTCAGGTCCTGTTCGGAAAACACCTTGGCGTAGGCGATCGCGGCTTCCTTCTCGAGGTCGGCGCGGCGCGAGGCCAGCGCCAGTGCCTTGGCGTTCACCGTGTTGGTGATCAGTTCCTGCAGGTCGGGGTTCTTCTGGATGAGCTGCGCCTGCAGCGCGGCTGCCGCCTGCGGCAGGATGTTGTCGAACGGGTCGGTCGCGTGGATGGCGGCGACCGCGGCGCGGGCTGCCTTCATGTGCGATTCGGAAACTTCCTGCGCGAAGGACGGCGCGGAAAAAGCGACGATGGCCGTGGCCGCCAGCATGACGGAAAGGCGGCGGACCCGTTTATGCAACATCATGATCGGTAAGACTCCCTTGTTTATCGGGGTGCGTGGACGGTTTCGATGCCATTGGCACCCGCAACCACCGCCACTGACGCCAGCCCGATGAAAAGACCGTGCTCAACCACGCCGGGAATGGCGTGAAGGGCATTGGATAGCGCTCTTGTATTCGGAATGCGGCCAAAAGATGCATCGAGAATGAAATGACCGCCGTCTGTAACAAAAGGCTGGCCTCCCGTCATCCTCAATGTAATCGGCCCCGAAAGGCCGAGTTCAGCAGCCGCGGCCGCGACGGCGATTTCGGTGGCGCGCCGGCCGAAACGATTGACTTCGATGGGCAGCGGAAAGGCGCCAAGCGTTTCGACCAGCTTGGAGCGGTCGGCGATGACGATCATGCGCGCCGAGGCCGCCGCAACGATCTTCTCGCGCAGCAGCGCGCCGCCGCCGCCCTTGATCAGGGTCAGCTCCGGGTCGATCTCGTCGGCGCCATCGATGGTGAGGTCGAGTTCCGGCGTTTCGTCCAGCGTCGTCAGCGGCACGCCAAGCTCGCTGCACAGCGCCGCGGTTCGTTCGGAGGTCGGCACGCCGATGACGGTCATGCCGGTCGCAACCTTCTCGGCCAGCAATCGCACGAATTCTTCCGCGGTCGAGCCGGTGCCAATGCCCAGCCGCATGCCGTCCGTGACATGGGCGAGCGCGGCACGCGCGGCTTCGATCTTCAACTGCCTGGCATCCATGGTCGGAATTCGTCGCTCCGCGCCTTCGTTGCCGGGCTCCTAGCACTTTTGTCCGTCAGTTCAAAGGGCATGGCGGCCATACCCGACCTTGTCCCACATTCCATTCCCGCAACGGCTGGATACAGGGCGCGAAAGGCGCTAGCCGCTTACCGGTGGCGGGCTTCCGGCGGTGAAGGTGGTGCCGTCGAGCAGCCAGCCGAGAAAGGGCGGCCACAATGTCTGCGCGAAGCGCGAGCGGAAGAAGCCGAGATGGCCAACGGCACCGCCGGCATCGCCTGGCGATATCCAGCGCCGCTCGATCGGCGCGCCACTGAAATGACGCATGAACGAGACAACGGCCCGCTCCGTCCCCCACGGATCGTCGGTCATGCGCAGCGACAGGATCGGCGTGCGCACCTCGGCGAAACGCGCGGTCTCGGGCAGGCCGGGGTCGTCGAAGAAATAGTCCGGCATCGCACACCAGCGCGCCCAGTCGCGAAAGACGGTCGCCGGGATCGGTTCGCCGAGCCGCATCCATTTCGGCATGTCGCGAAACAGATAGGAGAGGGGCACGCCGACCAGGAACATGCGCGGACCGGCCCAGCGGTCGTCGAGGCCACGATGGTAACCCGACATCACCGCAACCATGCCGTAGCGCGTGAAGCGAGCGGAAATGCCGCCGAGGCCTAGCGCCTGGCCACCGTAGGATTGACCGACGCCGACCATGGTGTGGCCGGGCGCGACGGCGTCGAGCGTTCTGGCCGCCGCCGGCATGTCCAGCAACGGCCAGTCGGCCATGCCGATGCGCTTCGACCAGTTTTTCGGACGGGCGGAATCGCCGGTTCCGCGATAGTCGTAGATCAAGGCGGCGCGTGCGCCGGCTTTGACCGCTGCCGCTGCGAAAGCGGAATAAAAGCCGCGTGGTACGGCGGTGGCCGAGGAGATCAGCACCAGCGGCTTGTCGCCGTCACCTTCAAAAAGAGTGCCGGTGAGTGGAAAGCCGTCGTCGGCGACGAAAGCGACGTCGCGCCGTCTGACGTCCGCGTCTTGGCGGTTGTCCAGAGACTGAGCCGCGGCAGGGTGGGAGGGCTGCGCCAGGGAAGAGGCCATCGGTCTCGCCTTCCATGCTGAAAGCGGCACGCTACCATTGACGTGAACGTCAAAGTCAAGATGGCGCGCGGTTAGGCCGGATTTGCAAAGGCGCTTGACGTTCAGCGGCGTGTCGTTCCGGGTTTGTATTAAGCCGGGAACTGACGGATCGGCGGATGGCGTTATTTCTGCCTCAGCCGCATGCGCGTGATGCGCAGCCAGCCATCTTCCTGCGGTGGTGTCTTGGCGATGGACCGCACGGGCGGGTTTGCCAGGATTGTGGTGAGTTCGGCCGGCAGTGTCGGCACCAGCGGCTTCTTGGTGGCGATGCCGTCGGCGATCGTCAGCACGCTGTGATAAAACTCTGAGCCGGTCGCCGAGCGCGGCGCGATCGCCTCGTGCATGACGCTGATGACGATGGCGTCGGGACAATTGTCCTTGATCGCCTGATGGAATGCGGTCTTGCCATCGGGGTCGAGCGCGGCGGTCGCCTCGTCGAGGAACAGCAGGCCTGGCTGCTGCAACAGGATGCGGGCGACGATCAGTTTCTGCTTTTGCCCGCCGGACAGGATCTGATCCCAGCTATGGCCTTCGCGGCTGCCTTCGGCCAGATGCTCGATGAATTCACCCAGGCCCGCGTGATGCAGGGCGGCTGCGGCCTTGGTGTCGGAATGATCGTCGGGCGTGTCGGGCAGGCAGACGAGTTCCTTCAACGACACCGGCGGCAGCTTGACTTCCTGGGCTGCGTAGAAGGTTTTCACGCCCTCGGGGAAAACGACGGTGCCGCGGCCATAGGCCCAGAGCCCGTTGATCGCCTTGATCAGCGAGGTCTTGCCGCTGCCGGATTCGCCCTTGAGGAAGGTCCATTCACCGCGCCGGAAGCGCAGGCGTTCGGTGGTCAGGAACGGCGCGGCATCGGCGCCTTTCTGCATCAGTTCCAGATGCTGGATGGTCAGGCCGAACACCGGGTTCTGCTGCGTGTAGCGGAAGTCGGACTGGCCGGTCTGGCGGTAGAATTCAGCCGGCTGCCGCACATTCTCGATCGCCTCGGCCAGTTCGATGACACGGCGGCTGTTGGCGCGCAGCGTGGCGATGGCCGGCATGACGTGGATGAACCAGGAACATTGGCTGATCAGCGAATTCACCAGTTCGGCGCCGGTGATGTAGCCCTTGAGGTCGATCCGGTTGTGGATGAACGGCACCAGACCCGGCGTATAGGCGATGATGCGCGCGCCGACGAAATTGTAGACCAGTTCGAAGGACGAATAGCCGGCATTGACGCGGTTGAGGCGCGACCATGTCTGGTCGATGTCGCTGTAGAGCCGGTCGTGCATGGCTTTCTGCACGTTCTCGCCGCGCGAGGCAGCGACATGGAAGGAACGGCGCAGCAGCGTCGTCAATTCGCCGCGATAGCTGCCTTCTGCCTGCTGCATCCTGACCGACAGGCGCTCGAGCATGCCGCCGAGCTTCATGGCGATCCAGGTGTTGGCCGGCACATAGGCGGCGACGACGACCAGCGCCAGAACCGCGCTGCCATAGTCGCCGAGGAATTCGAGCCCGGCGACTTCGGTGGAGTCGGCGATCAGCTTCTGGCCGACGAAGAACAGGGAGGTGGCAACCGCCAGCACGCCCATGGCGAGGCCGATGGCGCCGCCGGTCATGTCCTTGATCGATTCCTGCACGCGCTGGTCGATATTGTCCGGTGCGCCGGCATCCGAGCTGTGCTGGGCATGGAAATGCGTATGATTGGGGTCGAGCAGCGCTTCGTTGAAGCGGCTGTTCAGCCAGCCGCGCCATTTGCGGTGCAATGTCGCTGAAACCAGCGTGCGGGCGCCGGTGATGACGGCGTCCTTGATCACGACAAGCAGGACCAGCCAGCCGGCATTGGTCAGGAGCGTGGTGAGGGGGCTTGTGTTCGCGGCATCGTGGAAGAAGGCAATCGAATTGACCAGTTCGCCGGACGCTTCGGCAAACCACACACCCGCCTTGCTGGAAAGAGCCGTTAAAAGCGCGATGACCGCGGCCAGTGCCCAGGCTTCCCGCCACCGGTTGGAGAACCAGTAGGCTCGCATAAGGCCCCAGAATCCGCGCATGGAGGAGACCGGCGTCCGGGTTGGCGACGTATCCGCACCGCGGCGCCGCCGTCTCAGCATTGAATGGCTCGGTCTATCGACCCGAATCACTTCCCGCCCAAACCTCTTCAGTTCTGTTACAGAGCGTAACAGCAATTGATCATTTTTCGTTAAAATTATCTCCCGTTTATCACCTGCGGTCTGTGATTGGTTTCACTTGCGTGGCGCATGTGCCACAGTTGCCCATTGGTAAGGCATTGTCCCGGCTGCGAATTGGGTCGGCGATCAATCTTGTCCGGGTCCACCGGTCGGAAATTTCGGGCAGGGCGAATTGAAGCCGGCTCTGGTTTGCTCTCACCATCGCCGCGGCCGGTGTTTGGGGCCGCTAGCGTGGTCCTCGGCCGGCTCGGCAAGAACGTTCCAATCAAGGCGGGAAATGGTCTAGAATAGAAAACCGGCTTCCTGTATGGAGCCGCATCCCTATATGGGGCAAGGCGCGGGCGATCCGTTCCCCGCATGAAAGCGTGTTGGGTAAGACAATGACGAAATGGTCCCCGAATTCCTGGAGAAGCAAGCCGATCCAGCAGGTGCCGGCGTATCCGGACCTTGCCGCGCTGAAGGAGACCGAAGCCCGCCTTGCTACCTTTCCGCCGCTCGTCTTCGCGGGTGAAGCGCGCAAGCTGAAGAAGCAGCTGGCCGCCGTCGCCAATGGCGAGGCCTTCCTTTTGCAGGGCGGCGACTGCGCCGAAAGCTTCGCCGAGCACGGCGCCGACAACATCCGCGACTTCTTCCGCGTGTTCCTGCAGATGGCCGTGGTGTTGACCTTCGCCGGCTCGCAGCCGGTGGTAAAGATCGGCCGCGTTGCCGGCCAATTCGCCAAGCCGCGCTCGTCCGACAACGAAACCAAGGGCGACGTGACCTGGCCGAGCTATCGCGGCGACATCATCAACGGCATCGAGTTCGACGAGAAGTCGCGCGTGCCGGACCCCGCCCGCCAGGAAATGGCCTATCGTCAGTCGGCAGCGACCCTGAACCTTTTGCGCGCTTTCGCGCAGGGCGGCTATGCGAGCCTCGAGAACGTGCATCGCTGGATGCTCGGCTTCGTCGCCGACAGCCCGCAGGCCGAGAAATACGAAGCGCTGGCCAATCGCATCACCGAGACGATGGATTTCATGCGCGCCGTAGGCATCACCTCGGAAAGCAACTTCGCGCTGCGCGAAACAGACTTCTACACCAGCCATGAAGCCCTGCTGCTCGGCTACGAGGAAGCGTTGACCCGCGTCGATTCCACCTCGGGCGACTGGTATGCCACCTCCGGCCACATGATCTGGATCGGCGATCGCACGCGCCAGCCCGATCACGCCCATATCGAATATTGCCGCGGCATCAAGAACCCGCTTGGCCTGAAATGCGGCCCGTCGCTGACGCCGGAAGGGCTGCTCGAATTGATCGACCTGCTCAACCCGGAAAACGAGCCGGGCCGGCTGACGCTGATCGCGCGTTTCGGCTCCGACAAGGCGGCCGAGCATCTGCCGAAGCTGGTGCGCGCGGTGAAGAGCGAAGGCCGCAGCGTCGTCTGGTCATGCGACCCGATGCACGGCAACACCATCACCGCCGCCGGCTACAAGACGCGGCCGTTCGAGCGCATTCTGAAGGAAGTGCAGACCTTCTTCGACGTGCACCAGGCCGAAGGCACCCATGCTGGTGGCATCCACATCGAGATGACCGGCAAGAATGTCACCGAATGCACGGGCGGTGCCCGCGCCATTACGGCGGAAGACCTGCAGGACCGCTACCACACCCATTGCGATCCGCGCCTCAACGCCGATCAGTCGGTCGAACTGGCCTTCCTGGTCTCGGAACTGCTCAAGAAGAGCCATGTCCGCCAGCCGCATACGCAGGCCGCCGAGTAGGCAAGCAGGGTTGATTGGAGACGAGAAAAAGGCGCCGGCTGGATCGGCGCCTTTTTTGTGCGGTCAACCGGCAGACACGTCTTCGTTCACGCTGATGCGCGGCCGCGTCGGACCCGAGCGCGAGTTGGAGCCGCCGCCAGGCGGGGTTCCGCCGGATCGCGGGAACAGGACGTCGAGGGCGGGCGGCTCGCGCAGCCTGAGATAAGAATGCTCGTCGTCTCGCCACAGGCCGATGTCGCGCAACTGCGCGGCGCTCATCCCGTGGAACGCTCCCGAACGATCGATCTGGCGGATGCCGAGCGCATTGCGGCGCCGCGAAAGCCCGAACCACGCGAGCAAAGTCCTCAACAGCGCTTTCATGCCAGGCCTCGAGATTGGGTAAATCCTACGAGGGCAAGATGGTGAGCGCGGGCTGGTCTGACAAAGCGAAATATCGCTATCTGCGATAAAGAATGCTTATGTATCGGCATGAAGCTGCCGCCTATTGCCGCCATTCGGGCCTTTGAGGCTGCCGCCAGGCATCAGAGTTTCACGCGCGCGGCCGAGGAACTCGGCATGACGCAGGCGGCGGTCAGCTATCAGATAAAGCTGCTGGAAGAGCGTATCGGCGTTCCGCTGTTCGTGCGTGAGCCCAGACAGGTCACATTGACGGCGGCCGGCCGCAAGCTGTCGCCGAAGGTTACCGAGGCTCTCGACCTGCTTGGCTCGGCTTTCGTCGAAGTGGTTGAGAAGCCTGATCTTCATCTGATCATATCGGTTCTGCCGACAGTCGCATCCACCTGGCTTGTTCCTCGGCTGTCCTCTTTCCAGGCCGCCAATCCCGAGATCAGGATCAAGGTGCATACCTCGAACGACCTCGTCGACTTCGCCAGGGAAGACATCGACATCATGATCCGGGGCAGCGACAATGTGCTGCCCGAGCATGAGGTTTTCGCGTTGTTTCCGATGGAATATGCGCCGGTCTGCACCGCCGACTTCCGGGAACGGCATTCAATCGTGAACCCTGCCGATCTGCTGAAAATACGCCGGTTCGGCGCACAGAGCTGGTGGGCGTCCTGGCTTGCGGGAGCCGGCGTACAGACCGGCGACGACAATCGCATGGATCTGGTGGTTGGCGTCCAGACCATCGATGTCGCCCTGACCTTGCAGGGACAAGGCGTCGCCATGGTGATGCCAATATTCTTCGCCGATGAAATGAAAAGCGGCCGCCTGATACGGCCTTTCCAGTATGTCGGACGCGACGACCGCAGCTACAGCCTCGTCTATCCGAAATCGCGTCACCGGTCGCGCAAGATCCGGCTGTTCCGCGATTGGGTCATCGCCGAGGCGGAAGCGACGCGATCAGCCTTTGCCGCGATCCCAAATCAGTGAACCGAGCCGGGGGTCGCCTGAAAAGGCCGCCCGGTCGAAACCGATGCGGCGCGGCGGGAATTCGCAGAGCGCCTGCACGCCGGACGCGCCGATGCGCACGCGCCAGGTCTGCCATTCCTGCGGCTGCGATCGTGTGAAGACGCGGCAGCCAAGCAGCGCGACATTGACGCCTTCCGGATCACGCACCGACCGGTAGCGGATCGCCTCGGCGCCGGCCTCCCGCGCGGCCTCGGCCAGTGCTTGGCAAGGCGCGTAGTCGGTCGGGTGGGTCCAGGCGGCTTCGTCCCGGTCGAGCGGCGGGCGGGTGAGGTCGATGGCCTTGCCAGTGGCGTAGCTTATGGAGAAGGCCGTGTATTCGGCGGCGTCGCGCGGCCATGGCGTGTCGAGCGATTCGGCGAAGAACAGCAGCCGGTAGAACGACATTTCCGCCACCGCCGTGGCGATGGTCTCGGCGGCATAATAGACGCCCAGCGTCCTGCCGGCGCGGCGGAAGCGCGACCCGTAGGGGTAGACCGAGCCGTAGCGGAATGGTGTGGCGAGCAGGTAGTGCAGGTGCCGGCATTCCAGCGGGATATGCGGCTTGGTATCCTCGATCAACTCTTCCAGCAGCGCCTGCTCGTCCAGTGTGTCGACGAGTTTCAGGGTCGAGACGTGGTGCTGCGCCTCGACCATGCGCCAGCACTGGCCTTTGAGGCTGACTGCCTCAGACGAGAGCGCGGCGGGCGTCCAGATAGGCGATGACATCGACAAGCCCGGCAATGGTGAGCATTTTTTCCAGCGGCTTGCCGCCAAGCGCGGTGTTGGTGTTGCGCAACCAGGACCGCGCCACCGTCTCGTCGCCCCCGGTAATGGCGTCCAGCGAGCGGAACAGGCGAACGAACAGCACGGCCAGTTCGAACGGCTTGGAACCCTTGTCGAGCAGGAAGTCGTTCTTGCGCATGCGCGAGACCGTGGCCTCGGAGACGCCGATGATCGAGGACAGCGCGCGCGCGGTGACATCGAGCCGCTCGGCGGCACGCAACGTCGCCTTGGTGATGACGGCGTTTTCTTCGGTTCTCGGCGTTATGGCGATCCTGGTCGACATGATTGATCCTTTCTGCAGCAAATATAGTGCAAGAAAGTTCATCAGGAAAGAGGTGGGGCCGGCAAGAATCGACAACTGGCCTTGCGGATGGCCCGCATCGCGCCAGACCCAGGGGTGGGTGGCGTCAGTCTTTCTTGTAGATCAGCCAGTTCTTGCTGGCGCGGCCGGCCATCACCGAATGCCGGGTGACGCGGTTGCGGCCATCCACCTTGGAGCGGTAGAGCGCGCGGTCGGCCTTTGAATAGAGTTCCTCCGGTCCGATCGCCTCGGAAGCCATGCAGATGCCCATCGAAACCGTCACGGTGCCGTAGCTGGCGCCATTCTGGCTGCTGACGAAAGGCGTCTGCTCGATCAGGACGCGGATGCGCTCGGCGATATCGAAGGTTGTTTCCTCGCTGGTGCCCTCGACGATGAGGGCGAATTCCTCGCCGCCGGTGCGGGCCACGAACATGCCGCCGGCAACGCTGGTCTGGAAGATATCGGCGATGTCCTTGAGGATCTTGTCGCCGACCGGGTGGCCGTAGCGGTCATTGATGTCCTTGAAACGATCGATGTCGGCAAGGATCAGGGCGTTGAACAGGATGCCCTTGTTGCTGTTGTAGATGCGCGCAATCTCGTTGTCGAAGGCGCGACGGTTCCAAACCTGGGTCAGCGGATCGGTGTCGGCGAGGCGCTTGTATTCCTCGAGCTTCGACTTCACGCTTTCCAGTTCGGCCGACTTGTCGCCGAGCGTGCTGGCGACCTGCTTGCCGTGGTCGATCGTCGAGGCGGTCGCTGTCGAGACGGCGCCTACGATCTTTTCCAGCAATTCCTTGGAGATGACGCCGCGATTGGCGAGCCCGTCGGACGTCTCATCGAGAATCTTGCCGTATTTTTCGATGTGCGTGCGCTCACTGCGCAGGAGCGAGGCAATGTCTTCCAATTCACGCGCAAGCACGCCACGGACATGATCGACAATGCCGGTACTGTGGTTCTGTGAGAAGAACTTGCGGCCGATCTTGTCGAGATCTTCCTGCGTCGGCCGTTTGCTGAGGTCCAGCACGGCGAGGCTGAGCTCAGGATTGGAGCCCGTCAGCGCCTCATAGAAGATTTCGTAATTGCGCGGCATGGCGACAACGCCCAGCTGCCGCATCGTTGCAACGACCGTCGTTGCGATGTCGGAGCTTCTTTCGGGCGTCACGGCAGCAGGCTGCATTTAAACTCAATTCCCCCAAGCGATCCGGCTCGAGCGCGAAGCTCCTAAGCTGCCGGTTGCAGAACGTTCCAAAGCCAATTCCGCGCGAAAAACGTCCCGCCCGCGTATTTCGCGATCGAACCTTAGATGTGTCAGCGCTAAAGTTTTCTTAACCTGCCGCGTTTCCGGCGGCTTTTTCTACTTGAAGCTGTGTCGTTCCCGCAAGTACGGGCAAATGCTTTTTGTTCGCATCTGGCCGTCTTCTTGCCGAAAACTTGGGAGAAGGCAACCGCCTTGCCGGTTGCGGATGACAAAAGGATGTCGGATAAGCGCGCCGTTCCATCGAGCGGGCGAAACAGTGCGACGCCGGCCGCCGGAAAAGGAAAAAGGGTCCATGAAGCGGCTGATCGACGCCTTCTACAATTCGGTACGCGCGTTTCGCCGACTTGCCGCGAGCGAAGCGGCTTTCCAGCAGGAGTTGATGCTGCTGGTGCTGGCGATACCGCTCGGCTGGTTCGTGGCGACGAGCTGGAGCGGCTATGCGCTGCTGATCGGCGCCGTGCTGATGCTGATCATGGTCGAAGTGCTGAACACTGGCATCGAGGCGACCTGCGATGCCATCAGCCGCGAGTTCAACATCGACATCCAGCTTGCCAAGGATTGCGGCTCGCTGGCCGTACTGATCTCGATCGTGCTGGCGGGCGGCATCTGGCTGTTCGCGATTTTCGAGCGCATCTACGGCATTCCGGTTTAGCCGCTGCTCGCAGCGCTGCTTTCCCTGACCCGCTCGCGTCGGATCAAGGTTCGCGCCACCGCAAAGGCAATGGCGAAGATCACGAGGCCGATGGCGAGTGCGACCAGCACCCGCTCGTGATGGAGCAGGGCGCGGCCGATGATCTGTTGGGCGCCGGCGCCGAAGACATAACCCAGACCGCTAAACAAAGCTGCCCAGACGGCGGCCGAGATCGCGTTCAACACGACAAAGCGCGCTGGTGCGATGCCGGAAAGGCCGGCAACGATGCCGCCCAGAACGCGCATGCCGTAAATATAGCGGTTCGACAGCACGTAGATGTTGGGGTGGTCGGTGACCAGCCGGTAGGCGCGACTGAAGCCGGGCTTGCGACGAAAGCGCCGCACCAGCCGTGTCTGCGCGAAGTGACGCCCCAGCACGAAGAAGGCGGTGTCGCCGAGGAAGGCGCCGGTGAAGACGGCGACAAAGGTCTGCCAGAGCGCGAACACATGCTGGTGAGCGAAGAAGCCGCCAAGGATGGCGGCGGTCTCGCCCTCAGCCAGGCAGCCGAGAAAGACCGCCAGCAGCCCATATTGCTCGATCAGCCTGTGGACGGTCTCGCTCATTTGCGCGTTTTGTCGTTCTTGAGGTGGAGGGCAAGCGTCTCGTCGAGACGCCGAACCTGGCTGGAAATACGGGCGATGTCGTCGCACATGCCCACGATCTGGCTGTGGCGCAGTTCGTCCAGCTTCTCGTGCAGCGCCATGATCTCGATCTCGGCCTTGAGATTGACCTCGTAATCGTGCGCCGCGTCGATCCTGTCGCGTTCGGCCTGCCGGTTCTGCGACATCATGATGACCGGCGCCTGTATGGCCGCCAGCATCGACAGGATGAGATTGAGAAAAATATAGGGGTAGGGGTCGAAGGCGCCGCTCAAAAGAAGAAGGGAGTTCAGCGCCGTCCACGCTGCGAGGAAGACGAGGAACCCGATGATGAAGTTCCAGGAGCCGCCTATCCGCGCGACAGCATCAGCGACCCGGTCGCCGAGACGCGCCGCTTCCTTGTGCGGTCTGGTGGTATCGCGCGCTACGGTCTTGCGTTCGATGGCGCTTTGCAGCACGCGTCTCTCGCCTTCGGTCAAGGCTTCGGCGTTGCGCGACAGCCAGCGACTGGCCAGTTCCGCCATGGTCTTGTGTTGCATGGGTTCCTCCCGGCTTTGCTTGCACGCCTTGGTCGAACCATAGAAGATAAACGCAACGGTATCGCGGCATTTGCGCCGCGGCTGTGGTGGAGGCCAAGCGTGCTCAGTTTTCAGCAGATTCGTGCCCGCGCCGCAAAGCGCAAAGGCGGCGATGCGGTTCTGGTCTCATTGCTTGGCGCTGCCCCGGACAACAGGCTCGTGGCGAAGGTGTCGGACGACCGCGTGCTTTCGGCGATGGCCGAGAGGGTGTTCTCGGCCGGTTTCGTGTGGAGCGTGATCGAGCAGAAATGGCCGGGTTTCGAGGCTGCCTTCCTGGGTTTCGAGCCAAAGCGCCTGCTGTTCCAACCGGACGATTTCTGGCACGATCTTGCCTCGGACAAACGCATCGTGCGCAATCCGCAAAAGATACGGTCGGTGCGCGACAACGCCGCTTTTGTCGAACAAGTTTCGAAGGAACATGGCTCGTTCGGCAAATTCCTGGCGCAATGGCCCGCCGCCGACCAGGTCGGGCTGACCGCCTATCTCGCCAAGCATGGCAGCCGGCTTGGCGGCGCCACCGGGCAATATCTGTTGCGGTGGCTCGACTGGGATACTTTTATCATCTCCAGGGACATGTCGGCGGCATTGCGCGATGCCGGGCTGGACATAGCCGAAAACCCGACGTCGAAACGCGACCTCGACAAGATCCAGGTGCAGATCAACGCTTGGGTGGAAACAACCGGCCTGTCGCGCAAGCACATCTCGCGCATTCTTTCGATGTCGATCGGCGAAAACCGCCCGGCGGAAGTGCTTCAGCAATACAGCGGCGAGTAGTGGCCCATCCGATCGCCGTTGCCGCTTGACCACGGGCGCGCTACACCCGCAGGCATGACCAGCAAGACCGCTCCCGACACGCTCCGCATCGCCGTTGCCCAGCTGAACCCGACTGTCGGCGACGTCGTCGGCAACCTAGCCAAGGCGCGCGCGGCGAGAGCGGACGCCGCCCGCCAGGGGGCGGATCTCGTCCTGTTCACCGAACTGTTCATTTCCGGCTATCCGCCGGAGGATCTGGTGCTGAAGCCGGCGTTCCTGGCGGCTTGCGAACGCGCCGCCAATGAACTGGCCAAGGACACCGCCGATGGCGGGCCTGCCGTCATCATCGGCACGCCGCTGAAGCGCAAGAGCGGCACCCACAATTCGATCCTCTTCGCCGACGGCGGCAAGGTGCTCGGCGAGCGCTACAAGGTGGACCTGCCGAACTATGGCGAGTTCGACGAAAAGCGCGTGTTCCAGGCTGGTCCTGAGATCGCCGGACCGTTCAATTTTCGTGGCATCCGCGTCGGCGTGCCGATCTGCGAGGACATCTGGGGCGAACTCGGCGTGTGCGAGACACTGGCCGAAAGCGGCGCCGAAATCCTTCTGGTCCCCAACGGCTCGCCCTATTACCGCACCAAGATCGACGTGCGCCATCAGGTGGTGATCAAGCAGGTCATCGAGACCGGCCTGCCGATGATCTATGCCAACCAGCTTGGCGGGCAGGACGAACTGGTCTTCGACGGTGCGTCCTTCGCCATCAACGCGGACAAGTCGCTCGCCTTCCAGATGAGCCAGTTCGAGGAGACGGTCGCCGTCACCACCTGGAAACGCAACCGCGACGCCGAGAGCGCGCAAAATGGTGGGGGCAGGGGCTGGACCTGCTCGGAAGGGCCGATGTCGCGGATACCGGACCGGGAGGAGGCCGACTACCGCGCCTGCCTGCTTGGCCTGCGCGACTACGTCAACAAGAACGGCTTCAAGAATGTCGTGCTCGGTCTTTCCGGCGGCATCGATTCGGCGATCTGTGCCGCCCTTGCCGTCGATGCGCTGGGCGAGGAGCGGGTCCGCTGCGTGATGATGCCCTATCGCTACACCTCGAAGGATTCGCTGAAGGACGCTGAGGACTGCGCCCGTGCTCTCGGCTGCCGCTACGACATCGTGCCGATCGCCGAGCCGGTCGAGGGCTTTTCGCACGCGCTGACGCAGCTGTTTGAAGGCACCAAGGAAGGCATCACCGAGGAAAACCTGCAAAGCCGTGCGCGCGGCACCATCCTGATGGCGATCTCCAACAAATTCGGCTCCATGGTCGTCACCACCGGCAACAAGTCGGAGATGTCGGTCGGCTACGCCACGCTTTACGGCGACATGAATGGCGGCTTCAATCCGATCAAGGACCTCTACAAGATGCAGGTCTATGCGTTGTCGCGCTGGCGCAATAGCCATGTGCCGCCGGGTGCGCTCGGACCTTCCGGCGAGGTGATCCCGCACAACATCATCGACAAGGCGCCGTCGGCGGAGTTGCGCGAAAACCAGACAGACCAGGATTCGCTGCCGCCCTATCCGGTGCTCGACGACATTCTCGAATGCCTGGTCGAGAACGAGATGGGCGTCGACGAGATCGTCAAGCGCGGCCACGACCGGGCGACGGTGGCGCGGATGGAGAACCTGCTCTACATCGCCGAATACAAGCGCCGCCAGGCCGCGCCGGGCGTCAAGATCACCAAGAAGAACTTTGGCCGCGACCGTCGCTATCCCATCACCAACCGCTTCCGTGACCGGGGCTGATGTGAGCGAAGTCGAAATTTCCTTCGATCGCGACCGCATCGATTTCGCAGCCACTTCGGCGATCATCAAGGCGAGCTACTGGGGCGCGCAGCGCAGCGATGAAATCCACCGCTGCGCCTTCGACAATTCGCTCTGCGTTTCCGCATTCATCGACGGCGAACAGGTCGGTTTCGCGCGCGCGGTCACCGACCATGCCTGCTTCGCCTATCTTTGCGACGTCATCGTCTGGCCGGAACGGCGCGGCGTCGGCATCGGCAAGAAGTTGGTCGGCGCGCTGCTCGATCATCCAGATCTTGCGCAGGTCGGGTCCTGGAGCCTGCGCACCACCGACGCGCACTCGCTCTATGCCGGCTTCGGCTTCGAGGTTTCCAATGACGGCTTCTGGATGCGCCGGCGGCGCTGAAGGCCGTCGACGGGTTGCTTCGATCGACCCAGACCGAGCCGGTGTTGCAGCATAGCCTCACCTTTTATGCCACGACGCTTTTGTGACAGGCGCGGGGTTGGCGTGGCAAAATGCCTCTCCTATAAGGTCAGCATCCGCGATTCCCTTCCGGGAGGATACGAATGATGGAATTTGAGAACAGTATGCGAGGTCGCGAAGCTTAACTCTTCGGCGCCGTTCCTGCGGGAACACGTCGCCGCGAGATCGGCTTCAGATTGCCTCGACCGCCACCCCGCCTAGGGCTGGCCGCTCCACCATCGTATCCGCGACCGGGCGCAAGATTGCCCTTCAAAGCGGTGTTTCTTTTACACTTTTTCGGGATCAGGCACGTTTGTGCCTGCAGGTACCATGACTCGTTTCAAGATCGACTTGCGCGCTGGCGCATTCGGCAGCGTTTTTGGCTTCACCCTGGCACACTGGCGGCGGCAGCCGATCAGGGTGCTGTTCATTCTGCTCATGATTTTGCTTTCGACGTTGGCCGATGTGCTGACGCCGCTCTATTCCGGCCGTCTGGTCGATGCCGTCGCTTCAGGCGCCGCATCGAGCCAGGAGGCCTGGGATGCTGCGGTCGCGGCATTTATCGCGCTGATCGGATTGGCGCTGTCCTCCGTCGTCTTCCGCAACTTCGGCTTCCTCGCCATCGTCGAACTGACGCTGAAGATGATGTCGGACATCTGCGGCGACGCGTTTTACCGCGTCCAGCGTTTCTCGACCGACTGGCACGCCAATTCCTTTGCCGGCTCGACCGTGCGCAAGGTTACGCGTGGCATGTGGGCGCTCGACCTCCTCAACGACACGGTGCTGGTGGCGCTGTTCCCGTCGGTGGTCATGCTGGTGGGCTCGACCGTGCTGCTCGGCTGGTACTGGCCGCTGATGGGGCTGGTGGTGGCGCTCGGCTCACTGATCTTCATCGGCGTCACCGCCGTGCTGTCGCTCGCCTATGTCGCGCCGGCGGCCAGGCTGGCCAACGCATGGGACACGCGCCTCGGCGGTTCGCTGGCCGACGCGGTGAGCTGCAACGCGGTCGTCAAGGGTTTTGGCGCGGAAGCGCGTGAGGAAGGGCGTCTTGCCGGCGTGGTCGCCAAGTGGCGCAACCGCACCGGGCGCACCTGGATTCGCGGTACCGTCAACGGCACGGTGCAGGGCATCATGCTGCTTGCGCTGAGGACGGCGGTTATCGGCGTCGTGCTGCTCCTGTGGTTGCGGGGGCAGGCCAGCGCGGGCGACGTCGCCTTCGTGCTGACATCGTTCTTCGTGCTGCAGGGCTACCTGCGCGACATCGGCATGCACATCCGCAACATGCAACGCTCGATCAATGACATGGAAGAACTGGTCGATTTCCAGGCGCAGCCGCTTGGCATCGAGGATGCTCCGGACGCCGAGCATGCCCGCATCGTCGACGGCGGCATCCTCTTCGACCATGTCACCTTCCACTATGGCAGCCATCGCGAGCCGCTTTATCGCGATTTCTCGGTGGTGATCGAGCCCGGTGAGCGGGTCGGCCTGGTCGGCCATTCGGGTTCGGGCAAGACGACCTTCGTCAAGCTGATACAGCGGCTCTACGACCTCAGCGGCGGTCGCATCCTGATCGACGGTCAGGATATTTCCGAGGTCACGCAGTCGTCGCTTCGCCAGCAGATCGCGATCGTGCAGCAGGAGCCGATCCTGTTCCACCGTTCGCTGGCGGAGAACATCGCCTATGCCCGGCCTGACGCCACGCAGGCCGAGATCGAGGAGGCTGCGCGCCTTGCCAGCGCGCATGACTTCATCGCCCGGTTGCCCAAAGGCTACGGCACGCTCGTCGGCGAGCGCGGCGTCAAGCTCTCGGGCGGTGAGCGCCAGCGTGTGGCCATCGCGCGCGCCTTCCTCGCGGATGCGCCGATCCTGATCCTGGACGAGGCGACGTCGAGCCTCGATTCGGAATCGGAGGTGCTGATCCAACAGGCGATGGAGCGGCTTATGGTCGGCCGCACCACGCTGGTCATCGCCCACCGCCTGTCGACGGTCAGGGCGCTCGACCGGCTGCTGGTCTTCGACCGCGGCAAGATTGTCGAAGAGGGCTCGCATGAAGAGCTGATCCGGCTGAGCGGTGGCATCTATCGCCGCCTGTTCGAGCGGCAGGCGCTGGAACTGACCAAGGGCCTGGTCTGATCCGGATCGTTGCGAAACGAAAATGGCGGGCCGCATCGCAAGGTGCGGCCCGCCGCTTTTCGACCGCGCGGATCTGGTCTGAAGTTGACTAGAGCATTTTCGGCGAATCCAGGATCGGCTCCAATGCTCTAGCTCTTTGTTTTTACGCAATTCCGGACGCAAAACCGCTGCGCACTTTTGCTGGAATTGCTTTAGCCGGCGGCGTCGGCGCCTGCCTTGCCAAGGCCCAACTCATCGGCTACGCCCGATTCCATGACAGTTACCGTCCGTTTTGCACCGTCGCCCACGGGGCGTATCCACATCGGCAACGCGCGCACAGCGCTGTTCAACTGGCTGTTCGCGCAGAAGAACAGAGGCCGTTTCATCCAGCGTTTCGACGATACCGACACGGTGCGTTCGAAGCAGGAATATGCCGATTCCATCCTCTACGACCTGCATTGGCTGGGCATTTTCCCAGACGCCACCGACTACCAGTCGCGTCGCGTGCCGATCTACGACGCTGCCGTCGAACGGCTGAAACAGGCCGGCGTGCTCTATCCCTGCTTTGAAACGCCGGAAGAACTCGACCTCAAGCGCAAGGTGCGCCGCACGCGCGGCATGCCGCCGGTCTATGGCCGCGAGGCCCTGACGCTGAGCGCCAAGCAGGTCGCCGATTTCGAAGCCGATGGGCGGCGTCCGCACTGGCGCTTCCTGCTGCCCAATTTCAGGGTCGATCCGCAGGAACCGGAACGCACCGATATCCACTGGAACGATCTGGTGCGCGGCGAGGAGACCGTCGATCTCGCCTCGGTTTCCGATCCGGTGCTGGTGCGAGAGGACGGCACCTATCTCTACACGCTGCCTTCGGTGGTGGACGATATCGAGATGGGCATCAGCCATGTGATCCGCGGCGACGACCATGTCACCAACACCGGCGTGCAGATCGCGCTGTTCAAGGCGCTGGGTGCGGTTGTCCCGACATTCGGCCACCACAACCTTTTGACCACGACGACGGGCGAGGGGCTTTCCAAGCGCACCGGCTCGTTGTCGATTGAGGGGCTGCGTTCCGACGGCATCGAGCCGATGGCGGTGGCTTCGCTGGCCGTTCTGATCGGCACGTCGGAAAACGTGCAGCCGATGCCGACGATGGCCGAACTCGCCACGCATTTCGATCCGGCGGCGACGTCGAAATCCGCTGCCAAGTTCGACCCGGAAGAACTGGTGGTGCTGAACCGCGGGCTGATGCACACGCTGTCGTTCGCCGATGCGCGCGACCGGCTGGCCGTGCTCGGCGTTTCCGGCGACAAGGCTGAACCGTTCTGGAACGCCGTGCGCGGTAATCTCGACCGGCTGAGCGATGCTTCAACCTGGTGGCGCATCGTGCAGGAAGGGCCGTTGGAAAAGCCCGAATTCGAGCTCGAGGAACGGCAGTTCCTGAGCGAAGCTTTCGACCTTCTGCCGGAAGAGCCGTGGACGGCGACGGTGTGGAAGGAATGGACCGGGCGGGTCAAGGAAGCCACCGGCCGCAAGGGCAAGGCGCTGTTCCTGCCGTTGAGGCTGGCGCTTACGGGGCTGGTTTCCGGGCCGGAGCTCGCAGATCTATTGCCGCTCCTGGGTCGGGAAGGAACGTTGGCCCGACGACCCTGACCTTGCGCTGTTCCGGCGGCAAGGCTGAGACCGGCGAGGGATCAGGCTTCTTCACGAGTTGGCGCATGGTTTCGACATCGAGGCCGCCGGCCGCGTTGGCCAGCGTTTCGGGGTCGTCCGCGGGATCGGGCTTGGCGGCCGGAACCGGCAGGAAAGGCGAACTGGCCTGAGCTCCAGTTGCCGGCGCGCCAGCCGGCGGATTGCCGGCGACGATGTTGAAGTTCTGGGCGGCATTGCAGCCGCAGCCCTGCGGGATGGGTTGGCCCGGCTTCTTGTAGAGGAAGGCGGTCGGCAATTCCGAATAGGGGCGTCCGGTCGCAGACGAGGTCATGACGGCGGCGTCATCGCCGACCCCGCGCGTATAGAAGACCTGGATCTGCGTGCCCGGGCAACTTGCTTCGCAACGGCTTTGGTCGCGCTGGAAGTCGCTAGCGGTGGCGGCATTCGACATCGGGAAGAAATAGCCGTCGCAGGTGCGTACGCATAAAGTGCGGACTTCGCCGCGCGGCGCCGCAACAAAGCCCGGATCGAGCACTGCTTCAAGCCCGGGTGCACCGGAATCCGCCTCTTCCTCGTCCGACGCATCGTCGCCGCTGTCGCGCTTTTCAGCGGCCTGTGTGCCATTGCAGTCATTTGCTTCCAGCGCGGCGGTAATCCGGCCGCGATCGCGGCGTGGTGAAGCGCCCGCCATCCGCGCGCGTTTCCGCTGAAGCGTGTCCAGATTGGCATTCATCCGGTCTATGGCGGCGTTCAGCGCAGCGCACTGACTGATCCCGGAGCCGAAAAACGAGAAACCGCAGCCGGCGTCGCGGGCTTGCGCGCGGGCCTTGGCGAGTTCGCCGTTCTGCCTGGCGATGGCGGCGTCATAACGCCGTTGCTCGGAGGCGCCGCCGCCCTTGTGCAGCGCGGCGAGTTCGGCCTTCAACTGGCGGCAGATGCGGGAGGCGGCTTCAGCCTGGGTGACGAGAACGAGCGCAAGCAGGACGCCGCACAGAAGCGTCAAGGCAAATCGCGGCCCTCGGTGCGCCCCAGTCATAACCCTTCGCCCGCATTTTTCGCGCGCCAAGGGTAGCGTCGAGGCGGTTAACCGCGCGTTTAGCCTGGCGGTTCAGCCGCGCGGCGCGTTGAGCGCGGCTTGCGCCTTCTGCGAGGCCTCGACGACGGCAAGCGCCGTCATGTTGACCACACCGCGCGAGGTGACCGAGGGCGTCAGGATATGCGCGGGCTTGTCGGTGCCGAGCAGGATCGGCCCGACATGCAGCGCGTCCAGCATGGTGCGCAGTGCCGTCAGCGTGATGTTGGCTGCGTCGAGGCTCGGGAACACCAGAAGGTTTGCCTCGCCCTTCAGGCGCGAATGCGGATAGACGCGCTGGCGCAGATGTTCCGACAGCGCCGAATCGGCGTGCATTTCGCCGTCGCATTCCAGTTCGGGCACGAGGCGCGCCAAGATATCGGCTGCCTTACGCATCTTCAGTGCGCTTGGCGCATCGCGCGAACCGAAATCCGAAAGCGACAGCAATGCGGCCTTCGGCTCGATGCCGAAGCGGCGGATTTCCTCGGCTGCCAGGATCGTCATCTCGGCGATCTCCTCGGCGGTCGGGTCCACCGAGACGTAGGTGTCGGTGAGAAACAGCACGCCGCGCTGCGAGATCAGCATGGACAGTGTCGACAGGTCGTGGTCGCTGATGCCGGCGCGCGCGCCGATGATCAGCGTGACATTGCGCAGATGGCGGGCGAAACGGCCCTCCAGGCCGCAGATCATGGCATCCGCGTCGCCGCGTTTCACGGCGAGTGCGGCGATCACCGTATTGTCGGTGCGCACCATGGTGCGGGCTGCTTCCGGCGTGACGCCGCGGCGGCCGCCGAGTTCGATCAACAGGTCGACATAATGGCGATAGCGCGGGTCTTCTTCCGGGTTGATCAGCCCAAAATCGACATTCGGCTTGATGCGCAAGCCGTAGCGCTTCAGGCGCACGTCGATGACATGCGGGCGACCGATGAGGATCGGTTCGGCGATGCCTTCCTCCAGCACCACCTGGGCGGCGCGCAGCACGCGCTCGTCTTCGCCATCGGCATAGATGACGCGCTTGGCGGCGGCGCTGCGGGCCGTGGAGAAGACCGGCTTCATGACCAGGCCGGAGCGGAAGACGAAGCGGTTCAGCTTGTCGAGATAGGCGCCCATGTCGCCGATCGGGCGCGTGGCAACACCGGTGTCGCAGGCGGCCTTGGCGACGGCGGGCGCGATGCGCAGGATCAGGCGCGGGTCGAAGGGCGAGGGGATGAGGAAGTCGGGCCCGAAGATCGGCGTTTCGCCGGAATAGGCGCGGGCGGCGACATCGGACGGTTCTTCGCGGGCAAGGGCGGCGATGGCCCGAACCGCCGCCATCTTCATCTCCTCGTTGATGGCGCTGGCGCCGCAATCCAGCGCGCCCCGGAAGATGTAGGGGAAGCAGATGACGTTGTTGACCTGGTTGGGGAAGTCCGAGCGGCCGGTGCAGATCATGGCGTCGGGCCGTGCTGCGCGCGCCACTTCCGGCATGATCTCCGGCGTCGGGTTGGCCAGCGCCAGGATCAGCGGCTTTTCGGCCATGCCCTTCAAGAGTTCCGGCTTCAGCACGCCGGCGGCGGAAAGGCCGAGGAAGACGTCGGCGCCCGGGATGACGTCGGCCAGCGTGCGCGCCTCCGTGTCCTTGACGTAGGGGTCCTTCCAGCGGTCCATCTCCTCGACGCGGCCTTTATGCGCAACGCCGAAACGGTCGGTCACCCAGATGTTTTCGATGCTGGCGCCGAGCGAGACGAGCAGGTTGAGGCAGGCAAGTGCCGCAGCACCGGCGCCTGATGTGACGATCTTGACGTCCTTGATCTTCTTGCCGGCCAGTTCCAGTCCATTGAGCACGGCGGCGGCCACGATGATCGCTGTACCATGCTGGTCGTCATGGAAGACCGGAATGCCCATGCGGGCCTTTAGCCGCTCCTCGACCTCGAAACATTCGGGCGCCTTGATGTCCTCGAGGTTGATGCCGCCGAAAGTGGGTTCGAGCGCGGCAACGGTCTCCACCATGCGGTCGATCTCGGGCGCGTCGATCTCGATGTCGAAGACGTCGATGCCCGCGAACTTCTTGAACAGAACGGCCTTGCCTTCCATCACCGGCTTGGAGGCAAGCGGGCCGATATTGCCGAGGCCGAGCACGGCCGAACCGTTGGAGATGACGGCGACCAGATTGGCGCGCGCCGTGTAGTCGGCGGCGGTGGCTGGGTCCTCCTTGATGGCGAGGCAGGGCGCGGCGACGCCGGGCGAATAGGCAAGCGCCAGGTCGCGCTGGTTGCCGAGCGGCTTGGTCGCCTGAATCTCCAGCTTTCCGGGAACCGGATATTTGTGGAAGAAGAGGGCAGCCTCGTCGAGATCCGAGCGCGTCGCCTTGCCCTTGTCGTTCGCCATGCCTTCCCTTCTCCCTGTTTCGTCCCCCTTGTAGCATGCGGCGACGGTTTTTCGAGGCGGGATGCACGGCGAACGGACGCATTTTGTCGTTCGCGAAAAAGCGAAACAGAATCAAAATTTTATACAGAAATGCTGACGAAAATACCGTCAGCGTCCGCGTTCAGAACGCGCTCACATAGAGCCCACCGTCCACCGGGATGTTCTGGCCGGTGAGATAGCCGGCGTGCACCGAGCACAGGAAAGCACAGATCTGGCCGAACTCTTCCGGCGTGCCCAGGCGTTTGGCCGGAATGTCGGCACCCAGCCGTGCCTTGCGCGCCGCGGCCGCTTCCGGCGTCTCCACCGAACCCGGTTCATGTGGACCGCGTAGCCGGTCGGTGTCGAGCTTGCCGGGCAACAGGCTGTTGATGGTGACATTGCGGTCGATCACCGTGCGGGCGACGCCCGCCAGGAACGAAGTCAAGCCGGCGCGCGCCCCGGAAGACAGGTCGAGGCCGGGGATCGGCATATAGACCGACAAAGAGGTGATGTTGACGATGCGGCCGAAACCGCGCGTCGCCATGCCATCGATGACGGCTTTCACCAGTTCGATCGGCGTGACCATGTTGTTGGTGACGCCCTCGAGGATCTTTTCGCGGTCGAGTTCGCGGAAATCGCGATAGGGCGGCCCGCCATTGTTGTTGACGAGGATGTCCGACGAGGGGCAGGCGGCAAGCAGCGCCTTCTGCACGTCGGGTTTCGAGACGTCGCCCGGCACTTCGATGACGTCGACGCCGAAACGCTGGCGAATGTCGGCCGCCGTCCTAGCCAGCAACGCCGCGTCGCGGCCGTTCAGCACCAGATCGCAGCCGGCTTCGGCAAGCGCGACGGCGCAGCCGCGCCCCAGCCCCTTGCTCGATGCGCAGACGATCGCCTTCTTGCCGCGAATACCGAGATCCATGCCGAATACCTCCGATTTGTCCGCCAAGGCTAACCAAAGGGCTGGCCTAATCGCAACCGTCATACGGTTGTTGCATGAATCGATGCATAGCCAGCGCGAAAGGTGAGATCGCGATGTCCGGCGCCAAACCACGTATGTTCCGCTCCATTTTCATCTCGGATGTGCATCTGGGATCGAAGGCGGCCAAGGCCGAGTTCCTGATCGATTTCCTGCGCCATCACGACGCCGATATCATCTTCCTGGTCGGCGACATCGTCGATGGCTGGCGGCTGCGGCGCTCCTGGCACTGGCCGCAGGCCCACAACGACGTGGTGCAGAAATTACTGCGCAAGGCGCGCAAAGGCACTTCGATCACCTACATAGCCGGCAACCATGACGAATTCGCCCGCCAGTTCCAGGGCGTGCATTTCGGTGGCATCGTCGTGGCCGACCGCGCCATCCACGAGACGGCGGACGGGCGCCGCATGCTGGTCATCCATGGCGACCAGTTCGACACGGTCGTTCACAATGCCCGCTGGCTCGCCTATTTCGGCGACTATGCCTATGACGCGGCGATGGTCATCAACCGCGCGATCAGCCGGTTCCGCCACCTCTTCGGCATGCCCTACTGGTCGTTCTCGTCCTGGGCCAAGGTCAAGGTGAAGAAGGCGGTGAATTTCATCGGCTCCTTCCAGCAGGTGCTGGCGGAAGAGGCGCGCCGCTCGCAAGTGGACGGCGTCATCTGCGGCCACATCCACCATGCGGCAATCGAGGATTTCGACGACGTCCGTTATGTCAACACCGGCGACTGGGTCGAAAGCTGCACGGCCGTGGTCGAGCATTTCGACGGACGGTTCGAAATCCTGCATTGGGCCCATGTCATGCCCGAGACCCCGCAGGTCGAACCGGCGCTGGTGCCGGTGGCAATCGACATGTTGCCGCAAAAGGCGCGGGCCGCGGAGGCGGCCTGACCGTTCGCCGCCGACACTGGCGGGCGCTCGAAATTTGGCGTTAATCGATTAGGCCAAACGGTTTCTTGGTTTTGAGCGGCGTGATAGAGCAGGGCACGCCTGATCGGCCATTTTGCCGGCGGCATTTGCCGATTGCCTTTCATGTCCCTGCCACCGCTTTCCCCCGAACAGCTGATCAAGCCGCGCCGCTATGAGTTGCGCATGGCGCTGCTGTTCTTCACCGTACTGGTGCCGAGCGGCATCTATCTGCCCTATTTCCCGCTCTGGCTGGAAGAACACGGTTTCAGCCCGGAAAAGATCGCCGTCATCCTTTCGGCGCCGATGTTCCTGCGCGTGGCGACGACGCCGCTGTTCACGTCGCTGGCCGACAAGGCGAGCGACCGCGTGAATGTCTACCTGGCACTGGCGATGGCGTCGGTGGTGGTCTCGGCCGGTTATTTCCTGTCGCCCAGCTATGCCAGCGTGTTGATTGTCTCGCTGGTTCTGGCGGTCGTCTGGACACCGCATTCGCCGATCGCCGATTCGCTGGCGCTGTCGGGCGTGCGCCGCTTCGGCGCCAACTATCCGCGCATGCGTATCTGGGGTTCGATCTCCTATCTCTGCGCCAATCTTGTCGGCGGCTTCATCCTGACCTCGACCGGGGCGGGCGCGGTGCCGATCATGCTGTTCGTGTCGTTTTGCGCCATCGTGGCGATCGGGCTGATGGCGCCACGGCTTGGTCGGCCAAGGCGGGCGTCGCCGCTGTCGGCGACCGACCTGCAGCAGGCGGTGCCCAGCCTGCTCAACCCCTATTTCCTCTACTTCGCCGCTGGTGCCGGCGTCATCGTCGGCAGCCACGGCTTTCTCTACGGATTCTCGTCCATCTATTGGAAATCGCTGGGCATCAGCGATTCCGTCGTCGGCTTCCTGTGGGCCTTCGGCGTGGTCTGCGAAGTTGGCATGTTCATGGCCTTCAACCGGCTGTTCAGCCGCGTGCCGGTCGTGCGCGTCATGGTCTTCGCCGCCATCGGCGCCGTCGTGCGCTGGATCGCCTTTCCGCTGATCTGGCCGCTCGGCCTTGGCGTGACCGGCTTCTTCGGCATCCAGGCGCTGCATGCGATCTCGACGGCACTGGTGCTGATCAGCCTGCAGAAGATGATCGGCGAAACGGTGTCGGAGGAGCGGACGGGCGCGGCGCAAGGCATCGCCTTCTTCGCCAACGGGTTTTCCATGGCCGCCGTCACGCTGGCTTCGGGGCCGCTCTATCAGCGTTTCGGCGTCGAGGGTTTCTTCGCCATGGTGCCGGTGGCGTTGCTCGGCCTTGCCTTGATCGTGCTCGCCGCGCGTTCAGCCCCACAGCGCCGCTTGAGGCGGTGAAACCAGCGATCCCTGGTAATGCAGGCCGGGGTCGCGGTCGCGGGCAAGTAGCAAGGGGCCATCGAGGTCGACATAGTCGGCGCCCTGCGCCAAAAGCACGGCCGGTGCCATGGCGAGCGACGTGCCGACCATGCAGCCGACCATGATGGACAGGCCGCATTGGCGGGCCTTGTCGCGTAGCAGCAGCGCTTCGGTCAGCCCGCCGGCCTTGTCCAGCTTGATGTTGACGGCATCGTAGAGGCCGACCAGCGCCTCGATGTCGTTGGTGGCGTGCACGCTTTCGTCGGCGCAGATCGGGACCGGCCTTGCAATATGGCGTAGCTTGCCGTCGCGGCCGGCCGGCAGCGGCTGCTCGATCAATGCTATGCCAAGTGCTGCGGCAGCTGCGATGTTTTCGGCGACGTTGTCGTCGGTCCAGCCCTCATTGGCGTCGAGAATCAGCCGGCTGTCCGGTGCCGCATCGCGGACCGCACGGATACGCGCGGCATCGTTTTCGCCGCCTAGCTTGACCTTGAGCAGCGGCCGTCCCGCATTGGCGCGCGCCTGGGCGGCCATGGTCTCCGGTTCGGCCAGCGACAGCGTGTAGGCGGTTTCCAGCGGCCCGGGGGCGATGCCCAGTAGGGCTGCGACCGAGGCTGTTGCGGTTTTGGCTTCGAGGTCCCACAGCGCGCAGTCGATTGCGTTGCGCGCCGCGCCCGCCGGCATCGCCGCCTGCAATTCGGCGCGCCCCATGCCGGCCTCAAGTGCTGCCCGCATCGCCTCGATCTGCGCCAGCACGCTGTCCATCGTCTCGCCATAGCGTTTGTAGGGGACGCATTCGCCGCGTCCCGCATGGCCGCCGTCGCCGATCGTGCAGGTTATGACTTCCGCCTCGGTCTTGGAGCCACGGGCGATGGTGAAGACGCCGGCTATCGGAAAACGCTCGGCTTCGACCGAAATGACACGCGCCATGTTTTTCTGCTCCGGTAATGCTGACGTAATGCCGCCGACAAATCGACAGGCCTGTCCCGTCGAGCTAAACAGGAGCGCATGTTGACGATCCGCAAACGCGACGCAAGCGACAAGGCCGGCGCCGATGCAAGCCAGCCGCAGATCGCCGTTGCCGAGCGCGACGGCGTGCTGGCCTGCGTCTTTTCCGGCAACTGGACGACGCGGCGGGTCGGCGAGGTCGACGCCGAAATGCGCAAGGTCGAAAAGCGCAACGGCTTCAAGACGCTGGCGCTCGATCTTTCCAAGATCGGGCGCATGGATACCGCCGGCGCCTGGCTGATCCAGCGGCTGGTCAACACCAACGAAGCGCGCGGTGTCGAGATCAGACTGCAGGGCCAGAGCGAAACCGCCGCCACCCTGCTCAACGCGGTGGGCGAGGCGGTGCGGCGGGCGGGCGAAGCGCAGGCGATACCACGCCCCAACATCATCATCCGTGCGCTCGAGCTGATCGGCATGCGTGTCTATGAGATGCGCGACGATTTCCTCGCCGGCATGAACATCCTGGGCGCTACCATTCGCGGCGCGCAGATGAAGCTGGGGCGCGGCCACGCCGTCAACCCGGCCGCGATCTTCAACCAGCTCGACCGCATGGGCGTCGGCGCCGTTCCGGTGGTGCTGTTGATGTCCACCATCGTCGGCGCCATCGTCGCCCAGCAGGGCGCCTACCAGCTGCGTTACTTCGGTGCCGACATCTTCGTCGTCGATCTCGTCGGCGTGCTGGTGTTGCGCGAGCTTGGCGTGCTGATGACGGCTATCATGATCGCCGGCCGCTCGGGCAGCGCGATCACCGCCGAGATCGGTTCGATGAAGATGCGCGAGGAGGTGGACGCACTCAAAGTGATCGGCCTCAATCCCATCGGCGTGCTGGTGTTCCCGCGCCTGGTGGCACTGGTGATCGGACTGCCTTGCCTGACCATCCTGGCCAATTTCGCCGCACTCGGCGGCGGCATCGCCGCTGCCTGGCTCTATTCAGGCATTCCGCCGGCCGCCTTCATCGAGCGGCTGCGGGTTGCCATTGATCTGTCGACCATCTTCGCCGGCCTGATCAAGGCGCCGTTCATGGCCATGATCATCGGTACGATTGCCTCGGTGGAAGGCTTGAAGGTCGGCGGCAGCGCCGAATCGCTTGGCCTGCACGTGACCCAGTCGGTGGTGAAATCCATTTTCGTGGTCATCATTCTCGATGGCCTTTTCGCCATCTTCTACGCGTCGATCAGTTTCTGAGATGCAGAGCGTCCAGGAACAGGCCCCGCCAACCGCCGAAGACCGTGACGAGATCGTGCTGTCGGCGCGCGACATCAAGGTGGCGTTCGGAGATCAGGTCGTCCTCGACGGGCTGTCTCTGGATATCCATCGCGGCGAGATCCTCGGTTTCGTCGGCGCCTCGGGCGCCGGCAAGTCGGTGCTTTTGCGCGCGGTTCTGGAACTGGTGCCGAAACAGGGCGGCACCATCAAGCTGTTCGGCACCGATGTCTCCGAGGCCAGCGATGCGGAGCGGCTGCGCATCGACATGCGGCTTGGCGTGCTGTTCCAGCAGGGCGCGCTGTTTTCGGCGCTGACGGTGATGGAAAACGTGCAGGTGCCGATGCGCGAATATCTCGATCTGCCCGGCAAGCTGATGGACGAACTGGCTATGCTCAAGGTGGAGCTGGTGGGGCTGCCGCCGGAAGCTGCGCGCAAATACCCCTCCGAGCTTTCGGGCGGCATGATCAAGCGCGCCGCGCTCGCCCGCGCGCTGGCGCTCGATCCGGACATCGTCTTCCTCGACGAGCCGACCTCAGGCCTCGATCCGATCAGCGCGGCGGAGTTCGATGAGCTGGTGGTGAAGCTGCGCGACACGATGGGTCTCACCGTCTACATGGTCACGCACGACCTTGATTCGCTGTTCACCGCTTGCGACCGAATCGCCGTGCTCGGCAAGAAGCGGGTGCTGGTGGAAGGCACTGTCGACGACATGTTGAAGAGCGAGGAACCCTGGGTGAAGGCCTATTTCCGCGGAAAACGGGCGCGGCAGCTTGATCTTGCCACGCGCGCGCAGCCATAAGTGAAGCAATGGAAACCAGAGCCAACTACGTTATCGTCGGCATTTTTACGCTGGTGGCTATTCTGGCGGCCTTCGCTTTTGTCTACTGGACCGCGGCGATCGGCGACCGGGGCGAGACGACGACGCTGCGTGTGCGCATTCCGGGTTCGGCCTCGGGCCTCGGCCGCGGCAGCCAGGTCCTGTTCAACGGCGTGAAGGTGGGCGACGTGCGCCGTGTCTATATCGACGTCGACAACCCGACCATCGCGGTTGCCGACACCGAGATCGACCGCAAGACGCCGATCACCCGTTCGACGCAGGCCGATATCGGCCTCGCCGGCCTGACGGGCCAGGCCAATATCGAACTGACCGGCGCCAATCCGCAGGAACCCAAGCTGCTGGACGAGGCCGAGAAGGATGGGCGCGTGGCGGTGATCATCGCCAAGCCGTCCGCCGTGACCAATCTCCTGCAGACCGCGCAGGACATTTTCGGGCGCGCCGACAAGGTGCTGTCGCAGCTCGAAGGCTTCACGCAGGACGTGCGCGGCCCGCTGACCCAGACCGCGCAGAATGCCCAGAAGTTCTCCGATGCGCTGGCCAGGAATTCCGACGGTGTCGACAAGTTCCTCGCTTCCGTCAGCGCCTTGTCGACCGAACTGCAGGGCGTGTCTGGCAAGCTGGATGGCGCGCTGAAGGCGGCCGAGGGCCTGCTCAACGCCGTTGACAAGGACAAGGTTCGCCAGATCGTCGCCAATGTCGACACCATCACGCAGAACCTGAAGCAGACCAGCGACCAGTTCGATTCCACCATCGCCGAAGTCAAGCAGGCGGTCGGTTCGGTCAACACATTCGCCCAGAAGACGCAGGTCACGCTGGACAAGGTGAATGGCGTCCTCGACAGCGTCGACCCGGCCGATGTGCGCGCAGCACTTGCCAATATCAAGGAAGCCAGCGCCAATGCCGACAAGGCTTCCGCCGACATCGCCAAGGTGACGGAGAAGTTCAGCGAGCGGGCCGGCGATATCGACCAGACCATCAAGGACGCCCAACAGCTCGCCGCGCGCCTCAACAACGCCTCCGTGCGCGTCGACGGCATCCTGGCCAAGGTGGACGGAATGCTGGGGTCCGGCGACACCAAGGGGCTGGTGGCGCAGGCCACCGACACGCTGAAGTCGTTCAAGCAGGTGGCCGATACGCTCAACCAGCATATCGGCACCATCGCCGACAATCTGCAGCGTTTCTCCGGCCAGGGCCTGCAGAATGTCGAAGCGCTCGTGCAGGACAGCCGCCGTTCGATCAATCGCATCGAGTCGGCCGTTTCCGACATCCAGCGCAATCCACAGCGCATCCTGTCGGGAGGCGATGGCGAGGTGCGCCAGTATGATGGGCGGACGCGGCGTTGACGGCGTCGCACGGTCAAGTCGATAAACAGCGTTCGGAAGGGGACCGGACGGATTCGGTCAGTGGGGACGTCGCGTGAGATCGATTGGAGCGTATGCGGGCGCGTTGCTGCTCGCGCTTGGCCTGACAGGGTGCGCGGCGCTGCCGGGCGGCGGCCCGGCGCCGCTCGACACGTTTGACCTGACGACGCCGACAGTGTCGGCCGCCGGCCGCGGCCGTGGCCAGATCCTGATCACCCAGCCGGCGGCGCTGAAGGCGCTGGACAGCCAGAACATTGTCATCAAGACCGGCGATCGCTCGATCCAGTATCTCAAGGGCGCGCAATGGGCCGACCGGCTGCCGGTGATCGTGCAGGCGCGTCTCGCGGAGGCTTTCCAGCGCACCGGCCGCTTTGCCGGCGTCGGCAAGCCGGGCGAGGGGCTGGCGATCGACTATCAGATCATCACCGAAATCCGCGCCTTCGAAGTGCGCGCCGAAAAGGGCGAACAGGCGCATGTCGAACTGTTCGTGCGCATCTTGAACGACCGCAACGGCGAAGTGCGCGCATCCCGCGCCTTCAGCGCCAGCGCGCCGGTATCCGGCGGCGGCAACAAGGCTTATGTCGCAGCCCTCGACCGTGCCTTCGGCGAGGCCGCGCAGCAGATCGTGCGCTGGGCGGACACGTCTATCTGATCAGCCCCGGGGTGCCCGGCACACCACGCCGGGTTCAGCGCAGTCGGATCAGGCCGGCGTCCGTCGGCGTAAAACCGCAAGCGTTGAAGTAAAAATCCTTGAGATGTGGGTCGAAATCGACGTGCAGCCATTCGCACGCCGACTGGCGCGTCTGCTGTGCCGCTTCCCTGACCAGCCTTGTCGCAAGGCCGTGGCGCCGCAATGCGCCAGTCACCATCGTGTCGAGCAGGAATGCGTGGACACCGCCATCCCAGGCGACGTTGACGAAGCCGGTGAGCAACCCATTGTGGCGCATGCACACCCAACCCAGGCTGTGGCGGTTGACCTGACCCCACCAGTCGTCATCGAGAAGGCGATGCTCGAAGCATTCGGCGTGCAATGCGTTGAGTTCGGCATTGGTGAAGGCGCCGCGCCATTCCAGCGTCGGTGTTGTGGCTTCGGTCACGTCAGCGATTGGAATGCCCTCCGTCGGAAGCGGGCGCGCTCGACCACTCGCGGCGTCCCGGCCGCCCGTAAATGAAAAGAGGCGGCGTTGCCGCCGCCTCTCGGTTTTTCAGCCAAGGCCTCTTTAGCGCAAACGGCCGCTCGCATGGGCCAGCATGGTGTAGACCTTGCCGGTGTCCGAGGTGAGATAGGTCTGCGAGATCATGTTGTCGCGGTCGTTGCGCGAAACATCCTTCAGCAACTTCTCGAAGTCGTCGCAATAGCGGTCGACAGCGGCGCGGAACTCGGCCTCCGACTGATATTTGCGGCGGATCTCGTCGAAAGTCTGCTGGCCTTTCAGCGTGTAGAGGCGACGGGTGAAGACGTCGCGCTCGCCGCGCCTGTAGCGGTTCCACAGTTCGATCGAAGCGTCGTGGTCGATGGCCCGGGCGATGTCGACGGACAGCGAGTTGAGCGATTCCACGACATGCAGCGGCGAGCGCTGCACTGGCGTGGCGCGCGGCTGCACCGGCGCCGGTCGGGCGCCATCGTCTTCCGAAGCGCCGGTCAACAGGTCGCGCACCCAGCCGCCCTGCTGCGGCGCGCGGGCATCGCCGCGCGGACGCAGCGCCGTTTCGCCGGGCTCCAGCGGGCCACGCAGGCCGGTCGAGGCGAGCGGCGGTTGCGGGGCGCGCTGTTCAGGCTGTGCCGGGCGGCGCAGCGGCGGTTCCGCCGGACGCGGAGCAGGGGTCGGCCGCAGGTTGCGCGGCTCCGAGACGTCGACGGTGCGGCCGGACTTGGCCACGATCTCCGACAGTTCCTTCAGCGCGCTGATCTGCTCGGAAACGGCGCGGCGGATGGCCGTGGTCGATTCCTTGGCTTCTTCCGGCATCTCGATGACGCCCTTGCGCAGCTCGGCGCGGGTCAGGTCCAGCTCGCTCTTGATGGAGCCAGCGGTGCGGCGCATCTCGTCGGTCGCGTCGGCGAAACGCTTGGTGGCGGCTTCGACCACTTCCGAGATGGCGACGCGGATCTTGTCGGCCGATTCCAGCGTCTTGCCTTCGGCATTCTGCAGGGTCTGGCCGACCAGCGTCTCGAATGAGCGCATGACCCGTTCGAGGTCTTCCGACTTCTTGACCAGGCCGACGGCGAGATCGTCGAGCGAGGACTGGCGCTCCAGCGTGTGCTCGAGATTGCTCTGCGCCGAACCCAGCAGGTCCGAGGCACTGGCAAGCAGCCGGCTGTGCTCGTCGAAGCGCGTGGCGATGGAGGCCACCTCACGCAGCGTCGACGAAGACAGTTCAGTGAGCCTGGTGGTGTTGGAATCGACCAGGCGCGCCGACGAGGCGAAGGTTTGCGCTGCCTTCTCCGTGGTCACCGCGAAGCTCTGCGTCGAGCCTGCGAGGCGGGACTCGACTTCGCCGAGGTTTTCCGAAGCCTTGGCGATTAGCTTGTTGAGCTGGGCGGACGAGGCCGTCATGCGGTCGATGAGGTCGGCGACATTGCCGGCCAGCGACGAGCGGGCGCCGTCGACAGCGGCAAGCGTTTCGGCTGTGCGGCTGGCAATGGCATCGGCCAGCGTCGCGTTCTCGCGATGCAGTGCGGCGGTGGCACGTTCGGTTGCCTCCTCCATGCTGCGCTGCAGTTCGACACCGCCCTGCGAGAACTTGTCGACCAGCGGGCGTGCCGTCTCGTCCAGGATCTTGGAGAGTTCGGCCGAACGGCTCGCCAGCATGGCGTTGAGTTCGCGGGTGTTGGCGCCGATGGTCTTGGCCGCTTCGTTGGTGCTCTGGCCGATATGCTGGCCGACGGCGGCGAAGGTTTCGGCGATGACGTTGGCGCGCGAAGCGAGCTGACCCTCGGCCTGCGTGATCTGCTGGTCGAGCTTCTGGCCCATCGCGTCGGCCGAGTTTGCGAAGCGGCTTTCGGCGCTGGCGATATGGCCTTCGACGCGAGCGGCCGCGGCGGCGGCACTTGAGGCCAGCCGCTGGTCGGCGCTGTTCAGCGCGCGCTCGATCTCGCCGGCATGGCCGGCCAGTTCCTCGCCGGTCATGCGGGCGCGGTCGGCAACGCGCCGTTCCGTCTCCGCGAAGGCGCCGACGATCTGGTCGGCGTGGCCGCCGATCGAGGACGAGGTCTCGGCGATCCGGCTCACCATGCGGCTGTCGGCGTCGTCAAAGATGCGGCCGATCTCGGAAGCACGGGCCGACAGGGCGTCGGAACCATGCGCGATGCGCGCGGTAAGCTGCTCCTCGAGGGTTTCGAAGATGCGGCTGAGGTCCGAGGCACGGGTCGCCAGCGCATCGGCGGATTCGGCGATGCGGACGCCCATGCGCTCATCGGCGGTCTCGAAGTTGCGCAGGATGTCGCCGGCGCGGGCGGCAAGTGTCTGCGCCGTCTCGACGGCACGCGCCACCAGCCGCTGGTCGGCGGTCTCGAAGGTCTGAGCAATGTCTTCCGCGCGCGCCATCAGCGCGGCCGAGGTCTGCTCGGCACGCTCTGCGATCTTGCGATCGGCGTCGGTGAAGGCAATGCCTGCTTGCTCATGCAGCGAGTTGGTGACTTCCAGCACCTTCTCGCGCAACTGGCCGGCAACGAACAGCGCGCTCTTTTCCAGCGCGCCGCGGATGTTGTCGACACCAACGTTGAGCGCGCGCTCCATGGTGGTGGAACGCTCCTCGATGACGCCGGTCTGGCGGGCGAACGCCTGCTCGACCTTCTCGATGTCGGCGGCGATGGCATCCGAAATGCTCGACGACGAGGTCGCGATCTGGTCGATGTGGCCGGCCAGCGCGCGGTCGATGTCGCGGCGGGCATCGACCAGCTTGGCGAGGTCGCTCTCCAGTGCCTGGGTGAGGGCCGAACGGTCGGCGGCCAGCCGGTCGCTGTGACCGGCGATCAGGCCATGCACGGAATGCATGTTGCCTTCCAGTGCCTGCGCGAAGTCGTTGCGGTTGTCGGTCAGGCGCTGTGCGTGGCCCGCCATGGCGCCATCGATGCTGGCCAGATCGCTCTCCAGGGCACGCGTCAACAGATCGCGGCCCTCGGCCAGCTTGCCGACATGGTCGGCGATGACGGCATCGATGCCACCGCGGCTGTCGTTGATCTTGGCAAGGTCGGCATCCAGCGCGCGGCGCAGGATGTCGCGGCCCTCGGCCAGCTTCTCGACCTGACCGGCGACCAGCCCGTCGATGGAGGCGCGGCTTTCGGCCAGCTTGGTGAGATCGTCCTCCAATGCGCGGGTGAGCAGCGAGCGGTCGGCGGCGAGGCGTTCGCTGTGGCCGCTGACGATCGCGTTGACCCGCTGCAGTTCGTTGTCCAGCGCCTGCTGGAACTCGGCGCGGGCCTCGACCAACTGCTGCGACTGGCCGGCCATGACGCCGCCAATGGAGGAGAGGTCGGCTTCCAGCGCGCGCTTGAGCACGTCGCGGCCTTCGGACAGCTTCTCCACCTGGGCGGCCACCAGGCCGTCGATGGAAGCGCGGCTTTCGGCCAGCTTGGCGAGATCGTCTTCCAATGCCCTGGCGAGCAGGGAACGGTCGGCGACCAGGCGTTCGCTGTGCCCGGCAACGAGATTGTTGACGTTGAGCAGGTCGGCGTCCAGCGCCTGCGAGAATTGGGCGCGGTTGTCGACCAGACGCTGCGAATGGTCGGCCATGACGCCGGTGATGGTGTTGAGATCGGCTTCGAGGGCACGCTTGAGGATATCGCGGCCTTCCGACAGCTTCTCGACCTGACCGGCGACAAGGCCGTCGATGGACGAGCGGCTCTCGGCCAGCTTATTGAGGTCGTCCTCCAGCGCGCGGGTCAGCATGCTGCGGCCTTCGGCCAGTCGCCCGACATGGCCGGCGATCGCCTCGTCGATGCCCGAACGGGTATCGCCGATCTTGGCGAGGTCGGCTTCGAGCGCGCGCTTGAGGATGTCGCGGCCTTCGGCCAGCTTCTCCACCTGGCCGGCGACGAGGCCGTCGATGGACGAACGGCTCTCTGCCAGCTTGTTGAGGTCGTCTTCCAGCGCCCTGGCGAGCAGGGAACGGTCGGCGGCAAGGCGTTCGCCGTGGCCGGCGACCAGGTTGTTGACGTTGAGCAAGTCGGCATCCAGCGCGTTCGAGAACTGGGTCCGGTTGTCGACCAGCTTCTGCGAATGGTCGGCCATGACGCCGCTGATCGTGTTGAGATCGGCCTCAAGGGCGCGCTTGAGGATATCACGGCCTTCCGACAGCTTCTCGACCTGGCCGGCGACGAGGCCGTCGATGGACGAGCGGCTGTCGGCCAGCTTGGCAAGGTCGTCTTCCAAGGCACGGGCCAGTTGCGAACGATCGGCCGCCAGCTGCTCGGCGTGACCGCGCACGAGGGCGCTGACGCTCTGCAGGTCGGCTTCCAGCGCGCGGGCAAAGTCGGCGCGGTCGCCGGTCAGCTTGTTCGACTGATCGGAGATGACGGTGCTTATCGTGTTGAGGTCGGCTTCCAGGGCGCGCTTCAGGATATCGCGGCCCTCGGCCAGCTTCTCGACCTGGCCGGCGACGAGACCGTCGATGGAGGCGCGGCTGTCGGCCAGCTTGGCAAGATCGGATTCCAGCGTCTGCGACAGCAGGCTGCGCTCATTGGCGAGCTGACCGGCATGATCGCCGACGAGGCGGCGGATGCTGGACAGGTCGGCGTCGAGGGCACGGCCGAGCTGGTCGCGGTCGTCGGCGAGCTGCACCGAATGGTTTTCCATCAGGGCCTTGATGCTGTCGACGTCGGCTTCGAGCGCACGGGCCAGAACGGCGCGGCCCTCGGCGATCTTGGCAACCTGGCCGGCGACCAAATTATCAATATCCGAACGGCTTTCGCTCAGTTTGTTCATGTCGGCTTCGAGCGCGCGGGCCAGGATGCCGCGACCCTCGGCCAGCTTGCCGACATGGCCAGAGACCATTTCGTCAATGATCGTACGGGCTTGCACGAGTTTGTCGGCGTCCTCATTCAAGGCGAGTGTCAGCCTTGCACGGCCTTCTTCGAGGCGTTCCAGATGGCTGCCGAGCGAAGCGTCGATGGCCGCGCGGGACTCGTTGACCTTGCGCAGGTCTTCTTCCAGCGCGCGGCTGATGAGGTTGCGGCCTTCGGCCAGCATGTGCACCTGCGAGGTGACCGCGTCGTCGATGGCGGAACGGCCCTCGGAGAACTTCTCCAGATCGGCCTGCATGGCCAGCGCCATGCGCTCGCGGCTTTCCTCCAGCTTGCGGCTGTGGTTCTCGACGGCGTCCTCGATGCCGGCGCGGGCGTCGGTCAGGCGGGCAATGTCGGCGTCGAAGGAACGCGACACGGTGTGGCGCGCCGCTTCCATGCGGCCGGCAAAGTCGCCGGCGCGGGCTTCCAGCATGGTCGAGGTGGAGGAGACGATGTCGGCCATGTCGGCGCCAATCTGCGCCTTGCCCTGGTCGATGATGGCGGCCAGCGTGTCCTTGCCGTCGTTGAAGGCGTTGGCGATGTCGCGGGCGCGGTCGACCAGCGTTTCGTTGATCTGGCGGGCGCGGGCCTCCAGCGCGGCGTTGAGCTTCTGCGTGCCGGTGTCGAGCGCCTCGGCGCGGGTCTGGAACTCACTGATCAGTGCCTGACCGCGTTCGGCAAGAGTGCGTTCGATGCCGGTGAGGCTTGCCTCGAATTCCGAGCTCAGCGTGCGCGCGGCACCGCCGAGCAGCGAAACCATGCCCTGGGTGCGGTCGTCGAGCAGTTCGGTCAGCGAGCGGGTGAGGCCGTCGGTGCTGTCGGTCAGCTTGGCGATGCGGGTGTCGAGCAGGCTGGCGAAGGCTTCGCCGGACGTGGAGAGACGGTCGGTGATCGTATCCAGACGGCCCTCGACGGAATCGAAGATCGACATCGAGCTTTCGTTGATGCGGTCGATCAGCTGGTCGCCCGACGAGGTGATCGTCATCGACAGCTTGGACGAGGCGCCAAGGATGTTCTCGCGAATGATATCGCTTGCCGAATTGATTTCGTCGCGCAGCGTCTCATGGGCGCCGGAGATCGAGGCGCGCACGCGCTCGGCGTGGCCGATGACGGCCTCGCGCTCGCTGCCGAGGCCGTCGACGAGCGAACGGATACGGCTCTCATTGTCGGAGTAGGAGCGTTCGAGCTGGCTGACCTCGCTGTGGACGAGCGTTTCGAGCTCGACGGCACGCGCCAGCGTGCGCTCGATGCCTTCGCCCATCGCGGCAACCTCGCGGCGCACCGCCTGGCCGATCATCATCACGCGGTCCTGCGCGATATTCTCCGGCTCGGTGAGGCGGAAGGCAACTTCGGTCATCGATTGGGCGGCGATGCGCATGTCCTGCGCGCGGCGGATCATCGCCGCGAAGGCCCAGAACAGGATGACCGGCACGATGGCGGCGACCGCAATACCCATCAGCTCGGGGCGCTGCAGGATCTGCGCGATCGAGCGGATGTTCCAGATATCGGAGCCGAACAGCAGATTGGCGAGCGCTGCGGCACCCGCGATCCAGGCGATCGAAACGAAAGCCACCACCCAATAGATGGTGTTGGAGGCACGGCGGTTCAGGCCGTGCAGCAGGGAGCGATAATCTTTCTGGCGATCGTCATTGGCGGGCGAAAAACCAGCGGGCTGGCCGTTGCCGCGCGGCTCGATGGGGCGAAGCTCGGCCGGCTTCGGTTCGGTCGCGGCGGCCCTGGGTGCCGGATTGGCGGCTGCGGGAGGGGTAGCCCGTTCCGCGCGCCCGGCGCGTGCCAGCTCGTCGGCGGCCTGCGAAATCTGGGCTTCCAGATCCTCCATCGAGGCGGCGATATCGAGATCTCCCGGCCCTCCGGAAAGGTCGAGATCGAGAGCCTTTTCGAGCTCCTTGGCAACCTCGGAATCGAGATTCTTCGTGGTGGTGGTTTTCTTCGCCATGCCTACGCTACCCTGTACTAGCTGCTGCGGAAGCTGTTGTTGTCGTCTTTTATCGCCCCGCGCCTGAGGCCTGATTATGGACCCTCGTATCGTAATGACACAGGGGGGTAAAGAAAACATGCATTCGGCGGCATACGTAAAACTTTAAATATAAGGTTAACGCAAGCGTGACCGGAGCGCGCGCCGCCAAACTTTTTTCACAAGGCCTTGTTAACCGCGCATCCATCGGAATTCGTTAGTGTGCAGGGCCCGGAACGGCTGCTGCAATGGAGTTTGAGTGCGATGCGTAGCGTAAACAGCGTGGCCTTTTCGATGCCGGGCGGCGATGCCTCCGGCCCGGCGCGCAGCCGTCCGGTCGATCTGGAGCACCTCTCCAGGCAGACGATGGACGACCGCGATCTCGAGCGCGAGGTGCTGGCGCTGTTCGTGCAACAAGCGCTTTCGGTGCGTGATGAACTGCCCGCGGCCGACAAGAGCAGGCGTCTCCTTTTGGCACACGGCCTCAAGGGTTCGGCGCGTGGGGTGGGCGCCTTCACGATCGCCGACTGGGCCAGCGAATTCGAACGCCGTCCCGAAGACGAGCGCCTGGCAGGCCGATTGGCAAAGCTGATCGAGGACGTGCGCGACTTCATTGCAGCCGTCAATCGCTAGCGCTGCGGGTGGTCTGATCCGTGGATGGCTGATCGGTTCGGGCTGGCCGAAGCCCGGCTTTTCAAAAAACGTCACCTTGGGGCGGTTTCGCGCGGCAGTTGACTTGTGCCGCCGAGTGATTATCTCGGCTGTGACTTCTCAGGTGATCGAATGACAAAATTGACCTACATCGCCCATGACGGCACCCGTTTCGACGTGGAGGCCGAGAACGGCTCGACCGTCATGGAGAATGCCATCCGCAATTCGGTGCCGGGCATCGAAGCCGAATGCGGCGGCGCCTGCGCCTGCGCGACCTGCCATGTCTATGTCGACGAGGCATGGACCGGCGCGGTCGGCGAACCGGAGGCGATGGAAGAGGATATGCTCGACTTCGCCTACGAGGTGCAGCCGAATTCGCGACTGTCCTGCCAGATCAAGGTGCGCGACGAACTGGACGGCCTGGTCGTGCGCGTTCCCGAGCGCCAGGGCTGATCCCCCGGTCCAGCTTCCGCCCATAACCTTCTGCTTTCGGGCCGTTATTCGGCAAGCACTGGCGCGTCGGTTTCGATGCGTCCGCGCAGCGGCTTTTCCGGCATCAGGCTGAGTGCGACCAGCGTGGCGACAAGCAGGCCGAAGCTGACCGCGAACACCGCCGCGAACGGCGTCGCCGAGGCGATTTGCACCTTTGTGGCGCTGCCTTCGCCGATCAGCGGCAGGCCATAGCCGGCAGCGACGGCACCGAGCAGGGCAACGCCCAGCGCACCGCCCAGCGAGCGCATGAAGGTGAGCACGCCGGTGGCGACACCCAGATAGGCGTGCTCGACCGCATTCTGAACCGAAATCGTGGCGACCGGGAACGTGGTGCCCGTGCCGATGCCGACGCAGGTGGTGAGGATGATCACCGTAGCGAGCGAGGCATTGCCGGCGACATAAGCGAGCAACGCCACGCAAACGGCGCCGAAGCCCACACCGGCGAGCGCCAGGCGCTTGTAATGGACGAAGCGCGGTATCAGCTTGCCGCTGGTGGCGGCGCCGGCGACGGTGCCGAGCAGCAGGCCGAGCATGGCGATGCCCGAGGCCGAGGCGGTCAGGCCGAGATAGGTCTGCAGATAGACCGGCAGATAGACCGAAAGGCCGATGCTGGCCGCCTGCAACATGAAAAGCGACAGCGCGCCGGCAAGCACGATGGCGTTGCGCAGCACGTTGAGCGAGATCAGCGGCTCGGCCGCCTTGGCCAGCCGCAGCGCGAAGACCGCCCAGAACAAGGTGGAGGCAGCGGCGAGGCCGAGGATTTCCGGCGAGCCCCAGGCATAGGTGCCGCCGCCCCAGTTCAGCGCCAGAAGCAGCAGCGAGGTGGCGGTGACCAGGAGTGCAGCACCTGCCCAGTCGATGCTGTGGCGGTGGGCCGCGATCGGCAGCTTCTTCAGCGGCTTGTTGATGATGGCCATGGCCAGCAGGCCTAGCGGCAGGTTGACCCAGAAGATCAGCGACCAATGCAGATGTTCGGCGAAAGTGCCGCCGAGCAGGGGGCCGGCGATGCTGGCAACCGCCCAGGTGCCGGAAATCCACGCCGCATAACGGGCGCGCTCCTTCGGCGGCACCAGATCTCCGATGACGATCTGCGCCAGCGCGAACAGGCCGCCGCCGCCGATCCCCTGGATAGCGCGGCCGAGGATCAGCATCAGCATGTTGGGGGCCAGCGCCGCGACCAGCGAGCCGGCCAGGAAGATGAGGATTGCCGCATAAAGCGTCGGCCGGCGGCCATGGACGTCGGAAATCTTGCCGTAGAGCGGCGCCATCGCCGTGGCGGTCAAAAGGTAGGCGGTGACGATCCAGGGCAGGTACTGGGCATGGCCGAGCGCCGTGGCGATGGTCGGCATGGCCGGCGCGACGATGGTCTGGTCGAGGGCGGCCAGCAGCATCGACAAAAGCACGCCGGCGATGATGGTGTTCTTCTCGGCCTCCGAAAGTGGCGCGGCGGCTTGTGCCGTGGCGGGCTTGGAAACGGTCTGGTCCATGAATTCCATCACCTGTCTTGCCGCACACCTGCCTGAGCCGGTTTCAACCGGCTAGGATTGTGGTGTGGCGGCGCTGTTCGTCCGTCGGGGCGGACTGCCGCGCCGGTCGAACCTATGTCGTTCGAAGTTCGTCGGTTTCGACAGGCGATCGAAATTTGTTACCGCCGGCGGCACGCATCAGCGCATTTCGCCATTGTTGAACTTCGTTCACCTTTCGCCGCCGGCCTCAAGGACCAGCGAGCCGCTTCAATCGATCCTGATCGACGAAACCGCCAATCAAATCTTGGCGATCACACTCAGCCGGGGATCCGGCCGGCCTCGATCTGCTCGATGCGATAGCGCATCAGCCGGATGATGCGGCTTTCGAAATTGATCATTTCGACACGGTCGAATTCGACCTGTGCCCGGTCATGCTGGCCAAGCACCTGCGCGGTGACTTCCCTGGCCTTGGCGGCGGCCACCTTGCAATTGGGTTCCTTGCGGGTTTCCAGCAGCGCCGTTTCGAGGCGGCGGCCGTAGTCCTTGGCGATCTCGACGTGGCGGTCTTCGTGGCGCTTGATGTCGGCGGCCAGCGTGTTCCAGAACAGCCGCACGTCGGGCGCCACTTTGCCGCGCGGACGCCATTTGGGCAGGATGACCTCGGTCTTGACCGTCACCGCCGCGGAGACGATGCGGCAGGAATCCGGAGCCTCGGCGTAGCCGATGCGGCTGGTGAAGGCCATGCGCGTGGCGCCGGGATGGCGCATGCCGGTCGATTTCACCGACGGGCCGCGTTTCGACAGCTCGGCCTGAATCTGGTCGAGCGTGCGCCCGCCGATCGAGAAATAGCTGTAGGTTTTGACGAGATTGGCTGCGTCGGCCGCCGAAGCGGCGAAAAGGACGAACAGCGCGGTCATCAGGGTACGATTCATTTTATTGCCTCTTGCCCCACCTTGCGTTACGGCCCTTGCCGGCGCAACGAAGATCCGTGACGCCAGCGCAGCTTGGCGGGCAAAAATGAACAGACGGTGGCAATTGGCGCACGGACGCCATCTCGACCTGGGCGAGAAAGCCGTCGTCATGGGCATTCTCAACGTTACGCCGAATTCTTTTTCCGATGGCGGCTTGTTCGATGCGCCCGATCGCGCGCTGGAACAAGCGCTGCGCATGGTCGCTGAAGGTGCGGCCATCATCGACGTTGGCGGGGAATCGACACGGCCAGGTGCCGCCCCGGTCACCGCCGACGAGGAACAGCAGCGGGTGCTGCCGATCATCGAGATGTTGGCAAAACGCGGCGGGGTGCTGATTTCCATCGATACCTATCGCGCCGAGACGGCGCGGCTGGCGCTGGCAGCCGGCGCCCATATCGTCAACGACGTGTGGGGCCTGCAGCGCGAGCCGGAGATTGCCGAGGTGGCGGCGCGGGCAGGGGCCGGCGTGGTTATCATGCACACCGGACGCGACCGCGAAAAGCTCGCCGACGTCATCGCCGACCAGCGCCTTTTCCTTGAAAAATCGCTGGAAATCGCCCGTCGGGCCGGCATCGGCGACAACCATATCGTGCTCGACCCCGGCTTCGGCTTCAACAAGGAGACGGCCGGGGAAAATCTCGAGTTGATGGCGCGCTTCGGCGAACTGCACGCGCTCGGCTTTCCATTGCTGGCCGGAACCTCGCGCAAGCGCTTCATCGGCACCGTCACCGGCCGCGAAGCGGCCGAGCGCGCGGCTGGCACCGCCGCCACCAGCGTCATTCTGAGACTTAAGGGCGCCGACCTGTTTCGCGTCCACGATGTCGCAATCAACGTGGACGCGCTTGCCATGACGGATGCTATGTTGGCGCACGATCCCATCCGGCAGGAACCCTGATAATGTACGTCATTCGTATGAAGAACTGCGCCTTCTTCGCCAGGCACGGCGTGCATGACGAGGAAGAGCGGCTGGGACAGCGCTTTTATGTCGACGCGGTGCTGACCGTCGATCCCGCCAAGGGGCTGGACGAGGACGCCATCGACAGCACGGTCGATTATGGCGTTGCCTTCACCGTGATCGAGAAGATCATCACCGGCGAGCGGCGCTTCCTCATCGAGGCACTGGCGCTCGATGTCGCCAAGGCGCTGACCGCGCGTTTCCCGCAGATCCGCGAAGCCGAGATCACCGTGCGCAAGCCCAATGCGCCGGTGCCCGGCGTGCTCGATACCGTCGAGGTCACCGTTGTCTGGCCCCAATAGCCGCGTTTTCCTCAGCCTGGGCGGCAATCTGGGCGACCCGGTGCAGTCGATGGCGGCGGCATTGCACCTGCTCGACGAGGATGCCGAAACCCGGGTCGTCACGGTCTCCTCGCTCTATCGCACGCCACCCTGGGGCAAGACCGACCAACCTGATTTCCTCAACATCGCGGCCGAGCTTTCGACCGCGCTGTCGCCGCATGTGCTGCTGGAATTCTGCCTCGACATCGAGCGCCGGCTGAAGCGGGTGCGCGAGGAGCGCTGGGGACCGCGTCTGATCGACATCGACATCCTCGTCTTCGGCACCCGCGCCATCCACGAAACCGAGCTTGCCGTGCCGCATCCGCGCATGCTGGAACGCGCTTTCGTCATGGTGCCGCTGGCCGAAATCGCGCCGGACCTGGTGCTGGCCGACAAGACGGTGACGGAACGCCTGGCCGGCATGGACGTGTCGGGCATCGAACGGTTGCCTTCGGGCCGCGATTGGTGGCAGGCTTGACCCCTGCCGCTACCTGCGGCTGTAAGAGGGGCAAGGCTGACGATGACGGAAACGAGGGCTGAGGCCGACGCTGGCTTCGGTGCGCGGCGCAATCTGGAACGCAAGCGAATCGCCGGCGCCGAGACGCGGGTGGAGTTCGTCGAATTGTTCTTCGACCTCGTCTTCGTCTTTGCCGTCACCCAGATATCGCCATGCGCCGAAGGCCATTGAGCCTGAGCTGTCAGCCGGAAAAGCCGCCGTCCTCGAGATAAGCCTTTTCCTGAGGCGTGGTCTCGCGCCCAAGCATGGGGTTGCGATGCGGAAAGCGTCCGAAACGCTCGACGATGTCGCGGTGCTCGACGGCGTATTTGATGTATTCCTCGGCGTTGGCTTGCGTCAGTTCGACGGAGCGGTGCTGGTCGGCCAGGTCCTCGGAGTGTTCGAACGGCAGGTAGAAGAAGACGCGCAGGTCATTGTCGACCGTTAGGTCGTGTCCGACCGCGATCGCCCTCGACGCGAAATGGCGGGCAAGCGCGTCGGTGGCATACATGTGGCCGGTGCCGCGAAAACAATTGCGCGGGAACTGGTCGAGCAGGATCATCAGCGCCAGCGCGCTTTCGGTTTGGTCGATCCAGTCATCCAGTTCGCGCCTGGCCGCCGCGTAGTGGAGATCGAGGAACCGGTTCCTGAAATCGGTATCGAAAGCCTCGTCCTTGGTGAACCAGGCGTCCGGGCCTGCCTTGCGCCAGAACGCCGTTACCGCGAGCGCGTGTTCGTCCAGCTTCTTCATGATGTTCCCCCCGAATGTTGACGTGGATTGTTCAGGATTGCGCCGCGGATGCCGCGTCCTTCAGCACCGTCGCGGTTTCTTCGCTGAGTGGCTGCGCCGGGCGGCGTGGCGTCGTCACCGGCGCGGGCACCGGTGTTGCGATGTTGCCCTTCAGGAAGTTGCGGCCATCGCGGATGTCGCCGGCCAGCTGCAGGTCGAGCCGGGCGGCATCGCGCCGGCGCACATCCTCGATCAGTTCAGCGACCTCGTCCGGGTCGACGCCGAGCGCTTCCAGCGTCGAACCGCCGAAGACGAGGGCCGATTCGAAGGTTTCGCGCAGCTGGTAATCGACGCCGGCGCGGATCAGCTGCAGCGTCGTGCCGCGATCGAAGGCGCGGGCGAACAGCGTCACCAGCGGGAATTCGGCCTTGACCAGTTCGGCGATGCGCACGGCGATCTCCGGCTTGTCGACGCAGATCAGCACGGCGCGCGCGCGTCCGGCGCCGGCGGCATGCAGGATGTCCAGCCTGGCGCCGTCGCCGTAGTAGACCTTGAAGCCGAAATTGGCGGCCGCCTGGATCATCTCGACATCGTTGTCGATGATCGAAACGTCGACGCCGCGCAGGATCAGCGGCTGGCTGGCGATCTGGCCGAAGCGGCCAAAACCGATGATCAGCACCGAGCCGGAAAGGCTGTCGGCCACGTCGATGCCGTCAAGCGAAGGCTCGTCGTGCTGCGGGTAGAAGTAACGCAGCGCAATGATCATCAGCGGCGTCAGCGCCATCGAGATGATGATGATGGCGGTCAGCACCGCATTGGCGCGGCCATCGATGATGCCGGCCTGGCTGGCGGCGGCATAGAGCACGAAGGCGAATTCGCCACCCTGCGCCATCACCACCGCCCGCTCCAGCGCCTCGCGGTGCGGCGCCTTCAGCAGCCGGGCAACGACATAGATGCCGGCCGCCTTGGCGACCATATAGGCGACAACATAGACAGCGACGAGCTGCCAGTTCTCGACCACCACGCCGAGGTTGAGCGACATGCCAACGGCAAGGAAGAACAGGCCGAGGAGCACACCGCGGAACGGCTCGATATCGGCCTCGAGCTGATGGCGGAAGGTCGATTCCGACAGAAGCACGCCCGCCAGGAAGGCGCCCATCGCCATCGACAGTCCGCTCATCTGCATGACGAGCGCCGAGCCCAGCACCACCAGCAAAGCCGCGGCCGTCATCACTTCGCGGGCTCTGGCGTCGGCCAGCAGCCTGAAAAACGGATTGAGCAGATAGCGGCCGGCCAGCACCAGGCCGACAATGGCACCGACGCCAATGCCGATCTCGATGAAGCGCTGCTGCAGCGTGGTGCCGGCGCCGCCGGGCGCCAGGAAGGCGACCAGCACCAAAAGCGGTACGATCGCCAGGTCTTCCAGGAGCAGGATCGAGACCATGCGCTGGCCTTTCGGCGTGGCGATCTCGCCTTCTTCTTCCAGCAGTTGCATGACGATGGCGGTCGAGGTCAGTACGAAGCCGGCGCCGGCGACAAAGGCCTGCGCGACCGGAAAGCCGCCGGCCAGTCCGGCCGCCGTCAGCAGAAGCATGCAGAGCCCCACCTGCAGGGCGCCGAGGCCGAAGATGTCGCGGCGCAGGCCCCACAGCCGCGAGGGCTGCATTTCAAGGCCGATGATGAAAAGGAACATGACGACGCCGAGTTCCGCCACATGCAGGATCGCGGCGGGGTCGGAAAAGATGCGCAGGCCGAACGGGCCGATGACGAGGCCGGCAGCGAGATAGCCGAGAATGGAGCCGAGGCCCACCCGCTTGAAGATCGGCACCGCGATGACGCCGGCACCGAGCAGGGCGACGACGTTCACCAAGTCGCTGTTCGAAGCTTCCACAGCCATTGCGTGTTTCAACCTTTCGCCAAGTCGTTCGCGGTAGGGGGCGCCGTTTGTCACGATAAGGGCTTAGGCCGGCAGCGAACAGCCCGAATCAGCATGTTTCGACCTGCGCCGATGGCCGGGCCACGGCCGGTAAATCCAATATTTCCAAGGGCTGTATGTTGGTGAGTTGCAGCGTGACACAATCGCGCGCTATGCACGGTTGCTGGGGCTTGAAACTTACGGCGGTTGGGATCGCCGCCATTTTGGAGAGGTTTTTTGTTATGAAGAAAATTGTGCTGACCGTCATCGGCATGGCGGCGCTCGGTCTTTCGGCGTGCTCGAAGGCGCCCGAATGCAACCAGGAAGCGATCACCAAGAAAACCCAGGAACTGACCACCGCCGTGCAGGAAGCCGTGACCAAGAACCCGGCCAAGGCGACCGAATGGGCCGCCAAGGTTCAGGGAATCGCCACCAAATATGCCGGTTCGACCAACCAGGCCGATGCCTGCAAGGCCTATGACGAGATCATCGCCGAAGTGAAGAAGGGCTGATCGCCCGCGCCGCAAGGCTCATGCCTCGCGGACATCCGGAATGAAAAACGGCGGCCCCTGGCCGCCGTTTGCTTTTGAAGTCCGTGGCTTACCTCAATTGCGGGCGATGGAGCCGACGGCGACATCGTCGACGCGCTTCAGGTTCATGCCGATCACCGGCACCATCTGCTCGTCGACCTTGACCGAAACGGTGACGATCATCGAATTCTGGTCGGGCACGCGCGCTTGCATGACGCCGCGCAACTGATTGCGATTGATGGCGAAAACCACCTTGCGGTCGTCGACGACGTTACCGGAGATGATGTCCATCCCGGTGCCGGACGAGCCGCCCATGAAGGAGCCCTTGTAGCCGTCGCGGCCCTTGCGTTCGACGGTGGCCGCCATCTTCTGCGAGAAGACGCCGACGCGGCAATCGCCGTCCAGCGTCATGCCAACCTTGCCGCTCGGCGTGGAGCCGGTGAAATTGCAGGTGAACTTGGTGCCCTTGTATTTGCCGGCGACGATCTCGCCCGGGCCCACCCATTGTCCTTCGACCGTCTGGAAGAACTGCTTGTCGCGATCGGCGCCGAAGGCCGTCGTTCCTGCCGCTACCGAAACGGCAGCCGCAAGCGCTAGCGGCATGGCGGCAGACGAAATCACGCTTTTCATGAATGACACCCGGCAACGAGAACGCTGTGTTGGAACGTGGGGCAACCATGAAGAAGATTGGTTAATGCTTCGTGACCCGAGCAGCCTTCGGGCGGTTCCGAACCTATGATTTCGCGTCGTTCTTGCCGTCCTTGCCGCTGGCGAAGGAGGTGAGCGCGGCGAGGAAATCGCCCATGCCGGGGCGCCTGACCGCGGTGAAGGGCAGCGGGCGAACCGTTTCCATCGCGGCGATGCCGATTCGCGCCGTCATCATGCCGTTGACCACGCCTTCGCCTAATTTGGCCGACAGTCGCGCCGCCAGGCCATGGCCGACGATCTGCTGGACGAAACTGTCGCCGACGGCGATCGAGCCGGTGACCGCCAGATGCGCCAGCACGCTGCGGGCCAGGCGGAAGAAACCCAGCGTGCCGGGTCGGCCGCCATAGAGTTCCGACAGGCGACGGATCAGCCGGCCGGCCTCGAAGACGACATAGGCAATGTCGACCAAAGCGCGCGGGCTCACCGCCGTCACCAGCGACACGCGCTTGGCGGCGTCGAGGATCAGCGCCTTGGCCTGGCTGTCGAGCGGGGTCAGGATTTCGGTTTCGGCCAGCCTAACCAGATTACCGCCGTCGATGATCTCGCCGCGCAATTCGGCCAGTGCGCGACGCCCGGCGGCGGTCTGCGGGCGCGCGGCGACGAAGGCGGAAAGCTCGTCCACCACGGCACGGGCGGCGTTGGGATCGTCGCGGGCGATCGCGTCGAGCGCCTTCGTCTGCAGCTTCTCGACCTTGGCCAGCCGCGCGATCGCCAGGAATTCGCGACCAAGGATGACGATGAGAGCAAACAAGGCGACCGCCGCGACACCGGTGGCCAGCCAGCCCAGCCAGTCGGCGCGGGTGAACAAGTCGCGGATCAGCCGGTCGGTCCACAGGCCAATGGCCAGCGATATCAGAATGCCGACGGCGCCGAAGAACACATTGGCAAGCAAGGAGCGTTTGCGCGGTGCCGGCGCGGGTGGCGGTTCGGCGGCGGTGAAATCCGGCTCGTCGAAGACATCGATGGCGTCGGGAACGACGACCGCGACGTCGGCCTTCAGCGCGCGCGGCTTGCGCGCCGTCTCGACCGGTCTTGCCGGCTCGTTGGGTTTCGTTGCCGGTTCGGGCTCGATGCGGAACGCCGCCGGCTTGCGGGACGTGGTCATGCCAGACGATCTCCGATCAGGAACTGCAGGGCACGGTCGAGGCGGATATGCGGCAGCGACAGCGTCACGCCTTCGGCGGTGCGTTCGAGCTTGGGCGGGCGGAAGCGCACGAAGCGGACGGCTGGATCGACCTCGTCCAGGTCGGCGGCGCGATGATCCTCGAACACGGCATCAACGCTTTTCGGCAAGTCGCCGGGAAATATGGCTGTTTCGGTGTTTCCATCAAAAGTCTGGTCGCCGATGCGCTCGCCCGCCAGCGGCGTGCCGATGATGACCGGTAGCGTCTCGCCACCCTGCTTGACGGTGCCTTCGCGGGTGGCGCGCACCGCCGCCATGGCCACTACATCGACCGCCGCGCCGGTGAAGCTTGCTTTGGCGATGGCGCGGTCGGCCAGCCGGCGCACGATCGCCTGCAGCCGGTCGTGGCTTTCGTGATGCAGATGGTCGGCCTTGGTGGCGGCGATGAGGATTCGGTCGATGCGGCGCGAGAACCAGTCGGTGAGGAAGGAGCCGCGCCCCGGCCGGAAGCAGGCGAGGATCTCGGTGACGGCGCGTTCGAGGTCGGCCATCGCAGCGGGACCTGCGTTCAGCGCCTGCATGGCGTCGATCAGAACGATCTGGCGGTCGAGCCGGGCGATGTGCTCGCGGAAGAACGGCTTCACCACATGGGTCTTGTAGGCCTCGTAGCGCCGCTCCATCATCGCATGCAGAGAGCCCGGCCGGGCGCGCGTGGCACCAAGCCCCGGCAGTGGCGCGAAAGTCAGCGCCGGCGAACCGTCGAGATCGCCGGGCATCAGGAAACGGCCGGGCGGCAGCGTCGACAGTGCCCTTTCATCCAGCTTGCAGGCTTTCAGATAGGCAGCGAAGCTCTCGGCCAGCCGGCGCGCCGTCAGTTCGTCGGCGTCGGCATCGGCGCTTGCATCGGCCGACAGCGTTCGCCATTCCCGGGCGAGGTCGGCCCGCACCGGCAGGGCGGCCAGTTCGAAGGCCTCGTTGGAGAAATCCGCGTAGGATTTGCCGAGCAATGGCAGATCGAGCAGCCATTCGCCGGGATAGTCGACAATGTCCACTGACAGCTTGCCGGCCGAGAACATGCGGTTCCAGCCGGAAGCTGATTCATATTCGATGGTGAGGCGCAGTTCCGAGATGGCGCGGGTCGAATCCGGCCAGATGCGTTGATCGACGAGTGCCGCGATATGGTCCTCGTACTGGAAGCGGGGCACCGCGTCGTCGGGCTGCTGTTCGAGAAAGGCGCGGGCGATGCGGCCGGACTTTTGCGCCTCGAACAGTGGCAGGCGGCCGCCATGCACCAGATTGTGCACCAGCGCGGAGATAAACACCGTCTTGCCGGCGCGCGACAGGCCGGTGACGCCGAGCCTGAGCGAGGGGGTGAAAAGGCTGGTGGCACGGCCTGCGACCGTGTCCAGCGCAATGCGGGCCTCGTCGGAAAAGGTTGTCAGCGATGACGCCAATCCGGTCCTCTCGCGCTTTGCCGGTCCTGATCTCCCGCAAGCGCGGGCACCCCGATATAGGTCGTTCGCGGCGTCATTAAAATGGCGCGGCGCAAAATGGCGTCGAGGCGATCACACCGTCGCGGGAATGAGGAACGCCTCCAGATAACCTTTCCCGGGAGCGGCATTGGCAAGGCCGTCGTCGAAACGGATGACGGCAAGCCCCGAGGTCGGGAAGCCGTGCTCCAGCGTTTCATGGGCGGACGGATCACCATCGCCCGACACCGCCATGGCCAGGTCCTCCATCATCGGATTGTGGCCGATGACGAGCAGCGAACCATAGCCGCCATTGTCGCGGATGATCTGCAAATAACCGGCGGCGTCCTCGCTGTAGAGCTTGTCGAAATAGAGCACGCGGCCGGTGTCGGTATGGCTGGCGATGCCGCCGAGCGTCTCGCGCGCTCGCAGCGCGCCGGAACACAAAGTGAGGTCGGGAACATAGCCGTTGGCGCGCATGGCGGTACCGATCGCCTCGGCATCGGCAATTCCGGAAGGGTCGAGCGCGCGGTCGAAGTCGCGCGTACCGGGCAGGGCCCATCCAGCCTTGGCATGCCTGAGAAGATAGAGTTTCGCCACCAACACCCCCGTCCTGCCGGCGCCGGTCGCCGGTTCTCCGTTACAGGATTAGCCAGCGGATCGTTTCGGCGCAACGTTGCAGGCATTGGCAAATATGCCACAAGCGGCACGACCTGGGGTTGATCGGGGGCGCGGGCGAACCGCGGCGGGACCTGTATTAACAAATGCGCAACATGTCGACTGTTTGCGCTTGTACAGCCATTGCCTCGCGAATATATAGGCGCCAAATTTAGGGCAGTCGGGTGAGTCGAATGAGCGCAATTATAGCTTCCGATTACATACCCTCCGAAGACGAGCCGTTCATGAACGAACGGCAAAAATCATACTTTCGGCAAAAGCTGATTACCTGGAAGAATGATATTCTGCGCGAGGCGCGCGAAACTCTCGAAATCCTGCAGCAGGAAAATGCAAATCATCCCGATCTGGCCGACCGTGCATCGTCGGAGACAGACCGGGCGATCGAGCTCAGGGCGCGCGACCGTCAGCGCAAACTGATCTCCAAGATCGATTCCGCCCTGCAGCGTATCGACGAGGGTACCTATGGCTATTGCGAGGAGACGGGTGAGCCGATCTCGCTGAAGCGCCTCGACGCACGCCCGATCGCGACTTTGTCGATCGAGGCGCAGGAACGCCACGAGCGCCGCGAAAAGGTCTATCGCGACGATTGAGGCCGGCTTTGGCCGTATGACAGTCTTTGTGAGGATGGCCGGCTTGCCGGCCATTTTCTTTTGCGGTCGCTGTTAAGAGCGCCCTGAAACCTGCTTGTGCGGTTCCGCCCGGCGCGCCCGGGCAGTCATTCGCTTCAGGAACCGCTCTCCCGGGGTGGCGATTTCAGCGCTTGTGGTTGGAAAGCTCGCCCAGCAGCTTGGCCATTTCGTCGTCGAGCGACGGCGAAGCCTTGGCGCCGCTTTTGGCCGGCGGCAGGGCGTCTTCCTCCAGCGACACTTCCAGTTCCTGCATCAGCGCGTCGTCGAGAAGATCGTCGGTGACGGGTGGCGGCGGCGTTCGCAGGGCGGTTTCCGCTCGTACAGGCTCGGCCCGTGGGGCGGGCTGCGCTGCCGGCTGCGGCTGGACACGCGGCGCTGCCGCTGGCGCCACCGGTTCGCGATGCGACACATGGTTCGCCTGCTGGCGTGGCGGCTCCTGCCGCACGGGCTGGGGCGCGGGTGCCGGCTGGGCCGGGCGCTGCTGTTGCCTGGCAGGCGCCGGAGCTGCCGCCTGCGGCTGGCCGTCTCCGGTCAGCACCGGGCGGCGCGAGGGAACCATGCGGATATCGCGCTCGACCACCACGTCGGTCGGTCCGCCGATCAGGATCAGATGTTCGATGTCGTCGCGGCGCACCAGCACCAGGCGGCGGTGGCTGTCCACGGCGGTGGCGTCCATCACCGCCAGGCGGGTCTTGCGGTTGCGGCCGCCGGCCACATAGGTGCCGAAGGTCAGGCTGCGGATCAGCTTGACGATGAGCAGGATGACCACGAGGAACACCAGCGCGGCGAGGGTCCACAGGATGGCGGGCGCGTAATTCGGCCCCGCAATGCTTTCCAGCCAACCCAGCATCGACATCCCCACAACTATCCGGCCCCGTACGTGCGGCGACACTAATTGTGCCGTCCGGCCGTCGCAAGGCGCGTTTCATGCATTGTGAACAGGACGCCACAGAACATCATTCCATACGGCCGTCGATGGTGCTGTTTTTGACTTACATTTGCCAGCGGGGTCTTTTCCGGGCAGGGAGAATATGATTCAACCGGGCGAGTCGGGCGCCGTCGGCTGCAGCGCAGTCTCATCGCAAGTCCATAACAGGCTCTAGAATTGGTGAGCAGGGGGCATATGGCCAAGGAAACGGGCGGCGAGTTCTATCCCATGCCGATCGTCGACCAGGGCACGCGGCCGGGTGCCGTAACCCGGCTGATCGTCTTCATGGTGGTGCTGGCCGGCGCCGCGATCGTCTTCGGCCTTTTCCGCGAGCGTTTCGGCGATCCCTTCCTGCTCGGCATGCTCGGCGTGCTGGCGATGATCGGCGTCGGCTTCCTGTTCGCCACGGCGATCGGCTTCGTCCAGATCGCGCCGCGCTCGACCAGCGACGAACTGTCCAAGGCCTATGTGGATTCCATGTCGCAGGGCCTGCTGGTAACCGACGCCAAGGACCGCGTGGTCTACGCCAACCGTGCCTATGCCGCGATGACCGGCGCAACCGCTGCCGCCGACGTCAAGACGGTGGAGGGGCTGCTTTCCGACATTCCGGAGGCGACCGGCACGATTTACCGGCTGGCGGCTGGTTTGCGCGACGGCCAGGCCGGCGATGGCGAATTCAGGCTCACCCATTCGATCCGGCCGGGCGCCGAACCCGGCGCGCACTGGTACCGCACCAGGGCGCGCACTTTCTCGGTGCCGGGCCTGCGCCAGCCCCTGTCGGCCTGGCAGCTCGCCGACATTTCGGCCGAGCGCGCCGAACAGGAGCGTTTCTTCCTCGACCTGCAGCAAGCGATCGATCATCTCGACCATGCGCCGGCCGGGTTCTTCGCCGCTGACCCGGAAGGTCGCGTCACCTATGTCAACGCGACGCTTGCCGAATGGCTGGGCATCGATCTGACATCCTTCTCGCCGGGTGCCGTGGCGCTTTCCGACATCGTTGCCGGCGACGGCATGGCGCTGATCCGCTCGGTGCGCGCTGATCCAGGCACGACGCGCAATGCCGTCATCGACCTCGATCTCACCACCATGGCCGGCAAGGCGCTGCCGGTGCGTTTCATGCACCGGGTTTCGGCCAGCCGCGAAGGCTTGAGCGGGCCCAGTCGCACCATCGTGTTGAACCGTACGCAAGGCGAGGACGCCTCGGCCGATCTGCGCGCCTCGGAAATCCGCTTCACCCGCTTCTTCAACTCGACGCCGATGGCGATCGCCGGCGTCGATCATGCCGGCCGCATCCTGCGCACCAACGCGCCGTTCCTGTCGCTGTTTTCCCCAGCCGTCGATCGCGACTCGCTCGACCGCAAGGTACGGCTCGACACCGTCATCCACGAGCGCGACCGCCCGGCTTTTGCCGCAGCGCTCGAAAGCGCGCGCCAGCGGCAGGCTGAGATCGCGCCCATCGACACCGTGCTGCCCGACAATGAGGAGCGGCATGTGCGCTTCTACGTCAACGCGGTTGCCGACGGCACCGACGGCGAAGGCGCCGAGGAAGCGGCCATCGTCTATGCGGTGGAGACCACCGAGCAGAAGGCGCTCGAAGGCCAGATGGCGCAGAGCCAGAAGATGCAGGCGGTCGGCCAGCTCGCCGGCGGCATCGCGCACGACTTCAACAACGTGCTCACCGCCATCATCATGGCTTCCGACCTTCTGCTCGCCAATCACCGGCCGTCGGACCCGTCCTTCCCGGACATCATGAACATCAAGCAGAACGCCAACCGTGCCGCCTCCCTGGTGCGCCAGCTGCTGGCTTTCTCGCGCAAGCAGACGCTGCGGCCCGAGGTGCTTAACCTCACCGACGTGCTGGCGGACCTACGCATGCTGCTCGCCCGGCTGGTCGGCAATACCATCAAGCTCAAGGTCGATCATGGCCGCGATCTGTGGCCGGTCAGGGTCGACATCGGCCAGTTCGAGCAGGTGGTGGTCAATCTGGCTGTCAACGCGCGCGACGCGATGCCGTCGGGCGGCGATCTCACCGTGCGCACCAAGAATGTCACCACTGATGAATGCGCCACCTACGGCTATCGCGAATTGCCCGCGGCCGACTACGTCGCGGTCGAGGTCGAGGATACCGGTTCGGGCATTGCGCCGGATGTGCTGAAGAAGATCTTCGAGCCGTTCTTCACCACCAAGGAAGTGGGCAAGGGCACCGGCCTCGGTCTGTCGATGGTCTACGGCATCATCAAGCAGACCGGCGGTTTCATCTTCTGCGATTCGGAAGTCGGCAAGGGCACGACCTTCCGCATCTTCCTGCCGCGCCATGTCGCGGAGGCGCCGAAGCAGCCAGCCGAGGCGAAGTCGCAGATCGCCGGAGAGGCGGTCGGTGGCGAGACCGCTGCCGCAGCACCCGCAAAGACCGCCGATGCCGCCAGGAATGGCGACGCCAAGGACCTGTCCGGCTCTGCCATAGTCCTGCTCGTCGAGGACGAGGACGCGGTGCGCATGGGTGGGGTCAGGGCGCTGAAGTCGCGCGGCTATACCGTGCACGAGGCGACGTCAGGCGTCGAGGCGCTGGAGATTTTCGACGAACTCAAGGGCAAGATCGACATCGTCGTGTCGGACGTGGTGATGCCGGAGATGGACGGGCCGACCCTGCTCGGCGAACTGCGCAAGCGCCAGCCCAACATCAAGTTCGTCTTCGTCTCGGGTTATGCCGAGGACGCTTTCGCCAAGAACCTGCCGGCCGATGCCCAATTCGGCTTCCTGCCGAAGCCGTTCTCGCTCAAGCAATTGGCAACCGTCGTCAAGGACGTGCTGGAAAGCTGAGTTTTCGACCTAGCGCAGCGTGCAGGTCGCGGCGCTCGCCGCGCCGTCGGGCTGGCGCATGATGATGTCGAAGAAGATATTCTTCGGCCCGTCCTCGGTGGCCTGGGTGAGGGAGACCTTGTTGCCGCCAGTCGAGAAGCCGCCGAGCGGCCCAAGCCAGGTGATCTCGCCGTTCTTGTCCATCTCGTAATTGTACCCCTGCATGGCCGGTCCGTAGGTCGGGCCGCTATAGACGCGTCCCTTGATGGTGATGTCACCGAGATAGAGGAAGGCGCCAAGCAGGTAGACCTCGCAGCGATAGCCGCCGTCGGGCAGGGTGCCGTCGGCGATACCGGCGCGTGCACTGCCGGCAACAAGTGCTGCGGCGAGCGAAAGCGGGATCAGGAGGCGGCGCTTCATCGGCTGGATCCGGTTGCGTTGCCAAGCATGCAGCATTTTTTCGACAGAGCCGCAACATTGGAACGGGAAGGCGCTTGCGTAATGTGGAGCGCTGCAATCATATATAGCCGACCTCTAATACGGCTCTTGGCCTTACCGATCCATGTTATGCTTTGCATGGCCTTGGTGAGTCGGCCGTTTTTCCGCGTCACACTTGATTTGGGGGCAGATCGAGGAAGACGTCGCCGGCGCTGGCAAGTTCCACGCAAGCGATGAAGCGTAGGCTTCCTTCCGCGATCTGAGCGTTGCTAAGCGCATCGGGCAAGGGGACGGGCCGGTGGAGACTTTCTTCGAGGACTACCAGAAACGGCGCCTGGTCAACCGCGCCGACATTCTGACCGCCATCAATATTCTGAAATCGCAGGGCTATGACGAGGACGAGATCATTACCGAGATCACGCGCGTCTTTTATGTCGACCTCGATGAATACAATGAGCTGGTAAGGGCAGCCTGATCCGGGTGCGGCCAGGCCTTCGGGCTTAGCCAACAAGAGCCGGGATCGCTGTGCTCCTTTGTGGTATTATCGCTGATGCAGCGGGGGACGCGGCATGAAGCACCTCATCGTCGTTCATGGCAGGGACATCAAGCCGGCGGGTTCGGAGCTCGCCTCGCTGTCGAAGCGGGCGATCGTCAGAGGCTTGCAGCGGGCAGGGCGCGCCGACATCGCCCAAGGCGTGGCGAGTGGCGCTGTTCGTTTCTCCAGCGCCTATTACGGTGACATCAACAACCGCATCGAAGCTTCCTACAGCGCCAAGACGGCGGCGCTGCTGACCGCGCAGAACGATGCCGGTTACGCTTTCAGGCCGTGCTTTCCTGCCGCCGAGCTGGAAGCGGCCTACGCCATGACCGACGCGCTGCGCAGCTTCAACCTGGCCGCCTATCGGCATGTGCTGGATATCGCCGATGACTGGCGGCTGCTCGACGAGGCGGCGGATGCCGCCAGCCTGTTCGGCAGCCTTCTCACCTTCGGCCTGCTCAACACGCTGGTGGTGGAAACGGTCAAGTCGGACCTCACCGCCTATCTGACCTCGCAGCGTGTCGGCTCCGAGATCCGCGCCCGGCTGCAGCAGGTTCTGGAGCCGGCACTGGCGGCGGGCGACGACATCTGCCTGGTCACCCACAGCCTCGGCTGCATGGTCGCCTATGATGTCTTCTGGAAATATTCGTTCCGGTCCGAATACGCGCATATGCGCGACGCCGGCCGGAAGGTGAACCTGTGGCTCACCATCGGCTGTCCGCTGGGCGAGGTCGGCGTGCAGCGCAACCTGCTCGACGGTGTGGTGCTGGACGACGAGAAATATCCGCGCGACCAGTTCCTCGACTGGGTCAACGTACATGCCGAGGACGACTATATCGCCCATGCCGAAAGCATGCGTTCGGCGTTCTCGACCATGCGTTCGAAGAAGTATTGCCGTTCGATCACAGACAAGAAGATCTACAATTGCTGGTATTACCGCGACGCCGCCAAGGGGCGGCTCGTGTCCAACCCGCACGACCTTTACGGCTACCTGATGAACCAGGACACGGCCAAATACATCGCGCAATGGGCGGCTTAGGCCGCGCCGCCTAGAGCGGAATGTTGTCGTGCTTCTTCCAGGGGTTCTGGAGGTCCTTGTTGCGCAGCATCCTGAGCGCGCGCGCCACACGCCGGCGCGTCGAATGCGGCATGATCACCTCGTCGACATAACCGCGCTCCGCCGCCACGAAAGGCGACAGGAAACGATCCTCGTAGCGCTTGGTGTGGGCGGCGATCTTGTCGGCGTCGCCGATATCCTTGCGGTAGATGATCTCAACCGCGCCCTTGGCGCCCATCACCGCGATCTGCGCCGTCGGCCAGGCGTAGTTCATGTCGCCGCGCAGATGTTTCGAGGCCATGACGTCATAGGCGCCGCCAAAGGCCTTGCGGGTGATCACGGTCACCTTCGGCACGGTCGCCTCGGCATAGGCGAACAGAAGCTTGGCGCCATGCTTGATCAGTCCGCCATATTCCTGCGCGGTGCCCGGCAGGAAACCCGGTACGTCAACGAAGGTGACGAGGGGGATGTTGAAACAGTCGCAGAAGCGCACGAAACGCGCCGCCTTGCGGCTTGCGTCCGAATCCAGAACGCCGGCCAGCACCATCGGCTGGTTGGCGATGAAACCCACCGTGCGGCCCTCGACGCGGCCGAGGCCGGTGACGATGTTCTTGGCGAAGGAGGCCTGGATTTCGAAGAAGTCGCCTTCGTCCACCGTCTTCAGGATCAGTTCCTTGATGTCGTAGGGCTTGTTGGCGTTGTCGGGAATCAGGCGGTCGAGCGACATGTCGTGGTCGGTCACCGACTGGTAGCATTCGATCTCGGGGATCTCGGCGGTGTTGGAGGCCGGCAAGAGGTCAACCAGCCGCCGCATCTGCAGCAGCGCCTCGACGTCATTGTCATAGGCGCCGTCGGCGATCGACGATTTCGTCGTGTGCACGGAGGCGCCGCCGAGCTGTTCGGCCGTCACCGTCTCGTTGGTCACCGTCTTCACCACGTCCGGTCCGGTGACGAACATGTAGGAGGTGTCGCGCACCATGAAGATGAAGTCGGTCATTGCCGGCGAATAGACGTCGCCGCCGGCGCAGGGGCCCATGATCAGCGAAATCTGCGGGATGACGCCGGAGGCCAAGACGTTGCGCTGGAAGATTTCGGCATAACCGCCGAGAGCGGCCACGCCTTCCTGGATGCGGGCGCCGCCGGCGTCGTAGAGGCCGATGATCGGCGCGCGGTTGCGCAGCGCCATATCCTGTACCTTCATCACCTTCTCGGCATGGGCTTCCGACAGCGAGCCGCCGAACACGGTGAAATCCTTGGCGAAGAGATAGACCGGGCGGCCGTTGACCGTGCCCCAGCCGGTGACGACGCCGTCGCCGGCCACCTTCGATTTCTCCATGCCGAAATCGGTCGAGCGGTGCTCGACATACATGTCGAACTCCTCGAACGAACCTTCGTCGAGGAAGATCTCGATGCGCTCGCGCGCGGTCAGCTTGCCCTTGGCGTGCTGGGCGTCGATGCGGGCCTGGCCGCCGCCAAGCCTGGCGATCTCGCGCCGACGCTCGAGTTCCTTCAGCACTTCCTTCATCGGGCGGCCTCCCTGCAATGCTCTGTCCGCTTTTGGTATCGGCGCGGCGAGGGGAGTGCAAGCAGGGCTTTGGTTTCACGATGCAAACCGGCATTTCGTCGCTTCGACGGCGAAATATTGGCGGGCCTTAAGGGCAAGCCCCGTCGCCGCATCGGGATAGCTCGTTCTGCCCGCTGGGATATATGCGCAATGCTGCAATGCAACATCGCGCTCTTGCTTTTTTGAGCGAACTCCTCCATATGCCGCTTCATAGGCGCTCGGGCCGGGGCTTTCCCGGCTTTCTCCTTGATTGAGACTGGTTGCGTCTGTTCCCCTTGCTTTGGGCAAGGCGGTGTAAGTCCCGCGGCAAGAGGCTGGCGGGCACGACAGCGCAGCCGAGCGGGCTAAAAGCCCGCCCGCCTTGTCGTCCCATTCCTGTTTTTGACGGCGGGTTGCGCCCGGCCGCCATCGCTGTTTGCGGCAATGTCCGCATGAAAGAAGATTGTTTTGACCAATGAAATCGCTGCGGAGCTGAACGGCTTCGCCAAACTCGGAATTTCCGGCCAGCTCCTGAAGGCTACCGTTGCGGCGGGCTTCACCGAGCCCAAGCCGATCCAGGAGCAGGCTATCCCGGCGCAGCTCGCCGGCCGTGATATCCTGGGCATCGCCCAGACCGGCTCGGGCAAGACGGCCGCCTTCGCGCTGCCGATCCTGTCCAAGATCATCGCGCTCGGCACCAAGCGCCGGCCGAAGACGGCGCGCGCGCTGATCCTGGCGCCGACCCGCGAGCTGGCTGTCCAGATCGAGGAAACCGTCAAGGTGCTCGCCAAGGGCGCTCATGTCTCCACCGCACTGGTTCTGGGCGGTGTTTCCCGCTTCAGCCAGGTCCGCAAGATCGGCCCCGGCGTCGATTTCCTGATCGCCACGCCCGGCCGCCTCATGGACCTGGTGCGCGAGAAGGACGTCATCCTCTCCGAGACCACCTGGCTGGTGCTCGACGAGGCCGACCGCATGCTCGACATGGGCTTCATCAACGACGTCAAGCGCATCGCCAAGGCCACCCATCCGGCCAGGCAGACCGCGCTGTTCTCGGCCACGATGCCGTCCGAGATCGAGCAGTTGACGCAAAGCCTGCTGCGCGAGCCGGTGCGTGTCGAAGTGGCGCCGCAGGGCACCACCGCCGCCGAGATCGTGCAGAGCGTCGTGCTCGCCCGCACCAAGCAGAAGCGCAAGGTTCTGTCCGACATGCTGGCCGACGAAGCCATGAGCTCGGTGATCGTGTTCGCGCGCACCAAGCATGGTGCAGATCGCGTCACCAAGGATCTGGAGCGCGACGGCTTCGAGGCCGCCGTGATCCACGGCAACAAGAGCCAGAACGCCCGCCAGAACGCGCTGAACGGGTTCCGCAACGGTACGGTGCGCATTCTGGTCGCCACCGACATCGCCGCGCGCGGCATCGACGTGCCCGGCATCAGCCACGTCGTCAACTTCGACCTGCCGGATGAGGCGGAAAGCTATGTCCACCGCATCGGCCGCACCGGCCGCAACGGCCGCGATGGCATTGCGATCACGCTGGTCGATCCGTCGGAGAACAGCAAGCTGCGCCAGGTCGAGCGCATCATCCGCATGAAGCTGCCGGTGCTGGCCGACCATCTCGGCCAGCCCGATCCGGCGCGCGAGCCGCGTCCGCAGGGCGAGCGCGGTTTCGAGCCGGCCAATGACGGCGCGCGCGAAGGCCGCGAGCATCGCCGCGACGGCCGGCCGCGCAATGACGGCTTCGGCAAGAAACGCTTCGGCGGCAAGCCGGGCGGACGTCCGTTCTCCGGCAAGCCGGATGGCGAGCGTGGCGCCCAGGGCGAGCGCAGCCCGAGCGGTGACCGCCCCTTCAGTGGCAAGCCGGCCGGCGAACGGCATTTCCACGGCAAGCCCAAGGGCGATCGTCCGTTCACGGACAAGCCGCATGGCGAGCGCAAGCCGGATGGCAACAAGCCGTTCCGCAACAAGCGCCGCTTCGGCCGCAAGCCGGCCGCGCGGGCTGCCTAACCAACAGAGCGGGGCCATCCGGTTCGGATTGGCCCCGTTTTTCTTTTTGATGCCACATGCCTTGAAACCGATGTCCTTCACGTTACGCCGCCTGGTTCTTGAGGACATGGATCGTGTCGCCATCGTCCTGCGGCAAGCCTTCGACGAGCGACTGCCCTGGCTTGCCGGGCTGCACACGCCCGACGAGGACAGGGCCTTCTTCCGAAATCACGTCTATCGGACATGCGAGATCTGGGGTGCGCTAGACGGCGATATCGTCGGCTTCATCGCGTTCCGGGACGGCTGGGTGGACCAGCTTTACGTGCTGCCGGCCCATCAGGGACGCGGTATGGGCACGGCATTGCTGGATATCGCCAAGGCAGCCTCACCGAGGGTGCAACTATGGACGTTCCAGAAGAATTGGGCTGCGCGCGCTTTCTACGAAAAACACGGTTTTGCCGTCATCGAGGAAACCGACGGCAGCAGCAATGAAGAGCGCGAGCCCGACATTCTCTATCTGTGGCAGAAGCAATCTGCGGCGAACGGCTCAGTCTAGGCGGGAAGCGCTTTAGGTTCCCTGAGATGGGGCGAAGCGAGCCACCAACTCGTGGCTTTCGGCGGCATAGACGAAACGCACCTGCGTGACCGGGTGTTCGGCGTTCCAGGTACGCCGCTCCACCACCAGGCAAGGCGCGCCGACCGCAATGTCGAGAGCAGTTGCAATCGCCTGGTCCGCCGCCATGGCGCGGATGCGATGTTCGGCGGCATTCCACGGCACGCGCCCGACCAGCCAGGGGCTCGGGCTGATGTCGAAGAACTCTTCTTCGTCCGCTTCCGGCACGGCGGTCAGGTTGATCAGGCGCCGTTCCTGGCAGAACGGCCGCTTGCCGGCGAAGTGCCGGCATTCCAGCGCCAGTACCGGTCCGGCGGTTTCGAGGCCGAGCAGGTCGCGATCTTCGGTGTTGGAGCGGCGCTTGTGTCGCGACACGCGCTCGTAGCGGTAGGGCAGGCCGGTCACCTCGACCTCGGTGCGGATATCGTGGATTTCGAGAATCGCCGCCTGCGAATGCGGCTGGCGCACGAAACTGCCGGAGCGGCGGCGGCGCTCGATCAGCCCGGCCTTGGCCAACTGCGACAGCGCCTTGTTCACCGTCATGCGCGAGCAACTGTACTCGGCGGTCAGTTCATGCTCGAAGGGAATGCGATGGCCGGGGGCCCAGGTTCCCGACAGGATCTTCTCGCTGATGTCAGACAGGATACGCTGATGCAGCGACGACGGTTCCGCTGTCATGGTCATCAGTCTGCATCCCCCATCTTTTCAATCCGGCGGCCGTCAACCGGCCGACAGCTTGATCATCACATTCCGGAAGCGTTCGGCAATGGCCTCGCGCGCAAAATGACGGCCGTTCTCGACCCGTTTCTTGCCATGCACCCATGCGCAGTCAATTTGCGTGCCGTTCGCGAAGATCCACGCGTCGAGAATGGCGTCGCCGGATTTGCCGGCAAGTGAAGGGTGGTTCGCATCAAGCGAGACGAAATCGGCGGGCGCGCCGGCTTCGAGGCCGGTTTTCGCAACACCGAGCGCCTGGTTGCCGCCGACCAGGGCGGAGTTGAACAAGTTCCGGCCGTTGGATTGGCCGGGCGCGACCAAAACGTTGCGGGCGCGGTGCAGGATGCGCTCGGAATATTCGAGCTGGCGCAGTTCGTCACTGACGCCGATCAGCACGTTGGAATCGGAACCGACGCCGTAGCGGCCGCCATGGCTTGAGAACAGGGGCCCGGAAAAGGTGCCGTCTCCCAGATTAGCCTCGGTAATCGGGCACAGCCCGGCGATAGCGCCGGATTTCGCCATGGCGATCGTCTCGGCATCGGTCATGTGGGTGGCGTGGATCAGACACCAGCGGCTGTCGACCTGCTGGTTTTCGAGCAGCCATTCGACCGGCCGCTTGCCTGACCAGGCAACGCAGTCGTCCACTTCCTTCACCTGCTCGGCGATGTGGATGTGGATCGGCGCCAGTGGGAGCAGCTTGGCCACATCCGTCAGCTCCGCCGGCGTCGCGGCGCGCAGGCTGTGCGGTGCGACGCCGACAACGCCTCCATCGAGGGCGCCTACAGTCTTCCGCGATTTGTCGAGAAGTTTCGAGAACGCGTTGAGATCGTTGATGAAACGCCTCTGTCCTTCGTTGGGCGCGGTGCCGCCGAAGCTGGAATGCGCATAGAACACCGGCAGCAAGGTCAGCCCTAGCCCGGTCGCGCTGGCGGCGGCGGCGATGCGCTCGGCCATTTCCGCGATGTTGGCATAGGCGCTGCCGTCGTGGTCATGATGCAGATAGTGGAACTCGCCAACTCGGCAAAAACCGGCCTCGAGCATCTCGACATAAAGCTGCGACGCGACCGCCTCGACATCGTCGGGCGTCATCGACAGCGCGAAGCGATACATCACCTCGCGCCAGCTCCAGAAAGAGTCGGCGCCGGGGCCGCGCGTTTCGGCAAGGCCGGCCATGCCACGCTGAAAGGCGTGGCTGTGCAGGTTCGGCATGCCCGGGACGACGATGGCGTGCCGTTCGTCGCCGGGCTGCGCGGTGGTGTCGGGTTGCACCGAGGCAAGCGCGCCGTTGGAAACCGCGATGCGCACATTCCTGCGCCAGCCGTCGGCTAAAAGCGCCTGTTCCGCAAAGATTGCCGTCACGCCATAATCCTCCCTGTGCGTAATCGACGCCAGAATAACACTTGCGCCGCGTCTCAATATGTATATACATAATTTCAGTGGAGTGAAGCGGAAAAAAGCTATGGCTGAGGAGGAGAAGGGCCGGGCAGGGGCAAGCCGCGTGTGGCGCAATGCGCGCCTTGCGACGCTGGCCGAAACTGCCGCAGGTCTTGGTGAAATCGAACGCGGCGCCGTCGTGGCGCGCGATGGCCGCATTGCCTATGCTGGTCCCGAAGCGGACATGCCGGCAACTCCTTCCGGAACTCAAATCGTCGATTGCGAAGGCCGTTGGATCACGCCCGGCCTTATCGACTGCCACACCCATCTCATCCATGCCGGTAACCGCGCCAACGAATTCGAGATGCGGCTGACTGGCGCCACCTATGAAGAAGTCGCCCGCGCCGGCGGCGGCATCGTTTCCTCGGTGAAGGCGCTGCGTGCGGCGAGCGAGGATGAGCTGGTCGCGCAGACCCTGCCGCGCCTCGATGCGTTGATGGCCGAAGGCGTCACTACCGTAGAGGTGAAATCCGGCTACGGGCTCGATCTCGCCAATGAGAAGAAGTCGTTGAGGGCGGCGCGCCGCCTCGGCGTGGCGCGCCCGGTGACGGTGCGCACCACCTTCCTCGGCGCGCATGCGCTGCCGGTCGAGGCCAATGGCGACAAGGACGCTTACATCGACCTGGTGGCCAAAACGATGCTGCCGGCGGTCGCCGCCGACAAGCTCGCCGACGCCGTCGACGGTTTCTGCGAGGGCATCGCCTTTTCGCCGGAGCAGATTGCCCGCGTTTTCGACGCAGCGAAGGCTGCCGGCCTGCCGGTGAAGCTGCATGCCGACCAGCTGTCCAACCTGAATGGTGCCGCGCTTGCGGCCCGCTATGGTGCGCTCTCGGCCGATCATCTCGAATATACCGACGATGCCGGTGCCGCGGCGATGGCCAAGGCTGGAACGGTCGCCGGCATCCTGCCCGGCGCCTATTATTTCATCCGCGAGACGAAGAAGCCGCCGATCGCACTGTTTCGCCAGCATGGCGTGAAGATGGCGGTGGCCACCGACAACAATCCTGGCACTTCGCCGCTCACCTCGCTGCTGCTCACCACGAACATGGCGGCGACGTTGTTTGGCATGACCGTTGACGAATGCATCGCCGGCATCACCCGCGAAGCCGCCCGCGCACTCGGATTGCAGGGCGAAACCGGCACGCTGGAAGCCGGTAAATGGGCCGACCTCGCCATCTGGGATATCGAGCGGCCGGCTGAACTTGTTTATCGCATGGGCTTCAATCCGCTCCATGCTCGTATCTGGAGGGGACAATGACCGAACTCGTACTGAAACCCGGAAACGCCACGCTGGCCGACTGGCGCGCCATCTATCGCGGCGCCGTGCCGGTGCTCGATCCATCCTGCAAGCCGGCCATCGAGGCCAGCGCCAGGGCGGTCGAGCGCATCGTCGCCAAGGGTGAGCCGGTCTATGGCATCAACACCGGCTTCGGCAAACTCGCCAGCGTGCGCATTCCCGCCGCCGACCTTGAAACGCTCCAGCGCAACATCGTGCTCAGCCATGCCGCCGGCGTCGGTGAGCCGATGCCTGTCGCGGTGGCGCGATTGATGATGGCGCTGAAGCTCGCCTCGCTGGCGCAGGGCGCTTCCGGCGTGAAGCCAGCGACGATCGATCTCTTGCAGAAGATGCTGGCCAACGACGTCATTCCGGTGGTGCCGGCGCAAGGCTCGGTCGGCGCTTCTGGCGATCTTGCGCCGCTCTCGCACATGACGGCGGTGATGATCGGCGTTGGCGAATGCTTTACCCCGCATGGCCGCTTCCCGTCCAGGGTCGCCTTTGCCTCGCACGGCCTGGAACCGGTGACGCTGGGCGCCAAGGAAGGGCTGGCGCTGCTCAATGGCACGCAGTTCTCCACCGCCTATGCGCTGGCCGGCCTGTTCGAGGCAGAAGTGCTTTATCAATCGGCGCTGATAGCCGGCGCGCTGTCGACGGATGCCGCGAAAGGTTCCGACGCGCCGTTCGATCCGCGCATTCATCTCTTGCGCAAGCATCGCGGCCAGATCGAGACCGCGGAAGCGCTGCGCAACCTGATGGCCGGCAGCGCCATCCGCGAATCCCACCGCGTCGGCGACGAGCGCGTGCAGGACCCGTATTGCCTGCGCTGCCAGCCGCAGGTCATGGGCGCCGCACTCGACGTTCTGCGCAAGGCCGCCGACACGCTGCAAACCGAGGCCAACGGCGTCACCGACAACCCGCTGATCTTCGCCGAGGACGACACCGCGCTGTCCGGCGGCAATTTCCATGCCGAGCCGGTGGCGTTCGCCGCCGACATGATCGCGCTCGCCGTCTGCGAGATCGGCTCGCTGTCGGAGCGGCGCATCGCCATGCTGGTCGATCCGGCGCTGTCCGGCATGCCGGCCTTCCTGACGCCAAAACCCGGCCTCAACTCCGGTTTCATGATCCCGCAGGTGACGGCGGCCGCACTCGTTTCCGAAAACAAACAGAAGGCCTATCCGGCCTCGGTCGATTCCATCCCGACCTCGGCCAACCAGGAAGACCACGTCTCGATGGCCGCGCATGGCGCGCGCCGCCTGATCGGCATGATCGAGAACGCCACCGCCGTGATCGGCATCGAATTGCTTGCCGCGGCCCAGGGCTGCGATTTCCACCAGCCGCTGGCTTCCAGTGCCGCGCTGGAGGCCGTGCGCAAGGCGGTGCGGACGCAGGTGCCTTATCTCGACGACGACCGTCATTTCCATCCCGACATGGAAAAGGCGATCGCGCTGGTGCGCGGTGGCGCGCTGGTCGAGGCCGCCAAGGCGATCAAGCTGCCGGCGATCAGCGGGGGCGCTGCATGACGCAGCCCGCCTGGCTCACCGTCCAGCGCGGCGAGGCGCCGCTGCTGGTCTCGATCCCGCACACCGGTACCGACCTTGCCGGGCTGGACGATCGTTTCGTCTCTGCCTGGCTCGCCCGCCGCGACGCCGACTGGTGGATCGAGCAGCTTTACGATTTCGCCGTCGGCCTCGGCGCCACCGTGGTGCGCACCACGATCTCGCGTTCCGTCATCGACGTGAACCGCGATCCGTCCGGCGTCTCGCTTTATCCGGGGCAGGCGACGACGGAACTGTGCCCGACAACGACCTTCGACGGTGAACCGCTCTATAAATCAGGGCTTGAGCCGAACACCGACGACGTGGCCGGGCGCCGCAAGATCTATTTCGAACCATACCATGCCGCGCTCGAGGCCGAGATCGCGCGGCTGCGCGGCCTGCACGGCAAGATCGTGCTCTACGATTGCCACTCGATCCGTTCCGTCATCCCGAGGCTGTTCGAAGGCAAGCTGCCGCTGTTCAACCTTGGCACCAATTCCGGCAAGAGCGCCGATCCGGCGCTTGAGAAAAAGGTCGCCGACATCATGGTCGCGACGGGGCGGCCCTGGGTCGTCAACGGCCGCTTCAAGGGCGGCTGGATCACCCGCGATCATGGCCGGCCGCAAGACGGCGTCCATGCCTTGCAGATGGAGCTTTCCTGCCGTGGCTACATGCTGGAGCCGGAAGGCAAGGTCGGTCCGGCCAACTGGCCGAGCCGCTACGATCCCGAATTCGCCGCGCCGATGCGCGCGACGCTGACTGAAATCCTGACGACCGCACTCAACTGGGCGAAGGCCTGATCTTCGAGGGAGCATTCGCATGACCCAACACACCCGTATCGACAATTCCCGCACCATCCGCGCCGCCACCGGCACCGAGCTGACCGCCAAGAGCTGGCTCACCGAAGCGCCGCTGCGCATGCTGATGAACAATCTCGACCCGATCGTCGCCGAAAAGCCCGGCGAGCTGGTGGTCTATGGCGGCATCGGCCGCGCCGCCCGCGACTGGGACAGTTTCGACCGCATCGCCGGCGCGCTGCGCAAGCTCGAGGCTGACGAGACGCTGCTCGTTCAGTCCGGCAAGCCGGTCGGCGTGTTCAAGACGCACAAGGATGCACCGCGGGTTTTGCTGGCCAATTCCAACCTCGTGCCGCACTGGGCGACCTGGGAGCATTTCAACGCGCTCGATAAGAAGGGCCTGATGATGTACGGCCAGATGACGGCCGGTTCCTGGATCTATATCGGCTCGCAGGGCATCGTGCAGGGCACCTACGAGACCTTCGTCGAGCTCGGCCGCCAGCACTACAATGGCGACCTGTCCGGCCGCTGGATCCTCACCGCCGGCCTCGGCGGCATGGGCGGCGCGCAGCCGCTGGCCGCCACCATGGCCGGCGCCTCCTGCCTTGCCGTCGAGTGCCAGCCCTCGCGCATCGAGATGCGTCTGAAGACCGGTTATGTCGACGTCCAGGCCAAGGACCTCGACGATGCGCTGGCCATCATCGACAAGGCCTGCAAGGAAAAGAAGGCGATTTCCGTGGCGCTGCTCGGCAACGCCGCCGACATCTTCCCCGAACTGGTGAAGCGTGGCGTGCGCCCCGACGCGGTCACCGACCAGACCTCGGCCCACGATCCGGTCAATGGCTATCTGCCGCAGGGATGGACCGTCGGGCAATGGGAAGAAAAGCGCGAGCGCGATCCCAACGCTGTCGTCGTCGCCGCCAAGAAATCCATGGCCACCCATGTCAAGGCGATGCTCGACTTCCATAAGATGGGCGTGCCCACCGTCGATTACGGCAACAACATCCGCCAGATGGCACTGGAGGAAGGTGTCAAGGACGCCTTCGATTTCCCCGGTTTCGTGCCGGCCTATATCCGTCCGCTCTTCTGCCGCGGCATCGGCCCGTTCCGCTGGGCAGCACTCTCGGGCGATCCGGAGGATATCTACAAGACCGACGCCAAGGTGAAGGAACTGACCCCCGGCAATCATCACCTGCACAACTGGCTCGACATGGCGCAGAAGCGTATCAAGTTCCAGGGCCTGCCGGCGCGCATCTGCTGGGTCGGCCTCGGCGACCGTCACCGCCTCGGCCTCGCCTTCAACGAAATGGTCGCCAAGGGTGAATTGAAGGCCCCGGTCGTCATCGGCCGCGATCATCTCGATTCCGGCTCGGTCGCGTCGCCCAACCGCGAGACGGAAGCGATGAAGGACGGTTCGGATGCCGTGTCCGACTGGCCGCTGCTGAATGCTCTGCTCAACACCGCGTCAGGTGCCACCTGGGTGTCGCTGCATCACGGCGGCGGCGTCGGCATGGGCTTCTCGCAGCATTCCGGCATGGTCGTCGTCGCCGACGGCACGGAAGATGCGGCACGCCGGCTCGAGCGTGTGTTGTGGAACGATCCGGCCACTGGTGTCATGCGCCATGCCGATGCCGGCTACGACATCGCCATCGAATGCGCCAGGGAACACCAGCTCAACCTGCCGGGCATCCTGGGCTAAACGCGATGCGCATCCTGCGTGCGGCCGATTATCGTTCCATGCCGTGGAAGAACGGCGGCGGCGTGACGACGGAAATCGCCGTCTCGCCGGCCGGCGCCGGACTGGACGATTTCGACTGGCGCATCTCGATGGCGCGCGTCGAGGCGGGCGGGCCGTTCTCGGTCTTTGCCGGCATCGACCGCACGCTGTCGATCCTGGAAGGCGAGGGGATGCGGCTGACGATCGCCGGCCGCGCGCCGGTCGAGCTCACGCGCGCATCCGATCCGCTTTTCTTTCCCGCCGACGCGGCGACCGATGCGTCGCTGCCGGCGGGACCGATTACCGACCTCAATGTCATGACCCGCCGTGGCCGCGCGCGCCACGGCGTTCGCCGGCTGGTGCTTGCCAAGCCGTTCGACTTCGTCTCTGAAGCCGCCACCACGCTTCTGTTCTGCCATCAAGGCAGCATCGCGATCGGCGAATCGTCGCCCGTCGCGCTCGATGCCCACGACACGCTGTGGCTCGACGGAGCCAGCGAAACGCTGCGGCTCGTGCCCCAGCCGCACGCGATCCTTTTTGTGATCGCCATCCAAAACGATTAAAGGCTGATTCCAAGCGTTATCGCGCCCGGCCCGAAATATCGCGCCGGGCGGTTGCGCTATCACGAAAATGCCTGAATCCTTGCCATTCGATCGGCCCGTTGGTAGCGCAGGCGCGTGCATAGAGGTTGTCGGGGGAGCAACGGCCACTAATCTTCGACGAGATGAGAGGACAAGCTCGTTCGACCCGCTTTGCTACGCAATCAATCACCTGTAAATCGATATCGAACATCGGGGACGATAGGGTCGCGCCGCGACCGGTTCCCGCCGCACGGATTGCTTGATGAACATTCAGAATAGCCCCGCCGAAATCAGGACCGCCGCCGCGCGTTTCCCAGCCGCTGCGGAGGAGCCGATCCGGTCGCAGTACTTGTCCGAGGACAGGTTGCGGGCGCTGGGCGAAAGCCTGGCACGGGGCGATGTCTCCGATCTCGCCGGGCTCGAGCCGTTCGATTTCCAGAAGCGCAACCGCGACAGCGCCAAGAAGATCCTCGAAGTCTACCGCCTGACCAATGCCGCGCAGGCGCGGGGCGAGACGGTGACGCCGGCCGCCCAGTGGCTGCTCGACAACAATTATCTGGTCGAGGAAACGATCTATCAGATCAAGCGTGACCTGCCGCGCCGCTTCTATCGCCAGCTGCCGACGCTGAAGCTCGCCGATGGCACCGCCATTCCGCGCGCGCTTGCGGTTGCCTGGGCCTATGTCGCGCATTCCGACAGTTCGATCTCCTCGCAGATGTTCAAGGCGATCGTCGAGGGCTTCCAGTCGATCGAGCCGATGAAGATCGGCGAGATCTGGGCGCTGCCGTCGCTGCTGCGCTTCGTCTTGATCGAAAACCTTCGCCGCCTTGCCGTGCGCGTCAACCGCTCGCGCGACATGCGGCTCATCGCCAATGACGTCGCCGACAAGGTGCTTGCCGCCGGCGACAGCGCCGACCGCCAGTCGATCCTGGGCAAGTACCAGGCGCATGCGGGCGACACCACTTTCGCCACCCAGCTGCTCTACCGGCTGCGCGACGGTTCGCAGAATGCCGGCAGGGCGCTCGAATGGCTCGAGGCGGAGCTGGAGAAGTCCGGCACCGACGCCGAGGAAATCACCATCGCCGAGCACCAGACGCTGTCGAGCGGCAACGTCACCACCGGTAACATCATCCGCGGCCTGCGCTTGATCAACGACGTCGACTGGACGGTCTGGTTCGAAGGGGTCAGCCGCATCGACGCGTTGTTGCGCGAGCGGACCAATTTCTCGGAACTCGATTTCGCCTCGCGCGACCAATACCGCACCGAGATCGAGGAACTGGCCAAGCGTTCGAAGCAGTCGGAATACGTCGTTGCCGAAAAGGCGACGGATATGGCGGCGGCGGCCGGGCAGGCTGTCGACCAGGCTACGGATGCGGCCAACGGCACTGACATCGGCTTTTTCCTTGTCGGTTCGCGCCGTCCCGAACTTGAAAAGGCGATCGGCTATTCGCCGAGCCTCGGCCGCAGCTTCCTGCGCGGTTTCCGCAAGACCGGCTGGCTCGGCATCGTGCTGCCGGTTTTCCTGCTCACCGTCCTCTTGTTGTGGTTGACGGGCAACGCGCTGGCCGCTCTTGGTCTGCCGATCGCGGGCATCACGCTGATGTTGCTGCTGTTCGCCGTACCGGCCAGCGAAGGCGCGCTCGCCTTCTTCAACACCGTGGTGCTTTTGTTCCTCAAGCCGACACGCCTTGTCGGCTATGAATACAAGGACGGCATTCCGGTCGAGGCGCGCACCCTGGTCGTGGTGCCGTCGCTGATCGGCTCCCGCGACGATGTCGAGGAGAATGTCCGCAACATCGAGGTGCATCACCTCGCCAACATGTCGGGCGAATTGCATTTCGCCCTGCTTTCGGACTGGCCCGACAGCAAGGCGGAAATCAGTGCCAACGACACCGAGATCCTCGATTTCGCCCATAGCCAGATCGCGATGCTCAACCAGCGCTATCCGACCGAGGGCGCGCCGCGCTTTTATCTCCTGCATCGGCGCCGGCTCTACAATCCGGCGCAGGGCGCATGGATGGGCTGGGAACGCAAGCGCGGCAAACTGCACGAATTGAACCTGCTTCTGCGCGGCGACAGCGACACCACCTTCCTGCCGCTGGAGACGCCGCTGCCGGAGAACATCGTGCATGTGATGACGCTGGACGCGGACACGCGCACCACGCGCGACGCGATCGCCAAGCTCATCGGCAAGATGTGCCATCCGATGAACAAGCCGCATTTCGACCCGGTAAAGCGCCGCGTCACCGCCGGCTACGGCATCATGCAGCCGCGCATCACGCCGTCGCTGACCACCGGCGACGAGGCGTCGTTCTTCCAGCGCGTGTTCTCGGCCAATCGTGGCCTCGATCCCTATGTCTTCGCCGTGTCCGATCTCTATCAGGACGTGTTCGGTGACGGCTCCTTCACCGGTAAGGGCCTCTATCATATCGATGCCTTCGAGGCCGCGCTGAAGGGGCGCATCGAAGACAACACCGTGCTCAGCCACGACCTGCTCGAAGGCGCGCTGGCGCGTTCGGCGCTGGTCACCGATGTCGAGCTGGTCGAGGATTATCCGACCCGCTACTGGGTGGACGCCTCGCGTACCCATCGCTGGGCGCGCGGCGACTGGCAGCTGTTGAGCTTCATCTTCGATCCGCGTTCTGGCGTGCCCGCATTGTCGCGTTGGAAGATGATCGACAATCTGCGCCGTTCGCTCACCCCGATCTTCTGGGTGATGGCGGCGATCGCCGGCTGGACGCTTTTGCCGTTCACGCAAGCCGCGCAGTGGCAGGCGCTGCTGATCCTGACTTTGTTCATGGCGCCCACCTTCGACATCGTCAACGCCATCATCCCGAAGAGCAGCAATGCCACGCCGCGCGGGCATTTCTCGGCCTTGGCGCACGACATCGCCTTCGGCACCGCCATGGTGGCGCTGAAGATCGTCTTGATGGCACACCAGGCCTGGATGATGGGCGACGCTATCATCCGCACGCTTTACCGCCTGTTCGTCAGCCGCAAGAATCTGCTCGAATGGCGCACCGCCTCGCAGGCGCACAAGGGCAGCGGAAACGACATCGGCTCCTATTACAGCATGATGTATGGCGCGGTGATCATCGGCGCCATCGGCCTCGTCATCCCGGTGTTCGACGATTCTACCGGCGCCTTCGTCGCCTTCGCCTTCGCCCTGTTCTGGATCGGCTCGCCGGCCTTTGCCTGGCTGGTCAGCCGTTCGGCCGAAACCGAGGACCGGCTGCACCTGTTGCCGCAGGACGTGCATGCGCTGCGCGTCGCGGCGCGCCGCACCTGGCACTATTTCGAGAACTTCGTCACGGCCGAACAGAACCATCTGCCGCCGGACAATTTCCAGGAAAACCCGAAGCCGATCGTGGCGTCGCGCACCTCGCCGACCAATATCGGCGTTTATTTGCTTTCGGTCGTCTCGGCCCGCGATTTCGGCTGGATCAGCCTGTCGGAAGCGATCGCGCGCATCGACGCGACCATGCAGACCATCGAGCGCATGGAGCGCAGCCGCGGCCATCTCTACAACTGGTACGAGACGACGACGCTCAACCCGCTGCGTCCGACCTATATTTCAGCGGTCGACAGCGGCAATCTCGCCGGCCATCTGGTGACGGTGGCGGCGACCTGCGCCGAATGGGCGGAAGCGCCGTCCGTGCATCTGCATGGCGATGTCGAGGGGGTGCTCGACACCGTGGCCATCCTCAATGAAAGCCTGGACGATCTGCCGGACGACCGTCGCCAGCTGCGGCCGCTGCGTCAGCGCCTGGCCGACCGGTTGGACGGCATGCGCCGCGCCGTGCGCACCATCAAGGCGCAGCCCGAAATGGCTTCCGCGCGCACCGTCAACCTGACCGTGCTTGCCGGAGAAATCCGCAAGCTCGCCGCCGCCATCCATGCCGAAGCCAATTCGACCGCCAGCGACATCATCGTCGACTGGGCGGCGCGGCTCGAAGCGACATGCGAGGCGCATGTGCAGGACGCGCAGGCCGACGAGAAGGCGGCGCAGGCGTTGCGCGTCAAGCTGCTCGAATTGCACGAGCGCACCCGTCGCTACGCCTTCGAGATGGAGTTCGGTTTCCTGCTGCGGCAGGACCGCAAACTCTTGTCGATCGGCTACCGGGTCGAGGAGCGTCAGCTCGACGAGGCCTGCTACGACCTGCTTGCCTCCGAATGCCGCCTGACCAGCCTGTTCGCCATCGCCAAGGGCGACCTGCCGACCGAGCATTGGTTCCGCCTCGGCCGCCCGGTGGTCGAGATCGGTTTCCGCGGCGCGCTGATGTCGTGGTCCGGCTCGATGTTCGAATATCTGATGCCGCCGCTGGTCATGAAGGAACCGCAGGGCTCTATCCTGAACCAGACAAGCAAGCTGATCATCAAGCGGCAGATGCAGTACGGCCGTTCCAAGAACGTGCCGTGGGGCATTTCGGAAGCGGCCTACAATGCCCGCGACCGCGAGATGAACTACCAGTACACCAATTTCGGCGTGCCCGGCCTAGGCCTGAAGCGCGGTCTTGGCCAGAACACGGTGATCGCGCCCTATGCGACGATCATGGCCGCGCAGTTCATGCCGCGCGAGGCCGTCGCCAATCTGAAGCGTCTCGAAAGCATCGGCGCGCTTGGCCGCTACGGCTATTACGACGCCGTCGACTTCACGCCGCAGCGCGTGCCGGAAGGCACCGACCATGCCGTGGTGCAGAACTATTTCGCGCACCATTCCGGCATGTCGATCGCCGCCATCGCCGACGCCGTCTTCGAGGGCCGGCTGCGCGACCGCTTCCACAGCGATCCGGTCATCGAATCCGCTGAACTGTTGCTGCAGGAGAAGGCGCCGCGCGAAATCCCGGCCGACACGGTGCGAACCGACGTCGAGGAACAGGCCGTCGCCGACGAGACCGAATTCCAGAACCCCGACACGCGGGTCGTGCTCGACCCCGCCTGGGCGCTGCGTGCCACCAATCTGATGTCGAACGGCCGCTATTCGGTGATGGTGACGGCGACCGGCTCGGGCTATTCGCGCTGGGGCGACTTTTCCGTCACCCGCTGGCAGCCGGACCCGACCGAGGACCGGATGGGCTCCTACATCTTCCTGCGCGATGCCGACACCGGCGACTGGTGGTCGGCCACCGTCGAGCCGAAGCGCGTGCCGGGCGAGGTTGCCCAGGCACAGTTCTCGGACGACAAGGCGTCCTTCATCAAGACCGTGCATTCGCTGCGCTCGGAAGTGGAATGCATCGTCATTTCCGAAGGCAATGGCGAGGGCAGGCGGGTCACGCTCTATAATGACGGCGCCACCGATCGTCATATCGAGGTGACCTCCTTCGCCGAGCTGGTGCTCGGCACGGACGCCTCCGACAATGCCCATCCGGCGTTTTCCAAGATGTTCGTGGAGACTGAGATCGCGCCTAACAGAAATGCGATCTTCGCCGCGCGCCGCAAGCGCGACGCCGGCGAGCCGGACATCGCCGCGGCCCACTTCGTCACCGATCCGTCCGGTCTTGCCCGCGACGGCGAAGCCGAGACCGACCGCCGCGCCTTCATCGGCCGTGGCCGCACCATCGCCGATGCCGCCGCCTTCGATCCCGACGCAAAGCTCGGCGGTCATGCCGGCTTTACACTGGATCCGGTCGCCGCACTCAGGCGGCGCGTGCGCGTGCCGGCCAACAAGAAGATATCGCTCACTTTCTGGACGGTGGTCGGTGCCAACCGCACCGAACTGGACGAGGCGATCGCACGGCTCGACCATGCCGAGAGCTTCGCCCGCCAGGCGATGCTGGCCTGGACCCGTTCGCAGGTGCAGACGCGCCATCTCGGCCTCAGCCTGACCGACGCGGCCAATGTGCAGAAGCTGGCGCGCTACCTGATCTATCCCGATCCGTTCCTGCGCCTGCCGTCGGACGCGGTCGCGTCCGGTCTCGGCAAGCAGTCCAGCCTGTGGCCAACCAGCATTTCGGGCGACTTCCCGATCTTCGCGGTACGCATCGGCGACGTCGCCGATCTGGAGATCGTCGCCGAGGCGCTGCGTTTCCAGGAGTATATGCGTGCACGCGGCATGACGGCCGACCTCGTCATCGTCAACGAGCAGGCGTCTTCCTATGTCCAGGACCTGCAGCAGGCGATCGATGCTCTGTGCGAGAACAGCCGCCTGCGCGGCAACGAGTTCGGCCCGCGCCAGCACATCTTCGCGGTGCGTCGCGATTTGATGGACGAGACCACCTACAAGACGCTGCTGGCGGTGGCGCGCGTGGTGCTGCACACCCGCAACGGCATGATCTTCGACCAGATCGAACGGGCCGAGGCGGCGGCGATCCAGGCACGCGACGTGCTCAATCCGGGTCGGGCGGCACAAATCGCCGAGACACCCGCGCCCCGCAAGCCGGAAAAGGATGGCAGGGACATCGCCGCCGACGGCACCGATCTCAACTACTGGAACGGCTATGGCGGCTTCGACGGCGACGGCCGTCACTATGTGGTGCGCCTGACCGGTCGTCGCTCGACGCCGCAGCCATGGATCAACGTCATCGCCAACGAGGCGTTCGGCTTCCACACATCGGCTGAAGGCGCTGCCTTCACCTGGAGCCGCAACAGCCGCGACTATCAGTTGACGCCGTGGTCGAACGATCCGGTCGCCAACCGGCCGGGCGAGGGCATCTACATCCACGATCTCGACAGCGGCGAATCCTATTCGCCGACGGCGGCGCTGCTGCGCGACCCGGCCATGGTCTACGAGACCTGGCACGGGCAGGGTTTTTCCACTTTCCGCACCAAGCGTGGCGCATTGTCGATGGATTTGACCCATGTCGTCGATCCGACGGACCCCGTGCGCGTCACGCGGCTGCGTATCCAGAACTCCGGCACAGAGCCGGCAAGGCTGCGCATCTACGCTTACGCCGAATGGGTGCTCGGCAGCCATCGCTCGAAGACGGCCGCGACCATCCTGTCGCAGCGCGACGAGGCAACCGGCGCGCTCCTGGCCCAGAACCCCTATGGGCTCGACTTCGGTGATCGCGTCGCCTTCCTGGCCAGCGATCGCGAACCGCAATCCTTCACCGCTGACCGACAGGAGTTCCTCGGCCGGCACGGCACCAGCGCGTCGCCGCAGTCCGTCACCGCGGGTGCTGCGCTCTCCGGCCGCATCGAGGCCGGCGACGATCCATGCGCGGCATTGGCGCGCGACGTCGACATTCCGGCGGGCGGCGACGTCACGCTGCTGTGGTTGATGGGCGACGCCGGTTCCGCCGGCGAGGCGAGCGCATTGGTCAAGACGCATCGCGCCAAGGACTTTGACAAGCGGCTTGCCGACAACGAGGTCGCCTGGCGCGGCTTCCTCGACACGATCCAGGTAGAAACGCCCGACAAGGCACTGGATGCCATGGTCAATCACTGGCTGCCCTATCAGGCGCTGGCCTGCCGCATTCGTGCCCGCACCGCCTTCTATCAGGCGAGCGGCGCCTTCGGCTTCCGCGACCAGCTGCAGGACACGCTGGCCCTGTTGGCGCATGACCCGTCGCTGGCACGTGAGCAAATCCTGAACGCCGCCGGACGCCAGTTCCCGGAAGGCGACGTGCAGCATTGGTGGCTGCCGCGCACCGGCGCCGGCGTGCGCACCACGATCTCGGACGACGTCGTCTGGCTCGCGCATGCGGTGTCGCGCTACATCACCGTGACCGGCGACAAGTCGATCCTGAAGGAAGCGCTGCCGTTCATCGAGGGTAAGCCGCTGGCCGAGGGCGAGCACGACTCCTTCTTCGAGCCGCAAGTCTCCAAGACGATCGTGCCGCTCTACGAGCACTGCGCGCGGGCGTTGGACCTAGCGATCCAGCGCACCGGTGCCGACGGGTTGCCGTTGATGCTGGGCGGCGACTGGAACGACGGCATGAACCGTGTCGGCGTTGGCGGCAAGGGCGAGAGCGTCTGGCTGGGCTGGTTCCTGCTGAAGACGCTGACCGACTTCTCTGCGGTCGCCAAGGCACAGGGCGATGCCAAGCACGCCAAGGCCTGGGAGGCGCATGCCGCCAACCTCAAGCGAGCGCTGGAGAACAAGGCCTGGGACGGCGAGTGGTATCGGCGCGGCAGCTTCGATGACGGCTCGCCGCTCGGTTCGCGCGGTTCCGACGAGTGCAAGATCGACTCGATCGCGCAGTCGTGGAGTGTGTTGTCGGGCGAGGGCGATCCGGCGCGGTCCCATACGGCGATGGATCAGGCGATCAAGCATCTGGTCGACGAAGAGCTCAAGATCGTGAAGCTGTTCACGCCGCCCTTCTCCAAGACCACGAAGGATCCCGGCTACATCAAGAGCTATCCGCCGGGCGTGCGCGAGAATGGCGGCCAATATACCCACGCCTCGACGTGGTTCGTCATCGCCTTGGCCGAGATGGGGCGCACTGACGAGGCCTATCGCTGCTTCTCGATGCTGAACCCCGTCAACCACGCCCTCGACGCGGACGCGGCCGAACACTACCGGGTCGAGCCCTATGTCGTCGCGGCCGACATCTATGCCGGCGAAGGCAAGGGCGGGCGCGGCGGCTGGACCTGGTACACCGGTTCCGCCGGATGGCTCTACCGTGCCGCTGTGGAAGGCATTCTGGGCATCGAGCGGCGCGGCAAGCGCGTCGAGATCAACCCGAAACTGCCGTCCGACTGGCCGGGTTATTCGGCCAGGCTCAAGATCGACGGCACCGAGCACGCGGTCCGCGTCGTGCGCGCCAAGGGCGCCAAGACGATCTCGCTGGAAGTGGATGGCGCCAAGGTCAAGGGCAACGCCTTCGACCTCAAGGACGGCAAGATTACCGAGGTCGTCGTCAAGATACCGGCCTGATGCCGGAGGGCGGCCGCCGGAAGTCACCGGCGGCTGCCTTGAAATGCACAAAAATGTGGCAGCGGCGGGCTTCTGCCGCAATTTTGCCGCAGCATTGGGATTTCACCTTTTATCTCAAACCGTTACGCGATCACGGCAGATTTCTGCCCGTTGTCATGTTTTGTTCGACGGAACGGAACAGAAGGCACTGGTGGGCATTGTTTTGCCGCTCATCTGGAGATACGTGTTCACCGCAATAATGCGGCGCACAATGGATCGTTTCGCGGAGTAATCGAGTTGTCACTGCTGCAAATCTACTGGAGAGCGCTCGGCTATCTTACTGCCGACAAGAAGCGTCTCACCCTGATCTGCCTGGCAAACGTCATGCTTGCGATGGTCGCGGTTTACGAGCCGCTGCTGCTGGGTAAGGTCATCGGCGCCATCGCCGAGCGCACCAACCCGATCAGCGAACTTGTCATGTGGGCAGGTCTCGGCGCCTTCAACATCATTGCATTCGTGCTCGTCGCCCGCGGCGCCGACCGTTTCGCTCACAAGCGGCGTTCGGAAGTGCTGTGCGAATCCTTCGAGCGCGTCATCACCATGCCGCTTGCCTGGCACCAGCAGCGCGGCACCTCGAACTCGCTGCAGACGCTGCTGCGCGCGGTGGAGTCGCTGTTCAGCCTCTGGCTCGAATTCATGCGCCAGCATCTGTCGACCGTCGTCGCACTGATGTTCTTGGTGCCGACCGCGATGCGCCTCGACATGCGCATGTCCGCAGTCTTGCTCGTGCTCGGCGTGTTCTACTTCGCCGTCGGCCGGCTGGTCATGCGCAAGACCAAGGCGGGCCAGGCCAATGTGGAGCGCCACTATCACACAGTGTTCGGCCACGTGACCGACACCGTCAGCAACGTTGCCGTGCTGCAGAGCTACAACCGTATCGGCCAGGAAACCGAAACGCTGAAGCGTTATGTGCGCGACCTGCTCAATGCCCAGAACCCGGTTCTCGACTGGTGGGCGCTGGCCAGCGCCATGAACCGCCTGTCCTCGACCATCTCGATGATGGTGGTGCTCCTGATCGGTTCCTATCTGGTCATGCACAATCAACTGCGCATCGCCGATGTCGTTGCCTTCACCGGTTTCGCCACCTTGCTGATCTCGCGCCTCGACCAGGTTTCGGCCTTCGTGACGCAGATTTCGGAAGCACGCGCCAAGCTCGAGGATTTCTACAAGCTCGAGGAAGCGGCCGCCGAGACGGCCGAGCCGGAAGGCCTGCGCGATCTTGGCAAGGTCACCGGCCATATCCGCTTCGAGAATGTCGGCTTCTCCTTCGCCAACTCCACCCAGGGCGTCGAGGATGTCTCCTTCGAAGTCGCCGCCGGCCAGACGGTCGCCATCGTCGGCCCGACGGGCGCCGGCAAGACGACGCTCATCAACCTCCTGCAGCGCGTCTACACGCCGGACCAGGGCCGCATCCTCATCGACGGTATCGACACGCGCAGCGTGACCCGCAAGTCGCTGCGCCATTCGATCGCCACCGTCTTCCAGGATGCCGGCCTGCTCAACCGCTCGATCGAGGACAACATCCGCGTCGGCCGCGCCGACGCCACCAATGAGGAAGTGCACGCAGCCGCCAACGCCGCGGTCGCGCAGGACTTCATCCTGTCGAAGAGCAACGGCTACGACACGCTTGTCGGCGAGCGCGGCGGCCAGCTTTCGGGCGGCGAGCGTCAGCGTATCGCCATCGCCCGCGCCGTGCTGAAGGACGCGCCGATCCTGGTTCTCGACGAGGCGACCAGCGCGCTCGACGTCGAGACGGAAGGCCGTGTCAAGGAAGCCATCGACGATCTGCGGCGCGACCGCACCACCTTCGTCATCGCTCACCGCCTGACCACCGTCCGCGACGCCGATCTGGTCGTCTTCATGGACAAGGGCCAGGTCGTCGAGATGGGCGGTTTCCAGGAATTGTCGCTGCGCAATGGCCGTTTTGCCTCGCTGCTGCGTGCCGGCGGCCTGCTCAACGACGACGAGGTTCGCCGCCTCAGCGTCGTGTCGGTGACCGGCGAAGCCGCTTAATCATCGAACCGGCTGGCCTCTGGTCGCCAGTTTCGCGAAAATCATGACACCGCGTACCTTCAAGGTGCGCGGTGTTGTCTTTTCAGAACGGCTTCAATCCCGATCCGAAAAGCTCTAAAGAACATCGCATGAGCGAAACGAGTGCACGTTCTTCGAGCTGGGCGGACCTGGCCAACCCGACGCGTTTCATGACGCTGGCAGACAGGCTGGTGCCGTGGCTGGTCGGCATTGCGGCCGTCGTGCTGGCCGTCGGCCTCTATATGAGCTTCACCGCGCCGGAGGATTTCCAGCAGGGCATCACCGTGCGCATCATGTATATCCACGTGCCTTTCGCCTGGCTCTCGATGATGTGCTACTCGGTGATGGCCATTTCGGCGCTCGGCACGCTGGTGTGGCGACATCCCTTGGCCGATGTCGCGCTGAAGGCGGCGGCACCCATCGGCGCGGTGTTCACGGCGCTCGCGCTCATCACCGGCTCCATCTGGGGCAAGCCGATGTGGGGCACCTGGTGGGTGTGGGACGCCCGGCTCACCTCCGTGTTCGTGCTGTTCTTGATGTATCTCGGCATCATCGCGCTGACCCGCGCGCTGGACGATGTCACCCGCGCCGCCTGGGCGGCGGCCGTCATCACGCTGGTCGGCTTCATCAACATCCCGATCATCAAGTTTTCGGTCGACTGGTGGAACACGCTGCACCAGCCGGCATCCGTGTTCCGGCTTGACGGTCCGACCATTGATCCCAGCCTGTTGTGGCCCTTGCTGGTGATGGCGGTGGGCTTCACCGTCCTGTTCTTCGCGCTGCACATGATGGCGATGCGCACCGAAATCCGCCGCCGCCGCGTCATCGCCATGCGCCGCATGGCGGCACGGCGCGCCGATAGCTGATCGGATCGCTGCCCGCGCATCGACAGCGGCGGGGCGTTGCGCTATGCGAAATGCTGCTGCATCGGCCAGAAAATCGGAATCGATTTTCGACAGGCACGATGCAGCAGATAAAAAGTGTCAGAGCGTCCTTTGCGCGTCCAATTGGACGCGCGGCGCTCTAACGCCACCGCCGCTCTTACGGGACCGCTTTCATGAAACGCTCGAACGTCAACGCCATCATCCGCGAGGCCGACGCCTTCATCCGCTCCTTCGGCTACATCATGCCTCCGTTCGCTTACTGGACGCCGGAGGAGATGAAGGCGCGGCGCGGCAGCTCGGCCGGCATTTTCGAGTCCCGCCTCGGCTGGGACATCACCGATTACGGCCAGGGCAAATTCGACGAGCTTGGCCTCTTCCTGTTCACCGTGCGCAACGGCCGCTTCGAGGACATGAAGAAGGGCGCCGGCATGCTTTATGCCGAGAAGATCATGATCTCGCGCAAGGACCAGCTCTCGCCCATGCACCGCCACGTCATCAAGGCGGAAGACATCATCAACCGCGGCGGCGGCAAGCTGGTGCTGGAACTGTTCATGCCCGACGCCGAGGGCGGCATCGACCCCAAGGCCGAGGTCTCGGTACCGGTTGACGGCACCATCCGCAAGCTGCCGGCCGGCGGCCTGCTCAAGCTCGATCCGGGCGAGAGCGTCACGCTTCTGCCCGGCGTGTGGCACGCCTTCTGGGCCGAGGGCAAGGACGTGCTGATCGGCGAGGTCTCCACCGTCAACGACGACCTCACCGACAACATCTTCCGCGAGCCGATCGGCCGCTTCTCCGACATCGAGGAAGATGTGGCGCCGCTGCACTTGCTGGTGGCGGATTACGAGCGCTGGCTGGGCTGAGCCTCTCCGGCTTTCAGGCTGTTGCCTTGGTGTCGGTGGAATCGTTCGGCTGGATCGAACGATTCGACACGAACAATGCGTTGGATCGGCGATAGATAGAATGGCATTCCAATTCCGATTGGAATTGGAGAATAGCCGTGTCTGTCGCCTCGTCCCTCGACCGCCCCCTCGTTTCGCCCGCAGCGGCCAGGGAGCCGGCGCGCGCCGACAAGGCAACGGTCTGGGCCGGCATCGTGCTGGCTGTCATCGTGGCCGCCTCCGCATTCTCGATCCGGCAGTTGCCGGGGCTCGGCATTTTCAGCCCGATGATCCTGGCGGTCATCGTCGGCATCGTTTTCTCCAACCTGGTCGGCCTGCCGGCCAATACGCGCCCCGGCATTGCGTTTTGCCAACGCACCTTGCTTCGGCAGGCAATCGTGCTGCTCGGCTTCCAGTTGACGCTGACGCAACTCACCGCGATCGGCGTCACCGGCGTCGGCATCGTCGCCTTGTCGCTGGTCGCCACCTTCTGCTTCACGCTTGGCCTTGGTCGCATGCTGGGCGTCGACCGCAAGCTCGCCGAACTGATCGCCGCCGGCACCTCGATCTGCGGCGCCTCGGCCATCGTTGCCACCAATGCGGTGACCAGCGCCAGCGACGAGGACGTCGCCTATGCGGTTGCCTGCGTCACCCTGTTCGGCACGGTCGCCATGCTGGGCTACCCGTTGCTGGCAGGGCCGGCCGGCCTCGACCCGCATGGTTTCGGCCTGTGGGCGGGCGCTTCCATTCATGAAATCGCGCAGGTCATCGGCGCCGGCTTCCAGGTCGGTCCGCAAGCCGGCGAGATCAGCACCATCGCCAAGCTGGCGCGGGTGGCGATGCTGGCCCCTGTGGTCATCACGCTCGGCCTGCTGGCGGCGCGGAGCAGGACCGGCGAAAAGACGGCGAAGCCGCCAATGCCGTGGTTCGTGGTCGCCTTCGTCGCCGTCGTGGTGCTGAACAGTGCCGTCGAAGTGCCGGCCGAAGTGAAGTCGCTGATCGTCTTCGCCACCACCTTCATGCTCTCGGTCGGCCTTGCCGCCATGGGCTTGCAGACGCATATCGGCAAGATCCGCTCGCGCGGCCTGCGCCCCTTGCTGCTTGCGCTTTCGGCGTTTGTCTTTATCGCTTGCTTCAGCCTGCTTTTGGTCAAGTTCGCAGGTTGAGGAACCTGAATGACGCTGGAGCAGTTGCGCATCTTCGTTGCCGTCGCCGAACGCGAGCATGTGACGAACGCGGCGCGCGACCTCAACCTGACGCAATCGGCGACAAGTGCTGCCGTTGCTGCTCTTGAAGCGCGTTATGCGACCAAGCTGTTCGACCGCGTTGGCCGCCGGATCGCACTGACCGATGCCGGCCGCCTGTTTCTCGCCGAGGCGAGGTCGGTGCTGGCGCGCGCCGCCGCCGCCGAACTGGTGCTGGCCGATCTCGCCGGGTTGAAGGTCGGCTCGCTCGGCCTCGGCGCCAGCCAGACCGTCGGCAATTACTGGCTGCCGCGTTTCATCCACGCCTTCCGTTCGCAGCATCCCGGCATCGGCGTGTCGCTAACCATGGGCAACACCGAGACGGTCGCCGCTCATGTGCGCGACGGCGAGGCCAATCTCGGCTTCGTCGAGGGCGAGGTCGACGAGCCGAGCCTTGCCGTCACTACGGTGGCCGAGGACGAGATGGTGCTGTTGGCGCCGGCCGGGCATCCTTGGGGACAACTCGGCAAGGACGAGAAGCCGGTGCTGGGTTCGGCCAGCTGGGTGTTGCGCGAAAGCGGTTCGGGAACGCGTTCCACGCTCGCCGCCATGTTGCGCAAGGACGGCATCGCCGAGGCCGATATCGACATCGGCCTTGTGCTGCCGACCAACGAGGCAGTGCGTACGGCGGTGGCGGCGGGAGCAGGGGTGACGGTGATGTCGCGCCTCGTCGCGGCCAACGCGCTCGCCGCCGGCAGCCTGATCGCCGTCGATTATCCGGTGCCGCGCCGCCGCTTCTACATGCTGCGCCACAAGGAGCGCTACGCCACCGCCGCCGAGACCGAATTCATGCGGCTGATCGGCGAAGGGTTGCCGGACCGGTAGGCTGTCCCGGCTGACGCTTCCGCCGTCAGGTTACCAGCCTCAGCATCTTCAAAACGCGTTCGAACATCGCCCCGTATGGGGGATGCAGCAGCGCGCCGCCATTGAAGCGCGATTGCAGGAAGACCGGCTTTTCCTTGCTGAAGGTGCGGAAACCCCATTCGCCGTGATAGGCGCCGATGCCGCTGGCGCCGACGCCGCCGAAGGGCTGGCGTTCCTGCGCGATGTGCAGCAGGCAATCATTGACGGTGACGCCGCCGGCAATCGTCTCGTGCAGCACGCGTTCGCGCGCCGTCGTGTCGGTGCCGAACCAGTACAGCGCCAGTGGGCGGTCGTGCCGATTGACGTGGCCGATGGCGTCGTCCAGCGAAGCGTATTCGAGGATCGGCAGCACTGGCCCGAAGATTTCCTCGCGCATCAGCCGGCTGTCTTCCGGCGCGTTGCGCACCAGGGTCGGCGCGAATTTGCGGCCCTCTGGCGGCAATGTCTCGCCGGCAGGGTTGATCTCGGTCACCTCGGCACCGCCGGCGCGCGCCTCCTCGACCAGCGCCGTCAGCCGCTGGTAATGGCGGTCGGAGACGATCGAGGAATAGTCCTTGTTGGCCTTCAGCGTCGGATAGAAGCGTTTCACCGCTTCGGCGAACTTGCCGGTCACGGCCGCCGCCTGGCCTTGCGGCACCATGATGTAGTCGGGTGCGATGCAGGTCTGGCCGGCGTTGAGCAATTTGCCGAAGGCGATGCTCCTGACCGCCGCGTCCATGTCGCAGGACGGATCGAGGATCGCCGGCGACTTGCCACCGAGTTCCAGCGTCACCGGGGTCAGGTTGGCGGCGGCTGCAAGCGCCACCTGCCGGCCGACCGCCGTCGAGCCGGTGAAGATGAGGTGGTCGAAGGGCAGCGAGACGAAGGCCTTGCCGGTCTCGGCGTCGCCGGTAACGACATCGACTTCCTCCGGCGCGAAATGCTGGGCGACGAGGTCGGCGAGCAGTGCCGAAAAGGCGGGCGTCAGTTCGGACGGTTTCATCAGCACGCGGTTGCCGGCGGCAAGGGCTGCGGTGGCCGGCGCCACGGCCAGCTGGAACGGGTAGTTCCAGGGCGAGACGACGCCGACGACGCCGAGCGGCTGCGGCACCAGCCGGTTGGAGCCCGGCAGGAACGGCAGGCTGGTGGCGACGCGGCGCGCGCGCATCCAGGAGGCGACATGCGAGATGGCGTGGTTGATGCCGGCGCGCACCACGAACAGCTCGGCAAAGCGGGTTTCATGCGCCGAGCGGCTGCCGAAATCGGCGGCGATGGCCTCGCAAATGGCTTTTTCGTGGTTGTCGGTCAGCGCCAGCAGGCGCTTCAGCCGGTCCTTGCGCACGACCAGCGTCGGGAATGGCTCGGCGGCGAAGGCGCGGCGCTGTGCCTCGAAGCGTTCGCGCAGCAAATCGGGTCTGACATGCAGCATGCTTTCCTCCACCCTTTTTTGACTGTCCGGCCGTAACGCATTGAAAACGCATAAAATGCGATGGCGCGCCGGAAATCTCCGTACGCATACGGGAATGGAACTCCCGATTTACGTGAGCGTCAACAGCTTTGTGGTGGGGCATGGTTGCCGGTGCGGAAGGCCCACACCGGCCGCGGCCGGCACGGTCAGGCGCCGGCGAGGATGAAATCGGCGCAGCGGTCGGCGATCATGATGACCGGCGCGTTGGTGTTGCCGCTGGTGAGGCGCGGCATGATCGAGGCATCGCAGATGCGCAGTCGCGGCACGCCGCGCACCCGCAATTGCGGGTCGACCACGGCGGTAGCGTCCGTGCCCATGCGGCAGGTGCCGGACGGGTGGTAGACGGTTTTCGCGTGTTTCTCGATATGGTCGAGGATCGCGGCGTCGGAGAGGTCGGCGGCGGCGCCCGGCGCCAGTTCCTCGCTCACCACCGCCTGCAGCGCCGGCTGGCGCAGCACGGTGCGCGCGATCTTCATGCCGGCAAGCAGCGTCGCCCTGTCGTCGGCATGGGAGAGGAACCCGGTGGTGAAGCGGATCGGCTCGTTGGGATCTGATGAGCGCAAGGCGATCGAACCGCGCGATTTCGGCCTCAGAACGCAGGGATTGATCTCCATGCCGTGCCGTTCGATCGAACCGTGCTGGGCGCTTTCGATCATCACCGGCAACACGTGGAACTGCACGTCCGGCCGGCCGTCGCCGTCGGTGTCGAAGAAGCCGCCGCTTTCCACCACGTTGGAGGCGAGCAGCCCGTTGCGGAAAAGCACGTATTGGACGCCATGACGCAGCGCGCGCAGGCCGCGATCCTCGCCAAGCAGCGAGATGGGCTGGCGCGTCAGCGCATAGACCGGGGCGGCGACATGATCCTGGTAGTCGGCGCCGACGGCCGCGATGTCGCGGATCACCGGAATGCCGAGGCCGGCAAGCGCGGCCGCCGGTCCCAAGCCGGACAGAAGCATGATCTTCGGCGTGCCCAGCGCACCGGCGGCCAAAATCACCTCGGCTTCGGCCGTCGCCATGTGCTGACCGCCGCCAGCGGTGGTGTAGGAAAGGCCGCGCGCCGCGCCGTTCTCCAGGATCAGGCCGGTCACCAGCGCGTCGGTGACGATCTTCAGCCGCGCATTGCCGGCCAGCGGCTTCAGGAACACTTTCGCGGTCGACTGGCGTTCGCCGCCGCCGGTCGTGGTCTGGTAGAAACCGACACCTTCCTGGCGTTCGCCGTTGAAGTCGTCATTGTAGCGATAGCCGGCCTGCTGGGCCGCCCGCACATAAGCGAGCGAGAGCGGGTGGCGATGGCGCGGGTCGGAAACGGGCAGGGGGCCGGCGTCGCCATGGCGTTCGCCGGCCAGTCTTTCGTTGCGCTCCAGGCGCCTGAACACCGGCAGCACGTCGTCCCAGCCCCAGCCGGGACAGCCAAGGTCGCGCCAGCCGTCATAATCTTCCGGCTGGCCACGCACATAAAGCATGGCGTTGATCGATGAACCGCCGCCCAGCGTGCGGCCCTGCGGGATCGGCAATCTGCGACCGCCGACGGCAGGTTCCGGGTCTGATTCATAAATCCAGCTGCGCGCCGTGCCGATCACCTTGGCGAAGGTCGCCGGCATGTCGATGAAGCGGGTGTTGTCGGCGGGGCCTGCCTCCACCAGAAGCACACGCTTGCCGGCATTGACCAGCCGGTTCGCCAGCGTGCAGCCGGCGGAACCGGCGCCGGCGATGATGTAGTCGAAATTTTCCGTCATCGGTTCAGGCATACCGCATGATGACGGTCTTGGTCTCGAGATAGCCCTCGAGCGCGGCGCGGCCATGCTCGCGGCCGATGCCGGACTGCTTGAAGCCGCCGAACGGTGCGGCGGCGTCCAGCGTGTTGTGCGAATTCACCCACACCGTGCCTGCCTTCAGCGCGTGGATGGCGGTCATCGCCTTGCCCATGTCGCGCGTCCAGATCGAGGCCGAAAGTCCGTAGCGCGTGTCGTTGGCGACGCGGATCGCCTCATCCAGATCGGCGACCGGCATGGCGGCGACCACCGGCCCGAACACCTCCTCGCGCACGATCTCCATGTCGTGCGAGACATTGTGCAGAATGGTCGGCGCAACATAGTGGCCCTTGGCCGGCACGGTGCGCGTACCGCTTATCTGCTCGGCGCCAGCGGCGAGGCTGCGCTCGACGTAACCCATCACGCTGTGGCGGTGCTTGGCCGAGACCAGCGGGTTGATCTGCGCACCCTCGTCGCGGCCGGCGCCCAGCGTCATGCCGTCGGCGATTTCGGCCAGCCTTGCCAGCGTGCGCTCATAGATCGGCTTTTCGATCAGGATACGGGCGGCCGAGGTGCAGACCTGGCCCTGGTTGAAGAACATGCCGAGGCCGGCGAGCAGCGGCTCGATGCCGTCCTCCATGTCCGACAACAGGATCATCGGCGATTTCGAACCCAGTTCCAGCGTGAAGCGGGCGACACGGTCGACGGCGGCGTGGCCGACGCGCTTGCCGATAGTGGTCGAGCCGGTGAAGGTCAGTTTGTCGATGCCGGGATGGTTGATCAGCGCCTCGCCGGTGACGGCGCCGGAGCCGGGCACGATGTTGACGACGCCGGGCGGAAAGCCGGCCGCCTCGATCAGTTCCGCCAGCCTCAGCAAGCCAAGCGGCGTCTCATGCGGCGGCTTCAACACCACCGTGCAGCCGGCGGCAAGCGCCGGCGCGATCTTCCAGGTGCCGATCAGTAGCGGAAAATTCCACGGCACGATGGCGCCGACCACGCCGACCGGTTCCATCACGGTCATGGCGTGGTGCTTGGCGCCGGGCGGCACCGGGATGGAGACCTGGAACGTCGAACCCTCGATCTTGGTGGCCCAGCCGGCATAGTAGCGCAGCCAGTCGACCGTTCCGCCGGCCGACAGCATTTTAGCGACGCCGAGCGACTTGCCGTTTTCGATGCTCTCGATCTCGGCGAGCAGGTCGGCGTCGGCTTCGACCAGATCGGCGAGTTTCAGCATCAGCCGTTGCCGGTCGACGGGCCGCATGCTGCCCCACGGGCCGTCGAGCGCGGCGCGGGCGGCGCGCACTGCAAGGTCGACGAGTTGCGGGCCGCTCTCCGGAACGCGGGCCACGATCTCGCCGGTGGCGGAATCGTCCACCGGCAGGCCTTCACCGGCGGCATCGACGAAGCGTCCGTCGATGAACGGGCGATGGCTGCGCGCCAGGAAGGCGGCTGCGGCTGCGCTGATGGGCGGTGCTATTCTTTCGTTCACGGCTTCCTCCTGGCATCGGTTCGTCGTTCGACCGTGCAGTCAGGGGTAGGAACCGCATGCGCGGGCCGCAAGACGATCACCGGGCCAGTGCACGTTCAGTCAAAACAAAGTTCCCGTTCGGACAAGACGCCCGCCGGTCGACATCGCACTATTGGCGACAGAGGACGGCCGCACCTTGCGGTCGCGACAGGCAGGATCGAAATGAGATTTTCCGGCAAGACGGCTTTCATCACCGGCGGCGGCACCGGCATCGGCGCGGCGGTTGCCCGGCGCATGGCGAAAGAGGGCGCCAACATCGTTTTGATGGGACGCCGGCGCGAGCCGCTCGAAGCGGTTGCGGGTGACACCAACGCGCTGATCGTACAGGGCGATGCCGCCGACGCCAATGCTGTGCGCGCCGCGCTGAAGCAGGTGCATGCGAAGTTCGGCCTGGTCGACATGCTGATCGCCAATGCCGGCGGCCATGGCGTCGGCCCGACCATTTCGATGAGCGACGAGACCTGGGCGCTTGCCACCCGCACCAATCTCGACACCACTTTCGTCTGTGCCCGCGAATGCCTGCCCGACCTGATCTCGCGCAAGGGCAACATCGTTGTCGTTGCCTCCATCGCCGGCCTGTTCGCCGGTCCGGCCGCCGCCGGCTACGTGACGATGAAACATGCCTGCGTCGGCCTCGGCAAATCCTTGGCGCGCGACTACGGCCGCCGCGGCGTGCGCACCAACACGATTTGCCCCGGCTGGGTGGCGACCGCCATGGCTGACGAGCAGATGCAGGTCGTCGTCGAGAAACACGGCCTGGCCTCGGTCGACGAGGCCTACCGGCTGGTCACCAGGGATGTGCCGCTCGGCCGCCCGGCAACGCCGGAAGAAATCTCCAACGTCATCTGCTTCGTCGCCTCCGACGAGGCCGCAATGATGAACGGGTCGATCCTGACCGTCGACGGCGGTGCCACCGTGGTCGACCTGCCGACCCTAGCCTTTGTCGATTGAGCCTTTGAGGACCTTGTGATGAACGACGTGAACAGACCGGCCGACTGGAAGCATTTCGACGACTTCGCAGCCGGCATCGCCACCAACCGGCTGCCGACGACCAAGGCCCTGGCAGGCCAGACCTTCAAGATCACGCTGAAGGGCGGGCGCCAGGTCGATCTCGCCTTCACCAGCCCGGACACCGTCGCCTGGGGCGAGGGCAAGGAGGCCGGCGTCGACTGGTACGAGGCGCTGGAAGTCGCGCCCGACACCTTCTTCATCAACATGACCTTCGGCGCGCGCACCACCGAGGACGAAGCCTTCATCGTCAACACGCGGACACGGCGCGTGCTTTCGGTGCGCGAGCGGGTGCGCGATGCCGGCGAGGCGCCGGGCGAGCCGCGCGTCGCGCAAACCTGGCTGGCCGGCGTTCTTGGCGATGCCTCGGCGGCGCCTACCGGCATCGAGCCAGCACCGACGCGCGACCTCATCGGGCTCACCGCGCATTATCAATACAGCCCGAACCACCTCTACGAACACGTCTACCTGTCGTCGCAGCGTTATGCCTGGCAGAACCTGGTCGGCGTGCAGCGCGGCCATGGCGACGTCGATCTCGCAACCACCTGGAAGTTCGCCGAGAACCAGTATGTCTTCGGCTTCCGCGAGTTCATCATCCCGGTCGCCTCGCTGTTCTTCTACAATTGGGACGGCATGCGCTCGACCGGCAAGTTCCTCGGCGTGACTTCGACCGGCGCGGTCGAAAACAAGCCCGCCGGCGCACTGATCGAGAAGAAATCCACCACTGTCTACGACGAGGGGCGTGCGCCGGTCTGAGCGCGCGGGTGAAGCCATGAGCAAGAATTACGAAGCGATCAAGGCGCATTACGCCGGCTCCGACAACAAGGATCTGGCGGCGATGATGGCGCCGATCACCGACCGCACCGCCTGGACCGAAATGGCGGGTTTTCCCTACGCCGGCACCTATGTCGGTGCCGTCGCCATCATCGAAGGCGTGTTCAAACGCATCGGCGATGAGTGGGAGGGCTACACCTTTAAGCTGGAGCGGCTGGTCGACGGCGGTTCGACCGTGCTTGGCATCGGCACCTATTCGGGCACCTACAAGCGGACGGGCCGGCCGATGAAGGCACGCGTCGTCCATGTCTGGGATGTCGAGGACGGCAAGGTGCTGCGGTTCGAGCAGTTCACCGACACCAAACTGGTCGCGGAGGCGACCGGCTGACGGGTTTTGGGGGCATGGCCTGACCGGCGTGGGGCTGGCGGGACCGGATCTGGGAGGAGAAAATGCAAATGAGCCTGAAAGGAATGATGGCGGCGCTTGCGCTGTCCACGGTGCTGAGCGCCGGCGCGACGGTTGTCGCCAATGCCGCCGGCGACGAGATCGTCATCGGCGCGCCGGTCTCCTTGACCGGTCCGTTCGCCGGCGACGGCAAGGAACAGGAATGGGCCTACAAGCAGGCAGTCGAGGACATCAACAAGGCCGGCGGCATCATGATCAAGGAAGCCGGCAAGAAGCTGCCGGTGCGGCTGGTCATCGCCGACGACGAGAGCGCGGAGGCCAAGGTGGCCTCGGCGATCGAGAACCTCGTCAAGGTGCAGAAGGTCGACATCCTGTTGTCGACCCATTCCGGCCCGCTCAACGTTGCCGGCGCGATCGTGGCCGAGAAATACAAGAAGTTCTACATGATCACGACGGCTTTCCCGTTCGAATGGCAGCCGCTCAAGCTCAAATATTCGGCCTTGTTCTTCTTCCATCCCGGTCCCGGCGCCGAGGTGCCGTTCGAGATATGGCAGAAGCTGCCGGAAAACGAGCGGCCGAAACATCCGGCGCTGGTCACCGAGGATTCGCCCGACGGCAAGGGCTTTGGCGGTGCCTTCGAGGCGGCGGCGAAGAAATATGGCTATACCTTTGCCTTCAACGATCCCTGGGCGACCGGCTCGACCGACTATTCGGCGATGATCACCAAGCTGAAGGCCGCCGATGTCGACGCCATGCTGGTGTTCGGCTCGCCCGCCGACACCATCACGCTGATGCGCCAGATGAAGGAGCTCGGCTTCAGCGTGCCTTACCTGCACGGCTGGAAGGGCACCTGGACCGGCGAATTCCATGACGCGCTGGGCAAGGATTCCGACTACGTCCTGACCGACGGGTTCTGGTCGGCCAGCTACCCTTACAAGGGCGCCAAGGAATTGGGCGATCGCTACGAGGCCCAATACAAGAAGGATTCGGTCACCGTCGGCGCCTTCTACGCCAACGCGCAGGTGCTGTTCCAGGCGATCGAACGCGCCGGTTCGACCGATGCCAGCGCCGTCCACGACGCCGTCTTCAACCAGGAGTTCAAGGACACCGTCGTCGGGCCGCTGAAATTCGACGAGGGTGGCTTTGCGCTGATCCCGTCCGTCGCCACGCAATGGTGGCAGGGCAAGCATCAGCTGATCTTCCCGAACGGCGATTGGACCTACAAGCCGGCACCGGCCTGGGACAAGCGCTGATAGGGGGTGGGCAGCGGGGCGACGTCGCCGCAAAGGCGTCGCCCCGTTCGTCCCGCACGAGGCCGCCGACCCGCCGCCGCCTGGCGCGCGGTTCGGCCGCCTGCCATAAAAATCGGGGAATGGAACACTTCATGCAGCCAGACGGGACGGTGCTTTGCCTCGAGGCGGTCACCAAGCGGTTCGGCGGTCTGGTCGTGCTGGATGGCATCGATCTTGCCGTCGGCCGCAGTGAACTGGTCGGCCTGATCGGGCCGAACGGCGCCGGCAAGTCGACGCTGTTCAACGTCATCACCGCCATCTACGCGCCGACGCGCGGCAAGGTGCTGTTCGGTGGACGCGACATCACCGGCGCGCAGCCGCACCATATCTGCCGTTTCGGCATCGCCCGCACCTTCCAGCTGGTGCGCACCTTTCTCACCATGACCGCCTTCGAAAATGTCATGGTCGGCGCCGTCTACGGCGGCGGCGGCCGTGTGCGCCACGCCGCCGAGGCGGCGGAGCAGGCGCTGGAACTGGTCGGACTTGCCGCCAAGCGCAACGTGACCACCGCCCATATGACGCTGTCCGACCGCCGGCTGCTCGAAATCGCCCGCGCGGTTGCCTCCAGCCCGGCGCTGCTCCTGCTCGACGAGCCGATGGCCGGGCTCAACCCGACCGAAATCCGCCAGATGGTCGAGGTCATCCGCCGCACGCGCTCGGAAAAGGGCATTTCCATCCTGTGGGTCGAGCACAAGGTCGACGCCATCATGAAGGTGTGCAGCCGGGTGGTCGTGCTCGACCACGGCGTCAAGATCGCCGACGGCACGCCCGCCGAAATCGTCGCCAACCGCAAAGTCATAGAGGCCTATCTTGGCGAACCGGCTGCTTGAAGTAAAAGATCTCGAAGTCGCCTATGGCGACGTGCGCGCGCTGTGGGGCGTCTCGATCCATGTCGAGGCGGGCACGGTGGTTGCCATCGTCGGCGCCAACGGCGCCGGCAAGACGACGCTGATGCGCGCCATTTCCGGTCTGTTGAAGCCGAAACGCGGCGAGATCCTGCTTTCCGGCGCTTCCCTGCTCAACCGCGCGCCGGAGGAGATCGCCGGCATGGGCATCGCCCATGTGCCGGAAGGGCGCGGCCTGTTTCGCCAGATGACGGTGCTGGAGAACCTTGAACTCGGCGCTTTCCAGCCAAAGGCCAGGGCTCGCATGAAGCAGTCGCTGGAGAAGGCCTATGCGCTGTTTCCGCGGCTCAAGGAGCGGGCAGGGCAGAAGGCCGGGTCGCTGTCGGGCGGCGAGCAGCAGATGCTGGCGATCGCACGCGCCACCATGTCGGAGCCGTCGCTGCTCATTCTCGACGAGCCGTCCATCGGCCTGTCGCCGCTGGTGGTGCAGCAGATGTTCAAGCTGATCGAGGAACTGCACCGGCAGGGTGTCACCATCCTGCTGGTCGAGCAGAACATCCACCAGGCGCTGAAGATCGCCGACCACGCCTTCGTGCTGAAGACCGGCGAGATCGCCATGCAGGGCACCGGCGCCGAGCTGATCGCCGATCCCGAAGTTCAGAAAGCCTATATGGGCGTATTGGAGCTGTGATGACCTTGCCCTCGCCGGACATCTTCCTGCAGCTATCCATCAACGGCGCGCTCGGCGGCGCCATGTATGGCGTCGCCGCCGTCGGCCTCAGCCTCATCTTCGGCACCATGCGGCTGATCTTCCTGGCGCAGGGCGCCATGATCATCCTGGCCGCCTATCTGGTGCGGGCGCTGTTCCAGCATCTCGGCATCGACCCGTTCCTGTCGCTCGCCATCATGGTGCCGGTCGGCTTCGGCGCGGGATGGCTGATCTACCAGGGCCTGTTCCGCAAGGCGGCGGCGGAAGAAGACCGCAACATCTCGCTGTTGATCGCGGTCGGCGTCATGTTCCTGGTGCAGAACCTGATGACGGTGATCTGGGGCGGCAACACCGCCGCCGTCGTCACCAGCTACACGGCAAGCGGCATCGAGTTTCTCGGCGTGCGCACCTCGTTCACCCGCTCGATGGGCTTTCTGATCGCGCTGGCCGGCACCGGGCTGGTGGTGCTGTTCCTGCGCAACACGCTAGTCGGCAAGGCGGTGAGGGCAGCCTCCGAGGACATGACGGCGGCGACGCTGATGGGCATCAGCCCGCACAAGGTCAATGCGATCGCCTTCGCCATCGGCATTGCGCTGGCCGGTGCAGCCGGCGTCGCTGTTGCTACAACATTTCCCTTCAACCCCTTTGCTGGGTTTATTTTTTCACTCAAGGCGCTGGTGGCGCTGGCGCTCGGCGGCATCGGCAATGTCGTCGGCGCGCTGGCCGGCGGCATCATCCTCGGGCTGATCGAGGCCTATGTGCAGTTCTTCATCTCCGGCGGCTGGACCAACGCCATCGCCTACGGCGTCTTCCTGGCCGTGCTGATGTTCAAACCCGAGGGCCTGTTCAGCCGGCCCTACAAGAAGGCGTAAGGCCATGTTTGCCCAAAACCGCATCTGGCTCGCCGCCGCCGTTGTCGTGCTCGCGCTGCTGCCGCTCTGGCCCGGCGTCATCGACAGCTACGCCTTTTCCTTCCTGTTCTTCGTGTTCGTCTACGCCATATTAGCGCAGGGCTGGAACCTGATCGCCGGCTTCGGCGGCCAGATCAGTCTCGGTTCGCACGCCTTCTTCGGGCTCGGCGCCTACACCACGGCCATCCTGTGGAGCGGCAACTATCTGTGGGGTTCGCTCTACCAGGCTTTCCCGCGCATCTATTATTTCGACCCGGTGACGATGGTGCTGAGCGGGCTGGTCGCGGCACTCGCCGCCGCGCTGATCGGCCTGCCGCTGCTCTCCAAATTGCGCGGCGACTATTTCGCGCTGGGCACGCTCGGCTTCGGCGAGATCGTCAAGGTGATGTTCGTCAACGGTGGCGATTTCACTGGCGGCGCCTTTGGCGTGGTGGCGCCGTCCAGCACGTTCGAGACGCTGATGCCGCATTACTGGACCGGGCTCGGCCTCACCGTCGGCACCGCGCTTGCCATAGGCTGGCTGATGCGCTCGCGTTACGGATTGGCGCTGATCGCGGTGCGCGACGACGAGATGGCCGCATCCGCCAACGGCATCGACACGCTGAAGGTCAAGGTCGCCGCCTTCGCCGCCAGCGCTTTCATCGCCGGCCTCGCCGGCAGCCTCTACACCTACTACATCTTCCATGTCGGCCCGGACTCGGTGTTCAGTCTCGACTGGATGCTGCTGCCGCTGATGATGACGGTGGTGGGCGGTACCGGCACCTTGCTCGGGCCGATCCTTGGCGCCTTCGTCATGTATGCGGTGTTCGATCTCGCCCGCATCTTCGTGCCGGACTACCACCCGATCATTTCTGGTCTCACCATCATCCTGGCCATGCTGTACCTGCCGAAAGGCCTGGCGCGCCTGCGCCCGGCCGCGGCGCGTGCATAAGGCCGGTTCGCGCAAGCGCAACCGTTCGCCACGCCGCCGTATTGCGTGTCGCGCATCGCCAGCGCATCCGAACCGCCTATGGCGCGGTGCAGGATGTGGATTGGATGCGCGGAGGAAGACGCAAGCCCAAAGAAAGAACCGTGTCCCTTCAATCCCTTGCCGAAAACCGCACGAAAACCACGCCCGGATTTGTCCACGCCACTCGCCTTCAGTTGACAATCGGCCCATCGCCCTCACGGGAACCTGGTGCGCACCGGGTATCAGGGAGGGCGCCGGTGCCGGACTGGCAGCGCTAACGGTGGCGCTGTCTGGTGACGAGCCCTAAGTCCGGGCCCTGGAAAAACCCGGCCGCCGAAAATGGCGGCTTCGAGGCCCGAAGTCTGCCGTCGCGAAGGACGGCGAGGTCGGTCCGGGGCAAGAACACTGGCGGGGCGCCCGGAAGGCGCCACGTATTATTACAGACAGGCACCGACCCGGCGCCCCGCTTCCCACCTCCCGCAACGGGAGTGTTTTTTGACAATGGCCAGGGCGGATTTCCGCAGCGTGGCGATGAATAGATGTATTCAACCCGCAACGCCTCCGTCATTCCGGGCAAGCGACCAAAGCGAGCGCCGACCCGGAACCCATTGGTCCTGGCGCGTCGAGCTCGGCCCGGTCCTCGTCTTGAACCGTTCTTGCAGTTGAATCGGCGCTGTGCGCTTCAGGGCGATCCACGCGAACCCAGGTCCCGGCCGTGCTGCTTATGGGTTCCGGGTCGGCGCTCGGCTCCGCCTCGCTGGCCCGGAATGACGAGTGCGTGGCCTTTTCCGGCGCCTTTGCCTTGCTCAGCCTGCCTTCAACGAAATTCGATTTCTCTCGTCGATGCGAAAACAGCCCGCGCTGCCTCCAGCTATCCACAAACTGGCCCTACACTGCGCGCCGGCAAACAGGTAAAAGGGCGCCATGAACACCCACGCCAAGATCCGTATCGGCCATTCGGCCTGCCCGCATGACTGCCCGTCGACCTGCGCGCTCGACGTCGAACTCCTGGGGCCCGACCGTATCGGCCGCGTGCATGGCGCCAAGGACAACAGCTACACGGCCGGAGTCGTTTGCGCCAAGGTGGCGCGTTACGCCGATCGCATCCACCATCCCGACCGGTTGATGAAGCCGCTGGTGCGGGCCGGCGCCAAGGGCGACGGCCAGTGGAAGGAATCCAGCTGGGAAGCCGCGCTCGACCTCGTCGCCGAAAAATTCATCGCGGCCGAGGAAAAATACGGCTCCGAGACGGTATGGCCCTATTTCTACGCCGGCACGATGGGGCTGGTGCAGCGCGACGGCATCGAGCGGCTGCGCCACGCCAAGAAATATTCCGGCTTCTTCGGTTCGATCTGCACCAATCTTGCCTGGACCGGCTATGTCATGGGCACCGGCGCGCTGCGCGGCTCCGATCCGCGCGAAATGGGCCGTTCCGATTGCATCGTCGTCTGGGGCACAAATGCGGTGGTGACCCAGGTCAATGTGATGACGCATGCGATCAAGGCCCGCAAGGAACGCGGCGCCAAGATCGTCGTCATCGACATCTATGAAAACGCCACCATGAAGCAGGCCGACATGGGCCTGGTGCTGAAGCCCGGCACCGACGGCGCGCTCGCCTGCGCGGTCATGCATGTGCTGTTTCGCGAAAACATGGCCGACCGCGCCTATCTCGAAAAATACACCGACGACCCGAAGGGGCTGGAAGCGCATCTTGCCGACAAGACACCGGAATGGGCGGCGGCGATCACCGGCCTCACCGTTGCCGAGATCGAGGCTTTTGCCCGCCTGATCGGCACGACGAAAAAGACGTTCTTCCGGCTGGGTTATGGTTTCGCGCGCCAGCGCAACGGCTCGGTCAACATGCACGCCGCGCTTTCCATCGCCGCCGTCACCGGCTGCTGGCAATATGAGGGCGGCGGCGCTTTCCATTCCAATTCAGGCATTTCCGGCTTCAAGTTCAACAAGGACTTGCTCGAAGGCGACCGCTACCGCGACCCCAAGGTGCGCTATCTCGATCATTCGCGCATCGGTCCGGTGCTGACCAATGCCGAGGATGCGCTCTATGGCGGCCCGCCGGTGACGGCGATGCTGATCCAGAACACCAATCCCATGAACGTCGCGCCCGAACAGCGGCTGGTGCGCCAGGGGCTCCTGCGCGAGGACCTGTTCACCTGCGTGCACGAGCAATTCATGACCGACACGGCCAAGTTGGCCGACGTGGTGCTGCCGGCCACCATGTTTTTGGAGCATGACGACGTCTACAAGGGCGGCGGCAACCAGCACATCACGCTGGGTCCGAAGCTGATCGAGCCGCCGGTCGGCCCGCGCACCAACCATTATGTCATCGAGGAATTGGCCAAGCGTCTGGGCGTTTCGCACCTGCCGGGCTTCGGCCTGACCGAGAAGGAACACATCAACGCGCTGCTCAAGAACCGCGACCTCGATTTCGACACGCTGCGCGAACAGCGCTGGGCCGACATGCAGCCGGATTTCGAGACCGCGCATTTCCTGAAAGGTTTTGGCCATCCCGACGGCAAGTTCCGCTTCAAGCCGCAATGGAACGGCGGCGCGGCACCCAACAAGCCGCCGAAGAGCATGGGCATTTTCGGCCCGGTCGAACAGCTGCCGGAATTCCCCGACCATGTCGACCTGATCGAGGTGGCGGATGCCGAGCATCCGTTCCGCCTGGCGACCTCGCCGGCGCGCAATTACCTGAATTCCAGCTTCGCCGAGACGCCGGTGTCGCAGGCCAAGGAAGTTCGGCCGGAGCTTCTGATCCATCCTGACGATGCCGAGGTGCTCGGACTTGCCGAAGGCGCGCGCGTCGAGGTCGGCAACCGGCGCGGCGAGGTAGTGCTGCATACGAAGTTCTTCGCCGGGTTGAAGCGTGGCGTCGTCATCGCCGAGGGCATCTGGCCGAATTCGGCGCATGAGCGCGGCGAGGGCATCAACGTGCTGACCGGCTCTGACGCGCCTGCGCCCTATGGCGGCGCGGCCGTTCACGACAACAAGGTCTGGGTGCGGGCGACTTAAGGCGCGGCACGAACCCGGCTTCGGTCGCAAGTTCAAAAAGATCGGGCGCCATCCACGGATGACGCCCGATCTCGTTCCAGGCGGAGCGTTTAGGCGGCGAGCGCGGCGCCGGTGTCGCGCAGCACGTCTTCCAGCGGGACCAGCCCCTTCATCGCGCCGCTGCCGATGGCCGGCTTGCCGTCCTCGATCGCCACGGCGAAGCGGAAGGCGGGATCGGCCTCGATCCGCTGGCGCAGCGCCAGGATGCGCGGATAGTCACGCGGGTCGATCGCCTTGTGGAACTCCACCCAGCGCGCCACGCCGGCAAACACCGCATCGGCAAGAGTCGGCTTGTCGCCGAGCAGATACGGGCTGTCGCCGATCATCGCCTCGAGCTGCTCGTGGCGCTTGGCGACGAAGCTGCGGCCGAATTTGCGTAGCGTCTCGCGCTCTTCCTCGGAGGCGTCGTCCGCCTCCAGCGCCACCCACATGGAGAAGAACGCGCCGGTGAAGCCGGTGTTGAGGAAGGCGATGTACTGGTGCATGCGGTCAGCTTCCGGCGTGCCGGGTTCGAAGCTGATGCGGCGCTCGGTGTCGCGCGCCTCCAGCCACAGCGCGATCGCCATGGTCTCGGTCAGCACGCGGCCCTCATCGGTGATCAGCACAGGCGTTTCCACCCGGCCGTTCAGGCGCTTGTAGGGGGCCTCGCGCATCTCGCCCAGCATGTCCACGCGGGTCAGGCGGTAGGGCTGGCCGAGCCATTCGAAGGCGGCGACGAGCCCGGCGGACGAGCCGAGCGGAAAGCCGGAGGTGAAGATCGGTTCGGAAATCGGTTTCATTTTGGTTCTCCGTTGTTGATGCAACGGATATAGATTCGTGGACTTTTGCCCGGTAGACTGACGAATTGAAACCCAATGTCTGCATGCGGAGACTTTGATGCTGAACCTCAACGATCTCCAGTTCTTTACCCAGGCGGTCGATAGCGGCGGCTTCGCATCCGCGGCCCGGCGCCTTGGCTTTCCGAAATCGACGATCAGCAAGCGGGTGGCCGCGCTGGAGGCGACACTCGGGGTGCAACTGATCCACCGCACGTCGCGCAATTTCACGCTGACCGATGTCGGACGCGACGTCTACGATCATGCCCGCGCCGCGATGATCGAGGCGGAAGCGGCCGAGGCCGTCGTGCATCGGCGCCTGGCGGAACCGAGCGGCATTGTGCGGATCACGACATCGGTACCGACCGCCCAGTTCCGGCTGGCGCCGCGCTTGCCGCTGCTTGCGCGCCAATATCCGAAGCTGCGTGTCCAGCTTCATGTCACCGATCGTTTCGTCGATCTGGTGCAGGACGGTTTCGACATCGCGGTCCGCAGCCATTTCGGGCCGCTGCCGGATTCCGATCTCGTCCATCGGCGCATGGGCAAGGAGAAGATCACGCTGGTCGCGGCGCCGTCCTATATCGCGGAGCGCGGCGAGCCTGCGACGCCCGAGGCCCTGAGCGACCATGAAGGATTGTTCAACAACATGACGATCAAGGCCTGGCGCCTCAGCGACGCGGAGGGGCGCACGGTTGAGGTCACCCCGCAGCCGCGCCTCTATGCGGACGAATCCGTACCGCTGTTGATGGCGGCGGAAGCGGGGCTGGGCGTCGTCTGCCTGCCGGAAATGATCTCGGCGCAGGCGCGGCGGCAAGGACGGTTGGTGCGGGTATTGCCGGGGTGGACCGCAGGCAGCGTCATCACCTCGATCCTGACGCCGCAAAAGCGCGGACAGCTTCCCGCCGTGCGCGCAGTGATCGATTTCCTGCTGCAGAAGGAGACGGTCGATACCTATGCGGCGGGATGGATGCATGGTTGATCGAAGCGCATCCGCGCGAGCCCGTGTCTTCCAATCGTTGCCAATATCGGTCTAGCGTGGGCCCGGATGCGATTTGGAGATTGCGATGAGCGGCGACCACCAGCACGGCGATCTTGAGACGACACCGGCCTCGCGACTGTGGATGGCGCTCGGGCTGACCGGCACCTTCCTGATCGTCGAGATCGTCGGCGGCATCGTTACCGGCAGCCTGGCGCTGATTTCCGACGCCATGCACATGCTGACCGACGCCATGGCCCTTGCCATCGCGTTGCTTGCCATTCGCATCGGCCGCCGGCAGGCGGATTTGCTGCGCACCTACGGCTACGCCCGCTTCGAGATACTGGCAGCGGCCTTCAACGCCATGCTGTTGCTGGCGGTGGCGTTCTACATTCTCTACGAGGCCTACAAGCGGTTGTTCGAGACGCAGGAGATCGCCTCGCTCGGCATGCTGGCCATCGCTGTTGTCGGCCTGCTGGTCAACCTGACGTCGATGCGACTGCTCACCAGCCACAAGGACAAGAGCCTCAACGTCAAGGGCGCCTATCTGGAAGTCTGGGCCGACATGCTGGGTTCGGTCGGCGTCATTGCCGGCGCGATCATCATCTGGCTGACCGGCTGGCAATGGGTGGATTCGCTGATCGCCGTCGGCATCGGCTTCATGGTCTTCCCGCGCACCTGGGTGCTGCTCAAGGAATGCGTCAACATCCTGCTCGAAGGCGTGCCGCCGGGCATGAAACTGTCGGAGGTCGAGGCTGCGATCGCCGGAACTCCTGGCGTCGCCTCGGTGCATGACCTGCATCTGTGGGCGATCACCCAGAGCAAGGTTTCGCTGACCGCGCATGCTGTGCTGGGCGAGGGCGCGGACGCCGAGACCGTTCGCCGGGCGGCTGAAACGGTGCTGCGCGAAAAGTTCGATCTGCACCACACCACGCTGCAGATGGAGCGCGAGACCTGTTCGCCGCTCGAGGCCATTCATTAGAGCGCCGCGCGTCCAATTGGACGCGCAAAGGACGCTCTAACGCTTTGAATCTGCTGCATCGTGCCTGCCGAAAATCGAATCCGATTTTCTGGCCGATGCAGTATGCCATGCGGCATTTTGGCATCGGCGCTTGCTCCTCTAGTCACTAGAGCATCTATCTTTGGTCCATGGCGCCGGCTTCGGTGTCTTAACGGATCAAGGAGGCCGATATGAGTTGGCACGGTTCCAGACAGAACAAGCACGGCGGTGGTTACGGAAATGGCGGCCATGGCAGTGGCGGGCATGGTTCGGGTTCGGGATGGGGGCGTTCCGGGCATGATCGTCGGGAAAACTTTCGTGACGAGCAGCCACCAGCAGGCAATCAACCGCCGAGAGGCGAGCGGCCAACACGGACGATCGACATGATGCCCGCCGGAGCGGTGTCGAGCATCCCGGCCATGTCCAAATTCGCCATCGTTGCAGCCATCGGCATCTTCCTGGCCTGGACGCTCTTGGCGGTCGCGGCCTATGGCCTGGTTGACGTGCTGGGCGGCTGGCTGTCCACCAACAGCGGTGTTCTGCTGCAGGGTGGCAAGGATGTGGCCGGCGCGGTCGGTGTCGGCAAGGAACTGGTCGACAAGGTCGATGTGCAGGGCACGGCGTCGCTCGTGCAGCAGGTCCTGGCGGGAGCATTGGTCATCGCCCGGCCGGCGATCGTCGCGTTATGGCTGCTCGGCGCGCTGGCGATTGTCGCCGCACCGTTCGCGCTTCGGCGGATGGGCTTGTTGCGACGCTCCGGCCACTGATCCCGGCTGCGTTTAGCCGAGATCCTTCGGTCGCAGGAAATGGGTGAGGGTGGCAGCGCCGGAGTCGAGCCTTGCCCAGTCGCCATCATATTCGAAAAGCGCCAGGGCGCCGGTCGGGAATTTCTCGCTCAAGGCTTTCGCCAGCTTGCGGTGCGACGTGTCGGCGATGAGGCTTCCAGCCAGGGTTTCAAGGCCGGGATTGTGGCCGACCACCATCAGCGTCTCGTCGGCTTCGTTATTGTTGCGTATTTCGGCCAGGATCGCATCAGCCGGCGCCTCGTAGAGCGCGTGCGAGAAACTTGCCTCGGGTCGTGAGGTCCATTCACCGGAGACCAGGCGCCAGGTTTCGAGGGTGCGCTCCGCCGACGAGACCAGGGCGCGGTCGGGCAGCCAGTTGCGCTGCGCGATGGTGCGCCCCATCAGCAATGCTGCCTCGATGCCGCGCGGCGCCAGCGGGCGCTCGACATCGGCGAGATCGGGATTGTCCCAGCTCGACTTGGCGTGGCGCAGCAGAAGAAGCCGTTTCATGACATGATCCTTGCGAGTGTGGTCAGACACAAACCACAGCGATATGTCGGCGGCGTGTCGGCCTTAAGGCGTGATGCGCGCCAGATGCTCCAGATCGACCTCGGCACGCAGCGGATTGGGCGCGGCGACCACGGTGCCTGACAGCGTATCGTTTTCGGCAAGGCCGGTAAACACGGTGCGGCCTTCCGCCATGCGCGCCTTGCCTTCCGCGACGAGCTTCAGCGCCATCGGGTAGATGTGGTGCTCGGCTTTCAGCACGCGCGCGGCAAGTGCGTCTTCGCTGTCGCCGAGCAAGACGGGCACTGCGGCCTGCGCGATGATCGGTCCTTCGTCCATGGCCGGCGTGACGAAATGCACGGTGCAGCCATGGATGCGCATTCCGGTTTCCAGCGCGCGCCGATGCGTGTCCAGGCCCTTGAAGGCGGGCAGCAGCGCGGGGTGGATGTTGATCATCCGGCCCTGCCATTTCTCGACGAACGGCGTGGTGAGCAGGCGCATATAGCCGGCCAGCGCCACCAGTTCGGTGCCGAGACCGGCAAGGGCGGCGTCGATCGCGGCGTCATGCGCTTCCTTGCTAGCATGGTCGGCGCGGGGAATGACCTGCGCCGGAATGCCACGCGCGATGGCAAGGCCAATGCCGGCGGCGTCCGACCTGTCGGAGATGACGCCGACGATCTCGGCCGGGAAGTCGGGATTGGCGGCAGCGGCGATCAGCGCGGTCATGTTGGAGCCGCGGCCGGAAATGAGGATCGCGGTGCGCTTGCGTTGTGGTCTCATAGGCCGATCGTTCCCCGATAAAGCACGCCGCTGTCGCGGCGCGGCACGATGCGGCCGATCGGCGTCACCGTCTCGCCGGCCTCCTGCAAAACGGCGGCGACTTGCGCTGCCTGGCCCGAGGCCACCACCACGACCATGCCGATGCCGCAGTTGAAGGTGCGCATCATCTCGTGCGGCGCGACGCCGCCCGTCTTGGCCAGCCACGAGAAGACCGGCGGCACGTCGATGGCGTCGAGGTCGAGCTCGGCTGAAAATTCCTTGGGCAGCACGCGCGGGATGTTGTCGGGAAAACCGCCGCCGGTGATGTGCGCCAGCGCCTTGATGCCATGCGTGTTGCGGATCGCCCTGAGGATCGACTTCACATAGATGCGGGTCGGCTCGAGCAGGGCCTCGGCCAGCGTCATGCCGGGCGCGAATGGTGCCTTTGCATCCCAGGCGAGGCCGCTCGCGGCGACGATGCGGCGGATCAGCGAATAGCCGTTGGAATGCGGCCCGGACGAGGCAAGCCCAAGCAGGACATCGCCCTCGACGATGTCGTTGGTCGGCAGCAGTTGACCACGCTCAGCCGCGCCGACGGCGAAACCCGCGAGGTCGTAGTCCTTTTCCTGGTACATGCCGGGCATTTCGGCGGTTTCGCCGCCGATCAGCGCGCAGCCGGCCTGGCGGCAGCCTTCGGCGATGCCGCTGACAATGGCTACGCCGTGATCCGGGTCGAGCTTTCCGGTGGCGAAATAATCGAGGAAGAACAGCGGTTCGGCGCCCTGCACGACGAGGTCGTTGACGCACATGGCGACGAGGTCGATGCCGATCGTGTCATGCTTCCCGGCGTCGATGGCGATTTTCAGCTTGGTGCCGACGCCGTCATTGGCGGCCACCAGAACCGGGTCCGAGAAGCCCGCGGCCTTGAGGTCGAACAGGCCGCCGAAGCCGCCGATCTCGCCGTCGGCGCCCGGGCGGCGGGTTGCCCGCACCAGCGGCTTGATCTTTTCCACCATCAGGTTGCCGGCGTCGATGTCGACGCCTGCATCGGCATAGGTAAGCCCGTTGGTTCGTTCGTTCATCGCTGTTCCCTGCTTGCGGGACGGTCCGGCGGGATCGACCGGCACCACCTTACCGCGTCACGCGGCTCTTCGCACGAACCGTCCGCCCCCGCAACCGCAAGAGGGCGGCAGGCGCGGTCGCCCGAGACAAATCCGTGGATAGCGCGGCTTGGTGCGCTGGTCTCTTGCGGTTCGGGTCGCCTTCGCTCATGTATCGCAGAGAACAAAGACGGGTCGCCTGTTGGTAATCACAATTCCCAACCTGATCTCCATCCTCCGCCTGCTCTTGGTGCCGGGCGTGGTGCTGGCCATGCTGCAAGCGCGCTGGGACTGGGCTTTCGCCGGCTTCGTGGTCGCCGGCATATCGGACGGCGTCGATGGTTTCATTGCCCGCCAGTTCAACCAGCGCTCACGGCTCGGCGCCTATCTCGACCCGATGGCGGACAAGCTTTTGCTGGTTTCCGTCTTCGTCGTCCTCGGCCTGGTCAACCAACTGCCGCTATGGCTGGTCGTGGCGGTGGTTTCCCGCGACGGGCTGATCATCTGCGCGGTGGTGCTGTCGTCGGTGATGGGCCATCCGGTCGAAATGAAGCCCCTGCTGGTTTCCAAGGCAAACACCGCAATCCAGATCATCCTGGCGGCGGAGGTGCTGGCCGAACTCACCTTCGGCATGCATCTCGATCCGCTTCGCTCGGCCCTGATAATCCTGTCCGGGCTCTTGACCGTGGCTTCGGCCGCAGCCTATCTCGTGGCTTGGCTGAGGCATATGAGCGGTAATGGCGAAGGCAACACTTCCGGAACCTGAACACGACGCGGCCGAGGCCCTGGCCGCCGCCGCATTCCGTCGGCAACTGCGCTTCTGGCTAATCAGCGCCATTGGCTTGATCGGTTTCCTCTATCTGTTCAGCGATATCCTGCTGCCTTTCGTGGCCGGCATGGTGCTTGCCTATTTCCTGGATCCCGTCGCCGATCGGCTCGAACGGCTTGGGCTGTCGCGTGTCATGGCGACGGTGGTGATCCTGATTGGCTTCATCGTCACCCTGGTTCTGGCCTTCGTGATCCTGGTGCCGGTGCTCGCCTCGCAGATGGCGGGTTTTGCCGCCAAGCTGCCCGAATATCTGACCCGCCTGCAGACGCTGGTCACCAGCTTCGATCCGAAATGGCTGGAACAGAAATTCGGCGTCGACGCAGCAGGGCTGAGGGAAGGGCTGAATTCGGCGCTGACCTCCGGCCTCGGCCTGCTGACCACCGTGTTCCAGTCGCTGTGGAATTCCGGCAAGGCGCTGGTTTCGGTGGTGTCGCTGTTCGTGATCACACCTGTGGTCGCCTTCTACATGCTGCTCGACTGGGACCGCATGGTCGGGACCGTCGACAAATGGGTGCCGCGCGATCATGTCGAGACGGTGCGCCAGATCGCCACCGACATTAACACGGCCACCGCCGGTTTCGTGCGCGGGCAGGGCACGCTCTGCCTTGTACTCGGCGCGATGTATGCGATCGGGCTGACGCTGACCGGCCTCAATTTCGGTATCCTGATCGGCCTGTTCGCCGGCCTGATCTCCTTCATTCCCTATGTCGGTTCGCTGACCGGCCTTGTTCTGGCGCTGGGCGTGGCGCTCGTCCAGTTCTGGCCGGATTGGGCGATGATCGTCGCCGTTGCCGGCGTCTTCTTCGTCGGACAGTTCATCGAGGGCAACATCTTGTCGCCGAAGCTGGTCGGCAAGAGCGTTGGGCTCCATCCGGTGTGGCTGATGTTCGCGCTGTTCGCCTTCGGCGCGCTGTTCGGCTTTGTCGGCCTGCTGATCGCGGTGCCTGCGGCTGCCGCCATCGCCGTGCTCGTCCGCTTCGCCATCTCCCGCTATCTCGAATCGCCGCTCTACAAGGGGCACGGTATCGAGCCACCACCTCTGGCCAGCCGGCGCGACAAGGCGCGGCGCGGATAAACCAGCCCATGGAACGGCCACGACAGATTCCGCTCGATCTCGGGCACGGCACCGCCTATTCGCGTGACGATCTGGTGGTTTCCAGCTCCAATGCGGAAGCCGCCGCGCTGGTCGACCGCTGGCCGGACTGGCCTGCGCCGGTCGTCGTGCTGGCCGGACCCGCCGGCTCGGGCAAGACGCATCTGGCAGCGATCTGGCGCGAGATGGCCGATGCACGGGTTGTCGAAGCCGGGCAGGTCGAAGCGGCCGCGGCGACATTCGATGGCCGGCCGGTGCTGGTCGACGACATTGACACCGGTACGCTGGACCAGGAAGGGCTGTTCCATCTCATCAATGCGGTGCGCGGCGGCGGTTCGCAATTATTGCTCACCGCCCGGCGCTTTCCCGCCGCCTGGGGCGCGACGCTGCCGGATCTCGTATCCCGGCTGAAGGCGGCTGCGACCGTCGAAATCCACGAGCCGGACGACGTACTGCTCGCCGGCGTCATCACCAAGCTGTTCGCCGACCGTCAGGTCGAGGTCGAGCCGCACGTCGTGCAATATCTGGTCCGGCGCATCGAACGGTCGCTCGCCACCGCCATGCGTGTGGTCGAGCGTCTCGACCGGCTGGCGCTCGAGGAAAAGGCGCGCATCACACGCAGCATGGCGGCCGATGCCGTCAACGCGCTTGACGAGGGGCAGGGCGAGTTCGAGTTGTGAGCGTGCGTTTCCTTCTCCCCTTGTGGGAGAAGGTGGCTGAGCCGAAGGCGAGGTCGGATGAGGGGTGCTGGACGGAGTGCGGCCTCGCGGGATGTCGGGTGTTCTTAAGCCAATGCGCTGGCTCTGAAACGTCTCATTTCTTCCAGCACCCCTCATCCGTCTCGGCGCTGCGCGCCGAGCCACCTTCTCCCACAAGGGGAGAAGGAGCAGGCACCAGTCAGCCAGCCTCCACTCTATTTCCGCTCTCCGGATCGAAGATGTGCTGGACGGCCGGTTCGACGGCAAGGCGAACCGTCTGGCCTGGCGCCAGCCCGGGGCGGCCGATGGCGTAGATGCGCAACTGCTCGCCGGCCACCCGCACGTAATATTGCGTCGACATGCCGAGCGGTTCCACGACTTCGACTTCGGCCTTGAGCGGGCCGTCGTCGACGATCCGGATATCCTCCGGCCGCACACCGAGCGTCAGCGAAGCTCCTTCTTGCAGCGGCAGCCCGTCGGGCAGGCGAAGCTTCTGGCCGTCGGTGAACAAGGCCTGGCCGATGTTCTGCCTGACCATCGTCGCCTGCAGGAAATTCATCGCCGGCGAGCCGATGAAGCCGGCGACGAAGATGTTGGCAGGCTTGTCGTAGAGTTCCAGCGGCGCGCCAACCTGCTGCACATTGCCATTGTGCATGACGACGATGCGGTCGGCCATGGTCATGGCCTCGGTCTGGTCGTGGGTGACGTAGATCGAGGTGGTCTTAAGCTGCTGGTGCAACGCCTTGATTTCAGTACGCATATGGGTGCGCAGCTTGGCATCCAGATTGGACAGCGGCTCGTCGAACAGGAACACCTGCGGATCGCGCACGATGGCGCGGCCCATGGCGACACGCTGGCGCTGGCCGCCGGAGAGCTGGCGGGGCAGGCGCTCCAGCAAGGGTTCCAGCCCCAGTCGCTTGGCAGCTCCATCGACCCGCGTCTCGATCGAGGTCTTGTCGGCCTTCCGAAGCATGAGGCTAAAACCCATGTTGGAAGAAACGTTCATATGCGGATAAAGCGCATAGGACTGGAACACCATGGCGATGTCGCGGTCTTTCGGCGCGACGTCGTTGACGACACGCTCGCCGATGCGGATGTCGCCGCCCGAAACCTCCTCCAGGCCGGCGATCATGCGCAAAAGGGTGGATTTGCCACAACCCGACGGGCCGACCAGCACGACGAACTCACCGTCCGCGATCTTGAGATCGACCTCGTTGAGCACGCGCACGACGCCATAGTCCTTCTTGACCTTTTCCAGCGTGACGGAAGCCATGAATTACCCCTTGACCGCACCGGCGGTGAGCCCGGTGACGAGATAGCGTTGCAGGAAGGCGAAGAAGATGCAGACCGGGATCAGCGCCAGCACCGAAGCGGCCATCATCTGACCCCAGTCGACCGCGAACTTGCCGATATAGGTGAGCAGGCCGACGGCGAAGGTCTTCTTGTCATCGCTCGAGATCAGCATCAGCGCGAACAGGAGTTCGCTCCAGGCTGCGGTGAAGACGAAACCCAGCGTCGCGCCCATGCCGGGCAAGGTCAGCGGCACGATCACCCTGCGCATCGCCTGGGCGCGCGTGCAGCCATCGATCATGGCGGCCTCTTCGAGGTCCTTCGGAATGCCATCGAAGAACGATTGCATCAGGAAGGTGGCGAAAGCGGTGTTGAAGGCCGTGTAGATGATGATCAGGCCGGTCAGGCTGTTGATCAGCCCGATCTGGCCCATCATGCGGTAGATCGGCGGGATGACCATGACCAGCGGAAAGGTCTGCGTCAGCAACAGCATGATGGCGAGCGCCGCCTTGCCGCGGAAGGTGAAGCGCGACATGGCGTAGCCGGCCAGCGTGGCGATGACGGTGACCAGTGCCGCCGTCGACACGGAGACGATGACGCTGTTCATGAAATAGCGCGGAAAGTCGGTGGCGGAGAGCACGGTCGAGAAGTTCGCGAAGGTCGTTCGCGACGGCCACAGCGTGATGCCCTCCGAATAGAGCAGCGAGGTCGGCGTGACCGAGATTTTCAGCGTCCAGTAGATCGGAAACAGCGCGAACAGCACATAGGCGGCGATCGCGACATAGAGGCCGATGCCGCCGATCAAGCGCGAGGATTGGGTTTGTCCGGCAATCATCAGACATGCCTCACTAATGTGCGACGGATGCCGATGAGCACGATCGCGTAGAGGATCAGGAGGACAAGCAGAAGCACGGCCATCGCCGAGGCGTAGCCCTTGTCCAGCGATTTGAAGGCGCTGACATAGATGTAGACCGGCATCGTCGCGGTCGAACCGGCCGGCCCGCCCTCGGTCATGACGAAGATGAGGTCGGCGAAGGTGGCGATCCAGATCGTGCGCAGCATCACCGTGATGGCAATCGTCGGCGCAAGGAAGGGCAGCGTCACCTTGGTGAAGCGTTGCCAGGGCGTGGCGCCGTCGATGGCCGCCGCCTCATGCAGTTCCGAAGGGATCGATTTCAGCGCCGCCAGCAAGGTGATGGCGAAAAACGGGATGCCGAACCAGACATTGGCGATGATCGGCCCCCACATGGCGGTTGCCGGGTCGGACAGAATGTTCGTCGGCTCCGCCTTCAGCCCCAGCGCGTAGAGCCAGTGCGGCACGGGTCCGATGATCGGGTTGAACAGCCAGGCCCAGGTGAGGCCGGAAAGGAAGGAAGGCACCGCCCAGGGCAGGAACACCAGCGCCTGGACAACGCGGCGGCCGGCGAAGGGCTTGTCGAGCAACAGCGCCAGGCCCAGTCCGAGGAAAAACTGGAAGAACAGGCTGGCGATGGTCCACCAGGCGGTGTTGACCAGGGCCTCGCGCAGCAGCGGGTCGGTCAGCATGGCCTGGTATTGGCCGAGCCCGACATACTCCGATTTGAAGGCGGAGAATTTTCGGAACGAATAGCTGATGCCGATGATCAGCGGCACCAAAAGCACCGTCACCAAAAGCACGATGGCAGGGCTGAGATAGAGCCACGGCTCGAACGACGCAAAGGACAGGCCCTTGCGGCGCGGCGGTGCGATGTCGATGGCGACGGTCATGAAAACACTCAGCGTTTGGCGAAACCAATGCGTGCGGCGGTCTCTCCCCGTTTATGGGGGAGAGATGTCCGGCAGGGCAGCGAGGGGCGGAGCGAACCCGGGAGAGTTTGGCGCTGCCGCCCCTCATCCGGCCCTTCGGGCCGTTCTGCGGGCCTCCCCACGGATGGGGAGAAGGACCAAGAGCTTACTTCTTGTTCTTGGCCATCCAGTCCTGCTGTTCCTTGGTCATGTAGGCCGCCCATTCGTCAGCCACTTCCTTGGCCGGACGCTTGCCGAGCAGCACTTCCTGGAAGCCCTTGATCGCGATCTGGTCGACGAAGTTGCCGAGGTTCTCCAGATGGGTCGGTGGGGTGACGAACTCATACTTGTCGCCGCCATTCAGTTCCTCGAACCAGCCCTTGAACTGCTCGGTCTTGAAATAGGCGTCCTGTTCGGCGCCGTTGTGGATCGGCAGTACGCCGACCATCTTGGCCCAATCGATATTGCCCTTCGGCGAGAGCAAGGTTTCCATCAGCTTCCAGGACTGGTCCTTCACTTTGGAATTGGCGAACATCGCCCAGCCGCTGTAACCCAGCGTCGGGAAGGATTTGCCGCCCGGCCCGGCGGGCACCGGAGCGACGGCGAAATCGTCCTTGTTCATCTTCTCGGCAACACCGATCAGCGCGTCCGGATCCTGGTCGAGCATGGCGCAGGTGCCGGTGTAGAAGCCGGTCACCGTCTCGTTGAAGCCCCAGCTGACGCTGTCCTTCGGCGCGTAGCCGTTCTTGTACATGTCGGCCAGCATCTGCAGGCCCTTGACCGAACCCGGATCGCTCATCAGCGACGTGCCGTCGGGATTGAAGTAGCCGCCCTTGCCGTTGGCGATGTTCATGAACATGTTGACGCCGAAAGTGGCGCCGGGGCCGCCGCGCAGGCAGTAGCCATATTTGCCGGGCAGGGCGGAGATCTTCTTGGAGTCCTCGACAAACTCATCCAAGGTCGTTGGGGCGTGGTCGAGGCCGGCCTCCTTGAACAGTTTCTTGTTCCAGAACATCGCCTTCAGATAGTAGCCGTAGGGGATCATGAACTGCTTGCCGCCCACGGTCGAGCCGAACTGGCGCGCGCGTTCGCCCAGCGTCTTGTTGTCCGGCCATTTCTCCATGTACGGGCCGAGGTCCTCCAGCATGCCGTTGTTGCCATAAAGGCCCATCCAGCGCTCCGGCATCTCGACCACGTCGGGCGTGTCGCCGGCCTGCACCATGGTCAGGAATTTTTCGTATGCCTGGCCCCAGGGCAGCGAGATGAGCTCCACTTTGACGCCTGGATTGGCGGTCTCGAATTCGGCGATCTGCTTCTTCAGGAATTCCGTCCGCGGCGGACTGGTAATGACCTCGACCATCTTGATCGTGGTGTCGGCAAAAGCGGCACCTGCCGAGATGGCAAGACCGGCAGCGGCCGCAAGCAATATCTTCATCGTCTTCATGTCACTCACTCCCATTGTTTGACATGTTATTTTTTTGATTTTTCAAAGGCTTGTGCGATGTCGCTCCACAAATCCTCGACATCTTCCAATCCGATGTTGACACGGATGGTTCTTGGGCTGACGCCGAAGCGCGCCATGGAATTCACTCCGGGCGTCTGTTCCAGGGAAGCCTTGGCCGGCACGACCAGGCTTTCATGGCCGCCCCACGACACGCCGATGCGGAAATAGGTCAATGCGTCGACAAAAGCCGGGATGTCGACGTCGTCGGTCACCTCGAAGGAGAACAGGCCGGTGTAACCGGCAAGCGTCGCCTTGCCCGGATGGTTCGAATAGACGGGATGATTGACGCGCTCGACCTTCCCGTGCGCCTTCAGCCGTTCGGCAATCGTCAGGCCGCTTTTCATGTGGTGCGGCAGGCGCAGCGGCAGCGTGCGCAAGCCGCGCAGCAGAAGCCAGGCGTCGAAGGGCGACAGCTTGCCGCCGAGATAGGAATAGGTCTGCTCGTTGATGCGGCGGATGTGGTCAGCCGAACCGGCCACGACGCCCGCAACAGTGTCGCTATGGCCGCCGAGATATTTCGAGGCCGAATGCAGGACGAGATCGACGCCATGCGCGATCGGCTTCTGGAAGACCGGCGTCGCCCAGGAATTGTCGATGGTGGTGACGATGCCATGTTCCCTTGCCAGCCGGGTCAGATGCGGCAGGTCCTGCAGCTCGAACATCATCGAGGTAGGGCTCTCGAGATAGAGCAGCTTGGCGCCGGGCAGGGCAGCGGCAACGGCGTCCGGGTCCGAGCCGTCGACATAGTCGACCTTGATGTTGAGGCGCGGCAGCAGGCGCTCGAACAGGCGATAGGCATCGCCATAGCAATTGCGCACCGCGACGATGCGGTCGCCTGCGCCGACAAAGGCAAGCACGGTCGCGCTGATCGCCGCCATGCCGCTGGCGAAACCGCGCGCCGCTTCCGCCCCTTCCAGCGCCGCGACGCGTTTCTCGAACTCCATCACCGTCGGATTGTCGCCGCGCGAATAGATCGGTTGGCGCCGTTTGCCGGCAAAGGTGTCGGCCATTTCGGCGTAGCTGCCGAAGGTGAAGAGCGAGGTCTGGTAGATCGGCGGCACCACCGCTCCGCTGTCGAACGCATCGTCATGCGCCAGCAGCGTCGCGGCCTCGGCGATGTAATCGGTGTCGGGGATCGGGCGATGGTCGTTCATGTCTGCCTTGCCTGTATTCTCGCCGCGCCGCGCCTGAGGTCGGCTTCGACGGTGGCGATCAGTTTCAGCGCCTCGGCGCGCGCGCCTTCGGGGTCGCGGGCGGCGATGCGCTCGTAAATGGTGCGATGGTAGGGAAACGAGGCGTGGCCGAAGTCGCGCACGCCCAACGGGTGTTCCCAAAAACGGTGGAACATCTCGTGCATGGCCGAGATCAGCTGCTCGAACAGCGGGTTGCCGGAAGCGCGGTAGATGGCCTGGTGGAACTCCCAGTCTTCGTCCGACGACATGCCGGCGCGGCTGTGGAAGGCTTCTTCCATCGCTTCCAGCTTATGGTGGATAAGGTCGAGATCGGCAGGGCCGGTGCGCAGCGCGCACAAGGCAGCGGCCTCGGCCTCCAAGGCGCGGCGCACCTCCAGCGTCTGCATCAGGCTGGCGAAGTCGTTGCCGCCGGCCAGCGTCAGCGGCATGTGCAGCATATGCGGGGAGACGGCCGCCTTGAGAAAGGTACCGCTGCCCTGCCGGCGCTCGACCAGCCCAAGACCTTCCCAGCGCGTCAAAGCCTCGCGAACGGTGTTGCGGCTGACCCTCAGCCGGTCGGCCAGGATACGCTCGGTGGGCAGTTTGTCGCCGGGGCCAAGTGTCTCCTGAAGGACAAAATCCGCCAGCGCCGCCAGCACGGCGTCATCGCGCGCCGTGGTCTGGATCGGAGGGAGGCGGATCTGGCTCATGCGACATCCGATTGGATCAATGGTCCAACCAATTGCACGGCAAAAACAGCGAGTCAATAACGCGTCGAATCGGTTTTTGTTTGCGGGCGGGCCGGGGGAGGTGATTCTGAATGCCGTAGGGAGGAATGCGCGCCACGATCGCGATCGGCCTGCCGTGGGCAGGGTCGAGCCGCTCTGCTGAGAGCAAGCTGTTGGTGGCGATTTTGGCTTGGTTGGTCGGAGTGGCAGGATTCGAACCTGCGACCCCCTGATCCCAAATCAGGTGCGCTACCAGGCTGCGCTACACTCCGGACCGGGTGTTGCCTAGTGTTTCGGCCACCACAAAGCAAGCCCAAAAACCATTGGTCTTGCGGTTAATTCCATTGCGCAGTAAGCACCGGGGAGGAAACGGCGCTGCCGCCGCACAACGAGGTCTCCATGTCCGCACGCATCTTCAGCCCAGCCAAGACCGCCATGCAGTCGGGCAAGGCAAGAACCGGCAACTGGGTGCTCGAATTCGACCCCGAGCAGCCGCGCAAGATCGATCCGCTGATGGGCTACACGACCTCCGGCGACATGAAGAGCCAGATCAAGCTGTCCTTCGACACGCGCGAGGAAGCCGTCGCCTATGCCGAGAAGCAGGGCTTGGCCTACAGGGTCGAGGAACCCAAGGAAGCCAAGCGCCGGCAGATTTCCTATGCGGATAATTTCCGCTATGACCGCCGTACGCCGTGGACGCACTGATTTCCGGTGTCAGCGGCGCAAGCCACACGTGGCAGTCGCTGTCGCGGATTTTGACGGCGGTCTTCTGCCGATTTTGATTTTGCTGCCCCGGCTTGGGTCAGCCAGCGGTCCCGTAGCTCAGCTGGATAGAGCACCGGCCTTCTAAGCCGATGGTCACAGGTTCGAATCCTGTCGGGATCGCCAATCGTTTTCAATAGCTTGAGGGTTTGACCTCGATACGAAAATAGGCCGTTTACACACGGTTTACGCGCTTTGTCCGTTTGGTGTTCTGCTCCATGCGCTGGATCACTGCACCGGAACTTGCTGATCGTCGGCAAGATAGTGTCTTTCCAGCACAGCGTTGACCTCTGAAATCAAGTGGCCCGTGACCATCAATGTCGATAGCACGACGGACTTTGCTGCAGGCTTTGTCAGCGGCGAAAAGATACAGGGCCTGACTAGCGGTGCCTTTGGATGCTTCCGTTCCAAGTCGTCAACGACTGTCGTGATCGACTGGCAATACGGGCATTCCAAAGTGGGGAAAAGCTTTACGATGCGGTGACGGCGGTACGGCCTACCATCACGACACTGAATACTATGGCCGTCAACCAGGAAACCACCGGTGGTTCGGTTCTCGCGGCGAGATAAGTTTTGGCGTGCCTCCGGGGTATGCAAAAAACGGATTTCAGCATGGGTGGTCGGCTAATGCTGACGAGAACCTATGATTGTAGCCAGGATCGGTTGGAGACGGTCACCGACCGGCGTTAGTCTTCTGCCGTGACGTTGCAACCGATCCTGCCAGCAGACAGCAAAATAGTCCTCAAAAATTCAAATCAGCTTGTTCGCACAAAAGACGTGGCGGCGGGAATACGCCTGTCGGCTAAGTGGGGTAGGTATCTGGAAGCGCCTTCTTGCTCAACAACGGCACCACCAGAAGCTTTTCGGGTGTCGGCGTGAGCAACTTCACTGTAAGCATCTCGGCACGTGTCTATCGGGTCTTTTTTCGCTAACAATATGGAATCGACAAGCTATACAGCCACTGTTACGTTGGTAAAATTGGGTTGCAGGGCGATTGTCACTACTCGTCTTAACAATATGGTGGAGTACATGCATTATTGATACAATAACATGGCGCCTTTGTTTGCCACACATAAAGCCGATATTATCGTGAAACGGGATCAGTCTTGATAGATCGTGTTTCGCAATCGGAATAATTCTTGAGAATAATTGGACGTGACCAATTGCCGACTTGATGACAGCCGCACAAGATGCTTGGCATTAAGTCGCACGACGCATTTCTAGGGGGAATTATGGCGGCCACGTCGCTCTTTTCGCGCGCAGCGAAGTCTATTGTAAAGAAAACGCTGGCTTCGCTGAATGATCCGTTTGCGCCAAGGCCGCCAAATGCGTTCACTCGGGATGAGTTTAAGCGTTTTGTAGACCGTTACGGTGCCTCGGCGGACGACGAACGGAAGCGCCTAAGTCTGTAACTTCTGAATAAACTTGCGGTGGACCCGGAGGCTGGCTTTCATCTTGATCATCCGGCCTATGAAAGGGTATTCGACGGCAGCGATTATTGCTATCACGGCAATGCTGCGTATACGTACGCCACAGGCGAAATTAACCGGGCAGAACATATCGCCAAATCGCGGTTCGCCAAATCTGAAAACTCCTTCAATGCGTGGCTTTTAGCCCGCTGTCTAAGGACCAACGGCAAATCAAAACAAGCCATTGAACGTCTGCGGAAGACTACCGATCGCTTCTACCCTGATGGGGTTTGACGCTGGAACTTGTATCCAAGTTGTACTGGTCTGGAAGCGTAGCAGAAGCTAATTCGGTGCTCGCCGCAGCGCCTTCCGGCGTCGTTCCGACAGGCGGTGTCGATGTAGTCAAGAAGGAGTTCGCCGCCGCCATCGACGGAACACTCACCCTTCGAACTGGCAGGGGTGACATCTACGACGAGCAGAATGTGATCGATACCTGGTGGCGTTATTGGCGCCATTTCAACCAACTCACGGAATGGCAGCACAACGAACCATTTGTGATGGGGCGATCCTTCGGCGACTGTCTTCGGCTATCAAGGAAACGAGCCCAAAGTCGGTGATCGATTTCGGGGCCCTGTGCGGAGAAATCAACTACCGACTGGCAAAGCAGTTTCCCGAGGTCGGTGTCTATGGTGTCGACCGACAAGAGATTGTCAAGAAGCTGAATGACGAAGCCTATTCCCTTCCAAACCTGCATTTTAGGGATGGGGATATCTTTGAGAGTCTAAAGACCGTCGACGAGGAATTTGTTCTTTTCACAAAAACCAGGACGACTGTCCTTTGCTATCCTGATTTCGTCAGAGGTTCTATAACGAGTGCCATAGTAAAGGCGTCGAGACTATTGTTGGTTTTGAGCCTTCGGGCATTAGCCGAGATGCGGGCCGTTTCCCCGAATATTCGGTCGGCGACAACTCGGTCGTTTTCCGCATGGTCATGATGCTGTACAAATATCCAGAGATGTTGAAGAAGGCGGGATATCGCATCACCAAGTCGGAGATGGTGCCCGTGAGCTTCTTGTATTTTGACGACCCCGGCTATCACCTGCTCTATTTTGAGGCCACGCGGGTCTAGTTACTGCATCGCTATGCCTCGCACGAATGGATAGGCCTGAGCCCATATCTCCATCCAAGAGGCATATGGACGCTTGGAGCGCCTATCCCGGGTGCAATACCGTCTCGATCTTGCTGGCAAACTCGGTGACGATGCGCCTCGCACCCCACGCCGACAGATGCGTCTGATCCGAATATAGAGGGATCCCATCGGCTATCATTAAGCATTTGACATCGCTGCAGAGGACATCGAAGGGGTCCAGGAACAGGGCGGTATCGCCAATACGGGCTGCCATCAGTCCATTGATGGCGGCCCTCGCCGAAACGGTCGCGTTGTCAATTGCCTCGCTCGCACATGCGGCCATAGTCAAGAAGGTGCGCCCCATGCAATCAAGCGGCGTGCCAGCCACTCCTACAGTTGGCACATTACCGATGACGAAAAGGTGCGAAATCCCAAGGTCGCGCTTAAGCTTCACAAGCTCGCTTGCAGCGAAGGTTGCAAGGTCTTCAGCGGATTCTAGTTGCCGCTTTTGACCAGTGATTTCATCGATCATTGGGTAAATATCCCAATACTGCCCGATCACCACAGGCACTCTGGCTGAGCGGATGGCTTTGAAGGCGGTGGCCCGCATCTGCCGGCAACCTTTGTCGTATAGGATTGGATCAGGGTGAGTGCGGAAATCTCGCGTGTATGTTGGGGAATAGAATGGGCAACTGCTGAACTCGAAGAATTGAACGTTCAGGTCAGGAAGTGCTTTGAGGAAACCCGCATAGTATTGCCGCGCGTGGGAATCGCCAATGACTATGAGGTCTGGGGCTCCGCCCCCTTTCGTCATGCAGCCATTCGGATTGCAACCGTCCCCACCATATCCGACCAGTTGGACTTTTTCCGGGTCCGTTCGAAAATCTGCGAGGAAGTATCCGCGTTCGCCTAGCCGCCATGGCCATCCGGTGGTGGTAGCGCTGTATCCGAGTAGCGCGACAGCCACTGCCGCTGCGGTGAATGAAGCCCAATAACGGGAGCGACCGAATGATGCTTTCCCCGCATGTCGGAACGGCTGCTCGACGGTGTGCGAGAGGACCGCCCCGAGAGCTACGGCTGCTGTTACTAGCGTGGCTTTGTCGGCGCCCGTGAAATTGCGCTGAAGGACATAGGCCGCAAAAACGACAACAGGCCAATGAGCGAGATAAACAGAATAGCTGATCCTGCCCAGGTAGACAGATATGGGGTTGCGCAGGAGAAGGCCAACGAACCGTGCCTGGCCCGCCGACAGAACCGCAGCGGCCCCGGTGGCCGCAACCATGCCAGCAAGCGCTTGGTTTGAGACAGGGTCGAACAGCACTACGGCCGCGACCAATGCTGCAATGCCAGCAGCCAAGATCAACTCCTGCAACCTGCCCGTACGGACGGCGGGCAGCCAGACGAGCAACGCACCGATAGCGAATTGATAGACGCGAAATGGGGTGAGAAAGAACGTCGTCGTTGTCGATCCGTTCCAAGCGATGACGGCCACGATACTGATCGCGCCTGCAATGGCGATCCATAGCCAAGGTAAGCTTCTTCGGAGCAGCAAGAGCAGAAAGACGGGCCAAACGAGGTAAAACTGTTCTTCGACGCTCAGTGACCATGTGTGCAGCAACGGCTTGCCTATCGCCGCGCCGTCGAAGTAACCCGATCCGAGCCAGAAATAGACATTCGCTAGCGAGAACACGGACGCTGCCAGCGAGCCGCCGAAGTCGGCCATGAGTGCGGGTGACAGGAGCAAAGCCGAGGCCGCGCCGGAGACCAACAAAGTCGCCACCAGCGCCGGGAACAGGCGCCGGCCTCGCCGTGTGTAGAATTCAGCAAAGCTGAATTGGCCGCGCTCCACGTCACGCTTGATGTTTCCGGTGATCAGATAGCCGCTAATCACAAAGAATACATCAACACCAAGATAACCGCCGGCAAAGCGGGTGATGCCAGCATGGAATAGAACGACGGCGATCACGGCGAATGCTCGCAGGCCGTCTATGTCCGGTCGGTAGCCACTGACTCTCATTCGAGCTGAATTGCATGGAATGCGCTATTTTGCCAATACCTATGCGCGAGGTGTTGCCCGGACGCACTCAGGCTTGGGGACAGGATGGCGGCTCTAAGCAGGAAGGGCGGCACGGTTACAGTATCGCAGTGAGCCGGCGCAGCAGATAGAGTCTAGCCACCACAGCTAATGTGCGTTGACCTTGCCCTGGCCTGTTGCGATAAGCCGGTGGGTTTTTTGTCGGGTTTCAACTTGAACAGTGACCACAGGACGACCGTTGATGGACTGCGTGCAATTGCAGTCTTCCCGGTTATTCTCTTCCACGCCGGCTCGCCGCTTTTCGTGGGTGGGTATCTTGGCGTCGACATCTTTTTCGTCATTTCCGGTTACGTAATCGCTCGCACCCTACTCAAGGATATGGCCCACGAGCGGTTCTCGATACTCCGCTTTTATGAAAAGCGAGCGCGGAGGCTTCTACCGGCTCTTATACTGGTGGTGTTGGCGTCATTCATTCCGGCATGGCTTTGGATGATGCCGGATCAGTTGAAGAATTTTGCGCGTAGCATTGTTGCCACGGCCTTCTTCGGATCAAATTTCTTCTTCTGGTGGGATGCCGATTATTTTTCGGAATCGCTGCATCTGAAACCGCTGTTCCACACCTGGTCGCTGGCGGTGGAAGAGCAGTTTTACGTCTTCTTCCCACTGTTGCTATGGGTGATATACGGCAAAGGCAGGAGGATGTGGCTAACCCTGACACTTATCGGGGTGGCTTCGCTTTGCTTGGCGCAATTGATATCAACCCGATTTGCAGCGGCAGGCTTCTATTTGTTCCCCACGAGGGCTTGGGAACTAGTCGTCGGCGCCTTGCTGGCGGTTGCTGAGCAAAAGTTCGGCGGCCGCCCGACAACCACGACTCTGTCTCGCGTCATGCCCGTAGTTGGAATGGCCCTCATCGTTGGTTCGATAGTGCAATTCAATGGCGCAACGCCTCACCCGGGAATTCTAACCGTCGCTCCGGTGAGCGGCGCTGCACTGCTCATCTGGTACCCGGGCGGCAGAGACCCGGTGTCCAGACTTTTGGCTTCGGCCCCTATCGTCGGCTTGGGCCTCATCTCGTATTCGCTCTATCTTTGGCACCAACCCCTATTCGCCTTCGCCCGATTGTATTCGATCAACGAAGTGGAATGGCCGACCTACGCCGCACTTATCGCGCTTGCCGTCGTGCTTTCCTACCTGTCATGGAGGTTTGTCGAACAACCGTTCAGGAAACCGGGGCTAGTCTCTCCGCCGACTGTTTGGACTGCATCAGCCTCGGCGCTCGTTTCGCTGATCGCTGTGGGCTACACCGGATATGCCATGAACGGCTTCCCTGGGAGGCGGCCGCCGATCGAGGTGGCGGCGGGCTATTTAAATTCAGCCGGGCAAGACTGTTTCAGGCACAATTGCATTGTCGGCGATCCGGTTCCTCCAACCATCGCGCTGGTCGGGGATAGCCATGCCGCTGCCTTGGCAACGAGTTTGGACCGCGCATTGAAGGGCTCCGGTAAGTCGGCTTTGGTGCTCGCCACCGGGGATGTTTTGGTTAAGTCGTTCCCGAACTTCTATTACCGGGCGGACGAATGGAACGACATCCTATCAAAACAGAAGGCCCAGATATTCGAGCCTCAGATTGAGACCGTTATCCTTGCCGGCCGCTTCACTCTAAGAATCGAAAATACGGCATTCGACAACGGAGAGGGCGGCATCGAAGGCCTCGACGCAACCTTTGTCGGAAGAAGCGAACAGGAGAAGCAGACTTTCACCCAATCGATTATTGATGGCATTCAGGACCTTGAGCAGCGAGGCAAGAAGATCATCCTCGTGTATCCGGTCCCTGAAGTGGGCTGGGTGGTGCCCGCGACATTGCAGAAAATGTCGATGCGGCAAATTCGGGATGGCCTAACCACATCCTACGACGTCTACAAAACTCGCAACTGGCGAGTGTTCGAGATTTTTGACAAATTCGTCTCAGCCGACGGTGACATTATCGCTGTACGTCCTGATCTGGTTCTCTGTAACACTTTCGTCAAAGATCGTTGTGCCACCAACCAGGCTTCTGATGTTTTCTACCATGATGACGACCACCTGTCGGTCAAAGGCACTGACCTTGTCGTTCGTCAATTGATGGACGAAGTGAAGGCTCGCTGGGGAGATTTCCCTTCAAGCGGCAATCGAGAATTCGTCGGCGCTTTGAAGTAGCCGGGTTCCCTACCTTCTGAAAGGAACGACCATGAACCACAACGTGCCCAACGGCGCGGCGACTGCTGCTGCGCGCAACAAATACTCAGTCTGTCGCCCGTCCTCGGTCTCATCGGCCGCTCCGACGGCATTGACAAAGCCCGGGCCGCCGGAGGGCTGCTCCGCGGCTTGTCACGGAAACGGTTCAAGGTTCGGGAGGTGTTGTCGCCGATATGCGGAACGCTGGCGGCCGGCTGACCGATAGTCTCGCCATCGACGACACCGAGCGCACCATCATCAAGCTGTTGCCAACGCCTTCAGCTGGCACCGTGGCGGCGTGGAAGGCGTTCCGCGCGACCTAGGCCTTCTTCACAAACTCGGTTTTCAGCACCAGCCCTTTGACTTGCTTGGTATTGGCCTCGACCTCGCCGGGATTGCCGTTCAGGCGGATGTTTTTGACCAGGGTTCCGCGCTTGAGCGTCTCCGAGGTCCCCTTGACCTTCAAATCCTTGATCAGCGTGACAGAATCCCCGTCGTTCAACTGCGTTCCGTTGCTGTCGCGTACCACTACATCGTCGGTCATGTTGCCATCTCCTGAGTTGGCCTCGCACTACACCGCTGAGACGGTGTTAGCCAAGTGAAGCTGGAGCGATTTGATTAAACATTCGGCTGACGCCATCAGTTGGCGCAGCGATTGCGTGGCAAGCGTTCTGCGCGGCTTAGGTTTAATTGGGTTGGCAAAAACAAACGCACGTACTGAAGCATCCTCGCGCGTCGCAAAATCCGTTGTAATCACATGATGGCGACCAACCATTGGGGCAGTTTCGGTAGCATGAGCTCAACGGCTTGTTCTTGAGGATCGTCTTCTTCTTCAGTTTAGCGATAGTCGATTGAGGTAGCTGAGCTCCGTTTCGCACAACGGGATCGGCGGCAAATGCCGTTCCTGCAAAAAATAATGCTGCGACTGCAAAGCTTAGAACTCTCATGTCAGCCCCCTTCAATGAGGCCGCAAGCTTGCTCCTACGACGCAGAGAAGTCATGCCTCAAATGGGGTAAGTTAGAAGCTTGGTATACTCAAGCGCTTATCATTTCGTAATCATTCGTCATAGTTTTCTGTTTGTGTGGATCGCAGTAGCGTGGAAATCATAATGTTCTGACGAACTATTTCAGCTTATCGGCTGCAGCCAACACGGCCAGTTCATATGCGTAGATGAATGGTCGATTTCTGACGCTCGCTATCGTGTCTCGTTCATCTGGGCTCGCGTAGCTCGGGTGCCAGTATCCAAGGTTGTGTGCGATCTCATGTGAGATCTTTGATGCCCAAAACTTCGGATCGTCGTGTCGAATTTGATCACTGGCCATACGGTCGGAGTTGAGCCGAATGTACAGAAAGCCCTTTGGATTCACTCTGGTCAGCCACAGTTTTGGATTTCCATATGAGTCGTAAAGCCCGCCCCCCCACCAGACATTTTCTTTGCCGCCGGCATACGATGATATGACGATGGCTGGGATGTCGGTGTCGGAATTAAGTACCTGCGCGAGTTGGCTCGTGAATAGTTCCACACTCTGTGGCCTTATCGCGCTGACCGAATAAAGGTATAGGTAATCTTCTTGCTCCTTGCTTGGTATCGGCCCGGCTGTTTCCGTCGAGTTTAAGTAAGCCTCCGTTACGACAGAATAATCTGTCGCGACTGTCAGGTAGATGCTTATTGCTGCTTGCAGGACAGGCTTCATGTGGTCGGGAAAAGCGGGGTCGAGCCATAAAGCAATTCTCCGCTTTTTGTCATGCGACGTGACAACGTTCCCGTAGCGTGCGAGGTCGCGGGTCGAAAGCTGAGCGTGCAATTTTTGGCGTGCCGCATCGAACTTAAGCGAACCCTCCTCTGGGTTTCCGTTCTTAATTAAGGCCTTGGCTGCCGCGATGTCAGTCTGAAAAGCGTAGCAAAACCCGGATCCATAATGCTGGCTATTCGCTTGTCGTCGTTCCAAATCCATTCTGGCAAATACTGCGGGTAGCGTTCTTGCGCTATGGCAAGCCCAATATTGAACAACAGAAAGATTGCAGCCAGTGCACTTCTCATAGCTCCCCCTTGGCGGAATACTATCCTTCGCCAAGCCACCAATAACTTATTCGCTAGCGCCTGTCGCTGGCGTTTGGACGACCAAAATTGGGTGGAGGCGTGGCGCGGGTTGGCGCCTGAACCGCTAGGTGCCTGAGAATTATCATTGATCAGAAGGCCCGCTGGAATACCGGCTGCACGCCAACCCGCTTGACTAGAAAAGACGTGATCTGTTTCCTTATTTGGGATAAGGATCGTCACGCAGCGTCGGGCGAGCGCTTCTTCTTGTCCTGCTGGTGCTTCTTGCTCTTTTCCAACTCGCGCTTGCGCACGATTTCGACCAGGATCTGGTAGGCGGCTTCGGCCTCGCTTTTGCTCAAGCCCGCCAGGAGCTGGTTGGCGAACACGACAGGCTGATCCGTCTCGTTGTCCCAGATGGTCCAAAGGTCCGTTGGGTCCAAAACAAGCTCAAAACGTTCTTTCACGATCGCCTCCGTTCCTGCGTGCCCGGCAAGACGGGACACGGCGAGAGTGGTGCGCGATTCTATTGAATGAAAGATGAGTAAAATCAGTAGGATAAGATTAGAATTTTATCGAACTGTCGAATTTTCATCTGATCCGACCCGACAATGCGGCTCAATCGATAAAGATCAGTGAAACAGAGCCGCCGGCATGGCGCTCCAGCCGGCCGGCCAGGTCGAGTTCCAAAAGGACCATCGCCACCTGCGCTGGATGCAGGCCGGTATGGCGGATAATTTCGTCAATATTTACAGGTGTTTGGCCGAGGGTCTCGGCAACACGCTCGCGCTCGCTGTCGCCAGGTGGCGGCGTCGCGGAAAAATCCGGCGGTTCTTCCACAGGCAATGTCGGCGTTGCATGCCCTCCAACCAGCGGCATTAGCGCATTAAGCACGTCTGCGGTTTCGGTGACCAGAGTTGCGCCATCCTTAATAAGACCATTGGTGCCGCGGGCGCGCGGATCGAGCGGCGAGCCCGGCACCGCGAACACCAGCCGGCCCATTTCGCCAGCCAGCCGCGCGCTGATCAGCGAGCCGGAACGATCGGCGGCTTCGACGACGATCAGGCCGAACGCCATTCCGGCAACCAGCCGGTTGCGGCGCGGGAAATCCTGCGCGCGCGGCTGCCATCCGAACGGCATTTCGGAAACGACGGCGCCACGCTCGGTGATCTCCTCGAACAGGCCGAGATTTTCCGGCGGGTAGGGGTGGTCGAGGCCGCCGGCCAGCACCGCGACAGTGCCCGTCGACAGGCTGCCCTGATGGGCGGCGGTGTCGATGCCGCGCGCCAGGCCCGAGACGATGGCATAACCTTCGCGGCCGAGTTCCGCCGCCAGCATGCGCGCCATCTTGATGCCGGCGAGCGAAGCGTTGCGAGCGCCGACGATGGCGACAGTCGGCAAGGCGAATACCGCGCCGACGCCCTTGATCGCAAGCACGGGCGGCGGGTGGTCCATGCGCTTCAAGAGCGGCGGATAGTCCGGCTCGCCGATGCAGACGAAACGTGCCCCGGCCCGGCGGGCCGTTTCCATTTCGGCTTCCACCTCGGCGATGCTTGGGATCTTCGCCAGGCGGTTGGCGCCGCCGGAAAGCGTCAATTCAGGCAGGAACTCGAGCGCCGTCTCGGCGGAACCGAAGCGGTTGATAAGGTCGCGGAAAGAGGCCGGGCCGACATTGGGCGTGCGGATCAGTCGAAGCCAGTTCAGCCGCTGCCGGTCGCTGAGGTGCAGACCGGCGACGGGGCTGTTCATCCCTTTGCTCCGATCCGGCCCTCGGTGCCGGCCCGCAGCCGTTCGATGTTGGCGCGGTGCTTGTAGAAGACGAGCACGCTCATCAGGGCGAAAGCGAGACCGTATTCAAGGTGGCCGAGGGCGAAAAGCGCGACCGGCACCACCACGCAGGCCGTCAGCGCGGCGAGCGAGGAGTAGCGGAACAGCACCGCCATCGCCAGCCAGACGGCGGCGAAGATCAGGGCCACCTGCCAGGCGAGGCCGATCAGCACGCCGAGATAGGTGGCGACGCCCTTGCCGCCCTTGAAGCCGAGCCAGGCGGGGAAAATGTGGCCGATGAAAGCGCCGGCACCCGCCAATGCGCCGGCCTCCGCGCCATAGCGCGCGAAGATCAGCGCGGGAACGGTTCCCTTCAGCGCGTCGAGGACCAGCGTGGCCGCCGCCAGGCCCTTGTTGCCGGTGCGCAGCACGTTGGTGGCACCGATATTGCCGGAGCCGATCTTGCGGACATCACCAAGGCCCGCGGCGCGGGTGAGCAGCAATCCGAACGGGATCGAGCCGCACACATAGCCGACGATGGGCGCCAAGACCAAAATGAAAGACATAGTCCCCCCGGGGTTGCCCGCGCTTCTGGACGAGCGCTAGGCGGAAAACACTGTGCGGCCTGCAACCAGTGTTTGCAAGACCTTGCCCTGCAGGCGCGCGCCTTCGAAGCATGTGTTCTTGGAGCGCGAGCGGATGCCGGCCTCGCTGACGATCCACGGTTCGTTCAGGTCGACCAGCACGAGATCGGCCGAAGCACCAGGCTTCAGCGTGCCGCCGGGCAAGCCGAACAGCCTGGCTGGCGCCGTTGACAGCACCTCGATCACCCTGAGCAGCGACAGGTCTTCATTGTGGTAGAGGCGCAAGGCCACGGCGAGCAGCGTTTCGAGGCCGACAGCGCCGGCCGCGGCATCGGCGAAGGGCAGGCGCTTGGTGTCGACGTCCTGCGGATCGTGCGAGGAGACGACGATGTCGACGGTTCCGTCCTTCAGCGCCTCGATCATCGCCTGCCTGTCCTCTTCGGCGCGCAGCGGCGGCATCAGCCGGAAGAAGGTGCGGTATTGCCCGACATCGTTTTCATTAAGCGCCAGATTGTGGATGGCGACGCCGGCCGTCACATTGGCGCCGTCCGCCTTGGCGCGTGCGATCGCCGCCGCCGACATCGCGGTGGAAATCTTGGCGGCGTGATAATTGCCCCTGGTGAGCCGGGCGAGCGCCAGATCACGCTCCAGCGGGATCAGTTCGGCTTCGCGCGGGATGCCCGAAAGGCCGAGCCAGCTGGCATAGAGCCCTTCGTTCATGACGCCGGCGGAAGCGAGGTCCACATCCTGCGTCTCATGGGCGATCACCGCGCCGAAATCGCGCGCATAGGTCAGTGCCCGGCGCATCACCAGCGCATTGGCGATGGTGTGGCGTCCATCGGTGAAGGCGACGGCGCCTGCCTCGCGCAGCAGGCCGAATTCCGTCATCTCGCGGCCGGCAAGCCCTTTGGTGACGGCTGCCGCCGGAAAGACATTGACGCTCGCCGTATCCTTGGCCGTGCGCAGCACGAATTCGACCAGCGCGACCGTGTCGATCGCCGGGTCGGTGTCGGGCATCATCACCAGCGAGGTAACGCCGCCGGCGGCCGCCGCCTGGCTGGCCGAGCGGATTGTCTCGCGGTGTTCGCCGCCCGGTTCGCCGATGAAGACACGAGCGTCGACCAGGCCCGGAATGATCGCCTTGCCGGCGCAGTCGATGACCTGCGCGCCTTCCGGAATGCCCTGGTTCAGCGCTGCCGCACCGGCCGCAAGAATGGTCCTGCCATCGACGATGACGGTGCCGATCTCATCGATACCGCGCGACGGATCGACGATGCGGGCGCGCTCGAAAACCGTTTTCGTCATGCGCCGCGGCCCTCCTGGTTGCGGCGTGGATCGAGCAAGGCCTCCATCACCGCCATGCGCACGGCGACGCCCATCTCGACCTGTTCCTGGATGACGCTTTGCGGCCCGTCCGCCACTTCCGAGGCGATCTCGACGCCGCGGTTCATCGGCCCGGGATGCATGACCAGCGCGTCGTCCTTGGCGGCCTTGAGCTTCTCGGCATCGAGGCCGAAATAGCGGAAGTATTCGCGCACCGAAGGCACGAATGCACCCTCCATGCGTTCGCGCTGCAGGCGCAGCATCATCACCACGTCGGCGTCCTTCAGCCCCTCGGCCATGGAGCGGGCAACGATGACGCCCATGCGCTCGATGCCGGAAGGAAGCAGCGTGGAAGGCGCTACGACGCGCACCTGCGCGCCCAGCGCATTGAGCAGGATGATGTTGGAACGGGCGACGCGCGAATGCAGGATATCGCCGCAGATCGCCACGATCAGCTTCGACAACGGCCCTTTGGCGCGGCGGATGGTAAGCGCGTCGAGCAGCGCCTGGGTGGGGTGTTCATGCGTGCCGTCGCCGGCATTGACCACCGAGCAGCCGACCTTTTGGGCGAGCAGGGCGGCGGCACCCGCCGACTGGTGGCGAATGATCAGGATGTCCGGCCGCATGGCGTTCAGCGTGATCGCGGTGTCGATCAGCGTTTCGCCCTTCTTCACCGAGGACGAGGCGACCGACATGTTCATGACGTCGGCGCCAAGCCGTTTGCCTGCCAGTTCGAAGGACGACTGCGTGCGCGTCGAGGCTTCGTAGAACAGGTTGATCTGGGTGCGCCCGCGCAGGGTCGAGGTCTTCTTCTCGGACTGGCGCGAAATCGCCACGGCACGGTCGGCGCGGTCCAGAAGCAGTTCGATGTCGGCGGGAGAAAGGTCGCTGATGCCCAGGAGGTGGCGGTGCGGATACAGCGGAAGGGACGAAGCGTCGGTCATCTCAAGGGGGTGCTATAGGGCGGGCGCGTTCCCCCCGCAAGCGCCCGCTTCGGATAGAGTGGCTATCCACCGGTATTTTCGTCGCGCGCGGGCGGCACCTCCGTTATAAACCGGCGGACGGTCCGGGATTCGAGCATCGGGCGCCGTTGGAACCGGAATGAAAGGGAACGCGTGGCCGACGACGTGATGAACCAGCCGCCGCCGCTCGCCGGCGGAAATGCCTGGCGAGGCGACCCGCTGCTGATTCAGCTGGCCGAGCGCTTTTCCGAACCCGTGCGCAAGGATCTCGACGGGCTGGGCCGCTTCGTGCTGACGCAGGAGGCGCAGGATCTCGCTCGCCTCGCCAACACCGACACGCCGAAATTGCGGACGCATGACCGGCAGGGCAAACGCATCGACCTGGTCGAGTTCCACCCTGCCTATCATGCCCTGATGCGCCGCTCGGTCGCCAACGGGTTGCATTCCTCTGTCTGGGAAAACGGCGAGGCCGAGATCGGCCGCCGCCATCAGGTGCGCGCCGCGCGCTTCTATCTGACGGCAGAGCTCGAGACTGGCCATCTTTGCCCGATCACCATGACCAACGCCTCGCTGGCCGCCTTGATGGCCAACCCGAAGATTTTCCGGGAGTGGGCGCCGCGGGTGACGACGCGCAAATACGACCAGGCGCAAAAGCCGCCGGTGGAAAAGGCTGGGCTGACGCTCGGCATGGGCATGACCGAGAAGCAGGGCGGCACGGATGTGCGTGCCAACACGACAAAGGCCGAGCGCGCCGGTTCCAGCGGCTTTTATCGCCTCACCGGGCACAAATGGTTCATGTCGGCGCCGATGTCGGATGCGTTCCTGGTGCTCGGGCAAGCGTCGGAAGGTCTGTCGTGCTTCCTGGTGCCGCGCATCCTTGGCGATGGTTCGGGCAACGGGTTCCGTTTCCAGCGTCTCAAGGACAAACTCGGCAACCGTTCCAATGCCTCGTCGGAAGTGGAGTTCGAAAACGCCATCGGCGAGATGGTGGGCGAGCCTGGCCACGGCATCAAGACGATCATGGATATGGTCACGCTGACCAGGCTGGATTGTGCGGTAGCCTCCGCAGCGCTCATGCGGGCAGGGCTGGCGGAGGCGGTTCACCATTGCCGCTATCGCAAGGTGTTCGGTGCGAACCTGATCGACCAGCCCTTAATGCAGCGCGTTCTGGCCGACATGGCGCTGGACGTCGCCGCCGCCACGGCGCTGTCGTTCCGCCTGGCGCGTTCCTTCGACGAGGCCGCCGCCGATCGCGGCGAGGCGGCCTTTGCCCGCGCCATGACCCCGGTGGTGAAATACTGGGTCTGCAAGATCGCGCCGCCGCTGCTCTACGAGGCGATGGAATGCCTCGGCGGCAATGGCTATGTCGAGGAGGCGCCGCTGGCGCGCTATTATCGCGAGGCGCCGGTCAACGCGATCTGGGAAGGGTCCGGCAACGTTATGGCGCTGGACGTGCTGCGTGTCGTCAGCCGGGCGCCGGCGCTCTTCGAGGAGGTTCTCGCCGGTATCGACCGCGACCTCGGCGCCAATGGGCGTGGCACGATCAGTGTCCTGAAGGCGGCCATGCAAGTGGCTTCGACCGACGAAGGCTCAGCCCGGATTTTGACGGAACAGCTGGCGCTGGCGGCGGCCGCGGCGGAGTTGAAGCGGCTGGGGGCAGGGCGCATCGCCGATGCCTTCATCGAAACGCGGCTGGCCGGCCAATGGCGTAACACCTATGGCATGCTGGATTCGCGCCACGACGCCCGCATGATCCTGGACACGCTCTATCCGGAGACGAACTAGCACCGATCGAGCCTTCCCTTCTCCCCTTGTGGGAGAAGGTGCCTGAGCCCGGCGGCAAAGCCGCCGCTGGCGAAGGCGGATGAGGGGTGTTGGACGGAGTGTTACTTCGCAGGATGCGAAGTGGGTTTTGACGGGTGCTAGTTCCGAAACGCCTCGTTTCCTCCAGCACCCCTCATCCGACCTCGCCTTCGACGGCGGCTTTGCCGCCGGGGCTCGGCCACCTTCTCCCGCAAGGGGAGAAGGTAAGGGGCCCTGCCTGTTAACCTTAACAAATGGTTTCCATTGCAGCGCGGGGCGACAAGCCCCACTGTCTTTTCCCACGATAGGAAGACCATGCGCCGCGTTCCGCAACCATTCAAAGGCCAGAACAGAACCGCCCATTGGGCGGTTATGGTTAAGGCGTATGCGGGATTCCGGCGTCGAGCAGCCGGAAAGGTGGGCTGATGCGCACCTTGCTGCTGCTTTGGATCACGCCGCTCGTACTTTTCTGGGGCTGGTACTTCCTGTCGCTCAACGACATGAACTTTGGCTATGTGATGCTGAGCCGCCAGCTGCACGACATGGTCTTCCAGCTCTACGGGGAGATCCTCGGCATCGATCCGGCCATCATTCCCGGCATGGTCGCCAGGGCATGTGTTTTCGATAGTTTCCTCGTGGCCGGCATCATCGCCTTCCGCCGGCGCAAGAAGATCGCGGCATGGTGGCGCGGCAGGGCTGCCGCGCGAGACAGCGCCAAGCGGGTCAGCTCAATGCTCGAAGGCGGTCCAAGGCTCCCTGCAGAATAAAGGCGGCTGCCGCCGAATCGATGCGCGTTTCGCGCTTGCGGCGCGACACATCCATTTCCAAGAGCGCGCGTTCGGCGGCGACCGTGGACAGCCGCTCGTCCCACAAAATGAAGGGCAGCGGGCTGAGCGGCGCCATGTTGCGCACGAAGGCACGGGATTTCTGCGCGCGAGGCCCCTCGGAACCATCCATGTTGATCGGCAGGCCGATGACGATGGCCGCGACATTCTCCTTGCCGAGAAGCGTGAGCAGCGCGGCGGCATCGAGCGAGAACTTCTTGCGCATGATGACCGGGCGTGGATGCGCGAAGGACTGGCCTCGGTCCGACACCGCCACTCCGATGGTCTTGTCGCCGAGGTCGATGCCGGCCAGTGTACCGCCCGAGGCCAGCAGGGGAGGCACGTCTTCGATTGCGATTATACCCAAGTGCTTTCCTTTGACTTGACCCGCTGCCGTTCTATCTTCCTGTTTTCGCAAAATCGAGGAGCAGTAGATGAAACTCACCTGGTACGGGCACTCGGCGTTTCGGGTCGAGGCGGGCGATGCGACGATCCTGATCGATCCCTTCCTGGTGGGCAACCCGTCCTGGGGCGGCGGTTGGGAAGGCGTCGCCGACGGCGTCACCCATGTCCTGCTCACCCATGGCCATGACGACCATGTCGGCAGCGCCGCCGACATCCTGAAGAAGAGCGGCGCCATGCTGGTCGCCAATTTCGAGATCTGCATGTTCCTGGTCGGCAAGGGCGTTTCTGCTGACAAGATCAATCCCGGCAATATCGGCGGCACCGTCGATTGCGGCGGCTTCACCACCACCTTCGTGCAGGCGCTGCATTCCTCGTCGCTGTCGGGCGAGGGCGGCACCAACACCTATATGGGCAATCCCGGCGGGCTGATCCTGCATTTCCCCGACGACGAGACGCTCTATCACATGGGCGACACCGATATCTTCTCCGACATGGCGCTGATCAACGAATTGCATCAGCCGAAGATCGGCCTGGTGCCGATCGGCGACCGTTTCACAATGGGCGGTGCGGTGGCGGCCCTTGCCTGCCGGCGCTTCTTCAAGTTCGACACGGTCGTGCCATGCCACTTCGGCACTTTCCCGGTCATCGACCAGTCGGCCGACAAGTTCGTTGCCGGCATGGAGGGGACTGGTACGAAAGTGGCGTTGCCGAAGGTTGGCGAGACGATCTCGCTCTAGGCGCGGTGCCGGCGGTTAGCGCCGTTCGAGGTTGCGCGCGGCGCGGCGCGCGGTTATAGCCGCTTGATCTTTTCCGACACGATTGCCGAGGCTTCCATGTCCGTCGACATTAAGACCGTCAAGCGCGTCGCGCACCTTGCCCGCATCGCTGTGGACGAGGAGGACGCGGCCCGCATGACTGGCGAGCTCAACACCATTCTCGGCTTCGTCGAGCAGCTGAACGAGGTCGATGTTACCGGGATCGAGCCGATGACTTCGGTGACGCCGATGGCGATGAGGAAGCGCGAGGACGTCGTCACCGACGGCAACAAGGCCGCCGATATCGTCGCCAACGCACCGGCGACCGAAGAGAACTTTTTCCTCGTGCCGAAGGTGGTGGAATAGCGTCGCGGCTTTTCTGCCTGCAATGCGGTTCCGAAAACCTTGTCCCGGCCATTCGCGATTTATGAAATGAAGTTTGCCCGATGAGTGATCTGACCAGACTGACCATAGCCGAAGCACGCGCCAAGCTGCGGGCGAAGGAATTCTCCGCCGGCGAGATCACCGATGCGTATCTCAGCGCGATCGACCAGGCCAATCCCGTGATCAACGCCTATGTCGCGGTCACCCACGACAAGGCACGTGACATGGCCAAGGCCTCCGACGCCAAGCTCGCCAGGGGCGAGGGCGGGGCGCTGGAAGGCATTCCGCTCGGCATCAAGGACCTGTTCGCCACAGAAGGCGTGCACACGCAGGCTTGCAGCCATGTGCTGGACGGTTTCAAGCCGCATTATGAATCGACTGTCAGCGCCAATCTGTGGGCCGACGGCGCGGTCATGCTCGGCAAGCTCAACATGGACGAATTCGCCATGGGCTCGTCCAACGAGACGTCCTATTATGGCCCTGTGATCAATCCGTGGCGCCGATCGAGCGTCCAGACCACCGTCACCCCGACCTTCCATGACGGCGGCGTCGGTTTCGTGAAGCCTGGTGGCGTCAAGGAAAACCGCACCTACGACAACATGCAGCTGGTTCCCGGCGGTTCGTCCGGCGGTTCGGCTGCGGCCGTCTCAGCCTTCCTGTGCGCCGGTGCCACCGCCACCGACACCGGCGGCTCGATCCGCCAGCCGGCCGCATTCACCGGAACCGTCGGCATCAAGCCGACCTATGGCCGCGTCTCGCGCTGGGGCACTGTTGCCTTCGCTTCGTCGCTCGACCAGGCCGGGCCGATCGCCCGTGACGTGCGCGACGCCGCCATCCTGTTAAAATCCATGGCCTCGGTCGATGCGAAGGACACAACCTCCGTTGATCGTCCGGTGCCGGACTACGAGGCGGCGCTCGGCCGTTCGATCAAGGGCATGAAGATCGGCATTCCGAAGGAATACCGCGTCGACGGCATGCCGGGAGAGATCGAGGCGCTGTGGCAGCAGGGCATCGCATGGCTGAAGGAGGCGGGTGCCGAGATCGTCGACATCTCGCTTCCGCACACCAAATACGCGCTGCCGGCCTATTACATCGTGGCGCCGGCCGAGGCGTCGTCGAACCTCGCCCGTTATGACGGCGTGCGCTACGGCCTGCGCGTTCCGGGCAAGGACATCGTCGACATGTATGAAAAGACCCGTGCCGCCGGTTTCGGCCGCGAGGTCAAGCGCCGCATCATGATCGGCACCTACGTGCTGTCGGCGGGTTATTACGACGCCTACTACCTGCAGGCGCAGAAGGTGCGCACGCTGATCAAGAAGGATTTCGAGGATGCCTTCGCCGCCGGCGTCGACGTCATCCTGACGCCGGCGACGCCGTCGGCCGCCTTTGGCGTGGCCGATCAGGACATGGCCGCTGACCCGGTGAAGATGTATCTGAACGACATTTTCACGGTCACCGTGAACATGGCCGGCCTGCCGGGCATTGCCGTGCCCGCCGGCCTCGACCAGCACGGCCTGCCGCTCGGCCTGCAGCTCATCGGCCGCCCGTTCGACGAGGAAACCCTGTTCCAGACCGCGCATGTCATCGAAAAGGCCGCGGGCGGATTCCAGCCGGAGAAGTGGTGGTAACGGTTTGCTTGGCTGCCGCGTTCACGTCATGCGCGCGACAGCCCGCAGTTTTGCCCGAATTCTGCTGAAATCGTGAACCGGTAGGCGGCCGATCCCGTCGAGGTGACGGGATCGCACCACCGCTCGGATGTGGGCAACAGCCACGGGACGGATCGATGTTCTTCCTTCTTTCCAAAGTGTTCTGGTTCTTTGCTCAGCCCTTGAACCTGGCGATTGTCCTGCTTTTGGCGGGCCTGCTCGCGGGCTTCTTCGGTTTGCGCAGGCTGCAGCGGGCGGGCACGGTTGTCGCGGTCCTGGTGCTCGTGCTTTCGGTCTGGACCTCGTTTGGCGCCATCATCATCGAGCCGTTGCAGGCGCGCTACCAGCGCCCGGCAGCACCTGGCCAGGTTGCCGGCATCGTCGTGCTGGGCGGTGGCATGGAGGGGGCGATCAACCTCGCGCGCGGCGGCTATGAGCTCAGCACGGCGGGCGATCGTTTCGTCGAGACGGCGATCCTCGCCCGCCGCTATCCCGACGCCAAGGTCGTCGTCTCGGGCGGTGCCGGCGAACTGATCCTGGAAGGCGAAGGCGACGCCGTCACCGCCGAGCGGCTGCTGACGGCGCTCGGCGTGGCCAAGGAACGCCTCGTTCTTGAGACCGAATCGCGAAACACCTACGAAAACGCCGTCTTCACCCGCAAGCTGGTGACGCCCAAGCCCGGCGAAACCTGGCTTCTGGTGACCTCGGCCTTCCACATGCCCCGTTCCAAGGCGCTGTTCGACAAGGCGGGATTCCCGACCGTGCCCTGGCCGGTCGACTACCGCACATCCGGCAAGGAAGGCGTCGGCCTGTTCACGGACAACGCGATCGACGCGCTGGAGACGACGACGGTCGCCGCCAAGGAGTGGATCGGGCTTTTCGCCTACTGGCTGACCGGAAAGATCGATCAGCCGTTCCCGGGGCCGGCCTGAGGCGCGACGGCGACCAGAACGGCGGCGCGGGCATTGGAGAAAAACTGCCGGCGCACCAGAACCGCGAGCAGGATCAGCGTGGTGGCGGCGAAGACGCCGGCATTCACGAACCAGCCGAGATAGGCGAGCGAAAAGAAGATGCCACGCAGCCCGGCGTTGAAATGCTTGCCGGCCAGTATGTTCATTTTGGCGGCGCGCATCACCGCCGCCTCGGTCTCATGCGGCGCGACGATGCCTTCCTGCGTGGTCGGCACCGCGCCAATCAGGATCGAACAGTAATTGAACAGCCGGTAAGACCAGCCGAATTTGAAAAAAGCGTAGGCGAGCAAGGCGATCAGCCCAAGGATCTTGGTTTCGAACAGGCCCTGCGCCGGGCTGGCGGCATAGGGCAGGGACGAGACGACCGCCAGCACATGGTTCGAAGCGCCGAGCAACGCAAAACAGCCGCCGATGGCGAAGATCGAACTCGAGGCGAAGAAGGCCGTGCCTTGCTGCAGGCCGATCATGATCGAGGTGTCGATCATGCGCAGTTCGCGCTTCGCCATGGTGCGCATCCAGGCTTCGCGCTGAACGTTCATGGCGCTCGTCAACGAAATACGACGGAACAGCCTGCCGTCGGCGGCCAGCGCGAAAAACACCCAGACGCCCAGGTAGAAAACCAGAGCTGCGATGTCATTCGGGGAAAAGAGGAAAGAATCGCCCATGCACCCTATTTTACATGATGGTGGCTTCGTTCTCGAAGCTTATGGATGATGTCGTTTGCAGCGAAATGAACGTCGGGGCGGCCTCTAGCGCCCGCGTGGCGAATGACGGAATGATCAACTAAGGTGCGTTGCCGTTTCTGGCGCGGTTTGGGAGCTTTTCAGGCGTGTTTCTTTCAGTTTTCGACCTGTTCAAGATCGGCATCGGTCCATCCAGTTCGCACACGATGGGCCCGATGACGGCGGCCGTGCGCTTTCTTGACGAGGTCGAGAATGGTGACTGGCCCCGGCCTTCGGGTGTGAAGGTGGAGCGAATCGGCGCCAGCCTGCACGGGTCGCTCGCCTATACCGGCATCGGCCATGGCACGGACCGCGCCGTCGTGCTGGGTCTCGCCGGTCAGACACCGCAGACCGTCGACCCCGACAAAGCCGACGAGATCGTCGCCGAAATCACCGCGAGCAAGCAGATCAGGCCGCAGGGGCGCTCATCGTCCTATCGATTCGACCCGGCCAAGGATCTGGTTCTGGACAAGAAGACCCCGCTGACCGGCCACGCCAACGGCATGGCCTTCTATGCCTATGACAGCGCCGATCGGCTGCTGCTCAAGCGTATCTATTATTCGATCGGCGGCGGCTTCGTCGTTTCCGAGGAAGAACTGCAGCGCATGAAGACGAAGGGGTCGGTGACGACCGAAGGCAAGAAGGTACCGCATCCCTTCAAGAACGCCGTCGAAATGCTCAAGATGGCTGAGAAAAGCGGCCTTTCCATCGCCGAGATGAAGCGGATCAATGAAGAGACGCACATGTCGCGCGAAAAGCTGGATGCCGGGCTCGACGCGGTGTGGGACGCCATGCGCGGCTGCATCGACCGCGGCCTCAGCCAGGAAGGCATCATGCCCGGCGGGTTGAAGGTGCGCCGGCGCGCGCGCCAGTTGCATGACAAGTTGCAGGAGCAATGGCAGCAGAACCGGCCGAACCCGCTGCTCGCCAATGACTGGCTGTCGATCTACGCGATGGCGGTCAACGAAGAGAACGCCGCCGGCGGGCGCGTGGTGACGGCGCCGACCAACGGCGCCGCTGGCGTGGTGCCGGCCGTCATGCGCTATTGGCTGCATTTCCATCCCGAGGCCGATCAGGCCTCGATCCGCGATTTCCTGCTGACCGCGGCGGCCATTGGCGGCATCATCAAGTCGAATGCCTCGATCTCCGGGGCCGAGGTCGGTTGCCAGGGCGAGGTGGGTTCGGCCTCGGCGATGGCGGCCGCCGGGCTTTGCGCGGTCATGGGCGGCAATCCCGAGCAGGTGGAGAATGCGGCCGAGATCGCGCTCGAGCACCATCTCGGCATGACCTGCGATCCCGTTGCAGGCTTGGTGCAGGTGCCATGCATCGAGCGCAACGCGCTTGGCGCCGTGAAGGCGGTGACAGCCGCCTCGCTCGCCATTAAAGGCGACGGCAAGCATTTCGTGCCGCTGGACGCGGCCATCGAGACCATGCGTCAGACCGGCCTCGACATGAACGAGAAATACAAGGAAACCAGCCTGGGCGGCCTCGCGGTCAACGTTGTGGAGTGCTGACCGCACCTATCCTGGCATTGTGGAGAAGTCGCGCAGGCCGTTGACCCTGCCGGCCAGCGTACTACCTTCCAGCCATGTCTCTCAATCTCATCAAGCTTTGCGTCGGCTGCGACAGCGTCGAGGATCTGGAGGAGTGGATTGTCTTCCGGCTCGACGAGAGACGGCGGGCCGGCGAGCCCGTCGAGCAATATCATACCACGCGCATGGTGCCGACGCGCGCCGCCGAGATCGTTGACGGCGGATCGCTCTACTGGGTCATCAAGGGCAGCGTGCAGTGCCGGCAGCTGATCACCGAAATCCGGCCGTTCACCGACGCCGAGGGCATCGGCCGCTGCCATCTGGTGCTTGATCCGATCGTTACGCGTACCGAATGGCAGCCGCGCCGCGCCTTCCAGGGCTGGCGTTATCTGAAGCCCGCCGATGCGCCGGCCGATCTCGGCAAGGGCAGGGTCGGTTGGGCGGAGATGCCGCCAAAACTCAGGCAGGAACTCGCCGAACTCGGATTGCTCTGAAGGTCACGCGGGAAGCATCCCGCCGCGCGACCGTTAGTCGAATATTGGTACGGCGCCCGGATCGCGCTACACTGCAGTTAACCAAGGTGGTCGGCCATGGCGATTGCGATCGCGATGATTGCGGTGTTGCTTGCTGTACTGGGCATGGCGGGGCTGTTTTTGCGCGCCGATCCCAGGGCCGTTGCAGCCAATGTCCGCATTGCCCTGCCGGTGGGGCTGGGCGCCGCCGGCGCTGGAATTCTCGCTATTGGCCGCACCGGGATGGGATTGCTCATTCTGGCCGTCGCGGCCGGGCTCTACGCGCTACTGCGCAGGCAAGCCAAATCACTGCCGCTGATCGCCCGCCAATCCATCGTGCGGACGGCTGCCCTGGAAATGGAACTCGATCACGACACGGGACGGCTCGAAGGTCTCGTGCTTGCCGGCCTCAGCGAAGGGCGCATGCTGGGGGCGATGAATTTGACGGAACTGGGCCGTCTCTACCGCGAACTGGCCGTCGATGCCGACAGCCGCCAGTTGCTAGAGGCGTATCTTGACGGCCGATTTCCCGTCTGGCGCCTCGACACGCAGACGTATCGTGGCGAGGGGCTGCGTATTGCGCCAGGTCCGGGCGCCATGACTAAGGAGGAGGCCTACAAGATCCTTGGTCTTGAAACGGGCGCCGCCGCGACGGATGTCCGCAAGGCGCACCGCCGCCTGATGCAGCGCCTGCACCCCGATGTCGGAAACGCGTCGTTCCTGGCGGCGCGGATCAATGAAGCCAAGGACGTCCTGCTCTCCAATCACCACTGAACTCCTTCGATTCGGTACGTTTCCGGGAGAAATCCACTCACTGCTGTACTGCGAAGCAGGAGATGCTCTTCCGCTTCAATGCGTTGCAGGCCTTCCACGCCGCTTCCTTGGTCTCGAAACCGAAGCGGGCGCGATAATAGGTGGTGCCGTCCTTGTCGAAGGCGACGGTGAAGCCGGAGGCCTTGGCCAGCACGCGGCCGGCCTGTTTGGCGACCTTGTCGAGCTGTGCCTTGGCATCGGCCTCGCGCGGCGCCGACGCGATCTGCACGGCCCAGGCACCGGAGGCGCTGGTGCTGGCCGCGGCCGAATTGTCGGCGGTCGAGGCGGTCATCAGACGGTCGATCGGCGTTTCTTCGGCGGCATAGGCCTGCACGACCGGAAGCTCGGCCGGGATCGGCGCAGAGGCTGCCGACGCGGTGACGGGTACCGCCGCCGCGATCACCTTCTTGTCCTTGCGCGACGGCTTGGCCGGGGCTTCCTCGACCACTGCGTCCTCGGCGACTTCCTCGTCGGCCACGGCTTCGTCAGCGGAGGCTACGACGGTCTCCGGCTTTTCCTCGGGCGTCGGGGCGTTCTTCTTGGGCAGCAGCGCGTTGGAGAGCGCGGCAACCGCAGTGTCGTTCGATGCACGCGCAACGATCGGACCGGAACCACGGGTCGACGATTCCGGCAGGTAGGACTGGATGAGCTTCGCCATCTGGTTGTCGCGCGAAGCGCCAGAGGTGCCGCCCATCACAACCGCGACTAGCTTGCGGTTGCCGTCATTGACCGAGGAAACCAGGTTGAACCCGGATGCGCGGGTGTAGCCGGTCTTGATGCCGTCAACACCCTTGATGCGGCCGAGCAGGCGATTGTGGCCGTTGATCTGGCGCTTGCCGTAGGCGAACGACCGGGTCGAGAAGTAGCCATAATACTGCGGGAAATGTTCGCGCAGCGCCATGCCGAGGGTGGCCATGTCCTGAGCGGTGGTGAACTGGCCGGGGTCCGGCAAGCCGTTGGCGTTGCGGAACACCGTGCCCTTCATGCCGAGCGCACGCGCCTTGGACGTCATCATGCGGGCGAAATTGGCTTCCGTGCCGCCCAGCATCTCGGCAAGCGCGGTCGAGGAATCGTTTGCCGATTTGGTGACCATGGAAAGGATGGCGGTCTCGACCGTGACGGAGCCACCCTTGCGCACGCCAAGCTTGGTCGGCGGTTCGGCCGCGGCCCTGGCCGAGAAGACGACCGGCGAATTCTTGCTGATGCGGCCGGCCTTGAGTGCTTCGAAGGTCAGGTACAGCGTCATCATCTTGGTCAGCGACGCCGGATAGCGGCGCGCATTGGCGTCCTTGGCGTAGAGCGTCTTGCCGGTCTTGGCATCCACCACGATCGCCGAAGAGGGGGCCGCCATGGCAGGCGCGATGCTTGCCGCCGCGAATGTCAGCGCGAGCGTGGCCACCATGGAAGTTTTGAGAAGAGAGACCGAATTGGACACGATGCCTTTGAACGCCTGACGCACTGCTGCTTCCTTTGATGAATTTTGATTGCACCCCAGGGGACCGGCAAAGGTCCGGCCCCGCATTCGGTCAAATTACTTAAGGCTCGTTACCAATCCGTTTATGGTAACCGTCCCGTTCATCATTTTGGCGGCTGTTGAGACGAGCTTTATTCAGATTTTAGGAACCGTGGCGCACGGTGCTGGCGATTGACTTTTTGTGCGCTGCAACATAGAAGTTGCGCATCGCACAACCAATCCGCCGTGAAAGGAATGCCCGATGAGCCAGACCTACGAGGATTTCACCAAATACAGCAAGGAATTCGCCGATACCGGCCTGAAGAGCTTTGCTTCGCTTTCGAAGGGCGCTCAGGCGATCGCCACTGAGGCGACCGAATACACCAAGAAAAGCTTCGAAAATGGCGCCGCCCATGTCGAAAAGCTGTTTTCGGCCAAGTCGCTGGAAAGCGCCGTCGAGATCCAGGCCGACTATGTGAAGAACGCCTATGAGGCTTTCGTCGCCGAGGCCACCAAGATCAGCGAACTCTACGCCGATCTCGCCAAGGACGCCTACAAGCCGTTCGAATCGGCCGTCGCGCAGGCGAAGTAAACATCGTCATCTTCCGGTTTGCGGGTTCGGATACCCGCCCAACGAGCCCGGCTGCCTCTGCGCGGCCGGGTTTTTTTTATGCGCATGCCTGCGACCAATTCACGATTGCAAAAAACGGCGCTGATTGAGGACCTAGCCATATTGTCAGCTAACCAGAAGGGCTTAAAATCCTGCATCGATACCCTACATGTCGGGTTCGTACGGGGATTCGATCCAGAGGCAGAAATACGTGACCACCGGTAAGACTGCCACAACAGATGTGGCGCGGATGCAGAACGGCAGCGACGGCAATGGTGTCGGTCGCGGCACAGCCGTTATCACGCGCACCAAAACCAAGACCAAGAAGCCCAGCCTCTATCGGGTTCTGATCCTCAACGACGACTACACCCCGATGGAGTTCGTGGTCCACGTTCTGGAGCGTTTCTTCCAGAAGGACCGCGAGGCTGCCACGCGCATCATGCTCCATGTCCACAATCACGGCGTGGGCGAGTGCGGGGTCTATACCTACGAAGTGGCCGAGACCAAGGTGTCTCAGGTCATGGACTTCGCCCGACAGAACCAACATCCGCTGCAATGCGTGATGGAGAAGAAGTGAGGTAACATGCCGGCTTTCTCCCAGGGCCTGGAAAAGGCGCTTCATCAGGCGCTGACCTTCGCCAACGAACGTCACCATGAATATGCGACGCTCGAACATCTTCTGCTTGCCCTGATCGACGACAACGAGGCGGCCGCGGTCATGCGCGCCTGCAATGTCGATCTGGACGAGTTGAAACAGACAGTTTTGACCTACATCGACACCGAACTCGACAATCTCGTCACCGGATATGACGAGGATTCCAAGCCGACGGCAGGGTTCCAGCGCGTCATCCAGCGCGCCGTCATCCACGTGCAATCGTCCGGCCGCGAGGAAGTTTCCGGCGCCAACGTACTCGTCGCGATCTTCGCCGAGCGCGAGAGCCATGCCGCCTATTTCCTGCAGGAACAGCAGATGACCCGCTACGACGCGGTCAACTACATCTCGCATGGCATCGCCAAGCGCCCCGGCGCGTCGGAGGGCCGCACGCCACGCGGCGCCGAGGATGAGCAAGGTGGTGGCAGCGGCGGCGCCGAGCAGCAGGAAGAAAGCGGCAAGAAGAAGCAGCAGGACGCGCTGACTGCCTATTGCGTCAACCTCAACAACAAGGCCAAGGCCGGGCGTATCGATCCGCTCATCGGCCGCGCGCCGGAGATCAACCGCACCATCCAGGTGCTGTGCCGCCGCTCCAAGAACAATCCGCTCTATGTCGGCGACCCCGGCGTCGGCAAGACGGCGATCGCGGAGGGCCTGGCCAAGCGCATCGTTGAAGGCGATGTGCCGGAAGTGCTGGCGGACGCCACCATCTTCGCGCTCGACATGGGCACGCTTTTGGCCGGCACGCGCTATCGCGGCGATTTCGAGGAGCGTCTGAAGCAGGTCGTCAAGGAGCTCGAGGATTATCCCGGTGCGATCCTGTTCATCGACGAGATCCATACCGTGATTGGCGCAGGCGCCACTTCGGGCGGGGCGATGGACGCCTCGAACCTGTTGAAGCCCGCGCTTTCGTCGGGAGCGATTCGTTGCATCGGCTCAACGACTTACAAGGAGTTCCGCCAGTTCTTCGAAAAGGACCGCGCGCTGGTGCGGCGCTTCCAGAAGATCGACGTCAACGAGCCGACCGTCGAGGACGCCATCGAGATCATGAAGGGCCTCAAGCCCTATTTCGAGGAGTTCCACAAGGTCAAGTACACCGCTGAGGCGATCAAGGCGTCGGTTGAGCTTTCGGCCCGCTACATCAACGACCGCAAGCTGCCGGACAAGGCGATCGACGTCATCGACGAGACCGGCGCCTCGCAGATGTTGCTGCCCGAGCCGAAGCGCAAGAAGACGATCGGCATCAAGGAGATCGAGCAGACCATCGCCACGATGGCGCGCATTCCGCCAAAAACCGTCTCGGCCGACGACGAGAAGGTTCTGGCCGGCCTTGATGTCGAGCTGAAGCGTGTCGTTTACGGCCAGGATACAGCGATCACCGCCTTGACCTCGGCGATCAAGCTGGCGCGTGCCGGCCTGCGCGAACCGGAGAAGCCGATCGGCTCCTACCTGTTCTCGGGCCCGACCGGCGTCGGCAAGACCGAGGTCGCCAAGCAGCTCGCCGCCTCGCTCGGCGTCGAACTGCTGCGCTTCGACATGTCGGAATATATGGAACGCCACACCGTCTCGCGGCTGATCGGCGCGCCTCCCGGCTATGTCGGCTTCGACCAGGGCGGTCTCCTGACCGACGGCGTCGACCAGCATCCGCACTGCGTGCTCTTGCTCGACGAAGTCGAAAAGGCGCATCCGGACCTGTTCAACATCCTGTTGCAGGTGATGGACCACGGCAAGCTGACCGACCATAACGGCAAGTCGATCGACTTCCGCAATGTCATCCTGATCATGACCACCAATGCGGGCGCGTCGGATGCGCAGCGGGCGGCGATCGGCTTCGGCTCGACCAAGCGCGAAGGTGACGACGTCGAGGCGATCAACCGGCTGTTCACGCCGGAATTCCGCAACCGCCTCGATGCCATCATCCCGTTCGGCTCGCTGCCGGTGCCGGTGGTGCATCAGGTCGTGCAGAAGTTCGTCATGCAGCTCGAAGCCCAGCTTTCCGAGCGTGGCGTCACCTTCGACCTGTCGCCCGAGGCGATCGCCTGGCTGGCCGAAAAGGGTTACGACGAACGCATGGGTGCGCGTCCGCTTGGCCGTGTCATCCAGGAGCACATCAAGAAGCCGCTGGCTGACGAGGTGTTGTTCGGTAAGCTCAAGCATGGCGGCACGGTGCGCGTCACCGTCGAGAAGAAGGAAACCGGCGAGACCGGTCTGAAGCTTGAAACGCTCGCCGACGAGGCGCCGGTCAAGCCGAAGAAGGAGCCGGAGGAAGAAGAGACGCCGAAGCCGCGCAAGGCGCCGGCCAAGAAGGCGGTTGCCAAGAAGGCAGCGACGGCAAAGCCGGAGCCGAAGGGCAAGGACGGCGGCAAGCGCAGCCTTGTGCCGCAACTTCCGCGCAAGGGCTGATTTGCCCAAGCCACATCAATGAAAAAAGCCCCGGCAACGGGGCTTTTTTATTGGCGGATCGATGTCGCGAATCCACCCCGACCACATGTCTGGACCTACTGGCCAGCTTTGCGCCGCCACCGGGCCTGTGCTAGTCGCGAAGGCCGATGCCAGACCAAACCACGCACCGCTCCATATACCGGCGAAGGGCCTGGTATCTGAAAGGCATGCGCGGCGCGTTCTCGCTTCCTGGTCTGATCCTCGTCAGCTCTTTCGTCGGTTTCGCAGCCCTGGCGAAGGATGCGGGCGTGACGGCGGCGCAGGCCGTGTTCATGACAGGCATCGTCTGGGCATTGCCGTCCATGGTCGTGCTGGTGGGCGCCATTGTGTCCGGAGCGATCCTGCCGGCGGCGATGCTCGCCGTGACTTTGTCGGCCATACGCCTGATGCCGATGGTGATGGCGCTTTTGCCCGAGATGCGCGCCGACAAAACCCGGCCGTGGGTGCTTTATCTGCTTTCGCATTTCGTCGCTGTTACCTCCTGGGTGCTGGCGATGGAACGCCTGAGGCATATTCCGCGCGACATGCGCGCGACCTATTACGCCGGGCTCGGCAGCACGCTGGTTTTGACGAACATGATCGTGGTCGCCACCGTCTATGCCGTGGCGGACAGGCTCCCGTCGACCGTATCGGCGATGCTGCTTTTGCTGACACCGATGTATTTCCTGACCTCGCTATGGGGCTCGGCGCGCGAGCGGGCAGGGCATCTCGCCATGGTTCTCGGCCTCGGTCTCGGGCCGCTCTTCCATGTCCTGGTGCCGAAACTGGATCTCCTGGCGGCCGGACTGGTCGGTGGCACGGCGGCTTATGGCTGGCATCGGTGGCGGCGCAAGGCGCGCGCCGCATGAGCTTTTTCGGCAACAATGCCTGGTGGTGGCCCTATCTGTTCATCCTCGTCGCCGGTTTCGCGGCAACGGATTTCTGGCGCTTCCTCGGTGTCTATCTCGGCGGCAGGCTCTCCGAGGATTCCGATCTCCTGGTGCTGGTCCGCACAATGGCGACGGCGCTGGTGGCCGCCGTCATCGGCAATCTGATTGTCTTTCCGGGCGGAGCGCTGGCTCATACCCCGGCGATCTTGCGCGTCGCGGCTGCCGCCCTCGGTTTCGCCGTCTACCTCGCCTCCGGCAAGCGCATGGTCGTGGGCATTTTGACGGCCGAAATGGTGCTGGCGCTGGGCCTCTATCTGCCTCTCTGACCCGTTGCGCCGGCGGGTCAGCCCGCCAGCGCCGCCTTGATCTTCTCCGCGTTAGCCGCCAACACCTCGGGCTTCTCCATTCCTCCGGTATGCGGCTTCAACGGCACGCCTTCGAAGCGGGGGACGACATGAACATGCAGGTGGTAGACGGTCTGGCCCGAAGCCGGCTCGTTGAACTGCATGACGGTTACGCCGTCGGCTGCGAAAGCCTTTTTCACGGCATGGGCGATCTTCTGGGTGACGGCGAAGAGGGGGGCGAGCGTCGCCGGATCGGCGTCGAGCAGGTTGCGCGATGGCGCGCGCGGCACCACCAGCGTATGGCCTACCCCCTGCGGCATGACATCCATGAAGGCGATGACCGCATCGTCCTCATAGACGCGATGCGAAGGGATTTCGCCGCGCAGCAGCTTGGCGAAGATGTTGGTATCGTCATAGCTCATGACATGCCTCTCGTGCTGTTTTTACGGCCGGTGGTTGGATTCCGACATTTGTATCCCACTGGGACGATGGTTTGGGCAAATGTCGGCGTCGAAGCTTCACTAGTCTATGCGTCGTTGCACGAAATCAGGCACCGGAAAAGATGCTGCGAAACTATCTCTACCTCATCGTCGCGATCCTGTTCGAGGTGGTTGCCACCACCGCGCTCAAGGAGACGCAAGGGTTCACCCGGCTCGGGCCGTCGCTAGTCGTGGTGACGGGATATGCCTTCGCCTTCTATTTCCTGTCGCTGCCTTTGCGCACCATGCCGGTCGGCATTGTCTATGCGCTGTGGTGCGCGGCCGGCATCGTGCTCATCACCGCCATCGGCTGGATCTGGTTTCGCCAGGCGCTCGATCTGCCGGCCGTGATCGGCATGGGGCTGATCATGGCAGGCGTAGTGGTGATCAATCTGTTTTCCAAGACGCTCGTCCACTAGGACGTGTGAACGGTTAGGGTCCACATAAGGCGCGATCGGCCCCGATTTACGTCATTCCGGGGCCGCGCAGCGGAACCCGGAATGACGTAATGAGAGTGACTTAGCCGTCTACGCGATTTAATCCGCCACCGGCTCGCTTTTGCGGAATGGTGTGTGGTCGTCGAGATAATCGCCCATCGCCGCCACTTCACGGCGCTCGCGCGCCAGATAGTCGGCCACCGCGCGCCGCAGGCCCGGATGGGCGATGTAGTGCGCCGAATGAACCGTCACCGGCCGGTAGCCGCGGGCCAGCTTGTGCTCGCCTTGCGCGCCGGCCTCGACCACCTTCAGCTTGCGTTCGATCGCGAAGTCGATGGCCTGATGGTAGCAGACCTCGAAATGCAGGAAGGGATGGTCCTCGATACAGCCCCAGTTGCGCCCATAAAGCGTGTCGGAGCCGATGAAGTTGATCGCGCCGGCGATGTAGCGGCCATTGCGTTTGGCCATCACCAGCAGGATGTCGTCTGCCATGCGTTCGCCGATCAGCGAGAAAAAGCGGCGGTTGAGATAGGGACGGCCCCATTTGCGCCCGCCGGTATCCATGTAGAAGGCGAAGAAATCGTCCCAGGCGCGTTCGGTGATGTCCTTGCCCGTCAGCCGCTCGATGGTGATGCCGTTACCCAGCGCTTCGCGGCGCTCCTTCTTCAGTGCCTTGCGCTTACGTGACGCCAGCGTGGCCAGGAAGTCGTCGTAGCAGCCATATCCTTCGTTGAAGAAATGGAACTGCTGGTCGGTGCGATGCAGGAAACCGGCGGCTTCCAGCGTTGCGACATCGTCTTCGCCGGCGAAAGTGACATGGGCCGACGACACGCCGAGCTGCTCGGTAACGAGCTTCAATCCCGCCGCCAGCCCGGCTTTTACGGTGCCTGCATCCTCGCCATGCGAGACCAGCAAACGAGGGCCGGTGGCCGGCGTGAACGGCACCGAGCATTGCAGCTTGGGATAATAGTGGCCGCCGGCGCGTTCGAACGCGTCGGCCCAGCCATGATCGAAGACATATTCACCCTGGCTGTGCGATTTTGCGTAGCAGGGCACCGCGCCCAGCAGCTTGCCGTCGGCTTCCAGGCGCAGGTGATGGCCCTGCCAGCCGGTGCGCGGCACGGCGCAGCCGGATTCTTCCAAAGCACTCAGGAAATCGAAGGAAACGAAAGGGTTATAGCCGGCTTTCGATGTTCTGGTTGTGCCGAAAAAACCGTTCCATTCGTCGCGGGTGAAGGCGTTGATGCCGGCGGCTATGCGCACGGCATAGCCCGCCTCATTGTGTTCGCCCGCGTCGTTGCCCTGGTCCATGGCCTGTTACTTATGGTCCATCGGGCCGGGTGCAAGATGCCATCAAGCGATGCGGACGGGATCGGGTTCGAAACCCTCGAACGTCATCTGGTCGGCATATTTGAAGGTCAGATCGATGGCCGGCTGGTCGCGGATGGTCCAGGTGATCACCGGCATCGCCAGTTTTCCGCGCACGAAGGAGACGAAGCGGTTCGGCAGGTCTCCGGCGGCATAGGAAGTGAAGGCGATGCCGTGCGCCAGCATGGCAAAATGCGCCTCGATTTCGTGGTTGCCGGTGCCGTAAGCGGTCAAACCGCCGGGAATGCCGGGCGCCTCGGTCGAGAATTCACGGATCAGCCAGTGGTCGAACGACATGATGGCAACCTGGCCGTCATAACGCTTGAGCAGGCGCCCGACCGCCTTGACCAGACCGGCATCGTGACCGGGAACGCCCTTGATCTCGACCACCAGCGGCACGCGGCCGTCGACGAGATCGAGCATTTCCTTCAGCGTCGGCGGATGGTCGCCGGTGCCACCGATGCGCAATTGTGCCATCTCGGCGGCGGTGCGCTGCCAGACGAAGCCTTCGGTGCCGGTCAGCCGGCGCAGATCGTCGTCGTGGATGACGATCGGCACGCCGTCGGCGCTGAGATGCACGTCGCATTCGATCGCATAACCGCGCTCGATGGCGGCGGAGAAGGCGGAAAGCGTGTTCTCCCAACGCTTGTTGTTGAGATCGTGAAAGCCGCGATGCGCGATCGGACGGGCGGTCAGCCAGGAAATGTCGGTCATGATGGGCCCGGCTTACTCGACTTCCAGGATCGCTTCGATTTCGACCGGGGCGTTGAGCGGCAGCGAGGCGCTGCCCACGGCCGAGCGTGCGTGCTTGCCCTTGTCGCCGAGGACAGCCGCCAGAAGATCGGAAGCGCCATTGGCAACGAGGTGCTGTTCGACGAAATCCGGCGTCGAGGCGACGAAGACCGTGATCTTGACGATGCGGCGGATTTTTTCGAGGTCGCCGAGCGCGGCCTTGGCCTGCGCCAAAATGTTGACCGCGCAATATTTGGCGGCTTCCTTGCCGGTGGCGACATCGACGTCGCGGCCGAGCAGTCCGGTGGCGACCAGCTTGCCATCCTTCAATGGCAACTGGCCGGCGGTGAGCAGAAGATTGCCGGAACGCGCGAACGGAACGTAGTTGGCGGCGGGTGCAGCGGCGGCCGGCAGGGTGATGCCGAGTTCGCTTAGCCGCTTTTCGATTGTTTCGCCCATGGTAATTCCTTATTGCTTGAACGTGCCGGCGTCGGCTGGGTCGAACCTGCAATGTTTGACACGCTTCCGCCACGACTTTTTTCGATGTCGATCATCTTTCGTGCGGCATGCCGTCAGCCGCGCCGACCGGAGCCGCCCATGCGCGTCACGCGCCTTTTCCAGAGTGCCCTTCTGCTCTCCGCAGTGCTGCCGGCGGTGCCTGCCTTCGCCGTGCCAACGCTGCAGCCGCACCGCGCCGTCTATGACCTGGCGCTGAACAAGGCTTCCGACCGGTCCGGCATCACCGGGCTGTCCGGCCGCATGGTCTATGAATTCAACGGCTCGCCCTGCGAAGGCTATACGGTGAAGTTCCGCTTCGTCACGCAGATCGCGACGAACGACAACACCAGGCTGACCGACCAGCAGACGACCACCTTCGAGGACGCGCAGGGCAAGACCTTCTCCTTCGTGACGAAATCCTTTGTCGACCAGAACCTCGACAAGGAAGTGAAGGGTACCGCCACCAAGGAAGCCAAGGACCTCAAGGTCGAGCTCGACAGGCCGGACAAGAAGACGCTGGAACTGAAACTCACCCAGTTTCCGACCCAGCATCTGGTGGAATTGATCGGCAAGGCCGAGAAGGGCGAAACCTTCTATGAAACCAACCTGTTCGACGGTTCCGATGCCGCCGACAAGGTGATGACCACGACCGTGGTGGTCGGAAAGCCGTCGACCGTTGCAACCGACGATCCGGAGCGGCCGGCGCTCGCCAGCTTCGCCAAGGACAAATACTGGCCCGTCGACATTGCCTATTTCGACGAGACCAACAAGGAGAGCGGCGAGGAGCTGCCGGAATACCGCATCTCCTTCAAGCTGCATGAAAACGGCCTGACGCGCGACCTGACGATGGATTACGGCGACTTCTCGATGACCGGCAAGCTCGTCAACCTGTCGCTGTTCGATCTGCCGGCTCAGAAGCCCTGCAACCAGTAGCGGGCGTCGCGGCCGGCTCATGGCTGTCTATGTCGATGCGGCGATATGGAAGTGGGCAGGGCACCGCTGGTGCCATCTCATGGCCGACGATACCGACGAACTGCACCGGTTCGCCGCCGAGCTCGGCGTCAAACGCTCGTCCTATCAGGGGCCGCCCAAGACATCGGCTCCACACTACGATATTACTGGCTTCGAACGCGATCGCGCCGTCCGTCTCGGCGCCGTCGAGTGCAGCCGCGAGGAGATCGTCGCGATTTTCCGGCGCGTGCGGATCAGGAACGGGAAGGTGAGAAAATGACGCCGACAGCATTGCTTGCCTATTGCATGGCCGCCACGCTGGCGGCGATGACGCCCGGTCCGGCGATGTTCGCCGTCATCACCAATGGCGTTACGCGCGGCTTCATGCGCGCTTTCACGACCGGTCTCGGCGTGGCGGCAGGCGATGCTGTGCTGGTTACGCTGGCTTTGCTTGGCCTGGTCGCCTTGGCGCAGACCTTCGAATGGGTTTTTCTCGTCGTTAAATATGCGGGCGCGGCCTATCTGGTCTATCTCGGCATCAGGATGTGGCGAGCGGCGGCTGCCAGCGCCGACGAAAGCGGCAAGGGGGAGACGCGGTTTGCGCGCTCCTTCTTCCTCGGCGCGTCCATCGCGCTCGGCAATCCCAAGGCTATCCTGTTCCATGCCTCGATCATGCCGCTGATCCTCAACCTCAACACCATGACCTTCGCCGACGGCGTTCTGGTCGTGGCCGTGGTGATCTCGGTCAACATCCTCACCATGGGCTTTTACGCGGCCTTGTCCGGGCGCGCCTCGCGCTGGTTCCGGGTGCCGTCGCGCATGCGGCTGATGAACCGCGTGGCCGGCGGCGCCATGATCGGCACCGGAGCATTGATCGCCGCGCGTTGAGATGAAGGCGAACAGCACGTCGATCGGGATCGGGGTCTTCTACGGCGCCGGCCGGACCCATGCGCATCTGTAGAATGTCGGCAGAAACCCGTCCTTGAGATGGTGAAATAGCCAATAGAATCAAAATTCATGCGGGATTTGATTTCAGGGCCGGCTAATGCAGGTTTCGTGTACGTTTTTGCCAAGCGCGAACTGTTGCGCCAATGCCGTCGCCGGCACATGGCCGGTTTTTGGCGCTATCGCTTGCTTTTGCGCTGCAACACGGTTATAGGCGCGACCATTCCACACACGGGTTTTGGTGTCTGTCCGGGAGAAATCCGGCTGAAACCTCCGGTGGCGGTCAAGGCGAACCCCGAAAAGCGACATGCTTTCGATCCGGTTTTCCCAAAACCGTCAAATGCCCGTGGAGGTCAACCGGAAAGGAACTAAAAGAATGGCTCTGCCAGATTTCAGCATGCGTCAGCTTCTCGAAGCTGGTGCTCACTTCGGCCACCAGACCCACCGCTGGAACCCGAAGATGGCGCCCTACATCTACGGCGCCCGCAACAACGTCCACATCATCGACCTGTCGCAGACGGTGCCGCTGCTGCACCAGGCGCTCAAGCAGGTTTCCGACACCGTCGCCCGCGGCGGCCGTGTGCTGTTCGTCGGCACCAAGCGCCAGGCTTCGGACATCGTTGCCGATGCGGCCCAGCGTTCGGCCCAGTATTACGTCAACTCGCGTTGGCTCGGCGGCATGCTGACCAACTGGAAGACGATCTCGAACTCGATCCAGCGTCTGCGCAAGCTCGACGACCTGCTCTCCGGCGGCGAAGCCCAGGGCTTCACCAAGAAGGAGCGCCTGAACCTCGACCGTGAGCGCGAGAAGCTCAACAAGGCTCTCGGCGGCATCAAGGACATGGGCTCGACCCCGGATCTGATGTTCGTGATCGACACCAACAAGGAAGCGAACGCGATTCTCGAGGCCAAGCGCCTCGGCATTCCGGTCGTCGCCATCATCGATTCGAACTGCGATCCGGACAAGATCGACTTCCCGATCCCCGGCAATGACGACGCCGCCCGCGCGATCCAGCTCTATTGCGACCTGATCGCCAAGGCTGCCATCGACGGCATCGCCCGTCAGCAGGGCGCGCTCGGCGTCGACGTCGGCGCTTCGGCGGAAGCTCCGGTCGAGCCGGCTCTCGGCGAGACCCCGGCCGGCGAAACCCCGGAAGCCTAAGCAGGAAGGCCGCTTCAGGCCTTCATCAATTTCATATCTTGGCGCGTTAAGCGCTTGAATGCGGCGCATCATCGAAAGTTCGATGGTGCGCCAGCCCTATTGCGAAACAAAGAGGCGACAATGAGCATTTCAGCAGCACAGGTCAAAGAACTGCGCGACCTCACCGGCGCGGGCATGATGGACTGCAAGGCGGCCCTGGCCGAGACCAACGGCGATATGGAAGCGGCGGTCGACTGGCTGCGCAAGAAGGGCATTGCCAAGGCCGACAAGAAGGCCGGCCGCACCGCGGCTGAAGGCCTGATCGGTGTCGACGCCGGCGTGCGCGAAGCCGCGGTCGTCGAAGTCAATTCCGAGACCGATTTCGTGGCGCGCAACGACGCCTTCCAGCAGATCGTCGCCAACGTCTCCAAGGTCGCGCTGGCCTATGGCAAGACCGAAGCCGTCGCCAATGCCAAATATCCGGGCTCCGACAAGAGCGTCACCGACACGATCAAGGACGCGGTCGGCACCATCGGCGAAAACCTCGGCTTCCGTCGTTCCGACAAGCTGACCGTCTCGCAGGGTGCGGTCGCCACCTACATCCACAACGCCGTTGCCGACAATCTCGGCAAGCTAGGCGTTCTGGTCGCCATCGAGACCGCCGGCGACGCGCACAAGGCCAGCGCCTTTGCCCGTCAGGTTGCCATGCATGTCGCGGCCACCAACCCGCAGTCGCTCGACATCGACGCCCTCGACCCGGCCGCCATCGAGCGCGAGAAGGCGATCTTCTCCGACCAGGCGCGCGCTTCGGGCAAGCCGGAAAACATCATCGAGAAGATGGTCGAAGGCCGCCTGCGCAAGTTCTACGAGGAAGTCGTGCTGCTCAAGCAGGCCTTCGTGCTGAACCCCGACGTCACTGTCGAGCAGGCGCTGAAGGAAGCCGAGAAGGAAATCGGCGCGCCGGCGAAGATCACCGCCTATCTGCGCTTTGCACTCGGCGAAGGCATCGAGAAGGAAGAGACCGATTTCGCCGCCGAAGTCGCGGCAGCGGTCAAGAAGTAATCTCTGGAAGCTTTGCTTCTAAGCCATTGATCGGCCGGGTGTCCGCGAGGATGCCCGGCCGATTTCTTGTGCGGTGTCGATGAAGGCGCGCAGTTTCGGCGCCATCGCCGCGCGGCGTGGGAAATAGAGGAACAGCCCCGGCTCCTCGACGGAGGTTTCCCGTAAAACCTCGATCAGCCGGCCAGCCTCGATATCGGGGCGCATCAGCGGCTCCAGCCCGTAGACCAGCCCGACGCCGGCAACGGCGAGATCGCGGGCCGACATCTGTTCGGTGACTACGGCCGTGCCGCGCGTGGCCACGCTCACATCCTTGCCGTCCACCATCAGATCCCAGCGATAGAGCGCGCCCGAGCGCAGCAGCCGGTAGCCGACGCAGTTGTGATTGGCGAGGTCGTCGGCGCTGCGCGGTTTGCCGTGGCGGCCGATATAGGCAGGCGAGGCGACGATTGCCGTGCGGAACGGCGGCGTCAGCCGCACCGTTACCATGTCCTGCGCGATCATCTCGCCCAGCCGCACACCCGCATCGAAACCTTCGCCGACAATGTCGGTCAGCCGCTCGTCGGTGAAGATCTCGACGGTCACGTCCGGATAGCGTTCGGCCATGGCGGACAGCACCGGCATCAGCGCCATGGTCAGCGCCACGCGCGAGGTGTTGATGCGCAAAAGCCCGCCGACACGGCCTTTCACGGCGCGGATGCGCTCCAGGCGCTCGGCGATGTCGTCAAGGGCCGGGCCGGCGGTGGCGAGCAGCGCGTGGCCGGCTTCCGTCAGCGCGACGGAGCGCGTGGTGCGGGCAAAAAGCGGTTGACCGATGCGCTCCTCGACCAGCCGCACGGCATGGCTCACCGCCGAAGGGCTCATGCCGAGCGCGGCGGCGGCCGGAGCGAAACCGCCGCGCCGGGCGACGGCGATGATGACGGGCAGGTGGCTGAGCAGGTCGCGATCCATTCATGAACGATATCGCATAGTGCATGCGGATAAAGCAACATTATCAAATGGCCGTCCGGGCTCCATCTTCCCTGCATGAACATCAGGCAGGAGCAAGTCATGTCCATGCAATTCAAGGGAAAAACCGCCCTGGTGACGGGAAGTTCGCGCGGCATCGGCCGCGCCATCGCGGAGCGGCTGGCCGAGGGCGGCGCGGCCGTCGTCATCAACTATCTCGAGAACGAAAGCCGGGCGCGGGAAGTCGTCGACGGCATCAAGGCACGGGGCGGAAGCGCGATCGCGATCCAGGCCGACATGGCAAGCCCGGCCGACATCCGGCGCCTGTTCGATGAGGCCGAAGCGGCATTCGAGCGGCCCGACATCGTCGTGGCCAATGCGGCGACTGCTGTGATCAAGTCCATCGTCGATTGCACCGAAGAGGATTACGACCGGGTCTTCGACACCAACACCAAGGGCGTCTTCTTCGTCCTCCAGGAAGCGGCGCGGCGGGTACGTGATGGCGGGCACATCGTCGTCACCTCCACCGGCGGCACCAAAATGTTTTTCGGCCAGACGTCGCTTTATCTCGGCAGCAAAGGCGCGGTCGAGCAGTTCGTGCGGGTACTTTCGCGCGAACTCGGCCCGCGCAACATCACCGTGAACGCCATTTCCCCCGGTTTCACCGACACCGAGCTTTTGCCGGATCGGGATCGCGCGGTTGCCGCCGGCATGTCGCCATTCGACCGCATCGGCAGCCCGCAGGAAGTCGCCGAGGTTGCTGCTTTCCTCGCCAGCGACGCGGCGCGCTGGGTCAGCGGGCAGAATGTCGGCGCCGGCGGCGGCGTCTTCTGAGCCTTGCCGTCCACCGCCCGGCTCCGGGCCCGAGACCCAAGCACTGACCAACAACCTTCAACCGACCAGCGCCCACGATACCGACGGGCCGCTACAGGTCGCTCAACATCCATTCCATGCAGATGAGAGGAAAGACCATGAAAACCCTGACGCGCCTTGCGCTCTACGCCGCTGTCGCTACTGCTCCCGAAGCCGGCGGCATTGCCGCCTCGGCCAATCCTTCGAGCCCGGATCTGCGGGTGCTTGCTGAGGAGCGGGCACTGATCCGCATCGCCGACCATATCGACCGCGCCGTCGACGCGCAGGACTGGAAGCGTGCACGCGGCTATTTCGCCGACCGGGTGCGGGTCGATTTCTCCTCGCTCAGCGGCCAGCCCGAAAGCACCATCCCCGCCGATGACCTGATCGCCGGCTGGGCCGGCAATCTGAAGGGCAGCAAGACCAGCCTGCACCTGCGCACCAACCACGAAGTCACCGTTGAAGGCGACCGCGCCACCGTGCAATCCAACGGCTACGCCTGGAACCGCATGGAAGGCAATGGCGATCCCTTGTGGGAAGTGTGGGGCACCTACACGCATCAGATGGTGCGCAGCGGCGACGGCTGGAAGGTCGATGCCTTCGCTTTCCACAAGACCCATGAACGCGGCAGCGACTGGGTGAAAACCACGCCCGGCCGCTGACCCGACCGCACGCCCGGACCTGCAACCAACCGAATTTCGAGAGAGACCATCATGACCACGACCTATTACACGCTGGGCAACAGCGGCCTGCGCGTCAGCCGGCTGGCGCTCGGCACCATGACCTTCGGCACTGAATGGGGCTGGGGCACGGAGAAGGCGACCGCGCGGGCCCTGTTCGACGCCTATGTCGAGGCCGGCGGCAATTTCTTCGACACGGCGGACGCCTATACCGGCGGCACCTCCGAAACCTGGCTCGGCGAATTCATTGCCGAGCGAGGGCTGCGCGATCGCGCCGTCATCTCCACCAAGTTCACCATGAACCTGGAAGGCCCCGAGCCCAACAGCGGCGGCAACGGCCGCAAGAACATCATGCGGGCGCTCGACGGTTCGCTGAAGCGGCTCGGCACCGACTATGTCGACCTCTACATCCTGCATTGCTGGGACCGGCTGACGCCGCCGGAGGAGGTGATGCGCACGCTGGACGATCTGGTGCGGGCCGGCAAGGTTCGCCATGTCGGCCTGTCCGACGTGCCGGCCTGGTATGCCAGCCGCGCCCAGGCGGTGGCGGAATTCCGCGGCTACGAGCCGGTTTCGGCGCTGCAGCTCGAATATTCCCTGGCCGAGCGCAACATCGAGCACGAATTCGTGCCGTTCGGCACCCGCCATGGCGCCGGCATCATGGTGTGGAGTCCGCTGGCCAGCGGACTGCTCAGCGGAAAATACCGCAGCGGCGATGCGGGCAAGGCAAGCGGTCGGCTCGAAACGGTGCGCGGTACGGCCAATCCTGGGTTCCAGAAGTTCAACGACCGCAACTGGGCGATCGTCGCCGAACTCGAACAGGTTTCGGCAACGCTCGGCAAAAGCATGGCGCAAGTGGCGCTCAACTGGGTGGCGACCCAGCCGGGCGTCGCCTCGACCATCATCGGTGCGACCAGGCTGGAACAATTGAAGGACAATCTCGGCGCGCTGGACTTCGAAATCCCGGCCGAATTGCGCCTGCGGCTGGATGCCGCGAGCCGTCCCGCCACGCCGTTTCCGTACTCCTTCTTCGGTCCCGAGATTCAGGGCGGCATCACCGGGGGCGCGGCGGTCGGCGACAAACCTGCCGGTTATTATCCGGATCTGTTGATGCGGGGAACGTTTGCCGGCGTCAGTTGAGGAGAACGGGCATTAAGGGCAGGGCGCCGCGTGACATGGCGGCGCCCTTCGTGTATCCGGTCTCCACATTGCAAAACAGACGCGGGAAAGAGCCGGGTTTCACCTGAGACCATCCCGCTCCGCGATCCTAGGGGACCCGATGACAGCCAAACCGCTCTACCGACGTGTCCTGTTGAAAGCGTCGGGCGAGGCGCTGATGGGCGAACAGCATTTCGGCATCGACGTCTCGGTCGTCGACCGCATCGCCTCCGATATCGCCGAGGCGCGCACACTCGGCGTCGAGGTCGGCGTCGTCATCGGCGGCGGCAACATCTTCCGCGGCGTTGCCGTGGCTTCCAAGGGCGGCGACCGGGTCACCGGCGACCACATGGGCATGCTCGCCACCGTCATCAACTCGCTGGCGCTGCGCACCTCGCTCATCAAGATCGGCGTCGATGCCGTCGTGCTGTCGGCCATCGCCATGCCGGAGCTGTGCGAGAGCTTCTCGCAGCGCCAGGCCACTGCCTACATGAACCAGGGCAAGGTGGTGATCTTTGCCGGCGGCACCGGCAATCCCTTCTTCACCACCGATTCGGCTGCGGCATTGCGCGCGGCCGAAATCGGCGCGGATGCGCTGTTCAAGGGCACCCAGGTGGACGGCGTCTATTCGGCGGACCCCAAGAAGGACCCCACCGCGACCCGTTTCGACCGCATTACCCATGCCGAAGTCATCAATCGTGGCCTTTCCATCATGGATACGGCCGCAATTGCGCTTGCGCGCGAAAACAACATTCCGATAATCGTCTACTCGATCCACGAAAAGGGCGGTTTCGGCGAGATACTGAAGGGTGGCGGCCACTGCACGGTGGTAGCCGACAAGTGAGAACAGGGCCTCGCCCTGATGCAAGTGGTTCGGACAGCGGGCCGGGGAGACGACTATGAGTGGCGATTATAACGATCTGACGCGGCGCATGGATGGGGCGATTGCCGCCTTCAAGCACGATCTTGCTTCGCTGCGCACCGGGCGCGCGTCCTCCAACCTGCTCGACGCCGTCAATGTGCAGGCCTACGGTTCGGCGATGCCCATCAACCAGGTGGCGACCGTCTCGGTGCCGGAGCCGCGCATGATCTCGGTCTCGGTGTGGGACAAGTCGATGGTCGGCGCGGTCGATCGCGCCATTCGCGAAGCCAATCTCGGTTTCAATCCGATCGTCGACGGCACCAATCTGCGCATTCCGTTGCCGGAGCTGAACGAACAGCGCCGCAAGGAACTGGTCAAGATTTCGCATGGTTATGCCGAGAACGCCCGCGTCGCCGTCCGGCACGTGCGCCGCGACGGCATGGACTATCTGAAGAAGGCGGAAAAGGACGGCGATATCGGCGAGGACGATCACCGCAAGGAATCGGACCGCGTCCAGAAGCTGACCGACGAGACGATCAACATGATCGATCGCATGCTCACGGAAAAAGAAACCGAGATCATGCAGGTTTAGGCGAGGCTGGCCGGCCCGAAAGCAGAACCATGGCAACCCCCGCGCATGTCGCGATCATCATGGATGGCAATGGCCGCTGGGCCAAGGCGCGCGGACTGCCGCGGCTCGCCGGCCATCGGGCGGGCGTGGAGGCCGTGCGCAGGACCGTGAAGGCGGCGCCCGACCTCGGCATTTCCTATCTCACGCTCTACGCCTTCTCCTCGGAGAACTGGTCGCGGCCTAAGTCCGAGGTCTCAGACCTGATGGGGCTGTTGAAACTGTTCATCCGCCGCGATCTCGCCGAACTTCATCAGAACGGTGTCCGGGTCAGGATCGTCGGCGATCGGACCAGCCTGCAGCCCGACATTCGTGGCCTGCTCGTAGAGGCCGAGACGCTGACTGCTAACAATTCGGCGCTGACGCTGGTGATTGCCTTCAACTATGGCAGCCGCGATGAAATCGTGCGTGCGACGCGCAAGTTGGTGGCCGCGGCAGCGCGCGGCGAGATTACGCCTGCCGACGTCGATGCCGAGATTTTCGCCGCCAACCTCGATACAGCGGGCATTCCCGATCCCGAGCTCATCATCCGCACCAGCGGCGAACTCAGGCTTTCCAACTTCCTGCTGTGGCAGGCCGCCTACAGCGAACTGGTGTTCCTGCCGTGCTACTGGCCGGATTTCAGCCGCGAGCATCTGGCGGATGCGATTCGCGATTTCGGCGGGCGCGAGCGCCGATTCGGTGGTGTTGCCCCGCAAGACGTCGCCTCATGACGGGTCAGCTGAGCAACCTCCAGACCCGGGTCGTTTCAGCTGTCGTGCTTGGTATCGCCGCATTGGCGCTGACTTGGCTCGGCGGTTTGCCGTTCCGGCTGCTGGCGGCGCTGATCGCGGGCGCGATCTTTTATGAATGGACGCATATGACGCGCGCCAAGGCCGGGCCGGGGCTCGGCTTTGTACCGGAAGCGTCGATGCTGGTCTTTCTGGGTGTTCTGGTTGCCGGCCTGCCGGCTATGCCGACCCTTGTCGTGCTGGTTGCCGCGGTCGCCATCGCGGCCATTGTCGGTGCCATGCGCGGGGCAGGGCAGTGGGACGCGGTCGGTGTCGCCTATGCCGGCCTGTCCGGCTTTTCGCTAGCCTTCCTGCGTGATTCCGACTGGTCGGGCCTCGCCGCGGTGCTGTTCCTGTTCGCGGTGGTCTGGGCGACCGATATTTTCGCCTATTTTGTCGGTCGTGCCGTCGGCGGGCCGAAGCTGGCGCCGGCGATTTCCCCAGGCAAGACGCAGAGCGGCGCGCTGGGTGGTGCGGTGTTCGGCCTTGCGGCAGGACTGCTGCTCGCGCTCGTGCTCGGACTGTCCAATCTGGCAACGCTGGCGCTGGTGGCGTTGTTCCTTTCAATCGTGGCCCAGGCTGGCGACCTGTTCGAATCCTGGGTGAAGCGACGGCACGATTGCAAGGATTCCAGCGCCATCATCCCGGGACATGGCGGTGTCATGGACCGTGTCGACGGGCTGGTGGCTGCGGCTGCGGCGCTTTACCTGATTGGCTGGATGGCCGGCTCGGCCGATCATCCGGCACACGGCTTGTTTCCGGTCTGAAATTATCGTTGAGCTTCGGGTGGCGTCCGCCACGGATTCGCCCCGATTGAGGTCACATTTGCGGCGCGGATATACGCCGGGAATTTTGAGGACGTGATTTGAACGATTTTCTTCCCGGATTGTTCGGCATCGGTGGCGTCGTGCTCGGCACGCTCATCCCGTTCCTGTTCGTGCTGACCGTCGTCGTCTTCGTGCACGAGATGGGCCACTATCTGGTTGGCCGCCTCTGCGGCATCGGCGTGCGCGCCTTTTCCGTCGGTTTCGGTCCGGAACTCGTCGGCTTCACCGACCGCCACGGCACGCGCTGGAAACTCTGCGCCATACCGCTCGGCGGCTATGTCAAATTCGTCGGCGACATGAACGCGACCTCCAGCCAGCCCGGCTCCGAGGAGATCGAGAAGCTAACCGACGACGAGCGCAAGGTCGCCTTCCACACGCAGCCGATCTGGAAGCGCGCCGCGACCGTGTTTGCCGGGCCGCTGTTCAATTTCCTGCTGACGATCGTCGTTTTCGCCGTGCTGTTCCTGAGCTTCGGCCGCTACGTGCTGGAGCCGACGGTCGCCGAGGTTCGGCCGAACAGCCCGGCCGCCGTGGCCGGCATTCTGCCGGGCGACCGCTTCGTCAGCGTCGATGGCGAGAAGGTCGAGACCTTCTCCGACGTGCAGCGGCTGGTTTCCGGCCGGGCGGGCGATGCCATGACCTTCGTGATGCTGCGCGACGGCAAGAACGTTACCGTGGTGGCGACGCCACAGCTTTCCGAGGAAAAGGACGCGCTCGGCAACAAGGTGAAGATGGCGGTGATCGGCGTCGGCAACAATGCCGAGGTCGGCCAGCCGCGGCTGATCACCTATTCGCCCGGAGGCGCCGTGGTCGCGGCCGTCGAGGCAACCGGCCAGATTGTCGAGCGCACCGGCCTCTTCATGAAGCGTTTCGTGGTCGGCCGCGAGGACAAATGCCAGCTTGGCGGGCCGGTCAAGATCGCCGGCATGGCCGGGCAGGCGGCCAAACTCGGCTTCGAATGGCTCGTGCAACTTGTCGCGTTGCTATCGGTCGGTATAGGGATACTCAATCTCTTGCCGATTCCGCCCCTCGACGGCGGCCATCTTCTCTTCTATGGGATCGAGGCCGTCATCCGGAGGCCGGTGTCGGAGCGGATGATGGAAGCGGTCTATCGAACGGGGATGATTCTGGTTTTGGGGTTTATGGGGTTCGTTTTCTGGAACGATCTCTTTGGGTGCTGAAATCATGAAAGAATTTGGCTCGCGGAGCGGCTTGTTGAGGCGCCGTTTACCATGAGCGGGGATATGAGTGACGCGAAAGCCACGCTGGGTTGGTAAGTAAATACAAATTAACCAGAAGCCTTGCGTGTAGGGAAAATCCGGTTAATACGGTACGGGAAAATGACCGCGACGTCCGGTTTTCTCGCCGTGGGGACTTCGAGAAAAGGTTTTAAAGCCCGATGAAGGCAGCATCCAAGTTTCTGAGCGCCGCGTCCGCGGCGGCTATGTCAGCCGCCCTGGTTGTGCCGGGTTCGCTCGCTGTTCAGTTTGCGTCCGTGTCTGCTGCCCATGCGGCTGTGGTTAGCCGGGTCGATGTGAGTGGCAACACCCGTGTCGATGCCGAGACGATTCGCAATTATGTGAAGATCAAGCCGGGCAAGGCGTTCTCGAATGCCGATATCGACGAAGCCGTGAAGGCGCTGTTCGGCACCGGGCTGTTCTCCGACGTGCGCATCAACCAGGTCGGTTCGGCGCTGGTCATCAAGGTTTCCGAATACCAGGTCGTCAACCAGGTCATTTTCCAGGGCAACAAGAAGATCAAGGACGCCCAGCTCGCCAACACCGTGCAGCTGAAGCCGCGTTCGTCCTATTCGCAGGCCGCCGTCGACGCCGACATCGAGACGATCAAGGAAGCCTATCGCCGCATCGGCCGCGATGACGCCGCCGTCACCAGCCAGATCATGGATCTGGGCGAAAACCGCGTGAACGTCGTCTACAACGTCAACGAAGGCGAGCGCACCAAGATCGTCGCCGTCAATTTCGTGGGCAACAAGGCTTTCTCGAGCCGTCGCCTGTCCGACGTGATCGGCACCAAGAAGTCGAGCTGGCTGTCGTTCATCCTGCGTGACGACGTGTTCGATCAGGACAAGCTGAAGGCCGACGAGGAGCTGCTGCGCCGCTTCTACTACAATCGCGGCTATGCCGACTTCCAGGTCGTCTCGGCCTCGGGCGAGCTCGACAGCTCCAACAACCAGTACACCGTCACCGTCACGGTCGATGAGGGCGAGCGCTACGATTTCGGCGAAATCAACGTCGACAGCTCCATCCCGGAAGTCGATGCCAAGGCGCTGCAGGCGGTGGTTCAGACCTATAAGGGCGACACCTACAACGCCAAGAAGGTCGAGGATTCGATCATCGCGCTGACCGAGCGGGTCGCTGGCCAGGGTTATGCGTTCGCGCAGGTTACGCCGCGTGGCGACCGTAATTTCGAGAACAAGACGATTTCGGTCACCTACACGATCGATCAGGGCGCCAAGGCCTATATCGAGCGCATCGAAATCCGCGGCAACAGCCGCACGCGCGACTACGTGATTCGTCGCGAGTTTGACCTCAGCGAAGGCGATGCCTTCAACCAGGTTCTCGTGCAGCGCGCGAAGAAGCGCCTGGAAGCGCTTGATTATTTTGAAAAGGTCGAGATTTCGACGCAGCCAGGCTCCGAGCCGGACCAGGTTGTTCTGGTGGTTGACGTGGTCGAGAAGTCGACCGGCGACTTCTCGGTCGGCGCCGGCTATTCGACCGGCGGCGAAACGCCCGGTCCGTCGGTCACCGGCTCGATCACCGAGCGTAACTTCCTCGGTCGTGGCCAGTTCATCAAGCTGTCGGCCGGCGGTGGCCGCAGGTCGCGTGACTTCAGCGTCTCCTTCACCGAGCCGTATTTCCTCGGCCGTCGCATCGCAGCCGGTTTCGACATCTATCGGTCGACCCGCAAATACGACGCCTATGATTCGGAAACGATCGGCGGAACCATCCGTTTCGGTCTGCCGATCACGCAGAACATCACGACGCAGCTCGCCTACAACATCTCCCAGGAGAAGTATAAGTACGACAACGGCTGCTTCGACTCGACCGGCGTCTTCAACCCGCTGCTCTGTAACGTGTCGACCGCCATTCAGAACGCCATCACCGACCCGCTTACCGGCCAGCCGCGCGGCGCCTGGATCAAGTCGTCGGTCAGCGCCGGTCTGGTGTACAACACCATCGACGATATGAAGAACCCGCACTACGGCATCTATGCCAACGGCACCGTCGAGGTGGCGGGCCTGGGTGGCGATGCCAAGTTCGTCAAGCTCTCGGCGCGCAGCTCGATCTACCAGACGCTGTCGGAAGAGCTGGACATCGTTGGCGTGGTTTCCGGCGGCGCTGGCCACATCATCGGTTACGGCAGCAACGATCTGCGCGTCTTCGACATGTTCCAGAACAACGACCGCATGATCCGCGGCTTCGAGTTCAACGGTATCGGCCCGGCTTCCACGCCGACTGCCAACGGCAGCCGCGACCATCTCGGTGGCACGACCTACTTCAATGCGTCGGCCGAAGCGCAATTCCCGCTGCCGGTCGTTCCGGAAAGCCTCGGCCTGCGTGGCGCGGTGTTCGCCGATGCGGCAACGCTGTATGGCAATGACGTTTTTGGTGTCGACTCGTCGACGACCGGCATGAAGCTGCGGGCGTCGGCCGGTATCGGCCTGATGTGGGCTTCGCCGTTCGGACCGCTGCGCATCGACTACGCGATACCGCTGAAGAAGGAAAAGACGGACAACGTCCAGGAATTCAACTTCGGCATATCGACCCGCTTCTGATTTGAGAACCGCGACGACTTCCGGGCCCGATGGCCCGGGAGGTCGGGGTTCCATCTAGCTGGAAACCGCTCAGGAATGACCGAACCGGTGTTTTTTGTGCCTTCGCGCCGGTTCACGGTGGCCGAGGTCGCGGACTTGACCGGCTCGGCCATTGCCAATCTGGCCTATGCCGAGACCGTCATCGAGACGATCGCCTCCGCTTCGGACGGCAACGATAAGGCCCTGGTGTTCATCGACGGCAAGCGTAATGCCGGCCTGATGCCGAGCCTCAAGGCCGCGGCCGTGCTGTGCCCGTCGGATGTCGCCGACCAGGCACCGGCCGGCGTCGCCGTGCTCGTCAATCCACGTCCCCAGCAGGCTTTCGCCACGGTCGGCAGGCTGCTTTATCCGGCCGCCTCGACGCCGGTGGCGCTGACCTCCGAAACAGGCATTTCGCGTAACGCCTTCGTCGACGATACCGCACATATCGAGCCCGGCGCCATTGTCGAGGCGGGCGCCATCATCGGCGCCGGCGCGTCGATCGGCGCGGGCACCGTGATTGCTCCCACCGCCGTTATCGGCCGCAACTGCCAGATCGGCCGCGACGGCTATGTCGGGCCCGGCGCCAGCGTGCAATACGCGCTGGTCGGCAACCGCGTCGTCATTCATGGCGGCGCCAGGATCGGCCAGGACGGTTTCGGCTTCGCCGGCGGTGCCAAGGGGCCGGAACGCATGCCGCAGATCGGCCGCGTCGTCATACAGGACGATGTCGAGATCGGCTCCAACACCACCGTCGATCGCGGCGCGATGACCGATACGGTGATCGGCGAGGGCACCAAGATCGACAATCTGGTCCAGATCGCCCACAACGTGCGCATTGGCAGGGGATGCATCATCGCCGGCCATTGCGGTCTCTCCGGTTCCGTGACACTAGGCGACTACGTCATGCTGGGCGGCCGCGTCGGCATTGCCGATCACATCACGGTCGGCGACAGGGTGCAGGTGGCGGCGTCGTCGGGCTTGATGTATGACATTCCCGCGGGTGAACGTTGGGCCGGCATGCCAGCGCAGCCGATGCGTGATTTCTTCCGAGAGCTCTCGGCGATCCGCGCATTTACGAAGCATTCGAAGGGGGACAAGAATGGCTGATATGGCCGGCGCGACGCTTGAAGCCGTCGACCTCATCGGGTTGATGAAGATCTTGCCCCATCGCTATCCGTTCCTGATGATCGACCGCATCGTCGACATCGATGGCGACAATTCCGCCATCGGCGTCAAGAATGTCACCATCAACGAACCGCATTTCATGGGTCATTTCCCCGAGCATCCGGTGATGCCGGGCGTGTTGATCCTGGAGGCGATGGCGCAGACCGCCGGTGCTGTCTGCATTCGTGCCGCCGGCGCGGAAAAGCCGTCGCTGGTTTATCTGTTGACCATCGACGGTGCCAAATTCCGCAAGCCGGTGGTGCCGGGCGATCAGTTGTTCATCCATGTCCGCAAACTCAAGAAGCGTGGCAATCTTTTGAAATTCGCCTGCGAAGGCAAGGTCGAGGGCGCCGTCGTCGCCGAGGCCGAGGTGCAGGCAATGATGGTCGTTAACGAACGGCCGTAAGTTCCAGGAACGCATGACAATTCAGACGAACATTCATCCTTCGGCGGTTGTCGAGGCCGGCGCCCAGATTGGTACTGGCGCTCGCATCGGTCCCTTCTGCCACATCGGTGCCGACGCGGTCGTCGGCGACAATGTCGAACTGGTCGGCCATGTCTCGGTACAGGGCGCCACGACCATCGGCGCCGGCACCAAGGTGTGGCCGATGACGGTGCTTGGCGCGCCGCCGCAGAACACCAAGCACAAGGGCGGCCGCACCACGCTGGTGATCGGCGCCAACTGCACGATCCGCGAAAGCGTGACGATGCATCTGGGCACCGACGACAGCCGCGGCGAGACCACCGTCGGCGACAACGGCTTTTTCCTCGCCTATTCCCATATCGGCCATGACAGCATCGTCGGCAAGAACGCCACTTTCGCCAATGGCGCCACGCTCGGCGGCCACTGCGAAATCGGCGACAATGTCTATATTGGCGGCCTCTCCGCCGTGCACCAGTTCGTGCGCGTCGGCGACAACGCCTTCCTCGCCGGCTGCTCGGCCTTTGTCGGCGACGTCATTCCTTATGCGATCGCTGTCGGCAACCGGGCGAAGCTGCGCGGCCTCAACATCATCGGCCTGAAGCGCTCCGGCGTGCCGCGCTCGGAAATCCATCTGCTGCGCCGCGCCTACAACACGATCTTCGACCCGTCGCGCACCGTTGCCGAGAATGTCGAATTGGCCAAGGCCGAATTCTCCGCCTCGCCAGCGGCGATGAAGATCATCGATTTCATCACCAGCCGCGGCAAGCGGCACTATACCGTGCCGCCGCTGAAGGGCGGGGCCGATGACGACGCCGAAAACGACGCCTGAGGGCGCCGGGCGCCTTCGTCTCGCTGCCGGTGCCAAGGTCGGCATCATCGCCGGCGGCGGCAGGCTGCCGCTCGATGTAGCTGACGGCCTTGTTGCCCAGGGTCTCGCGCCATTCGTGCTGATGGTCGAGGGCGAAGCGTCGCCCACCGGCGGGCTCGGTCGCTTCGAACATGAGGTTCTTGCGATCGAATCGCTCGGTTCGCTGGTCGGCATCCTGCGTCGCCATGGCGTCACCCATGTCGTCCTGGCGGGCGAGATCAGGCGCCGGCCGCGACTGAGCGCCATGCGCTTCAATTTCGGCCTGCTTGCCGTTGTTCCGCTTGTGATTTCGGCACTGGCGCGTGGCGATGACGGTTTGCTCAAGGTGGTCGTTCGCGGCCTCGAGGCACGCGGTTTCACCGTGCTCGGCGCCCACCAGATCGTGCCCGACCTGACAACCAGCGAAGGCAGCCTCACACGGACCGTTCCCGGCAAGGCTGACTGGCGCGACATCGAGGCGGCTCGCGAGGCGGCGGTCGCCATCGGCGCGCTCGATATCGGCCAGGGCGCGGTGGCGATCGGCGGTCGTGCCATCGCGCTCGAAGGCATAGAGGGCACCGATGGCCTGCTGGAGCGGGTGAAAGCCTTGCGCGGCCATGGCCGGCTTGCCGGCAAGACCGGCGGCGTGCTGGTCAAATGCGCCAAGCCGGAACAGGAGCTTCGTGTCGACCTGCCGTCCATCGGCCTGCAGACGGTGGAAGGCGCTCATGCGGCTGGCCTGGCTGGCATCGCCGTCGAGGCGGGCCGCTCGCTGATCCTCGACAGCGCCGCCGTCATCGCCAGGGCCGATGCGCTTGGCCTGTTCGTCTATGGCCTGCCGCCCCGGGGAGGCGCCGATGGCGGCTGATCGACCGCTCAAGATCGCGATCGTGGCCGGCGAAGAGTCCGGCGATCTGCTCGGCGCCGATCTCATCGAGGCGCTGCGGCGCAAGAGCGGGCGCGACATCACACTCGTCGGTCTCGGCGGGCGCCACCTTCAGGCGCAAGGCCTCGTCCCGCCCTTCGATGCCAGCGAAATCGCGCTGATGGGTGTCAGCGCGGTGCTGGCCGGCCTGCCGCGCCTGATGCGCCGCATCAGCCAGACAGCAGCGCTGGTCGGTGCCGAAAAGCCGGATTGCCTGATCACCATCGACAGTCCGGATTTTTCGCTGCGTGTCGCCAGGAAGGTGCGCGCGGCGCATCCGTCGATCCCGATCGTGCATTATGTCTGCCCGTCGGTCTGGGCCTGGCGGCCGGGCAGGGCGCTGGCGATGCGGCCCTATGTCGACCACATCCTCTGCATCCTGCCGTTCGAGGTGAAGGAGCTGGAGCGTCTCAAGGGGCCTGCGGGCACTTATGTCGGCCATCGGTTGAGCCACGACGCCAATGTGCTCAAGGCAGCCGCCATGCAGGCCGCGCCGCGCGATCTCTCCGACGATCGGGTGAAGACGTTGCTTCTTCTGCCGGGATCGCGCCGGGGCGAGGTGCGCAGGCTGCTGGAGCCGTTCGGCGAGACCGTCTCAGTGCTCGCCGCGCGGGGGCACCAGATGCGGCTCCTGCTGCCCACCGTGCCGCATGTGGCCGATTTCGTGCGCTCCACGGTATCCAGCTGGTCGCAGAAGCCTGAAATCCTGCTGGAGCCCGAGCGCAAATGGCAGGCCTTCGGCGAGGCCGATGCCGCGCTGATCGCGTCGGGAACCGTGTCGCTGGAACTGGCGCTGGCGGGCGTTCCGATGGTCTCTACCTACAAGCTCGACGCCGTCGCCAAGCTGGTGCAGAAACTCATCACCACCTGGTCGGCGCTGTTGCCCAACCTGATCGCCGACAAGGCGCTGGTGACCGAATTCTACGACATCTATGTGAGGCCACAGAACCTTGCCCGACAGATCGAGGCGCTGTGGTCGGAAGGCGGGCTGCGTGCCTGGCAAAAGGCCGGTTTCGACGAGGTGCGCCGCCGCATGGCCACGGACCGTCCGGCCGGCGAGATCGCGGCCGACGTCGTTCTTGCTGAAATCGCCAAGCGCTCCTGACGGCGCTCCTAAAGTCTAGAGCCGGCGGCGACGCCGGCCAATCAGCCGACCTGCTCTCGTTTCTTCCAGTCGCCGGTCGTGTTCCACCAGCGGTTCGGATTGGCGCTGTCGTCGAGGCCGCGCGAACGGCTGCTCAGGATTGGGCGGATGCGGATGACCGGTTCCTGATAGCTGTGCGCCTGGAAGATGGCTTCGACGATCCGTTCGATCTGGTCGGTGTTGACGGCATCGTTCTCGATCTCGAAAGAAACCTCGACGACGCCCGGCCGCTCGCGCAGCCCGGTCTCGGCGCCGGCGGCCGCGCCTTGCAGTGGCCGATAGCGTTCGATGCCCGCATCGGACTGATAGGAATTGCTGTCGTAATTGCCCATGGTCAGCGGCGCGACAGCGGTGACGGCCCGCATGATGCGGTCGACATCTTCGGCCGGAGCCTGGAAGGTGACCAGCAGCATCGACCGCATTATGGTCGAATTGGTCTGGAACGGTTTCAGCATGGCCGGCCTCGCGTTTTGTTCACTGACGCTCGACATGCTCTAGCCGAGCGCTGCTGACACCCTTGCGTCAGGAGTACGGGCCGGAAACAAAACAACCGGCCTTTTGGGCCGGTTGCTCGAGGTTCTTATGCTTGTGGCTGTTACTTGGCCTTGCCGAGCACCGCGTCGACGCTCCACGGGCCGGGGCCGGCGGCCGCGATGTAGAGGAAGGCGAAACAGAACAGCATCGCCGCTTCGCCGCCATTCAGCACCGGGAAGAAGCCCTGCGGCGCATGCGCCATGAAATAGGCGAACGCCATCAGGCCGGACAGGATGAAGGCCACCGGGCGCGAGAACAGGCCGATCGCCAAGAGCACGCCGCCGACGATTTCCAGCATGCCGGCTGCCGTCGTCAGGCTGTTCAGCGGGTAGGGGAACGGTGCGGGCCAGCCAAGCAGCTTCATCGCGCCATGCGAGAAGAAGGTCGCTGCGGTGAGAATACGCAGGATGCTGAGCAACTGCGGAGCCCAAGGCTGCAAGAAAGTAAACTTCATTATTTCCCTCAATGTCTCTCTGGAATGATTCTAGTCTAAATCGCTGTACCACAGTACTGCCGGACCGCCTCTATAGGGGATTTTCGGTCGAGACCACCGCCTGCCGGTCACATGCCGGCCGCTTCAAATCAACTGTTGTTGAAAAACGCGTGATGATCTGCGCGCGATTCCAGCGATGCCGGAGCATCTCGGCTCAATGTTCGGCGGCTGGCGGAGCAAAGCAAACCGCCCCGGACGCGGCTGCATCAGGGGCGGCTGGATACTGCCAGATCTGGAAGGCTTCAGCGCTTGGCGATCGGCACGTAGTCGCGTTCCGGGGCGCCGGTGTAGAGCTGGCGCGGGCGGCCGATCTTCTGGTGCGGGTCCTCGATCATCTCCTTCCACTGGGCGATCCAGCCGACGGTGCGGGCGACCGCGAACAGCACGGTGAACATGGCGGTGGGGAAGCCCAGCGCCTTCAGCGTGATGCCGGAATAGAAGTCGATGTTCGGGTAAAGCTTCTTCTCGATGAAATACGCGTCGGTAAGCGCGATCTTCTCGAGCTCCATGGCGACGTCGAGCATCGGATCGTCCTTGATGCCGAGTTCGCCCAGCACTTCATGCGTGGTCTTCTGCATGATCTTGGCGCGCGGGTCGTAGTTCTTGTAGACGCGGTGGCCAAAGCCCATCAGGCGGAACGGATCGTTCTTGTCCTTGGCGCGGGCGATGAATTCCGGGATACGATCGACGGTGCCGATCTCCGAAAGCATGTTGAGCGCCGCCTCGTTGGCACCGCCATGCGCCGGGCCCCACAGGCAGGCGATGCCGGCGGCGATGCAGGCGAAGGGATTGGCGCCCGACGAGCCGGCCAGCCGCACCGTCGAGGTCGAGGCGTTCTGCTCGTGGTCGGCATGCAGGATGAAGATGCGCTCCATGGCGCGCGCCAGCACAGGGTTGACCTTGTATTCCTCGCACGGCACCGCGAAGCACATATGCAGGAAGTTGGCGGCGAAGTTCAGCTCGTTCTTCGGGTAAACGAAGGGCTGGCCGATATGGTATTTGTAGGCCATCGCCGCAATCGTCGGCATCTTGGCTATCAGGCGGATCGAGGCGACCATGCGCTGGTGCGGGTCGGAAATGTCGATGGAGTCGTGATAGAAGGCCGACAGCGCGCCGACCACGCCGCACATCACCGCCATCGGGTGCGCGTCGCGGCGGAAGCCGGTGAAGAAGCGGCTCATCTGCTCGTGCACCATGGTGTGGCGCGTGACGCGATAGTCGAAATCGTCCTTCTGCGCCTTGGTCGGCAGTTCGCCGTAGAGCAGCAGGTAGCAGACCTCGAGGAAATCGCCGTGTTCGGCCAACTGGTCGATCGGGTAGCCGCGGTGCAAAAGCACGCCGGCGTCGCCGTCGATGAAGGTGATCTGCGATTCGCAGCTGGCGGTGGAGGTGAAGCCAGGATCGTAGGTGAAGGCGCCGGTGGTGGTATAAAGCGCGCCGATATCGATGACGTCCGGGCCGACGGAGCCGCTTCGGACCTTGAACTCGTGCGTCTTGCCGCCGAGTTCCAGTTTCGCCGTCTGTCCGGTCATCGCTAACTCCTTCTTGTTCCTATGCCTTCAGGCAAAATCAATCCGCCACGCAAAACGCTGTAAGCCTCTGAAATGCGCGAGATTGCAGCCGCCGAGGGAAATAGGGCTGTTTGATCCAGCGGCAATGTTGCACCGCAAAACGCGCCTTTCAATGCCAAAGTTCTTGGGCCAGATCTCCTAATCGATTTGATCGGCAATGCGAGCGAGACTTTCGTCACGACCGAGCACCGCCAACACGTCGAAAACACCGGGCGAGGTGCTGCGCCCGGTGAGCGCGGCGCGCAAGGGTTGGGCCACCTTGCCGAGCTTGAGGTTCGTTGCTTCCGCGCAGGCGCGCACGGCTGCCTCCGTGGTGGCGGCGCTCCATTCGTCCAGCGCCTGGAAGTGCGACAGCACCGCCTTCAGCACGGCCTTGGCGTCGGCGTCGAGCAGGCCGGCGGCCTTCTCGTCCAGCTGCAGCGGGCGGCTGGCGGCGATGAAATAGAGGCTGTCGGCGAGTTCGACCAGAGTCTTGGCGCGCTCCTTGAGGCCCGGCATCGCCTGCAGCACCTGCGCCTTCTTCGCATCGTCCAGCTGGGCGGCCAGCGCCTCGCCATTCGGCAGATAAGGCAGCGTGTCGAAGAGTGCCTCGGTCAGCGCGGCGTCGTCCATGCCGCGCATATGCACGCCGTTCAGCGCCTCCAGCTTGGCGAAATCGAAACGGGCTGGGCTCTTGTTGATGTCGTCGATGTCGAACCAGCCGATCATCTGGTCGAGCGTCATCACTTCGTCGTCGCCATGGCTCCAGCTGAGCCGCGCCAGATAATTGCGAACCGCGGCCGGCAGATAGCCCATGGTGCGGTATGCATCGATGCCCTGCGCGCCATGCCGCTTGGAAAGCTTGGCGCCATCGGCGCCGAGAATCATCGGCACATGCGCCCACACCGGCACGTCCCAGCCCATCGCATCGTAAATGGTGGTCTGGCGCGCGGCGTTGGTCAGGTGGTCGTCGCCACGGATGATGTGGGTGACGCCCATGTCGTGGTCGTCGACGACCACCGCATGCATGTAGGTCGGCACCCCGTCCGAGCGCAGGATGATGAAATCGTCGAGGTCCTTGTTGGGGAAGCGGATTTCGCCCTGCACGCGGTCGCGCACCAGCGTCTCGCCTTCCAGCGGTGCCTTGATGCGGACCGCGCCGCGCACGCCCTCGGGCGCCTCGGACGGATCGCGGTCGCGCCAGTGGCCGTTATAGCGGGGCGGCAGCCCGTTCGCCCGCGCATGCTCGCGCATGGCTTCGAGTTCGGCCGGCGTCTCATAGGCGTAATAGGCCTTGCCCATGCGCACCAGCTCCTCGGCAACCTCGCGGTGCCGCGCGGCGCGCTCGAATTGCGAGATCGCATCGCCATCCCAGCTCAGCCCCAGCCAGGCCATGCCGTCGAGGATCGCGGCGGTGGCTGCGTCGGTCGAACGCTCGCGGTCGGTGTCCTCGATGCGCAGCAGCATCCTGCCGTTGGTGTGCTTGGCATACAGCCAGTTGAACAGCGCCGTGCGGGCGCCGCCGATATGCAGGTAACCGGTGGGGGATGGGGCGAAGCGGGTGATAACCTGATCGGACATGGAACTCTCAAGGAAGGGGCGCCAAAGGCGCGGACTTTCGTTGTTTGGGCGTTCATGTAGCATAGGAGGTCGGGGGCGCAAGGGGCAGACCCGATGGCTGGACGGGGCCGGAGCGGGCAGGGCGGGGCGGATGCCGATCGCGGCATCAGCGAGCAGCTTCTCTTTGCTTCGACCCAGCCGCTTTTCCCGCCTGCGGCCCGGCTGCCCGATGGCGCAAACGAGGCCGGCGGGCCGGTGGCGGAGAGCCGCGTCATCCCCGTATTGCCGCCGGAGATCGCCAGACTTCAGCCACCTCCGGTCTTGCCTGATCGCATCGCCGTCTGGACACGGCGCATGCGGCTGTTGTTGCGCCAGGACTGGCGCGGCGCACTCGGTTCGGTTGTCAGCCTGGAGCTCGACCGGGGTGCTGCATTTCTGTTCGCGCCGGTGTTCCTGGCGGCAGGTGCCGCCGTCTATTTTTCGCTGACCGAAGAACCGGCCTTCCTTCAGCCGGTTGCTTCCTGCCTTGCGCTGGCGGCCATTGCCTTGCTTGCCGGGGCGAAGGCTCATCTCGCGGCAATGGCCGTGCTGTTCTTCGTGCTCGGTATCCTGGCCGGCAAGGTCGAGACCTGGCGTATGCCGGGCGACACGCTGGGCGCCGAGGTCTCGACCGGCATAACCGGGCGCGTCGTGGCGGTCGAGCCGATGGCGAGCGGCCGCACAAGGCTGACGCTGGACGTTCTTAGCACCCAGCGGCCAAAGCTGCGCTACCAGCCTGAGCGGGTGCGCCTGTCGGCGCTGGCGGTGCCCGATGGCGTCAAGGCCGGCTCGGAGGTCAACGGTTATGCGCGGCTGATGCCGCCAGCCGGCCCAGTGCGGCCAAACGGCTACGATTTTTCCTTCGAAAGCTTCTTCGACGGCATCGGCGCCACCGGCTTCTTCATGGGCAAGCCGAAACTGGTGACGCCCGCGAACGATGCGATGCCCGTCATGGCGCGCCTGTCGGTGGCGGTCGAAACCGCGCGGGAGACAATCGCTGCCCGCATTCGCGCCACCATCGGCGGCGCGGAAGGCGAAATCGCCGCCGCGCTGATCGTCGGCGTGCGCGCCGGCATTCCAGAACCCGTCAACGAGGCGATGCGGCGCACCGGTATCTATCACATCATTTCCATTTCCGGCCTGCACATGGCGCTGGTGGCCGGAACCGTCATGGCGCTGCTGCGCGGGACCTTCGCGCTGTTTCCGGATTTTTCGGCGCGGCATCCGGTGAAGAAATATGCGGCCCTTGCCGCGCTGGTCTCGATCGCTGCCTATCTCGCCATCTCCGGCATGGTGGTGGCCGCCGAACGCAGCTTCATCATGCTGGCGGTGATGCTGGTCGCCGTTCTCTTGGATCGTGCCGCGCTGTCGATGCGCAATCTGGCGATATCGGCGGTCGTCGTCATCCTGATCGCGCCGCACGAGGTGGTCGGGCCCTCCTTCCAGATGTCGTTTGCCGCCACCGCCGCGCTGATCGGTGCCTATGCTGCCTGGTCCGAACGCCGGGGCATCGCGCCGACCGGCCCGCCGCCGGCGCGGTCGCTGGCGGGATTTCTCGTACACAAGTCGCTGGTGGGGCTGATCGGTCTCGCCGTGACGTCCATCGTCGCCGGTCTTGCGACGGCCTTGTTCGCGGCCTGGCACTTCCAGCGCATTTCGCCGCTCAGCCTGCTCGCCAACCTTGCCGTGATGCCGATCGTCTCGCTTGTCGTCATGCCGGCCGCCGTTTTCAGCGCGCTCGCCATGCCGTTCGGGGCCGACGGACCGTTCCTCTACGCCATGGGCAAGGGGTTGTCGGCGATGATGGCGATCGCCGAATGGATCTCAGCACGCTCGCCGGTCGATGCCGTCGGGCTCGTCTCGACGCAATCGGTTTTGCTGGTCACGGCCGCACTGGCGATCGGCGCCATGGCCACGACATGGCTGCGGCTGCTCGCCGTGCCGCTGGCCTTCGCCGGCATCGTGGCGATGGACGATGTCGAGACGCCCGACGTGCTGGTGGCCGAGGATGCGCGCCTCGTCGCCATGCCCATCGGCGGCGGCGAACTGGCGGTCAGCCGGCCGCGCCCCAATGCGTTCACGCTCGACAATTGGCGCCGCGCGCTCGATGCCGAGACTGTCGTCCTTCCCGAGACGGCGGCATCGGCCGGCGTCGCCTTGGCGGACGCGCAGGACCTGCCGCCCGGCACGCCGTTTCTGTGTGCGCAGGATCTCTGCTTTGCCCGCCATCCCGATGGCCCGGTCGTGGCGACGGCGCCCAATGCGCGCGCCGCGAAGCCCGCCTGTGCGGTCGCCGCCGTGATCGTCATCGACGACGCCACGGCGCGCGATCTTTGCGAGGACGCCGCCGTCGTCGTCATCACCCGACAGGATCTGGCCCGCGCCGGCAGCGCGGCGGTCTATTTCGACCCGCAAAATGCCGCTGCTGCCGCAACGGCGCGCTTCGCCCTCGAAGACAGCTCCCGGCCCTGGCACGCGCAGCGCCGGTTTTCACGCGAGGCGAGGGGCCTGCCGCCCCGGCAGCAGGAGCGCGTGAAGTCCAATGCCAAGGCAGGCAAATTCGATGCCTCGGCAAACAGATTCGATGCCGACACAAACAGGCGCGATGCGCGTGCGAACAAACGCGATGCCACGCCGAACGGTCCTGATGTCACGACAGAACAACGAGATCACGCGCCTCAAACGCCAGAAAATTAGCCGGCTATCAATTCGGCAAGACCGCGTCCACTAAACCGGCTCCGCGACATTTCAGCGGAGGAAAGAGACCTGCTACGAGCGCTTGGAGCCGGCTCCGAGCGCGTCGAGCCGACCTGTTCCGGCCTCATTAATAGCGGCGGATCAGGCCGACCAGCTTGCCTTGCACCTTGACCCGGTCCGGCCCGAAAATGCGGGTTTCATAGGCCGGATTGGCGGCCTCCAGCGCAATCGACGCGCCCTTGCGGCGGAAGCGCTTCAGCGTCGCTTCCTCCTCGTCGACCAGTGCCACGACGATCTCGCCGGGATTGGCGGTGTTGGCATTGCGGATGATGACCGTGTCGCCGTCGAAAATGCCGGCCTCGATCATCGAATCGCCTTTGACCTCAAGGGCATAGTGGTCACCGCCCGAAATCATGTCAGGCGGCACCGAGATGGAATGCGTGCGGTGCTGGATGGCGTCGATCGGCACACCGGCGGCGATGCGGCCCATGACGGGAATGGAAACGGCGGAGCCGGCATCGTCGTCATTGCTGGCCGACTGCGGGCGCTGCGGCTCCTTGGCCGCCGGGCGGCCGAGGCTGCCTTGGATGACGGCCGGCGAAAACCTCCTGGCCGCGTTGAGGCCGGGCGCGATGGAATCGGGCAGACGCAAAACTTCGAGCGCCCGGGCCCGGTTCGGCAGCCGGCGGATGAAGCCGCGCTCTTCCAGAGCGGTGATCAGGCGGTGGATGCCGGACTTCGATGCAAGATCGAGCGCCTCCTTCATCTCGTCGAAAGAGGGTGGGATGCCGCTTTCTTTCAGTCGTTCGTGGATGAAGAGCAGAAGCTCGTGTTGCTTGCGTGTCAGCATTGTCACCCCCAGGGGACTGGAACCGGAATCAGTAAAACAAACCCGGAACAAACACTATCTGTTCCATTTGTGTTCCGCAACCATTTAAAGTTTAATGAATCTGTTGACGCTTTGTTCAGCCTGATGCCGCCGGAACTCGATCTCGACTTTTTCGTCGCGCCGGGGCGAGTGGCTTTGCAAATGGCAGAATCGAGGCGCCACTGCATGGTTGAGCAGAACAGGCGCGCGGTGTGAAGAGCCCGGGCCTGCAACAAAGGCACGGCCCGGCCGGATTGTGCCAAGCCGGCCGACAAAGACGTTGCTGCTACGCGTCCCGCGCCTTCCAGCCTGGTGATTACTCGGCAAAAAGATTCGCAGCCATGTAGTCGACAAAAACCCGAACCTTGGGCGAGAGGTATCGGTTGGTCGGCCAAAGGATCCGAAACGTCCCGGCCTCGCTAAGGTAGTCTTCCAGTAGCGGCACCAGCTTTCTCTCGGCCAGGCCTGAGGATACGGCAAACGGCGGAAGGCATGTGATGCCGAAAGATCGTTCGGCGAGATAGATCAATGGTTCCAACGTGCTGGCGACCGTGGTGACGGGAAGGTCGAGCTTCAGCTCGCGTCCATCGCGCGCCAGCGGCCACGGTTCGAGCCGTCCCGAATTCGCGAAGCGATGATGCAGGCACCGATGCAGGAGGAGGTCCTCCGGCACACTCGGCCTGCCGTTTTCGGCGAGATATTCGGGTGCCGCGACAATCATGTGCCTGAATGTCCCGAGCTTGCGGCTCATCAGGCGCGTGTCCTTGACGTCGCCCGTTCGAACGACGGCGTCGAAACCCTCCTCGATGACATCGACAAGCCGGTCGGTGAAATCGAGATCGAGGTTGATCTGCGGATATGTTGCCATGAAAGCCGACAGCGTCGGCATCAAAAGCATGCCGGCCAGGGGAAGGCTCACGCGAAGCTGCCCGCGCGGGGTCGCCTGCGACCGCGACAGCTGGGCCTGAGCTTGTTCGAATTCCGCCTGGATGCGCCGGCAGCTGTCGAGGAAAAAACTGCCTTCCTCGGTCAGCGCCATACTGCGCGTCGAGCGGTGAAAAAGGCGCGCGCCCATCTCGTCCTCGAGCCGCAGGATGGCCTTGCCGACAGCGGAACCCGACAGGCCGAGCCGTTGCGCAGCGCTCGCGAAACTTCCCGCCTCGGCCACCTGAATGAAAATGCCAAGCGTTCCAAGCGTATCCATGGAGAGTCAATTCCGGAAAAAATATCCGATGTGATGAGAATACCGGACCATTTATCCGATATTTCCGTCCCGATATCCAGATGCCGTCGCGCACAGTCCGCCGCGATCCTCAAATGGAGATACGCATGACCACCCAATCGAACGCCGCCTTCGCGGCCACTCCCCAGCCAACGACCTTCATCGTCAACGTCATCCACGCCCACCCCGGAAAGCAGGAGGAGGCTTTCGCCATCATCCAGGACGTCGTGCACTATGTCGCCGAACGCAAGGAAGGTTTCCTCTGGAGCACGCTGGCCAAGAGCACGGACGGACAAACGGTCGTGAATGTCGAAGCGATCCAGGGCGCCGGCGATGTCGACACGTTCTTCTCCGATCCAGTCTTCGTGGAGAAGTTCCGCAAGCTGGACGCGGTGTCCAAAAGCGAATTTCACACCTACACCGTCGGCGATCTCGTGCTGCCGAAGCGCGTGGCGGCGACCTGATTCACCTAACGATGCCGCGCGCGACGGTTCGAGAATCGGGATCGGTGTTCGGTAAAAACAACGCGTAAATTCAAGGGATTAAAGAGCTTTTTGTACGTCCGAGGCGGACGTGCGGCGGCTTGAAAACAGTTCTTCGCTGCCGCCAGTTTTTTGCTCCGCTCGTCAGCGCAGCATCAGCACCTGGCAGGGCTCGCCGGCGATAGCGGCGGCGGCGAAGGGCGGGCGCACGATCAGCCCGTTGGCATCGGCCAGCGTGCGCAGCATCGAGGAGTCCTGGATGCCCAACGGGGTGGCGATGAGGGCGCCAGCGCGCTCCTCCACGACCGCGCGAACATAATCCTGGCGCCGATCATTAGCCGGCATATTACTTGCCAGTTTCACCTCGCGCATGTCTTGCCTGAAGAGGCGCCCGCCGAGGCGGGCGAGCAGCGGTTTCAGGAACAGTTGCGAGCAGACCAGGCTGGCGACCGGATTGCCGGGCAGGCCGATGCAGCGAATGGCGCCCATGCGGCCGAACAGCAGGGGCTTGCCGGGGCGCATGGCGAGCTTCCAGAAGTCGAGCGTCATGCCTTCGCCGGTCAGCACGTCGTGGACCAAATCGTGGTCGCCCACCGAGGCGCCGCCCAGCGTGACGATGATGTCGGCACCGGCGTCGACGGCATGCCTGACCAAAGCGGCGATCGCGTCCTTGCGGTCGGCGGCGATGCCGAGGTCGAGCGCCCTGGCGCCCACCGCCTGCGCCGCGGCGGCGACGCCATAGGCGTTGGACGAGATGATCTGGCCGGAACCAAGCACGCTGCCCGGCGGCAGCAATTCGTCGCCGGTGGCGATGATGGCGACCAGCGGCCGGCGAACGACAGCCACCGTGGGGTGATTGGCGGAGGCGGCAAGCGACAAAGCGGCGGCGTCAAGCAGCCGGCCTTTGTCGAGCAGCACGTTGCCGCTCTCGAAATCCAGGCCCTTGCGGCGCACATTGCGCCCTTCGGCGGTCGGCTCCAGAAGTTCGACCGTGCCGTCGCCGAGATTGCGCACGTTTTCCTGAATGACGACGGTGTCGGCGCCGGCCGGCAGCGGCGCTCCGGTGAAGATGCGCACGGTCTCGCCGGGTCCCACCGTTCCGGTGAATCCGCGGCCCGCCGGCGCCTGGCCGATCACCGTGAGGCGACCCGCCGCAGCCGCCACGTCCGCGCCGCGGGCGGCATAGCCGTCCATGGCGGAGGCGTCGAAAGGCGGTTGCGTGCGCAGCGCCACCAGCGGCTCGGCCAGAACCCGGTCATAAGCCTCGGCAAGCGGGATGGTTTCGGCGGGCAGCGGCATGGCGTCGCCGAGAAGGCGCGCCAGCGCGTCGTCGACCGGCACCAGCGACATCAGGCACCCGCCTTGTAGTCGCCGGATTTGCCGCCGGTCTTCTCGACCAGCCGGATACCGGAAATGGTCATGGCGCGGTCCACCGCCTTCGCCATATCGTAGATGGTGAGGCAGGCGACCGAGGCGGCCGTCAGCGCCTCCATCTCGACACCGGTCTTGCCGGTGACGCGCGCCAGCGCCGTTACCTTCAGGCCGGGAAGGGCGTGGTCCGGCTCGATATCGACCGAAACCTTGGTCAAAAGCAGCGGATGGCAGAGCGGGATCAGTTCATGCGCCTTCTTGGCGGCCATGATGCCGGCGATGCGGGCGGTGCCCAGCACATCGCCTTTCTTGGCATTGCCCGCAAGGATCATGGCGAGCGTGTCGGCCTGCATGGCAACAAAACCTTCGGCCACCGCAGTGCGAACCGTCTCGGCCTTGTCGCCGACATCGACCATATGCGCCTCGCCCTGAGCGCCAAGATGGGTGAGGGCGCTGCCGGCCACGGTCAGAGGGCCTCGGCCCTGGCGTCGAGCCCGAGAAGCGTGCGCGTGGCGCCGGTCACGTCGGCCTGTCGCATCAGGCTTTCGCCGACCAGGAAGGTGCCGATGCCGCTCTTTTCCATGCGGCGGCAGTCTTCATGGGTGAAGATGCCGCTTTCGCTGACCAGCAGGCGCCCGTCCGGCACCATGCCGGCGAGGCGCTCCGAGGTTTCGAGGCTGGTCTCGAAGGTGCGCAGATTGCGGTTGTTGATGCCGATGAGGCGCGAGCGCAGTTTCAGCGCCCGCGTCGTTTCTTCCTCGTCGTGAACTTCGATCAGCGCGTCCATTCCGAGCGAGAAAGCGGTTTCCTCGAGCTCGGCGGCCAGCCCGTCGTCGACGCTTGCCATGATGATGAGGATGGCGTCGGCGCCCCAGGCACGCGCTTCGTAGACCTGATAGGGATCGAACAGGAAATCCTTGCGCAGCGCCGGCAGGTTACAAGCCTTGCGCGCCTCGGTCAGGAATTCCGGCGCGCCCTGGAACGACGGTGCGTCGGTCAGCACCGAGAGGCAGGCAGCGCCGCCCGCCTGGTAGGCGCGCGCCAGCGCCGGCGGATCGAAATCGGCGCGGATCAGCCCCTTGGACGGGCTCGCCTTCTTGATCTCGGCGATCAGCGCGAAGGCGCCGGCCGCGCGTTTTGTCTCCAGCGCCGCCAGGAAACCCCGCGGGCGGTCGGCATCGGCGGCGCGCACCTTCATCTCGGCCAGCGGCACGCGCGCCTTGGCGGCGGCGATCTCGTCGCGCTTGTAGGCTTCTATCTTGCGCAGGATATCGGCCATGGCCCTACTCGTTGGAAACCTTCACCAGCCGGTCGAGCACCGCCTTGGCCTTGCCGCTGTCGATGGCGGCGACCGCTTGCGCGATGCCGTCCTCCAGCGTCGCCGCCTTGCCGGCCACCACCAGTCCGGCGCCGGCGTTCATCAGCACTGTATCACGATAGGCGCCCGGCGCCCCGGCCAGCATGCGGCGCAGCGCCTCGGCATTGTAGGCGGCGTCGCCGCCGCGCAGATCCTGTTTCGAATGCCGCTTGAGACCGACCATCTCGGGCGTCAGCTTGAAGCTACGGATCGCGCCGCCAACCAGTTCGGCCACCTCGGTCTCGCCGGTGGTGGTGATCTCGTCATAGCCGTCGCCATGCGCAACCCAGGCATGGTCGGCGCCCAGCGCCTTCAATGTCTCGGCCACTGGCAAAATCCATTCGGGCGCGAACACGCCGACCATCTGGCGGGTGACGCCGGCCGGGTTGGACAGCGGTCCGAGCAGGTTGAAGATGGTGCGGGTGCCGAGTTCGCCGCGCACCGGGCCGACATGTTTCATGGCCGGGTGATGCGACGGCGCGAACATGAAGCCGACGCCGGCCTTGGCGATGCAGTGGCCGATGGCCTCCGGCGTCAGGTCGAGCTTGATGCCGAGGCCGGTCAGCACGTCGGCCGAACCGGTCTGCGAGGACAGGCCGCGATTGCCATGCTTGGCCACCGGCACGCCGGCGCCGGCGATGACGAAGGCCGAGGCGGTCGAGATGTTGAGCGAATGCGAGCCGTCGCCGCCGGTGCCGACGATGTCGATCGCGCCGGCCGGCGCCTCGACGCGCAGCATCTTGTCGCGCATGGTGGCGACCGCGCCGGAAATCTCGCTCACCGCCTCGCCGCGCACGCGCAGCGCCATCAGGAAGCCACCGATCTGGCCGGGCGTCGCGTCTCCCGACATGATGATGTCGAAGGCCTCGCGCGCCTCCTCGAAGGACAGCCTGTGCCCGGCCGCCACGCGGGCGATATGGGGCTTCAGCGCGCTCATTGGACCTGCTGGGCCTGCGAAACGGCTGTCTGGTCGACGCGCACCTCGAACTGCGTCCGCAGCTGTGCCACGAGTTCGTCGAGCAGGTCGTCGGACATGCCCGAGGCGAAGGTCTTCTTGACGTCGTCGGGCATGGTGTTGGCATCGACGCCGGCCGGCTCGAACACTTCGGCGACCTTGAACAGGATCTTGGCGGCGCCGGTCGGTGCCGAAACGACGCCCGAGCCGCCTTCGCCGACGGCGAACATGGCGGAGGTGCCGTCCTTGCCGAAATCGGCGTCGTCGGTCTCGCGCTTGAGGCCGCGCTTGGTCTGCTTCTCCAGTTTGAGTTCGCCGGCGACGGTTTCGAGCGTGGCCCCAGCCTTGACGCGCTTTTCCAGCTCGTCGGCCTTGGCGGTCAGGCGCTTGTCGGCTTCGGCCAGCGTCCAGTCGGCGACCACCTTCTGACGCACTTCGTCGAGCGGACGGTCGCGGGCAGGGGTGACGCCGTTCAGTTCATAGAACACATAGCCGTTGTCGGCGGTGGTCAGGCCTTCGTTCTCGATGCCCTGACCGGCGTCGAACACGGCGCGGATCAGCGCCACCGATTCCGGCAGGCCGGTGACCACGGTGGCGTCCGGCCGCTGACCGGTGCGGTCGAGGGCGTCGACGGTGGTTACCTTGAGCTTCAGCTTCTCGGCCGCTTCCTTCATGGTGGCGCCGCCGGCGCGGGCGTCCTCATAGGCGTCGTGGGTGTCGAGCAGGATGCGGCTCGCCTCGTTGACGGCCAGTTCCTTGCGGATCTCGGCTGTGACTTCCGCGACCGGCTTCACCACTTCCGGCTTGATCTCGGTGACGCGCACCAGCACCGGGCCGAAGGCGCCCTGGATGACCTGGCTGACCTCGTTGGCGTTCAGCGCGAAGGCCGCCTCGGCCACCGCCTTGTCGCCGATCTTGTCCTTGGAGAGCGTGCCCAGAAGCGTGTCGGCCGGCGTCTTGCCCTCGGCGGTGATCAGCTTGTCGAAGGTGCCGCCGCTCTTCAGCGAATCGACGGCAGCCTTGGCGGCTTCCGGCGATTTGTAGACGAGCTGCTGGATGGTGCGGGTTTCAGGCGTCGTGTAGCGCGCCTTGTTCTTCTCGTAGTCGTCCTTGATCTGCTGCTCGGTCACCGCGGAGAGGTCCATGATGTCCTCGGGCTCGAGGCGCACATAGGAGAACTTGCGGTATTCGGGCGCGGCGTATTTCTTCTTGTTGGCCTCGAAATAGGCCCTCAGGTCGCTGTCGGACGGCGGATTGATCGGCTCAACCATCGCCTTCGGCAGCACCAGATAGTCGACGGTGCGGTCCTCGCCGCGATAAAGGGCGACAGCCTTGAGGAAGGTGTCCGGCGCCTTCATGCCGTCGGAGACGGCCTCGACGATCTGCTGGCGGGTGGCCACCTGCATGCGGTTCTTCAGATAGTCTTCCGGACGCATGCCGATCTGGCGCAGCACATAGTCGAACATGCGGCGGTCGAACTGACCGTCGGCGCCCTTGAAGGCGGCGTCCTCGCGGGTCAGCTCGGCGATGCGGTTTTCCGAAAGGCCGAGGCCGAGCTTGCGCGCCTGCTCGTCCAGCACCGCGCCGGAGACCAGCTGCGACAGAACGCGATTCTCGACGCCCAGCTGCTTGGCCTGTTCGCGCGTCAGCCGCTGGCCGAACTGCTGCGACATGACGTTGATCTCGCGGTCATAGGCGAGGCGGTATTCGGTGACGGAGACGGAAGTGCCGCCCGTGGTCAGCACACTGTGGTGGCCGGCGATGGTGCCCATCATGCGGCTGGAGATGCCCCAGACGGCGAAACTCACCACCAACAGGGAGAGCAGCGCTTTCGCGACCCAGGTTCCCGCCGCGTTCCGCAATGTAGAGAGCATGTCGTTGTCCAAATTAAATCAAGCCAAGCGCAATAGCGTCCTTCACGCCCACTGTCGATTGCTTTGTGGCCTGATTTTGGTAGGGAAGACCGCGACAGACCGGCCGGAGATCACAAGAATGACACCAGGAATACGCCCTCTCGTGGCAGGCAACTGGAAGATGAACGGAACCAGCGCCTCGCTTCCCGAACTGCGCTCCATCGGCCAGGGCTTCATCAACGGGCTCGACGCCAGGACCGACGCGCTGGTCTGCGTGCCGGCGACCTTGCTGTCGCGCGCCGCCGAAACGGTTTCCGGAACGCCGGTTCACGTCGGCGGCGAGGATTGCCATGCCAATCAGAGCGGCGCCCATACCGGCGACGTCTCGGCCGAGATGCTGAAGGATGCCGGCGCCAGCCATGTCATCGTCGGCCATTCCGAGCGCCGCACCGACCATGGCGAGAGCGACGCCACCGTCCACGCCAAGGCCGAGGCCGCCTGGCGCGCCGGGCTGGTCGCCATCATCTGCGTCGGTGAAACCCGCGCGCAGCGCGAAAGCGGCGCGACGCTCGATGTTCTGTCCACGCAGGTCGCGGGTTCGGTGCCGTCCAGCGCGACAGCCGCCAATGCGGTGCTCGCCTATGAGCCGGTCTGGGCGATCGGTACCGGCCTGACGCCGACGGCCGCGGATGTGGCTGAGGCCCATGCCCATATCCGCGAAAAGCTCGCCGAAAAGCTCGGCCAGGCGGCCGCGGCCAAGATGCGCATTCTTTATGGCGGCTCGGTCAAGCCATCCAACGCGGTCGAACTGCTTGGCGTCGCCAATGTCGACGGCGCGCTGGTCGGCGGCGCCAGCCTCAAGGCGGCCGATTTCCTTGGCATCGCCGAGGCCTATCGCAACCTCTGACGGCGTGCTTTTCGGTTGCAAAGCCGGCACCGGTCCCCATATTCCGGTGCCGGGCTTGGAAATGCCATCAAAGCGTTGTAAGAGCCGCCACCTGTTCACCGGTCGCCGCTGGCGCCCAAGCCAGCTTTGCCAAGGTAGACAATGCAAACAGTCCTGATCGTCGTCCATCTCATGATCGTGCTCGCGCTTGTCGGCGTCGTGCTTCTGCAGCGTTCGGAAGGCGGCGGTCTCGGCATCGGCGGCGGTTCCGGCTTCATGACCGCCCGCGGTGCCGCCAACGCGCTGACCCGCGCGACGGCGATCCTCGCGGCACTGTTCTTCGCCACTTCGCTGATCCTGTCGATCTCGGCGCGTTACGGCGGCAAGGCGACCGATTTCCTCGACCGCGCTCCGGTGACGCAGCAGACCGGCGGCAAGGGCGTTCTCGACAAGCTTCCGGGCCAGGTCACTCCGGCTGCTCCGGCAGGCACTGCCGCCCCGGCTTCGGGCGACGGCGCCGCCAAGCCGCAATCGACGGCTCCGGCCGCGCCGACCGGCGATGGCGCGGCGACCACCGCTCCGGCTGGCACCGCTCCCGCCCCGGCACAGCCGGCGCAGCCGCAGGTTCCAAACCAGTAAGCGAACAGGCGCGCGGCGCTCCAGCGGCCGCGTTGTCCAATCCAGAAACGCCCGTGGGACCGACCGGTCCGGCGGGCGTTTTTATTTGCTCGTCCACGCTGCGGCGGCGAATGGCACGCGCGGCGCTGGCCCTTCGGGAAATCCAGGGAAGGGTGCTGGCGCGGGACGGGCGCGGGCTGTCCGTCCCGATTCTGGACAATAGCCAGGCAAACAACGCCGGCGCTGGCACAGTAATGTTGCGATCTGTTGTCGTTTGAACACAGTCGCGGCAAATGCGCGGCAATCACGAAGATTCGATCTCATCTGTGTGCCGTTGGCGCTTGAGCAGGTGCCGGCTGTTCGATTATAGCGAAATTGCGGCAATTGAGGCACCTTCCGGGCGCCCGCTGTTGCCGTGGGCAACACGCATTTCTTCTGGACGGAACCTCGCCATGCGGCTTCGCAGTTTCATTCTCGCCGGCCTTTGTGCCGTGCTCACCCTTGGTGCGCCTGCTTATGCGGCCGCGCCAGCCAATACCAAGGCAGCCAAGGCGGATATCGCCAAGACCAAGAGCGCCGCTGTCGAGCTGAAACAGCTCAAGAAGAAAAAGAAGCCGACCGAGGCCGATCTCGCCCGCATCCAGGAACTGGAGAAGCAGGTCCGGGTCGAGCGCGAACTGGCCAAGGAAAAAGTGCTCGAAGCCCGCAAGATGGCCATGCGCGAGGCCGCCAAGGCCAAGGCGGATGCCGCCCGTCAGGAATTCCTGACCAAGAAGGGTCAGAAGCCGGTCGTTCAGGACGCCGACGCCGAAGACGCCAAGTCGGCCAAGAAGCTGGTGAAACTTGAAACCGCAAAGCCGGTACAGCCGATCCCCGCTGTCGTGGAAGAGCCGCTGACGCCAGAAGCACAGGACGTCGTTTCAAACGGCAACAATGGCGAGCTGCGCAGCGAGCCGCGCCCGGGTGAAACCGCTACGCGTCCCAACAACGGCCTGTTCGCCGGTCTGTTCGGCGGTGCTGCCGGCTCGTCTTCGATGTCCATGCTGCCGCAGACGCGCGCGCTCGACGCCGCGCTCGACCGCAAGCAGTCCAAGAAGCCGTTCAAGGTGAAGCCGGAATACGAACCGCAGGAAGTGGCGTTCACCGGCTACGAGCCCGGTACCATCGTCATCAACACCGAAGAGCGCCGGCTCTATCTGGTCGAATCCTGGGGCACGGCTCGCCGCTACGCCATCGCGGTCGGCAAGGAAGGCCTGCAGTACAAGGGCATGACCACCGTCGGCGACAAGCAGGAATGGCCGCGCTGGATCCCGACCAAGGACATGCAGGAACGCGAGCCGAAGAAATACGGCCAGTACAAGGACGGAATGCCCGGCGGCGGTGCGAACCCGCTCGGCGCCCGTGCCATCTACCTCTATGACGGCAAGAAGGATACGCATCTGCGCATCCACGGCACGATTGCGCCGCAGTCGATCGGCACCAGCGCCTCCAATGGCTGCTTCCGCATGATCAACGACCACGTCATCGAGCTCTACAACCGCGTCAAGATGGGCACCAAGGTCGTCGTCCTGTAACGCGGTACACACAATTGGCGAAAGGGCCGGCTCCAGCCGGCCCTTTTGTTTTGGCTGCGTTCCGGCAGCCTTCATCTCCGGGAAAAACCATGCGCGGCGGTTTTTCCACTGGCGGAATCAATTCAGCCGCGCTAAGCGATGGTTCCCATGGCCCGATATGTATTCATCACCGGCGGCGTGGTTTCTTCCCTTGGAAAAGGCATTGCCGCAGCGGCTCTTGGAGCCCTGTTGCAGGCGCGCGGCTACCGCGCGCGCATCAAAAAACTCGATCCCTACCTCAATGTAGACCCCGGCACGATGTCGCCTTACCAGCATGGCGAAGTGTTCGTGACTGACGATGGCGCCGAGACCGATCTCGATCTCGGCCATTACGAGCGTTTCACCAACCGCTCGGCCAATCACAACGACAACATCACCACTGGTCGCATCTACAAGAACATCATCGAGCGCGAGCGGCGCGGCGACTATCTGGGCGCGACCGTGCAGGTCATTCCGCACGTCACCGATGAGATCAAGAATTTCGTGCTCGATGGCAATGACGACTACGATTTCGTGCTGTGCGAGATCGGCGGCACGGTGGGCGACATCGAGGCGATGCCGTTCCTGGAGGCGATCCGCCAGCTCGGCAACGACCTGCCGCGCAACAATGCCGTCTATGTGCACCTGACGCTGATGCCCTATATCCCGGCGGCCGGCGAACTGAAGACCAAGCCGACGCAGCATTCGGTCAAGGAACTGCGTTCGATCGGCATCGCGCCCGACATCCTGCTCGTGCGCGCCGACCGCTCGATCCCCAAGGAAGAGCGGCGCAAGCTGTCGCTGTTCTGCAATGTGCGCGAATCGGCCGTCATCCAGGCGCTCGATGTCGGCCACATCTACGATGTGCCGATGGCCTATCACAATGAAGGGCTGGACACGGAAGTGCTTGCCGCCTTCGGCATCGAGCCGGCGCCGAAGCCGCGCATGGAGCCTTGGCAGGGCGTGGCCGAGCGCATCCACAATCCCGAGGGCGAAGTCACCATCGCCATCGTCGGCAAATATACCGGCCTCAAGGACGCCTATAAGTCGTTGATCGAGGCATTGTCGCATGGCGGTCTTGCCAATCGCGTCAAGGTCAAGCTCGACTGGATCGAGAGCGAGGTGTTCGAGAAGGAAGACCCGGCTCCGTTCCTGGAGAAGGTGCACGGCATTCTGGTGCCGGGCGGTTTCGGCGAACGCGGTTCGGAAGGCAAGATCCTGGCGGCCAAGTTCGCGCGCGAACGCAAGGTGCCGTATTTCGGCATCTGCTTCGGCATGCAGATGGCCTGCATCGAGGCGGCCCGCTCGCTGGCCGGCATCGACAAAGCGTCCTCGACGGAGTTCGGCCCGACCAAGGAGCCGGTCGTCGGCCTGATGACCGAGTGGCTGAAGGGCAACATGCTGGAGAAGCGGCAGTCCGCCGGCGACCTCGGCGGCACGATGCGGCTTGGCGCCTATGAAGCGCGGCTGGAATCCGGCTCGAAGATCTCCGACATCTACGGCGACACAAAAATTTCCGAACGCCACCGCCACCGCTACGAAGTCAACATCGACTACAAGCAGCGGCTGGAGGAATGCGGGCTGGTGTTCGCCGGCATGTCGCCCGACGGCGTGCTGCCAGAGACGGTCGAATATCCCGACCATCCCTGGTTCATCGGCGTCCAGTATCATCCGGAATTGAAGAGCCGGCCGCTGGAACCGCACCCGCTGTTCTCCTCCTTCATCGAGGCGGCGATCGCGCAGAGCCGTTTGGTCTGAAGATAAGGGTAGGGCAGTGCGGACCTATATTGCGCTGCTCTATTCCATCGTGCTCACGCCGCAGCGCCGCGTGGTGATGGCCGACCTCAAGGCGATGGCCGAGGGGCTGGGCTTCGCAAACCTGCGCACGCTCGCCGCCAGCGGCAATCTGGTGTTCGATGCACCCGAAACGCCGATAGCCGAGCTGGAAAGCCGGCTGGAGGCGGCTTTTCCCAAAACCTTCGGCCGGCATGTCGACATCATCGTGCGCGACGCAACCGGCTGGCTGGCGCTGGCCGCCGGCAACCCGTTCCCGAACGAGTCTCTCGAGGCCGCCGACCAGGTTGCGGTCCGCGTCATGCGCCGACCGGCGCCGGCGGCCGAAATCGGTTCGCTCAAGGCCTATGCGGCAGCGGACGAGAAGATCGCGATCGTCGGCGGCGACATCTGGATCGTGTTTTCGCGGGAGCGACCGAATTCGCGCCTGCTGTCCGCCGTCGGCCACAAACGCCTCGGCATCGGCACCTCGCGCAACTGGAACACCGTGCGCAAATTGGCCGAGATTCTAACTCCGTAATCTTTTACTTACACATGAAATCCAGGGTGCTCGGCGAGAAGGGCCGGGGCCGCCGCGCCAGTTTCGCCGGTTGCGCATTCGGGGCAGCCAAAGTGAAGCCAAGGCACGCGACTTTGAAACCGTTTGACCCGATTTTGCAGTCATTTGGCTCAAGGTGAATAAATCCGCGGGCCGTTTCAGGGCCCTTGATCGGCAAATCATTGAAAGCGAACGCGTTAGTTTTTTCACCGCGTCCCCGGCCGGGCGTCGATGTCCACATCGGAGGCCTGGACCGGACATATCCATTCCGGACGCGGTCGTGAAAAACGGCAAGAAAAAGGGCGGAAAACGCGGCAATCGCGCCTCCGCCCGTCGAGGTTGGGAGAGCAAAAATCCTAGGCTTTGACCGGCACGGCGGCTGAGGCCGAGCGCAAGATGTAGTAGATGACCCCGGCAATGGCGACGCCGAAGAACCAGCCATAGACACCCCACCATACCGGCAGCCAGTTGGTGAAATTGGGCAGGATGGACGAGAAGACAGCGCCGATGCCGGCCGCGATGAAGGCGTTGACGTGCCAGCCGCCCTGGAAGCGGAACTCGCCATCCTCGCGGTAGAGTGCCTCGACATCGACCTCGCCTTTTCGGATCAGGTAGTAGTCGACCATCATCACCCCGAAGATCGGGCCCATGGTAGCGCCGATGATGCCGACAAAGCTCGCCGCGCTGCCCTCCCACGGTGCGAAGGGATAGAGGATAAGCGCAATCAAGGCAGCGATATAGCCGCCTTTCTTGAAGTCGATCTGGCGCGGGAAGACGTTGGAGAAATCAAAGGCCGGCGAGACGAAGTTCGCCACCACATTGATGCCGAGCGTCGCCACCGCGAAGGTCAGCGCGGCAAGCAGCGCCAGGAACCAGCTATCGAATTTTGCCGATATCTGGTCGGGATGCAGCAGCACTTCGCCATAGACATCATAGGCCGCGATGGTCGTGACGCCGGCGACCAGCGAGAACAGGATCAGGTTGACCGGCAGGCCCCAGATGTTGCCCTTGCGCAGCGCCGCCTTGTCCGGCGCATAGCGGGCGAAATCACAGAAATTCAGGTAAAGCGCCGAGAAATAGGTGACCCAGATGGCCGCGACGCCGAACAGCGCCGTCCATGAGCCTGGATCGCCCGGAATACCGGCGTCCTTGGTCTTTTCACGCAGCACGTCGAGCGGGATGTCGCTGGTGAAGGCGAATTTCCCTGATTTTACACAGAGATAGATGGCCAGGATCAGCATCATGATCCACACCGCCGGTCCGGCCCAGTCCTGGAAACGTCGCACCGTCTCCATGCCTTTCTGGATGATAAGCAGCTGCAGCGCCCAGATGACGACGAAGCAGATCACTTCCAGCGTTGAGTGGCCGAGCAGGTGGTTGTTCTGGTGGAAGGCGAGCATGCCTTCGTTGCGGATCAGCAGCGCGACGATGGCACCGGAGGCGGCGGCCGTCTGCGCGCCGTACCAGAAACAGGCGACAATGGCGCGCACCAGCGCCGGCACGTTTGCGCCCCAGATGCCGAAGGAAGCCCGGGCGAGCACGGGGTAGGGCACGCCGGTCTTGACCCCGGCATAGCCGACGAGGTTCATCAGCGCGTAGATGATCAGCGAGCCGATACCAATGGCGATGATGAAGTTGAAAAAGCCGCCGCAAAAAAGGAACAGACTGGCGGCCAGATAGTATCCCCACAGACTGTGGACGTCGGAAGTCCATACGTTGAAGATCGAGAATGGCCCCCAATTGCGGACCTTGGCGGGCGCCAGATCCTCATTGTAAAGGCCGGGCGAAGCTCCTTTGATGGTCATAGTTGTTCCCTCTCATGACCTTGTTTTTTTGTAGTGCAGGTTAGGTCTGACGTTGGGTAAGGGGAAGAAAATGATTTGCCGGGTTTTCCGAAAAAGATATTCAACGAGAAACAGGGTTATCGGCTAGCGATTCTGCGCTCGCCGGCCACGCGGTTGAGTCGTCGAGAACTGCCGAGGATGGCTTGAATGATTGTCGCGCAGGACGGCACTGTTACGCTGAAAACCTGGTCTTCCAGGGATTTCGACATCCTCGAACGCTGCAATACGCCAGCGGAAAAGCAGCACATAGGCGGTCCTGAAACACCTGAAAAGCTGGCCGATCGCCACCGGCGCTACCTGGAGAGCACCGCTCCAGGCGAAACCCGGATGTTCAAGATATCGTTCGATGGGGCAGGCGCCGGCTCGGTCGGCTATTGGCGGAAAACCTGGCAGGATCAGCCAGTCTACGAAACCGGTTGGGCGGTCGTGCCTGAATTGCAAGGCCGTGGCCTCGCTGCCAGGGGGACCGGCCTGCTGATCGGCGTGTTGCGCGGTGAGGCGCGGCATCGTTATCTGCACGCCTTCCCGTCGCCCGATAATTTCGCTTCCAACGCGATCTGCCGCAAACTCGGTTTTGTCCTGATGGGCGAACATGATTTCGAATACCCGCCGGGCAAGCTGATGCGCAGCAACGACTGGCGTTTTGACCTGCAGTCGTAGGCTGTTACTTACCAATCGTCGGGCAATTCCACCGTTCACGTCACGCGGTTGACGCAGGGGCGTGGCAGGGAATGCGGCCGGAGCGCGATTGCGCCGCCATTTCGCTTGAACCGGCAGCCAGAATGATGCACACCGCCGCCAACATGCACCGACCAGCCCATCCGCTCGATCATATCGTGCTGCCGACTGAAAGCCTCGGCGCGGCAGAGGCTCGGCTCGCCGCTCTCGGATTCACCGTGGCGCCGCGTGGCATACATCCTTTCGGCACCGAGAATTGCTGCGTTTACCTGGCTGACGGCACCTTTCTCGAGCCGTTGGCCGTGGGTGATGCCGAGGTCGCCGCGCAGGCAATCATGGCCGGCAACGTCTTTGTCGCCCGCGACCACACCTATCGCGAAGAGCATGGCGCCGAAGGGTTTTCGGCCATCGTCTTCGGTACCGAAGATGCCGACGCCGACCATCGTGCCTATGTCGAGGCGAATATTTCGGCCGGCGAAAGGCTCGATTTTTCGCGCCCCTTCACCGACCGCTCCGGCAAGAGCGACACGGTTTCATTCCGGCTGGCTTTCGCCTCCGGGCGCGATACGCCGGACGCCTTCGTCTTCGCCTGCCAGCGTGTCAATGCCCCCAAGGTCGACCGGGCCGCACTGCAAGCGCATGCCAACGGCGCCGTTGCAATCCGCGGCGTTGTGGCGGTGAGCGACGATGTGGCGAGGCTGCGCAAGCTGCTCGCTATTGCCGCGGGCGCGCCCAACAAGGCCGCTGTGGCGGAAAGTCGGCTGGCTCTGCCCAATGCCGATATCGAGTTGATGCACGGGGCGGAGTATGAGGCGAAGTTCGGTCTTGGTGCCGGCGCGCGTTCGGCTTTGCGTTTCGTCGCCGTGGTCTTCGCGACCGCCGATCTTGTTGCGACCGAACGTCTGCTTGTGTCCGCGCATGTAAAACACCATCTGCGCGATGGCCGGCTTGTGGTGCCCCAAGCAGACGGCCAGGGTGCAGCCTTCATCTTCGAGGAACGGACATGACCAAACCCAATGCCAAAGTGACCGTCGGCAAGACACTGTTTGCCAATGACGCGCCGCTGTCGCTGATTGCCGGTCCATGTCAGTTCGAGTCGCGCCAGCATGCTTTCGACATGGCCGGCAAGCTGAAGGAACTCACGCAGAAACTCGGCATCGGTTTTGTCTATAAATCTTCCTTCGACAAGGCCAACCGCAGCTCGCTGTCCAGCACGCGCGGCGCCGGTCTCGAGGCAGCATTGCCGGCCTTTTCAGACCTCCGCAAGGAACTCGGCGTAACAATCCTCACCGACGTCCACACTGAAGAGCAGTGCGCGATCGTGGCGCCGCATGTTGACGTGTTGCAGATCCCGGCGTTCCTGTCGCGCCAGACCGACCTGTTGGTGGCTGCAGCCAAGACCGGCAAGGTCATCAACGTCAAGAAGGGACAGTTCCTGGCGCCGTGGGACATGAAGAATGTCGTGAGCAAGGTGACCGGTTCGGGCAACGCCAATGTGCTGGTGACGGAGCGTGGTGCCTCCTTCGGTTACAACACGCTGGTCTCCGACATGCGCGCGCTGCCGATCATGGCCGAGATTGGCGCGCCGGTGATTTTCGACGCCACCCATTCCGTGCAGCAGCCGGGCGGGCAGGGTGCCACCTCCGGCGGCGAACGTCGTTTCGTCGAAACCCTGGCCCGGGCCGCTGTGGCTGTGGGTGTCGCAGGTGTCTTCGTCGAGACGCATGAGGACCCCGATAATTCGACCTCGTCGGACGGGCCGAACATGGTGCCGTTCAAGGACATGCCGGCGCTGCTTGAGCGGCTGATGGCTTTCGACCGCATCGCCAAGGGCTGACGGCGGCGACCCTGTATCGACTACCCTTGCTTGCGAGCGCTGGCGGCCGGTTGTAGGCTCGCCCGGCAAATTGGCTCGTCGTCAGGAGTAGGATATGTCCGTCGCCCGCGTTACCGAGATCACTGCATCATCCAAGAAGAGCTTCCAGGACGCCATCGAGAAGGGCGTCGAGCGCGCTTCCAAGACGCTTAAGAATGTCGAGGGTGCCTGGATCCAGGACCAGAAGGTCGTGGTCGAGAACGGCAAGATCGTCGCCTACCGGGTCAACATGAAGGTCACCTTCATCCTCGCCGAGTGATCCCAAGCAGCAAGCCTGGAACAACGCTTCCTCGTTGAAGCGCCGCCAAGCGCAACGTTATGCTCCAACCAGAACAAAAATCTGAGGGGAGTGGAAAATGGTTGCGACGGCGTTTCCGGTCTTCGATCTTTCGCGTTTCGAGGCGGCGGATACGGCTGGGCGCAAGGCGCTTGGCCGCGAGGTCGACGCGATCTGCCGGGAAACCGGCTTTCTCGCAATCAGCGGCCATTCGGTACCGCCGGCGGTGATCGACGCCGTCTGGTCGAAGGCCAAAGCCTTTTTCGATCGGCCGCCGGAAGCCAAGGAAAAGGTGAGGGCGCCCTATCCCGGCTATCCCTATGGTTATCTCGGTCCCGGCGTAGAGGCGCTGGCGAGGTCCAAGGGTGCTGACACGCCGCCGGATTTGAAGGAAAGTTTCAATGGCGGTCCGCTCTCGGTGCCCGAGGGGCTGACCGATCCGCAGGCGCTGTCCTTCTGCTACGCCGAGACGATCTGGCCGGATGCGCCGGATGGTTTCGTCGAAGCGTGGAAAGCCTATTACACCGCCATGGAAGATCTGGCGGCGCGCATCATGCGCGTCTTCGCCGTCGCGCTCGACCTGCGGGAAGACTATTTCGAGCCGATGATCGATCGGCCGATCAGTGCCTTGCGGGCGTTGAACTATCCCGAGACCGACACCCCGCCGCTGGTCGGCCAGCTGCGCGCCGGCGCCCATACCGACTATGGCAGCCTGACCATCCTTCTGCCGCAGCCGGGTTCGGGCGGCCTGCAAATTTACACGCCGGAAGGGGAATGGCGCGAGGTGCCGCCGGTAGCGGGCGCCTTCGTCATCAACATCGGCGACCTGATGGCGTTGTGGACCAACGACCGCTGGGTTTCGACACTGCACCGTGTCGTCAATCCCGATGTCGGTGCGGCCAAATCGTCCAGGCGCCAGTCGCTCGCCTTCTTCCATCAACCCAACTGGCACCAGGAGATCGCCTGCCTGGATACCTGCCTGAAGCCGGGAGAGGTGCCGCGCTACCAGCCCGTGCAGTCCGGTCCCTACCTGATGGGGAAATTCAGCGCGACGGTGAAGCCGGCAGCCTGACAAAGGCCGAAAACTGGCTTTTAGCGCGTTGCGTTTCGCGGGGCTTGGGCTATTGAGTTTGCGCAGCGTCACCCGCCGGTGAGCCCCGCATTTTGTCCTCATCCCAAGCAGGAGCCTCAAATGACCGCCATCATCGACATAGTTGGCCGTGAAATCCTCGACAGCCGCGGCAATCCGACGGTCGAGGTCGATGTCGTCCTCGAAGACGGTTCGATGGGTCGTGCCGCAGTGCCATCCGGTGCCTCCACCGGTGCGCATGAGGCGATGGAGTTGCGCGACGGCGGTCCGCGCTATCTCGGCAAGGGTGTCGAGCGCGCCGTCGAGGCCGTCAATGGCGAGCTGTTCGAGGCGATCGGCGGCATGGAGGCCGAACACCAGATCCAGATCGATCAGACCATGATCGAGCTGGACGGCACGCCGAACAAGAGCCGGCTGGGCGCCAACGCCATTCTCGGCGTCTCGCTCGCCGTGGCCAAGGCTGCGGCCGAGGCATCCGGCCTGCCGCTCTACCGCTATGTCGGCGGCCCGAACGCCCGCGTGCTGCCGGTGCCGATGATGAACATCATCAATGGCGGCGCCCATGCCGACAATCCGATCGACTTCCAGGAATTCATGATCATGCCCGTCGGCGCGCCGACGCTGCGCGACGCCGTGCGTTGGGGTTCGGAAATCTTCCACACGCTGAAGAAGGGCCTGAAGGAAGCCGGCCACAACACCAATGTCGGTGACGAGGGCGGTTTCGCACCGAACCTGAAGAGCGCCCAGGCCGCGCTCGATTTCGTCATGGCCTCGATCGAAAAGGCCGGCTTCAAGCCGGGCCAGGACGTGGCGCTGGCGCTCGATTGCGCTGCGACGGAGTTCTTCAAGGGCGGCAACTACGTCTATGAAGGCGAGAAGAAGACCCGCGATCCCAAGGCGCAGGCAAAATATCTCGCCAAGCTCGCCGCCGACTATCCAATCATCTCGATCGAGGACGGCATGGCTGAGGACGATTGGGAAGGCTGGAAGTATCTGACCGACCTGTGCGGCAAGAAGGTGCAGCTGGTGGGCGACGACCTGTTCGTCACCAATTCGGCGCGCCTGCGCGATGGCATCAAGATGGGCGTCGCCAACTCGATCCTGGTCAAGGTCAACCAGATCGGCTCGTTGACCGAGACGCTTGATGCGGTGGAGACTGCGCACAAGGCCAGCTACACCGCCGTCATGTCGCACCGTTCGGGCGAGACCGAGGATTCGACCATCGCCGACCTCGCCGTCGCCACCAATTGCGGTCAGATCAAGACCGGCTCGCTGGCACGTTCGGACCGCACCGCCAAGTACAACCAGCTGATCCGCATCGAGGAAGAGCTCGGCAAGCAGGCACGTTACGCCGGCACGTCGATCCTCAGAGCCTAATCAGGCAAATCCAGCCTCAACGAAGGGCGGGCCTGAGGCCCGCCCTTTTTGCATCCGCGGCCTCGCCGTAACCCTCCATTAAGCACAATCGGGCGACAAGAGGTGGACGAGGAGTCGCGCCGATGTGGACACGCCAGCACAAGCAGACAAATGCCGGACGGCTGATCGTGCCGTCCCTGTGCGCGCTGTTCTTGAGCTATTTCGGCTATCATGCCTATCATGGCGCGTTCGGCATCAATTCGAAGGCCAAACTCCAGGCGCAGGTCGCGGGCTTGCAAGAACAGCTGGCGTCGGTGAAAGCGCGCCGCATGGAAATCGAGCAGCGGGTCCGGCTTCTGCATGACGGCTCGCTGGAGAAGGATATGCTGGACGAGCAGGCGCGCCGCACGCTGAATGTGACGAGCGCCGACGAGCTCGTCATCATGCTGCCGACGAAATCGAATTAACCGAAAGTCGGTTAATCAAGGTTATTTTCAATATTTCTAATCGCTTACGTGCATGTCAGCCATGCATTTTTCCGCATGGCGGAACGGCAGCTTGCATGTTAGCCTTTTCTCCAATCGGTGGGGAGAGGCAAGCTGCTCCCCCGTGTCCGCGAAGAGACGCAACAGGGAGTGAAGCATGGCAACCGCCGCCAGAAAAGCGCCTGCCAAATCCAAATCCGACGGCAAATTGCCGAACCTCTCAGCTCCAAAACCGTTAGACTTTTCAAAGGAGCAGGAACTCTCCGCCTACCGCCTGATGCTGTTGATGCGCCGCTTTGAAGAAAAGGCCGGCCAGCTCTACGGCATGGGTTTCATCGGCGGCTTCTGCCATCTCTATATCGGTCAGGAGGCTGTCGTCACTGGTCTCAAAATGTCGCTGATCGAAGGCGACCAGATGATCACCGCCTATCGCGACCACGCACATATGCTGGCCATGGAGATGAGCCCGCGCGGTGTGATGGCCGAGCTGACCGGACGCCGTGGAGGCTACTCCAAGGGCAAGGGCGGCTCCATGCACATGTTCTCCAAGGAAAAGAATTTTTACGGCGGTCACGGCATCGTCGGCGCGCAGGTGTCGCTGGGCACGGGCCTCGCCTTCGCCAACCGCTATCGCGGCAACAAGAATGTCTCGGTGACCTATTTCGGCGACGGCGCCGCCAATCAGGGCCAGGTCTACGAAAGCTTCAACATGGCCTCGCTGTGGAAGCTGCCGGTCATCTATGTGATCGAGAACAACCGCTATGCCATGGGCACCTCGGTGACGCGCTCGTCGGCCGAGACCGACTTCTCGCAGCGCGGTCTGTCGTTCCGCATCCCCGGCATCCAGGTCGATGGCATGGATGTGCGCGCGGTAAAGGCCGCTGGGGAGCTCGCTACAGAATGGTGCCGCGCGGGCAACGGCCCGATCATCCTCGAAATGCAGACCTATCGCTACCGCGGCCACTCGATGTCGGACCCGGCCAAGTACCGGAGCAAGGAGGAAGTGCAGAAGATGCGCTCCGAGCACGATCCGATCGAACAGGTCAAGGCGCGCCTGGCCGCCAAGAAATGGGCGAGCGAGGACGATCTCAAGGCCATCGACAAGGACGTGCGCGACATCGTCGCCGACGCCGCCGACTTCGCCCAGACCGATCCCGAGCCGGATGCGTCCGAGCTCTGGACGGACATCACGATCTAAGGGGAGGGTGCGACCATGCCGATCGAAATTCTCATGCCCGCGCTCTCGCCGACCATGGAAGAGGGCAATCTGTCGAAATGGCTGAAAAACGAGGGTGACAAGGTCGCCCCGGGCGACGTCATTGCCGAAATCGAGACCGACAAGGCGACCATGGAAGTGGAAGCCGTCGACGAAGGCACGCTCGGAAAGATCCTGATCGCCGCCGGTTCCGAAGGCGTCAAGGTCAACACGCCGATCGCGATGCTGTTGCAGGACGGCGAAAGCGCCGGTGATATCGGCAAGGCGGCCGCACCGGCCAAGGCCGAGGCGCCGGCCGTAGCCGAGCCAGCGCCGGCTCCGGCCGAGAAGCTGGCCGCCGCTCCCGTCGCCGCGGCGCCGAAAGCGCAGATCGCGGCCGATCCCGATATTCCGGCCGGAACCGAAATGGTTTCCACCACCGTGCGCGAAGCCTTGCGCGATGCCATGGCCGAGGAAATGCGCCGTGACGCGGACGTCTTCGTCATGGGCGAGGAAGTCGCCGAATACCAGGGTGCCTATAAGATCACCCAAGGCCTGCTACAGGAATTCGGCCCGCAGCGCGTGGTCGACACGCCGATCACCGAGCACGGCTTTGCCGGCGTCGGGGTCGGTGCCGCGATGACGGGCCTCAAGCCGATCGTCGAATTCATGACCTTCAACTTCGCCATGCAGGCGATCGACCAGATCATCAACTCGGCGGCCAAGACGCTTTATATGTCCGGCGGCCAGATGGGTGCGCCGATCGTGTTCCGCGGCCCGAACGGGGCAGCGTCGCGCGTGGCGGCCCAGCACAGCCAGGACTATGGCGCCTGGTACAGCCACATTCCCGGCCTCAAGGTCGTGCAGCCTTATACGGCGGCCGACGCCAAGGGGCTGCTCAAGGCAGCGATCCGCGACCCCAACCCGGTCATCTTCCTGGAAAATGAAATCCTCTACGGCCACTCCTTCGACGTGCCGAAAATGGACGATTTCATTCTGCCGATCGGCAAGGCGCGCATCCACAAGGTGGGCAAGGACGTCACCATTGTTTCATGGGGCATCGGCATGACCTACGCGGTCAAGGCCGAGGCGGAACTGGCCAAGCTCGGCATCGACGCCGAGATCGTCGATTTGAGAACCATCCGCCCGATGGATATCGATACCATCATCGCCTCGGTGAAGAAGACCAATCGCCTGGTCACGGTGGAGGAAGGTTTCCCGCAGTCCTCGGTCGGCGACTACATCGCCAACCAGGTGTCGCGCCGGGCTTTCGACTATCTCGACGCGCCGGTCATCACCGTCGCCGGCAAGGACGTGCCTATGCCCTATGCCGCCAATCTCGAGAAGCTGGCGCTGCCTAATGTCGCGGAAGTGATCGAGGCGGTGAAAGCCGTCACCTATCGCTGATCTGGCCGGGAGGACAACATGCCGATCAACATCACCATGCCGGCCCTCTCGCCCACCATGGAGGAGGGCAATCTTGCCAAATGGCTGGTCAAGGAAGGCGACAAGGTTTCGCCGGGCGACGTGATCGCCGAGATCGAGACCGACAAGGCGACGATGGAAGTCGAAGCCGTCGATGAAGGTACCGTTGCCAAGCTGGTTGTGCCGGCTGGCAGCGAGGGTGTAAAGGTCAACGCCGTGATCGCCATCCTGGCCGCCGAAGGCGAGGATGCCGGTGCCGCCGCCAAGGGTGGTGCAGTACCCGCCAAGGCGGAGGCGCCCAAGGCGGAAGCGCCGGCCGAAGCTCCGACAGCTCAAACCGCTGCGGCAGCGCCAGTTGCACCGAAGCCGGTTGCGAATGGGGCGGCACCTGTTGCCGCCGGCGAGCGCACTTTCGCGTCGCCGCTCGCTCGTCGCATTGCGAAGGATGCCGGCGTCGATGTCTCCGCCGTCACCGGTTCCGGCCCGCATGGGCGCGTGGTGAAGGCGGATGTCGAGGCGGCGCTTGCCGGTGGTGGCGTGGCCAAGGTCGCGCCTGCTCCGGCCGCAGCACCTGCCGTTGGCGGTGCACCGGCTGCCAAGCCGATGTCGGACGAGGCGGTGCTGAAACTGTTCGAGCAGGGTTCCTACGATCTCGTCCCGCACGACAATATGAGGAAGACCATCGCCCGGCGTCTGGTCGAGGCGAAGTCGACCATCCCGCATTTCTATCTCACACTCGATTGCGAGCTGGATGCGCTGTTGAAACTGCGTTCCGAGCTCAATGCCGCCGCCCCGATCAAGAAGACCGACAAGGGCGACGTGCCAGCCTACAAGCTCTCGGTCAACGACATGATCATCAAGGCGATGGCGCAGGCGCTGGTTGCCGTGCCCGATGCCAACGCCTCGTGGACCGAGACCGCGATGGTCAAGCACAAGCATGCCGATGTCGGCGTGGCGGTGTCGATCCCGGGCGGGCTGATCACGCCGATCGTCAGGAAGGCGGATCAAAAGACCTTGTCCGTCATCTCCAACGAGATGAAGGATCTGGCAAAACGGGCGCGCGACCGCAAGCTGAAGCCGGAAGAGTATCAGGGCGGCACGACGGCTGTCTCGAACCTCGGCATGTTCGGTATCAAGGACTTTGCCGCCGTCATCAATCCGCCGCATGCGACGATCCTGGCGGTGGGTGCCGGCGAGGAGCGGGCGGTGGTCAAGGGCGGCGAAGTGAAGATCGCCACCGTGATGTCCGTTACCCTTTCGACCGACCACCGTGCCGTCGACGGTGCGCTGGGTGCCGAACTGCTCGGTGCCTTCAAGCGCATCATCGAAAACCCGATGGCTATGTTGGTTTAGGCGGCCGGGTTGGGCCGCATGAAAACCATCCTCTGCTACGGCGATTCCCTGACCTGGGGCTACGATGCCTCAGGTCCGGGGCGCCATTCGCTCGAAGATCGCTGGCCGAGCGTGCTGCAAGCTGAGCTTGGCGCCGATGTCCATGTCGTCGCCGAAGGGCTGAACGGCCGCACCACTGCCTTTGACGACAATTTTGCCGAGGCCGATCGGAACGGCGCTCGCACTTTGCCAACGGTTCTTGGCACGCATGCGCCGCTCGATCTCGTCATCATCATGCTCGGCGCCAACGACATGAAGCCGTGGATCCACGGCAATCCGCTGGCGGCCAGGCAAGGCATGGCGCGACTGGTCTCGATCGTACGCGGCTATGATCACGGCATGGGCTATCCGCCGCCACGGGTGCTCCTGGTTTCGCCTCCGGTGCTTAGCCACACGACCAATTCCGAATACAAGGAAATGTTCGCCGGCGGCGACAAGGCCTCGCAGCACCTTGCGCCGCTCTATGCGGCGCTCGCCGAGGAAGTGGGCTGCGGCTTTTTCGACGCAGGTACGGTGGCACGAACGACACCGCTCGACGGTGTTCATCTCGACGCCGACAACAGCCGCAGGATTGGTGCGGCGTTGGTGCCGAAAGTGCGTGAGCTGCTGGGGTTGTGATGGCAGCGGCGACAACCATTCGCAGGGCCGAGAAGCGCGATGCCGCCGAGCTCGCTATTCTGGTCGATGTAAGCTCGCACGGTTTCGCGTCGTGGTTCTGGTACGGGGCGGTGCTTGACGGTTCCAAGGAAACCGCCTTTGAACAGGGGCGCTCTTTCATGCGTTCCGACACCGAACAGGCCGCGTGGAAAGACGCCAGCCTGGCCGTGATCGGCGAGGAAGTTGCTGGCGTCGTCATCGGTCATCCGATCGAACCGTCGATCGTCGACGCGGAGGCGCCGCATCCGGTCATCGAGCCGATCCTGGCCTTGCAGAAAACGCTGGTCGGCCACTGGTTCCTCGACAGTCTTGGCGTATACGGGCACCATCGCGGCAGGGGGCTCGGCAAGCGGCTTCTCGACCACGAAATCGCACGCGGAGGCGGCAGGCCGATGAGCCTGATCACCGAAAGCCACAACGAGACGGCGCTCGGCCTCTACGGGTCGCGCGGATTCGTGGAAGTGGCCCGCAAACGCGCTGTACCGCTGTTAGACAACAGCAAAGAACATGGCTGGGTGCTGCTGACGCGCGGCGCCGCTTGATGAGAAGGCAGGAAGAACATGGCTGACAATTACGACGTCATCATCATCGGTTCCGGTCCGGGTGGCTATATCGCGGCCATCCGCTCGGCGCAGCTCGGCTTCAAGACGGCGATCGTCGAGCGCGAGCATCTGGCCGGTATCTGCTCCAACTGGGGCTGTATCCCGACCAAGGCGCTGTTGCGTTCGGCCGAAATCCTCCACTACGCCGAACATGCCAAGAATTACGGCCTTAAGCTCGAAGGCACGATCACGCCGGACATCAAGGGTATCGTGGACCGTTCGCGCGGCATCGCCCAGCGCATGAACAATGGCGTCGGTTTCCTGATGAAGAAGAACAAGGTCGACGTGATCTGGGGTGAAGCCAAGATCACCAAGCCGGGCGAGATCGTCGTTGGCAAGACCTCGAAGAAGCCGATGGAGCCGATGGGGCCGATTCCGAAGGGCACCAAGGGCGAGGGCACTTATACGGCCACGCACATTGTGATCGCCACGGGTGCGCGGCCGCGCGCGCTGCCGGGCATCGAGCCGGACGGCAAGCTGATCTGGACCTATTTCGAGGCGATGGTGCCGCCGCAGATGCCGAAATCGCTGCTGGTGATGGGCTCCGGCGCCATCGGCATCGAATTCGCCTCCTTCTACCGCACCATGGGTGTCGATGTGACCGTGGTCGAGATCATGCCGCAGATCATGCCGGTCGAAGACGCCGAGATTTCCACCTGGGCTAAAAAGCAGCTCGAGAAGCAGGGCATGAAGATCCTGCTTGAGACCAAAGTCACCAAGGTTGAGAAGGGCGCTAATTCCGTCACTGCAACAGTCGAGGGCAAGGACGGCAAGACACAGACGATTACCGCCGACCGCATGATTTCGGCTGTCGGCGTCCAGTGCAACACCGAGAATCTCGGGCTGGAGACGGTGGGCGTGAAGATCGATCGTGGCGCCATCGTCATCGACGAATTCTGCCGCACCAATGTTCCAGGTATTTATGCGATCGGCGATGTCGCCGGGCCGCCCATGCTGGCACACAAGGCCGAGCACGAGGCCGTTATCTGCATGGAAAAGATCGCGGGCCTTCATGTCCACCCGATGGACAAGCTGAAAATCCCCGGTTGCACCTATTGCAGCCCGCAGGTCGCGTCCGTCGGCCTCACCGAGGCCAAGGCCAAGGAGCAGGGCAAGGATATCCGCGTCGGCCGCTTCCAGTTCGTGGCCAACGGCAAGGCGGTTGCGCTCGGCGAAGACCAGGGCCTGGTCAAGACGATCTTCGACAAGAAGACCGGGCAGTTGCTCGGTGCCCATATGGTGGGAGCCGAAGTGACCGAACTCATCCAGGGTTTCGTGGTCGCCATGAACCTGGAAACCACCGAGGAAGAGCTGATGCACACCATCTTCCCTCACCCGACCCTGTCGGAGACGATGAAGGAAAGCGTGCTCGATGCCTATGGACGGGTTCTGAACGCGTGAAAAAGCGCTCATCCGCGCTTCTGACCGTGGAACCGGAACGCTGCGGGAAACGTTGGCTTATGCGAATTTGTTCGCCAAGCAGCAAGGAGGGTGCAGATGAGCGTCAATGGCGTTGGCTGGATTGCGGCCATCATCATCGGAGGTCTGGCGGGGTGGCTGGCCGAGATGGTGATGAAGAGCAACACCGGCATTTTCATGAATATCGTTCTGGGCATTGTCGGCGCGGTCGTGCTGAATGCCATCCTACAAGCGCTGAATCTCGGCGTGTTCGGTGTCGGCTGGGTTGCCTATCTGATCACCGGCTTCATCGGCGCCTGTCTGCTGATCTGGGCCGGCCGCCTCGTGCGGCGCTGAACGCCCACACGATCCGCCATGCAAAAAAGGCCGTCGCGGCATGCACAGCGTCGGCCTTTTTCTTTGCCGCGAAAAGTCTTAGATGAAGCGCACAGCGCTTGCCGCAGGAAACAGGTTTCAGATGGTCACCGTTCTCGATCTCGTCGCCAACAAACCACGTCCCCGTCATCCTGAGAAGGCGCATCGGCCGGACCAGGAGGTGCTGCGCAAGCCGGACTGGATCCGCGTCAAGGCGCCGGTTTCCAAGGGCTATGCCGAGACGCGCGAGATCGTGAAGTCGCACAAGCTGGTGACCGTGTGCGAGGAGGCCGGCTGCCCCAATATCGGCGAATGCTGGGAAAAGAAGCACGCCACATTCATGATCATGGGCGAGATCTGCACGCGGGCATGCGCCTTCTGCAATGTCGCCACCGGCATTCCGACCGCGCTCGACGCAGACGAGCCGAACCGCGTGGCTCAGGCCGTCAAGACGATGGGCCTGACCCATGTTGTCATTACATCGGTCGACCGCGACGATCTGGCCGACGGCGGCGCCCAGCATTTTGCCGAGGTCATCCAGGCCATTCGCGCCGCAGCACCGACCACGACCATCGAAATTCTGACCCCGGATTTCCTGCGCAAGGAAGGCGCACTGGAGATCGTCGTGGCGGCCAGACCCGACGTCTTCAACCACAATCTGGAGACAGTGCCGTCCAACTATCTGACGGTGCGCCCCGGTGCGCGCTATTTTCACTCGATCCGGCTTCTGCAGCGCGTGAAGGAGCTTGATCCGTCAATCTTCACCAAGTCCGGCATCATGGTCGGGCTCGGCGAGGAGCGTAACGAAGTACTGCAATTGATGGATGACCTGCGCTCGGCCGACGTCGACTTCATGACCATCGGCCAATATTTGCAACCGTCGAAGAAGCACCATCCGGTGAAGAGCTTCGTCACGCCGGAAGAATTCCAGTCCTATGCCATCGTCGGCAAGAGCAAGGGCTTTCTTCTCATGGCTTCGAGCCCGCTGACGCGTTCCTCGCACCACGCTGGCGAGGATTTCGCCCGCCTGCGCGCGGCACGCGAGGAGCAGCTCAAGAAATCCGCTCAATAAGCCGGTTTCATGCCGAAATTCGAGGCGACGCGGCGTGTATCGCACAGTCCGGACCAGATGTTCGCGCTGGTCGCTGACGTTGAGCAGTATCCGCAATTCCTGCCGCTGTGCGAGGCGCTTTCGGTTCGCTCGCGACGCGAGCGTGACGGGCGTACCGTTCTGATCGCCGATATGAGCATCGGCTACAAGGCCATTCGCGAGACGTTTACCACCCAGGTGTTGCTCAAGCCGGACGAGCACATCATCGATGTGAAATACATCGACGGCCCGTTCAAATATCTGAGCAACATTTGGGGCTTCGAGCCGGCCAGCGACGGTTGTTTCGTCCGATTCTTCATCGACTACGAGTTCAAGAGCCGCATTTTGGGCGTGATGATGGGCACGATGTTCGACCGTGCCTTCCGCATGTTTTCCGAGGCGTTCGAGAAGCGCGCCGATGTAATTTACGGACGAAATCCTCCCGCCTGAAAAGCTGAAGCCCCTCGGCGATCCCTACAGGAGACCACCCTTGGTCAAGATAGCCGGTCTTGCCGTTGCCGTCGCTTTGCTTGCCGTCTCGCTGCCGGCTCGAGCCGAGAAGCCCCGCAATTTCATCTATACGAGTGCAGGCGATCTCGATGAGGCGATGAATGTAATTAGTCGGCAAGATATAGAAGGGGCGCAAATCGTCTACAATTGGCGGGCGTTGGAGCCGGAGAAGGACAAGTATGATTTCTCCGCGATCGAAAAGGACCTTGCCGCTCTCGATGGTCTGAAAAAGAAGCTTTTCATCCAGATCCAGGACCGTTTTTTCGAACCAGATGCGAAATACGTCCCCGGCTATCTGATGAGCGATCCGGCGTATGGTGGCGGTTTGTCTCCGCAATTCGACAATCCGGGCGAAAACAAGCCAATTGGATCCGGCTGGGTGGCGCAACAGTGGAACCCCGCCGTTCGCCAACGGTATCAGGCATTGCTCGCGGCTCTTGCAGCGCGCTTCGACGGTCGGGTTTTCGGCGTGAACCTGCCGGAAACCGCTATCGACCTCGACGAAAAAGCGCCGCCCAAAGGCTTCAGTTGCGACAATTACTTTGCCGGCGAATTAGAAAACCTGTCTTTTGCGCGAAAAGCGTTCACCAAGTCGCATGTGGTGCAATATGTGAATTTCTGGCCATGCGAATGGGACAATGATCACAATTACATGGGGCGTATGTTTGAATTCGCCAGCGCCAATGGCGTCGGGCTCGGCGGTCCCGACATCGTCCCAGGCCGCAAGGCGCAGATGAAGAACTCCTATCCGTTCTTCAACAAATACAAGGGGAAACTGTCGCTTGTCGCCATGGCGGTGCAGGAACCGACTTTAACCTACAAAAACCCGAAAACCCACAAGCCGTTCAGCAAGGGCGAGTTCGCGCGCTTTGCAGAAGATTATCTTGGCGCCGACATCATCTTCTGGAGTACCGCCACGCCTTGGCTGAAGACGAAGTAGGCTTCAGACAGCGAGCGCCTTCAATCCCATCTCAAGAGCGTGCCTGACGGTCTCGCGGCGGATGAAGTCGCGGCCGCGATTGTCGAAGATGCGCTGTTCGGCGACTGCGGGGCGGCCAGACAGCGCCATCCCGAACCAGACTAGTCCAACCGGCTTTTCCAGCGAACCGCCGTCCGGCCCGGCAATACCGGTGACGGCAAGGGTGATGCCGGCCCGCGATCGGGCGAGCGCACCGGCGGCCATTTCCCGCGCGGTTTCGGCCGAAACGGCGCCAAAGGCCCGCAATGTTGCCGGCTCGACGCCCAACATGTCCATCTTGGCCTCGTTCGAGTAGGTGACGAAACCGCGATCGACCACCGTGGAAGAGCCGGCAATATCGGTCAGATGCGCAACGATCATGCCGCCGGTGCAGCTTTCGGCCGTTGCCGCCATGATCCCGCGCGCCGCGCAGGTTTTCAGGAAACGATCGGCGAGTTCGGTGAGGTCGTTCATTCCGGTACTTCTCCGGGATAGACGACACTTGCCGTGGCGATTGCCGCTATGCCTTCCTGTCGCCCGACAAAACCAAGTTTCTCATTGGTTGTCGCCTTGATCGAGACGCGTTCGGGCGAGATGCCAAGCATATTGGACAAAGCCGCCGTCATCGCCTCGCGATGTGGGCCGACGCGGGGCGCCTCGCAGATCAGCGTGATATCGGCATTGGCGATGCGGCCGCCATGTGTGCGTACCAGCCTGGCGGCGTGCTCTACGAACAGGCGCGAGGCGGCACCCTTCCACTGGGGGTCGGAAGGCGGGAAATGCGTGCCGATATCGCCGGCACCGCAGGTGGCGAGCAGCGCGTCGGTCAAGGCATGCAGGCCGACATCGGCATCGGAATGGCCAGACAGCTTGCGATCATGCGGGATGGCGACGCCACAGAGCATGACATGATCTCCCGGCTCGAAGGCGTGGACATCGTAGCCGTTGCCGGTGCGGATGTCGGGAAAGTTCGACCGTTCGCCGTGAATCCTCTGATCCGCCATCGCGATATCCCGTGCCCAGGTGAGTTTGACGTTGTCCGGCGAGCCGGCGACGATCTTGACCGGGATGCGCGCCCATTCGGCTATCGCTGCATCGTCGGTGAAATCACTGCGGCCGGCCTGATGTGCTCTTTCATGCGCTTCGAGGATCGGCCGGAAAGGAAATCCCTGCGGCGTCTGCGCGGCATGGAGGCCAGCGCGCGGCACCGTCTCGCCGATGGTGCCGTCGCGGCCCTCGCGTTTCAGCGTATCGGCCACGGGCAAGGCCGGCAGCGCGCCCTGGTTGGCGCCGATGACGTCAATCACCCTGTCGATCAGGTCCGCATCGCAGAACGGTCGCACCGCGTCGTGGATGAGAACCCTGTCTGGCGCCTGCGCTGCCAGTTCCAAAAGACCGAGACGTACTGAATCCTGTCTTGTCGGACCGCCGGTGACGATTGCGACCCGTTCGAGGTTGTCGCCTATCGCCTTGCGCAGCAACTCCTGGTCGTCGCCATGAATCACGACCACCACCTGGCCGACTTGCGGATGCGCAAGAAAGGTCTCCAGCGTATGGGCAAGGATGGCGCGGCCGCCGATGCGGCGGTACTGCTTGGGCCCCTCGGCCTGCCCGGCGCGTTCGCCGCGGCCTGCCGCCACGATGACGGCGGCAACACGGCGATCTGTGGCGACAGCCTTGATTGCGCTCGGTTCCTTCATGCGCAGACGCTTAGTCGTGGGCGGCGCGGAAGGCCAGCATTTTCCCAAATAAGCCGCAATGCATGTTCATTCTGCATTGCACAATCATTCCGATCTGGCTAGGGAATAGGCAACACTAGATATTGCTTGGTTTTTGTGCATGACCAATCCTGAGAAACTCGCCTTGCCGCTCGATGTGGGTGGGGTGGAGTTGCGCAATCGCATCTTCCTGGCGCCCATGTCCGGCATCACCGACGAGCCGTTCCGCAAACGCGCTTATGCGCATGGGGCCGGCCTTGTGGTTTCGGAGATGGTTGCCAGTGGCGAACTGGCGCGGGGCAGGGCCGGATTCGACCTGCGCATTCGCCATTCCGGCCTGCCTGTACACATGGTGCAACTCGCCGGACGCGAGGCGGCTCACATGGCTGAGGCCGCACGGATCGCTGCCGGCGAAGGCGCCGACATCATCGACATCAATATGGGCTGTCCGGCGAAGAAGGTGACCGGCGGCTATGCCGGCTCGGCGCTGATGCGCGATCTCGATCACGCATTGACCTTGATTGAAGCCGTCATCGGCGCGGTCGAGGTGCCGGTGACCGTCAAGATGCGGCTCGGCTGGGACGAAGACGCGCTGAACGCGCCGATGCTGGCACGGCGCGCCGAACAGGCCGGCGTCAGGATGGTGACGGTGCACGGCCGCACACGCTGCCAGTTCTACCAGGGCAAAGCAGATTGGCGCGCGATCGCCCGCGTGAAAGATGCCGTATCGATCCCCGTCGTCGCCAATGGCGATGTTGCCTCACCAGCCGATGCGGCAGTGATCCTCGACCAGTCGGGCGCCGATGCGGTCATGGTCGGTCGCGCTCATTATGGCGCGCCGTGGACGGCCGGCGCACTCGCCGCTGTCGCAAGTGGTGGCGAATCCGTGAGCTTGCCGGGGAGTGCCGCGGAACTTGGCGAATATGTCGTCGCGCACTACGAGGATATGCTGGCGCATTATGGCATCGAAAGCGGATTGAGGCAGGCCCGGAAACATCTCGGCTGGTATCTTGATCGACACGCCGCTGCGTCTGCTGCCGACCTGCGCAAGGATATCCTCACCAGCTTCGAACCCGAGCGCGTCATCGCCTTGTTGCGTGAGGCGTTTGCGCGCGACAGCGAAGTCGAAGCGATCAGGAGCGCGGCATGACCGTTGCGATGGCTCCAGTCGCGGACATGGCCGATGCCGCGCAGATCCTGCTCAACACCATCCGCCGTCCGGTGATCATGGTGGGGCCGGAAGGCCATATCACCTATGCCAACGCCGATGCCGAGGACTTCTTCCGCTCCAGTGCGACCATGCTGGCGCGCAATACGCTGGCCAAATTGATTCCCTTCGGCAGCCCGCTACTAACCCTGGTCGACCAGGTTCGAGAACGGCATGCGCCGGTCAACGAATACCGAGTGGATGTGTCTTCGCCGCGCCTCGGCATCGAGAAGATCGTCGACCTTTACGCGGCGCCGGTGCCGGAATTCCCGGATTCCGTCGTCGTGATGTTCCAGGAACGCTCGATGGCCGACAAGATCGATCGGCAGATGACGCATCGCGGGGCTGCCCGTTCGGTTACCGGCCTTGCCGCCATGCTGGCGCACGAGATCAAGAACCCGTTGTCCGGCATCCGCGGCGCTGCCCAATTGCTTGAACTTTCCGCCTCCGACGAGGATCGGGCGTTGACCCGGCTGATCACCGACGAAACCGATCGTATCGTGTCGCTGGTCGACCGCATGGAGGTGTTTTCGGACGAGCGGCCGATCGACCGTTATCCCGTCAACATCCATGTCGTGCTCGATCATGTGAAGGCGATCGCCCGGAACGGTTTTGCCAACCGGATCAAGATCATGGAAGACTATGATCCATCGCTTCCTTCGGTCTACGGCAATCGTGATCAGCTCATCCAGGTGTTCCTGAACCTGGTCAAGAACGCGGCCGAAGCGGTCGGTTCCGACCCGCTCGGCGAGATCACGCTGACGACGGCGTTCCGCCCCGGCATTCGCATGTCGGTGCCAGGTACGCAGGATCGCGTGTCGCTGCCGCTGGAATTCTGCGTGCACGACAACGGTTCCGGCGTCTCGGAAGACATCCTGCCGATCCTGTTCGACCCGTTCATCACCACAAAACCGAATGGTTCGGGGCTCGGTCTGGCGCTGGTTGCCAAGATCGTCGGCGAGCACGGCGGCATCATCGAATGCGATTCGACGCCGCGCGGCACCACGTTTCGCGTGCTGTTGCCAGTCTGGAAAGACCCGGCGCCGGAAATGCATGACGACGAAGGAGATCACCGCATATGACCGCTCGCGGCACCATTCTTGTCGCCGACGACGATGCGGCGATCCGCACCGTGCTCAACCAGGCGCTGTCGCGCGCCGGCCATGAAGTGCGGGTTACGTCCAATGCCTCGACCTTGTGGCGCTGGGTGGCTGCGGGCGAGGGCGACATCGTCGTCACCGACGTGGTCATGCCCGATGAGAATGCCTTCGACATGCTGCCACGCATCAAGAAGGCGCGGCCAGAACTGCCGGTTATCGTCATGAGCGCGCAGAACACTTTCATGACCGCTATCCGTGCTTCCGAGACAGGCGCCTACGAATACCTGCCGAAGCCGTTCGACCTGACCGAGCTGCTTAACATCGTGGGCCGGGCGCTCGCCGAACCGCGCCGTCCGAAGGCTGATATTCGACCGGAGGAGCAACCCGAGACCATGCCGCTGGTTGGTCGTTCGGCCGCCATGCAAGACATCTACCGCATGCTGGCGCGCATGATGCAGACGGACCTTACGGTGATGATCAGCGGCGAATCGGGCACCGGCAAGGAGTTGGTCGCGCGTGCGCTACACGAATATGGGCGTCGCAGAGGCGGGCCGTTTGTTGCCATCAACATGGCGGCGATCCCGCGCGACCTGATTGAATCCGAATTGTTCGGTCACGAGAAGGGCGCCTTTACCGGAGCGCAGAACCGCTCCACCGGCCGCTTCGAACAGGCTGAGGGCGGCACGCTGTTCCTGGACGAGATCGGCGACATGCCGATGGAGGCACAGACCAGGCTGCTGCGTGTTTTGCAGCAGGGCGAATACACGACCGTTGGCGGACGCACGCCGATCAAGACGGACGTGCGCATCGTTGCTGCCACCAACAAGGATTTGCGCACGCTGATCAATCAAGGCCTGTTCCGCGAGGATTTGTTCTATCGCCTCAATGTCGTGCCGTTGCGGCTTCCCGGCCTGCGCGAACGCGCCGAGGACATTCCGGACCTGGTACGGCATTTCTTCAAGCTTGGCGCCAAGGAAGGCTTGCAGACCAAGCGCATCGTGCCCGCCGGCATCGAGCTGATGAAGCGTTATCCTTGGCCGGGCAATGTACGCGAGTTGGAAAACCTGGTGCGCCGGTTGGCAGCACTTTATCCGCAGGATGAGATTTCCGCCGAAATCATCGAAGCCGAGCTCAAGACGGCGGAAGCGCCAGTTGTGCCCAGCGCCAACGCGCTGATCCCCGACGACCTGTCGATCAGCCAGGCGGTGGAGCACTATCTGCAGCGCTATTTCGCCTCTTTCGGCGATGAATTGCCGCCGCCTGGCCTCTACCAGCGCATCCTCGAAGAAATGGAGCACCCGTTGGTCTTGGCCGCGATGACAGCGACGCGCGGCAACCAGATCCGTGCCGCCGACCTGCTCGGCCTCAATCGCAACACGTTGCGCAAGAAGATCCGGGACCTCGGCGTCAACGTTTATCGCGGATCGCGACCGAACTGATCGCGGCGAAATCCCGCCGTCGCGAGCTTCGCGACGACGCAAACAAATTTCGGTTGATGAGGTGCCGAAAGATTTTTGTGATCGGGCGTCTTGTTGCATATTCGCCACAATGCGTTGCATAGATGCGACGCAATCATGACAGCAAGCGGCGAAATGGCTGAGCAGGCCATCACATTGAGCGGATCATTGTTTCGACGAACCGGGGTGCAGGAAGCCAGGCGGCTGATGGCGCTGCCTGGCATCGTTGCGATCCTCGGCGCGCTGCTAATGGCCGGCATTTCCTTTGCGATTCTGGTCGGGGCAACGCCGATCGTGCCCGATAGAACGACGACGCTCTGGCTGATCGGCCTCAACGCGCTGTTCATCCTTTTCCTCGCCGCACTGATCGCCCGCGAGGCGCGGCGAATCATCATGGCGCGCCGCACCGGCAAGGCTGCATCGCGGCTGCATGTGCGTATTGTGGCGATGTTCGGGCTGGTGGCAGCGGTGCCGGCGATCCTGGTCGCCATCATCGCCTCGATCACGCTCAACATCGGTCTTGATCGCTGGTTCGAAATCCGCACCAAGACGATCATCAATTCATCGCTGTCGATCGCGGACGCCTATGTGCAGGAGAACGCCCGCAACCTGCAGGGCACGACGCTGTCCATGGCCTATGATCTCGACAGCTCGCGGACGCTTTACGGGCTCGACCGCACCGGCTTCATCGACCTGATGAATAAGGAGGCTGTCGGGCGCGGCCTTGCCCATGCAGCGCTGGTCAATGCCGATGGCGGTTTCGTGCTCAGCGCCAAGACCAGTGCCGACTTCCCGATGCCGGAGCCGCCGAACGGTGCGGTCAAGGAAGCCCAGAATGGCACGCCGCTGCTGATCGAGCCACGCACGCGCAACATCATGGGCGCGATCATCAAGCTGAAGGAGATCGAGGGGCTCTATCTCTACACGATCCGTGTCGTCGATCCGGAAGTGATCAAGGCGCGTGAGATCGTCAGGGCCAATACGAGTGAATATAGTGGCCTTGAGGGCAATCGATCCTTCTCGCAGGTGGCATTCGCACTGCCTTACCTGTCCTTGACACTGATCGTCATCCTGTCGGCGATCTGGACGGGCATCGCGGTGGCCGACCGTCTGGTGCGGCCGATCCGCCAACTGATCGGCGCCGCCGACGAGGTGGCGACCGGCAATCTCGACGTTTCGGTGCCGGTGCGTCAGTCCGACGGCGACGTTGCCTCGCTGGGCGAGACGTTCAACAACATGCTGTTCGAGCTGAAATCGCAGCGCAACGAAATCCTGACGGCCAAGGACCTCGCCGACGAGCGCCTCAGGTTCTCGGAGGCAGTGCTTGCCGGCGTGACATCGGGCGTCATCGGCGTCGATCCGTTCGGCACCATCACCATCGTCAACAAGTCGGCCGAGGCAATGCTGGCCATGTCGTCGGATGCGGCGCTGGGACAGAACTTGTCCGCAGCCTTGCCGCATGTCGGTCGGGTGCTCGAAATCGGTCGCAAGTCCGGCAAGCCGGTCTATCGTGAGCAAGTCACCTTCTTCCGTGCCGGCGCCGAGCGCACTTTCAACGTCCAGGTCACCATCGAGGAAGACCAGGATCAGGACTACGAGAGCGACAAGTCCTACGTCGTGACCGTGGACGACATCACCGATCTTGTCACCGCGCAGCGCACCTCCGCCTGGGCTGACGTCGCGCGGCGCATCGCTCACGAGATCAAGAACCCGCTGACCCCGATCCAGCTCTCGGCCGAGCGCATTCGCCGCCGCTATGGCAAGGTCATCACCGAAGACCGCGAGGTCTTCGACCAGTGCACGGACACCATCATCAGGCAGGTCGAGGATATTGGCCGCATGGTCGATGAGTTCTCAGCCTTCGCGCGCATGCCGAAGCCCGAGATGAAGGCGATCGACCTGCGCGAGCCGTTGCGCGAGGCGTCCTTCCTGGTGGAGGTCAGTCGCTCGGACATCGCTTTCGAGCGCGATTTCGGCGACCGCCCGCTCAAGGGTACCTTCGACAACCGCCTGCTGTCGCAGGCATTCGGCAATGTGATCAAGAATGCCGCCGAAGCCATGGAAGGTATGCAGTTCGCTCCCGGTGGAAGCGGCGTGATCCGTATCCAGGCAACACCCAAGGACGGTTCGATCCGGGTGGACGTGATCGACAATGGCAAAGGCCTGCCGCGCGAGAATCGCCAGCGTCTGCTGGAGCCCTATATGACGACACGCGAGAAAGGCACCGGCCTTGGCCTCGCGATTGTCAAAAAGATCGTGGAAGACCATGGCGGCCGGCTGGAACTGCACGATGCGCCGGCCGACTTCCACGGCGGGCGAGGGGCGATGATCAGCATCATCCTGCCTTCGAGCGGCGCCGCATCAGGTGGCCGCGGCATGGCGGAAAACGAACGAGAAACTGAGAAGGTCGGTAATGGCGTCTGATATTCTTGTCGTCGACGACGAAGAAGACATCCGCGAACTGGTTGCCGGTATCCTGAGTGACGAGGGGCATGAAACGCGCACGGCCCACGATGCCGACAGCGCCTTGGCGGCGATCGCGGATCGCGCGCCGCGCTTGATCTTCCTCGACATCTGGCTGCAGGGTTCGCGTCTCGACGGTCTGGCGCTGCTGGACGAGATCAAGACGCTGCATCCCAACCTGCCGGTGGTGATGATTTCCGGCCACGGCAACATCGAGACCGCCGTCTCGGCCATCCGGCGCGGTGCTTATGATTTCATCGAGAAACCGTTCAAGGCCGACCGGTTGATCCTCGTCGCCGAGCGCGCGCTGGAAACCTCCAAGCTCAAACGCGAGGTCTCGGATCTCAAGCAACGCAGCGGCGAGACGTTTGACCTGATTGGTATGTCGTCAGCGATGAGCCAGTTGCGCCAGACAATCGAGCGCGTGGCGCCGACCAACAGCCGCATCATGATCATCGGCCCCTCCGGTTCCGGCAAGGAATTGGCGGCCCGCGCGATCCATGCGCTGTCGGCCCGCAAAAGCGGACCGTTCGTGACGTTGAGCGCCGCCAACATCACGCCAGAGCGCATGGAGATCGAGCTATTCGGCACCGAATCGAACGGCACCGAGCGCAAGGTCGGTGCGCTGGAGGAGGCACATCGCGGCATTCTCTACATCGATGAAGTGGCCGACATGCCGCGCGAGACCCAGAACAAGATCCTGCGCGTTCTGGTCGAGCAACAGTTCGAGCGTGTGGGTGGCACCAAGCGCGTGAAGGTGGATGTCCGTATCATTTCCTCGACGGCACAGAACCTCGAGGCGATGATCGCCGAGGGTCGTTTCCGCGAAGACCTCTACCACCGTCTGGCCGTCGTGCCGGTCTCGGTGCCCGGGCTTGCCGAGCGGCGCGAGGACATTCCCTATCTGGTCGACACTTTCGTCAAGCAGATCGCCAGGCAAGCGGGTATCAAGCCGCGCCGCATCGGCGACGATGCCTTGGCTGTGCTGCAGGCCCATAACTGGCCGGGCAATGTGCGCCAGCTGCGCAACAACATTGAACGGCTGATGATTTTGGCACGTGGCGACGATGTCGAGGTGCCGATCACCGCGGAACTGTTGCCGTCGGAAATCGGCGACGTGATGCCGCGTACGCCCAACCAGTCGGACCAGCACATCATGGCGCTGCCGTTGCGCGAGGCGCGCGAGCAATTCGAGAAGGACTATCTGATCGCCCAGATCAACCGCTTCGGCGGTAACATCTCCAAGACCGCCGAATTCATCGGCATGGAGCGCTCCGCTCTGCACCGCAAGCTGAAGTCGCTGGGTGTCTGATTATCCGCCGGCCGCTGCCACGGCCGGCTGGACCATGCCATTGTTCGATACGCGACCACCGGAATCGCGTAAGAAAGCCTAATATTTCAGAGGGTTCGCCATGCCGCGCATTGCCTATGTCAACGGACGCTATGTCGCGCACCGTGACGCCGCCGTGCATATTGAGGATCGCGGTTATCAGTTCGCAGACGGCGTCTACGAGGTGTGCGAGGTCGCGCGCGGCTTCATCGTCGACATGACCCGTCATCTTGAGCGCCTCGACAGGTCGTTGCGGGAACTGGCCATGGCATGGCCGGTCGACCGCAAGGCGCTGGCGATTATCGTTCGCGAAGTGGTACGCCGCAATCGCGTGGTCAACGGGCTGGTTTATCTGCAGGTGACGCGCGGCGTCGCTCCGCGCGATCACGTCTTCCCCTCGCCGGATACACCGTCCTCGCTGGTGGTGACGGCGAAGCGGGTCGATCCCGCCGCATCCGCCAGGAAGGCCGAGTCCGGCGTGAAGGTGATCACGGTTCCGGAGAACCGCTGGGAGCGCGTCGACATCAAGACCATTGGGCTGCTGCCCAACGTCCTGGCCAAGCAGAAAGCCAAGGAGGCCGGCGCGCAGGAGGCCTGGTTTGTCGATCCCGATGGTACCGTCAAGGAAGGCGGCTCGACCAACGCATGGATCGTGACCCGGGACGGCGCGCTGGTAACGCGGCCGGCCGACACGGGAATCCTGCGCGGCATCACCCGCACGACGATCTTCGACGTCGCAGCCAAGCTTGGCCTGCGAATCGAGGAACGGGCGTTCACGGTCGATGAGGCGAAAACGGCGCGCGAAGCCTTTGTCAGTTCGGCAACCCTGATCGCCATGCCGGTTGTAGCCATCGACGGTCAGGCCGTTGCCAACGGCCACCCTGGATCGGTAACACTTTCGTTGAGACAAGCGTTTTTTGACGTTGCGGAAAAAAGTCCGGCCTGATAACCGGCACAACAGGAATGGACATCAATATATCTCGTTCTACTTGTCGTTGTTGACGACAAGCATGTCTGCAAGCTTGACATACGCCGAGTATTTTGGCGCATTGGCATGCATACCGAAGGGGATCGGCGAAAGATAAGAACAATGGCAGAGCGTTCGCAAAATCTTCAGGACCTATTCCTGAACTCGGTGCGCAAGAGCAAGAACCCACTGACGATCTTCCTCATCAACGGAGTGAAGTTGACCGGGGTCGTGACCTCGTTCGACAATTTCTGCGTATTGCTGCGGCGTGACGGGCATTCCCAGCTCGTTTACAAACATGCCATTTCCACGATCATGCCGAGCCAACCGGTTCAGATGTTCGATGGTGAGGAAAGCCAAGGCGGCTAATTGACCAAGCAAGGTGACGCGGGCCGCAAAGGCCGCGGACAATCAACAGACGTTAAGGGCGAGGGCGGCGACAAAGCCACCCGCGCCCTCGTCATTGTGCCCGTGCTGCCGAATCATCCCAGGCAGGAGGACGACAGCGGCCGGGTGCGACTGGCACGGTCGCCCGAGGCGCGGCTCGATGAAGCCGTCGGCCTGACCCGCGCCATCGATCTCGATCCAGTCCAGACTTCAATCACCATTGTCGCGGAACCGCGACCGGCGACCCTGCTCGGCTCGGGCAAGGTTTCTGAACTGGCAGAGGCGGTCAAGGACAAGCACGCGGAACTGGCCATCATCGACCATCCGCTCACTCCGGTGCAGCAGCGCAATCTGGAGAAGGAATTGAACGTCAAGGTGTTGGACCGCACCGGTCTCATCCTTGAGATTTTCGGCGAGCGCGCCCGCACCAAGGAAGGCACGCTGCAGGTCGAACTCGCACATCTCAACTACCAGAAGGGCCGGCTGGTGCGCAGCTGGACCCACCTTGAGCGCCAGCGTGGCGGCGCCGGTTTTCTGGGCGGCCCGGGCGAAACGCAGATCGAGGCCGACCGCCGTGCCCTGCAAGAGAAGATCATCCGGCTGAAGCGTGAATTGGAGACGGTGCGGCGCACGCGCGATCTGCATCGGGCCAAACGCAAGAAGGTGCCTTTTCCCGTGGTTGCCATCGTCGGCTACACCAATGCCGGCAAGTCGACCCTGTTCAACCTGTTGACGGGGGCGGGGGTGTTGGCAGAGGACATGTTGTTCGCGACGCTCGATCCCACGCTGCGCCGTGTACGGCTGCCGCATGGCACACCGGTAATTCTGTCTGACACGGTCGGCTTCATCTCCGATCTGCCGACACATCTGGTGGCGGCCTTCCGAGCGACGTTGGAAGAGGTGGTGGAGGCCGATCTTGTAATTCACTTGCGCGATATTTCGGACCCGGACACTGCCGCGCAGGCCGAGGATGTGGAACGCATCCTGGCCGATCTTGGTGTGGATGCCGCCAACACCGACCGTGTCGTCGAGGTCTGGAACAAGATCGACCTGCTAGACGAAGGCAATCGCGACCGCCTGCTGGCGGAGAGCGCCGACGGCAGGCGTCCGCCGGTTGCCATTTCCGCGGTGACGGGCGAAGGCATCGATGCACTTAAGTCGCTGATCGAGACCCGCGTGTCGGGTGAATTGCAGCGGGTCGAAGTCACCTTGCAGCCGGCACAGCTTGGGCTGGTCGACTGGCTCTATCGCAACGGCGACGTTGTTGCGCGCACCGACAACGAGGACGGCAGCGTTTTACTTTCGCTGATGGCGACGGAAAGCGCGCGGGAAGAGATCGAAGGTCGCCTGCATCGCCGGATCCAAGGCTAGCTTGCGCTCGCTATAGCCATTTCGCCAGGATTAGTCGTCGTTTAGGGCTCGCTCTTGGCTTTCTGCCAGAGCGCTTCCATTTCATCCAATGTCGCCTGCTCCAGGCTGCCGCCTGACTGGTCCAGCGTCCGTTCCACATAGTGAAAGCGTTTGCGGAATTTATCGTTGGTGCCGGCGAGCGCGGCCTCCGAATCGACCTTGAGATGACGGCCGAGATTGACGACGGCGAACAGCATGTCGCCGAATTCGTCCTTGATCGAGGCGGTGTCGCCCTTGGCAAGTGCTTCGCGCAGTTCGGCGACCTCTTCCTCGATCTTGTCGAGGATCGGAGCGGCCTCGCTCCAATCGAAACCGACACGGGCCGCTTTCTCCTGCAGCTTCAACGCCCGGGTGAGAGCGGGCAGGGCGACCGGCACGGAATCCAGGAACCCGTTGCCATGATCCTCGGGGTCCTGCCCGCGCTCCAGTCGGGCGGCGCGACGCTCCGCCTTCTCCTCGGCCTTGATCTTTTCCCACATGCCCTTGGCCATGCCGGCATCGCGCGCCTCTTGGTCGCCGAAGACGTGCGGGTGGCGGCGGATCATCTTCCTGGTGATGGCTTCGACCACATCGCCGAAAGCAAATTCACCTTCTTCGTCAGCCATTTGCGCGTGATAGACAACCTGAAGCAGGAGGTCGCCGAGTTCCTCGCGCAGGTTGTCCATGTCGTCGCGGGCGATGGCATCCGCCACCTCGTAGGCTTCCTCGATCGTGTAAGGCGCGATGGTAGAAAAGGTCTGCTCGACATCCCACGGGCAGCCGGTGACCGGCGCGCGCAGCGCCGCCATGATTTCGATGAGGCGGGAGATGTCCTTGGAGGGCTTCATGGCCGGATGCTAGCCCGCGCTCGGCAAAACGGCCAATGCCGGTATGTGGCATTGGCCGTTTGTCCACAGTCTGGCTGACTGTCGCGGCAGCCTAGTCGAGCACTGAAACGATCGCCTTGGCGAGCTTGTCCAGCCCATCCTCAGGTAGACCCGCTACGTTGATGCGGCTGTCACCAACCATATAGACGCCGTGTTCGGCCCGGAGCCGCTCAACCTGGTCTTCGCGCAGGCCGAGGCGCGAGAACATGCCGCGATGCTCGGCGATGAAGTCGAAGCGATCGGAATTGGACTGGCGGCGCAACGCCTCGGCGAAGGCGACGCGCAGTCGCAGCATGCGCTGGCGCATTTCCTCAAGCTCGGCTTCCCAATCGGCTCGCAGGTCCTTGTCTTCGAGGACGATACGGACCGCCGCCGCACCGTGATCCGGCGGCATGGAATAGAGCGTGCGGGCTGCGGCCAGCATGTGGCCTTGGGCCATGTCAGCTTCCGGGCCAGTCCTGCCCATGATCATCGCCGCGCCAACGCGGTCGCGATAGACGGCAAAGTTCTTGGAACAGCTGGCCGCGACCAGCATTTCCGGCACCTTGCCCGCGACGATGCGCAGACCGGCTGCATCGGCCTCAAGGCCTTCGCCAAACCCCTGGTAAGCGATGTCGACGAAAGGCAGCAGGCCGCGCGCTACCAGCAGGTCCGCCACTTCGGCCCATTGAGCCGCTGTCAGATTGGCGCCGGTCGGGTTGTGGCAGCACCCGTGCAAAAGCACGGCATCGCCGCTCTTGGCTTCCTTCAACGCCGCCAGCATGGCGTCGAAGCGCACGGTGCCGCTTTCCGCATCGAAATAGGGGTATTCCCGGACAGTCAGGCCGGCGCCGCGCATCATGGGGATGTGGTTCGGCCAGGTCGGGTTGGAAATCCACACCACGGCATCCGGCCTGGTGCGCTTGAGAAGCTCGGCCGCCAGGCGCAGCGCACCGGAGCCGCCCGGCGCTTGCGCGGAGCGAATGCGTGTGACGTCGGCGCTCTTACCGAATACGAGATCCGCCATTGCGGCGTTGAAAGCAAGGTCGCCGGCCAGACCGAGATAGGTCTTGGTGTCCTGCGTCTCCAGCAGGCGCTTTTCAGCCGCGCGTACGGCGCGCATCACCACGGTCTTGCCCGCGCGGTCCTTGTAGACGCCGACGCCGAGATCGACTTTGTCGGTGCGCGGGTCCGCGCGATAAAGGCCGATCAGGGCCAGGATCTTGTCTGTCGGCGCGGGCTGCAAGTCTTCGAACATCGGAGCGGGTTCCATCGTATAGCGCCGCCGGGCGGGCGCGGCGCTGTGATACGAAAAATGCCCGGGTATCGCCAGAGTTTTTGCATTGGCCGCCAAAGCGAACGGCCAGAAAGGACGATGCGGATATTGGAGCGCGCCTAACCGCGCCGCATGGCAATTTCGCGGAACAAAGTTCGAAGCCGTCGAGGCATCTGAGAAAGCCATGCTATCGCTTCGTCAAAAATAGCAATCGACAAAATCTACTGAGTTTATAGACTAAAGGAAATGGAGGACGCTGTGGCGCATTTCCAAATCCAGACCGCCGGTCGCAAGACCCGCAAGAATAGCAGCCCAGCAGCGCCGGCTCTTGCAGGTGCGTTCGCGCCTTATGCGGTGTTCGCCATATCCTTCCTCTTTGCCGGCGCCTTTGTCCTCGGCCTCGTGCACTGAGGCTCTCGCCAGGCAGCCTGCAAGCGTCTGGCGTTTTGTAGGAGTTGAATCACCCGCCTGTCAGCCACAACAAGGGAGAAGTTGTGATGAGCGTCGTGTTCACTTTCGTGCCCCCCAATAACACTGAACCACTGTCCAACACCGGCGATGCTCGCGTCCGGAGCGGCGATGTAGCGCCGGCGCTCGCCTGGAATGCGGGCTTCCGGTCCTGGCAACTCGAAGAACGGGGCGCGCCACTCGCAGAGCTCGATGAGGCCGTTGCGGCTCGCTTCAAATCGCTGCAACTCGTCGTCACGCATGGGGCCGGAGAACTGGATCCTGTGACGGCCGCGCGTCGCGTGGTTGCCTTGCAAGCACTGAGCGACGGCCGCATCTCGTTGCGCGTACCTGCTCGAGGCTTCGCAGACACTGAGTGGCAACCCAGCCACATCGCATTCTGGCGGCGTACGGACGAGTATCTGATGCTGTTGAAGCGGCTGTGGGCGAATGAAAGGCCGATCGACCATGAGGGGCCGTTCTACAGCGTTGCCGGCGGCTTCGTGCCGCGCAAGCAGCCTCCGAGCGTCCATGTGCCGATCCGCATGAGTGGGCTTTCCGGAACAGCGCTGAACGTTGCCGGCAAGCATGCCGACGTCTTTGAACTGACAGCCGGTTCTCCGGACGAGGCGCGGCTATTGGCAGGCCGGGTCCGCGCGGCGGCGGCAAGGCACGGTCGGCAAGGCAAGGTTCGCTTCGCATTGCCTGTTCATTGGGTTGCAGACGATGCACACGCCAATGCCGGTTTCGCAGACCTGCCTCGGTTGCCGGCGCAGGCAGCACTTTCGCTGCTTGGCTTCATCGATGCGGGCGTATCCGAGTTCATGGTTGCGGGCATCGAGACCACGGCCGATCTCGATGCGTTCGGCCATGTCGCGTCCTTCGTGCGGAACTCGCTGGCACGGCGGGACGCAGCTTGGGCCGCAAGCTCAGCCGTCGCGGCCGGCCGTTTCGATCTGGTTCAAAGATACGGCTTCTGACGCTTCGGGCAACAGATGGAGGGGCGCGGTCTATACGGATCGCGCCGCTTCCGTTTCTGCAATCAGCGAAAGCCCGGCGCGCTTTGCTGCGTCAATCTTCCCGCCAGCCTTGCCGTCTGGTTGCGGATATCGGGGACGGCGTCGATCTCGAAGAATGTGCCGCGCGTCAGCGGGCCGACAGCGAACAGCCGGTCGGAAACCGAGCCGCTTGCGTCGATCACCGCACAGTCCGGCGTGACGTCGAGACCGAGGCGCAACGGGTCAGGGCGTGCCAGGCCGCGATCAGTCAGCGAGCGGATGACGGCAATCGAACCGGTCGACACGTCCTTCACGATGCCGGTGCAGTCATAGACACGACCGACATGCAGTGTTTCCGTTTCGCGCGAGCGGCGCGGCAAGAGCCGCACCTTGCGTCCATGATCACCGTCCGGCTGCGTATCGAGGACGCGCGCTGCAAGGAGCCTTAACCGGCCGGAACGCACAGCTTCGCTCACCTTCGCATGGATCTGCGGCGCCATGCGGTGGCGGTGGATATCCCACCAGGCCTTGGTGTGTTCGAGAAAGCGGCGTTTGGCGGTAGCAGGCCAATTCTGCCAGATGCGCTGGTTGAACGGCCTCAGCCCATCGACGACGTCGCGCCAGTTGCCGCCGGCTTTTTCGGTCTCGCGCACCAGTTTGTGGAACCAGTCCACGAAATAGGAGAGCTCAGTACCAAGTGGGATGTCGGCGCTGTCGAGCTTGATCGGGTTGCCCTTCTGGTGCGGCCAGGGCAGCAGCCCGCGTCGCGATACGGCAACGACTTCGCCCTTGTGTCCACGATGCTGGAGCGTGAGCCACGCGTCGGCCATGCTGAGGCCGGTTCCGAGCACAAGCACCCGGGCGTCAGGGTCCAGTGGCGTATCTTCGGCCGAGCCGACACGGAGCGCGAAATTCTGGTCCGTGGCCGGCGCCTCGTCGTGACCGGTGGCGAGCACGACGACATGACCGACCAGGCTGGTGCCGTCGGCCAGCCGTGCCTCGACGCCGCCCTGCGTGGTGGCGACACCGATGCATTCCTGCTTCACCAGCCGCAGGCGGCCGGTAGCGCTTTCGCGTTCGACGCAAGTGGCCAGAACATGCTCGAGATAACGCCCATAGATGCCGCGTGGCGTGTAGACCGGCCCGGCATTGGCCGCGACGAGCCGGTTTTCCACGAGCCAGCGCCAGTAGTGGCCAGGATCATCGGGAAACGCGCTCATATTGGTGGCGGCGACGTTCAGGAGATGGTCGGGCAAGATGGTGGAATAGGCCATGCCCTTGCCGAAACTGTCGCGACGCTCGACCAGCGTGACACGCAAACCCGGATCGGTCGAACGCAACAGATGTGCTGTGAGAATGACGCCACTGGCGCCACCGCCAATGATGATGACGGAATTGCGCGAACGCTCGATCATCGTCGCTCCTCCCTTAAGTCCATAAGGATAGTGAACTTAAGGACGAATGCGCGAAATGGAATGCTGAAATTCTGACATTGCGTAACAATCGAATGCGCATTCGGAACGGCACGATGGAATGGTGTTGCTCGGTATGGCCGGTTGGCGGATGTCCATTCGTGTCCTTTCGCGGGGCCGGTCTGCGTTGGACGGATTCCGTTCCCGGCAGGTCTCGCAAAATATACCGATGGCGCCTATGTCCGCTTCACTCGATGATTGTGGGAGGTTCGTTTGGTGGGACGGTTTGCAGGGAAGCTGGTCGTTATCACCGGTGCGGGAAGGGGGCTGGGTGCGGCTCTTGCCATATCGCTGGCGGAACTCGAAGCCCGTCTCGTTTTGTGCGGTCGCAACGAACAAGCGCTGGCCGATATCGCGTCGATCATCGTGGAACGCACTGGAAATGCACCAACCTGTATTGCCGTCGACCTGGCTGATGTAGGCAGTGTGACTGAGGCAAGCCGGGCGATTTTAGCTTCCAACCCGACAGTCGACGTTCTGGTCAACAATGGCGCGATGTGGCTGGAGGGGCGGAAAGAGCCCTATACGGCCGATGAAGTCGCAGGCGTGGTCAACGCCGCGATTACCGGCACGTTCCTGTTCACGCAGGCGCTTCTGCCCGGGCTGGAGCGTTCGGAAAGCCCCGACATCGTTACGATCGGGTCGATCAGCGGCCTACTCAACGCGTCGTTGCATACGGTCTCGGTGCCATTCTATGCCGCCAAGCATGGCCAGTCAGCGATTGCCGAAGGATTGAAGCAGATGCTGGTCGGCTCGCCAGTTCGCTCGATCACGATCCATCCGCCCTATCTGGACGATATTTTGCCAACCGATCCCGAATGGGAGGAGGTGGCGCATCGCGCCAAAGGCGGGCGCGGCACCAACCGCGATGTCGTCGAGGCTGTGATCTTCGCGCTGACGCGCCCGCGGCATGTCACCTTGTCGATGGTGTTGGACACGGACAATGGTGGCCAATATGCCGCGCCGTGACGGCGACAAGGTTGGTGCCTTGCCGCCGTTGCCTGTTTCGGATCAGAAATGGTGACGCGTCAGCGGGCGTTCAGCAGACCCGGCTGTTTTTCGATGGCCGTGATGATCTGATATGCAGCCTTGACCCGGATCGGGTTGGGATAGCTTTTGTTGGCCAGCATGACGATGCCGATCTTTTCCGCCGGAACGAAAACGGCGTAGGCACCAAAGCCGTTGGTGGAGCCGGTCTTGTTGATCAGCACGTCATCTCCCGCCTCTTGCGGCGGAACCAGTCTTTCCACCTTGTGTGGCTTGAGAGCCATGTCCGATGAATTGCCGGCAAGCAGCACGTCGAGTGTCGTCGGATAAGAATAGGTCTCCCATCCCAGGCCCTGGGTGGTGTTGTCGACTTTGTAATATCCGGTGTGGGTGGCGACGATCGCGCCTTTCATCGCGGCATCGAGGCTGGAACTGTCCATGTTCAGTTCCAGATACCGCGCCATATCCGTCGAGGTCGTCTTGACGCCATAGGCTTCCGAACCGAACGGACCTGACGAGACTCGGATCGGCTTGTCGGCCTTCGAATAGCCGAAAGCATAATCGGCCATGCGGGATTCAGGGACCTTGATGAAGGTGCTCGTCAGGCCGAACGCGGGGAAAAGCTTCTGCTCCATCAGATCAGCGAAAGGCTTGCCCATGCTCTTGGCGGCCAATTCTCCGAAGAGGCCGATGCTCGGGTTGGAGTACTGGCGGTAGGTGCCGGCAGCATAGTCCGGCCGCCAGCTCTTGAAGAAGGCGACAATTCCATCCTGACCCTTCACGCTGTCCGGAAACTGCAGGGGCAGGCCGCCGGCGGCATAGGTGCCGAGATCAAGCAGACTGACCTTCTCGAGCGCGCTGCCAGCCAAGGCCGGCATGTATTTGACCGCTGGATCCGATAGAGCCATCGTACCGGTTTGCTGCGCATAGGCGGCAAGCGTGGCGGTGAAGGTCTTGCTGATCGAACCGATCTCGAAAATGGTGTTTTCAGTGACCTTCTGGCCGCTTTCCTTCGATGCCACGCCGTAGTTGAAGAAGTAGCGCTTGCCCTTGATGGTAACGGCAACGGCCATGCCGAGAACGTCGTTTTCCTTCATGACCGGTTCGATCGCCTTGGCGACGATGCGGCCGAGTTGACCTTGTTCGCTTTCCGCCGCCTGCGCATTCGCGCCGAGCGCGAGCCAGGCAAAAGCAACAGACCCAAGCCTCGAAAAGGTAATATTTCTCATGGCAGCTACAGCATCCTCGTGGTTGTGCGATCCGCGGCGCCTGGGAGGGCTGCGGTCGTTGATCGCTTTTGTATGTCCAAAGACCCGCATATCGAAATCCGGGCTGTAATTTGAAGCAGGGAAGCCGATCGGGTGAAGCTGGTATAGGTGGCCTGTACGCATCGAACAAACGACGATATCTAGCGCCAGCCATTAGAAGAATTTGGGTGTTCCGTGGTTCGACCTCATCTTCCCCTCAACGCGCTGCGGGCATTCGAAGCTTCGGCGCGGCACCTTAGCTTCACCAAGGCGGCGATCGAGCTGTGCGTGACGCAGGCCGCCGTCAGCCATCACGTAAAGAGCCTCGAAGGCCAATTGAACGTCATCCTGTTCAACCGGCTGCCTCGCGGCCTGATGCTGACGCCGGAAGGCGAAACGTTGCTGCCGGCGCTGCGCGAGGCGTTCGACCGCATCGCCGGAACGCTGGAACGTTTCGAGGGTGGCCACTATCGCGAGGTGTTGCGCGTCGGTGCGGTGGCGACGTTGGCGGTCGGCTGGCTGTTGCCGCGCCTCGCCGATTTCCAGGCGCGGCATCCTTTCATCGATCTGCGTCTTTCCACGAACAACAACCGTGTCGACATCGCCGCCGAGGGGCTGGACTACGCGATCCGCTTCGGGGCAGGGGCATGGCATGGTGTCGAGGCGGTCCGACTGCTGGAGGCACCACTTTCGGCGCTATGCGTTCCCAGCATCGCGGAGCAGCTCCACACGCCGGCCGACGTTTCCAGGCACACGCTGCTGCGTTCCTACCGCGCCGACGAGTGGCCGCAATGGCTGGCCGCGGCCGGCGCGCCGGCTAACATGCCGGTGCCGAAGAGCATCGTCTTCGATTCCTCGCTCGCCATGATGGAAGCGGCCTTCCAGGGTGCCGGCATTGCCTTGGCGCCGCCGCTGATGTTTTCCCGCCACCTCTTGGCCGACGCCATTCGGCAGCCCTTCTCCGTTGCCGTGACCATGGGGAGTTATTGGCTGACTCGCCTGCAGTCGCGCGCCGAAACGCCGGCAATGGTGGCTTTCCATGACTGGCTGGTGGAGGCAGCGAACGCCTGATGGGTTCGACCTGCTCGACACATCTTCTCGCTGCCTGAGATCAGCTCGGAATTGGCGCGGCCCCGCGCTTTCGGCGCGAGCCAAGCGCCCACAAGCGGAACCGATCGAGATAAATGTAGATGACCGGCGTCGTATAAAGGGTGAGCATTTGGCTGAGGATCAAGCCGCCGACGATCGCAACGCCGAGCGGCTGTCTGAGCTCGCTGCCTTCGCCAAGGCCGATGGCAAGGGGGACCGCGCCGAGCAGGGCTGCCATGGTGGTCATCATGATGGGCCGGAAACGCAGAAGGCACGCCTGGGAGATGGCGTCGCGCGCCGACATGCCCTGCTTGCGCTCGGCGTCCAGCGCGAAGTCGATCATCATGATGGCGTTCTTCTTGACGATGCCGATCAGGAGGATCACGCCGATCATCGCCATGATCGAGAACTCGATGCCGAAGGCGCCAAGCGCCAGCAGCGCGCCGACACCCGCCGACGGCAAGGTCGACAGGATGGTGAGCGGGTGGACATAGCTCTCATAGAGCATGCCCAGCACCACATAGACCGCTAGCAGTGCTGCCAGGATCAGCATCGGTTCGTTCGCAAGCGATTGCTGGAAGACGTTGGCGGTACCCTGGAATCCACCGTGGATGGTTACCGGCATGCCGATACGGTCCTGGGCCGCGTTGATCGCGGCAATCGCTTCGCCCAGCGCGACGCCCGGCGCCAGGTTGAAGGAAATGGTGGTGGCGACGAACAATCCCTGGTGGTTCACCGACAGCGGCGTGTTGCCTGGGGCATAGCTGGCAACGGCCGATAGCGGCACCATGGTTTCCCGCGCCGTGCTGACGGCGGCCCCGGTCGAACTCGCCGTCTTGCCGACAGCGCCAATGGAATTGTTGGCCTGATTGACCGCGGCATCGGAAACCTGCGCCGACGCGGCGCTCTTCTGACCCGATACGAAGGTTCCAGCCACCGCGTTGGTCTTTTGCGAGCCGCTGACCGAACCGCCCGACTTGCTGATATAGACCTGCTTGAGCGTGTCGGGGTGCTGCCAGTATTCCGGCGCCACCTCCATGATGACGTGATACTGGTTGCGGGCCACATAGATGGTCGAGACCTGGCGCTGGCCGAAAGCATCGTAAAGCGTGCTGTCGATCTGGCTGACGGTGATACCCAGCCGCGCCGCCGTATCCCGGTCTATGGTGAGGTCGATGTCCAGCCCCTTGTTCTGCTGGTCGCTGTTGACGTCGGTGAGCTTGGGTTCGGTTTGCAGGGCTATCGTCAGCTTCTGCGCCCAATCGCGGATTTCATCGGCGTCGTCGCCCTGCAACGTGTATTGGAATTGGGCATTGGACTGGCGCCCGCCAGCGCGAATGTCCTGCACCGACTGCAGGAAGAGCGTGGCGCCGGGTACGACGGCGAGTTGCGTCCTCAAACGCGCGATGACCGCGTCAGCCGAAACGTTGCGTTCGGCCTGCGGCTTCAGCGCCACATACATGGCGCCCGAATTGGTCTGGCCTCCGCCTGTGAAGGCGACCGCGCTGGCGACCGCCGGATCGTTCTTCACGATCTCGGCGAAACGGTTGACCTTGTCAGACATCGACTGGAACGAAATAGACTGATCGGCTTGGACAGAACCGACCAGCAACCCCGTATCCTGCTGGGGGAAAAAGCCTTTCGGGATAATGACATAGAGGTAACCGTTGAGGCAGAGCGTGGCCAGAAGCAGCAGCATGATCAGCCGCGGATGCCCGAGCGTCCACGACAGCGTGCTGCGATAGAAGTTGAACATGGCCTCGAAGGCGGCTTCGCTTGCCCGGTAGAGGCGCCCGTGCGGACCGCGTTCTTCCTTGCGCAACAGCACCGAGCACATCATGGCCGTGGTGGTCAGCGAGACGACCAGCGAAATCAAGATCGCCGCCGAAAGGGTGACCGCGAATTCGCGAAACAGCCGCCCGATGATGCCGCCCATCAACAGGATCGGGATGAAGACGGCAATTAGCGAAACGCTCATCGACAGGACGGTGAAGCCGACCTCCTGCGTACCCTTGATCGCCGCCTGGACGGGAGACAGGCCTGCGGAGCGGTGCCGTGCGACGTTTTCAAGGACGACGACCGCATCGTCGACGACAAAGCCGGTCGCCACCGTCAGCGCCATCAGCGACAAATTGTCGAGACTGAAGCCAAGCAGATACATGACGCCCAGCGTGCCGACCAGCGAGACCGGGACCGCCACGACCGGTATCAGCGTGGCGCGTACGTCGCGCAAGAAGGCGAAGACGACCAGGATGACCAGGCCGAGCGCGATCATCAATGTGAGCTCGACCTCCTTCAGCGAGGCGCGGATCGTGTTGGATCGGTCGACGGCGACCGAAAGATCGATCGCCGGCGAGATCGACGCCTTCAGCGTCGGGATCAGATCCTTCACCCGGTCGACGGTATCGATGATGTTGGCGTTCGGCGACCTGGTCATGACGATGAGAACGGCCGGCTTGCCATTGGCCAGGCCGGAATTGCGGATATTCTCGACGGAATCGACGACCTCGCCGACATCGGTCAGCCTGACCGGGGCGCCGTTGCGGTAGGCGACGATGAGGGGACGATAGTCTTCCGCACGCAGGCTCTGATCGTTGGCATAGATCTGATACCGCTCCGGCCCGACGTCGATGGCTCCTTTCGGCGCATGCGCGTTGGCTGAGCTCAATGCTGCGCGCACGTCTTCCAGCCCGATGCCGTAATGATAGAGGGTCTGCGGCGTTAGTTCGACACGCACTGCTGGCAAAGAACTGCCCGCGACGTCGACCTCGCCGATGCCTTCGACCTGCGAAAGTTTCTGCGCCAGAACGGTGCTTGCGGTGTCGTAGATCTGGCCGCGCGTCAGCGTGTCGGAGGTCAGCGCCAGGACCAAGATCGGCGCGTCCGCCGGGTTGACCTTCCTGTAGGTCGGGTTGGAGCGAAGGCTGGCTGGCAGGTCCGCCCGAGCTGCGTTGATGGCGGCCTGCACGTCACGCGCGGCACCGTCGATGTCACGATCGAGACCGAATTGCAGCGTCACCCGCGTCGAGCCGACACTACTGGACGAGGTCATTTCATTGACGTCGGCGATTTCGCCGAGATGCCGTTCGAGCGGGCTCGCCACCGTGTTGGCCATCACCTGCGGACTGGCGCCAGGCATGGAGGCGCGCACGGAAATGACGGGATAGTCGACCTGCGGCAGTGGCGAGACCGGCAACAATGGAAAAGCCACCAGTCCCGTCGCGAACAGGCCGATAGTGAGCAGCATGGTCGCCACCGGACGCCGGATGAACGGGACTGACAGGTTCATGGCGCGAAGTCCGCGCCACGTCCCCGGGCTATTTCCGGGCCGGCGCCACGCAGGCGGGTCGCCAGCCGGTCGAACCACAGGTAGATGACCGGCGTCGTGAACAGAGTCAGCACCTGGCTGAACAGCAAGCCGCCGACGATGCTGACGCCGAGCGGATGGCGCAGTTCTGAACCGACACCGGTGCCGAGCATCAGCGGCAGTGCGCCAAGGACGGCGGCGACCGTGGTCATCAGGATCGGCCGGAAGCGCAGGAGACACGCCTGGAAGATGGCATCGCGCGGCGACTTGCCTTCGTTGCGTTGTGCGTCGAGCGCGAAGTCGATCATCATGATCGCGTTCTTCTTGACGATACCAATCAGCAGGATGATGCCGATCAGCGCAATGATGGTCAGGTCTTCGCCGGCGATCATCAGCGCAAGCAGTGCGCCGATGCCTGCGGATGGCAACGTCGAGAGAATGGTGATCGGGTGGATGAAACTCTCATAGAGAACGCCGAGCACGATATAGACCGTCACCACCGCCGCCAGGATCAGGAACAGCTCATTGCCAAGCGAGGCCTGGAAGGCACTGGCCGTGCCCTGGAAAGAGGCGGTCACGGACGCCGGCATGCCGATTTCGGCCTGCGCCTGCTGGATTGCGGCCACCGCGCCGCCGAGCGAAGCGCCCGGCGCAAGATTGAATGAAACGGTCGTCGCCGGGAACTGGCCCATATGTGTGATCTGGAGCGGCACCGTGTCGACCCGCATCTTGGCGAAGACCGACAGCGATATCGGGCCACCGCCGGTCGATGTCGGCACGTAGATCGACGAAAGCGATTTGAGGGACTGCTGCAGTTCGGGATCGGCCTCGAGGATGACTCGGTACTGGTTGGAGGCGGTGAAGATGGTCGAGACGATGCGCTGGCCGAAAGCATCGTAGAGCGCGTTGTCGACCGTGGCCGGCGTGACGCCGAAGCGGGCAGCCTGGTCGCGATCGATATCGACGAAGACGGCGAGACCACGATTAGAAAGATCGCTCGCAACGTCAGCCAGTTGCGGCAAGGTGTTTAGTTTGTCGATCAGCTTCGGCGTCCATTCGGCCAGCTCGCCGGCGCTCGCATCCTGGAGCACGAATTGATACTGCGTGCGGCTGACGGTGCCGTCGATCGTCAGATCCTGCACCGGCTGCATGTAGAGGGTGATGCCGGGCAGGGCGGCGGCTTCCTTTTTCAACCGGGCGATGACGGTCGAGATGTCAGCGGTGCGCTGCTCGTGCGATTTCAGATTGATCAGCATGCGGCCGACATTCAGCGTCGTGTTGGTGCCGTCGACGCCGATGAAGGAGGACAGGCTTTCCACGTCCTTGTCTTGCAGGATGACTGCGGCAAGCCGCTGTTGCTGGTCCGCCATCGCTGCATAGGATGTCGATTGCCGCGCCTCGGTGACGGCCTGGATCACGCCGGTATCCTGAACCGGAAAGAAGCCCTTCGGGATTTCGACATAGAGGATCGCGGTGGCCACCAGCGTGGCAAAGGTGACCGCGAGCGTCACTGCCTGCCGGTCGAGCACCCAGTTCAACATGCGACCATAGCCGCGGATCACCCATTCGAAGAAATCGTGGCTGGCGCGCTGGAAGGCGTTTTCGCGCACCTCAGAGATCGGTTGCAGCAGCCTGGCGCAGGCCATGGGCACGAGCGTCAGCGAGACCACCGCCGATATCAGGATGGTGGTGGCGAGGGTGACGGCGAATTCGCGGAACAGCCGCCCGACGACGTCGCTCATGAACAGCAGTGGGATCAGCACCGCGATCAGCGAAACGGTCAGCGAGATGATGGTGAAGCCGATCTGCTCGGAGCCCTTAAGCGCCGCTTGCAGCGGTGTGTCGCCTTCCTCGATGTAGCGCGAGATGTTCTCAATCACCACGATGGCATCATCAACGACGAAGCCGGTCGCCACTGTCAGTGCCATCAGCGACAGATTGTCGAGGCTGTAGCCGAACATGTACATGACGCCCAGCGTGCCTACGAGGGAGAGCGGTACCGACAGGCTGGGGATCAGCGTGGCGCGGGCGCTGCGCAGGAAAACGAAGATGACCAGCACGACCAGGACGATGGCCAGCGACAGCTCGTATTCGACATCGTGCACCGAGGCGCGGATGGTCGTGGTGCGGTCGGTGAGCACAGCGACGTCGACGGAATGCGGCAGCGAGGCTTGTAGCTGTGGCAGCAGCGCCTTGATGCGGTCAACCACGTCGATGACGTTGGCACCGGGCTGGCGCTGCACGTTGACGATGATCGCCGGCGTGGTGTTCATCCAGGCGGCGAGCTTGTTGTTCTCGGTGGCGTCCACCACGGCGCCGACATCGCTCAACCTTACGGGCGCGCCGTTCTTGTAGGCCACGATCAGCGACCTGTACTGATCGGCGCTCTGCAGCTGGTCGTTGGCGTTGACGGTGTAGGCGCGCGAAGGGCCGTCGAAATTGCCCTTGGGCTGGTTGACGTTCGCGCTGGCCAGCGTGGTGCGCAAATCGTCCATGTTGAGCCCGTAGGCGGCGAGCTTGCGCAGATCGGCCTGGACACGCACGGCCGGTCGCTGCCCACCCGACAACGAAACCAGGCCGACGCCGGGAAGCTGCGAGATTTTCTGCGCCAGACGCGTGTCGGCGAGCGCCTGCACGTCGCGCAGCGCCATGTTCGTCGAGGTGAGGCCGAGCGTCAGCACCGGCGCGTCGGCGGGGTTGACCTTGGCATAGATCGGCGGTGCCGGCAGATCGGCTGGCAGCAGATTGCCGGCCGCGTTGATGGCCGCCTGGACCTCCTGCTCGGCGACGTCGAGCGAAATGGCCAGGCTGAACTGCAGCGTGATCACCGAGGAACCGGCCGAGCTGATCGAATTCATCTGCTCCAGATTGGGGATCTGGCCAAGCTGCACCTCAAGCGGTGCAGTGATGGAAGAGGTCATCACGTCCGGGCTGGCGCCGGGATAGAAGGTCTGGACCTGGATGGTCGGGTAATCGACCTGGGGCAGGGCGGAAATCGGCAGGAAACGAAACGCCAGAATGCCCGACAGCATGATCGCGACCATCAGCAGCGATGTCGCGACCGGCCGCAGGATAAACGGGCGGGACGGATTCATGGCGATTGGCCGGTCTGGTTGCGCCGGTGTTTGCCGTCGCCGTGCTTGTGTGCTGAGGCATCCGGCTTGGCCGGGTCGCCTTGCTGCGGCGCGGGCGGCGTGGCTGCGACTGGTGGCGTCGCGGCATCATTGCCCGGTTGCGCCGCGTTGATCTTCATGCCGTCGCGCAACCTGTCGACGCCATCGACGACCACCGTCTCGCTGGCCTTCAAGCCGGAGAGTATCTGGGTTTTCTCGCCATTCATGGTGCCAAGCGTCACGGTGCGCACGGAAACCGTGCTGTCGGCGTTCACCACATAGACGAAGGTGCCCGGCGCGCCGCGCTGGACAGCGGCGGTCGGCGCGATGATGGCGTCGGCATGGGTGTCGACGAGAAGCCGGATGTTGACGAATTGGTTGGGGAAGAGGGCGTGGTCCTCGTTCGCGAAGGTCGCGCGCAACTTGATCGTGCCGGTCGTCGGGTCGATCGCGCTGTCGAAGGTTTCCAGTTGCCCGTCGCCCAGTTTGGCATTGCCGGTGCGGTCGAACGCGGTGACGGGCAGCGTGGCGCCCTGGCCGAGACGCCGGCGGATTGCCGAGAGCTGGTCCTCCGGCACGGTGAACAGCACGCTGATCGGCTGCAGCCGCGTGATGACCACGATGCCGTTGGCATCGCCGGGCGTTACGTAGTTGCCTTCGTCCACCAGGCGCAGGCCTGCACGGCCGTCGACCGGCGAGACGATGCTGGTGTTGGAGAGATTGACCTTGGCCGCCTGCACGGTTGCCAGGTCCGACGCCAGCGTGCCCTGATACTGCGTCACAAGGGCCGCCTGTGTGTCATAAGCCTGGCGCGTGGTGGCGCCGGTCTTGACCGTCGTTTCGGCTCGGGTCAGATCCAGTTTCGCGTTGTCCAGGAGGGCCTGGTCACGGGCCAGCTGGCCCACCGCCTGCCCGAGTGACGCCTCAAAGGAGCGCGAGTCGATCTTGGCGAGCAGGTCGCCTTTCTTGACATCCTGTCCTTCCTTGAAGGCGATCTGGACAAGCTGACCGGTGACCTGGGTACGCACCGTCACGGTGGCGAGCGATGTCACCGTGCCCAGGGCGTCGAGCGTGACGTCGACATTGCCGGTCGAGATCGTCGCGGTGCCGACGGCGGCGGGCGGCGCGGAGCGCCGGCTGAAACTGGGAGCCGGTTGCTGCGTCGGTTGCGACCGCTGCCACCACCAGTAGCCGCCGGACGCGATCACCGCCAGAACGACAAGCCATGCCAGCCAACTGCCCGATCGACGTTGCTCGGCAGCCTGCGCTTCCTTTGGAAGTTCCACACGCTGTTCCAAGGCCGCACTCTCCAGCGATTCGCCTGTTTTTTAAGACGAAGGCCCCGGCGTGTCGAATTAACAGTTCGCAAGGTTGGCTTGTCGGGACCAGTGCTCAGGGACCAATGGCGGCGCGGAAACGGAACGCGAAATCCTCCATTACGCTCGGTTCCGCATCCGAAACGGCCCAGTAGGAGAAGGCCCCGTCGTCCCATCGCAGCATTGAGAAGCCTCCACCTGTCGGCTTGGAGGGCATCGGCGTGGCGGTTCCTTCACGGGGGATTGCAACCAGCGTGATCAGGTGTTCGCGATAGCGGTAGACGAGTGCAGGCACCGGCCGATTGCCGACGACTTCGACGCGCCCGCCGACGAGCGAGAAACCGTCCTTGGTCAGATCCGGCGCAGGAGGAGACACACCGATCCTGGCATCCAGCCACGGTTTCACCGTATGGCGATCCGAAGAGACGACATCCACTGGCGCGGCTGCCAGCAGGCTGCGGCGATGGTCATTGGCGATCGCCGTGGCAAAATCCTCCTGCATGCCGGGCGCCATCATCCAGTAGGTTGCTCCGCTCGCCAGCCCGGCGGTGACAACGACCGACGCGGCAAGGGCGCGCCAATCGTCCCACCGAGCTTTCCATGAGATGTTGTTGTTGGCTGGCGAGGGTGCCTTTTCGCCTTCCTGCGCCAACGCCGCCATGCGCGCGGCAAAAGCGGGATCGGCTTCCGTTCGAGGCAATGCGAGAACTGCCCGCCGCAGGGCGACGATGCGCTGATGTTCCGCAGCAAGCGTTGGGTCTTCGGCGAGCCGCCGCTCGAGCGTCATGGCCTTCGCTGCGTCGAGTTCGCCATCGACAAGCGCGTGAAGGAGCAGGTGCAAATCCCGAGAATCTCTGGGCAATCCGTCCTTGTCAATCATGACTTGCCCCCGAGCTTCGAGATCAGCGCGGCACGTGCCCGCGCGAGGCGCGACATGACGGTGCCCAGCGGCAGATCAAGCACCGCCGCGATCTCGCGATAGGCCAGATCGTTGACATCGCGCAACACGATCACCTCGCGAAACGGATGTGGGAGTGCCGCGATGGCAGCCTCTAAGGCCGCGTGGTCGCTCTTGGCGATGAGCGCTGCCTCCGGACCATTGGCGAACGGAGCGTCGTTGCCGTACCCCGTCGCCAATTCATCAAGGTCGGTCATGTCGCCGACCACGACGACATTGCGCGGACGATTGCGTGCAAGCCACGAATAGGAGGTGTTGCGTACGATCGTCAGCAACCAGGCCCGGGCGTTGCCGCCGGCATAGGTGCCAATACCGGCATGGGCCTTGAGACAGGCCTCCTGGACGACATCTTCCGCGTCGGTTGCGTTGCCGGTGAGCCAGCGAGCCAGCGACAAGGCATCGCCGAGATGGGGCAGAACCACCTCGCCAAACCGTCCGGCAGGAGCCTTGCCGCTCAACTCCACAGCATCATCCGGCACTCCGTAGCAGTGTCCAGAACCGCATTCAGGGCGTGACGACGACCTTGCCCTGCATGTGGGGGTGCAGTCCGCAATAATAGGCGAAGTCGCCAGCCTTGGAAAAGGTGAAGGTATAGGTGTCGCTGGTGTCAAGCGCCTTGGATCGGAAACCGCCGTCCGTTGCCACGATCTGGTGCGGAATGTCGTCATCGTTACGAAAGGTGACCGTTGTCCCCGCCTTCACGGTCAGGGTCTGTGGGGTGAAGGCGAAGTTCTCGATCTTGATTGCGGGCGCATCCGCGGCATGCAGCGGTGCATTCACCGCAACGGACAGGCTGAGGCCGAAGAAGATCGCTGCCAGTTGCGGGGCAGGGGGACGAAAACGGAGCATAAGGTGTGTTCCTTTCCATTGGAATTCAGACATCTGCGAGGGTGGTGTCGATGATGGCGAGTTCGTTGGAACCCTGCTTCACCGAAACGCCGCTGGTACCGAGCAGGCCGCGCAATTTGCCAGCGTCGACCGTCATCGGTCCGGGCGCGGGGGCGGTGCCGGGCGCAGGCTGGGGGAAGGCGGTCGAACGCGCGGTATGGAATGTCACATTGCCTTCCACCTTCTGCATGATCTGGTGGATGTGGCCGTTGAGGACGGTGACCGAGCCGAAGCGCTTGAGCAGTGCCAGCGCTTGGGCCGCGTCGTCGGTGCCCCATCCCCATTCGGGATAGATGGCCCAGAGCGGAATGTGGGCGAAGACCACGATCGGCGTGGAACTGCTCAATGCGCGTAAATCATCGGCCAGCCAGGTGAGCTGCTCGGCGCCAAGATTGCCAAGTCCTCCTGCCTTCAGATTGACGACGTTGACGAGACCGACGAAGTGCACGCCGTTCTGGTCGAAAGAATACCAGCCGGCGCCCTTGGTACCCTTGCCGTAACGGTCGAGATAGGCTTGCCCGTTGGCGTCATCGACGAGGTCGTGCTCGCCGGGCACGTAATGCACGTCAAAGCCCGCGCCACCGATAATCTGGGCGGCGTTGTCGAACTGTGCCGGCTTGGAAAGATGCGTGATGTCACCGGTGTGGATCAGGAAGGCTGGCTTCACCTGCAACGTCGCGATCTTCGCCATCGCCTCTTTCAGCGTGTCGATGGCGTGCGGGTTGGCGGCCTTGTCGAAGCCGATATGGCTGTCCGATATCTGCAGGAAGGTGAATCCGGACGAAAGCGCCTCGGCTGCCTCGGCCTGGCCGAGCAGATTGAGCGATTTGGGAACGCCGCCTGAAATCGTCCATAACACGCCTGTACCCGCCCAGATCATGCATTCGAGTGCGTGGCGCCGGCTTATGCCATGCTCGTCATTGTCGTGATGGTGGCTCATGTGGATCTCCCATCGCGCCGTGTGTGGCGCATACTGGGGAGACCCGTGGAGGCGGCCGTTTATTCCATCGGTCCCTGCGTTGTTCGGTCACGAAGGCGTGATGGTGGATCGGTGACCTGTATGATCTGCAAGCCGGGCTGTTAGCGTCCGCCAGCGCCCAGGGTCAGCACTTCGAGCGGGGTTGTGATAACGATGTCCGCGGCTGACGACAGCGACTGCCCGATCCCTTGCGCGAAGCGGTTGACGCGGCTGGTCACGTCGGCATTTCTCCCAAGCGCGCGTGCATCTTCTTCGTTCAACCCTTGTCCCAAGAGTTTGATAACATTTGCATTGTCGGCAAAAGTGGTGTGACCCAGCTCATCGCCCGGCTTGACCTTGGAGAGGTCGACGACGATCACGCCGTAGCTGACAATGTCCTTGGCGTTGAGGTAGTCGCCCAGCCTTGGCTTGTCGCCGGCGATCCAGCTCGAAATATCCAGAGCCCGATCGTCCTTCGAGGCGAGCACGATGAAGGGATGCTTTGGTTTGCCATAGCGCTCCATCTGGCTCTTGAAGACATCGACGTCGAGATCGGGTGAAGCGAGCACAACATCGCCGAGCTTGCCGCTAAGGTCCTTGTCCTTGGTGATGGCGAGCTGGCGCAATGCCTCCATGGTCACCCAATTGCCGAGCGAATGAGCGACGATGTCGATGCGCTTGGCGCCGGATTTGGCGACGAGGCGGAGCGTTTCCTCCAGCGCGTCGCGGGCGACGGTGGCGCTGTTGGTGTCGTAGACATAGTCCACGGTCTTTCCTGCCGACGCCCAGGTAAACAGCACCGGAGCGCCGGTGTAGCCGGAGTCCTGGGCGATCTGGGTGATGCGGTAGACCGCGTCGTCAAAATGGGTGTTGTAACCGTGGATGAACACCAGGGCATGACCTCCATGCGCCTTGATGTCGGCACTGAGCGCCCTGGAAAAAGCCTCGTCGTCGCGATAGCCGGAAATTTCCTTCGCGGTGAAATATTTGGCTGGGTCCGCGACATTGCCGGGCGGGCGTTCGATACGGCCTGGTTTGTGGATCGCGGGCACGCTGACATCGACCATCGCATAGGCGGCCTTTCGCGATCGCTGGCCTGAATAGACTTCGCGTGGGTCTTTCGCTTTGGCGCGCGTGGTGGCGATGTAGATGTGGTGGTCGCGTGCGATCGACGAGGCGGGGGCCGCCGTCTCGGTGGCAGGAAGCAGATCATGCTGATTTCCGGCACAACCGCCCGCCAGTGCCAGGCTGGCGACTGCCAGTGCGCGGATGTGTGCGGAAATGCTGGAAAATCGTAGCACGGCCATTCCTCTAGCTGCCGGTCCGCAGCCAATCCAACAGTTTCGCCTCAAGACCACTGAAACCGCCGGTCCGAACCAAGAGCTAACAGTGCGCGTTTCCACTTTTGTCGAGCCGCTCAGGGCAAACGTCAGTGCTAATCAAGTCAAGGCAACCACGGCAGGACCAAGGATGGTGAGCAGGATGTTGCCGATCGCGTAAGGCACGGTGAAGCCGAGCGCGGGCGCTGGGCTTTCCGCGACATCGCTGGCGGCAAGCATGGCCGCATCCTGCGTCTGTGCACCGGCCAGCGCGCCCATCAGCAGCACCGGGTTTATCTTCAGGACGAAGTGACCAACGAACAGGCCGACGATCTGTGGCACCAGCGTGACGATGACACCGGCAAGCAGCAGAGTGACGCCGTGCGATCCCATCGCGGAAATGGCTTGCGGCCCGGCCGTCAAGCCAACGAGGGCGCAGAAGGAGGCAAGGCCGAAATCCCACATGATCTGGGTTGCCGCCACCGGCACGTTGGAGCGCTCGGGCCGGCGTGCATGCCACCAGCCGAAGATCAGGCCCGCGACGAGCGCACCGCCACCGGCGGAAAGCGTGATCGGCAAGCCAGCAACGGTCAGCGTCAGCAAGCCGATCAGCACGCCGACAAGCAGGCCGGCGGCAAGGAAGGCGACATCTGAACGGTTGTTGTTGTTTGCCACGGTGCCGATTTGCGGCAGCGCGGCGGCAAGCCGGTCGGCCGGGCCGGCGAGCGACAGCGTATCGCCCGGCAACAATATGGTTTGCGCCGTGACGGGGATGTCGTGTGATTGGCGGCGGATGCGACGCAGGAACAAGCCATGGCCAACGGCGCCCAGCTTTGCCACGGCATCGTGCAGGCTAAGCCCTGCGAAGGATGGATGAACGATCACCTCCGCGCCGTCGCCCAGAAGATCGTTGACGAGTTCCTCTGCGGCAACTTCCTTGCCGATCTGGCCGGCGACCTTGACGATGGCCGGTCGGTAGCCTTGGACAGAGACGAGATCGCCTCGCTGCAGGAGTAGGTCCGGCGTGACCATTAGATCCGCGCGGTTGCGGCGTACACGCTGTACCGCTGCCTGTGGACCGAACTTCCGTTCCAGTTCGCCGACTGTTTTGCCGTCGGCGGCATCGACACGGAAGACACGTGCCACTAGCGAACGGAAGTCGAGCAGTTCGCCGCCGGTGGTCAGGGCTTTGGCCTGCTCCGCTTCCAGTTTCTGCGCTGCATCCTTCAGATTGACGCCGATGAGGCGTGGGCCGACTTGCGAGCAGAACAGCACCACGCCGATGGTGCCGAAAACATAGGTAAGCGCGAAGGCAACCGCGGCATCGCCTTGCACCTTGCGCAACGCGTCCGCCGACAGGCCGAGTTCGTTCAGAGCACCGTAGGCGGTGCCGAGCATCGCAGTCTGGGTAAGGCCACCGGCGGCAACGCCGATGGCGATGCCCTGGTCGAGGCCGAACAGTCTGGCCACAAGCGCGGTGGTGAAGAGGCCAACCACAGCGACGACAACGGCGATCAGGGCCTGCGGCAATGTCGAGCGTCCGAGCGAGGCGAAGAATTGCGGGCCACTCTGGAAACCCACCGCGAAGACAAAAAGCAGGAAGGCGACGGACTTGAGTGTTGGTGACAGATCCGGCACCGCCCCGCCAAACACCGCGCCGAGGAAAGTTCCGGCAATAAGCGTTCCGGCGGCGTTGCCGAAGGAGAAGCCGGCAAGTTTCTGGCGCCCGAGCAGCACGCCGAGCGCCACGGTGAGGAACAGCATGGCTTCGGGCGTGCCGATGATGGGCTTCAAAAGGTCAAGCATCGGCGGTTTTCCAATCCCCAAAACCATCTCGACATCGCGGTGCGCCGGGCCGGGAGCCGTGCATGGCCCGGACCGGCGTCAAACCCGATGTAGCGTCAGTGTGCGAGCAGCATCGCGAAGTAGCCGAAGACGGTGAGCAACACGCCCGACACCGCATAACCGACCGGAAAACCGATCCACGGCACGTTGGAGCCGAGCAGCTTCGCCGCCTCGCGTGCTGGGCCGGAATGGCTGCGCGCACCGGCGACCCCGCCCATCAGAAGCGCTGGGTTCATCTTGAACACGTGATAGCCGATCGCCCACACCACGAAGGGGGGGATCGAGCAGGTCAAGAAACCGACGATGAATATCTTCACGGCAATGGTGCCAGTGAGCTGGGTCAGCAGATCGGCGCCGGCATTGATGCCGACGATGCAGACGAAAACGATCAGGCCCATGTCTTCCAGAATGTTGCGCGCGGCATTCGGCGTGTTGCCGAAGAAACGCAGCCTCGACACCACCGAGGACACCAGGATGCCGGACACCAGCAGGCCGCCGGCATTGCCGAGGCCGACGGCGGAACCGAAAGCCGGCACCTCGATCAGGCCGATGAGCAGGCCGAGGATCATGCCGAAGGACAGCGTGAGCAGATCGGTAGCCGTGTTATGGCGTGCGACCTTGCCGACCAGCTTGCCGGCGGCATCGACGGCGCTCTTCAAGCCCGTGAAGAACAACACGTCGAAACGTTCCAGCTTGGTTTCCAGACCGATCGGGATCGGCACGCCGCCGCGCTCGATGCGGGTGAGCTGCACCTGGCCGGCGATCGGCGAGGAGCGGTATTCCTTGAGCGCCTTTCCGATAGCGTCCTTGTTCATGACGACGATCTCGGCCTGATCAAGCGGGATGTTGAGCACGCGGGCGTCCGGAACTTCGGGGCCGATGATGCCCATGTGATCGGTCAGCGCGTTCAGGTTGCCGCCAAGCGCAAGGATGTCGCCGCGCTGAAGCTTGAGATCGGCATCGGCGCCGAGCAACTGTTTGCCACGCTCGACATTCTCGATCTGGTATTCCGGATAGGACTTGCGGAACTCGGCAATGGTCTTGCCCGCCACCTTGTCGCTGTCCAGCCGGTAGGCACGGAAACCGAACGGCTGGTAACCAGACAGGCCGGCATCGTCAACATTCGGCACACCGTGCTCCGCCTCATATTGCGTCGCGGCTGCCTTGGCGTCGACGCCCCACCATTGCGGCAGATATTTGGTGATCAGGATGATGCCGACCGTGCCCCAGATGTAGGTGATGCCGTAGGACAAGGCGATCATCGCCGAAACCTGGTCATGCGTGGTGCCGCCGGGCAGCGGCACGACGCCCGAGGTTATCGCCTGGTCGGCGGAACCGAGGGCGGCCGACATGGTCATGGCGCCGGCCAGGATGCCGCCGGCCGTGCCGATCGGCAGGTTGAGCAGCTTCACGCCGGCTACCACGATAAACAACCCCAAGAACGAGCAGAGCACCGCAAGGAAGGCGAACTTCAGCCCGTCGCCCTTCAGCCCGTTGATGAAGGAGGGGCCGACACGCAGGCCGACGCCATACATGAACAGGTAGTAGAAGAGCAGCTTGGTGAAATCGTCGAGCTGGAAGCGGGTGCCATAGTAGGACCCCAGCACCGCGACCGCGCAGCCGACGATGATCGACGCGGCGACCGAGCCGAGACCATACCCCTTGATCTGCCACGAGCCGACCCAGATCGACAGGCCGACCACGAGAAACAAGAGGATGTAAGGGTTGGCGCCCAGGAAACTCATAAAAGCAGCCATGGAGATGTCCTTTCGCTCCGGGGCGCCGGCCCCTTGCGTTTAGCTGGATTCTCAGATGATCAGCACTTGCTCGGCGTCACCTTGTGCGGGTCGTGCAGCTTGGGCGGCGTGGCGTTGCCGCCATGCTGCTTCAGCCAGTCGCAAGCGTTGATGATGTCCTTGGCCAGGCCGTTGATGACATTGTGGTTGAGATGCGGGCGCACCACCACGCGCAGGCTGTTCACCGTCTGGGCGTCCGGCGGCATCGTGTAGGCCGACAGGACCCAGCCGCGCTCGCGTACCTTGGCCGAAACATCGAACTCGTTGAAATTCTTGAATTCCGGCTTAAGCGTCAGCGCCACGACGGGGATGCGCTGTGTCTTGTTCATGATCTCGAAATAGCCGCTCTCGACGAGCAGTTCGCGCAGATGCTCCGCGTTTTCCAGCGTACGCGTCATGATCTCCTTGTAGCCTTCGAAACCAAGGCGCAGGAACGCGTAATACTGGTAGGCGATCTGCGCGGCATTGCGGCTGAAATTCAGCGTCGCGGTCGGCATCTCGCCGCCGAGATAGTTGACGTAGAAGACGAGATCCTCGTTGAAGATCGAGCGCTCGCGGAAGATCACCCAGCCGAGCCCCGGCGGGACCAGGCCGAACTTGTGGCCCGACGCATTGATCGACAGCACGCGCGGCAGGCGGAAATCCCATTTGTAATCGGGGTAGAGGAACGGGTTGACGAAGCCGCCGGAAGCGCCGTCGATGTGCATCGGGATCGAGATGCCGGTGCGCTTCTCATAGGCGTCGAGCCAGTCATGGATTTCCTGGATGTCGTCGTCTTCGCCGGTGAAGGTCTGGCCGGCGATGGCGACCACGGCGATGGTGTTTTCGTCCACGAGCTTGTCGAGATGTTCGGTGGTCAGCCGGTAGTTGCCTGGCTTCAGCGGCGCGATGCGCGGCTCGACATCGAAATAACGCAGGAACTTCTTCCACACGATCTGGACGTTACCGCCGGTGACCATGTTGGGTTTCGAACTGTCCTTGCCGGCAGCTTCGCGCGCCTTGCGCCAGTTCCACTTGTGAGCGAGGCCGGCCAACATGCAGGCTTCCGAGGAGCCGACCGTGGCGGTGCCGTAAGGCTCGACGCCCTTGGGGCCGTTCCACAGCTGGTGCAACCAACGCACCATACGGCCCTCCATGGCGAAGAGCTGCGGGTACATGTCGTGATCGATGTAGTTCTTCAGGAAATGGCTGTGCAGGATTTCGAGCGCTTCCGGCTCGGTGAATGTCGTCACGAAGGACGACAGGTTCATCACCGGCTGCGAGTCGGTCCATGCCTCGCTGTTCACCACCGACTTGGCAGCGAAAGCCGACATGCTGTTTCTCGGAAATTCATCTTCCGAAATATCCTCGTTGAATTGATCGAAGAAGATGTCGAAGGGCGATTTGTGTTTCACGGTGAATTTCCTCGCATGGTGGTTTCGACGTGTAGTCCGCACAGGCTTGCAGCTGCAGGCCAGTTCTGGACGAGTTCGAGTGATGCCGACCTGGCACGAAGATAGCCGGCATTCTTGCCGGTCAGAGCGACCGGCTGGCCCGACCCTATGAGCAGGAGATGTCGGCACGGTGAATGCCGAACAATATCGAGAAGGGCGTCGCCAGAACGGCGAACGAACATGGCCATCCCCTCAGTCTGCCCTCGCAATTGAGAGCAAGTTCAGCCCCCGCCAACCTGCTAATATAAGTATTCCTGCATAACGGGACTGGATTGTCCAGACGATTTTCTGAACACTCGTCCAGTTATTTTTACCTCATGAAAGATGCTTAACGAATTGTACGGACAGCATAATGGGCGCGCCGAATGATGCTGGCGACGTTCGATATTTTTATGCTGCGCGGACGCCACGCCTGAGCAAGAACTGCACGGTTTTCTGGCGAAAGATGACGATCTGCCACTAAGTTTTGCGTCGCGGAAAAGAACATACTTATCCCAGCGGAAATCCCGGGACGGTTGTTGCCGGGTCTTCCGGGAGGAAGTCGGCAAACGATCAGAAGCGGCCGGGGCCATTGCGATTGGTGAGCGTGCCGGTGGCAAAGGCGAGCGTTGCGGCAGCGACCAGCGAGTCCGAATAGGCGGTGGCCTTGGCGAATTTCGCCTGGAGGAGGGCGGTCTGCGCGATGGAGACGTCGGTGATCGTGCCGAGGCCCTGCTTGTAGTAGTCGAGCGCGGCGTTATAGGCGGTCTGTGCCGAACTGGTCAGCTCACTCGCCGCGCCGTGGCCGGCGAGAGACGTTCGCAGCATATCGTATGCAGTGACGATCTCGCGCGCCGCCGTGTTCTGCAACTGCGCCATTTCCTGTTCGGAAGCGGCCGCCTGGGCAACCGCGCCTTGCAGGCGCGCGTCGCGCAGGCCGCCGTCGAAGATCGGCATGGTGATCCCGACAACGAGATTGGCGTTGGGCTGGTTCACGTTCAGCCTGGTGCGCAGGTCGAACCGCGAATCCTCGGTCGAGAGCGTTCCAATGTTGCGGTTGATGTTGCCGGCGATCGCGATCTTGGGCATGAACTCGGCGCGGGCAGCGGCAATGCCACTGCGATCAGCTTGCAGCTTCGCAAAGGCAGCCTGCACATCCGGTCGGCGTTGCAGCGAGGTGGCGATCAGCCGGTCGAGATCGGCCGGGACGGCCTTCGGCAGCACGCGGCTGGAAATGTCCTGGATATTAATCTCGGTCGTGGGCGTAATGCCGATCGCTTCCAGCAATCCCATGTAGGAACTGCGCTCGTGCCCCTGCGACTGGGTGAGGTTGAAGCGCGCTTGCGCCACCTGTTGTTTGGCGGTGGCCGCCTCCATGGTGGTGGCGAGCCCACGCCCCATACGGGCCTCGGCGGCTTCAAGAACCAGTCTGGAGTTGGCCAGCGTGCCCTGGGCGATCTTCAGTTGCACGCGGGCCGCGGTCAGGATGAAGAAGGCATTCGATACATCGAAGATCAGCTTCTGATGCGTGCCGTTGAAAGTGACGTTGGCGCCATAGGAAAGATGATTGGCGGCATCCCGCATCGCTTCCCGCTGGCCGAAGTCGAACAGCAACCACTTGACCGTGAGGGAAGGGACCACCTGCGTGCCGGTGGTGGTCAAGGTGCCGGCCGGTATCGGAATGGGAATGAGATTGAGGCCGGGCGCGGTCGCCGAAGTCTGTTCGAACCCAGCTACGACATCAGCCGTGATAATCGGCAGGTAGGTCGCCTCCGTCGCACCAACCGCGATCGCCGCCTGCCGTGCCCGCTGCCAGGCCGCCCGCGTGACCGGATTGGCCATCTGGGCCATGTCGATCAGTTCGGGCAGCGAATAGGCATGCTTGGGGTCGATGGTCGGCGTGTTGAGCGTGATCGGGATCGCCGGATTTGGTGTCAGCCCGAAATCGGGCTTGCCGTCGACCGCCTTCGGAGCGGCGGCGATATTGCCAGGAGCCTTCGAGGACGGTTTGTCGGCGCTCGGCGGTGCAAGGTCGTGCAGCGCGGATGCGGTGCAGCCGGATAGGAGGAAGGCGGCGCCAATAAGGGCGTAGCGAAGCACGCGCAGCCGACCAACCCGGCCATCAGCGGGCCGGTCAATCGAACATGCCGTGCGCGATCGCAGGCTCATGCCGGCTTTCCCTTCGCTTCTGCCCGCTCCACGGCCTGCGCGATCTCTTCATAGAGCGCAAGCCGTGCCGCCAGTTCAGCGCGAAGTTTTCGGGGAAAACCGCCGGGAGCACCGCGTTCGGTGCGCAGCAGCCTGGCTTCGATGCGCCGCAGTGCGGCCCGCACGGAGCCTGAGGTGCGATCCCAGCGACGAGCCCCCAGATCGGCCGAACGTTCACGCAGCCACGCGGCGACCGTGTCCTCAAAGTTCCGTGTTGCAGCGCGCACCGGTTTCGGCAGGCGATGAAACGGATCGGTATTCTCATCCCGTTCGCGGAGCAGAATGATCGGCGTCGCCATCGTCTCGATTTCGTCGGCAATGCGCTCGGCCGTCTCGGCTCCGATTTCACCATGCCGCACCCGCTTCAGTTCGAAACGCAGCATTTCGGCTTGTCGCATCGCTTTCGACAAGCCGCTTGCGAGGCCGGCATAGGCGCTGACCTTTTCGCCCTGCCGCGCCATCAGGTCGGCGAGCGCCGAGATGCCGTTCGCCAATTGCTTGCGCACACTAGCGCCGACACTGACCGGCCAGATGGTGGAGAACACCAATGAGACGACGACATTGCCAAAGATGATGCCGATGATGCGGTCGCGCGCCACATCCATGTCGAGGCTCGGTCCGAAGCCGTGCAGGGTGACCAGGAAGAAGCACAGCGCGATCTGCCAACCCATATAGGAGATGCGCTCCGAACCGACCGAAACCCAGGCGGCGACAAAACTGGCGCCGCCGACCAGCAATGCCAGATGGCCGATATCGGTCATGTGCGGAACCAGCCAGACGATTGAGCCGACACCCATTGCACCGCCGATCAGGCAGCCAATGATGCGCAGCGTCAGCTTGTGGACCGTCTCGCCGGTAGAACCCAGCGCCACCATGAAACAGGTGATCATGGCGGTATGGATCTCGAACCAGTTCAGCGAAGTGTAGGTGATGTAGGTGATCATCACCGCCAGCAGGGTCTTCAACGCGAACTGCGTGTAGACCGGGTTGGTGAACGCGTCCGGCGCGAAGAAGCCCTCGCTCTCCCCCGGCGGCAGCGGCCGCGGTTCGTACGTCCGCATCTGGATTTGCGCGATCCGGTTGATCAGCCGAGCCGTTTCCGGATCGCCTGCATGCAGCAATCTTGTCGCCACTGTGTTGCGCAAGCGGCGGGCGCGAATATCGCCAGCCAGTTCCCGCAAGGTGTCGGCGGCATGGGCGTCTTGGCCAAATCCTTCGCCATTGACGACCCGCGCGAGCACGAGGGTGAGCAGCGCATAACTTGCTTCAGCGAGTTCGCCGGCCCGCATCGCCTCCTTGTTGTCCATCAGCGAAAGGATGCGCGCGAAGACGCGGTATTTGGCAAGTTCGTCATTGCCGGCGGCCAGCAGTTTGCCGGCGCGACGTTGTGTTTCTTCGCTACCGCTTTCGATCAACGCTGCGGCCGTTTCGAGCCGCTCCTCTATCTCACGGCGCAACAGCCTGGCAGGGCTGCGCCCGGCCACGACATTGAGCGCGATGAGATAGACCATCGGGAAGAACACCACGACCCACATCCAGGCAAGCGCCCGCACAAGCAGTTCGGCGATCGGCACGATGTCATAGAGGGTCATGACGAAGGCGAAGACCATGGCGACCGTGCCGACCGGCGGTCCGGCCTTGGACGCCTGCGCCAGATACATGCCGCCGAAGGTGAAAAGCGCGACCAGCCCCAAGCGCAGCATCGGACTGTCGGCGACTACCATCAGGCTCAGAATGCCGATCGCGATGCCGAGGGTAGCGCCGACCAGCACGCCGGCCGCGGTCACGATGCCAGAGCCGGCGTCAGCGCGCGAGGCGAAGAAGACGAGATAGCAGGAGAGGGCGGCTTCCGGCACCTCCAGCGCCATCGCCGTCATCGTGACCAGCACACAGACCAGTGCGATGCGCAAAGACAGGTCGAGCCGCCCCGGATAGGGCTGCAATTCGTCCCAAAGGATCGAAAGCAGGGTGGTCTTACTTGGCGGCTGGTACAGCATCTGCACCGTCGCCATTCGCCGGAGCCGGCCCGACGATCACCACGGCGGAAGCGCCGACGCGCATGAGGTCTTCCGGTGGGTTCTCCAGTCTCACATAGACCGGGAAGCGCTTGGCCACGCGCACCCAGTTGAGCGACGAGGAAACGATCGGGATGCCGAGAATGGTGGCGGCTTCATCCGAACGCACGCCCCAGCCTAAGCTCGAGATCGTGCCTTTGATGCGGCGGGTGGAATCGGCCATCACGAAGACGTCGGCGGCATTGCCGATCCTGATGGCGCCGAGATCGGTCTCGCGGAAGAACGCGACCGTTTCCCATTCGGCCGTGTTGATGAGCGTGAACAGGGTTTCGGCGGGGATCACCACCTTGCCAACCGACAATTGCATGCCGACGATCTTGCCGTCGAAGGGCGCGCGCACCGTGGTGTTGTCAAGATCGCGCTGCGCCAGATCGACCGTTGCGCGGGCAACGTCGGCCTGGGCCTTGCGGGTATCCAGCGTGCCGATGATCTTGGTGGCGCCTTGCGCCTGCTGCAGGGCCTGCCGCAGGCTGACCTGCGCATCGTTGGCGGCGGTGCGCGCCATGTCGACTTGCTGCGCGGTGACGAAACGCTTGGGCAGAAGCGGTTCGAGCCGCTGCAGCGTCTGTTTGGTCATCTCGGCGTTAATGCGCGCCCGTTCGATCTGCTTGTCGGCGATGCCGGCATTGTCGCGTTCAGTGGCGAGGTTGCGACCGCCTTGCGCCACTTCCGATTCAGCAGCGCGCTGCTCTGCCCGCGCCTGCTCCAGGCGTAGGCGATAGGGTTCCGGATCGAGCTGAAAGAGGATGTCGCCCTTCTTCACCGAAGCGTTGTTGGTTACGCTGACCGAGATGACTTTGCCGGGCACGGAAGCTGCGATCGGCACCGTCGGTGCGTCGACCTCGGCAACGTCAGTGCGCGGGCTGCGATCCGCTTCCCACAGAGCGAGATAGACCGCTACGGCCGCACCGGCGATGATGGCGAGCGTCAGAATCCACGCCACGCCACGCCGGACATGGTCGAGCGCGCTCACCGGGGCACTCCGCCAAACAGCGCGAACCAGGCGCCGATGCCGCAAAGCAGGGCAAGCGAGAGATAGACCAGCAGCGGCACCGGCAAGTGCTCGTCAATGCCGGCGGCCACCAGAAGCAGACGGATAACGATAGTGGCGATGATGCCGATAACCGCAGCGATGATCCAGGCGGGAAAGTAGGATCCGAATATCGGAATAGCAGGGGCGGCGGGAGAATTGACGCAGGCGGATAGGATGAGAAGAGCACCCAACGGACCCAAGCGCTTCAGCGCTCCGGCTATCCAGCCGAATTTCCCGTGCATTTCATTCATACGGACTTTCGGCTCCCCCAAAAGCATCGATTTTCTATCGATAGAGCAGGGAACAGCCGCAACCAAGTCTCCGGGTGGGGAAGTCTGATCAATCCACTGAATATTGGCTCGACGGCGACAGCGGGAAATCGGGGCGGCGCGCCGTTTGACCTAGGCAGTATTGCGTTCTCGGTCGTCATTCCCGGCATTGGCGAGGTCGAAGCTTCGTCCACCATAATCTGAACGGCCCCTGCATGTGTTTGCTCCGAGGCGCATGTTTTGTGTTGAGTTTTTGGTTCCCATCGACTAGTCAGAAGCTACCAGGCCGGGCCCCTCTGGCAGCCATCATGGCTGTGATGTCGGACTGGAATTTCAATCCGGTGGCCTGGCTCTGATGTTTCTAGCTCTTCGCTAGTCCCTGACAACATTCGCGTTGCGCGAGTGTACGGGGCATGTCTGAACGCTGCGCCGCCCATGCTGAATGCAAAGGGTGCCGTATGACAGAATTCTTCACTCCAGAAGCGATGACCGCCTTGTTCCAGGTCATCATGATCGACCTTGTCCTGGCCGGCGACAACGCCGTCGTTATCGGACTTGCCGCCGCGGGGCTGCCAAAGGCACAACGTGCCAAGGCAATCCTCGTCGGCATTATCGCCGCAACCGTTCTTCGCATCATCTTCGCCGCGGCCACGACGCAACTCCTCCAGATCGTCGGGCTGCTGCTTGTCGGTGGCGTCCTCCTGCTATGGGTATGCTGGAAGATGTGGCACGAGCTTCGGTCCGGACACGGACAGGAGGCTCATGCAGGCGAGAATTCCGCCGAGGGCGCCGCAGGTGCGCCGACAAAGACCTTCGCCCAGGCCGCCTGGCAGATCGTCATCGCCGACGTTTCCATGTCGCTCGACAATGTGCTGGCCGTTGCCGGTGCCGCGCGCGATCATCCGAATGTTCTGGTCTTCGGGCTCATTCTGTCGATCGCGCTGATGGGTATCGCTGCCAGCTTCATTGCCAGCCTGCTGCAGAAGCATCGCTGGATCGCCTATGTCGGCCTGGCAATCATCCTCTATGTGGCCGGCGACATGATCTACCGCGGCGCGCTGGAACTGATGCCATACATCGGCAAATCGTAAGGCCTGAAAACGCCAGCTGAGCGGGCTGCGACCCTCCATTCGGTAATACCGACTGGAGGGTCGCTCCAACACTTAGATGCTCGCAAAACGCTGGACCGCGGGCGGCCGTTTCAGTCTGTTTGGCGACATCCGCTCCGAAGATCAACGCGGCCGCGGGGGCTGGAACCAGATATTCCAAAGCAAACCCTAGGCGGACGGCTTTTCGTTCGGTAGGATTGCTGCTTGCCTGCATCAGCGGGCAAATCTGGTGGCGGCATCGTCGATGCCGCCTTTTTTTTCCCTGGCGCGCGTGTCGCGTCGCAACCCTTATGAGGAGATCATGCCTACGGGCGATGGTAGTAGTAGCTTGGCCGACATTTTCGGAATTGTGTCGGTCCTCATTCTCGTTGCCGCAAACGGCTTCTTCGTTGCAGCGGAATTCTCATTGGTCGCGGTTCGCAAAAGCCGGGTGGCTGAACTGGTGGCCGCAGGCCGCATAAATGCGATGGCATTGCAGCGAGCCGTCGACAATCTCGACGCCAATCTCGCAGCAACCCAGCTCGGCATCACCATCTCATCACTGGCGCTCGGCTGGATCGGCGAACCAGCATTGGCCCATCTGATCGAGCCGCTTTTGTCCGGCCTACCGGAAACGCTCGTTGCCTTCGGCTCGCACGCGATTGCGGTGGCGATTGCCTTCATCATCATCACGACCCTGCACATCGTGCTGGGCGAACTCGCGCCAAAGAGCCTTGCCTTGCAACGTAGCGAAGGCACGGCGCTGTGGATCGTGCGCCCGCTCGGACTGTTTCTTTTCCTGCTGCGCCCGGCAATCCTCGCACTCAACGGCCTCGGCAATCTGATCCTGCGGGCTTGTGGGCTGCAACCGGGAGCGGGCGAGGGCGCATTGCATTCGCCGCAGGAGTTGAAGCTCCTGGTGCAGGCGAGCCAGGAAGCCGGCATCCTTGAACACGCGCAGCGTGAGGTGGTGGTTCGCGCCCTCAACATCGCCGATCGCCGCATCGGCAGCATCATGACACCCCGTCATGAGGTGGACTGGATCGACGCCGACGATACGCGCGAGGACATGATACGCACCATCCGGGAATGCCGGCATGATCAGTTGCTGGTCGGGCGAGGCGATATCGACGAACCATTTGGCATGGTGCTGAAGAAAGATCTGCTCGATCAGTTTCTCAATGGGCAGCCGCTCGATCCTCTTGCGGCGATGCGCGAACCGCTGATCGTCCACGAAGTCACGTCGGTCGCCAAAGTGCTGGAATTGTTCAAGCAGTCTCCCGTTCGGCTGGCTGCGGTCGTTGACGAATATGGCAGCCTTGAAGGCATCGTGACCCAAACCGACCTGCTCGAAGCGATTGCCGGCGATTTGCCCGGCATGGAGGGCGAAGAGCCTGACATTGTCGAGCGTGAGGACGGCTCGCTTTTGATCGACGGGATGATGTCGGCCCATGACGCCCTTAGCCGCCTGGGCATAGGATCGCGGGCCGGCAGCGACCATTTCCACACGATTGCGGGGTTTGCGCTGTTCCAGTTCGGACATCTGCCCAAGATTGGCGAGACCTTCACCTATGAAGGCTGGCGCTTCGAGATCGTCGATCTGGACGGTCGCCGGATCGACAAGCTGCTGGCGCGAAGAAGCGTCCGCTAGAGCAGGGGATGGCGACCGCTATGGCTCGCGAACGATCTCAGCATAAGTCCTGAGTTTGCCGTCATGGCCGCGGAACTGCCAGGTCGACCCGTCCTGTGCCTCGGCATAGGACGGGTTGATCGGCACCTTGCCGCCGCCTTCGGGAAGATCGAGAACATAGACCGGATTGCAGATTCCGGACAGGCGCGCGCGCAGCTCGCGCACCAGCGCCTGCCCATCGGCGATCGTGGTGCGCCGATGCGCCATGCCGCGGGCGAGGTCGCCATGATGAAGGTAATAGGGCTTGACGCCGAGCCGGTACATCAATTCCCGGCATAACTCTTCCAGGACGTCGACCGTGTCATTCACGCCCTTCAGGAGAACCGTCTGATTGAGCAGGACAAAGCCTGCGTGTCGCAAGATACGGCAGGCCTGTTCGGTCGCCGGCGTGATTTCGCGGGCATGGTTGAAGTGGGTGACGACCGTAACCATCAGCCGGCCCTGTAGCGCTGCAACCATCTCATCCGTCACGCGCGATGGCAGCACGACAGGCACACGCGTATGGATACGCAGCAGCCGCACATGCTCGATGGCTTCGACGCGCGCTCTGATTTCCGCCAGCGCCTTGTCGGGCAGGGACAATGGGTCACCACCGGTCAGGATCACCTCGCGTATTTCCGGATGGCTCTCGATATAGGCGAATGCGGCCTCGAGAGCCTCGCGGGAATAACCGCGGCCGATCGAGGTCAGCGATTCCTTGCGGAAGCAGAACCGGCAATAGACCGCGCATTGATAGGTCGGATACAGCAGGACCCGGTCGGCGTGGCGGTGCGTCAGGCGTGGTATCGGGCTGAAGGCGTGATCGGCGATCGGGTCGACGAGTTCTCCTTCGTCGAATTCGAGTTCCTCGGGCGAAGGAATGACCTGAAGCCGGATGGGGTCCGCTGCGTTGTCCCAATCGATCAGGTCGAGGTAGCTCTTGGGTGCGCGGATCTTGTGAATTGCTGCGGCTGCTTCTGCGGCGGCACGTTCCTGCGGCGAAAGTGGCAGGCGATCGAGATCGCGTACGTTGCGCACGCCATCGCGACAATCGTCCTGCCAGGGGACAGTGCCATTTGTCTTGCCGGGGCTTCCCATCGACATATCGCGTTCGCTCATGGTTGGCTTGGTTGTTCGGCGTTGCCGACGTTAGAAGTTGCGATCAGTACAGGTTTATCCTCAAGTCGCATAAGATAGATTATGGAACTTATGAATATGGGGCCAAGAGGCTTTGTCGGCGCCGGCAGCACTTCGATTTCCGATCGCGGGATTGGGCAACGCCATCACAATCACCGGATAGACCGACCGCACCACGAGATACTTTCCGTTCGCAGTGCGCACGAGGAAAATTGTGCTCTAGTTTGAATCATAAGGGATTTCTATGATCATGCCGTCGAACGCCGGTTCGACGTGATCAGGCGTCTCGGCCTGCACGGCGGCATAGTCCAGCGGCACATGCATATGCGTCAGCACCGCTCTTTCCGGCGCCAGCCGTTCGATCCAGGAAAGCGCTTCCGACAACGAAAAATGGCTGGGATGGCGGCGGTACTGCAGCGCATCGATAATCAGCACCTGCAGATCGGTCAGCCGCTCGGTCGTAGCCGCCGGAAAGTCGGACACGTCGGAACAATAAGCGAGCCCGCCGATGCGAAAGCCCAGCGAGACGATATCGCCATGCGCCTGAGGTAGCGGTTCTAAGGTGAGGGGACCCCCCTCTCCTTCGACGACCACCGGCCTGTCATGATCGATCAGATGCGGCTTGAGGATGGGCGGATAGGAGCTGCCCGGCGGCGTCTCGAAGCAGTAACCGAAGCCCTGTTTCAAGCGCTCCAGCGTCAGCCGATCCGCATGGATGTCCATCAGGCGATGCTGGTCGACGACAAAGGTCCGCAGGTCGTCAATGCCATGGATATGGTCGGCATGAGCGTGAGTGTAAACAACGGCATCGATGCGTTTGACCGACGCCATCAGCATCTGTGAGCGGAAATCCGGCCCGGTGTCGATGGCAACCGTGGTCGTGGCGCCGTTGGCGGCAATCCTCTCCACCAGGGCTGCGGCGCGCATGCGGCGATTTTTCGGGTTGCTAGGGTCGCAATTGCCCCAGTCACCGGTGAGCCTCGGCACGCCAGGCGACGAACCGCAGCCTAATATGGTGAGGCGCAGCGTATCCGGCATCGCTCAGGCCGGCTTTGGCATCTTGGTGAACAGCCGGAAGAAATTGGCCGTGGTGATCGTAGCAATTTCAGCGGCGCTGACGCCGATCGTTTCGGCCAAAACCTTAGCAGTCTCAACCACATAGGCCGGTTCGTTGCGCTTGCCGCGATGCGGCGGCGGCGCCAGATAGGGTGCGTCTGTTTCGACCAGCAGCCGCTCATGCGGTACGTCCTTGGCGATATCGCGCAATTCGGCCGAATTCTTGAAGGTCAGGATACCGGAGAACGACACATAGCCGCCGAGCTCGATGCCGACACGAGCAAGCTCGGCGCCGGAGGAGAAGCAATGCAGGATGAAGGGGAAGGTGCCCTTCCCTGTCTCTTCCGTCAGGATCGTCGCCATATCCTCGTCGGCGTTGCGGGCGTGGATCACCAGCGGCAATCCGGTCTGACGCGCCGCCGCGATATGGACACGCAATCCTAGCGCCTGCGCGTCGCGCGGCGCCTTGTCGTAAAAATAGTCGAGCCCCGCCTCGCCGATCGCAACGACCTTCGGGTGCGCGGCAAACCGAATGAGGTCTTCGGTGGTTATGTCGAGCTCTTCGGCGGCATTGTGCGGATGAGTGCCGACCGAGCAATAGACTTCGTCATATTCCTCAGCAATGGCAAGCACTTGTTCGAAGCGCTTCACTCGCGTCGAGATTGTCACCATGCGGCCGACACCGGCCGCGAGGGCACGGGCGACGATGGCCGCCCGCTCCTCGGTGAAATCCGGAAAGTCCAGATGGCAATGGCTGTCGACCAGCATCACTCAGCCTTCCTGGGCCTGCTCGACATAACGTGGGAACACCGGCTGCGGCGCAGGCAGCGCCGTGCCCGGCACCAGCGCCTGTTCGTCGCCCAGATGCTCGAAGCCACGCTTGTCCGCAGCGACTGCCAGCGTGTCGAGCAGCTCTGCCGCTGAGCCCGGGATATAGGGCTGGCAGAGGATGCCGACGCGCCGAATGACCTCGGCCGTGGTCCACAAAACCGTTTCCATGCGAGCCGGATCGGTCTTCTTCAGCGCCCACGGCTCCTGCGCGGCGAAATAGCGGTTGGCATCGGCCACGACTGCGAAGATCGCTGCCAGTGCATGATGGATGCCCTGCTCCGCCATCGCCTTGCGCGCAGTCGCCAAGGCAGCCGTCGCTTGGCCAAGGATTGTTTCGTCAGCCTCGGCGAGCGTGCCGCGCTGCGGCACCACGCCGGCGCAGTTCTTGGCGATCATCGACAGCGACCGCTGCGCCAGATTGCCGAGATCGTTGGCAAGGTCGGCATTGGTGCGGTTGACGATCGCCTCGTGGCTGTAGCTGCCATCCTGTCCGAACGGCACTTCGCGCAGGAAGAAATAGCGCACCTGGTCGAGCCCGTAGTGATCGACCATCGTGAACGGATCGATGACATTGCCGACCGACTTCGACATCTTCTCGCCGCGGTTGAACAGGAAGCCGTGCGCGAAGACGCGCTTCGGCAGTTCGATGCCCGCCGACATCAGGAATGCCGGCCAATAGACGGCGTGGAACCGCACGATATCCTTGCCGATGACGTGCGTCGCCGGCCAGAATTTCCAGGAGGCGGCGGCGGTGTCAGGATAGCCGGCAGCGGTGATGTAGTTGGTCAGCGCGTCGACCCACACATACATGACGTGCTTTTCGTCGCCGGGAACCGGAATGCCCCAGTCGAAGGTGGTGCGCGAGATCGAAAGGTCCTTCAGGCCGGATTTGACGAAGGAGACCACCTCGTTGCGCCGTTCGCTCGGGCCGACGAAATCCGGCTGGCTTTCGTAGAGCGCCAGCAACTTGTCCTGATAGGCGGAAAGGCGAAAGAAGTAGCTTTCCTCCTCGACCCATTCGACCGGCGTGCCCTGCGGGCCGTAACGAACGTTGTCGGCCCGAACTTCGGTCTCTTCCTCACCGTAATAGGCTTCGTCGCGCACCGAGTACCAGCCGGCATAACCGCCTTTGTAGATGTCGCCATTGGCCTCCATCGCCTTCCAGATGGCCTGGGAAGCGACCTGATGGCGTGCCTCGGTGGTGCGGATGAAATCGTCGTTGGAGGCGTTGAGCGCCAGCGCCATGCGCTGGAATTCGGCCGCGTTGCGGTCGGCCAGCTCACGCGGTGAAATGCCTTCCTTCTTGGCCGTCTGCAGCATCTTGATGCCGTGTTCGTCGGTTCCGGTCAGGAAGAAGACGTCCTTGCCGTCCAGGCGCTGGAAACGGGCCAGCGCGTCGGTTGCCAGCAATTCGTAGGCATGGCCGATATGCGGCTTGCCGTTGGGATAGGAAATTGCGGTGGTGATGTAGAACTTGTCGCGGGACATGGCGGACCGTCATGAATGTCTGAATGGAAAGTCGGGGCGTGGATATCGCATCGGTATGGCGAAAGCCATCCCGCGCTTCAGGGCCGTCACATTCGCATTGCAGAATTCAGGCGGTCGATCATCGTAAGCGCGTGCTGCTTCTTGTCGAGATTGTAGGTTTCAGTCTCAGATATTACACGCCGCGCTTCTTGCCAAGCATCCGACAGCAGCTTGGCGCGCCTTAGATCGCCACTCAACGCCGCCGAACTTGCCGCGTCAGAGAGCAATTCCAGAGCATGACGGTTGAACGTCTCGAACGGAATGGCCTGATCGCGACCGGCAACCGTCTCAGCCAGCCGATGCGCCTTGGCGATATCCACCCTGCCCGCCGATACCAGCTTTTCCAGTGCCCCCGCAATTTCCAGGCCGCCATATTGGGTGAGCAGGATGGCGGCGCGGGCGCTGCCCCCTGCCCGCTCGGCCAACGCAGCACGCTGTGCGGCGTCATCCGGCACTGCTTGACCGACCGCATCCAGCACGGCCGTCAATTCGTCCTCGGCGAGCGGAGCAAGCCGCAACACCTGGCAACGCGATCGGATCGTCGGCAACAAGCTGCCGGGTGCATGGACGATGAGGATGAAGACCGTTCTTGCAGGTGGTTCTTCAAGATTCTTCAATAACGCATTGGCTGCATTGGTATTCATGTCGTCGGCTGGATCGACGATCACCACCCTGTAGCCACCGTCATGGGAGGTCATCGACAGGAACTGGCCGACCTTGCGGATTTCGTCGACGGTAACAACGCTCTTATAGGTCTTGGTGCGATCGTTCATCGGTCGCGTCAGATGCAGCACCGATGGGTGCGCACCCATGGCGATCTGGCGGTGCAGCGATGAGGTCGGATCAGGAACGGCAAGCGCTTCCGGCGCCGATCTGCCGTCGGGATAACGCAGAAGGTGGTGCGCAAGATGGAAAGCCAGGGTCGCCTTGCCGATACCCGCGGTGCCGCACAACATCAGCGCATGCGGCAGCTTGCCAGCCCGATAGGCGGCGGCCAGCGTCTCCGCGATGTCACCGTGGCCAACAAGGTGCGGATTCTCGGCCGGTTCCGGCACGCCGTCCAGCGTATCATGCTGTTCCGGTGCCAGCCGTTCGAAACTCATGCCGGCGCCTTATGGCTGGCGCGTGTCGGCTTGCCCTTGTCGAGTGCGGCGAAAACGGCGGCGGTCACCGCATGCTCGACCTGTTCCAGATCGCCGGACGCGTCGATGACCACACAGCGCTTCGGCTCCGCCTTGGCGATTGCCAGATAGGCTTCGCGGCGGCGTTGCTGGATGGCGAGCGTCTCCTTCTCGAAACGATCGGGAACCTCGCCGGCATTGCGCCGCTCGGCGGCGCGACGTAGTCCCTCGGTCGGATCGATGTCGAAGATCAGGGTCAGGTTCGGCACCATTCCGTTGATGGCAACGCGCTGGAGCGCATCGACATAGGCTGGATCCAGCCCGCCGGTGGCACCCTGGTAGACCCGTGACGAATCGATGAAACGATCGCACAACACAACCGCTCCGCGCTCGATCGCCGGCCGGATCACTTGTTCGACATGGTCCGAGCGGGCCGCGGCAAACAACAGCGCCTCCATTTTCGGCCCGAAGGGTTCGGCAAGGCCCGACAAAAGCACGTGGCGCACCGCTTCGGCACCTGGCGAACCGCCCGGCTCCCGGGTGACCATGACATCATATTTCTTGGTGCGCAGACGCTCGGCCAGACGCTTGATCTGCGTCGACTTGCCGGCGCCCTCGCCGCCTTCGAAAGTGATGAAGAATCCGCTCGCCAAACGCTGCGCCTCGGTTGTCGCCCCAATACCAGACATAGGTGCCGGAAGCCGCTGCGGCGAGAGGGTTAGTGCTTCTTGCCGATCTTTCCACTCTTAATGCGCGCCGGCGAAAAGGTCCAGAATGGCGACGGGAAACCGGCCACAAGAATCCGAAGATCGAGTGAATTCGCTTTGTTTATAATAGGTTGTATCGCTTTGCGCGACTAAAGACCTATCGCAACCAACCAACCGCGATTTCCTTGACGGCGTCGATGGCGCGGCGCGGCATGGAGCCAACCTCCACTGTCTCGGCCGCGAACAGCGGCGTTTCCTGGCTCAGCGTATCGCCGATCCAGATGCGCAGCGCGCCGACCGGCTGCCCGGCTTCCACCGGCGCTGGCAGCGGGCCATTGTAGACGATGCGAGCGGTGACCTTGTCGCGGCCAGCAATGGGCAGCAGGAGATCGATCGGCCCCTTGGCCTTCAGCGCCACACCGGATTTGGCGCCACCGAACACTTGCGCCTCGCCAACTGTCTCATCCTTGGCGAAGACCTCGGTCTTTTCGAAGGAACGCAGGCCCCATTCGAGGAGCTTGCGTGCCTCCTCGGCGCGTTCGCGGTCGCTGGCCAGCCCGCTCATCGTTGCAACGACCCGCCTGCCGCCCTGGTTGAGCGAACCGACGATACCGAATCCGTCCTGTTCGCTGGCGCCGACCGCCAGCCCGTCAGCGCCGATATCCATGGCCAATAGCGGGTTGCGGTTGCGCTGCGTGATCTTGTTCCAGGTGAAGTCCTTCAGCCCGAAATAGGCGTAGAGGTCCGGATATTCGCGCGACAGGCGCAAAGCCAGCTGGGTAAGTTCGCGAACAGTCGTCTTCTGGCCGCCGGCCGGCAAGCCGGTGGCGTTGACGAAGGTCGAAATCGGCAGCCCGATCTGGCGGGCATGTTCATTCATCTGCAGGGCGAAATTCTCTTCGGAACCCGCAAATCCTTCGGCGAGGATGATGCAGCCATCGTTGGCGGCCTGAACGGCGATACCCTTCATCAGGTCTTCGATGCGGATGGCCGATTTGAGGGCCGCAAACATGGTGGAGGTGCCGGATGGGGCGCCCCCCTTGCGCCAGGCGTTTTCGCTGACCACGAAGGTGTCGTTGATCGTGAGCCGACCACCCTTCACCGCATTGAAGGCCATTTCCAGCGTCATCAGCTTGGCGAGCGAGGCCGGCTGGATCGGCTTGTCGGGTTGTTTGGAAAACAACACCGTGCCGGTTTCGGCGTCGATCATGAAGGCGGCCGCCGCCTTGGTCTCGAACAGTTGCGCGGCTGCCGGCATAGCCGAGAGCACGAGAAGCGCGATGCCGAACAGGCTGGCCAAGGCCAAAGGAGTGCGGGATTTCGAAATCATGGCCACACGCTATCAGTTGAGAGGCGAGCCGATCAATCGCGCCTGCCGCCGGCGCCCAGCTTATCCCCGGCGGCGGGTCGCCTCAGTCGCGCACCGCGAATGCATCCGGCGCGCCATGGCTCCAGGCTGCTTCCAGCATGTTATCGACGGTCATGCGGCCGTCCTGATAGAGATTGACCGAATACCAGTCCCTGCCGTCGAGCTTTGCCTGGTCGATTTCGACGCGACCATAGGCCTTGAGCGCTGCAGCGACTTTCTTTGCGTCCACAGCGCTGTCGAAGGTGCCGGCAGCGACATAATCATCGGACGGGTCGTTCTGCTGTTTCCAGTTGCCTAGCGCCGCCGCCGGCCCTTCGAGCGCGGCAAAGGCCGAAGCCGAGCGCTGGTTGCGTTCGGCGGCATAAGACAGGGTCGCCATCTTGAATGGAAGGTTCTGCGGCGTCGGCAGCACATCGGCCATATCCGGACGCGGCATGACGATCGGCCCGAAATCCGGCAGGACGATGCCTTCGATGGAGCTGTTCTGCGCCACCACCAACGGTGCCGGTGCTAGTGCGACACTCGCGGCCTGGCCGGGGAACGGGATGCTTGCCGCACTGGCGGCAATCGGCGCGCTTGGCGACGAGCCGTTCATGGCAACCATGACGCCGGTCGGCAGGCCGTCGGATGGATCGGGGATCCTGTTGCCGGGATGGTAGGAAGCCAGGAGATAGGAATCGTCGCTGCCCTCGAGCGGAGCGCGGCCTACATAGTCGACCTTGACCCTGGCGGTGCCGATCCGGGAGTAGCCCAGCATGTCGGCCGCCCGTTTCGACAGATCGATCAGCCGCCCTTCGTGATAAGGCCCGCGATCGTTGACACGCACGATGATGGAACTGCCATTGTCGAGATTGGTGACGCGGGCGTAGCTGGGCAACGGCATGGTCGGATGCGCGCCGGTGATCTGCGAAATGTCGTAGACTTCGCCATTGGCGGTGAGCCGACCATGGAAGGCTTCGCCGTACCACGAGGCAGTGCCCTTCCTGGAATATTTCTGCTCTTCCTTCGGGTAATACCACTTGCCGCGAACCTGATAGGGATTGCCGAGCTGGTCGCGGCCGCCGCCGCGGCGAAAACCGTGCTTGCCCATGGCGACGCGCGGGCTGGCCTTCACACCATATTCGGCTTCCGAGAAATATTCCTTGGAGCGTTCGCGCTTGCTGGTCTTGGTCGGTTCAGAGGATGCGCAGGCTGCGAGAAGCCCGGCCGAGACGGCCAACAACGCGTAAGTCGAAATGCGACGAAGACGCGTCGGTACCTGCATCGTGAACTCTTCCCCTGCCGGCCCGAACAATGGCGCCGCTACTCAAACACTGCTGGGGACGAAGCAATTCGAACGATGACCCGCTCGACACCCAAAACCCCAGAATCCCTTTTGCACAGGAATTGCTTATTACACGCTTAATCGATTGCGGCCTTCGACCGGCAAAATTGTGGCGACAAGGTGTCGTTGTGCCGTAGAGCAATCGGGCAATAGCTTGTTTTGAAATAATATCTGGAGACTACACAGCGACCTGATCGTTCGCCGACGATCTCAGACCGGCAGCAGGCGCCGGCGTCGTCTCGCGAAATAAACAAAGGCCTTAAGTTTTAGCGGTTTCATACGCCGGCTTGGGAAGGATATGTGCAAGGGTTCGCTGATGAGACTGGCTATCATGTCCTTTTCAAGTGGCCCGCCTTCGGTAACCGCGAAATGCTGGTGAAGACGTCAGCCGACCAATGGTGAAGTGCCTTCGGCACGGGCTGAAAGCGAGATAGGTGGCGGAGGGAGTGGGATTCGAACCCACGGTGACATCGCTGCCACGCCGGTTTTCAAGACCGGTGCCTTAAACCGCTCGGCCATCCCTCCGGCATTAATCTCGCTAGCTTTTTTGGTTTTCGGCGATGGCATCCGCCATGGCTGCTGCCGTTTTGCTAACGAATGCCATCGTCGCTTCGCCTTTACCGCGCGCCAGATCACAGCGTCAAGCAGAGGTTGGAGTGGTCGCAATGGTGCGAGCGGTAGCCATTGAGTGTTCCTTGGGAGGTTGGGGTATCTTCATCCGCTCAGAAGCGGATGGAGAGGTTGCCCTTCATGGAGTGGTCGGAGGCATCGCCGCCGAGATTGCCGGTGTAGGAGATGCCGAGCGTGGTGGCGGCGCCGATGGCGAGGTCGAGGCCGGTTTCAAGCACCAGGCTGTCGCGGGCGATCGGCGCGCCGGAGATGGCGAAGGCGGAGCCGCCGCTGACGAAGCGCAAGCCCGCATCCGGCGTCACGTCGCCGAAGGCATGGCGCCAGCCCAGCATGCCGCGCGCCTTCAGGACCGCCTCGGTGCCGACGATCAGCTGCGTCTCGGCATGCATGCCGAAGGTGGTGAACGGCACGGTGTCGCTGCCGGCACGACCGTCGAGTGCGGCCGCCCCGCCCTTCTCGCGAAAGCCTTCGGAGGCGACATGCACGATGGCAAGGCCGGCGAACGGCTCGAAGCGCATGCCGCCAGCATGCATGGCATAACCGACCTCGCTGTAGAACTGGGTGGTGCGGGCATCGTAGTCGGACTTGAGACTGTCCTTGAAGCCGTCGAAGGCAACGGAGCGCGCCGCCTCGACATCATGCCAGGCATGGGCAAGGCCGCCACGCAGCGTCCAGGCACCCCATTCGGCACCGGCATAGGCACCCAGCGTGTAACTCTTGACCGAAGCCGAGGAAGCGCGCGCATCAGCCTTGAGCGTGCTGGAGGAATAACCGGCCACGACACCGGCGCGCCAGTTGTCGCCGATCTCGCCGTCGGCGCCGACGAAGAGGCCGCCGATGGAGCGGTGCAGTGCCGCCGTCTCGACCGTCGTCTGCGTCGAGCCCCAGCTGCCAAAACCCTGCAGCCACACGCCGCCCAGCGTCTCGCCGGGTTCGGCGAAGGCCTCGCGTACCCGCCGGTTGGCCGCCTCGCGCAGGAAGCGGCTGTCGTCGACAAGCGCGCTTCTTGTCGAGGCATGGGCCTCGCCCGACAATGCGTCGAAGGCTTGGCGCGCCATGGCCTGGTCGCTGACGGCGGCAATGGCGTTGTAGACGCTGTTGCCGGCACCGAGGCTTTCGGCGCCACGTGCGGCCGAACACTGGTTGCGGGTTTGGGCGGCATCGCAGAAGGCGGTGCTGTTGCGCACCATGTCGAGATAGACGTCGTTGGCGCCATAACCCAGCGCCATGTTGAGGAACGGCCGGTCCTGGTCGAGCACGGCGTATTTGCCGGTGACACCGCCGACCGCGCTCAGGATGGTGTAGCGGATGGTGCGGTTGTAGGAGCCGGCGAGCTTGGTGACACGCACGGTGCCGCCCTGCAGGGTAGCGCGGCCGCCGACGGCGATGCGATCCGAAGAACCGCCTGCATCGATCTCGGCATGGTAGACCGAGCCCGCCTCCTGCAGGAAGTCGCCGGCGACGGCCAGCGTGCCGATCGAGTTGCCGGGCGCGATGGTGGCGCCGGAGGCGATGGTGGTGGAGCCGACCATGCCGGTGCCGCCAAGCAAGGTGCCGTCGCGCATCAGGAGTTCGCCGCCGAGCTTGCCGGCGATGTCGAGCGCGCCGCTCTCCACGGTGGTGAAGCCGTCGAAGGCCGAGGAGTCACCCGTCAGCCTGACGGTGTTGCCGCTGCCTGTATTGAGGCGCAGCGCTCCCTCACCCGAGACGATGCCGGCATAGGCGCCGGAGGCGGCCTGGTCGAAACGCGTCATGCCCTCGGCGCCGATCTCGACATCGCCGCCGAAACGGTCGGTGGCCGAGGCCAGCGTGCCACGGTCGACCGTCCAGTCGAGGCCGCTGGCACCCGTCAAGGTGAGCTTGCCGGCGCCGTTCTTGACCATGGTGCCGGTGCCGCCGATGGCGCCGGCGAAGGTGGCGTCGTCACCCTGGTCGAAGACGACCTTGCCGGCATTGGCGATGGCGTTGCGGATCGAGCCGGCATTGCCGACCAGGGTGCCGGCCCGCACGATGGTGTTGCCCAGATAGGTGTTGGCACCGGTCAGCACCAGGGTGCCGAGGTCGTCCTTGACGATCGCGCCGGTGCCGGTGAGGCCGGAGGCGATGGTGGCGGTCATCTGGCTGCCGGCGGCACTGCCGTCGCCGACGCGGATGTTGGTCTCGGCCTGGTTCAGCGCCAGATTGCCACCTTCGACGCGGTAACCGTCCGAGGCGAACTGCATGCCGGTGATCTTGATCGGCTCGCCATCGGCAACGACATTGACGGTGCCGGCAGTACCCTGGAACACGGCGAAGCGGCCGCCCCAGGCCGTGTTGGCGCTGCCATCGGCACTGGTCCAGTTGGGCTGCTGGGCCGCCCAGGTGCCGCTGCCGCCGTCGATGGCGCCGTTGCCTTCCGAATCCGCCCCGTCCCAGAACAGGATGTTCTTGTCCGGCCCGGCACCGCCGACAACCAGATTGATCTGCTTGGCGATCGAAGTCTGGAGGACGAGGTCTTCCTTCTTGTAGCCGTCCGGCGTGGTGCCGATGCCGATGCCATTGTTGGTGAAGGTGCCGCCATAGTCGATCAGCCGGTAGACGCCCTGCCCGAAGCCGCCGGCGTCGGAGACGTTGAAGGTGGCACTGAGCGTCAAGTCGCCCAGCACCTTGAACAAAGCCGGACCGCCGGGCTGGCCAAGGCGCACGTTGATCAATGCCGGGCCACCCTCGCCATCGGCGAAGAGTTTCCCCGCTGTCAGTTGTTGGCCTGACGTGCCTTCGAGGATGCCGCCGCCGCTGATCCAGAGATCATCGATCGTTCCATTTCCCCCCAGCACCGCGTCGCGCATCACGCCCACGGATGTGGCAGTTCCGTCGACCTGAAGGCGCCCCGCCTGGTGTCGAACATTGCCTTCGGTCGTGCCCGTCAGCGTCAGCCTGCCGAGGCCGGTCTTGTGAAACATCACATCGTTTTTCCCGGGAGACGACAGGTCCCGCAACGTCCCAGAAAGGGTGGAAATATTGCCCTCGTCGACCCTGACGGACGCGCCCTGGTTACCTGGGATGTTGAAGGCGATTTCGTTGTTGAGCGTTACGCCCCCGGTTTCGCCGAGGATCAGTTCCGTGTTGTCGTCCTCAACGGTAATCTTGCCGGTGCCGAGGGCGCCGTCGGCAGTCGCCCGGATGGCACCGTTGTTGAACACCGTACCACCAGAATAGCTGTTGGCCTTCGTGAGGATCAGTTCTCCGGAGCCTGATTTCCTCAGTGATCCGGCGCCGACGACCTGGCCTTCGAAGCGCGATTCCTTATCGACACCGGCGATGTCCAGCTGCTTGCCGGCATCGAGTTGTACGGTGCCCATGCCACTCAGAACGCTAAGCCGATCACTCTGAGCGACATGGAGCGTGGCATCTGTCCAAACAGCTACGCTGGAGTTGGCGCCGATGGCGTCGCCATTCCCTTCTGTCCGTAGGGTGCCATCATAAACTTCGTAGCGAAGCGCGGATTGCGAACCGTCACCTTGCAAGACGAGCGTACCAATACTGGTCTTGCGTATTTCCCCGCGTCCGGAACGCGCGCCCTTCAGCGTCACACTACCCTCATGAAAGACCGGGATGTCGACCACACTACCATTTTCGAAGCGCAGGTCGTTTGTGAGGGCCAAGCCTTGAGACATGGCGCGAAGCTGCAAAGTATTGCCCGTTTCCGCGTTTAAGAGGATCTCGCCGGTGCCGATGCTGATATCGCTTTGAGTGGGACTGCCTTTGTCGAATTGGATAGCGCCAGCGGCGAACTCAGTGCCACCGGAGTAGCTTTGGCTACCAACTACCGATAATAAGCGATTTCCTTCCTTCCTAAGCCGTATCTTGCCAAGGCCGTCGACGATCCTGTTGGCGCTATTGATGTTGGCCCCAACCAAGGCAAGTACTGCGGTTGTGCCTGCGGTATTGTTGCGAACGGTCCCCTCGTTTCCGTCGACGCCGGTGAACAAACTTCTGATAGCTAGGTCTTGGCCAGCCAGATCCAACGTTCCGCTTCTGAGCGCGACCTGTGTCCGTTCATGCGCCAGCAAATCTCGCCCAGCCTGACTGCCAATCTGCGCGGTCCCGGCGTCGAGAAAAATATTAACGTACGATCCTCCAACTCGATCGATGGCCGAGGGTGCGAAGATAATCGTTCCGTTATTAGCACCGTCCCCCGTGCTGCCGATGTTGAGGCGGGGTACGAACATACCGCCCTCGATATGTAGAATGCCGACAAATGTCCCGACAGCGCCGCTAACCACCGAAAGGCTGAATTCCCTCTCGGCTGAGTTTATTATGATGGTACCCGAATAAGTGCCCGTGGTTGAAAAGCGATAGCCCGCCCAGGCGGGGCCGGCGGCGGCGGCCACCAGAGCGGTGGCGGCCAGAAGGCTGCGCCGGAAGGCACGAGCGCACCTTTTGGCCGGCTGGGCGGAAATCGTCATGGTCATGGAAAAGTCCCTCTTGAAGCGTCGAACATCGCGATGAACGAAGCGCGCGGGCCGGGACCGCGCGGCGCGCCGAAAAGGTCGCGCCGATTGGCCGGCAGGGTTTCTTTTCGCCAAAACGCGGGCACATATGGCGACACCCCCACCCTGCCGGCCGCATGCGACCGCAGGAGCCGTGCGGCGCAATGCTGGTCTATGCTCACGAAAAATCGCATTTCCGGCCCGTGGATTCGTTCATTCCGGCCAAGGCGATAGCAGCGGGCGCAAAACCGCGCCCCGTATGAACAGAGGGGGAAAATCGAAAAACAGCCGTGTTCGGGACGATTTTCGGCTGAAAAACGCGCCGCGCCCGACCAATGAGTGGGAATTGCGGCCGATCCGCCGCCGTGGGCGCTCTCCGATTCCCGACTGAGTCCGACTACCGGTCGACCATGGCTGCGGGAACGGCAAAATCCGGCGCCGGATTGCTCACCTGCCCGTCGTCAGGACTATCGAGGCAATGGCGGGCCGAGCCGGCGGAGGCTCCGGCGTCCTCAAGCATATCGCACCTCAATCCGATGCATTCCGCCCGTGGCGGTTCGGGCCAAAGCCTTATGTTTCGGTGTGGAACGGAGCGTGATCCGGCCAATCCGGTGCTGCGCTTGACGCCATGATGCGATACACGTAGGGCCACATTTTATGTAGTTCGATTCAAAAACCGATGAGGGGCACTTCCGCTTATGGAAATCTTCACCGCCGCTGGTTTTTCCGCCCTTCTGCAGGTCATCGCCATCGACCTCGTGCTTGCCGGCGACAATGCCATCGTCATCGGCCTTGCGGCGGCGGGCCTGCCCAAGGACCAGCGCAAGAAGGCGATCCTGGTCGGTATCGGCGCCGCGACGGTGCTGCGCATCATCTTCGCCCTGATCACGCAATGGCTGCTGGCCTTCGGCCCGATGCTGCTCATCGCCGGCGGCCTGCTGTTGTTGTGGGTGTGCTGGAAGATGTGGCGCGAGCTGCGCGTCAGCCACGAGGAAGAGCAGGAGGCCACCGAAGCGCTGGCGGATGCGGAAAGCGACGGCGCCGCCGCCAAATCGGGAAAACCGCGCAAAACCTTTGCCCAGGCGGCGTGGCAGATCGTCATCGCCGATGTTTCGATGTCGCTGGACAATGTGCTGGCGGTCGCGGGCGCGGCGATGGAGCACCCGACGGTGCTCATCATCGGCCTGGCGCTGTCGATCGCGCTGATGGGGTTTGCCGCCTCCTTCGTGGCGCGCCTGCTGCATCGCTTCCGCTGGATCGCCTATATCGGCCTGCTGATCATCCTTTATGTGGCGCTGAAGATGCTGCTCGACGGCGCCGTCGAGCAGTTCCCGAACCATTTCGGTTTCCTGGCGCCTTGGTTCGGGCCTAGCGTCGGTGGCGCGCATTAGGTCGAGGACGACCCGGGCCACTCAGGCCCGGGCGCCCGGCTGCGCCTGAGGTTTGCTTGCCAGGCGAACTGTGCTATTGCGCGCGCCGAATAGAGCACCGCACTGGTGCCATGCCGAAAACGAACGAATTCCGGGCCGGACCTGCAAGGTTTCCGGCCCGCGTCCATTGGAACGCCGCCATGACCGCAGCACCCCGCGTCAGCTTCGTCAGCCTCGGATGCCCGAAGGCGCTGGTCGATTCCGAACGCATCCTCACCCAGCTCCGCGCCGAAGGCTACGAGATCGCCCGCAAGCATGATGGCGCCGACCTTGTCGTCGTCAACACCTGTGGCTTCCTGGATTCGGCGCGCACGGAGTCGCTCGACGCCATCGGCACGGCGATGAAGGAAAACGGCAAGGTCATCGTCACCGGCTGCATGGGCGCCACACCGGAGCTGATCCGCGAAAAGCACCCCAATGTCTTCGCCATCACCGGCCCGCAGGCCTATGAGAGCGTGATGGCGGCCGTGCATGAGGCAGCGCCGCCGGCGCATGATCCGTTCACCGACCTGGTGCCGCCGCAGGGCGTGAAGCTGACGCCGCGCCACTATGCCTATCTGAAGATTTCCGAAGGCTGCAACAACCGCTGTACCTTCTGCATCATCCCCGACCTGCGCGGCGACCTTGTCTCGCGACCGGCGGCGGATGTGCTGCGCGAAGCGGAAAAGCTGGCGAACGCCGGGGTGAAGGAACTGCTGGTCATTTCGCAGGACACCAGCGCCTACGGCATCGATGTCAAATATGCGACGTCGGTCTGGAAAGAGCGCGAGGTGCGCGCAAAATTCCTCGACCTGTCGCAGGAACTGGGCGAGCTCGGCATCTGGGTGCGCATGCATTATGTCTACCCCTACCCGCATGTCGCCGACGTCATCCCGCTGATGGCCGAGGGCAAGATCCTTCCCTATCTCGACATTCCCTTCCAGCATGCCTCGCCGCAGGTGTTGAAGAACATGCGCCGCCCCGCCCATGGCGAAAAGGCGCTGGAGCGCATCCGTGGCTGGCGCGACGTTTGCCCGGACCTTGCCATCCGTTCGACCTTCATCGTTGGCTTCCCCGGCGAGACCGAGGAAGACTTCGAGATGCTGCTCGACTGGATCGACGAGGCCAAGATCGACCGCGCCGGCTGCTTCAAATACGAGCCGGTCAAGGGTGCGCGTTCCAACGACCTCGGCCTCGAGCAGGTGCCGGACGAGGTCAAGGAAGCGCGCTGGCATCGCTTCATGCAGCGCCAGCAGAAGATTTCGGCTGCCGCACAGGCCAAGAAAGTCGGCAAACGCCTGCCGGTCATCATCGACGAGGCCAACGGCACCACGGCCAAGGGGCGTACCAAATATGACGCGCCCGAGATCGACGGTTCGGTGCATATCCAGTCGCGGCGCCCGCTGCGCGTCGGCGACATCGTCACCGTCAAGGTCGACCGCGCCGACGCCTATGACCTATACGGCTCGGCTGTGTGATCCTTGCTGAGGTGCGCTGCGCGGCGCCCTCAACCAGACAGACGGACTGAAGAGCTGTATTGCGGCGCAGTGCCATCGCGCATGGAACAGCCTGCCTCTCGTCGGCCTCAACTGTCGAACAGCGGCGTGACTTTCGAGGCAAGCTCTGCCTCCTTGGCGCGATAGCGTTTGTAGGCCGGCCGATCGGTGGCACGGGCGATGTAGTCGACAAAAACCGGAAGGCGCGGCAGCACCTTCAGGATGTTCATGGTGAAGTCGATGCCGCCGGCGAGCTGCGTGTCAGCTGCGGTAAAACTATCGCCGACCGCATAAGGATGTTTCGAAAGCAATTTTTCGAGATTGGCGACCATGTCGTCGAACAGGCCGAACGAGAAGTCGCTACCGGCATATTCCCAACCCTTCGACCGCACTGCGATGGCGGGGTCAAACACGGAATCGCAATAGACCAGCCGCGTCATATAGGCGGCGCGGCTGGCGTTGCCAATCGCGGGTGCGAGACCCGCTTCGGGAAACGCGTCGGCCAGATAGATGCAAATCGCCGCCCGTTCGGTGACGATTATGCCGTCGTGATCGATCGCCGGCACCTTCTTGTTCGGCTGAATGGCACGGTAGCCCTCCGGAACACCGCCCGGAGCGCGAATATCGACGAGTTCAATCTCGTAGGGTTGGCTGAGTTCCTCAAGTAGCCAGAAAACGGTCGAAGCCCGTGACCAGGGCGTACAGTAGAACTTCAGCATTTCGGCCTCGCCTTCCTTCTCAGGCTGTCAAAGATAGGCGATCTTTCTACCAACCCCTCCCTGACAGCCTGTTGTCAGGAGGCTTACTGCGGCAGCTTGTCGTCCACGCCCTTGACGTAGAAGTTCATGCCAAGCAACGTCTTGTCGTCGGCCACTTCGCCGTCCTTCAGCCACGGCGTGCCGTCCTGTTTCGCGACCGGGCCGGTGAAGGGGTTCCAGCCACCGGCGATCTTCTTCTGCGTGGCTTCCGCCATCGCCTTCACGTCGTCCGCCATGTTGGTGTAGGGCGCCATGTGCACGGCACCAGCCTTGATGCCTTCCCAACGGTCTTCCGGCTTCCAGGTGCCGTCCAGCGCCTTTTCGACGCGCTCGATGTAGTACGGACCCCAGTCGTCGACGATCGCGGTCAGCTGCGACTTCGGCGCGAACTTGATCATGTCGGAGGCCTGGCCGAAACCGTGCAGGCCGCGTTCCTGCGCTACCTGCAGCGGCGCGGTGGAATCGGTGTGCTGGACGATGACGTCGGCGCCCTGGTCAAACAACGCCTTGGCGGCGTCGGCTTCCTTGCCCGGATCGAACCAGGAATTCACCCAGACGATCTTGGCCTTGAAGTTCGGGTTGACCGACTGCGCGCCGAGCATGAAGGAGTTGATGCCCATCACCACTTCCGGGATAGGGAAGGAGACGATGTAGCCAGCGACGCCGGCTTTCGATTCCTTGGCTGCGATCTGTCCGAGAATGTAACGGCCTTCGTAGAAACGGGCGTTGTAGATGCCGAGGTTCGGCGCGGTCTTGTAGCCGGTGGCGTGCTCGAACTTGATGTCGGGGAACTTGGCCGCGACCTTCACTTCTGCGTCCATGAAGCCGAACGAGGTGCCGAAGATCAGCTTGCAGCCCTGGCGTGCCAGGCGCTCGAAAGCGCGCTCGGCGTCCGGACCTTCAGCGACGTTTTCGAGATAAGCGGTCTCGACCTTGTCGCCCAGCTTCTTTTCAACTGCGAGCCGACCCTGATCGTGCTGGTAGGAATAGCCGAAGTCGCCGACCGGGCCGACATAAACCCAGCAGGCCTTCAGTTTTTCGGCGGCCTCGGCCGAGACGGCGACGGACAGCGCCGCAGCCGAAGTCATCAGGGCAATCAGTAGCTTTTTCATGATGTTACCTCTCTGGATTAACCTTGCTATGCTGGTCTTTTTCTAGGTTGTCAACGATCCGGAACGAAAGCCTGTCCGAGCGAAGCGGGCGTGTTCATCATCGTCAGGCGCTTGTTGCGCGAGATGACGACGAGGACGACGATGGTGGCAAGATACGGCAGCGACGACAGGAATTGCGAGGGGACCGGGATGCCGAACGCCTGCGCATGCAACTGGCCGATCCACACCGCGCCGAAGATATAGGCGCCGGCCAGCACCCGCCACGGCCGCCAGGACGCGAACACCACCAGCGCCAGCGCGATCCAGCCGCGGCCGGCTGTCATGTTCTCCACCCATTGCGGCGTGTAGACGAGGGAGAGGTGGCCGCCGGCGAGCCCGGCGCAGGCCCCGCCGAACATCACCGCCAGATAGCGGTAGCGGATGACCTGGATGCCCAGCGCATGGGCCGAGGTGTGGCTGTCGCCGATCGAGCGCAGGGTGAGGCCGGTGCGGGTCTTGAACAGGAACCACGACACGCCGAAGACCAGCGCGATCGAGATGTAGAAAATCGGATCCTGCCCGAACAGCAATTTGCCGACCACCGGCAGGTCGGTCAGCAGCGGAATGTTGAGATTGGGCAAGCGCTCGCCCGGCAGGCCGACGAAGCCAGTGCCGATCATGCCCGACAGGCCGAGACCAAGCAGCGTCAGCGACAGGCCGGTCGCGACCTGGTTGGTGGCAAGCGACAGCGTCATCACCGCAAACAGCAGCGAGAACAGCGCGCCGACAACAATCGCGGCCACGAGGCCGACCCAGGGCGAGCCGGTCAGATAGCCGGCGCCGAAGCCGGCGACCGCACCCATAACCATCATGCCTTCAACGCCGAGGTTCAGCACGCCGGAGCGCTCGACCACCAGTTCACCGATAGCCGCGATCAGAAGCGGCGTAGCGGCCGTGGCGATGGTCAGGAGAATGTTGACGGTGATGTCCATGTCAGTGGGCCTCTTCCAGCTTCGGCGTCGTGTCCAGCTTGGTCGCAGGGGCCAGGCCGACGAGCCGGATGCGGTAGTGGATCAGCGTGTCGCAGCCGAGAACGAAGAACAACAACATGCCCTGGAACACACGCGCCACCTTGTCGGAGAGGCCGAGCACGCTTTGGACGGCTTCGCCGCCGAGATAGGTCAATCCGAGCACAAGGCCCGCCGCGACGATGCCCAGCGGATTGAGACGACCGAGGAAAGCCACGATGATCGCGGTGAAGCCGTAACCCGGCGAAATCGACGGCTGCAATTGGCCAATCGCGCCGGACACTTCGGAAATGCCGGCAAGCCCGGCGAGAGCGCCTGACAGCATGAAGGCGAAGAACACCATGCGGTTGAAGCTGAAGCCGGCGAACCGCCCTGCCCGCGGGCTGGAGCCGAGGACGCGGATTTCAAAACCTTTCAGCAGGCGGCTCATCAAAAGCCAGACCACCACGGCGGCGACCAGCGCGAAGACAAAGCCCATATTGGCGCGGCCCGACATCGGCATCAGTTCCGGCAGAACCGCCGACGGGTTGAACTGGACGGTCTGGGGGAAGTTGAAACCCTTGGGATCGCGCCATGGCCCGCGCACCAGCCAGTCGAGGAACAGCTGCGCGACATAGACCAGCATGAGGCTGGTGAGGATTTCGTTGGTGTTGAAGCGGGTCTTGAGCAGTGCTGGGATGGCCGCGTAAGCCGCACCGCCGACCATGCCCATCAGAAGCATCAGCGGCAGCACGAACGGCCCCTGCATCTGAGGATACAGCACCGGGATGATCGAGCCGGCGATGGCGCCGAAGATGAACTGACCCTCGGCACCGATGTTCCAGATGTTGGACCGGAAACACACCGACAGGCCGACTGCGATCAGGATCAACGGCGCTGCCTTGATCGCCAGTTCGTGCAGCTGCCAGACCTCGGTGATCGGCGAGATGAAATAGGTGTAGAAGGCCGACAGCGGATTGATGCCCAACAGGGCGAACAGGATCGCGCCGGCAATCATTGTCAGGGCGAAGGCGATGAAGGGCGAAAGCGCTGAAAACAGCGCGGAACGCTGGGGACGCTTGACGAGTTCGAGGCGCATCACGCGGTCTCCAGGCTGTGTTCGGCGTGACCGGGCTCGGCGCCGCCCATCAGCAGGCCGATCCGTTCGAAAGTGGCTTCCGCGATTGGGATCGGTTTCGACAATTCGCCATTGTGCATGACGGCGATGGCGTCGGATATCTCGAACAGTTCGTCGAGGTCCTGGCTGATGACCAGCACTGCCGAGCCGCTGCGCGCCAGCTCGATCAGGGCTTGGCGGATATGGGCCGAGGCGCCGGCATCGACGCCCCATGTGGGCTGGTTGACGACCATGACCGTCGGGTTGCGATCCAGCTCGCGCCCGACGATGAATTTCTGCAGATTGCCGCCGGAAAGCGCCGCGGCTTCGGGATCGGGAGCACTCTTGCGCACGTCCATCACCTTGATGATGCGTTGCGCGGCTTCGTAGACGGAGCCGTTCTTGACCATGCCGCCGGCACCGACAAAGGCTCTGGCGTCGGTGGCGTGCCGTGAAAGCAGCAGATTTTCCGAGAGCTTCATGCGCGGCGCGGCACCATGGCCAAGGCGTTCCTCGGGAACGAAGGCCGCTCCCAGCATGCGCCTGCCGGTGATGCCGAGCAGCCCCGCATCCTTGCCGCGAATCCGCACGATATCGCTGCTCGCTTGTTGCGTCTCGCCGGACAGTGCTTCGAAGAGTTCGCCCTGGCCGTTGCCGGCGACACCGGCGATACCGAGAATCTCGCCCGCCTTGACCGAGAGCCAGATGTTCTTGAGTGGCATGGAGAACGGCCCGGCCGGCTTGCGGCTCAATCCGCAGACACTCAGCAGTTCCGGCGCATCGGCCAGCGATACCGGCGTGCGTTCAGCCGACTTGACCTCGCTGCCCACCATCATGCGGGCGAGCGACGCGGCCGTTTCCTCTCGCGGATTACAGTGGCCGACCACCTTGCCATGACGCAGCACCGTTGCACGATCGCAAAGGCGCTTCACCTCTTCCAGCCTGTGCGAAATGTAGAGGATCGATTTGCCCTCGGCGCGCAAACGTTCAAGCGTCTCGAACAGCTTGTCGGCCTCCTGCGGGGTCAGCACCGAAGTCGGCTCGTCGAGGATGATGAGTTGCGGCGCCTGCAGCAGGCAGCGGATGATCTCGATGCGCTGGCGTTCGCCGACGGACAGGTCGCCCACCAGCGAGTCCGGATCGAGCGGCAAGCCGTAAGAATAGGAAAGCGCCCTCGCCTTCGCGGCGATCGTATTGATTGGTGCGCCGTCATCCAGCGAAAGCGCGATATTTTCGGCCGCCGTCAGCGCCTCGAACAGCGAAAAATGCTGAAAAACCATGCCGATGCCGAGCTTCTTGGCAACGCTCGGACTGGTCATCCTGACGGCCTCGCCATTCCAGCGGATTTCGCCGGAATGCGGCTCCAGCGAGCCGAACAGCATTTTCACCAGCGTCGACTTGCCGGCGCCGTTCTCGCCGAGAAGCGCGTGGATTTCGCCTTTCGCGATGGTGAGGTCGACATGATCGCACGCGGTCAGCGTGCCGAATATCTTCGTCAGTCCGCGGACCTCTAACAGGTTCGCGGTGCCGTCTTGTGCACTCACAGTGCCTCCCATCCGGTTTTCCCAGATATGTTCTGTGTTCCCGCAATCATCGTAGGCAGCAGCTGCTTATTTCGGATAGCGGCACGCATATTGAAAGAGCTTCAAGAATTTCAGCAAGACACCTAGGTTCGCGCTCAAGGAATAAGCACTGTCGCTCCTGTCGTCTTGCGCCCTTCAAGATCGGCGTGGGCTCTTCCGGCGTCCTTCAAAGCATAACTCTGATTGATCTTGATCTCGACCGCGCCGGCCAGCACGACGTCGAACAACGCCCGAGCCGACGCTTCGAGATCCTCGCGCCTGGCGTTGTAGACGAACAGCGTCGGCCGGGTGGCGAAGAGCGAGCCTTTCTGCGCCAACAGCGCAATGTTGAAAGGCGGGATCGGACCTGAAGACTGGCCAAACGATACGAACGTGCCGAGCGGTCGCAAGCAATCCAGCGAAGCCGGGAACGTATCCTTGCCGACCGCGTCATAGACGACATCGCATTTGCGGCCACCGGTCAGGCGGGCAACCTCAGCAACGAAATCCTGCGTTTTGTAATCGATGACATGGTCGTAGCCATGCGCCCTGGCCAGTTCCGCCTTGTCGGGCGAGCTGGCCGTGCCGATCACCGTCGCGCCAAGGTGCTTGGCCCATTGGCCGAGGATCAGGCCGACGCCGCCGGCCGCGGCATGATAGAGAACGGTGTTACCTGGCCCCACCTTGAAGGTACGCCGCACGAGATATTCGGCGGTCATGCCCTTCAGCATCATGGCTGCGGCCTGTTCGTCCGAAATGCCGTCGGGAATTTTCACCACGCGATCAGCCGCGATCACCCGCTGTTCGGCATAGGCGCCGACGGCAACCGCATAGGCAATGCGATCTCCCACCTTGAGGCCTTCGACGCCTTCGCCCAGTTCAAGCACGACGCCGGCAGCCTCGCCGCCCGGGATCAGCGGCAGGCCGTCCGGGGCCGCGTACAATCCGTTGCGGTAATAAACGTCGATGAAATTGAGGCCGATCGCCGTGTGCCGGACTAGGATCTGGCCGGGTCCCGGACGACCGGGATCGACGTCCTCGTAAATCAGCGCTTCAGGTCCGCCATGGGCGTGAATGCGGATGGCCTTGCTCATCTTCAAGCTTTCCTGGCGCCGAGATTGGGGAAGAACTGCATAACGCCGCCGATGCAGAACAGATAGAGGCCAGTCAGGCTGATACCGATCTTCGTGAACAGGCTGACCTGTTCACCTAGAACCCCGATCTGATTGTAGAAACTGGCCAAGGCCGACTGCGCCAGCGCAAGCGCGCCGAAGGCGCACCAAAGCAGCGTAACCGTCAAATTCACCGGCCGCAGCCGCACCACCCGGACGGGGTGCAGGAAATTGATCGGCACGAAGGTGAGAATGCCGGCCGTCACTACGATGGCGAACGACACCCATTGGCCGGGCTCGATGACAAAGAGCGTGAACACAACCATGTTCCACACCACCGGGAAGCCCTTGAAGAAGTTCTCCTTCGTTTTCATGCCGGTGTCGGCGTAGTAGATCGCGCTCGACACCACGATGATCGCCGCCGAGAGGAAGGAAAGCCCCTCGCCCATGAAACCGCGCTGGTAAAGCGCGAAGGCAGGGATCAGCACGTAGGTCACGTAGTCGATGATGTTGTCGAGCAATTCGCCCGACCAGGTCGGCAGGATTTCCTTGACCTCAAGCTTGCGCGCGATCGGCCCGTCGATACCGTCGACGAACAGCGCGAGACCCAGCCACCAGAACATCGCCGTCCAGCGTTCCTCGCTTGCTGCAACCAGCGACAGGAAAGCCAGGAAGGATCCTGACGCCGTAAGCAGATGGACGGAGAACGCCCTCGCTTGCGGCCATGTCAGCTTTTTCTTCGGGCGTGGAATGCGCTCGACAATCTTTTTCGCGGTTGTTTTGTTTTTCACGGCCCCGCCAATCCAGCTTGCAGAACGCCCCGGTCCCCTTGTCGCTGGGACACTAATAGGAGGGTGGCGACCCGTACAAGCGGTATCGCATCGACCCGGCCAACGGGTCCCCGGTCAGCCGAGCGTTCTTCGATCTCGGGAAGCGGGTGGATCATGGGTTAGCAATGGGCTGAATCGCCACGTTGATCAAGCAAGTCTCACTGCACTATATGCATTGTTCACGGCTGGTCGAACCGACACCCGAAAATGTTTGATCCGCCTGCCGAACAACGGGGCGCTCACCGATGCCAGACAACACCGCCAAAGCCCCTGTTCTCGTTGCCGGTACCGGTCCAGCCGGCCTTGTCGCGGCACTCGGCTTCGCTCATGCCGGTTTTCCAGTGACGCTGGCTGGCCCCGAGGCCAATGCCGCCGACGGCCGCACCACCGCGCTGATGAACCCGGCACTCAAGGTCCTCGAACGACTGGGTGTGCTCGAAGACTTGCGGGCGGTCGCCGCGCCTTTGAAGGTGATGCGCATTGTCGATGCCACGCGCCGCCTGATCCGCAGCCCGGTCGTCACCTTTCGCGCGAGCGAGATCGATGAGGAGCAGTTCGGCCTGAATTTCCCCAACACTGTGCTCAATCCCGCGCTGGCAAAAGCGGTCGCAGTGCACCCTGGCATCGAATGGCGCAAATCGCTGGTCGAGACCTGGTCCCTCGACGCCGATGCGGCGACCGCCCGGCTCACCGATGGCACAACCGCTTCGGCTTCTCTCGCCGTTGCCGCCGACGGCCGGCTTTCGCCGGCCCGCGAGGCATCCGGCATTGCCACGTCCAAGCGCCCCTATCCGCAAGCTGCGCTGGTGCTGAACTTCACCCACCGGACCGACCACAACTTTACCTCGACCGAGTTCCACACCGAAACCGGCCCGTTCACCCAGGTGCCTCTACCCGGCAATCGTTCGAGCCTGGTCTGGGTGGTCGAACCCGAAACCGCGAAGGAGCTGGCGGCGCTTGACGACGCTTCGTTGTCGCTGCGGGTGGAAGAGCGCATGCAATCAATGCTTGGTCGCGTCACCGTCGAGCCCGGCCGGCAGATTTATCCCTTGTCTGCGGCGACACCGTTGCGCTTTGCGGCAAAGCGTATCGCGCTGGTCGGCGAAGCGGCGCATGTGTTCCCACCGATCGGCGCACAGGGGCTGAACCTTGGCATCAGGGATGTCGACGACCTCATTGGTGTTGCTTTGAAAAACTCGTCCGACCCCGGCGCGGCAAGGGCACTTGCCGCCTATGATTTCAAACGCCGGCCCGACATCCTCGCCAGGAGTGGTGCTGTCAATCTTTTGAACATGTCGCTGCTTTCTGACATGCTGCCCGCGCAGATGGCGCGCAGCGCGGGACTGAGCTTGCTCGGTGGTTTTGCGCCACTGCGCGCCTTCTTCATGCGCGAGGGCCTGCGCCCCGGCAGCGGTTTCGCCGCCATCTTTGGCGGGTTAGGGGAACAGGTCCGCCGGTAGAATGCCGTGGCGGCTCAGATAAAAACGGCCCGGTGACGGTGAATACCGGCAGGCAGGTCGTGTCGACACGCTCGCAGAAGCCCGCTGTACCCAGACCCCATTATGTCATTCACCGATCCTCCTTGTTTCAGGCTAAAGCCTAGGGATCGCGCGCAATCAGCAAAGGATTGAATTGCGGCCGATGCTGCGCCAAATAACAATGGAAAGTCGCGTGGTGAGTATCATGAAAACAGCCAGATTCTCGATCGGACAGGTGGTGCGCCATCGGCTGTTCCCGTTCCGCGGCATCATCTTCGACGTCGACCCGCAATTCGCCAACACGGAAGAATGGTATCAATCCATTCCCGCCGAGGTCAGGCCAAGCAAGGACCAACCTTTTTACCACCTGCTGGCCGAGAATTCGGAGACCGAATACATCGCCTATGTCTCGGAACAGAACCTGCTGGAAGACGATTCCGGCGACCCTGTCCGCCATCCACAGATCAAGGACATGTTCGACAAGAAGCCGGACGGCCGCTACGAGCCGAAGGGCCAATCCAGGCACTGAGGGCTCGGCCTAAAAGCAAAAAGGCTCCGGATTTCCGGAGCCTTTTTCGTATTAGATCAACAAGCAAAGCGCTTGAAACGGCTCACGCTTCCTTCTTTTGCGGCAGAACGCGCAGTTCGAGCTCGCGCAATTGTGTCAGCGTCGCCGGGCTCGGCGCGCCCATGAGCAAATCCTGCGCCTGCTGGTTCATCGGGAACAGCGAGATTTCGCGCAGGTTCTTGGCGCCGACGAGCAGCATGACGACGCGGTCGATGCCGAAGGCCGCGCCACCATGCGGCGGAGCGCCATACTGGAAGGCGCGATAGAGGCCACCGAAGCGATCCTCGACGTCCTGCTGGCTGAGGCCGACCTTCTCGAAAGCCGCCACCATGGTCTCGGGCGACTGGTTGCGGATCGAGCCCGAGGCGATCTCGAAGCCGTTGCAGACCGCGTCGTACTGGAATGCCTTGATCGTCAGCGGATCCTGGTTCTGCAACGCCTCGAGGCCACCCTGCGGCATCGAGAACGGATTGTGCGCGAAATCGACCTTCTTTTCCTCTTCGCTCCATTCGAAGAACGGGAAGTCGACGATCCAGCACAGTTCGAAACGGTCGCGGTCGACGAGGTTCAACTCTTCGCCGGCACGGGTACGCGCCTCACCGGCGAATTTGTAGAACTTGTCCGGCTCGCCGGCGACGAAGAAACAAGCATCGCCATCATCGAGGCCGAGCTGCGTACGGATCGCGTCGGTACGTTCCTCGCCGATGTTCTTGGCAAGCGGGCCGGCGCCTTCGAGCTTCTCGCCTTCCTTGCGCCAGAAGATGTAGCCGAGGCCCGGCTGGCCCTGCTGCTGGGCCCAGGCGTTCATACGGTCGCAGAAGGCGCGCGAACCGCCAGTTTTGGCAGGGATCGCCCAGACCTGAACCTTCGGGTTGGAGGCGATCATGTTTGCGAAGACCTTGAAGCCCGAGCCGGCGAAATGGTCTGTCACAGCTTCCATGACGATCGGGTTGCGCAGATCCGGCTTGTCGGAGCCGTATTTGCGGATCGCCTCGGAATAGGGAATGCGCGGCCATTCCTTGGTGACGGGCTTGCCCTCGGCAAACTCCTCGAACACCTTGGTCATCAGCGGACCCATGGTGTTCCAGACGTCTTCCTGGGTCACGAAGCTCATTTCGAGGTCGAGCTGGTAGAATTCGCCCGGCAGGCGGTCGGCGCGCGGGTCCTCGTCGCGGAAGCACGGCGCGATCTGGAAGTAGCGGTCGAAACCGGCGACCATCAGCAACTGCTTGTACTGCTGCGGTGCCTGCGGCAGCGCGTAGAAAGTGCCGGGGTGGATGCGGCTCGGCACCAGGAAGTCGCGCGCGCCTTCCGGCGAGGAAGCGGTCAGGATCGGCGTCGAATATTCGGTGAAACCGGCGCCGCCCATCTCGCGCCGCATGGCGGCGATGACCTGCGTGCGCTTGACGATGTTCTTGTGCAGCGTGTCGCGGCGCAGATCGAGGAAGCGGTACTTCAGGCGCACGTCCTCCGGATAGTCGGGCTCGCCGAACACCGGCAGCGGCAGTTCCTTCGCCGCCGACAACACTTCGATCTCGCGCGCGAAAATCTCGATCTCGCCGGTCGGCAGGTTGGGGTTGGCCGTCTCGGCCATGCGCGCCTTGACCTCGCCGTCGACGCGGATGACCCATTCGCCGCGAACGGTTTCGGCGATCTTGAAGGCCGGCGAATCCGGATCGGCAACGATCTGCGTCAGGCCGTAGTGGTCGCGCAAATCGATGAACAGCAGGCCGCCATGATCTCGCACGCGATGGACCCAGCCGGAGAGCCGGACATTCTGACCGACATCCGATTTCCTGAGGGCGGCACAGGTGTGGCTGCGGTAACGATGCATAGGTCTGCCATTCCAAGATTTCAGGAGTTCACGCGACCGGGCGACGCAATCAGCGCCAGGCCCGAAAATTGGCGCGAAAAGCGCACGCAAGCCGGCTTTTGTCAAGGTTAAGACGGCAACCGGCCGGCTTGCGCGTCAACGCCAGCAGATGTGCTTGCCCTGCGGCTTGTTCAGAACTGCTTCTTCAACCAGATCGTGGCGTGTCCGGGCGGATAGTCGTCGATACGACCGAACTCGTGAAAACCCTGGCGTTTGTAGAAGTCCGGCGCCTGGAAGGAAAAGGTCTCCAGATAGGCGCCGAGACAGCCACGCTCGCGGGCAATTTCCTCAGCCTTTCCCAGCAACTGGCTGCCCAATCCTCCCTTGCGATGGTTCGGGTTCACCCAAAGCAGGTCGACGAACATCCAGGAGTAGCCGATGTTGGCTTTTAGCCCGCCCAGAAGCGCGCCATCTTCGTCGCGCGCCAGCACCCACAATTCCTCGTGATTGTAGGGCCCGCCCCTCGCGATGTTGTATTCATCGAGCCCGTTTTCGATCGTGTCGACAATATCGTCGTCGACTCTTGCGCTGACGGTCAACGTCACCATTCGGCCACCTGTGATTTTTGCCTGGACAGAGATCGCTGGAGTCGGGTTGGGGAGACTTGTGGTGTTCCGTCTAGCAGCGATTTTTGCGATTCCGACAGGGTGATTTCGAATTAGGCGGGAAAAAGGCCTCCGGCACACCGTCATGGACAAGAATGCGCAGCTCCATGGCTTGACGAAGCCCGCCGGCAAGCGAGACAAGTTCGCATTCATCGCGCCACGAGATTTTGATGCACCTGATAACAACGCAAGAAGAATTGGATTCGGTCATCCGCGACCTCGCGAAATCCGGATTCGTAACGGTAGACACCGAGTTCATTCGCGAAACCACGTTTTGGCCGGTGTTGTGCCTCATCCAGATGGCGGCGCCCGGCGTCACCGCGTTGATCGACCCGTTGGCACCTGGCCTCAACCTGAAGCCATTCTTCGAACTGATGGCCAATGAGCGCGTGACCAAGGTCTTTCACGCCGCGCGCCAGGACATCGAAATCATCGTCCATCTCGGCGACCTAATCCCGCATCCGGTTTTCGACACGCAGGTGGCGGCGATGGTCTGCGGTTTCGGCGACAGCGTCTCCTACGATCAGCTCGTACAGAAGATCACCGGTGCGCGGCTCGACAAGTCGTCGCGCTTCACCGACTGGCGCCATAGGCCGTTGTCCGACAAACAGCTCGACTATGCGCTCGCCGACGTCACCCACCTGATCGACGTCTACAAACATCTTATCGACCAGCTCGCGCGCGAAGACCGCGCCCACTGGCTGAACGAGGAGATGGAGGTGCTCACCTCGCGCGAAACATACGACCCGCATCCCGAGGACGCCTGGAAGCGGCTGAAGATGCGTTTGCGCAAACCGCAGGAACTGGCTGTGGTGCAGGTGGTCGCGGCGTGGCGCGAACGCGAAGCGCGCGAACGCGACGTGCCGCGCGGGCGCGTGCTGAAAGACGATGCCATCTATGAGATCGCCCAGCAGGCGCCGCGCGATGTCACCGCGCTCGCCCGCCTGCGCACCACGCCGAAAGGCTGGGAACGGTCGGCCACCGCGGCTTCCCTGCTGGAGGCGGTGAACAGCGCTCTGGCCTTGCCAAAGGAAGAGATGCCGAAGTTGCCGAAGACCTTTCAGCCGCCGGAAGGCACCAGTGCCGCCTCCGAATTGCTGAAGGTCCTGCTCAAGATCATCGCGGAGAAACAGGGCGTCGCCGCCAAGGTCCTGGCCACCAGCGACGACATCGACCGTATCGCCGCCGAGGGCGAGAATGCCGACGTTCCCGCGCTGCAGGGCTGGCGGCGCGCCGTGTTCGGCGATGCCGCGCTCAAGCTGGTGCGCGGCGAAATCGGCATCAAGTTCGAGAAGCGCAAGATCGCGGTCTTCGACCTGAAATCCTGATCCCGGTCAATCGGGCGAGAGGATGGCCCCTCGCCCGCTCAAGAGTCCGTGCGCGGTCAGGCGCCGCCGTGATAGTTGGGGCTCTCGCGCGTGATCGTCACGTCATGCGCATGACTTTCGCGTAGCCCGGCGTTCGAAATGCGCACGAAAGTGGCCCGTTCGCGGAAATCCGTCAGGTCGCGGGCGCCGACATAACCCATCGCCGCCTTCAAGCCACCGGCCAGCTGGTGCAGCACGCCGGCCACGGGGCCCTTATAGGGCACCTGCCCCTCGATGCCTTCCGGAACAAGCTTCAAGGTGTCGCGAACTTCCGCCTGGAAGTAGCGATCCGCCGAACCGCGCGCCATGGCGCCGACCGACCCCATGCCGCGATAGGCTTTGAACGAGCGGCCCTGATGCAGATAGACTTCGCCCGGGCTCTCGTCGGTGCCGGCAAGCAGCGAGCCGATCATCGCGGCGCTCGCGCCGGCGGCCAGCGCCTTGGCCAGATCACCCGAATATTTGATGCCGCCGTCGGCGATCACCGAGATGCCGGATTTCTGCGCGGTCTCGACCGCCGACATGATCGCCGAAAGCTGCGGCACGCCGACGCCGGCGACGATACGGGTGGTGCAGATGGAGCCCGGGCCGATGCCAACCTTGACGCCGTCGGCGCCGGCGTCGATCAGCGCCTGGGTGCCAGCGGCGGTGGCGACATTGCCAGCGATGATGCGCACGGAGTTGGACAATTTCTTGGCCCGCGCCACCGCATCCAGCACGCGCTGCGAATGGCCGTGCGCGGTGTCGATGACCAGCAGGTCGACGCCCGCGTCGATCAGACGCTCCGCCCGCTCGAAGCCGTCGTCGCCGACGCTGGTCGCGGCCGCGGCGCGCAAGCGGCCCTGAGCATCCTTGGTGGCGTGCGGGTTGAGCTGCGACTTCTCGATGTCCTTGACGGTGATGAGCCCGACGCAATTGCCATTCTTGTCCACTACCAGCAGCTTCTCGATGCGGTGTTGGTGCAGCAGGCGCTTGGCTTCTTCCTGGTCGACGTTTTCCTTGACCGTGATCAGGTTCTCGCGCGTCATCAGCTCGTAGACTTTTTGCGCGGGATTGGAGGCGAAACGCACGTCGCGGTTGGTCAGGATGCCGACGAGACGGCCGGTGATCTGGCCACCGCTCCCGCCGTTCTCGACAACCGGAATGCCGGAAATGCCATAGTGGCGCATCAGCCCCAGCGCATCGGCCAGCGTCGCGTCGGGCCCGATCGTGACCGGGTTCACCACCATGCCCGATTCGAATTTCTTGACCTGACGAACCTGCTCGGCCTGTTCGGCCGGCGTGAAATTGCGGTGGATGACGCCGATGCCGCCGGCCTGTGCCATGGCGATGGCCAGCCGGGCCTCCGTGACCGTATCCATGGCGGCCGAAATGATCGGCACGTTGAGATCGATGTCGTTGGCGATGCGTGTGCGGATGTCGGTCTCGCCGGGCATCACTTCGGAATGGCCCGGCTGCAGCAGGACGTCGTCGAAGGTCAGCGCCAAAGCGCCGGTGGCGGTTTCGATGATTTTTGCCATTGCCGATCCTTGCTTAAAAACGAAACGGGCGCTGACCCGGATGGGTGCGCCGACTCGATATTCCCTTTCAGGATTGGCGGTGGCTGGTAACACGTCTGTTTGCCAATGGAAAGCGCGCAACGTCACCATGCCGCCGTTTCAACAGCCGGCGGGTGGACGGACGCCACGGGTGATTGCCGGTTGCAATGCCGGCGCGGTCGCACAAAAGTGACCGAACGAGGCAGGACGCCTGCGCGTTGCCATGATAACGGCCTCGGCCTTGTCGCTCATACCCGTCTACCCCGAGGTTCGGACGTCTCGTGAACAGAATCATCCCGCTCGTGCTGGCCGTCGCGCTTTTCATGGAGAACATGGATTCGACGGTGATCGCTACCTCGCTGCCAGCGATCGCGGCCGACATCCAGACGAGCCCGATCGCGCTGAAGCTGGCATTGACCGCCTATCTGGTGGCGCTCGCTGTTTTCATCCCAATCAGCGGCTGGATGGCGGATCGCTTCGGCGCAAGAAACGTGTTCCGCGCCGCCATCGGTGTCTTCATCCTGGGTTCGGTCGCCTGCGCGATGGCGAATTCCCTGGAATTCTTCGTGCTCGCCCGTTTCTTCCAGGGCATGGGCGGTGCGATGATGACGCCGGTCGGACGTCTCGTGCTGGTACGGTCGACCCCCAAAAGCGATCTGGTGGCGGCGATGTCGTGGTTGACCATTCCGGCTCTGGTCGGCCCACTCGTCGGCCCTCCGGTCGGCGGTTTCATCACCACCTATTTCTCCTGGCACTGGATTTTCCTGATCAATGTTCCGATCGGCATCATCGGCATAGTGCTGGCGACGCGCTATCTGCCGGAAACACCGTCCGCCGAGACACCACCCCTCGATTATACGGGCTTTGTCCTGTCGGGTATCGCCGCTTCGGGCATCGTCTTCGGCCTTTCGGTGGTTAGCCTGCCGGCATTACCGCCGGCCGTCGGTTTGATCACCGTGATTGTCGGTGTCGTCTGCGGCATTCTTTACCTGCGCCACGCCCGTCACGCGAAAAACCCGCTGCTGGCGTTGGAGCTGTTCCGCAACCAGGCTTTCCGCGCTTCGGTTCTCGGCGGCGGCCTGTTCCGCATCGGTATCGGCGCTGTGCCGTTCCTGCTGCCGCTGATGTTCCAGATCGGCTTCGGCCTGACGCCGTTCCAGTCCGGCATGATTACTTTCGTGTCGGCGCTCGGCGCTATCGGCATGAAATTCGTCACCGCCTGGCTTTTCCGTGTCGCCGGTTTCCGGCGCGTGCTGATCTGGGGCTCATTGCTGGCCGCCATTTCGATCGCGGTCTACGGTCTTTTCACACCGACCACGCCCTATCCGCTCATCCTGGCAGTGCTGCTGGTCGGCGGCTTCATCCGCTCAATGTTCTTCACTGGCGTCAATGCATTGGCCTTCGCCGAGATTCCCGCCGAAGAGACCTCCAAGGCGACACCAATCACGGCTGTGGCCCAGCAGCTCAACATCGCTTTGGGCGTGGCGCTGGCCGGCGGCATATTGGAGGTTTCAACCAAGGTTCACGGCGGCCCGCTGATGTTGAGCGATTTCCACGTCGCGTTCTTCATCGTTGCCGCAGTAGCGGCCCTTGCCGCCCTGTCCTTCATACGTCTGTCCCCTGAAGCCGGCAATGCCGTTTCAGGCTACAAGGCGCGACCGGCCAAGCCGCTGGAGAACCCTGCCCCGTCCAGTTGAGCTGGCCTTGCCGTCAGTCCCCGGCCGGCGCGCGTCCCTTGAAGTCCTTGGCCAGCAGATAGAGCTCGACCGATTCGTCGCGCGACGCGGGTGGCTTGACATGGTGAACCGAGCGGAACGAGCGCTTGAGCATATCGAGAAGATCGCCCTCGGTGCCGCCCTGAAAAGTCTTCGTCAGAAAATGCCCGCCGGGCTTGAGCACGGACACGGCGAAATCGGCAGCCACCTCGCACAGATGCATGGTGCGTATGTGATCGGTGCGGCGATGGCCGGTGGTGGGGGCCGCCATGTCGGACAAGACGATATCCGGCTCGCCGCCGAGCGCTTCGACCAGGCGTGCCGGCGCCTGTTCATCGAGGAAATCCATCTGCAGGATGGCGGCTCCCGGAACGGCATCCATCTCTAGATAATCGATGCCGACGACATGCGGCGTGGCCTCGCTCGATTTGGTGCGCACGGCCGCCACCTGGCACCAGCCGCCGGGTGCGGCGCCAAGGTCGATCACCTTTTGGCCCGGCTTCAGCAGATGATGCTTGTCGTCGATCTCGATCAGCTTGTAGGCGGCGCGCGAGCGGTAGCCGTCCGCCTTGGAGCGCTGGACATAAGGATCGTTGAGGTGCCGCTCGAGCCATCGGCGCGAGGATTCCTTCAGGCCGCGCTTTTTCTTCACCTTGGTGCGTAGCACGCGGGTGTTGCCGGCGGTCGTATCTTTCTTTTTAGTCATCGCCGGCCCTCGCTATTCCAGGAACCGCGCGCGTTGCGGTCGTCCGCCATCAATTCGCTCAATATGCCTTCGCGCAAGCCCCTGTCGGCGACGCGCAGCCGCTCGGAGGGCCAGACGGCGCGGATCGCCTCGAGGATGGCGCAGCCGGCAAGCACCAGGTCGGCACGGTCGGCGCCGATGCAAGGATTGGCGACACGCTGCTGGAAATCCCATCCCAAAAGCTTCTCCACCATGCGGTCGACATTTTCGCGGCCCATCCACAGGCCATCGACGCGGCGCCGGTCATAACGCTCGAGATCGAGATGGACACCGGCCAGCGTCGTCACCGTGCCGGAGGTGCCAAGCAGGTGGAAATGCGGACCTGCGAGCAGATGGTTGAGCCGGTGACGTCCTTCGAAGGCGGACAGCCGTTGCGCGACATCGTCGACCATGGCGTCAAAGCTTTCGCGCGTCACCGTCCGCCCACCGAATCGCTCCGCCAGCGAAACAACGCCGACAGGCAGCGACGTCCACGAGACGATGTGACTCGCCAGGCGCGACGACCGGCGCGTGGTGAGGTCGATCAGCGCGATTTCGGATGAACCACCGCCGATATCGAACAGAACCACACCCTTGGTGTCGCGCTCGATCAGCGAGCCGCAGCCCGAAACCGCCAGCCGTGCTTCCGTCTCACGATCGATGATTTCCAGCTTCAGCCCCGCCTCGCGCTCGACCCGTTCGAGGAATTCGGCGCCGTTGGCGGCGGCGCGGCAGGCTTCGGTGGCGATCAGCCGTGCGCGCGCCACCTTGCGGATCCGCAGTTTCTCCGCGCAGACCTTCAGCGCCTCGATGGCGCGGTTCATGGCCGCATCGCCCAACCGCCCGCTGGCCGAAAGTCCCTCGCCCAGGCGCACGATGCGCGAGAACGCGTCGATCACCCGGAACTGACCGTGCCTGCCCGGCACCGCCACCAGCAGGCGGCAATTGTTGGTGCCGAGATCGAGCGCGGCAAAGACCGGCAACTCGAAGGCAGCCGGACGCGAGCGATCGGGCGCCCTGGAATTTTCGACGGGCGCGATCGACGGCGCCTGCGCCGGAACTGCGTTGCGCCCAGGCGCAGGCGTGGGATCGGCGGACGCGCCGGTGCCCCCGACCCCGTCGACCGGCGCATAGACCTTGCGGCCGCGACGACGTTTGCGGCGCTTGCGTCCCTTGGCGCGGGGTTGATGGTCCGGGGCGTGCGCATCTTGTCGCGCCACGCTCTCACTGTCCGGCGCACGGCTGGCGGCCGGGGCTTTAGGGCCGCGCGATGCCGAAATCCCCTCCGACACGCCGCCCCCCGGCGCTTTGGCGCCGGCGTCGCGGTCTTCCACTGGCTATTTCCTTCCAGTGCCGCGCGAACCGGTTGCCCGGACGCCGCTGGCACGAATATTTCGTAAGTTGGCGCCAGACTAGCAGCGCCGGGCCCGATCACCAAGAGCCATGCGAAAATTGTAGGCTGCCGCAACGGCGCTAAACGCATCGCCGTAAACGCGCCACAACTGTTGAATAGCCGGCTTCGATCGGGCATTTCTGGGTCCAGCGGGTCAATTCGGGCGGGATAGCCACTCGACCGAACCTGCGCGGGGCATCGAATCGTGATGAATTGGGGTTGCTGATGGCCGTAGCTGCATGAATGTGAAACGTTTTTTCTGGCCTGCCGTCGGTCTGGCCGCCGTCGCCTTCTCGCTGTGGGTCCTGTTCAAGGAACTGCGCGGCATTTCTCTCGACGATGTGTGGACAAGTCTCGCCACCATTCGCTGGAACCACTGGCTGCTCGCCGCGCTGAGTTCGATCGTCGCCTACGCAGCGCTTGCCGGCTATGATCACATCGCGCTGCTGCATCTTCGCAAGCGCGTATCGTGGCTGTTCGTGACGCTGTGTTCCTTCACCACCTACGCGCTGTCGCACAACATCGGCGGTTCGGTCTTTTCCGGAGCAGTCATCCGCTATCGTGCCTACGGGACGAAAGGGCTTTCCGGACAAGACGTCGGCGTTCTGGTGGCGGTCTGCTGGATCACCTTCGTTCTGTCCTCGATCCTTTTGGGCGGCATCGTGCTCATTCTGATCCCGGACCTGTTCGAGCGATTTTCCGACATCCGCTCCTTCACCGAGTTTGGCTATGGGGGGCTGTCGGCGGGCGCCGGCGTCGTGATGATTCTCATCGTCGCCGCCTACGCCTTCGGCAGCTGGCTGCATTTGAAGCCGCTCAAGATCGGTTCCTTCGAAATCCACTACCCGCGGCTGCCGATCGTCGCCCGCCAGTTCATCATCGGGCCGATCGAGATCCTATCGGCCGGCGCGATCCTCTATTTCGCCCTGCCCGTGGAAAACAACCCAGGCTATCTCGTGGTTTTCGGTATCTTCCTCGTCGCCTTTTCGCTGGCGCAGATATCGCATGCGCCCGGCGGGCTCGGCGTGTTCGAGGTCGTCTTCCTGGCGGGCCTGCAGCATATGGACCAGGCCGGCGTGATCGCGGCACTTCTGGTGTTCCGGATGTTCTACCTGATCATCCCGCTCATCCTGGCGCTGATCGTGGTTCTGGTGTTCGAGCGTTCGCAGTTCGGCCGCGCGGCAAATTGAAACGCAGTCGAGGCTTGACTATTTTGGAAGCGCGGCTACAAGGCAGCGCAGAAACGGGCAGCGGCACACCGAACCGCTCGCGAAAGAGCAAGAATTCTCTTTCACCGCTCTGGCCAAAGCATTGAACAAAAATGCTTATTGGGGAATAGGTTAACGGTAGACCCACGGACTCTGACTCCGTTAGTCCTGGTTCGAATCCAGGTTCCCCAGCCAACTCGCCTCCCAGAAGCTTTGAAATCCGCGGGATCCATGGCCGTTCGGTTGGTCATCGTTTCACGTCGAATCGGCCTTCCACAAGTGGTGTCCACAACTGATGTCCAGAGCTGGTGTCCATCCGGCCAGGACGAGCGGAGCACGGGCCGATGGGACTGCGCAGACTTCAGATCGAAAACCTCGTTCTCAGGGGCCGACTCTTCTACTGGCGGGCCCGCATTCCCGTCAGATTCGCGTCGGCGACAGGTAACGGCAGACTTTCACTGAGCCTTAGGCTCTCCGACCGTAAGAAGGCGTCCGTGGTGGCGCGGCGGCTCAACGCCCTGCTGTTGCAGCTCGAACTGATGCCGATGGCGAGAATGGCGACGAAGGACCAGCTGACCAAAATCTTTGCGCTTGAGATCGATGCCATGCGCGACGAGATCGAGGCGCTCGACCGTTCTGCCAGGCGCAGGGGCACGCTCCGCGATCCAGAGCATCGGGAAGCCGACCGCCAGGTCGGATGGGCCTACCGCCTGCTGCACGCCTACGGCACGACGGTGGAGCTTTCCTTCGATGACGGCAGCGAAGTCCATGCAGCACTGCTCGAAGCCGGCGCGGAACCAGGCGACATTCCCTTCATCGCATCGACATATCGATCGGAGCGACAGGGCGCACTGTCCGATCGCGAAGGCCGCACGAGAAGCCCTTTCCTGCGTGACGTTCTTCACCGCATGGGCCAGGTCGGTCTCGACGACACCGCCCTCAACCGCGACGCCGCGAGCGAAGAGATGTATCGCGCACGGGCCGACGCGCTGCTGGCATCCGCCGTCGATCCGAGGAAGCCGAAACTGTCGGGAGGCGCGCAGGAGCCAGAGCGAGCACCGATAGACGCCATCCCCGTCGCTCCGCCTGCGAAGCCCAGGTTGCTATGGAACGCCGACCCTGAGGAAGCGGCCGTAGTGCCAGTTGCTGCTGTTCGGCAGGTCACACCTTCGATTCCGCCGACATCAGCCGCAACTGCAAGCGATCCGGTCGAACCATCGAAGCCAGCTCCCGCTCTGGCCGTAGCTTCCAGCAAGACCAAGGCGCGCAAGGACCTGCCGCTCTCCGGCTTCGACGAGCAGGTGGAGAAGCTTGTCGCCAACAATCAGGACCAATGGGAAGAGGACACCGCCTCAGACGTCCGGGTCCTCGTCGGCATTTTCCGCGGCATCCTCGAAGAACACGGCGTGACGCATTCCGGCGAGATTACCCAGGAACACGTCGCCGCCCTTCGCCAGCATTTCAATCACATACTTCCCAACTATGGTCGCAGCCCGCGCCTCCGCAGGCTGTCTCCCCATCAGCTTCGCGAGGAAAGTCGTAGAGTAGCCGACGATGCTGAAAAGGACGGCAGGACGATCAGGCTCGGACTGAAGCCAGCGACGATCCGCCGACACCTAGGAAACTTGGACCATTTCCTGAAGCACCTGCGATCGTCACACTTTATGGTGCCTGAATGGACGTTCGAAGGGCTGCGTCCGAGGAAGCCGCCAAAGGGCGAGGTCAGGCTTCAGCAGGTGAAGCCTGGTCCCGACGACGTACGGCCAGTCTTCGATATGCCGATCTTCAAGGGACGGGAGCGCGCAGAAAAGCCTGACGTTCCGGGAGACCTTGTCTTCCATGGCTCGTTGTATTTCCTGCCGATGCTCTACTCCTATCTCGGGCCGCGCCGAAACGAATTTACGGGCCTGCTAGTGGACGAGATCGTTGAGAGGGACGGGCACTGGGCGATCCAGATCAAAGCGAACGCAGTGCGGCGCATCAAGAACGCGCAGTCACATCGGTTGCTGCCCGTGCCGGACGAACTGTTGCGCCTGAAATTCATTGAGTATGTGCAACGGCTCAAGGAACTTGGTCACACGCGGCTCTTCCCCGAACTGCACTCGCCCTATCTCAAGCGTAACGATCCGGGGGATCGCTTCTACAAGGATTTCGTTCCGGTAGCGCAGCGTTGCCTCCCGGGCGTCCTGTGGGAGAGACCCATTCATGCCCTGCGCCATGGGTTTGCCGATACGCTGAAGAATGCGGGCGTTTCCGAAGGCGTCATCGAAGATCTTTCCGGGCGACTGGGCGAGACGGAGACGGCAACGCGGTACACCAACCCAACGGGTTTGGCGCTGCTGCGGCTCATCATTTCGCGCTACCCGGTGATTACCGGACATCTGGAGCCGCAACCAATCCAATTACTTCCCTGGGTGGAGCAGAAGCTCCCGCCGCCTTGGGCTGGAAAGAAGAGCGGCGATCGGTTTGGCGACAAGCGCGGAACGCGGCCTAAGAAGAGCGCTCACAAGAAATGATTGCGGGATAGAGCGCCGCCAGACGACGTGCCCTATGGTCAAAAGGTAGTGGTTTGTCGGCAGCTCAATCCGCGATCTGGCCCGTGGACCCAGCCCAACGAGTGTTGTCCCCAATTCCATCTGGCACCTGCAGGTGTTTGGCGGACGCGTCGTTTGGGCAGATGCAAACGGAGTTTGTCCAGCTCCTGGTCGGCAGCCTTCGGCATGCATTTCGCCTTGCAAGACCGGGATCAATGACTTCGCAACGGGTGACAGCTCGTCGGCACACGCATTTGATCGCGCAGCATGTCGAGCCAAGTTGCTGGCAACGCAAAACAAATCAGAAAAATTTGCGCTATTCGGATTCTGATCTTTCGCACAGCGATTCAGAAGTCTCAGCAAGCGATTCAGCATTCGAGAACGTCGTTACATGGCAAACGGCGTTTGTCGCTTGCATGGCCAGACGCCACCATTGTCCTGCACCATGATGAGGAGGATGACGATGGCGCGGAGAGACGAGAGACTGGAGAAGCAGCGGATTTATCAGCGCGAATACCGAGAAAAACGCAGGGTGGAGCGGGCTCCCGATCGTGACGATATCGCGAGGGCCATGCTGCGCTACATGATCGTGACGGCGCTGCGGCGCGGCAACGACCGGCTGCTGAGCAGAGTGATCGCGGAGGTGTCGCGACAACTCATCGACCAAGGTTTCAAGGCCGAGGCAACGCGCGCCGCTTGGGACGGCCTGCTCGAGCGCTATGAGGATGGCTGGGATTTCTTCCCGAAGCCGCATCTGAGGCGGCACGAAGTCGACGCCACTGGCGATGGATCCGGGGACTGACCAAGAGGCCCCCCTTCGTCGCTTCGTTGTCGGGCCTGGTATTGTTGTCGTCCGGCAATCCGATTTCGACTTTGACGAAGGCGCGGCTGCATGGCCTGTTATTCGGCCGCACCTTCCTGGGCACGGTATCGCTGCGGCAAACGGCGTTTACATGGCCTTGTTGGTTCTCCCCCCATTACTTCGTCAAACGGCGTTTTCGGCACCACCGATTCAAGACTCGGCATTTTCGTTGCCGCTATCGGACATCAGTGCCGCAAGCTCATCGCCATCGAGCGTACCAACAGTCAGGAGCGCGTCGGCGATCATCTGGACCGATGGACGATGGCACCGGATGAGCTCGCGCGCCTGGCGATAGGCATATTCGAGCCGGTCGTTGACGCGGATGGCGAGTTCCGTCCCGTCTACCAGTTGGGCAAACTTTGCCTTGGTCTGCCTGTGGAGCAGTGGCATCTGCTTCGAGAAACCCAACGTCGTTTCCATCGCCAATGCTAGGTCGGTGGCAAGGCTGAGGTCGCTTCGCGGTGAACCGCCGGCTCCGGCCGACACGCTTCCCAGAAGCTCTTCTTCTGCGGCACGACCGGCCAGCTTCGTGACGATCTGGGCGTTGATGCCCGCCTCTGTCTGGGCGACGAGACTGTAGGTCTCGCCTTCGACATGCCCACCATGGGGACCATCGATTGTGACTGTGTCGATCCGGGCGGTGCCGAGCGCCATATGCGCAACGACATGGCCGGCTTCGTGGATTGCCATTCGCCGTCGCAGGCTCTCGGGCCGGACAGGTTTGGTAGCAGCAAGCCTCGCCTGCAGATCGCCGAAGCTCAGTCGGCGACGTTCGCGGCGGGCGTTCTGGCGCGCTTCACGCACGATCCGCTCGACATCGGCACCGGTTAGCCCACTCGCCTGACGTGCGAGGGTGTGCAGGACAGCCTGACTGTCACCATCAATCATATGCGTCGGCAATCTCTTCTCCATAACCCTTTGCACCTTCTCCCTTCACCCCTCTTTTCATTTCCCGTTGGTCCCCTACCCCTAGGAATTGGCTGCAACTCCGCTTGGCCGACCGAGGCGATAAAAGCGCGAGCGTGTCCGGGCCCAGGACTGGTCGTGAGCCACAAGCACAAGATCGGATGTTGCAATCAGTCTGCCGGTGCCGGTCAGGATGGGGTGACCGGACGACAGGCCGGCCAGATAGGGAACCGAGTGCTCGGCAACGACCCAATGATCGAGGATGGGCGCTCCGGCAGCCAGTTCCTTGGGATCGGCGCCATTGCGGATTTTCTCCATATCAGCAGCAAGGGTGACCAGGCGGTCGGCCTCGCGTTCGAAACGAGGGTCATAGCGGCCGGTCTGTGGGTCGAACATCAACATGTGTCAGGGGCGCTCCTGTTGAGTGGGCGTCGTGCTTGATTCAGTCGGTTGTCGCTTTTTCTTGGGTGGAATCAGCAGGTGCAGCTTTGTGCCGCGAGGCACTCACCTTGATCATGGCTAGAATCGTGCCCGTTTGCTCACTCTGCAGCGCTTGCGACGATGGCTTCGAGATCGTCACCAAGATGATGGCGCAGGATGCCGGCCAGGGCCGCGATGTCGGGCGGCGGGATGTTGATGTGCCTCTCGAGCCGACCTGACCGCAGCAGCGCCGGGTCGATCACCTGCGGGTTGTTAGTTGCCGCGACGACGATGACGCCCGGAGTTTTGACGGCGCCATCAAGCAGTTCGAGACCTCTGTTGACGACTGATGTCCAGTACTGGTCCCACTCGCCTCTCCGTTCGCGGCTACCGATCCCGTCGATCTCGTCAATGAAGACAATCCTCGGCTTCATTGGTTCCGCTTCGGCAAAAGTTGCGCTCATGCGCCTCAGCACATCACCTAGGTATCCCGGCTCCAGCCATGTCGCCACCGATGTTGCAACCAGCGGCACCTGAAGGCTGTTGCACAAGGCGCGGGCAAACATCGTCTTGCCAGTGCCTGGTGATCCCGACAGCAAGATCCTCGTACTCATCTCTTGCCAGGCGAGTTCGCCAGCCCGCCACAGCTCCAGGTCCTCTTTGAGCGACAAAGCCCAATCGACCGCTTCGCCATATCCGGCGAGCGTTTCGATGCGTGGAATGAACTGATCCGATGTCGTGCCGCCCGGCACGCAGGGCTGGATGACATCGGTGCCGCTGCCAGAGTCGCGGCCTGGCTTGCGCTTCACAATGCCCCCCGCGATAGAGTGCCCAGTACTCCCTTCCCCGCCCGCTTCCTGCTTCACCCGGAAGCGTCGGCGTCCAAGTTCACCAAGCAGTTCGAAAGCACGGGCCGGCGACTGGCCCGGACGGATGGCAAGCGCGAGATCCGAAAGCGAAAGCGCCGCAGTATGTTCGGGAACAAGATGACCATCATGGCTCGAGCCCAGAACTGCCAGGAGCGTGTTCATCACGATGGCAGGTGTCAGCGGCCCGCAATCGAGTCTAACAACAGCGATCCGTCGCAGAACCTCGGGGATTACCCGTCCACGCTCAGAGATACCGATGACCGGATAACCGCTTTCGGCCGCGAACCCGAGTTGGCGATCCCGCCAGTCGCCGTCGTCATCGAGTTCCGACGCTTTGAAGACGATTGCATGCCATCTTGGATCTTTGGCCCGCGAGAAGCGAAGCGACCCGGATCGCGAGAGCTCACTACCCTCACAAACAGCAACCCGTCCAGGCACGATCGCACCGCCCGCGACCAGGCCCAGGAAGATCTCCTCGAAGCCTTCGACTTCGGCCGTGACCGCGACAATAGGCGAAAGCGTCGAAAGGACTGCCGCGATCTCCGCTGGCGGCAGATCATTCCTGCCTGCAGCCTGCGCGATCAGAAGTGCGGCTGCGACATCGCCGGCCCGCAAAGGCATGGCTGAAGCTCGAACGGCGTCAACCAGCGCACGCACCTGGTGCACAAGCCGAGGGCTGATCTTACCATCGGCATCGGCCTGCGAGGTCCCGTCGCCGCCCCGGGTTCCCTCGGTGCGCATCTTCACCGAGGTGGTGCGGAAAAAATCGTCGCTGTCATCGCTGCGCCTTACGCGCCCGGCGGCGCTGCTGCGACGGATCATCCACAGCGCGTCTTCCGCTGATTTCCCCGATACCAGCGGCCCGACAGCAAAACCGCGCGGCCCGGCGCAAGACCCACGGTCTGCCTGATCTTCCGGGAGCATGCGCAGAATCCCGCTGGCAACCGCGTCGTGGACAGCTTCACTGGCCGCCCGGCGTCCGATCCGCCGGACAAAATATCTGGCGAGACGCGCCTCCATCATCGGCCGCCCTCCTCCGCCGACAACTGTGGCTTCGGATCCAGCAGCCCGAGGTCGCCAAGCCACTCAGCGACTGAGCGGCATGCCGGATCGCCTGCCTCGACAGCCTTAGTAAGGCGGTCGCAGACCGAGACCGGCAGCGACACGCTATGCGTGAGCGCCGAACGGGCAAAGTGAACAGCAAGGCCAACGATCACAGCCGGATCGTCGGCAGCTTTAAGGCGGCAGTGGCATGACGTCATTAGCCCGGCCCGGGCTAGCCGAGTGCATTCCGGGCTATGGCCGAGCAGTTCAAGCACCGTTTGGATAGAGCTGACCCTCCGTCCCGGAGAGTTCTGAGCAGAGGCCGCGCCAACGTCTCCAGTATGCGGAAGCGACTGTTTACCAAGACCGTGCAGTGCTTGTCGGATCACACGTCGATCACGGGACGATGGGCTCGCGACTGTGCCGGTGGGATCACTGACTGGCGACGTAAACGCTGGATCGGGGCGCGGCACCGGATTGTTGGGATGGGGCTCGTACATAGGCAAGAAATCTCCCGCCCGCGGCGGAGCCACGGGTACAGCTGGAACAAGAATGGTGGGTGTTGGCGCTGACGCCGCGCGCGGTAGGCAATTCAGACCTATCGATGCGGCCTAATGTCAGAGCCCCAACCTCAGGCAAACTTTGCCTGAGGTGCAAAAGCGGGCCGTCGCCCGATGGCGCTACCAGGAGCTGACCGGGATGATCAGGCACTCATAGTGATCGCGCGATCTTGCACCGGTGGAACCAAGGAGTCCGCCCAGGCTGACCGGTGCAACCGCCTCACTGAACAAAATCGAGTCGATGTCGACGGTGCCGCCAAAATGCTCGGAGGCTTTGCCGATCATGTATGCTGAGATAGAGGTCTTCATAGCCCTGCTCTTCCTTTCCAAGGGATCTGGGTCAGGCCTTCGATGGTGCGCTAACACCGTCGAGGGCCGTCTTGTCCGGCTGATTTGGCCGAAGCAGAATCATCCTGGCAGGATCCGCGGGAGATCTGAGCCCTTAAAATGCAGGCCTGAAAAAAATTGCGATCGTAGAGTTAAGATTGGGCTCTCGCGGGCCAGATGTGCGGATGGCATACTTGGTCGTGGGGCACGACCGGTTTGTCATGGAAGCCTCGATAGTGTCCGGACCAAGGAGACGGATCGGCCCGGAGAGAACCAGGCCGATCGAACTTGAACAGTATCAGCGAGCATCGGCGGTGATTATCGCGGCGCTGGCACCGCAATCTGCGAGACACCGCTATTCGTCGTCAAATGCACATCAACGTCTGGGCGGATGTTGATGGCGTCCACAGCCGCCGACAGGACCTCCAAGCTGTTTTGCTTTGTTGCCTTAGCCCCCCGATCCGCTTTGGCGACAGCTACCCTTGTGCGCGATTTTTTCTCCGACTTGGTGCGCTTGGCGATGGCCGCCTTTGCCATCTCAGCGATGACGGCAGCGGCCTTCTCTGCCCGATCGCCGACCAGCCACTCGAGCTGCGGCACTACCGTATCGGAGAGCCAAGTTCCGATATCGGCAGCCAGCGGCCATCCCTCGTAGTCACCGAGTTTCTCGAGCATCTCCCAAAGCTTGTACCAGTCATCATCATGGCTGAGCGGCTCCACATCCACCTCCTGATCGCCATCACCTGCAGGCCGCGCCAGCCAGATCAATGACTCCAACTGCTTCTGCAGCAGGCGCGCGGGATGAATGAGCGGCCGCATAGTGACATCTTTGGGTACTTTCTTGCCCCGCCGATGCGGTTCGAGTGCAATGTGGATTGCCCTAAGGACATTGACGGCCGTATCCATCATCGCGGCGATCCCACAGGTGGTTTTCTCGGCGATCTGCGCTTTCAGGCCTGCGACACCGCCTCTTGAAACGGCCCGCTTTTCCGCCTCCGGCTCGCTGCCTTCGCGAAGGATCGCCTTGACCTCTTTCACAGCGAACTTCCGGCCTGCCTCCTGCTGTGACAGCAGATCGTCGATGCGATCCGGCCGGGCGCTTGCCATCAAATACAGTGTGCTCGGCTTTATGCACAGACTCTCGACACGCGACCGATACGGGCCCAGAACACGGTGAACCGCGACGTAGTTCTCCGCGCCGCGGCGTGAAAGGTTGAGAATCTTCTTGGCCCACTTGGCAAAGGTTGCCTGATCAGGCGCCGCTTCCCGCACCTCATGGATGACCGCGCCGTATTCATAGACATGCGATGTCTCGAGCCGGCCAAGAGCGGCCAACCGCACGCGGGCCGCTTCCAGAGCGGGAACGGCCTCGGCGGGGATTCCGAGACCGGAATAATCGGGAGCTTCGCCCGCTCCCGACGCTACGATGGAGGGCGGGACGATTGCCGCGCGCGCGTTCTTTCTTCCACGCGAGGGTACCTCGATGTGGAAGCTTGCGGGAAGCGGCGTTGCGTCGGCAAGGTCGTTCGCAGGGGTATGCTTTGCCATGGAAAACTCCTTGGATGGCGTTTCAGATTGCATCTGAGGAATTGCGGAAAGAAAATCCTCGATAGCAATTCATTATGCCAACAAGTACGCAGTTGGTCAAAACACGTAATACTTAAAGACATAGTAAACGTAGAAATTGTAAACGCTATAAACATCTGTATTCTCGTCTATTGATGTAACTTTCAACTTTCTTGCTTTTATTGATGAAATTCCTCGTCAATGATTACCATCATTCTATTGTGAAGATCGGAGGTCATGAGTAATTCTTGGCGCGACCATGGCTTGGCGACCTTAAACGGCTGACCAATCGATACCTTTTCAAAGAAATGTTCGCGTGGATTTGCGGCGCCACCCAAGCACGGTGCCAACCAGGGCAAACTTTGCCTGACATTCATGGAAATGGTCACGCCATCGGCACGACCAGGCGAAGCTTCCGTCCTCACGGCATTTCCGCGACACGCCCGCGCTGCCCGCCGCTCAGCAGCATAATTGGACAAAACGCAACTGCTTCGGTCACCCATCACCCTGCTGCTTGCGCCCTGACTTGGACGACGTCACAATACAACCTTGCAGAAGGTGTCGCCGCCCATGAAAAAACCTGCAACCGGAGCGGATCTTTACACTCGGTTCTCGCGCGATGGTCCGCCAAGTGACCTGGCACTCAATCCGCCGGCCGAGAAGCCGTATCGGGCGCCCGACTTGGAAGAAGCTCTCTCCAAGCAGGGTGAAGGTCTGCCCACCTTGAACAACGCACCTCGGCAGGTCGGCATAGGCGCCGACTTGAAGAGCCAGGACGAATAACTTGTCATCTTGCTTGACACCAGATGCAAACGGTCGGCCTCTAGCGCCATGTGTCCTGTTTGGGGCCGGAAACTGTCTGTCGATTTTCGATCACGTGTGGTGATTAACTGCCATTCCGCAGGGCCGGAAGGCCGGCCTCGTAACGACGGAGCGGCGTGGTTGGCTCGGTGTCTATCCAACAAGCGTCCATTGCCTTGCAGACGGACGCCACTCGCCCCGGCTGCGCAACTCCGACCAGTTCCGCCGGAGCGGATCAGCTCACCACCTTCAGGGTCAATATTCGAGCCGTTTGACAAGCAGGATAAGGGCCCTCAAGGTTCGAAATCCATGAGCGCCTGAATGCAGCTCGATCATGCTGACCGCCCAAGAGCTTCGAAATTCAATCCACCGGGATTGTGACAAGGCGCCGGACTGGGAGGACACCAGGAAGATGAAGGACCGTGAAGATTTCCTGGCTTGGGTGAAGACCCCGCTGTACCAAGCCGAGCTTGCCCTCCACAATGGCGACCCGGCACCACGCCGCGCGCTCTGGTCTCATCGTGAGCCGGTCAGCGTTCTCGGCGCGTGGCGCAACGCAAACGGTCTGGCCGAGGTCGAAGACCTTTTTGTCTATCTGGGAAAGAGCTTCTCGAACTGCACGTCCTTCGTCTTCGAGCTGCAGGCGTACGACGTGATCGGCGACATGGCCTACACGGCTGGACTGGAGCGCACGTCCGTCTCGGTCGACGGCAAGCCTCGCACATACACATTGCGTGTCACCCAGGTCTATCGCCGGGAAGACGGTGAGTGGAGAGTCGTCCACCGCCATGGAGACACCGTGACCGAATGATGGCGGATGGTTTCCCCATGGCGGAGGAGGCCTGACGAGGCTGATAATGTGGCTAATTAAACGGCGCGCCCAGACGGGTCTGCCGCCCTGGGGCGATACCCCCGCGCCTTGGGGTTTGAAATCATTGAGCAGGCGGCCAAACCCAAGACCTCGTCAGGCTTGCTTTCACCATAGGCCCCCGAGACGCGCGAATGGCATTGCGGCCTGCGGCGCATGAGGGCCGCGCCTACAGGCCGGATACATGGCCGCACCAACCAGCCAAGCAACACTCGAAGAACCGGAGGGCCGTCCATACACGGCCCCATGCCCGTCGCCCGCACAGCGCCGAGCGATCACAACAGACACAAATGCCAACAGGCTAGCATCGGCGTCGGTGCAGACTGCGTCCGCCTAGTATTCGTGTGTCTCGACGAGCCGAGCGACCACGGCCGTTGGCTGACCGATCTTTGCTGGGGCTTTCTCAGGATCGGGCCACACCTTGGAGCGCAAGACATCGAGGAATCCCTGCGCCGACGCAGACTCGTCGAAGTCGGCGTCCAATAGCACACGCTTGTCGTCATCGACCGGGCGAAAGATGCGATAGCGACGCATGCCATGGGCCGCTCGGCCGGCCTGGTCTTGTGAGAATGCGTGCCTCCAGAGATCGTAGTCGCGAACCTGAATGTCGATTTTGAGTGTCGTAGTCATGAAGAAGCCTCCTGTGTTATCATGACACTGACGGTGAATTAATGTGAGTACCATTGTAGCGAAATGACCGAAACTGTCAAGTCCGTACGTTCCTATTCATCTGCCCGACGACAGGATGCCGCCGAGGCTACCAGGCGTGTAATTTTGGAAGCAGCCAGGCGGCTCTTCGAACGGGATGGCTATGTGGCTGCGTCGATGCAGGCGATTGCGAACGAAGCGAATGTGGCTACCAAGACCGTCTATCTCGTTTTTGGCAGCAAGGCGGATCTGCTGCGCGCAGTATGGGCGAACCGCCTCGCTCCCGGAGAGGCAAACGTTCCCGTGCTTGAACGCACTTGGTACAAGCAGGTACTGAAGGATGGCGATCCGCGACAGAAACTTCGGTTGATGGTCGAGCATTCGGTGTCGGTAAAAAGCCGATCTGCGCGGCTCATCGAGGTGATCCGCAGCGCGACGGCCGACAATGACGTGCGCGCGTTGTGGAATGAGATCGACACAAAACTACACGATGTTGCCGAAGAATTCGTCAAGCAACTCTCAGCGTTGGATGCTCTTCGGTCCGGTGTAACAGTTCGCGAAGCGGCGGATGCGCTATGGGCTCTCAATCACCCGACCGTCTGGCAACTGCTCGTGGCAGAGCAAGGTTGGACGACAACGGCGTACGCGATCTGGATCGAGCGCACGCTTGCCGCTGAACTCCTACGGGCCAGTTAGCAAACCGCGCCCTCCATCTCGATGTCTGCTTTCATTTCGTGGCGACGGGGGCTTCCAACGACTGCTATGGGGGCGCGTTGCTGAATACTGCCCCTCCATCTCTAGCGGGGCAGTCCGTCTCAGATCTCCGTCGTCTCGGCCAGAGTCAACGCGTCATCGATATCTACCCAAGATATCGAACTGTGTTTTCGATCTTGGTGTGTCCAAGCAATATCTGGATAGCTCGGAGGTTACCGGTCGCCTTGTAGATCGGGGCAGCCTTGGTACGACGGAGCAAATGCGTTCCGTATTCGTCGGGGCGCAGTCCAATCGCTCGAACCCATTCATCGACTAATCGCGCGTACCGTCGCGTGCTTAGATGCCCTTCGCGCTCAACTCGGCTTGGGAACGCGTAATCGTCGGTACTACCACTACGGCGTTCGAGCCAAGCAAGCAGACTTGTCCGCGTGTCTCCGATGATCTCGAACTGGACGGGCCGACCGGTCTTCTGCTGGATCACCATTGATCAGGTGCGTAATGCGTTGCCGAAAACGGAATGTCCGCGTTCAGAAGAGTTCGTCAGAAAGCAGCCGTGCCGCATATGATCCGCTGGTGACCTCGCGGGCCGTGGGCGCTCTATTGCATGAGCCGAGGAACGCCCTAGTCTTCTCGTGCCCGCCGGATATGAGATGGGGGGAGCGGGCACATCCCGTCCCTCTCATATACTGGGCTGCGGCGCTGGCCTCTCGCCAAAAGACGACACCGCCTTCTCCTTGAGTTGGCGGAACTGACGCGACGCCTCTGAGAGCCTGTAGTCCCATTCGGGATCGGGCGTCTGGCCCTCGATTGTCTTGAAATAGACCTGCATCAGCGAGGCGATGGCGAAGGGCTCCACGAAAGCGGCCTTCAGCGCCCAGGCGAAGACGATGGCCAGCACGAAGCCCCAGCCGCTTAAATGACCTGGCAGGAAGTAGACGACCGCGCCCGCCGGCGCCAGCATGAGCAGGAAGATGACGAAGGTGGTACCCCACAGGATCAGCGCCAGCCACACAGCGTTCTTGACCATCTTCGCGCCGTTCTGGGCGTAAAGCACGACGCCCTGCCGAGCGGTCTCGAAGGGCGAGGAGGATTCGATGCGAATATTGTAGCCGAGGATAATCTCGTCGACATAGGTCAGCGAAATACGGATGACCGTATTGGCGAAGCGCACCAACCCGTCCAGTCCCGGAATGGGCAGGAAGGCAGCGATGCCGCCGAGCAGGCCGGTGACGGCGCGGATCGCGCCCTTCACCAGTTGGTCGACGACGAAGAGGATATTGGCTTCGGCGAAGCGCTGCGTGACGACCGCTTTCGCGTAGGCGATCTGCCCCTGCCCGCCCGGCACATCGCGACCGTCGATCAGATGCACCATGACGGCGATATGGCCGGCCTTCAGCACATAGAGGATGTATTCGCGCAGCCAGTAGACGACGATGGAAACCAAGGCGAAGCCGGCGATGCCGCCAAAGAAAGCAGCTCCTTCCGGCCCGCCATCGGCGAAGATGTGGCCGACGCCCCAGCCGACGCCGGCGCCTGTTCCGGTCGCGGCGACATAAGCCAGCGTCATGGCAAAATAGACGACCATGCGGAAAAGGATGAACGGCCAAGTCCTGAACATGATCGCCACGGACCTGCCGATGGAGAAATCCCACATCACTTTACACTCCGGCAATGAGACAAAGCTGCAGGATCGCCCGCAGGGTCATCATGGACGTATGGAAATGCCCTATCATTCGAACCGGAGAATCCTCACGGAATTGATTTGCAGTCCCTGGTCATGAACTCGATGGACAAATTGTCGGTTTGCGAAGGCAGCTTGTCGAGATAGACCAGCTTCATCGAAACGAAGGGCTCCAGCGCCCCTGAACCATCATTGCGCAGGAATGTGATGGTGGCGGTGGCATGGACCGGCACTGGAGCCGCGCTGGCCGGGCCTTTCTCCATGCAGCTCATCGCAAACATCGAGTATAGGCTGGGGTCCGGATTAGACTTCATCCGGCCGGCCACGCAAATGTCGATCGCCTTGAGATCGGGCATGATGGTCTTGATGTCGCCCGCGCCATCTATGACGACGGGCGGATCTGGCTTTTCATATGTGTGGGAAGACGCCGGCACATTGAAATCCGTATGCGGCCCCTTGACGGTAAGCGTGCCGCTTGCGCCGCCGTCATAAGTCACGTTCATCGTGCCGGTGTCCCAGCCGGGTATGATGATGGTTTCTCCCTGGCATTCTATCCTTGCCGGTTCCGCGAGCGCGGATGAAGCGGCAAGACACCAGAAGGTTGTCGTAAGGAACCGTCGCATTGGTTTGCCTTTCATTCCACGTGTTGCAGCCCGTTGCTTGTCGAGATCGTCTCCCCTGCCCTCGCTATTGCGCGACCAGCTCAACCCGGCGGTTCTTGGCCCGGCCTTCCTCGGTATCGTTGGATTCGATCGGGCGAGACAAACCCGCTCCCTCGAACGACAGCCGGGCCGCATCCACACCGTAACCGCCCACGAGCGCGGCCGAAACGTTTGCGGCACGGCGGGTGGAGAGGTCCAGATTGTGATCGGCGGAACCGGTATTGTCGGTGTGGCCGACGATCTTGAGGCGCAACGAAGGTTTCTCGGCCAGAACCTTGGCAATGGCATCGAGGGCGAGTTTCGATTCCGGCTTCACCGTGTCCTGGTCGGTATCGAAGAGGATGCCGTAGAGATTGGCGCTGCCTTGCGCTTCCAGCGAAGCCGAAAGGTTGGATGTGTCGGCCGGCATTGCGATCTTGCCGGGTTCCATACCCTTGGCTTCCGCAATCCGCAGGAAAGCGACCGTCCTGTCCTTGTCCTCGCCGCTCATGACGCTGGCATAGACGGTGCCTTCCGGCCGATCTAGCCTGGCCAGAACGTAGCGCGCGTGATCGGCATAGGCTGTCGATACGCCATTGGTCGGATCGAGTTGTTCGCCCAGCAGATAGAGATCGCGCAGGTTTCCGGCCAAGCACGCCTGGTCGGCACAGGAAAAGACGATCGCAAAGCCCTTGTCCTTGAAGTTCGCCTCGTAGTTGGTCTCCACCTCCAGGGACGATGTGCCAGGCGCGAGTTCGTAGCGTATCTCGCTCGCCTTCCCTTGCTGCTTGAGCCACTCGGCCCCGGACCTGTCCTTGGTGGCGTTGCGTTCGAGCAGCGCGCCATAGTCATGCGGGGCGCGCAGGAACACCAGCTCGTCGAAATCCTTCGCCTTGCAATAGGCGATGGTCGAGCCCTGGAAGCGGCCCAGCAGCGGATTGTCCTTGCAGCCGTCGGCGTCTTGTGCCTGGGCAAGCAAGGGCGAGAGCATGATGCCCAGCACCACCAGCCAAAGCCTTGCAGCGATCCTAATCGGCGACACATTCATCTCCTTCGACATGGAAACCTTCCTTGCACGGTACGCAGCGGCCGTTCTCGAGGTGATCGTTGTGCGAGCAGGAGAAGCCGTCGTCCCCTGCGCCCCCCTCTCCCTCCACCGGAGGAAATTCGCTCTTTCGGCATTTGCCGTTGGCGAACTCCGTCCCCTCGTGGCAGATCCTGTTCTTTTTCTTGCCCTGCCTGTCGGGAACGCATTCCTCGCCGTTCCAGTGATAGCCAAAGACACATCCGCCACTGCCGCGCTTGCGGGCTTTCCGGTCCCTTACGCAGTCCTCACCGTCCCAACGCATGCCGTCGGGACATTCGGCCCTGTCCGTTCGGTTTTTCAGCCGCAGTACGCAGTCCTCGCCATCCCAGAGGAAGCCGCGCGGGCAACCGATGGACAAATCCAGTCCGATCTGTGCCAACCTTTGCAGCGAAGCAGCACCATGCAGGTTGCCGACGTCGCCTTCCCTTGCCTGTAACGAGCAAGCGCCCTCCCCGCACTGGGCTGCCTGGGACATTGGCGCCTGAACGAATGACATGAAGGCCGCGACCACCATGCCAGCCAGTCGCGCGAAAGCCGGGCTTCTCATCGACGCAACCTCCCGGCAGCAGCTTTGCCCCTTTCAGTTGACACGAACGATGCATTGACCATCCGCACCCTCCTTCGTGCCGCTCGGGCATACGCAGCGACCGTTCGATCCGAGCACCTTGTCGCCCGTGCATTGCGGCGGAGCCGGCCGCTGAGGTTGAGGTTGTGGCTGCGGCTGCTCGACCGGGACCACCTCGCAATAAGCACCGTATTTGTTTGGCTTGCTCAGAACCCTGTAGCCGGGCGGACAATCATGCTGCTGCGCCGGCGCCGGGTTGCTTGTGCCGCCTCCACCAGGCTGCTGATCGTAAGGCTTACGGCATCTGTGACCGTTGAATTCGTAACCGGGCGGACAGCAATTCGGATAGGTGCCGTTCGGACGGTTCGACGGACAGGACTGCCCCTCCTGTGGTTGCTCGCGGAGCCTGCGGCACGCGCCATCCCTGAACTGAGTGCCCTCGGGGCAGCAGTTCGGATAAGTGCCGTTCGGCCGGTTCGGTGGACACGATTGCTCCTCCTGCGGTTGCTCGCGAAGCCTGCGGCACGCGCCATTCCTGAACTGGGTGCCTTCGGGGCAGCAGTTCGGATACGTCCCGATCGGGCGGCTGGCGGGGCAGGCCCGCTCCTGAGCCGACCTCGGCAAGCGGCATTTGCCGTTGCGGTATTCCGTGCCCTGTGGACAGCAATTGGGGTAGGCGCCCACCGGCCGGTCGGCCGGACAGATGGCGGGCGCCTGCTTCTGTTGCCTGACCTTGTCCGGCACACAAGCCTTACCTTCCGTATGCGTCCCGCGCGGGCAAGCGACACATTTTCCGGTTCGCGCATCCTTCACCAGGCCGCCGCCGCATTTCACTTCGACGGGCGCGGCTTGCGCATTGCGACACTTGCCGTTTCTGTATTCGGTGCCTTGCGGGCAACAGTTGGGGTAGGTCCCGACCGGCCGGGCGGCGGGACAGACTTTGATCTCTTCGGGTGCCGGCTGCATACTCGTGTTGAAGCCGCCGCTTCCGGGTCCCGTCGCGCATGCCTTGCCGGTCCAATTGCTATTGGGCGGGCAGGCGCACAGACCGTTGCCGGCCAGCACCATGCCGAATTTGCAGGCCGCTGAAGGCGTCACCAGGACCGGAGCAGGCTCGGGCGCCGGCTGCATGCTGGTGTTGAAGCCGCCGCTTCCGGGTCCAGCCGCGCATGCCTTGCCGGTCCAACTGCTATTGGGCGGGCAGGCACACAGACCGCTGCTGGCGAGCACCATGCCGAATTTGCAGGCCGCTGGAGGCGTCACCAGAACCGGCGCAGGCTCGGGCGCCGGTTGCATGCTGGTGTTGAAGCCGCCGCTTCCCTCGCCGCTGCATGTCTTTCCGTTCCATTTCGTACCAGGAGGACATGCGCAGATTCCATTGGTCGGGATCATGCCGGCCTGGCAGGTCGATACAGGCGGCAATGCCGCCACGGTCACGCAGGACTGCGCGCCTTGCGCACCTGACCCGTCGGAAACATCGGCGCAATTCGAAAACTGCTTCGACGACGCATCGCCAGGCAGGCGCACCACCATCTTGAAGTTGCGCGGGCCGAACGGACTGCCTTCGGGTGCGTCGAGGTCGAGGCGGACGGGTCCCAGCGACGTGCAGGAGAAGGGAATCTGCGTCGGCTGTGCCGCGCATGGCAGCGGGGGCGTGATCGAAACGATCTGCGCCGAGGATAGCCCTGACAGCTTGTCCGAGATTGTGACCGGTGCATTGTGGTCGATCGGCCCCGGATTGAACAGCCTGATGGTGAAATTGCAATCCCCGCCAAGCGCACAGGACTGGTCGCCGGTCTTGGTGACCTTGACGTTGAAGGGATCGAGCGTGTACTGGGCGCAGCGGCGCAAGCCGTCGCCGATCGTGCCGTCGGCCACCTTAAGGGTCGCGCAGTTCTGGACGGTGGCGTTCTTCTTCCAGCCTGGCCCCGGAGTCACCCAAATCGGGACCGAGACGTTCGCACCACCGAAGCCGATCGCTTGTTTCTTGAAGGTGCACTTCAGGTGGCGCACATCAAGTTTCTGACAATCCCAGTCCGGATCAGCCGCCATCTCTAGCCCAGCCGGCTGAGACTGCGGCTTCCCCCCTGCGCCGCTTTCGGGAACTTCGTCGATGAACTCGATCGGTCCGGTGTATTGCGGGCCGTCATTGGTGACGATGACGTCGTATTTGCAAGGGCCGTTTATGGTGCATTTGAGATCCGCCACCGCCACGAACAGCGACATCTTTGGACGGAACGGATTAGCTTCCTTGATCGTGACACAGCGACTGCGGGCCTCCCTGTCGAACGGGCTGGGATTGCCGTTGGCGGCGGGGTTGTAGTCGATACAGTTTGTGTAACTCGGGGAAACCGTCCCAGTCTTGATCAACACCCTACCGCCGAGCGATTGGCCTGGTTCCAGCGAGGCCTTCGCGTTCGAGATGCAGGCGAGCGAGGGCTTGGCGGTGCGGAAGCACTGGAAGTCGCCGTCGATGGTTTCGATGGTGGTATCGGCATTGAGTGGCTTGAAATCCTCCTCGATGACGAAGGGCCCAGGAGCGGCATCGTTGCCGACATTCTTCAGCACGATCGCGAAGGCACAACTCGGCACGCAGGTTTGCGCCGCCGTGAATTTCTGCGCCTGCAGCAGCGGGCCTCTGACGAGCGGAATGGTGGCGCATTGGTTCTCGCCGCCGGCGAAGGAGGCGCAGCTCTTGATGGCGGTGGCCATCGTTCCATTGCCGGGCTTGAACGTCATCGGCACCGCGATGCTCTTGCCCGGTGGAACCTTGATCGATTTCATCGAGGTGCAGGTGACGTCGTTGCCGTCCTTCTTGCAGGTGATCGAGCCGAGTACGCCAGCAGGATCATTGCCCGACGCTTCGCCTCCGCCTTCCATCGTGATGTTGGGGAAGGCGCTGCCGTCCGGCTGCGAAAGATGAACGGTGAAGGAAACAGGTCCGTCGAACGCCGGCGCATCAGCGGGGTTGTTAAGCGATGTGACGAAGGCACAGCCGCCGCCTATGTCCGAGCACTGCCCCACCGCCGGATTGTTCGCCAGCGCAAGGTTGTTGTGCTGGACCGGAGCCGGCGCCTGCAGCGGTGCGGTCGCACAGGAGGACGTTTGCGCTCCCTCAAGCGTGGCGCAGTTCTTCATCTCCTTGATAGCGCCGATGCCTTTGCCGAGGTCGGCAAAAAGTGTGATGTTGATGGAATCCTTTGCCGCGAGCGCAATCAGAGGGCTAGAGCAAGCGAAACCCTGTCGCTGCTTTGCGCACTCGAATTTGTGATCGGCCGTGGCCGAGACGGTCGCGCTGCCGAAGAGCCCTCCATCGCCCGTCACATCATCCCTGAACATGAACTGCCCTTTGACCTCGGCATCGCTCGTGTTGGTGACGGTGATATTGAACTTGCACCGGTTGTCGACGCAGGGCTCGTTGCTGAATGTTTTCACCAGGCTCAGAGGCCCTGCGTTCGAAGTCTGCGGCTGTCCGGGTTTCGGAATGACCTTGCCGCCACCGCCGTCCGGATCCTTGATCGCAACGATGGCGCATTGCTCGGGCGCAGGCTCCGGCGGCTGATTGCCGGCCTGATCGCCTGGCTTGTTGCCACCGCCGCCGCCCGCGCCGGGATCGGGATTGCCCTTGTTGGCGAGTTGCGCCTTGCAGGCATCGAGCTTCTTTTGCATGTCCTGCTTGACAGCCTGATTGGCCCCCGGCTTCTGAAGGCAGATGTTTGTTGCGTTCTCAACCGTCAGGGCCGGAACGGCGTCCTTGCAGCTGATCGCCTTCATCTGGTCGTTCAGCGCCATCACGTCCCTGGCGAAGCCGGAACAGGCCTCCTTGTTTTTGTTTCCGGCCGCGCATTGGGCGAGCCCGTCGGCGCGCGCCTTGTTTTCCGCCTCGAACGCGGGATCGGCGGTGCTGGCGCGCGCCATGCAGAAATCGATATGCGCCTGCCTGTCGCTCGACCAGCGCCCCTGTGGGCCTGTCGGCGCACAGCCCTGGTTGGCGAGTGCGGCTGCCGACTGAAGCGCTCCGTCGGCATAGCCCTCGCAGAATTTGCTGCTTTTGCAGACAAACCAGTCCCCCTGGTTGACGAAGGTATCGCGAACGCCGGCCTTGTTGACATGATTGCCCGCGACCTTGCCGTCGGCGCCGATGGTGCCTTCGTAGTGGCCGGTGTCGCCACTTGCCACCTTCCACTTCACGTCCAGAACGAACTTGTTTCCGGACAGAGTGCCGGTGACCGTGCCGGAAATGGCCGCGCCGCCATCCTTCGGAAAATAGGACACCCGCCCGCCAGTGACGACGCCGTTTGCATCGACCGCCATCTGGCCGAAGCGGATCTCCAGGCCGTTGCTTTGGCGGATGACGAACCCGCCATTCTTGACGCCCCATTGCGTACAGTCCTGCGCGACGCCATTGACGCCGCCAATGTTGCCGCCAGGATTGTCGATCAAATGCAGCAGACCGGCTCCCCTTGCAAAAGGTTCCGGGCGGAAGCTCGCAAAGCTCATCAGCGGATTTCTAGCCGAAGGCTTCAACAGCATGGCCTTTTTCTGAGGCACGGCCGGCGGGACCGCCGCCGCGGGTCTCACGGCGCAATTCTTCAGGCTGGTGGTGCCGTCGGGCAGATCGAGGTCCAGGGTCAGGGTTAGGGTTTTCGTCTCGTGCGGGCCAAGCCCGCTGGCGGCATTGCCGAAGGTGCAATTGAAGGGCGGTCCACCCTTCTCACAAGCAAACAGGTCAGGTAGCGGTGCGTCGGGAAGCTTTGCTCCCGCGACATTTGGCATATCCGTGAACGGAATGGGACCAGGCACCGCCACGTCGGTAATGTTGGTCAGCGTGATCTCGAAGGTGCAGGGGCCGACAAGCGGACAACTCGCCGGGCCTTTCTTCGTGATGACCACGGGGCCGGTCTGCATCGGCGCATTCGGATCGAGTGGAATTGAGGCGCAAGCCGGAGCCTGCGGCTGGTCCTGTCCTGCTTGCGGCAGGCCCGGCTGGTTCCGATCCGCCTGAGGTGCGTCAGGCTCGGGCAACTTGTTGTTCAGCGGCTCGTCGAAGGCAATCGCAGCCGTCGCCTCGCCCGCCAGCGGTCCGAAGGTGACGGCGGCCTTGGTCTGCACGAAATCCGCAGCGCCGCCCTCGGTCGTATCGATGGAAAAGGCAACCCGCACGGTGCGGCTTTCGCCCGGCGGCAGAGTGAGTTCCGGCTGTTGGCAATCGAGTTCCCTGCCATCGGGCTGGCATTGCAGCCCCGCCGGCAGGGTCATGCTCTGCGGCGAATTTTTCGCCTGGCTTTGCGTTCCGACCGCCAAGGTCTGTATGACCCTGAAAGGTCCCGTGACGGGGTTCGGACTTTTGTTGGTGACCTTGACCTCGAACTCGCAGGTCCCGGCCTTCGGCGAGCATTGGGCCGGCACGCCCGAGGCCTGCACGACCAGGCCTCCCGCATCACTGGCGGTCGGCGGCGGCAGCGCGACCTGCTGCTTTTTCGCTTCCGGCTTCTGCTCGTTTTGGACCTCCGGCGGCGCTTGGTGGTCGATGGCGACGCAGTTCTTGACCTCCTTGACATCCGCCGGCGTGTTGGGTGCGAAGACCACGTGCATGTCGAGCTTGCCGTTGGCAGGCACCGGACCCGGATGCGTACAGGTAAAAGGCGCTACGTTGCTGCACTGCCAGGGAGCACTGGGTTGACCCGTGAGTGCGGCCTGCGGCGCTTCGATCATCTCGTTGACGACGATCGGGCCAAATACCTCCGCCCCGCTATTGTGGATTTCTATGTCGAAGGCGCAGCCACCCTTGGGCGAGCATTTCGCAACCGCGGCGGTCTTGACCAAGGTTAGCTTCCCGGTCTGATCACCGCCTTTGTCAATGGGCGGAAAAGTGGGTTTTCCGCCGTCACCCTTGGCCACGCCCGGAAAGCCAGTTCCTCCGCCGCCAGTGGCGACGCCCGGAAAACCGGGCTGTCCGCCGCCCGCCACGCCGGGAAACTGCGCTCCCCCGGAAGCCAGAGGTGGGAAGCCGCCGGGCTCTCCGCACTGCGAGAGGACGGCCACGCCACCGGCATGGCCACGCGCCTCGGCATCGTCCTGGCTGGGGTCGAGGGCGACGAAGGCAGTTGGAATATCCGCGCCCGCGGCCTTCTGGAATCGGCTTGCCTCGCCGATCTGCAGTCCGTGAACTGTCTTTTGCCGATTGAGGAGATCGCCCGAAGCCACCAATGTCGCCCCGCACGATGCGGGATCGAGACTGCCGTCCTGTCGGTAGGCATATTGCAATGCGAGCCCGCCACTGCCATCGCGCCGCTCCTGCGATTGTCCGACCGGATAAGTGAGAGTATCGAGTTGCCAGGCCGACGCTGCCTGCGCATCGTCCGGCCGCTGAGGTTCATAGCGAATGACATCGGCTGGGCCATTGGCGACAAATGCGCCATAGTCACCGGTGCTTTGCGTGGCACCGCGGATCGCAAGGATCATGCCGCCTTGATTGTCGAAGGCGATCGTCGCGATCGTACCTTGCTCATCGACACCGACCTCAATGCGCGCGTCCTGCAGGAACGAGCCGTCATCGGCGAGGCCCACGGACCAAATCTCCGGCCCCTTGGCTACTGCGTAGTAGAGCCGCCTGTCGTGAACCGCCATCGCATCGATGCGGCGGGCGCTTTGCGTAAAACCCCAGGTCGCCGGGTTGGTCGTATCGAAATCGGGAGACGCGATATCGAGCCGCTTTCCGTCGTCCGCCACGCTTTCCCTGCCGGCCTGCGGCTCACCTTGCATCCCGTGATCGAACTGGGCGACATCTTCGCCGATGCTTGCGCCTTTCAGCTGATGAATGATGCCGGTATCGAGGTCTGAGGCGTAGAGCGAACGGCTGATGGGATCGAAGGCAAGACCACCTATGCCGGGGCCACTGTTTGCCAACCCGTTACTGCCGAGCTCCGCATACAATCTCGCCGCGCCCGTGACGCTGTCGATCTTCCAGATCGCTCCGGCACCGCCGCCTGGCGCCTTGCCGAACAATCCGTCCATGAAGCGGGCACCAGGAGCGCCTCTCATCAGCCGGTCGGGTTGCCCATCGCCATCACTATCGGGACCGACAATGTAGAGACCGAAGGCTGATGTCGCGGCCGCATAGAGGCCGGGCGTACCGCGCTCATCCGCGGGAAACTGGTCGAAAACCAGTGCGAAGACGTGGCCGATTTCCCCGGCCTTGAATTCCTTGCGCAGCGGCATGTCCAATTGCTGACCGGCCAGAGGCTCGGTGGTGCGAGCCCCGTCATAGATGCGCAGCGTGGTGCCCTCGGGGTCGATCACCGTCTTGGTGAGCGGATCCAGGCCCGGACGCAGTCCTTGGCCTTGGAGCTTCACACCGGCAAAGCCGGACGCCGCGATGTCACCTGGCTTCAGCACATTCACCGCGGCAGCAGCCGCAACATCGTCGGCGTATCCTACAGACGGTTGCAGCAGAACCGCGACCAGCAGGGCAATCCCAAGTTGGAAAGCGAGGCGGCAAGCTTTTGCGGCCGACCAAGATCCGGAACGAATGCCGGAAAACTGTTCGATGCGAAGCGTCTTCGTCATAGCCATTTGCCTCTTGGGCTTGCGTCGTCCTCGCGCATCAGAACTTCACGTCGAGATTGCCCCGCACGCTTTGGTCGGTCGTGCGAGTGCCGAACTGTCCGCTATAGGAAATGCCAAGCGTGGTGTTGGGCGTAATGGCAAAGTCCAGGCTTGCTTCCGCCACCGCCGTGTTCTTCGCGATCGGCACGCCGGCGATGGTGAATGGCGCGCCACCCGCGAAGGCCATGGTGGCAAGAGGTGTCACATCGCCGAAAGCGTGCCGGATGCCAAACATGCCTCGTGCCGTGGCGTTGACGTCACCCAGCATGAAGATCGTTGAAGCGCGCAGGCCCAGCGTCGTGAAGGTCGCGTCCGTCGAGCCGCCGTTGCTCGTCAGGGCAGCAGCACCTCCCACCTCATTGAAGCCATCGGTGTGAAGGTTCACATAGGCGAGATTAGCGAAGGGCTCAAAGCCGATGGTGCCCGCGCGCATCCCATAGGCCAGTTCGCCGAACGCCTGCGCGATGCCGGCATTGTACTTGCCTTTCAGGCTGTCGGAGAAACCTGGAAAGGCAACAATGCGGCTGGTGGAGATATCGTGCCACGTATAGGCCGCGCCAGTGCGGAATGCGAGGCTGCCCCATTCCGTGCCGCCGTAGAGACCGACATGGTAGTTGTCACTGATGCCCGATGAATTCCGGTCGCGAACATTGAAATTGGTGTGACTGTAACCAGCAAGCATGCCGAAGCGCCAAGTGTCGAAGACGAGCGTGTCGGTGCCGACGAAGAAACCGCCTGTCGAGCGGCTAAGACGCGCCGCGTTGCCGTCATCATCGGTATCGCCCCACGATCCGAAGGCACGGCCCCAGACTGCAAAGCGTTCGGTGTTTGCAGGCCCATATTCCGGGTCGCCCGAGGCATAACTCATCACCGGCGCACTCACCGCCCCGAACCCATCGAAAGCGGAGCGCAGGCGATCGTTCATCGCATCGCGCACGAAGCGGCTGTCCTCGATCAGCGCCGCCTTCGCCGAGGCATGAACCTCGCCGGAAAGCCGATCATAGGAGGCGCGCGCCGATGTGGTGTCGAACTGCGCCAGGGCGCCGATGAGCGGGTTCGTCAGAGGCAGGCTGTCGAGGCCGCCGCCGGTCGCGGCCTGGTTGGGCGTCTGGCCGACCGAGGCGAAGGTCACGGTGCTGCGACTGACATCCAGATAGACGTTGTTCGGATCGTAGTTCAGCCCAAAGGACAGGAATGGCGTCGAAGCCGGGTTCGCCAGGGTCATGCCGTCGAAGGCACCCGAGCGGCCACTGGTGGCGGTGACAATGGTGTAGTGCGTCCCCATCGTGTAGGCGCCGGGCGCATTGAGAACCTGGACTGTGCCGCCGCTGATTGTCGCCGCGCCGTTGACCTTGGCGAACGAGGCTGTAACGGAGTTGACGTTGACCGCATAGGTGGAGCCCGGCTGGAAGGCGAGCATTCCGCTTACCGTCGCGCTGGTGCCGGCGGCGCCGCTGCCGGGCTGGAAGGTGGCACCGTTAGCGACTGTCAGCGCACCCGATGAGCCCGCCCCCGTGAGGAGACCGCCCGAGACGGTCACGGCGCTGGTAATCGCGCCATTGTTGGTCGTGGTGCCGGCGATCTGGGTCAGGCTGCCATTGATCGTGCCTGCATTGCCGACGATGCCCGCCGTGCTGAAATTGCCGTTCCAGGTCGCACCAGCGCTGTTGACGATCGTGCCGGTGTTCGAGGCGACGGTAGCGTTGTAGGTGGCGTTGTTGATAATCACTCCGGCATTATTGAGGTCGTCGGTCACCGTGCCGTTGTTGGTGATGACACCGCTCGCGGCGTTGAAGATGCCGCCGTTGGCCGTCAGCGCGCCGCCAGCCGCCACCGTGGCGGTGCCATTGTTGGTCAGGAGGCCGGCGAGCGCGTAGTTGCCGCCGCCAGCCACCGCGAACGTTGCGCCATTGGCGTTGGTGAAGGTGCTATTGCCGGCCACCGTGCCGCCGACATTGAAGCTGCCCCCGGCATTGTTGGCGATAGCGCCATTGAGCGCGCCGCCATTGGCGATCACGGTGCCAGCATTGATGACGCCGCCCGAGACGCTGCCGCCGGTCTGGGTGAATGTCGCACCTGCATTGTTGGCGACACTGCCCGCCACCGTCCCGGCGTTCGCAAGCGCAGCATTGTTGTTGACATCCGACGTGACGCCGCCGGTCGAGGCAATCGCCAGCGTGCCGGCACTGATCGTCGTCACACCGCCATAGGTATTGGCTCCGGTCAGCGTCAGCATGCCGGTTCCACTTTTGGTCAGCGCACCGCTGCCGCTGACCAGGCCTGCCAGCGTCAAATTATTGGCGCCAGCGACATCGATCCCGCTCGTGGTGGAAGATGTGGTGATCGCACGCGCTGTCGAGAAGCTTGCGGTGGCCTGTAGCGTGCCGCCGTCAAGAATGACGCGGCTGGCTGCAGCGCCGAGATTGCTGTCCGAACTGACCGACAACACGCCGCCACTGATCGTCGTATCGCCCGTATAGGTGTTGGTACCCGTCAGAACGGTTGTGCCTCCCTCCACCAGCACTTGGCCAGGTCCTGAAACCACAGGCGCGAACACATAGTTTGACCCGGTGTGATTGAAGACGATCCGACCGTCGCCAGCCCCGAACGTCACGGAGGCGGCATTCAGCGTGCCGGGAGCCACCGGCGTCTGTCCAGAGGCGCTGCCGATGTTCAGCGCTCCCGTTGAAACGGCAAGTTTCGCCACCAATACGGCTCCCGATACGTTCACGACGCCGCCATTCCGGATATTCAGCGTGTCGTTGTACCAGCCGCCGACAGCGAGATCGCCAGTATTGGTCCAGGTCGAGCCGGCGCCGTCCACCGTCACCACGCCAGAGTGACCCGTTGATAATTCACCGATCTGCCCGCCCACGCTGGTGACCGTGCCGCCGTTCTGGATGGTCAGTGTGCCGGAGGCGCCCAGGCCGGGGCCGCCTCCGACAACGAGACGGCCGGTATTGGTCCAGGTCGAGCCAGCGCCGTCCACCGTCACCGCGCCAATCGAGTCCCCCATGGAGCTGGTATAGCCGACAAGCCCATCCACGTTGGTAACCATGCCGCCGTTCCGGATGGTCAGTGTGCCGGTGCCGCCGCCGTTGGTGTCGCCGCCGCCGACAATAAGATTGCCGGTGTTGGCCCAGCTCGAGCCGGGACCGTCGACGATCACCTCACCAACGCCTTTGCCCGCCATATAGGAGCCAATGGTTCCATCTGTGCTGGTGACCGTGCCACCGCTCAGGATGTTCAGCGTGCCGGTTCCGGCGCGCCCGACAGTGAGGTTGCCGGTGTTGGTCCAGCTCGAGCCCGAGCCGGTCACCGTTACCTTGCCGGTCGAGCCCGGCTGCCAGCCGATAACTCCGTCGGTGTTGCTGACCAAGCCGCCGTTCAGGATGACCAGCTCCCCCTTGCCATGGTCGCCGACAGTGAGCGCGCCGGTATTGGTCCACTTCGAGCCAGGGCCGGTCACCGTCACCGTGCTCGAGGGGTCTGTATGGATGCCGATCTGCCCGCCCACGCTGCTGACTGCGCCGCCGTTCTGGATTATCAACGTGCCGGTGCCGTTATTGCCGACCTGGAGATAGCTGGAATTGGTCCAGGTCGAACCGGCACCGTCCACTGTTACCGCACCGGTCGAGCCCGGCTGCCAGCCGATGACTCCGACAGTGTTGATGACCCTGCCGCCGCTCTGGATGTTCAACGTGCCGGTCCCAGAGGAGCCGACATAGACGACACCGGCATTGCTCCAGGTCGAGTCGGCGCCGTCCACCGTTACCGTGCCAATGCCCCTGAACGGTGTACCGTTGTTGCCGATGATTCCTGTGGCGCTAAGGACCGTGCCGTGATTCCGGATAGTCAGGGTGCCCGTGCCGGAATCACCAACATAGAGAGCGCCGGAGATGGCACTGCCCAATATCGAGTAACGACCGTCCACCGTCACTGTACCAGTCGAGCCGGAATTACGGCCGATGGATGCCGTACCAGCGTATTCGACCACGCCGAAGTTCTGGATGTTCAGCGTACCGGTGCCGGAGTTGCCGACATCAAGGTTACCGAAATTGGTCCAGGTCGAGCCAGGTCCGTCCACCGTCACAATGCCGATCGAGTTGGCCTGCTCGGCGATCTCCCCGGAGATATCGCGGACTTGGCCGCCGTTCCGAATGATCAGCGAGCCGGTACCATAGCCGCCGACCATGAAATCGGAGGAATTGGTCCAGATCGAACCGAGACCGGTCACCGTCACCGTGCCCGTAGAGCCGAAGCCAACACCGATCACTCCGCTCACCCCGAGGGCGTTGCTGGCCACCGTGCCGCCGTTCTGGATCGTGAGGGTGCCGATGCCGGTCCGGCCGACACCAAGCCAGTATGATTGCGCCCCGACAGCGTCGACCACTGCCGCGTTGGGAGAAATCGTATCGATATTCGCGTCGGTCGCACTGGTCGGAACGCCAGCCGACCAGTTGCCGGCTGTATACCAGTCGGTCGATGTGGTGCCATTCCAGTCAGTGCCGGCCGCCCGCGATGGCGTCCCAGCCAGTATCACACCGAGGACGATGAGCGAGGTTGTGCTGAACAGCGCGCGGCGGCGAACCGCGGCCGATTTTGTCCGAATATCCAATGTTGCCCCCAGCGAAATACCGCCCTGAAAACCTGGTGATGTCAGATGAGTCTGTGGTGCCCATTCAGGCGGCTTCATCGCGGCCGACCGCCTGGATTTTTTCCCAGACGCGTCCAGGTTCAGGAACCTCGATGTTGAAAACCGTATTGAACGTATCGGCGAGATGATCCGCGCTCGTGATGGGCTGTTCGCTGACACTGTCTGCCGTCACGCTGCGCAGGCAATCGTTCTTCAGGGCGACATAGCCATCCGCGGTATGCAGAATGAGCGCCAGCGCGTTTGTGAACGGCGAGCCGGGATCTTGCGTCAGCCAGCCAAGCGTCGCGGCCATGGCGGCCTCGTCGCTGTAATCGGGCCGGAAATCGAAGCTGTGCGCCATGCCGCGCGCATGGTTCTTGAAGCGCAGCCAGCCGTCGGTCGTCGGCATGATCGAAAATTCGAAGCCTCGCTGGCTGATCGGTCCAACGGCAAGCGGCACGGGTTCGACGATTGCGTCGCCCAGGCCGACGTCGGCAAGATACGGCCGGTCGAGATCGACACGCAGGGCCAGATGATTGCCAATGACGAGGTCGCCCATGATTTCGCGATCGACGCCGCTGCAAAGGCGAGTGACACGGAAACCGAGCGCGGCGAGTGCCGCGCCGAACAGGCCGTTCATCTCGTAACACCAGCCGCCGCGTTTGCCCTCAACCATTTTGGCGAAGGCGGCAGCCGGTGCGATCGTGCACGGCCATCCCATGAAGGCATCCACTGCCTCCCAGGTGAAGGCCATCAGATGGCCGCGGTGAAGTCGCGACAGGCTTTTGATGTCGAGGGACGCCGGCCGGTCCATCCCGATCCTGGCGAGATAGGCGTCCAGTTGGCTGGATGTCAGGATCATTCCATTTTCGCTTGGAGAGACGTGTGTCATCCTTCGGGTTCCTTTGATCGAACCGTTTTCGAGATTCCGATGCCGTTTTTCGGGGCTCCGTCGGGCGAATTGACAACAGCTCCCCGTTCGCCAGTGCGGAAGGCAACGGCGTCGGTAGGGAAAACGGGTTTTGAGTTAGTCCGGTCGGTGTTCCTGCTTGCAAATGCTGAGGCCGATCACGCGGCCGACAGGGCTCCTTGTGAATATCTCAAGACGAAGTCCTCGATTTCCGCGACAAGCCGTGCAGGCCCCGGGCCTTCCTCGGCGATAGCGCGCCTAAGGGCCGACGCCCGCTCGGAAAAGCTCGATTCTGAAAGGATGCGCCGCACGGCCTCGCCAAGCATTTGCGGGGATGCCGAAGGATCGAGGCGCAGGCCCACACCGTGATAGTCCACACGCGCGGCATTGTCGTTCTGATCACGTCCCATCGGGAGAACAACGAGGGGAACGCCGTGGCTCAGTGATCGCAAGACCGTGCCGTGCCCGCCGTGAGTAACGACGACGCTGGCTTTGGTCAGGATTTCGTCATGCGCTGCATTGGGAAGAATAGTGACGTTCGCAGGCGATCGAAGACGAAGCCCCTCGAGGGCCTTGCCGAGGGTGACGACCACCTCGATCGGCTCTCCGGCCAAACCGGATATCGCCCGCTGGAGTACGTCCGCCTGCCCCTGATTGGTGGTGCTGAACGAAACGAGCACGAGGGGTCGCATCTCGTGCGCAAGCGGACTCGTCCAGCGTTCGTGGGCCCAGCTCGGCATCTCCAGCAGCGGCCCCACATAGCGTACATGGTCCGGCAGGTGTTCGGTGGGAAAATCGAAGCTTCTGCTGGTAGCAAGAAGATGGCGACCAGCGCTCAAGGGCTGTTCGCGGACATGGAACAGCGGCGCAAGCCCGAAATGAGCACGCGTCGCGTTGAGGCAAGGCAGGAAGCCGTCCCATTGCCGCTCGGCCGTCGCTGAAACCTCGGCATCGCGTGTTCTGTCCGCAACCGACCGGGCAGGCTGAAAGCCTGGACCGAACGGCGGATGTCCCGGAAGAGGCCAGAGCGAGATGTTGCTCGCGAGCAGAGCCGTCGGAACTTTCGCGATTTCACCCGCGAGCATGCTGCCGAACAGCATATCCGCGCCGAGAAGGATATCGGCCGGCTCTGTTGCCAATGCTTCGAGAATATCCTCGGCGTGGAATTGCGCCGGTCCGACGAATACCCTTTCGCATGCTCTTTGGAAGCCGGCCAACGGATCGGAGGTTTCCCAATCACGCACATAACAGCTTTCGGGTGAGCGATCAGAACGGTTCGGCGCGCGCTTCCATGGCAGGAACCGGGCGCCTGCGTCGATCACCTCCGCTCGCATCGTGTCGTCGGCAATCAGACGGACGTTGTGCCCCCGGCCGGCGAGCGCGCGTACAGCTCCGAGTGTCGGCGGCACGTTGCCGCCGCCTTCCCAGCAGACCGCCAAGATGCGCAGGTTGGACCTCGCATCTGTCGCGTTCATCATTGCCTTGGTCCTTTCTCGAAAGAGACCGGATCAGTTTGTCTTGTCCTCACGCAGCAGACGCTCAATCGCCTGCGTCATGAGGCGGTGTGTCTCTGCGGCCGAATGTCCTTGCGCCCGGCGCAGCAGATGCCAGACCCAAACATCGGTCTGGACCAGCAACTGCGCGAGCCTATCTCCGCGAGCCTGGGCGTCGAGTTTATCGAGCCAGGCCTTGAACATGTCCTCGATCCATTCGCGATGACCCCTGCGTCCACGATCGAGGACGGCAGCGAATTCGGGAATGCGCACTTCCTGGCTCAGCGTTCGCACGATGATGTCGCCGGTGCGCTCGTAGTCGTCCATCAGGAGGGTGACGATATCCGCCACGCCTTGGGCCGGAGTGCTCCAGCGCTGGTCTTGGATCGAGACGTCCATCTGTGCCGCCATGGCGCTGAGCACGCCGGTCTTGCTGCCGAAACGCCGTATCACGGTTTGGCGAGTGGTGCCGGCCGTTGCGGCGATGTCGTCGAGAGTGATCTCGTCGAACCAGCGCTCTGCAAGGAGCGCGGTCAAGGCCTCGACAATCTGCTGCTCGGTATCCTGGACCGCTTCGGCGCGCGCTGATTGACGATAGGCTCGCGGAGACATCAAGTCGCCTCTTAATTTAACGTTACTCGAAGTAACTCTAAATAAGAGAAACGTCAATGTCTGCCGCGAACCTGTCGCCTGAATTTTCTCGCATTGCCCTCGCCATCAGAACTTCACACGAAAGTTGTCCGCACGCTCTGATGGAGCCGTCCCGCGTCACATCCAAAGACAGTGCTGTGGCCGGGGCAGCACTCTATCGATTGTCGCCAGGCGAGGATCGGCTTTTCTAGCGCCCCTGCCAAACAGGCGTTCCTAAAAGAATGTGCAAGCCCGTGGCGAATACCCAAAAATAGCACCAAATACCTTGGCACGCGGCCTTGAGGGCGGCCATTAGATCGGACGACAGGCTAATCTAATATTTCCAGCGCCCTCTGATGTGCCTCATCGCTGCGGCCGACGTGGCCAGGCGCCCGACGGCGGGTCGAGGCGTCGGCTTGCATGTGCTGGAAAACCGGAAAAGCGATCGAGGTTGTCTTTACACTTGGCAATGGCCTCGGCTGGAATCCTCCATCCGGCAAACAGGGCGGCCCACGATCGCCTTCGTCAGCCCTTCGGACTATGTCAGCTTCCAGCTTAAGGGCTCCGCGACTACGCGCGACACTGCCGCGCAAGACCTTGAATATGCCGAGCGCTTCATGACGGCTGCTACGAATGTGCTTGAATCCCTTGGTATTAATCGGAGCAATATCGCGCGGCATAAGCGTGCCCGACATCCATGGCCGTACCGCCAGCCGCGAGACGAGCTGGATCGCGCCCACGCTGACCGTCGTGGCGCCGACGGGCCAGTTCGAGGTCCTCGATGACTGGGGCGACCTTGTCGGCATGCGCGGCAGCGGCTCGAACGGCGGCGTGCTCGAAGACATCTTCGTGCCGACACATCACCATCCGCATGAACCACGCGGCAACACTGTTCGGCCATACGCCGGGCAGCAGGCTGCACGACGGAGAGTCCCTCTACGGTAGACTGTTCAACGCCTTCCCCGAAGGCAGCCTTGCAGCCGTGGCCGTAGGCATGGCGAAAGCCGCGATCAATGAATACGCCCACATCGTCAAGACCAGGAATGCCGGGCCTTCGGGCAGGCTTCGCGTCGGCATGGGCGACTATCAGCGCACGCCTGGCCTCGCCATCGTGATCACCGATACCGCGCACGCTGCAACATCCGGGGCGCCGAAATTTACGTGGAAAGGTCGGCGGCTCGGTTGCCGGCACCACGCCCTTCACCAACGAGGCAGGCCTGTGCTGGACGGCATGCATCACACGGTCGAGAAGATGGTTGCCGAGGTTGTGGAGCCCCTTGCGGACACAGCGCCCCGATCCTCGACATCGGGCCGCCCCTTCCTTGTAGGATCGGTCGCTGCAGCCAGAGCCGTCTTAAAGGTGAACCGCCAGCAGCGGAGCCAAAGCCATCGTTCGGCGGCCGCCATTCTTGGCGTGACTAAATGGCGATGTCCGTAAAATCGACACCGCATCGAACGACTACAAGGGGGCCGGAAGCAGAATGGCAGCAAAGGAATCATAGCCCTCAATAGCGGCCATTGTGCTGAGTGCATGGCGTCAGAGTCGTTTTTCTTCAACTATAAAGGTTGATGGTCCTTCTGGCTTACTCGCCAGGTTTCCAGTCCGACATCTGCAACACATTTCCACCGAGTTTCTGGAAGGCGCGCTGGCGGCACGAAAAGACGATGATCTGCTGCTCCCGCGCCTGACGGTGCAGCGCATCGAACATCTTCTCGATACGGTCGTCGTCGGAATAGACGAGTGCGTCATCCAGAATGACCGGGGCCGGTCGGCCATCCTTCGCCAGCAGGCGGGCGAAGGCGAGCCGCGTTAGTACGGAAAGCTGCTCTCTCATACCGCCGCTGAGCCGCTCGACATCCTCCTCCTGCCCATTGCGTAAAATCTTGTGCGGCAGAAGCGTCTTGTCGTCGAATGTAATGGAGACATCGTCAAAAAGCAGGCCGAGCAACGGTCGAAGCTCGGTCATCACCGGCTTGAGATAGGTCTCTCGCGCCTGGCTACGCGCGGCTTCCAGAGCAGTTCGAAGCCGCTGGAGTACCACCACCTCCTTTTCGTAACCGGCCACACGCGCCTTGGCGGCGGCGAACGCATCGACGCACTCCTGCCACTTCTCCTCGACCGCCTCCTCCGAACGTGCTCGTATTTCGGCGCTGAGACCAGCGATCTCCTCCCGCAACTTGCCGATTTCCTTCTCTGCCGCCTCCACAACAGAGCGGTGACGGCGCAGCGTCGCCTCCGAAGAAGCCAGGTCGCCGGCAGTTTCCCGCAATTGCTCGACGGCATCCTGTTGCCCAGCCAGTTGGGCGTTCAGGCCTGCCAATCGCGCGGCCATCCCGCTTTCGCGCTCGACGCGCGTCGCGTCCGGTCCGAGCAAGGCCTCGACCTGTGTACGCTCAGCATCCAGCCCGACAAAGATCGTTTGCGCTGCAACAAGGGCGTCAGCAGCAACCACAGGCAACGGCTCAGTCTCCCGCCAAGCCTGCCGAGCGGCCAGCTGCCTTGCTTCGGCCGCCTCATGCGCAGCGCGAACCTGGGCCGGGTCCTCCTTGAATTCCAGAAGGTCGCCAGCTATTTCCCTGTGCGCCGCCACGTTTTCGCGCAGTTTCGGCAACCCGTCCGACGCCAGCAGTGACAGGCGCGTCCTTTTCTCGCGCAGGTCTCCTTCCCGGCGTTGCACGTCCAACTGCCTCTTGCGCGCCGCCGCCAGGTCGTCGACGCCCATGGAGGCAAGGAGTATGCGGCGGCGATCCTCCGACTGCTGCACCTGTTCGCCGCCATCGGTCTTCGGGCCGGATCGCAGCGTAACCAGACCGACACCGGGGATCTCCAGTACAGCCTGTCCGTTATAGCTATGCGCCTCGCCGTCCTTCAACGGCTTGCCGTCGAGGCTGACAGCTGACGCTTGCGGCTCGTAGGCAATCGCGACGGAGGGGCGACCAGCCTCGGCGACGGCCTTGAGCTTGGCAATCTCGACGTCGAGCGTTTCGAGTTCCGACACGGCCTTTTCAGGCAACCGCAACAGCGCCAGCGCCGCCTCCCCCTCCTCGATTTTCCGGCGGACCGTTTCGGCCGCATCCAGCTTCCTCTCCAGTTCGGCCAGCCGTTCGGCGGCTTCGCGCGCATTGAGCGCGGCATCGAGGCGTTTCGAAAGCGTCCGCGCTTCCTGTTCCTCCGTTTCGGCGATTTCGATATCGGCTCGCGCCTTGGCTGCCGCTGCCGCCGCGGCATCGCGCCTGGCAAACGCCTCTGTCCGCCGGCGCTCCGCCTCGCCAAGCTTTGTCTTGAGTTCCGCAGCCCTTTCGAGGGCGGCCGTGAACTCCTCATGTTCGCGATGCGCGTTACCACGCTGCTCCTGAAACAGTTTGAGTTCCGCTTCGGCGGCGCGGAGGGTTTCGGCTTGACTCTTCGCCGCATCGAAGGCGGCTTGCGCGGTCTCCATGGCCTTTCGCCGTTCATCGCGGTCTTCGGCACGGTCGAGTTCGGCGAGCCGTCTGGAGGCCGCTGCGCGCTTGTCGAGCGCCTCGCGCAAGGTCCTGACCTCGGCGCCCAGCTTGTTCTCCTCGGCCTCCAGATCCTCACGCTCCTTAATCGCCGCTGCGTAGCGCTCCCCGGTCTTTGGCCTGCCACCAGGGGTCACGAGCCGCCCGAGTGCCTCGTCGGCCGCGGCCATGATCTCGGCCATGCGGCGGCCGCCGGTAACGGCTTCGACCTCCCCCTGCACCGATTCGAGCAGACTCGTGCGAACCTTCGTCTCGCCCTCCTCTTCCGCTCTGCTGCGCTTCTCAATGCCGGTCACGCCCTGACGCACCCACAACAGGCCAGCCGGGCCGGCCGTGCCGCCGCGCACGAGGTTCGTGATGAAGCCCTCCGCCTCGTCGGCCTGCGCGACCAGCCGGCCATTCGCGAGATCGACAACGCGGGCAAGGCCTCCACCGTAGAACTGCTTGGTGATGCGGAACGCGCCGGTCTCCGTCGCGATGTCGGCTTCAACCAGCAGACTGCCGCCGCTATAGGGCCGCAGGTTCCTGACATCGCCGGCCGTGCTCGAATGCGACTGGAAAAACAAGGCGTGCAAAGCCTCAAAGCTGGTCGACTTGCCGAATTCGTTGGCGGCCGTCAGCACGTTGACGCCGTCGCCGATGCCCTCGATGGCGACGCCGCGGCCGGCGAAGCGCTTGACATTGAAAAGCCGCAGCGCGGAGATCTTCATGCAACCACCTGCGCATAGGCGTAGAGCCGGCCCAGCGCCGCCCGGGCGATCTCCCGCTCCTCGGCCGAACGGGCTGTATCGCCGGCTTCGGCAAGCAGGGCGTCGGCGGCCTCGCGCAGCGCGCCCGCACGGTCTATGGCGTCGAGGTCGCCGGCGTCGCATTCAGTGGCCAGAGCCGCATCGTCGAAGGAGAGCCAAGCGAAGTCGGGCCGTGCATTCTCGACCGCGCGTGCCAGCGCCGCGCGTGCTTCCAGCCGTGCCCGTCCGCCGGCGACCAGCGTGACAAGCACCTGCCGCCTCGCCCGGGCCTCGGGAAGCAGTGATTGCATGAGCGCAACGGCGTCTTCGCCGTCGAGAAGGTCGAGCGCCAGAGTGCGCCAGGAGAAGGTACCGGTTTCCAGCACCGTCACGTCCGGAAGCGCCGCTGCACCTTCGATCGATACCAGCAAGGCCTCGCCCGGCCGGTCGTGCTTGAAGCGGTCGGGTTCCGGTGTGCCGCTGTAGCGCGTGCGCGGATCGATCTCGACGCCGCCGTGCCAGTCGCCGAGCGCTAGGTAGGACAGGCCGGCGCGGCGTGCGCGATCTGGCGCGATCACGTCCAAACCGGCGCCCTCTTCGGAGAAGCTTGTGACCGCGCCATGGGCGAGGCCGATGCGGATCGTCCCGTCGCCTGTGACAGCATTGTCCATCCATTCGGACAAATCCCGGCCCGGTCGCCGCGTCGTACATGGCGCCGGCAACAGCGTAACACCAGATACAAGTTCGAGCGGCGTCGCATTGAGCGCCAATGTCACGTTCCTGGGCGCCTGTGCGCACAACGTCGACCAGAGCTGCGCGGCCTGGAGTGAATCGTGATTACCCGGCAGGATCACCCAGCGGACGGACGCATGATGACCCATTTCGGCAAGCGCCTGGCGTACCATGTCGGACGCCGGGGTCTCGGTGTCGAACGTGTCGCCCGCGAGCAGGATAGTCGATGCATCATGATTCCGTGCCTGCTCCGCGAGCCTGCCGATCGCGGCATGTCGCGCCTCGCGCAGCTTGGCGGGCAGGTCGCCGGTAAACTGCCCAAAACGCTTACCCAGATGCAGGTCGCTCGAATGGATGAAGCGGAACGTCATGAGGCGCTTGTATCTTGCTTCGCCATATGAATGCGAGCCCGCTCGATAGCTTCGTCGAGCCTTGTGCGCGCGGTCGCTGCGAGCCGCTCGACACCGAGCAGTCGCGCCATGTCGCGCGGGGGATCGGGCATGTCCACCAAAGCAGGATTGTCGACAACCACGGAGGCAAGTTCGGCCAAGGGGATATCGGCGATCGCACGCCGCGACTCTTCGTTCACCGATGGACGATAGGCCAGCACGTCCACAATGAGCCCCTTTTTCCAGATGAACACGCCGCTGGATTCGCTCGTCGTGTCGTAGCCGCGCAGGTGAAGGTCGATCCTTTCACGGATGCGCCCACCGGTCCGCAACCAGCCATGCGCCCGCGCAATGTATTGCGCCAGCACATCAGCCGGCAACGGGCTTTCACCGTCCATCACCGCCTCGATCATTCCCTTGAGCGTGTCGCGATAGGCGAACTCATAGAAAAGGTCCGGTTCTGCCTTGAACATGGAGAGATCGGTCACCCGATATCCGGAACTGTCGGTTGGCGCGGATTCCGCTGTGGTGGTTGGTGGCAGCGGACTGACTGTTGCGTTCGGAACTGGTAGATCGGATGATGAAACGAGTTCGGTTTCATCGGTGGCCGGCGGCGGCACGACTTCGTCCTCCGGCGGCAGAAGCGCGTCGCGGATTTCTTCGGTTTCCCCCAGTTCGTGGCCCATGTCCCAATGCGTCTCGGCTGCCGCTTCTTCGGCACTGCGTCGCTCCCGACTTAGCTGGAGCAAGGATTCGAGATCGTCGTGCAAACGGTCGGCACAGCCTTTCGCGTCGAACCACCAATCCGTCGACCAGACCCGCAAGATGTTCCATCCCAAGCCCCGCAGCACCTGCTCGCGCACCTTGTCGCGGTCGCGCGCCGTGACCGAGCTGTGATAGGTCGCGCCGTCGCATTCGACGCCCGCCAGATAGGCGCCGACGAGATCGGGGTGCCTGACGCCGAGGTCGATGCGCAAACCCGAGATGCCGACCTGCGGCACGACCATCCACCCGCGCCGTTCCAGTTGAGTGGCAACCGCCTCCTCAAAGGGAGAATCGAAACCGCCAACCGATCCGCGATCCTCCGCCGGCAACGCGATCGCCCCCCGCTCCGCGTAGTCGAGGAAAGTCTTGAGGTGATGGACCGCTACATATTTCGATTTGGCCGGGTCGATCTGGTCAGCGGTGAAGCCTGAGAAGACGACCAGTTTCTGCCGGGCGCGCGTCACCGCCACGTTGAGCCGGCGCTCGCCGCCGTCGCGATTCAAGGCGCCGAAGCTCATCGGCGGCGGTTTGCCTGAAGCGTCTTTCCAGAAGGCGATCGAGAACAAGATGACGTCGCGCTCGTCGCCCTGCACGTTTTCAAGGTTCTTCACGATGGTCGGCTCCACCCGGTCCTCGGCGAAGAACCATTCGAGTTCCGGCCTATCTCGCCGCGCGGCGTCGAGCAGGTCGAGGATCAGCGACTGCTGCTGCGCGTTGAACGTGATGACGCCGAGCGTCGGGCGCTCCCGCTCCGGCATCTTCAGCCAGCGTTCCATGCGTTCCACCGCCTCCGCGACGACGGCTTCCGCCTCAATGCGGTTGGTTCTGCTCTTGCCCTTGTCGTAGACGCCGTGGGGAATCTTGTGCAGGCTGACCGCCCGATCCTCGACCGCCGGCGACGGGAAGGTCACCAGCCGGTTCTGATAGTAATGATGATTGGAAAAGGCGATCAAGGACTCGCTGCGGCTGCGATAGTGCCACCTGAGATCCCGCACCGGGATGCCGGATGCCCTTGCCTCGTCGAGGATGCTTTCCAGATCCTTCTCGTAGTCGGCAACGTCCTCCTCATCCTCGTTGCGGCCGAAGAAATTGGTCGGCGGCAACTGCTTGGGATCGCCGACGATGATCGTCTGGCGGGCGCGGGCGATCGCACCGACTGCGTCCCAGGTCGTGATCTGGGAGGCTTCGTCGAAGATCACCACGTCGAACAGCGCCTGGTTCGGCGGCAGGTACTGGGCAATCGACAGCGGCGACATCAGCATGCAGGGCGCAAGCTTCGGAAATGTCTCGGGCATCTTGCCGATCATGTCGCGGATGGACTGACTGGGCCTTTGCAGTTCCATCTGGTGACGCAGCAGGCCGAGTTCGGAGTGCCGGGAGATACCGGCAACCGGCAGGCCATGCGCAACTGCGCTGATGACGCGGCGGGTCGCGTGGGTCCGCACCATGTCATCGACCTCGCGGAACTCCTTTATCGCGTTCTCGTGCTGGAAGCGCCTGAAATTCCTTAGCACCGGATCGACATCCAGAACCTTAGGCAGCCACCAGCGGGCGTACGCTAGCCGGAATGCGTGGCGCGTCTCATCGGCAGCGATCGTCCCAGCTTCGAGCATTTCGATCAAGGGGCCAAGCCCGTTGTGGACGGTGCGCCGCCGCGCCACGCACCAGGCGGACCAGTCACGAAGAAGATTGCGCGCCTTGACCAAGTCGGCCATCTGCATGGCAATCTCGCCGGGGCTCGCCTGTGGGCTAATCGCCCTGTCGGCAACCTCGGAGAACCGCCTGCTGGCCGCTTCCATGCCCAGCATTGCAGCAAGAAACCGCGTGCCTACATGCCGCAATTGCTCATCAGGGCTGCCACGCAGGCTGGGCGCGACTACCCGCAGCATCGGCTTGACCTCTTCCGCGCTCAGTCCCGGCAGGCGAAGCGCGCCACGGAGTGCACCGCTCAGGTCGAGTACATCCGAAACCGCCGCGATATCGGTCGCCAGCCCCTGCACCTTCAGTCGCTTGCCGGCTAACGGCGTACCGTCGATGCTTGCCAGATGTTCCTTCATGCGACGCAAGAGAGGCAGGTCGCGGGCCGGATCGGCATTGCCACTACCCGCATGGCCTTGCAGCAACTTCTGGACCTTTCGCCTGCCCAGCATCGCATTCGGCCAGAAGGATGCATCAGCATCCCGCCATTGGCGTTCCATGGCTTCCGCATCAATGTCGCGCACGGCATTTTCGGAATAAGATGCCGCCGTGCCTGTTTCCGCCTGCCGATAGGCTTTGATCGCTCGGCCCAGTTCCGCAAGAGCCTCGTCCATTACCGAGAAATCCCGATCAAAGGCGACGGACAGGTCGACACCGTTGCCCCGATCCAGCGCTGTCGCGAGCTTCGCAAGCGCAGCCAGTTCCTCCGGCGAAGCCTCACTCTCTCGTGTGAGACCAAGACAAGTGCGGTAGGCAGAGCCGGCATCGCGCAGCAATTCCGCCGCGTTGCGCAGCGACTGCGCAGCCGACATCAGACTATCCTGCCAGCCGGACGACCAGTCCTGCGCGTCGATGAGGTCCAATGCGGGATGACGCTCGACGGAGGCGTAGACCCGTCCGGCTTGCGCCGCCATGTCCTCCAGTGCCTGAATCGCTGCGGCATCGTGCGTATCCCGCTCTGGCCAGGACAATTCGGGAGCCGGGGCGTCGCCGCCCTTAAGCGCAATGCCGAGCGCGAGATACGGCGTCCAGCCGTTCGCGTATCGTTTGTGTAAGGCATCGACATAGGCGTTGAGCTGGTCGCGGTGAACCCTGAGCCGTTCGTTCACAGCCACCCATTCGGAGGCATCCATGCCGCTTCCATGTTCCCAGGCCGCCTTGAGCTGGCCAAGGAAATGCTTGCGGTCTGCCTTGCTGGAATGGAGCTCGATACATTGATTGGCGAGGCCATGCTCGCGAAGGCGACGGTAGACGACGTCGAGTGCTGCCGTCTTCTCGGCGACGAAGAGCACGGTCCTGCCTTTGGCAAGGCAGTTCGCGATCATGTTAGCGATGGTCTGGCTCTTGCCCGTGCCAGGCGGGCCTACGACGACGAAATCGAGACCTTCGGCGGCGGCGATGCTCGCTGCGGTCTGCGACGAGTCGGCCGGAAGCAGGGATATGATGTCCGATGGCGCATAGATACAATCTAGCTCGCGCTCGTCCTGGAATGAGGAGACCCCTTCCCCCTGGCTGAACGACTGTTCCGGCGTGTCGATCAGGTGGCGCACGACCCGGTTCTGGCGCAGCGCATCCGTGCGTTCGACCAGATCCTTCCACATCAAGAATTTCGCAAAGGAGAAGGTCGAGAGCGCGGTCTCGTCGATCACCTCCATGCCTGGGACATCGCGAACGGCGCTGCGCATGGAAGCAAGCAGTTGCGGTACGTCGACGCCACTGTCGTCCATTGGCAGGTCGCCCGAGAACTGCGGCAGCTTGAGCTCGAAATCGCGTTCCAGAAACTGCAAAAGAGTGGCGTTGAAGCGCGGTTCGTCCTCATGGAAGCGAATGGTGAAGCGCGAGCTGGCGCTGCGGCGCTCCAGTCGAACGGGAACCAGGAGTAGAGGTGCGCGATAGCTGCGTTCGTCCTCGGCCTTCTTCTTCCAGCGCAGGAACCCCACGGCCAGGAACAACGTGTTGGCGCCGCCTTCGGCGAAGTCGTTACGGACCTGTCGGTGCAGATCTACAAGCCGTGCTTCGAGTTGCCTGGCGTCGAGCGGCGAGGGCAGCTCGTCACGAAGCAAGGCTTCGGCCGCGAAATTGCGCTGGATATCGCGGCCATGCACGTCGCGATAGAGGGCGGCATCGCGCTCGCCGAGAGGGTTCTGCTCCGGCAGGGAGATGACGCGGATTGCAGCGCCCTGTGCAAGCCGGTCTTCCAGATAGGCCACATCGGTGCACAGGAATGGAATCGTCTTCTTCGAGTCCGGGAAATTCAGGAGGCGGTTGCGCAGCGTCAGGTCGAGAAGCTTCTTCTGCCATCGGTCGATGCGCCCCGCAGCCGTAGTCGGTTTTTGCTCGACCGTTTCCTTCGGGAACTCGCCGAATGACGGCGGCGCTGGCAGGGGAAGGTCCGCGACCGCCTGGTGTTCATCCTCTGGCACGGCCCTCCGCAGTGGCTCATGAGAGGCAAGCGGTGTGATGCCACCGCTACGCGCCCGGCGCACGTCAATGGCGGCAACGAAGCCATGCGCTGCCTCCTCTGCAAGGCGCGGCTCGAGCGCTTGTTGCGCCGCCTCCATCATCATCGCAGGGCGGTGCGTCACGCCGGTCGTCTCGAAGACAATCAATTCCCGCGAGGCAAGCGCTTTGCGCACCTCCATCTGGTCCGTCTCGATGGCGTTGCCAAATGTGCGCTTCGTCAGCCAGACGCCCGCTGCGGCATGCCCATCGAACATTAGGATGACGGGATGCAGACCTGCAGCCTCCAGCGCGGCGGCAAAAAGAAGCGTGGCGTCGAGGCAGGTTGCCAGCATGTCCTCGGCAATCGTTCCCGGTCGCCTGACCTTCTGCCCGCGGCTCTCGAAGCTGGCCGGAGGCTCCGCGTAGTGAAGCCCCATTGAAGCGATCGCCGAATAGACCGAGGCGGCCAACATGAAGGCGCGTTTCGGGTCCTGCGATTGATAGCCGTCGAGACCCGAGGCATGGCCGTGGGCTGCTAAGCGCTCGGCGGCCTTTCGCAGCAGCGCCGAGACTATCGGATCGTTCGGCATGACGAAGGCCGGCAGCAATTGCACCATGTCCGCAACACCACCCCACTCGTCACGGGCGAGCAGTCGCACTGCATATCTGTGCTCGTCCAAAATCTCGGAACCGGCGATAAGCCGAAGCGTGATCTCACCGCGTTCAGCCTCATTAAGTCCAGCCAAATAGCCGGCGTCGAGTTCGATCTTCCGATCGCCGAGCGGAAGGTGATCGCCGGGGACGATCCGATCGATCGTCCATGTCTTGGAACGCAGGAAAGCGGGCGTGGACGAAAGCTCCAGACGCAGTCTGTCGACTTGGCGGTCCGACTGGTTCTCGACACCTATTCGTCGAAGAACGGGGATGGCGTTCTGGTAGGAAGCATAGGTGAAGCTTGAGGCAATATCGGCGAAGATCTTTGGTGACTGCGGTTTCTCGACCACGGTCATGTCATTCGTTACATGTTGTTGATCTTCTAGTGTCATCGCATCACCCCGCCCGACCACAAACTACCGTCACTTTACCTGAAAGCGAAAGTCCTAATCCGCTCAGGCGCAGTAGCAGCGATAGAAAGCGACGATCTGTGAACAGCGACTTCCTCCCTGGGGCCGAGAGCGGTCCTTCCGCTTTCAGAATGACGGCGCGATAAGGCTGCCGTTCGCCTGCTCGTGAAGGATTACTTTGAAATCTCTGTTGCGGTCGGGCACGTTGCCTCCAAGACTTGTGGGTAAAGGTGAGCGCGTGGCTGAGATTTGGGAACTGCAGAACAAGCCGGCATACGGTGGCACGATAGTAGATGCCGGTGTTAATCCTGAGGACGGATCGTCCTTGGTAATCGAGCTCACACAAGACGAGGGAACCCAATACCTGAGCTATTACCTGAGCGAAAAGGCGTTCAACCGGAGCAAAGCCTCAGGCGTCAACTTTGCCGACGATCACTGGCCTCTACTGCTTGCCGAGTACGATTTCCCAACACGGTTGCTTACCACATACCCGATATGGCTCAGGTCCAATCAGAGCAATTTCACCAAAACGAAATACAAGTCTATTAAACGTATATCTTTCGAGGATCAGTCGCCGATGGACTTCCAGGTCGGCTTTGGAATGTTCTTTGACCTGCCCACTGGTTTCCACCGCAGGCCATTCGAAGGCTTCGGTGTCGATCCTCGGATTCGCTACATCATGAGTGCATTTGACGAAGTGGAAGGCGCCGCCGGGCTTACTATCTGCGGTGACGACGAGATTTCGATCGACGGAGAGGAGATCCGGCTGCCGGAACATATCTACCACGACGTACGTCTGGACATTAATCGTGCTCATGATGCAGCGGTGAGGTTCGCAAATGGGGAAAAGGTGAGCTATCTCCGCAACCGTCTCCTGCCATCCGTTGTGCCAGGTTTCGAACCCGATGATTTCGAGCGACCAGCCGTAGACTTGCAAGACACCGTGCGGTCCGCCCTCGTCAAGAAAGGCACCCCACGCTCCCGGAACACCAACACTGCTGCAGCCGTCCGAACGGTGATCCGTCAGGTCGACAATATCGCCAAGGACGATCCCGTGCAGCTGTTTGAGTTGAGCGAGAAGATCGAGCTCGTCTCGCTGCAAATCCTCATAGAGGACATGTCAAAGGAACTTCTCAACGGACGAAAGGAGGGATTTTGGCAGGAGTATTTCGTCCAGAACCCCTTCGTTCTGAAGATGCTCTTCGGCCTGCCTGTGATTGTGTACACTGATCAGGCATCTGTCGGAGGCATGGGCCTCAAGCGTTCCGGCGAGAAATATGCTGACTACCTCCTAGAGGCGGGTTTGCTAGGCAACCTGGGTATCGTCGAGATCAAAACGACCGAAACCCCGTTGTTGACGAAAGACCCCTACCGCCCACCGACACTTTATGGCCCATCCACGGATTTGTCGGGTGGAGTGAACCAGCTCCTCGACCAGAAGCTCAGACTGATCAAAGGTATTGCGGCAAAGAAGGAAGAAGACGACCAGCCCCACATTCAAGCCTGGTCTGTTCCCTGCATCCTGATCATCGGCAGGCTGCCGGAAACGCACGACCTAAAGAGGTCGTTCGAGATCTACCGAGGAAGCCAACGAGATGTGCTGATCATCACGTTCAACGAACTCTTGGCCAAGCTAAAAGCATTGCACGAATTCCTGTCGACTAGACCGGACGAGCCCAAGGAAGACCTCTCTGACCAATTCGCCGATCCATGACACAGGCTGACCCGGTTGAGCTTCTGTGTAGCGAGATCTCGTCACGACGCGTGAGCTAGCCACCCCTAGAGTGGCTCCACTAACGGACGTTCGAGAGTTGAGAGTCTGAGCTTACCACGCGGAAAGCGGCGCGCCAGATCGGCTGCATTGCGCCTGCGGCTCGACTTTGCGTTGATCCCATCCCTACAATTCGAATCAATGCCCTGGCGCGCGACAATGGGGCTTTGGGGGAGCGCATGAAGATTTCCAAGGTCAAGATCACCAATTTCAAGTGTTACGAGGAGACCTTCACCCTTGCCTTGAACGACGGCCTCAATGTGATCGTCGGCGCCAACGAGTCCGGGAAGACCACGATCCTGGAGGCGATTCACCTCGCGCTGACAGGACTGCTGCACGGCCGCCCGTTGAAGAACGACCTGACGAGCTATCTCTTCAACTTGGCCGCTCAGAACAAGTACGTGCGGAGCCTCGGCACAGCATCCCCGCTTCCGCCGCCAGCGATCACCATCGAGTTGTTCTTTTCGGGGTCCTCAAATGAACTGGCGGAGCTCGAGGGCGACGGAAACTCTGAGAAGGCCAAGGACAGTGGCGTCGTCTATAAGATCGAGTTCGACGAGGAAAGTTACAAAGGGCCGTACGAGGAGTTGGTGAAAGCCGGCGCGCTTAGCTCCATCCCGGTTGAGTACTACATCACGACCATGCGGTCGTTCGCGCGTAGGGGCATCACCGCTCGCAATATCCCCATCAAATCCGCGCTGATCGACTCGTCCAGCACCCGACTGCAGAATGGGTCGGACGTCTACGTCTCCCGGATCATCCGCGACGTGCTGGAGGAGAAGGAGCGCGCGAGCATTTCCCAAGCCCACCGGAAGCTCAAGGAAACTTTTGTGTCGGACCCAAACCTAAAGCTAATTAACGACCGGATCACCCAGGCTGCTAAGATCAGCCAGAAGGCGGTCAGTATCTCGGTCGATCTGTCGTCCCAGACCGCCTGGGAAAGCAGCTTGATGACTTACATCGACCTCATCCCCTTCCAATACATCGGCAAAGGCGAACAGTGCGTGATCAAGACCAAGCTGGCTCTCAGCACCAAGAAGAACGCCGAGGCGACGGCGATTCTGGTTGAGGAGCCGGAGAATCACTTGTCGCACGCGCGGTTAAACGAACTCATCGCCGACCTGACCGACCAGCACGGGCAAAAGCAGATCATCATTTCCACGCACAGCAGCTTCGTGGCCAATAAGCTCGGCCTCGACCACCTGATCGTGCTGCGTGGCGGTGAGGTGGCGCGCATCTCGGAACTGAAAGCAAGCGACTTCTTCAAGAAGCTGGCGGGTTACGACACCCTGCGCCTAGCGCTCGCCGCCAAGGCCATCCTTGTGGAGGGCGACTCCGATGAACTGGTCGTTCAGCGGGCCTATATGGACGCCAACGGTGGCCGACTACCTATCCAAGACGGCATCGACGTCATTTCTGTTGGCACGGCCTTCTTGCGCTTCCTTGAACTGGCCAGCGCCCTGAAGATCCCGGTCGCCGTGGTCACCGACAATGACGGCGACACCGCCGCCGTCGAGAAGAAGTACGCTGCATTCAAGGACTCCGGCACCGTCAGGATCTGCTTTGATCCCGTCGTCGACACCGGAGCGCTGATGATCAAGGACAAGCCCTTCAACTACAATACGTTGGAGCCAAAGCTCCTTAAGCCCAACGATCGTGCGATGTTAAATACCATCCTCGGAACGTCGGCAACCGCTGACGACGAGTTGCGCATTTACATGAGAGCCAACAAGACCGAGAGCGCCTTGGCCATCTTCAATTCGACGGCCACGATTACCTACCCGGACTACATCCAGAGAGCCATCGCGCCGTGATCGGCGAGAACAAGATCGTCATCGCCGCCGCCGGCTCGGGCAAGACCACCTACCTCGTCGAGGAGGCGGTGAAGATCACGGGTGAGCGGGTCCTGATCACGACCTACACGGAGTCGAACGAAACCGAGATCCGCCAGAAGTTTTTCGACTTGGTCGGCTATGTCCCGGCAAATGTGGTGATTATGACATGGTTCAGCTTTCTGATCACCCACGGAGTTAAGCCGTTTCAGGGCGGTCTGTTCGACTTCCCGGTCTCCGGCATGGTACTGGCCACGACCCAGTCGGGCCTGAAATTTCGGACTCGTCAGGGTCAGCCGGTGTTTTGGGCCGAGAATGCCATCGACAAACACTATTTCGACCCAAGCCGGCGGGTCTATTCCGACAAACTTCCAAAGCTCGCCATCCGCTGCAACGAAGAAAGCGGCGGTGCTGTGATCGACCGGATCAGCCGCGTCTTCCCGCACGTATTCGTAGACGAAGTACAGGATCTAGCGGGCTACGATCTCGACATCCTGGCAGCGCTCGCGCGCAGCCCGGTTCGACTGCTCATGGTCGGCGATCCTCGGCAGGTGACCTATCTGACGCACCATGAACGACGCTACCAGAAGTACGCCGAAGGCGGCATCATCGACTTCCTACGCAATGAGCTTCCCAGGAAGGTGTCAGTCGACATCGACGAGACCACCTTGAATCGGTCGCACCGCAACAGCGCAGTCATCTGCGCAGTGTCGTCACGACTGTTTCCGGCCCTGCCCGCCAGCCAAGCCTGTGAATGTTTGCGGTGTCGCACGGGAACGGGGGCGGTCACTGGCGCCTTTATCCTCCAGATGGCCGACTACGCCCACTTCCTGGCGACCGTCCGGCCGATGCAGTTGCGTGACAAGATCACCAGCCCCAGCGTAGATCGCCGGTGGCCCGCTATGAATTTTGGGGAGTCGAAAGGCCGAGGCTTCGACCATGTGGTCATCTTGCCTACCGAGCCGATGCGCCTCTGGCTCTCCGATCCCGCAACAAACCTGAAACCCCAGACCCGGGCGAAGTTCTACGTCGCTCTAACGCGCGGTCGCCACAGTGTGGCCATAGCGATGGATTGGGGGACCGCCCCTCTGCCCACGGGATTTTCGCTCTACGAGCGCACAGGCCAGTGTGGCGCCGGCCCCGCCGGGCAGATGGCCGATATCGGGAACGGCGACCGGCATCATGAATGACGAGAATGAAGGCGCATAGAAGACATCCCGCCGCCGAGGGCGGCGGTCGATCATCTTGACAAAGCACCGCCAATGGAAGTGTCCCGCTCCGATGCGCCGCGATTCAGACCGCTATGCTTCCTGATAAACTCTCTCCGCGCACATACCATGGCTGGGATCATAACGGATTTCCAACGTCGTAACATCGCGCCGTGACAGATGTTCCTGGCGACGCACCAGCATCAATTTAACTTGACGTTTTCGAACTTTGCCGCAAGCGAACCGCGTCGCATTCGATGCTGAGGCCGCGATGCGCTTCTGAGGGATGACCTACTAGGAATGCTCTTTCCACCGCTCAAGACCCGTTTAACAGGCGACGGCCCGTGTCGACTACTGATGCTGTTCGTCCGTTTGATTAGCCGCTTCCTCTTCCGCTTGTTCAGGCTCGAAGCCAAGGAGATCGATCATAATTCTAACGCGTTCCACCAGCGCATTGTCCTCCCCGCGAAGCTGACCTCTTAAGGTATTGTCTAATGCCTTTACCTCGTCAGGCGACGCTTTTTCCAGGCAGTGCTTCATGTCCTTCTGGCGCTGGCGGACAAATTGCAGGACTCGCTCGGAAGGAGAAATCGCCAGTTTATGGAGGAACGCTCCGACGGCCGCATCCGGATTCTTATCGAGCGGCATCTTGATCGCGATCGGATGATACATCTCGATGTAGTGTGCCACGCCCGTGGGCGTAGATGTCGTAGTCGCCAACGCGTTCAAAACCTCGAATGCGATTGTCTTGGTATTGGGAACAGGCAGCGCCTTGCAAATTTGCGGCCAGTCTGGCCGATATTCACGTCGCGTTTCTTCAACGCAGATTTCCAAAGTGTGCTTCTTGATCGCCTCGCCAAAAGCCGCAGGCGACAGGACAACGTCTGAGTCTTCCACGCGCGTGATCAGCAGTCCCACCGCGCCTGTTGAATTCGAAAGTGCAGCCAGCCAATCTTCGCCCGACAACGAGCCTAGCTTGTCGTCGACGATCTTGAGAATTTCAGATGGAGCTTGGCCCTCCGGAGCCATGGCGATATCCCGCGCTAGCTGGGGGGACAGATTGAGGATATCGACATCGTCTATTGCCTTCCTCCAATCAATTTTCTCTTCGGCAAGTTGCTGTAGCAGCAGCGTTGTTGTGTCTTGGCCAATTGTCTCGCGTAGTCGGTCGAAGTCGGACATCCACTTAAGATTTGAATCAATCCAGTAATCGTGCTCCTCGACGACCTTTCTCAGCACTCGAGGAAACAAGGGGGCTGTGCTACCCGTAGAAATCGCATAATTGGTCCAATCGGAAAACCTACCACGGTTCGACACGACCGCGGACAGTGCGTCGATGAACTCCTGGAACCCACTGCTGCTCATTCGGATACTTTTGTACCATGCGATCGCGGCCGTGTTGTCACCAAGATTTGGATGGGTGGCGGGTGGGGTATGCTCAGTGGTGCCGATAGCACTGACGATCAACCAAAGACCGTCCGCAGCTCTCGGAACTGAAGTCTTCTCGGCTGTGAACGCGTGCCATAGCAGGGTTCCATCTTCGACGACGGCTCTGAGGGTCGTTCGCACTTCCTTTTGCCTGCCGGCAATCTCGACAAGTTCCGCCAGCATGCCGAGGCGATCACCGTGTCCCTTGTCCAGTAGGTCAGCGGGGCTACGTAGGATACCTGCAATTACTTCGATGAGAGGGTTCAACTGCTTAGAGTGCGGGCGGAGCAGTGAGTCGAGTTCGGGGATCGCTAAGCGAGCAATATTGGGTGCATCGCTAGCCGTTTGCTTCAGTGTTTCAATGATCATTGCGGGCTTTACCCGACAGCTTAACGCCCCGAATGAATACTTAGTCGGGCTGAATGCGGCCGCAGCGTTGATGCAAAAATTAGCGTCATCTGGTGGCTGCGTATCCCGCTGGAAAGAAATTCGTGTATCCTTTCCTGCAGATCTTTCAAGGGCATCAAATAGATCCACCATCGACGCAGCCCATACCTCAGGCGCAGGTCTTAAGTTAGCTGGTGGCGACATGTAATTGCGCAGAAAAATGGCTGCTTTGGCAGCACGGTTGGTGTCCAGATGCTCTATAATTTTGCACAGACCTGCAAATGCTGCGGCCGGTTGTTCTTGAATTGACCCTAGGCTGGGTAGAGAGTCTCCGAGCATATTCCAGCAGTTTTTTGCGAAGCTGCTTTCCAGTTCAACCTTTTCCAGATTGATGGCAGCTCTTGAAAGTATTTGCGGGCTTTGTGCCCACTGATGCGCATCACTGTCGAGAACCTCGTAAGCTGTAGTCTCGAAACCTGTGGCCTCTTTCCACCCATTGAGGTCCCCAGCGTCGATAGAGGTAAAGGCTTTCGCAATGGGGTCGGCGAGTAAGACTTGTCGAGCGTGAAGCGGCTCTACGTTAAAGCAGAGCGCGGCCAGGTGGTCAGTCCACGCTGATGGCAAATGTGTCAGAGACTGCTGAGGAAAAAGGCCTTTGGCAATTACCGTCGGATCCGCCTCAATTATCTCCCGGTGGAGCACATAAAATCCGATGGTGACTATCGGAATGCTGTGGCCCCACTGAACCCAAAGTGCCCCAACTTCGTTGACGAAAGAGATAATACGTCGCGGAGTTGCCATCAGGCTTTTGTCGCGGAGCGCGAGCTGCAGTATGCGGTAAAGATGATATCGATCGTCGAGATGCGCTTCGCCCGAGATCTGTAGTCCGAAGGCCTCCACTAGCTTCGCGTCCAGAAAGGACTTCCAATCGCTTGTAACTGGAGGGGCGACCCGAATTACCCGATCAAACGTCTTTTCGAAGAGATCGATATTTGGGTCGCCTCCAGACGTCTCCACAGCATGTCCTTCGCCAGTACCGCTGAAGGCGCTCAGAACGTGGCCCCTATCGTAAGGTATGACGGCGATGACGTGCGCAGCTGGTCCCCGGATCTGTGACGGGTTGGGCGAAAAGACCGCCCACATTTGCGACCAGGCGGCGCGGACTTCGTCCCTAGGCAACCTATCGATGTTGTCGAGCACGAAGACTATCCGTCGTTTGTCTTTCTGTGCTTTCGACAAAAGGTCGCGGAAAAGTCCGTAAAACTCGAAGGCAGTAGGATCTTCGTCGCGGATGTTTTGCTCAATGGTCTCCCTTTTTTTCTCGTTGGAGAAGATCATTGCTGTCTCAGACAGAGCATAAAGAAGCGATCTGTCGGTAGCGCCTCGCCGCCAAGCTGGATTCCACATCAGCTTGATTGCACGTCCGATAACCCAAACAACAAAAAGGAACGGGACAATGAGTGTGATGATTTGGGGCCAGTTCAGCCCCCAAAAAACAGTGTCAGGAACTATCGGTGGTGCACCCGGAAACACGGGTGGCGCATCTGCAGTAAGATGGCTGTATCCAATGGGGGCCAAGGCCAGCAGCAAGAGAAACACCAAACCCGGCCACGTGTAGAGGCTAAAGCGATCCGTTCCAATAGTCTGAGTGCGATCCCGAATCCGGCTGATCGCATGCGTCACTTCAGTGGTAGTGAGATACTTTTGCTGCTCTAGCCACGCGACGAACTCCTCCAAAAACAGCCGGCGGAAATTGTCTGTCTGATGTCTCCACAGATCGAAGGTGAAGAGGTCGTACTTGCCCTTGGGCAGCGCCTTGGCCGCCAATTTGATGACCATCGACTTTCCGGTGCCCCAGCTTCCTTCCAAGCCAATTGCACCGTCACGTGTGCCGATTTGGCTGATCGTGTCGGCTAGTGCCGTGGCGGTCCGCGTGTGGCCTCCTCCTGCGAAGGCATCGTCATCCGCCGCGTTACCGGTCAGTATCTGCGCGTGCGGTTTCGTCGGCGTTTCAGTCATGATTGTTGATTTCCCCACCAAAGAACATCAAAGCGCGAGAACATGGCTTCGAACAAGCAAAAACAACCGGTGTTCTTGGCATCGTCCGATCATTTCCACTTCTTTGTCCCTCAGTTGATACTGTGACAGCCTTTCAACTGCATGCGGGCACTCGTTCCTGGCATTTGAGGTCTTGAATTCCCTATGCCCGCCTAGGCGGGCATGGTTTACGAGACCCCGCCTGAATTTGTCATCGAAACTACCGCGGACGGCTTCGGTTTTGCCGACAGGTCCAAGATTGGCTTTGCGAATGACACGAGGGACGCGAATGCAGCTTTCATGCGGGACTCTCAGGTGCCGACAAACATGTCCGCCTCTGGCAGAGGACTGCACCAGCAATTCTTCGCCACGACCAAGCGGTCGAGGAATGGCCGGTTTTAGGGCTAACTCGGACACTGCCGAAGCGACCGACATGAGGGCGCAAAACAGACAGTACACGGAGTCCGGCAGCCCCAACCAGGACGACACTCTATGCGCCGAGCCAAAAGAACGGCCCAATCAGGTGTTCTTCGGGTTTTAGCGGCGTAGATCGGGAAAGGCGGTTCCCGCCGGCGCGTTCGCCCAACTCTGCAATGTCTGTCCGCCATCGATCAGCCAGTCGACACCGGTGATGTGGCGAGCCTCATCCGCGGCGAGGAACGCCACCGCGGCAGCAACATCTTCCGGCTGCCCGATACGGCGTAGCGGAATGCGATCGGCGAAGCGCTGGATGCCCGCCAGATAACCAGCCCGATCGGCCGCCGGAACGCCCAGCGATGTCTCGATAACGCCGGGGCAGATCGCATTGACGCGAATGCCGTAGGGCGCTGCATCGAGGGCGGCAACCCGTGTCAGGCCGACAACGCCATGTTTGGTCGCGGTGTAGCCGGCGCCACCCGACAGCACATCCCAGCCGGCCATGGAGGAGCCCATGTTGACGATCGATCCTTCGATGCCGACTGAGATCATCGCCCGCAACGAAGCTTGGAGCACCAGAAACATGCTGCGCAAATTGATCCGGACGATGGTGTCCCAGTCATCGACAGGCAAATCCTGAACCGGGGCAACTTTGCCGGAAATGCCGGCATTGTTGAACACCACATCAAGACGGCCAAAAGCCTTCACCGCCTTCGCGACGGCTTCACTGGCTGCCCCTTCATCCGAAACGTCGGCCGTAATGGCGAGCGCCTTGGACCCGATGGCCGCCGCCGTGGCGGCGGCGCGCTTCTCATCGATATCGACAATCGCGACCTGCCCCCCTTCCCTGGCAAATCGCTGTGCAGCGGCACTACCGATCGCGCCCCCGGCGCCTGTGACGAGGACCGCCTTACCTTCGAAACGCTGCATGCCGATCTCCTTCAATTCTTGTAGTCGCGCCAAGAATAGCGTGGTTCGAAGCCAAGCGTTCTGCGAGCGTGCCCATTGTCGAGGACGGCCGAGAACCCCGGGAGAGCCGAAGAAACCGGCGTCGAGGGGAAGCCGTTGGCAATCAGCGTTTCCGTCTGTTCTTCCGAATAGGTATCGGCAGCGCTCAGGAAGGTGCGCAGGTGCCCCTCCCCCTTCCAGCTCAGCGCCTTCAGGAAAGCATCGGCGGCGTCGCGAGCATCGAGATAACTCCACAAATCGCGCGCCGATTCACGCAGCTTGCGGCGAGGCTCGACGACCTCAAAGAAATCTTCCGGCGTTTGGATCCATGGCATTCGCAGACTGACCGCTGAAAACGCGCCGCGACGCACCGCGGCTTCGACGATTTCCTCGCCCAGCCATTTTGACAGCCCGTAGGCATCTTGCGCGCCCACGGGATGGTTTTCATCGATCGGAAGATAAGCCGGTGCAGCGAGGGTTTCGGCGAACGGATAGCCCAGAACGCTGAAGGAGGAAGCATAGATGAAGCGCTTTGCACCGCTCAGCGCCGCCGCCTCAACAACATTGTAGCTGATGGCAACATTGGTCTTGAACACTTCCGCCGGTGCCTTGCCGACGGGGCGCGGAATGGCGGCGATGTGGACAACCGCGTCGCACTGCCTGACCAACTGCAGCGTTGTGCCGAGATCAGTCAGATCGGTACTGATGTGGGTCCAGCCGCCGTCCCCCGGCGCGACAGTATCGATGCCGAGAACATCGTGCCCCGCCTCGACAAAGGCGCTTGCAACATGGCGGCCCAACAACCCGCTTGATCCTGTGACGATGATTTTCATGCCGTCCCTTCTCCGAGCACCGTTACGCCGGCGGATATCATTGGTGGTCAAACAATCGGACACCTTAAACCGCTGGACTTGTCAATGCTTTTGCTGGTCCGATCCCTTGCTTCGGGATCAAGATCAGCGTTGTGGTAAATTGCGAGCGCGCCAGGCGGGTGAGTTGAATGAGGCAGCAAGGATTGACTTGGAACCCGTCTCGGTTTTTTGTATGACCACCAACAATTGCCCGACGTGGAGGAGGCCAGGTCATGCCATTGGATAGTTTCTCGTCGCATCGACAGGAAGTTGGGATCGCAGTCGATCCTGGTCGGGTCGCCGTCGTGGTTGTCGACATGGTCAACGACTTTTGCAAACCGGGCGGCGCCATGGTTCTGCCGGGCAGCGAAACCTTGCTTGCGCCGCAACTGCGGGTCATCGAGGCCGCTCGCGCCGTTGGTGCACCGGTGATTTGGGTGCACGACGCACATCGCCCCGGCCTGCGCAGGGATCGCGAATTTCTCAAGCGCTCGCCGCACTGTATCGAGGGCACATGGGGCGTCGAGATCATCGAAGAACTCGGTGCCCGCGCCGATGAGATCCACCTCATCAAGCGCCGCTTCTCGGCATTCTTCCAGACGGACCTCGACCTGACGCTGAAGGACATGATGGTCGATCAGCTGATCGTCTTCGGTGTCGTCACCAACATCTGCGTGCGGTCCACCGTGCATGACGCATTCTTCAACGGCTACCAGGTGGTCGTGCCCGCCGATTGCTGCGCGGCAACAGGCCCGCGCGAGCAGGAAAGCACGCTCTACGACATCTCCACGCATTTCGGCGTGGTCAGCGATTCCGCCGCCGTCGTCCGTGCGCTTGCCGACGGGGCCTTCGTCGAGAATGTGAACATCGCAGCATGACCTTGACCGTGTCCCAGGCTTCCAGCCCGAAGGTGAAAGCAAACCGTGACGATCCTCGACAATGCCCGTAAGTCCAAGTCGTCGAAAAACAACAGCATCAGCCGCGAAGACGCGATGATGCGGTATTCCGAGACTGGTTATGATCTCGACGCGCATCCCGCGCACGTCGTCCGCCGGGCGCATCAGCGTGCCACGCTCTGCTTCCAGCAAGTAATGGCGGGAGAAGACCTCTCGCCGACGCAGTTCGCCGCCCTTGCCACGATCCTCAGACAGGGCGACGTATCGCAGAACCTTCTTGGTCGTATGACCGCGATGGACCCTTCCACGATCAGCCTCGTGGTGCGCAAACTGCTCAAGCAAGGCCTGATCAGGCGTAGCCCGTCCGAGACCGATCAACGGCTCGCCATCATTACGCTCACGGACGAGGGCACGCGCTATACGCTCGACCGGCTCGAACGCAGCGTCGAGGTTGGCAAGCGGCTGCTTGCCCCGCTCTCACCCAGCGAACAGACTACACTTCTAAAGCTGCTGCAACGTATTAGCCGCGACGAAAACGGGGGTTCGGAAGGCAAGTGATCGCCTGATCCGGCCATCGCCAATCCAACACCGCGACAAGGAACCACCGGCCTCGCCGGTGGCCGCCCTTCGTTGTGCCAAAAAACAAGCCGACAGGGAGCCTTTCATGTCGCACGACCAGCAAAGCACCGCCAGCCAAACCGGCAAAACCGGCAAAACCGTCATTCGCAACATCGGGCTGTTGCTAAGCGGCGATATCGAACGACCGATCCTCCGAGCGGATACGATTGTCATCAGTGACGGACTGATAGCCGGCGTCGGCACGGCCACGGAACTCGACTTGAGCGACGCCGCGACGGTCATCGACGCGAATGGCTGTGTTGTCACACCCGGGCTGATCGATAACCACGTTCATCCGGCGGCGGGCGACTGGACGCCTCGTCAGAACCAGATCGGCTGGATCGATTCCACACTTCATGGCGGCGTCACCACCATCATCTCCGCGGGCGAGGCGCATTATCCGGGCCGGCCCAGGGACATCATCGGTGTGAAGGCGCTAGGCATTGCCTCGCAGCGGGCCTTTGCCAATTTCCGTCCCGGCGGCATGAAGATCATCGCTGGCGCGCCGGTGCTTGAGCCTGGCATGACTGAAGCCGATTTCCGCGAACTGGCGGACGCCGGAGTGACATTGATCGGCGAGGTCGGTCTCGGCGGCGTCAAGGACGGCCCTACCGGCCGCCAGATGATCGCCTGGGCACGCAAATACGGCATGACCTCGATGACCCACACCGGTGGTCCGTCGATCCCGGGTTCGGGACGCATTGGCGCCGACGTCGTGCTCGAGGTCGACGCCGATATCGTGGCGCATATCAATGGCGGACCGACGGCGCTGCCCGACGACGAGATCCGCCGTATTTGCGAAGAGAGCCCGCGAGGCCTCGAGATCGTCCACAACGGCAATTTGCGCACCGGACTGTTCGTGCTCGGCATCGCCAAGGAGCGCAACATTCTCGACCGCGTTGTCCTCGGCACCGACGGCCCTGCGGGCTCGGGCGTGCAGCCACTCGGTATCCTTCGAACCATCTGCCACCTCGCCTCGCTCGGCGACGTGCCGACCGAAGTCGCCTTCTGCTTCGCCACCGGCAACACGGCGCGCGTGCGCAAACTCGATGATCGCGGCGTCGTCGAAGTTGGCCGAGCCGCCGACCTGGTGTTCATGGACCAGGCGGCTGGCGGCATCGGCCGTGATTTCCTGGACAGTCTGGCGCTCGGCAATTTGCCAGGCATCGGCATGATCATGATCGACGGCGCCCCATGCACCGCCCGTAGCCGCAATACGCCGCCGGCGATCCGCATGCCTGAGATCGTCGCGGCCTGACCCGGCCACAGCGCAAAAGAAAAAGGCGGCCTAGGAGCCGCCTTTTTTGTGGGACTGCGTGGATCTCAGTTCACGCCGTCGATGCCGACAATCTTGTCCTTGCTCAATCCGCCGATGCGCGGATGCGGACGCCCTGAACCGGTAATGGCGATTGCAACCACGATCTCGTTGTCGCGCGGGGCATCGGGGATACGCACCTCCATGCCATCGAAATGGCTGCGGACCTTCGCCGCGTCCTTGTGGCCCAAAGGAATATCGAGGGGAACTCCCATACCGCCGCGCTTTTTGGCCGACGGGATCAAAGCCGCAGCCTTGCCTAGTATCGCGCGGAACGGCGCGCCAAGCTTGGGGTGCAGGATCGCCGCGGCGTGTTCCAGTTCACCGTCGGCACCAACGGCCGCCGCCTTGCCGAAACTTTCGACCCGATCGGCGGAAATGCCGAGCGCCGCAACGGCGCGGCGCGGCAGTATGTCGCCGAGTTCTTCGCCAATATCGGAAAGTGCGGAAAGGTCATCCATAAACCGGCCAGCGAAGGGATTGTGGATCACCGCGACCGCGGCGGCGCGCCTTGTCGGTGGATGGACGAGCCTGCCGCCCTCGTCGCGAACTTCCTCGACGATGGTGATGATCCGGCGGATCTCGGCATTCATCGCAGGCCGTCCTCACCCTTGATGTCCTGGGCTTGTAGGCCACCGGCACGGGCATGCACGCGAGCGCCGGTCGTCATGGCCAACACCAGAACCATCTCGTTGTTTCGGGGGGCGTCGTTGATGCCAACTTCGATCGCGTCGAAATGGCTGCGCACATAAGAAGCGTTGACATGCGTGATCGGTATATCGATGCGCACGCCCGGTCCGCCGACTTTCTTGCTCGATGGCACGATCGCCTTGGCGCCGCCGAGCAGTTCACGCATCGCGTAACCACCGGGATTGTGCCAAAGCGCACCATGTTCAAGCTCGCCGCCGCCGCCGACGATGGCGCCCTTGCCATAACCTTCCACCACGGAAGCGTCGCCGCCGAGCGCATCGACGAGCTTGCTCGCCATTTCCAGGCCCAAGGGCTTCAGGTCTTCCATGAAGGGTTGGATATCCTCGACATAGCGACCGGCATAGGGGTTGGCGATCACCGCGAGCACGGAACCACGTTTCACCGGTTCGGGACGTATCGGCCCGCCCTCGTGAAACACCTCCTCGACCTGCACGACCAATTTCCTGACGACCACGTCCGGCATCGACTGCTCCCAAATCAGACAGCTAAAACTTGTTAGAGTATCAACAATTATCGATCCACCGGTTTTGTCAAGACGCATACGGGGAAACGCGGCGGCGTCGATCGTCCATTACGGTTTCAGGCAAGCGTCTGGCCGATTGACAGTTTGTTTGACCACCCATAAAGTCATATGACCACCAACAAGTTTGGGACATCGAAAAACGAGCCCGGAGCCTTGGAGGCGGGAGCTTTAATGGGGAGTGAGATGAAAAGCGTATTCCAAAAATGCATGATCGCCGGCGTGGCCCTCGTCGCCTCGCTCGGCTCGGCTGCAGCCGCCAACGGCAAGGTGTCGGTTGCTGCGATCTCGGGATATTTCGCGCAGGGCTTCGGTGTTTCCATCGTCAACGGCCTCAACAAAGCCAAGGACGAATTCGGCATCGACCTCAAGCTTGTCGACACCGGCAATCGTGCGCTCGACTATGAGGAACAGTTCTCCAATCTCGCCAAGGGCGGTCAGTACGATCTGATTTTCGTCATGGGCTGGGAGTTGGTTGACGCGCTTCAGAAGGCCAGCGCCGCCTATCCGAACCAGCGCTTCGTCTTCATCGATGGCGTGCTCGACAGCGACAAGATGATCTATGCCAATTTCGCCGAGGAACAGGGTTCCTTTGTTGCCGGCGCACTCGCTGGAATGATCGAGAACAAGGGAACCGCTTTTGAGAAGATCGGTGGCGGCAAAGCCATTGGCTTTGTCGGCGGCCGCGACATCCCTGTTATCCGCAACTTCCTGGGCGGCTATGAGCAGGGTTCGAAATATGCCGCTCCCGATGTGAAGGTGAACGCTGTTTTTGCCGGCACTTTCGATGACCCCGCAAAGGGTAGCGAGTTGGCTCAGGCGCTCTACGGGCAAGGCGCCGACATCGTCTACAATGTCGCAGGCCCGACGGGCGAAGGCGTCATGCAGGCAAGCGCAGCCGTCGACAAATATTCGATTGGCGTCGACGTCGACATGTGTGCCTCGGCGCCAGGCAACGTGCTTGCGTCGATGCTGAAGCGCGGCGACATCGCCGTCTACAGTCTGATCAAGGACGAGGTCCAGGGCCGCAAGATTACCCCCGGTACGCGTACCTTCGACCTCGCCTCCGGTGGCGTCGAAGTTAAGGTCTGCAGCGACATTGCTCCATCGATCCCGGCGGACGTGACGGCCAAGCTTGACGAAATCAAGAAGGGCATCGCCGACGGCTCGATCAAGGTCGAACGCCACAAGTGAGCACAACCTGTCTCCGGAAGCTGGACTTCCGGAGACATCTTTTTCCGAAAATCAGATAGATATGGGTCGGCTCCGCTGTTCGGGGCGGATCGGACTCAAGCTGCGAGGCAATCGTGTCGGACACGTCGCCAGCCAACACTGAAAAACCGACGGCAACGGCCGAAACTGCCGTTGAATTGATCGGCATCACCAAACGCTTCGGCGCTTTCGTCGCCAACGAGAACGTCAACCTCACGGTCAAGCGCGGCGAAATCCACGCCATCATCGGTGAGAATGGCGCCGGCAAGACGACGCTGATGAACATCCTTTTCGGTCTGCTGCAGCCCGACGAAGGCAAGATCAAGCTCAACGGCAAGGAAATTGTCGTCACCGATCCTGCCATGGCGATCGATGCCGGGCTTGGCATGGTGCACCAGCACTTCAAGCTGGTACCATCGCTGTCCGTCGCCGAGAACGTGTTTCTCGGCATGGAAATCCGCCGCAACGGCCTGATCGACCACACCGCCCAGATCGACAGGACGCGTGAACTGTCCGAGCGCTTTGGCCTCAAGGTGGAACCGGAAGAGCGCGTGTCTCTGCTCTCTGTCGGCATTGAGCAGCGCATCGAGATCCTGAAAGTGCTGGCGCGCGGCGCGCGCACGATCATCCTTGACGAACCCACCGCGGTGCTGACACCACAGGAAAGCCGCGAGCTGTTCCAGACGCTGCGCGGCTTCGTCGCCGGGGGCATGACCGTCATCTTCATCTCGCACCACCTCGAGGAGGTGATGGAGGTGTCCGATACAGTGACCGTGTTGCGTCACGGCAAACACGTCGCCACGCGCCCGACAGCCGAACTCACCAAGGCCGATCTGGTCCGCATGATGGTCGGTCGCGACGTGAGCTTCGATCGCCGCCCGCGCGGGAAGACCGACGGCCAGGTGGTTCTTGAGGTGAGGAACCTCTGGGCCCGCGACGACCGCCGCCTGCCGGCGTTGCGCGATGCGAATTTCACAGTGCGCGCCGGCGAGATCGTCGGCATCGCCGGTGTCGCCGGCAACGGCCAGACGGAACTGGCCGAAGTGCTGTCGGGCCTGCGTCCGGCAAGCCACGGCTCCGCCATGCTCAAGGGTCGCGATCTGACCACGCTGTCGCCGGCCGAAATTCGTGAGGCGGGCTTCGCCCATGTACCCGGCGACCGCATGGTGCGTGGCGTCGACGGCTCCGCCTCAATCTCATCGAATTTTTTGATGGGGCGCCAGTTCAAGGCACCGTGGAATCGCGGGGGCCGTCTCGACTGGCGCGCGGTCGCCGATCAGGCGACGGAGATGATCAAGCGTTTCGACATCCGCGCACGCGGGCCAGAAGACACAGTCAAGCGCCTGTCGGGCGGCAATATCCAGAAAGTGGTGCTGGCGCGCGAATTCACCAATGAAGCGGACTTCCTGCTCATCGACCAACCGACGCGCGGCGTCGACATCGGCGCGCAGGAATCCATCCACGACGAGATCATGCGCCAGCGTGCCGCTGGCCGCGCCGTGCTCGTCATCTCGGTGCAGCTCGACGAACTGCTCACTTTGGCCGATCGCATCCTGGTGATGTTCAACGGCCGCATCATGGGCGAGGTCGATGGCGACAGCGCCGACAGCGAAAGGATCGGCATGATGATGGCAGGCCTGGAAGCTGAGGCTGCGACCGGCGAGGTAGCGGCATGAGCGAGAGATTGCGCGCCTTCTACGGCCAGATCATCGCCGTGGCGATCGCCCTCGCCATCGGCGCGGTGATCATCGTGCTCGTCGACGAGAGCCCCATCAAGGTGTTCATGACGCTGCTCAGAGGCGCGTTCGGCGATCAGGCCAAGGTTGCCGGCACCCTGCTGCAGACGACGCCAATCCTGATCTGCGGCATCGCCGCCTGCATTGGCCTGCGCGGCGGCATGTTCAATGTCGGCATCGAGGGCCAGCTGTTCCTCGGCGGTTTCGCCGCTGCCTGGGTCGGCTTCGCCCTGCCACTGTCGGCCGGCCTGCATGTCGTGGTCGGCATGGCGGTGGCGGTACTTGCCGGTGCCGCCTGGGTGGCGATCCCTGCTTATTTCCGCGCGCGCTACAACACCAACGAGGTCGTTTCGACGATCCTGTCGAACTATGTCGCGGTGCTACTCACCTCTTACTTCACCATCTTCCTGTTCAAGCGTCCGGGTGGCTGGTCGGAGACCCCGCCGATCCTGCCGACGGCCTATTTGCCCGAACTGTTCTCGTTCTCGCGGCTCAACTGGGGCCTGGTCATCGGCCTCGCGCTGGCGCTCTTTGTCGCCTGGTTCTTCCGCCATACCGCCAAGGGCTACTCGGTCTCGATGGTCGGTTCGGCGCCGAAATTCGCCGAATATGGCGGCATCGACGTCAAGCGCCAAGGCTTCCTGGTGCTGCTCGCCTCGGGGGCGGTCGGCGGCCTTGCCGGGGGCATCGAGACGCTCGGCGTCCATCACCGCTTCATGGAGGGTTTTGCGCCCGGGTTCGGCTTCGACGGACTGATCGCGGCGCTGCTTGCCAACGGCTCGCCCATTGGCACCATCTTCACGGCGCTGTTCTTCGGCGCTCTGCGCAACGGCTCGCTGCTGCTCGAAACCGACACCAACGCCTCGCGCGAAATCATCACCGTCATCCAGGCCCTCATCATCCTCAGCGTTTCGGCGCAGGTCTTGATGAAGCGCCGCGGCGACAGCACGGCGGGAGAACGTCGATGGAAGTTCTGAGCAGCCTGTTTAATGTCGCGCTGCTGGTCGCCATGCTGCGAACCACGGCGCCGATCCTGCTCGTCGCTCTCGGCGGTTCGTTCACCACCAAGGCCGGCATCTTCAACATCGGCCTCGAGGGCCAGATGCTGGTCGGCGCATTCTTCGCGGTGCTCGGCTCGATCTGGTCGGGCTCGGCCCTGGTCGGCGTCGCCTGTGGCGTGGCCGCGGCACTGATCTTCGCGCTCGCCTTCGCCGTGCTGGTGGTCTCTTTCCGCGCCAACGAGGTTGTCGTCGGCCTCGCGTTGAACATCCTCGCAGGCGGCATGACGATTTCACTGATGAAGGCGATCTTCGGCACGCGTGGCTCGATCGTCGGCAAGGGCATCGTCGGCCTGCCCAAGGTGCAGATCCCTGGTGCGCGAGACCTGTTGGGTTCGTGGGCACCGCTGGTCAACGGCTTCACGCCGATGGTCTATGTCGCCTTCATCGCCGTGCCGCTTTTGGTGCTGTTTTACAAGCGCACGCGGCTTGGTCTCTATATTCGCGTCGTCGGCGAAAAGCCCGAGGCTGCCGAGGCGCTCGGCATCTCCATCACCCGCGTGCGCTACACCGCCTCGCTGCTCTGCGGCCTGCTGGCCGGTCTCGCCGGTGCGCATCTGTCGCTTGGCTACATCACCATGTTCACCGAGAACATGTCGTCTGGTCGCGGTTTCATGGCCGTCGCCATCCTGATCTTCTCGGCCGGCGATCCGCTCAAGGTGCTGGCGGGCTGTCTGCTGTTCGGCTTCGCCGACGCCTTCTCGCTGCGGCTCCAGACCTTCGGCTTCCCGTCCTACCTCATCCTGGCGGTCCCTTATCTGGTGGCACTGGTGGCACTGTTCGCTCTGTCCTACCGCAGCCGGCCGAAGATCATCCGCGAGACGCTGGAGAGTATGAAGAAGCTGCTCTCCGTCGAGAACAAGCCGGCCGGGACCGGCACCAACGCAGGTTGAAGGATCGCATCAGCACAATGGAACGCATCATCCTCGACGTGGATTCGGCCGGCGACGACATTCTCGCCGTGCTGTTTGCCGCGGCCAATCCGAACGTGAAGCTGGAGGCGGTGACTACGTGCACCGGTGCCGCCGGCCCGATCGAGCAGGTTACCAATGTCGTGCTCAACACGCTGTCGCTCGCCGGCCGCGACGACATTCCGGTTCACGCCGGCGCCTGGCGGCCGATCGTCGGTCACTCCAGGGCCGACATGGAAGCGCCTGTGCATTTCGAAAAGACGCTTACCGCCCGCTTCGGCGACCGGCTGAAGAAGTTCAACCCGCCTGCGTCAAAACCAAAGCGCGATGCGACGCCGGGCCATGCTGTCGATTTCATCATCAAGACGGTGATGGCCAATCCCGGCCAGATCACGCTTGTCACCACCGGCCCGCTGACCAATGCGGCGATGGCGCTGTTGCAGGAATCCCGGCTCGCCGGGGCGCTGAAGCGGCTTTTAGTGCTCGGCGGCACCTTTACCACGCCCGGTAACATCACGCCGGTGACCGAATACAACATCTGGGCCGATCCGGAAGCGTCGCGCATCGTGCTCAACGCCGAGGTCGACAAGATCCTCGTGCCACTCGACATTTGCGAAGACAACCGCGTCGCCACCTCCATGCTGACGCGCGACGACATCGCCGACATGCAGGCGAAATCGAAGGATAATCCCGTCCTCGACATGATCGCCGACGTGTTCCCGATCTATATCGACATCTGGCGCGAGTTCTTCGGCCTCGTCGGCTTCCCGCTCGACGACGTCATCACCGTGGCGCTGGCCTTCGATCCCGAACTTTCGACTCTGACCGAGCCGCTGTTCGTCGACGTGCTGATCGACGGCCGCGTCTCGCGCGGCCAGACGGTCGCCTATCGTGGCTTCCAGATATTGCCCGGTGGCGGCCCGAAGACGACGCGCATCGGCACCGATCTCGAAGGCCGCCGCTTCCTCGACATGTTCAAAGAAACCATCGCGCGTTACGAGCGGACGGCGTGAAGAGTGCAATCATGAAACCTACACCCATCCTCTTCGACTGCGACCCCGGCCACGACGACGCCATCGCCCTGGTCATGGCGCATCGCTCGCCAGCCATCGAACTGCTCGGCGTCACCACCACCTGCGGCAATGCCGAGCTGGAAAAGACGACGACCAACGCCTTGCGCATCCTCGAATACATCGGCGCCGGCGACGTGCCAGTCGCTGCCGGCTGCCACCGCCCGCTGGCGCGACCGCTGGTGCTCGGCACCGCCGACGGTCCGAGTGGCCTCGAAGGTTCGCCCTACCTGCCGCAGGCGACCATCAAGCCGGTCGATCAGCATGCGGTCGACTTCCTTGCCGACAAGCTTCTGGCCTCGCCCGAGCCGCTGCTCGTGGTCGCCACCGGACCGCTCTGCAACATCGGCCTATTGATCCTCAAGCACCCCGAGGTGCTGCCCAAGATCAAGGAACTGATCTGGATGGGCGGCGTGTTCTACCGCAAGAGCGAGATCATCACGCCGACCGAGTTCAACGCCTTCTGCGATCCCGAAGCGCTGAAGATCGTGCTCGATTCCGGCGTGCCGATCCTCATGGTCGGCCTCGACGTGACCATGCGGGTGCTGGTCGAGAAGGCGCAATATGCCGAACTCGCCACCATCGACACGCCGCTGGGCAAGCTCGTCAACGACTGGCTGCTGTTCTACGAGAAGCTGCATCGCAACTCGATGGGCGTCGGCGGCGCTATGCACGACCCGCTAGCGCTGGCGCTGGCCATCGATCCCACACTGGTCAAGACCCGGCCGGCCCATATCGCCGTCGACCTGACCGGCACCCATACCTTCGGCGCAACCGTCGCCGACTTCTGGGGCGAGCGCGGCGAGAAAGACAACGCCAGGATTGCCTACGACGTCGATGCCGACCGCTTCTTCAAGTTGATGTTCGATCTTTTGAGAGATTGAAGGTTGCACTTCAAATAGTGAGGAAGGGGAGGCTGGGCAGTCCCCTCCCTCGTTTGTGAGAGCCGCCCCTATGGATGTCTGCCGCGCGTCACAAGCTGTGTTGCGGTCGCGTGATGCGCAAGCCTTGCCGGTGACGCCAGGGGGAACACGTGCAGATCCTTTTTCGGTTTGTCAGCTCGGGAATGGGTAAAGATGCCTCAATCATCGGCGCCACAGGAGCACGAAGTACATTCACTCTAAGTCCAACCCTGCCGTGATCGTGATGGCTGGATGGGCCGTTGGTTCAACGCAGGAACGACGCGCAAAAGGAAAACCGGATGTTAGGCTCGGTCACGTGCCCAATGTCGGTGATCCGGGAGGGAACTATTCATCATCCGGGCCGGAATCGATGAACCTGAGTATGCGCCCGTCGACGGGAATGAGCTTCTCGCTGCAACACTGGTAGCCCGCGGCTTGGCCTGGTAGGCGAAAACCTTCGAGATCTTAGCGGCCGGCCTGATGTCTCGGATAGACACGGATCGAGCTGTTTATGAGTATGCCCACCGACTGCCGATTCCGGCGCGACCGCGACGTCCAGCGGAATCACCGCCAAGGTCTGCGTTCAGGAAGCTGCGAGGCCGATCTCTACGGCCGAAACGACGGCGCATTGCTGTCCGGAGTGAGTGACCGCGCTATTTCTCTCGTTTTTCAATCTTTAGATTTGGGAGGTCGGGTCGCATGGATACCACACCGGCCTCCTTCAAGGCTGTGTATCCAACTTTTTTGAGGAGCTTCTCTGTTTTGGCGCGCTCCTTGTCGAGTGCGCTCTCACGCTTGACCTTGGGCATTCGTCCTCCATCTGAAACATTGTCGTTCGCCAGCAAATAGATTGCCAGCACTATCGCGGACGATGTCAGCTTTGATGTCGCGGCAGAGACTACGTCAACGGCCGGAATGAGGGCGCAAAGCCGACATCCATCGCTCTGCCAGAAGGAATGTCCACCATGTCACTGCTGACTTGGGCAAACTTTGCCCGGCGGCATTTTTACTCGCAGTAAAATGGCCAGACACTAGCCTTGACGTCGCCCGCATATCTGGGCACACAGGTGATGCACAAATTGTGGCAAAGCGGCTTCGATAGAACAAATTTCCAAGCAAGATCAATGATCTAGCAGAGATGCGAGATTTGCCTGACTGGGAATCCAGGTTCCCCAGCCAAACTGGATGCCTAATGCACAAATTGGCCCTCGCGCTTCTTCCATCCTTGTTGTCGCGATTGTTTCCGCAACACGAATCAACGGTTATCGGAAGACATCTCACACCTCGCAACAGCCCCATTGGCAGTTCGGCGGTGCCAGAACATCAGTCGCTTCTTCTGATCCGCAGACTGTTTTACGAACGGCTGGCTGGGATTGCAGGCCAATTCTAGCAGCCGGATGCCGGTTCTTCAGCTTTTCCACGGCGGTCGGCCTTCCCCCTGCGTGCGGGGCTATTCGGTCCGCCGTTGCACCGACATGCGGTTATTGAACGTAGTAACTATCCGACCGATGTGTTCGTCCAAATACATAGTGGGTAGGCAGCTACCGGTTTGCGACTTATCACAGGGTATCTAGCACCCTAGAAAGCCTCGCTGACCGACAATTCACGCATCCGTCGCGCGTACCGAAAACCTGGCGCTGGCGCGCATTTCGGCTCCGGGCTCCAGCCTTGTCATGCCGTGCGCGATCGGTCCTTCCGGCAGGTTGAACGCATCGACGGGGTGCGAGACCGGTTCGAAACAGAAGAAATCGGCGTCGCCCGACGGAGAAAACAGCACGTATTGATCCAGATGTTCGCTCGCCTCGATGATCACCGACAGGCCGCGATCCGGCCAATCGATACGAGCATTGCGATCCCAGCCGGCGAACCAGTTGTTGACCCAGGACGACGGCAGTTTCCGTAGCGTGTTGAAATCCAGTTCCGGATGATCGGCAACAGCTTCGACCGATCGCGGCAGGTGGTCGGTATGTTCCAACCAGGCTAGGTCGGAACTGGCGGTGAGACAGGTGTTGCGGTCCCGTACGAACCACGGGTGGAATCCCAAGCCATAGGGCAAGGCGATCCCTGCCCTGTTCGTAGCAGTGAGCTCCATCACGAGGGTTGTTCCCTCCAACCGGTAGGTCATCGAGGCATCGTAGCGGAATGGTCCCGGCCCCTTCCCTTCGAGAGTCAGTAGAACGGTCTCGTTCGTCTTTTCGGTGACTGTCCAGACCGAGGAGAATCCGCTGCCATGGATGGGGTATTTTTCCGTCGGCATGTTGCGCTCGACCGGATGAAACGTGCCATCGAAGGCAAAACCGCCGCCCGAGACGCGCCCCGAGAACGGGATCAGCAGGATGTTCGACAGGCCGAACGGCTGTTCGGTTTCAGGGTCGACCGAACGAAACACCGGCGTCCAGCCGCCTTTGTGCATCACATCGAAGGACGTCAGCCCCGCCCCCAGATCCGGCCTGACGGTAATCCTGGCGACCGCATTGGACAGGCCGAGTGGCGCCATCACCAGCCGCCGTCGACATGGATGTTCTGGCCGGTGATCATGTCGGAGGCGGGCGAAACCAGGAACAGGACGAGCTCGGCAACGTGCCTTGGCTCGATCCGCGATTTCAGGCACTGATTTTCGAGGATCCAGTCATTGTACTCCTGCAACCGGTCGGCGAAGACCCGCCGTTCGGCGTCCGAGACCACCGCGCCCGGCGAGACGGCGTTGACGCGCACCCCGTGCGCGCCGAGTTCACGGGCCAGCGTCTTGGTCAGGCCGAGCATGGCGCCCTTGGAAGCGACGTAAGGCACATAGCCATCCCAGCGGCCATTCAGCGTCACCGAACAGAAATTGACGATCTTGCCATAACGCTTTTGCTTCATCTGAGCCGCCACCGCGCGTGTCAGCGCGAATGCCGCGGCTGAATTCACCCGCAACTGGTCTTCGTATTCCTCAAGCGAGAAGGCCTCGAACGGCTTGTTGATGATCAGGGCCGCATTGTTGATGAGGATATCGATGCCGCCCGAGCTTTCCGACAGCGCTTCCCCCCGCGCCTGCGTGCCGGAAAGGTCGTTGAGATCCTGGCCGACATAGGAAGACGCCACGCCGTGCTTCGCAGCAATCCCGGCGGCGAACGCCTCGCCGCCCTCGGCGTCCGGCCGGTCGAGCAGGAAGAGGTTGGTCCCGGCCTTGGCGAGAATATCGGCCTGGGCACGCCCCAGCGTTCCCAAAGCCCCGGTGAGAAGCACGTTTTTCCCGGCAAGTGTCGTCATGGCGCTCTCACAGAAGCTCGTGGACTTCATCGATGGAGGTTTCGGCGGTCGGCCGATCGAAAACGATCTCGCCGCGCGCCATCGCCACGATCCGGTCGCAAGACTGGAACACGTGCTGCATGTTGTGCGAGATGAAGACGCCGGTCAGCCCCTGCGCCTTCAGCCCGCGCACGAAACCGATGACCTTGTTGGTTTCCTTCACCGACAGGTGATTGGTCGGCTCATCCAGGATCAGCACCTTCGACTTGAAGTGCATGGCGCGTGCGATCGCCACGCCCTGCCGCTGACCGCCCGACAGTTCGCCGACCAGGGCATCCGGCGACCGCAGATGCAGATCGACGTCGGCGATGGCCTGGACGCTTTCCGCGCGCATCCGCTTCTGGTCCATGAGGCCAAAGCCGCCAAGCTTCCATTTCAACGGCTCGCGGCCGATGAACAGGTTGCGGGCGATGGACATGGTCGGAACCATCGAATTGTACTGGTAGATCGTCTCCAGGCCGTGATGCATGGCATCCTTCGGCGAGCGAAGGTGAACCTCCTTGCCCTCGATCAGGATTTCGCCCGCATCCTGGCGGTGGACCCCGGACAGGATCTTGATGAGGGTGGATTTGCCGGCACCGTTGTCGCCGACAAGGCCGACGGTTTCTCCAGGATGGATCGTCAGCGAAACGTTCTTGAGCGCGTGGACGCCGCTGTACCATTTCTGAAGGTTGCGGCATTCGATGATCGGCGTCGTCACTTGCGCACCTCCACCTTGATCTTGCGGGAGATCCTGGCCATCCAGGCGTTGGCGATGACCGCGAACATGGTGAGCAGGCCGATCGCGAACTTGAACCAGTTGGCATCGACGCGCGACAGAACCAGGCCGTTGTCGATGGTGCGAATGAGCAGCGTGCCGATGATGGCGCCGAACACCGTGCCGATGCCGCCGGCAAGCGCTGTGCCGCCGATGACCGCGGCGGCCACGGCCTGCAGCTCCAGCCCTTCGCCGATCGACGGCAGGGGCGAGCCGAGGCGCAACACCTGCAACAGGCCGGCAAAACCGGCAAGCATCGAACACAGCATGAAGCAGATGATCTTCACGCGCTTGACCGGAATGCCCATCGAGGAAGCCGCCTCGTTGAAGCCGCCGGTGGCGCGGATCCAGTTGCCGAAATTCGTCAGCGACAGAAGCGCCGTGGCAAGGGCGGCGATGGCCACGAACCAGATGAAGGACATCCGCAAAATCGAACCCTGCCAGATATAGTCGGTAAACAGCCAGGTCGGCAGGTTGTCGGGCAACAGCGGCGGGAAGCCGCCCGAAATCACGATGGTGAGCGAGCGCGCGATGAACAGCATGCCGAGCGTCGTGATGAAGCTCGGTATGGCGAATTGCAGCGTGATGTAGCCGTTGATGAACCCGATCGCGGCACAGATCATCAACCCCAGCAACAGAGCCACCGGAAAGGGAACTCCGTCGTTCAGCATCACCGCTATGCTCATCGGCATCAGCGCGAAGACCGAACCCACCGAAAGGTCGAATTCGCCGCAGATCATCAGGATCGTCACGCCGATGGCCACCAGCGCCATTTCCGGCAGCAGGCCCATGACGCCCCGGATGTTTTCCATGGACAGCAGGATGCCGTTCGACTTGATCTGGAAAACCGCGATCAGGATGACGAGCAGCGCAAGGCCGGCAAGTTCGGGCTTGTCGAGATAGATTTTCAAAAACCGCTTCATAAGGCTCACACTCATTGCCTGGCGCCCTGCCAAACCGGGCAGGGCGCCTGAGAACATCGGAAGATCAGCGCAGACCCTTCTTGGACATTTCCATGATCGCCGGCACATCCTTCGGCGTGACAATGCCCTGCCCGGTGTCGATGTCGGCCGGGGTCAGGCCGGCGGTCTTGTAGAGATAGGTTTCCATGACCGGCATGAAGCCCTGCATGTAGGGCTGCTGGTCGACCTGGACCTGGACATAGCCGGCCTGCATCTGCTGAAGCACCTCGGGCACCAGATCGAAGCCGCCGAGAAGCACCTTGCCGGGCGCGACGCCGCGATCCTTGAGCACCTTGGCGACACTGGCCTCCCAGTAGCCGGTATCGAAATAGGCCGTCGTGTTGGGATTGGCGTTCAGGTAGGCGCCGATACGGTCGGCGGTGAGGGCAAGATCGGTGGCGGAATCGATGCGCGTGATGTTGATCTCGCGATCCTTGTGCTCGGCCTTGTATTCCTCCAGGAATTTTTTCACGCCGCCTGCCCGCTGCTCGGACCAGGTCTGGCCCGGAGCGTTGACGCCAACCAGCAGGTTGAGCGGGCCTTCCTTCGGGAAATTCTCGGACTGGGCCTTGGCCAGCGCATAGCCGGCGGCAACAAAGCCCTGGCCTATGAAAGCCTTGCGGGCATTGCCCTTGGCGCCCTGGCTGTCGTCGACATTGACCGCCAGCACGAGAATACCGGCATCCGTCGCTTCCTTGATGGCGTTGTCGTAGGCCTTGTCATCGACGATGGCGACAAAGATCGCGTCCGGTTTGGAAGCGATCGCGGCCTGCAGATTGGCCACCGCCTGCTCGACCGAGCCTTCCTGCTGGGTGAGAACCAGCTGGCACGTGGCGCTGACCTTGGCGCAGGCATCGTCAAAACCCTTCTTGACCGACTGCCAGAAGGTGTTAGACGCCGACGAATGGCTGATGAATACGATATTGAGACCTTCGGCGCCGGCCGGCGATGCCATCAGCGACAGGCCGAGTGCGGTGGTGGCCAAGAACTTCTTGAGCATGTTTTCCTCCGTTGACGTGTTGTTATTGTTGGGTGTTCCCGCGCTGCTCCCGTTTAGCTTCGGTCGAACAGTCCGGCTCTGCTGCTGGCGATTTCCGGCAGCGAGTTCAGAATTTCACGCAGATGCAGGCGCATGGCCTTCTCGGCGTCCGCCTGGTCGCCGGTCGCGATCGCCTCGACGATGCGTTCATGCTGGTCGATCAGCCGGCTGACATGCATGTCGTCGACGGACAGGAACCGCACGCGGTCCATCTGCGCCTTGACGCTTTCGATGACATTCCAGGCGTAGCTCTTGCCGGCCGATGCCGCGAGCGTGCGATGGAAGCGCTCGTCGAGGCGCAGGAAGGCAGCCCGGTCATTGTGCGGAACCTGCTTCTGCAGAGCGATCTGCTCGCGCAACTCCTCGATCGCGCTGGCGGCGTTGTTTTCGGCGACCAGACGCACGATGTCAGCCTCTATCGCCTCGCGCACGAAGCGGGCGTCCATCACGGCGGCCACTGAAATCTTGGTCACGAAGGTGCCGCGTTGAGGCAGAACCTGCACGAGGCCTTCCTCGGAAAGCTTGATGAACGCCTCGCGCACCGGCTGACGGCTGACGGAGAGGGTTTTGGCGACTTCGGATTCGGAAAGGCGTTCGCCCGGAAGAAGCTCCGCCTGGATGATCTGCCGGCGCAGCAGACGATAGATCTGCGGGCCGACCGTTTCCGCCGGGGAAATGCCGGCGGGTACGTTGGTGATCTGCATACTGCCCTCCTCCCAGGGTCAGAAATTAATCTAGCATACTACCATACAAGTCAAATTGTTTCTTCGTTTCACCATCAATTGGCCTTGGACGAACGGCGGCAGACGGTGAATTTCCGATCCAGATCCTCGGCAAGCTCGACGCCGTGGCCCGGGCCTGGCGGAACGGTGATCATGCCGTCCGTGACGGTCGGCAATTGCGTGGTGAGGTCGGCGTACCAGGTCTTGTAATAGGCACGCACGCTTTCCTGAACGAGCGCATTCGGCGCATTCAGGGACAGGTGCGTCGACGCTGAAAGCACGACCGGGCCGGTGCAGTCATGCGGCGCGACCGGCAGGTGCCAGGTCTCCGCCATCGTGGCGATCTTCTTGGCCTCCGATATGCCGCCGCACCACGAAAGGTCGAGCATCACCACGCCGGCCGCATCCGTTTCCATCAGGTCGCGAAAAGCCCAGCGTGTCGCCAGCGTCTCGGAGGCGCAGAGCGGCGCGCGGCTGGCGGCCGCATAGCGTTTCAGGCTCGACAGCGAGTCCATCTTGATCGGGTCTTCGTGCCAGAAGGTGGCGTATGGCTCGAGCGCCCGCGCGATCTGGATAGCCGGCGTCAGCTGCCACATCGAGTGGAACTCGACCATGATGTCGATCTTGTCGCCGACCCGCTTGCGGATCTTCTCGAAAGGCTCGAGCGCCTTGCGCAGGTCCCGCCCGGAAATGTACTGGCCGCCGCTCTTTTCGGCCGCGATGTCGAACGGCCAGATCTTCATCGCCGTGATGCCGCTGGCCAACAGGTCTTCGGCCAGTTCGTCGGCTCGCTCGAGGAACCCGTTCAGGTCGTCATAGTCCCTGCCCCGTTCGCCGAGGCCATAATTGGCCGTCTGCTGGCCCTTGGCCTGGCGCATGTAGGTGTTGCCGGCGCAGGTGTTGTAGGTGCGGATCTCTCGGCGCGAGAAACCGCCGAGCAGTTGAGCAATCGGCAGATTGGTCACCTTGCCGAAAAGATCCCAGAGCGCGATGTCGATGGCGGAATTGCCGCGCATTTCCGCGCCCGTCGAACGGAAGCCGAGATAACCGTTGAGGTCCTTGGAAATCTTGTCGATTTCCAACGGGTCGCGCCCGAGCAGCTTGGGTGCCGCAACTTCGTGGATATAGGCCTCGACCGTCTCGGCCATGAAGAAGGTCTCGCCCAGGCCTGCGATGCCTTCATCGGTATGAACACGTACCCACAGGATGTTCGGGAATTCGGTGACCCGGATTGTTTCGAACGCGGTGATCTTCATCGATCAGTACACTCCAGCGGCCAGCAGCGCTTTAACGGTCAGGTCGAAATGCTCGACCATGGCGGCCTCCCCCTTGGCGGGGTCGCCATTGGCGATGGCCTGGGCGATCGCCAGATGCGTGTCGACGCTTTCCTGCCGCGTCTCGTTGCTGGCGCGGCTTGCCCAGCCGATCGGCCAGGTATGGCGCGTCACGACATGGAAGGAACCGACGATCATCGCGAACATGGGATTTTTCGACGCCAGGCCGATGGCCTCGTGGAAGGCGATGTCGTGCTCCATCACCTTCACGGGCTCATGAAAATCGCGCTGCATGGCCTCGGCGAGGTTCAATATCTCGGCCGCCTCCCTGTCCGTGCGCCGCAAGGCGGCAAGCGCCACCGTGCGCCGCTCGACCGTGCGCCGGACATCGAAGATCTGCTGGATGGTCGCCTGATTGGTATGGACGGCGTGGTCGGTGATGATCGCCAGCACGTCTGCCCTTGGCGCCGCGACGCGGGCACGGCGGCCGTTGCCAATGTCGATCAGGGTCAGTGCTGCAAGCGAACGATAGGCCTCGCGAACGATGGTGCGCGAGGTGCCGGTCAGCTCGGAAAAGGCGCCTTCGCTTGGCAGTTCATCGCCCACCTGAAGGCCGTTCTCGCGAATATGGGTCTGCACGGCCGTCATCACGCGATCGAGCAGCCCCTCGCCTTCCGGAACTTGATCCGCCGGAGCCTGCATCGTTGAAACCGTCTCCATGACATACCTATCATACAGGTCTTGTTATACCTATCGATAGATATGCATTTTCCTCTTGTCAACGCCTATCGAGGGCATCGCAGAGCGAACGCGGCCGCTATTCTTTTGGAGGGGCAGATATCAGCGCCAACCGCTTCCGCGGCTTGGCAATCGGCAGGCACACCGGCGCAACGACGCTGGGCTTCTAGCATCAGCCGGCATACGCTATGTCAGGCGAACGAAATCTGCTCAGTTCCCTGCGTTGCCGAAACAAGACAGATCCGGTCGCAGCATCGACTGCGGCCGGTTGATGGCACGCGTACCGGAACCAGGCGTCAGAGTAATTTCCGTGCCGCCAGGTTCCGCATCAGATGCGAAGTGCCGAACACCCAGGGTGGGCAATCCGTCGACAATTTCACGCGGTTGGTCAGCGAGCCAAGCTCGTCGTTCGAAATGGTGACCCTGTCGCCGATCTTGTGCGTGAACCCTTGTCCCGGCGTGTCGCGATCCTCGGTCGGCGCGAACAGCGTGCCCATGAACAACACCAACCCGTCGGGATATTGATGGTGGCGGCCGATCGTCTGCGAGACGAGGTCGAGCGGATCGCGGCTGATTTCCTTCATCGAGCTTCGACCATCGAGCACGAAACCGTCGTCGCCGACGACTTTTAGCCGGAGCTCGGCGTTGCGCACATCGTCAATGGAATAGGTCGCATCGAACAGGCGGATAAACGGCCCGATCGAGCAGGACGCGTTGTTGTCCTTGGCCTTGCCGAGCAGCAGGGCGGACCGCCCCTCGACGTCGCGCAGATTGACATCGTTGCCGAGCGTCGCGCCCACCACCTTGCCGGCGGAACTCACGACCAGCACGATTTCCGGCTCTGGGTTGTTCCACTTCGATATCGGATGCAGGCCGACATCCGCCCCATGGCCAACCGAGGACAGCACCTGCGCCTTCGAGAACACCTCGGCGTCCGGGCCGATGCCGACTTCAAGATATTGCGACCACACGCCCACTTCGATCAGCGCTTCCTTGACCTTGGCAGCTTGCGGCGAGCCCGCCTTCAGGTTGCGCAGGCTGTCGCCGACGATGGCGACGACTTTTTCTCTCATCTTGACGGCAAGGTCCGGGTTACCGGCGGCGCGCTCCTCGATGACGCGTTCGATCATCGATCGCGCAAAGGTCACACCGCACGCCTTGACCGCCTGAAGATCGTTGGGGGCCAACAGGTGCATGGCCTGCGGATCCTGACCCTCGGCGGTCTGCGAAAGCAGCGCCTCCAGCGTTGCCAGCACCGGGCCGTCGGCGCGTACCGCATAGTCGGCCGCATCCTCGCGTTCGAGCAGATCGCGCATCGTCGGCGTGGTTTTCGAAGTGATGTCGATCAGCTTGCCGTCACGCACCACGACAAGGCATGGACCGGCCTTGGCGGGGTCCCAGACGCGTCCCAGAAAGATGCCGGTCTTGAATGTGTCATGTCCAGCTGTCACGTCCGGCACTCCGGTTTTGCATTTGCGGTCGAATTTCCGCGTATGTGCAAATGCGTATACGCGCGGGGATGAGTCTAGTAGTCGACAACACGATTATCGTTTGGATCAGCCCATCGGGTGTTCGGCACCGTGGCGAACCAGCCGGGACGCGCCGGGTCGCGGTCATAGGGATAGCCGCCGAGGCTCTTGTACAGGTCCGCGTATTTTCCGAGCTTGTCGCGATCGATCTCGACGCCGAGGCCAGGTGCCGACGGCACCTTGATGGCACCGTTCTCGTAGCGCATCGGCCCGCCGACGATAATGTCGTCCACGAGCTGGTGGTAGTGCGCGTCCGCATGGAAGACGAGGTTCGGCACGACCGCGCCGAGATGCAGCATGGTGGCAAGCTGGATGCCGAGTTCGCCGGACGAATGCACGGCGATGCCGAGCTGGAAGGTCTCGCAGACGCCCGCCGCTTTCACGCAAGGCCTGATGCCGCCCCAGAAGGTCGTGTCGAGCAGGATGACGTCGACCGCGGGGTTGAGCACATTGGCGGCAAGCTGCTCGAAATTGATGACGACCGTGTTGGTGGCCAGTGGCATCGTCGTGTTTTCGCGCACCCTGCGCATGCCGTTCAGGCCCCAGGTCGGGTCCTCGTAATAGTCGTTGTTGAGATCCTCGATGCCCTTGGCGAAGCGGATCGCCTCCTCCACGGTGAAGGCGGCGTTGGGATCATAGCGCACGCTGTCGGAGCCAAGCGCCTTCGCCCAGGCGCGGTAAACCTCGAGCTCGTAGTCCGGCGGGAAGACGCCACTCTTCAGCTTATGCGAAGTGAAGCCGCACTTCTTCTTCAGCGCCAGCGTCTGCTCGATGAGCTGGTCGGCGGTGCGCGTCTCGCCCTCGCCGGTATCCTTGTTGGGCAGGCGGAAGAACATGTAGCTGGCGAAGGGCACCATCTCCCGCATCTTGCCGCCGAGCAGGTCGTAGACCGGCACGCCGAGGAACTTGCCCATGATGTCGAGGCAGGCGAATTCGATCGCCGCATGCATCTGGGTGCGGTTGTTGTAGAGGCTGGCGGTCGGGTTGCAGATCATGAAGCGCAGATTTTCCAGCTCGAACGGATCGTGCCCGACGAGATAGGGTTTCAGCGCCCGGAAAGCTGCCTCCGCGCTCTCCCCACCGCCGCCCATCTCGCCGAGGCCGACAATGCCCACATCGGTCTCAACCTCGACGATGGTGCGCACGAAACGCCCCCAATGCGCCCCGTTGGAATGGCGCAGCGGCGCCTCCAGCGGAACGGTGACGGTGGTCGCGCGGATATCGGTGATTTTCGGTCGCTTCATGGAAGGCTCCAAGGCAAGGCTATCATCGGGAAGACATCGAGAAACGGTTTCATAGCGGATTTTCCGATCACTCGGACCAATCACTCGGGAATCACGATACCGAGCTTGGCGAGCACGCCGCCGTCGATCTTGATGTCGGCGCCGGTGATGAAGCGGGCCTTGTCGCTGGCAAGGAAGGCGACCAGATCGGCGACCTCGGCCGGCTTGCCGACGCGACCCAGCGGATGGCCCCTGCCCCAGGCATCCAGCGTTGCCTCGGCGGTGTTGTCGCCTTTCCAGATATCCGCCGCCCAGTGCAGCATGGGCGTGTCGATCGAGGCCGGGCAGACGGAATTCACGGTAATGTTGTCCGGCGCATGGTCGAGCGCCATGGCGCGCACCAGCGCGTTGATGGCGCCCTTGCTCGCCGTATAGGCGGCCACGCCCGCCTGCGAGGCATAGGCCTGCACGGAGGAGATGGCGACAATCGCGCCGCCGCCACGCTTCTTCATTTCTGGAATGGCGAATTTCGCGGCGAGAAAGATGCCCTTGAGGTTGATGTCGAGCACGTCGTCCCAGACCTCTTCCGGCGTATCGACCACCGTGCCATAGCGCTGGATGCCAGCGCAGCAGGCCAGCACATCGACGCCGCCATGGTGCGAAACCGCCATTGCCACCGCCGCCGCCATGTCGTCCTTCGAGCGCACGTCGCCGACGAAGCCCGCCGCATGATCGCCAATCGACTTGACCGCATCATCGACCGACGCCTTGTCGTTCGCGACGACCAGCACCTTGCCGCCGCCAGCCGCGAAGCGACGAGCACAGGCAAGGCCCATGCCGAGGCTGCCGCCGGTCACGACGATGCTCTTGCCGGCAAATTCGTTCATTGTGTTTTTTTCCAATCAGGCGCCCCGAACTTCGACTCGGCGACGCCGCGGCCGACGCCCTCGACGGCGAAGAGCCCGCCCTCCAATGGATGCGCGTCGAGATGGGCGGCCGACATGGTGAAACGCGCCGAAGTGACATAAAGCGTCGAAAGATCGGGCCCGCCAAAGGTGCAACTCGTCGGCCAGCTCGCCGGCAATTCGACGAGACCGACAAGATCGCCTTCAACATCGAAGCCCGCTACAGCGGCCCCGCCGGCGACGCGGCAGTTCCACAGCCGGTCCTCGGCGTCGAGGCAGGAACCGTCCGGAAAACCGCGCGCGAAACCGGCGACGATGGTGCGCCGGTTGGCCAGCGTTCCCGTGGCGACAGCACAATCGAAGAGATAAATCTCGTTCGCCAGCGTGTCGGCGAAGAAGAAGCGGCCGTCCCGCGTCCACCCCATCGTGTTGGTGATGCCGTATTCGTTCGGCGTCAGTTGCGAGACGCCGCTGTTCGGGTCGATGCGGTAGATGGCGCCGGCATTGCGGTCCATCTCCTTGGGCGAACCGTCCGGATGGAGATTGCTCTGCATGGTCGACACCCAGAAGGTGCCGTCCGGCGCGACACGCCCCTCATTGAGCCGGTTGTCGGGCAAGTCAGGTTCCGGCACCGCGAATTCCTCGAAGGCGCCGCCCGGCCGCCACAGGCAGACGCTGCGGCGCAGGCCGACGATGAAACCGCCATTCGCCCGCATGCCGATGGAAGTCACGAAATCGGGCGTTGGCCAGACATCATGGCGGCCGTTCGCCGGTTCGAGCCGGTGGATGCGCCGGCCGACAATGTCGACCCAGTAGAGCGCCTTTTCCTCACCAGACCAGATGATGCTCTCGCCGACGACATCCTTGGCATCGAACAGTAAGGAAACCGCCACGCTCATGGAGATACCGAAGCTTCGATCGAGAACATGCTTTCGTCGGCCTTGCCGGATGCCTTCTCCTGGCCCGCCAGGAAGCCGACCGGCAGATCATCGATGCCGGTCGCACCCGAAACGAAAACCGTGACGGGATGTGGGCCGTCGCGATGCGCCATTGTGTCCTCCCAGACCATTTGCATTCTTGTATGCAAGATATAACGAGCGGTCAAGCATCGCTCCATGAGCGTATGGAAAATGTATATTTTTCAGGCTATCGTGTGCCGATTGAAGGATTGCATGCAAGAAAACAAAGAGCTTATGCTTCATGGCGCGTGACACGAAAATCTCGGCGGCGGAGCATTGTTATCGCAGCCTTTCGCAGAAGATCATCAGGCTCGAACTGAAGCCGAACGAGCCGGTGGGCGAGCATGCGCTGGCCGATCTGCTCGGCGTCAGCCGCACACCGGTGCGCGAGGCCCTGTCGCGGCTGAGCGCGGAAGGTCTGGTCGATCTGCGATCCCGCGCGGGCGTCGTGGTCGCACCGATCCGCATGGATGCGGTCCGGACGGCGCAGTTCGTTCGCGAACATCTGGAGCTGGCGATCGTCGCCGAAGCAGCCAGGCAGTCGAACCGCCGCATCCTGCTTGGCATCCGCCAGACCATCGAGGAACAGGAATTGGCTGTCGCGGAAGACAATCCCGACCTGTTCTTCGAATGCGACGAGCGCATGCACGCGCTTTATTGCAACCTGGCCGGCCGCGACGGCGTCTGGGGGTTCATTTCCGACGCGAAGAAGCACATGGACCGCGTTCGCCGCCTGTCGCTCCAGGCGGGGCAGCTCGACCAGTTGGTGGACGATCACCAAAAAGTCCTGGAGGCCGTGACGGCAGGCGACCCGACCGCCGCCCAGGAGATCATGCAGATCCACCTGCGGCGCGTCATGCTCGACCTCGGCGAGCTCGCGCAGCGGTTTTCCTCCTATTTCGAGGCGGACAACGCCGCATCCTAGCCGAAGGAACCCGAGGCGATCGACCCCGGCGAGCACCAGGCCGTGCCGTTCGACGGGACGCTAGCCCGTCGAACACAACGGCTATCGGCCTGGCGACTATTCTGCGGCAAGCGCCGTCACTTCGCGGCGGAACGGCAAGGCGTCGCCGATATCCGGCTCGTCCAGTTCGCGGGCGAAACGGTGGCCGGCATAGGTCGCCCAGGCAATCGGTCCGGGCGCTTCGGCATCGCCGATCACCTTGATCGAGCGAATGCCGTTGTCGGCCCACTCCGCCCGACGGTCCTTGAGCTCGCTCCAGAGCCCGTCGTTTTGCAGCCGCGAGGTTACCAGCACCACCGCGTCGGCCGCGATGTCGCGCTCCGCGCCGGTATAGGCGCAGGCCGTGGCGACACCGCCGGCCTTGATGCGCGTGACGGCGCGGTTCAGCACGATCTCAACGCCGAGTTCGGCCAGCCGGCGATGGATGGCGCCCTGCTCCAGCGTGTTGCGGGTCCAGTCCGACACATAGGCTGAAGCAGTCACCAGCGTGACCTTCGCGCCTTGCCGTGCCATGAGTTCGGCCAGCACGCCGCCCATGTAATAATGGTCGTCATCGAACAGCACGACATTGCCGGTGGGCACCTTACCATCCATCAGATCATCCGGCGTGTAGACGGGCATGGCCGGGTCCATCGGCATCGGCACGACATGGGCGCGGGCGACGCCGTCGCGCCGCCATGTCGAACCGGTGGCGATGGCGATGTTCTGGAAGCCAAAGCCAAGGATGTCGTCGGCGGAGAGCCGGCTGTCGAAATAGACCTCGACATTCTGCATCTGTCCGATCTGATACTGGCGATAATCGCGCACCCGTCCCCATGCCGAAAGACCCGGCAGGCGGCATTCGCGTGCGACACGCCCGCCGAGTTCGGTTCCGGCTTCGGCCAGCGCCACCTGATAGCCGCGCATACCAAGCGCACGCGCCGCTTCCAGGCCGGCGGGGCCGGCACCGACGATGAGCACGCTTTCGCTCGCCCCCTTGGCCTGCATGCGTTCCGGATGCCAGCCCTTGCGCCATTCCTCCATGAAGGTCGGGTTCTGCGTGCAGCGCGAGATCGACATGGTCATGTCGCCGGTGATGCAGATGTTGCAGCCGATGCATTCGCGAATGTCCTCGATGCGGCCTTCCTCCACCTTCTTCGGCAGGTAGGGATCGGCAATCGACGGCCGCGCGCAGCCGATGAAGTCGAGCGTGCCCGACTTGATCATCTTCACCATCACGTCCGGAGAGGTGAAGCGCCCGACGCCCACGACCGGTTTCGACGTCAGCTTCCTGATGCCGGCGACAAGGCTTTCCTGTGCTGCCTCTTCCTTGAAGCGCGACGGGCCGGAACAATCCTCCCAGGCACCATGGGCGAGATCCCACAGGTCCGGCAGATCGGCGTGCATCTCGATCATGTCGCGCACTTCGGAATTGGCGAAGCCCAGTTCGCCGATCATCTCGTCCAGCGAGATGCGCAGCGTCAGCCCGCAGGTGTCGCCGATGGCGTCGCGACCCTCCTCGATCAGTTCACGCATCAGGCGTGAACGGTTCTCCAGCGAGCCGCCATATTCGTCGGTGCGCTGGTTGGTAGCAGTGGACAAAAAGTGCTGGATGATGCCGAAGCCATGCGCGCCATAAAGGCAAACCAGGTCGAAGCCGGCCTGCTTGGCGCGCTTGAAGGCGTTGCGGTGCCAGCGGCGCAGGTCTCTGATATCCTGCTTGTCCATGGCGCGCGCCTGCACCGGGTCGTTGGTGAAGGTGCGGATCGGCAAGGCCGTCGGCCCGCGCGGCACTTCACGGGTATAGAGGTTCGGTCCGTTGATGCCGGAGTAAGCGAGCTGGATGCCAGCCAGCGCGCCATGCGAGCGCATCGCCGCCGCCATCTTGGCGAGTGCCGGAATATCCTGGTCTTCCCACAGCCGCAGTTCGATGAACGGCGTGATTTCCGAGGTGTGGTGCATCTCGGTCTGCTCGGTGAAGATGACACCCCAGCCGCCTTCCGACTTGGTGCGCCGCATCTCGGCCGCTGCAGAAGGGTCGCGATAGCCGCCGCCGTTGCAATGCGGCACCTGATAGAACCGGTTCTTCGCCGTCACCGGCCCGATCTTCATCGGCTCGAACAGAATGTCGTAGCGGGGATCGCGCATGAAACTTCCTCTCCTCGCCGGCCCTGCCGCCGACGCGACTGCCAATCGGATCGTCACGCAACCCAGGCAGCACGGCCCTAGTCATAAGGGTCGCCAAGCACCGGAAAACTATAGTTTTCTTCTGCACCGCTTAGGAGTGGCCTAATCGCCGTGTCGTCGCCGGTTAGGATCAACCGATGCAGGACGAAACCAAATATGACTTCATGCGCAGGAAGCCCAGATCATAGGATGCTCTGAACAATCAACGTCGACTGAGGGGGGATCAATATGATTGCGTTTAAGCTTGGTGCAGAAGCTATCGGCCTTGATGTATGGGGACCTCCCGAAAATCTTTCGGCTGTTACTTTAGAAGGCAAACCGGTCATGCACGGCAAGAATCTGTATTCGTCGAACGGCGGACAGGTCCTCAGTGGCATCTATGAAGTTACGAAAGGCCGTTTCAAAGTAATCTATCCTTTTCATGAGCATGCCACTGTGCTCGATGGCGAGGTGACAATCAGCGATGAAGCCGGGAACAGCGTGACATACGGTCCCGGAGATAGCTGGTTTTGCCATCAAGGCGAGGTCGTGACCTGGGACGTCAAGGACCACCTCCGTAAGACCTTCTTCGTGGTGACGGTCGATCGGTTCGTAACCGTTGCTGCTCAGCCTTCAGAGCCATCGCGCTATCAGATCGCAGGCTAGGCAATTCTAGCAAAGCTGCGCAGCGGTTTTGCGTCCGGAATTTCGTAAAAACAAAGAGATGGAGCAATTCCGCGATTCAGAGAAAAGCGGAATTGCCCTAGAACCGGCTCAAATCACCAGGCAAGCTGCAGTATGGACAGCATCCATATCCTCGAAAGACTGATCGCTTTCCCAACAGTGAGCCGCGATTCCAATTTGGCTCTGATCAACTACGTGGCTGAGCTGCTGGAAGCAAAGGGCATCCAGTGCCACCTCATTCCCAGCCACGACGGCCACAAGGTCAATCTTTTCGCCACGATCGGCCCGGCCGACCGGCCCGGCATCATGCTGTCCGGCCATACCGATGTGGTGCCGGTCGACGGCCAGGACTGGACCGTGCCGCCCTTCGCGATGACGAGCCGGGACGGCAAGCTGCTGGGGCGCGGCGCGGCCGACATGAAGGGTTTTGTCGCCTGCGCCGTCGCAGCGGCGCTGAAGGCGGCCGAACGCCCGCTGCGCACGCCGCTGCATCTGGCCTTGTCCTATGACGAGGAAATCGGCTGCCTCGGCGTTCGCAGCCTGGTGGAAATGCTCGCCGCCGCGCCGCAGAAACCGCTTCTATGCATCGTCGGTGAGCCGACCTCCATGCAGGTCGCCACCGGCCATAAGGGCAAGGTCGCCGCGCGCGCCATCTGCAAGGGCCGCGAAGGCCATTCCGCACTCGCGCCGCTCGCGCTCAACGCCATCCACCTCGCCTGCGATTTCGTCAATGTGCTGCGCAGCGAACAGGAGCGGCTGGCCCGCGACGGTGCGCGCGATGGCGACTACGACATTCCCTACACCACCATCCACGCCGGCAGGATCAATGGCGGGGTGGCCCTGAACATCGTGCCGAACCTTTGCCAGGTCGATTTCGAGATCCGCAACATTGCGGCAGACGATCCCGACACCATACTGGAACGCCTGCGCGGCGAGGCCGCACGCATCGTTTCCACCGCCGCAGAAATTGCACCTGAAGCCGCCATCGATATCGAAATCACCAACACTTATCCCGGCCTCGACACGCCGGTGAATTCGCAAGCGGTGGCTTTCGTGAAATCGCTGACCGGCGCCAATGGCACGATCAAGGTGGCATTCGGCACCGAAGGCGGCCTGTTCAGCCGCGATGTCGGCACGCCGACGGTGGTGTGCGGACCGGGCTCGATGGCGCAGGGCCACAAGCCCGACGAATTCGTCACGGTCGAACAGATGCGCCGTTGCGACGAGATGTTGGAAAAATTGCTGGAGCGGCTCGCCGACGAGGCGTCGCCAGTAACTCGATAGCCGATCTACCCGACGACACGCTCGGTGCCGAACACGCCCTGCTCGACCACGAAGCGGCGGCAATGCTGGATAAAAGCCTGCACCGTTTGTGTGCGGTGCTCCGCATTGGGCATGGCTATGCCCATGGTGAGCGGGCGCAGGTCTCCAGCCAGGGGCACGAACACCAGCGGCTTGCCGTCGGGCGAAAGCGTGTTGAGCGGTCGCATATTGGCAATGCCATAGCCAAAACCATTGGCCACCATCGAACGCATCACCGCGATGTCGCCGGTGCGCTCGGCGATATAGGGTCGAAGCCCTTTCTGCTGGAAGGCGGACAGGAAGTATTCGCGGCTGAACGGCAGATCGAGCAGAACCATCGGCTGATCGACCAGTTCTTCCGGCGCTATCGAGGTTCTGGTGGCCAACGCATGTCCCGCCGGCAACATCACATAGGCCGGCAGTTGCATCAGCGGCTCGAAGGCCATGTCCTGTGAAAGGTCGAGATCGTAGGTCAGCGCCACATCGATGTCGCCACGCTGCAGCAATTCCAGCAACTGGCCCTGGTTGCGCTCGAACTGGCGGACGCGGACATCGGGATAGCTGTCCTCGAACCGGCGGCGCAGCGTCGGGAAGATGATCTGGGCAAAGGTCAGCAGGCAGCCGATCGCCAGCGGACCCCTCACCTTTTCGGCGATATCGCCGGCGACGTCGTGCAAGGCATCCGCGTCAGCAAGCAGCCGCGCCGCCTCTTTCAGGAACACGCGACCGCCGGCCGTCAGCGACAGGCCGTGCGAATGCTTGCGCACGAAAAGCTGGACGCCGAACTCCGTCTCGAGCTGAGCGATGGAAGCCGAAATGGACGGCGGCGAGACATTCACCTGCTCGGCAGCCTTGGCGATCGATCCCGCTTCGCCGACGGCAACGAAATATTCCAGCTGTCTGAGGGTAAAGCGAAGTGGCATGGCTGGTTATGTTGCCAGTTTCGGCGCGCGGATCAAGGCGTTGGTGTTCCTCAATATTTGATCCACGTGGTCTTGAGCGCGGTGTATTTGTCCAGAGCATGCAACGACAGGTCGCGGCCGAAGCCGGACTGTTTGAAGCCGCCGAAGGGCGTCATCGGGCTCAGCGCGTCGACGGTGTTGACCGAAACGGTGCCGGCATGCAGGCGCCCGGCGATGCGGTGCGCGCGCGAAAGACTGTCCGTCCACAGCGAGGCGGCCAGGCCATAGACGCTGTCATTGGCGATACGGACGGCCTCGTCTTCGTCGTCGAAAGCGATGACCGACAGCACCGGTCCAAAAATCTCGTCACGGGCTATGCTGTCGTTCGGCGAGACATTGTCGAAGATGGTGGGCTGCACGAAGCTGCCGCGGCCATTGACGGTGACCTGCTCGCCGCCGGCGACAAGCCGCGCGGTCTTCTTGCCGGTCTCGACAAACCGCATGACGTTGGCGGTGTGACGGGCATCGACCATCGCGCCCATCTTCGAGGCCGGGTCGAGCGGATCGCCCGGCTGCGTCGCGGCGGCTCGCGCGACAAGCTTCTCCACCATCTGATCCTTGACGCTGCGCTGGACCAGCAAGCGCGAATTGGCCGAGCAGACCTCGCCCTGGTTGAAGAAGATGCCGAAGGCAGCCATGTCGGCCGCCGCATCGAGATTGCCGCAATCGGCGAACACCAGGTTCGGGCTCTTGCCGCCGGTTTCCAGCCACACCTGCTTCATGTTGGACTGGCCGGAATACTGCAGGAACATCTTGCCGACAGCGGTGGAACCGGTGAAGGCGAGGCAATCGACGTCCATGTGGCGGCCGAGCGCCTGCCCGGCGGTCTCGCCGAGGCCAGGAACGACGTTGAGCACGCCGGCCGGCAAGCCGGCCTCCATGGCGAGCTCCGCCAGCCGCAGTGCCGAGAAAGGCGACTGTTCGGCGGGCTTCAGTACGACCGAATTGCCGGCTGCCAGTGCCGGCGCGCATTTCCAGGTCGCCATGTCGAGCGGGAAATTCCACGGCACCACCGCGCCGACCACGCCAAGCGGCTCGCGCCGCACCAACACCAGATCGCCCGCACCGCTCGGTGCGATCTCGTCATAGATCTTGTCGATCGCCTCGGCATACCACTGGAAGATGCCAGCCGAGCCCGGCACGTCGACGGTGGCCGCGTCAGTGACCAGCTTGCCCATGTCGAGCGATTCCAGCAGCGCCAGTTCGTGCAGGTTCTCGCGCAACAACTGTGCCAGGCGCAGAAGCACGTCCTTGCGATGACCGGGCGTCGCCCGCGACCAGGCGCCGGAAGCGAAGGCGCGACGTGCCGAGGCAACGGCGAGGTCGATGTCTTCCTCGCCGCAGGAGGCGACTTCGGCCAGCGTCTCGCCGGTTGCCGGGTTGATGCTCGCGAAGGTGCGGCCGGAACGCGCGGCGACGAACTTGCCGTCGATGAAGGCCTTGTCACGGAAGCGGATCGTTGCCGCCTTGCCGATCCAGTCCTTGTGGCTGAGTTCGCTCATGCGGGCTCCTGCTTCACACTTTGCTTAGGGTTGTCCGTCCGGACTATTCGTCGCCGGGCACGCCGTAGCTCGGCGCATCGGAGGGATTGATGGCGCGGGTCACATAGGCGTCGAGCTGGGGCTTGTAGATGTCCCAGAGCTTTCCCAGCTCCTCGATCGGACAGTCTTCCGTCCAGTCGCAGCGCAAATCCGCCACCGGCCAGGCCACTTCGCGCACCAGCTTCATGCCGGCCGAACGGACCGGTCCAGCCTCGCCGCCGGCTTTCAGGGCTGCCCGCATCGTCGCGATGATGCGGTCGCCGAGATGACCTTCCGAGGCGAGGAACGCGTCGACCATCGCCTGCGGCACGCCTGAATTGGCGAGCAGATTGCCGCCGCAGGCGACGTTCTCAGCCCGCGCCTCGGCCCAGATGCCAAGCGCCTTTGGGCCGGAATGGATCGCGCTGATGCCGGCGCCGTCGACGGCCAGCAGCTGCCGAAATTCCATATACGCGCCGGTGCGCTTCAGAATGGACACCGCCTCAGTGGCGGATGCACCGCGCGCCATCAGGTCGAGCGCGCGGGTGCCCAGCGTCGGGTCGGTGACGTTCTGGCTGGCGACCGCCCCCACATTGGCCTGCGCATAGGCACAGCGCGCGGCCACAGCCGGCGATGACGAGGACACCGCCACACCGAACATGCCGGTGCGGCTGCAGCGCGCAACGATCGAGAAGGTCATGCCGCGCCCTCAGTCCGGGATAACGGCTGTGCCGTCGATCTCGACCAGCCAGTCGGGCCGGGCGAGCGCCGACACCACCAGCCCGGTCGATACCGGATGCACGCCCTTGATGTATTCGCCCATGGTCCGGTAGACCGCCTCGCGATGGCGAACGTCGGTGATGTAGACCACCACCTTCACCAGATGCTCCATCTTGCCGCCGCACTCCTCGATGAGCTGCTTGATGTTCTGCATGACCTTGTGGGTCTGCTCGACCGGATCGTGGCTGCCGATGTTCTTGGCGGTATCGAGATCCTGCGGGCACTGGCCACGCAGGAAGACCGTGGTGCCGCGCGCGATCACCGCCTGGCAGAGATCGTTGTCGAGCTTCTGCTCGGGATAGGTATCCTTGGTGTTGAACTTGCGAATGCGGGTATGCGCCATCGTGGTCTCCATCGGAACGGGCCAGCGGTCCCTCGTCGAGCGACGTTCGACCCATGCCCGCATCTGCTGTGCGGATATTCGTCGGGCGGAATGAGCGCCGAAAGAACAGTCTTTCTCATCGCTGATAAGGCCGGGCCTAATCAGCGAAAGTCAGGGCGGCGGGCAGCGCAACCGCCGTCGGCTACGCGTCTTCGGTCTGCTTTATAGCGGCGGCGTGGTAGGCCAGATATTTGCGCTGCGTGGAAATGCGGTCTGCCAGATGTTTTGCATCGTGCCAGACACCCCAGATGAAGGAGGAGCCCCGGCGCGACTGCCAGGGCAGACCGAGGAAATAGATGCCGGGCACGCTCGACACGCCGCGCTGGTGTTTCGGTCGGCCCTTCTCGTCGAAGGCATCGACCTTCATCCAGCTGTAGTCGACGGAATAGCCGGTGGCCCAGATGATCGAGGTGATACCGGCCTTCGCCAGATCGAGTTCCAGAATGGGATTGGTCATGCACTCCGGATCGGGATCGAGCCGGCGCGCTTCGGGTTCTTCCGGTAGGTCGAGACCGTTGGCCAGGACATAGGCGTCGGCCTCGTCCATCAGCGATAGATGGTTGGCATCGCCGCGCGCAACGTTCTGGTTCAGGTCAGGCGCGAAACGCATCACTCCGTCCCGAAAACTCTCGGCGCGGCCGACAAGCGTCATCCCACGCGCCGCAAGACGCCGGAAATCGATCGTCTCGCCGCCGCGGGCGCCGCTGACGGCGATCGTGACGTGTTCGGTGCCCGGGCCCGGCGTTTCGGCGTCCCACTTGTTCAGCACCCCCAGCCACCAGCAGAAATCGCGGCCGCGATAGCTGCGGAACGGACGGTCGTGCGGTCCAACCGCGAGATAGACGCGCTTTCCCGTGCGAACGAGTTCATCGGCGATCTGCACCCCCGACGATCCGGCACCGATCACCAGCACCGCACCCTCGGGCAATTGCTGAGGGTTATGGTAGGTGTTGGAGTGGATCTGGACGATACCCGCGCTGTCGGGGACGATATTCGGGACAATCGGGTTCTGGAAAGCGCCGGTGGCGGCAACGACGCTGTTGGCCTCGATCACGCCGTCCGACGTTTCGACCCGGAAGCCGGGGCGGCCCGCAAGCCGCTGCACTTGCTTCACCTCAACGCCGCAGCGGATCGGCGCACCGATCATTTTCGCGTAGGCGACGAAATAGTCCGCAACCGTTTCCTTGGAAGGAAAACCGTCGGGGCCAGTCTCCTCAAACTCCATGCCGGGAAAACGATCGTGCCAGGCCGGACCGTTGGCAACGAGTGAATCCCATCTCTCGGAGCGCCAGCGTTCGGCAATGCGATGCCGTTCGAGAACGAGATGAGGCACGCCGCATTTGCTCAGATGCTCGCTCATGGCCACCCCGGCCTGGCCCGCGCCAACCACAAGCGTGTCTACTGTTTCGACCGACATTTCTGCGCCCTTTTCTGGCCTCCGGAAGTTTCTGCGGTTGCAGCGGAGGTCTCACGGCTGGTTTACTGGAGGGGTCGGGTCGCGAAAATTACGATTTCACGTGGCACTGGTTAGCTTGTCCCTAAATACCGGGAGGCTGCGGTCCGTCGCCCCGGACAGTCAGAGATAGAGGCTCCTGGCTGCCTTCGACGACAACAGCTCGCGAGCCGGTCCCTCCTGCGCGACGCGGCCCTTGACCAGCACATAACCGCGGTCGGCGATCCCAAGACCCATCTCGGCATTCTGTTCGATCAACAGGATCGTCGTGCCGCGCCGATGCACTTCTTTGGTGATCTCGAAATATTCGTCGATCAGCTTGGGCGACAGGCCAAGCGACGGCTCGTCCATGATGACCAGCCTAGGTTCGCCGATCAGCGCGCGCGCCAGCGCCACCATGGCTTGTTCGCCACCCGACAACGTTCCCGCCACCTGACGCAATCGCTCGCGAATGCGCGGGAACAAGTGACACATCTTGTCCAGTTGCGGCTCGAAATCCGGTCCCCGGCCGGAAACGGCATCATAACCGAGCCGCAAATTCTCCTGCACGGTGAGACTGGGGAACAGCCGCCGCCCCTCAGGCACTAGCCCGACACCGAGCGCCGCCAGATTCTCGGTGCCGAGCGAGGCCAGGTCGCGGCCCATCACCTCGACCCTGCCGCGTTGCGCCCGCACGACGCCGCAAACCGTCATGAAGGTCGTGGTCTTGCCGGCGCCGTTGGGCCCGAGCAGGCAGACGAGCTCGCCGGGCTGCACGCTCATCGTCACAGCGCGCAGCATCGGCACCGGACCATAGGCCGTGTCGACATCCTTCAACTCAAGCATGGACGGCCGCCTTTCCGAGATAGGCTTCCTGCACGCGCGGATCGGCCTTCACGGCCGCGAAATCGCCCTCGGCGATCTTGCTGCCATAGTCGATGCAGATGACTTGGTGCGGGAAGGCCTCGACCACGCGCATGTCGTGCTCGATCAGGATCACGGAAAGATCCGCTCGTTCGCGCTTCAGGCGCGCGATATCGGCGATCAATGCATCGGTCTCGATCTCGTCCATGCCGACGGAAGGTTCGTCGAGCAACAACAGCTTCGGCTCGGAGGCCAATGCACGGGCAATTTCCAGCCGGCGCCGGTCGGCCTGCGCCAGTGTCCCGGCCAGCCTGTAGCGCTGTTCGAACAGATCGCCCGACCCGGCCTTGAGCAGCGCCTCGGCTTTTTCCACGCAGGCAGCCATTTCACGCCGCGATGCGCCGGGAAGAAACAGCGCGCCCAGCACGCCGGTCCCGGTGCGCGTGTGCATGCCGATGATGACGTTGTCCAGCACGCTGAGGTCGGAAAACAGGCGCGAGGTTTGGAAGGTGCGGCCGACGCCACGCGCAACCACGTCATGCGCCGGGTGACCGGTGATGTCGGAACCGTCGAAGCGCACGCGACCGGACGTCGGTCGGTAGACACCGGTGACGACATTGAACAGCGTCGACTTGCCGGCCCCGTTGGGTCCGATGACGGCCAGCACCTCGCCGCGGCCGACCGAGAAGCTGATGTCGTTCAGCGCGACGAGGCCGCCAAAGCGCATCGTCGCGTTCTCGACCTCGAGGAGAGCGTTCACTTGCTTTCTCCGTAGCTGCGCATGCGCTGCGGAAACAGGCCCTGCGGACGGATCATCAGGAAGCCGATGATAACGATGCCGAAAAACAGCAGCCGGTAGTCGGAAAAGGCGCGCAGCTTCTCGGGCAGAATGGTCAGCAGGAAGGCGCCGACGATAACGCCGAAGATGTTGTCCATGCCGCCGACGATCACCATCGTCATGATAGTGACGGAAACCAGGAAAGTGAAATTGTCGGGCGAGATGTAGGAAACATAGAAAGCGTAGATGGTGCCGGCGAAGGCGGCGAGGAAAGCATCCACCGCGAAGGCCAGCACCTTGAACCAGGCGACATTGATGCCTTGCGCACGTGCCGCGATCTCGTCGGCGCGCAGCGCGTTCCAGGCCAGCCCGATGCGCGAGGAATGCAGGCGGCGGGCAGTGACGATCGCCACCACCACCAAAGCGGCCGAGAGGTAGTAGAAATTGGCTTGGCTCGGCAGTTTCCAGCCGAACACGACCAGCGGATCGGCAAAAGAATGGCCAAACAGCGAGGGCGCGGGAATACCGACCAGCCCGTTGGGGCCGCCTGTCCAGCTGAGATTGTTCAAAAGCTGCTGCACCACCACCCCGAAGGCAATGGTGACCAGCGCCAGATAGGTGTCGCGGGTGCGCATCGACGGGATGCCGATGAGGAAGCCGAACAGCGTCGCGGCCACGGCGGCGACAGGCAGGGTCAGCCAGAAGCTCATGCCGAAATTGATGGCCAAAAGCGCCGACACATAAGCGCCGATGCCATAGGAGGCGCCGGTCGCGAAATTGGGAATGTTGGCGCTGCCGAGCTGGAAATTCAGCGCCAGCGCCAGCACCGCGTAGAGCTGGGCGACGATGAGCAGATGCAGGACATAGGTGTTCGAGCCGACCACGAACGGAAACAACAGCACGACCACCGCCGCCGTCCCGACCGCCACCACGGGAGCCTGGGAAAAACTCGCCGTCACCAGGTCGGCGATCTGCGGCCTCTTTTCCAGGAGATAGAAGCCCGCAGCCAGCAGGGCCAACAGGCCGATGACCTGCCAACCGCCTTCCGCCTTGAGGATCAAATAGAGGAATCCGGCACCGCAAAGCTGTGCCGCGACGGCAATTGTCGCCGCCTTGCCCTGGCCAATTGTCGGCGATGAAGAACCTGCGCTCATGTTACACCTTCACCATGACGGCGCGACCGAGCAGTCCTTCAGGGCGAAAGAGCAGCACCCCGATAACCAGCAGGAAAACGAAAACCAGCCGGTATGAGGCACCGTCCGGCACGAATGTCTGGGCGAGCACCTCTATGCCGGCGATGATCAGGCCGCCGAGGATGGCGCCGGGCATCGAGCCCAGCCCGCCAATGACCGCCGCGGAGAAGCCGAGCAGGCCGGCCATGACGCCGAAATCGAACCGCGTCACCCCGGCATAGCTCGCAAACAGCAGGCCGGCGATAGCGCCGATGGCCGAGGCGACGAAGAAGGTAGCGCGGAAGACACGCGTGTCGCGGATACCCATCATGCGCGCCACGACACGGTCCTCGGAGGCCGCGCGGATGCGCAGACCGAGAGGCGTCAGGCGCAGGAAGGCGAAAAGCAGGGCGACAAGCACGAATGTCAGCGTCACCACCAGCAGGGAAAACCAGCCGACCTGCACGCCCGCCACTTCGAAGGCGACGCCCGAGGCGAGCCGCGGAAAGGCGTGCGGGTTGGAGCCTTGCGGGTAGAGATGGCGGATCAGTTCGCGGATGACGATGCCCAATGCGACCGTCGCCACCAGCGCCATCATCGGCGGCGCGTCCCGGAAGCGCCGGATCACCACCTTGTCCAGGGTCACGCCGATGAGGCCGACGACAAACACGGCAGCGCATGCGGCAACGATCAGCCAGGCGGGGCTCGCAACCCCGACGGCGATTGCCAGTGCCTGGGCGATTGCCAGCGCGATGAAGGGTGACGTCATCGCCACATCGCCATGCGAGAAGTGGATGACGTTGAGAACGCCGAAGATCAGGCTGAAGCCGATGGCCAGCAAAGCATAGATGCACCCGAGGGTAATCCAGTTCACCGCTTGCTGGACAAATAGCTCTGCCATGCCGCCCGTCTCTCTCCCTTGGAGCCCGGACGATTACCAGCGCCGCCCCTATGAGCACATAATGAATCTCCGATGTAGCAGATAGCAATTTCCGAATTTCGCGAGGCGGTAGCGGCGAAATATAGTTGCGCTAGATGGCGGTCTCCCGATCGGCCGGAACGCGACCTTCGCGGAAGAAAACAAAAAAAGAGGTGGAACCATGCTGAACAGACGCCGCGCGCTTGCGCGCATATCTTCACTGCTGGCCGGATCCGTGTTCGCGCTCTCCTTAGGGATGGCCGAGGCCAGCGCCGACCAGATCAAGCTCGGTTTCATCGGACCGCTGTCCGGCGGCAACGCCCAGCAGGGCCTTGGTGCCCGCAACGGCTTCCTTCTCGCCATCGACGAGGCCAATGCCAGCGGCTATCCGCATCAGGTCGAAGGCGTTGTCCTGGATGACGCGTCGGACCCCGCAGTCGGCGTTTCGGCGGCCCAGAAGCTGATCAACGACCCCGCCGTCGTCGCGGCGACGGGCCATTGGAACAGCTCCGTCGCGCTCGCCACCATCCCGGTCTTCAATCGCGCGCAAATGCCGTTCGTCGTCTGGGGTGCGGTCAGCCCGAAGATCACCGAGCAGAACCTTCCCAACGTCACCCGCGTGACGCCTACGCTGGTCAATGAGAACAAGCCGCTTGCCGAGGCAATCGCCAAGGAAGGCAAGGTCAAGAAGATCGCCATCATCTCCGACACCACCGATTATGGCGCGGCCAACACCAAATGGTTCGGCGACTTCTTCAAGGCGGCGGGCGGCGAGGTCGTCTTCTCAGATGCGGCCGCGGTCGGAACGACCGACTTCCGTGCCATGCTGACAACGGCCAAGGCAGCCAGCCCGGACGCGATCTATTTCGGCGGCGTGGTCACCGAGGCTGCCCTCGTGCGCAGCCAGATGGCCGATCTCGGACTTGGTTCGCTGCCGATGTACGGCATTTCCGGCATCTACGATCCGAAGTTCATCGAGATCGCCGGCCCGGCCGCCGAAGGCACCATCGTCGGCACGCCCGCCGTGCAGACCAACCCGAAGCTGGAGGCCTTCTACAAGGCGTACGAAGCCAAGGGTTATCCTGATCCGGCCGGCTCCTACGCCAAATATGCCTACGAAGCCACGCAGATCCTGCTCGAAACCATCAAGGAAAAGGGTATCGAGGACAAGCAGGCGCTGAGCGAGACCGTCCGCGCGATCAAGCACGATGGCATTTTGGGTACCGTGTCCTTCGACAAGGAAGGCCAGACCCAGATGCCGGTCGAGATCGACCGGTTCATCGTGCACAGCGGCAAGTGGGTCAAGATGTGACGACCTGCCGGCATTGCGCCATCGCGCGCAATGCCGGCGGCCCATTCACGTGGCGGCTTGCCATGCCCTTCCCATCGAGATCGATTACATGGATATGAGCCGCTCGCCGCAGCACAAGAAGGCGGTGGAGATCAAAGGTGTCTCCAAGGCCTTTGGCAACTTCCAGGCGCTGAAGCCGGTAACCTTCGACATCTACGAAAACGAGTTCTTCACGCTGCTTGGCCCGTCTGGCTGCGGCAAGACCACGCTGTTGCGGATGATCGCCGGCTTCGAACAGCCTTCGACCGGCGAGATATCGCTACGTGGCGCCAACATCCAGGCCCTGCCCCCGCACAAGCGCCGGGTAAACACCGTGTTCCAGTCCTATGCGCTGTTTCCGCATATGACGCTGGAGCAGAACATCGCCTTCGGACTGGAAAACCTCGGCTGGTCCAGGGATCGCCGCTCGGCGCGCGTGGCCGACATGTTGCGCCTCGTGCACATGGAAAAATTCGCGGCCCGCAAGCCACAGCAATTGTCGGGCGGTCAACGCCAGCGCATCGCGCTTGCCCGGGCGCTGGCCCCCGAGCCGGAAGTGCTGCTGCTCGATGAGCCGCTTTCGGCGCTCGACCTCAAGCTCCGGCAGGCCATGCGCGATGAACTGCGCACACTGCAGCGCCAGACCGGCATCACCTTCGTGTTCGTCACCCACGACCAGGAAGAGGCGCTCGACATGTCGGACCGCATCTGCGTGCTGGGCGATGGCGAAATCCAGCAATTGGGAACGCCGGCCGACATCTACGAGGAACCATCGAACCGCTTCGTCGCCGATTTCATCGGCGAGACCAATTTCCTCGAGGCCGACGTCATCGCGCTCGATGGCGACAGCGCCACGGTGTCGATCCCGCTCGGCGTGACGCTGAGTGCTCCGCACAAGCAGGCCGTGGCCGGCGGCAAGGCCGTGATGTCCATCCGCCCCGAAAAGATCAGCCTGCCCTCGCAGGATGGCCATATCGCGGCCGAGGGCACCATTGTCGGCGCCAACTATCTCGGCGGCTACACACACTATGTGGTGGACGCGAACGGCACCTTGCTGCGCGTTTCCAAACGCAACAGCCAGAGCCGCGACCGCACGCTCGAAGTCGGCCAGTCGGTAAAGCTCAGCTTCGCGGCGGAATCGGCGCGGATCCTGGGCGCATGATCGGGCGCCTGAAAACACCCGGCTGGAACGTGCTCGGCCTTTTGCCGGCACAACTCATCATGCTTCTGACGCTGATCGTGCCGGTGGGCATCATCATCCTGGTCTCGTTCTCGACCCGCGGCCCCTATGGCGGCTTCGACTATGTGTTCACCACGGCGCCCTACAAGCAGATCCTGTTCAACGAGGGCTGGTCGGGCGAGCTGGAGTTCAATCCGCAATATCTGATCGTCGTTGCTCGCACGATGATCCTGGCCGCGGCGACGACAATCATCTGCCTGCTTCTCAGCTTTCCGGTCGCCTACTTCATTTCGCTGCAGAAGGCGTCGGCCAAGATGATGCTGATCTATCTGGTGACGCTGCCGTTCTGGGTCTCGATGATCGTGCGCGTCTATTCCTGGATCATCATCCTCGGCAATGACGGGGTGATCGCCAAGGCGCTGCGAGCGCTTGGGCTGGTCGACAATATGGGCAGCCTGCTCTTCACCGACACGGCGATGCTCATCGGGCTCGTCTACAGCTACATTCCCCTGATGATCCTGCCGGTCTTCGCCTCGATCGAAAAGCTCGACCCGGCGCTGGTGGAGGCTTCGCACGACCTCTATGGCAGCCGCTTCACCACATTGCGCCGCGTGATCCTGCCGCTGTGTGCCCCTGGAATGATCGCCGGCGCGATCCTCGTCTTCGTGCCTTGCCTGGGCGCGGTGCTGGAACCGACGCTGCTGGGCGGTGGCAAGACGATGATGATGGGCAATCTCATCCAGCTGCAGTTCGGTGCTGCCCGCAACTGGCCGCTGGGCGCCGCCATCTCCATCGTGCTGATGTGCGCGGTGATGATCTTCCTGCTCTGGCGCGGCCTTCAGGCTACCCGCAAGGAAAGCCGGGAGAGCAACGCATGACCGGCAATGTGCGGCGCTATCCGGGCTTCGGCCTGTTCAGCATCATCTTCTTTGTCTACCTCTATCTGCCGATCGCGGTGGTGATCTTCTATTCGTTCAACGCCAACCGCATCGTGGCCAATTGGGGCGGCTTCTCGCTGCACTGGTACACAACGGCCCTGTCGAACGCCGCACTTGTCGGCGCGGTCAAGACGTCGCTTTTCGTCGCCAGCATCGCCACGGTTCTGTCCACCATCGTCGCGCTGATGGCGGCGCTGGTGCTGGTGCGCGGCAGGAATGTGCGCTTCCGGCGCGTCTCCGAAACGATCGTCAATCTGCCGCTGCTGCTACCCGAGATCGTCGTTGCCGTGGCCGTGCTCATCCTGTTTTCCGAACTGGGCCTGACCAACGGTCTGCTGAAGCTCACCATCGCGCACACCACCTTCTGCATCCCCTTCGCATTCCTGCCGATAAGGGCGAGATTGCAAGGCATGGATGCCGATCTGGAGGAAGCCGCGCGCGACCTCTACGCGTCGGGCTGGGTTGCTTTTCGCCGGGTGACGTTGCCGCTGATCCTGCCCGGCGTGTTCGCCGGCGCCATGCTCGCCTTCGTCATTTCGATGGACGATTTCATCACCAGTAATCTTCTGAATTCCGGCGGCGCCACCACCTTGCCGGTCTATATCTTCTCGCTGATCAAGCAGGGCGTCTCGCCACAGCTCAACGCCATCTCGACGCTGATCATGATCGTTTCGGTCGCGCTGGCCACAGTCGCTTTCCTGCTGCAACGCCGCCAATAGACAGAGCGAGCTTTTTCCTAAGCAGCACGTCGGGCAAATGAAATTTATCGCCGTCGCCCGTTTGTTATCGTTCCCCGAACCATAAAGATAAGGGGAACTCCATGCCTATCCGCATCCGCATCTCAACGCTTGCCGCCGCCAGCGCCATCAGCCTTTTGGCGACGGCCTCCGCGTGGGCCGAAGGCACGCTTTCGATCTATGCCTGGGCCGATTCCATCGCGCCCGACATGGTCGCGAAGTTCGAAAAGGAGACGGGGATCAAGGTCACCGTCGACGCCTTCTCCTCGAACGAAGATCTCTTGACCAAGCTGCAGGCCGGCTCGTCGGGATACGACATCGTCACGCCGTCCCAGCATTTCGTGAAGATCATGATCGACAGCGGCCTGCTCGAGGATATCGGCGCCAGTTCGATGCCCGCCTTCCAGCAGATCTCGACACAATGGCAGAAGCAATGGTGGGACCCGACCGGCAACTATTCCGTGCCGCTGGCCTATGGCAATGCCGGTTTCACCGTCAACCGCAACCTCTACAAGGGCCCGGTCGACAGCTGGAAAATCTACTTCGAGCCGTCCGAGGATTTGAAGGGCAAGATCGCCAGCCTCGCCCAGCCCGACGAAGTCATCCCCGCCGCGCAGAACTATCTCGGCATCAAATATTGCAGCGAAGACCCGCAGGAGATGAAGCGCGTTCTCGACCTGTTGAAGGCACAAAAACCGTTCGTGGCTGCCTATTCGAGCGACAACATCGAAAACCGCATCGGCGGTGGTGAAGTGGCCATGCACTTCTGGTGGGACGGCAACACCATGCGGCTGCGCCGCAACGACAAGGCCAATGTCGAATATGCGATGCCTAAGGAAGGTCTGGTCGGCTGGCTCGATTCCTACGTCGTGCCGAAGGGCGCGACCAACATCGAAAACGCCAAGAAATTCATCAACTTCATGACGGAACTCGACAACGCGACCGGCCAGTACAACTACTACGGCCATTCGTCGCCGGTGAAGGTGGATGAAGCGAAGGCGCTCTATAACAAGCAGAACGCGCCCGAACTGTTCCCGTCCGCGCCGGTCAAGATGGGCCAGGCCTGTTCGCCGGCCGCGCAGGAACTGGTGACCAAGGTCTGGACCCAGCTCCTTCAATAGACCGTCGATCGCCTTGATTCACTTGGCATTTCATACCCGCCCATTCCATGGGCGGGTCGTCCCCCTGCTCGCTCGACAAAAGCCATGAATGAACCATTTGACTACATCGTCGTTGGCTCCGGCTCCGCCGGCTGCGTCTTGGCGAACCGCCTCAGCGCCGATCCGGCAACCAGGGTCTGCCTGATCGAAGCCGGCGGCAGCGACCAGAGCCTGCGCGTCAAAGTGCCGGCGGGCATCCTCTCGCTCTACGGCAATCCGAACTACGATTATTGTTATGTCGGCGTGCCGCAGCCGCAGCTGAACGGCCGCCGCATTCCGGTCAATCGCGGCAAGGCGCTCGGCGGCTCGACCTCGATCAACTCGATGGTCTACATCCGCGGCTCCGCCGCCGATTATGACGAATGGGCGCGCCTCGGCTGTAACGGCTGGTCCTATGATGACGTGCTGCCGGTCTTCAAGCGGCTGGAGCGCAACCTGATCGGCCAGGACAGCCACTACCACGGAAGCGACGGGGACCTTTTGGTCGACAATCCCCGCGATCCCAACGAATTATCGCGCATGTTCGTGGCGGCCGGTCGCGCTGCGAACCTTCCGGAAAACAGCGATTTCAACGGCGAGAGCCAGTTTGGGCTCGGCGTCTACAACGTGACGCAGGACCGTGGACAGCGTTTCAGCGCGTTCACCGCCTTCGTGCGCCCGGTCATAAACCGCCCGAACTTGACCATATTGAGCGAGTGCCAGGTCAAGAGCATCGTCGTCGCGGACAAGCGCGCGACCGGTGTCCGCGTCCTGCGCGAAGGCGTGGAGACGACACTGTCGGCCCGCGAAGTGGTGCTTTCGGCGGGTGCCATCAACTCACCCCAGATCCTGCTCGAATCCGGAATAGGCCCCGCCGAAGAGTTGTCGCGCGCTGGTATTGCGCCGGCTCACGATCTGCCCGGTATCGGCAAGAACCTGCAGGATCATGTCGACGGCATGATCACCGTACGCTCGTCGAGCACGCGCGGCCTGGGTCTTTCCCTGGCCAACCTGCCCCGAATCCTTGCCGCGCCCTACCGGTACCTCGCGCGCCGCAAGGGAATGCTCACCACCAACTATGTCGAAGCCGGCGGCTTTGCGCGCACCAGATATGCCGGCGAAGAACCGGACATCCAGTTCCACTTCGTGCCCGGCTACCGCAGCCATCGCGGCAGGCTGGTCGAATATGGCCATGGCTATGCGATCCACACCTGCGTGCTCAGGCCGAAAAGCGTCGGCGAAATCACGCTTTCACGGGACGGCTCACGCCGAGCCATCCACATCGACCACCGCTTCTTCTCCGACGAGCAGGATGCACGGGTTCTGGTCGAAGGCATCAAGATCGCCCGCAGCATCTTCGCCTCGTCGGTGTTCGATCCGCTGCGCGGTGCCGAGATACTGCCCGGCAAGGACGTCCGCTCCGACGACGAGATCCTCGCCTATCTGCGCGCCGAGGCGCTGACCGTCTACCATCCGGTCGGCACCTGCAAGATGGGCAACGACGCCATGGCTGTCGTCGATCCCCGCACCTTGAAAGTACGCGGCATGGAAGGGCTTCGTGTCGCCGACGCCTCCGTCATGCCGCGATTGATCAGCGGCAACACCAACGCGCCGACGATGATGATCGGCCAGCGCGCGGCGGATATGATCCTGGGCTAAGCGTGGGTGGTGTCGGGATGCAGTCGTTGCCGCTGCCCCTATGGGACCGTTAGCCGTGTCGCCCTTGTCCAAACGCAAAAAACCCGGCCTTGCGCCGGGTTTTAGATTTGGTTGCGGGAGTAGGATTTGAACCTACGACCTTCAGGTTATGAGCCTGACGAGCTACCGGGCTGCTCCATCCCGCGTCAACCGAGTTTATGTAAGCATTTGCCTACATAAAATCCACCGATCCGCCAAATGAAAGGGCCGCTTTCGCGGCCCGTGATCCCGTTGGCGGGCCGTATCGTAAGGAGAAGATTTAACGTGCGTTTGGCAGACCTGGCAGCGACCTACTCTCCCGCGTCTTGAGACGAAGTACCATCAGCGCTGGAGCGTTTCACGGCCGAGTTCGGAATGGGATCGGGTGCAGCCGCTCCGCCATAACCACCAGGTCGGCAAAACGCACGTTATTCGAGAAGCTGTTTTGTGCCTGGCGACTGCAGTTTCTTCCGGGCAAGGCCCGCAAGCGCGACTGCGCGTCGCCGGTTTTCCGGCGCCCCCGCGGAGCATAGGCCCTGTAAGGGCCGCTCATGCGTGAGCGCTGGTTTGATGAACATTAGGAATGAGAACGATCAAGCCGATCGAACTATTAGTACCGGTAAGCTTCAAGCGTTGCCGCTCTTCCACACCCGGCCTATCAACGTGGTCGTCTTCCACGGTTCTCAGGGAATACTCGTTTCAAGGTGGGTTTCCCGCTTAGATGCCTTCAGCGGTTATCCCGTCCGGATATAGCTACCCTGCTATGCGGCTGGCGCCACAACAGGTCCACCAGAGATCCGTCCATCCCGGTCCTCTCGTACTAGGGACAGATCCTTTCAATATTCCTACACCCACGGCAGATAGGGACCGAACTGTCTCACGACGTTCTGAACCCAACTCACGTACCGCTTTAAATGGCGAACAGCCATACCCTTGGGACCTGCTCCAGCCCCAGGATGCGATGAGTCGACATCGAGGTGCCAAACAACCCCGTCGATATGGACTCTTGGGGGTCATCAGCCTGTTATCCCCGGCGTACCTTTTATCCGTTGAGCGATGGCCCTTCCACGCGGGACCACCGGATCACTATGACCGACTTTCGTCTCTGCTCGACTTGTCAGTCTCGCAGTCAGGCAGGCTTATGCCATTGCACTCAGCGAACGATTTCCGACCGTTCTGAGCCCACCATCGCGCGCCTCCGTTACTCTTTAGGAGGCGACCGCCCCAGTCAAACTACCCACCATACATTGTCCCGGACCCGGATAACGGGCCGCGGTTAGACATCCATAGTAATAAGGGTGGTATTTCAAGGGTGGCTCCACCAAGGCTGGCGCCCTGGCTTCAAAGCCTACCACCTATCCTACACATGCCACTACGAATGCCAATGTAAAGCTATAGTAAAGGTGCACGGGGTCTTTCCGTCTAACCGCAGGAACCCCGCATCTTCACGGGGAATTCAATTTCACTGAGTCTATGCTGGAGACAGCGGGGAAGTCGTTACGCCATTCGTGCAGGTCGGAACTTACCCGACAAGGAATTTCGCTACCTTAGGACCGTTATAGTTACGGCCGCCGTTTACTGGGGCTTCGATTCAGAGCTTGCACCCCTCCTCTTAACCTTCCAGCACCGGGCAGGCGTCAGACCCTATACGTCGCCTTGCGGCTTCGCAGAGCCCTGTGTTTTTGATAAACAGTCGCTACCCCCTGGTCTGTGCCACCCTCACCCTGCTTGCGCAGGAAAGGGTCACGCTTCTTCCGAAGTTACGCGTGCAATTTGCCGAGTTCCTTCAGCATAGTTCTCTCAAGCGCCTTGGTATACTCTACCTGACCACCAGTGTCGGTTTCGGGTACGGTCTATAAGTGGGAGCTATTTCCTGGAACCGCTCCGCTGCCCGACCAATCCAATAAGGTCGAACAACTTGTGCAATCCGTCACTACCCACAGGCCCACGAATATTAACGTGGTTCCCATCGACTACGCGTTTCCGCCTCGTCTTAGGGGCCGGCTAACCCTGCTCAGATTAACTTTAAGCAGGAACCCTTGGTCTTTCGGCGGGGGAGTCTCTCACTCCCCTTACGTTACTCATGTCAGCATTCGCACTTCTGATACCTCCAGGAGCCCTCACGGGTCTCCCTTCACTGGCTTACAGAACGCTCCGCTACCGCTCGCATTGCTGCGAACCCTAAGCTTCGGTGTATGGCTTTAGCCCCGTTACATTTTCGGCGCAAAGACCCTTATTTAGACCAGTGAGCTGTTACGCTTTCTTTAAATGATGGCTGCTTCTAAGCCAACATCCTGGTTGTTTTGGGATCCTCACATCCTTTCCCACTTAGCCATAACTTGGGGACCTTAGCTGTAGGTCAGGGTTGTTTCCCTTTTCACGACGGACGTTAGCACCCGCCGTGTGTCTGCCGACTAGTACTCCTGGGTATTCAGAGTTTGCTTAGGTTTGGTAATCCGGTGAGGACCCCTAGCCCATGCAGTGCTTTACCCCCCAGGGTATTCGGTCGACGCTCTACCTAAATAGATTTCGCGGAGAACCAGCTATTTCCGAGTTTGATTGGCCTTTCACCCCTAGCCACAAGTCATCCCGAACTATTGCAACAGTTATGGGTTCGGTCCTCCAGTAAGTGTTACCTTACCTTCAACCTGCTCATGGCTAGATCACTCGGTTTCGGGTCTAATGCGACGAACTGAACGCCCTGTTCAGACTCGCTTTCGCTGCGCCTACACCTACCGGTTTAAGCTTGCTCGTCACACTAAGTCGCTGACCCATTATACAAAAGGTACGTGGTCACCCTTGCGGGCTTCCACTGTTTGTAGGCAATCGGTTTCAGGTACTCTTTCACTCCCCTTGTCGGGGTGCTTTTCACCTTTCCCTCACGGTACTAGTTCGCTATCGGTCATGCACGAGTACTTAGGCTTGGAGAGTGGTCTCCCCATGTTCAGACAGGATTTCACGTGTCCCGCCTTACTCTAGGACTTTTGTTCGCATTACGTGTACGGGGCTATCACCCACTATGGCCCAACTTTCCAGAAGGTTCCACTTATCTCACAAAAGCCACTGGCCTGGTCCGCGTTCGCTCGCCACTACTTGCGGAGTCTCGGTTGATGTCCTTTCCTACGGGTACTTAGATGTTTCAGTTCCCCGCGTTCGCCACTTTACCCCTATGTATTCAGGGTAAGTTACCTAATATCGATACTTGGAAACCACAGCAGCAGATCGCTCTGCTACTCTGATTTTCCAAGTACCTTAGGTGGGTTTCCCCATTCGGAAATCGTCGGATCAAAGGGTATTCGCACCTCCCCGACGCTTATCGCAGCGTATCACGTCCTTCATCGCCTGTGCATGCCAAGGCATCCACCAATTGCCCTTAAGACACTTGATCGTTCTCATTGCCAATGTTCATCGGGATTTTTCCCAATGCCATCGGCACAAAAAGACCAGCTTCTCGAGATCTATCCGGGGGCGCGGTTAGGCTTACCCATCATCTGCCTGGGATTGAGCGTCCCAAGCGACGAACCATGCCCATCATCACCCGACCGCTTACGGAAGGTTATGGACCTTCCAGGGCCAGGCTCCGAACA